>NZ_CP114836.1:1782500-3839705 GCF_027474385.1 Halopseudomonas sp. MFKK-1
GGAAATCGTGCGTAGAGTATAAAGGCAAAAGCGCGCTTGACTGCGAGACCAACACGTCGAGCAGGTACGAAAGTAGGTCTTAGTGATCCGGTGGTTCTGTATGGAAGGGCCATCGCTCAACGGATAAAAGGTACTCCGGGGATAACAGGCTGATACCGCCCAAGAGTTCATATCGACGGCGGTGTTTGGCACCTCGATGTCGGCTCATCACATCCTGGGGCTGAAGCCGGTCCCAAGGGTATGGCTGTTCGCCATTTAAAGTGGTACGCGAGCTGGGTTTAGAACGTCGTGAGACAGTTCGGTCCCTATCTGCCGTGGACGTTTGAGATTTGAGAGGGGCTGACCTTAGTACGAGAGGACCGGGTTGGACGAACCCCTGGTGTTCCGGTTGTGTCGCCAGACGCATTGCCGGGTAGCTACGTTCGGAAAAGATAACCGCTGAAAGCATCTAAGCGGGAAACTTGCCTCAAGATGAGATCTCACCGGGAGCTTGACTCCCCTAAAGGGCCGTCGAAGACTACGACGTTGATAGGTTGGGTGTGTAAGCGCTGTGAGGCGTTGAGCTAACCAATACTAATTGCCCGTGTGGCTTGACCATATAACACCCAAGCAATCTGGTGTTATCGAGCCAAACAGAAACAAACAACTTCGCGAACTTGCGAGATTGCAAATACCTTAGCTTCTGTCACACATCCAAGCTTTTTAAGCTGCACGCCTAGCGGGCAGCAACAAATTGCTTGACGACTATAGAGCATTGGAACCACCTGATCCCATCCCGAACTCAGAAGTGAAACGATGCATCGCCGATGGTAGTGTGGGGCTTCCCCATGTGAGAGTAGGTCATCGTCAAGCGCCTATACCGAACACCCCGATCAGTCATGGTCGGGGTGTTCTTCTTTGCGCGCACGGAAAATTAACCCCTACGCTGCGGCGCGTTTCATACTTGCACTACCGGCGTCGTGCTCTGCTGAAAACTGGCGAGATGTTGATGGCGCCTCAAATACCAGCTTTTCCTCTCGCTGTCGTGACACCGTTCATCCTCTGATTTCGTCTGCCTGGTGCTAAACTGCAGCAGTGACACTTGGGAGGGGATATGGGCTTATACGATCGTTATGTTCTACCAAGATTGATCGATACCGCCTGCGGCATGGGAGATGTTATGGCACGGCGCGCGCGACTGGTGCCCCGAGCGCACGGCGAGGTGCTGGAGATCGGCATCGGTACCGGGCTAAATCTGCGCTACTACGACCCGGCCAGGGTTACGCGACTTATTGGTGTGGACCCGGCCGCACAGATGCAGGCGTTGGCGCAGCGACGCAGCGCTGACGTGGATTTCCCTGTCGACATGGTCGCTGTCGATGTACGGGGAATACACGCCGATGACCGTTGCTTCGACACTATCGTCATGACCTTCACGCTCTGCAGTATTGCCGATCCCTTGCCCGCGTTGCGGGAAATGCACCGCGTACTACGTGATGGTGGAAAACTGTTGTTTTGTGAACACGGTTTGGCTCCTGAGCCCGGTGTTCAGCGGTGGCAGCATCGTCTTACACCATGGTGGAAACCCTGGGCAGGCGGTTGTCATCTTGATAGGAATATCCCGGCATTGATACGTGACGCCGGGTTTTCAATCGAGGAAATGGGTGCCGGTTACATCAAGGGACCGCGGCCGATGACGTTCATATATGAAGGGGTCGCAAATAAGGATTGATAGACAGTTCAGTGACAACAAAAAAGCGCCCATGGGCGCTTTTTTGTTGTGGCATTTTCAAGGGCAATGCTCAGGCGCGTCCCCATTCCAGGTCCTGCAGGTGACGCCACATCAGCTTGCCTGTTGGTGACTTGGGGATGCTGTCGGCAAAAGAGACCATTTGTGGGCATTTGTACGCTGCCATATTCTCATGGCACCAACTGATGATGTCCTGCTCGCTGGTGTTTTCCTTGCCAGCCGCGAGTACCACGATGGCCTTGACTGTCTCCCCGCGGCGCTCGTGCGGCGCAGAGATGACACAGACTTCCTGGATTGCCGGATGGGCGTACATCAAGGATTCGACTTCCGCAGGCCATACCTTGAAGCCGGATGCGTTAATCATGCGTTTGACGCGGTCAACTAGGAAGAAGTAACCCTCTTCGTCGTAGTAACCCAGATCACCGGAGCGGAAGAAGCGATGACCGTCGAGTTCAATAAACGCCTCTTCGGTAGCGTCGGGGCGGTTCCAGTAGCCTTGGAATATCTGCTCTCCGCGCATGATGATCTCCCCGGTGACACCAGGCTCCACTTCCTTTAGCGTTTCCACGTCAATGACGCGTGAGTCGACACCGATGAAGGGAATGCCCAGGCACTGTGGCTTGCACGCCAACGGCGGGTTGACGTGCGTAGCAGCGATTGTTTCGGACAGGCCGTAACCTTCCATGTAGGTAAGGCCGGTTTTCTCTTTGAGTTTGGCCGCCACGGCTGCCGGCATGGCTGCACCACCACCACCAATGCCGGTGAGCGAGCTAATGTCGTACTTGTCGATATCAGGGTCAGACAGCATGTCGACGACCATGGTCGAGATGTTGCGCCAGGTATTGATCTTCAGTCGCTCGATCAGGGTGGCAGCGACCTTGCGGTCCCAGCGCGTCATGACAACCAGTGTGCCGCCGGCATACAGCGTCGAATTCATGCATGATTGCATGCCGGTCACATGGAACATCGGTACCGATACCAGGTGAATGCAGCTGTGCTGGGTGTTGACCCAGGCCGCACCATAAACGGTGGTGGCCATGACACTGTGATGGGTGTGCACGCAGCCCTTGGGGTTGCCGGTTGTGCCGGAACTGTAGGGAATGACGCACAGGTCCTGTGGCCCTGCTGTCAGTGGGCCGGGCTGCAGGCTTGCATTGAGCGCATCCTGCCATCGGGTTACACCTTCTTCGCCTGTAGCGGCCGCCGCCGGTTCTGCAACAGCTTCGGGCAGCGGCAGGTCAGTTGGCTTCCTGACGTACTCGCTGTAGGCGCTGACAATCACCTCGCGCAGACTGCTGTTGCCAATATGTGGCGCAACGAACTCGCTGAGTTCCTGGCCACACAGTGCGACCGGCGCCTGCGTGTCTTCGATCAGATAGGCCAGTTCGGCAGTACGGTTCATCGGATTGACGGGTACGACCACCGCGTTTGCCCGCAGGATGGCGAAAAACCCAATGATGTACTGTGGGCTGTTCTGCATATAGAGCAGCACCCGATCGCCAGCCTGCACGCCGGCCTTTTGCAGGTAACCGGCCAGGCGTTCGGTCTCGTCCTGAAGTTCGCGGTAGCTGATGTCGGTGCCGTAGTAATGAATGGCAGGGTGTTGCGGATAGCGCAGTGCCGAGACGGTGATGTTGTGATACAGGTTGGTTGCGGGTAGCTCCAGCTTGCGGGGTACCTGCTCCGGCCATACTGCAAAATGACGATCAAACATGCATCCAGTCTCCTGTTATTGTCGGTGCGTTATCCCGGGGAGCGCACCGACTGTTGTATTTGGGCATGTTCGCAGCATAGGTGGCGGCGGGTCCAAGGGGAATCAAACTGCACTCTCGTGTTAGCAGGCAATAAACAGCGCTTAGTCGGCGTCCCGCCGATGGGTGTGGATCGGGTATAGTTAGCGACTAAGGGTAACGCGATGACGTGACCACGGGAGAGGGCTGCAGGTATGACACAGAATCAGGTAATCATCTTCGATACCACACTGCGTGACGGGGAGCAGAGCCCCGGCGCGTCCATGACCAAGGACGAGAAGCTGCGCATTGCTCGTGCGCTGGAGAAGCTGCGCGTCGATGTCATCGAGGCCGGTTTTGCAATCGCGAGTCCCGGTGACTTTGAGGCGGTCAAACTGATCGCCGATACCATTCAGGACAGTGTCGTGTGCAGTCTGTCCCGAGCCATGGATGCCGATATCGACCGTGCGGCCGAGGCGCTGGCCGGCGCCAATGCAGGTCGTATCCATACCTTTATCGCTACCAGTCCGATTCACATGCAGCACAAGCTGCGTCTGCCGCCGGATCAGGTGGTTGAGCAGGCGGTGCGTGCGGTCAAGCGTGCGCGCAATCTCTGCCCGGATGTCGAGTTTTCCTGCGAGGATGCGGGTCGCTCGGAGATCGACTTCCTCTGCCGCATCATCGAGGCCGCCATCGACGCCGGCGCGCGCACCATCAATATCCCCGATACGGTTGGCTACGCCATCCCGCATCAGTTTGCCGACACTATCCGTCAGATCATTACCCGGGTGCCGAACGCCGACAAGGCGATCTTCTCTGTTCATTGTCACAATGATCTTGGCCTTGCGGTGGCCAACTCGCTGGCGGCGGTAACCGCGGGCGCGCGCCAGGTCGAATGCACCATCAACGGTCTTGGCGAGCGGGCCGGCAACGCTGCGCTGGAAGAGATCGTCATGGCGATCAAGACCCGTAAGGACCTGCTTAACGTTGAGACCCGCATCCAAACCGAGAACATCCTTGCGGCGTCGCGTCTGGTTTCGGGTATTACCGGCTTTCCGGTGCAGCCGAACAAGGCAATCGTAGGTGCCAACGCCTTTGCCCATGAGTCCGGCATCCATCAGGACGGGGTACTCAAGCATCGGGAAACCTACGAAATCATGAGTGCCCAGTCGGTTGGCTGGCATACCAACAAATTGTCACTTGGCAAATTGTCAGGCCGTAACGCGTTCCGTTCACGGCTTGAGGAGCTGGGTATTGAACTCAGTGGCGAGGCGCTGAACGCGGCTTTCGCCCGGTTCAAGCAACTGGCCGATCGCAAGCACGAAATCTTCGACGAAGATCTGCAGGCCCTGGTAACCGATACCCTGACCGAAGTGGAAGAGCACATTCGCCTGGTCCACCTGGAGGTTACCTCATGCATGGGCGAGATTCCGGTTGCGACGGTGCAGCTGACCGTGGATGGCGTAGAGAAGACCTCAAGTGCAGAAGGCTCCGGGCCGGTGGATGCGACGTTCAAGGCGATTGAGCAGATTGTCGGGTCGCAAGCCAGCCTGCAGCTGTATTCGGTTAATGCGATTACCCAGGGTACCGACTCTCAGGGCGAGGTAACGGTGCGGCTTGAAAAGGCCGGGCGAATCGTCAACGGTAACGGTGCTGACACTGATATCGTGGTCGCGTCGGCCAAGGCGTATATCAATGCGCTGAATCTCATGCGCGAAGGCGCTTACCGGGCTCATCCGCAAGCGGCAGACGTTTGATGTACGAAGCGACTCGCCTCGCTTACCTGGAGGCTCTGGGCGTTACCAACTGGATGCCGCGCAAACCGCTTGCGGCGGTGCCCGCGCGTGCGCCTGCACTGCTGCTGCCGGAGCCAGAGGTGTCCGCGGCGGAGGCTGAGGCTGCGCCTGCCGGGCGAAGCATCGCAGCGCCGCGCGTTGAGGTGCCAAGGCCAGTCAAACCGACAGTCGCGCCAGCTCCTGTTCCTGCTCCGCCGGCGCCGGTCCCCGAGCCGGTGAAAAAAGGCCCCGCGGCGGAGCCGGTCGCAGCGTTCTACCTGCAGCTCTGGCAATCCGGTCCGTGCATGTTGCTGATTGAAACACCCGAGCCAGGGCTGGAAAGCGCGATGCCCGGCTTTATCCTGATGCAGGACATTTTGCGTGCGGTGCAACTCCCGGACCGTCCGACACTGGTCGCTGATTTTCGCTGGCCGCTCAACCGTAACCCGCAGCTGGACCGCAGTGCTGCTGCGGCTAATCGCGGGTTGCTGGCCTTCTTGCAGGCTCGGCTGGAGTCACAGCAGATCGTTTCGGTCGGCTGCTTTGGTGTTATGAATACCCTGCTTGTTGAAACCGATCTGACCCAGGCTGATGCGTTGCTCGGCTGCGAAGAATCTGTCGACGGCTTGCCGCCCGTGTGGTTTGCGCCCAGCCTCGACAGCCTGCTCAAGCGCCCGCAGGAAAAAGCGGCGTTGTGGACGTTGTTACGCCGTGTGCGATCGCGCTGGCAGGAGAAGTCATGAGTACGTTGTCCTTTCGCCGCATGCAGGAGTCGGATCTGGATGCGGTGCTGGCGGTCGAGTTTGCCGCATTCAGTCATCCCTGGACACGCGGCATTTTTTTGGATTGCATCCGTTCGGGGCATGAGTGCTGGCTCGCCTTCAGCGGACAGCAGCAGGTCGGGCACGGCGTACTCTCGGCTGCTGCCGGCGAGTCGCATTTGCTCAACATTACCATCAAGCCCGAGAGTCAGGGCAACGGCTATGGTCTGGCGTTGCTTGATCACTTGATGCAGCAGGCCAAGGCGCGTGATGCCGAGGTTACGTTCCTCGAAGTGCGCGAATCCAACCAGAGTGCAGCGCGACTATACGAGCGTTACGGCTTTAACGAAATTGGTCGGCGCAAGAACTACTACCCGGCAGTGGGTGGGCGCGAAGACGCGCTGGTCATGGCCTGCTCGCTGATCGACTGAGCCCATGTCCAACGCACGTCGTAACGGCGCCATTGTCGGCCTGGTGATCTGCACGCTGGCTTGGGCGGGCAATGCATTGGTTGCAAGGGCCACTGCCGGTATGTTGCCGCCGATCGGCTTGTCCTTCTGGCGCTGGTTGACCGCGCTGCTGTTGTTGCTGCCATTCACCTTGCCGAGCCTGTATCGGCACCGCGATCTGCTCTCAGTGCATTGGAAACAGATCGCGATACTTGCGGCGCTGAGTATCTCCTCCTACAACACTCTCCTGTACCTGGCCGCGCAAAGCACCACCGCGATCAACATTACGCTGGTCAACACCGGCTTGCCGGTCGCTGCCTTTATCTGGTCTGTCGTATTACTGCGGCAGTGGCCGACACGGCTGACGCTGCTTGGCACATTACTGTCATTTCTCGGCTTGTTGCTGATTCTCAGCGCTGGCAAGCCATGGCAATTGCTGCAGATTGGCTTTAATCGGGGCGACCTGATAATGGTGCTGGCGGTGCTTGCCTGGGGCCTGTACTCGGTTCTGCTGCGGCGCTGGCCGGTTCCGGTGCCAGGGTTTACCTTGCTGGCGGCCATGCTGCTGTGCGGTGTACCACTGCTGTTGCCGTTCTATCTATGGGAGTTGAACGCGCACGGTAGCATGCCCTGGTCGCCTCAGGCATTCGGCGCGATTGGCTACACCGCCGTAATGGCGTCGCTGGTTGCCTACTCCGCCTGGAACCATGGCGTGCGCGTACTGGGGCCGGCAACAGCCTCACTGTTTAGTTATCTGATGCCGATATTCGCCTCGCTGCTCGGTATCTTGCTGCTGGGCGAGCAATTGCACGCCTATCACCTGGCTGGCGGTGCGCTGACGTTTGTCGGCCTGTTGCTTGCGACCTGGCAGGGACGGAAAGCCTGATGCAGCTGTGTGTTATTCCCGGTGACGGGATTGGTCACGAGGTCATACCGGTTGCCGTTTCTGCGCTCAGGCGACTGGTGCCCGGTCTGCAGACGCACGCGGCTGATGCTGGATGGGAGTGCTTTCAGCGTAGCGGCTCGTCTGTTCCGGAAGCCACGCTGGAGAGTCTGCGAGCGACCGGTGCCGGGCTGTTTGGCGCTGTCTCATCACCGGCGCGCAAGGTTGCCGGGTATCGCAGCGCCATTCTCACCCTGCGCCAACAGCTCGGCCTGAACTGCAACCTGCGCCCGGTGCGGAGCTGGCCAGTCATCTCGCCCCGCAGCGGTGTCGACATGCTTATTCTGCGGGAGAACAGCGAAGGGCTGTACGTTGGTCGCGAGCACATGGAGAGCGAAGGCATTGCGATTGCCGAGCGACAGATCAGCCGGGCGGCCTGCGAACAGTTCGCTGCGCGAATCGTCGAGGTGGCCGAACAGCGAAGCGCCCACAGGGTGACACTGGCCCACAAGGCCAATGTGCTGCCGCTAACCTGTGGGCTGTTTCGCGACACCTGTCGTCAGGTGCTCGCCGTGCACGGCTGGGAGGCTCAGGTAGACGAGCGACTGGTAGACGTTGCGGCACTGCAGCTGGTCGAGTCGCCGGAAAGCTTTGATGTGCTGGCCACCACCAATCTGTTTGGCGACATCCTGTCCGATCTGGCCTGTCACTGGTCAGGTGGGCTTGGCATGGCGCCGTCGCTCAACTGGGGACAGGGCATTGCCCTTGCCGAACCGGTACACGGCAGCGCACCGGATATCGTCGGAACCGGCCGGGCCAACCCTATTGCGGCCCTGCTGAGCGCGGCCTTACTGTTGAGATATCACTGGCAGCAACCAGAACTGGCCGCGCGACTGGATGCGGCGGTTGAGGGCTTTCTGGTCGAGGCGGGTGCAGTTGATTTTGCTGATCGCACCACAGAGATTATTGCCGACGGCGTGATTAGCAGGCTGTAGGACGACGACTGGCTATACGTGGGAACATAAAAAAAGGCCTAGCCGAAGCTAAGCCTTTGAAAAGGTTGGTGGCTACACCGGGACTTGAACCTGGGACACCAGCATTATGAATGCTGTGCTCTAACCAACTGAGCTATGTAGCCATCCGAGGCGCGCATTATTCATTTCTGCGCAAATGTTGTCAACCCTCTTTCCAAAACTTTTTTATCTGCCTTTTCAATTATTTAACCGACGCCAGTGCGCAGAGCGGATTGTGCTGTTCCGACTCAGTTGCTGTCGAGCTGCATGGGGACGCTGACGTTTTCTTCGCCGCTGTCTTCGGTAATGCTGACGTCGATCTGGAATACCCGTTCTGCCTGCATTCCCGCGCGCTCGGTCAGGTAGCCCTTGATATTGCTGGCTCGGAGCTGGGCCAGTCGACGCAGCATCAGTTGACTGGCTCGCCAGTGCGCGAGCACGGCCTGGCGCAGTCGGGTGGTGCGCTCTTCGGGTTCAAGTTCGGCCCAGTCGGTCGGCGGCTGTTGTTTCAGTTGGGTGCGGTAAATGGCTTCCAGCAGAATTGGCTTGTCCTCGTCTTCGACAACAAGCTCACTGGGGTCGGCGGGCAGTTTCTTGCCGCTGTTCTGCAGAATCTGGTACTGCAGCCGCTGATACTCGGTCTCCAGTCGCTCGGCTGCCAGAGGAGGGCCGTCCTGCTCGATGGCGCTGCGTCCCTGGACTTCGAGAATCAGGGCAGGGCGTTCCTGCAGGGCCTGAGCGAGGGTATCCAGAGCGCTTTGCGCGGTGCCATCGAGCTCGGCGCTGCCGGCCGCGAAGCTGATCTGGCTGATGTCCGCCTGGTCTCCGGATACCAGTCCGGCGATGAATTTGAACGGCGCCTGTGTTGCCCGCAATAGCAGGTTGCGCAGGGTTTGCCAGACCAGCGGCATAACGCTGAATTCGGGGTTGTTGAGATCGCCCGATACCGGGATCGACAGGTCAATGTTGCCGTTGGTGTCCTTCAGCAGGGCCACAGCCAGACGCACGGGCAGGTCGACTGCGTCCGGGCTGTCGACTTTCTCTCCCAGTTGCAGGCCCTCCAGGAGCAGTTTGTTCTGGGCATTCAGCTGTCCTTGCTGGATGCGGTATTCCAGGTCCAGGTTCATGCGCCCCTTGCGGATGCGGTAGCCGGCGAACTTGCCGGAGTAGGGGGTCAGGGTCGTCAGCTCGACGTTGCGGAAGCGGGTAGCGATATCGAGGCTGTTGAGCGGATCAAAGGGTGTGAGCCCGCCCTTGATGGTGACGGGCGCATAGCGGTCTACGCGGCCGCTGATATCGACATTGGCAACCAGCGGACGCTGATTGTCGATGGTGCTGATCCGGCCGTTCAGCTGGCCCATTGCGGTGGCAAAGTTGGGGGTAAGGCTGAAGTCGGCAAAGTTGGCGGAGCCGTCATGGATATCTATACCGCCAATGCGCAGCGCCATTGGCGGCTTGTCGCTGGCCGGCGTGCTGGGTTCCGGCTGGCCGGGTTGCTTGACGATCAGATCGCTGAAGTTGGTGGTCAGGTTCTCGTTGACGATGAAACGCACGTAGGGGCGGTGCAGGCTGATGCGTTCGATGCTCAGGCTGTCGCTCCGGTAGTTGATGCCGGTGACCTGCAGCTGTTGCCATTTCAGCAGATCCCGCTCGCGGTCAGAGTCCACCACATGCAGTTGGCTGACGCTGGCCTCGCCGGTGATGGCCAGGTCAAGGGGAGCGGTGCCCCGCAGCTGGAGCTTCAGGTCGCCATCCATCAGGCCGCTGCGCAACTGTATATCCACCAGCGGTTCCACGTAGGCGCGGGCGAGCTGGAGGTTGATATCTCGGCTGGCAATGTCGAGTCTGGCTGACAGCGGACGCAGATTTACCTCGCCGGCGGCACTCAGGTTGCCGTCACCGTTCACGCCAGTCTGCAATTGGAGCCTGAAAGGTGTTGAGGCTGCGCTGTCAAAGTCGCTGATGCTGATGTTGAGCGGCGCGAGCTCCAGATTGACGTCGGTATCGGGCAGGCGGTCCTGCAGGTGCAGCTGGTAGCCGCTGAGGTCTGCCTGGGCAACCTGTAACTGCCATGCCGGTTGTGGTGCCTGTTGCGGCCTGGTTGCTTCGGTCTCAGCGTCTTCAGTGCTGGCGGAGGCGGCTGGCGCTGCGTCCTGGTCAGTTGACGGCGCGTCTTCGGTTGCCGGCTTGGGAAGCAGTGCAAGCAGATCAATCTGACCATTTTCCAGACGGGCAGCCCAGGCCTCCAGCCCCTGACTCTGGATGCTGCCAAGGCGGGCCTGGCGGGACGCGAGGTCGAGCGAGCCGTCGTTGATGCTCAATGACGGGACGCGCAGCAGGGGCTTGTCGTTGTGGTCGATGATCAGGCTGTCGAGATCAAGGCGTGCGTTGTTCAGGCGAACATCGGTGCGCTCGGACAGGTCGATGTGATAGTCGGTGCTGGCGCTGATTGCGCCGCTTTGCAGCAATAGCGGCAAGCGCTCATGCACGTAAGGCCAGACGGTCTGCAGTTCTGCAGCGTGCAAGCTGATGCGGCCGCTGGCGCGCAGAGGTGACAGGCTGAGCCGGCCATCCCAATCAAGGGTCGCGCCATAGGGGCCGGAGGCCGTCAGCCTGAGGTTGCCCTGGTTGTCGGGCAGCGTGCTGAGGTTGTGCAGCTCGAGCGAGATGGCGTCATAGGCAAACTCCACGGCCTCGGAGGGGCGCAGATCCTGGAAGTTTGCGCTGTTACTGATCAGTGCAATGCGGTCGACCAGGACCGGGAACGGTTGGGCGTTCGGGTCCTGTTCCCGGGGCTCCGATGCTGGCAGATCAAATAGCTGCAGAAGGTTCAGCCCACCCTCGGCATCAAGGCGGGCATCGACGTATGCGCGCTCCAGTTCAACGTCGGAAAGATGCAGGGCGCCATGCCAGAGGCTGTCGAGCTGCAGGTTGGCGTAGGCACGGCGGAAAGCGATCTGCGGCGCACCAGGCGCACCGATATGCAAATTCCAGAGGGTTGCTTCGAAGCTGAATGGGTTGAACTCGACGCGCTCCAGTTTGGCTGGCACCGTAGCGAACCGATTCAGCTGCTGGTTGGCGACGTGCAGGATGATCGTGGGCAGCAGCAGGGCGCCAATCAGGGTGTAGGCAAACAGGGCCGTCAGCAGTGAAACAAACAGCGTTTTCTTGCGTAAGCGCATGGGATTCTCGCAACAACATGGAGCACTGGGAGTATGGCACGGGAATCGTATGGGTGGGGCGTGAACGGGCTGCGGCTGACTGCATTGGTCTCGGTGTCAGTCCTTTGCACCGAACGAGGGGAGGTTGATCAAACAAAAAAGCCCCGGACGCGGTTGCGTGCGGGGCCTTCGACTGCCGGAGAGGTCAGACGTTGAAACGGAAGTGCATTACGTCGCCATCCTTGACGATGTATTCCTTGCCTTCCAGGCGCCATTTGCCGGCTTCCTTGGCACCGCTTTCGCCGTTGTACTGAATGAAGTCGTTATAGGCGACGACTTCGGCACGGATAAAGCCCTTCTCGAAGTCGGTGTGGATGACGGCGGCGGCCTGCGGTGCGGTGGCGCCGATCTTGACGGTCCAGGCGCGTACTTCCTTCACCCCGGCGGTGAAGTAGGTCTGCAGACCTAGCAGCTCGTAGCCGGCACGGATTACGCGGTTCAGGCCCGGTTCTTCCATGCCCATGGTTTCGAGGAACATCTGCTTTTCCTCGTCGTCATCCAGCTCGGCGATTTCCGCTTCGATCTTGTTGCAGACCGGAACCACGACCGCGCCTTCTTCCGCGGCTATCTCGCGCACCACGTCAAGATGCGGGTTGTTCTCGAAGCCTTCTTCGGAGACGTTGGCGATATACATCACCGGCTTGTTGGTCAGCAGGTGGAAACCCTTGGCCAGCTGGCGCTCTTCCGGGCTGAGGTTTTTCAGCAGCGAGCGGGCGGGCTTGCCTTCTTCAAAGTGCGGAATCAGCTGTTCCAGCAGCGCCTTCTGTGCGACTGCTTCCTTGTCGCCACCCTTGGCGTTGCGGGCAACGCGCTGCAACTGTTTCTCGCAGCTTTCCAGGTCGGCGAAGATCAGTTCCAGATCAATGGTTTCGATGTCGCGGCGCGGGTTGACGCTGTTGGAAACGTGGATGACGTTGTCGTCTTCAAAGCAGCGCACCACGTGGGCGATGGCGTCGGTCTCACGGATGTTGGCCAGGAACTTGTTGCCCAGGCCTTCACCTTTGGAGGCGCCTTCTACCAGGCCGGCGATATCGACGAACTCCATGCTGGTCGGGATGACGCGCTCGGGCTTGACGATGGCGGCCAGGGCGTCCAGGCGGGCATCGGGCATGGGGACCACGCCACTGTTCGGCTCGATGGTGCAGAAGGGGAAGTTCTCGGCACCGATACCGGCTTTGGTCAGTGCATTGAACAGGGTGGATTTGCCGACGTTGGGCAGTCCGACGATGCCGCAGTTAAAACCCATGGTGTTGTCCTCTGCCGTTGGTTCGGCGTAATGAGATTCAGGCCTTGAAGCTGTGCAGGCGTTGCATGACGGCGGTCCAGTTGCCTTCGACCATGCCCGGCAGTTCGCCGATGGCCTCGTCGATGCAGGCATCCAGCGCATCCTGCTCGGCGCGGGGCGCGCGGCCCAGTACAAAGCCGGTCACCTGTGAACTGTGGCCGGGGTGGCCGATACCCAGTCTCAGGCGGTGAAAGCCGTTGTTGTTGCCCAGTTTGGCGATGATGTCGCGCAGACCGTTGTGTCCGCCGTGTCCGCCACCTTTCTTGCACTTGACCACGCCCGGGGGTAAATCCAGCTCGTCGTGGGCAATGAGAATTTCTTCGGGTGCAATGCGATAGAAGCTCGCCAGCGCGGCGACGGCCTGACCGCTGCGGTTCATAAAGGTAGTGGGTATCAACAGGCGAACGTCCTGACCGTTCACGCTGATGCGTGCCGTCAGGCCAAAAAACTTGCTCTCCGGACGCAGGCTGGTGTTGTGCCGTGCGGCCAGACGCTCAATAAAAAGGGCGCCAGCGTTGTGGCGGGTCAGTTCGTATTCCGGGCCAGGATTTCCCAGTCCAGCGATCAACTTGATTCCCTGCGTCACAACGGGCGCCCTCTTCAGAGTCGTGCGGGAGATTACTCCGCGGACTCCTCGCCTTCAGCCGGCGCGTCAGCAGCAACGCGAGCAGCGTGGACGTTGGCAACCGGCAGGTTGTGATCAGCGCCCTGAGCCAGAGCAGTGATAGCAACGCCTTTCGGCAGCTTCAGGTCAGACAGGTGGACGATCTGATCCAGTTCAACGGCAGCCATGTCGACTTCGATGAACTCAGGCAGATCTTTCGGCAGGCAGTGAACTTCCACTTCAGTCATGGTGTGGGAGATAACGCCGCCTTTCTTGACGCCTGCACAGCTGTCTTCGTTAACGAAGTGCAGCGGAACGTTGACGGTCACTTCGTGGCCGGCAACAACGCGCAGGAAGTCAGCGTGCATGATTACCGGCTTGGCCGGGTGACGCTGCAGTGCTTTCAGCAGCACGTCTTCTTTCTTGCCGTCGATGGACAGGCTGATGACGTGGGAGTAGAAAGCTTCGTTTTCCAGGGCTTTTTTCAGTTCGCGTGCTTCCAGAGCAACGTTCTGAGGAGCCTTGTCACCACCGTAAACGATGGCGGGAACCAGATCAGCGTTACGACGCAGGCGGCGGCTCGCACCTTTCCCCAGGTCAGTACGCGCTTTCGCATTAAGAGTGAAGTCGACCATTGTAGTCTCCTTGCTAACTCACCCGGGCATTTGCGACCAACGCATCGGGTGATGGGTGATGCCCTTGCGGGCTGTTAAATCAGCGCTCGTACCTTAACGGAACATCGCGCTGATGGATTCTTCGTTGCTGATACGGCGCATGGCCTCGGCCACAATCGGGGCCATGTCCAGCTGGCGAATGCGCTCGCAGGCAGCAGCGGCCGGGGTCAGCGGGATGGTGTTGGTCACCACCAGCTCGTCCAGCACGGAATTGGTAATGTTCTCGATTGCCTTGCCGGACAGGATCGGGTGCGTGCAATAGGCAAATACCTGCGCGGCGCCGTGATCCTTCAGTGCCTTGGCGGCATGGCAGAGAGTCCCGGCGGTGTCGACCATGTCGTCGACCAGTACGCAGGTGCGGCCTTCTACATCGCCGATGATATGCATCACTTCGGACTGGTTGGCCTTGGGGCGACGCTTGTCGATGATGGCAAGATCGACACCGAGGCTCTTGGCCACGGCGCGTGCGCGCACGACGCCACCGATGTCCGGGGAGACGATCATCAGGTTCTCGAAGCGCTGATCCTGGATATCGTCAATCAGCACCGGCGAACCGTAAATGTTGTCGACGGGGATGTCGAAGAAGCCCTGGATCTGGTCTGCGTGCAGGTCAACGGTCAGCAGGCGGTCAACGCCTACGGTGTCGAGCATGTCCGCGACCACCTTGGCGCTGATGGCAACGCGTGCCGAGCGCGGGCGGCGATCCTGGCGGGCATAACCGAAGTAGGGGACCACTGCGGTGATTCGCGAGGCTGAGGAACGACGCAGGGCATCAGCCATGACGATCAGTTCCATCAGATTGTCGTTGGTCGGGGCGCAGGTGGGCTGCAGGATGAAGACGTCCTTGCCGCGTACGTTTTCGTTCAGCTCGACGTTGACTTCACCGTCGCTGAATCGGCCGACGGTAGCGTCGCCCAACGGGATGTGCAGTTGACGCACGACGCGCCGTGCCAGATCGGGGTTGGCGTTCCCCGTGAAAACCATCATCTTGGACACGCAGCAATACCTTTTGTGGGTAGTGGCTAGGTGGAGAATTCAGGTCTGCGGGAATGCCGAAACGGCCTCAACCAGCCAGACTTGAACAATTCTGTAGTTGATTGCTGCCGGAGAGAAAAATGGCAGGGGCGGCTGGATTCGAACCAACGCATGGCAGGATCAAAACCTGCTGCCTTACCGCTTGGCGACGCCCCTGTATCTGTCCGGATGCACGGCTGCATCCGTCATGCTTGCTCTTGCAGTTCGCGGTGTAACGGAGAAACGTTACAACCTCTTGCTACAAAACTTCGCAGTGTGGCTGGCAACCGGGCGCGAACTTTATCAGCTTCGCGTTCGTTTGGGAAGGCCCCAAACAAGCAACTGCCAGTCCCGGTCATCTTAGCCTCACAATATTTGTTTAGCAAGATCAACGTGTTACGAATTTCAGGGTAACGCGTTGTAACGACCGGCAGACAGTCATTCCGACCACCGCCTGCGACGAAGGCCGCTAATGTAATGGGCGATGAGTTTCGCGTCAACCTCTCATCTGAAAAAATTTCAGCGGTGCTGACAGGGCAGTCCGGCGCCACTACCAGGAACCAGGGCTCTTCCAGTTCTACCGGGGTCAATTGCTCGCCCACTCCTTCGGCCCAGGCGGCATGCCCTCGGACAAAGACGGGGACGTCAGCGCCCAAACGGATGCCCAGCTCGGCCAGTTGGTCGATGCTCAAGCCGGTTTGCCACAGGTGGTTGAGGCCAAGCAGGGTGGTAGCCGCGTCTGAACTGCCGCCACCGATACCGCCACCCATGGGCAGAATCTTGTCCAGTTTGATGTCGGCACCCAGTGGTGTACCGCTAGCCTCTTTCAGCAGGCGCGCGGCTCGGACGATCAGGTTGTCCTCCGCATCCACGCCCGGCAGGTCACTTAGCAGGACAATTTTGCCGTCGTTGCGGCTGCTGAAATGCAGGGTGTCTCCGTAGTCGAGAAACTGAAACAGGGTTTGCAGTGTGTGGTAGCCGTCGTCGCGCTGGCCGGTAACATGCAGGAACAGATTCAGTTTGGCCGGTGCGGGCAGGCTGAGTGTCGCGGTGTTCATTCGGTGATGCCGGGTTTCCAGTCGGTGATGACCAGCGTCAGCAGCAGATCGTGACCTGATATCTGCAGACGTTGGGGAAGTTCCAGTCCGTCAACTTGCTGGTAACGGCTGTATTCGACTGTCCAGCCGCTCTGGCTGAGACGGCCCAGCCGGCTTTGGCTATCCAGCTGCAGGCGGCTGGCTGAATCCGGTGCGGGCAGGCCGCGCACCCACCAGAGCAACTGGTCGACCGGCAAGTGCCAGCCTATCTGTTCGGCGACCAGGTCTTCAGCCGAGCTGGCGGAGACGGTCGGCCGGCCGGCTACCTCCAGCGTGGTGCTGTTGCGGTCGCCCTGAATGCGGGTAGCTCCGCGCCCCAGAGGGCCTGACAGGCGGATATCGTAGTAGGCTCGGCGCTGCAGCCAGAACAGCGTGCCGCTGCCCGACTCTTGCGGGCTGCGGATGCCGATCTTGCCTTGCAGGATCCAGCGGTCCAACGGCTCCAGTTGTGCTCGGTGGGTTTTCCAGGCGTTCTGGTCGCCGCCAAACTCGATGGTTTCGCGTTGATGCAGGCTGCCGCAGGCGGCCAGGGTTAACAGCAGGCAGAACAAAAGAGGCAGGCGCAGCATGGACATGTCTTATTCGGCTTCCAGGCGTTTGCGGGTTTCAGGAATGAGTGGGCTTTGCGGGTCCAGCTTGAGGGCATCTCGCCAGATCCTGCGTGCTTGGCGTTCTTTGCCTTGGCGCCAGAGCACTTCGCCCAGGTGGGCCGCTACTTCCTGGTCAGGGAAGGCGTCGTAGGCTTCACGCAGCAGCGTCTCGGCCAGCTCCAGATTGCCCAGGCGGTAGTGAACCCAGCCCAGACTATCCTTGATTGCAGGGTCGTCCGGTGCCAGTTCGGCGGCGCGGGTGATCAGCGACAGGGCACGATCCAGCTCGATATTGTGGTCGGCGAGCGTGTAGCCCAGGGCGTTGAGCGCCATCGCGTTGTTCGGTTCCTGTTCGATGATGCTGCCAAGGTCCTCTTGCAGGCCGCGCAGGTTGCCCAGCTGCTCGTGCAGCATGGCGCGACTGTAGAGCAGGCCGCTGTCCTGCGGGTAGGCCTGCAGGGCTGCGTTAACCTGTGCCATTGCCAGTTCGGGATGGTCCGGCATCAAGGCTTCTATTTCTATCTGGAACAGTGTCAGACCGTGTTGCGGATGCTGGTCCCTGTCCTGCTGAAATTGCGCCTGCAGTGCCTTCATGCGGTTTTGCTCAAGCAGCAGGCGGGCGATTTGCACGCGGGATGTCAGCAGTTCATTGCCACTGTCGATGCTTTGCCAGGTGAGCAGTGCATCATCCGTGCGGCCGGCCGCCAGATAGGCATTACCCAGGTGATAGCGCGCAGTATTGTTGCCGGGTGCAAGCTGAAGCGTGTGCTGCAGGTGAATGACGGCGTCTTGCGCCTGCTCTAGTTCCAGTTCGATCAGGCCGAGTGATAACTGCAGGTCGGCGTCGTCCGGGTTGTCGGCAGCAAGCTTCATATACTGCACGCGGGCATCCCTGAAATTACCCTTGCTGACGAGCAGTCGAGCCAGCATCAGACGCAATCGAACCTCGTCGGGAAAGCGCTCAAGGCTGTCGTACAGCAACGCCTCTGCCCGATCCGGGTCCTGCTCGGCGAGTAGTCGGCTGTGCAGCAGGATGATTGGTGGTACCTCATTACCTCGCGGTTGTTCCTCCAGCAGTTGCAGGGCGTCTTCGGGGCGGTCTGCCTGCTGCAGAAGCAGGGCACGGGCAAATACCAGTTGCGCGTTGTCCGGGTGGCGTTCCTGCATTTGGCGGAGGCTGGTCAGCAGGGCGTTGCGGGTCTGGGGGTCGGTTTGGGCGGCCGCCAGCGCGAGAAAATCAAAATGGGTTTCGCCATGCAGGTCCAGCGCGCGCTGCATCATGTCCATGGCCTGCTCATGTCGGCCGGCACGGGCCAGGTGAATGGCGGCCGAGCGCAGGGCTTCCGGATCCTGCGGAGCGATCTCGACCCAGAGTTGGGTCAGTTCGTTGGCGGCCTGCTCATTGCCCAGAAACTCTGCAACGCGGACGGCACGCTCGGTCACCCCGGGATCACGGGTGCTGCGTGCCTGTTTCAGATAGTTGTCGAGTGCGATATCGAAGCGGTTGCGCTGGCCCGCGATTTCGGCGGTCAGCAGATCAAACAGAGTGTCCTGGCGGAACTGGCCGTAGACCGTTGGCTCCGGCTGGCTTGCCGTCTCCGGCTTCTGGGGCGTGCTGTCGGCAGGCGCGCCGGCCTGATCCAGTGTGCTGCAGCCACCGAGCAGCAGGCCTGCGAACAGCAGTGCTGGCAAGGACGGAATGAGTGTAGCCTTCATATCGGATCTCGTGCGAAACGGTGGGCCGATCCGGGCGGAGGACGGCGTCCGGCGCGGCATTGGGGAATCATGACACAGGCGTGGGGACAAACCCAGTGGGCGCCATGAAAGGTGCCTGTGCGGCATCCTGCCACTGAGCGTCGAGTAACCGTTCGCCATGCCGTGATTGATTGGCTTGACTTAACATAGGACAATCGCACGTTTGGCAGCAGCTCCGTTCTCGCAATACGAGGCATCATGGGTTTTATCGCACTGGGCATCAATCATCGGACCGCAGGGGTTGAAGTACGCGAGCGCGTGTCCTTCTCACCCGAGCAATTGCCCGATGCACTGCAGCGTCTGCGTGCCGAGGCCGGTGCTGACGAGGTTGCCATTCTTTCTACCTGCAATCGCACCGAGCTTTACTGTGCTCAGGAGGAGCTCGACGCGGATCGTCTGGTCGAGTGGGTCGCCCGCTTTCATGGTATGACCGTAGAAGAGCTGCGCCGTTCCAGCTACCTGCATCAGGATGCCGGTGCGGTTAACCATATGATGCGGGTAGCCGCCGGGCTTGACTCGATGGTACTGGGCGAGCCGCAGATTCTCGGCCAGATGAAGGATGCCTGGCAGGCCGCGCGTACTGCCGGCACGCTTGGCCCGTATCTGGATCGCTTGTTCCAGAGCACCTTCAACATGGCCAAACAGGTGCGAACGGACACCGCAATTGGCGAGAATCCGGTGTCGGTGGCCTTTGCCGCAGTCAGTCTTGCCCGTCAGATCTTTGCCGACCTGCGCCGCAGTACCGCGCTGCTGATCGGTGCTGGCGAGACCATCGCGCTGGTTGCCCGTCACCTGTTTGAACAGGGCGTTGGCCGGATTATCGTTGCGAACCGAACGCTGCAGCGGGCTGAACTGCTGAGTGAGCCGCTGGGTGGCCAGGCCATCGTGCTGACCCAGATTCCGGATATTCTCGCCGAATGTGACGTGGTGATCAGCTCAACCGCCAGCCCGCTGCCGATCCTCGGTAAAGGCGCGGTCGAGCGTGCGCTCAAGCAGCGTCGGCACAAACCCATGTTCATGGTCGATATTGCCGTGCCGCGCGACATCGAACCGGAAGTTGGCAGTTTGGCCGACGTGTACCTCTATACCGTCGACGACCTGCATGAAGTGATCGAAGAGAACATGCGCTCGCGTCAGGGCGCAGCCGAGGCGGCCGAACGGCTGATCGAGCTGGGCACTGGCGAGTTCATGCAGCGTCTGCGGGCGCTGGCGGCGGTGGATGTGGTGCGCAGCTACCGGCAGAAGGCCGAGCAGGCGCGCGATCAGGAACTGCAGAAAGCGCTGGCCAAGTTGCAGCGCGGTGCCGATCCCGAGCAGGTGATGACCGAAATGGCTCGTCTGCTGACCAACAAGCTGCTGCACGAACCCAGTGTGCAGCTCAAGCAGATGACAGCGCAGGGGCGGATCGAAGCGCTGGCGCTGGCGCAGGAACTCTTTGCCCTGGGTGACAGCGCCCCGGGCAACCGCAATACCACGGTACAAGGCGACTCATGAAAGCATCCCTGTTGAATCGGCTGGACTCCCTTGGCGAACGCTTCGAGGAGCTGTCTGCGCTGCTCAGCGACGCCGAGGTCATCAGCGATCAGACCCGCTTCCGGGCTTACTCCAAGGAGTACGCCGAACTTGAGGGTACGGTCAAATGCTACGAGCAGTGGCGTCGGGTGCAGGGTGACATCGAAGAGGCGCGTGGCCTGCTCAAGGACAGCGACCCGGACCTGCGGGCCATGGCCGAAGAGGACCTGGAGAGCAGCAGCGCGCAACTGGCCGAGCTGGAAGAAGAGCTCAATCGCCTGCTGCTGCCGAAGGACCCTAACGACGATCGCAACGTATTCCTCGAAATTCGCGCCGGAACCGGTGGCGACGAGGCGGCGATCTTCTCCGGTGACCTGTTTCGCATGTACAGCCGATACGCCGAGCGTCAGGGCTGGCGGGTAGAGGTGCTGTCGGAGAACCCCGGTGAGCATGGTGGCTACAAGGAAGTGATCGCCCGTGTCGAAGGCCAGTCGGTCTACGCCAAACTCAAGTTCGAGTCCGGCGCGCATCGCGTGCAACGTGTACCGGAAACCGAATCCCAGGGCCGGATTCATACCTCTGCCTGTACCGTTGCCATCCTGCCGGAGATGGACGAGCAAGCCGCAATCGAGATCAACCCCGCGGATCTGCGGGTCGATACCTACCGCGCCTCCGGTGCTGGCGGTCAGCACGTCAACAAGACCGATTCGGCCATCCGCCTGACCCACCTGCCGACCGGCATCGTGGTCGAGTGTCAGGATGAGCGTTCACAGCACAAGAACCGCGCCCGCGCCATGAGCCTGCTGCAGGCCAAACTGGTCAACCAGCAGCGCGAAGCGCAGGAAAAGGAGCTGTCCGACACCCGCCGTTCGCTGGTCGGCTCCGGGGACCGCTCCGAGCGCATTCGCACCTATAATTTTCCGCAGGGCCGGGTGACCGATCACCGTATCAACCTGACGCTCTACAGTCTGGATGAGATCATCGCCGGTAACCTCGACAACGTCATCGAGCCGCTGCTGCGCGAATATCAGGCCGACCAACTGGCGGCGCTGGAGACGGCATGACGCCGACCCTGGCCGAGGTGCTGGCCAGCGCCGAACTGCCAGACTCGGACACCGCTCGGCTGGATGCCGAGCTGCTGCTCTGTCATGCCATCGGCAAGCCCCGTACCTATCTGCGCACCTGGCCTGAACGCCGACCCGATGCCGAGCAACTGCGCCGCTTCGAACAGCTGCTGAGCCAGCGGCGCAGCGGTGTGCCGATTGCCTATCTGCTCGGTGAACAGGGCTTCTGGAGTCTGCAGCTGGAGGTCAGCGAAAGCACCCTGATTCCGCGCCCGGATACCGAGCGGCTGGTTGAGGTTGCGCTGGAACTGGGGCCGCAGGGGGCTGCCGAGGTTCTGGATCTCGGCACCGGCACCGGTGCGATCGCGCTGGCGCTGGCGGCCGAGCGCCCTGACTGGCAACTGACCGGGGTGGACCGGGTCGCCGAGGCCGTCGCGCTGGCCCGGCGCAACGCCGAGCGTCTGCGGATCGGTAATGCCTGTTTTGAACAGAGTGACTGGTTCACTGCACTGGCGGGCCGGCGCTTTGATCTGATTGTCTCCAACCCGCCGTACATTGCTGCCGATGACCCTCATCTGCAGCAGGGCGATGTGCGTTTTGAGCCGGGTAGTGCGCTGGTCAGCGGTGCCGACGGGCTGGATGATATTCGCACGTTGGTGCAGCTCGCGCCGGCGCATCTGCAGGCCACTGGCTGGTTGCTGTTTGAGCACGGCTGGCAGCAGGCCGACGCGGTCGCGCAACTGCTGCGCGAGCAGGGTTTTGCGCAGGTACAGAGCTGGCGCGACCTGGGTGGACAGCTGAGGGTAACCGGAGGGCAATGGCGTGGATGACCAGCAACTGCTGCGTTACAGCCGGCAGATACTGCTGCCACAGATCGATATCGACGGTCAGCAACGGCTGCTGGACAGTCGGGTTCTGATCGTTGGGGTCGGCGGCTTGGGCTCGCCGGTCGCGTTGTACCTTGCCGCCGCGGGCGTTGGCCAAGTGGTGCTGGCCGACCCGGATCAGGTTGATTTGACCAATCTGCAGCGGCAGATCATTCATCACGCCGTCGATATCGGCCGTGACAAGGTCGCCTCTGCGGCCGAGCGCGTCGCCGCGATCAACCCTCAGGTCAGGTGCCGCACGCTGCCCGTCGCGCTGGCGGATGATGCGTTGCTGGCTGCGGTGGCTGAGGTCGACCTGGTGCTGGATTGTTCCGACAATTTCGCCACCCGTCACGCGGTCAATGCTGCCTGTGTCAGGCTCGGCAAGCCGCTGGTGTCGGGCGCGGCGATTCGGCTGGAAGGCCAGCTCAGTGTATTTGATCCGCGCCGTGACGACAGCCCCTGCTATCAGTGCCTCTACGGTGATGGCGACGAGCAGGCGCTCAGTTGCAGCGAAGCCGGTGTAGTCGGTCCGCTGGTTGGCCTGGTCGGTAGCCTGCAGGCGCTGGAGGCGCTCAAGCTGCTGGCCGGGTTTGGCGAGCCGCTGGTTGGACGCCTGTTGCTGATTGATGCCCTCGACAGTCGCTTCCGAGAGCTGCGTGTGCGCCGGGACCCGGGTTGCAGTTGCTGCGGAGCGGCGGCATGAGTGCGCCCATTGGTGTGTTCGACTCCGGTGTGGGAGGGCTGTCGGTATTGCGCGAAATTCGCCGTCTGATGCCCCGCGAGAATCTGCTGTATGTCGCCGACAGTGGCTACGTGCCCTATGGTGAAAAGCCGCCGGAGATGATTCGTGAGCGGAGCCTGCGGATTGCCGAGTTTCTGATCGAACAGGGTGCCCGTGCTCTGGTGCTGGCTTGCAATACGGCCACCGCCGCTGCGGTCAACGAATTGCGCAGCACCTTCGACATGCCGATTATCGGCATGGAGCCTGCGGTCAAACCGGCAGCAGCGGCTACCCGCAACGGCAAGGTCGGCGTGCTGGCGACCACCGGTACATTGCAGAGCGCCAAGTTCGCCGCCTTGCTGGACCGCTTTGCCCGCGATGTACAGGTGTTGACTCAGCCCTGCCCGGGGCTTGTCGAGTGCGTCGAGCGGGGCGAGCTCAAGGGGCCGGAGGTGCGCGCGCTGCTGACGCGCTATGTCGATCCCCTGCTGCGGGCCGGGTGCGACACTCTGATCCTCGGTTGTACCCATTATCCCTTTCTCAAGCCGCTGTTGCGGGAGTGTCTGCCGGCGGGCGTGCAACTGGTCGACACCGGTGAGGCGGTAGCGCGTCAGCTGCAGGCCAGACTCAACGAAAGCGGCCGCCAGGCCTCTGATGGTACAGGCGATGTAGGCTTCTGGAGCAGTGGTGATCCACAGCTGATGGCAGCAGTGCTGCCGGTGTTGTGGGGCAGCGCCGGTGCCGTGTCCAGGCTGCCGGTTTGAGGCGTGGTGGCGAACTATCAGCTATAAATCTGTCTATCAGACGGTACGTGTTGAAGACATAAGGAAGAAAACGCCATGAGACGTTCAGGTTTGATCATCGGTACCGTATTTACGGCCATGACCCTCAGCCCTTCAGTGTTTGCGCTGGATGGCATCACCGTAGAAGGCGGTGACAGCAGTGAGTCGACCAATGTGTGGCGCGTGGGAGTGCAGTTCGATTTCGGGCGCACCCTGTGGCAGAGCGATGGTGGCGGCGCGGTGCTGACCGGTTTCTGGGATGCCGGCTACACCCACTGGAGTGGTCTGGACGCCGAAACCATCAGTCTGGCTCCGGTATTCACGCTGAATTTCCCCGGTAACGGCGCGGTGACGCCGTTTATTGAAGGCGGGATCGGGCCTGCGGTCTTTACGGAGACCAATCTGGCTGATCGCCGAGATCTGGGTTCCAAGTTCCAGTTCGAAGACCGTATCGGCGCCGGCCTGCGCTTTGCCTCCGGTGCCGAGCTGGGCGTGCGCTGGTATCACTACTCCAACGCGGGTATCAAACAGCCCAATTCGGGCATCAATAAATCTGCGGTGTATTTCCGCTACCCGCTGTAGGTCTGCGGCTCAGGCGCCGGAGCGGCGTCTGGCCAACTGCTGCACGCGATATTGTTCCCGGTACAGATGGGCAAAGCCGTGCAGCAGTGGCATGACCAGCGCCCAGATGGCGGCCAGCAGCAGTGCGCTGTTGCGCTCGCCCAATGGCAGGCCGACGCCCGCCAGCTCGGCACCGGCCACGTAGCTCAGCGGACCGCCGATTGCGCCCAGCAGGGCAGCTCGCCAGATCGGGCGGGCGGTCCAGCCCAGGCTGTGATTGAGCGTTGTGGCCAGCATCGCCCAGAGCATGACCAGCCAGAGCGGCGCCAGCAGCTCCTGGCCGACAAAGGTGAATACCCCCAGCTGCAGCAGGAAGGAGTCGAGCGCAGCCCCTGCCAGCATCACTGATACCACCAGCTTGCCTTCGGCTGCCCAGCTGCTGACCCAGAAAAAGTGGATCAGCAAGGCGACCGCCGGCACTGCCAGCCAGTAGCTGTTGCCGCCCAGTACGCAGGCAAGCCAGCTGAGCTGGAACAGCACGGCGTTGGCGATCAGGCGGCGGTCAGGCATGTCAGGCTCCTATGACGCAGGTGCTCTCGGCGGGGCGGGCGTCGGGCTTGGCGAGCAGAATCTGCGCTGTGCCGATACCGCGCTCGCGGAAGCCACCCTCGCAGTAGCAGAGGTAGAACTCCCAGAGCCGGAAAAAGACGTCATCATACCCGAGTTGCGCCAGCTCTCCACGGTAGCGCTGCAGGTTATGGTGCCAGTGGCGCAGGGTACGGGCATAGTGCAGGCCGATGTCCTCCAGATGCAGCATCGCCAGGTCGGTGTGGCGGCGGGTCAGTTCCCCGATCAGGCTCACCGACGGCAGCGAACCGCCCGGGAAGATATAACGCTGGATAAAGTCGACGCTGCGACGTGCCTGCTCGTAGCGCTGGTCGCGCATGGTGATGGCTTGCAGCAGCATCAGCCCGTCGGGTTTGAGCAACGCTGCGCAGGCCTTGAAGTAGGTGGCAAAGTATTCGTGACCGACCGCCTCGATCATTTCGATCGAAACGAGTTTGTCGTACTGACCCTCCAGCTCGCGATAGTCCTTGAGCAGCAGGGTAATGCGGTCCTGCAGGCCGGCATCGCGGATACGCTGCTCGGTATGGTTGAACTGCTCCTGCGACAGCGTGGTGGTCGTTACCCGGCAGCCATAGTGCTGGGCGGCGTAGATTGCCATGCTGCCCCAGCCAGTGCCGATTTCCAGCAGGTGATCGTCTGGGCTCAGCTCCAGCTTGCGGCAGATCCGATCCAGCTTGTTGAGTTGGGCGTGGTGCAGATCGTCGCTGTCCGGCGGGAAGATTGCCGCCGAGTACATCATGCTGTCGTCCAGCAGGCGCGAGAACAGCTCGTTGCCCAGATCGTAGTGGGCGCTGATGTTGCGGCGTGATCCTTTGAGGCTGTTGCGGTTAAGACGGTGCAGCCACTTCAGGGCAGGTTGTCCAAGCCGGGCCAGCCCGGTCTCCATGGCATCCAGGACGTCCAGGTTGCGGACAAACAGACGGGTCACGGCGGTCAGATCCGGGCTGCTCCAGTAGCCGTTGAAGTAGGCTTCACCGGCACCTACGCTGCCGTTGCAGGCGATTTGGGTCCAGGCGGCCGGGTCATGCAGGCGAATTTCTGCGTGCAGCCCGTCACGGTCAGGTTGGCCAAAGCTGAGCTCCTCATCATCGGTCTGCAGACGCAATGTGCCGCGCTTGATGGCCTGTAGCTGGCGCAGCACTGCCTGACGGCAGAGGCGTTGCAGCCAGCCGCTGCGCTCGCGGTAGTCGCTGTTGCAGGTAAGTTCAGATCTGCTCGGTTTCATGTCGGGACTCCTTGACGGGGCGCAATGGGTGCGCTGCGACCGATTGGCTGGTGGGCGAATGGTCAAACAGCGGAATACGTTTGATCAGCAGGCGCAGGGCCTGCCAGTAGATGCCGGTCAGGGTACGCAGCACCATAAACGGAAACGAAAGGGCCTCGCGGCGCAGCAGGGCAGTGCTCAGCGGCTTGCGCTGCAGGCTGAGGGTGGCATCGAACAGGCGCTGATCGCCCTGCTGGTGGGCAATCTGCACCTGCACCCGCTCTCCGGGCCGGTTGAAGCGCATGTGATAGTCGGCCTGCAGGGGCAGAAACGGCGATACGTGGAAGCGTTTGTGCAGGGTAAATTGCTGCTGCTGTTGGCTCGGATCGGCTTCCATGACGTAGCAGAAGTGTTCGCCCCAGGGCGTGTTGGTCACTTCGCAGATGATGGCGCGCAGTGCGCCCTGTTGGTCGTAGCAATAGAAGAACGAGGCGGGATTGAACAGCATGCCGAAGCTGCGAACCTGGGTCAGCAGTTGCACGGCACCGTTGAGCTCCAGTTGCAGGTGATCCCTGATCAGACGCTGGGCACAGGCTTTCAGGGATTCTCCCGGCTGGCGTTCGGCGCGCAGGTAGTCGCCTTCACGAAAACGCATGGGTGACCACCAGCGGCCCGACCAGAGCTGGCTGAGGCCGAATACCTGCTGCTGCTCGTCGAGATCAAGCAACAGCAGGCTGCTGCGATAACGGAATTGATGCGCGCGCGGCTGATGCCGTCGATGCTGGAGCAACCCGCTGTACAGAGCACTTTGCAGTGCCATCAGAGTACCTCGCCAAAGTGCGACGCCACGCGCAGTGCGCTGACGACGCCATCCTCGTGAAAACCGTTGGCCCACCAGGCGCCACAGAAGAATGTGTGCTGCTTGCCCAGCAGCGTCTGCCACTGCTGTTGCGCCGCGCTGGCGGCCACGCTGAACTGCGGGTGCGCGTAGGTAAAGCGGCCGAGTATCTGTGCAGGGTCAATCTGATCGGTCTGGTTAAGGCTGACGCAGAAGGTGCGCGAGGCATCAAGACCCTGCAGGATATTCATATTGTAGGTCAGCGCTGCAGGTTGCTCCGGGTCGCCGCCAAGTCGATAGTTCCAGCTGGCCCAGGCCAGCCTGCGGCTGGGCAGCAGGCGGGTGTCGGTGTGCAGCACGACGTCGTTGTCGGCATAGCGAATGTCGCCGAGAATCGCCTGTTCCTCGGGGCTGGGTTGCTCCAGCAACTTCAGGGCCTGATCGCTGTGGCAGGCCAGTACAATCCGGTCGAAGCGCTCCTCTCCCTGGCGGCTGAGCACGGTAACGCCGGTCTCGTCACGGCGAATGCGCTGCACCGGGCAATCAAGCCGAATGTTGTCGGCAAAGGGCTTGCTCAGAGCCGGGATGTAGCTGCGTGAGCCGCCCTTGATAACCCGCCATTGCGGGCGATCATTCACCGACAGCAGGCCGTGGTTGTGAAAGAAACGGATGAAGAAGGCGAGTGGGAAATTCAGCATCTCCTTCAGCGACATCGACCAGATCGCCGAGCCCATGGGCACGATGTAATGGTCAATGAAGCGTTGGCTGTAGCGCTGCTGCTGCAGGTAGTCGCCGAGCGTCATCTGGCCATGCAGGCCGCCTGCCTCGAGGTCCGCGATGGCTTCACGGTTGAAGCGCAGGATATCCATCAGCATGCGCAGAAAACCGGGTGACAGCAGGTTGCTGCGCTGGGCGAACAGGGTGTTGAGATTGTTGCCGTTGTATTCCAGGCCGCTGCGCGGATCGCAGACGGAGAAGCTCATTTCCGTCGGCTGGGACTCAACACCAAGCTGCTCAAGCAGGCGGATGAAGTTGGGATAGGTCCAGTCGTTGAAGACGATGAACCCGGTATCGATGGCGTGACGCTGCTGGTCGATTTCGACATCGACGGTGTGGGTATGGCCGCCGATCCAGTCGCCGGCCTCAAACACCGTGACTTCGTGACGCCGGGACAGCAAATAGGCCGATACCAGGCCGGCAATACCGCTGCCGACAATTGCAATGCGCATTAGTTGGTCTCCTGACGTTGTGAGGCTGCTCCGGTCTTGCGTTTGGTCAGCGCAACGCGCAGCCAGCCTGGCAGCGCTGCCACTAGGCGAAGAATGGCAATAAAAGGACCGGGGAAGCGGATTTCGCGTTTGCCCCGTTCCAGCCCGATCAGGATGCGCTGGGCGGCCTGGGCGCTGGTCAGTTGCATGGGCATCGGGAAATCGTTGTTGGCTGTCATGGGCGTCTCGACGAATCCGGGGCTGACCAGGGTGGTGGCGATCCCTTCGTCGACCAGATCGAGCTCCAGCGATTGCATCAGGTAGCGCAGAGCGGCCTTGGACGCACCATAGGCTTCGGCGCGGGGCAGCGGCAGATAGGTGACGCTGCTGCCAACCGCAACCAGACGTGGCTGGGTTCCACGGCGCAGCAGGGGCAGGGCGGCTTCGATGCAGTTGGCGGTCGCCAGCACGTTAACCTGCATGACCCGCTCGACCAGGCTGGCGGAAAACGCGGGCAGCTCCATGTATTCACAGGCCCCCGCATTGAGAATGGCCCAGTCCAGAGCGCCCCAGGCCGCGTCGATCTGTTCTGCGATCTCTCCAATCGCATCGCGGTCGGTCAGGTCGGCCGTGATGACCAGTATTTGTCCCGGGTAACGGGCTGCCAGTTCGAGCAAGGGTTCACGTCGGCGTGCGGTCAAGGCCAGACGGTGGCCCTCGGCGGCCAGCAGTTCCGCCAGTGCCAGGCCGATACCGCTGGACGCGCCGGTGAGCCAGATTCTGCGTTGCAGGTTCATGTCATTCGCCTCTTCATCCAGCGGATCAGTGTGCCAAGCACCGGCACATGCTCGTACAGCAGGGTGCCGGCATCGTAGTGGTCGATATGTCGGTAGGCCTTGCCCTCGCGAAACCAGACCTGACTGACGCCGGGCACCTGGATGGGACGGCCGCCGGCCAGCCTGGGGTGGCGATAGGTCATGGTCCAGCACAGCAGCGCCTGCTCGTCGTCGATCGGGCTCAGCTGGGTGAAATCGAAGTGCAGGGCGCTGACGTTTTCATAGAGATTGGCGCAGTAGCCTTGCAAGGCGGCGAGCCCGAAGACGTCGTGGATCGGGTCGCTGAAGTGGACGTCCGAGTGATAAATCTGCTCCAGAATATGCAGGTTGTCGCGGTCGATGGCGGCAAACCGTTGGGCAAAACTGGCGATCAGGCTGCGGTCAATCATGCCATCTCTCCTGCATTGCGGAAGGCGTCGATTGCGCGCTGGCGGCTGCTGCGCAGGTCCACAATCGGACGCGGATAGGCAGTGGCGGAAAACAGGTCAGCGGCGGGTGGCAGGTGGATCTGGCTGGCTGGCAGGTGCGCCAGCTCCGGGACCCATTCACGGATGAAGCTGCCATCGGGATCGAACTTCTCGGACTGGCTGACCGGATTGAACACCCTGAAGTAGGGGGCCGCGTCGGTGCCGGTCGATGCGCTCCACTGCCAGCCGCCGTTGTTGGCGGCGAGGTCGCCGTCGATCAGGTGCTGCATGAACCAGCGCTCGCCTTCGCGCCAGTCGATCAGCAGATTCTTGGTCAGGAACATGGCGCTGACCATGCGCAGTCGGTTGTGCATCCAGCCGGTGGCAAGCAACTGGCGCATGGCCGCATCGACCAGCGGAATACCGGTTCGGCCTTCTTTCCAAGCGGCCAGGCCGTGCGGATCGTCGCGCCAGGCGACGTTTTCGGTCTCCGGCTTGAACGCGCGGTGGCGCGAAACGTGCGGATAGCACACCAGAATGTGTTTGTAGAACTCACGCCAGAGCAGTTCGTTGATCCAGCTCACGGCACCACTGCTGCCTGTGTCGAACTCGCCTCCGTTGGCCTGCAGCGCAGCGTGCAGGCACTGACGGGGCGACAGTACGCCAGCGACCAGATAGGGCGACAACCGGCTGGTGGCGTCCAGATCGGGACGGTTGCGATCTTCTGCGTAGTCGTCGATGAGCTGATTGCAGAACAGCTGCAGGCGCTCTGCTGCAGCCCGCTCGCCAGCCGGCCAGCGTTGCTGCAGTGCGGGTTCGGCAGGGGCAAAGTCGCCGAATTGTTCGGGAACAGACGAAGCCTGCAACGCCAGCTGCGCTTGCTTGGCGGGTGCCGGCAGCAGGCTGGGCAGTTGCTGGTGCAGTCGGGTGTAGGCCTGACGACGGAACTGGCTGTAGACCTTGTACATGCCGCCACTTTGAGTGGTCAGACTGCCCGGCGCGAACAGCAGTTGGTCGGTATAGCGCTGACAGGTCAGGCCGGCAGCGGCAAAGGCCTCGCTGACGGCGTCGTCACGCCGCTGTTCGTGAATACCGTACTCATCATTGAAGTGTAGGGCGCCGGCACCGGTCTTGCGGGCCAGCTCCAGCAGCAGTGTCGGGCAGTCGCTCCAGGCGTCGGCATGCAGAATCTGCAGTGGTATGTGCCGTTGTGACAGCTCATCGGTCAGCGCCTGCAGGTTGCGGCGCCAGAAGTCGATCTTGACGGGTGCATCATCGTGGGCTCGCCAGTCGTTGGCGGTGACGATAAAAACCGCCACTGCCGGTCCGCTCTGACTGGCATGCCAGAGCGCCTGGTTGTCGGTAATGCGCAAGTCGGCGCGGAGCCAGCACAGTTGCAGGTTGTTGCTCAAATCACTCTCCCGTCGGGCGGGCGGGACCTCCGCCCCGCTTTACTGGTTTTACTAAATGGCGTTACGCAGGCTCAGCTCAGGTGGGTGCGGCTGCAGATAGGCCTGTTGCAGCAGATAGGGGTCCGGGTGACGCAGCAAATGGTGTTGCAGCAGGGTCATGGGCACTACCAGCGGCACCACGCCGTTGCGATAACGCACAATCAGTTGCTGCAGCTCGGCTTTTTCCGGCGGGTTGAGCACCCGCTTGAAGTGGCCGGCAACGTGCTGCAGCACGTTGCTGTGGCCGCGACGACTGGCCGGGCGACGCAGCGCCGTCATCAATTCGCTGAAGTACGCTGTTGCAGTCTGTTCCAATTGCTCGCCCTTCCCCGGATTGGCCAGCAGTTGACCCATGCGCTTGTAGCCGGGTGCCTGGTGGGCCATCAGCAGGTATTTGTGTTTGGCGTGAAAAGCCAGCAGGTTGCTGGCGCTAAGGCCGTCGCGAAGCAACTGTTGCCAGTCAGCGTAGACGATTACGCGGTTGACGAAGTTCTCGCGCAGTACCGGGTCGTGGAGGCGGCCTTCCTCTTCCACCGGGAGCAGCGGGTTGTGCTGCATGAGGCGAGCGGTGAAAACGCCCTGGCCGGTCGCTGATGCGGGGTGGCCGTTTTCTTCATAGACCTTGACCCGCTCCATGCCGCAGCTGGGGGATTTCTGCATGACGATAAAGCCGCACAGGTCATTGCTGCCCGCGTGAACTTCGTCGGCGTAGTGTTGCAGTGCCTCGGTCACATCCATGTCACGGTTCACCGTGCCAACAGCACGGGGAGCGGTCGGGTCGCCGACCAGCCTGATAGGCTTGCGCGGTGTGCCCAGACCGATGGCCACTTCCGGGCAAACCGGTCGCAGATCGAAGAGGGCGCCCAGTTGATCAGTGCACAGGCGTGAATGCTTGTGGCCGGCGTTGAAGCGGACGGGATCGCCAATCAGGCACTGGCTGATACCGACTGGAATGCGTGCACTGGATCTGGGTTGCATGGCTGCTCTCCTGTACAACAATTTTCTGTTTGTACAAGGATAAGCCCGATTTAAGTATTTTTGTACAAGTTTATTGACCGTCCGTCAGTGGATTCTGCTGACGAACGGTCTGCCACTGATCAGTGGTGGCCCAATACCGCTTGAGCCGCATGGCGACCGCTGAGCCACGCACCCTCCAACCGTCCTGCCAGACACCAGTCGCCGCAGGCGTAAAGCCCGAGATCGGGCGCCGCCAGCGCGCCCCAGTCGCAATCCTCGGCGGGTCGCGCGTATAGCCAGCGGTGGGCCTGCAGCAGTTGCGCTGGGGGCAACGGCGTCTGCAAAGCTTCGCCCAGTGCGTGCAGCAACAGGCCGGCAACTTCGGCCGGAGGCGTATCGAGATGCTGCTGCGCCCATTGCGGCGTGGACTGCAATACCCAGTTACAGTTTTCGGCGCGTCCGGGCTTACTGTGGTTGGCACAAATCCAGTCGAGCGGGCCGGTGCGCACAAAGGCGGCATCCACATCGGTGTCCAGCGGTTGGGCGAAGCCGACTGAGACTGCCCAGCCCGGTTCCATGGCCATCTGTTCGGCGGCGCGGGCCAACTGCGGTGCGGCGGCCAGCAGCGGCGCGGCCTGCGGTGCCGGGGTTGCGACTATGACCCGGTCGAACGGCCCATATTGGCCCTCTTCGCTGTCAACCAGTATCCAGCCCTGATCGTGCTGCTCAAGCCTGGTAATGCGCACCGACCCGCGCAGCGTCAGGTTGCCCAGCAACCCGCGGCTGAGGGCGGTCATCCGCGGGCTGCCAACGTAGCGGTCCTGCTCGTCGTCGGAGGGGTGGATGCCGTGTTCATCGATGCGACACAGGCGGGGCTGCCAGCGTGCTACCCATCCCTGTTCGTACCAGGACTCAACCTCGGCGCGGAATGCATGGTGGCGTGCGGTGAAATACTGGGTGCCGATGTCGAACTCGCCATGATCGGTTCGCTTGCTGGTCATGCGGCCGCCGGTACCGCGGCTTTTGTCGAACAGCTCAACGGCGATGCCGGCTTCGTCGAGTACACGGGCGGCACTGATACCGGCCATGCCGGCGCCGATTATGGCTACGCTGGTAGGTAGGGACATACTGGATCCTGATTTGGGTTTTGTGGTCGATGATAGGCAAACTTGTGCAAAAGGCTATACAAGTTTTTTCATTTGTATAGCATTGTGGGCCGTTCGAGGATAGCGTGTGTCATGCTGTTTTCGTCGAGAGTAGCCCTGCCGTGCGGATGTCCGTGCCGGGGTACCAACTGAGCCGGGTGCGGCGGGGAGGTCGAAGATGAAGGTATTGCTGACTGGAGCGACAGGGCTGATCGGTCGCCGGTTGTGCCGCCAGTTGCTTGAGGCTGGACACGAACTGGTGGTGTGGAGCCGGCGTCCGGCCCAGGTCCCGGCCCTGTGTGGCGAGGCAGTGCGTGGCATCGCGAGCCTGGATCAGCTGGACCAGGAGGCGCTGGATGCGGTGATCAATCTGGCCGGTGCACCCGTTGCCGACCGGCCCTGGACCCAGGCGCGCAAGGCCTTGCTCTGGGAAAGCCGGGTGTCTCTGACTGAGGAGCTGGTGCGCTGGCTGGGCGCGCGGAGCCAGCGGCCGCAGGTGCTGGTCAGTGCATCGGCCATTGGCTGGTATGGCGATGGCGCAGATCAATTGCTGACGGAAGCCAGTGCGCCGCAGGTAGAATATACCCACACGTTGTGTGATGCCTGGGAGCAGGCTGCCAAGCGCGCGGGCTCATACGGTATTCGTGTGTGTGTGCTGCGCATTGGTCTTGTCGTTGCACCGGATGGCGGGTTTTTGCAGCGCATGCGCTTGCCTTTCAGCCTGGGACTGGGTGGTCGGCTTGGTTCGGGGGAGCAGTACATGTCCTGGATTCACCATCAGGATATCGAGGCGATGCTGCAGTGGCTGATGGAATCGCCGGACTGCCGCGGCGTTTATAACGGCACTGCGCCCAACCCGGTGAGTAACCTGGAGTTCACCAAAACGCTGGGTAAGGTGCTCGGGCGGCCGACGATTCTGCCCGTGCCGGGAGTGGCTCTGAAGCTGGTGCTGGGGGAAATGTCGCGGCTGTTGCTGACTGGTCAGCGCGTGGTGCCGGCGCGGGCGCAGGAAGCCGGGTTCTGTTTCAGGTTCCGTCATCTGGAGACCGCTCTGGCGGATGTCCTGCAGTGAGCGGAGTGTCCCTTTTTTGTTTTTGTCTGCTGGAGTGAATTGATGTCTGATCGTGGGGTACTGCTGGTTAACCTGGGCTCGCCGAGCAGCACGCAGGTCGCCGATGTGAAGCGTTATCTGAACCAGTTTCTGATGGATCCCTATGTCGTTGACCTGCCCTGGCCGCTGCGGCGCCTGTTGGTCAGCCTGATTCTGGCTACCCGGCCCAAGGCATCTGCGCATGCCTATGCCTCCATCTGGTGGGATGAGGGTTCACCGCTGGTGGTCATCAGCCGTCGGGTACAGCAGGCTCTGCAGCAGCGGCTCGACATGCCGGTCGAACTGGCGATGCGCTATGGTGAGCCCTCGATTGAGCAGGGGCTGCTGGCGCTGGCACAGCGGCCAGGCGTGCGCGAGGTGCTGTTCATGCCGCAGTATCCGCAACATGCCGACAGCACCATCACCACCTCGGTTGAAGAGGCCAAGCGGGTGATCGCCAAACACGGTCTGGACCTCAAGCTCAATGTGGTACCGGCGTTCTATAACCGGCCGGAGTATATCGCCGCGCTGGCGCAGTCGGTGCAGCCTTATCTGGCAGAGGGATTTGACCATCTGTTGCTCAGCTATCATGGACTGCCGGAGCGGCACCTGCGCAAGGCTGATCCGACTGGCTCCCATTGTCTGGCCAGCGGCGATTGCTGCGAACGGGCGTCTGCAGCCACGGCAACCTGCTATCGGGCCCACTGCAGCCATGTCAGTCGGGAACTGGCGGCTGCCTTGGGGCTGGAATCGGCGCAGTGGTCACAGGCTTTCCAGTCCAGACTGGGCCGTGACAAGTGGATTGAGCCCTACACTGAAGCGCGTATCGACGAGTTGGCCGCACAGGGCGTCAAGCGCCTGCTGGTGGCCTGCCCGGCCTTTGTTGCCGACTGCATCGAAACTCTGGAGGAGATCGGTGATCGTGCCCGCGAGCAATTTATTGCAGCGGGTGGCGAGGAGCTGGTACTGATTCCCTGTCTGAACGATCAGCCGCAGTGGATCGACGTGCTGGCCGCTTGGGCGCGCGAGACGCCTGCGCTGGCCTGAGCTGGCGGTGGCCCCAGCCCAGTCTGGCAGTGGCGAGGCGCGCTAGTCGCGCTTCAGCCACTGTGACAGGGCCAGATGCAGTCCAAGCCCGATCAGCACACCTCCCATCAGCCGGTCGAACCAGTGGCCCAACCGATTGAAGGTACGGCGTACGACCTCCCGACTGAACAGCATGGCGACCAGACAGAACCAGGCTCCGGTCGCGAACGCCAGATAAACCCCGTAGCCGGCCTGCACCAGCAACGGCGTGTCATGGCTGATGACTGCCGTGAACAGTGACAGGAAGAACAGGGTGGCCTTGGGGTTCAAGCCGTTGGTAATGAAACCCTGTACGAATGCCTGTCGTGCCGATAAACGGCTGGTCTCGGACAATGCGCTATCCGCTGAAGCAGGCTGGGCCTGCAGGGCGCGAAAGCCGATATAGAGCAGGTACGCCGCCGCCAGCAGCTTCATCAGATTGAACAGCCACACCGACTGCGACACAATCAGGCCAATGCCCAGCAGCGAATAGGCTACGTGCACAAAGATGCCCAGACCAATGCCTATTGCCGTATACAGACCAATGCGGTGGCCTGCGCTTACGCTGTTGCGGATGACGACGGCAAAGTCAGGGCCGGGGCTGATCACCGCCAGCAGGTGGACCAGAGCCACCAGCAGAAACTCATTCAGGTACATGGGCGTTCTCCTTGGAGCGGTGAGTTTACCCGTCCAACGCGCCAGCAGACAGGTACAGTCAAGATGCAACACGAACTCTCTACAGTCTTTCTCGACCGCGCTACGCTGGATCTGGGCGATCTTGATCTGACAGCACTGGAGCAAGCCTGCGCCTCCTTCACCAGCTATCCCCGGACCAGCCCGCAGCAGACGGCCGAACGGCTTGCGGGGAGGCAGGTCGTCATCACCAACAAGGTGGTGATTGACCGGGCAATGATGCAGGCCAACCCGCAGCTGAAGCTGATCCTGATCGCCGCAACCGGCACCAATAATGTCGATCTGCAGGCGGCGCGGGAGCTGGGTATCGTGGTCTGCAATTGCCAAGCTTACGGCACGCCGGCGGTAGCTCAGCACACATTGATGCTGATGCTGGTACTGATCACCCGGTTCGAGTCCTACCGTCATGCAGTGCGTGACGGTGAGTGGCAGCGCAGCGAGCAGTTTTGTTTGCTGGATTACCCGATTGGCGAACTGGCAGGGCGAACGCTGGGCATTCTGGGTTACGGCGAACTGGGGCAGGCGGTCGCTCGTTTGGCCGAGGCCTTTGGCATGAAGGTACTGGTTGGCTCCCTGCCCGGACGTGAACGCAGCGGACGTCCTGCAATCACCGATTTGCTGCCGCAGATCGATGTGCTGAGCCTGCATTGTCCGCTGACCGAGCAAACCCGTGATCTGATAGGTGAAGCTGAACTTGCCCTGATGAAGCCCGGCAGCTTGCTGATCAACACCGGACGCGGAGGACTGGTCAACGAGAAGGCGCTTGCCGCCGCCTTGCGCGATGGCCATCTGGCCGGCGCCGCCTGTGATGTCCTGACGGTTGAGCCGCCGGTAAACGGAAATCCGTTGCTGGATAACAGCATACCGAATCTGGTCGTCACCCCGCACAGCGCCTGGGGCAGTCGGGAGGCCCGTCAACGTATCGTCGGGCAGCTGGAAGCCAACCTGCACAGCTTTGTGTCCGGTCGGCCACAACGTCAGGTCAATCCCTGACGGGATGTTATCGCGATCACATCAGGCGGGCCTGGCTCACCCATAGGGGTGAGGTTGCCGCGGGCTGATCACCCTAGTATGGGGCCGTCAACGGATGACGTTCGCCGCGTAGCTGCAGTCCGGCAGATCCGCCAAATGGATTTGGCTCAAGGATTCAGCCGTCATGGCTTACCACTCTCGCGCTGCCGCGGCCGGCGGCCAGCGCGGCTTCTCTCTCATTGAAGTCCTGATTGCCCTGCTGCTGGTTGCTCTGGGCGTGCTTGGGGCTGCGGCGCTTCAGCTCAACGCCCTGCGCTACACCCAGGACAGCGCCTATCGTGCCCAGGCGGCCCTGCTGGTAACCGATCTGCTGGAGCGCATGCGTGCCAATCCCGATCAGCGCGCGCTTTACGCCGGCAGCATCGCTGGCGAGTGCACAGAGGAATTCGACCCGCCGCTGTCGGTGCTGGAACAGGATCGGGTCGACTTCGCCAGTGGCGTGACCTGTCAGTTGCCGCAGGGACGCGCGCGGATAACGGTGGATGGCAAGGCCGTGAGCGTGCGTGTCAGTTGGTCACAGGCGCGCATCGAGGGCAGCACGGACGACGAACTGGTGCTCGCCGTGCAGCTGGGCGGTGGGGCATGACGGGATCTTTGCGCGGGTTCGGTCTGGTTGAACTGATGGTCGCGATGCTGCTCGGTTTGACGCTGGTGCTGGCGCTGGTCCAGTACCTTGCAAGCAGCCGGCAAACCTGGTTGTGGCAGCAGCAGAGTGCACGGATGCAGGAGGACGCACGCTATGTGCTGGGGCGCCTGTCCCGTGACCTGCGGGCCAGTGGCAGTTACGGCTGTCTGGATCTGGAGCAGGCGTTACCGGGAGGACTGCCGGAGGTGCTGGCCCGGCCGGTGCGTTTTGAGCAGGGAGTGTTGACGCTGATTACCGGTTTACCTGTGCAGCCTGTCTTTGAGACACCACAAACGATTCGAGCCGCCGATTATGGCGCACGCTGGCTGCTGGCGGGCGACTGCCGGCAGCGGGTCAGTCTGGGCGAGGAGCATACCCTGATGGTGCTGCCGGGCGACTGGCTGGTGCCGCTGCGTCAGATCGACTACCGGCAACAGGGAGGGCGAATTCAGGTTCGGGTCAATGGTGTCGGCAACTTTGAAACGCTGATCGAGCACGTTGCACGCTTCGAGCCCGGGTTCGCACTGGCGGAGAATATCGGCAACGTTGGGGTATCCGGGGGCTATCAGGCTACCCTGAGCAGCGCTGAGCAGGCACGTCTGCGCAGTGTGCGTATCGAGCTGGCGCTGGAGCCTGGCGCGTCTGGTGTGAGTGTGGGCTCTGGGCGTGGGCAGGTATTTCGCCAGGTCACGCGTCTGCGCAATCGGCCGGATGGGTTCGTCAATGAATAGCCGGCAGTCGGGCAGTGTGCTGCCCATTACTCTGATCTGTCTGCTGGCCCTGACAATCGGTGCGTTGGCGGCGAGCAGCTCGGCCCGTATTCAGCAGCAACAGGCGGCCAATCTGATGTTGGCGACGCGCTGCTTTCAGGCGGCGGAAAGCGCCATGCGTGAGCTTGAGAGCGAGCTGGCTACAGGTGAACTTGAGGTCCCTGCGCAGCCCTGTGACGGAATGCAGTGTTCCGCCGTGCCGAGTTCGGACGAGGATGGCTGGCGCCGGCGGCAGTCTGCCGGTGCGGTAGATGTTCGTTACCGAATTGAGTGGGTGGGTACCAGCCGCATGCCTGCTCAGCTGGAGGTAAGCGGCGAAAGCCGTGTTTACCTGCTTCAGGTCGACGCAAGGCTGGGGCGCAGCCGCCGGCAACTGGAGGCGATCTATGCCTATACCTTACGCTAGCAGCAGCGTTGCCGGAGTTGCTTTCGGCCTGTTGCTGAGTGCCCCTGCTGCCGGCTTTGAGCCTATGAGTCGGGCGTACAGGTCGCAAGCGGCGGTCCCGGCCAACGTGGTTATCCTGCTCGACAGCTCCAGCAGCATGGCGATGACCATGATGGGTGAGCAGAGCCGTTTGCAGGTTGCCCGCGAGGCGGTGTGGCGATTGCTGCATCAGCAGCGCAACACGCGCTTTGGTCTGTTTGCGTTCAATTCGTCCAGCGGTATCGGTACTTCACGGGAAACGGCGGGCGGCCGGTTGCTGGTTGAGGTGGCTGGTATCTCGCCCGGCATTGCCGGTGAGGAGCATCTGCGCCGGCTGGAGCAGGCACTGGACGCTCTGGCGCCTGACACCGGTACCAATCCCGATCTTTATACCTGGACGCCACTGGCGGAAACCCATTACGAAATCAGCCGCTACCTGCGTGGCATGGATTCGTTTTACAACCCCGCACAGGCCACCTACAGCAGCCCCCTGCAGTGGCGCTGCCAGCCAAGCGCTGCGCTGCTGATTACCGATGGCTTGCCCACCTACGACAGCCAGTTCCCTACCTCGGGGGATCAGGATCCGGCCGGCCTGCTGTCTGCTTCGGGTGGCCACTTCGGGTTGCCCGACTGGGACGGCAATGCCGATAACGATGCAAATGGTGAGCCGCTGCATCAGCCTGGCAGCACCTTCTACCTCGATGATGTGGCTGCCTTTGCCCGCGATCTGGATCTGCGCAGCGGCGGCCAGGATGCCGCCGGTGCGAGTTGGGATGACCCGCTTCACCCGCGTCAGTCTCTACGTACCCATGTGCTGGGGTTTGCCATCGACGACGTAAGATTGCGCTCTGCAGCACTGGCTGGCGGTGGGTTGTATCGGACGGTTGAGGACACAGGCGAACTCGGGGTCGCGTTGACCCAGATGATCAGCGAATCGTCGGAGCCGCGTCTGCTGTTGAGTCAGAGACTGGATCTGACGTCTTCCGATAGCGAGGTTGATGAGGCGCTGCTGCTGCAAATTTACCAGTCAGCGGACGGTGTCGGTGGTGAGGTCCAGCTCCGAACCCTTGATGCTGTCGGAGCGCCAGCGCAGCTCCACTGGAGCACTGAGCAGGCCTACGCCCGCGACGCTCCGCGCGGCCGACTTCAGACCTGGCGGCGGGCGGCCGGCTCGGCGGGTGTGCTGGCGCTGGATGGGGCAACCTATGCTGCTCTGGGAAGAGAACAGCGGCAGCTGCTGGAGGAGATGGCGACGGATTTGCTTGGCGAGTCGGCAGACGGAGGCCAGCAAATGCTGAACTGGTTGCGTGGGGAGCCGGTTGCCGGCCTGCGCCAGCGGCAGAACCTGCTTGGCGATCCCGGACGCTACGGGCCGGTCCTGCTGCCGGCCGGGGCGCCCTTGAACACCTCAGCGGATGGCGGCTACGCGGACTATTTAGGTGAGCGGGCACAGCTTGGCGATCTGCTGCTGTTGGGCAGCAACGACGGCTTCCTGCACGTGGTAGGGGTTGGTGGCGAGCGCCTCTACAGCTATTTCGTGGCCGCGTTATTGCCCTCACTGCGAGCCTGGGCTGCAGTGGATTATCCTGCGTCACACTCCCATCGCGCAGGTGTTGACGGACGCATTGCGCTGGCTGATCTGCGCCATGATGGTGACTGGCACACGCTCGCTGCTGCGGGGCTTGGCGCCGGTGGTCGGGGGCTGATCATGTTGCGACTGTTTGCTGAGGCGCCGGGGCAAACGTACCCTGAGGCGCTTTGGGAGCATGATGCCAGCGAGCCGGAGTGGGCCGCGTTGGGGCACGTCTACGCTGCGCCCCTGTTCATGGAGCGGGCAGGCCGCGATCTGTTGTTGACCGGAAACGGGTATGGCAGCGCTGCCGGCCAGGCCGCACTGCTGGTGATCGATGCGCTGAGCGGCGAGCTGGTTCGCCAGCTTGATCTGCCCGCCCGTCCCGGCCTTGGCAGTGACAATGGTCTGTCGGCGCTGATGCTGGAACGTGACAGTCAGGGACGTCCTGTTGCCGCTTATGGTGGCGACCTGCATGGCCAGCTCTGGCAGTTCGATCTCTCGGCGGATGATCCGACTGACTGGCAGATCGGCAATCAGGGCGCCCCCCTGTTTCGTGCGGAGCCCGGCCAGCCGCTCACGGCGGCGCCGGTCCTGTCCTACAGCGCAGCGGCCCGGGCCGATCTGCTGTTGATAGGGAGCGGCCGACTGCTGGATGTAAGTGATCCCGGCAGCACCGAGGAGCAGGCATTTTATGCGGTGCGCCGCCAGCCCGCCGAGCTGGGGCAAACCCTGTCCCCCCGCGATTTGCATGCTCAGCGGCTGCTGGGCGGTTCGCAGTCCGGCATGCGGCAGGCCTCCGGCGAGTCCGTGGACTGGCGTTTCAAGGCAGGCTGGTATCTGCCTCTGTCGGTGGGAGAACGCTCGGCGGAGCGGGTTACATCGCCGGCGATGGTGCAGGGCGGTCGGGTGGTGTTTACCACGGTGACACCGCAAGGGCAGGATCCCGATCCCTGTGTCTCGACGGCGGGCGGCTGGTTGATGATGCTGACCCTGGATGACGGTGCCATGCCGCCCCATGCCACCCTGGACACTAATCGTGACCGGCGAGTGGATGACAGCGACCCGCTTGCCGCCGGCCAGTTTCTGGATATCGGTCTGCCGCTTGGGCTGCAGATGACGCGCGGGCATACCACAGAGCCGCTGCCGCCGGCCGGGTGTGAGGGCGAGCACTATCGGGTGGCGGGCAGTGCCGGTGTGACCGAGCTGCTGGCGCAGGGGCAGTGCCAGTTGACCCGCATCCATTGGCGGCAGCTGCAATGAAGGCTCCGCGCGGCTTCAGCCTGCTTGAGCTTCTGATTGCGCTGGTTGTGGCCGGCCTGTTGGCCAGCCTCGCCTATCCGTCCTATCTCAATCACGTGCGCAAGGCGCAGCGCGTCGAGGTGAGCGCGTTACTGATGGAGAATGCGCAGCGGCTCGAGCGTCTTTACGCCAGCGGCGGGCGCTATGATCAGGGGGAGGTGGCAGGGCTGCATGTGCAGAGTCCGGCTCGCGGGCGCGCCGTGTACCGGTTGGCGGTGCAACGGCAAGCGCAAACATTTGTGCTGACGGCAGTGGCAGAGGCGGAGGGGATCATGGCCGCAGACGTGTGCGCTGCGTACAGCCTCAATCAGGCGGGGCAACGGACGCCAGCAGATGCGCTCTGCTGGCGTCGTTGAGGTCGCTCAGTGAGCAGCAGGGGCTTCTTCGTCGGCCTTGGGCAGGATCAGGTTGAGCAGGATGGCAACCACGCCGCACAGGCTGATGCCTTGCAGGCTGAAGCTGTCATTGCCGATCACCATGCCACCGATACCGAAGACCAGTGTCACCGAGACGATGCACAGGTTGCGGGCCTGGGACAGGTCGACCTGATGGCGCACCAGAGTGTTCAGGCCGACCACCGCGATGGAGCCGAACAGCAGGCAAAGGATCCCGCCCATGACCGGCACCGGCATGCCCAGCAGGACGGCGCCGAACTTGTCGATAAAGGCCAGAACGATGGCAAACACCGCCGCCCAGATCATTACGTTGGGGTTGAAGTTGCGGGTCAGCATGACTGCGCCGGTGACTTCCGAGTAGGTGGTGTTGGGCGGGCCACCGAAGAACGCTGCTGCCGAGGTAGCAATACCGTCGCCGAGCAGCGTGTTCTGCAGGCCGGGCTTTTCCAGATAGTTCTTGCCAGTCACGCCGCCAATCGCAAGCACATCGCCGATGTGTTCGATGGCGGGTGCAATTGCCACAGGGATCATGAACAGGATCGCCGCCAGCTGGAATTCGGGGGTAACAAAATCCGGCACCGCCAGCCAGGGCGCTGCGGCAACCTGGGTGAAGTCGGTGACGCCCAGCAGCCAGGACAGGGCATAGCCGACCAATACGCCGGCCAGAATGGGTACCAGACGGAAAATGCCCTTGGCGAACACGGCCACGATGATGGTGGTGATCAGCGATGCGCCGGCAATCAGAATGGCGGTGTTGTATTCGACCAGCTGGGCGCTGCCGTCTCCGGCCTTGCCCATGGCCATGTTGACGGCGACCGAGGCCAGACCGAGACCAATGACCATGATCACCGGTCCTACCACAACCGGTGGCAGCAGGCGCTGAATGAAGCCTGGGCCCCACAGGCGTACCAGCAGGCTGAGCAGGATATAGACCACGCCGGCGGCGACCAGACCGCCGAGTGTGGCGGGCAGGCCCCAGGTCTGGTTGCTGTACATGATCGGGGCGATGAAGGCGAAGCTGGAGGCCAGGAAGATTGGAATCTGCCGGCGGGTGGTGAACTGGAACAACAGGGTGCCGATACCGGCGGTAAACAGGGCAACGCTCGGGTTCATGCCGGTAATAAGCGGCATCAGTACCAGTGCGCCGAAAGCCACAAACAGCATCTGGGAACCGGCCAGCGCAGTGCGCCAGCCGTGGGTCTGAACGCCTTCCATCAAACGATATCCTTCTGCTTGGTGCCAAAAATCTTGTCGCCGGCATCGCCCAGGCCCGGGATGATGTAGCCGTGCTCGTTCAGACGCTGATCAACTGATGCGGTGTAGATCTGCACGTCGGGATGGGCATCGTTGACGCGCTGGATTCCCTCGGGCGCTGCTACCAGCACCAGGGCACGAATCTCGCGCGCGCCGGCCTTCTTCAGCATGTCGATGGTAGCCACCATGGAGCCGCCGGTGGCCAGCATCGGGTCGATGATCAGCGCCATACGCTGGTTCAGTTCACCCACCAGTTTTTCCAGATAGGTGTCGGCTTCGAGGGTTTCCTCGTTGCGGGCCAGGCCGATGACGCTGACCTTGGCGCTCGGCACCAGGCTGAGTACGCCGTCCAGCATACCGAGACCGGCACGCAGAATCGGCACCACGGTTACTTTCTTGCCGCTCAGTTTTTCCACTTCCACATCGCCACACCAGCCTTGTATGGTGTGGGTCTCGACCGCCATGTCCTGGGTTGCTTCGTAGGTCAGCAGCGCAGCAACTTCCTGCGCAAGCTCACGAAAATTCTTGGTGCTGATGTCACTGCGGCGCATCAGGCCCAGTTTGTGTCGTATCAAAGGATGGCGGATTTCTTTCACGTTCATGCTGGAACTTCTCTCTTGCGTGGAAGGGCGCGGCAATTATGGCACAGCATTGGCGTTGACAGCAGGGGCTCGTCTGTCGGAAAACCGTCTCTATACTTGTGCTTTCGTGGCGACATGGGTATTTTTCGCCCCTTTTTCCATACCGGGACCGGCGGAGGTCATGCATGGCGGTAGAACTGGATCACATCAAGCAGGTTATGGCAGAGGCTGATTGCCTGTTTACCGAGGCCGACGTCGAGGGTGCGCTGGACAACATGGCAGCCGAGATCAGGGCGCGTCTGAGCGACAGCAACCCGATTGTTTACAGTGTCATGAACGGTGGCCTGATCATCAGTGGCAAGCTGCTGCCGAAGCTGCCGTTCCCGATGGAAGTGGGTTATCTGCACGCGACTCGCTATCGCAACAAACTGTCCGGTGGTGAACTGTTCTGGAAGGCGCGTGCCGAGCATTCACTGGTCGGCCGTACCGTGCTGATCATCGATGACATTCTGGATGAAGGTCATACCCTGGCCGCCATCGTCGAGTATTGCCGGGATGCCGGTGCCGAGAATGTTTATACGGCTGTGCTGCTCGACAAACAGCACGACCGCAAGGCCTATCCGGGCATGCGTGCCGACTTTACCGGGCTGGATGTTGAGGATCGCTACATCTTCGGTTACGGTCTGGATTACAAGGGTTACTGGCGCAACGCCGCCGGCATTTTTGCCCTCAAGGGGCACTGAGGCATGATGCGTCGGGCGGTTGCGCTGACCCTGGGGGCGTTGCTGGTGCAGTCGCTTGCCGCTGCCCCGGTGGCGCTGCCGCACGATGAATATCTGCCGGAAGATCTCTACGGTCAGCGTCAGGATAAGCCCGAGCAGGTGTTATTCGAGGTGCAACGCTACAGTCTGACGGTTGCCAGCGAGTTGCGCCCGGGGGCTCGCCCGAATGATGCGCAGGCCAGCGTCTCGCTTCTGCTGGAGGGGCGCAGCGTATTGCCCGGTTCGCCGGTGCAGCGGGCGCGCCTGCAGTTTGTCGATGGCGCCGGTGGGCAGCGCGGCGCACGCCTTGCCGATGACGGTGCTCTGCTCGTCATCAACTATCCGCTGGCCCTGCTGCCCGCTATCCGGCAAATGCTCGATAGCCCCGGCACGGATTACGTGCAGGGGCGGTTCTACGGTAACGGTCTGATCTGGGCCGATCTCCATTCTGCGCCGGTCCCGGCTGCGGACTGAGTTCCGAACTGGTGGGACGCTCGGGGGATGGTTACAATGCCGGCCCTGAACTCTCTGAGGACGTTTCATGCGTAAAGACAAGCAGAAGGTGATCGGTGAGCCGATGACCGACGAACAGGTTGCGGTATTTCTGAACGCACGCCCCTACAACAGCGACGAGTCGGTTGAGTTGCATCTGCTGGTGCGCGCCTATCGCGGCCTGCGTGTGGAAGATTTCGAGCGCTTTCTGGTGATGTTCAAGGCCGCCGGGCACGACCTGAATGCAGTGGGTGCCGATGGCCGTACCTTCCTGGCCATCGTGCGTGAACACGCGCAGGCCGAAGACTACGTCGCGGCCCTGGAAGCAGCAGGCGCCCGTTAAGCCGGCAGCATTCTCCAGCTGGCGCGGGTCTCGCGCCGGCTGATACGGGCAGCTGCCGGTAGCGGCTTGCCGATCCAGCGGGGTTGCAGCTCGTTGATCTCGACCCAGCAGCCCTGCTGCGGCTGTTGCGACAGCGCCCACACGGCAACGCAGACAGCCTGGGCGTCAAGCTGGGCGTAGTAGCGGCAGCGCGCGAACAGATTGGCGAACATGACAATTTTTCCTCTGCGACTTTGCGCGCAGCATCGCCCATCGAGATGTCAGCCTGATGACAGTTCACTTGGCCCTCTGTTGGCGCTTTCGGAACCGGAGTATGCTGCGCCTGTCCAAGGTGGCGCCGACCACTTTTCTTTTTTAATCCCGACAGACGGCAGGAGTAAGGTTCTTATGCTCAAGCGTTCAGGCATGTTGCTGCTGGCTCTTATGGCCGCGGTGCTGGTGGGCTGTGCCCACAGTCCTCAGCAGTTGACAGTGCAGCCCCAGATCAACAAGCCGCTCAGCCCGGTTGCCCGCCAGCAGCCGGTCAGTGTGCAGGTGCAGGACACCCGGCAGAACAAGGTGCTGGGAACCCGCGGCGGTATTTACCCCGACTCCAGCAACATCACTATCAGCGACAGTGCGCTGCCGGTGATTCGTCAGCAGGTTGAGCAGGCGCTGCGGCAACTGGGCTTCAGTGTTGTGCCGGAGGGCACGCCAAATGCGAACCGCTTGACGCTGAATCTGGCAGATTTGCGCTATCAGTCGCCGAAGAGCTCGGTCTATGTGACCCAGGCGGATATCAGCGCGACCTTCGTTGCCGAAGCCAGCAATATGAACCGTAATTATCAGGGACGTTTCAGCTCCTCGTTGCAGCAGCGTTTTGGCTACGCGCCTAACCAGGAAACCAATACCAAGCTGGTTACCGACGTGATGAGTGATGCCCTGACTCGGGTGTTCCAGGACCCGATGATTCTTCAGGTGCTGCAGCAGTAAGGCTTGTGCGACTGAACAAAAAAACCGGCCATGTGCCGGTTTTTTTTGCCTTCGGCCCACTCAGGTGGGTGGTTGTTGCAGCATCTCGTCGTGCTCGGCCATGTTCCAGGGCAGGACGCCCGGCGAGATGTGCAGAAAATGCAGGTATTTTTCGAAGTGGTCGAGGATGTCGCCAATGATTTCCTGCTCATCATAGCCATAAACATCATAGGTTTGCCCGCCGCGGCGCAGGAAGACCTCGGCCCGATAGTAATGCTGCTGAGCATCATCGTCGGTGCGGCGCATTTCCGGGTAGGCGAAGTCCGGTCGCAGGTATTCGCGCAGACGTATTTCGTAGACGAAATCCAGCTGGTCGGGCTTGCTGATCTGCAGATAGGCGCGGCCGTTATCGGCATCCAGGGCCGCTTCTGCCGGCCAGCCCTGGGCAACCAGTGCCTGGCTCAGGCGCTGCATGGCGGGCATGGCTGTGTTGTGGATAAAGCCCTCCACCGCCGCGCGATCGGGAAAGTTGACGATACTGGCCAGACGTTTCTTCCAGTTGGCTGCCAGACTGTTGTCGCTGTAGCGGCTGACCTGCATGTGATGCAGCAGACTGATGTCACGGTGGCCTTCGATGACCAGCGCGCGCCACATGCCGAGCATGGCAATGATCATGATGATGGCGAAGGGCAGGGCGGTGACGATGGTCATGGTCTGCAGGGCACTCAGGCCACCGGCGATCAGCAATACCGCGGCAACTACCCCCTCCAGGATCGCCCAAAAGGCGCGTTGCCATACCGGTGTCTGCAGCACGCCGCCGGAGGCCAGCGAGTCGATCACCAGCGAACCGGAGTCCGATGAGGTGACGAAAAAGGTGACGATCAGTACCACGGTCACGAACGACACGATGCTGGTCAGTGGCAGATGCTCGAACAGCTTGAACAGCGCAATCGCCTTGTCTGCCTGCACTTCGCTGATCAACGTGGTGTAGCCCTCGTTCATGATCAGGTGCAAGGCGGTATCGCCAAACACCGAGAACCAGAGGAAGGTGAAGATGGTTGGCACCAGCATGACGCCGAAGACGAACTGTCGGATGGTGCGGCCGCGGCTGATCTTGGCGATAAATAGTCCGACAAAGGGCGCCCAGGCGATGGTCCAGCCGAAGATGAACAGCGTCCAGTTGCCGATCCAGTCACTGTGGGTGTAGGCCTGCAGGTTGAAGGTGCGCTCGACAATGTTGTTCAGGTAGCTACCGGTGTTCTGCAGGAAGGCTTCGAGGATGAAGATGGAAGGGCCGACCAGAAAGACGAACAGCATCAGCGTCACCGCCAGCACCATGTTCAGGATCGACAGGTTCTTTACCCCCTTGTCCAGCCCGGCCACCACTGAAAACAGGGCGAGACCGGTGACGGCGGCGATGGTCACGACTTGCACGCTGCTGGCTACCGGAATGCTTGGCCACAGGTAATTGAGCCCAGCGTTGATCTGCGCGACGGATAGCCCCAGCGTCGTGGCGATACCGAACAGGGTGCCGAGAATCGCTACCACATCGACCGTGTGGCCTATCGGGCCGTGAATGCGCTCGCCAATCAGCGGGTAGAGGGCCGAACGCATGGACAGGGGCAGGCCGTGGCGGAAGGCAAAGTAGGCCAGCACCAGACCGACCAGGCCGTAGATCGCCCAGATATGAAAACCCCAGTGAAAGAAGGCAATCTGCATGGCCTGTTTGGCCGCATCCAGGGTTTCCGGTGCGCCGGCAGGCGGGCTGGCGAAGTGGGTAACCGGCTCGGCGACGCCGAAGAACAGCAGGGCGATCCCGTAGCCGGCCGAGAACAGCATCGCGAACCAGGCCGGGAAGCTGTATTGCGGCTCGGCGTGGTCCGGTCCGAGGCGAATGTTGCCCCAACTGCTGCAGGCCACCAGCACTACAAACAGCAGAAAACTGGCGACGGCCAGCATATAGAACCAGCCAAAGGTGGTGGTGATGTAGCTCAGCGTGCTGGAGAACAGGCTGCCGGCCAGCGCCGGATTGCTGATGGTGCCGATCACCAGAAGCAGGGTAACGATAACGGCAGGGGCAAAGACCGGAACCAGAACGGTTGATTGCCAGCCACGCTTGACGTCAGTCATGCAGATCTCCTTGTCCTGCGTACGCCGGTCCTATGCACCGGCTGCTCCAATGGGGCGCTGAACAGGCCGCGCTGAGCGCGCCACAGGCCGGACGTTCGGCGAGCGTGTTCAGTCGTTGACTGTCAGTGGAGGGTAGCTCAGGGAGAAAAGTTCCGCTCAGTCGCTAGGCTGATCCGGGTCTGGCAACTCGATGCGCACGCGGGCGCTGCCGGCGCGAATCATGCCCAGCTGCTCTGCGGCGCGCTGGGAGACATCGATGATGCGGTGGCCGACAAAGGGGCCGCGATCATTGACGCGCACGACCACGCTGCGGCCGTTGTAGGTATTGGTGACCTTGATCAGGGTGCCGAATGGCAGTGCCGGATGGGCTGCGGTCAGGTCGGTTTCATCATAGGGTTCGCCGCTGGCGGTGCGCTTGCCGTGCAGGCGGGACGAGTAGTAGGAGGCTTTGCCAGTCTGGCTCCAGCCCGGATCGCCGAGCGATAGCGCATCGGCCCTGGCGTTCAGCGCTATCAGTGCAGTCAGTACGGTCAACAGAAAGCGCAGCATGGGGTGACGTCCGGTTAGGCGGCGGAGCCTGTATGACCGCGCCGCCGCCTTCCGGTTCAGCCTTCCAGCTTCTTGCGCAGCAGTTCGTTGACCTGCTGCGGATTGGCCTTGCCCTTGGAGGCCTTCATCGCCTGACCGACGAAGAAGCCGAACATCTTGCCGCGCTTGGCTTCGTCGCTGGCGCGGTACTGTTCGACCTGTGCTGCGTTGGCGGCCAGTACCTCGTCCAGCATGGCCTCGATGGCGCCGCTGTCGGTGACCTGCTTGAGCCCCTTGGCTTCGATGATCGCATCGGCAGAGTCCCCTTCGCCGGCGGCCAGCGCCTCGAATACCATCTTGGCGATCTTGCCGCTGATGGTGTTGTCCTTGATGCGCAGGATCATGCCGCCGAGTTGCGCAGCGCTGACCGGCGATTGCTCGATCTCCAGGCCTTCCTTGTTGAGCAGGCTGGACAGCTCGCCCATCACCCAGTTGGCCGCCAGCTTGGCGTCACCGCAGGTTTGCTGCACCTGCTCGAAGTAGTCGGCCAGTTCGCGGCTGGCGCTCAAGACGCTGGCGTCGTAGGTTGACAGGCCGAACTGGCTTTCGAAACGCTCGCGTTTTTGCTGCGGCAGTTCCGGCAGCTCGCCACGGACTTCTTCGATAAAGCTCGGTTCCAGCACCACGGGCAGCAGGTCAGGGCAGGGGAAGTAGCGGTAGTCGTTAGCTTCTTCCTTGCTGCGCATGGACCGGGTTTCGTCCTTGTTTGGATCGTACAGGCGGGTCTCCTGGACCACCTTGCCGCCATCCTCGATCAGCTCGATCTGGCGCTGGACTTCGGTGTTGATTGCCTTCTCGATAAAGCGGAACGAGTTGACGTTCTTGATCTCGCAGCGGGTGCCGAACTCGGTCTGGCCCTTGGGGCGCACCGAGACGTTGCAGTCGCAGCGCAAGGATCCTTCGGCCATGTTGCCGTCGCAGATGCCGAGATAACGCACCAGCGAGTGGATGGTCTTGGCGTAGGCGACCGCTTCCTTGGCGCTGCGCATGTCCGGCTCGGAAACGATTTCCAGCAGCGGGGTGCCGGCACGGTTGAGGTCGATGCCGCTCATGCCGTGGAAGTCTTCGTGCAGGCTCTTGCCGGCGTCTTCTTCCAGGTGCGCGCGGGTCACGCCAACACGCTTGACGGTGCCGTCTTCCAGGGTGATGTCCAGATAGCCCTTGCCGACGATGGGGTGATCCATCTGGCTGGTCTGGTAGCCCTTGGGCAGGTCCGGGTAGAAGTAGTTTTTGCGCGCGAACACGTTGGTCATGCCGATCTCGGCGTCGATCGCCAGACCGAACTTGACCGCGTTGCGCACGGCCTGGGCGTTGAGCACCGGCAGGGTGCCCGGCATGCCCAAGTCAACCAGGCTGGCCTGGGTGTTGGGTTCGGCGCCGAAGGTGGTGGCGCTGCCGGAGAAGATCTTCGACGCGGTGGTGAGCTGGGCGTGGATTTCCAGCCCGATGACGATTTCCCATTGCATTGCTGTCAATCCTCTCAGTAGCCGGCCGGAGCGCGCTGGTGCCAGTCGGTAACCTGCTGGTACTGGTGCGCGATGTTGAGCAGACGGGCTTCGCTGAAGTAGGGCCCCAGCAGCTGCATGCCCAGCGGCAGACCGTTGGCAAACCCGGCGGGCAGGGCGATGCCCGGAACCCCGGCCAGGTTGGCGGTAATGGTGTAGATGTCGGTCAGGTACAGGCTGACCGGGTCGTCGATCTTCTCGCCGATCTTGAACGCCGGGGTCGGCGAGGTCGGGCAGAGGATCACATCGACCTGTTCGTAGGCGGCCATGAAGTCGTTCTTGATCAGGCGACGGATCTTCTGCGCTTTCAGGTAATAGGCATCGTAGTAACCGGCCGACAGTGCGTAGGTGCCGACCATGATGCGGCGCTTGACCTCGGCGCCGAAACCTTCGGCACGTGAGCGCTTGTACAGGTCGGTCAGGTCGGCCGGGTGGTCGCAGCGGTAGCCGAAGCGCACGCCGTCAAAGCGGGACAGGTTGGAGGAGGCTTCAGCCGGGGCGATGACGTAGTAGGCCGGAATCGCCAGCTCGGCGTTCGGCAGGCTGATTTCCCTGACTTCGGCGCCGAGCGCCTGAAATTGCTTGACCGCGGCGCTGATGGCTTCGCTGGTCGCAGCGTCCAGGCCGGCGGCGAAGTATTCCTTTGGCAGGCCGATGCGCAGGCCCTTGAGCGAGTCGTTCAGGCTGGCGCTGTAGTCCGGCACCGGCTGGTCGACGCTGGTGGAATCCTTGGCGTCGAAACCGGCCATGACCTGCAGCATCAGCGCGCAGTCTTCGGCGGTGCGGGCCATCGGGCCGCCCTGATCCAGGCTCGAAGCGTAGGCCACCATGCCCCAGCGCGAAACCCGACCATAGGTCGGCTTCAGGCCGGTCAGAGCCGTGAAGCCGGCGGGCTGGCGGATCGAGCCGCCTGTGTCGGTGCCCGTAGCCGCAGCGCACAGGCGGCCGGCTACAGCGGCAGCAGAGCCGCCGGAGGAGCCGCCGGGTACCCGGTCGGTGTCCCAAGGGTTGCGGGTCGGGCCGTAGAAACTGGACTCGGTGGACGAACCCATGGCGAATTCGTCGAGGTTGGTCTTGCCGAGGCTGACCGCGCCGGCGTCGAGGAAGCGCTGGGTGACGGTCGATTCGTACGGCGAAATGAAGTTGTCGAGCATCTTCGAGCCGCAGCTGGTGCGCTGGCCCCGGGTGCAGAACAGGTCCTTGTGCGCCAGCGGAATACCGGTGAGCGCAGTGGCGTTGCCGGCGGCGATGCGGGCATCCGCTGCGGCGGCCTGCTCAAGGGCCGATTCGGCGGTAACGGTGATATAGCTGTTGAGGCTGCCATCAAGCTGTTCGATTCGCTTGAGGTAGTGTTGGGTCAGCTCGACGCTCGAGAGCGTCTTGTTCTGCAAGGCCTGTGACAGTTCGGCCAGAGTTTTCTCGTGCATGGGTGGGTCTCTTGTCTCGGCGCGGCAGGATTATTCGATGACCTTGGGAACCAGATACAGGCCGGCTTCGGTAGCCGGTGCAATGGCCTGGTAGGCCTCGCGCTGGTTGCTTTCGGTGACCTCGTCGGCGCGCAGTCGCTGGGTGGTTTCCAGCGGGTGTGCCAGTGGTGCGACGGCGCTGGTATCCACCGCCTGCATCTTGTCGATCAGCTCAAGAATGCCGGACAGTTTGGCGGTGGTTGCGGGGATGTCGTCTTCGCTGAGGGCAATTCGGGCCAGATGCGCGATCTTTTCCACATCGGTGCGGTCCAGGGACATGTACGTATGCTCCATGTTGCCGGTGATTTCCGGTCGTATGCTGGCGACAGGCGCCGTTTGGTGGTTCGCCACGGAAAATGCGGGCAAAGGCGCGAATTTACCACAGTCGCGCCTTGCCCAAAAACCCCGCCATTGTTAGAGTTGCGACACTTCTGAAAGTACCGATCAGTCACCTGCACGCACTGCGCAGAAGGCCGTCAGTCAAGGCCTTTGGCCACCAGTTCCCGTTTTTGCAGCGTCAGGGTCAGGTGGCTTATCCGTGCTTTTTTCCAATTAACCCACGCGTCTTCGGGGTCTAGTCAACGCATGTTCAAGAAAATTCGTGGCATGTTCTCCAGTGATCTGTCCATCGATCTGGGTACAGCCAACACGCTTATTTACGTCCGGGATCGCGGTATTGTACTGGACGAGCCGTCTGTGGTCGCGATTCGTACCACAGCGGGCAATCAGAAAAGTGTCGTCGCCGTCGGTACCGACGCCAAGCGCATGCTTGGTCGTACACCCGGTAACATTCAGGCCATTCGTCCGATGAAGGACGGCGTCATCGCCGACTTCAGCGTCTGTGAAAAGATGCTGCAGTACTTCATCAACAAGGTGCATGAAAATAGCTTTATTCAGCCCAGCCCCCGCGTGCTGATCTGCGTTCCGTGCAAATCGACCCAGGTCGAGCGTCGTGCCATTCGTGAGTCGGCTCTGGGCGCGGGTGCCCGCGAAGTCTATCTGATCGAGGAGCCGATGGCCGCGGCGATCGGCGCCGGCCTGCCGGTGGAAGAGGCGCGTGGCTCCATGGTGGTCGATATCGGTGGCGGTACGACTGAAATCGCGTTGATTTCCCTCAATGGTGTGGTTTACGCCGAGTCTGTCCGAGTTGGTGGTGACCGCTTCGATGAAGCAATTGTGACCTATGTACGTCGCAACTATGGCAGCCTGATCGGTGAATCCACTGCCGAGCGTATCAAGCAGGAAATTGGTGTGGCTTTCCCCGGCGGTGAAACGCTGGAAGTGGATGTGCGTGGCCGTAACCTGGCCGAGGGTGTGCCGCGCAGCTTTACCCTGAACTCAACCGAAGTGCTTGAGGCGCTGCAGGAGTCGCTGGCGACCATCGTTCAGGCGGTCAAGAGCGCGCTGGAACAGTCGCCGCCGGAATTGGCTTCCGATATCGCCGAGCGTGGCCTGATTCTGACCGGCGGCGGCGCGCTGCTACGTGATCTGGACAAGCTGCTGACTCAGGAAACCGGTCTGCCGGTGATTGTCGCCGAAGATCCGCTGACCTGCGTTGCCCGTGGTGGCGGCAAGGCGCTGGAAATGATGGACCAGCACACCATGGATCTGCTGTCGACCGAGTGATCAGGCTGGTGGCAAGCCGCGCGGGACGGGAGTGCCGGCTCTGTCCGGCTTGCCGCTGACGGCAACTAACCTGTGGCTGCGAGGAGCCTGCCATCAAACCGCTATTCATCAAGGGGCCGTCGCTTGGCGTTCGCCTGGTTGTGCTGACGGTGCTGTCCATCGCCCTGATGGTGGTGGACGCCCGCTTCGACGCCCTCAAACCGCTGCGTGCCCAGCTGGGTCTGCTGGTCGCACCGCTGTATTCCGCTGCTGAGATGCCGGTGCGCGCCTGGCAGATGGCGGCTGAACTGACGACCAGCCGAGCTCAGCTGATTGCCGAGAACGAGCGCCTGCGCGCCGAAGCGCTGCTGACCCAGCGCAAGCTGCAGAAGTTGGCAACGCTGACGGAGCAGAACGTGCGGCTGCGCGAATTGCTCAATTCCTCCTCTCTGGTCGACGAACGGGTGCTGGTCTCCGAGCTGATCGGCGTCGATCCCAACCCCTTTACCCAGCGGATTCTGATTGACAAGGGCGAGGTTGATGGTGTCTTCCTCGGTCAGCCGGTGCTCGATGCAACCGGTCTGATGGGACAGGTTGTCGAGGTGCTGCCGCACAGTGCCCGGGTACTGCTTATTACGGACGCCTCCCACAGCCTGCCGGTGCAAATCAATCGCAATGGTCTGCGCGCCCTGGCTGCCGGGACCGGGCGTAACGAATGGCTTGAGCTGCGCTTTGTGGGTGATACCGCCGATGTGCGCGAGGGCGATATTGTGGTCAGCTCCGGGCTGGGGCAACGCTTTCCGGCGGGCTACCCGGTTGGTCGGGTGCATTCGGTGATTCGTCACCCGGCCCAGTCCTTTGCCGAAGTCCGGGTGACGCCCTCGGCCCAGCTTAACCGCAGCCGTTACCTGTTGCTGGTGTTCAGCCCGGAAAGTGGCTACGGCGACGTGTTGCCGGCGCTGGAGCTGTTGCCTGATGACGCCCCGGACGCTGCCGAGGACGTCGAATCTGCGGCGGATGCTGAAGCGGAGGAGGCAGGCAATGCAGACTAGTCTGGCCATTATCCTGAGTATTCTGGCAGCGCTGTTGCTGAGTGTCATGCCGATGCCTGATCCGGTCAGCCTGGGGCGGCCCATGTGGCTGGCAATGGTGCTGGCCTACTGGGTCATGGCGCTGCCGCACCGGGTTGGTCTGCTGACTGCGTGGCTGGCCGGGCTGGTGTCGGACGTGCTTTTCGGTCAGCTATTCGGCCAGAATGCGCTGGTCATGACGCTGGTGGTCTGGATGGTTTTGCTGCTGTACCAGCGCATCCGGCGCTTCCCGCTATGGCAGCAGAGCCTGGTGATGCTGCCGGTGTTTGGCATCGCCCAGATGGTTCTGCTGTGGCTCAACAGCCTCAGCGGCAATCGCCCGCCGACGCTGCTGTTTTTGCTCCCGGCCGTGGTCAGCGCAGTGCTGTGGCCCTGGGTTTTCTCCCTGTTACGCGGGGTAAGGCGGCGATTCCATGTCAACTGAACTGTTGCTGGCCTCCGGTTCCCCGCGCCGGCGCGAGCTGCTCGAACAGATTGGGGTGCCAACAGCACGCCTGCTCTGCAGCGTTGATGAACAGGTCCGACCGGGCGAGGCTCCGGTGGACTATGTTGAACGCGTGACCCGTGACAAGATCCGCGCCGCGATTCAGGCCGCGCCGGGGCGGGTGGTCCTGGCGGCCGACACGGCGGTGGTGCTGGGCGATCGGATTCTCGGCAAACCGGTTGATCGCGCCGATGCACTGCAGATGCTCAGCGCCCTGTCCGCCGCCGAGCACGTGGTCATGACTGCGGTCGCCGTTGGTTGCGATCAACGCATCGAGCTGGTTCGGGTGGATACCCGGGTCCGCTTCCGGGCGTTGCAGGCTGATGAGATTGCTGCCTACTGGGATACCGGCGAGCCGGCTGATAAGGCAGGCAGTTATGGCATTCAGGGATTGGGCGCGATTTTCGTCGAGCGTATCGAGGGCAGCTACAGCGCCGTGGTGGGTTTGCCGCTGCAGGAAACCGCGACGTTACTCAAATCCTTTGGCATCCCCTGCTGGCAGCGCTTCTGACGCGGCTGTTCCAGGGCTCGGATCACCGGTATTCTGGTGACAGAACAGGAGTGGTAGAGCCCATGAGTGAAGAAATTCTGATCAATATCACGCCGATGGAGACCCGCGTTGCGCTGGTCGAGAACGGCGTGCTGCAGGAAGTCCACATCGAGCGCACCCAGCGCCGCGGTATTGTCGGCAATATCTACAAGGGCAAGGTGGTTCGTGTGCTGCCTGGCATGCAGGCAGCGTTCGTCGATATTGGCCTTGAGCGTGCCGCATTTATCCACGCCTCGGAAATTTCCGACCGTGAGGGCCAGGCGGTCGAGCCGATCAGTGCACTCGTGCATGAGGGTAAGGCGCTGGTGGTGCAGGTTACCAAGGATCCGATCGGTACCAAGGGTGCACGCTTGACCACCCATCTGTCGGTGCCCTCGCGCTATCTGGTCTATATGCCGCGGACACCGCATGTCGGTATCTCCCTGAAAATCGAGGACGAGGCCGAGCGTGAAAGGCTCAAGCAGGTGGTTGCCGACTCGCTTGAGCAGGAGGGGATTCAGGAAGCCGGTGGCTATATTTTGCGCACCGCCGCCGAAGGCGCCCGGCAGGAAGATATCCTGGTCGATATCCGCTACGTGCGCCGCCTGTGGCAGCAGATAAGCCAGCAGATGGGCTCCGCGCCTGCCCCTTCGGTTATCTACGAAGACTTGCCGCTGGCCCTGCGCACCCTGCGCGATCTGGCCAACCCCAGGCTGGAAAAGATTCGCATCGACTCGCGGGAGACCTTTCAGAAGGTCGAGCAGTTCGTCCATGAGCTGATGCCTGGGGTCGAAGAATTGCTGGAGCACTACCCGGGCGAGCGACCGATCTTCGACCTCTACAGTGTCGAGGATGAAATTCAGCGGGCCATGGAGCGCCGGGTGATGCTCAAGTCCGGCGGGCATCTGGTGATCGATCAGACTGAAGCGATGACCACCATCGATGTCAACACCGGTGCCTTCGTGGGTCACCGCAACCTTGAGGAAACCATCTTCAAGACCAATCTGGAGGCGGCGACAGCCATTGCCCGTCAGCTGCGGCTGCGTAACCTCGGCGGCATCATCATCATCGACTTCATCGATATGGAAGACGAGGAGCATCAGCGCCAGGTTCAGCGCACGCTGGAAAAGCAGCTGGAGCGCGATCACGCCAAGACCAATATCATCGGCATCACCGAGCTGGGGCTGGTGCAGATGACCCGCAAGCGCACCCGCGAGAGTCTCGAGCAGGTGCTGTGCGAGCCCTGCCCCAGCTGCCAGGGCCGGGGCATTCAGAAGACCCCGGAAACCGTGTGCTACGAAATCTTCCGGGAAATCCTGCGTGAGGCGCGTGCGTATCAGGCGGGAGCCTATATGGTACTGGCCTCACAGTCGGTGGTGGATCGGCTGCTTGACGAGGAGTCCGGGAACGTCGCTGACCTTGAGTTGTTCATTGAGCGCCCGATCAAGTTCCAGGTGGAAACCATGTACACCCAGGAGCAGTATGACGTGGTGCTGATGTAATGGGACGTTGATCCGGTGCTCTGGCAACGCTGGCTTACCCGTGGTCTGAATGGCCTGATCTGGCTGCTGGTCGCCTGGCTGCTGGCGGCGGCCGCCTATGTCAGCCTTGGCCGCCAACTGGTGCCGGTGGTCGCCGACTATCAGGCTGAGCTGGTGGCCAAGGCCGAGTCGTTGTCTGGCCGGCACATCGAGCTGCGCTCGCTCAGTGGCGAGATGCAGGGCAGCCAGCCGGTGCTGACGTTGCGGGGGCTGCGGGTTCACGAAAATGCCGCCCCCGATAGCCCGGTGTTGTTCGATCTGGACGATGTGACGGCGCGGCTGGATGTCTGGCGCAGCCTCTGGCTGCGCAGGCCGGTGATGGATGCCCTGCAGATTCGTGGTCTGGCGCTGGCGCTGAGCCAGGACGAGCAGGGACGCTGGCACCTGCAGGGGCTGGGCGAGCGCACCCGTCAGGTGGGCGGCCTGGAGCAGGCGCTGGCCGCCCTGCGCGAGCATCACCGGATCACCCTGCTCGATACGAGCGTGCAGGTCAGCCCCTTTGGTGAACCCCAGTGGCGGTTTGACCGTGGCGAGATGACGCTGCTCAATGGCCAGGGCTGGCAGCGACTGGATGGTCGTCTGAGTCTGCCTGATGGCGAGCGGCTGCGCTGGCAGATCAGTGCCCTGGTGCCCGGAGGCAATCTAGACGCGGCGTCATTCGGCTTCTTCCTCGAGCTGCCTGCAAGCGACTGGAGCCGTTGGCTGCCAGCGGCCTGGCTTGAGCGCGCCCATCTGCGCGAGCTGACGCTGGGCGGGCGTTTCTGGGGCAACTGGCAGGATGCCCGTCTCCAGCTGCTTCAGGGCACGCTGGTTGCGCCCGAAATCGGGCTGCAGACGGCGACTGATGAGCCGGTTCTGAATGACCTGTTTGCCCGGTTTCAATATCGCGATGACGGCGATTTGCAGCAGTTGGCAGTGCAGGATCTGAGCATGCACCTTGGCGAAGAGGTCTGGCCGACAACCAACCTGCAAGGTCAGCATCAGCGCAGCTCTGGCAACTGGTCTCTGGCGCTGGACCGGCTGAGGCTGGATCGCGCGGCACTCTGGGTGACTACGCTGGCGCCTGACCAGCCGGTTGCCGAACTGGTGTCGGAGCTGGCGCCGCAAGGCACACTGCGTCAACTGTCGGCCAGCGGTCAGGGGGCGGTTACCGATTTGCAGTCACTGCAGTTCAGCGCGGCGCTGGAGCAGGTCGGTGTGCAGGCGTTTCACAACGCACCGGCGATCAGCGGCGTCACTGGCACCATCAGCGGCAGCCCGGCAGCGGGTGAGCTGCGCGTCGACAGTCAGAGCTGGAGCATGCAGCTGCCCAATCTGTTCCCCCAGCCCTGGGAGTATGCTCGGGCGCAGGGGGCGCTGAATTGGCGCTGGTCGCGTGAGCAGGGCCTGCAGCTGAATGCACCGGGCATGGCAGTCAGCGGACCACAGGGGCAGGCCAGCGCGGCGCTTGATCTGCACCTGCCGCCAAAGGGCCAGACACCGACCATGGATCTGCGGGTGGCCTTGCGCAACTCAAGTGCAGAGCACCACCAACCCTATCTGCCGCTGCGTGCTCCGGCTTTCAGCCCGGCGCTGGCCAAATGGCTGGCCGCAAGTGAGGCCAAGGGTCGGGTACCATTGGCCATCTTTGAATACACCGGCTCGCTGCTCAAGGGCGCGACACCCGAGGAGCGGCAGCTTGGCCTGTATATCCAGCTGCGTGACGGTCAACTGCACTTTCAGCCTGGCTGGCCGGCGTTGACCGAACTGGATGGCGACATGCTGCTGTACGACGGGCTGCTCAGCGTACGCAGCCGCCACGCCCGGTTGCTGGATTCGATTTCGACCGATGCCCGAGCCCAGGCGCAGCTGCTGCATCGCAGCGGTCCGCCTGTGCTGACGGTTGACGCGGGCTTCAGAGGGCCGTTGAGCGATGGGCTGAAATTGATGCAGGACGGTCCGCTGGCGGAGCTGACCGGTAATCCGCTGGCCGGCTGGCGTGCTGACGGCGAGATAGGTGGTGAGCTGAATCTGGCCATCCCGCTGCAGCGCAGCGAGCCCTCTGCGCCGGGGCTGGCGATTGAGCTTAGCGCGGATGTGCAGGCCAGTCGGCTGGATATTCCGGTGCTGCAGGCGCCCATCGAGGATGCCAGTGGGCAGCTGCATTTTTCCCGTGAGCAGGGCATTCGCGCCGACAATTTGAGTGGCCGCTTTCTGGGGGGCGCTGTCAGCGGCAGCATGTCGCCTTTGGGGCCGCGTGGCCAGCGTCTTGAGCTTAGCGGGCGCCATCAGGTTGAGACTCTGCGTCAATGGAGCCTGCTGCCAACCATCCCATCGGGTGTTGCCAAGGGCCGGGTGGACTGGCAGGCCGTCATGGATATCCGCAGCGGGCAGCAGGACCTGACGATCACCAGCGACCTCAAGGGCGTTGAGTTGACGGTGCCGGCGCCCTTTGCCAAGCGGGCTGCCCCGGCGCGAACACTCAGGCTGCAGATGACGCTTGCCAGTGGCGAGCAGCAGTGGCAACTGGCGATGGGCGACAGCCTCAAGGGGCTGTTACGTTACCGCCGGGGCGAGCTGTCCGGTGACCTGCGTTACGCCAGCGGGTCGCCCCAGCCGCCAACCGGGCGGGCGTTGAGCATTCAGGCGCAGCTGCCTGCACTGGACTGGGATAGCTGGCGCGAGTGGGCCGGGCGTCTGGGTGGCAGCCGGGACAGGGGAGGCGGTACAGCCGCAGCCGGTGGCGCATTGGCTAAGCTGGTACGTCAGCTGGAGGTACGCACTGATACCTTCACCGGCTTTGGTCTGACCCTTGAAGATACTCATGCGATCATCGCCCGTGAGGCTGCGCACTGGCGGGTGACGGTCGACCAGGCCGATGTCGAGGGTCGTATTCTGGTGCCTGACGACTCGACCCAGCCGATCGACATTGCCCTGCAGCGGCTGCGTCTCAACGCCGTCGATGAGGATATCAGTCAACTGCCGGTTGTGCTGCCGAGCGACCAGGCGGTGCAGGAAGAACAGCCCGATCCGCTGGCCGACTTCCGACCCTCGACTCTGCCGCCGCTGGATGTGCGAATTGACCAGCTGTCCTGGGGCGGTAAGCCGATTGGTCTGGCGCGCTTCCGGCTGCGTCCCGATGCGACCGGCGCCACCTTGCCGGAGCTGGAGCTTAATTTGCGCGGGCTGCGACTCACGGGCAATATGGATTGGCGCGAGCAGCCGGCGCACAGTGTTTTCGAAGGTAGCCTGGAGGCTGCAGATATCGGCCAGGTACTGCAGGCCTGGGGATACGCGCCGACCATTACCAGCGAGCGCTTTGTGACCAACGCCGCGTTGAATTGGCCAGGCTCCCCTGCTGCATTCAAGCTGCGCCGGGCCTCGGGTACTCTGGGTATCGAAGCCCGTGATGGCATGCTCCAGAGCGGTGAGACCAGCGCAGAGGCATTGCGGGTATTCGGTCTGCTCAACTTCAACGCCCTGACCCGGCGCCTGCGGCTCGACTTCTCCGACCTGTTCAGCAAGGGAACGGCCTATGACACTCTGGATGGGGGGCTGTATGTCGACAACGGTGTGCTGCACAGCGAGCAGCCGGTTGTGCTCGAGGGGCCCGGCGTCAAGATTCAGAGTGACGGCAGTCTGAATCTGCGCACCAACGAGGTTGATATGGGCATGCTGGTGACCCTGCCGGTGACCAACAACCTGCCGTTGGCTGCCCTGATCGCCGGCGCTCCGCAGATTGGCGGTGTGCTATTTCTGGCGGACAAGATTCTCGGTGACAAGGTCGCCCGTTTTGCCTCGGTCAAGTACAAGATCAGTGGCGACTGGCAGCAACCGACAGTCGAGTTTGATCGTGCCTTTGACAACAAGGCAGCACTGGAGGAGGACTGATGTCCAGAGTAGCGGCCATTCAGATGACCAGTGGTCCGGTGGTAGCTGACAACCTGCAGCGCGCCGGCGAACTGATTGCTCAGGCAGCCGAGCAGGGCGCCGAGCTGGTGCTGTTGCCCGAGTGCTTCGCCGCCTTCGGTAATCGTTCGCTGCAAGCCATTGCCGATGCTGAATGGGGCAGTGAACGACCGATCCGCCGGTTTCTTGCGGCGCAGGCCAGAGCGCACGGACTCTGGGTAATAGGCGGCAGCCTGCCGTTGCCGGGCTGTGCCGGCGGCAAGCCGCTGGCCTGTCAGCTGGTGGTCGATGAGCAGGGGCGCGAGGTGGCCCGCTACGACAAGTTGCACCTGTTTGATGTGGATGTCGCAGACAGTCATGGCAGTTACCGCGAATCGAATGACTATGGCTTCGGCGATCAGGTGCTCTGCGTCGATAGTCCGGTCGGGCGGGTTGGCCTGAGTATCTGCTACGATGTGCGCTTTCCCGAGCTCTATCAGGCTTTGCGTGCCGATGGTGCCGAACTGATCGTGGTGCCGGCTGCGTTTACCGCGGTAACGGGTGCTGCCCATTGGGAAGTGCTGCTGCGTGCCAGGGCGGTCGAGACCCAGTGTTGGGTGCTGGCCGCCAACCAGACCGGAGAGCACCCCAGTGGCCGTCAGACCTTCGGTCACAGCTGTCTGATTGATCCCTGGGGCGTGGTGCAAGCCAGCCTGCCAGGCGGTGAAGGTGTCGTTGTCGGCGCACTGGATCAAACGCAGCTTGCATCAGTGCGTGCGCGCATGCCTATCCTCAGCCACCGTCGTTTTGCCCTTGCAGCCCAGCCGCTGCCCGTGGCCAAGGAGTCCGAACATGAGTGACCTTATTTCCCGTGCCGAGCAGGCGCTGCTGCAGCCTGCCGACCTGACTGCCGATGCCGTCGCTGGCGTCCTCGGCACCCTGTTGCAGGCCCCGGGTGTGGATGCCGCTGATCTGTATTTTCAGCATCAGCTGAGCGAGTCCTGGGTGCTGGAAGATGGCATCGTCAAGGACGGCAGCTTCCATGTTGATCAGGGCGTCGGCGTGCGCGCCCTTTCCGGTGAGAAGACCGGCTTTGCCTACAGCAACGATATCCGCCTGCCGGCTTTGACTCAGGCTGCCGGTGCTGCGCGTTCAATCGCGCGGGCCGGACAGACCGGCAGTGTACAGGCCTGGCAGCGCCCGGACTGCACGCCGCTGTATCCGTCAGTCAATCCGCTGGACGTGATACCTCAAGCTGACAAGGTCGGGTTTCTGCAGCGAATCGATGCCTTTACCCGTAGCCTGGACCCACGCATTACCCAGGTCAGCGTCAGTCTCAGCGGTGTGCATGACACCGTTCTTGTTGCTGCCAGTGACGGTACCTGGTCAGGTGATGTCCGACCGCTGGTGCGCATGAATGTCAGCGTGATCATGGAGCAGAACGGTCGTCGCGAGCGCGGCAGCAGCGGTGGCGGCGGGCGTACCGATTACCTCTATTTCGAAGCCGAGGAACGCGCTCTGGGGTACGCCCGCGAGGCGGTCCGCCAAGCCTCGATCAATCTTGAAGCGATCGCGGCCCCTGCTGGCAGCATGCCGGTGGTAATGGGGCCCGGCTGGTCCGGTGTGCTGTTGCACGAGGCGGTCGGCCACGGCCTTGAAGGCGATTTCAACCGCAAGGGCAGCTCAGCCTACAGCGGTCGTGTTGGCGAAAAAGTTGCGTCAAGTCTCTGCACCATCGTTGATGACGGCACCCTGCCCGGTCGTCGCGGCTCTCTGACCGTGGATGATGAAGGAGTTCCGACCAACTGCACTACGCTGATCGAGAACGGCGTGCTCAAGGGCTACATGCAGGACAAGCTCAATGCCCGTCTGATGGGCGTGGCCGCGACGGGCAACGGTCGCCGCGAATCCTACGCACATTTGCCCATGCCGCGCATGACCAACACCTATATGCTGGCAGGCGAGAGTGATCCGGAAGAAATCATTGCGTCGGTCAAGAAGGGTATCTACTGCGCCAATCTGGGCGGTGGTCAGGTGGATATCACCAGCGGCAAGTTTGTGTTCTCCACCAGCGAGGCCTATTTGATCGAGGACGGCAAGATCACCGCGCCGGTGAAGGGTGCAACGCTGATTGGCAATGGTCCGGAGGCGATGAGCCGGGTGTCGATGGTCGGCCACGACCTCAAGCTCGATACCGGCGTCGGTGTGTGCGGCAAGGATGGACAGTCGGTCCCGGTCGGCGTCGGCCAGCCAACGCTTAAGATTGATCAGATTACGGTGGGCGGGACCGGCTGAAGCCGGGTCCGCAGCCACAGCAAAAGCTTCAAGCTGCAAGCCTCAAGCTGCAAGTAAAACCCGCGTGGTACGGAATGGCGCGGCTTTTACTTGGGGCGCCGCACCGAAGCAGATAGCGTATAGAAATACTTGATGGCCCAGTCGTCTGCATCACCCTGATTACGCTTGCAGCTTGCAGCTTGCAGCTTGCAGCTTGCAGCTTGCAGCTTGCAGCTATCAGTGCCCCTCAAACCGCCCGGCCAGCCGGTTCTTGCGCACCTGATCGACCGGGAACACCTTGCCGCTCATGGCGACGTAGACGCCGTGGGGCAGGCAGTTTAGGGCGCCGATGGCGAGGCCGAGGTTGAAGCTGGCGTCGGTATCGCGAAAACGGGCCGGCTGCATTGCGCCGGTCAGGACGATGACCTTGCTGTCGATATCGGCCAGCGCCGCTCCGGTTACGGTCATGGTGTCGGTGCCGTGGGTGATGAGGATGTGCTCGTAGGGGCAGGCGGCGACCTTGGCGTGAATCAGGTCTCGATCGGCGTCGGTCAGCTCAAGGCTGTCCTTGCGGGTGAGGGATTCAATTGCGTACTCGAAACCCACCCGTGCCTGCTGCAGAATATCCTCCGCCATAGGGTCGCCGATCTGAAAGTCGCTCAGGGCGTCGAAGTAGACCTTGTCGATGGTGCCACCGGTAGAGAAAATCTGAATGAACATCCTGTTTCCTTGCTGATGAGTCTGTCTGCACATGTCTGCTGATATTGAACAGTGTACCGCGCCGACGCGCACCTGGTGGGTGTATATGGTGCGCGCCGAGAACGGTCATCTGTATACCGGCATCAGTGTTGATCCGCAGCGCCGTTTTGAGCAGCACCAGCGCGGCAAGGGCGCGCGGTTTTTCAATCGCAGCCCGGCGGCAGCGCTGGTGTGGCGACGTGAGTGCGTCGATCAGGGCGACGCCCTGCGGCAGGAAATCGCAATAAAGGCGCTGACACGCAAGGCCAAGGAGCAGCTCATCAGTCAGCTGGATGAGATCTCATCAGGCACGCCGAGAGACTAGTCAGCGCTGCTTTCAACGGTCTAAAGTGGCTGCTCAATTTGCCGGAGAGCTGTCATGACTGATCTGATTCTGCACCATTACCCGCAATCTCCCTTTGCCGAAAAGGCGCGTCTGATGCTCGGTTTCAAAGGCCTGTCGTGGCATTCGGTCATGATTCCGCCAGTCATGCCAAAGCCTGATCTGACCGCATTGACCGGTGGCTATCGACGCACTCCGGTGCTGCAGATCGGCGCCGACATTTACTGTGATACGGCGTTGATCGCACGTCGACTTGAGCAGGAAAAGGCCGCTCCTGCGCTGTTTCCCGAGGGCCAGGAAGCGGCCGCTGCCGGCCTCGCCCAATTGGCTGATCAGGTATTGTTTCAGCATGCGGTTGCCATCAACTTCCAGCCACAGGGGCTGGCCGAGCGATTCGCCGGTATGCCCGAGCAGGTGGTCAAGGGCTTTGTTGCCGACCGTCAGAAGCTGTTTAGCGGGGGCAGCGCCAGCCGCCTCGAGACCGATGTGGCACTGAGCCAGTGGCCGGCTCTGCTGTCGCGTCTGGAGTTGCAGTTGGAGCGCGATGGCGACTTCCTGCTGGGTGAGCACCCCAGCGTGGCTGATTTTGCCCACTACCATGCGCTCTGGTTTGTCGCCAGCAACCGTGCGGTGGCCGCAGCGCTGGACCCGTATCCGGCGGTGCGTGCCTGGATGCAACGGGTTGCTGACTTCGGTCACGGCTCCCATACCCAGATGAGTGGCGAACAGGCCATTGCCATTGCCCGCGACAGCGCGCCCGCTGCGCTGCCAGCTGATGCCATTGCCAGCCCGGGTGGCTTTGAGACTGGTCAGGCGGTGACCGTCAGTGCAGTTGATTACGGCACCGACGAAGTGGCAGGTACCCTGCTGTTCGAGGGGGCGGAAGAGATCATCATTGCCCGCGAGGACGAACGCGCGGGGCTGGTACACGTTCACTTTCCACGCTTCGGTTTCCGCATTCGCGCGGCCTGAGCTCTGCCGGCGGCGGGCTTCCCCCGCCGCCGGTTACGGGGCTGAGCTCGTCAGCAAGAGTCGGGTGTGACGTTGCTCAAGCAGGTTGAAAACCAGCCTGCCGGGCCAGGCGTTTTTCCAGGTCAGCAGCAGTGCGCCTTTCAACGTCAGTCCGCGTCTTCCCTGGCTGTCTATGTCTGGAGTGCAGTACCCCTGAGCGACCAGTTCGTCGGACTCGCGCGCCAGGAATCGTTCGATTGGAGCAAAGCCCTGATCTTTCGGGTAGGCGATGGCCGCTGCCGAATTCGGCAGGCATGCGCGCAGGTGTTGCAGGGTGCTGAACAGGCGCTTCAGGTTGTTCACGCCGGTCATGCGCACGCCGATGCGGCAGGGCATGGAGGGATAGGAGGAGAGGCTGGGGGCGTTGTGGACATCCAGCAGGCTGCCGTCTGCATACAGCTGGGTAAACTCGGCGTAGGTCACCCGGCGCTTGCCAGTGGTCATGGTTACCAGCATTGCGGCGGCCTGATCGCGTGGATGAACGTACAGCGAAAAGTGGCTTGTGGTGTGGCTTGAAGGCAAAACCGAGGAGCCAACATGGGCGAACTCCAGTGCCTGGAGCTGCTCATCAAGCCGCCGGAAGACCTCCCCGCGATCAGCGAGGAAGCGCGCGTGATCGGTGTTGTTGAAGCGTACTCTGGCCGGAATCCGCTGGGTGCGCAGAACCAGCCAGGGGCCGATCACGTTGATCGCAACTACCGGTAACAGCAAAACAGCCAGCAACAGGTTCAGCATGGCCTGTGCCTCCCATTTATTATTCTTTTGATGATGGGGCGACGGATTACCATCTCTGTGAAAAAGGTTTAGTTCAGGATCGGCGGCAGGTCAACGGCGGGCGGCTGCGTGGACCGCCGGATGGGCGTATGCTGACTGACCGCTGGCTGGGCTGCGAAGGCTGCACAGCGATCCATTCGAGTCATGATTGTTGGGGGGAGTGTGGACAGCATCATCGTTGTAGACAACCTGACCAAAACCTACGAGACCGGGTTCCGGGCGCTCAAGGGCGTCAGCCTGAGCATTCGACGTGGCGAGATCTTCGCCCTGCTGGGCCCCAATGGCGCCGGTAAGACCACCATGATCAGCATCATCTGCGGGTTGGTCAACGCCAGCAGCGGCCGGGTGCTGGTCGACGGCTACGACAACGTGCGCGAGTACCGCAAGGCGCGCAGTCGGATCGGCCTGGTGCCGCAGGAGCTGACCAACAACATGTTCGACAGCGTCTGGGCTACGGTGCGCCTAAGTCGTGGCCTGTTCGGCAAGCCGCGCAACGACGCGCTGCTGGAGCAGATCCTGCGCGAGCTTTCGTTGTGGGACAAGCGCCATGAGCGAATCATGGCGCTGTCCGGTGGCATGAAGCGCCGGGTGCTGATTGCCAAGGCGCTGGCGCACGAGCCCGAGGTACTGTTCCTTGATGAACCCACTGCGGGCGTTGACGTCGAGTTGCGCCGTGACATGTGGAACATGGTGCGACGGCTGCAGCAGCGCGGCGTCACTATCATCCTCACGACTCACTACATCGAAGAGGCCGAGGAAATGGCCGACCGCATTGGTGTGATTCGCCAGGGGGAGCTGATTCTTACCGAAGACAAGAACACCCTGATTCAGCAGTTGGGCACCCGCCAGCTTACCTTGCAGTTGCAGCAGCCGCTGGAGGCGGTGCCCGAGGCGCTCGCCGGCTACCCTTTGGTGCTGGCAGAGCAGGGGCATGCACTGGTGTATACGTTTGATGCCAAGGCGGAGCAGAGTGGCATCGCGGAACTGCTCAAGCGCATCGATCAGCTCGGCATCGAGGTACGTGACCTGCACTCCAGTCAGAGCTCGCTGGAGGACATTTTCGTCGGGTTGGTGCATAGCCGGGCGCAGACAGACGAACAGGCAACGGGGAGCGCCGCATGAATCTTTACGGAGTAAAGGCGATCTATTTGTCGGAAATGGCGCGCATGATGCGCACCCGGCTGCAGAGTATCGCCTCGCCGGTAATCTCGACCTCGCTGTATTTCATCGTGTTCGGTGCTGCAATCGGCACCCGCATGACCGAGGTGGACGGGGTCAGCTACGGTGCCTTTATCATTCCGGGCCTGATCATGCTCATGCTGCTGAACGAGAGTATCTCCAATGCGTCGTTCGGCATCTACATGCCGCGTTTTACCGGCACCATCTACGAAGTGCTGTCGGCGCCGGTATCACCGGTTGAAATAGTCGTCGGTTATGTCGGCGCGGCTGCGACCAAATCGGTACTGCTCGGCTTGCTCGTGCTGCTTACGGCACGGTTGTTTGTCGATTACGAAATCCAGCACCCGGTCTGGATGCTCGGCTTTCTGATCCTGACGGCGGTGACCTTCAGTCTGTTCGGCTTCATCATCGGGGTCTGGGCCGACGGTTTCGAGAAGCTGCAGATCATCCCCTTGATGATCGTTACGCCGCTGGCGTTTCTGGGCGGCAGTTTCTACTCGATCACCATGCTGCCGCCGCTATGGCAGACGGTGACGCTGTTCAATCCGGTGGTCTACCTGATCAGCGGTTTCCGCTGGAGCTTCTACGGCGCGGCTGATGTGCACATTGGGGTAAGCGTGGGGATGACGCTGGTGTTTCTGACTCTGTGCACCACTGCGGTCTGGTGGATCTTCCGCACCGGGTATCGGATCAAGCCCTGAGGTGAGGCAAGCGGCGCTCAGCGCCGCTTGTTGCGCAGTTGCTGTACCAGCCCCTTGGGCGGGTGGCGGATAACCAGGGCGTCTTCGCTCTCGTCGTACTCCACCCGCTCGCCGAGCAGGTGTGATTCGAAACTGATCGACAGACCATCGGCCTTGCCGTAATAGCGCATGAAATTGTTGATTGCGCGCTTGTCGGCGGGCATCTCCGGATTCAGACCGTAGTCCTTGTTGCGGATGTAGTCGTAGAAGGCGCGGGGATGCTCTTCGTCGATCACGCCCGACAGTTCTTCCAGTGCGACCTGCTCACCGGCACGGCTCTGGCTGTTGACGTAGCTGCTCATCGCCTTGGCCTTGTCCTTGACCAGCTCGGGCTCAAGGGAGGCTTCGCCGACGTAGTCGCTGAAGGCCTGCAGCAGGGTGTTGGTGTCTTCTTCCGGGTTGGAGCCTTCCACGCAGCCGATGAAGTCGCGGAAGTAGTCCGACACCCTCTTGCCGCTGCGCCCGCGAATAAACGAGATATAGTTTTTCGCGCTGGCGTTCTGCTTCCACTCGGTCAGGTTGATGCGTGCCGCCATGTTCAGGCTGGAGAGATCCAGATGGCGGGCAGCGGCCACATCCAGCTCGTCGGTTACGGTCACGCCTTCGGTGTGGTGCAGCAAAGCGATGACCAGAAACGCGGTCATGCCCTGACGGTAGCGGATGAACAGCACGTGCCCGCCGAGCGCCAGGTTGGAGCCTTCCATCAGGGTCTTGAGGTGCTCGGTCGCCTGACTGGAAAAGCGTACGAAGTCCTGCTCCTGATCCACCAGTTGCTGCAGCCAGCCGCTGAACGGGTAGGCGCCACTTTCTTCGTGGAAGTAGCCCCAGGCCTTGTTGGGCTTGCTGTTGTAGGCCTCGATCAGGCCGGCCAGCAGTTGCTCCAGTGCTTCGGAGCTGGCCAGCTCGGCGTCACGCAGGGTCAGGCTGGCCGGTTGGCCGTCGGGCTTTTTGTGAATCTGATGAACGATGCTGTTGTCGATGGGCATGGGACGATCCGCAATCACTCAGGGCGACCCTGCCGCCCGGTGAGCGGCAGGGTCAGGTGGGGTTACAGGCTGGCGATACGGGCGCGCTGTTCGCTCAGCTGAGCCAGTGCCTGCTCGGCGTCGGCCAGCTTGGCGCGTTCCTTGTCGATCACCGCAGCGGGCGCCTTGTCGACGAAGCCAGCATTGGACAGCTTGCCGCCGATCCGCTTGACCTCGCCGTCGAGACGGCCGATTTCCTTGTCCAGACGCGCCAGCTCGGCGGTCTTGTCAATCAGACCGGCCATCGGCACCAGCACTTCCAGTTCGCCGACCAGCGCGGTGGCAGCCAGCGGCGCCTCTTCGTTTTCAGCCAGTACCTGCACGCTGGACAGCTTGGCCAGTTTCTTCAGGAAGGCTTCGTTCTCGCTGAGGCGGCGAATGTCTTCGTCGCTGGCCTTGCGCAGCATGACTTCCAGCTCCTTGCCGGGGGCCACGTTCATCTCGCCGCGGATGTTGCGCACACCCAGAATCAGCGATTTCAGCCACTCGGCATCGCCTTCGGCGCCGGCGTCGATGCGGCTGTTGTCCGCTTCCGGCCAGGGCTGCAGCATGATGGTCGGGCCGCTCTTGCCTGCCATCGGCGCGATGCGTTGCCAGATTTCTTCGGTGATGAAGGGCATGAACGGGTGGGCCAGACGCAGGGCCGTTTCCAGTACCCGGACCAGAGTGCGACGGGTGCCACGCTGGCGCTCGGCCGGGGCGTTTTCGTCCCACAGTACCGGCTTGGACAGCTCCAGATACCAGTCGCAGTACTGGTTCCAGATGAACTCGTAGAGCGCGTTGGAGGCCAGGTCGAAGCGGAACTGATCCAGCTGGCGGGTCACTTCGGCTTCGGTGCGTTGCAGCTGGGAGATGATCCAGCGGTCGGCCAGGGTCAGCTCAACGGGTTCACCGTTGACGCCGGTGTCCTTGTCTTCGCACTGCATCATCACGTAACGGGCGGCGTTCCAGATCTTGTTGCAGAAGTTGCGGTAGCCTTCGACGCGGCCCATGTCGAACTTGATGTCGCGGCCGGTGGAGGCCAGCGAGCAGTTGGTGAAGCGCAGCGCGTCGGTACCGTAGGCGGCGATGCCATCGGGGAATTCGGCGCGGGTCTGCTTTTCGATCTTGGCCGCCAGCTTCGGCTGCATCATACCGCTGGTGCGTTTCTTGACCAGCGATTCGAGGTCGATGCCGTCGATGATGTCCAGCGGGTCGAGTACGTTGCCCTTGGACTTGGACATCTTCTGGCCCTGACCGTCGCGCACCAGACCGTGCACGTAGACGGTCTTGAACGGGATCTGCGCCGTGCCGTCGTCATGCTTCATCAGGTGCATGGTCAGCATGATCATGCGCGCGACCCAGAAGAAGATGATGTCGAAGCCGGTGACCAGCACGTCGGTCGGGTGGAAGGTTTTCAGCGCTTCGGTCTGTTCCGGCCAGCCAAGGGTGGAGAAGGTCCACAGGCCCGAGCTGAACCAGGTATCCAGCACGTCTTCATCCTGACGCAGCACGCCCAGGCCGCAGGCGATGGCAGCATTCTTGAGTTCGTCCAGGGTTGGCAGCTCTGCTTCCGCTTCACGGTCGTTGCTTTCCAGCGCCTTGCGATAGGCTTCTTCTTCGTCACGGCCAACGTAGACGTTACCGGCTTCGTCGTACCAGGCCGGGATGCGGTGGCCCCACCACAGCTGACGGGAGATACACCAGTCCTGAATGTCGCGCATCCAGCTGAAGTACATGTTTTCGTACTGCTTGGGCACGAACTGGATACGGCCGTCCTCAACCGCAGCAATCGCCGGCTCGGCCAGCGGCTTGGTGGAGACGTACCACTGGTCGGTCAGCCACGGCTCGATGACCACGCCCGAGCGGTCGCCCTTGGGCACCTTGAGCGCATGGGGTTCGATCTTTTCGAGCAGGCCGAGGGCGTCGAAGTCTTCGACGATTTTCTTGCGCGCGTCGAAGCGGTCGAGGCCAGCGTAGGCTTCGGGCAGGGTGGCGTCGATGTCGTTGTTGACGCTGCCGTCGATGTTGAACACCTGGGCGCGGGCCAGGACGGCGGCGTTCTTGTCCAGCACGTTGATCAGCGGCAGGCTGTGGCGCTTGCCGACTTCGTAGTCGTTGAAGTCGTGGGCCGGGGTCATCTTCACGCAGCCGGTACCGAATTCCGGGTCGCAGTAGTCGTCGGCGATGATCGGGATGCGGCGACCCACCAGTGGCAGCTCGACAAACTTGCCGATCAGCGCCTGATAGCGTTCGTCTTCCGGGTTAACCGCAACTGCGCTGTCACCCAGCATGGTTTCCGGGCGAGTGGTGGCGACGATCAGATAGGTCTTGCCGTCGGCGGTAGTGGCGCCATCAGCCAGCGGGTAGCGCAGGTTCCACAGCGAGCCCTGCTCGTCGTGGTTTTCCACTTCCAGATCGGAAATCGCGGTGTGCAGTTTCGGGTCCCAATTGACCAGGCGCTTGCCGCGGTAGATCAGGCCGTCCTCATGCAGGCGCACGAAGGCTTCCTTGACCGCCTCGGACAGACCATCGTCCATGGTGAAGCGTTCGCGGCTCCAGTCTACCGAACTGCCAAGGCGACGAATCTGGCGAGTGATGTTGCCGCCAGACTCTTCCTTCCATTCCCAGACCTTTTCGAGGAATTTCTCGCGGCCCAGGTCGTGGCGGCTGACGCCCTGTGCAGCGAGCTGGCGCTCAACCACCATCTGGGTGGCGATACCGGCATGGTCGGTGCCCGGTTGCCACAGGGTGTTGCGGCCCTGCATACGGCGGAAGCGGATCAGCGCGTCCATGATCGCATTGTTGAAGCCGTGACCCATGTGCAGGCTACCAGTCACGTTCGGCGGCGGCAGGGCAATGGTGTAGGACTCGCCCGAGCCCTGAGGGGCAAAGTAGTTGTTTTGCTCCCAGGTCTGGTACCAGGAAGTTTCGATGGCGTGGGGCTGGTAAGTCTTGTCCATGGGTGTCGTGGCTATCCGGCTGTTCAGGAGTGGCGAGCGCTGGTGACGCGGCAGGCGTCGAGCGCGCAGGAAAAGCCGTCATTATAGCGGGCGGAGGCGATCAAGGCCCAGCCCGTCGGGCGAGACTGGACGGAATAATTGTATTGCCGGCGGTTTTGGTGCTCGCCCTTTGCAATAACGCTGGCGGGCTACTTGAGCTGCTCGCGAACAATCTGCTGCAGCCGGCTCTGCATGCGCTTGCGCAGCTCTGCTTCTATGGTTGGAATCAGGTCGTCGATCACCCCTTGCAACAGCAGCTGGGCCTCTGACTGCAATCTCGCCTCCAGGCGCATCTCGCGGGCACTGCTGGTGGCGGGCAACGGCTGGCTTTGGGTCTGCTGGGTCAGCAACTGGTCCAGCTGCATGCGCTCTTCAGCCAGTCGTGCCAGGGAGGCGTAGGGCAGAAACGGATTATGCGACTTGCTGATCGGCGCCTGGGGTATCGGCGGTTCTGCAGGGTCGACAGCACTCAGTGGTGGCTCGTTTGGATTGAGGATGACATCCCGCAGCAACGGAATATCCATCTGGCCATCGACCGCTGCGGCGTCCGCTGCTGCCTCGGGATGTTCATCCAGCAGCGTGCGGATCGATTCCAGATCTTCCAGCAGCCGTGACGGCTCCGAGGGATCGCGCTGCTTCATGGTTCATCCTGCTGTCCGAATGGGGTGGGAATTCAGAGGATAGCCCCGTTCACGGTACAAACGGAAGCGGTCGCGCGCGGGCAGGCGCACCGGGTCGTGCTCGATGACAATTTCTGCCAGCCGCTGGAAACGGCTGAAGAAGGGTGGCGGTTGGTCCGAGAGGTTAATCAGCAGGTCGTTATAGCTGCCTGGCTGGTCTGCCCAGCCACAGGCGACCGGCTCTTCCGGACCTTCGCCGAGTACGACATGGGGCACAAAAGCGTCGCGTCGGAACGACCACAGCAAGTCGTCGACCGTGCGCGTGGTCGCTTCGTCCGGACAGTGCAGGTATACCTTGTGGCCCTTGTGCCAGGCCTTGTGGGCCAGGCGGCAGGCGTACGCCAGCCGGGTGTCTGGCTGGTCGCTGGAAAGCAGATAGAAATCGATGCGGGTCATGGGGGTAGCTTCAAGCTTCAAGCCGCAAGCTGCAAGCTAAAACCGCAACACCGGCTCGGTTTGAGGCTTGTCGCTTGCAGCTTGTGGCTGCTGTATCAGGCGCCAGCCTGAGAAAGCAGGTATTGCATCAGCAGCGGAACCGGTCGGCCGGTGGCGCCCTTGTCTTTGCCGCCGCTGATCCAGGCGGTGCCGGCGATATCCAGGTGCGCCCACGGGTAGGCCTTGGTGTAACGCGACAGGAAGCAGCCAGCGGTGATGGTGCCGGCCTTGGGGCCGCCGATGTTGGCCATGTCGGCAAACGGGCTGTCGAGCTGCTCCTGATATTCCTCGAACAGCGGCAGTTGCCAGGCGCGGTCACCGGCGCGGGTGCCGGCATCCAGCAACTGCGCGATCAGCTCGTCGTTGTTGCCCATCAGGCCGGAGGCGTTGCTGCCCAGGGCGACAATGCAGGCACCGGTCAGGGTGGCGATATCGATCACGCTGGCAGGCTTGAAGCGTTCGGCGTAGGTCAGTGCGTCGCACAGCACCAGGCGGCCTTCGGCATCGGTGTTGAGAATTTCAATGGTCTGGCCGGACATGCTGGTGACGATGTCGCCTGGGCGGGTCGCGGTGCCGCTCGGCATGTTCTCGGCCGAGGCAATCAAACCAACCAGATTGATTGGCAGCTGCAGGCTGGCGACTGCCTTGACCACGCCGAGTACGGTTGCGGCGCCGCACATGTCGTATTTCATTTCGTCCATGGTGGCAGCCGGCTTGATGCTGATGCCGCCGGTGTCGAAGGTGATGCCCTTGCCGACCAGAACATGCGGCTTGTCCTTGGCCTTGCCGCCGTTGTAGCTGATGCGGATCAGCTTGGCCGGCTCGGCGCTGCCGGCGCTGACCGCCAGCAGGGCGCCCATGCCGAGGGCCTTCATGGCTTTCTCGTCGAGCACTTCGACTTCGAGTGTCTTGTGGTCCTTGGCGAGCGCCTTGGCCTGGTTGGCCAGGTAAGTGGGAGTGCAGACGTTGCCCGGCAGATTGCCCAGGTCGCGGGTCAGGGCCATGCCTTCGCTGATGGCGGCGCCTTCGGCAATTGCCTGTTTGAGTGCGTCAGCGTCGGCCTTGTCGGCGGTCCACAGGCTGAGCTTTTTCAGCTTCGGTTTGTCGGCCTTCTTGCTCTTGAACTGGTCAAAGCCGTACAGGTTGTCGTAGCAGGCCTCGACCAGCAGGCGGGTTTGCTCGGCGGCGGTGCGGTTCTTCACGCCGCTGGTGTTGAGCGCAAACACGGCGTCGCTCGCCGGACCTGCCTTGACTGCCGTCAGAGCCTGCTGCACCAGCTTGCGCCAGGCGCGGTCGCTCAGCGCCTCATCCTTGCCGCTGCCGAGCAGCAGCACACGCTGGGCAGCGATGCCGGGGAGGGCGAACAGCATCAGGCTGCTGCCGCTCTTGCCACTGAGGTCGCCGTTTTTCAGCGCGGTGCTCAATTGCCCGCCGCAGGCCTTGTCCAGATCCGCCGCCGGCCCACTTAGCGTCTTGCCTTCGTTGACCGCGACAACCAGACAGCCGCATTTGATGGTTTCCAGTGCGCCGTGCTTTACGTTGAACTCCATGGTGCTCCCCAAGACAAATCGAGATGATTGGCTGATAATACGGGCAAATTCCCGTGGGTGTCTGTCGGGCTGCTGCTGGCAGACATGTCAGTCCTGCATTCTGGCCTATTCGTGCAGCCCCTTAAAGACCCCGGAGCCAAGGACCTTATCCGTGATTGTTTTTCGTTATCTGAGTCGCGAGGTGCTGCTGACCCTGACGGCGGTCAGCGGCGTGCTGCTGCTGATCATTGTCAGCGGGCGCTTCATCAAGTACCTGGCGCAGGCGGCTGCCGGTCAGCTTGACGCGGCGGTGCTGTTTTCCATCATGGCCTACCGGATGCCGGGCTTTCTGGTGCTGATCCTGCCGCTGGGGCTGTTTCTCGGCATTCTGCTGGCCTACGGGCGTTTGTACCTCGACAGCGAGATGACCGTGCTGTCGGCCACCGGAATGAGTGACCGCAAACTGCTGGCCTATACCCAGGGGCCGGCGCTGCTGGTTGCGCTGCTGGTCGCGTTGCTGAGTTTTTGGGGTGCACCGGCGGGTGTGCTCAAGACCCAGCAACTGCTCAATCAGCAGGATGCCCTGACCGAATTTGACACGCTCTCTGCCGGCCGGTTTCAGGCGCTGGGCAGCGGCCAGCGGGTAACCTACGCCGGCGGCTTGTCGGATGACCGTACCGAATTGCAGGACGTTTTCATTACCGAGCGCCGCGGCCAGGGCGAAGACGCGGTGCTGGGGGTGCTGGTGGCCGAGTCCGGTACCCAGGAGCTTAATCCGGATGGCAGTCGCTATCTGGTGCTGAAAAACGGTTTCCGTTACGAAGGTCAGCCCGGTGCGGCCAATTTCCGCAGTATTTCCTATGACACCTACGGTGTGTTGCTGCCCAAGCCGGAAGTGCAGACCGAGATCAGTGATCGTGAAGCGATGAGTACTGCCCAGCTACTTAGCGAGGACGGGCTGGATGAGCGTGCCGAGCTGCAGTGGCGCATCGCTATTCCGTTGCTGGTGCCGATCGTCGCCTTCTTTGCCGTACCGTTGGCGCGGGTCAATCCGCGGCAGGGACGGTTCCTCAAGCTGCTGCCGGCAATTCTGCTGTATATGGCCTATCTGGCACTGCTGATCAGTGCCCGCGGCTGGATCGAGTCCGGCAAGTTGCCACCGGCGCTTGGCCTGTGGTGGGTACATGGGTTGTTCCTGCTGATAGGGCTTGGGTTCAACTGGCGTACGTTAACGGCGCCCAATCGTGCCCAGGGAGGTGCGCATGCGGCGGCTTGATCGGCATATTGGCAGTGCTGTACTGCTCAGCATTCTGGTAGTACTGGCCGTGATTCTCGGGCTGGATCTGCTGTTTGCCTATATTAACGAGCTGGACGAGCTCAAGGGCGGCTACGGGGCAGCGCAGGCGCTGAACTTCACGCTGCTGTCGTTGCCACGCAGACTGCACGATCTGCTGCCGCTGGCAGCGCTGGTTGGCTGTCTGGTCGGGCTGGGGACGCTGGCGAGCAACTCCGAGTTGACTATCATGCGGGCGGCCGGGGTCTCTATCGCCCGTATTACCCTTGCGGTGATGAAGCCCTTGCTGGTGCTGATGCTGCTGGGTGTGCTGGTCGGCGAGTACGTGGCGCCCTACAGCGAAAACATGGCAGCCAGCCGCAAGGCAATCGCCGTCGGCAGTAACGAGGCGCTGCGGTCCAAGGGACTCTGGCACCGCGAGGGCAACGATTTTCTGCATATCAACGCGGTGCAACCCAACGGGGTGCTGTATGGCGTGACCCGTTACCGCTTTGATGATCAGCGTCATCTGCTCGAAGCCAGTTTCGCCAGTCGTGCAACCGTGCAGGAACATGACTGGCTGATGGAGGATGTGCGTGCCACCCGTTTTGCCGAGTCCGGTGAAAGCACGGTGACCGCCAATCTTGAGGAGCGCTGGAATATCCATCTGTCCCCCGAATTGCTGCGCGTTGTGGTGCTGGATGCGGATGCGTTGCCGTTGACCGGGATCTGGCAATATCAGAAGTATCTGGCAGACCAGGGGCTGGACAATCAGCCGTACTGGCTGGCGTTCTGGAAAAAACTGTTCCAGCCGCTGGCGACGGCAGCACTGGTGTTTGTGGCGGTGTCCTTCGTATTCGGTCCGCTGCGATCGGTGACCATGGGGCAGCGTCTGTTCACCGGGGTGCTGGTCGGCTTCGTCTTTCAGATTGGTCAGGACCTGTTGGGGCCGTCCAGTCTGGTGTTTGGTTTTTCGCCGTTGATCGCCGTGTTGCTGCCGATTGGCCTGCTGGTGGTGCTCGGGAGTTACCTGCTGCGGCGGGCCGGTTGATACCGGCTTGCCGAGCTGCCGGGTTACCGCGCCAACCAGCGCGCGGCTGAGTTAGCGGCGGGATCGGCTTGGTGTAGCTGCTGCAAGGACTGACGAATCAGTCCTTGAAGGTGCCCTTGGGCAGGGTAACCAGTCGGGTTCCTGAGGCGATGTCATGCCAGCTGCGCGACTCGCCGTCCCACAATTGCCAGAGAAATCCGAGCCCGCCGCAGAGCCATGACAGCTGGGCTACGGCGAGACGAATCAGGGCCTGACGCCCGGTGATGGACCTGCCGTCGGGCTGCTGCAGGCGAATACGCCAGGCCTGCATGCCGAGCGACTGGCCCTTCTTGGTCCAGAACCAGCTGTAAAAGCCGATGGTGATGATAATCACGATCAAGGTAAGAACAGGATCGCCGACGTAGGCGCCCTGTTCGGCTTCGGCGTGGGCGGCTGCTTCGCCGCTGATCCAGATGTGGGCACTGAGATAGACCAGTGTGGCGACCATCAAGGCTGCCAGCAGCAGCAACAGGTCGTAGCCAGCGGCGAACAGTCGGCGGAAAATGCCGGTCGGCGGGAAGTCGCCGACCGGCTGCAGCTGTTTGACGGCCATAGCTCAGCTCTGCCGGCGGGTCAGTGGCGTACCGTCGAAGCGCACGGCGGCGAGGCCGCCTCGCTGCAGGGCGCGGATGTTGGCGTGATCACTGCCGTCCGGTGTCTGCAGTACCGAACGGTAATGCTCGGCAAAGCAATGCAGTGCCTGCTCATCACTCAACCCACGGTCAAGCGCCATTGCCAGCACTTTGCAGGAGCCCTGATTCTGCTCTGCGCTGTTGTGCACCGGGCCGTTATCGAACGCGGTCGGTTGATGCTCGTAGTGGGCATCGATAAAGGCCAGAGTCTCGGCGAACTGGTGTTCAGGCGTGCCCAGGCGGGCGATAAACTGCTCGGGGGTCATGCTTTGTCCTGTTTCTGCGCCTTGTCAAAGGCGGCTTTCTGTTCCGGGGAGGCTTCGGTCTGATACTTGGCCTTCCACTCGGCATAGGGCATGCCATAGACGGCTTCGCGCGCCTCATCCATGCTAAGTTCGATATCCATGTCGTCGGCGGCCGCCTTGTACCATTTGGACAGGCAGTTGCGGCAGAAACCGGCGAGGGTCATCAGGTCGATATTCTGCACGTCCTTGCGGTTGCGCAGATGGCTGACGAGGTTGCGGAAGGCAGCGGCTTCCAGTTCGAGACGCTCCTGCTTGGTCATGGTCGGGGTTCCTTCATGCAGCGATGGCGGAAGATGGCGCGCCTTGATGGCACGCCGACTCTGAGCGCAAGGATAATTGCCAGCCGGGTATTGTCAATCAGCCTCAGTCGCGCGCGGCGCTGAGGGTGATGGAAACCGACTCGGCAAAACGCAGCGCATGTGGCTTGTCTACTTCAACCTCGGCGTAACGCACCTGCTCGTGCTGCATGACGATGTCGAGCAGTTCCTGGGTCAGGCGTTCAAGCAGCGCAAAGCGATTGTCTTCGACATGCCGAATCATCGCCTTGGTGATGGTGCGATAATTCAGCGCCTGCTCGATCTGATTGACGCTGACCGCATTGGCGGCCGGATAGAGGATGGTGGCGTTGATGAGGATATCCTGCTGATTGAGGATTTCCTCTTCCTTGATGCCGATATAGGTGCGCAGGCGCAGATCCTTGATGCGGATACGGGCCATGCCCGGCGCGAGCTGGCTCATGGTCAGTTGCTCCGGCTGATCAGTTGCAGAAATTCCTGGCGGGTATTGACCGACTCCCGGAAGGCGCCCAGCATCACCGAGCTGTGCATCGAGGAGTTCTGCTTCTCGACGCCGCGCATCATCATGCACATGTGCTTGGCCTCGATCACCACCGCAACGCCCTTGGCATTGGTGACCTGTTGAACAGCCTCGGCGATCTGGCGAGTCAGGTTTTCCTGAATCTGCAGACGACGGGCGAACATGTCGACGATGCGCGCGACCTTGGACAGACCGATTACCTTGCCGGTCGGGATGTAGGCAACATGGGCCTTGCCGATGAACGGCAGCATATGGTGCTCGCACAGCGAGTACAGCTCGATGTCCTTGACGATCACCATCTCGTCGTTGTCGGAGTCGAACAGTGCGCCGTTGACGATCTCGTCCAGCGACTGGTTATAGCCGTGGCAGAGAAACTGCATGGCCTTGGCGGCGCGCTCCGGTGTGCCCTTGAGGCCATCACGCTCCGGCTGCTCTCCCAGGTTGGTGAGGACGTCGAGGTAGTTTTTCGTCAGTTTTTCCAGGCTCATGTCGTGGTCTCTTCGGCTTACTTGAGATGCCGGCCGCCGTTCAGTGGCAGGCAGCTTCCGGTGATATAGGGGTTATCCATCAGACAGCGGATGGACTGGTAGACGACATCCGGTCCGGGCTCGATGCCCAATGCCGATTTGTTCAGCGCGCGCGCGCGGTAGTCGGCATCGTCCTCGGGGTTGAACATGATCAGCGCCGGGGTAATGGCGTTGACCTTGACTGCAGGGGCCAGGCTGGCGGCAAAGGAGCGGGTCAGCCCCTCCAGGCCGGTCTTTGTGGCGCAATACCCGATATGGCGTGCGCTGCCCTTGCGGGTAACATCATCACCAAGATGGATGATGTCGGCGGCTGCGCCGGGTACAAACAGATTGCGGCATTGCTGGTTGATCAGGTAGGGCGCCTGCATGTGCACCATGAACATCTGCTGCAGGGCGCTGGCACCCTCGCTGTCGTCCATCCACAACGACGCGTTGTGGATGATGGCGCGCAGTCGCGGAGCGCGATCCTGCAGCTCGTCGATGAAGCGCTGTATGCCGTCGGCCGTCGAAAAGTCTGCCAGCATCACCTCAAGGGCTTCGGGTAAAGCCGAGCGCGGCTGGCGACAGGTAATGATGACCCGGTAGCCGTCGGCGACAAAGCGTTCGGCACAATGCAGACCAATTCGCCGGGCGCCACCGGTGATCAGGATGGTATCGGGCGCCTGCGGTGTGTTCGGCAAACGGCTCTGCATGGGTTAGGATCCTCGGTGCGCAGTGAGTAAGGCGCATCTGGTTCGATTCGAGGAGAGGATCTTAGCACGCTCTTGTGCGTTGGTCGTACAACTTGATGTAACAATTCGGTACCTGGTGGCTGTTCGTGTACAATACTGGTACAAGTTGTCCTACCAGACCCTCGGATCGCGATGGCGATCTCCCATGGACATGACGCGATGAATGAAGCAGCTGACGGCGAACAGCCAATGGCCCTCGAAACCCTCTACCCGATCCGTGAAGTTGCGCGGCTGACGGGTGTCAATCCTATCACGCTGCGAGCCTGGGAGCGCCGCTACGGGCTGCTGGTGCCGCACCGTACCGACAGCGGCCATCGGCTTTACTCGCAAAGAGACATTGAGCGTGTCCGCGCTATCACCAATTGGATAGCCAAGGGCGTTGCGGTCAGCAAGGTCGGCTCGATCATTGACCGCGGGGAAGCGGATGCGCCAGGCCCGGAGGTGACGCCGTCGGTATCGACAGCGCTGGAGCAGTGGCAGGAACGCCTTGAGGAGACGCTGCAGGCTTTCGATCTGACCCTGCTCGAACGCCGCTATGAGCAGCTGCTGGCCGCCATGCCGATGGCGTCAGCGCTCAACGGTGTGCTGTTGCCGCTGCAGCAGCGACAGCGCCGGGGCAGTGCCGAGGCAGTGCTGCTTGACGGGTTGTTGCGTGGGCGGCTGTTGCAGAGGTGCTCCCATCGGGAGCCGGGGCGGTCGCTGGTGCTGCTGGTCAACCTGCAGGGTGCCGAGGTCGAAATGGAGGCCCTGGCGATGGCCGCTCTGCTTGTCGAGGCACAGGTAAATCTGGGTTTTCTCCCGACGCTGCCGGACACCGCCAGTCTGTTGCAGGCAACAGAGCGTGCGGGTTGCAGGCTCCTGGTGCTGTTCAGCGAGGCTCCGCTGGACTCTGCATTGCTGCAGCGTCAGCTGTTATTGCTGAATCAGCATCTGGAGTGCGAGATGGCGCTGGCGGGTGGGTGTTGCGCGCTGCAGGCCGAGGCGTTCGCCGCAGCCGGTATGCACAGTCTGGGAGGGATGGATCGGGAGTTGGTTAGCCGTCTGCAGCTGCTGCTGTCGGGACACTTTGACAGCTGACCGGCTCAGGTTGCCGCGCGCAGGGCGTCAAGTTCCTGTTCCAGCTCCTTGACCCGGCGCTCCGCTTCTACCCTTGCCGTCACGTCCTTCTGGATGCCGATGAAGTAGGTCAGCTGATCGGCGTCATTGAGCACGGGGGTCACGGACAGTTCATTCCAGAACAGGCTTCCGTCCTTACGGTAGTTGCGCAATGTCACCCGGCACGGACGCCCCGCGCTGATGGCGTCGCGCATCTGCTGCAGAGCCTCCTGATCGCGATCATCACCCTGCAGAAACCGGCAGTCCTGGTAGAGGATCTCGTCGGCACTGTAGCCGGTGAGCGCCTCAAAGGCCGGATTCACGTAGATAAGGATGTTGTCGTCTCCTTCCTTCTCGGCAACGACGATGCCGTCGTTGGAGGCGTTGACGACGAGCTGCAGTAGCTTCGCGTTGATCATGCGGTATCCGTCCGGGTTGCGTGTTGGCCCATTCTATAGCAAGGTCCGGGGCTGTCCAGCGGCAGCATAAGGCTGCCACGACGCTGGTTGCCTGTTTCGGGCATAATGCGGCATCGAAATAATGGTTGGGGGATTGGGATTCATGCATCTGGTGATCATCAGCGGTTCGGTATTCGGGACCGCGAACCTGGTAGCGGACGAAGCGCAGACTCTGCTGGGCAATGCCGGTGTGCAAGTGACTCGCCTGCAGCCGCTGACATTGGACGCCCTGCTGGCGCTGGCCCCGGATGCACTGCTGGTATGCACCTCAACCACGGGAATGGGTGAGCTGCCTGACGCCCTGGTGCCGCTGTTTCATGAAATGCGTGACCGCTTCCCGCTGCTGACCGGCAAGCCGTTTGGCGTGATTGCGCTCGGTGATTCGGCTTATGGCGATACCTTCTGTATGGCTGGTGAGCAGTTCCGCCAGCTGCTGCTGGAGCTGCAGGCCAGCGAGGCGCTGGCGATGTTGCAGCTGGATGCCAGCGAAACCGTGACCCCGGAAACCGACGCCGAGCCCTGGCTGCAGGAGTTTGCCGCGTTGTTGCGTGGCTGAGCGTCAGTCCTCACTGGGCAGCGGAGCGCCGCTGGCCAGCTGCGTCAGTGCGTCCTCGTCCAGCAGAATGATCTGACCGTACTGAATCTTCAGCCAGCCAAGGCTTTCCAGTCGCTTGAGCAGCTTATTGATGCTCTGGCGTGAGCTGTTGAGCATCTGGCCGAGCGACTCCTGTGACAGCTGCACACAGGGGCGCCGCCCTTCGTCGTCAGTCTGTCCATAGTTGTGCGCGTGCATCAGCAGGCGCTTGGCCAGCCGTGAGGACAGGGGCAGCAGGGCGCTATCCTCAAGCATGGCAAAGGAAATGCGGATGCGCCGGCAGAGAATGCGCATGAACATCGGATACAGTTCCGGCCGCCGCTCCAGCATTTGATGAAAAGCCGGGCGGGGAATCATCAGCAGCTCGGTCGGGCCGATGGCGACGGTATCATGTGAGCGCGGCAGGCCATCGAACAGCGAGATTTCTCCGAACCAGCTGCCGGGGCTGAGAATGGCCAGAATTGCCTCACGGCCGTCCTGACCGATATTGCTGATTCGGGTGCTGCCGCTGATCACGCCGTAAAGCCCATCGGGCTGGTCGTCCTTGGCGTAGACAAACTCGCCATCCTGCAGGGTGCGTATGCGTGCCAGCGCCAACAGCTCGTCCAGAACGTCCTGGGGCAATTCTCCAAACCAGCGATTCTGCTGCAACAGCTTGGCCAGCTGCGGGTTGTTGCCCATCTCGGACACTGTAATGTGTTTGACAGTCCGCTTTGCCGTCACCGTCTAGACTCCACTGATACTGAACGTCCCACAGTATGCCGCACGAGCGCTGGGGATGTCCTGTAGCGTCAGCCGCCTGTACGGGCCCGATTACATTATTCCAACAATAGAGGATTACTCCCCATGAATGCAGTGCATGCTCTGTCCGATATCAGCCTGAAGAACAAGGTCAGCGCCGAAGAGTGGCAGGTCCGTGTCGAGTTGGCCGCGGCGTATCGCCTGATTGCCATGTTCGGCTGGGATGATCTGGTCTTCACCCATATCTCTGCCAAGATTCCGGGCACTGAGCATTTCCTGATCAACCCCTACGGCCTGATGTTTGAAGAGGTTACCGCGTCGAATCTGGTCAAGATCGACCTGCAGGGCAACAAGATCGAAGAGTCGCCCTACAACGTCAACCCGGCCGGCTTTACCATCCACAGCGCCATTCACGAGGTCCGTCACGATGCCAACTGCGTGATGCATACGCATACCGCTGCCGGTATTGCCGTATCCGCCCAGAAGGACGGTATTCTGCCGATCTCCCAGCAGTCGATCTTTGTGCTGAGCAGCCTGGCCTACCACGACTACGAAGGGGTGGCCCTGAACGATGAAGAAAAGCCGCGCCTGCAGGCTCACCTGGGTCGCGCCAACAATCTGGTGCTGCGCAATCATGGTCTGCTGACCTGCGGCAAGTCGGTCGCCGATGCCTTCCTGACCATGTATACCCTGCAGCGCTGCTGTGAAATCCAGGTGCGCGCCCAGGCGCAGAATGCCGAGCTGATTCCGATTCCACAGTCGATTCTGGACGGTGCCGTGGCCTCCATGAAGAAGGTCACCAACGGCGCGGGTGCGGGCATCGCATGGCCGGCGCTGCTGCGCAAGCTGGACCGTGTCAACCCGGGCTACGATGCCTGAGCCGTGTCTGTCACCGGCATTGCCCTGGACGACTGGGTCGCGCAGGGGAAGGTGTTCCGTTATCGCGGGCACCAGATTCGCTGGTGGGAAGCAGGGGCGGGTGAGCCGCTCCTGCTGATCCATGGATTCCCCTCCGGCTCCTGGGACTGGCATTACCTCTGGCAGGCGCTTGCCGAACGCTATCGGGTGATCGCGCTGGACATGATCGGCTTTGCCTTTTCCGACAAGCCGCAACATTACCCCTACAGTTTGCTGGACCAGGCCGATCTGCAGCAGGCGCTGATGGGGTCGCTCGACATCGCCGAGTACCACGTGCTGGCGCACGATTATGGTGACAGTGTCGCCCAGGAGTTGCTGGCGCGGCACGAGCAGGGGGCGGGTTTTTTACGTTCGCTGTGTTTTCTCAACGGTGGGTTATTTCCCGAGACCCATCACCCTGTATTGTTGCAGAAGCTGTTGATGAGTCCGATCGGTTCCTTGATCGGGCGTCTCTACAGCCGGGAGCGGATGGCACGCACCTTCGGCAAGGTGTTTGGGCCGCAAACCCAGCCGGATGACCGCGAGCTGGATGCCTTCTGGCGCATGATCGAGTTCAATCACGGCCCTCGCGTCATGCATCTGCTGATCCGCTATATCGCCGAGCGGCGGGTCAATCGCGACCGCTGGCTTGCTGCCATGCAGCGGACCGGGGTGCCATTGCGGGTGATTGACGGTGCGGTTGATCCGGTATCGGGTGCGCACATGGTGGAACGCTATCGGCAGCTGATACCCGCCCCGGACACCGTGTTGCTGCCGCATATCGGCCACTACCCGCAGGTCGAGGCGCCGGAGCAGGTTTTGCAGCACTATCTGGCGTTTCGCGATCAGCGTGTGGATGTGACTGCCCAGGCAGCGACCCCGGCCTGAGCCGGGGTCGCTGTATTCAGGCCTGCTCGTCGCGCAGGAACACCAGCTGGTTTTCGCTGCTGGAAGCTGGGTCGAAACGGTAACCGTCCAGATTGAAATCCTTCAGGCCTTCGGGATCCTGCAGCCGTTCCTTGATGACATAGCGGGCCATCAGGCCGCGGGCCTTCTTGGCGTAGAAGCTGATGATCTTGTACTGGCCGTTCTTCTGGTCCTTGAACACCGTATCGATGATGCGCGCGTTCAGGGCTTTGGGTTTGACCGCGCCGAAGTACTCCTGCGAGGCCAGGTTGAGCAGTACCTCATCGCCCTGTGCGGCCAGATCCTCGTTAAGCCACTGGCTGATGCGCTCACCCCAGAAGGCGTACAGATCCTTGCCCCGCGCGTTGGCCAGCTTGGTGCCCATTTCCAGGCGGTAGGGCTGCATCAGGTCGAGCGGGCGCAACAGGCCATAGAGGCCGGACAGCATACGCAGGTGCTGCTGGGCGAAGGCAAAGTCGTCGGCCGAGAAATCTTCCGCGTTGAGTCCTGTGTAGACATCGCCCTTGAACGCCAGCAACGCCTGCTTGGCGTTGTTTGGCGTGCTCTCGCGCTCCCAGCTGCCGTAGCGGGCAACGTTGAGGCTGGCCAGCTTGTCCGACAGGGACATCAGCTTGGCGATATCCTGCGGCGACTTTTCACGCAGCACGTCTATCAGCTCGACGCTGTGCTCGACAAAGCGCGGCTGGGTGCTCTGTTCGATCACCGGGGGCGTGTCGTAATCAAGGGTCTTGGCGGGGGAAATCACCATCAGCATGGGCGTACTCCTGTCAGCTTTAGCCGTGGATTATGCCGCAAAGCTGCGCCGCGATGGGTAATGGGTTGGATAGATAGGGGCTATTGGGCTTCGCCGCTTTGCGGCTTCGCAGCTGCAAGCTACAAGCGAGAAGCGAGAAGCGAAACCGGGTTGAGCCATCGGATACGTTGAGGATTCTCGACTTATGAAAAACCCGCGTGATCTGACACCACGCGGGTTTTTCTTGCAGCTTGAAGCTTATGGCTTGCAGCTACCGGCCAAAGGCCGGTCAGAGGTGCGTTTCTGCGTACTCGGCCAGTGCCGAGCGCGGTACGCCCTGCAGGTGGATGTGTACACCGTGGGGAAAGTCTTTGAAGCATTCGGTCAGATAGGTGAGGCCTGAGCTGGTGGCGTTGAGGTAAGGGGTATCGATCTGCGCCAGGTTGCCAAGGCAGATCACCTTTGAGCCGTTGCCGGCGCGGGTGATGATGGTCTTGATCTGGTGCGGGGTCAGGTTCTGGCTTTCATCGATGAGGATGAAGCTTTGCTGGAAACTGCGGCCGCGGATGTAGTTCAGGGATTTGAACTGCAGTGGCACGCGGTCGAGGATGTATTCCACGCTGCCGTGGGTGCTCTCGTCATCCATGTGCAGGGCTTCAAGGTTGTCGGTGATGGCGCCGAGCCAGGGTTCCATCTTCTCTTTTTCGGTGCCGGGCAGAAAACCGATATCTTCGTCCAGACCCTGGGTGCTGCGGGTGGCGATGATGCGGCGGTAGGTCTTGGTGACCATGGTCTGCTCGATGGCGGCGGCCAGCGCGAGAATGGTCTTGCCGGAGCCGGCGGCACCGGTCAGGTTGACCAGGTGAATGTCCGGGTCCATCAGTGCATACATGGCCAGCGCCTGGAAGATGTCCCGCGGGCGCAGCCCCCAGCACTCCTGATGCAGCATGGGCTCCTGGTGCAGGTCGCGGATGGTCAGATTGCTGCCGTCGATGCCCTTGATCCAGCCGATAAAGCCCTGATCGTCGATGATGAAGTCGTTGATGTGCAGCGCCGGCAGGTTGTCGGTCAGTTGAACCTGATGCACGGTCTGCCCGGTCAGCTGCCGGGTTTCAACCTTGGCCACCCGCTCCCAGAACGAGCCTTCGATTTCATGGTAACCGCGGGCCAGCAGGGCGATGTCATCGAGCAACTGGTCGGTGTGGTAGTCCTCCGCGTCAATGCCGCAGGCGCGCGCCTTCAGACGCATGTTGATGTCCTTGGACACCAGCACGATGCGGTCATCGGGATGCTGACTTTGCAGCTGACAGAGCTGGTTGATGATCTTGTTGTCGTTAAGGTCGTTGGGCAGGCAGTGGGCGGGAATCGGGGCCTTGTCCATGAGGATGGCAAGGGTGCCGTTAGGGCCGAGTTTGCCACGCTCGATGGCGACGCCCTGTTCTACCTGATCGGGTGGTGCGTCTCCCAGGGTTTTGTCGATCAGCCTGATGGCCTGGCGACAGTCTGCTGCGGTGCTGGATTTGCCGGATTTGAGTTTGTCGAGTTCTTCCAGAACGGTCATCGGGATGATGACGTGGTGTTCTTCGAAGTTGAGCAGTGCGTTGGGATCGTGAATGAGTACGTTGGTATCAAGAACGTAGAAGGTGTGCTCGGTCGGTCCGCACGCTTCCATATGCTGTACCTCGCAGTGCCGGTGACGCGACTGTATCAGGCAGCATTGGCTGCGCCTGGCAGTCCACTGGGCCGGCTCGCACGGCACTCGGGTATCAAGGGATCACCACGACGGCGTGGACCGGTTGATCGAGGTATAGCGTAAACAGAATGACCTTCACAAGCGCGGAAAATGCTTAAGGCAAAAAAACTCGAAAATTGATCAAAGGGGCTGGGCAGAGGGCAAAAAGGCGGGATATAGTCATTGGCCCGGCCACTGAAAAGTGGCCGTTTTTTTTGCCTGAATGGTCAGGTTTTATGGCTGCGGGTAGTACCGATGCTATGCCTAGGGACGCGACATGTCGCGTCCGCAAAGGGGGCACGCGGACACGGCATGCTGTGTCCCTACGGCTGGGTCAGTGGCGACCCTGTGGACGACCGCCACCGCGGCGGCTGTTGCTGCCAGCCGAGCGACGGCGGGCTGCCGCAGCGGCTTCAGCCTGCTCGGCTTCATTGGCGTCCGTGGCGGCTTTTTCTTCAGCGCTCTGCTCGCGCTTGGGCACTGGCTTGAGCAGGTGCTCTTCCGGCGGCACACACTCCAGCTTGTTACCCAGCAGCTCTTCGATCGGCGGCACCTGGAAGGCGTCGTCTTCACCTGCCAGACTGATGGAAGTGCCCTTGGCGCCAGCGCGGCCGGTGCGGCCGATGCGGTGGACGTAGTCTTCCGGGTCTTCCGGCAGGGTGTAGTTCACCACGTGGCTGATGCCATCGATGTGAATGCCGCGGCCAGCCACATCGGTAGCGACCAGCACCCGCAACTTGCCGGTCTTGAAGTTCTCCAGGGTGCGCACACGCTTTTGCTGCGGCACATCGCCGGACAGCTGGGCGGCGTTGATGCCGTCGCGCATCAGGCGCTCCTGCACCCGGCGCACTTCATCCTTGCGGTTGGCAAACACCATGACCCGGTCCAGATCCAGCTGGGTGATCAGGTTGTAGAGTACCTTGTACTTGTCGCGGCCGCTGACAGCATAGACTTTTTGGGTCACGTTCTCTGAGGCCGGACGCTCGGGCTCGATCTCGACGACGGCCGGTTCGTGCGTCCACTGACGGGCGAGGTTCATCACGTCGTCGCTGAAGGTGGCCGAGAACAGCAGGGTCTGGCGGTCGCCCTTGCGCGGTGTCTGGCGGATGATCTGGCGTACCTGCGGGATAAAGCCCATGTCGAGCATGCGATCGGCTTCGTCGAGGATCAGCACTTCGATCAGATCCAGGTGCACCTCGCCGCGATTGCAGAAGTCGAGCAGCCGGCCAGGTGTGGCGACCAGGATGTCGCAATAGCGCTGTTCCAGCTGCTTGAGCTGCTTGTCGAAGTCCATGCCACCGACGAAAGTCATCACGTTCAGCGGGCAGTGCTTGGTCAGGCCCTCGGCGTCGCTGGCAATCTGCATGACCAGTTCGCGGGTCGGTGCGATGATCAGCGCCCGTGGCTCGCCCATAAAGCGCTCGTCCGGCGGCGGTGTTTCCAGTAGTTGGGTGATGGTGGAGACCAGGAAGGCAGCGGTTTTGCCTGTGCCGGTCTGGGCCCGGCCGATCGCGTCGTGGCCGCGCAGGGTGCTGCCCAGTACGGCGGCCTGAATCGGGGTGCAGTAGCTGAACCCCTGGTCCTGAATGGCGTGCATCAGGCTGTCAGGCAGCGGGAAGTCGTGGAAGCGGGTTTTACCTTCGGCCGGTGGAACCTGAAAGTCATTGATGCTCCAGGGCTTGACCGGGGCCGCAGGTGGTTTGGCCGGGCGCTTGCGATCACGGTTACGCGGCTTGCGTTCGCGGTTTGCGCTATCGTTCTGCAGGGGCGCGGGAGTGGGCGCTGCTGCCTGACGGGGTGTGGTGTCGGCCGCTTTCGGCGCCGGCTCTTCTGGCTTGCTAATCAGCTTTTTCAGTGCTTTGAGCAAAGGTTTTTCTCGACTGCGTGGAAATTGAACGTCAGGCAGTGTAAAGCAAGGCCGCGCGTTCGCGAAGCCTTGCGGTTGTTTTTTGAACAGGTGCGGTGGCCTGCATGGCCCCTGACCGGCTCAAAGCCCGAAGCGTTCTGCCAGCCAGCGACGGATGTCGGCGATTTCGTCCATGCAGACCTCGTGCGCCATCGGGTATTCGTACCAGCGGGTGTGGTGGCCGGCGGCCTGCATCAGATCATGGGCTTCGCGGCCCATCGCCAATGGCAGCACGTCATCAAAACGGCCGTGTGCGCAGAACAGCTCCAGCGGTTGGCGGGCCGGGTGTTGCTCGAGCAGCAGGTCCAGTCCCGGCCCGTAGGTGGACAGCGCCATCACACCGCCAAGCGGCAGCTCGCTGCTGACAGCGGTGCAGAGCACAACCGCGCCGCCCTGGGAGAACCCGGCGAGAATGATGTTTTCCAGCGCAATGCCCTGTGCGCATTGTTCGTCGATCAGCTGACGTACCAGGGCAACGGCTTCATCCAGATGACTCTGGTTGATTGCCCGGGCTGGTGACATGCCGAGGATGTCGTACCAGCAGGGCATCGGGAAGCCGCCGTTGATGGTGACCGGCCGGGTAGGTGCCTGTGGAAAAATGAAGCGGATGGCATGATCGGCGGGCAGTTGCAGGGCCTCGACTACCGGCACGAAATCGTAGCAGTCGGCGCCCAGACCGTGCAGCCAGATGACGCTGCGGGTGGCGGGCGTGGCGGGTTCGATGATGTGCGGTGACATGCGGGCTCCTTGCAGGAATGGAAATTCGGACGCCCTTTATACTGTGCTGCAGAGCCAATACCAAGTGTGATTGCAGCCCACCGGCTGGCAGGCTGCAGGCGGGCAGGCTGCTCAGGCGCGGGACATGAACTTGCCGGATTCGGTGTTGATACGCAGCACTTCGCCGGTTTCCAGATACTCGGGGATCTGGATTTCCAGACCGGTGGCAAAGCGCGCGGTCTTGGTGCGTGCGCTGGCTGATGAGCCCTTGATGGCCGGCGGCGTTTCCTCGATGGCCATCTCCACTACCGCGGGCAGCTCGATACCCACCAGGTTGCCCTCAACCAGCAGGCCATACAGGCCTTCGATGCCCTCATGCAGGTAAGGCAGCTGATCTTCCAGCTGGTCGGCGGTCAGGGTGAACTGGGCGAAGTCTTCGTTATCCATGAAGGTGTAGCCGTCCGCGTCCAGGTAGAGGAACTGAACCGGGCGCTTCTGGAAGTCGATAAAGGTCAGGACGTCGTCGCCGGTAAAACTCTGATCGAGCTTCTGCTTGGTCTGGACGTGGTTGAAGCGCACCTTGTAGAGCGTCGTGCCGCTGCGCGAAGACGGGCTTTTTACCTCGATCTGGCTGACGATGTACGGCTGGTTGTTGATCTGGACGATATGGCCTTTTTTCAGTTCGGCAGCTTTGGGCATGGCGGCGCACTCAGGGGATGAAAACGAGGCGCTATTCTGCCCGCAGCCGCTGCACCTCGGCAAGCGGCTGCGGGGGCCGTGATCAGCGGTCTGTCGGTGCGTCGGGGGTATTGCCTGTCCCGCTCTGATCGGCCGGTGTGATCGGGTCTTTGCTGGTGCCGGCTGCCGGCGACGGCCTGGAACCGGAGGCCGAATCGCCTTCGATACGATAGCTGTGCACCAGCTTCTCAAGGCCCGCGCTGCTGCGCAGATTGACGTCGAGCTGGCGGAAGGCGATTTCGATACCGTGCTCCTTGAAACGACGGTCGATTTCGCGGTTGATCTCGTCAATCGCCATATTGCGATCGGCCAGCTCCTTCACATGTACTCGCAGTTCGTGGTCCAGCGTGCTTTCGCCAAAGTTGAGGAACAGCACCAGCGGTTCGGGATCCTTCAACACGCGGCTGTTGGACTGGGCGATCTGCATCAGCAGCTCGCGTACCAGTTGGACGTCTGAACCGTAGGCCACACCGACCTTGATGATCACCCGGGTAATAGTGTCCTGCAGCGACCAGTTGATAATCTGCTCGGTGACGAAGTTCTTGTTTGGAACAATGATTTCCTTGCGGTCGAAATCGGTAATGGTGGTTGCGCGAATGCGGATTCGGTTGATGGTGCCTGACAGCGGGCCGATGGTGACCACGTCACCAATGCGCACCGGACGCTCGAACAGGATGATCAGGCCGGAGATGAAGTTGGCGAAGATTTCCTGCAGACCAAAGCCCAGACCCACACCGAGGGCGGCAACCAGCCATTGCAGCTTGTCCCAGCTGACTCCGAGCGTTGATAACGAGGACACCAGACCGAAACCGACGATGATGTAGCTGAGCAGGGTGGTAATGGCATAACTGCTGCCCTGGCGCAGCTCCAGTCGCGAGAGCACAAGGATTTCCAGCAGGCCGGGCAGGTTGCGCGCCAGGGTAATGGTCAGAATGATGGTGACCAGTGCGCCGAGGATATCGCCAACGCTGATCGGCACCGCTTCGCCGGCATTCAGGCCGGTGCCCTCGTAGTGCCACAGGGTCACGGACTCCAGATACGAGGTGGCGCTGATCAGGTCAGCCCAGGTGAAGTACAGCGCGAGGGCAAACGTCAGCAACAGGGTCAGTTTGGCCAGTCGTAACGACTGCTGATTGATCTGCTGCAGATTCATTTCCGGGATGTCGACCGCGGTCTCGGTGTCGCTTTGCCCTTCGCGTGCCTGGGCCGCCTGCCGTTTGCTGATGGCGCGCTGATAGGCCAGTCTGCGCCCGGCAACGTTAAGGTTGCGCACCACGGTACCCTCGACCAGCATCCAGAGCACGATCAGATACAGGCTGTCGATGAAACGCTCGGCCAGCTTGACCGCCGTGTAGTGGTAACCCATGGCGGTCATGCCTGCCAGCGCCAGCGGTGCGAGGATCAGCAGGCTGGCGGCGACAAAATGGACCACCCGGGAGCTGTAGAGGGGCTGGCTGCGGAGCATGAAGCGGCCGAGCAGCAATGACAGCGCGATCATGCCGATCAGCATGCCGGTGCGCCCGATCGGATCGGTGCCGGTGTAGTCGGGCATGGACCCATGCAGGCCAAGCATCAGCACCAGCGGTACCAGAATCCAGGCGACGTTGCGCACCAGTTTGCGCAGACGATGAACCAGATCGTCGTCCCAGTGGAAATGACGGGTGGCAATGCCGTGGGGGTCGAACACCCGGTACAGCATGTGCAGGACAAACCAGGCCAGCGCCAGCTTGAGCATGCCGGTGCCCAGCACCGGCGCACTTTGCTCGCTGTCCAGACGCAGCAGCAGACCTGCGCCGGCCAGCAGCGCTGGCATCGGACTGACCAGCAGTGCTGTCAGCAGTAGCGCACGGGGCGTATGCCACTGGCTGTCGCGGCGGAAATGCCCGACCTCGTCATGCAGGGTGTCGAGGCTGCTGCGCAGTCGTGGCTTGCGCCAGATGTACAGGGCCAGTAAAAGCAGGGTACCCAGGCACCAGAGCAGATGGCGTTTGGCAGCGTCCAGCAGGTTTTCCCACTGGCGGGGCAGATTCATGCTGTCGATCTGGTGGGCTACTTCGCCTGGCAGGCTGGTCAGCCAACTGCGTTCAATGGGGCGGCTGCTGGCCACCCAGAACAGCTGGTCGTCGATGGTGCGCTTGAGATCGCTGCTGAGCTGCTGCAGCTGCCGCTGGTTGATCTGCAGGGTGATAGCCAGATTGATCAGGCTGTTGATATTGCCGTTTAGCTGCTCGACCAGCGTGACCCGGGCGTTGACCATCTTTTCCAGCTCCGGGCGCAGTGTGTCGCGTTGACGAGCTGGGATCTTGAGCAGCAGGTCGTTGAGGTAGGTGTCCGGGCTGGCGAGGCTTTGTGCCTGCTGGTTGAGCTCGAACTGGCGCAGACGCAGGTCGGCGATCTGATCCGGCAGATCGGTATCAATTTCTACCCGGGGCAGCTCGTTCTTCTGCTTGTGCAGAATGCGCGACAGCAGCAGGCTGCCCTCAAGCACTTCGATCTGTTGCTCCAGGGCCTTATCGATCTGACTCAGGTGCTCGGTCTGCTGCTTGGTTTCAATGTTCTGGCGGGTCAGTACACCGAGCTGCCTGGTTGCGTTCAGCAACTCCTCGCTCAACTGCCGGTTGATGCTACTCTGGCCCTGCAGCACCTCGTTCTGGCTGGCCTCCTCCGGCAGGGTGGCATCGCTGACGGCCTTTTCCGACACCGACTGGCGCTTGTCATTGATGACGGTCTGCAGCAGCGAGATGTCGTCTTCAATTTCGCGTATCTGCAGGGTCAGCAGGTTTTTTTGCTGGGTGGCCAGATCCTGCAGCACGTTGTTGCCAGCCAGTCGCTGACGCAGCAGCTCACTGTCTGCATTCAGGTACTCCAGTTCTGCCTGCAACAAGGCGATGCGCGCGCGCGTGAGCGTGGTCGGTGCCAGACGTTGCTGGGTGCGCAGCTGTTCATTCAGTTGCTGGCTGCGGCGCTGGTTGTCGGACACGCTGGCCTGGGTACGTTCCGGCCGGGTCTGGGCGGCAATCAGCTGGCCATTGACGCCGGTCAGCTCGTTCTGCCAGGTGAACATCTGATTGACCTTGTCGCTGAGCAGGGTTTCCAACTGATCCAGCGCCTGACGCTCCAGTACCGCACGTTGCAGGCTGTCGTCGTTCCTGGCCAGACGATTGTGCTCGGCACGGACACTCTGGGTCTGGCGCGGGGCGTCGGCGATCTGCTCCTGCAGGGCCTTTTGTTCCTCCAGGGTCTGGCGCGTCTGCCTCAGAAACCCCTGGGTGCTCTGCTGCAGATCTGTCAGCTCACGCTTCTCTGCTTCCGGCAGATTACTGTTGCTGGTGCTTTCGATCTCCGCCGTGAGGCTTTCAATCCGTTGATCCAGATCGGCGGTCAGCTGAGTGTCCTGAGCCCATCCCAGCGGGCTGAGCAGCAGGCAGCCCAGCAGCACTATCGCGCGTAGCGGCATGGTGTTGTTCCTGAATGAGTCTGTGCGCAAGGTTAGCCCTCCTGCTGCCGATTGGGAAGCTGACCACCTGGGTAGTTGCGGGTTCCCCAAAGGGTTAAAACGCAGCAGGCCACCCGAAGGTGGCCTGCTGGGATGCCGCAAGCGGCAGGGAGGTCACAGGTCGATCAGAACCAGGCGTCCTGCATGTCGTAGCAGGTCAGGTCGCGGTTTTCCAACACGTTCAGGTCGTGGTGGCAGGACGGCACTTCCCAGCGCAGGAAGTAGCGGGCGGCCTGCAGCTTGCCCTGATAGAACGCGGTATCTGCCGCGTTACCGGCAGCCAGTCCCTGTTGAGCCTTGACTGCTTGCTCCAGCCAGCGCCAGCCGATCACCATGTGACCGAACGCCTTGAGGTACAGTGCCGAGTTGGCCAGCGCCTCGTTGACCTTGCCCTGACCCATGTCACCGAGCAGTGCCATGGTGACGCTGCCGATGTGGGCGTGCAGTTTTTCCAGCGGCTCGCGCAGCTCGTTCAGTTCGCTGTATTCGGCAGCGCGCTTGCAGCAGCTCTGAATCAGGCCGGACAGCTGCTTGAGCGCGGCGCCGCCGTTCATGGTCACCTTGCGAGCCAGCAGGTCGAGCGACTGGATACCGTTGGTGCCCTCGTGGATCGGGTTCAGGCGGTTATCGCGATAGTACTGCTCGACCGGGTACTCGCGGGTATAGCCGTGACCACCAAGAATCTGGATCGCCAGTTCGTTGGCCTTGAGGCAGTAGTCGGAGGGCCAGGCCTTGACGATCGGCGTCAGCAGGTCCAGCAGTTCCAGCGCGTTCTTGCGCTGCTCCTCGGTTTCCAGGGTTTCGGTATCGTCGAATACGCGGGCAGCGTACAGACCCAGGTCAAAGGCACCTTCAACATAGGCTTTCTGGGCCAGCAGCATGCGCTTGACGTCGGCGTGCTCGATGATCGAGACCTGCGGTGCATTCGGGTTCTTGCCGTCGGGCAGGCGGCCCTGCGGGCGCTCGCGAGCATAGTTGAGCGAGTACAGGTAGCCAGCGTAGCCGAGCATCACCGCGCCCATGCCAACGCCGATGCGCGCCTCGTTCATCATCTGGAACATGTAGGACAGGCCGTGATGCGGCTTGCCGACCAGATAGCCGACGCAATTATCCTTGTCACCGAAGTTCAGTGCGGTTGAGGTCGTGCCGCGCCAGCCCATCTTGTGGAACAGGCCAGCCAGGGTCACGTCGTTGCGCTCGCCGAGGGTGCCGTCTTCGTTGACCAGGAACTTGGGTACGATGAACAGCGAGATGCCTTTTACGCCGGGCGGTGCGTCGGGCAGCTTGGCCAGAACCATGTGGACGATGTTCTCGGACAGCGGGTGATCGCCACCGGAAATAAAGATCTTGTTGCCCTTGAGTCGATAGCTGCCGTCAGCGGCCGGCTCGGCCTTGGTGCGGATGTCGGACAGCGAGGAGCCGGCGTGTGGCTCGGTCAGCGCCATGGTGCCGAAGAAGCGGCCTTCGATCATTGGCTGCAGGTAGCGCTGTTTCTGTTCCTCGGTGCCGAAGCTCTCGATCAGGTTGGCCGCGCCCATGGTCAGCATCGCGTAGGACGAGGTCCCTGCGTTGGCCGACTGGAAATGGGCAAAGCAGGCCTGCGACAGCAGGTTCGGCATCTGCATGCCGCCCTGTTCAAAGGAGCGGGTGGCGTTCAGAAAGCCCGCCTCGAGGAAGGCGTCGACCGCCGGTTTGACTTCCGGGATCAGCTCGGCCGCACCGTTGACGTACTTGGGCTCGTTCTCGTCGCTCTTGCGGTTGTGTGGTGCGAACAGCTTTTCCGCGATGGTGCGGGCAGTACCGATGGCCGCGTCGAAGGTCTCGCGGTTGTGATCGGCAAAGCGCGGGCGCTTGGTCAGCGCTTCGGCGTCCAGCACTTCATAGAGTTCAAACGCCAGGTTGCGTTGGTCAATCAGCAGTTCGGACATGGTTCTCACCTCTATAGGAATCGCGGGGCAGTGTATTGAGTCACTTCCGGCCAGGGAATGGCCATTGATGGCTTTTATATCCGCAAATCAGAACAGACGAAGCGCAGGCTCGTCCAACGCGGCGCGCTGCTCGCGCAGGGTCAGGATCTGGTCGGCCCAGTAACGTTCCTGGGCGAACCAGGGGAAGTGCATGGGAAAGGCCGGGTCCTCCCAGCGGCGTGCCAGCCAGGCACTGTAGTGCACCAGCCGCAGGCTGCGCAGTGGCTCAATCAGGGCCAGTTCGGACGGATTGAAATCGTGGAATTCGTTGTAGCCGTCAATCAGCTCGGATAGTTGCGCCTGACGCTGATCGCGCTCACCCGACAGCACCATCCACAGATCCTGCATCGCCGGACCCATGCGGCAGTCATCCAGATCGACCATATACAGGCTGTCGTCGCGCCACAGCAGGTTGCCGACGTGCAGATCGCCATGCAGGCGAATCTGCTTGGCCGGATGCGCCTGGAGTTGCTGTTTTACCACCTGCAGCAGGTCTTCGGCGACCGAGAAGTAGGCGGGTTGCAGGCTTGCAGGCACCACATTGGCGCTGCGCAGGTAATCCAGACTGTCCCCGCCGAAGCTTTGCCAGTCGAGGGTCGGCCGGTGCTCGAAGGGGCGCATCGAACCGACCGCATGCAGGCGGCCGATCAGGCGACCGAGCATCAGCAGATGGTCGGGATCGTCGAACTCGGGGGCGTGGCCACCAAACCGGCGGAACAGGCTGAAGCGAAATCCTGCATGCTCGAACAGCGTGCGGCCGTCGATCTGCTCCGGGGCAATCACCGGGATCTCGCGTTCAGCCAGTTCAAGGCTGAAGGTATGCTCCTCGAGAATCGCCTCATCGCTCCAGCGGTCCGGTCGATAGAACTTGGCGATCAGCGGTGCGGCGCCTTCTATGCCGACCTGAAATACCCTGTTTTCGTAACTGTTCAGGGTCAGGATGCGCGCATCAGAGAGATAGCCAAGCGATTCGACCGCGTCCAGCACGGTGTCAGGGGTGAGGGTAGAAAAGGGATGGCTGGACATGGTGGTCGACTCGGAGCAAACACGTGATTGTGACCGCACAGGGTAACAGGTGTTGACCGTGTAATCGCTCGTTACAGACGGGTTTCAGGGGGTACGGGCGACGCACCAGACCTGAACCGATGCGGCGCCGGCCTTGAGCAGGGTTTGGCTGGCCTCACTCAGCGTCACGCCGGTGGTCATGACGTCGTCGATCAGTGCCAGGTGCTTGCCTTGCAGGTGTTCAGGCCTTGGGCAGCTGAACGCACCGCGCAGGTTCTGGCGTCGTGCTTTGGCATCCAGGCCCTGCTGCGGCAGGGTTGAGCGGGTGCGTTCCAGCAGTTCGGGTCGACAGCGGAGTTGGGTGCGTCTGGCAATATCGCGCGCCAGCTCGCAGGCCTGATTGTAGCCACGCTGAGCCTGCCGCTTGCGGTGCATGGGCACTGGCAGCAGCAGGTCGGGGCAGGGGGCAATGTCTTGCTGCAGCCAATCCGCCGCAGCTTCGGCAAGTAGCTGCCCGAGCAGGCGGCCAATGCTGGTCTGGCCATGGTACTTGAACGCGGGAATCAGGCTGTCAACCGGGAAGCGGTAGATCAGTGGTGCCAGCGCGTGACTGAATGGCGGGGGTGCATTCAGGCAGCGCCCGCATTGCTGCGCCGGGTGCGGCAAGGGCAGGGCACAGCGTTGGCAGCAGGCCTGTTGCCAGGGCAAGTCAGCCTCGCAGCCTCCGCACAGTTGCGTGTCCGGATGCGGGTTGCTGCCAAGGCAGAGTATGCATTGTGCGAATAGATTGTTTTTTATCCATATGTAAACCTGTTGTTTTTTCAAAGGTTGACAGCCTCCGTGCCGTCGTTATGATGCTCGGCAGACTTGGAACCCGCCCGGTTCCCCTGCCAATTCGAAGGGACAAGACCCCATGACTGCATCCGTGACCCGCCACGACTGGACTCTGGCAGAAGTGCTGGAGCTGTTCAATCAGCCGTTCAATGATCTGCTGTTTCAAGCACAGACGGTGCATCGCATGCACTTCGACCCGAACCGGGTGCAGGTCTCCACGCTGCTGTCGATCAAGACCGGTGCGTGCCCGGAAGACTGCAAGTACTGTCCGCAGTCCGGTCATTACAACACCGGTCTGGACAAGGAAAAGCTCATGGAGGTCGAGAAGGTGCTCAAGGCGGCGGCCGATGCCAAGGCCATTGGCTCCACCCGCTTCTGCATGGGCGCGGCCTGGAAACATCCTTCTGCCAAGGACATGCCCTATGTGCTGAAGATGGTCGAGGGCGTCAAGGCGCTGGGCATGGAAACCTGCATGACCCTGGGCAAGCTGAGCAAGGAGCAAACCCAGGCGTTGGCCGAAGCCGGGCTGGATTACTACAACCACAACCTCGACACCTCGCCCGAGTTCTACGGCAACATCATCACCACCCGGACCTACGCCGATCGGCTGGAAACCCTGTCGCATGTGCGTGACGCGGGTATGAAAATCTGCTCTGGCGGGATTCTCGGCATGGGTGAGTCGCTTCAGGATCGCGCCGGTCTGCTGATTCAGCTGGCCAACCTGCCGGAGCACCCGGAGAGCGTGCCGATCAATATGCTGGTCAAGGTGCAGGGTACCCCGCTGGCGGACGAGAAGGATGTTGACCCCTTCGACTTCATCCGCATGCTGGCCGTTGCCCGCATCATGATGCCCAAATCTCACGTGCGCTTGTCTGCCGGCCGCGAGCAGATGAACGAGCAGATGCAGTCGCTGGCCTTCTTCGCCGGCGCCAATTCCATCTTTTATGGAGAGAAGCTCCTGACCACCGGCAACCCGCAGGCGGATAGGGACATGCAGCTGTTCGCCCGCCTCGGCATCAAGCCGGAAGAGCGCCAGGAGCACGCGGACGAGGTGCATCAGGCGGCGATTGAGCAGGCGCTGATCGAACAGCGGGACAGCAAGCTGTTTTATTCGGCCGTCTGACGACGGCAGCCTCAAGCCATAAGCTGCAAGCCTCAAGCGAGCGCTGATGTGGCTTGAAGCTTGCTGCTTGCCGCTTGGAGCTTTTTTATGTCTTTCGATCTTTCTGCACGCCTCACCGAGCGCCGCGCTGCGCATCTGTACCGTCAGCGCCCCCTGCTGCAAACGCCACAAGGGGTGGATGTGCTGGTCGATGGTGAGCAGTTGCTCAGTTTCTGCAGCAACGACTACCTGGGTCTTGCCAATGATCCGCGAATAAACGAGGCGTTCGTCGATGGTGTGCGGCGTTGGGGCACGGGTGGTGGTGCGTCGCACCTGGTGACCGGTCACTCGGGCGCCCATCATGCGCTGGAAGAGGCGTTGGCCGAGTTTACCGGCCGGCCACGGGCCTTGCTGTTGTCCAGCGGCTATATGGCCAATATGGGTACGGTTACGGCGCTGGTGGGGCAGGGCGATACGGTGCTGGAAGATCGGCTCAATCACGCCTCTTTGCTGGATGCCGGGCTGCTCAGTGGTGCGCGTTTCTCGCGTTATCTGCATAACGATGCAGACAGCCTGCGTGGCCGGTTGAGCAAGGCTCAGGGCAATACGCTGGTGGTGACCGATGGCGTGTTCAGCATGGACGGTGACCTGGCCGACTTGCCCGCGCTGTGTGCTGCCGCAGCGGACGTCGATGCCTGGATGATGGTGGATGATGCTCACGGCTTTGGCTGTCTCGGCGCCCAGGGTGGCGGCATTGTTGAACATTTCGGCTTGTCGATCGACCAGGTGCCGGTGCTGGTCGGCACCCTCGGCAAGGCGTTTGGCACTGCCGGCGCCTTTGTTGCCGGCAGCGAAGAACTGGTCGAAACCCTGATCCAGTTTGCCCGTCCCTACATCTATACCACCAGCCAGCCACCCGCCGTTGCCCATGCCACATTGACCAGCCTGCAACTGGTGCGCGAAGAGCACTGGCGCCGTGACCAACTGGCGGCGCTGATCAGCCGTTTTCGGGCTGGAGTCACCTCGCTCGGGCTTGAGCTGATGGATAGCCCGACGCCGATTCAGCCGATAGTGGTGGGCACCAGCGAGCGGGCGCTGGCGCTGTCGGCTGCACTGCGCGCGCGCGGCCTGCTTGTGACTGCCATTCGCCCGCCGACCGTACCGCAGGGTACCGCCAGACTGCGTGTTACCCTCAGTGCCGCGCATACCGAACAACAGGTTGACCGCTTGCTCGATGCGCTCGGGCAGGCGCACAAGGAACTCAACGATGAATAACCTTACCTTACTGCCCGGCTGGGCGCTGGCCGCCAGCAACCTGCTGCCGTTGCAGCAGGCGTTGCACGAGCGGCTGCCCGACCTGGCTGTGCAGCTGGTGGAGTTGCCGCCGCGGCTGCAGATGTCGACCCTCGAGCCGGACCTGACGGCGCTGGCCGAGGCCTTGCCTGCTGGCTGGCTGGCCGGCTGGTCGCTGGGCGGCATGCTGGCAGTGCAGCTGCAGCGCCGCTTCCCGGAGCGCTTCTGTGGCGTCATCACCATTGCCAGCAATGCCTGCTTTGCGGCGCGCGACGGCTGGCCTCATGCGATGCCGGTCGATACCTTCAAGGCTTTTCTGGCTGATGCCCGCGAGCAACCCGAGCGTATTCTCAAGCGCTTTTCCCTGCTGGTAACGCAAGGTGGTGAGAACGCCCGGGAACTGAGTAAGCAGTTGCAGTGGAGCGATGCCGATCCGCTGCAACGTCTCAACCAGCTGGCGCTGCTCGGCGTGATCGATAACCGCATTCCTCTGCAGCGTTGTGCGCAACCGGTACTGCACTGCCTCGGTGGTAACGACGCGCTGGTGCCTGCGGCCGTGGAATCGGACCTGCTGGCGCTCAATGGCAATGCCCGGGTGAGGATGCTGCCGCAGGGCAGTCATGCCCTGCCGCTGGAAGCGCCACTCTGGCTGGCGGGTGAAATCGCCGAGTGGCTGGAAGCGCAATGACCACCGAGGTGATCGACAAGCAGGCCGTTGCCGCCTCGTTCAGCCGGGCGGCGACAACCTACGATCAGGTCGCCGAGCTGCAGCGCAGCGTCGGCAGCAATCTGCTGGCGCGCTTGCCCGAGAGCCTGGAGGTCGAGCGTCTGGCCGATCTGGGCTGCGGAACCGGATACTTTACCCGTGCACTGAACGCCCGCTTCGGGCAGCCGGTGCTGGGGCTGGACATCGCCGAGGGCATGCTCCGCTATGCCCGCGCCCAGGGGCCGGCATGCTCGAGCTGGATCGTTGCCGATGCGGAGGCGTTGCCGTTACGTGCAGACTCCCGGCAGTTGCTGTTTTCCAGCCTGGCGTTGCAATGGTGCCCGGATCTCTCGCAGGCGCTGAAGGAGGCCCTGCGGGTGCTGGAGCCGGGTGGTCTTATCGCTTTCAACACGTTGGTTGAAGGCACGCTGCAGGAGCTGCGCGACGCCTGGCAAGCAGTCGATGGCTACGTGCACGTCAATCGCTTCATGCCGCTGGCGCAGTTGCAGCAGATACTGGCTGATGTGGGCTTTGCCAGTTGGCGCTGCGAGGTCGAAACCCATGTCCTGCACTACCCGCAGCTCAGCGGGCTTACCCATGAACTCAAGGCGCTCGGCGCCCACAATCTGAATGCCGGCCGTCCCGGAGGTCTGACCGGCAGAGCCAGATTGCGGGCACTGACCGCCGCCTATGAAACCTTCCGCCAGCCGGCGGGTTTGCCCGCGACCTATCAGGTCGCCCAGATCATTCTGCATAAAGGCCAGCAGGCCTGAGGGAACCCCCATGAGCAAACGTTACTTCGTTACCGGTACCGATACTGAAATTGGCAAGACCACGGTCGCCGCCGGTCTGCTGTGTGCAGCGCGTCAGCGAGGCCTGACCACCGCCGGAGTCAAGCCGGTGGCTGCAGGCTGCGAGCGCACGCCTGACGGGCTGCGTAACGAAGACGCGCTCGCGCTGCAGGCCCAGTGCAACCCGCCGCTGGCCTACGAATTGATCAATCCTGTGACGTTGGAAGCGGCTATCGCACCGCATATTGCCGCGCAGGAGGAGCAGGTGACACTGACCGCGAAAGGGTTGGCACAGGCTTGTGACGCGGTATTCGAGCGAGGTGCCGCGCTGACCCTGGTGGAAGGGGCCGGCGGCTGGTGTGTTCCTCTCAATGAGAGCGAACTGCTGTCGGATGTCGCCATTGCGCACAAACTGCCGGTGGTGCTGGTGGTAGGTATGCGCCTGGGCTGCATCAACCATGCGCTGCTGAGCTGTCGTGCCATTGCTGCAGACGGGCTGGAGCTGGCTGGCTGGGTTGCCAACCATGTTGATCCGCAGATGAGCCGTCCCGAGGAAAACCTGGCGACGCTCAAGCAGTTGATCAAGGCACCATGCCTGGGCGTCGTGCCGCGCCTGGATTCGGCCGACGCGACCGCCGTGTCTGTGTATCTGGATGTGTCTCCGCTGGTCTGATACGACCAGCGGTGCTGGGCGCGGGGGGGCGTCTATGCTTGAATGTAGGTGTCAATTTACCCAGAGACCATGCCATGGCTACCCTTGACTTGATTTCCGCTGGCCTGACCAGTGTGCGTCAGGGCCAGAACCGCATCAGCGGTGCGGCGTCCGATATTGCCCGTGCGGCCCTTCCGGTTGATCCGGTGGCTGCGACTGCGCAGCCCGCGCAGCCGGCTACGGGCCAGGCTGCGGCATCTACGCCGGTAGAAACTGCGCGTCCGGTCAATCTCGTCGACAGTCTGGTGGAGCTGCAGCAGGGCCGCCAGCAGGCTGAGGCCGGGGCGTCGGTGATCGACACCGCCGACGAAGTGCTCGGCACCTTGCTGGATGTCACTGCCTGAGCCTGACCAGGCTCAACAGCGTGGTGCGCCCCCATGACCCCTGTCGGCAGCAGTCAAAGCACCTATATTCCCTCCGCGTTCACCACGCTGACCGCACGTTCCATCGCGGTCAGCGACAAGGTCCCTGCTGACGATCCCAACACCCGTTTTGCGCCGGTAGAGCCAACCAGCGAGGCGGCAGTGGGCACCGCTTCCCCTGACGCATCCGGCGATACCGAACTGGCCGAGGCCGAGCGTAGCAAGCGGTCCCAGCTCGCCAAGGCCGAAGCGCAGCTGCTGCAAGCCGAACAGAACGAAATCAGAGAGCTGGCCGCCCGTGATCGCGAGGTGCGCGCCCATGAGCAGGCGCACATGGCGGTTGGCGGTCAGTACGCCGGCTCCATGTCGCTGAGCTATGAACGGGGCCCGGACGGCCGCCTGTATGCGGTCGGTGGGGAGGTGTCCATTGATACCGCTCCGGTACCGGGCGACCCGCAGGCCACCATCGACAAGATGGAACAGGTGCGCAGAGCCGCGCTGGCGCCGGCCGAGCCTTCATCTCAGGATCGTGCCGTGGCGGCCCAGGCTGCACAGCTGATAGCGCAGGCTCGTGCCGAGATGGCAGCATCCGATCCGGCGGCCGGTAGCAGTGCCGGAGCAGCGGAGTCCGCCGACTCGGCGAGTACGCAGGCCAGCGGTGACTCAACGGTGGAAGACGACCGCGCAGGCGCGGGGCTGTCTGTCTATCGGGCTGTTGCTGCCGATCCGGCCAATGCAGGTCTGCTCGCCCTCGCCTGATTCGGCCCTGTCAGTCAGGCCACCCTTTTTCTGTTCATACTCACGCAGACTGATACCGGTGCATTCATGCGGGGGTTGACATTGGTTTGGCGTAAACGTATGTTTCAAACGTCTGTTTGAATTCGAGCTGCCAGGCAGCTCAAAACTGCAGCCTCGGCTGCCCGTGCATACTGATCAATACTTGAGGTCCAGTACCATGCCCGATTACAAGGCTCCCCTGCGTGACATTCGTTTCGTCCGCGATGAACTCCTGGGTTATGAAGAGCACTATCAGAGCCTGCCCGGCTGCGAAGATGCTACGCCGGATATGGTCAACGCCATTCTGGAAGAGGGCGCCAAATTCTGTGAGCAGGTTATTGCGCCGCTGAACCGTGTTGGTGACATCGAAGGCTGTACCTGGAGCCCCGAGGGTGTGACCACGCCCACCGGCTTCAAGGAAGCCTACCAGCAGTACGTTGAGGGTGGCTGGCCGAGTCTGGCGCACAGCGTTGAGCACGGCGGTCAGGGTCTGCCCGAGTCGCTGGGTCTGACCATCAGCGAAATGGTTGGCCAGGCCAACTGGTCCTGGGGCATGTACCCCGGCCTGTCGCACGGCTGCATGAACACCCTGGAAACTCACGGTACCGACGAGCAGAAGCACACCTATCTGCCCAAGCTGGTTTCCGGCGAGTGGACCGGCACCATGTGCCTGACCGAGCCGCATTGCGGTACCGACCTGGGTATGCTGCGTACCAAGGCCGAGCCGCAGGCTGACGGCACCTACAAGGTGTCCGGCACCAAGATCTTTATCTCTTCCGGCGAGCATGACATGTCGGAGAACATCATCCACATCGTGCTGGCCCGCCTGCCTGACGCACCGGCCGGCACCAAGGGTATCTCCCTGTTCATCGTGCCGAAGTTCCTGGTGAACGCCGATGGCGAGAAGGGTGAGCGCAACACCGTCAGCTGTGGCTCGCTTGAGCACAAGATGGGCATCCACGGCAACGCTACCTGTGTGATGAACTTCGACGGCGCCACCGGCTACCTGATCGGCGAGCCGAACAAGGGCCTCAACGCCATGTTCACCTTTATGAACACCGCGCGTCTGGGCACTGCCCTGCAGGGTCTGGCACACAGCGAAATCGCCTTCCAGGGCGGCATCCAGTACGCCCGTGAGCGTCTGCAGATGCGTTCGCTGACCGGCAACAAGGCGCCGGAGAAGCCGGCTGATCCGATTATCGTTCACCCGGACGTGCGTCGCATGCTGCTGACCATGAAGGCGTTTACCGAAGGTAACCGCGCGATGGTTTACTTCACTGCGAAGCAGGTCGATATCCTGAAGAACAGCCAGGATGCCGAGCAGAAGAAGCAGGCCGATGCCATGCTGGCGTTCCTGACGCCGATTGCCAAGGCGTTCATGACCGAGGTCGGTTTTGAAGCGGCCAACCACGGTGTGCAGATCTACGGTGGCCACGGCTTTATCGCCGAGTGGGGCATGGAACAGAACGTGCGTGATGCCCGTATTTCCATGCTGTACGAAGGCACCACCGGTATTCAGGCCCTCGACCTGCTGGGTCGCAAGGTTCTGATGACCCAGGGCGAGGCGCTGAAAGGCTTCACCAAGATCGTCCACAAGTTCTGCCAGAACAACGAGGGCAACGAAGCCATCGCCGAGTTTGTCGCGCCGCTGGCTGCGCTGAACAAGGAGTGGGGCGAGCTGACCATGAAGATCGGCATGGCCGCGATGAAAGACCGCGAAATGGTCGGTGCCGCGTCCGTGGACTATCTGATGTACAGCGGCTACGCCTGCCTGGCCTACTTCTGGGCCGACATGGCACGTGTTGCTGCCGAGAAACTGGCCGCCGGTACCGCAGAAGAGGGCTTCTACAAGGCCAAGCTGCAGACCGCCCGTTTCTACTATCAGCGCATCCTGCCGCGCGTTCGCACCCACGTTGAGGCGATCCTGTCCGGTGCGGATAACCTGATGGAAATGGATGCCGACAACTTCGCACTGGGCTACTGATCTAGCCTGACGTTGTTGCCAGTATCAAGGCCGCCCCGGTAACGGGGCGGCCTTTTTTAATGTCCGATGATCAGGGATTGCGCGCCAGGCGCAGTCCGCTGAATTGCCACTGCGCCGCGGGCGGGAAGAAGTTGCGGTAGGAGGGTCTGCTGTGGCCCGCCGGGCTGGCACAGGAACTGCCGCGCAGGACCATCTGGTTGATCATGAATTTGCCGTTGTACTCACCAACGGCACCTGCCGCCGGCTGGTAACCGGGGTAGGGCAGGTAGGCACTGTTGGTCCATTGCCAGACCTGGCCAAACAAGCCCGCAAGATCTGGTGCGGTACGCGCCGCGTGCTCCCATTCAGCCTCTGTCGGCAGCCGTGCGCCCGCCCAGCGTGCGTAGGCATCGGCTTCATACAGGTTGATATGGCAGACCGGCGCCTCAAGGTTGAGCACTTGCCGGCCGGCCAGGGTGAAGGCTTGCCACGGCTCGTCCGCTGTCTGCAACCAGTACAAGGGGGCCCGTGCCTGTCGCTGGTTGACCCAGTCCCAGCCATCGGACAGCCATAGCTCCGGACGCTGGTACCCGCCGTCTGCGATAAAGGCCATGTAATCGGCGTTGCTGACATTACGCTCGCCCAGCAGGAAGGGTTCCAGCCAGACGCGGTGGTACGGGCCTTCGTTGTCATAGCTGAAGCTGGCGTCGGACGCGCCGATCTCGCACAGGCCGCCGGTGAACTCCCGATAGGGGTAAGGCTCAGTGGCGATAGCGGAGCACTGCTCGGGCGCGTTTGTCCGCCAGGCAGGCATAAGCGGGTTGCAGGAAAAATGGTGTTTCAGATCAGTGAGCATCAGCTCCTGATGCTGCTGTTCGTGTTGCAGGCCCAGGGTTACCAGTGCGGCAAGTTTGGTACGCTGGCTGGGGCTGCTCAGCAGATGCTGCATCTGCTCATCAATCTGCTGGCGGTAATGGAGCACCTCTTCCAGAGTCGGCCGCGACAACAGGCCGCGTTCGGCGCGCAGATGACGCTCGCCAATGCCCACGTAATAGGAGTTGAACAGTACCTTGTAGGCCTGATCAATGACCGGGGGCGGTTCGGGCAAGGCGGCGAGAATGAAGGTTTCAAAGAACCAGGTGGTATGGGCCAGATGCCATTTCAGCGGGCTTGCATCGGTCATGGACTGCAGCTGACAGTCTTCAGGACTCAGCCCCTGGATCAGCTCCAGAGAATGCGCCCGGATCCGGGCGTAATCGAGCGCCAATTCGCTGACTGCCGTCAGGCTCGCTGGCCGGTTCATGCCGGCTCCGCCAGGAACACGCCGAACCAGCCTTTGGGGTCGGTCCAGTAATGGCTGCAATGCAGGCCGCTGGCAGCGAGCAGGGCGCGAAACTCATCCACACTGTATTTGTGGGAATACTCCGTCACGATGTGCTCGCCGGCTTCAAAGTTGCGGCGGGTATGGCGTGCAAGACGCACGCTGTGCGGCTCCCGGGCGACCAGTCGCATTTCGATGCGGCGATGCTGGTCGTCAAAGCAGGCGTGGTGTTCAAACAGTTCAGGCTGAAAGTCGGCATCCAGTTCCCGGTTGACGACATTCAGGATATTCAGGTTGAACGCCGCTGTAACGCCGCTGGCATCATCGTAAGCCGCTTCCAGAACGGCGCGGGGCTTGAGCAGGTCGGCGCCAATCAGCAGGCGTCCATGGCTGGTGCAATGGGCGCGTATGCGGCTGAGAAAACGCATGGCGGCGCGGGGTTCGAAATTGCCGATGGATGAGCCGGGGTAGAAAAACACGGGAGGATTGTCCGGGCGCTCAGCCAGCAAATCGTGCAATTCGAGGTGCTGGGTGAAGTCGCTGACCACGCCAACGCATTCGAGCTGAGGGTGCTGCCGGGCAACGTCGGCTATCGAGCTGTGCAGAAACTCTCCTGCGATGTCGACACCGACCACGCGCGCCGGGTCGACGGCGTTCAGCCATTGCTGCGTCTTGCTGCAGTCACCGCAGCCGAGATCGACCCATTGCGGGTCGTCTGGCAGGTGGCCGGCGATCGTCTCACGGTTTTCCGAGAAAATCAGCGCCTCGGTGCGCGTGGGGTAATACTCATCGAGGCGGCAGATGTCGGTGAACAGCTCGCAGCCGCGTTCATCGTAGAAGTACTTTGAGTCGATGCGTGCGGTTGGCTGCAGCAGTCCCTGCAGAAGTTGTTGGCGCTCATCCTGAATCGGAAGGCGCAGGGTGGACTCGAGTCTGGGCAGGTCAAGAGCAAGGCTCACGTGGCGTCATCCTCTGCAGGTTAAAGTTAAAACCTAGCAGTGGGTTGCGCTCAGCGCCAAAATGACCGGCCAGTCAGGCCCCGGGCTGTGATCCAGTGCCGCGCCTTTATCAGAGCCCCTTGGCGTCGTCGGCCAGCACACGGATAGCCTTGAACAGCTTGCGCGCCGCCGCCGGCGGCTTGTTCTGCTCGGCTTCCTTGGCCGCCTGGCGAGCCAGTTGGCGCAGGTGCTGACGATCTGCGGCGGGGTAGGCCAGCATAAACAGCTCCAGCTCGTCCGCACGGCCGGTCAACAGCCGGTCGCGCCAGCGTTCGATCTGGTGGAAGTGCTGGTTGTGGGCTGCGCTGCTGCTGTCAAACAGATCCAGATAGGTCTGAATTTGCTCAATATCCTGATCGCGCATCAGCTTGCCAACATAGCTCATATGGCGTTTCAGCGCGCCGCGTGCGGTGTGCCGACTGGCCTCGGCGAGCGCCAGGCGCAACTTGTCGGTCAGCTCCAGCTTGGCCAACTGGTCGGGTTTAAGTGCCAGCAGGCGCTTGCCCATTTCCTGCAGGGCGTCCATCTCCCGTTTGATCTGGGTCTTGCTCTTGCCCTCATCAACGGGCTCGAGGGATTCGTCGTCGTGAAACTCGGTCATGGTGATCCTGTCTGGAGATGGTCGCGTCAGCTTTTGCCGGGGGGCAATGATACCCGTTTCCCGCTGGCCGCGGCCAATCCGTGGTGGTTTCCGGTTGCGCAACCTCGCTACAATGGCTGCTCGAACCGGAGGTGACATGAGCGCGAATACCATCAGCGTAGCCGAGAATCCCGCAAGCCTGCAGCAGACGCTGGAGCAGCGGGTGGCCTTTATTGTCGACGAGGCGCGACGTCAGGGAGCAACCGCAAGCGAGGTCGCGGTCAGCCAGAGTACCGGGCTGTCGGTGAGCGTGCGCAGCGGTGAAGTCGAAACGGTCGAATTCAATCGTGACCAGGGCTTCGGCATTACCCTGTACGCAGGTCAGCGCAAGGGCTCGGTCAGTACCTCCGATACGTCCGACGACGCCATCCGGCGGGCGGTTGAGACAGCACTGGCGATTGCGCGTCATGCATCCGAGGACCCCTGTTCCGGTCTGGCCGATGCCGAGTTGATGGCTACCCAATTGCCGGATCTCGATCTGTTTCACCCGTGGGAGCTGTCTGCCGAGCAGGCGATTGATCGGGCTCTGGAGCTGGAGCGCTCGGCCCTTGCGGTTGATTCGCGGCTGACAACCGACAGTGCGCAGATCAGCAGTCAGCAAGGCTGCCGGGTGTATGGCAACAGCCATGGCTTCATTGGCAGCGCCCTGAGCAGCCGCCACAGCAGCGCGGCGGTCATGATCGTCTCTTCCGAACAGGGCATGCAGCGTGATTACTGGTACGCCGTCGATCGCGTACCGGGGCGATTGCCAAGCGAGCAGGCGGTAGGGCGCAAAGCCGGTGAGCGGACGCTGGCGCGCATCAACCCCCGCACGGTCAAGACCGCCAAGGTGCCGGTGCTGTTTGCTGCCGATCAGGCGGTGGGCCTGGTTGGCCATTTGTTCGGTGCCATTTCCGGCGGAGCTGTCTATCGTCAATCCACATTTTTGCTCGATGCGTTGGGACAACCGATTTTCCCTGCCTGGATGACCATGCGCGAAACCCCCTACCTCAAGCAGGGCATGGGTAGTGCGGCGTTTGATGGCGATGGTCTGCAAACGCGTGAACAGGCCTTCATCGAGGACGGCCAACTGGTCAGCTGGTTGCTCAGCACCTACTCTGGCCGCAAGCTCGGGTTGCCCAGTACCGCCAACGCGGGCGGTGTGCACAACCTGCAGGTCACCAGTAACGCGGGCGATCTCGATGCACTGCTCAAGGAAATGGGCACCGGCCTGCTGGTGACCGAACTGATGGGGCAGGGCGTGAATGGTGTCACCGGCGACTATTCCCGCGGTGCCGGCGGCTTCTGGGTCGAAAATGGTGAAATTCAGTACCCGGTCAGCGAGATCACCATCGCCGGCAATCTGAAGGATATGTATGCCAACCTGCGTTGCGTCGGCAGCGATGTTGAACGTCGTGGTAACTACCTGACCGGCAGCTGGCTGGTGGATGGGATGACGGTAGGGGGCGCGTAGCGCTCCCTACCGTCAGCTGCAAGCCGTAAGCTTCAAGCTGCAAGTGAAACCCGCGCGGTTTTGACTTGCGTGGGTTTAGATTGAAGCGTCGAACGGTCGGAAAGCTTGCAGAAAACACTTGACCACCCTGACGCCGCATTCACCCTGTTGCAGCTTGCAGCTTGCAGCTTGCAGCTTGCAGCTTGCAGCTTGCAGCTTGCAGCTTGCAGCTTGCAGCTTGCAGCTTGCAGCTTGCAGCTTGCAGCTGGGCTTACTCCCCTTCCCCAAAATAGTCGTTGACCAGCTCCAGCAATGCCTGCAGGGCTTCTTCTGCCTGCTCGCCTTCGCAGCTGACGCAAACCTCTGTGCCCTTGCCGGCGGCCAGCATCATGACCTGCATGATGCTCTTGCCGTCAACCTGGTCGGTTTCGTCATGGCCTATGGTGACCTTGCAGCCGTACTGGTTGGCAATGCCCACAAACTTGGCGGCGGCACGGGCGTGCAGACCGAGTTTGTTGATGATCAGAACACGGGAGCTTGGCATCAGGGCAGGTCGCGGTGGCGTATCAGCAGGTTGGGTGTGTCGGCGCTCAGTTCGCGCACCAGTCGCTCGGCAATGTAGACCGAGCGGTGATGGCCGCCGGTACAGCCGATGGCGATGGTCATGTAACTGCGTTCGCTGGCGGCGTAGCGGGGCAGCCATTTCTGCAGGTAGTGACAGATGTCCTGGTACATATCTTCCACTTCCGGCTGTTTGCCCAGGTAATCACTGACCGGGGCATCACGGCCGGAAAAGGCGCGCAGGTCGGGCAGCCAGTAAGGGTTGGGCAGGCAACGCACGTCGAATACCAGGTCGGCATCCACCGGCAGGCCGCGTTTGAACCCGAATGACTGGATCAGGACCGAGGGCTGGCTGCCCTTGGTGCCGAGCAGTCGCTGTTTCAGGTGGTCGCGCAACTGGTAGAGATTCAGGTGGCTGGTGTCGACCTTGAGCGTGGCTAGGTCGATGATCGGTTGCAGCAGCAGTGCTTCACGGTCCAGGGCCTCGCCAAGTGACAGGTTGCCGTCGGTCAGCGGGTGTTTGCGGCGGGTTTCCGAAAAGCGCTTGATCAGTACGTCGTTACGCGAGGCCAGGAACAGCACGTCACACTGGACTCCTGCATTGCGTACGTCCTGCAGCAGCTCGGGGAAGCGTGCCAGGTCGTTGGGCAGGTTGCGGGCGTCGATGCTGATGGCGACTTCCGGCAGGCTGAAATCATTCTGTCTTGCCTGGCGGGCCAGTTCGGGCAGCAGGCCTGCGGGGAGATTGTCGATGCAGTAGAAGCCGTTGTCTTCAAGCAGATGCAGCGCGGTGCTTTTACCCGAACCGGAACGGCCGCTGACGACAATCAAACGCATGTCAGCCTCCGTCGCCGTCGCCAACCATGACGCGATAAAGCGCATCCGCGTCCGGTGCTGCGCGCAGTGCATCACGCAGCTCGGCGTTGTCGAGCTTGCCAGCCAGCATTTTGAGAATCTGCAGGTGTTGCTCGGTGGCTTCCTGCGGGACCAGCAGCACGAAGATCAGGTCGACAGGTTGGCCATCGAGAGCGTCGAAATCGATTTTGCCGTCCAGCTGCAACAGGGCGCCTATGGCCTGGTGGCAGTCTTCCAGACGACAGTGAGGGATGGCAATGCCATTACCAAAACCGGTTGACCCCAGGCGTTCACGAGCGATCAGGTTTTCGTAGATGGCGTCAGGATCCAGGTTGGTGTGCTGGGCGACCAGCTTACCGATCAGCTCCAGCACACGTTTTTTGGATCCGCCCTGAACGCCGGCGAAGGTACGTTCAGGGGTCAGGATGTGGTCTATTTGCATGGTGATGCAGTGAAGGTCCGGTTATCGGTCGTTCGCGCCTTGCTGACGGTCGATGTGCTTTTCCTTGTGCTTGATCAATTGGCGATCCAGCTTGTCGGTCAGCAGGTCAATGGCGGCGTACATATCGGAGTGTTCTGCCAGGGCAACCACTTCACCACCGGCAATGTGCAGGGTGGCTTCAGCCTTCTGCCGGAGTTTCTCTACTTCCAGGGTGACCTGGACGTTGGTGATCTTGTCGAAATGCCGCTCCAGGCGGGACATTTTTTCGGTGACGTAGTCGCGCAGTGCGTCGGTGATATCGAGTTGGTGACCGCTAATGTTCAGTTGCATACGGCATCTCCTGATTGGCTTGTTGTTGCTGGGTGACGACCTGTCACCCGGTATTGCCACTTGCGTGATCCCTGAACTGGATCTGCTGCGTTGAACGGCTCATTCGAGCCTGTTTTCGCAGGTACTAGACCAGTCTCTTGCGTTCGCTCGAAGGCGCGATGTTGAGCGACTCGCGGTATTTCGCGATGGTCCGTCGGGCTACTTCAATGCCCTGTTCTTCAAGTAAACCAGCGATCTTGCTGTCGCTCAATGGTTTCTTTGGGTTTTCTGCTGCGACCAGCTTTTTGATCAGCGCGCGGATAGCGGTGGAGGAAAATTCCCCGCCTTCGCTGGTGCCGACGTGGCTGGAGAAAAAGTACTTCAGCTCGAAGATGCCGCGCGGCGTGTGCATGTATTTCTGGGTCGTAACCCGCGAAATAGTCGACTCGTGCATGCCGACGGCTTCGGCGATGTCATGCAGCACCAGTGGCTTCATCGCCTCTTCGCCGTGCTCAAGAAAGCCACGCTGGTGTTCGACGATCTGGGTGGCGACCTTCATCAGGGTCTCGTTGCGACTCTGCAGGCTCTTGATGAACCAGCGCGCCTCCTGCAGGTTGTTGCGCAGGTAGGTGTTGTCGTCACTGGAGTCGGCCCGTCGCACCATCGAGGCATAGTGGCCGTTGACGCGAACCTTGGGTACCGCTTCCTGGTTCAGTTCAACCAGCCAGCGATTGGCGTCGCGGCGCACAATCACATCCGGTATCACATACTCCGGCTCGCCCGAGGCGATTTCCGAGCCCGGGCGGGGGTTGAGCGTCTGAATCAGCGCAACCACGTCACGCAGCTGGTCTTCCTTGAGCTTGCTGCGGCGCATCAACTGGCTGAAATCGCGGCTGCCGAGCAGTTCCAGGTGATCGCGCACGACGCGGGTCGCCTGGTCCAGCATCGGGGTGTTCTCGGGCAGCTGACGAATCTGCAGCAGCAGGCACTCACGCAAATCCCGCGCGCCAACGCCTACCGGCTCGAATTGCTGGATGCGATGCAGCACCATTTCGACTTCATCGAGTTCGACTTCGAGCTCTGCGGGCAGGGAGGCCAGAATGTCATCCAGCGACTCTTCAAGGTAGCCGTCGGCGTTGATGCCGTCGATCAGCGCTGTGGCGATCTGATAATCGGTTTCCGACATCGGCAGCAGGTTCAGCTGCCATTCCAGATGACTCTGCAGGGTCTCGCCGGTGCCGGTACGCGAGGTGTAATCCCAGTCCTCGTCATCCTGGCTGGGCAGCGAACTGGCAGAGGTCTGGTAGACGTCTTCCCATTGGGTATCGACCGGCAGTTCACTGGGAATCTGTTCATTCCAGTTGCCTTCCTGGTCGTTTTGTCCGTGCTGCTCGATGGAGTCGAGGGAGACCGGCTCGGGCAGGGTTACCGCGGGGGCGTCATCGTCGCCGCTTTCCTGGGCGCTGCTGCCGTAGTCGTCATCGCCGTCGTCTGCCATTTCCAGCATCGGGTTGGCTTCCAGTGCCTCCTGCACCTCCTGCTGGAGGTCAAGGCTGGATAGCTGAAGCAGTCTGATGGCTTGCTGCAGCTGCGGTGTCATCGTCAGCTGCTGCCCCATCTTGAGGACGAGCGAGGGTTTCATTGTGTCGCGAAATACCTTGTGCGCTTGATCAAACCATGTGCCGGGCGAAGTCCGGACTCGTTCCCCGCTAGCATGCCTGAGTTACGGGTGCTTTTATAGCCGGAAGGCGTGGCCCAGGTACACATCTTTCACTGTCTGGTCCGCCAGCACGGTCTCGGCGTCGCCTTCAGCGATGATGTGGCCGTCGTTGACGATATAGGCCTTGTCGCAAATGTCCAGCGTCTCGCGAACGTTGTGGTCGGTGATCAGTACGCCGATGCCCTTGTCCTTGAGGTGCTGGATGATCTGCTTGATGTCGTTGACCGAAATCGGGTCTACCCCGGCAAAGGGCTCGTCCAGCAGAATGAAGCTGGGGTCGGTTGCCAGTGCGCGCGCAATCTCGGCGCGCCGGCGCTCACCACCGGACAGGCTCATGCCAAGACTGTCGCTGAGGTGGTGGATATGGAATTCACGCAGCAGCGATTCGAGTTTCCCCTCGCGCGCCTGACGGTTCAGGTCCTTGCGGGTTTCCAGAATCGCCATGATATTTTCGGCGACGGTCAGCTTGCGAAAGATCGAGGCTTCCTGCGGCAGGTAGCCGATGCCTTCGCGGGCCCGGCCGTGCATCGGCAGGCGGGTCACGTCCTTGCCGTTGACGGTGACCTGGCCTTCATCCGCCTTGACCAGGCCAACGATCATGTAGAAACAGGTAGTTTTGCCTGCGCCGTTCGGGCCGAGCAGGCCGACGACCTGGCCGCTATCGATGGATACGGACACATCACGGACGACCTTACGCGATTTGTAGGCCTTGGCCAGATGGCGCGCCTGTAATGTGGTCATGGCGTTGCCGGCTCTTCGCTTGGCGCTTCGGTATTGCGGCTGCGCGGCTGAATCACGATTTCGATACGCCCGGAGCCCGCGCCGCCGTTGGCGCCGCTGCTGCTGTTGCCGGCATCGACGACCTGACGCTGAATGTCGTAGCTGACATGCTCACCCTGGAAGGTATTGCCGGACTGTTCAAGAAACGCATTCCTGATCAGCACGATGGTCTCGCGGTCGGCGTGGTACTCGATGGTCTCGGCGCGCGCCTTCACCGGCGGTTTGTTGGCTTCCGGCGTTTGCTGATAGGTGGCCGGTCCGCCCTGGGTGATCATGGTATTGAGCTCACCATTGGCATTGGTGGTCAGGGTAACGCGGGCACCGGTGAGGCGCAGGGTGCCCTGGGTAATGACCACATCGCCGGTGTATACGGCGGTATTGCGCTTGTCGTCCAGCGTCGCGCTGTTGGCCTGAATGCGAATCGGCTGGCTGCTGTCGCTGGGCAGTGCCAGAACGTGGCTCACTGGACACACGGCCAGCGTCAGGGCAAGGAGGGATTTAACGCACCTCATATTGGCCTCGTACGGTGGACAGCAGCTTCAGGCTACCGTCGTTGAGAAATAGTTGCATGCCCTCGGCAGTGGTCACACTGCGAGCGGCTTCGATTCTAACCGGTTGATCGGTTTCCGCGTAGTCACGGGCGGGAAACAGGGTCAGGGCTGACGTGGTCAGCTGACGCGCGTCATCGGTGTTCTGTTTCAGCAGGACATCGGTCGTCAGGTCAACGCGGTCACCGCGCTGGGTAACGACACCCTGACGCGACTTCAGCAGCCACGGCGTCGGGTCCTCTCCCCGGTAGAACAGCAGCTCAGGGTCTTCCAGGTGAGTACTGCCGTCGTCTACCTGATGAACGGCATGGGAGGTCGTCAGCCGGTATGCAACCTTGCCCTGTTCATTGAGCATCAGGATGCGCGCGTTGTCGATATAGAAGTCGGGACGGTCGGTCTGAGTCTGCGGCTTGCCGGTGTTGAAGCTGGACGGATTGATGTTCCAGTAACCGACAGCCATCGCCAGCGCTGCCCCGGCAATGATCAGCAGGCCGACGACCAGATAGCGTGGTAGCGTCAGGTTCACAGGTAGGCTGCCTGTGCCTGGTCCAGGGTACCCTGGGCGCGCATGATCAGTTCGCAGAACTCGCGGGCTGCACCCGCGCCACCGGCGGCGCGGGTAACGCCATGGGCGTGGTCGCGCACAAAGGTGTCGGCAGTGGCGACCGCCATCCCCAGGCCGGCGCGGCGGATGACTGGCAGGTCCGGCAGGTCGTCGCCAAGGAAGGCAATCTCGTGCATTTCGACCGGGACGATCTCACGCAGCTCGGCCAGGGCGGTCAGTTTGTCCTCGCGGCCCTGAATAAGGTGCTTGATACCCAGGCTGGCGGCGCGGCGCTCGACCAGTGGCGATTTTCGGCCGCTGATGATGGCGACTTCGACGCCCGAGGCGATGAGCATCTTGATACCGTGGCCATCCAGCGTATTGAAGGACTTGAACTCGGTGCCGTCGGGCATGAAATACAGGCGGCCGTCGGTCAGGACGCCATCAACGTCGAAGATGGCGAGGCGAATGGCTTTTGCGCGTTCGATCAGCTTTTCCATATTCAAACTCAGACCACGCCCGCACGGAGCAGATCATGCATGTTGAGGGCGCCCACCGGCCGGCCTTCAGTGTCTACCACGAACAGACCATTGATGCGGGCGTCTTCCATGATTTTCAGGGCTTCGGCCGCGAGCATACCACTGCGCGCAGTCTTGCAGTGACGGGTCATTACGTCGCTGATGCTGGCACGCTGAAAATCGATGTTGTGATCCAGGCTGCGGCGCAGGTCGCCATCGGTGAAGATGCCGGCCAGCTTGCCATCGGCATCTATGACGCCGGTCAGGCCGAGGCCCTTGCGGGTCATTTCCAGCAACGCGTCACGCAGCGGCGCGTTGGGCTTGACCAGGGGCATGCTCCCACCCGCGTGCATGATGTCGTCAACCAGCAGCAGCAGGCGGCGCCCCAGACTGCCACCGGGGTGCGAGAAAGCGAAGTCCTCGGCACTGAAACCCCGCGCTTCGAGCAGCGCGATGGCCAGTGCGTCACCCATTACCAGCGCGGTGGTGGTGCTGGAGGTTGGCGCCAGGTTCAGCGGGCAGGCTTCCTGTTCGACGCCGGTATCCAGGTTGGCGACCGCGGCCAGTGCCAGCGTCGACTGGGGGTTGCCGGTCATGCTGATCAAGGGTGCGCCCAGGCGCTTGATCAGCGGCAGCAGGGTCACCACTTCGGCGGTGTTGCCTGAGTTGGACAGGGCGATAACCACATCCTCGGCGGTGATCATGCCCATGTCGCCATGGCTGGCCTCACCCGGATGGACAAAAAAGGCGGGTGTGCCGGTGCTGGCAAGGGTGGCAGCGAGCTTGCGGCCGACATGTCCGGACTTGCCCATGCCGGTGACAACCACGCGGCCGCGGCATTGCAGCAGGGTATCGCAGGCGATGGTGAAGGGTTCTGCCAGACGCTGCAGCAGAGAATCTACCGCGTCGCGTTCCATGCTGATGGTGCGCGAGGCGGATGCAATATAGTCAAAATCGGCCATGTGCTATTCGTCGGTAATCGCTGAACGCGCAAGTATAGCGGTTTGTCGGAGCTAACTCACCCGCCTTGACCAGCTTCGTCTCGGCGTTAACCCGTTCTGGGGAGGCTGCCCATTCCCGGCTTGGGCTGCCGTCGGGGAACTGGTATATTAGGCGGCTTCGTTTGCCCGAGGTCTGGGCATGATCCGCAAAGGCCCGAACAGCACTATGACCGACGTGTCAGATTACATCGTAGACCTTCAGGGCGTGACCTTCCGGCGCGGCCAGCGAGTCATCTTTGATGGTGTGGATATCCGTATTCCCCGCGGCAAGGTCACCGGCATCATGGGTCCGTCCGGGTGCGGCAAAACCACGCTGCTGCGCCTGATCGGCGCCCAGTTGCGACCCGAGAGCGGGTCGATCTGGGTGAATGGCCGCAATATTCCCGAGCTGGGGCGCGAGCAGTTGTTTGCCGCGCGTCAGGACATGGGCATGCTGTTCCAGAGCGGTGCGCTGTTTACCGACTTGAGCGTGTTCGAAAATGTCGCCTTTCCGCTGCGGGTGCATACCGAACTGCCGGAAGACATGATTCGTGACATTGTTCTGCTCAAGTTGCAGGCGGTTGGCTTGCGTGGTGCCCGCGACCTGATGCCGGATGAGTTGTCCGGCGGCATGAAACGCCGGGTTGCGCTGGCGCGTGCGATCGCCCTCGATCCGCAACTGATGATGTATGACGAGCCTTTCGTGGGCCAGGACCCGATTTCCATGGGTGTACTGGTGCGTCTGATTCGTCTGCTCAACGACGCGCTCGGGTTGTCCAGTATTGTGGTCTCGCACGATTTGGCCGAGACCGCCAGTATTGCCGACTACCTGTATGTGGTAGGTGACGGCCAGGTGCTCGGGCAGGGTACGCCGGATGAATTGATGAACTCCGACAACCCCCGTATTCGCCAATTCATGCAGGGAGAGCCTGATGGCCCGGTGCCGTTCCACTTCCCGGCCAGGGATTATCTGCAGGATCTGATACAAGCGGAGAAAGACGCGTGAGTGCAGTCGACAGGTTGGTTCTGCTCGGCAGAGCAGGGCTGGACACCATTACTGCCCTGGGTCGCTCCGGGCTGTTTCTCGTCAATGTGATGTTCGGGCGGGCGAGCTTTGGCAACGGCTGGGCGCTGCTGGTCAAGCAGCTGCATTCGGTTGGTGTGCTGTCGCTCGCCATTATTGTCGTGTCCGGCCTGTTTATTGGCATGGTACTGGCGCTGCAGGGCTACAACATTCTGGTCGGCTACGGTTCCGAGCAGGCGGTCGGCCAGATGGTGGCCCTGACGCTGTTGCGCGAGTTGGGGCCGGTGGTAACCGCGCTGCTGTTTGCCGGGCGGGCAGGTTCTGCTCTGACCGCCGAGATCGGTCTGATGAAAGCCACCGAGCAGTTGTCGAGCATGGAAATGATCGGCGTTGATCCGCTCAAGTACGTCATTGCTCCGCGTCTGTGGGCGGGCTTTATCTCCATGCCGCTGCTGGCGATGGTGTTCTGCGTGGTCGGGATATGGGGCGGCGCCATGGTGGCCGTTGACTGGCTGGGAGTCTATTCCGGCTCCTACTGGACGAACATGCAGAATTCGGTGCAGTTCGTCGACGATGTACTTAACGGCCTGATCAAGGCCGTGGTGTTTGCCTTCGTCGTCACCTGGATCGCAGTCTTCCAGGGATATGACTGCGAGCCCACATCCGAAGGCATCAGCCGTGCAACCACGCGCACCGTAGTGTATGCGTCGCTGGCCGTGCTGGGGCTGGACTTCATCCTCACTGCCCTGATGTTTTGATTAGCCAAGGAATCATCAAATGCGTATCCGTAACCTGGAATTGACTGTCGGCGTATTTATTCTGGCCGGCGTGCTGGCGCTGACCGTGCTGGCGCTGCGTGTGGCCGGGCTGACTCCGGGCAGCACGGGCAGCACCTACAGTGTGCATGCCTATTTCGACAACGTGGCGGGGCTTACGTCGCGCGCCAAGGTAACCATGTCCGGTGTGACCATTGGTCAGGTCACTGCCATTGAATTCGACAAGAATCGTTACAGTGCGCGGGTAGATATGGCCATCGACAGTGACGTTGATACCCTGCCTGCCGACAGCACCGCATCGATTCTGACTGCCGGCCTGCTGGGCGAGAAATACGTTGGTATTTCGGTGGGTGGCGAGGAAGACCTGTTGGTTGACGGCAGCGAAATCTATGACACCCAGTCTGCACTGGTGCTGGAGGAACTGATCGGCCGGTTCCTGCTCAATACAGTAAGCAAGGAAGACTGACTGCAGTCAGCCCCACAGGAGAATGTACATGCGCCCGATCATCAATGCCTTTGTTGCCCTCACGCTGCTGTTGCCGGCGCTTGCCTTGGCTTCCGCGACCCCACAACAGGTTGTCGAGGATACCTCGCGCAAGGTCATGGAGGTGCTTGACGCCAACCGTGAGACCTATCGCAACGACGTGGAAGCGTTCACCGTTGGTCTGAATGACGTGCTGGAGCCGGTTGTCGATTTTGACGGCATTGCGCGCAGCGTCATGACCGTGCGCTACAGCCGCGGTGCCAGCGACGCCCAGATGCAGCGCTTTATCGAGACATTCAAGCGCAGCATGGTGCAGTTCTACGGCAATGCGCTGCTGGACTTCCAGAGCGGTGAGATCACCGTGCTGCCGGCCAACAACCGTGAGCCGCGCCCTGACCGCGCCAGTGTCGACATGCAGGTCAAGGCCAATGATGGCCAGGTCTATACCGCCACCTACACCATGTCCGACATCAATGGCCAGTGGAAGGTGCGTAACGTCATCGTCGAGGGTATCAACATCGGCCTGCTGTTCCGTGATCAGTTTGCGCAGGCCATGAAGACCCACAACAACAACCTGGATGCGGTTATCGACAACTGGGGCAGTGTTGTCGCCAAGTCACGTGAAGTGGCCTCCCAAGAGGTGCAGCAGTGAGCAATGCCAGCTTGCAGGTCGATGCCGAGGGCGTTGTGCGCCTGGCTGGCGTAATCGATTTTGACTCTGCCGGATCTGTGCGCGACGGGCTGCAGCAGGCTGCAGCCGGGGGGCAGGGGCCGCTGGTGCTGGATATGTCCGGGGTGACGCAGGCCAACAGTGTTGGCCTGTCTTTGATTTTGCGCGCGGCAGAACATTGCCGGCAGCAGGGGCGCGAGTTGCGGTTACGCTCGGTTCCGGGCGTGCTGCAGAGTATCGCCCGGGTATGCGGGCTGGATGCCTGGCTGAGCGATGTTGAGCGAGCCCGAGACAATTAGCTTTCAGGCGTTCTGCTCCAGCAGGGCGCCGCAAGGAGTAATTTGCAATGCAATCAGATGAAGTAAAGGCGTTGATCGAATCACGCCTGGAAGATGCCCGGGTCGAGGTTGAAGGCGAGGGCTGCAACTTTCAGCTCAACGTGATCAGCGACACCCTCGCGGCATTGTCACCGGTCAAGCGTCAGCAGCAGATTTATGCGCTGCTCAACGACTATATCGCTGACGGCCGTATCCACGCCGTTACCATGAAGTTTTACACCCAGGAGGCCTGGGCGTCGCGCGCCTGAGGTCTGGAGTACGTACCACGTATGGACAAACTGATCATCACCGGCGGCAATCGCCTGGATGGGGAAATCCGGATTTCCGGGGCCAAGAACTCGGCCCTGCCGATCCTCGCTGCCACGCTGCTGGCGGATGAACCTGTCGTTATTTCCAACCTGCCGCACTTGCATGACATCACCACCATGATCGAACTGTTCGGTCGTATGGGTGTGCTGCCGGTTATCGATGAGCGCCTGGGTGTCGAAGTCGATCCGACTCGCATCACCTCGCTGGTCGCACCCTACGAGCTGGTCAAGACCATGCGTGCATCGATCCTGGTGCTCGGCCCTATGGTTGCGCACTTCGGGCGTGCTGAAGTGGCGCTGCCGGGTGGCTGCGCCATTGGTTCGCGTCCGGTTGACCTGCACATTCGCGGGCTGGAAGCGATGGGTGCGACGATCATCGTCGAAGATGGTTATATCAAGGCTACAGCCCCCGAGGGCGGTCTGCGTGGCGCGCACTTCCTGTTCGATACCGTGACCGTGACCGGGACCGAAAACATTCTGATGGCGGCTACCCTGGCCAAGGGCAAGACCGTCATCGAAAACGCCGCGCGTGAGCCTGAAGTGGTCGATCTGGCCGAATGTCTGATCGCCATGGGTGCGCAGATCACCGGTCATGGCACCGACACCATCACCGTCCACGGTGTCGAGCGTCTGCACGGCGCGCGTTATTCGGTGATGCCTGACCGCATTGAAACCGGTACCTTCCTGGTTGCCGCTGCTGCGACCCGCGGCCGGGTCAAGCTCAAAGACACCGACGCTTCGATCCTCGAGTCGGTGCTGCTCAAGCTGGAAGAGGCGGGGGCCCACATCGATACCGGCAAGAACTGGATCGAGCTGGACATGAAGGGTAACCGTCCGCGCGCAGTCAATCTGCGGACAGCGCCCTATCCGGCATTCCCGACCGACATGCAGGCGCAGTTTGTCGCCATGAATGCGGTTGCCGAAGGCACCGGTACCGTCATCGAGACGATTTTCGAGAACCGCTTCATGCACGTTCAGGAAATGAATCGCATGGGTGCGCGCATTCTGGTTGAGGGTAATACCGCGATCGTCACCGGGGTCGAGCGTCTGAAGGCTGCGCCGGTGATGGCGACCGACTTGCGTGCATCGGCCAGTCTGGTTATTGCCGGTCTGGTTGCCGACGGCGACACCCTGGTCGACCGGATCTACCACATTGATCGTGGTTACGAATGTATTGAAGAGAAGCTGCAGGCCCTGGGCGGTATCATTCGCCGGGTCCCGGCCTAACAGAGAGTTTTCATGAGCCAGAGTCTGACCATTGCCCTGTCCAAGGGACGTATTCTCGACGACACCCTGCCGCTGCTGAAAGCGGCGGGCATCGAACTGACCGAGGATCTGGAAAAAAGCCGAAAGCTGATCTTCCCGACCACCGATCCGAACGTGCGCCTGCTGATCGTGCGCGCGACCGACGTACCGACCTACGTTGAGCACGGTGCTGCCGATGTCGGCGTGGCGGGCAAGGACGTGTTGATGGAGTACGGCAGTCAGGGCCTGTATGAGCCGCTCGATCTGAAAATCGCCCGCTGCAAGCTGATGACCGCAGGCCCGGTCGGCGTGCCGGAGCCGACCGGTCGGCTCAAGGTCGCTACCAAGTTTGTCAATGTCGCGCGCCGTTACTATGCCGAGCAGGGCCGTCAGGTTGATGTGATCAAATTGTATGGCTCTATGGAGCTGGCGCCGCTTGTGGGGCTGGCGGACAAGATCATCGACGTGGTCGACACCGGCAACACGCTCAAGGCCAATGGTCTTGAGGCCCAGGAGTTGATTGCCACCATCAGTTCGCGCTTGATCGTCAACAAGGCTTCGATGAAGATGAAGCATGCCCGCATCAAGATGTTGATTGATCAACTGGCCGAGGCGGTAGAGCGCCGCAACGCCTGATCCGTTTTCGAGTAACCATTCCCTGAATCGCCAAAGGTATCGCTATGAGTACGCCGCTGAAAATCGCCCGTCTGAACGCCAACCAGAGCGATTTTGCCCAGCATCTGGATACCCTGCTGGCCTGGGAAGGCGTCTCCGACAAGGCGGTTAATGACCGGGTTGAGGAAATTATCGCAGCGGTGCGCTCCAGCGGTGATGCGGCGCTGGTCGAGTACACCGAACGCTTTGACGGCCTCTCGGCCGGCAATATGGCCGATCTGACCCTTGATCGCGCCCGCCTGGAGCTGGCGCTTGAACGCATTACTCCGGCGCAGCGCAGCGCGCTGGAAGTGGCCGCCGAGCGTGTGCGCAGTTACCACGAGCACCAGCGCCAGGACTCCTGGCGCTACACCGAAGCTGATGGCACCGTGCTTGGCCAAAAGATCACTCCGCTGGATCGGGTAGGGCTTTACGTCCCCGGTGGCAAGGCGTCCTATCCGTCCTCGGTCCTGATGAATGCCATTCCGGCCAAGGTTGCCGGTGTGCCGGAAGTCGTCATGGTAGTGCCCACGCCGCGCGGCGAGATTAACGAGCTGGTGCTGGCGGCGGCCTGTCTGGCCGGTGTCGACCACGTGTTCACCATTGGCGGTGCGCAGGCTGTCGCGGCGCTGGCCTATGGCACCGAGACTGTTCCTCAGGTCGATAAGATCGTCGGCCCCGGCAATATCTATGTCGCCACCGCCAAGCGTGCGGTGTTCGGTCAGGTCGGTATCGACATGATCGCCGGCCCCTCGGAGATTCTGGTGGTCTGCGACGGCCAGACCGATCCGGACTGGATCGCCATGGATCTGTTCTCGCAGGCCGAGCACGACGAGGATGCCCAGTCGATCCTGCTGTCGCCGGATGCTGACTTCCTGGATGCCGTTGAGGCCAGCCTGAATCGGCTGCTGGGAGAGTTGGAGCGTGATGCCATCGTGCGTGTTTCGCTGGAAAACCGTGGCGCACTGATCAAGGTCGATGACCTGGAGCAGGCCTGCGTGCTGGCCAATCGCATCGCCCCGGAGCACCTTGAGTTGTCGGTCGCGGACCCGGAAGCGCTGCTGCCGCAGATCCGTCACGCCGGTGCCATCTTCATGGGGCGCTTCACCCCCGAGGCGCTGGGCGATTACTGCGCCGGCCCCAACCACGTGCTGCCGACCTCCGGCACCGCGCGGTTCTCCTCACCGCTGGGCGTCTACGACTTCCAGAAGCGCTCGTCGATCATCTTCTGCTCGCCTGAAGGTGCCTCCGAGCTGGGTAAGACTGCATCCGTGCTGGCCCGTGGCGAAAGCCTGACAGCGCACGCGCGCAGCGCGGAATACCGCATTAAGAACTAGCGGCAAGCTTCAAGCTGCAAGCGACAAGCCGAGCTGTGCAGGCTCGGCTCGCCGGGGTTGGCTTGAAGCTTGCGGCTTGCCGCTTGTAGCTCAATCGAGGATTGCCCGTGAGTCGTTTCTGGAGCCCCTTCGTCAAGGACCTGGTGCCGTATGTGCCGGGTGAGCAGCCCAAGGTCGAAAACCTGGTCAAGCTCAATACCAATGAGAACCCCTATGGCCCGTCGCCACTGGTGGTGGATGCCATTCAGGCTGAGCTGAATGACAGTCTGCGTCTGTATCCGGCGCCGAATGCTGATGCCCTGAAAGACGAGATTGCCCGCTACTATGGCGTGCAGCCGTCTCAGGTGTTTGTCGGCAATGGTTCGGATGAGGTGCTGGCGCATGTATTTCATGGCCTGTTTCAGCACGGCAAGCCGGTGCTGTTCCCGGACATTACCTACAGTTTCTATCCGGTCTATTGTGGCCTGTACGGGATCGAGTCTGCGCCGCAACCGCTGCGCGAGGACTTCACCCTTGATCCGGCCGATTACCGTCAGGCCAATGGCGGCATCATTTTTCCCAACCCCAATGCGCCTACCGGGGTCGGTCTGCCGCTGGCTGAGATTGAGGTCATTCTGGCCGCCAACCCGGATTCGGTCGTGGTGGTGGATGAGGCCTACGTCGATTTCGGCGGCGCTACCGCAATCAGCCTGGTGGATCGCTATCCGAACCTGCTGGTAACCCAGACGCTTTCCAAGTCGCGCTCTCTGGCCGGGCTGCGGGTCGGTCTGGCTGTGGGGCATGCTGATCTGATCGAGGCGCTGGAGCGGATCAAGAACAGTTTCAACTCCTACCCGCTGGATCGTCTGGCGATTGTCGGGGCGGTTGCGGCATTCAAGGATCAGGCCTGGTTTGATCAGACCCGCAAGGCGGTGATGCGCAGCCGCGATGCGCTGAGTGCAGCGCTGACCAAGCGTGGGTTCGAGGTGCTGCCGTCACAGGCCAACTTCGTGTTCGCCCGCCACGGCAGCCGCGATGCTGCCGAGCTGGCCCAGGGGCTGCGTGAGCAGAAGGTGATCGTGCGTCACTTCAAGCTGCCGCGTATTGATCAGTTCCTGCGCATCACGATTGGAACTGAAGCGCAGAACGCCGCACTGCTGGAGGCTCTGGATACCCTGCTTTAGGTCCTGAACGACGGGCGAACCCCGACTTCCGCCGTGAAGCTCGCGGGTTCGCCGTTGCGCAGCACGTCGAGTCGAATGCTGTCGCCGGGCTTGGCGCGGGCCACCTGGTTCATCGCCTGACGGCCGCTGGTTGCCGGCTCGCCATCGATCTTCAGAATCACGTCGCCCGGCAGCAAGCCGGCATTCCACGCGGGGCCATTGCGGTACAGGCTGGCCACCACGATGCCCTGACTGACCTCCAGTCCGAACGACTCGGCCAGCTCCGGTGTCAGCGGCTGTACTTCTACCCCCAGCCAGCCGCGGATCACATGACCGTGCTGGATGATCGCCTGCATCACTTCAACCGCCAGCCTCACCGGAATGGCAAAACCGATACCCTGCGCTGCGCCCGATTGGGAGAAGATCGCTGTATTGATACCGATCAGGTTGCCTTCGGCGTCGACCAGTGCGCCACCGGAATTGCCCTGGTTGATGGCTGCATCGGTCTGGATAAAGTCTTCATAGGTGTTGAGGCCCAGCTGGTTGCGGCCGGTGGCACTGATGATGCCCATGGTGACCGTCTGGCCGAGACCGAAGGGGTTGCCGATGGCCATGACCACATCACCGATACGCTGCTCGTCACGGGAGTCGATGGTGATGGAGGGCAGGTTTGGCAGGTCGATCTTGAGTACCGCCAGATCGGTCTCAGGATCGGTGCCGATCAGGGTGGCAAGTGCTTCGCGACCGTCCTTGAGTGCAACCAGAATTTCGTCGGCGCCGGCGATCACGTGATTGTTGGTCAGCAGGTAGCCATCCGGGTTGAGGATCACCGCCGAGCCCAGACTGGACTGGCGGCGGGCCGGCGCGGGCAGGCTGTCGGCATAGTCGCGCAGTGAGCCGTCGGCACCGGGCTCGACTGCCTTGCTGGTATAGATATTGGCGACGGCAGGAGAGGCGCGCTCCACGCCGCGGCTGTAGGAAACCAGCCCCATGTTTGAGCGCTGCGCTGAAACCTCACGCAGGACGATGTCGTGGGCGGGCAGGCCGATCCATTGCGGGAATTGCTGAATGATCAGCAGGGCCAGCAGGATACCGCAGACAACCGGCCACCCCATCGAGCGTAACAGTGCGTTCATCAAACCCCTACCCGTCATCTGTGCAGGCCGTTACCGACCGGTGTGAGCGGCATTATACGGGCTCGTACCGGATTCTGCAGGGCATTGGTGACATCCTTGTAACCGTTCGGCGGACGCCGGACAATGTGGCCTTTTCCCGCTGACGCCACCGGAGGCACCATGGTTGATCGTGACGCGCTGATTCGCTACTGCAACGAGCTGCTTGATAGCGGCAGCTTTCAGGATTACTGCCCCAATGGGCTGCAGGTTGAGGGGCGTACCGAGATTCGTCGTATCGTCAGCGGCGTGACTGCCAGTCAGGCGCTGGTTGACGCCGCGGTAGAGGCCCGGGCGGATCTGCTGCTGGTGCATCACGGCTATTTCTGGCGTGGCGAGTCAGCCGCCGTTGTCGGTGTCAAACAGCGCAGGCTCAAGGCGTTGCTACAGAGCGACATCAATCTGGTGGCTTACCATCTGCCGCTGGATGTGCACGCCGAGCTGGGCAATAACGTTCAGCTGGCGCGGCTGATGGGCTGGCAGATCAGTGGCGGTCTGGAGCCGAACAACCCCCGATCGGTTGGGCTGACCGGCGAGCTGGCCGCGCCGTGCGCGGGCGAGGAGCTGGCCGCGTTGCTGGCGGCCCGACTGCAGCGTGAGCCGCTGTTTGTGGCCGGCCATGATCGGCCGGTCAAGCGCATTGCCTGGTGCACCGGCGCGGCGCAGGGCTATATCGACAAGGCCATCGCCCTTGGCGTCGATGCCTTTATCACCGGCGAAGTCTCCGAACCAACCGTACACGCCGCCCGCGAAAACGGCATCCACTTCTACGCCGCCGGCCATCACGCGACCGAGCGTTACGGCGCAAAGGCGTTGGGCGAACACCTGGCCGCGACGTTCGGGCTGGAGCATCGGTTTATCGATATTGATAATCCGGTGTAGGCAGCGCGAAGCGCGTAGCGCTGAGCTACAAGCTTCAAGCCGCAAGCTTCAAGCAAAACCCTCACGGTCGCGTAGCGCTGGGTTTCGGTTGTCGAGGGGCGAGGGTGAAAAGAACTTCAGGAAGCGCCGGACGACCCAGTCGCGGCACTCACCCTGATTACGCTTGCCGCTTGCCGCTTGCCGCTTGCCGCTTCCAGCCGCTTTTTTCATATCCATATAGCCGAAGGTTCTTGATCGGCTGCTTATTATAAGAAACTCCCTTTGCTACAATGCCTGCCAGTCGAATCGGGCCGTGCGGCCGCTAGCCATTCAACGTGAGTACACCATGCTGGAAAAACTGACCCATCTGAAGCAACTGGAAGCGGAAAGCATCCACATCATTCGTGAAGTGGCTGCCGAGTTCCAGAACCCGGTCATGCTCTATTCGATCGGTAAAGACTCCGCCGTGATGCTGCATCTGGCGCGCAAGGCGTTCTATCCTGGCCGTCTGCCGTTCCCGGTTTTGCACGTGGATACCGGCTGGAAATTCCAGGCGATGTACGAGTTCCGCGAAAAGATGGTCAAGGAAATGGACCTCGACCTGCTGGTGCATATGAACCCGGAAGGTGTTGCCCAAGGCGTTAATCCCTTCACCCACGGCAGTGCAGTGCATACCGACGTGATGAAAACCCAGGGTCTGAAGCAGGCGCTGGACAAGTACGGCTTCGACGCGGCCTTTGGTGGCGCGCGCCGTGACGAAGAGAAGTCCCGCGCCAAGGAGCGTGTGTACTCCTTCCGTGACAAGCACCACCGCTGGGACCCGAAGAACCAGCGCCCCGAGCTGTGGAACATCTACAACGGCAAGGTGCACAAGGGCGAAAGCATTCGCGTGTTCCCGCTGTCCAACTGGACCGAGCTGGACATCTGGCAATACATCTATCTGGAAAGCATTCCGATTGTGCCGCTGTACTTCGCCGCCGAGCGTCCGGTCGTTGAATACAACGGCTCGCTGATCATGGTCGACGACGACCGCATGCCGCTGGATGGCAAGACCCCGGAAATGAAGATGGTGCGTTTCCGCACTCTGGGTTGTTACCCGCTGACCGGCGCGGTCGAGTCCAGCGCCGCGACGCTGCCGGAGATCATTCAGGAAATGTTGCTGACCAAAACCTCCGAGCGCCAAGGCCGCGTCATTGACCATGACTCCGCTGGCTCGATGGAAGAGAAGAAGCGGCAGGGCTATTTCTAAAGCCGCAAGCTTCAAGCAGCAAGCGACAAGCTGAGCTGAGTCGCGTTGGAGGGCTGCTTGAGCAGGCAACATGGAGGTTGCTGATGGATTTCGAACGGCTTGAAGTGTGGCAGCGTGGAAAGGCGTTGTCTGTTGCCATGTACAGAGCGCTGGCAAACTGCCCCGATTACGGGTTTCGGAACCAGCTGACACGGGCCGCGCTGTCTATTCCCAGTAATATTGCCGAGGGGATGGAATGTGGAGGTAACGCCGAGAAGCGGTATTTTCTCAGCGTCGCCAAGGGCTCATGCGCTGAGGTGCGAACCCAGTTGATGGTGGGGCAGGAGATAGAGTTTCTGGAATTGACACTGGCCACACACTGGATCAGTGAGACCCGCGAGCTGTCGCGCATGCTGACAGGCTTGATTAACCGAATTACCGAATAGCTGCAGGGGCCGCTTGTCGCTTGCAGCTTGCAGCTTGGAGCTTTGATAGATGTCGCATCAATCCGATCTGATCAGCCAGGACATCCTGGCCTACCTGAGCCAGCACGAACGCAAGGAACTGCTGCGCTTTCTGACCTGCGGTAACGTCGACGACGGCAAGAGCACGCTGATTGGGCGTCTGCTGCACGACTCCAAGATGATCTATGAAGATCACATGGAAGCCATCACCCGTGACTCCAAGAAGTCTGGTACCACCGGTGAGGAAGTGGATCTGGCGCTGCTGGTTGATGGTCTGCAGGCCGAGCGTGAGCAGGGCATCACCATCGACGTTGCCTACCGCTACTTCTCCACCGCCAAGCGCAAGTTCATCATCGCCGACACCCCCGGCCATGAGCAGTACACCCGCAACATGGCGACCGGTGCCTCCACCTGTGATCTGGCGATCATTCTGATCGACGCCCGTTATGGTGTGCAGACCCAGACCAAGCGCCACAGTTTTATCGCATCCCTGCTGGGCATCAAGCACATCGTGGTTGCGGTTAACAAGATGGACCTGATGGACTTTGATCAGACCGTCTACGACAAGATTCGCGAAGATTATCTGCAGTTCGCCAGCGGGCTGGAACTGCTCGACGGTGACAAGGTGCAGTTTGTGCCGATGTCTGCTCTCAAGGGCGACAACGTTGTAAACCGCAGCGAGCGCAGCCCCTGGTACACCGGCCCGTCGCTGATGGAAATTCTCGAGACTGTCGAGATCGCCAGCGACCGCAACACCACCGATCTGCGTTTTCCGGTTCAGCTGGTCACCCGCCCGAACCTGAACTTCCGCGGCTTTGCCGGCACCATCGCCTCGGGTGTGGTGCGCAAGGGCGACGAGCTGACCGTTTTGCCGTCCGGTAAGGGCAGCCGCGTCAAATCCATCGTCACCTTTGATGGTGAGCTGGAAGAAGCCGGGCCAGGTCAGGCAGTCACCCTGACGCTGGAAGACGAAATCGATATCTCCCGTGGCGACATGCTGTGCCACGCCGACAATCGCCCGCTGATCGGTGATCAGTTTGAAGCGACCCTGGTGTGGATGGCCGAGCAGCCGATGCAGCCGGGCCGCAAGTACGACATCAAGCGCGCTACCAGCTACAGTCCGGCGTCCTTTACCCGCATTCAGCATCGTATCGACGTGAACACCATGGAGCAGCAGCCCGCTGCCCAGCTGGCGCTGAACGAGATTGGTCGGGTACAGGTTGCGCTGGAACGTCCGATTGCCTATGACGACTATCAGACCAACCACACCTCCGGTGCATTTATCGTCATCGACCGCATGACCAACGGCACAGTAGGCGCGGGCATGATCGTCGCCAAGGCGCAGGATGGCCAGAACACCACGGGTGGTCACCATGGCCGTCTGGCCCACGTAACGGCGACCGAACGGGCCGAGCGCTTTGGGCAGGAGCCGGTTACCGTCCTGTTCACCGGTCTGTCCGGTGCAGGCAAGAGCTCCATCGCCTACGCGCTGGAACGCAAGCTGTTTGACGCTGGCCGTGCCTGCTACGTGCTGGATGGCAAGGTCCTGCGTCAAGACCTGAGCAAGGGGCTGGCGATGGACGCTGCCGGCCGTGCCGAGAACCTGCACAAGGGTGCACGTATTGCGCGTCAGATGAATGAAGCGGGCCTGATTGCCATCGGTGCCTTCGTTGCGCCGACCGAGGAAAGCCGCGCCACCGCGCGTCACATCCTCGGCGACCGCTGCCTGCTGGTTCACCTGAACACCCCGCTGGAGGTCTGCCAGCAACGTGACCCGTCCGGTATCTACGCGGCCAACGTCGAAGGCACCATTCCCGGTGTGTCCTTCCCGTATGAAGCGCCGACCGATGCCGATCTGGTGCTCAACACCGCCGAGCTGGATCTGGACGGCTGCGTTGAACAGGTGGTTGGCCTGCTGCGTGAGCGCAAGCTGATCTGACCGGTTGTTGAAAGGGGCTCGCCATGACGCCAGCGGATATCGACTTTATGCGGCTGGCGCTCGCCGAAGCCCGGCTGGCTGCCGAACGGGGCGAAGTCCCGGTCGGCGCCGTGCTGGTTCAGGATGGCAAGGTGATCGGCCGGGGCTTCAACCAGCCGATCACCAGCCTTGACCCCAGCGCGCACGCCGAGATGGTTGCTATCCGCCAGGCCGCAACCGCCCTCCAGAACTACCGCCTGCCCGGCACCACCCTCTACGTCACCCTCGAACCCTGCACCATGTGCTCTGGTCTGCTGATCCACAGCCGCATCGCGCGCCTGGTTTACGGCGCCAGCGAACCCCGCGCCGGCGCCGTCGCCAGCCGCAGTCAGGTGCTGGATCAACCGTGGATGAACCACCGCATGCAAGTGGAGGGCGGGGTGTTGGCCGAGGAGTGTGGGGCGCTGTTGTCGGCGTTTTTCAGGGACAGGCGGAAGGCGTAGCCTTCCAGCTGCAAGCCACAAGCCGCAAGCCGCAAGCCACAAGCCACAAGCAAAACCCGTGCGGTGTTGAATCGCGCGGGTTTTTTTATGGTTCTTTGCGGCGTGGCGGTGCGCGCGAGGTGTTTCATCCCGTTCGTCGGCAACCTCCCTGTAGGGCGGACAAAGCCAAAGGCGTGTCCGCCGAGGCGGCATCAAGTCTGCATGAGGGTATGACGGCTCACTGCGCGGCGCAGGTGGTTTTGCTTTTAGCTTGAGGCTTGCCGCTTATAGCTTGCAGCTGTGTAGCGCTGCGCTACACCCCATCCGGCAACTGCTCGAGAATCCCCGGTGCGTGGTATTGCTCGGCGGGTTGCTGGCGGGATTCGGATTGGGGTTGGGTGACCCATTGCAGGATGTCGTAGTAGCGACGGATGTTCTGCACGTAGTGCACCGGTTCAGAGCCGCGGGCGTAGCCGTAGCGGGTCTTGCTGTACCACTGCTTCTTTTGCAGCAGTGGCAGAAAATCCTTCACATCAATCCAGCGGTTCGGGTCGCGGCCACCCTCGGCGGTGAGTTTGCGTGCGTCATCGAGGTGGCCAAGGCCGACGTTATAGGCTGCCAGCGCGAACCAGGTGCGGTCCGGCTCCGGAATGTCCGCGGGAATCTGGTCGCGTACCCAGATCAGGTAGCGGGCGCCGCCGTTGATGCTTTGCTGCGGATCAACCCGGTTGGTGACGCCGACAAACTTGGCGGTCGGCAGGGTCAGCATCATCAGGCCACGTACGCCGGTTGCCGAGCGGGCGTCCGGATCCCACAGCGACTCCTGGTAGCTCATGGCGGCCAGCAGCCGCCAGTCCAAACCGTTCTGATCGCCGGCCTGGCGCAGATAGGTCTCGTAGCGCGGCAGGCGGGTCTGCATGTGGGTGGCGAAGGCGCGGGCACCGACGTAATCGAGTACGTCCGAGTGGCCGTAGAAGCGCTCGATCAACTGGTCCAGCGTGCCGTCGTCCTTGATCGCGGCGAAGAAGCCATTAACCGCATCCAGCAGCGTGGTATCGGTATATTCGCGCAGCGCCCAGGCCATCGGCTGGCCATCACCGAGGTCAAAGGCCACGCTGACCGCCGGATAGAACGCCTGATTGACCACCAGTTCGTTGGAGTAGACCACCGCGCTGTCGATCTCGCCGTCGTTGACCATGCGCAGCAGGTCGACGACTTCCACGTTGTCGGATTCTTCGAAGGTCAGCTCCGGGTGGCTGGCCTGCAGCTCCCGTAACTGGTCAGCCAGGGTGCTGCCCTTGAGTACCATCAGGCGCTTGTCGTACAGATCTTCAATGCTGCGCGGTTTGCGACTGCCGCGGCGGTAGACGACCTGAGGGATGACGTCGAGATACGGCGTGGCAAACCGGACCTGTTCGCTGCGCGCCGGGTTGACCGTTAGCCCGGCTGCAGCCAGCTGCGGGCCGTCGGCATCAGCAAGCTGGTGGTAAAGGCTGTCCACGGTGTCGGCGGTCTGCATGTCCAGTGACACGCCCAGGCTGTCGGCAAAGCGCTTGGCCAGCTCATACTCAAGACCGGTATCACCGTTACGATCCTGGTAGTAGGTGGTAGGCGTATTGCGGGTGATCACCCGCAGTGAGCCAGCCTCCTGAATCTGCTCCAGTTGACTGCTTTGCTCACAGGCGGCCAGCAGAACAGCGCAGAGCGCGGTGGCCAGAGCCTTGAAACGGGGAGGGTGAAAGGCTGGTCGATGCATGGCGCCAGTATAGGCAAAAGCGCGGTGCGGCAATAGTCGCCAGTGCAATCGGCACGGCTGGTCGGCCTGCTGCGCACGGCATGGCCCAACCGGCCCGCTTGGGGTATCCTATGCGCCTCTTTTTTCCCACTGTTCGCATCCCGAGGCCGATACCGACATGCATATCCTGCGTGGAGCCCCAGCCCTTTCCGATTTTCGTCGTACCAAGTTGCTCGCCAGGCTGCAAGGCCGCCTTGCCGGAGTGACCGGGGTTTACGCCGAGTTCATGCATTTCGCCGAGCTGAGCAGCGAGCTGGACGAGCAATCCGCGCAGGTGCTTGATCGTCTGCTGCGCTACGGTCCGTCCGTGCCGGTTGAAGAGCCGGCCGGCGAGCTGGTGCTGGTAGTGCCGCGTTTTGGCACTATCTCTCCCTGGTCCAGCAAGGCGACCGATATCGCCCGCAACTGCGGTCTGAGTCAGGTGCTGCGTCTGGAGCGCGGTATCGCCTATTACGTCACTGGCCAGCTGTCTGCCGATGACCGCACGACGCTGAAAGCCGAGCTGCACGACCGCATGACCGAGCTGGCGCTGGACGATCTGCAGGCCGCTGCGCCGCTGTTTGCCCACACCGAGCCCAAGCCGTTCCAGCGTGTCGACATTCTGGCCGGTGGCCGTGCCGCCCTGGTTGAAGCCAACAGCAGCCTGGGTCTGGCACTGGCCGAAGACGAGATCGACTATCTGGTCGAGAGCTTCACCGGCCTTGGTCGCAACCCGAGCGACGTCGAGCTGATGATGTTCGCCCAGGCCAACTCCGAGCACTGCCGTCACAAGATCTTCAATGCCAGCTGGGATATCGACGGTCAGGCGCAGGACAAGAGCCTGTTCGGCATGATCAAGAACACCTATCAGATGCACAGCGAAGGCGTGCTGTCTGCCTATAAGGACAACGCCGCGGTAATCGAAGGTTTCACCGCTGGCCGTTTCTTCCCGGTGCCGGGCAGTAATGAGTACCGCGCTCACGAAGAGCCTGTACACATCCTGATGAAGGTGGAGACCCACAACCACCCGACCGCGATTGCCCCGTTCCCGGGCGCGTCTACCGGTTCCGGTGGCGAGATTCGTGACGAAGGTGCTACCGGTATCGGCGGCAAGCCGAAGGCCGGCCTGACCGGCTTTACCGTGTCCAACCTGCGTATCCCGGGCTTTGTTCAGCCGTGGGAAGAAGACAACGGCAAGCCCTCGCGCATCGTGACGCCGCTGCAGATCATGATCGAAGGCCCGCTCGGCGGCGCTGCGTTCAACAACGAATTCGGTCGTCCGAACCTGAACGGTTACTTCCGTACCTTCGAGACCACCATCGACTCGCCCCGTGGCCCGGAAACCCGTGGCTACCACAAGCCGATCATGATCGCTGGCGGCATGGGCAACATTCGTGCGACCCACGTCGAGAAGTCCGACATTCCGGTTGGCGCCAAGCTGATCGTGCTCGGTGGCCCGGCGATGCTGATCGGTCTGGGCGGCGGCGCGGCATCTTCCATGGCTACCGGTGCCAGCGCCGAGGACCTGGACTTTGCCTCCGTACAGCGTGAGAACCCGGAAATGGAGCGCCGCTGTCAAGAAGTCATCGACCGCTGCTGGCAGCTGGGCGACAAGAATCCGATCGCCTTTATCCACGACGTGGGCGCGGGTGGTTTGTCCAACGCCTTCCCGGAACTGGTCAACGACGGTGGCCGCGGCGGTCGCTTCGAGCTGCGCAATGTACCGAACGACGAGCCGGGCATGAGCCCGCTGGAAATCTGGTCCAACGAATCCCAGGAACGCTACGTGATGGCCGTGCCGAACGCCGATTTCGAGCGTTTCGAAGCCATCTGCCAGCGTGAGCGTTGCCCCTTCGCCGTGGTTGGTGAAGCGACTGAAGAGCAACTGCTGCTGCTCAACGACAGCCACTTCGACAACCAGCCGGTCGATATGCCGCTCTCGGTTCTGCTCGGCAAGCCGCCGCGCATGCACCGCAGCGTCGAGCGCGAAGCCGAGCAGGGCGACGACTTCAGCGCCAACGAGCTGAACCTGAGCGATGCCGCCGAGCGCGTACTGCGCCTGCCGGCTGTGGCCAGCAAACAGTTCCTGATCACCATCGGCGACCGCAGCATCACCGGTATGGTCACCCGCGACCAGATGGTCGGCCCCTGGCAGGTGCCGGTGGCTGACTGTGCCGTCACCTCCACCAGCTTCGACGTCAACACCGGTGAAGCCATGGCCATGGGTGAGCGCACGCCGCTGGCGCTGCTCAACGCCCCGGCCTCCGGGCGCATGGCGGTTGCCGAGACCGTGACCAACCTGGCTGCCGCGCGTATCGCCAAGCTGTCCGACATCAAACTGTCGGCCAACTGGATGTCTGCTGCCGGTCACCCGGGTGAAGACGCGCGCCTGTACGACACCGTCAAGGCAGTCGGCATGGAGCTGTGCCCCGAGCTGGGCATCACCATTCCGGTCGGCAAGGACTCCATGTCCATGAAGACCCGCTGGGATGAAGCCGGCAAGGAGAAGTCGGTTACCTCGCCGCTGTCGCTGATCGTTACCGGTTTTGCCCCGGTACAGGACGTGCGCGCCACCCTGACCCCGCAACTGCGTCTGGATCACGGCGCTACCGACCTGATCCTGATTGATCTGGGTCGTGGTCAGAACCGCTTGGGCGGTTCTGCACTGGCGCAGGTCTACAACAAAATCGGCCAGCAGGTACCGGATCTGGACGACGCCGAAGACCTCAAGGCCTTCTTTGCCGTGGTCCAGGGCCTGAACCAGGACGAGCTGCTGCTTGCCTACCACGACCGTTCCGATGGTGGCCTGTTTGCGACTCTGACCGAGATGGCGTTTGCTGCCCGCTGCGGCTTGAACATTAACCTCGACGTACTGGCGCAGGACGCTAGCGCGCTGGCCGAGGTGCTGTTCAACGAAGAGCTGGGTGCAGTCATTCAGGTCTCTCAGGACGACACCGAAGAAGTATTGGCGCAGCTGTCGGCAGCCGGTCTGGGCGATTGCAGCGCAGTGATCGGCCAACCGAGCAGCGAGCAGAGCATTCGCTTCGAGTTCAATGGCAAGCCGGTGCTGGAGAACACCCGTGCGGTCTGGCAACAGGCCTGGAGCGAAACCAGCTGGCAGATTCAGCGCCTGCGTGAAAACGCCGAGTGCGCCGATCAGGAATTCGAGAACATCGCCGACGACGCCAACCCGGGTCTGCACGCGCTGCTCAGCTTCGACATCAACGACGACGTTGCCGCACCGCTCATCAGCAATGGGGTGCGCCCGCGTGTCGCCATTCTGCGCGAGCAGGGTGTCAATGGTCAGGTCGAGATGGCGGCAGCCTTCAATCGCGCCGGTTTCAGCGCGGTCGACGTGCACATGAGCGACATCCTCAGCGGCCGCGTTGACCTGACCGACTTCCGCGGTCTGGTCGCCTGCGGCGGCTTCTCCTACGGCGACGTTCTCGGCGCCGGCGAGGGCTGGGCCAAGTCGATTCTGTTCAACAGCATCGCCCGTGAAGCCTTCACCGCGTTCTTTGCCCGCCCGGACACCTTCGCCCTTGGCGTGTGCAACGGCTGCCAGATGCTCTCCAACCTGCGTGAGCTGATCCCGGGCAGCGACCACTGGCCGCGCTTTGTGCGCAACCGTTCCGAGCAGTTCGAGGCGCGGGTTGCCATGGTTGAAGTCCAGCCCTCGCCGTCGATCTTCCTCAGTGGCATGGTTGGCAGCCGCCTGCCGATTGCCATCGCCCACGGTGAAGGTCACGCCGAGTTCGCCAGCAGCGCCGCCGTTGATGCCTGTGAAGCCGCCAACGCGGTTGCCCTGCGCTACGTCGACAACCGTGGCCGCATGACCGAGCGCTACCCGGCCAACCCGAACGGCTCGCCGCGCGGCATCACCGGCCTGACCACCCGCGACGGTCGCGTCACCATCATGATGCCGCACCCCGAACGCGTGTTCCGCGCGGTGCAGAACTCCTGGCATCCGGATGACTGGAGCGAGGATGGCGGCTGGATGCGCATGTTCCGCAACGCCCGTGTGTGGGTCGGCTAAACGACCGCTGCACTATCAACAGCCCCGGCCTCGTGCCGGGGTTGTTCGTTTAAACAGAGTTGTTTTGCCGTTGTGACTGCGGCCAGCTAAACCTGTGCCTTACCGCAGGGGCGCTGAATGCCGCGCCCGAGCGCGGTCTGACGGCCGCGCAGCGTTTCGGGGGATAGACAGCCCATTACGCCCTGCAATAGTCTTGAAGCAGGAAACGGATTGCCCGGCTAAGCCAAAGGCCTACCCGAGCGGACTTTGCACCCCGGCAAAGGCATTACCAAGGACATGGGTATAAATCTGCGTAGTACGCACATCGGCATGCCCCAGCAGCGTCTGCACCGCATTGACATGCAGATGGTGCCGCACGATGTTGCCCTCATCGTCAGCACACAACCCCTGCGAGGGGAACAGCCACTGCCACTCAAGCGACCGCGCCGCGTTAGGGTATTTACGCCGCAGCGCGCAGGGCAGGCTGGCATCGCACTGGTAAAACGCATCCTGCTTGCGCCAGGCACGCTGGATGCGCGCTCTGCGTGCACACAGTGGCTCAATCAGCGACGTCGGCAGCAGCGTCGTGCGGTCCTTGTCCCCTTTGCCGCTGCGCACCGTGATGATCTGGCGGTCGAAGTCGATGTCTTTGATACGCAGCCGACAGGCTTCAACAACACGCAGCCCCGAACCGTACATCAGCGACGCGATCAGCTTGTGAGGCTCCTGCAGCAGGGCGATGATCTGGGTTGTTTCACCGTGCGTCAGCACTGTCGGGATACGTGCAGGGCGCTTCGCCCGCACTGTGTCACCGATATCACCCAGTGGCCGATCAAGCACCTTCCCGTAAAGAAACACCAGAGCATTAAGTGCCTGATTCTGCGTAGCGGCAGCCACATGCCGGCTGACAGCCAGCCAGGTCAAAAAAGCGCTGACCTCGGCAGGCCCCATTTCCAGAGGGTGACGCATCTGGTGATAACGCAGGAAGTAGCGTATCCAGTACCAATAGGTCTTCTCGGTGCGAATGCTGTAGTGATTCACCCTGATGACGTTACGAAACTGTTCGCGCAGCCGCGGTTTGGCTGGTGTGGTGTCCATATCGCATCCATGCTGTATGTTTGTACAGTATTATTGGTTGCGCAAAAAGAGGAAGTCAAGCGAATACAGATGGTATGCGGCGACAACAATCTAACCAATTGTTTTAAAGAGAATTTTTAGTTGTTTGATAACCTGGGCGAGACGTTGTTATGAAGAAGTCACGAATATGCAGTCATAAAGCCGTCGGTCCACTCAACTGTTAAAGGGCTTATCGAATTATGGCGCGAAATCCAAATACAACATGGGAAATGCTTGATCATGCGATGACGCATTATCAAACGTTTATCTCAAATAAGCCTCTACGACTCTCGTTAAGTATTGTTGATTTGTTGCATGTAAGTAATTTTAAAGGCGGCAATGCTTCTATTACTGAGCCTGAGGCGACACTAGGCAGTAAATTGAAGAGTTATGAGGCGGTGCTTTCTGATATCGGTAAAAAGTTCAATGGCAAAACACTTGCTCAGCTAGATGAGCAAGAAACAGTTGAACTCATTAGCCTATGTAAAAAAGTTACTGATTTAACAAAGTTGAATACTACCAAAATAAGGGGTTTCGGCGCTTCATACGCTTCAGCGTTGTTGTCAGCGCACTTTATGAACCTTATCCCAGTTCTTGATCGGCGAATACTAAATGGTGCGTGCATTAAGGTTGAGTACGATAATCAAAAGCAAGTTAAAGATATCGCCCAGCACTACGGAGACCTGATAAAAGCGTGCCGGGCTGAACTGCAAAAAAGAAATGGTTTGACCCTGCGCTCTTTGGACAAAGAATGGTTTACAAAATCCCTTTAACAAGCGCAAGCACGCGGACAAACCTACGCTGCGCTTCGGTTTGCCGGTGTTGCGGGCGTTAGAGCAAGAGGCACGCTGTGGCCGAAATGAAAATTAAGAAGTTGTAATAATTATCGTCAGCGCTATAGCGGCAGTTTCAACGAGGTGTACCGTTTTTATTGAAAGTAATTTCAACTTAAAAGACACCTGGAAAGTGTTTGGGTTTATTATTTAATGACACGGAAGGTCGATGGTGGGTTGGGGTTTAGCTTGAAAAACTCCAAATGAAAATATAGGCGTTTGGATAAAGGGTAATCTGATGTTGGGTCAATTAGAATTAGATAAAAAAATGGATAACCATAAACGGTTGAGGAATAGGGTTGCGGAGTTAGAAGCGACTGTTGCTGATATTTTTCCGAGCTGTAATCTTGATGCCCTACTGGGAACGCTTAATACCTTTTTTAAAGATGGTGATAATGATGGGTATATCTATTATGTTGATGGCGTTACGGTCGATATTATCGAAATTATAGGCTTATTTGAGGGTGTGCTGATCGGTCTGGCTGGTGAAGTAAACTCGTCGAAGTATAAAGAAATGGTGCTGGACATTATTGGCTGGAATCTTGAGTACCATTACTTGACCAGTGATTCTGATGGGGCTCCTTTTAAAGAGCTTTTTGCATTCAATATAGTGGTCTTTATTCTCAATAACTGGAGGGAGATGGGCGGAGTTAATATAAATGAAGACATTATCTCGGTTGTAATTGAGTATGCCTTAAAGCACAAGCATGTTCTCTATGAAAAGAAAAAGCTGTTAGTTAAGTCGGATTCTTATGGGTTTGCAAATACTGATTCTTGGGATAAGGAGAAAGACAGTTATTCTTCTAATTTGCTATTAAGTCTTGGCATCTTTTCGGAGGAAAAGGATTTATTTGTTTTTAATAAACTAATTTCAAATAGCATTATAGATATGTTGGTGAGCGAGGTTGATGCTGCTGATGATAATCATTCTATAAGAGATCTAGAGAAGTCAAATTATCAAAAAGGGGTGGGGTATGAGGATGAGTGCATAGGCCTGTTTAGAGAGAGTGGGTGGACAGCTTTGGAAACCCCTAAAAGTGGAGACGCTGGGGCTGATATTATAGCTACTAAGCGGGGCCTGAAGGTTGCTGTGCAATGTAAAAACTGGAGCGGCAATGTTGGCACGACAGCTATCCAAGAAGTAATATCTGCGAAGGGTTATTATGATGCAGATTTTGCAATATTGCTTACTGAAACAAATATCACACGGCAGGCAGAAGTGGTGGCTGAAAAGCTCAAGGTCATTGTGATAAGAAAGTCGGATATACCCGAGCTTGAAGTTTTGATTGTAAAGAAGTTGATCTGATCTTACTTCTTTATGGAGTGTGGGGATGTCATCATGTTGGTAGTCATATTTGAAACGGCAACAGACTTTCAGTACATCGAAATATGAAAAAACAATAGAAACAGCGATTTTTTTTGCACAAGGCACCGCTCTAACAAGGCATTCCATCGGACAAGCCGCTGAATGCGGCGTTATACAGACAATTTGTCGTTCAAAATTTATACATATCACCTACTTATCTGACACCCGCCCCACCGGCTGGTGAATTTATCCACCTTAGCGCGCGGGTGCACCATGGCCGTTACGCTTCATCTTGTTGCTGCACTCTGGGCGTTGCTCGCCGGGGGCTTTCAGTTGCTGACCCGCAAGGGGACGCGGTTGCATAGGGTTGTGGGCTGGTCGTGGATGACGGCGATGGTGATTGTGGCCGTGTCTTCGTTCTGGCTGACCGGCTTTATGGATGTGTTCCATGGTTACAGCCCTATCCATCTGCTGTCGGTCTGGGTGCTGGTGTGTGTGGCTGTCTCGGTGTATTCGGCCCGAGCCGGCCATATCAGGCGGCACCGCGCCTTTGCGGTCGGTGCCTTTATCGGCGTTATCGGAGCCGGGCTGGGTGCATTGGCGCCGGGGCGGCTGATTTATCAGTGGCTGGTCGGTTGATCTGTGAGCCTTCGCCGACTAGCGCCGGCTCACTGCGTTGGCGACAGGCTTTCCCTTGCGATGCAGGCGCGCAGGTCGTCGAGAGCGAGTGGTCTGGCGAACAGGTAGCCCTGGAAATGGTCGCAGCCGCAGGTGATCAGGCACTGCAGCTGCTCCTCGGTTTCAACGCCTTCTGCCAGCACGGTCATGCCGTAGTTCTGGCCGATGGCAATGATGTTCTGCACCATGGCCAGGGCGGTCTTGTCGTCGGTGACGTGATCGACAAAGCTTTTGTCGATCTTGACCTCGTGAAACGGCAGCGAGCGCAGGGTGCTCAGCGAGGAATAGCCGGTACCAAAGTCATCGAGTGACATCCGCACGCCGGCGTCCTTGGCGCGGGTCAGGACGTGGTGGATCTGCTCGATGTCTTCAATCAGTAGATTTTCCGTGACTTCGATACATATCTGCTCAAAGCCCAGCAGGCTGCTGTCGATCCGTTCCAGCAGCTGATCGATAAAGCCGTTTTCCATCAACTGCCGGGCGGAGACGTTGATCGACAGGCTGAAGGTCTTGCCGGTTTGCTGTTGCAGCCCTGCGATGTCGGCCAGCGCCCGGTCAATGATGTGGTAACCAAGGGTGGTGATCAGCCCAGAGTGCTCGGCAATCGGGATGAAGGCGTCCGGCGGCACACTGCCCAGAACCGGGCTTTGCCAGCGTACCAGTGCTTCCACTCCATACATGCGGCCATGCTGGTCAACCTGAGGCTGATAGACCAGGAAGATCTCGCCGCGGGTTTCGGCGCCACGCAGATGTTGTTCGATCCTGACCCGGTACAGGTATTGCTCTTCCAGATCGGTACGGAAGAAGCGCAGGGTGTTGCGCTCCTTCTTGGCCTCATACATGGCCACATCCGCCGCGCGCAGCAGCTCGTCGAGGGTGGTGCCATGCTCCGGGTAGCGCGCCACACCGATACTGCAGCCGGGGGAGAAGGTCATATTGGAGAAGGCAATATTGGCGCAAATGGCGTTAATTTGCCGGCCAACCCGCTCCTCGGCGGCGGTACTGTCGGCATGGGTGGCAATCAACAGCACAAACTCGTCACCGCCGTGCCGCACCAGCAGGGTGTCTTCACGCAGGGCCTGCTCGAAGCGGCGTGCCAGCTCTACCAGGATCTGATCACCAATGCTGTGGCCGAAATGGTCGTTGATGCCCTTGAAGTGGTCGAGGTCGATGAACAGCAGTGAGAAGTTCTGTTTTCCTGTCTGCCACTGGTCAAAGGCCTCCAGCAGAAAGTTGCGATTGGGCAGGCCGGTCAGGGTGTCGTGATCGGCCTGATATTGCAGCTGCTGGCGGCGGTGTTGCTGCTCCCGGTCGATAAAGCGAAACAGGTAGAACATGCTGATCAGAAACGCCGCGGCCAACGCAATATAAAGCGTTGCAGTCTTGAGGAATTGATTGATCAGATAGCCTTCTTCAACTTCAGACAGCAGCCAGAATTCGTACCGGGGGTTGTAGAGTGCGACGCCACGGACGTGCTCTCTGTCCGAATTGGTATCCCATCTGAAGGTGATGGTGGCCTGACGCTCTGAGGGATGCTCAGGTTCGCGCTGGCCCTGTTGAAGGGCCTGCATGAGCTGCCGATACTGCGTTTCCGGCAGGGGCTGGACGAAGAAGTCAGCGATCAGCTCCCCGTTAGTCGCGTACTGGATATAGCGATCACGGGTGCGAAGAATGGTGATGCGGTTATGTGGACCGAGGACGGCCGCATGGGCGAAATGACCGCTGTCCGCCTGGATTTTCAGTGCGCCGGTCATGATGCCCAGCAACTTCCCGTCAGTATCGCGAATGGCCTTTCTGGCCGGGATTACCAGTCTGGGAGCGTTGTAGGTTCGCCCGAGGACCATTTTGTCGCTTTCGATGGCGTATACGAAGGAGTCTTTCGATTCGGGCTGTTGCAGCAGGTTTGGCGGGTCGGGCCTGACCAGATTGGAGGTTGTGTCCAGCACCGTACCGTCTCTGGATACCAGGGCGAAGCCGGCAAAAAAAGCCGGATTGATATTCATCAGCCGGTCCAGCTCGGATCGGATATCGGCGCTGCCTGCACGCTGGCGTAGGAGGATGTCCTGACCAATCAGGGTGATGATGGTTTCCTGCTGCTCCAGCAGCGATGAAAAGCTGCCGAACCACTGCTTGACCAGGCTGCGTTGGGAGGCCTCGGTCTGCGCAGTCAGATACTGCCAGTGGACATACGTGAGGCCGGCCAGCGCAATGACCGCAGTAGCACACAGCAGCTTATAGAGCAGCCAGATGTTGCGCCTGATAGACAGCGGTCTGAATCCCATTCAGCTTCTCTTTGTATTGGGCGGCGTGTTGCTCGGTGACGACGTGATGGTACGGATGCTCCCAGCATAGGCGCCATACGGCGTTCAGGCTGTGGATAACTTCAATACTAGTTAATTTATAGGCAGAGCTCGCTTCCGGGTGGACAGCGATATACGCGCCTGTCGCCGCGTGCAATGCCACATCTTTTTTATGGTCTTTACCGCCAAATGGCATTAGGCCATGTTGGCGTGCGACTGGCAATGGGGGCTGGTCGGGCTGGGGGAGAGGCGGGGTTGGCAGGCAGCCCGAATAGTCTCATTCGGGCGGGGGGGCGCGATCTGGTGGCTGACCGCGGTGCTGTCAGTTGGCGAACTTGTCTTTCATCAGATAGGCGAATGCGGTGTTGAAGGCGGGTTCCTGATAGGCCTTCAGCCCGGTTTCAGAGAACAGGACCGGAATGGGGTTGCGCTTGATCGACTCCTTGATATCGGTTGGTGACATGATCACCACGTCCAGATCGGCAATCAGCTCGATCGCGGCTTCCAGTTTGAAGCCCACGGCACCGCCGGCAAACTTGCCCTTCATCGGCCGCTGGCGGATAACGACCTTGTCGACCTTGTAGTCGTGCATCAGCTTGGCAAAGGTCTGCTGAAAATGGCGCAGCGCGCCGGTGCTGTTGCTGTCGGTCAGGCTGATCCGGCGTGCGCGGAAATCAGGCAGCTGGAACAGCTCGTCATCGAGTGCCAGCAGGCAGACATTGGCATCGTTACTGTTGAGGTCAACACCACACACTTTCATAAAAAATCCAATCCCGTTCGTTCGGCGCAGTATAGCGCAGTGACAGTCCCGACTGCGCGTGCAGGTGTGAGCCGGTTCCCACACTATTCTTAGAGTCCTTGCCCGCTGCATCGATGCCATTAGGCTGGGGCGCTTTGATCGATCTCGGCGCTGGCGCGCTGCTGGCCTTGGCCCGAACAGGGAGGTTTCTGTGCGCATATGGATACGCCGAGCGTTGCTCTTTTGTGCCTTGCTGCACCTGCCGGCGAGCGCCGACAGCGGTTTGATGCTGGCCGAGGTTTATCGTGGTGAAGGGACGGTTGCGGACTACTGGGTCAGCGAGAAGCTCGACGGCGTTCGCGCGCGCTGGGACGGTCGGCAGTTGCTGAGTCGTGGCGGTTACCGCATCAATGCGCCGGCGGAGTTCATCCTCGGTTGGCCGGTACTGCCGATGGATGGTGAGTTGTGGCTCGGACGTGGGCGGTTTGATGAGGTCAGTGCACTGGCTCGCCGCCAGCAGGCGAGCGTCGCTGACTGGCAGGGGGTGCGCTTTATGGTGTTTGACCTGCCCGAGCACGGCGGTGACTTCAGCGCCCGGGTGCTGGCGATGCGCGAGCTGGCCGGTTTGCAGCTCGCTTCACTGCAGCCGGTGGCGCAGCAGCGGCTGGGAAGCGCCGACGAACTGGATGCGCTGCTTGAGCGTACGGTGGCTGGTGGCGGCGAGGGGTTGATGCTCCACCACGCCAGCGCGCGCTACCGCGCCGGGCGTCATCCGTTGTTGCTCAAATACAAGCCGTTCGAGGATGCCGAGGCACGGGTTGTCGGTTATACCGCTGGCCTCGGCAAATACCGGGGGCAGGTGGGCGCTCTGCTGGTCGAAGATGGGGCCGGGCGGCGATTTCGGCTGGGTAGCGGCCTGAGTGATGCGCAGCGCCAGTCTCCACCGGCCATTGGTACGCTGGTGACCTATCGCTTTAATGGCCTGACCTCTGGCGGTCTGCCGCGTTTTGCCCGCTTTCTGCGGGTCAGGACGGATGCCGGGTTGAATGAGCCTGCCGCAACCCCCTGACCGGGTGTGATGCCGTGCGCACGTCAGTGCTGGTTATCGGGCGCATGCTCTTGCCGTGAACCCGACGCTGATAGCGCGGTCTATCCGACCACCGCCTCCGCCCCGGAGGTACTGGCTTCGTATTGCAAAAGGTGTGTCGTATTGAACGGACGTGTTCTGTTTCTGGGTCTGATTATGCTGGCGCTGGCCGGTTGCAGTCATCTGGGCGGCGGCAAGCTCGGAGGCGCGGCCGAGACCGGGCAGGCGTCTTATTACGCGGACAAGTTCGAGCAGCGCAAGACCGCCAATGGCGAGCGCTATCGTCACGATGCGCTGACCGCAGCCCATCGCACCTTACCCTTCGGCACCCGGGTGCAGGTGACCAATCTGGATAACGGCCGATCGGTTGTGGTGCGCATCAATGACCGAGGCCCCTTCGTTCGTGGCCGGGTGATTGACCTGTCGAAGTCGGCGTTTACCCGCATCGGCCAGGTGTCGAGCGGGCTGTTGCCGGTGAAAGTGGTCGTGCTGAGCCTGCCTCCACGCTAGGCCGTCCGGCCTCGGGATGCCCTAGCTCTGCAGCGGGCGTGGGTGGGGCATGTGCAGGGACGCGACAGGTCGCGTCCGCAATGGGGGCGGCAGGTGCACGACGCCCTGGCCGGGTCGCTGGCTTAGTCGAGGACGACTGCGTGGCCATCCTTGGGATCGATACGCCCGCCGACCAGATCCTCTACCAGTGTCTTTGCCTGCTCCAGACCGGCGTGCTCGATGACGTTCAGCCACGGTGCAGACGGGTTCTGTACTCGCTCGATAAACGCCAGCTGGGCGGCGTTGAAGCGGCGGGTCACTTCTGCCGCGCCCCAGTCGGCGTTACGCTTCTTGATCTGGTAGGGCGCAAAGTACGGCTGCGGTGCGGGGCCGTGCACAGGCGTTTCGGCGGCGCTGAGGTGTTCGTGGTTCTGTGCTGATCCTGCGTAGCAGTCGTAGACCAGGCTGTCCTTGAAGTGCTCGTGAATGCGGTTGCGCAGCGCCACGTTGCCTGAGAAGTCGACATACAGCGTGGGGATGCTGGCATCGAGTTGTTCAACGTCTTCGTAGGCGACAGCCTGCTGGTAGCAGCCGAGCTGGGCGACGAAGTCGGTGTTGCCGCCGGAGGTCAGGCCAATCAGCGCCACGCTGTCGTTCTGCTCCAGGCAGAAGGCGGTGCCGTAGGCGGTCTTGCTGGAGGCGCTGGAGACGATGATCTGGCGGGCGCCGAAGAAGTTGTTGTCTTCCAGGAAGTCGGCCAGCATGAACGAGGTGATAAACAGCGGGCGCAGCAGCATCTGATAGTTCTCATCAGCGGCGCGGTAGGCGGCATCGGTGCTGATGCGCTGGTACTGGTTATAGGCCGACGTCAGCTCCAGACGGTGCGGGATGCCGTCGTAAAAGCCGCGTTCGGAAACACGTACCGGATTCATGACCACGTGCGACGCAATCGGCCAGTAGCCGTAGAAGCGTTCACCCACCGCCAGACCCTCAACTGTACTCTCGACGATCTCGGCAAAGCCCCAGGCCGGCATGTGGAACCACTCGGCCGCACCGGTGGGGAAAAAGTCCCAGTAGCGCAGGTGCGGGGTTTCGCCGAAGGCGGCGTAGGTAATGTTGTTGGTGGTCAGCGCCAGGCGGCTGATGCGCAGCAGTGCTTCGCCCGGCTTCAGCTCCGGCATCGGCTGGGTGACGACGCGAACCTGATTAAGGTCCTTCTTGTTATTTTGCAGTTGGCTGATCACAGTCATGGGCGCTCCTGAAAAGGGGTGATTCGACAGTAGGATGACTGTAGCCTGTCAGCGTGTTTACCGGGTTCGGATTCCATGACCAGCAAGAACAGCCCCGCTCAGTCTCGCAACAAGCCGCTCAAGCGCCCGACCCAGGGGCGCGCCAAGATGACGGTGCAGGCGATTTTCGATACCTATGTTCGGATTTGGCAGCGCGATGGCTGGGAGCGCGTGACGACCCGCGCGGTGGCGCTGGAGGCCGGGGTCGCGGTGGGCACCCTGTACGATTACTTTCCCAGCAAGCAGGCGCTGCACTCGGGGTATGTGCGCCACTGCATCGAGCGCCTGTTGCAGGCAATTGAGCAGCAGGCCATCGAGCCCGTCGGGCTGGTGTGGCAGGAGCGTGTCGGTCGGCTGGTGCGATTGCTTGGCGGCGTGGCTGGTGAGGCGGCCTGGTTTCATCCGCAGATGCTGGAGCTGGAGCCGGTGATTGCCGAGCAGAAGCACCAGCAGCGTGCCTATGCCGAGTTGATGAATATCTGGCAGCGGGTGCTGGAGGCCTGCCCGGACCTGCCGGTCAAGCCTTCGGTGTCACGCCTTGAGGCGCTGCATCTGATGGTCTGGGGCGCTCGGCGCTATGCCCTGTTGACGCAGTTGCCGGGTGAGCGGCTGGCGGAGCTGGTCGCCGAGCAGGAACAGGTGTGCCTGCTGGCGCTGGCATCGCTCAGCGCCGGCTCGGAATGACGTCCAGATAGTCGCGCTGGATGGCGGTTTCCAGTGCGTTGGCGGCGCTGACCAGCTCTTCGTAGGTCAGCCGGAGTTTGCGCAGCCTCTCAACCTGCTCATCGGAAGGCGCGCATCCGCCGGCTTTGCCTGCGATATCAAGCAGGCCGCACAGATAGTCCTTGCGGGCCTGGGCGACCATGTTGAGCATGGGGGTCAGCGCATCCAGACTGAGCTGCGGAATAGCCGGGTTGATGATATTGCGGTTGACTTCGCGGCGCTGCTTTTCCAGCTCAAGCAGCAGGCGGTTGCTGTCGATTGTCATGGCGTCGTGATCCTTGTTGGCGGACTTTTTTGTGATTCTAATGTGCCACTATTTGATGGCCGGGTGCTAGAGGACAATAGCATGTACAAGTTATGTTTCTTTGTGCCTGCCAGCCATGTCGAGCAGGTCAAGCAGGCAGTCTTTGCCGCGGGTGCCGGCCGGCTTGGCAATTATGACAGCTGCAGCTGGCAGGTGCTGGGGCAGGGGCAGTTCAGGCCGCTTGCGGGAAGTGAGCCCTATCTCGGCCAGACCGGCGTCGTTGAGCAGGTATCAGAGTACCGCGTGGAAACCCTGTGCGCCGGTGATTGTATCGAGGCGGTCATCGAGGCGCTGCGCCAGGCTCACCCCTACGAGGAGCCGGCGTTTGACGTCTGGCGTCTGGAGGCCCATCTGATGCAGCGGCGCTAGTTGCTGTTCAGGGCACGATCTCGACCAGCGTACCGTCGGGCACCAGCTCCCATAGTTCGCGCATTTCAGCGTTGCCGAGGGCGATGCAGCCGTTGGTCCAGTCCAGGCCCTTGAAGAACCACTCCGGGTATTGCTCGTCGATTGGCGTGCCATGAATCATGATCATGCTGCCGGGGTCGTCTATACCGGCCTCAAAGGCTGCCATGCGGTCCTTGAGGTTGGGGTAGTCCAGGTGCAGGCTGAGATTGTATTGCGGGCTCTCGTGGCGCCAGTCGATCGTATAGATGCCCTCCGGCGTGCGCTGGTCGCCCTGCTGGCGCTTGGGGCCCACCGGCTGGCGGCCAAGGGAGATGTGGTATTCATGCAGCACGCGGCCGTCGCTGATGATCTGCAGGCTGCGCTCGGCCTTCCTGATCAGTATCCGGTCGATCGGTGGCTGGCCGGCCCAGGCGCAGGAGGCAGCCAGCAGAATGCAGCCGAGGAACAGGGTGCTCAGCTTCATCGGCGGTGCTGTCCCGGGCGGTAGAGGATGTCGCGGATGCGTACCGGAAAGGCCTGCTCCTGGCGGTCAAGGAAGTACTGCTTGAGGGTCTTGCCCACGGTCGGAAAGGCCAGTTCGTCCCAGGGAATCTCGTGCTCGTGGAACAGGCGCACTTCCAGGCTTTCTTCGCCGGCGCTGAACTCCAGATCGGCCAGCTCGCCGCGGAAGAACATGTAGACCTGATTGATATGCGGCAGGTTGAACAGCATATACAACTCTTGTTGCTGAAGTCTGGCGCGGGCCTCTTCCCAGGTTTCGCGCAGGGCTGCCTCTTCGGTGGTTTCGCCGTTTTCCATGAAGCCTGCGGGCAGGGTCCAGAAACCGCGACGCGGCTCGATGGCGCGGCGACAGAGCAGTACCTGCTGGCCGTGCACCGCGAGACAGCCGGCGACGATGCGCGGGTTCTGGTAATGGATGGTCTGGCAATGGTCGCAGACGAACCGTGAACGGGTGTCCCCGTCGGGGACGCGTGCGGTGACGCCTTGACCGCACTCGCTACAGAACTTCATGACTGGCTTCCGGCTGGCTGCTGGGTAATTGGGCTCTATCTTGCTGATCGTGCGGCCTGCGGGCAAGAGCGCAGGTGGAGAAATCAGCTTGTCGATCAGCTACCTATCGCATGGTATTCACGCCATGGTGCGGCTGGTTCTGCCCTGGTGATCATGCCATCATTGACGAAATAAACGAGGATGTATGCATGCTAGACGAAATGCGCATGCGGGTGATGCAGCACACCCCTCGACAGATAACAGCGCCCGGACTGCCCGAGGCTGGTGTGCTGATTGCAATCACCTCGCAACCGCAGCCGGAAATTATTCTGACCCTGCGTTCGCAGCGCCTGTCGACCCATTCAGGCGAAGTTGCCTTCCCCGGCGGACGGCGTGACCCGGGCGATGTGGACCTGTGCTATACCGCTTTGCGCGAGGCGCATGAGGAAATCGGCCTGCTGCCGGAGCTGGTGGATGTGGTCGGCCCCATGGACTCGCTGGTCTCGCGTTTTGGAATCAAGGTCACGCCCTATGTCGGGGTTGTGCCCGACCAGTTCGAGATCATTCCCAACGCCAGTGAAATTGAAGAGGTGTTTCGCGTGCCGGTCGAGTTCTTTATGTCTGATCCGCGCGAAATGACCCACCGTATCGACTATGAAGGGCGTAGCTGGTACGTCCCCAGCTACCGTTTCAACGGCTTCAAGATCTGGGGGCTGACGGCGCTGATGCTGGTTGAATTGATGAATACCGGCTTTGACGCGGGTATCACCTTGCATACGCCCTACGACGGGCACAACAAGAATTAGGAGCACGAAGCATGAAGTACAGCCTGGGCAAGGATCGGGTAGAAATGGCGGCTGACGCCTGGATTGCCGACACCGCAGCGGTCATCGGCAAGGTCAAGCTGGAGGCTGGCGCCAACGTCTGGTTTGGTGCGGTGATTCGCGGTGATGTCGAGCAGATTACCGTCGGCGAACACAGCAATGTGCAGGACGGCGCGGTAATGCATGCCGACAGTGGCGTGCCGCTGACCCTCGGCAAAGGCATCACAGTCGGCCATAATGCGATGCTGCACGGGTGCACGGTCGGTGATTACAGCCTGATCGGCATCAACGCGGTGGTGCTCAATGGCGCGAAGATCGGTAAACACTGCATCATCGGCGCCAACAGCCTGATTCCTGAAGGCAAGGAGATCCCGGACGGTTCACTGGTCATGGGCTCCCCCGGCAAGGTGGTCAAGACGCTGAGCGATCAGCAGAAGAAGATGCTGGAACTGAGCGCCGCCCATTACGTGCAGAACGCCAAACGCTTCCGTGACGAACTCAAGATACAGGAAGACTGATGACCCGCTCTGCCCCCGTTCGCTCGCCTTGTGTCAGCATTTGTGCGCTGGACGATAACGACATCTGCACCGGGTGTCAGCGCACCGGCATGGAAATAGCCCGCTGGGGCCGGATGACCGACGAGCAGCGTCTTGAGGTGCTGGCGCGCTGCGACGAGCGTGCGCGCGGGCAGGGGCTGTGGATCGGCACGGCGACTCAATCAACTATCCAAGGTAGACAGGCATGACGGTAATCGGGACCCCCTACGCAGAAAGCGCGACGCGGGTATTGCTGCTGGGCTCGGGCGAACTGGGCAAGGAAGTGGCCATCGAGCTGCAGCGGCTGGGCTGTGAGGTTATCGCGGTAGACCGCTATCAGCACGCCCCGGCGATGCAGGTCGCGCACCGCAGCCATGTGGTCAGCATGCTGGACGGTCAGGCGCTGCGCGAGGTTATCGAAGCCGAGCAGCCCGACTACATCGTGCCGGAAATTGAAGCCATTGCGACCGCGACGCTGGTCGAGCTGGAAGCGGAAGGCTACAACGTCGTGCCGACCGCCGAGGCAGCGCGCCTGACCATGGATCGCGAGGGCATCCGCCGTCTGGCTGCGGAAACGCTGGGCCTGCCGACCTCTGCCTACCGGTTCGCGGACACGCTGGATGAATACCGTGCCGCGGTCGCTGCCATTGGCATGCCCTGCGTAGTCAAGCCGGTGATGAGTTCATCGGGCAAGGGGCAGAGTCTGGTGCGCGAGCAGGCCGATATCGACAAGGCCTGGGAGTATGCCCAGTCCGGCGGTCGTGCCGGTCAGGGTCGGGTGATCGTCGAGGGGTTTGTCGACTTTGATTATGAAATTACCTTGCTGACCGTGCGGCACATTGATGGCACCTCCTTCTGCGAGCCTATCGGCCACCGTCAGGAGGCCGGCGATTACCGCGAGTCCTGGCAGCCGCAGGTGATGAGCGAAGGGGCGCTGGCTGAGGCCAAACGGGTTGCCTCAACCATCACCGAGGCGCTTGGTGGCCGTGGTGTGTTTGGGGTCGAGCTGTTCGTCAAGGGCGATCAGGTGTGGTTCAGCGAAGTCTCTCCGCGCCCGCACGACACCGGGCTGGTAACCCTGATTTCGCAGGACCTGTCCGAGTTTGCATTGCATGCGCGGGCCATTCTCGGGCTGCCGGTTCCGGTGATTCGTCAGTTCGGCCCATCGGCATCCGCCGTCGTGCTGGTGCAGGGGCAATCAGCCAATGTCAGCTTCGGTAATCTGGGCGCGGCACTCAAGGAACCGGACACCCAGCTGCGGCTGTTCGGCAAGCCCGAGGTTGATGGGCAGCGTCGTATGGGTGTCGCGCTGGCGCGTGACGAGTCCATTGAGGCGGCTGTTGCCAAGGCGATGCGTGCGGCATCGGCGGTTGAGGTCACGCTCTGAGTCGGTGGTGGTATCTGGCGGCACCGGCCTTGCCGCTGTTGCTGCCTCAGGCAATGTGGGTCAAGCGCACGGCGCTGCGCCTGCCGGACGCGCAGCAGCCCTGGCAGGGGCTGGTGGCGGCGCCGGATGGCGCTCGGGAAAGGCCGCTGCGGTTGTTGCTGGTTGGCGAGTCCACCGTTGCCGGCGTCGGGGTCGAGTGTCAGCAGCAGGCCCTTGTCGGGCAGTTGGCCAGTCAGTTGGCTGAACAGCTTGGGCGCCCGGTGCAGTGGCAGGCGGCCGGTCGTAACGGCGCGGTGGCCGGAGACTGTCTGCAAGACCTGCTGCCTGCGGTTACCGGGCAGCAGTGGGACCTGGCGCTGATCGTGCTGGGCGTCAACGATACCACCCACCTCACTCCACGGCCGCGCTGGCGGCGTAATCTGCGGGGCCTGATCGAGCAGCTGCAAGTCTGTTCGGGGCGGGTGATGCTGACCGGCGTGCCGCCGCTGGGGCATTTCCGGGCGTTGCCCCAGCCGCTGCGCGGCTGGTTCGGGTTGCGCGCCGGGCTGATGGACGCCGATCTTCAGGCTGTCGCCCGGGACTCGGGCGCCCACTACCTGTCACTGGATCTGCCATTCGAGCCGGTTTATCTGGCCCGCGACGGCTATCACCCATCGGCGGCCGGGTATCGGCAGTGGGCGGCGGGTATCGTCCGTCAGCTGGCGCCGTCGGTGGTCTGATCCGCTTCGTCTGAGGGGCGCGGGTCGACCTGGTTCAAGGCCCGATCCCATATCCGAACGCTTTTCACCATGTTGTCCTTGGTCTGCAGAATCTCCATCCGGTAGTGGCCGGTGGTCAGGCAGACCGAGGTTTCCGGAATGGTTTCCAGCTGCTCGGTGATCACGCCGTTGAGGGTCTTGGGGCCGTCGGCAGGCAGCTTCCAGTGCAGGTGACGGTTGATGTCGCGAATCGACGCGCTGCCATCGATCACATAGGTACCATCGGCCTGCGGATGGATGTCCTGGCTCAGACTGAGCATCTCGGTGGTGAAGTCGCCGACAATTTCTTCCAGGATGTCTTCCAGCGTCACCAGGCCGATGACGTCGCCGTACTCGTCGACGACGATGGCAATCCGGCGCTTCTGTTTCTGAAAGTTGAACAGCTGGGTGTGCAGCGGTGTGCTTTCCGGGATGAAGTAGGGCTCCTTGCAGGCGCCGATCAGGGCTTCCTTGGTCAGTTCGCCGCGGCTCAGCAGGCGCGCGATCGAGCGCATGTGGACGATGCCGGTGACGTTGTTGATATCGCCCTGGTAGACCGGCAGCCGGGTGTAGTGACAGCTGCGCAGCTGGTGATTGATCGCGGCCATGTCGCTGTCCAGATCAATACCGACAGCCTCGTTGCGCGGGATCATGATGTCGTTGACCGTCATCTTCTCCAGATCAAGGATGCCCAGCAGCATGTTCTGGCGACTGCGGGTAATGCCGAGCCCGGCTTCACGCACCACCGTGCGCAGCTCCTCGGTGGTCAGCTGATCGCCATCCTTGCTGTGCGGGTTGACCCCGAGCATGCGCAAAAGCAGGTTGCTGATGGCGCTGCACACCCACACCACCGGATAGAGCAGGCGCTGCAGGCCGGACAGGATCACGCTGGCCGGGAAGGCAATCAGCTCCGGGCGCAGGGCTGCCAGGGTCTTGGGTGTGATCTCGCCGAAGATCAGCACGACCACGGTCAGGATCATGGTGGCAATCGCGATACCGGCTTCGCCCCAGACGTCCACCGCGATCACGGTGGCGATCGAGGCGGCGAGGATGTTGACGATATTGTTACCGACCAGAATGGTGCCGAGCAGTCGGTCGGGGCGCTCCAGCAGACGGGAGGCGCGGCGCGCCGCTCGGTGGCCTTCCTTGCTCAGGTGCTTCAGCCGGTAGCGGTTGAGGCTCATCATGCTGGTTTCGGAGCTGGAGAAGAACGCTGACAGCACGATCAGCACCACCAGCAGAATCAGCAGCAGGCCAGTATGGGATTCGTTCAAGGGCTAGCCTCAGGCAGGTCGTAGTATGGGTCAGGCGGCCAGCAGCAGTTCGCGTACCAGCTTGCTGCCGAAATAGGCCAGCATCAGCAACAGGAAGCCCGCCAGTGTCCAGCGGATCGCATTGCTGCCGCGCCAGCCGCGGAAGTGCCGGCCCCACAGCAGAATGCCGAACACCACCCAGGCCAGGCAGGACAGCAGAGTCTTGTGGGCCACATGCTGGGCGAACATATTCTCCAGGAAGACAAAACCTGAGATCAGCGCCAGCGTCAGCAGCACTTCACCGCACAGCAGAAACTGGAACAGCAGCTGTTCCATGGTCTGCAGCGGCGGGAAGGTGCGAATGAAACGGGTAGGGTGCTTGTGCTTGAGCTGATAGTCCTGAACAGCCAGCAGGGTGGCCTGGAAGGCGGCAATGGTAAAAATGCCGTAGGCCAGCACCGACAGCAGAATATGCACCAGCAAGCCGTCCTGGTCGGTTGCCAGTGTCGTGCCCTGTTCGGGGAAGAAGCCCGCCAGCAGGGCGGTGATCAGTGCCAGCGGATAAAGCCCCAGCAGCAGACTGGTGACTGGCGCGCGGAAACTCGACACCAGCGTGACCGCAACTACCAGCCAGGAAATCAGCGAGCCGATATTGAACAGGCCCAGGGCAAAGCCCTGCGGTGTGGTGAGCTGAATATACAGACTGACGGCGTGGGCCAGCAGGGCAACCAGCCCGATGGCGCGCAACAGACTGGCGTTGACGGCCAGACGTTTGCCGAGGCAGTGCATCTGATACAGGATGCCGCTGATATAGAAACCGGCGGCCAGCAGACTGGGGGCGAGGGCTGTCATACGTCCTTGCGAGCGATTATCAACAAAGCCGCAGTGTGGCATAAGCCGCGTCCGGGTGAAAGCGTCTGCCGGTGCTTCCCTATCCTGTGCCGGGTGCGCGGGGTATACTGCGCCGCTGAAATGGCGGCCGGGCTGAAAACGGGCCCGCCCTGGGAGAAAGCACATGTTCGAGAATCTTACCGAGCGCCTGTCGCACAGTCTGCGCGGTGTGACAGGTCAGGCCAAGCTGACTGAAGACAACATCAAGGACACCCTGCGCGAAGTGCGCATGGCGCTGCTGGAGGCTGATGTCGCGCTGCCGGTAGTCAAGACCTTCGTTGACCAGGTGCGTGAGCGCGCGGTCGGCACCGAAGTGTCGCGCAGCCTGTCGCCGGGGCAGGTCTTCGTCAAGATCGTCAAGTCCGAGCTGGAAGCGGTCATGGGGCAGTCCGAAGGGCTGAACCTGGCGGTCAGCCCGCCAGCGGTGATCCTGATGGCCGGTCTGCAGGGTGCGGGTAAGACCACCAGTGTGGCCAAACTGGCCAAGACGCTGCGTGAACGCGAGAAGAAGAAGGTCATGGTGGTCAGCGCCGACGTCTACCGTCCGGCGGCGATCAAACAGCTGGAAACGCTGGCAGCCGACGTACAGGTCGAGTTCTTCCCGTCCTCGGCTGATCAGCAGCCGGTGGCGATTGTCGAAGCGGCGATGCGTGAGGCGAAGAACCGCTTCATGGATGTGCTGATCGTCGATACCGCCGGTCGTCTGCACGTCGACGGCGAGATGATGGCCGAGATCAAGCAGGTGCACGCGGCAGCCAAGCCGGCGGAAACCCTGTTTGTGGTCGACGCCATGACCGGTCAGGATGCGGCCAACACCGCTCAGGCCTTCAACGAGGCCCTGCCGCTGACCGGGGTGATCCTGACCAAGGTCGACGGTGACGCCCGTGGCGGTGCGGCGCTGTCGGTGCGTCATATCACCGGCAAGCCGATCAAGTTCCTTGGTATGGGCGAGAAGATCGATGCCCTGGAAGTCTTCCACCCTGACCGGGTCGCCTCGCGCATCCTCGGTATGGGCGACGTGCTCAGCCTGATTGAACAGGCCGAGCAGAAGATCGACAAGGACAAGGCCGAGAAGCTTGCCAAGAAGCTGAAGAAGGGCAAGGGCTTCGATCTTGAGGACTTCCGTGATCAGCTGCAGCAGATGAACGCCATGGGCGGTCTCGGCTCGATGATGGAAAAGCTGCCGATGATGGGTGGCAAGATCAGTGCGGCGCAGATGGAAACAGCGCAGACCGAAGCGGCCAAGCAGTTCAAGCGTATGGAGGCGATCATCAACTCGATGACGCCCGCCGAGCGCCGCAATCCGGACCTCATCAGCGGCTCGCGCAAGCGTCGCATCGCGGCGGGCTCGGGTACCCAGATTCAGGACATCGGACGCCTGCTCAAGCAACACAAGCAGATGCAGAAGATGATGAAGAAGGTCACCGGCAAGGGCGGCATGGCCAAGCTGATGCGCGGTATGGGTGGCATGGGTGGCGGCGGCATGCTGCCCCCGGGTGGCGGGATGCCCCGCTTCTGAGGACTGCTCTGCACGCCGTTTTGCGGCGTGGGAGCAGGCGGCTGACCGGCGGTGCCGGTCGCTGCGGAAAAAAGAGTTTTCATTGGTCGGGATATTCCGTAGAATACGCGACCTTTCGGGCTATAGGTGTATGCGCTTTCAGCTGCACGCCCGCAAACGATTAAGTAGCGATACTCAAACACAGGAAACAATGTCGACATGGTAACCATTCGTCTTGCTCGTGGTGGCTCCAAGAAGCGCCCCTTCTATCATCTGACCGTCACCAACAGCCGCAATGCTCGCGATGGCCGTTTTGTTGAGCGGGTAGGCTTCTTCAACCCGGTAGCTACTGGCGGTGAAGTGCGTCTGTCCGTGAACGATGAGCGCGTTCAATACTGGCTGAGCCAGGGTGCGCAGCCGTCTGATCGCGTTGCAGCTCTGCTGAAGGAAGCTGGTCAGGCTGCTGCCTGATATGGCCAATACTCCTGAGCCGGCCGGGGCCCATCGGGTTGTACTCGGCAAGATCGTTTCGGTTCATGGGGTGCGTGGGGCGGTAAAGGTCTATTCCCATACCGACCCGCTGGACAACGTGCTCGACTATGCCGAGTGGTCCCTTAACCGGGGCTCCGAGCAGCGTACGGTGTCCGTCCTCGGTGGGCGCGTCCAGGGACGCGTGCTGGTGGTCAACCTCAAGGGGATCGACGACCGCAACAAGGCCGAGGAACTGGTCGATTTCGAGATCAGCATTGCGTCCGACGCATTGCCCGAGCTTGAAGATGGCGATTTTTACTGGCATCAGCTGGAAGGCCTTCAGGTTGTAAACCAGGAAGGGCAGCTGCTCGGCAAGGTGGATCACCTGCTTGAGACCGGCTCCAACGATGTCATGGTGGTCAAGCCCTGCGCAGGCAGTGTTGATCAGCGTGAACGTCTGTTGCCTTATTTGCCGGGCCAGTTTGTAATCAAGGTCGATCTGGAGACGCAAGTCATGCAGGTTGACTGGGATGCGGAGTTCTGACCGGTGTGGGCCGGTGTAGTTACCCTGTTTCCCGAGATGTTCACGGCGCTGACCGAGTCCGGTGTTACCGGCAGGGCGGTCAAGCGGGGCCAGTTGGAAGTCGCTTTCAGCAACCCGCGTGAACACGCACATGACCGTCATCGCACGGTGGATGATCGCCCCTTCGGCGGTGGTCCCGGCATGTTGATGAAGGTTGAGCCGCTGCTGGAGGCGATTGACGCCATCCGCCAGCAGGCTCCCTCCACCCCGCGGGTGATTTACCTGTCTCCGCAGGGGCAGCCTCTGACGCAGAAACGCGTCGAACAGCTGGCGCAGCTGGACAGCCTTGTGCTGTTATGCGGGCGCTACGAGGGCATCGACGAGCGCATCATTGATCGCTGCGTAGATGAGGAAATCTCCATTGGCGACTACGTGTTGTCCGGTGGCGAACTGGGAGCCATGGTGCTCCTGGACGCGGTGACCCGCTTGATTCCCGGTGTATTGGGGCATGCGGATTCCGCGGTAGAAGATTCCTTTTCGGCGGGATGGCTCGATTGCCCACATTACACCCGGCCGGAAGAGTTTGATGGGCAGCGCGTTCCGGAGGTGCTGCTCAGCGGTAACCATGAACTGATCCGGCGCTGGCGCCTCAAACAGTCTTTGGGTCGTACCTGGCAACGTCGGCCAGAGTTGCTCGAAGAGCTGGAGTTGAGCAAAGAACAGCAACAGCTGTTGGCGGAATATATCCGCGAGCAGGCAACCGATAACCATTGATACAGGTCCGACGGCCTGTGCAGGAGAAGCAAGATGTCCAATATTATTGCCCAGCTTGAAGCTGAACAGATGTCCAAGGAAATCCCCGCGTTCGCACCGGGTGATACCGTAATCGTCCAGGTCAAGGTTAAGGAAGGCGATCGCTCCCGTCTGCAGGCCTTCGAAGGCGTGGTTATCGGCAAGCGTAACCGTGGTCTGAACTCGGCTTTCACCGTTCGCAAGATCTCCAGCGGTGTTGGCGTTGAGCGTACGTTCCAGACCTACTCTCCGCTGATCGACAGCATCTCTGTCAAGCGTCGCGGTGACGTTCGCAAGGCCAAGCTGTACTACCTGCGTGCTCTGTCTGGTAAGGCAGCTCGCATCAAGGAAAAGCTGTCCTGATCGGACAACTGACCAACAAAAAAGCAGCCTGAGGGCTGCTTTTTTGTGCCTGAGTGTTTTTAATCGACGAATCGCCCGTCCACTCGAGTCAAATCCATGCCTGATGTTGCGCCGATGCCGGTCAGTGACGCGGATCAGCAGCTGATCGATCAATTCCTTGACAGCCTGTGGCTGGAAAAGGGGTTGTCGAAGCACACCTGCAGCGCCTATCGCACCGATCTGCGTACGCTGGCCGGTTGGCTGGGGCAGCGTCGCAGCCGGCTGCTGCAGCTGTCGCGCGCCGATCTGATGGCGCACCTGGGCTGGCGGCTTGGCGCCGGCTATCAGGCGCGTTCCAGTGCCCGGCTGCTGTCCTGTGTGCGAAGTTTCTACCGCTACTTGCTGCGTCAGCAGTTGATCGCCGACGACCCGACCCGGGATGTTGCCATGCCGAAGATCGGCAGGCCGCTGCCCAAGTCGCTCAGTGAGGCCGACGTTGAGCGCCTGCTGTCCGCACCGGACAGCGAAGACACTCTGGGGTTGCGGGACCGTTGCATGCTGGAAGTGCTGTATGCCACCGGATTGCGGGTCAGTGAGCTGGTCGGCTTGCGGCTCGATCAGTTGAACCTGCGTCAGGGTGTGGTGCGGGTGACTGGCAAGGGCAGCAAGGAACGTCTGGTCCCTTTGGGGGAAGAGGCGATGCGCTGGCTGGAGCAATATCTTGATACGGCACGTGCGGCACTATTGGCAGGCAAGCCGAGTGATGTACTGTTTCCCAGCAGGCTGGGGCAGATGATGACGCGTCAGACATTCTGGCACAGGGTCAAGCTGCATGCCCTTGCGGCCGGCATTCGCAGCGAGCTGTCTCCGCACACCCTGCGCCACGCCTTTGCTACCCATCTGCTCAATCACGGGGCGGACTTGCGGGTAGTGCAGATGCTGCTGGGGCACAGTGATCTGTCGACAACCCAGATCTATACCCATATTGCCCGGCAGCGCCTGCATGATCTGCATGCCCAGCATCATCCCCGAGGGTGACAGCATCCGGGTTGCGCCGAACATCCCGCAGGGCGCGTGGAATTGGTCAGTGCTTCCTTTATTCGTGGTAAGCTTTGCGGTCTTCAAAAGGAGTGGACTATGCGACTGAAAATCGGCCTGGCCGCCATACTGGCCCTGGCGGCGACACAGGTCATGGCGAATCCGGATCAGGCTATTCGGGACGCTCTGAAGACAATGAATTTCAATGTGCCGGTCAAGACGGTGAGCGAGTCTCCCGTGGCCGGTCTATACAGCGTTGAGCTGGAAAGCGGTCGAGTGCTCTACGCCTCGGCGGACGGCAAGTACTTTGTCCAGGGCTCGCTGATCGAGGTCAACGACGGCAAGCCACGTAACCTTACCTCCATCGCCGAAGCGCGTAACATCGGCGCGGTCATCAACGGGCTGCCGCAGCAGGAGCTGATCGTGTTTGCGCCCGAGCAGCCCAAGACCCATATCACGGTATTTACCGATGTGGATTGCGGTTACTGCCGCAAGCTGCACAACGAGGTGCAGCAGCTCAATGATCTGGGTATCGAGGTGCGCTATGCTGCCTTCCCGCGCGGCGGAATGCAGTCCCGTGCTGCCAGTGTCATGCAGTCGGTCTGGTGTTCGGACGACCGCAAGGCGGCGCTGACGGCTGCCAAGCAGGGTGACGAGGTCGCGCCAGCCAGCTGTGAGAATCCTGTTGAGCGCCAGTTCGAGCTGGGTCAGCAGGTGGGTGTGCAGGGTACACCGGCCATTTTCATGGCCAACGGGGTGTTGATCCCGGGGTATCAGCCGGCGGCGCAGCTGGCCGCTATCGCGCTGGAGAATCAGTAACAGCCGTGCCGACGGGCAGATCGTCGGCGCGTTTTCATGTAATCGACTAACAACCAGGTAGGGACCAAAGTTTGAAACCGGTCAAAGTAGGTATTTGTGGATTGGGCACCGTCGGCGGTGGCACCTTCAATGTTCTGCAGCGCAACGCGACGGAAATTGCCCGGCGTGCTGGGCGCGGCATTGAGGTCGCCCAGATTGCAACCCGGCACCCCAACCCGGCCTGCAACCTGGGCATGACCCCGGTGACCGACGACGTTTTCGAGCTGGTCAACAATCCCGAGATCGACATCATCGTCGAGCTGATCGGCGGCTACACCCTGGCCAAGGATGTGGTACTCAAGGCGATCGAGAACGGCAAACACGTGGTGACTGCCAACAAGGCGCTGATTGCCGTGCACGGCAACGAGATCTTCGCTGCTGCCAGCGCCAAGGGCGTGATGGTTGCGTTCGAGGCCTCGGTTGCCGGCGGTATCCCGATTATCAAGGCGCTGCGTGAAGGTTTGGCCGCCAACCGCATTGACTGGGTTGCCGGTATCATCAACGGCACTGGCAACTTCATCCTGACTGAAATGCGCGACAAGGGGCGTACCTTCGAGGACGTTCTGGCTGAAGCGCAGGCGCTGGGTTATGCCGAGGCTGATCCGACCTTCGACGTCGAGGGTATTGATGCCGCGCACAAGCTGACCATTCTGGCCTCCATTGCCTTTGGTATCCCGCTGCAGTTCGACAAGGCCTACACCGAAGGGATCACCAAGCTGACCACTGCCGACGTAAATTACGCCGAAGCGCTGGGCTACCGTATCAAGCATCTGGGCGTGGCGCGCCGCACTGAAAACGGCGTCGAGTTGCGCGTGCACCCGACCCTGATCCCGGCTGATCGCCTGATCGCCAACGTCAATGGCGTGATGAACGCTGTCATGGTTCACGGTGATGCTGTTGGTTCGACGCTGTACTACGGCGCCGGCGCCGGCGCCGAGCCGACTGCTTCCGCCGTTGTTGCCGACATCATCGACGTGGTCCGCACCCTGACCACCGACCCGACCAACCGCGTTCCACACCTGGCGTTCCAGGCTGATGCGCTGTCGGATCTGCCGGTTCTGCCGGTTGACGAGGTCGAAACCGCCTACTACCTGCGCCTGCACGCGCAGGACCGCCCGGGCGTGCTGGCCAAGGTCGCGACCATCCTGTCCGAGCGTGGCATCAACATCGAATCGATCATGCAGAAGGACGTGGAAGAGCAGGACGGCTTGGTGCCGATGATTCTGCTGACTCACCGCGTACGCGAGCAGAACATGAACGATGCGATTGCCGCGCTGGAGTCGCTCGAGGATATCGCCGGCCCGCTGATGCGGATCCGCGTGGAACAACTGGACTAATCCAGCGGCAAGCGACAAGCGGCAAGCGGCAAGCAACCCAGGTGGTGCTTGCGGCTTGTTGCTTGCGGCTTGCAGCTCAAACCGAAGGTTTGCCGATATGCGTTATATCAGTACCCGTGGCCAGGCTCCGGCCCTGAATTTCGAAGACGTGCTGCTGGCCGGTCTGGCCTCTGACGGCGGTCTGTATGTGCCAGAGAACCTGCCGCGTTTCACCCAGGAGCAGATCGCATCCTGGGGCGGTCTGCCGTACCACGAGCTGGCGTTCAACGTGATGCGCCCGTTCGTCACTGGCAGCATTCCGGACGCCGATTTCAAACAGATTCTGCAGGACACCTACGGCGTCTTTGAGCACAAGGCAGTTGCCCCGCTGCGTCAGCTGGACAGCAACGAGTGGGTGATGGAGCTGTTCCACGGCCCGACCCTGGCGTTCAAGGACTTTGCCCTGCAGCTGCTGGGCCGTTTGCTCGACTATTTCCTGGTCAAGCGTGGCGAGCGCGTGGTGATCATGGGCGCCACCTCTGGTGATACCGGTTCGGCGGCTATTGAGGGATGCAAAGCCTGCGAGAACGTCGACATCTTCATCATGCACCCGCACAACCGGGTGTCCGAGGTGCAGCGTCGCCAGATGACCAGCATCCTTGGCGACAACATCCACAACATCGCCATCGAAGGCAACTTCGACGACTGTCAGGAGATGGTCAAGGCCAGTTTCGCCGACCAGGGTTTCCTCAAGGGCACCCGTCTGGTCGCGGTTAACTCGATCAACTGGGCGCGCATCATGGCGCAGATCGTCTACTACTTTCACGCTGCCCTGCAGCTGGGTGGTCCGGCGCGCTCGATGGCGTTCTCGGTGCCGACCGGCAACTTCGGCGACATCTTCGCCGGTTACCTGGCGCGCAATATGGGCCTGCCGATCAGCCAGTTGATCGTTGCTACCAATCGCAACGACATCCTGCACCGCTTCATGAGCGGCAATCACTACGACAAGGACACCCTGCACCCGTCGCTGTCGCCGTCGATGGACATCATGGTGTCGTCCAACTTCGAGCGCCTGCTGTTCGATCTGCACGGTCGTAACGGTGCGCTGGTAGCCAAGCTGATGGATGACTTCAAGGTCAGTGGCAAACTGTCTGTTGAAGATGATCGCTGGACCGAGGCGCGCAAGCTGTTTGATTCGCTGGCGGTTGACGACGAAGGCACCTGTGCAACCATCGCCGAGGTATTCGCGCAGTGCGGCGAAGTGCTGGACCCGCACACCGCCATCGGCGTGCGTGCAGCCCGCGAATGTCGTCGCTCGCTGTCGACGCCGATGATCACCCTTGGGACTGCGCACCCGGTCAAGTTCCCGGATGCGGTCCGTCAGGCTGGCGTTGGCGAAGCATTGCACCTGCCGGCGCATCTGAGCGATCTGTTCGAGCGCGAAGAGCGTTGCACCGTGTTGCCGAACAGTCTGGCTGACGTGCAGGCCTTTGTTGCCGCGCACGGCAATCGCGGCAAGCCGCTCTAAGCTGAGCTGCTGACACAACAACGGCGCCCCTGGGCGCCGTTGTTGTTTGTGCGTTACTCGACCCGGCTCAGGGTCACATCAATATTGCCGCGGGTGGCGTTGGAGTAGGGGCAGACCTGATGGGCGCGCTCAATCAGCTGCTCGGCTTGCTCTGCAGGCATGCCCGGCAGGCTGATGCGCAGTTCGACTTCAATGCCGAAGCCCTGCGGAATCTGACCGATACCGACCACCCCCTCAACCGACGCATCAGCCGGCATGGGCAGCTTGTCGCGGCCTGCGACAAACTTCATCGCACCAATGAAACAGGCCGAATAGCCTGCAGCAAACAGCTGCTCCGGGTTGGTGCCCTGACCACCTGCGCCGCCCAACTCCCTTGGCGTAGTCAATTCGATATCCAGTACACCGTCGGAGGAAATGGCACGACCGTCACGGCCACCGGTAGCTTCTGCAGAAGCGCGATAGATAACCTGTTCAATGGACATAAGGAGTCTCCGGTAATGAAAATATAGATTGCATGCAATTAAGTTTTGCATGCTAACACAATGTAGATTGTGTGCAATGTTATTTTTGGCCGGTTTGTCCTCCGCCATATCGTGAAACATCCTCACCTGCTTTGTTGTAGGTGTGTTTTTTCATTTCTGGCATGCTGATTCACTTTGAAGTTGTCGGAGGCTCCTCCTGTGCTGCGCTCTGTCCTTGCTGTTTGCCTGCTGCTGCTGATGTCTCTGGCGCGTGCCGAGACCGCTGTGCCGGTGCGGGTTGCGACCACTACGCTGCAGCCGCTGGTGGAGGTGGTGCCGGTCAGCGGCAGTGTCTCCACGGCGCGGGTGGCTACGTTGTCTGCGGAAGTGGAGGGACGGGTTTCCGGGCTGCCGGTGGAGGAGGGCCAGCGGATTGAGAAGGGCGCGCTGTTGATGACGCTGGATGACGAGCTTGTACAGCGTGATCTGGATCGCGACCGGGCCGAGGTTGCGCGTCTGGGCAGCACGCTTGATGACGCGCAGCGGCGGCTCAGCGAGGCCAGTACGCTGGCAGAGCGCCGCAGTATTGCCGCCAGCGAGGTGCGCGGCCTGGAAGCCGCCGTTGCGCAGGCCGATGCGGCGTTGGCGGGGGCGCGTGCCGGCCTGCAACGGCGAGAGGCGCTGGCGCGCCGGCACCGGCTGGAGGCTCCCTTCAGTGGCGTGATCAGTCGACGCCTGACTGAGCTGGGCGAGTGGGTCGAGCCCGGGACCGGGGTGCTGGAGTTGATCACCCTGCAGCAGCTTCGCGCCGACCTTCAGGTGCCGCAGCGCTTCTATGCCCGTGCCGAGCCAGGCAGTCGGGTCGAGTTGCAGTTCGAGGGTCACCCCGGAGAAGATTTTGTGTTGCCGGTAACCGCGCGCATCCCGTTAAGCAGTCAGCAGGCGCGCACCTTTTTGCTGCGTATTGCTCTGCCCGACGATATTGCTGGCCTGATTCCCGGGATGTCGGTTCAGGGCGAGCTGTTGCTGGATCAGCAGCAACAGGGCGTCGTAGTCTCCCGCGATGCGCTGCTTAGGCAGGTTGACGGCCGCGTGGCTGTTTGGCGGGCCGTCAACGAAGCAGGCCAGTGGCGGGCCCGGGAGCAGCAGGTCCGGTCCGGACTGGCATTTGACGGGGTGGTCGAGGTGCGAGAGGGCCTGGAGGCCGGAGAGCTGGTAGTCGTTGAAGGTAACGAGAGCCTGCGCGAAGGGCAGTTGCTCAACCTGCTCAACCACGAGGCCGACTGACATGTTCCAGGCCATTACTCGCCACGGCATTCTGGTGACCGTCGCGCTGCTGATTCTCTGCGTGCTGGGTACCATGGCGGCGCTGCGGATTCCCGTGCAGATGATTCCGGACCTGGAAACCCGCACGGTGACTGTTGAAACCCGGTGGCCCGGTGCGACGCCGCAGGATATCGAGAAGGAAATTCTGGTCGAGCAGGAAGAGTTTTTGCGTAACCTGCCCAATCTCGAGCGAATAACGTCGGTTGCCGGGACCGGCTGGGCCGAGATCGAACTGGACTTTCCCTTTGGCGTTGATCTGAACGAGACGCTGATACGCGTCAACAATGCCCTCACGCAGGTGTCGGGTTACCCCGAGAATGTGGATCAGCCGTCGGTCAACGCGACGTCCTTCTCTGCCAATGCTTTCATGTACCTGGCGGTATCACCGCTGGAGGGTAATCCGCGTAACCTGGATATGGATATGGTGCGCGATTACATCGAAGACAACGTGCGTCCGAGACTATCGGCGGTCAACGGTGTCGCCCAGGTGGATGTGCGTGGTGGTGCGGCCCGTCAGGTACAGGTTCGCCTGTACCCCGAACGGCTGGCGTTGCACGGTCTGACGCCTGCCGCGGTGCGTGACGCGCTGCGGTCGCGAAACCGGGATGTTTCCGGTGGCGAGATTGATAGCGGCAAGCGACGGTTTTTGCTGCGTACCGTCGGCCGTTTCGAGAGCCTGGACGATATTCGCCAACTGGTGGTTGAGCGACGGGGAGACAGCCTGATTCGTCTGCAGGATCTGGCCGATGTCACGCTTGATCACGCGCGTATTGTTCAGCGCAGCTACGTCAATGGCGCCCCCGTTGTCAGTCTGGCTGTCAGGCGAGAAAGCGGCTCCAATGTGATTGCCATCAAGCAGGCCATGCTCGCCGAGATGGCGCTGGTCAATCAGGAGTTGCTTAACCCGCAGGGTATGCAGATCAGGCTGAATTCCGATGACGTGGTCTATGTCCGTGACTCGGTGGTCAATGTCTGGAAAAACCTGATCCTTGGCGCTTTGCTGGCGTCGGTGATCATGTATCTGTTTCTGCGTTCCTGGCGGGTAACGCTGATTGGCGTCATGGGGATTCCGATCTGCACCATTGCCGCCTTTCTTGGCCTGATGCTGACCGGGCGTACGATCAACGTGATTTCCCTGGCCGGAGTCGCCTTCGCCATTGGCATGACGCTGGACAACAGTATTGTGGTGCTGGAGAGCATTGAACTGGAGCGCCGGCGCGGCCTGGATCGGCTGCGTGCTGCGGTAGCCGGGGTAAGCAGGGTCTGGCCCGCGATTCTGGCCTCGACACTGACGACGGTCATGGTGTTTCTGCCGGTGATGTTTATCCGTGAAGAGGCAGGGCAGCTGTATTCGGACATTGCCATTGCCATTACCTCGGCGATTCTGGTTTCCATGCTGGTTGCAATAACTGCCGTGCCTGCAGCCTGTGCGAGGCTGCGCGGCGGCGAGTTGGAGCCCGCCAGCGAACAGGGCCGGCTGGCCAGCCGCTGTGCTGATCTGGTGGGCTGGCTGCTGGCCAGCGCCCGGCGCCGCTTGCTTTGCGCCGCGGTAGTTATGGGGGGCAGCCTGCTGATTGTGCTGACGCTGACGCCGCCAGCCGAGTATCTGCCTGAAGGCGAGGAGGCCAAGACCTTCGCCATGATGAACGCGCCGCCCGGCTATAACCTGGCCAGCATGCAACAGATTGCGGATCAGGTTCAGGCGCACTTTCTGCCCTTTACCCAGGCCGCCGCGGCTGAGGACGCTGATAGTCCGGTGCCCCCAATCGCCATGCTGATGGTGAACGTTTCGACTGAAGGGTTGTGGATGATTGGTGTGCCTGCGGACCCGGCAGACATTGATGCGCTGATGCGTGCACTGGTCGAGCATTTTCGTACGTACCCGGGTATGCGCGCGTTCGCCACCCGGGGCTCGATTATCAGCAGCAATAACGGTGGTACGCGCAGCATCAACCTGGATATTTCCGGTCCGGATCTCGCCAGTCTCTACGAAGTGGCTCGTCTGGCCTACGACCGGGCTGGTGAAATCTTCGAGGATCCGTCGGTTCAGACCCAGCCCTCCAACCTCAGCCTGGCGCAGCCTCTGCTGCAGATTTATCCGGACTGGGAGCGCGCCGCCGAGCTGGGACTGGACGCCGAGCAAATGGGGTTTGCGGTGTCGGCCCTGACCAATGGCAGTTATGTCGGCGATTACTTTCAGGACGACGACAAGGTCGACATCTACTTCTACAACGCGATGGCTCTGCAGCCCGACCTGCAGACCCTGCGCGGTCTTACCTTATACACACCGAGCGGCCAGGTGCTGCCTCTGTCCTCGCTTGCGCGTATCGAAGAGGAGGTCGACACCAGCGTGGTGCGCCGGGTAGACGGCCGTCGCACCCTGACGCTGAATATCATCCCGCCGCGTTCTGTCCCTCTGGAGGCGGGAGTCGAGCAGGTGCGTACCGAGCTGGTCGAGTATCTGCGAGCCCAAGGGCAGGTACCGTTGGGGGTTAGCCTGTCGATCTCGGGTGCCGCCGACCAGCTGGATGCCACCCGCGAGTCGCTGGGCAGCAACTACCTGGCGGCGTTGTTGATTGTCTTTCTGCTGCTGGTGGCGATCTTCCGCCATTGGGGTTACCCGTTATTGATCATGGTCAGCATTCCGCTGGGCATGGCTGGCGGGCTGGCCGGGCTGGCGCTGCTGAATCTGGCCGGTTCCGCATTGGCAGCAGCGGGGCTGGGTGGCTTCAGTCAGCCGCTGGACATGATCACCATGCTGGGCTTTCTGATTCTGATGGGTACGGTCGTGAACAATCCGATCCTGATTGTGGATCGCGCCATCGATAATCTTGATCATCAGGGCATGACGCCGGTCGAGGCCGTTCGTGAGGCGGTTGAGGCGCGCCTGCGACCAATTGCCATTTCAACCTTGACCACCCTCTGCGGGATTGCGCCGCTGGTATTTCTGCCTGGCGCCGGTACCGAGCTCTATCGTGGTGTCGGTGTGATTGTCATGGCGGGCATACTCGGTGCCACCCTGGTTACCCTGACCCTGTTGCCAGTGATGCTGCATGGGGTGCTGAGCAGGCGCGTGAGGCAGCAGCCGTTGACCTGAAACCGCTATACTCCCCGCCCATCTGGCCTGTGTGGAGCGGTGATGCCTTATCTTGTTGCGGTAACCCTGTTATGGGCGGTTTCCTTCAGCCTCATCGGCGAGTATCTGGCCGGGCAGGTCGACAGCTATTTTGCCGTGCTGACGCGGGCCATGCTGGCCGGGCTGCTGTTTCTCCCGCTGCTGCGTATTCGATTGTTGCCGCGCCCGGTGGTGCCGGGGCTGCTGGTGGTTGGTGCGTTGCAGTTCGGTGTCACCTATATTTGCCTGTACCAGTCCTTCGAGTACATCTCTGTGCCCGAGGTGCTGCTGTTCACCATTTTTACGCCACTGCACGTGGCGCTGATTGATGATCTGCTGAACCGGCGTTTCAGTCTGGGGCCTCTGGTCGCCGCCGCGATTGCGGTGCTTGGTGCCGGAATCATGCGCTACGACGGGCTCAGCGACAGCTTTATCCGCGGCTTTCTGATTCTGCAGCTGGCCAACTTTACCTTCGCCGCCGGGCAGGTAGGCTATGCTCATCTGGTGCGTCGTTATGAGTTGACCTCAACCCAGCAGTGGCGCGGATTTGGCCTGTTCTTTATTGGCGCGCTGATGGTCATGCTGCCGGCCTGGCTGCTGCTCGGCAACCCGGAGCGCCTGCCGCACACCGCGCTGCAGTGGTCGGTGCTGGCCTGGCTGGGGCTGGTCGCTTCCGGACTTGGCTTTCTGTTCTGGAACCGGGGTGCAGCTCAGGTGGACGCCGGCACCCTGGGCATCATGAACAATGCGCTGGTGCCGGCGGGGCTGCTGGTCAATCTGCTGATCTGGAATCACGATGCTGACCTGCTGCGACTTGCAGCGGGCTCCGCGGTGATCGGGCTGTCGCTCTGGGTTAACGCCCGCTGGTCGCGCTGGTTCGGTTCTCGACCAGCACGGCCCTGACGACGATCAGGTCGGCCCGACAGGCATCGCAGCCAGTGAGGCCCTTGCTGGCGATTTCGCTCATCAGTCCCACTGGGATTTGGCGTAGCTGAACACCGGCAGCGACAGTTTCCAGCGAATCGCTGACATTCTCAGCAACAGGCCCACGCTGAAGGCAGCCAGCAGGTTGACGCTTTCGTTGACACCCTGATGTCGCAGGGCGAGATAGAGCAGAGCGACGACCAGCGAGACGCTGGCGTAGAGTTCATGACGCAACACCTGGGGCATTCTATTGCACATGATGTCGCGGATAATACCGCCGAAGATACCGGTGATGATGCCGGCCATAACCACCACTACTGTGTCGTAGCCCAGTCTCAGCGCGACATTGCAGCCAATGACGGTGAAGGCGACAAGGCCGATGGCGTCGAGCACCAGAAAAAGCTGGTGGAGGTGACGCATGAAGCGCGCCAGCACTATGGTTGCCAGGCCACCGGTGATGGTGATGTAGATGTAAAGGGGATGCTGGGTCCAGGTGATCGGGAAGTTGCCGAGCAGAATGTCCCGGACGGTACCACCACCCAGGGCGGTTAAAAAGGCGATAACGGCGACACCGAAAAAGTCCATGTTGCGTCTGCCCGCGGCAAGGGCTCCGGACATGGCTTCGGCGGTGATGGCGATGATATAGACAGAGGTCAGCACACAGTTCTCCTGCGTTTGCGTAGCCTCTCCCCCTGTCCTTGATACCTGAGAGTTTACAGGGTCATACCCTGCTTGCCCCTTCGGTGGGCTGCCATGCAGCCTCTCTCCAGACGGCGTTAATCGTGTCCACAGTGCCTGTGCCTGAGCGTTTATGGGAGTTTGCGCCTTCGGCGGGGCTGAGCCCTCTCTCCTGCGGGGTGGCGATTGTACATCCGGAATGGCGGCGGGTCTTGTGTCTTTGTGTGACTCCGATCGATTGGAAGCCAGGCGCAGGGTTATCGTCTGTGCCGGTCGGATTGCAGAGTGCTGGCTGGCTGGCCGGGCGGCCATGCGCGACTCGGTGCAGTCGCAACCGGGCTCAGATCGGCCCGGCGAAGGTGTCGCAGGCGGTGATGTCGCCGCTGTCGAAGCCGCGCTTGAACCATTTCACCCGCTGCGCCGAGGTGCCATGGGTGAAGCTGTCCGGCACCACATCCTGACCCGCCTGGCGCTGCAGGCGGTCATCGCCGATGGCACTGGCGGCGGTCAGGGCTTCATCCAGATCATCCGGGTCCAGCAGCTGGCGTTCGCGGTTGGCAGCGTGGCCCCAGAGGCCGGCAAAGCAATCGGCCTGCAGCTCCTGACGAACTGACAGCGCATTTACCTCGGCCTGGCTGCGGCCGGCGCCTGCCTGACGCACCTTCTGGCTGATGCCCAGCAGGGTTTGCACGTGGTGGCCCACTTCATGGGCGATGACGTAGGCCTGAGCGAAGTCGCCGGGGGCGCCGAGCTGCTGTTTCATGTCGTTGAAGAACGCCAGATCCAGATAGACCTGCTGATCGCCCGGGCAGTAAAACGGGCCAACAGCCGAACTGGCGCTGCCGCAGGCGGACTGCACGCGGTTGGAAAACAGCACCAGCTTGGGCTCCTGATACTGCCGGCCGATGCGCTGGAAAACCTGATGCCACGTGGTCTCGGTGTCGGCCAGCACCACGCTGACGAATTCGGTCAGCTCCTGCTCGGCGGGGGAGAGCGGTTGCTGGCCCTGTTGCGTCACCGGCTGGCCGCCACCGAGCAGCAGGGGCAGCAGGTCGATACCGAGCATCTTGCCGCCGATGATGGCGACTGCGCCAATGGCGAGAATCCAGCGGCCGCCGCGGGTGCCGATCAGCATGGGAATCAAGCGCAGCAGCAGCGCACCGCCGGCACCGGCGCTGGAGATGCTATCGCCTCTGCGGTCTTCGATATTGCTGCTTCGCCGTCTGCCTCGCCAATCCATCAGGGTCTCCTTGAATAACAGCTTACCGGATCAGCAGCGGAACCCGCCGCGACCGAATGTCCGTATAAACAGCCGGATAATACGGCGTTTGCAGTGATGCTTGCGCTGTTCCAGTCGAGCGGCCAGCGCATCTCTGTCTGTCGAGGCGGGGGAGCGCTGGAGCTGTGCTTCCAGGTTGCAAAGATCCTGCAGCTCGCCCAGTCGCTCACCCAGGCGCGTCAGCAGTGTCATCTGGCGATCGGCCGGCAGGCGCGCATCGTGCAGTTGTTCGCGCTGATACAGCGCGTATTTGATCCATTTGCGACAGCGGTGATAAAGCGCATCCTGATCACTGTTGCAGGCGCTGCGAGCAAGTTTGCGCGCGCGTTTGATGGTGCGCTGCAGGCCAATCTGCCAATGGTCGGCTGCGCCAGTGGCCGAATGGGGCCAGTCGGCCAGAACGGCGGCGAAGGCAGCGATCAGATGCTCGCTGTCGGTGCTGCTCGGCGCACGGGCATGTGATGCCTGCAGCAGCCGGCTGTTGAGTGCGGGGCTCAGCGGTGTGTCCAGCGTGCTGGCAAGTTGTTTGATCAGTTGCTGCTGTACGTGCAGATCGCGGCTGCCGGCCAGCGTTTTGGCGATCTGTCTGAGCTGCTGGTCCAACTGGCGCAACCGTTGGTGCCCTGCATACGGGCGGTACAGCTGCAGCAGCGCCCTCAAGCGCTTGCAGCAGACGCGTAACTGGTGAACTGCGTCGGCATCCGGTGCAGCTCCGTTGACGATTGGCAGCAGGGCGGCACGCACGCGGTTGCGGGCGGCTTGATAGAGCGGGTCAGCATCGGGTGTCAGAGCCATCAGTCGAGTGTAGGCCAGCGGCGCAGGGGCGAAAAGAGGGTGCTAGCCGAAAGCGGCAATGATGCTGTCTGCCAGTTCAGCCCGGCAGGCCAGCCCCAACTGGCGATGACGCAGCGTCTCGGGTACCAGTCCGCGCAGGGAGTGGCTGTCGATGGCCGGGCTAAGCAGGTCGATGTCGTCGCTGACCGCCATAACGGTTGCCCCCTGGCGGTGCTGCACCAGGCTCAGGGCCAGGTCTTCGGTATCCACCTGCAGGCTGGCATGGTCGGTCAACTCGGGCAGGCGCTCCAGAAAGGCGCTGCGCAGTTCGCAGTCGAGCCGGTCGATCCATGGATATTGGGTAGCCTGTTCCAGCTCAAGAGGCTGATTGAGGGACCAGCCGCGGGGCAGCAGCAGCCGGTACTCCTGTTCCAGCAGCGCAATAAAGTGGTAGCCGGCCGGCACCTGCCGTTCACTCAGCAGCCAGAGGTCTGCACTTTGAGCAGGCTGGCTGCGTACCTGCAGGCGATAGTCCGTGAGTCTGCCGGCGGTCAGCTGCAGCAGGTAGCCGCTGTCGCGACTGGCCAGGCTGGCGTTGATACCGACCGACAGGGTGGGGCGCTCGACGCGCTTGAAGCGTTTCTCCATTTCGCCGGCGCTGCCAAGCAGGCGCGCGGCCTCCTGATAGAAGGCCTCACCCTCGGGCGTGAGCGTCACGCCTCTCTTGCTGCGGCTGAACAGCCGCAGGGCAAACTCCTGTTCCAGCTGGGCTACGGCGTTGGAGATGGAAGGCTGGGCGACATGGCAGCGCTCGGCCGCCGCGGTCAGGCTGCCAGCTTCGGCAGCGGCGCAGAAGTAGCGCAGACTGCGCAGATCCATGGTTATTCCTCGAAGGCTGGAAACCGCGCCAGGCCAGCCGCAACGAACTCGTCGTGGGCCGGAATGATCAACAGCTCCGGATCGCGTTGATGCAGCTCATGCACGCGTTTGAGCTGCTGGCTATTGCGCTCGCGGTCGCTGTCGACGTGGGATAGCCATTGCACGAATACCGGCCGTGGCTTGTTCCGTTCAACGCCTCGTTCGGTCCAGCTGGTATCGCCGATCAGAAACAGGCGCTTGCCTGAGGGCAGATTGACGAACAGCCCGGCCTGGCCGGCGGTATGGCCGCTCAGATCGACCAGAATCAGCTGACCGTCGCCAAACAGGTCGAGGCTTTGTTCAAAGCCTTGGTAGGGCGTGTTGTCCAGTTCGATCTGTTGCCACTCGCGTTGGCCCTCCAGTTGCTCGGCCAAAAAGGCTGGCGGCTCGCCGTGGTCGCGGGCTTCTTCCAGTGCGCCGGGCAGCACTTTTACTGGAATGCCGGGGAAGTCCGGCAACCCGCCGAGGTGATCCCAGTGCAGGTGGCTGGGCAGAATGAAGTCGATATCGTCAGCGCTGTAGCCGGCCGCTTCCAGCTGGTCGCGAGCCGGGTTCAGCTGCTCGTAGGCCAGCAGCGTGCGGTTGATCCAGTTGTTACGGGCAAAGGCCTCGGCGGTCTGACGGCCCAGCCCGGTGTCGAACAGAAAGCGGCCTTTGGGGTGTTCGATCAGCACCGCGGCATGCACCAGATGGCGCTCGGTGGTCCAGCGTCCGCCACTGACCACCATCGCCTCGGCGGCGCCGCTGGACACGGCGGTGGGTATCACCGAAAGGCGCAGGTGTTCGACAGCCGGGGCGGCAAACAGCAGGCTGCTGCAAGCGAGCAAAATGGGGGCTACAAGAGGGGCAAGGCGCTTCATGGGATGGCTCCGATGGGGTGAGAACCCACTGTGGCATCCGCTGAAGAATAGATTAAATATTCTTTATTGTTAGTTAAGGGATAAAAAAGTTATGGAAGGGCGACCGGTGTCGCCCTTCCTGATAGCGCTGCCTATTCGCTAGCGCTGGCGTTGCCCCGCAGTCTGGCGAGTACGCTGTTGGCGTCGGTCTTGCCGGTAGCAATACCGGCGCGTTGCAGGCGCTGGTCGAGTGCACTGCCGTCGTCCTCGTCCTGCAATTGCTGGAGGGCGGCGCCGACATCGCTGGCGTTGTCCTGACGTTGACGAATGCGCTCCAGAGAACTGGCCAGATCGCCCATGTGGGCCTGCAGGCCACGGGTCTGCTGACCGAGATTACCCAGCAGGCGCTCGGCGCTGCGGTTCGCCCGTGCCAGCTGCAGTTCGCGGCGATACTGCTGGTGCATCTGCGCCGCGCGGCGCAGTTGTTCGCGCAGACTGGTTTCCTGCCGCTGCAGCTGCTCGGCCTGCTGGCGCTGTTGCTGCAACTGGTTCTCCTGCGCGGCGATCCACTCGGCCAGCTCGTAGGCCAGGCCGGCTTCATCTCGCGCCAGTGCCTGCCGCGCCTGTTCTTCGCGCTGGGCCAGGTCGGTGCTGAGCTGCTCGTTGCTGCGCTGCAGTTGCTTGATGGTCGCCATCAGCCCGGCCAGCTCGCGCTTGGCCAGCAGCATGGCGTGCTCGGTGTCGCGCAGTTCCTGCTCCATGATGCGCAGGGCGTTGGCGTCGACCAGCTGTTCAAGCGGTTCATGGGCGCTGGCGCGGAACAGGGTGCCTACCTTTCTCCAGAGTGTCATGACGGTTACTCCGTATATTCTTTCAGCAGTTGCTGGGCGCGGGCTTCAGACAGGCGGTTGTGAATGCGCTTGCCTTCGTGTTCATCCCGCATGGTTTTCGACAGGGTGATGGTGGTGCTGACCAGAAATAGCGCACAGACCGACATGTAGCCCTTGACCAGCAGGTCGGTGGGCGCGAATACCACGCCGGCGCCGGTTGCCAGCAGGGCAATCGCGAATGACGCCTTGACGAAGAAAATCCAGCCTGAGGAGTTACTGTTGATCTCGGTATCCATGGTGTTGCCTCCAGAACGTGGGGTGCGCAGGGGTTGTGGCTGCGTCTGGAGCGGACTGTGCACGGGTGCACTCGGCGATGCCAGCGCGACCGAAAAGGTTGCGCAGAGGGGCGCTTAAGGTATTACATGGCGATACTTCTTGGTGGCCGGGCTCGGCCAGACTGGTAAAGGTATTGTCATATGGCGCAGACCGCAGCGATTGTCGCGGCATTGAAAGGTGCGCTGAAAGAACGTGGAATCACCTATCAGCAGGTTGCCGAGGCGCTTGAGTTGTCGGAGGCGAGCGTCAAGCGTCTGTTCTCCGAGCGGCAGTTTTCACTGCAGCGGCTGGATCAGATCTGTGCGCTGCTGGGGCTGGAGATCACCGATCTGGTCCGCCGGCTGGATCAGGCCCAGCACATTGATGCGCTGACTGCCGAGCAGGAGCAGGAACTGGTGGGCGATGACCGCCTGCTGCTGGTGGCGATCTGCGCGCTGAATCGCTGGAGTCTGGCGCAGATGCTCGATACCTATCAGCTCAGTGAGGTGGAAGCGGTGGGCCGCCTGGCGCGGCTGGATCGGATGGGGCTGATTGAACTGCTGCCGGGCAACCGTATCAAGCCGCTGATCAGTCATGATTTTCGCTGGCAGCAGGGCGGGCCGATCCAGCGCTTCTTCGAGCAGCAGGTGCAAAGTGATTTCTTCCAGTGTCACTTCAACCGCCCGGGCGAGCTGCGCCTGTTCCTCAGCGGGATGCTATCGCCGCAATCCACCGAGCAGATGCACCAGAAGCTGCAGCGTCTGGCCCAGGCGTTTCGGCATAGCCACCAGGAAGACCTGGTGCTGCCGCTGGAGCAGCGCTTTGGCGTCAGCATGATCATGGCGATTCGGCCTTGGGAGGTGGCGGCGTTTCAGCGCTTGCGCCGACCCGATGCGCTCAAGTTTTATCCGGGGCATCCGCGGGAGGTTCGTGCATGAGCCTGCGTCGACTGTTGGGGGATCGATTGTATCTGCTGCAATTGTGGCGTGACCGCTTCGAACTGCGTGATCTGCACTCAGGCGAGGTGATCAGTGAACCGCCGGTGGTCGTGCTGGGTGATCAGGCTGGCAAGGTGGTGTTTGTCGCGGCGGGCCACGAGGCGCTGAGCATGGCGCTCGAAGAGGGCATGCGTCGGGTCAGCGTCACCGACCATCCTCGGGTGCTGATTGGCGACTTCGCACTGGCTGAAAAGTACCTCCAGTGGTTACTGCGCAAGGCCGGTGGCCGGAGTTCGCCGCGTCTGGTGATGCAGCAGCGCGACTGCCTGGAGGGCGGCCTGACCGAGGTCGAGTTGCGGGTGTTGCGTGAACTGGCGCTGGGCGCCGGCGCTCGTGAGGTGCTGGTTGTGGAAGGTGCGCAGCAGCTGAGCCTGGAGCAGGTTGAACAGGCGTTTGCCGATCAGCGCAAGGGCACAGGCAAGCGGGCGTCGTCACTGATGAGCGGGGTGGTGACGCTGGTGGTGCTGGCTGCGTTTGCAGCTGCAGTCTTGCTGCGTAACGGGGGCAACTGACGGGCGCCCGCAGGCGCCCGCTGCGGGATCAGAACTCGGCGTTGTGGTAGATGTTCTGCACGTCGTCGAGGTCGTTCAGCATATCGGTGAACTTCTCGAACAGTGCAACATCGTCGCCGCTGATTTCGGTGGTGGTCTGCGGCACGAACTGGATCAGGTCAGCCTCGAAATCGAGCTCACCGAAGGTATCGATCAACGCCTGTTTGGCCTTGAAGTATTCGGTATGCGGGGCGAATACGGTGATTACGCCGTCTTCGTTTTCGATGTCGGTGACGTCGACGTCGGCCATCATCAGGGCTTCCAGCGTGGCTTCCTCGTCGCCACCCTTGAAGGCCAGGATCGCGCAGTGATCGAACATGTGGCTGACGCTGCCTTCGGTGCCGATCTTGCTCTTGGTCTTGGTGAAGCAGTTGCGCACGTCGGCGAAGGTGCGGTTCGGGTTGTCGGTCAGGCAATCGACGATCACCATGCAGTTACCGGGGCCGAAGCCTTCATAGCGGGCCTTTGCGAAGTCCTCGCCACCGCCGCCCTTGGCCTTGTCGATCGCCTTGTCGATAACGTGGCCGGGGACCTGGTCCTTCTTGGCGCGATCAATCAGACCACGCAGCGCCAGGTTGCCATCGGGGTCGACGCCGCCGGACTTGGCGGTAACGTAGATCTCCCGCGCGTACTTGCTGTAGAGCTTGGTTTTGGCGTCGGCCGTTTTGGCCATGGATTCCTTGCGGTTCTGATAAGCGCGACCCATGTGCGAGTGTCCTGTCGAAATTTCGAAAAACAGCGATTCTACTCGCAGTTGGCGACGGATATCCACGCTTGCGGTGTCCTCTGCTGACGAACTGAAGCGCTGCCGGGCCAACGGGGCCTATCGGGCGTATGATGGGCTTTTTGCCGGAGGAGGGGGGAGCGTGATTTCCAGATTGCCATCCTGGATTGAGGCGGGTGCCTTTACCCTTGCGTTGATGGCCGGCGTGGTCAACGCGGTCGGTCTGCTGGGTTTCAGCCATCAGGCGGTGTCGCACCTGACCGGCACCTCGACGCTGCTTGGGGTTGGTCTGACGCACCTGCAGTCTGCCGAAGTGCTGCATCTGTTGCTGGTGCTGCTCAGTTTTGTGTTGGGGGCGGCGTTCAGCGGGTTGTTTATCGGCAGCAGTGCGCTGGAGCATGGCCGTCGCTATGGCGTTGCGCTGCTGGTGGAAGCGCTGTTGCTGGTGCTGGCGATGTTCGCTCTGCAGGGCAGCAGTCTGGCTGGGCACTATCTGGCGTCGGCCGCCTGTGGGCTGCAGAACGCGATGGTTACTACCTACAGTGGAGCCATCATTCGCACCACCCACGTTTCAGGCATCTTCACTGATCTGGGCGTCATGCTGGGTGCGCGTCTGCGCGGGGTGCCTATGGACCGGCGCAAGGCAACCCTGTTTCTGCTGTTGATTGGCGGTTTTATTCTGGGCGGTACGATCGGCGCGCTGGGCTTTGACCAGTGGCAGTTCAGGGCGCTGTTGGTGCCGGCGGGGATGGCTGTGGTACTGGCGCTGGTGTATCAGGGGGCAGTGCTACGGCGGCAGTAGGCAAGCCTGGTCGAGCGGATATGATGTCCTACTGCAAGTTGTCCAGGGTAATGACAATCTCGCCGTCCATGTCCATGGGTGGCCGGATCGAATATCGGTCCCCGTCTTCGTCCTGTGCGGTCAGCTCCTCCAGCTGTCTATTTCCTGTCGGGCTTTGCAACAGGATACTGGCGCCGTCCGGGAGTACGTCGTTGCCCAGAATGTCGTCTGAGGGGCAGGAATCGCCTCGGTAAAGAACGTAGACGAACTGGATCTGATATCCCGTGTTGTTGGTGATTTTGATGGGGGCGTCTGCGGCGGCCGCTTTACCGCTTAGGAGCAGCACGAGCACAAGCATGCGGCAGAGTGTTCTGATCATGGGGGTGTCCAGGGCAGTGAGGTTATCGGGTGTCTACATCCAGGGGAGACACTGGGCCTCTCCCAGCAGCTGAGGTTGTTGACCTGGAGACAGGGCGGTCGGGGACCGCCCCGCGCTGACATCAGTCCATATCATCCAGAGTGAATACGACGTCGTGACGGGCGACGTCCAGATCCCAGATGGTATAGGTGTCGCCGTCTTCATCCTTGGCACGGATGTCAAAGATCGATGATTTGGCGTTACGCAGATTGACGCGCACGGTATGCCCATTGGGCAGAATGTCGTCATCCAGCACATCCTCTTCCCATGAGTCGGACTTGGCATGGCTGACATACAGGTAGTAGATGTCATAGCCGGTGTTGTTGGTTACCTCTACGTAGCCGTCAAAGCCAGCGGCCGCGTGACCACTGAACAAAAACAGAACGGCAAACAGTGCCAAGGCTTTCTTGATCATTTCTCTCTCCCTGAATGCGCCTTTGTGGCAGACGCAAAAGCTGGTCGGTCAAACCGAAAAAAGATACGGCAACGGCCTCGCGGCGACTCGGCCTACCGCAACAGTGGTAGATCGGGGCAGCTTGTCCGAACGGGTCGCCAGTGCATGGCTGGCTGATTAGAAGCATATCGCCATCTGCTTTTATGGCAAGTACCTGAATCGGGGTATTTCTCCGATCAGCTGTGGGAAGCCGCCTGGACGCCATCGTGGCGTTATTCTGGCGGCTTAGCCCAGAGTCGTCCCTCGAAGCAAGGAGCGAATGCCTTGCAATGGGTATCTGAAAGGTGGGTCCGCGAACGGGCGCTGCAGTTCCGCTGCTGTGCCCGCCCTCGCCGAGTTGGCAGTCAGGGCGGGTGGGTGGGACGGTTACTCGACGGTGATGGTGATGCGCTCGGAGGCGACCGAGGGTGACAGGGGAACGTGATTGTGGTCACCGACCACCAGTTGCAGGGTGTGCTTGCCCGGGGGCAGCTCGAGGCTGGTCTGGGTTTGGCCGCCGCCAAAGTGACGATGATGCTCGTCGGCTGGAATGGGTTGCCCGGCGGCGGGCAATTGCTCGGTATCGATCAGCAGGTGATGGTGGCCGGTCGCGGCGCGCTCGACGCCGGCAGGAGCAACGCCCATGCCATCAAGCCCGAATTGCACGGTGACCGGTGAGCTGACGGTCGCGCCATCAGTCGGCGAAATGAAGTAAACGCTGGCACCCTCCGGCGCAGCCGTCTCGGCCATGGCCAGGGTAGCGGCGCTGGCGAGCAGCAAACCGGCGAGCGTGGGGAGTATCCGTTGCATGTGTTGCCTCCTCGGGTTGGGGTCTGGCAGGGCGTGGAAAGCTCACCCTGCAACTCTCTCTAGACTGCCCGGTGCGGTTACGGTTCCTCGATTGGCGCAAGTTTGCTTCTCGCCCCAATCCTACCTACCCTGTGAAGACATACGTTCCTGCCGGGAAATCGTCATTGTGGCTTCGCCGGTGCTTCTGCGCAGCCTGCTGCGTATCGGATTTACTCAGCCAGCCAAGTGCTCGGCACCTGGCTTCATACATCGCGGAATCCCCCACAGGAGGCCACATGTCTGCTTTATCCCGTCTCGTCGAATCCCGTCTGTTCCGCCAGCAGTGTCTGGTAGGTGGTCAATGGGTTGCTGCCAGTGATGGTGCGACGATCGAGGTGGATAATCCCGCCAGCGGCGAGATTATTGGCAGCGTACCCAGCCTGAGCGAGGCGCAGCTCACCGAGTGTATCGCCCAGGCCGACCAGGCCTTTGCCGAGTGGCGCAAGACCACCGCGCTGGAACGTGCTGACCTGTTGATGCGCTGGTACGACCTGATGCTCAGGCACCGCGAGGACATTGCCAGCCTGATGACGCTGGAGCAGGGCAAGCCGCTGGTGGAGTCCCGTGGTGAGGTGGACTACGCGGCGTCCTTCATTCGCTGGTTTGCCGAGGAAGCACGCCGTGTTTACGGCGAGACCATTCCCGGTGCCAAGCCCGGGCAGCATATCGTCGTGACCCGTCAGCCGATTGGGGTGACGGCGGCCATCACGCCCTGGAACTTCCCGGCGGCAATGATTACCCGTAAGGCCGGTGCCGCGCTGGCAGCGGGCTGCCCGATGATCGTCAAACCGGCCAGTGCCACGCCGTTCACCGCGTTGGCGCTCGGTGTGCTGGCGGAGGAAGCGGGCATTCCGGCGGGTGTGTTTAACGTGGTGACCGGCAAGGCGTCGATGATCAGTGAGGTGCTGACCGGCAGCGAGACGGTGCGCAAGCTGAGTTTTACCGGCTCGACCAGTGTCGGCAGTCAGTTGATGGCGCAGTGCGCCGAGCACGTGCAGAAAGTGTCACTGGAGCTGGGTGGCAATGCGCCCTTTATCGTGTTTGACGATGCCGATCTGGATCGTGCGGTCGAGGGGGCAATGGTCTGCAAGTTCCGCAACACCGGGCAGACCTGCGTCTGCGCCAACCGTTTTCTGGTCCAGAGCGGCATTCATGACCAGTTTGTCGAGAAACTCGCCGAGGCGATGGGCAAGCTCAAGCTGGGTGACGGATTTGAAGAAGGCGTGACCCAGTCCGCGCTGATCAATCGGGCCGCGGTGAAAAAGGTACAGGAACACTTTGACGATGCATTGGCCAAAGGTGCTGAGCATGTTGCCGGCGCCTCACCTGGCGAGGCCAAAGGCAACTACGTTGAGCCCGTGCTGGTGACCGGTGTGACCCCGGACATGCAGGTCTGCGCCGATGAAACCTTCGGCCCGCTGGCCGCGGTGATGCGTTTTGACACCGAGGAGCAGGCCATCGCACTGGCCAACGATACGCCCTACGGGCTGGCTGCCTATTTCTATAGCACCAACATCCACCGCGTCTGGCGTGTTGCCGATGCGCTGGAGGCCGGCATTATCGGCATCAACGAAGGCGCGGTGTCCAACGCGGCGGCACCCTTTGGTGGCGTCAAGGCCAGCGGGCTGGGCCGTGAGGGCTCGCGGCACGGGCTGGATGAGTACACCGAGATCAAATACCTGTGCATGGGCGGGGCCTGACAGATGACCGAGCCAAGGCGCATCGCCCTGATGCCCGGCGATGGTATCGGCCCGGAGGTAATGGCGGCCGCGGCCGAGGTGCTTGCCGCGCTTGATCGCCAGACCCCGCTCGGTCTGACCTGGGACTGGCTGGACTGGCCGTCGACCGATTGGCACCGCCAGCACGGCGAGATGATGCCCGCCGATGCCCTGACCCGGGTGCAAGCCTATGACGCGCTGCTGATGGGCGCATTGGGCGATCCGGGGCCGCTGACTGATGCCGAACGATACTGCCTGCCCGACAGCGTCTCGCTGGCACCGCTGCTGCAGTTTCGCAAGGGGCTGGACCTGTGGGCCTGCGAGCGGCCGGCGCGCTTGTTGCCTGGCGCACCGCAGTATCTGGCTGATCCCCGCGCGGCCGAGGTGGACATGCTGGTGATTCGCGAGAACAGTGAAGGCGAGTACGTCAATCAGGGCGGCAGTCTGCACCGCGGCAGCGCCGATGAGGTGGCGACGCAACTGGAAGTGTTTACCCGCCGGGCCACAGAGCGGCTGATTCGCCATGCCTTTGCCCGTGCCCGTGAGCGGTTGGCTGCACGGGGGCAGGGCAGTCGCGACTTCCATTGCGCGAATAGGGGACGGGCGGCGGCGCAGGTGTGCCTGATCACCAAGCGCAACGCCCAGCCGTTTTGGGGCGATCTGTACACCGAGGTGTTTGCCGAGGTTGCCGCCGAGTTCCCCGAGATAGGCGTTCATCACGAACTGGTCGACGCCGCCTGCATGAAGTTCGTGCAGTGCCCGTGGACCTTCGACGTGGTCGTGGCGAGCAACTTGCATGGAGACATTCTGACGGATCTGGCCGCCGTGCTTTCGGGCGGACTGGGGCTGGCGCCGTCGTGCAATATCAATCCGGACAGCCGGGCGATGCCCGCGCTGTTCGAACCCACACATGGCAGCGCGCCGGATATCGCCGGCCAGGGGCTCGCAAACCCTGCTGCCATGCTGCTCACCACAGCACTGATGCTGGATTGGGTGGGCTGCGCACAGGCTGCTGAACGGCTGCGTCTGGCGGTTGCCAAGGATCTGGCGACCACTGCAGGCCAACAGCGGACCTGTCGGGATGTGACTGCTGGCGTGATTGCCGCGCTGCACTGATCCCGCTCGCGTGTCAGGACGCGCTCTGCGTGTCGCTGGCCGATCAGATACGGGCTCCGGCCCGCCGAAAGGACAGGAGAGATGGCTATGCACCATTTGTCACCGCTACTCAAGCAGGCCAGCCAGGTCTGTGTCGATCACGGCGAAGGCAGCTGGCTGGTTGATACCGACGGCCGCCGCTATCTGGACTTTACCTCCGGCATTGGTGTGACCAGCACCGGCCATTGTCATCCGACCGTGGTGGCGGCGGCGCAGGCGCAGGTCGGCCGCGTGATTCACGCCCAGTACACCACGGTGGCGCATCGGCCGATGCTGGAACTGACCGATGCGCTGGCCGAGCGCATGCCTGAGGGCATCGACTCGGTGGCGTTCAGCAACTCCGGCTCCGAGTCGGTCGAGGCGGCCCTGCGCCTGGCGCGGCAGGCCACCGGACGGGCCAATATCATCGTGTTTGACGGCGGCTTTCACGGTCGCACCATGGCCGCCGCCTCGCTGACCACTTCTGGCACCAAGGTGCGTACCGGTTTTCATCCGATGATGGCCGGGGTCGAGGTGTCGCCCTTCCCGCATGCCTATCGCTATGGCTGGACCGAGGAAGAGGCTACCGCGTTTGCCCTGCGCGAGCTGGACCACATTCTGAAAACCCGCACTGCGCCCAGCGACACCGCCGCCATGCTGATCGAGCCGGTGCAGGGCGAATTTGGTTACTACCCGGCCAACAAGGCCTTTATGCAGGGGCTGGCCGAACGCTGCCGGCAGCACGGCATTTTGCTGATCTGCGACGAGATTCAGGCCGGCTATGGGCGCACCGGACGGTTCTGGAGCCACAGTCACTTTGACGTCACCCCGGATATCGTGATCACCGCCAAGGGTCTGGCCAGCGGCTTCCCGCTGTCGGCCATTGCCGCTTCCGAAGCCCTGATGAGCAAGGGCCTGGCCGGTTCACAGGGCGGCACCTATGGCGCCAACGCGGTGGCCTGTGCGGCGGCGCTGGCGACGCTGGAGGTGATCGACAGTGAGCAGCTGGTCGAGAACGCCGCCCGCCAGGGCGAGCTGCTGAATGAGCGCCTGCACGGGCTGAAAGAACGCTTCCCGATGATCGACACCCTGCGCGGCAAGGGGCTGATGCTGGGGATGGAAATCGCCGATGACTTCCGCACCCCGCGCGGTGATCTGGCCGCTCGGCTGACCAGCGCGGCGGAAGCGCAGGGGCTGTTGCTGCTGCGCTGCGGCACCGAGGGGCAGATCGTTCGCTGGCTGCCGCCGCTGACGGTCAGCAGTGCGGAAGTTGACGAGGCGGTAGCCCGCTTCACCCGGGCACTAGAGCAGGTGGCGGCATGACCCGCGTGCTGGTGCTGGTCGCACCCGGCGAAGCGCCGCTGCCGGGGCTGGATGATCTGCCGACCACGGTAGAGCTGCGCACGGTCAGCAGCGAGTCTGATCTGCGCACGCATTTGCCGCAGACCGATGTGCTGGTGGTGACGGATTTTCGCACCGACCTGCTCGAACGCTGCTGGCCGGACGAGCATCGCATTCGCTGGGTCCACGCCACCAGTGCCGGTGTTGATGCGTTGATGTTCCCGGCGCTGTGGGACAGCGATGTGCTGCTGACCAACGCGCGCGGCGTGTTTGATCTGGGCATTGCCGAGTATGTGCTGGGTGCGGTGCTGATGCACGCCAAGTACAGCCTCGGCAATCTGGCGCTGCAACGCCAGCAGCGCTGGCAGCATCGCGAGACCGCGCTGGTGGCCCAGCAGCGGGCGCTGGTGATCGGCGCCGGGTCCATCGGCAGCGAGGTGGCGCGGCTGCTGTCGGCGCTGGATATCGAGGTGATCGGCATCGCCCGGACCGCCCGCAGCGCCGAACACTTCAGCCGCGTACTGGCCAGTGAACAACTGGATGGAGCGTTGCCCGAGGCTGACGTTGTGGTGATTACCGCACCGCTGACCGACGCCACGCGAGGCTTGATCAACCGCGACCGGTTGGCGCGCATGCGCTCCAATGCGCTGCTGGTCAACGTCGGCCGCGGTGCCATCGTGGTGACCGACGATCTGGTCGCGGCCCTGCAAGCCGGTCAGTTGGGGGGCGCCGTGCTGGATGTCGTGGACCCCGAGCCGCTGCCGGAAGGCCATCCGTTGTGGGATCTGCCCAATGTGATGCTGTCTGCGCACATGGCGGGCGACTTTATCGGCTGGCGCCGTGCGCTGGGCGAGCAGTTCATGGCCAACCTGCAGCGCTGGCTGGCCGATGAGCCCCTGCTCAATATCGTGAACAGGGGGAAATAGCGCCCGGCAATAAGGCGAAGTCCGGGCTCTCTGGCACTGAGGAGGCGAATATGTCCAACGACATTCTGGCAATGACGGCAACCCAGCTGCGTGCGCATTTTGTTGATCGACAGCTGTCACCGGTCGAGGTGGCCAATTGTCTGCTTGATCAGATTGAGCGTGTTGATGGGCAAACCAACGGCTTCTGTCTGGTAGACCGGGAGACCAGTGTGGCACTGGCACGTGCAGCGGAGCAGCGCTATGTCGATGGGTGCCCCAGCGGGCTGCTGGACGGCGTACCGGTGGCGGTCAAGGATGTTTTCCTGACGCCGATGTGGCCGACCCTGAAAGGCTCGCACACGGTCGACCCGCAAAGCACTCTCGGCAAGACTGGCGCCTGTACCGCGGCGCTGGCGCGCCACAACTATGTGCCGATCGGCAAGACCACAACGCCGGAGCTCGGCTGGAAAGGGGTGACCGACAACCCGGTTGACGGGGTCACCAACAACCCCTGGAATCCGGACAAAACCGCCGGCGGCTCCAGCGGCGGCAGCGGGGTGGCGGTTGCCCTGGGCATGGCGCCGTTGGCGCTGGGGACCGACGCCGGCGGCTCGATTCGGATTCCTGCCTCCTTCTGCGGCATTGTCGGTCTCAAACCCTCCTTTGGTGAAGTACCGCACTGGCCCTCCAGCCCTTTTGGCACCCTGGCCCATGCCGGGCCGATGACCTGGACGGTTGAAGACTGTGCGCTGATGATGAATGTGCTGGCCGAGCCCGATTACCGCGATACCCACGCTGTGCCGCGCCGCAATATCGACTATCTGGCTGAGTTGCGCAGCGGGGTAAAGGGTCTGAAGATCGCCTACAGCCCCAACCTGGGCTATGTGGATGTTGATCCCGAGGTGGAAGCAGCCGTGGCCGAGGCGGCCCGCGTGATGGCCGAGCTGGGGGCCGAGGTAGTGCGGGTTGACCCCGGTTTCAGTGATCCGCTGGCTGCCTTTGGTCATCTGTTTTACGGCGGAGCGGCCAATGCCATTCGTGACCTGGGGCCGAAGAAACGGGCGGTGATGGATCCGGAACTGGTCAAGGTATCGGAAAAGGCCGCGCGCCTGAGCATGCTGGACTACATGGGGGCGGTGAACGAGTCGATGGCGCTGCGCGAGCGCATGGCGACCTTCCATCAGAAGTACGACCTGTTGCTCACCCCGACCCTGCCACTGACCGCCTTCAAGACCGGGCGCGAGGTGCCGGAGGACTGGCCAAGCACCCGCTGGCCGACCTGGACCCCCTTTACCTATCCGTTCAACATGACCGGTCAGCCGGCCATCTCCGTGCCCTGCGGCTTTGACAGTCAGGGGCTGCCGATTGGTCTGCAACTGGTGGGCGCGCGCTTCAATGATGCTCTGGTGCTGCGCGCGGGGTACGCGTATCAGCAGGCCGCTCCGTTGACCGACCGCCGCCCGGCGCTCTTTACCACCGTCGAGGAGTAATGCCATGCCGCTGGGAAACTCCGATATTGATCTGTATGAATCCGAAGATCCGATCTGGAATCCGGCGCTGCTGACCATTCCCATTCCGGGGATTCGCAAGATGGTCAATCTGGCCGCCAACATGGAGGATGTGATCCATCTGTCCATCGGTCAGCCGGATCTGCCGGCGCCGGATGTGGTGGTTGAAGCGTCGGTCGAGGCGCTGCGCGCCGGGCAGACCGGCTACACCATGGACGCCGGCCTGCCGGAGCTGCTGGAATCGCTGGCGGAGTACTACAGCGAGCGCTACCAGCGGCCGTTGACGCCGGACAACATCATGGTCACCACCGGCGCGACCGAGGCGCTCTATCTGGCGCTGACAGCGGTTGCAGCCCCAGGCCGTCACTTTATCGTGCCGGATCCGGCGTTCATGCTCTATGCACCGCTGATTCGCATGAACGGCGGCGAGGTGACCGAGATATCAACGCGTGCCGAGAATCATCACCAGCTTGATCCGCAGGAGGTGATCGATGCCATCGAGCCGCATACCTACGCGATCATCCTTAACTCGCCGAGCAACCCGACCGGCACGCTGTATCCGCGCGAGACGCTGGAGGCGATTCTGGAAGAGGCAGCCTACCGTGGTATCCATGTCATCAGCGATGAGGTGTACGACCACCTGATCTATGACGGGCGAGAATACCCGTCGGTGCTGTCGTGCTGCAGCGATCTGGATCACGTGATGGTAGTCAGCAGTTTTTCCAAGACCTACAGCATGGCCGGTATGCGCATCGGCTGGCTGATCGGCAGCCAGGCGGCAATCAAGAAGTTGCGGCGCTATCACATGTTCACCACCACGGTCGCCAATACCCCGTTCCAGTGGGCGGGGGTGGCTGCGCTGCGCAGCGGCGGTGCCTTCATCGAGCAGATGCTCAGCGAGTACACCCGCCGTCGCGACCGGCTGGTCGAGCTGGTGGAACAGACGCCGCACCTGACCGGCTACAAGCCCGAGGGCGCGTTTTATCTGTTTCCGTCGCTGCCGGAGGGGGTCAACGGCACCAACGTGGCGTTGCGGTTGCTGAAGGAAACCGGGGTCTGCACCATTCCCGGCGAGACCTTCGGAAACAGCTGCAGCAATGCCTTGCGGCTGAGCTATTCCACCTCGCTGGAGCGGATCGAGCAGGCATTCGAGCGGATTATTCCGTGGATGGAGAAGCAGGATTTTGATTAGAGATGGGGCCTTTATGGTTGGCAGTTCCCCAGCGCTTGCGCGCTGACCCTTTTGGCGTCTCTTGATCGCTTAATGCGCTGATATTGAGTCAGCCTTTCGCCTTCACGGCGAGCCAAGGGGGGCCGCTTGCCCGGCCCCCCTTGGCGATCCCCCCGGGCACCCGACTACGCGGCCCTTCGGGTTCGCTGCGTTGCTCGGCCTGGCGGGGAGCGGCAGAACTCGTCGCGTTGCTCCTCAGACATGCTGCCGCTCTTTTTCCCGTCAGCCCTGCGCTACTCGCCCGCGTAAACGGGACTGGATTCTGTGCACACTCCGCCGTTGTTGATCGCTCCCACGCTTCGCGTGGTAGCGCCGACCCGGACGCTCTGCGTCCGGTCACTCAGACGGTACAGCAAGTGCGTCGCGCCGCTCATTACGCCCCGCTAAATCGCGCCGCGCGCACGCAGCTCGGCAATTTGCTGTTCGCTGTATCCGAGCGTGCCAAGGATGGCATCGGTATGCTCACCCAGCGCCGGCCCGGTCCATTCGGCGCTGCCGGGTGTTTCGGACAGTTTGGGCACGATGCCAGGCATCTTGAACGGTTTGCCGTCGGGCAGGGTGGCGTTGAGGAACATTTCGCGGGCCAGGTACTGCGGGTCGGTGAACATGTCGGCGGCTGAATAGATCTTGCTGGCGGGGACTTCGGCCTGTTCCAGCACCTGCAATACCTGCTCCTGTGGCAGGCTGGCGGCCCAGCGGTCAATCAGCGTGTACAGCTCGTCGCGTCTGGCGTCACGGCCGGCATTGTCGGCCAGGGTCGGGTCGGCGGCCAGATCATCACGGCCAATGGCGCGCATGAAACGCTGGAAGATGGCATCGCCGTTGGCGCCAATCTGCACGGCCTTGCCGTCGCTGCAGGTGTGGATGGAGGAGGGGGTGATGCCGGGCATGATGTTGCCGGTGCGCTCGCGCACGAAGCCCATTACATCGAATTCGGGCACCATGCTTTCCATCATCGAGAAGACGGCTTCGTAGAGCGCGACGTCGACAATCTGGCCCTTGCCCTGATTGACCTCCCGGTGCCGCAACGCCATCAGCGCGCCAATCACGCCCCAGAGCGCGGCGATGGAGTCACCGATGGAAATGCCGGTACGCACCGGCGGACGGTCCTCGAAACCGGTGATATAGCGCAGCCCGCCCATGGATTCGCCAACGGCGCCAAATCCGGGCTGGTCCTTTTGCGGGCCGGTCTGACCAAAGCCGGACAGCCGCACCATCACCAGCCCCGGGTTGAGTGCATGCAGGGTATCCCAGCCCAGCCCGAGCTTTTCCAGCGTGCCTGGGCGAAAGTTCTCGATCAGGATGTCGGCATCGCCGAGCAGCCGTTTGAGCACATCGATGGCGTCGGGATCTTTCAGGTTGAGGGTCAGCGATTGCTTGTTGCGGGCCTGCACAAACCACCACAGTGAGGTGCCCTCGTAGAGCTTGCGCCACTTGCGCAATGGATCGCCGCCATTGGGCGACTCGACCTTGATGACCTCGGCGCCGAACTCGGCGCAGATGCGAGCGGCGAAAGGGCCGGCGATCAGGGTGCCGAGTTCGATGACCTTGAGGCCGGCGAGGGGTTTGGCGGCGTTCATGCGGGCTCCGGATGCGGTGGCTGGGCCGCCAGTGTAGGGCAAAGGCGGCGGCCGCGGAACGCTGCTCAGTGCTTGATCGCCTCTGCAAACTGGCCGATGGCATCGACCACCCGCTGCGCCTCGTCGCGGATCTCCAGCATCACCTCGCCGGCCCGGTTGGCCAGCACCACGCCCTGTTCCGACTTGCTGCGGCTGCCGGCCATGCCGTCGACCGCGCGATGGGCCAGCTCCATGTTCTGCTGCACCACCTCGTTGATCTCCAGGGTGGCCTGGGCGGTGCGCGCGGCGAGGTTGCGCACTTCGTCGGCGACCACGGCGAAACCGCGCCCCTGCTCGCCTGCGCGGGCGGCCTCGATGGCGGCGTTCAGGGCCAGCAGGTTGGTCTGGTCGGCGATGCCGCGAATGACCTGAACGATGCTGTTGATACGCTCGGACTGGCTGTTCAGCGCATTGATTTGTTCGGACACATTGTCCAGATCGCCAGCGATAGAGCGCACTACATCGATCGCTTCCTGCACGGTTGCCGCGCCGTCGCGCGCACTGCCATCGGTTTCAGCGGCGATCTCGAAGGCGAGTTTGGCCGCGGCGGACTCGGCATCGCGGCGCTCGATCTGGGCGGTAATGTCACTGGCGAACTTGACGAAGCCGTAGAGCCTGCCGTTGGCGTCGTAGAGCGGGTTGTAGGTGGCGCGCAACCAGATGATCTGGCCGCTGCGGGTTATGCGCTGGAAGATGTCCGAGAGAAACTCACCCCGGTTCAGGTGCTGCCAGGCCTGCTCGTACTGTCTGCTGCTGGCGACTTCGGGGCTGCAGAACATCCGGTGGTGCTTGCCCTTGATCTCGTCCAGGCGGTACCCCATGGTGCGCAGGAAGTTGTCATTGGCGGTGACGATCTCGCCGTCCCGGGTGAATTCAATCACCGCCATTGACCGATTGATGGCATTAAGCAGACTCTGGTGTTGCTGTTCGGCCTGTACTTCCCGGGTGATATCAAAGGCCAGTTTCACTACCTTCGATACCCGGCCGTTAGCGCCAATGACCGGGATGTAGCTCGCCTCCAGCCAAACCTGTTTGCCGTCTTTGGCTATGCGATCAAAACGGTCACTGAAACTCTCGCCGCTGGCCAGACGCTGCCAGAAGCGGCGATATTCGTTACTGTTGACCAGTTCCGGTGCGCAGAACAGGCTGTGCCTGCGGCCACGCACTTCCTCAAGCTGATAGCCGACAACGTTCAGGAACGCAGTGTTGGCATCGAGAATCTCGCCCTCTGGCGTGAATTCGATCCAGGCGATGTTCTTGCGGATTGCATTGAGGATGTGCGACTGGGTTGCGAGCAGTTGCTGACTTCGTTGAAGCTCTGCTTTGAGACGTGCTCCGAACATGACAACCTCTTGGTGGCGCGGATAGATGAGCGTGCTTGCAGGGTATAACTGAATCGGCCGACATGCGTCGGACTTGAACCAATACTCCGGCGTCTGGCCGTTTTTTTTTTACGCGCCTCAGGCCTGTGCTCGGCGCTGTGCATCGAATTGATCAGGAGGATGAATTGGCTAGCAGTCTGCTTGTGTTACTGGATGATATTGCAACAGTGCTGGATGACGTCTCGGTCATGACCAAGGTTGCCGCCAAGAAGACCGCGGGCGTGCTGGGTGACGATCTGGCGCTTAACGCCCAGCAGGTTGCCGGTGTGCGGGCCGAACGGGAGCTGCCGGTGGTATGGGCCGTAGCCAAGGGCTCGTTTCGCAATAAGCTGATTCTGGTGCCGGCGGCGCTGCTGATCAGCGCGATTGCCCCCTGGGCTATCACGCCGCTATTGATGCTGGGCGGGGCATTTCTCTGTTACGAGGGCGCAGAAAAGCTGGCGCACCGGTTTCTGCATGACACCGAGGCCGAGCACCGGCAGACGCTGCAGGCGCTGCAGGACGAGCAGGTGGATCTGGTTGAACGGGAAAAAGCCAAGATTGCTGGCGCGGTGCGCACCGACTTTATCCTCTCCGCCGAGATTATCGCCATCACGTTGGGTACGGTAGCCGACGCCGATTTCGTCAGACAGTTGGTTGTACTGGCGGGGATTGCGGTGGTAATGACCATCGGTGTCTACGGGCTGGTTGCCGGTATTGTCAAACTGGATGACGGCGGGCTGGCGCTGACCCGCAAGGACAGCCCGCTGCTGCAGCGACTCGGGCAGGGCGTCCTCGATATGGCGCCCTGGCTGATGAAAACGCTATCGGTCGTGGGGACGGCTGCGATGTTTATGGTCGGCGGGGGTATCCTGACGCACGGCCTGTCGGTAGTGCATCACTGGATCGAGGACAGCGCCGAGCGGGCGGCGGAGCTGCCCTACATCGGCACCGTGCTGGATGGGCTGCTGCCAACCCTGCTCAATGCCGGTTTCGGGGTGGCCGCCGGTGCCCTGCTGGTGGGAGTGATTACGCTGGCTGGCCGTCTTCGGCGCTGAATCTGGTATCAGGGCGTCAGGGTGTGGGCGTGGGTATTGAGGTCCTCGCCCAGCCGGTACTGGTTGTTGCCGCTGCGTTTGGCGCTGTACATGGCCAGGTCGGCGGCATGGATCAGCTTGTCCATGGTGGCGGCATGATCGGGGAACAGGGCAACGCCCAGACTGGCACCAATACGGTAGTCGCGCCCTTGCAGGGTGATCACCGGCGCGAGACTGGCAAACAGTTTCTCGCTGATCTGGTGGGCCTCGTCAGTTACCCGGCTGCCGCGAGATAACTCCTCAAGCAGGACGACAAACTCGTCCCCGCCCAGTCTGGCGACCATATCAGAGCTGCGCACCGCGCTGCGCAGACGCTGGGCAACCGTCAGTAACACCTCGTCGCCACTGGCGTGGCCGAGCTGGTCGTTGATTGCCTTGAACTGGTTCAGGTCGATAAACACCAGAGCCAGACGCGTTTGCCGGGCTCTGGCCCTGGTCAGGGCTTCAAACAGTCGCTGCTCCAGCATCAGCCGGTTGGGCAGGCCGGTCAGCGGGTCCTGGTGGGCGCGCTGTTCCAGTTCCCGAACCGAGCGCTTTTCTTCGGTGATATCGCGTACGACACCCATCATCTTGACCGGCTGCCCGTGTTCGTTCTTGACCACGTTGCCGGTTTCCCGAACCCAGTGCACGCTGCCATCCGGCCAGATGACCCGGTACTCCTCGTCGTGGTTTTCGCCGGTGTCGATACAGCGCTGTTCGCCGGCCTTGACCCGCTCGCGGTCCTCCGGGTGCACGCTGTCGCAGAACAGGCTGTAGGAAGGCGTCACTTCGCCCGGTTGATAGCCAAACATGCCGTAGATGGCTTCCGACCAGTACAGTCGATCGGTACCGATATCCCAATCCCAGGTGCCGATGCGGGCGAAGTACTGGCTGCGCTTGAAGCGCTCCATGGCCTCGCTGCCGGCTTGCTGCTCTGCCGTCGGGTGCAGCAGCAGTATCCGCTGGCGACCGATATCGGGCAGCCGGGTCAAGTCCTGCTGAGTCTGCTGGTCGCCTCTGCGCAGCAGTGTCTCCATGCGCTGCATCGGCGCCGGCAGCGTATCGAGCATCGGTAGCCAGCGGGTTATCGGTTGGCCGGTCGGGTCGGTTTTCTCAGCGGGGTCGAGCAGGCGTGCGGCGGCAGGATTGTGCCAGCGTACCCGCTGGCGGCGGTCCAGGATCAGCAGACCGTTGGGGGACAGGTCCAGCAACCGGCGAAAGGTCCTTGCGCGCCGGTGCTCGCGCCAGAGCGCCGCACCGGTCAGCAGGACAATGATCGCAAGCGTGACAAGGAGTAGGAGCATCATCGGCTGTCGTGGCTTAGGGGAGCATCAAGTATACCCTCGGCAGCATCGCTGGCCAGTTTTTATGGCGTTTTGCCATATTGTGCTGCACACGGCATTGGCGGGGTGAATACGCTACACTGCGTGCCCGTTTTTCTGATGGACACATTTGCGATGGCCCTGCAGGCAACCCCTTACAAGGTTCAGCTGAATATCACCGACACCGACCTGGGTGTGTACGAGAACGTGCGCATGACCGTTGCCCGTCACCCGTCGGAGACCGAAGAGCGGCTGGCGGTTCGCCTGTTGGCCTACGCCCTCTGGTACCACGAGCGTCTGACGTTCGGTCGCGGGCTGTCGGATGTTGATGAACCGGCGCTGTGGCTGAAAACCCTGGATGACCGGGTCGAACACTGGATTGAGGTTGGTCAACCCGATGCCGATCGCATGACCTGGTGTTCGCGCCGTGCCGAGAAGGTATCGGTGCTGGTGTATGGCAATACTCGGGTATGGATCAGCAAGCAGCTGTCTGCTGTCGCGTCGCTGGCCAACCTGAATGTGGCGGCCCTGCCCGAGGAGCCTCTGCAGGCGCTGTCTACCGATTTGCCGCGCAGCATCGACTGGGGTGTGATGATCAGCGATGGCGTACTGTACGTCAGCGATGGCGATCTGCAGCACGAGCTGCCGATCGAATGGTTGCAGGGCGAGCGTTGAGCCGATGCAGATAGAAACTCGCCCCTTGCCGCCTGCGCTGCCCGCTCTGGGCAGTCTGCCGCCGCTGCTTACACGCCTGTATGCCGCCCGCGGCGTGCTGAACGAGGCAGAGCTGGACCGGAGGTTGCAGGCTCTGTTGCCGTTTAACGGCCTGCTCGGTATTGATCGGGCGGTCGCGGTGCTGGAGCAGGCGCTGCGTTCGCGCCAGTCGATCCTGATTGTGGGTGACTTCGACGCCGACGGCGCCACGGCCAGCAGCGTTGCCGTGCTGGCGTTGCGCATGCTGGGTGCGGCGCAGGTCGACTATCTGGTGCCCAACCGCTTCGAGTACGGCTATGGTCTGACGCCGGAAATTGTTGAAGTAGCGCTGACCCGCTCGCCGCAGGTTCTGGTTACAGTCGACAACGGCATCTCCAGCATCGACGGCGTTGCTGCCGCCAAGGCGGCCGGGTTGCAGGTCGTGGTGACGGATCATCACTTGCCCGGCGAACAGCTGCCGGCAGCCGATGCCATCGTCAATCCGAGCCAGCCCGGTTGTGGCTTTGTCAGTAAGGCGATGGCCGGCGTCGGGGTGATTTTTTACGTCATGCTGGCGCTGCGGGCGGCGCTGCGTGACAGTGGCTGGTTTGCCGAAACCGGGCGAGCGGAGCCGAACCTGGCCGAACTGCTGGATCTGGTGGCGCTTGGTACGGTGGCGGATGTGGTGCCGCTGGATGCCAATAACCGCATTCTGGTGCATCAGGGGCTGGCGCGCATTCGTGCCGGGCGCTGCCGCCCGGGGATTCGCGCGCTGCTGGAGGTGGCCGGGCGCCCGCGCGAGCGGCTGGTATCGACCGATCTCGGCTTTATTGTTGGCCCGCGTCTGAACGCGGCCGGTCGGCTGGACGACATGAGTCTGGGTATCGAATGCCTGCTGACTGACAGCGAGTCGCTGGCGCTGGATATGGCTCGTGAACTGGACGCACTCAACCGTGACCGCAAGGCAATCGAGCGCGACATGCAGCAGCAGGCGCTGAAGACCCTGGAAAGCATGCAGCTGGACGAAACTGCGCTGCCGTTCGGGCTGTGTCTGTACGACCCGGAATGGCATCAGGGGGTGATCGGCATTCTGGCCTCGCGCCTGAAAGACCGCTTTCATCGCCCGGTAATCGCCTTTGCCGATGCAGGAGATGGTATGGTCAAGGGCTCGGCGCGTTCGGTTAACGGGCTGCATATCCGTGATGCACTGGACGCGGTCGCGGCGCGTCACCCCGAGCTGATCAGCAAGTTTGGTGGTCACGCCATGGCGGCCGGATTGTCACTGCGTGAGCCGGATTTTCCGGCCTTTGCCGCGGCCTTTGATGCTGAAGTGCGACGTCAGCTGCAGGCTGAGGATCTGACCGGGCGGCTGCTCTCCGATGGCGAGCTGCAGTCCAGTGATCTGTCGATGGATATCGCCGCCTCCCTGCGCGAAGCCGGGCCCTGGGGGCAGCATTTCCCCGAGCCGCTGTTTCATGGCGAGTTTCAGGTGCTGCAGCAACGGCTGGTCGGCGAACGGCACCTCAAGCTGGTATTGCGTGTGCCGGGCACTGCGCAGCCTCTTGATGCGATTGCCTTCAACATTGACCCGCAGTGCTGGCCCAATGCATCCGTCAGTCGGGTGCTGCTGGCCTACACGCTGGATATCAACGAATTTCGCGGGCGTCAGAGCCTGCAGCTGATGGTTCGTCATCTCGAACCGGTCAGCGACGTCTAGATTGACGTATTCAGGGGATTGACCTGCCGGGCGCTTTTGGTTTTCATGCAGTGATACAGAGATCACAAATGCATCACCATTCTTTTTGCCCGAGGATAAGTCGGGCGCGCTTGGGGGCAAGGACGTGCCGGACCTGAAGCAGCAATTGCTGAATATGCAGCGTCACCTTGGGCTGAACCCCAATGAGGTGAGGCAACGGCTGCGCCTGCTGCTGATTAATGACACCGGGTTCGACTGCCTGGGCGCCCACCTGCCGACGCTCGATCATTTGCATGCGGAATGTATCGAGGCGCTGCTCCAGCATCTGGAACAGTTTGACGAGCCGGCCAGGTTGCTTTCCCATCCCGGCCGCCTGACTGCGCTGAAGGGGCAGCAGCAAACCTACTTCCGGCAACTGCTGCGTGGCCCGTATGACCTGCAGTACGTGCGTCTGCGCCTGCTGGTGGGGCTGACCCATGAGCGCCTGGGCGTGGATCTCAAGTGGTATCTGGCGGCCTTTCACTTCTATCTTGATTTCATGCATCGGGCCATCAACCGTCAGTGGCGTGATGAACCGAAGCTGGCCGAACAGCTCTATGGCTGTCTGCTGAAGGTTGCCTTCTTTGATCTCAGTCTGACCGTCGATACCTACTCCAGTGCCGGCAAGATGGCGCTGCAGGCGAGTGAGGATCGCTATGCCCGCGCTGTTCAGGGCGCCAGTGACGGGCTCTGGGAGTGGCATGTCGAGGACGATCGGCTGCATGTATCGGAGCGCTGGCTGGCCATGCTCGGGCTCGACGCGGGGCGTGCTCCACGTACCCTGGTTGACTGGGCGGCCTTGATTCCCGAGCTGCAGCGCGGCGGGTTCCTTGCGGCGGTACAGTCGCACCTTGATGGTCGTCAGCCGTATCTGCATGTCGAGTGCGAAATGCGTGACAGCTGGGGGCGCCTGCTCTGGGTAATGATCCGTGGCGTAGCGGCCACCGATCTGCACGGCGAGCACCTGCTGGCCGGGTCGCTGACCGATATCAGCCAGCGCAAGCAGACCGAGCAGGAGCTGGCGCACATGGTGTTGCATGACGAGTTGACCGGGTTGCCCAACCGGCAGCAGGTCAGCCAGCTGCTGACCCAGGCGCTGCAGCGTCAGGCCAAGCCGGGGGCACGTCATGCGGCGGTGCTGTTTATCGACCTGGATCGCTTCAAACTGATCAATGACAGCCTTGGACACCAGGTCGGTGATCAGGTGCTGATTCAGGTCGCCAAGCGGATTGAGCGCTGCCTGCGCCCGGGCGATCACCTGGCGCGCTTTGGTGGTGATGAATTTGTGGTGTTGCTGGATGACATGGCCGTGGCCGGCGATGCGGAAGTGGTGGCGAAGCGCATCATGCACGCATTGCAGTACCCGATCATCGCGGCCTCTCGGCGCTTGTCGGTCAGCGTCAGTATCGGCGTGGCTCCTCTCAAGGGCCATGGTGGCCAGCAGGATGTGCTGCGCGAGGCGGATCTTGCCCTGTATCGGGCCAAGGCGTTCGGCAAGTCGCAGCTGGCGCTCTACAGCGAGGCGCTGCAGGAAGAGGTGAATCAGCGCCTGAATCTTGAAAACGCACTCAGCGAGGCACTGGCGCAGCGTCAGTTCGAGCTGTTCTATCAGCCCATCGTGCAGGTTTCCGCCGGACGTGCCCATGCTGTCGGTGTTGAAGCATTGCTGCGCTGGCGGCAGGGCGCGCGGCTGGTGTCTCCGGACGAATTTATTCCGGTTCTGGAAGAGTCGGGCGAGATTGTCGAGGTGGGTGAATGGGTCCTGCAACAGGCCTGTGCCCAGGTGCGTCAGTGGCAGCAACAAGGGCTCAGCACCCTGCGCTGCTCGGTCAACCTGTCCAGCCGGCAGTTGCAGGAACAGGGCTTTCCCAATCGGGTGGCGCAAATCCTGCGGGAAACCGGGTTGCCGCCGTCCAGCCTGGTGCTGGAAATCACCGAGAGCCTGCTGATGCGCGACGTCCCCGATACCCTGGCCGCCCTGCGGGAGCTGGAGAGCATGGGGATCCGCATTGCGCTGGATGACTTTGGTACCGGCTTCTCTTCGCTCGGGTATCTGCATCGCTACCCGTTGCACATTATCAAGGTCGACAAGAGCTTTATTACCCGGGCGCCTGACGATGAGCGCCTCAAGGCGATCAGCCGCGCCATCATCGGCCTGGGGCGAGGGCTGGATATGGACGTCATCGCCGAAGGGATCGAGACCCCGGAGCAGATGGATTTTCTGCACAACGAGGGCTGCAACTTCGTGCAGGGCTTCTGGTTCAGTCGGCCGCAGTCGGCGCTGGATATCTATCCGGTTCTGGAGCGGCTGTCGCTCAAGCCGCCTGCCGTCAACGCGGCTGATCATCAGGCTGCTATAGTGCTGTAACGTTCAGCGTATCGAGTGGGGGTCTCATGCGTCACGGGGTGCTTGCGTTCATTGCCGGATTTCTTGCGGTATTCAGCTTTCATCAGCCTGCACTGGCGCTGCTGCATGCCGCCGGGGTGGTGCCTTTCCCTGCGTTTTCCCTCGAGCCGGTTGCGCCACTGGCAGTGCCCTCTGTGGTGTCCTCGGCATTCTGGGGTGGTATCTGGGGGATTGTTCTGGTGCTGGCGCTGGCGCGCATGGGCAAGCCGCTGGTCTGGCTCAAGGCGGCCCTGTTTGGCGGGATCGTGCTGACTCTGGTTGCCCTGTTGCTGGTATTTCCACTCAAGGGCTATGGTCTGGACTGGCAGCTGTTCGCGCCGCGCTTCGCCATCGGATTCATCCTCAATGCGCTCTGGGGCCTGGGCACGCTGGTTTATCTGCGGGCCTTTGCTCAGCGGGCATGACGGCTGCACGCGGCGACTGAATTCCGCTACAATGGCGGCTTTTTCCTGCCGGGATTCGTCACCATGGAAATCAATCCGATTCTGAACACCATCAAAGACCTGAGAAGCCGCTCTGAAACCATCAGGGGGTATCTTTGACTACGATCACAAGCGTGATCGTCTGACCGAAGTAGAGCGTGAGCTGGAAGATCCCGGTGTCTGGAACGACCCGGAGCGCGCCCAGAACCTGGGGCGTGAACGCGCTGCACTGGCGCAGATCGTTGAAACCCTGGATGAAATGAGCAGCGGCCTGGCGGATGCCGGCGAATTGCTGGAAATGGCCGCCGAAGAGGGCGACCAGGGCGCGGTGGATGATGTGGTGAGCGAGTTGCAGCGTCTGCAAGAGTCGCTTGAGAAGCTCGAATTCCGCCGCATGTTCAGTGGTGAGATGGACGCCAACAACTGCTACCTGGATATTCAGGCCGGTTCCGGTGGGACCGAAGCGCAGGACTGGGCCAACATTCTGCTGCGCATGTACCTGCGCTGGGCCGATCAGCATGGCTTCGATGCCGAAATCGTTGAACTGTCCGAGGGCGAAGTCGCCGGCATCAAGAGTGCGACCGTTCACGTACGCGGTGAATACGCCTTTGGTTGGCTGCGTACCGAGATTGGCGTGCATCGACTGGTGCGCAAGAGCCCGTTCGACTCCGGCAACCGTCGTCATACGTCGTTCTCTGCGGTTTTTGCTGCACCCGAGATCGACGACGATATCGAAATCGATATCAACCCGGCGGATCTGCGGGTGGATACCTATCGCTCGTCCGGGGCGGGTGGTCAGCACGTTAACACCACCGACTCGGCGGTACGGATTACCCATATCCCGACCAACACCGTGGTCAGCTGCCAGAATCAGCGTTCGCAGCACGCCAACAAGGACCACGCAATGAAGATGTTGCGGGCCAAGTTGTACGAACTGGAAATGATGAAACGTACCGAGGCTGCGCAGGCGCTGGAAGACACCAAGTCCGACATCGGCTGGGGCCACCAGATTCGCTCCTATGTGCTCGACCAGTCGCGCATCAAGGATTTGCGCACCGGTATCGAGAACAGCAACTGCAACGCGGTACTTGACGGCGATCTCGACGAGTTTATCGAGGCCAGCCTGAAACAGGGCCTGTAAGCCGAGCGCCGCACGGCAATCCGCCGAGGCCCGCGCTGCGGGCCGCTAACCGAATTGATTTTTCCGGGATTTCACTGACATGACCGACCAGCCGCAAGACCTGCAAGCCCATCACGAGGAAGAGAATCAGCTGATCGCCCAGCGCAAGGCCAAACTGGCCGCTGCTCGCGAACAGGGTATCGCCTTCCCCAACGACTTCCGCCGCGACAGCCTGTGCGCCGACCTGCAGAAGGCCTACGAGGGCAAGAGCAAGGAAGAGCTGGAAGCAGCGGCAATCCCGGTCAAGATCGCCGGACGCATCATGCTCAACCGCGGCGCCTTTATGGTGCTGCAGGACAGTTCCGGCCGTCTGCAGGTCTATGTTGACCGCAAGGGGCTGCCGGCCGAGACCCTGGAAGCGATCAAGACCTGGGATCTGGGTGACATCATCGCCGCTGAAGGCACTCTGGCGCGCTCCGGCAAGGGCGATCTCTATGTACATATGAAGGACGTGCGTCTGCTGACCAAGTCACTGCGCCCGCTGCCGGACAAGCACCACGGTCTGACCGATACCGAGCAGCGCTACCGTCAGCGCTACGTTGACCTGATTGTCAACGAGGAAGCGCGTCATACCTTCCGCGTGCGTTCACAGGTGATCGCGCATATCCGTCGGTTCCTCAACGACCGCGGCTTCCTGGAAGTCGAAACTCCGATGCTGCAGACCATTCCGGGTGGCGCGGCGGCCAAGCCATTTGAGACCCATCACAACGCCCTGGACATGCCGATGTTCCTGCGCATCGCGCCGGAACTGTACCTCAAGCGTCTGGTAGTTGGCGGCTTCGAGAAGGTGTTCGAGATCAACCGCAACTTCCGCAATGAAGGTGTCTCGACCCGTCATAACCCCGAGTTCACCATGCTCGAGTTCTATCAGGCCTACGCAGACTACCGCGACAACATGGACCTGACCGAAGAGCTGTTCCGCGAGCTGGCGCAGGCGGTGCTCGGCACCACCGACGTGCCCTACGGAGACAAGGTCTTCCACTTCGGCGAGCCCTTCGTGCGTCTGTCGGTGTATGACTCCATTCTCAAGTACAACCCGGAGATAACCGCCGACGATCTCAATGACGTCGAAAAAGCCCGCGCCATCGCCAAGAAGGCCGGCGCCAAGGTGCTTGGTCACGAGGGGCTGGGCAAGCTGCAGGTAATGATTTTCGAGGAGCTGGTCGAGCACAAGCTGGAGCAGCCGCACTTCATCACCGAATACCCGTTCGAAGTCTCGCCGCTGGCGCGCCGCAATGACGACAACCCGAACGTCACCGATCGTTTCGAGCTGTTTATCGGTGGCCGCGAGATCGCCAACGCCTACTCGGAGCTTAACGACGCCGAAGACCAGGCCGAACGCTTCCTCGCCCAGGTGGCCGAAAAGGACGCCGGTGATGATGAGGCCATGCACTACGACGCCGACTTCGTGCGCGCGCTGGAATACGGCATGCCGCCGACCGCCGGTGAAGGGATCGGTATCGACCGCCTGGTCATGCTGCTGACCAACTCGCCGTCGATCCGCGACGTCATCCTGTTCCCGCACATGCGGCCAGAAACGGTATAGGCGGCTTCGCCGCCAGCTGCAAGCTTCAAGCGGCAAGTAGTTCGTGCTGTCCAGGACTATGATGAGCATCAGATTGTCCGCGTAGTCCGCGAGATTGCGTGAATGCACGGACAGCTTGTAGCTTGTAGCTTGCGGCTTAAGGCTTGAAGCTGCGACCAAAGGGAGCCACCCCCGTGAAACAGAGTGAGCAGTATCAGCTGGTCATCCGCAGTCTGTCTGATCGGATTGTCGAGGCGCAGGCGCCGATTCGGGTGCTGGATGCCATCAAGTGGGACGACAGTATCCGTGACACCTTCCTCAAGAAGCGCTGCAAGGCGCTGCCTGATGTCAATGCGGACTATTACGCCCAGCGTCCGCTGAGCTTTGATCCGGCTGAACGGCGGCAGATTTTTCAGGATATCGAGCGTGATATCACTCGCCAGCTGGGCAGCTTCAACCCGGTTGGCCAGATCATGCGGCGCATGTGCCGGGAATACCGCATGGTCATCCGCATGCTGGAGGCACGCGGTACCCAGGATTTTGGACTGATCTCGCAGGAGCTCTATGGCGCGGCATCGGACGCTTTTCACGCCGGCGATCCGACCTTGACCGACCTGGGCATCATGCTCAGCGAGTCGCTGAAGAACATTGCCCGTACCGAACTGGCGCGCGACCCGAAAACCATCGCGGCACCCGACGCGGTGCAGATTCTGCAGGCACGCATGAACGAGGCGTTCCCGGACGACCAGGCGGTGCGCGTGTTCGAGTCCGACGGTATCGTCGCTGATGCCGCCGCGGGTGCCGACTACATCAAGATCCGCAGCGATGCGATGTTCAACCAGCGTGACCTGAACATTCTGGCTGTGCACGAGGGGATGGTGCATGTGGCGACCAGTCTCAACGGCCAGCACCAGCCGATCTGTACCTTCCTGGCCAAGGGGCCGCCGTCGTCCACGGTGACCCAGGAAGGTCTGGCCATTCTGATGGAGGTCCTGACGTTCAACTCCTATCCGGCACGCCTGCGCAAGCTGACCGACCGTACCCGGGCGATTCAGATTGCCGAGACCGGTGGTGATTTTCTTGATGTCTTTCAGTTCTATCGGGACGAAGGCTATTCCCGTGACGACAGCTACAACAATACCAGTCGTGTATTCCGTGGCTCGGCCAGCAACGGTCTGCCGTTCACCAAGGATCTGGTTTATCTGAAGGGATTTATCCTGACCTACAACTATATCCAGCTGGCGGTGCGCAAGGGCAAACTGCAGCAGATTCCGCTGTTGTTCTGCGGCAAGACCACGCTGGAGGATATGCGTACCCTGGGGCAACTGGTGGACGAAGGGCTGGTTGTGCCGCCGCGCTACCTGCCGGCGCCCTTTGCCGACCTCAACGCCCTGAGCGCCTGGATGTGCTTTTCGGGGTTTTTGAACAACCTCAGTCTGGATCGAGTCGAAGCCGACTACGCCAACATTCTGTAATTGGAGCAACCGATGTCGCAAGCGCAGGAAATCAACAAGCTGCCGATCATTCTCACGGCCATTATCACCGTGATTGCCACGGTCGCCGTGCTGCATTTGTACGGCTATCTGAATATCGTCAACCCGGAGGAAGGGCTGGAGCTTGCCGACTATCGGGTGGTAACGGTCGGTTCGGAGGAGGCGGGCAGTCTGCGCCGTAATCCGGCCAAGCACGAGGCCGAATGTGTCGACGGCATTCTGGTGCTGCACGCCAGCAATATGAACGGCCTTTCCGGGGTGCTCAGGGATAGCCGTGATCGCGTGGTCCGCTGCGTCAATCAGGCGGTACCGCTGGCGGAGTAACCCATGACGGAACGGGCAGTGCAGTTGAAGCCAGACTGGCTTGATGCCCTTCAGGGCGAGTTCGCGCAGCCCTACATGCAGCAGCTGCGCGATTTTCTGCAGGCCGAAAAGGCGGCGGGCAAGGCGATCTTTCCGCCGGGTGCGCTGATCTTCAATGCGCTCAATTCAACGCCGCTGGACAAGGTACGGGTGGTGATTATCGGGCAGGACCCGTATCACGGCCCCGGGCAGGCGCACGGTTTGAGCTTCTCGGTGCCGCCGGGCGTGCGTACGCCGCCGTCGCTGCAGAATATCTTCAAGGAAATCAATCGCGATCTTGGCCTGCCAATACCGCAGCATGGCTGCCTGCAGTCATGGGCAGAGCAGGGCGTGTTGCTGCTCAATGCAGTGCTGACGGTCGAGCAGGGGCACGCCGGGTCGCACGCTAGGCGGGGTTGGGAACGTTTCACCTCGAGGGTGATCGAACTCGTCAATGAGCGCTGCGAACACTGTGTCTTTCTGCTGTGGGGCAGCTACGCCCAGCGCAAGGGTGAGCAGATTGATCGAACCCGGCACTGTGTGCTGACCTCGGTGCACCCTTCGCCGCTGTCCGCCCATCGTGGCTTCATCGGCAACGGCCACTTTTCCGCAGCGAACGACTATCTTGTCAGTAACGGACTGGCACCCATCGACTGGAGCTTGCCAGACCCTCCCCGGTAACTTGCCTGACGACTGCTGGAGATTGTCATGGAACATGCTCTGCAACCCTATACCGCGCTGGTGCCGCGCACCGACAAGCTGGTGGTACAAAAGGCCGGCCATACGGCGCTGGTCACCATCGACAACCCGCCGGCCAATACCTGGGATTCCGATACCCTGCACGGGCTGCCGGACCTGCTCAGGCATCTGAACAATGACCCGGATATCTATGCGCTGGTGCTGACCGGGCGCGGCGAGCGTTTCTTTTCGGCGGGCGCCGACCTGAAGATGTTTGCCGATGGCAATCCTGCCCGCGCCCGGGAGATGGCGCGGTTGTTCGGCCTGGCATTTGAGGCGCTGCGCGACTTTTCCGGGGTCACCATTGCTGCCATCAACGGTTACGCGATGGGGGGTGGGCTGGAGTGCGCTCTGGCCTGCGATATTCGCATCGCCGAGCGGCAGGCGCAGATGGCGCTGCCGGAGGCGGGCGTCGGCTTGCTGCCCTGCGCGGGAGGCACTCAGGCGCTCTCCTGGCTGGTTGGAGAGGGCTGGGCCAAGCGCATGATCCTGTGCGGCGAGCGGGTCGATGGAGTGCGTGCCGAGCGCATCGGTCTGGTCGAGGAATGTGTTGAGCAGGGGCAGGCACTGGGCGTGGCGTTGCACCTGGCGGCGCAGGTTGCACGGCAGAGTCCGGCGGCTGTGCGTTACTGCAAGGAACTGATTCAAGGGGGCAGAGATCAGCCGATCAATACCCTGCTGGCGCGTGAGCGCGAGCGCTTCGTCGATCTGTTCGAGCTGGAGGATACGGTAGAGGGCGTAAATGCCTTTCTGGAGAAGCGACCGCCGCAGTGGACGCGGCGGTAACCGGAGGCTCGCACTGCTGCTGGCTCAGGCCAGCAGCTGCATGGCGGCTTCCATTTCGGCTGACAGGTCTTCGTCTTCCTGCTCGCCTGCCGGATCCAGCCCCAGCTTGGCGAAGGAGGGGATCGTGCTCCAGTCCATCAGTGCATAGGGATGCTGAGTGCCTGCCAGTGACTGCAGCATGGCGACCTGAACAATGTCGGCGTAATCGACGCTGGACGAGTTGCGCTGAAAGTCCAGGTGCCCCGAGGGCACGTGACGCAGTGGTGCCGGAAAGTCCCAGGCCTGCAGGATGCGATCCCCGAGAACCGGATGGATGCGGTCAATGACCAGATTGAGACTGATGGAGTCGCGCAGCAACTGCGAGTTTTCCTCGGCATACGACAGAATCGGCAGCACGCCAATCTGGTGCACCAGGCCGGCAAGCGTGGCCTGGTCGGGCTTGAGTTTGGTGTAGTGACGGCAGAGAACGTGGCTGATGCCTGCCACTTCGGTACTGCGGGTCCAGACCTCACGCATCTTGCGATCAATGACGTCGGAGGTCGCCTGGAACATTTGTGACATCGCCAAACCGGTTGCCAGGTTGGCGGTGTAGGTAATGCCCATGCGGTTGACTGCCATGGCCAGATCAGTGATTTCCTGACGACTGCGCAGCAGCGGGCTGTTGACGACCTTGATCAGTCGGGCGCTGAGGGCCGCGTCGTTGCTGATTTCCTTCACCAGGTGGGGAATGCTGACATCCGGATCCTCAGCTGCCTCGCGTACTCGCAGGGCGACTTCCGGCAGTGTGGGCAGCACCAGTTGGTCTTTCTCGATGGCCTGTATCAGCTCGTCCTGGACGCGCTGGGCAAGATCTGTCATCTCGTGTCCCTTGTTTCTCTGTTATTCGGCTTCTGCGCTGGTGAGTTCGCGTTCATAGGGCAGGTCGGCAAGGCTGATCAGTGGTCCGTCGCTATCGCCTGCACTCAATGTGGTCAATTGTGCCGCATCTTTCTGAACAACAGCCAGCATTTCAATGGCCTTATGGCTGCGGGCGGCCATGACGACCTCTCCAACCGCCTTGCCGCTCTCGCGGTCGACGATCTCGGTACCGGGCGAGGGCGGTGCTTCTCCGGCCATCAGCAGACGGTACATGCGGCGTTTCAGCTTGCCCAGGTACTGCATGCGCGCCACGATTTCCTGACCGGTATAGCAGCCCTTGCGGAAACTTACACCGCCGAGCTGCTGAAGGTTGAGCATTTGCGGGATAAAGTGCTCCCGGGTTTCGTCGCTGACCTGGCCGACCCCGCTGCGAATGCGCTGCAGCTGCCATTGGTTCAGGCTGACCGGATCGGCATGCTGGCACAGGGTGTCCAGCAGATACTCGGCTTGCTCGGTCGGCACCCACAGGACGCAGGCGCCGCCAGGCAGGCCGATGGCAAACAGGTCATCCTTGTGCGCCACCGTGCCATTGGCTGGCATGTCGAGGCCACAGCTCTGCAGGGCCGCATCGGCGGCTTCGCCCCAGATACCGAAGCCGACCCGGTTGTCACTCTGGTCGCTCAGTTCGCATTTGTAGAAGACGGCGTACTTGCCGAGATCGGCGAGCTGTGCGGCGATCAACTGGCGATCAAGGCCCAGCATGACGCCCTGATCCGTTCGCCACAGGTAAAAACTCGACTGCATTCTGCCCTTGGGGTTACAGCGAGCACCCAGGGTGGCAGTGGTGCCGGTGACGGATTTCAGGTCGCAGGTGAGCTGGCCCTGGAGAAACTTGTCGGTATCGACGCCTTCAACGGCGATAATGCCTTCGTGGCTCAGCATGCTGATGCAGGTGGCGCAGTCTGCCCGGTCGTCAGTAAAACGAGCGGCGAGGTCGGGTAGTTGAGTCATGCCTGTCGTTGTTCCAATGGTTCAGGTGGTACATCATAGGGGCCATGGCAGGTGCTTGTCAGGCGTTGCCTGACGTTATAATGCGGTTTTTACCGAGCAGTTCAATCCTCACTGTGGAGTTGCCGATGTCGGCCGATATAGAAATGAAGCGCTTGTTCTGGCATAGCCGTCGCGGCATGCTGGAGCTGGATGTATTGCTGGTGCCCTTCCTGCAGGAAGCGTATCCGACGCTGGAGGCAGCCGATAAGCAGCGTTATCAGAAGCTGCTGGAATGTGAGGATCAGGATATGTTCGGCTGGTTCATGCAGCGCAGCAAGCCGGAGGACCCGGATTTGCAGCGCATCGTGGAGATGATTCTCGATCGTGTACAGCCCGACTGAATACCTTTTGCTGCGTCGCCAGCCTTCACGCTGGCTGGCGCTGGCCCTGATGTTGATGGGCTTGCTGGCCTGTGTCGGTGTGTTGCAAAGCGCGCTGCCCCTTTGGCCGAGTCTGCTTTGTCTGTTGCTGGTCGCCTGTTACTGCAGCTGGGTCTGGCCGCGTCAGATCAGCCTGAGTCACCCGCACTCGGTAACCGGTCTGCGCTTTGACAGCGACGGTTGGCACATTCTGCGGCGTGATGGCTCGGAGGTCACTGCCCGGCTGCTTGGCGATACCTATGTAAGTGCCATGCTGACGGTCGTTCGGTTGCGTGAGCAGGGGCGCTGGTGCCCGGTGTCGGTCGTGTTGCCGGCCGACGCAGCCTCCGAGGAAAGCCTGCGGCGGTTGCGTCTGCGGCTGCGTTTCAGTCGCCAGCGCTGGGCGGCTGCAGAATAGTATCCTGCGCTTCGTCCAGCTGCGCCGGAAAGTCCAGCGTGTAATGCAAGCCGCGGCTTTCACGGCGCAGCATGGCCGAACGGATGATCAGGTCGGCCACCAGGGCCAGGTTGCGCAGCTCAAGCAGATCGCGGCTGACCCGGTAGTTGCTGTAGAACTCGTGAATTTCGGCGCGCAGCATGTCGACCCGGTGTTTGGCCCGCTGCAGGCGCTTGGATGTCCGTACGATCCCCACGTAGTCCCACATAAAGCGCCGCAGCTCATCCCAGTTGTGCGAAATGATGACGTCCTCGTCCGAGTCGGTCACCTGGCTCTCGTCCCAGTTGGGCAGGTTCTGCGGCATGGCGATGCGGTCGAGCTGCTCCAGAATGTCACGACTGGCGGCGCGGCCGTAGACGATGCACTCGAGCAGCGAGTTGCTGGCCATGCGGTTGGCGCCGTGCAGGCCGGTAAAGCTGGTTTCACCGATGGCGTAAAGCTGATCGATGTCGGTTCTGCCGCTGCTGTCGACCATCACGCCGCCGCAGGTGTAGTGCGCTGCGGGGACCACCGGAATCGGTTCCCTGGTGATGTCGATACCGAAGGCCAGGCAGCGCTCGTGCACGGTCGGGAAGTGGCTGCGGATGAAGTCGGCCGGCTTGTGGGTGATATCCAGATAGACGCAATCGAGCCCCAGACGCTTCATCTCGTGGTCAATCGCCCGGGCCACGATGTCACGCGGTGCCAGTTCGGCGCGCTCATCGAAGCGCGGCATGAAACGCTCACCGTTGGGCAGACGCAGTAGCGCCCCTTCACCTCGCAATGCCTCGGTAACCAGAAAGCTTTTGGCCTTGGGGTGATACAGGCAGGTTGGGTGGAACTGATTGAATTCCATATTGGCTACCCGGCAGCCGGCCCGCCAGGCCATGGCAATGCCATCGCCCGAGGCGCTGTCGGGGTTGCTGGTGTACAGATACACCTTGCTGGCGCCGCCGGTAGCCAGCACGGTGAAGCGTGCTGCAACGGTTTCGACGTGGCCCGTCGAGCGGTTCAGGATATAGGCGCCGAGGCATTGATTGCCGTCGCGGCCGAGCTTCTGGGTGGTGATCAGGTCGACTGCAACGCGGTTGTCGAGCAGTTCGATGTTGTCGTGCTGCTGGGCGCGCTGCAGCAGCGTATTGAAAATCGCGGCGCCGGTGGCGTCGGCTGCATGGATTATGCGTCGGTGGCTGTGGCCGCCTTCGCGGGTCAGGTGAAAATCGTCACTTTCGCTGCCGTCCTCGCGTCGTTCGCGGGTGAAGGGGACGCCCTGTTCAACCAGCCAGCCGATCGCATCGCGGCTGTCGCCAACGATCTGGCGCACGGCATCTTCATGGCACAAGCCGCCGCCGGCGATCAGGGTATCCTGAACATGTGCATCGACCGTGTCGGTGTCGTCAAGCACGGCAGCAACGCCGCCTTGCGCCCAGAACGTGGAGCCTTCCGACAGCTGCCCCTTGCTGAGCACGGCGACACGCAGGTCGCTTGCCAGGTGCAGTGCCAAAGTCAGGCCGGCAGCGCCGCTGCCGATGACCAGTACATCGTATTGCCGTTGTTGAGTCATTGCGTTCTTTGCGCTCAATGCTTGCGTCGAGGTGGCCTAGTATATAGAAGGCGAGTCGCTCACAATACTGCCACCCATGGGGGAGTGCCTGGGACATCACTGCGGTTGATATGAGTGATGGCTTATTGCATTCAAGGGGGAACTTTTTAACATCGCCCGTGCTCCTAGTCCTGAACCTGAGTGAGGGGAGAACTTTTGGTTACATCTTGTGTCTACGATAACAACGCTGATCGCGGACTCCGAAGAGTGGCAAGTCAATGACGGGGCAGAGCGATCAACAGCTGGTTGAGCGTGTTCAGAAGGGCGACAAGCGTGCCTTCGACCTGCTGGTTCTCAAGTACCAGCACAAGATTCTCGCGCTGGTGACCCGTTTCGTGCATGACAGTCACGAAGCGCAGGATGTGGCTCAGGAGGCCTTTATCAAGGCGTACCGTGCGCTGCCGAATTTTCGCGGCGACAGTGCCTTCTACACCTGGCTGTATCGCATCGCGATCAATACGGCGAAAAATTATCTGGTGGCACGCAATCGCCGCCCGCCGGACAGCGATATAGCCGCAGATGAGGCGGAGTATTACGACGGCGACAGCATTCTCAAGGATATTCACTCGCCCGAGCGCGACATGTTGCGCGACGAAATCGAGCAAGTAGTGAACCGAACGCTGCAACAGTTGCCTGATGATTTAAGAACGGCTTTGACCCTGCGCGAGTTCGAAGGGTTGAGCTATGAAGACATTGCCAATGTGATGGACTGTCCGGTAGGCACAGTTCGATCCCGGATCTTCCGGGCGCGGGAGGCAATCGACAAAGCCCTGAAACCGCTGCTTGAAGCCTAGGTAGCAGGGTGGGGTGCAACGCAGTGAGCCCGATGGGCCAACAGCAGAGGTAAAGCAATGAGAAGCGAAGTCTTGCAGGAGTCTCTTTCCGCGCTTATGGATAACGAGGCTGACGAGCTGGAAGTGCGCCGTGTTCTCCAGGCCGCTGAGCAGGACCCGGCACTGCGTAGTACCTGGTCGCGCTATCAGGTGGCACGTGCGGTGATGCACAAGGAGCCTTGGCAGGGGGCTGTTGATCTGTCTGCAGGTATTGCTGCCGCGCTGCGCGACGAGCCAGAGCTGCAGATGGCGCCGGCGCCAGCCGATGTCAAACCGGTCTCCACTATCTGGCGCAACCTGGGCCGTGTTGCAGTGGCCGCTTCGGTGACCCTGGCGGTGCTGGTCGGTGTGCGCATGGTCAACCAGGGCGATGCGCCCGGCGGTGCTCAGATGACGGCCGGCACCATGACCGCGCCGTCGATGCTGCAGGCCAACCCGGCAGCGCGTTCCGGTGCGGTGCTGGCAGGGTACTCGCAGGCCGGAAACGCCGGTGCAGAGCCTCTTGCGCCTGCTCAAGCGCCGTCTGCGTGGCACGAACAGCGCATCGGTCGCTATCTGCGTGAGCATGCCGAATCCAGTGCGCAGATGGCGAGTCCGCAGCTCATTCCTTATGCCCGTGCAGCCAGCATGGAAGGTCGCTAGTGGTCGGTTGTCGATGCTCGCTGAGCGGCCTGACCCTGGCCGCTCTGCTGATCTCGCCGCTGGTTCAGGCACGCGATGCCGGCCAGTGGCTGCAGGGAATGGTCGATGCATCAGGGCAGCAAAGTTATTCGGGGTCGTTTGTCTACGAGCGCTCCGGCAGTTTCAGCACCCACCATATCTGGCATCGCGCCGATGGTGATGGCGTCACCGAGCGCATGTTGCGCGCCGACGGCGAGCCGCAGGAATGGGTGCGACGTGACGGACAGATTCAATGCGCCAGCTCCTTCGCCGCAGTGTCGGGCTGGCGCGGTGAGGCACCTGCGACGCTGAATCCGGCTCAGCTGCAACGCTGGTATGCACTGGAGGTGCTGGGCACCACCCGGGTTGCGGATCGCCCGGTTACGGTGATCGCCATGAAGCCCCGTGACGCGTTTCGTTATGCCTATGAGCTGTATCTGGATGACCAGACCGGCATGCTGCTCAAGTCCCTGCTCATTAACGAGCGCAATGTGCTGCTCGAGCGCTTCCAGTTTACCGATGTGCAGTTTGCCGAGTTGACGGACGAGCAGCTCGAACCGGGAGCGAGTTGTCTGACGCTGGCCGAGCACCCGCTTGAAAAGCGTGTGGATACCTCCGGCTGGGTGCCTGGCTGGATTCCGCCGGGTTTTGTTGCCGGCGAGCCGGTAGTTCGCACACTGGCGGTCAATGAACCGCAGGTCATGAGTCAGGCCTTCAGCGATGGCCTGGCTCGATTTACCCTGTTTGTCGAGCCTTTGGGTGATGGGGCCCTGGCGGAAGATTTGCTTGCTCAGCTGGGGCCGACCGTGGCTGTCAGTCGTCGATTGCAGTTCGAGGGTGTGGGGTATCTGGCAACCATCGTCGGTGAAATTCCCCCGGCAACCGCCGAGCGTATCGCCGCGTCCTTTCCCTTTGCGACTGCGGAGATGGCCCAGTGATTGAAGAGCGCGGGCGAGTCCTCAGTGTTGAAGAGGGGGCGGTGTGGGTTGAAACGGTGCGCAGCAGCACCTGTGGCAACTGCGCCGCCAAGGCCGGTTGCGGCCAGGCATTGCTCGCACGGGTTGGCAGCGGTGCCAGGCGCGGATTTATCCGTGCCCTGACCGATCGCAGTTGGCAAATAGGTGATGAAGTCTTTATCGGTATTCCCGAGGACGCCGTCGTGCGCGGCGCGCTCTGGGTTTATCTGACTCCACTGCTCGGATTGTTTGCTGCCGCTTTGCTGGCGCAGGCGCTGGGGGCAGCGGAGCCGATGGTGATCTTGGCTGCGGTATCCGGTCTGATCGCCGGTTTTGCAGTGGTTCGTTGGCACGGCCAGCGAGCCCAGCGTGACCCGCAGCTGATGCCGCAGGTGTTGCGTTCTGCCGGGCAGGCGATGCCCCTCGTCCAGGAGGGACGGCTGAACGGCTGATGTCTTGCAAGATGGTCCTTGAGTACAGGTGAGGAGAATTCAGGCTTATGTTGTCTGTTCGACGTTGGGTCCTCGCAACTGCGAGCGTGCTGGTCCTGGGGTGGCAATCACTGGCAGTTGCCGCGGATTTGCCGGACTTTACCGAACTGGTGGAGGAGGCCTCCCCGGCTATCGTCAATATCAGTACCCGTCAGAAGGTATCCAGCCAACCGGTTGCAGGCATGCAGGGTATGCCTGATCTGGAGGGCATGCCGCCGATGTTTCGTGAATTCTTTGAGCGCAGCTTCCCGCAGGCCCCGGCGCCACGCGAGCGAGAGGCTCCCCAGTCGCTCGGCTCGGGCTTCATTATTTCCCGTGATGGCTACGTGCTGACCAATAATCATGTGGTGGCCGACGCCGACGAGATTTTCGTCCGGCTGTCTGATCGTCGGGAAATGCAGGCGGAGCTGGTCGGCGCTGATCCGCGTTCTGACCTCGCGTTGCTGAAAATTGATGCCGGTGACGACCTGCCGGTAGTCAAGATCGGCAAGTCGGCGGACCTCAAGCCGGGCGAGTGGGTGCTGGCGATTGGTTCGCCGTTCGGCTTCGACTACTCGGTAACCGCCGGTATCGTCAGTGCCAAGGGGCGCAGCCTGCCGAACGAAAACTATGTTCCCTTTATCCAGACTGACGTAGCGATCAATCCGGGTAACTCCGGTGGTCCGCTGTTCAACCTGGACGGCGAAGTGGTGGGCATCAACTCCCAGATCTTCACTCGCTCCGGTGGCTTCATGGGGCTTTCGTTCGCTATCCCGATGGACGTGGCAATGGACGTGGTCGAGCAGATCAAGGATAGCGGCAGTGTCCAGCGTGGCTGGCTGGGTGTCGTCATTCAGGAGGTCAACAAGGATCTGGCCGAGTCGTTCGATCTGCCCAAGCCGGCCGGCGCCCTGGTGGCCCAGATCATGCCGGGCGGTCCTGCCGACAAGGGTGGTTTGAAAGTTGGCGATGTCATCCTCGAATTCAATGGTCACGAAGTGGTGCGCTCGTCCGACCTGCCCCATGCGGTAGGCCGCGTTCGTCCCGGAACCGACGCAACGCTGGTGGTGATGCGTGACAAGCAGCGCAAGACGCTGACCATGGAGATTGGCACGCTGCCGGATGATGATGCGGTCGCGGCAGCGGGTACCAATGAGCAGGCGCCGAGCGCAGCGTCCAACCGTCTTGGCGTGACGGTCGTCGAGTTGACTGATGACCAGAAGAAGAACCTGGATATTCACTCCGGTGTTGTGGTCCGTGAGGTGAGCCGGGGGCCGGGTGCGATGGTCGGGCTGCGGCCCGGCGATATCATCACCAACCTGGACAATCGTTCGGTGGATTCGGTGGAAACCTTCACGCGTATTGCCCGTGATCTGCCGGACAATCGCTCTATCTCCATGCGGGTGATTCGTCAGGGCCGCGCCAGTTACATCACCTTCCGCCTGGCGGAGTAAGTCGTCGCCACAGGCTTCCGGTCATCAGCGGTCTTGAGATGGCGATGACCGGGGGCTGCAGCGATGGCGACATGGCTGCTAATCAGGTAAACTCGCGGGCTGTTTTGGGGAGTCGCCTCCCCGTCTCGCCATGTCTGGCAACCCTGTCTGGATGATCCGCGCTGTGAGTGACCTTAGCCTGATTCGTAATTTTTCCATCATTGCCCATATCGACCACGGCAAGTCGACGCTGGCCGACCGCTTTATCCAGATCTGCGGTGGCCTGAGCGAGCGTGAAATGGAAGCGCAGGTACTCGACTCCATGGATCTGGAGCGCGAGCGTGGTATCACCATCAAGGCACACAGCGTCACGCTGTATTACACCGCCAAAGACGGCAAGACCTACCAGCTGAACTTTATTGATACCCCAGGTCACGTCGACTTTCACTACGAAGTCAGCCGCTCGCTCGCTGCCTGCGAGGGCGCGCTGTTGGTGGTGGACGCTGCGCAGGGTGTGGAGGCGCAGTCGGTAGCCAACTGCTACACCGCTATCGAGCAGGGCCTTGAGGTCATGCCGGTGTTGAACAAGATCGACCTGCCCCAGGCCGAGCCGGAGCGGGTCAAGGCCGAGATTGAAAGCGTAATCGGCATTGACGCGACAGATGCGGTTGCCTGCTCGGCCAAGAGCGGCATCGGTGTCGAGGATGTGCTCGAAGCGCTGATTCACTCCATTCCTGCGCCTGAAGGCGAGATCGAGGCGCCGCTGCAGGCGCTGATCATTGATTCCTGGTTCGACAACTACCTTGGCGTGGTGTCGCTGGTGCGCGTCAAGCATGGCCGGATCAAGAAGGGTGACAAGGTGCTGGTCAAGTCGACCGGCAAGACCCATCTGGTCGACAGCGTCGGCGTGTTCAACCCCAAGCATACCGAAACTGTTGACCTGAAGGCCGGTGAAGTAGGCTTCATTATCGCCGGTATCAAGGACATTCATGGTGCGCCGGTGGGCGATACCCTGACCCTGTCCAATACCCCGGATGTTGATCCGCTGCCGGGCTTCCAGAAGGTCAAGCCGCAGGTTTATGCCGGCCTGTTTCCGGTCAGTTCTGATGATTTCGAGGATTTTCGCGAGGCGCTGCAGAAGCTGACGCTGAACGATGCTGCGCTGCAGTTCGAGCCGGAAAGCTCCGAGGCACTGGGTTTTGGCTTCCGTATCGGCTTCCTCGGCATGCTGCACATGGAGATCATCCAGGAGCGCCTGGAGCGCGAGTACGATCTGGATCTGATTACCACCGCCCCGACCGTAGTGTTCGAGGTGGAGAAGAAGGGTGGTGAGGTTATCTACGTTGATAACCCGTCGCTGCTGCCCGACCCCTCGATGATCGAGGAAATGCGCGAGCCGATCGTGCGTGCCAACATTCTGGTGCCACAGGATCACCTCGGCAGCGTGATCACGCTCTGTATCGACAAGCGTGGCGTGCAGCACGACATGGTCTTTCTCGGTACCCAGGTTCAGGTTGTCTATGATCTGCCGATGAATGAGGTGGTACTCGATTTCTTCGACCGGCTGAAGTCGGTCAGCCGCGGCTATGCTTCTCTGGACTACAGCTTCGACCGCTTCCAGCCGGCCAAGCTGGTGCGTCTTGACGTGCTGATCAATGGCGAGAAGGTCGACGCGCTGGCGTTGATCGTGCACCGTGACAACGCGGCCTTCAAGGGACGCCAGTTGGTCGAGAAGATGAAAGACCTGATTCCGCGACAAATGTTCGATGTGGCGATTCAGGCTGCCATTGGTGGCCAGATCGTCGCCCGCTCAACCGTCAAGGCGTTACGCAAGAACGTACTTGCCAAGTGCTATGGTGGTGATGCCAGCCGGAAGAAAAAACTGCTTGAAAAGCAGAAGGCCGGCAAGAAGCGCATGAAGCAGGTGGGTAGTGTGGAGATTCCGCAGGATGCGTTCCTGGCGGTACTCAAAGTCGACAACTAGAGACGGTAAGCGCGAACGATGATGCATATCAACTTTCCACTGGTGCTGGTGATTGCGGTTGCCGTCAGTGGGTTTCTGGCCCTGCTTGATCGTATCGTGCTCGCGCCACGTCGTCGTCGCGCGATTGCCACCTATGAAGCCCAGGTCGATGTTGCCGACCCTCAGACCATAGCTCGGCTGGACAAGGAGCCGCTGCTGGTCGAATACGGCAAGTCGTTCTTTCCTGTGCTGGCGGTAGTGCTGATCCTGCGTTCCTTCCTGGTTGAGCCGTTCCAGATTCCCTCCGGCTCAATGAAGCCGACATTGGACGTAGGCGACTTTATCCTCGTCAACAAGTTTGCCTACGGTATTCGCCTGCCGGTGATCGACACCAAGGTCATCCCGATTGGCGAGCCGCAGCGTGGTGATGTCATGGTATTCCGTTACCCCAACGACCCTGCCATCAACTACATCAAGCGTGTTGTCGGCTTGCCTGGCGATCATATCCGCTATGCTGGAAAGCAGCTGTATATCAACGGTCAGAAGATTGAACACGAACTGGTTGAGATCGTGCCGGATGACGAAGTGCCGGACGGTCATCCGCTGCAGGCAGTGGCAAAGGCGGCTATCTTCAATGAGCAGCTCGGTGAGGTGAGTCATCAGATCCGCCAGAAGCAGCTGTCGCAGACGCCCAGACCGAACGAGTGGGTGGTGCCCGAAGGGCACTATTTCATGATGGGCGATAACCGCGACAACTCCAACGACAGCCGTTACTGGCAGTCTGCGGATATGCCCAGGGAGTTGTGGGGAATGGTTCCCGACAACTATATTGTGGGTAAGGCCTTCGCGGTCTGGATGCATTGGCCGGAACCGAAACTGAGCAATCTGCCCAGTTTTTCGAGCGTCGCTCTGATCCATTGAGTGCGCCGAACAGGATATAACATCAACGACGGATTACGAGGTTCTCATGCGCCACTCACAGCAAGGGGCATCCTTCTTCGGCTGGCTGGCCGTTATTGCGCTGATTGTCTTCGGCATGATCATTGCCATGAAGCTGACCCCGATCTACATGGATCATTACTCGCTGCGCAATATCATTACCACGGTCAATGAAGATCCGACCATCAAGATCAACTCGCTGCGTGACTTGAACAGCTACATTGACAAGGGCATGCAGCTCAACGGCATTCGCGACATCGACGCGAAGGAAGCCATCAAGGTGACGCAGAGCGGCCAGAACGCCTACACCCTGGTGCTCAAGTACGAAGTGCGAGCGCCGTTGCTGAATACAGTGGATCTGCTGGTCCACTTCGACGAAACATTCATTATCAGACCGCTAAAGTGAGCAACAAGCTAGACCGACTAGAGCGCAGGATAGGCTACCAATTCAAGGACCAGGACCTGCTGGTGCTGGCCTTGACCCACCGCAGTCTCGGTGGGCGCAACAATGAACGCCTGGAGTTTCTGGGTGATTCGATTCTCAATTTTGTTGCCGCCGAGATGCTGTTCCAACATTTTCCCCAGGCCCGAGAAGGCCAGCTTTCGCGGCTGCGTGCACGCCTGGTCAAGGGTGTAACCCTGGCCGAGCTGGCCAAGGGCTTTGAGCTGGGCGAGTACCTGCGCCTGGGTTCCGGTGAGCTGAAGAGCGGAGGCTTTCGCCGCGAATCGATCCTGGCGGATGCAACCGAGGCGATTATCGGTGCCATTTATCTGGATGCCGGGCTCGAACCGGTCCGCGAGCGGATTCTGCACTGGCTGGGCGAGCATATTGCGACCCTGACGCTGGTCGACAACAACAAGGATCCGAAAACACGGCTGCAGGAGTTCCTGCAATCGCGTCAAAGCGAGCTGCCGCGTTACGAAGTGATCGAGAGCAGTGGTGAAGCCCACTGCAGAACATTCAAGGTGGACTGTCAGGTCGCATTGCTGGCCGAACGCACCTACGGCGTTGGCAGTAGCCGCCGCCTTGCAGAACAACAGGCAGCCCAGCAGGCGTTGATCGCCCTGGGTGTGGAGCGAGCCGATGACTGATGCTGTTTCCCGCTGCGGTTACGTAGCCATTGTCGGCCGGCCGAATGTCGGCAAGTCGACCCTGCTGAACCATATTCTCGGCCAGAAGCTGGCCATCACCTCGCGCAAGCCGCAGACAACCCGTCATACGCTGCTCGGTATCAAGACCGAGGGAGCGGTGCAGGCGATTTATGTCGATACCCCCGGCTTGCACAAGGAAAACGAGAAAGCCCTCAACCGCTTTATGAACAAGAGCGCCAGTCAGGCCCTGCGTGATGTTGACGTTGTCCTGTTTGTGGTTGACCGGCTGCGCTGGACCGATGAAGACCAGATGGTGCTGGAGCGGGTGCAGTATCTGACCTGTCCCGTGCTGATCGTGGTCAACAAGCTCGATCGGATGGACGACAAGAACGAGCTGTTGCCGCATCTGGAATGGTTGACCAAGCAGTTGCCCAGCGCCGAAGTTGTCCCGGTGTCTGCATTGCAGGGGCGCAATATCGACCGTCTGGAGTCGCTGATTGCCGAACGGCTGCCGGAGAGTGAGCACTTCTACCCGGAAGATCAACTGACCGACAAGAGCTCGCGTTTTCTGGCTGCCGAGCTGGTACGTGAAAAGGTCATGCGTCAACTGGGCGCCGAGATTCCCTATCAGGTTGCGGTTGAAATCGAACAGTTCAAGCAGGAAGGGCGCATTCTGCATATTCACGCGCTGATTCTGGTCGAGCGTGAAGGGCAGAAGAAAATCATCATTGGTGACGGCGGTGAGCGGTTGAAGAAGATCGGTCAGGAAGCGCGCCTCGACATGCAGAAGCTGTTTGGCAGCAAGATCATGCTCAACCTCTGGGTCAAGGTGCGTCGCGGCTGGTCTGATGATGAGCGCGCCCTCGGTTCGCTGGGTTATCGCTTCGACGACTGACCTGCATGCGCGAGCACCTGCAGCCTGCCTACGTCCTGCACAGCAGGCCCTACCGTGACACCAGTGCACTGGTAGACCTGCTCAGCCTGCAGGGCGGGCTGCAGCGGGTTGTCTGGCGCGGGGCGCGGGGTAGCGGTCGCGGTGTTCGCCCTCAACCCTTCGTGCCGCTGCTGGTCAGCTGGCACGGCCGCGGTGACCTGAAATCCCTGCAGCAGGCTGAAGTGGCCGGTGCTCATGCACGACTGCAAGGGCAGGCGCTGTTCAGCGGTATGTACCTCAATGAATTGCTGGTTCGTCTGCTGTCACCGGGTGACGCTCAGACGCTGCTGTTTGCCGGCTATCAGTCGGCGCTGGAGCGGCTGGCGTCGTCGCCGTCTTCGGTTGAACCGATTCTGCGTGAATTCGAGTGGCGTCTGCTGGAACTGCTGGGTTACGGTTTCAGTCTGACCGAGGACGCCGATCAGCAGCCGGTGCTGCCTGATACCCTGTACCGCTGGAGTCCGGATCTGGGTTTGTATCCGGTGGTCGATACCACTTCAAGTGGTCTGTCCGGGCGAGGGTTGCTGGCGATGGCCGCGCTGGACTGGACCAGCGTCGACGCGCTGCCGGTTGCCAAGCGGCTGATGCGCCAGGTGCTGGCTGTTCACCTGGGCGATCGTCCGCTGGTCAGTCGCCAATTATTTGCCGCGGGTCGCACGGGCGAGCCGCGCTGAGTCAAGGGCGGATCGCCGCCCGGCATAGTCAACGGAGAATCTTGCATGAGCCAGTCTGATCGCGTGCTGTTGGGCGTCAACATCGACCACGTCGCTACCCTGCGTCAGGCCCGTGGTACCCGTTACCCGGATCCGGTTCAGGCGGCTATTGAAGCCGAGCAGGCCGGGGCAGATGGCATTACCGTGCATCTGCGTGAAGATCGTCGTCATATCCAGGAGCGTGATATTCACCTGCTGGCACAGGTGCTGCAGACGCGAATGAATTTCGAGATGGCGGTTACCGATGAGATGGTCGCCTTTGCCGAGCAGATTCGTCCGGCACATGTCTGTCTGGTCCCGGAGCGTCGTGAAGAACTCACTACCGAGGGTGGGCTGGACGTCTGTGGTAACGAGGCGCGCGTTCAGGCGGCCATCGAGCGGCTGGCCGCGGCTGGCAGTGAAGTGTCGCTGTTTATCGACCCGGACCGGCGCCAGATTGAGGCGGCCAAGCGGCTGGGTGCGCCGGTGATTGAGCTGCACACGGGCCACTATGCCGATACCGAGGGGGCCGAGCAGCAGCAGGCGCTGGAGCGTATCCGCGAGTCCGTCACCTACGCCCGCAAGCTTGGTCTGGTGGTCAACGCCGGGCACGGTCTGCATTATCATAACGTTCAGGCAATCGCTGCGATTCCCGGAATCCATGAGCTGAACATCGGCCACGCGATTATTGCCCGCGCCCTGTTTTCCGGTCTGGCCGGTGCGGTGCGTGACATGCGCCAGCTGATCATGGAAGCGTCTGGCCGATGATCCGGGGTATCGGCACCGACCTGGTGCTGGTGTCGCGGATTGAGGCGGCGCTGGGGCGCCAGGGCGAGCGTTTTGCCCGGCGTATCCTGACGCCGGACGAGTTCGCCCGCTTTGCCGGTCACGGTCAGCCGGCTCGCTTTCTGGCCAAACGCTTCGCGGCCAAGGAAGCCATCATGAAAGCGCTCGGGACCGGGTTGGCCGGAGGGCTGTCCTGGCAGCACATGCAGATTGACCGTGATCCGCTGGGCGCCCCGGTCGTTGTGCTGAGCGGGGCCGCAGCCCAGCGAGTGGCGGACGGCGGCGGCGGGCGCATGCTGCTTTCGCTCAGCGACGAGCGGGAGCAGGCGCTGGCGTTTGCCCTCTGGTCACAGGACTGACAGGCTGCCCTGCAGGCGGTCTACAGCTTCCAGCAGCCGTTCTATTTCCTCGCCGCAGGGCGCCTTTTCCTTCAGCCGTGTTTCGGCTTGCAGACAGCGTCTTCGCAGCTCGGGTACGCCGCAGTAGCGGGTTGCTCCGTGCAGGCGGTGCACCGTCTCCAGCAGCGCGTCGGTGTTGCCGGCCCGGTAGCTTTGCTCTATTTGCTCGCGGTCGCCGGGCAGGCTCTGCATCAGCATATCCAGCATCTCCTGCGCCAGATCTGCCTTGCCAGCCGCGAGCCGCAACCCTTCGTCGTGATCCAGTATGCGCGGTTCGCTGTCGGCAGGTTGCTCCGGCTGCTCCTCCAGCTTCGGTGCAGCGCCGGGTGACAGGTCGTGACCGGTCCATTTCAAGATACTGTCACGCAATTGCTCGGGGTTGATCGGTTTGCTCAGGTAGTCATTCATGCCGCATTTGAGCAGTTTGCGTCTTTCATCTGCGAGCGCGTGGGCGGTCAGTGCGACGACCGGCGTGGCCGACTGCTGGCTGATCTCTTCGCGAATACGCAGTTCCTCGGTTGTCTGGCGTCCGTCCATTCCGGGCATTTGGACATCCATGAAAATCAGATCAAAGCGCTGTTCATCGAGGATATCGAGGGCGTTTTCTCCGCTGGTGGCGGTACGCACCCGGGTGCCCATTTCCTGCAGAAAGGTTTCGACCAGTTTGAGGTTGGCCGGGTTATCGTCGACGCAGAGAATGCTGACGCTGTCCGGATTGCTGCGTCGCTCGGACAGCAGTGGTGTCGACGACTCCGCCGCCACGCCCGCGCGGGGTGACAGCAGACGGGTAAGGGTGCGATACAGCTTGCGCAGGCACAGTGGACGGGAGAGCACCGCGCAGTGTGCCGGCGGCAGTTGATCCAGCAAGTCCGGTTGCGCGACCGTGTCTACCAGCAGAATACTCTGGCACTGCCCGGCGGCGGCCCAGCGCTGGGCTGCCTGAACGCTTTCGGTCCACTCGGAGTCATTGTTGCCGCTGCTGATCAGGGCGAGCTGTATGGTCTGACCGTTGGCTGTGTTCAGGTCGCTATCTAGCTCGCTGAGTGAGGCGTACAGGCGGGCCTGCAGGCCAAGCCCCTCGAGTGAGTGGAGCAGAGCTTGCCGGGTCAGGTCTAGGGGTTCGTAAACAGCGACCTCAATGCCGGAAAATGGTCGCACGGGAAGGTCGTCGCTGGCCTGGCTGGATTTGTTCAGGGTGATCGTCAACCAGAACTCGGAGCCTTCCCCGGGTCTGCTATTCAGGCCGATGTCACCCTGCATTTCTTCGACCAGGCGCTTGGTGATGACCAGCCCCAGGCCGGTACCGCCGGTCTGCCTGGTCAGCGAGTTGTCGACCTGACTGAAGGCCCGGAACAGCGACTTCTGCTGCGCCTCGGAAAGGCCAACGCCGGTGTCAGAGACGCTGATGCGCAAGGTCGCCTCGCTGTCGTTTTCCTCTTCCAGCATAACCCGCAGGCAAACCGACCCGACGTGGGTGAACTTGATCGCGTTACTCAGCAGGTTGGACAGAATCTGTTTCAGGCGCAGTGCATCGCCTTTGAGGCCCAACGGGACGTCACTGTAGATCAGGCTGACCAGCTCGATCTGCTTCTGGTGGGCGGCCGGTGCGAGCATGGTCAGCGCTTCTTCGATCTGATCACGCAGGTTGAATGGCATGCTCTCCAGGGTCAGCTTGCCGGCTTCAATCTTGGAGAAGTCCAGAATTTCGTTGATGATCGCCAGCAGGTTGCTGGCCGACTTGCTGATGGTGTCCAGGTATTCGCTCTGGCGCGTTGTCATCTCGGTGCGCTGCAGCAGGTTGCTGAAACCGATAATCCCGTTAAGCGGTGTGCGCAGCTCGTGACTCATGTTGGCGAGAAATTCGGACTTGATCCGGCTGGCTTCCTGCGCCGCCTTGCGCGCCATATCGAGCTCGATATTCTGAACTTCGATGGTCTCCAGCGTCTGGCGCAGGTCCTCGGTGGCCTGCTCGACGTTCTGTTGCAGCTCGCCCTGCGCGCTCTGCAGCGCCTGGGCCATGGTATTGATGCCCTCGACCAGATCGTCCAGCTCGCGCGCACCCTGCTTCGGCAGGCGCACATCAAGCTGGCCCCTGCTGATTCGGGCGATGGCCTGGTTGATGTCGGCAATCGGTTCGAGGATACGACGGCCCATGGTGCTGACCATCAGGCTGGTGATCAGCAGGCCAAGCAGAACCAGTACCAGGGTGCTGAGCAGGGTCTGGTAAGTACGCAGCTGGGTATTGCCGTGGCTGAGTTCGACTTCCAGCCAGCCGATCAGCGCATCCGGCTCAAGATCGGTGCGGGTGCTGTCTGACAGCAGCTCGGGGCTGGCCTGCAGCGGCAGGACGAATCGGGTACTGCGCTCACCGCTGCGGATCTGCAGGCCGGTACCCGCCGCCAGCGGGGTTTCCGGTACTGGCTGATCGGCGATGAACATCTGCGGGCCGCTGTGTTCGAGTGGATGGTGATCAGCGTCATACAGCGCTACCGCGCGCACATCCTGATAATTCAGAGTGCTTGCCAGAGCGCTGCGCAGCCGCTCCGGCTGTCCGGCCAGCAAGGCCTCGGTGGCTGGTCTTTGCAGGTGTTCGGCGGTGAGCTGCCCGCGCTCGAGCAATTGCTGCTGCAGGTCACCAAGGTGCTGCCAGCTGAAATAGGCGCCAACAGCCGTGGCCAGAATCCCCGCGGGGATCAGGGTCATCAGCAGCAGCCTTGCCTTGATACCGATCTCGTTCATTAGCTATATCCACTTCGCCGTTGCCGGTATCATAGGCCGACTTGTTAAAAAGCACAGCTTCGACGACCCGGGTATCCGGGTCAACCGGCCCCCGAGGTAGAGTCATGAGTTACCCAACCATTGCCGACTGCATCGGCAACACCCCGCTGGTTCGCCTGCAACGCCTGCCCGGCAATACCAGTAATACCATCCTGGTCAAACTCGAAGGTAACAACCCGGCCGGTTCAGTCAAGGATCGGCCGGCGCTGTCGATGATCGAGCGGGCGGAGGCTCGCGGGGATATCCAGCCCGGCGACACCCTGATTGAGGCGACCTCGGGCAATACCGGTATCGCCCTGGCCATGGCAGCAGCGATCAAGGGCTACCGCATGGTGCTGATCATGCCGAATAACATGAGTGCCGAGCGCAAGGCAGCGATGACGGCCTACGGCGCCGAGCTGATTGAGGTCACCCAGGCTCAGGGCATGGAGGGCGCGCGCGATCTGGCCTTGCGCATGCAGGCCGAGCGGCAGGGCAAGGTACTTGACCAGTTTGGCAACCAGGACAACCCCGAGGCGCATTACCGCGGCACTGGCCCCGAGATCTGGCGCGACACAAACGGTACTGTTACGCATTTCATCAGCTCGATGGGCACCACCGGTACAATCATGGGGACTTCCCGTTACCTCAAGGAACAGAATCCGTCGATTCAGATTGTTGGCCTGCAGCCTGTCGAGGGAGCGGCGATTCCCGGTATCCGTCGCTGGCCGAAGGAGTATCTGCCGACCATTTTTGACGACACCCGGGTCGATCGTGTGATCGATATGGGCCAGCAGGAGGCCGAGGTGACCATGCGTCGTCTGGCGCGTGAAGAGGGCATCTTCTGCGGCGTGTCATCCGGCGGGTCGGTGGCCGCAGCGCTGCGCATCAGTGCCGAGGTCGAGAACGCCGTCATCGTGGCGATCATCTGTGATCGCGGCGATCGCTACCTGTCCACCGGCGTATACGACGGTCCACTGTGAAACGCGGTCGCGGACGGCCGCGCACGACTGCCGCAGCCGATGCACCGGCAGCGGTCGGGCAGCGTATCGAGCTGACCCTGGAGCGTCTGACCCACGACGGGCGCGGTATCGGTCGCTGGCGTGGACGGACCACCTTTGTCGAGGGCGGATTGCCCGGTGAGCAGGTCACTGCCCGGGTGATTCGTGCGCGCAGCAAGCTGATTGAGGCGCGGCTGGAAAGCCTGCAGCAGGCCAGCCCTGATCGACAGCTGCCGCGCTGTCCGCACATCGAACTGTGTGGTGGCTGCAGCTTGCAGCACATGCCGCACCATCAGCAGCTGGAGATCAAGCAACAGGCGCTGGCCCAGCAATTGCAGCATTTCGCCCAGGTTGAGCCACAGCAATGGGCGCCGGCATTGTCCGGGTCGGATTATGGCTATCGCCAGCGCACCCGTATCGCGCTGCGCTGGGATCGGCAGCGGCGCGAGCTGGATGTGGGCTTTCGTCAACGCGCCAGCAATGAGCTGGTCAACGTAACGCAATGCCCCGTTCTGGTGCCGCAGCTGGAGGCGGCGCTCAAGGCCTTGCCAGCGCTGCTGCGCGGGCTGCGCTCTGTCGAGACGCTGGGGCATGTCGAGCTGATCGGCGCTGAGCATCCGGCGCTGGTGCTGCGTCATCTGCAACCGCTCCCGGCCGAAGATCAGCAACAATTGCTGGCCTTTGCCGAGCAGCATGGCATGGGCTGTTGGCTGCAGGGCGATGACGCTGCAGCGGTGCCGCTGGGCTCGGCTGCCGAGCCGGCCTACAAGCTGGCTGATCAGCAGTTGACGCTGGGTTTTGCGCCGGGTGACTTCACCCAGGTCAATCCGCAGATCAATCAGGCCATGGTCAATCAGGCGCTGGACTGGCTGGCGATCGAGCCGGGCGAAGCGGTGCTGGACCTGTTCTGCGGTGTCGGTAACTTCGCCCTGGCGCTGGCCCGGGCAGGCGCTTCGGTGGTGGGTATCGAGGGCAGTGAAGAGATGGTGGCGCGCGCGCAGGAAAATGCGCGCAAAAACCGCCTGGATGCGGTGCACTTTTTGCCGGCTGACCTGTCGAAGCCCCTTGAAATGTCGGCTGCGCCCCAGAGATATACGGCCGCGCTGCTGGACCCCCCGCGTGATGGCGCCGATCAGCTGGTGGCCGATCTGGCAGCAATGGGCGTCGCGCGCATACTTTACATTTCCTGCAACCCGGCCACGCTGGCGCGGGACGCGGGAATTCTGGCAGGCAAGGGCTATACCCTGGTCAGGGCGGGCATCATGGATATGTTCCCCCAAACCGCCCATGTCGAAGCCATGGCATTGTTCCGGAGACAGTAGATCGCCTCCGGGCGAGGATAAGAAAATGGTACAGGTCAGAGCAGCACACCCGATCAATCAGGACGGCAGCGTCAATATCGACGCCTGGATCAGCAGGATCGGGGAGCGCACCCAGCTCAGCGACCCCCAGGTGCTGCATGAGGCATGCGAATGGGCATGTGATCTTGAGCAGCAGGCGATCGCGGCCGAAAACATCTGGGCTGACGGCGCCAGCAGTTATCGCACCGGTCTTGAAATGGCCGAAATCCTGGCTGACCTCAAACTCGACCAGGATTCGCTGGTCGCCGCAGTCGTCTATCGCGCTGTGCGCGAGCGCAAGACCGATCTCACCGAGGTCGAGCACCGGTTTGGTCCGACCGTCACCCATCTGGTCGATGGCGTGCAGCGCATGGCGGCGATCAGTGTGTCGCAGAATCCCGGCAACAACGCCATGTTCAATACCCAGTCCCAGGTAGAGAATCTGCGCAAGATGCTGGTCACCATGGTCGATGACGTGCGCGTCGCCCTGATCAAGCTGGCCGAGCGCACCTGCGCCATCCGGGCAGTCAAGGACGCGCCGGAGGAGAAGCGCTACCGGGTTGCCCGTGAGGTATTCGACATCTATGCACCGCTGGCCCATCGTCTCGGGATTGGTCATATCAAGTGGGAGCTGGAAGATCTGTCCTTCCGCTACCTGGAGCCGACCCAGTACAAGCAGATTGCCAAGCTGTTGGACGAGCGTCGGCTCGATCGACAGGAATATATCGACGCGGTAATGGCGCAGTTGCGCGAGGCACTGGAAGAAGCGTCGATTCATGCCGACATTACCGGTCGGGCCAAGCATATTTACTCGATCTGGCGGAAGATGCAGCGCAAGGGCATCGATTTCAGTCAGGTATACGACGTGCGCGCAGTGCGGATTCTGGTGCCGCAGGTGCGTGATTGCTACACCGCTCTTGGGGTAGTTCACAGCCTTTGGCGGCACATTCCCAACGAGTTCGACGACTACATTGCCAACCCCAAGGAAAACGGCTATCGCTCGCTGCATACGGCGGTGATCGGCCCCGAGGGCAAGGTGCTGGAAGTACAGATCCGTACCCAGGCCATGCATGAAGAGGCCGAGCTCGGTGTTTGCGCCCACTGGCGCTACAAGGGGACCGATCCGGACAGCAGCTCCAACGCCTACGAGGACAAGATCGCCTGGTTGCGACAGGTGCTGGAATGGCACGAGGAGATGGGCGATATCGGCGGGTTGGCCGAACAGCTGCGGGTGGATTTCGAGCCGGATCGTATTTACCTGTTCACCCCCGACGGCCACGTGCTGGACATGCCCAAGGGCGCGACCCCGCTGGATTTCGCCTATCGGGTACACACCGAGATCGGTCACAGCTGTCGCGGCGCCAAGGTCAACGGCCGCATCGTACCGCTCAACTACCTGCTGCAGACCGGTGAGCAGGTCGAGATCATTACCGGCAAGCAGAGCGGGCCCAGTCGTGACTGGCTGAACCCCAACCTCGGCTACCTGAACACGTCACGCGCGCGGGCCAAGGTGCAGCACTGGTTCAAGGAACAGGCCCGCGAGCAGAACGTGCAGGCCGGCAAGCTGATGGTCGAGCGCGAGCTGACCCGTATGGCCCTGAACGGCGCAGACTATGCGCAGTTGATTGACCGCCTCGGGCTGAAGAGTCAGGAAGACCTGTTCGTGGCGGTTGGCGCTGGCGACATGCGGCTGGCCCATGTGGTGACTGTGGCCCAGCAACTGGTCGAGCCGGATCGACACAGCGAACAGCTTGAGCTGATTCCGAAGAAACCGAGCCGCTCTTCGGTCGGCCGCCGCGGCGATGTCTACATCCAGGGCGTCGGCAACCTGATGACCCAGCTGGCCGGCTGCTGCCAGCCGGTGCCGGGTGATCCGATCATCGGCTATATCACCCTCGGTCGTGGCGTCACGGTACACCGCGCCGACTGTGCCAACGCCATGCAGTTGCAGGATCGGGACTCCGAGCGGCTGATCGAAGTCAGCTGGGGTGGTGCGCCGGTGCAAACCTACCCGGTGGAGATCTACATCAAGGCCTACGACCGCTCCGGTCTGCTGCGTGACGTGTCGCTGCTGCTGGCCAATGAGAAGATCAACGTGCTGGAGGTCAATACGCGGACCAACAAGGACGATAACTACGCCGCCATGCTGCTGACCATCGAGATCCCGAGTCTGAGTCTGCTCAGTCGCCTGTTGACGCGGATCAGCCAGCTGCCGAACGTGATTGAGGCGCGGCGTAACCGCCAGGAAGGTCGTGGATGAGTTACCAGTTGGACGATCTGCTGTACCTCATGCAGCGCCTGCGTGATCCGCAGCACGGTTGCCCATGGGATCTGGAGCAGAGCTACGCGACCATCGTGCCGCATACGCTGGAAGAGGCCTACGAAGTCGCCGATGCCATCGAGCAGGGCGATTTCGATCAGCTGCGCGGCGAGCTGGGTGATCTGCTGTTTCAGGTGGTGTATTACGCCCAGCTGGCCAGCGAGGAAGAGCGTTTCAGCTGGAACGAGGTGGTCGATGGCATTACCCGCAAGCTGGTGCGACGTCACCCGCATGTATTCCCCGACGGCAATCTGCGCACCCCGCCCGGCACCCTGACCCTGGCGCCCGAGCAGATCAAGCAGCGTTGGGAGCAGATCAAGGCCGAGGAGCGGGCCGAGAAAGCAGACCGGCCTGAGCAGCTGTCACTGCTGGATGATGTACCGGCGGCGCTGCCGGCCCTGAGTCGCGCCCAGAAGCTGCAAAAACGCGCGGCGTCGGCCGGCTTCGACTGGCCCGAGGTGGCCCCGGTGATCGACAAGATCAGTGAAGAGCTCGACGAAGTGCGTGAAGCGCTCGCGGCTGGCCAGCAGCAGGCCGTTGCCGAAGAAATGGGCGATCTGCTGTTCTGCGTGGTCAATCTGGCCCGGCACCTGGGTGTCGATGCGGAAAACGCGCTGCGCCAGGGCAATGCCAAGTTCGAGCGGCGCTTTCGCTTTATCGAGGATCAACTGCGTGTGCAGGGAGCTACGGTGGCCGAGCGCTCGCTGGACGAGCTCGACGCACTGTGGGATGCCGCCAAGCAGCAAGGCTTGTAGGGTCACGGCATGCCGTGACCGTGTTTGTCGCCGCGCTTAATGCTGGGTTTCCTGCTGGCGCTCGAGCAACTCCTGCAGGTGCTTGCGGCTCAGCTCCAGATAGCGCGGTGTCGGGCCCTCGTCCTTGTACAGGGGGTCGCCCAGTTCGTCGACCGCGATGACTTCCTTGCCGGCCTGGTAGGGCAGGCTGGCTTCGAGTTCCTCCAGGGCGGCGCCGAGCAGGTCGGTGATCAGGTCCTCGATCTGGCGTTTCGGATACATCTCGTGCAGCGCTTCCAGGCGGGCCGCGTCCTCGAGTGACAGATGTACGCTGTAGCTGTTGCGGGTCACCCGGCCCTTGGCGGTTTTTTCCCAGGTCTGGGTGAGTTCACGGATCTTCATGTTTTCCCCCTTGATGACTGACTGTCGCTTGTGGCGACACCCTCAGCATAGACCATTCGCGCAGGCTTTCAGTGCCATTGGCCCCTTGTCAGGGACGGGCGGGCATCGCATGCTGTTCGCTCATACTGTTCGGAGGTAAGTCCATGACCGATATCGATGCCCGCTTGCGCGAAGACGTCCACAATCTGGGAGCCCTGCTCGGGCAGACCATTCAGGCTCATCTGGGGGAGGACTTTCTGCAGCGCATCGAGCGCATCCGGCTGGGCGCCAAACAGGGGCGCAAGGCGGATCAGGCCGCCAATGAAGCGTTGCTCAGCGCCCTGCAGGACTTGCCGGACAGCCAGTTGCTGCCGGTCTGTCGTGCCTTCAACCAGTTCCTCAACCTGGCCAACATCGCCGAACAGCATCACCGCATTCGCCGCCGCCGGGCCGATGAGCCGCTCGGCTTCGAGTCGCGTTGCGTGAGTGATCTGCTGGCCCGACTCAAGCAGGAAAACTTCAGTGCCGAAGCCATCGTGCAGCAGGTCAATGATCTGGACATTGAGCTGGTGCTGACTGCGCACCCGACCGAAGTGACCCGCCGCACCCTGATTCAGAAATACGACGCCATCGCCGCCGCCCTTGCTCGCGGTGATCACGACGATCTGACTTCCAGCGAACGTGGTGAGGTGCGTCAGGATCTGGCCCGCCTGATCAGCGAGGCCTGGCATACCGATGAGATTCGCCGTACCCGTCCGACGCCGGTTGATGAAGCCAAGTGGGGTTTTGCTGTCATCGAGCATTCGCTGTGGCAGGCACTGCCGCAGTTTCTTCGTCAGTTTGACGCCGATGTGCATAAGGCGACAGGCGAGCATCTTGATCTGCGCGCCGCACCGGTGCGCATTGCCTCCTGGATGGGCGGAGACCGTGATGGCAACCCCAACGTCACCGCACCGATAACCCGCGAGGTGCTGCTGCTGGGGCGCTGGATGGCGGCGGATCTGTACCTGCGCGACATCGAAGAGCTGACCAATCAGTTGTCAATGCATGCCGCCAGTGACGAACTGCTGGCGCAGGCGAACTCGGTCGACGAGCCTTATCGCGCGGTGCTCAAGCAGTTGCGTACCCGGCTGCAGGCCAGCCGACGCTGGGCGGAGCAGTCGCTGAGCGCCGATGTGCCCATGCCGGATGAGGTATTGCATGATCTGGATGACCTGCGCGGCCCGCTGGAACTGTGCTACCGGTCGCTGATGCAGTTCGGCCTCAAGCGCATCGCCAATGGCCCGCTGCTGGATACCCTGCGTCGGGTCAACGCCTTCGGCCTCGGGCTGGTGCGACTGGACATTCGTCAGGATGCAGCGCGGCATGCCGAGGTATTCAGCGAGCTGACCCAATACCTGCAGCTGGGCAACTACGCCGACTGGGACGAGGAGGCTCGCTGCCGCTTCCTGCTTGACGAGTTGCACAACCGCCGTCCGCTGCTGCCGCCGAGCTGGCAGCCGTCTGCGGACGTGGCTGAAGTGCTGGCGACCTGTCGGGTGGTTGCCCAGCAGCCGCGTGAGCTGCTCGGGTCCTATGTCATCTCCATGGCTTCGCATCCCTCCGACGTGCTGGCGGTCAAGCTGCTGCTCAAGGAAACCGGTGTCACCTGGCCGATGCGAGTCGCTCCGCTGTTTGAAACCCTCGATGATCTGGATCACGCCGCCGACGCCATCGACCGGCTGCTGGCGCTGGATCAGTATCGCGCGCTGGTTGGCGACGAGCAGGAAGTCATGATCGGTTACTCCGATTCGGCCAAGGATGCCGGCACTCTGGCGGCGGGCTGGGCGCAGTACCGCGCCCAGGAGGCACTGGTGGCGGTTTGTCAGCGTCACGGCGTGCGCCTGCGTCTGTTCCACGGTCGTGGCGGCACGGTTGGCCGGGGCGGGGCGCCTGCGCACATGGCGATTCTGTCGCAGCCACCGGGCTCGGTACGGGGCCAGTTCCGGGTGACCGAGCAGGGCGAGATGATCCGCTTCAAGTTCGGTCTGCCCGGCATTGCCGTGCAAAGCATGCAGCTGTACGCCAGTGCGGTGCTGGAAGCCAGCCTGCTGCCGCCGCCAGCACCGCAACCGGCCTGGCGCGAGCTGATGCAGCAGATGGCGGATCGTTCGGTCGAGGTTTATCGCGGTGTAGTGCGCGGTGAGCCACAATTCGTCGAGTACTTCCGTCAGGCCACGCCGGAGCAGGAGCTTGGGCGTCTGCCGCTGGGCAGCCGGCCGGCCAAGCGGCGCAGTCAGGGCGGTATTGAAACCCTGCGGGCGATTCCCTGGATCTTCGCCTGGACGCAGACCCGGCTGATGCTGCCAGCCTGGCTGGGCGCAGGACAGGCGCTGCGTGAGATGCTGGATGCGGGCAGGCAGGACCAGTTGCGCGAGATGATGACGCACTGGCCGTTCTTCCTGGCACGGGTCGAGATGCTGGAGATGGTGCTGTCCAAGGCCGATGTCGATATTGCCCGCTTCTATGAGAGGCGTCTGGCCAGCGAGGACCTCTGGCCGCTGGGCAAGCGTCTGCGTGACGCTCTGGAACAGGCCACTGCGGCAGTGCTGCAACTGCGTGACAGCGATGTGCTGCTGGCCCACAACCCGGCGCTCGGTGAGTCGGTTGCGATTCGCAACCCCTACACCGATCCGCTGCATGTGCTGCAGGCCGAACTGATGGCGCGTACCCGCGCGCAGGGCGACAAGATTGATGCGGATCTTGAGCGTGCCCTGATGGTGACTATGGCCGGCATCGCCGCCGGGATGCGCAATACCGGCTGACGACAGAACGCGCAGCCTTGATGGGCTGCGCTGATCGTCAAGTATTTCAATGGCTTGTTTGCCTGCGACAATGGTCCGTCTTGTGCATGTCGGCGCGGGCGTGTATGTTGATCCCCCTTTGCGATCCAGCACCGCCTGGATAGTGCGAATTTTTCCGCATCTGCGCCGCGCGCGGGTGCCAGGCAGGTCGCTGGTTTAGGGCCGCTGACAGCTCGGATTCAGTTAGACGAGGAGTACATCATGCGAGTTATCCTGTTGGGCGCCCCCGGGGCGGGCAAGGGCACACAGGCCCAGTTCATCTGCGAGCGTTTTGGCATCCCGCAGATCTCCACCGGGGACATGCTGCGCGCAGCGGTCAAGGCCGGCACCGAGCTTGGCAAGCAGGTGAAAGAAGTCATGGACAATGGCGGCCTGGTCTCCGACGACCTGATCATCGGTCTGATCAAGGAGCGTATCACCCAGGACGATTGCGCCAAGGGCTTCCTGTTTGACGGTTTCCCGCGCACCATCCCGCAGGCTGAAGCGCTGGTTGAAGCTGGCATCGATATCGATCGCGTACTGGAAATTGCCGTTGCTGACGAAGAAATCGTTGCCCGTCTGTCCGGCCGCCGCGTGCACCCGGGTTCCGGTCGGGTTTACCATGTCGACCACAACCCGCCGAAGGTTGCCGGCAAGGATGATGTGACGGGTGAAGACCTGATCCAGCGTGACGACGACAAGGAAGAAACCGTACGCAAGCGTCTGGAGGTGTACCACACCCAGACCAAGCCGCTGGTCGACTTCTACCAGAAGCTGTCTGCTGCCAAGGGCACGCCCAAGTGCGCCAAGGTGGAAGGCATCGGCAGCGTCGAGCAGATCACTGCCAAGGTCATCACCGCGCTGGACTGAGTCCTGCTCGCTTGACCACAAGACCCGTGCTGACTTCGGTCGCACGGGTCTTTGCATTTTTGTACAATGCCCGGCCCTGAATTCAGAATCCGACCATGACCACACTGCTTGCTCTGGATACCGCCACCGAATGCTGTTCTGCCGCGCTGCTGCATGACGGCCGCGTCACTGCGCGCAGCGAAGTGATTCCGCGTCAGCACGCCCAGCGCCTGCTGCCGATGATTGAAGAGCTGCTCGGCGAGCGCGAGCTGCGTTTGCCGGATGTCGATGCGCTGGTGTTTGGCCGCGGACCCGGTGCCTTTACCGGTGTGCGTATCGCCACTGGCATGGTGCAGGGTCTGGCCTTTGCCGCCGACAAGCCGGTGATTGCGGTGTCCAACCTGGCTGCGCTGGCCCAGCGCGCGTGGCGCGAACATGGCGCCGAGACCGTTGCAGCGGCGATTGATGCGCGCATGGACGAAGTCTACTGGGGGCTATACGGCCTGCAGGACGGCGTCATGCAGTCACTGGACGACGAGCGGGTCTGCCCTCCGGAAGCCGTCAGCCTGCCTGACGGGGTAGCCAGTGTGGCCGGCGCCGGGACTGGCTGGCAGTACGCCGACCGGCTGGCGGTCTCGGCCGAGCGCAGTTGGCCGCAGATGCTGCCGGATGCCGTCGACCTGATTACCCTGGCCTTGCCACGCTGGCTGGCCGGTGAGGTGCTGGATGCGGCCGATGCCCAGCCGGTCTACCTGCGCGACAAGGTTGCCACGCCAAAAGGCCAGGCGTAAGCTGGCGGCATTATCTCTGGAGCTAATCTGGTGCGCCTGGACGGTTTCAACCCTTACTCATCGCTGCCTGACCGCAGCAGCCGCGCGGTTGCCAACACCACTGGCAGCAGCCCTGCTGCGTCCGTGCCCGGCAATGAGCAGGCCGGGGTAACCGCGACGCGTCTTCCGCCAGCCCAGGTGGTCCGTACCTCCAGCCCGGCCGCCGAGTATATCCCTGCCCGGCGCGAGTCTTATGAGCCGATCTACGGTCGCGCCAATCAGGCACTCGCCAGCTATCAAAGCACCGCCAACATGTCGGTCGACAGCGCCGCTGACACTATCGTCGGCATCGACACCTACGCCTGATGTCGTGACCGCACTACCCATGCGTTTCATCACTGGCTGCCCGCTCTGGGCCGAGCCTGCCTGGTCGGGCAGCCTCTACACCCGCGGCAGCGACGCCGATGAGCGTTTGGCGCAGTACAGCCGGGTGTTTGGCGCGGTCGAGGGCAATACCACCTTCTACTCGTTGCCGAGCGAGGCGCGGGTTGCCCGCTGGGCCGAGCTGCTGGTGGATGATTTTCATTTCTGCGCCAAACTGCCGCGGGAGGTCAGTCACGCTGGTCGGCTGGACCCTGCCCACCCAGCGTTGAAAGCCTTTCTTGAACGGCTGGCACCGCTGCAGCAGCGGCTCGGGCCGATCTGGCTGCAGTTGCCGGAGCGCTTTGCGCCACAAGATATGGGTACGCTGGCGGATTTTCTCGATAGCTTGCCGAGCGAATACCGCTATGCAGTCGAAGTGCGCCATCCGGGCTTTTTCCGCAAGGATGACGCCGAGCGCCAGCTCAATCGTTTGCTGCATCAGCGCAGTATCGAGCGTATCAGTTTTGACAGTCGCGCCCTGTTTGCCAGTGCTGCGACCGATCCGTCGACGCTGGAAGCCAGGCAGCGCAAGCCGCGTCTGCCGGTGCACGCCATTGCGCTGAGTGAGCGCCCCAGCGTGCGCTTTATCGGTGGTATGGAGCAGGCTGCCAACTGGCAGGCACTGGCGCCCTGGCTCGACAAGTGTGCGCAGTGGCTGCAGGAAGGGCGTCAGCCGATGCTGTTTATGCACACCCCGGACAACCGGCTGGCACCGCAACTGGCCCGAGACTTTCATGCCGCGCTCTGCGAGCGGCTGCCGACTCTCCCACCGATGCCGCTCTGGCCCGGTGAGCAGGAGGCCGTCGATATGCCGCAGCAGGGCGGCTTGTTCTGATAGCAACAGGAAACCTCATGACTGACGACATGCCCCTAACCCTGGCGGTCAACTGGCGGGATAGCCGCTTTCAGGTCGCAGCCCAGGCGCTGGCGGCGCGGCTGCAGTTGCCGGTGCTGGCGGATCTGCCGGACGGAGCGGGGTTGCTATTAGAGTTCGATGATGACGGGCTGGCATTGCGCAGCACGGAAGATGGCGCACCGGGTGCGGTGCGGGTCGACTTTGTCAACGGGGCGATGGCGCACCGCCGTCAGTTTGGCGGCGGGGCCGGGCAAATGGTGGCGCGCGCGGTGGGTATTCGCGGCAGTATCCGGCCCACCGTACTTGATGCCACCGCAGGCTTGGGGCGCGACGGCTTCGTGATTGCCTCGCTGGGCTGCGAGGTCACGCTGCTTGAGCGTCAGCCGGTGATCGCTGCGTTGCTTGAGGACGGTTTGCAGCGGGCCTGTGCGGCAGGGGGGGAGGTTGCGGAAATCGCCACGCGCATGCACCTGGTGCACTGCGATGCGATTGCCGCGATGGGGGATTGGCAGTTTGAGGTGCCTCAGGTCATTCATCTGGACCCGATGTTCCCGCACCGGGACAAGTCTGCGCTGGTAAAAAAGGAAATGCGCTTGTTCCGCCCGCTCGCCGGCGATGACGATGACGCGCCCGAGCTGTTGGCGGCGGCGCTGCAGCTGGCCAGTCACCGGGTCGTGGTCAAGCGGCCGCGCAAGGCGCCGGTCATTGCCGGCCAGCGCCCCAGCGCCGAGATGGCCGGCCAGTCCAGTCGCTACGATATCTACGGCAAGAAAAAACTCGAGTAACGTACCGTCATGCCGCACTTGCCGGTTTGCCTGAGCCTTCGGCGCTGCGTGCCACCTGTCGGATCGACAGTCGCACCTCTGCGCTCAGGACGCGTTTGGCGGTGTTTTCGGCAATATCTTCGAGTCCGGCTACATAACTCAGTCGGCCCTCGGCGTCGGCACTGAGCACCTGTTCAGCGGTCAGGCGCTGGATGAATTGGCGGAACAGGGTCTTGTCGAAGAATTCCGGTGCGTTCAACCCGTGCAGGATCGACAGCCGCTGTGCCATCACCGTACAGCGGGCCTCCAGCTGCTCTGCAGTCTGACTGCCATTGGGAAAGTTCAGCAGCAGCGCCGCGACCATATAAAAGCGTTCCAGAATCTGGATGATGCTGCGCGACAGCAGGCTGAGCATGACAAACTCGGGTGAACTCAGGTCCGGGCGCTGGATCTGGCCATCGGCCTCGCGCAGCAGTTGCTGCGCGATCAGGCTGTCGATCCATTGCTGAATTACCTCGGGTAGTTGCTCCTCCTTCCAGCGCAGAAACAGTTCGTTCTGCAGGTAGGGATAGATACCCATGACCAGGCGCTCAATCTGCTCGCGGGTCATGCGCGGGTTGTTCTGGAACAGGCAGGCAATCAGCGCCGGCAACGCGACCAGATGCAGCACGTTGTTGCGGTAGTAGGTCATCAGGACCGCCTGTGGTTCGTCCAGCCGCATGATTTCGCCGAGGGCATCGGACTGGCGATCAATCATCCGCATGGCCTCAACGTGCTCGATCATTTCCTGGCCCGAGATATTCGGCAGGGTCACGCCGCCACTGTAGGGCACCGCCTGCAGCAGCGCCTTGTAGTGATCCAGCGAGCGGGCCAGCGAGGTCTCGTCCAGCGCCAGACGCGCAGTGGACAGCATGACCAGCGCGACCATGTTGACCGGGTTTACGTCGGCGGCCGCGCTGATGCCGCTGGTCAGCTCGCGGGCCAGGGTGTTGGTGGTGTCGTTCAGCCAGGCCGGGCGGTAGTCCGGCCCCATCGACTGGTTGCGCCAGCCGGGTTGCTCGCGGTCGAGGAAGTCGGCCAGCGCCAGTGGTTCACCAAAGTTCACCGCCACCTGGCCGAACGGCAACTTGAGAGCTGACAGCACGCGGAAGATATCGAAGACCGATTCTTTCTTCTTTGCCTGGCCGCGCAGCTCGCCAAGGTAGGTGCGGCCCTCCAGTACCCGCTCGTAGCCAATATAGACCGGTACGAAGACGATGGGGCGGCGCGAGGAACGCAGGAAGCTGCGCAGGGTGATCGCCAGCATGCCGGTCTTGGGGCTGAGCATGCGCCCGGTGCGCGAGCGGCCGCCTTCGATGAAGTATTCCACCGGGAAGCCGCGGCTGAACAGCGCGTGCAGATATTCGTTGAATACGGCGGTGTAGAGCTGATTGCCCTTGAAGCTGCGGCGCATGAAGAAGGCGCCGCCTCGGCGCAGGATACCGCCGATGACCGGCATATTGAGGTTGATGCCTGCGGCGATGTGCGGCGGCGTCATGCTGTTGCGAAATAGCAGGTAGGACAGCAGCAGGTAGTCGATGTGGCTGCGGTGGCAGGGCACATAGATGATTTCATTGCCGCGGGCGATGTCCTGGATCGGCTTGATGTTATTGACCCGAATGCCGTCGTACAGCTTGTTCCAGAACCAGCTCAGTACTACCTCAAGGAAGCGGATGATGGTGTAGGTGAAGTCCGAGGCGATCTCGTTGGCATAGCGGGAGGCCATGGCCTGCGCCTTGCTCTCGTCAATCCCCTTTTCGCTGGCCTCGCGGGTGATCGCCTCGCGCACCAGCGGGGCATGCAGCAGCCCCTTGAGCAGAGTGCGGCGGTGAACCAGCTCAGGGCCGACCACGGCGGCGCGTTGCTGGCGGAAGTGCACGCGCAGCACCCGGTTGACTCGGCGTATCGCGCGCTGGCGGTCCATTCCCGGTTCAAGCAGGGTGTGCAATGGCACCTGCGGGCCGAAGTGCACGCGCACCTTGCGCCCCTGCAGCAGGATTGCGAGAAGCTTGCGCAGGCGCCCACCCACCCAGTTCCAGGCGAACAGTAACTTCAGCGGCGATGATTCACTGTCCGGTGACTGCCCCCAGAAGACAGTGACGGGTACCAGTTGCACGTCGGCAGCGCCCTCTAGCGCGCAGTCCAGTACCTTGCCCAGACGTGGTGACTGACCTCGCGGATCCGGGCGGCCGACCCAGGAGCGTTCACGGCTTAAAAAGACATAGGAATCACGCTCGTCGAGCGGTGGCAGCGGGGCACGCACCGGACGTGGCAGGCCGGCGCGCACGCATTCGCGGTCGGCGACGATAAGGTCACTCAGCGAGCGGTAGGGCAGAACATAGATTACCGGTCGCTGCGGGTCTATGCCGATGTCATCGCCTTCGCCGATCCGGCGCGAGCGGGCCCACAGATACAGCAGGCGGCGAGCCAGACCGAAACGCAGGCGACCGAACAATGAGGAATAGGAAGCGGACATGGACATCTCTGTGGCAGCGTGGGCGGTAGCCGGATTTCGCAAGGCGGTTTGAGGTGAATTTTAGCGGGTTTGGCGGCCGCTCGCAGCCTGTCATGGCGGTGGCGGCACCGCCCGGCAAATGGTTGCTTGAAATGCACCGGGGGGATTCATATAGTCACTGCCTCGTGCGCATCCTTATCCGGCCGGAGACGGGGCATTTTGCCTCTCGCGATTGTGAACCACTGCACAGTTGCATTGTCGTAAACCGACATGGGTATCAGGGGCGATCGCTGGCCGCAGAAGCCAGCCGCAGACCGCGCGAAAGACCATTCTGGGGGAATAATAAAAGGCATGATAAGCATAAACAGCCTGACCAAACGCTTCGGCGATCACGTCGCCGTCGACAATCTGTCGTTTGACGTCAAGCCGGGTGAAGTGCTCGGTTTTCTCGGGCCCAACGGGGCCGGCAAGTCCACCACCATGAAGATGCTGACCGGATTTCTGACGCCTGATGGCGGTTCGGCGTCGGTCTGCGGCTTCGATATTCAGACCCAGACGCTGCTGGCGCAGCAGAAGATGGGCTATCTGCCGGAAGGTGCGCCCTGTTACGGCGACATGCGCGTCAAGGGCTTCCTTGAATTCATCGCCAATGTGCGTGGGCTGAGCGGCGCGGAGCGTCAGCGTCAGGTGCAGCGCGCCGTTGAGCAGGTCGAACTGCAGGACGTGCTCGGCCAGCGCATCGAGACGCTGTCCAAAGGGTTCAAGCGCCGGGTCGGTCTGGCCCAGGCCATTCTGCACGACCCGCAGGTGCTGATTCTGGACGAGCCCACCGATGGTCTGGACCCAAACCAGAAGCATCAGGTTCGCCGGCTGATTCAGCAACTGGCCGAAGGCAGCAACAAGATTGTTGTGATTTCCACCCATATCCTCGAAGAAGTCAGTGCAGTCTGCTCGCGTGCCGTGATTATCGGCAAGGGCCGCCTGCTGGCTGACGGTACGCCTGACGAGCTGGAAGCGCGCTCGCGCTATCACCAGGCGGTAACCCTGTCGCTCGCTGCGCCCGCTGACAGCGCTGCGCTCGAATCGCTGCCTGGAGTGGTCGCGGTTGAGCGCTCGGCAGACGGTCTTGCGCTGACTGTGCTGGCCAAACCGGGTGAGGTGATCTTCCCGGCGGTCGGTCAACTGGCGCGTGAGCAGCAGTGGCAGGTCAATGAGCTGTCGGTGGAGCGCGGTCGCCTGGACGACGTGTTCCGCAGTCTGACCTCGGGGGAGTCGGTATGAACAATCTGGGTGTAATCTTCCGCCGCGAGCTGGGCAGTTACTTTGCCACGCCGCTGGCCTATATCTTCATCGTCATCTTTCTGGTCATGGCGTCGCTGTTTACCTTTGACGTCGGTGGCTTCTATGAGGCGGGTCAGGCTGATCTGATCGCCTTCTTCAACTTCCATGCGGGCCTGTACCTGTTCCTGATCCCGGCGGTCGCCATGCGGCTGTGGGCGGAGGAGCGCAAGTCGGGGACCATCGAATTGCTGATGACCCTGCCGGTGTCCCGAGCCGCGATGGTGCTGGGCAAGTTTCTCGCCGCCTGGGTGTTCGTCGGTATCGCGCTGTTGCTGACCTTCCCGATGGTGTTGACCGTCAATTACCTTGGCTCGCCGGATAACGGCGCGATCCTGACCGGCTACATCGGCAGCTGGCTGATGGCCGGCGGCTATCTGGCCATCGGCTCCTGTATGTCGGCACTGACCAAGAACCAGGTCATCGCCTTTATTCTCAGTGTGGTGGTGTGCTTCCTGTTTGTTGTCAGCGGGGTATCCATGGTGCAGAACGCCTTCAGTGGCTGGGCACCGCAGTGGGTGCTCGATACGCTCGCCTCGTTCAGCTTCCTGACCCGCTTCGAAGCGATCAGCAAGGGTGTGCTGGATTTGCGCGATTTGCTGTATTTCTTCTCGCTGATGGGCGCCTGGCTGCTCGCGACGGCGGTTGTCATCGACCTGAAAAAGGCCGACTGAGGAGCTGACTCTATGAAACGTCTAATGTATTCCGGTGCCGGCCTGCTGGTGCTGCTGCTGGCCTTCTTTGCATTCAATATGGCAACCAACGTGCTGCTGCCCGGCGCGCGACTGGATCTGACCGAACAGAAGCTGTTCACCCTGTCCGATGGCACCAAGCAGATTCTTGACGAGCTGGATGCGCCGATTGATCTGTACTTCTTTTTCTCCGACTCGGCGAGCAAGGACCTGACGGTGCTGCGCAACTACCAGCGCCGGGTTGAGGAAATGCTCAAGGAGTATGAGCGCCGCGCCAATGGCCAGATTCGTCTGCACATTATCGACCCCGAGCCGTTCTCCGAGGCCGAGGATCGCGCTGCCGAGTTCGGCCTTCAGGCGATTCCGCTGAGCGACAGCGGTGAATCGCTGTACTTCGGTCTGGCCGGTACCAACGAGTTGGCCCAGCGTGAGGTGATTCCGTTCTTCGCACTCGAGCAGGAAGGCATGCTCGAGTATGAGCTCAGCCGTCTGGTCAGCACCCTGGCCAAGCCCGACAAGCCGGCAATCGGTCTTATCTCCGGCCTGCCGGTGGATGGCGGCATGAACCCCTACACCCAGCAGCCCGCTGCTCCCTGGATGTCGATTGAGCAGGTGCGGCAGGTGTTCGAGGTCAAGCCGCTGGCCGAGGATATCGACAGTATTCCCGAGGATATCGGCGTGCTGTTGCTGATCCATCCCAAGGCACTGACCGAATCGGCGCTGTACGCCATTGACCAGTTTGTGCTGCGTGGCGGCAAGCTGCTGGCTTATGTGGATCCCTTCGCCGAGGCCGATCAGGGCATGGAGGCGATGATTCAGGGCATGGCGGACGGCAAGGCATCTGATCTTGGGCCGCTGCTGCAGGCCTGGGGTGTGGCCTATGATCCGACCAGGGTTGTGGTCGACGCCCAGCAGGGCATGGCGGTTGGTCGTGGCCCTGGTCAGCGCCCGGCCCGTCACATCGGCTGGCTTGAGGTGGAAACCGCGCAAATCGATGCCGACGATACCATTACCGCCCCGCTGCAGTTGTTGACCTACGCGACCGGTGGTGCGCTGGTGCCGGTCGAGGGCAGTGAGACCCGCTTTACTCCGCTGTTGCAGAGCACTAAAGACAGTGCGTTGCTACCGAGCGATGCCTTCGCCAACCTGCAGGACCCCGAGGACCTGCTCAAGGCGTTCACGCCGGACGACAACGTCTATACCCTGGCTGCACGTCTGCACGGGCCGGCCAAATCGGCCTACCCGCAGGGGCTTGAAGGGTATGAACCCGGCTTGACGCAGGCAGATAACATCAATGTGGTGGTTATCGCCGACACCGATATGCTGACCGACCGCATGTGGACCCAGGTGCGTGATCTGTTCGGTCAGCGTATTGCCCAGCCATGGGCGGAGAACGCCGGTCTGCTGGTCAACGCACTGGATAACCTGTCCGGGTCGGAAGCGCTGATCAGTGTGCGTTCGCGTGGCGACTTCAGCCGTCCGTTCACCGTGGTTGAAGAGCTGCAGCGCAAGGCCGAAAGCCGCTTCCGTGCCAGCGAGGAGCGCTTGCAGCAACGGCTGGCCGAGACCGACCAGAAACTCGCGCAGTTGCAGCAGAGCCAGGATCCCGGCCAGTTGACCGAGCTGACCACCGAGCAGCGCGATGCGATCCAGGCCTTCCTCGACGAGAAGCTGGCCATTCGCAAGCAACTGCGTGATGTGCGCTATCAGCTCAATGCCGATATTGACGAGCTGGGTAGCCGGCTGAAGTGGCTCAATACCGCAGCTGTGCCAGCCCTGCTGACCCTGGGTGTGCTGTTCTGGTGGCTGCTGGGTCGCGCCCGCCGCAAACGCTGAGGAGACGATATGCGCAAGATCATTCTTATCGCATTGGCCCTGATCGCGGCGGCGCTTGTGGCGGTCGCCCTGCAGGTACGCAATAGTGATCGGGTGACCGATCTGCAGAGCCAGCCGTTGCTGGACGAGGCGAAACTGTCGCAGCTGGCGGCGGTTGAACAGATCGAGCTGGCACGCGCCGGACAGCAAGTAGTGCTGCAGCGTGATGGTGAGGCCTGGACGGTCGCCAATCGTGACCAGTTCCCGCTCCAGCGCGAGCGTCTGGCAGCGCTGCTGCTGGCGCTGCGCGAGGCGCGGGTGATCGAGGCCAAAACGTCCAACCCCGATTACCACGCGCGCCTTGGTCTGACCGAGGGCGAGGGTAACGACAGTGCCCTGGGGGTCAGCGTCAAGGCCGCTGAAGGCGGTTTTGGCCTGCTCTTCGGCAACAAGGTTGGCAGTGATCAGCTGGTGCGTTTCGCCAATGAGGATCAGGTCTGGCTGGTTAATCGGGCGCTGAGCATGTCGGCCAACCCGCAGGACTGGCTCGATCTGCAGGTCAGCCAGATTCCGCTGGAGCAGGTCGCCACCGCGCACTGGCGTTATGCCGATGGCGAGGAGCTGCAGCTCGACAAGGCCAGCGAAGGTGATTACAACTTCAAGCTGGCGGACGGCGAGGGTGCCGGTCAGGAGCGCAAGCTGAACTCGATGGTGCTGGCGCTGGCCGATCTGCGGGCGCAGAACGTGTCCCCGCGCACTGCCCTTGAGCTGGGTGAGCCGGTGCTGGTCATGCAACTCGGCAGCTGGTCCGGTGCCACGCTGGATGCATCGCTCTACGAGGTCGGCGGGGCCTACTGGCTTACTATCGACCAGCTCGACCAGAGTGAGGAAAATCCGCTGACGGTCAACGCGGATGAGCGCTGGGCGTTTCAGTTGGGTGTGGCTCAGCATGATCGCATGGTGCTGCGCCATGCAGACCTGAAAACAGCTGACGATGCCGCCGGGCAACCGGAACAGAACTGACCTGCCCCCCTGCAGCCGCCTGATTGGGCGGCTGCAGCCTTGCCGCGCTACTTGCGGCTCCCAATCTCTGAACTAGACTCGAAAAACGACCACCGGGTGAATGCCTCCGGTGGGCGCGCGCGCGTTGTCCGCAGGCGGATAACGGAATTGATCAGGTATGACGAGGATTGCGGTAATGGCAGAGCGGGAGCAGGGGACCGTCAAGTGGTTCAATGATGCCAAGGGGTTTGGTTTTATTCAGCGTGAGTCCGGTCCGGACGTGTTTGTGCACTTCCGCGCCATTCGCGGTGACGGTCATCGCACGTTGGTAGAGGGGCAGAAGGTCGAGTTCAGCGTTTCGCAGGGCCAGAAGGGCCTGCAGGCGGACGACGTCACCAAGCTGTAGCTTGTTTTTGTCCTGATGGCGCGGCTGCGGTAGCAGCTGCGCAGCACAACACCTGCAGCGCGGGTTTGCCCGCGCCGAAGGCTTCTTGTGTCTTTTTTCAGGCTGGCGCAGGCAGCTGGCTGCGCAGCCAGCGATCAAATTCGCCCGCCGGCAGTGCGCCGTTTATCCGCGCGACTTCCTTACCCTGATGCACGATCAGCAGTGTCGGAATGCTGCGGATACCGAAACGGGCGGCCAGGTCGGGTGCCGCTTCGGTGTCAACCTTGAGAAAGCGCGCACGGGGTTCGTGTTGGCTGCAGCTCTGGCTGAAGGTCGGCGCGAACTGACGACATGGCCCACACCAACTGGCCCAGAAATCGATGACCAGCGGCAGGTCTGCGCCGGCATGACGGGCAAAGCCGGCGGCGTCCACCTCGGTGGGCTTGCCGTTGAATAGCGGCTGCTTGCAGGCACCGCACACGGGTGCGGCGGACAGGCGACTGGCGTCCAGTCGGTTCTGGCGTTGGCAGTGGGGGCAGCAGATCAGCATTGGGAAGTCCTCCGACAATGGCGTATTGATGGGGGCCGATGGTGCCGTTTCAAGGATGCCGGCGTCGCCCCTGCCATTGTCTTTGCAGCTCGATAAAGGTCAGTGAGGCGGACCAGGTAATCAGCACCAGCCCGGTCAGCGACTCGGTTCCGTAGAGAAAGCGGATGTGTCCGGTCGGCGTCAGGTCACCGTAGCCAAGCGTGGAGTAAGTGGTAGCGGAGAGGTAGATGGTATCGAACAGGGTGATGGTATCCAGACCGTTGATGCCGCCTTGTTCCGGCATCTGCAGCAGGAAAAAGGCGCTCAGCCCGAATAGCCAGATTTCGGCGATATGGGTGAACAGCAATACGAAAATCAGGGTCAGGATACGGGGCCGCTCACCCATGGTGGTATCGTCGAGAAAGCGGTGCAGCCGTGACAGGACCTCGTAGTGCAATACGACCGCTAGCGCCACAATGACGCAGCTGCACGCCACCATGATGATGTGGAAACGGTCGATCTCCGGCAGATAGCTCACTTACTGCGCCCAGAGAAATTCGTGTTCGCCGTCGGCGTTGATCTTCAACCAGCGGTCAGCATCGGCTTCGCCGTCCGCTTCCTCCCAGCCGCCCACCGAACAGCGTACTTCGTGGCCAAGTGCGGCGTGAACCGCCCGGGCGCAGTCGCGGTCGCTTTCCCACGGGGTCACGTCGCTGTCGAACCAGATACTCGCCCATTTTCCCGCCGCCTTGCGTACCACCATCAGCGGAATGGTCTGGTCCGCGTGCAGGGCACCGTGCTGGGTGAGGCCCTTGGGTTCATCCAGGGTCAGCGGTCCCATGACCTTGTGCAGCCAGTCCAGCAGGTCTGCGACGTGGTCGTCGCGCAGGTAGATCTCGATATCGGGTTGGCGCACGGCTACTCCTTGGCGTGTTCTTGGTATCAGCAACGTTCCAGCATGATCATTTGCATGGCCACTTCGAGGCCCTCAATACCTTGCTCGGCGATGGCCTGCTGGCGTTCGGGGCGGCTGCGTACGCCGTGCGGCGTCATGCCGATCAGATTACCCAGATCTTCGCTTGTCAGCTGAAGAGGATAGCGCAGGGTCTGCTCGGAGGCGATGCGCAGTCCGTCCGGCAGGGCCTTGATCAGCGCCGGTGTCGGGTGGATCTGATCATACAGACGTTCGCGCAGGGCCAGCAGGTGGTCGCTGTGCGGGCCGACGATCAGCACGCGGCCGCCGGGTTTGACTGTACGCAGACACTCATCTGCAGACCACGGACTGAACACGCTCAAGGCTGCATCCAGACTCTGGTCGGCAACTGGCAGGCGAGCACTGGAGGCTACCATCCAGCGGATGCTGCGGCTGCGCCGGCAGGCCCTGATGATGGCGTCCTTGCTGATGTCGAAGCCACCGATGGCGGTGTCTGGCAGGGCGCGGGCGAGGCGCTCGGTGTAGTAGCCCTCACCGCAGCCCATATCGAGCAGGGTCGGGGGGCTGAATTCGGCGAATAGCTGATTGATTGCATCGCTCACCGGCTGGTAGTGTCCGGCGTCGAGGAACGCCTGACGACAGGCCAGCATTTGCGGCGTGTCGCCGGGCTGCTTGCTGTTCTTGAATTGCACCAGCAGCAGATTCAGGTAGCCCTGGCGGGCCTGATCGTAGCTATGGCCGGCCGGGCAGCGCCATTGGCGTTCAAGGTTGCTCAGCGGGGCATGGCAGTGTGGGCAGATCAGTTGCAGCATCAGGTCAGCAACCGTTCCAGGGTGACCTGATAGATGTCGGTCAGCAGGTTCAGATCATCGGCCTTGATGCACTCGTTGACCTGATGAATCGTCGCGTTCACCGGACCGAGTTCAACCACCTGGGTGCCCATGGTGGCGATAAAGCGGCCATCGGAGGTGCCGCCGGAGGTCGACGGCTGGGTCTCGCGGCCGGTGACCTGCCTGATTGCTGCCGAGACGCCGTCGAGCAGGGCACCGGGCTCGGTCAGGAAGGGCAGACCGGACACCGTCCAGTGCAGCTCGTACTCCAGGCCGTGGGCGTCCAGCAGGTCGCACACGCGCTGTTGCAGGCCTTCGACGGTCGATTCGGTGGAGAAACGGAAGTTGATCAGCGCTTCCAGCTCGCCCGGCACCACGTTGGTCGCGCCGGTACCGGAGTGGATATTGGAAATCTGGAAGCTGGTCGGCGGGAAGAACGCGTTGCCTTCGTCCCATACCTCGGCGGCCAGCGCGGCCAGTGCCGGCGCGGCCAGGTGAATCGGGTTGCGGGCCAGATGCGGATAGGCCACATGCCCCTGCTTGCCGCGAATGACCAGGCGGGCGTTGAGCGAGCCGCGGCGGCCGTTCTTGACGATATCGCCGACCAACTCGGTGCTGGAGGGCTCGCCAACGATGCACCAGTCGACCTTTTCGCCACGCTCGACCAGCGTTTCGACTACCTTCACTGTGCCGTCGGTAGCGGGGCCCTCCTCGTCACTGGTGATCAGAAAGGCGATCGAGCCCTTGTGGTCGGGATGGGCGGCGACGAAGCGTTCGACCGCCACCACCATCGCCGCCAGGCTGCCCTTCATATCGGCTGCGCCGCGGCCGTGCAGCATGCCGTCGCGAATCTGCGGGATGAAGGGGTTGGTCTGCCACTGCTCGACCGGGCCGGTTGGCACCACATCGGTGTGACCGGCAAAACACAACACCGGACCTTCGCTGCCGCGTCTTGCCCACAGGTTATCGACCTCGCCGAAGCGCAGAGGCTCCAGCTCGAAACCGACCGCCGCCAGTCGCTCGCCCATCAGTTGCTGACAGCCAGCGTCCTCAGGGGTAGTGGAGTTGCGGGAGATGAGGTCGCAGGCCAGCTGCAGGGTAGGGGATAGCTCGGTCATGGTTCCGGTTCGTCTGGGCAGAGAAAGGGCCATCATACCAGAGTCCTGCGGCGCTCTTCCCGCCCGATCAGGGCTGCCTGTCCAAGTAAGACCGTTCGGTTCCAGCCGGTGACCGAGGTCGGTACTGGTTGCTCAGATTCGCGTGCCGGGCCAGCGTGCCCGTCGCCACGCCCGGCGCTGCTTCTTGTCGAGGAAGGTCCAGGCCAGCAGGCGACTGCGCTTGCTGCCCTGACCCATGTCGATGATGCGTACGTCGGTGGCGCCGAGGTCGCGCAGCTGCTCGGGCAGTGCTTTCAGGCTGGCTGCGCTGGCGACCAGCGTCGTGAACCAGAACACCTGCGACGCGCAGGTCCTGCTCTGCTCGGCCATGCGGCGCAGGAATCCGGCCTCGCCGTCGCTGCAGTACAGCTCGTTGTTGCGGCCGCCGAAATTACGTCCGCCGGGTTGCTTGCCCAGGCCCTGCCACTTGCGCTCGTTGGCCTGCCGGGCCTCGGCGGCGCTGGCATAGAACGGCGGGTTGCACAGGGTGAAGTCGAACTGCTCGTCGGCGCCGATGATGCCCGTGAAAATGCACGCGGGGTCCGCCTGCCGGCGCAGCTCGATCCGGGTCTGCAGGGTTGGATTGGCCGCGAGGATCTGCGTGCCGTTGCGCAGGGCGTCGGCATCAATGTCGCTGCCGACGAATTGCCAGCCATATTCGGCGTTACCGATCAGGGGATAAATCAGGTTGGCACCGGTGCCCACATCCAGCCCGCGCAGGCTCGCGCCCTTGGGGATAACGCCATCGTGGCTGCTTGCAAGCAAATCCGCCAGGTGGTGGATAAGATCGGCGCGGCCGGGGATGGGCGGGCACAGGGCGTCGTCCGGAATCTGCCAGCCATTGATGTCGTACCAGTGCGTGAGCAGGGCACCGTTGAGGCAGCGCAGGGCGGCCGGATCTGTAAAGTCGATGGTCGTCTGTCCATCCTTGCCCTGGCGGATAAAAGCCTTTAGTGGCGGGCACTTGCGGGCCAGAAGGGGGAAGTCGTAACGGCCCTGATAACGGTTGCGTGGATGCAGTGCTGGTGGCTTGGATGAGCGGCGCGACATGTTGACTCCTGAGCTGGAGGGGGAGCTTCCCACGCCGATGTGGGGCTTGTCATCTGTTGTGCACAGAAGCTGGGGATGATGCTGTGGATAAGTTCAGGATATCCACCTCAACTCCAGCAGGGCTGGCGGCTGCGCAAGACTGGTTGTTTTCTGATCGATTACAGCGCTTGCAGGAAAGCCTCCAGTGCGGCCAGCTCATCGCTGTCCAGCCCCAGCGGTTGCAGCAGCTCTGAGGTTTGTGGAAACAGCGGATCATTCTGTTGATGCGCTGCTGGATGCGGTCGGGGCATGCCCGCGTTGTACATGCGTAACACCCCGCTCAGGTTGGGGAACAGGCCGTTGTGCATCCAGGGGCCGGTCTGGCTGACCAGGCGTAGTGAGGGCGTTCGGAACCTGCCGACGTCGCTCGGATCAGCGGTTACCTGATAACGGCCGGTGTCTTCGTACTTGCGGCCGTAGTAGGTGAGGCCCAGATTGTGGAAGCGCTGGTCGGTCAGTGCTGCACCCTGATGGCAGTTAAGGCAGCGCGCCTTGGTGCGGAACAGATGCAGTCCCTGCAGTTGCTGGTCGCTCAGTGCCGTGGTGTCGCCACGCAGAAATCGATCCAGCGGACGGTCCCTGGGGATCAGGCTGCGCTGAAAATCGGCCAGGGCGCTGGCCAGTTGGCCGGAGTCGATGGGCGAGTGATCGAACACGTCAGCAAAGCGCTGGCGGTAATCCGGATTCTGATTGAGCCGGTGCAGCACTTCGGGCAGCCGGGCGGCCATCTCATGCGGAGCCTCAATTGGCTTCAGTGCCTGATCCTCAAGGCTATCGCTGCGGCCGTCCCAGAACAGGGGCTCAATCAGCGCAGCGGCCACAACGCTTGGCGTATTGCGCGTACCGAGTTGTTGTTGATGCCCGGGAGAGACGCGCAGCCCGTCGGCAAATGCTTTTTTTGGGTCGTGGCAGCTGCTGCAGGCAATGTCGCGTGCCTGCGACAGCAGCGGCTCACTGAACAGGTCTGCGCCCAGCGCCACACGTGCAGGGTCCAGAGCAGGAAGGATCGGTAGCGGGGCCAGGTCCTGCTGTGGTTGCCCGGCGTCAATCTGCGCCGGTGGCCATTGCGCCTGCGGTGCGCTGTAGTGCGCTCGCAGACAGGCGGCTGTGCTCAGGTCGCAGGGTTCGGCGGCGCGGGACTGCCCGGAGCCCAGCACCGCAAGCAGGGCTGCAACAATGAAACCTGTGTGCATAAACATGGCTCAGAATCGATAGCCCAGTTCCAGCCAGAATTGTCGTCCGACTTCGTAGGTAACGGTGTTGTTGCTGGATACCTCTGCGGCGCTACGTTCGTTTAGCACGTTGAACACGTCGACGTTGACGAACACCTCCTGCTGTTTTGGCAGATCCAGCGCCCATGCCAGACGCATATCCCAGGTCAGCGCGCCGCCGTAATCCTGTACTTGCCAGACGTCGACAGAGACGCCCTGATAGTCGATGTTCTCGCCGGTATCGGCCACTTTGCTGTAGTCGGCACGGTAGCGGAAGAAGTTGCTCCAGATCAGGTTGGCCTGCGGTACCTGAGTGATGGTGGTCAGGCGTGCGGTCCAGGGGCGGGTAAAGTTATCGGCCGGGCGGTCAGCATAGCGGATGAACTTGCCCTGGTAGGAGATATAAGGGTTCTCGTAGTACATCTCGCCGGCGCTGTCATCGAAATAGGTGGGAGCGCTGCTCTTGCTGTTGGTCCAGTCCAGTGCCAACTGGCCGCTGGTGCTGGTGCCCCAAAGCGAATAGGCCTGCAGCGGCGTGACCATCAGCGTGATGATGTCGGTTTCGCTTTTGCCTTCGTTAGCCCAGGTGGTGTAGTCGTCATCCAGCGTCGGATCGGTGGACGGCTCACCGAGGGTTTCGCCGCTGATCTGAACGACCTGATCGCGCCCCTTGCGGTTGACGTACTTGAGGCCGAACTCCAGATTATTCCAGCGCTGTACCACGCCGAGCATCAGCTCATCGTCGTAGGCAATATTCAGCTGACTGAAGCTGACCTGGTTTTGTGCCTGGGTGCCGACGGTCCAGTCGTCGTCAATCGACGCCCGGGTTTCGCTGTTGTAACGCAACTGATTGCGACCTTCCTGCAGGCGCCAGGCGGCGATATTACGGCCGTAGTAGCGGTTGGCACCGGCCTGCAGCAGGGTATCACCGTTGGCGAACAGGTCGTACTCTGCGGCAAAGCGCGGAGCGATGGTGGTCTGGTCCATGTAGTTGTCGCTGTCTATCCGCACGCCCGGGCGGATGCGCAGCTCTTCGATCTGGATATCGTCTTCAAGCCAGGCGCCCCAGCTTAGGGTGGTAAAGCTGAAGTCGCCGGCGGCATATCGGGTGCGGCGGCTCATGTACTGGCCGGCCCAGCCGTTGTTGGTCAGGCCCATGGAACAGGCGTCGACTTGCTGGCCGGCGCTGTTGGTACAGGTGTCGGTTTCGCGGGGGGTGACATAGGTACTGCTTTCGCTGGTGCGTTCGTAGAAGACCTCGTCTTCGCCGATCTCCAGGCCGCCGCGCAGACGGTGTTCGCTGGCCAGCCAGTTGATGGGTTTCGCTGCGGCGTCGAGCTTGTACTGCCAGCCGGACTGCTGCTGTTCGATATCGCCAAACTCGCCTTCCAGCGTGCTGTTTCCGGTGCCCCACCATTTGCTTTCAGAGGTGCGCCAGGCGTAGTAATCGTCAAAGTCCGGGTTGCGAGACTGCTCCAGCTGGTTCCAGCCCAGACTCTGGGTGAGGGTGAGGTTGTCTCCCTGCCAAACCCCTTCCAGGTTGAGTTGATTGCCGCCAGACTCGATGTAGATGTCCGAGTTGGCAATGTTTGAGCGGAAGTACTGTGCCTCTTCTGGCGCATAGGCGACGCTGCCACGCAGGGTCAGGCGGTCGGAGGCATGCCAGATACCTTTGAGAAAGTAGTTGTTGATGCTGCGAGTCTGTTCTTCTTCGCGGTAGCCGTAGGTATCGACCAGGTGTGAGGAATAGAAGCTGAGCGGGATCTCCGAACGCTTCTGACTGAAGCTGGCGAGCAGGCCGAAGTCGTCGTTCAAGTAGCCTTCCAGAGTACCGCGCACGGTCGTTTTCTCGAACTCCGGCTGGCCGTCATCCCAGGAGGAGGCGTTTTCAACGTCGTCGGCTTCCACTGGGTCAATGTGGTATTCGGTCCACTCCGAGCGGGTGATCTGGTAGGACAGGCTACCGGACAGCTCGCGCTTGGGGTCGCGGGTGCGGGCATTGACTACGCCGCCGTTGAAACCGCCGTATTCGGCGGACACGTTGCTGTCGAGTACTTCGATCTCTTCCAGCAGGTCTGTATCCAGGGCCAAACCCTGGCTGCGACCGGGTACGGCAAACAGGCGATAAGGAGTGTCTTCTTGGGCCGGGTCGATGTCGTTGTTCATGTTCATACCATCGACGATAAAGGCGTTCTGATAGAACTGAGCACCGTTGATGCTGATATCGGCCGGGCTGATTTCCCCCGGAGTGCGGCTGCTTTGTTGGCTGTTGTCGAACTGCACCGCCGGGTTGGTTTTCAGCAGGCTGGTGATATCGCCATTGCCTGCAGGCAGCGCCTCGATGACTGAGCGGGGCAAGGTGTTGCTGCTTTGATAGGGGCTGGACGTGTGTTCGGCAAGGACCTGCAGGGTGGGCAGGCGAACGTCACCGGCGGCGTCGGATTGAATCAGTTGTTGCGGAAGAATAATGACAGTGTCGTCGTCGCTGAGTTGCCAGCTCAGGCCACTGCCTTCCAGCAGCATGCCAAGCACAGTCAGAACCGACAGCTGCCCCTGAATGGCTGGCGCCTGACGATCAGCCAGCAATTCCGACGGCGCGCTGACCTGCAGGCCAGACTGGTTGCTAAACGCCAGTAAAGCAGTTGCCAGAGGTTGTGCCGGGATGTCGTAGATGTAAAAGCTTATTTGCTTGGCGCTGGCAGTGTCGGCCTGACTGGCAAGCGGGATAAGTCCCAGAGCAATCGAGCACGTAAGTGCGCAAGGGCGTAGTGACCGCAGGATGGGTTGGTTGGGCACAGACACGGCTCCCTGTTGAATTCTGAATTGATAATGATTCGCATTTTCATGGGGTATGACGTGTGAGTGCCGCGTTTTTTCAGCAACGCGAGGAAAATTAGTCGCTGATGATGGTCAACCAGGGTGAAATGCTGTTGATGCGGGCATTGTAGGGGCCTAAAACGGCACGTAAGGCTGCATCCGGAGTGTCTAGTTTGAAGCGGCCTGTGACCCGCTTCTGGGCAAGCTCCGGGCTGCGCAGCCACAGGTATCCGGATCGATATCGGCCCAGTTCCACCAGCACGCTGGTCAGTGGTTGGTCCTGAACTGTCAGGTAACCGGTTTGCCACTCGGCAATGTGTGTGCTGTCGACCGCGCTGATGCAGTCGTTCCGGCAGTCATTGGCTGCAAGCTGCTGGCCTGCATTGAGCACAACCTCTGGACCGTCCGAGTAGGCAACCCGGACTTGCCCCTCGCGAACCTGAACAGCACTTCGCCTGCTATCGGTATCTACCAGAAAGGCGGTGCCGGTGACGGTGACGGTCAGATCATCCGTGAACACTTGAAACGGGCGGCTGGCGTCTGGGCTGACTTGCAGGAACACTCGGCCCTTGTGCAGATCGAGATGGCGGCTGTCGTTGGCCATGCTGACATCCAGCTCGGTGCCAGCATCCATAAATACGCGGGTGCCGTCGTTCAGAGTAATCTGCTCGGGTTGGTTATCGCTGCGATATTGCGGGTGCTTGTGTAGCAGACTATGACCGATGACTGTGGACAGCAGAACGCTGGCCGCAAGTGCTGACGGATAACGCCAGCGGCGTTGTCTGGGTTTGTTTGTCCGCGGCAGCGGCGTGAGGCTTGCCGTAAGCTGCCAGACTTGCTGAGCGCGTTGCCATGACCGCCAGTGGCTTGGGTCTTGCTGCAGCCACTGCTGTAGCTCAGCATCCAGCGCAGGGTCGTCCGGAACCTGCTGTTGTCGCAGGAGCCAGTCGGCGGCGGCGGCATCTGGGCTGTCTTTTGCGTATGGCTCAGTCATCGTTGACCTGCTGCATGCAATGAAGCAGTGCAGTATGCACCAGCTGGTGGGCGAGGGTGGTGGATATGCTCAGTTCTGCAGCGATCTCTTTGAAGCGGAGTCCATGCACGCGGTGCAAGAGGAAGGCGCGGCGGGTGCGTTCTGGCAGGGAGTTCAGGCCCGCCTCGATTCGTTTTAATGTGTCCTGATGCTGGGTAATCGCTTCCGGTTGGCCGAGTGCCGAGGGCAGACTGTCGAGCAGGGCATCGCCATCCGGCTGAGTGTTTTCGATCTGCTGGCGTCGGCTGCAGTCGACTGCGAGATTACGAACGATGCGATACAGATAGGCGACCGGGTTATCGATGCGCGGTGTGCTGCTCTGGCGGCTGAAGCGCAGCCAGGCTTCTTGCACGATGTCTTCTGCCTGGGCACGGCTGTGGACGATCGGCTGGGCGTAATCGATCAGCGCGGTGCGATGGCGAAGGTAGAGTTCCAGTAGGGGAGGACCCGATTTCATGTTGCGTTTCAGTGATGGCGAAGTGGGTATTTTTTCGCAAATGATAATTATTATCAATAATTGAGGGTCGGTATTTTGCCGCTTACCGTATACTGTCGCGCCGCAGGAGGATGCCCATGATTACCGAAGACCCCCGTTTTGCCGGAATTGGCCGTTTGTATGGTACCGATGCGCTTGCGCGTCTGGCGGCCAGTCATGTGGTGGTCGTCGGGATTGGTGGGGTCGGCAGTTGGGTCGCCGAGGCGCTGGCACGTACCGGGATCGGCCGCATCAGCCTGATCGACTTGGACGAGGTCTGCGTCAGCAACGTCAACCGCCAGCTGCACGCGCTGGACGGCCAGGTGGGCAGGCCCAAGGTTGAGGTGATGGCTGAGCGTCTGCGGGCGATCAGCCCGGAGTGCGACGTGCGCCCGGTGATGGATTTTGTCACGCCCAGCAATCTGGCCGAGCTGATAACCGATGACATCGATTGCGTTGTCGACTGCATCGACAGCGTCAACGCCAAGGTGGCGCTGATTGCCTGGTGCCGCCGCCGCAAGATTCCGGTGATCACCACCGGCGGTGCCGGCGGGCAGATCGACCCGACACAGATTACCGTCGCGGACCTGTCCAAGACCGTCAACGACCCGCTGGCCGCCAAGGCCCGCTCACTGCTGCGCCGGGACCACAACTTCCCCCGTGCCGACAGCAAGCGCAGCTTCGGCGTGCCCTGCGTCTACTCGAAAGAGCAATTGCGCTACCCCAAACCCGACGGCAGCGTCTGCACCCAGAAATCCTTCGTCGGTGAGGGCGTGCGCCTGGACTGCTCCGGCGGCTTCGGCGCCGTCACCATGGTTACCGCTACCTTCGGCATGGTAGCTGCGGCGCAGGCGGTGCAGCGCTTGCTGCGCTAGCGCAGCAAGCGAGCAGCAAGCCGCAAGCCTCAAGCCTCAAGCCTCAAGCGGCAAGCTACAAGCAGTTCGAGTGACGGGAGTTATCAGCGCTATAACCTGCAAGCGCGGCGGGGTAAGCCTGAAACCACAAAGCGCTTTTGGCTTGTCGCTTGCCGCTTGAGGCTTGTAGCTATAAAAAAGGCCCGAACCGGTCACCGGCACGGGCCTCTCACCGAGCTGCTTCAAGCTTATGGCTTGCCGCTTACAGCTCCCACAACTGATCGCCGGAGGCGATTAGTTGTGGGCGTGCAGCATATCGTTCAGCTGGATCGCGCTCTTGTTGGTCTTGCACTCGATGGCGCCCGTCTGCGAGTTACGACGGAACAGCAGGTCGGACTGGTTGGCCAGGTCGCGCGCCTTGACGATTTCGACCAGATTGTCCGCGTCGTCCAGCAGTGCCACCTTGATACCGGCAGTGATGTACAGACCGGCTTCAACGGTGCAGCGGTCGCCCAGCGGGATACCGATACCGGCGTTGGCGCCGATCAGGCAGCCTTCGCCAACGGAGATGACGATGTTGCCACCACCGGACAGGGTGCCCATGGTGGAGCAGCCGCCGCCCAGATCGGAACCTTTGCCAACGAACACGCCAGCAGAAATACGGCCTTCAACCATGCTGGTGCCTGCGGTACCGGCGTTGAAGTTGATAAAGCCTTCGTGCATCACGGTGGTGCCTTCGCCCACGTAGGCGCCCAAGCGCACGCGCGCGGTGTCGGCGATGCGGATGCCGGCCGGAACCACGTAGTCGGTCATCGACGGGAACTTGTCGATGCTGTGCACGACCAGCGACTCACCCTTCATGCGGGCAGCCATCTGACGCTGCGGCAGTTCGCTGATGTCGATCGCGCCCTGGGTGGTCCAGGCAACGTTCGGCAGCAGCGGGAAGATGCCGGCCAGTACCACGCCGTGCGGCTTGACCAGGCGATGCGAGAGCAGGTGCAGCTTGAGGTAGGCTTCCGGGGTCGAGCTGGGTGCCTCGTCGCTGGCCAGTACGGTCGCGACCAGCGGACGGCTGCTGTCGGCCATCTGCGCGACCAGGGCGGCCTGCTCGCTGAAACCGGCCGCATTCAGTGCCTGGCTCAGTGCGCCGCATTGGCTGGCGGCGAAACCGATTGCCTGATTGCCTTCGGCATAACCAAGCTCGGCCTTGACCACGTCGACCAGGGCGTTGCCGGGGTTGAGCAGGGGCTGCGGATAGAACACCTCCAGCCACTCACCTGCGCTGTTCTGGGTGCCGATGCCAAAGGCCAGACTGAAACATTCACTCATGGGGCGGTTCCTTTGATGCTAGTGCTATGCATTGGATTCAAACGCGCTGGCGTACCACTCCGGCTTGAAGCCGACCAGGCGCTGCGAGCCGATATCCAGTACCGGTCTTTTTATCATTGAGGGGTTGGCTTGCATCAGCGCAACCGCCTTGTCTGTATCGATGTTTTCCTTGTCCGCGTCGTCAAGCTTGCGGAAGGTAGTGCCCTTGCGGTTGAGGATGATTTCCCAACCGTGTTCGGTGCACCATGCATGCAGCCGCTCGGCGTCAATGCCTTGTGTCTTGTAGTCGTGAAACTGGTAGTCGACACCGTGCTCGTCGAGCCAGGTGCGGGCCTTTTTCATGGTGTCGCAGGCCTTGATGCCGTACAGGGTAATCATGGCTTACAGGCTCCTGATGAAGTCGCGGATGCGTTCGGCAGCTTCAATACACTCGTCCAGCGGGGCGACCAGCGCCATGCGGACCCGTCCGGCGCCGGGATTATAACCATCAATTTCCCGTGACAGGTAACGTCCGGGCACCACGGCAACATTCTGCTCGGCCAGCAGTCGGGTAGTGAAGGTCTCGTCGTCGATGGGTGTCTTGGGCCACAGGTAGAAACCGGCGTCCGGGCGCTCGACCTCCATCACGTCGGCGAGAATGGCGAGAACAGCGTCGAACTTGGCCTGATACTGGGCGCGGTTGTCGGCAACGTGCGCCTCATCCTGCCACGCGGCGATGCTGGCGATCTGGCTGTGAATCGGCATCGCGCAGCCGTGGTAGGTGCGATAGGTCAGGTACGGCTTGAGCAGGCTGGCGTCGCCGGCGACGAAGCCCGAGCGCAGGCCCGGCAGGTTGGAGCGCTTGGACAGGCTGTGGAATACCACGCAGCGGGCGTAGTCGTCACGGCCCATGGCGGCGCAGGCCTGCAGCAGACCGACCGGCGCGGGGCCGTCCGGGGCGTAGATTTCGCTGTAGCACTCGTCCGAGGCGATCACAAAGTCGTACTGGTCGGCCAGCTTGATCAATTGCTGCAGGGTGTCCAGCGGAATCACCGCACCGGTCGGGTTGCCGGGTGTGCAGATAAACAGCAGCTGACAGCGCTGCCAGATGTCGGCCGGGACGGCGCCGAAATCCGGGATAAAGCCATTGCTGCCGTCGCAGGCCAGGTAGTGCGGCTCCACACCAGCCAGAAACGCCGCGCCTTCATAGATCTGATAGAAGGGGTTGGGGCTGACCACCAGCCCCTGCGGATCGCGGGCGATCAGTGCCTGGGTAAAGGAGAACAGCGCTTCACGGGTGCCGTTGACCGGGATGATGTTGCCGTTGATATCCAGGCTGCCGTGTTTCAGTGCAAAGCGTTTTGTCAGCCACTCGGCGATGCTCTGGCGCAGCTCGGGCTTACCCTGGGTCGTCGGGTAGACCGCTGCCTGGTTGAGGTTGTCGGCCAGTGCCTGCAGCACGAAGGGCGGAGACGGGTGCTTGGGCTCGCCGATTGACAGCGAGATCGGGCGCAGTGCCGGGTTCGGGGTGACGTCGGCGATCAGGGCGCGCAGCTTTTCAAAAGGGTAGGGCTGCAGGCGCTGCAGGTCGTGATTCATGCGGTGTCCTCAGGGGCCGATGGCAATGGGGCTGCTGTACTCCTGGCCGGTCGGCTGGGTACTGCTGAGTGTGTCGATAATGGTCTGCTGCAGACGTTCGCACAGTTGCGGGTCGGACAGCGCCTGGTTGTTGGCGTCGGTGATGACGAATACGTCGTCCACGCGCTCGCCCAGGGTAACGATCTTGGCGTTCTGCACGCTGATGTCGAAGTCGAGGAAGATGCGGCCCATGCGCGCTAGCAGGCCGGGCCGGTCCGGTGCGCTCAATTCCAGAATGGTATGCAGGCCGCTCGGGTCGTTGAAAATGGTGACCTCGGGTGCAAAGGCAAAGTGCTTGAGCTGACGCGGCACGCGGCGCTGAATGATGCTTGGGTAGGCATCCGGGTCGGACAGGGCGTCAACCAGCCCCTGCTTGATCTGGCGGATGCGTTCGGGGTTCTCGCCGATGGAGCCGCCGTCAGAGTCAAGCACGATGTAGGTGTCCAGGCTGAACTGGCTGGTCGAAGTGATGATGCGCGCATCCTGAATGCTCAGGTTGAGCTGATCCATCGCTGACACTGTCGCCGCAAACAGGTCGTTCTGTTCCGGGGTATAGATGAAGATCTGGGTCGCGCCCTCGAATTCGCGTTGGGCGGTTTCCTTGATCAGTACCAGTGGGCCGTGGCGGTCGTTGTGCTGGACGATCGCCTCGGTGTGCCAGGCCACATCGCTGGCGGTGTGACGCAGGAAATAGTCGTCGCCCAGCTCGGACCAGAGGTCTTCGGCATCCTCCTCCTCGATGCCGTTGCGTACCAGGATATCGAGCGCGGCCTGCTGGGTCTGGCGGATGTGCTCTTCGCGATCCGGCGGATTGTCCAAGCCGCGGCGCAGGGCGCGCTTGGTCTCGGTATACAGCTGGCGCAGCAGGGACGCGCGCCAGGAGTTCCACAGCGTCGGGTTGGTCGCGTTGATGTCGGCGATGGTCAGCACATAGAGGTAGTCGAGCCGTACCTGATTGCCGACCTTGGTAGCGAAGTCGTGGATCTCCAGTGGGTCGGAAATGTCCTTGCGCTGGGCAGTAGTGGACATCAGCAGGTGGTTCTCGACCAGCCAGCTGACCAGGTGGGTGTCCCAGGCCGGCAGGTGGTGGCGGGTGCAGAACTGCTGGGCATCGACTGCGCCGAGTTCCGAATGGTCACCGCCGCGGCCCTTGGCGATATCGTGATAAAGCCCCGCCATGTAAAGCAGATCCGGCTTGGGCAGACGGCAGAAGATACGCCAGGCCAGGGGGTACTTGTCCTGGTATTCGGGGCGGTTCAGTTTGCGCAGGTGCTTGATCAGATTCAGGGTGTGCGCATCGACCGTATATATGTGAAACAGGTCGTGCTGCATCTGGCCGACGATCTTGCCGAACTCCGGCAGGTAGCGGCCGAGGATGCCATAGCGGTTCATTCGGCGCAGGTTGCGGTGGATGCCTTCCTTGCAGCGGAACAGTTCGATAAACAGGCTGGTGTTGCGGATGTCGCTGCGGAAGTCGTCATCAATCAGGTGGCGATGGTCGCGCAGCAGGCGGATGGTGTCGGCGCGCACCCCGCGGATTTCCGGGTGCTGGGCCATCAGCAGGAAGATTTCCAGAATCGCGAACGGGGTACGCTTGAACACATTCGGGTTGGTGACCTCGATGTAATGGTTGCGTACCTGGAAGCGGCTGTTGAGTGGGCGAATGTCGGCCGCTTCGGCATCACGCAGCAAGATTTCCTCGAAGTGCTGCATCAGCAGGTCGTTCAGCTCCGACAGGGACATCACCACCCGATAGTACTTCTGCATGAAACGCTCGACCGCCAGCTTGCTGTCGGTGCCTTCGTAGCCGAGCAGCTTGGCCAGGGCGCGCTGGTGGTCGAACAGCAGGCGGTCTTCGGCGCGGCCCGACAGGGTATGCAGGGCAAAGCGCACCTTCCAGAGGAAGGCGCGCCCGGAGTCGAGGATGCGGTACTCGGGTTCGTTCAGAAAGCCTTGCTGGACCAGCTCGCTCAGGTCATTGGTGCCGAAGTGGCGCAGGGCGACCCAGGCGATGGTCTGGATGTCGCGCAGACCACCCGGCGAGCTTTTGACGTTGGGTTCGAGGTTGTACTCGGTGTCATTGAACTTGGCGTGGCGGGCGTGCTGCTCGGCGCGCTTGGCGCGGAAGAACTCGGCGTCGGTCCACATGTGGCTGGTGTCGATCGCCTGCATCATGTCCTGGCGCAGCGCCTCGTCGCCCGCCAGGGTGCGCGACTCCATCAGGTTGGTAATGACGGTGATGTCGGCGCGGGCTTCATGCTGACACTCTTCGATGCTGCGCACGCTCTGGCCCACTTCCAGACCGATATCCCAGAGCAGCATCAGGAAGGCTTCGATCGACTCGCGAAAGGGCTCTGCGTCGCCACGCAGCAGGATAAGAAGGTCGATATCCGAGTGCGGATGCAGTTCCCCGCGGCCGTAGCCGCCGACTGCCAGTAACGCGATACCGGGATCGTTGGCGCAGGGTAGTCTGGCCCACGCCTGTTGCAGGATCTGGTCGGTAAACCAGGCGCGCTCATGGATCAGCTGGTGAATGTCGCGCCCTTCCTCGAAGCGCTGGGCAATCAGCGCGTCGGCCTGGCGAATGGCCTTCTTGAAGGCCGCTATCGGGCTGCTCTTGAGGGCCAGCTCGGCCTGAAACTGGCCGGGATCGAAAAGTGCGTCATCCATCATCTCAGTTCCTCGGCAGGTCGGGTTGGCCGGACAGCGAATCAGTCGCCGGTCAGCTGAAGGTCTCTTCGCTGCGCAGGGTCAGCACCTCGTAACCATCCGCCGTTACCAGAATGGTGTGCTCCCACTGTGCCGACAGCTTGCGGTCCTTGGTGATGGCGGTCCAGTTATCGCCCAGCAGGCGGGTTTCCGGGCGGCCCTGGTTGATCATCGGCTCAATGGTAAAGGTCATCCCTTCGACCAGCTCCATGCCGGTGCCGGCGCGGCCGTAGTGCAGAATCTGCGGCTCTTCGTGGAATACCTTGCCGATACCATGGCCACAGTACTCGCGCACCACGCTGTAGCGGTTGGCATGGGCGTGTTCCTGAATCACCGCGCCGATGTCACCCAGACGGGCGCCGGGGCGCACTACCGAGATACCCTTATACATGCATTCCTGGGTAACACGGCTCAGGCGCTCGACCCACTCCGGCACTTCGCCGACCATGAACATCTTGCTGGTGTCGCCGTGGTACCCATCCTTGATGACGGTAACGTCGATATTCAGCGCATCGCCGTTCTTCAGTGGCTTGTCATTCGGAATGCCATGGCAGACGACGTGGTTGATGGAGGTGCAGATGGATTTGGGGAAGGGCATGCGGCCCGGAGCACCGCCGTAATTGAGCGGCGCTGGAATGGCCTTCTGGACGTTGACGATGTAGTCGTGGCAGATGGTGTTGAGTTCGTCGGTGGTGACGCCCGGTTTGACGTACTCGCCGATCATTTCCAGAACCTCTGCCGCGAGGCGGCCGGCAACCCGCATGCCGGCAATGTCTTCAGCGGTCTTGATGGTAACGGTCATGGCAGGACTCTCTTGATTGGGCGCCGGCTGGCGACGTTGGAAAAGCAAGGGATTCTATCAGACCTGCGCGCGCCTGTTGAGCCGGCCGTGCGTCGTCTGCATGACGGCAATGCTTTATTCAGTGTGGTCGATATGGTATAAAGCGCCCCGCTGAGAAAAGAGTCATCGAGCTCGCTCGGCATTTACCTTAAAACCGCACACGTATCGACACGGTATCCTGGGTGCCCTTCGGGGTTGGATGCTGGGATGCGTGGAGGCCCAACCCGACTTACTGGAGTTATCATGACCCAAGTCTCTATGCGCGACATGCTGAAGGCCGGTGCGCACTTCGGCCACCAGACCCGTTACTGGAACCCGAAAATGGGCAAGTACATTTTCGGCGCTCGCAACAAGATTCACATCATCAACCTGGAAAAGACCATGCCGATGTTCCATGAAGCCCTGAGCTTTGTGGAAAAGCAGGCTGCCGGCAAGAACAAGATCCTGTTCGTCGGCACCAAGCGCGCTGCCAGCAAGATCATTGCTGAAGAAGCATCACGTGCTGGTCAGCCCTATGTTGATCACCGTTGGCTCGGCGGCATGCTGACCAACTACAAGACCATCCGTCAGTCCATCAAGCGTCTGCGCGACCTGGAGACTCAGTCTCAGGACGGCACCTTCGCCAAGCTGACCAAGAAAGAAGCGCTGATGCGCTCGCGCGATCTGGAAAAACTGGATCGCAGCCTGGGTGGTATCAAGGATATGGGCGGCCTGCCCGATGCCCTGTTCGTCATCGACGTCGAGCACGAGCGCATTGCCATCACCGAAGCCAACAAGCTGGGTATTCCGGTTATCGGCATCGTTGATACCAACAGCAGCCCGGATGGCGTTGACTTCGTTATCCCGGGTAACGACGACGCAATCCGCGCCATCAAGCTGTACGCTGCTGCCATGGCTGACGCAGTATTGCGTGGCAAGGGCAACGCCGGCGCTGCTGACGAGTTCGTCGAAGAAGCTGCTCCGGAAGCCTCTGAGGGCTGAGGTGCTTACGGCTGAATTGTTGCCGTAGCAAAAAGGGGGCGATGCCCCCTTTTTGCAATGTGTTTATCGCAAGATGATTCGTTGCTTCCTGCTGATTATCGGAAGCAGGAACTAATCCAGTTATGTGAGGAAGAATCCATGGCAGAAGTTACTGCAGCACTGGTCAAAGAACTGCGCGAGCGTACCGGTCAGGGCATGATGGAGTGCAAAAAGGCTCTGGTTGCCGCTGAAGGTGATATCGAGAAGGCGATTGACGACATGCGCGCTTCCGGCGCCATCAAGGCAGCCAAAAAAGCAGGCAATATCGCCGCTGAAGGCTCCATCGCCGTCAAGGTTGCTGCCGACAACAAGTCCGCAGTCATCATCGAAGTCAACTCCCAGACCGACTTCCTGGCTCTGCAGGATGACTTCAAGGCATTCGTTGCTGCCAGCCTGGACAAGGCGTTTGAAGCTGGTTACACCGACGCTGCTCCGCTGATCGCTGATCAGGAAGCGGCCCGCGAAGCTCTGGTTGCCAAGACCGGTGAGAACGTCAACATCCGTCGCCTGACCCGCGTTGAAGGTGATGTGGTTGGTGCTTACCTGCACGGTCACCGCATCGGTGTTGTCGTTACCCTGAATGGCGGTAACGAAGAACTGGCCCGTGATATTGCCATGCACGTTGCTGCCAGCAACCCGCAGTTCCTGGATGCCTCCCAGGTATCCGAAGAAGCGATCGCCAAAGAGAAGGAAATCTTCCTGGCTCTGAACGCTGACAAGATCGCCGGCAAGCCGGAAAACATTGTTGAGAACATGGTCAAGGGCCGTATCAACAAGTTTGTTTCCGAAGGCAGCCTGATCGAGCAGCCCTTCGTCAAGGATCCGGACGTCAAGGTCGGTGAGCTGGCCAAGAAAGCCGGTGCTGAAGTGGTTTCCTTCGTGCGTTTCGAAGTGGGTGAGGGCATCGAGCGTGCCGAGACCGATTTTGCTGCCGAAGTTGCCGCTCAGCTGGCTGCTGCCAAGCAGTAATACGCTATAGTGCACGCTGACCGGTGCACCGCCCCTGCCCATAGGTGGGGGCGACAAGGTTGATCCGAGAGGCTTCCCGCGCAGGCGTGAAGCCTCTTTTTCAAGAAATACTGAACAAGTTCGCGCCCCGATGGTCTGGGTGGAACTCGTTGAGTATTTCTCCCTTCCAGCCCAGGAGACTAAGACATGGCCCAGGTACCCAGTAGCCGCCAACCCAAATACAAGCGCATTCTTCTCAAGCTCAGCGGCGAGGCGCTGATGGGAACCGAGGATTTCGGTATTGATCCCAAGGTGCTGGACCGTATGGCGCTGGAGATCGGGCAGTTGATTGGTATTGGCGTCCAGGTCGGTCTGGTGATTGGCGGTGGCAACCTGTTCCGCGGTGCTGCGTTGAGCGCAGCCGGCATGGATCGGGTCACTGGCGACCATATGGGTATGCTGGCGACCGTCATGAATGCGCTGGCCATGCGCGACTCGCTGGAGCGGTCCAACATTCAGACTCGGGTGATGTCGGCCATTACCATGGAAGGCGTGACCGAGCATTACGACCGCCGCAAGGCAATGCGCTACCTCGCTGGTGGTGACGTGGTAATATTCTCCGCCGGCACGGGTAACCCTTTCTTCACCACCGATACGGCGGCCTGTTTGCGCGGTATCGAGGTCGACGCCGATCTGGTGCTCAAGGCAACCAAGGTGGACGGTGTCTACAACGCCGACCCGATGAAGGACCCGAACGCCGAACGCTTCGAAACACTCAGCTATGACCAGGTTCTGGATCTTAAGCTGGAAGTCATGGACCTGACGGCAATCTGCCTGATCCGTGACCACAATATGCCCCTGCGGGTGTTTAACATGAACAAACCTGGTGCGTTGCTGAATGCGGTTGTTGGCAGCGCCGAAGGAACACTGATCGAGGGTTGAGTAATGATCAACGAAATCAAGCAAGACGCGCAGGAGCGCATGAAGAAATCCGTTGAGGCGCTGGAACACGCGTTCGCCAAGATTCGTACCGGTCGCGCTCACCCGGCTCTGCTGGATAGCATCATGGTCTCCTATTACGGCTCCGATACGCCGCTGCGTCAGGTTGCCAACGTCATCGTTGAGGATTCGCGGACCCTGGCTCTGAGCGTGTTCGACAAGGGCATGATTCAGGCGGTCGAAAAGGCGATCATGACCTCTGATCTGGGCCTCAACCCGGCCACCTCCGGCACGACCATTCGTGTACCCATGCCGGCGCTGACCGAGGAGACCCGCAAGGGCTACACCAAACAGGCCCGTGCAGAGGCTGAAGGCGGTCGCGTTGCCGTGCGCAACATTCGCCGCGATGCGCTGAGTCAGCTCAAGGATCTGCAGAAAGAGAAGGCAATCAGCGAAGACGAGGAGCGTCGCGCCGCTGATGAGGTGCAGAAGCTGACCGACAAGTTCATCGCCGAAATCGACAAGGCGCTGGAAGTGAAAGAAAAGGATCTGATGGCCATCTGAGGCTGTCAGTGACCGGCTTTCAAATGAACAACAAAAAGCAGGCTGGTAGCCTGGCCGTCGTGCCTCGCCACATTGCCATCATCATGGATGGCAACAACCGTTGGGCGCGCAAGCGCCTGATGCCCGGCGTTGCCGGGCACAAGGCAGGTGTTGATGCGGTAAAGGCAATGATTGAGGTCTGCGTCGAGGAAGGGGTCGAGGTGCTGACCCTGTTTGCCTTCTCCAGCGAAAACTGGCAGCGCCCGGCCGACGAGGTCGGTGCGCTCATGGAGCTGTTCCTCAGTGCCCTGCGCCGCGAGGTTCGCAAGCTGGGCGAGAATGGTGTGCGCCTGCGCATCATCGGTGATCGCAGCCGGTTTTCCCGCGAGCTTCAGCAGGCAATGCTGGAGGCCGAGCAGCAGACTGCCCATTGCAGTCGCCTGACGCTGGTCATTGCCGCCAATTACGGTGGCCAGTGGGACATGGCCCAGGCTGCACGAAGTCTGGCGGAAGAAGCAGTGCGCGGTGAGCGCACGCCGGCATCGATTGACGAGCAGGCGATTGAGGCGCGTCTCAGTACTGCGGGCCTGCCGTTGCCGGACCTGTGCATTCGCACTGGCGGTGAAAAGCGCATCAGCAACTTCCTGCTATGGCAGCTGGCCTACGCCGAGCTGTACTTTTCCGATCTTTACTGGCCCGATTTCAAGCATGCCGCCCTGCGCGAGGCGATGTGCGATTTTGCGGGTCGTCAACGCCGATTTGGCAAAACCAGCGATCAGATCGCAGCGGAGTCCTGATGCTCAAGCAACGGGTAATAACGGGCGTCATTCTGGCGCTGATTGCAGTGTCCGGGTTTGTCGGCCTGCAGGGCGCATGGTTTGCGGCGTTTATTGGTGCGGTGGTCATGCTGGCTGCCTGGGAGTGGATGCGGCTGTGCGGTGAAAGCCGTCAGAGCGGTCGCATTGTTTATGCGGCTACCCTCGGCCTGTTCATGGTCGGTCTGTATCGCGACGCTCCGGCCATCATCTACTTCGTCGCGCCAGCGCTGGTTTGGTGGGGCATGGCGACGCTGATGATCCTGCGCTATCCCAACGGCGCCGGCCTGTGGCGCGGCAGTTTTCTGCGCCAACTGTTCGGGTTGCTGATCCTGTTGCCGGCCTGGGCGGGAGTGGTCTGGCTGCGGGCCCAGGAGCACGGGCTGTGGATGCTTCTGGGGCTTGCGGTACTGGTGTTTGGTGCTGATATCGGCGCCTACTTTTCCGGCAAGGCCTTTGGCCGCACCAAGTTGCTGCCCAATGTCAGTCCCGGCAAGACTCGTGAAGGCCTGCTCGGCGGCCTGCTGCTGAGTCTGTCGCTGGCACTGGCAGCCATGCTCTATCTGGGGTGGGGGCTGCAGGCGATTGTGCTGGGCCTTGTCGGTTCGGCGCTGGTGGTGCTGATATCGGTAGTCGGCGACCTGACTGAAAGCCTGTTCAAGCGCGAGGCCGGCCTCAAGGACAGCAGTAATCTGTTGCCGGGGCATGGTGGCGTGCTGGATCGCATCGATAGTCTGACTGCGGCGATTCCGCTGTACGTTGGGGTCTGGCTGCTGCTCGGGAGCCGTTTGGCGTGAGCCGGCAGCAGGTTACCGTTCTGGGTGCTACCGGGTCGATTGGTGTCAGCACGCTGGACGTGATTGCCCGTCACCCGTCGCGCTATCAGGTGTTTGCGCTGACCGGTTATAGCCGCATGAGTGTGCTGGCGGCGCAGTGTCGTGCTCATCGCCCGCAGTATGCGGTCGTCGCTGACGAGGTTCAGGCCGATGTCCTGCAGGCTGAGCTGATGGCAGAAGGGCTGCAGACCGAAGTGCTCCATGGTGCCGACGCGTTGGCGCGGGTTGCTGCCGATGATGCAGTGGATGTGGTGATGGCGGCCATTGTTGGCGCGGCCGGCCTTCGACCAACCCTGGCCGCAGTCCAGGCGGGCAAGCGGGTGTTGCTGGCGAACAAGGAAGCGCTGGTCATGTCCGGCGCATTGTTCATGGAGGCTGTGAAGGCCTCCGGCGCGCGCTTGCTGCCGATCGACAGTGAGCACAATGCGATTTTTCAGTGCATGCCCGAGCATTATTCGGCGGGGCTCGGCAGGGCAGGGGTGCGTCGTATTCTGTTGACGGCTTCGGGTGGGCCGTTTCGTAGCTTTACCTACGAACAGTTGCTTCAGGTAACGCCGGCGCAGGCCTGTGCTCATCCGAACTGGTCGATGGGGCAGAAAATATCGGTGGACTCGGCCAGCATGATGAACAAGGGGCTCGAGTTGATTGAGGCCTGCTGGCTGTTTGCGGCCCATCCGGATCAGGTTGAGGTGGTTGTGCACCCTCAGAGCGTAGTGCATTCGCTGGTCGATTATGTCGACGGGTCCGTGCTTGCTCAGCTGGGAAACCCGGATATGCGAACGCCCATTGCTCATGCCCTGGCGTGGCCTGAGCGCATTGATTCCGGTGTCAGTGCGCTGGATCTGCTGACAACCGCACGACTTGATTTTGAAGCCCCGGACCCGGTGCGATTTCCCTGTCTGCGTCTTGCCCGGGAAGCTGCTCTCGCCGGCGGCACCAGTTGCGCCGTGCTGAATGCGGCCAACGAGGTGGCGGTCGAAGCCTTTCTGGCAGGGCGCGTTCGCTTTGTGGACATCCCTGTTATCATCGAGGACACATTGAACCGTTTGCCCAGTGAGGCGGTGCGCGATCTGGAGCATATTCTGCAGGCAGATCGCAGCGCGCGTGAGCACGCCTCGAGCTGGGTAGAGGCAAACGGAAGCTAAGTTATCGGGTGGCTTGTCCGCCCTGTGAGGTACTGAATGGAGCTGCTGTCTACGTTGTTGGCTACGGTGGTCGCTCTCGGGCTGCTGGTCACCATTCACGAGTACGGTCATTTCTGGGTAGCCCGGCGCTGCGGCATCAAGGTGTTGCGCTTTTCGATCGGTTTCGGCCCTGCGCTGCTGCGCTGGCACGATCGGCGCGGAACCGAATATGCCATCGCCGCCATTCCGCTGGGCGGCTACGTCAAGATGCTCGACGAGCGCGAGGCGCCGGTTGCCGAACACGAGCTGGATCAGGCCTTCAATCGCAAAACGGTAAAGCAGCGCATTGCGGTTGTGGCTGCAGGTCCGCTGGCGAATTTCCTGCTCGCGATCCTCGCCTTCTGGATTGTCGCGGTGATCGGTTTCAGCACGGTGGCGCCAGTGCTTGGCCCCGTCCCTGCCGGTTCCCCTGCGGCATTGGCCGGTATGCACGAAGGGCTGGAAATTACCGCCGTTGATGGCACCTCGACACGAAGCTGGCAAGAAATCAATCTGCAACTGATCCGGCGTCTTGGTGAGAGTGGCAGCATTGATGTGACTGCCAAACCCTTTTCCGGTGGCAGTGAACAGCGCTACCAGCTACCCCTCGATAACTGGCTCAGGGGAGAAGAGGCGCCCGATCCAATGGTGGCGCTCGGGTTGACCGGATGGCAGCCTCAAATTCCCCCGCGTATCGGCCAGATTGCGCCTGACGGTGCCGCGGCCGAGGCCGGTTTGCAGCCTGGCGATCTGATTCTTTCTATTGACGGTCAGCCGGTATCCGACTGGCTGACCGACGTGGTGCCGACCATTCAGGCCAATGCGCAGCAGGTCCTGCAATTACAGGTCGAGCGCAACGGCAGCCTGGTTGATATCGCGCTGACGCCGCGTCCCAAGGCAAGTGACGATGTGGTTGTCGGATACGTTGGTGCAGGCGTCGAGCCGATCGACATGCCGGCTCACATGCAGCGCCAGATAAGTTACAACCCTCTGGTCGCTGTGCCGGTCGCGATGCAGAAAACCTGGGAAATGACAGCGCTGACGCTGGACTCACTGTGGAAGATGCTGACAGGGCTGGTCTCGGCAAAAAACTTGAGTGGTCCGATTACGATTGCTAAAGTGGCGGGCGCCTCTGCCAAGTCAGGGCTGGAAAGTTTTCTCAGTTTTATTGCGTACTTGAGTATCAGTCTGGGGGTTTTGAACCTTCTCCCGATACCGGTTCTGGATGGTGGTCACCTGGTGTATTACGTGGCCGAGTGGGTCAGGGGTAAGCCTCTCTCCGAGCGAATTCAGACATGGGGACTGCAGATCGGCTTGAGCCTGATCGTCGGAGTCATGCTGTTTGCCATTTATAACGATATTAGCCGCCTGGGCGGCTGACCAAGTGCACTGCCTGAACACGACCTGCCATTGATGGCAGATAAGAATTCAATCAGCTGGATCAAAACGGATTTCATGAAACGTTACCTATTGCCTGCGCTTTTTTCGATGCTATTGGCGCCGGGGGCTCACGCCGCTGCCTTCCAGATCTCCGATATCCGCGTCAATGGTTTGCAGCGGGTTTCCGCCGGCAGCGTATTCAGCGCCTTGCCGCTGAACATTGGTGACGAAGTCGATGATCCGGAACTGGTCGAAGCTACGCGCTCCCTGTTCCGTACCGGCTTCTTTCAGGATATTCAGCTGGGTCGCGAAGGCGACGTGCTGGTGATCAACCTGGTCGAGCGTCCCTCCATTTCTTCTATCGAGCTGGAAGGCAACAAGGCGATCAAGAGCGAGGACCTGCTCAAGGGCCTGAGCGCCGCCGGCCTGGCTGAAGGCGAGATTTTCCAGCGCGCAACCCTGGAAGGGGTGCGCAACGAGCTGCTTCGTCAGTACGTATCCCAGGGTCGCTACTCTGCCGATATCGAGGCGCAGGTCATTCCCGAACCGCGTAACCGGGTTGCCTTGAAGATTGTCATCGACGAGGGGTCGGTTGCGGCGATTTCGCACATCAACGTTGTCGGCAACACCGTCTTCGAGACCGAAGATCTCGTTGATCTGTTCGAGCTGAAGACGTCGGGCTGGTTCTCGTTCCTGAGCAGTGACGACAAGTATTCCCGCGAGAAGCTGTCGGGTGATCTGGAACGGCTGCGCTCCTATTATCTGGACCGTGGCTACATCAACATGAACGTGGCTTCGACCCAGGTATCCATCACCCCGGACAAGAAACACGTCTATATCACCGTCAACATTACCGAGGGCGAGCGCTACAGCATCAGCGATGTGCGTCTGTCCGGTGATCTGGTCGTAGGTGAGGACGAGATCAAGCGTCTGATGCTGATTGAACCGGGTCAGATTTTCTCCCGCCAGGTGATGACGTCTACCTCCGACCTGATCAGTCGTCGACTGGGTAATGAGGGTTACACCTTCGCCAGCGTCAACGGTATTCCCGAGATCAACGAAGAAGACAAGACGGTTGCCGTGACCTTCTATGTCGACCCGGGCAAGCGTGCCTACGTCAATCGCATCAACTTCCGTGGCAATACCAAGACCGAAGATCAGGTGCTGCGTCGCGAAATGCGGCAAATGGAGGGTGGCTGGGCGTCAACCTATCTGATTGATCAGTCCAAGACCCGCCTTGAGCGCCTGGGTTTCTTCAAGGAAGTGAATGTCGAGACGGTTCCGGTACCCGGCACCGACGATCTGATTGACGTCAATTACAGCGTCGAAGAGCAGCCGTCCGGCTCGGTAACCGCCAGCCTCGGTTTTTCCCAGAGCTCCGGTATCATCCTCGGTGGCTCGATCAGCCAGAACAACTTCTTCGGTACCGGTAACCGGGTAAGTGTCGGGGCAAACCGCTCCGATTATCAGACCTCGTTGTCCTTCGGCTTTCTGGATCCGTACTTCACCGTTGACGGCATGAGCCTAGGCTACAACGCATTCTACCGGACTACCGACTACGATGAGCTGGACGTCGATGTCACCAGCTACGCCGTCGACTCCTTCGGTGGCGGCTTCAACTTCGGTTATCCGGTCAGTGACACCTCGCGCATCTCCTTCGGGATGAGTGCCCAGCAGGACACCATCAAGAGCGGTATCTATACCGTGCAGGAGATTCTGAATTTCCTGGATACCGAAGGGGACAGCTTTACCAACCTGTTCTTCGACGCCTCCTGGTCGCAGAGCACGCTCAATCGCGGCGTATTCCCGGATCGTGGCCACTCGCAGAGCCTGAGCTGGCATGTGACCGTGCCGGGCAGTGATCTGCAGTTCTACACCATGGATTATCGCGGTCAGCGCTTCTTCCCGATGACCGAAGACCTGACCCTGCGTCTGCACACCGATCTGGGCTTTGGTCGCGGCTTTGGCGGTACCGACCGCATGCCGTTCTACGAGCATTACTACGCCGGCGGTATCGGCTCTGTGCGCGGCTTCGAGGACAGCACCCTGGGTCCGAAGAGTACCCCGAATGTCAACGACCCTGATCAGGACTCGCTGCCCTTTGGCGGTAACATCAAGATCACCGGCGGTGCGGAAGTTATCTTCCCGGCCCCCTTCGTCAAAGACCAGCGTTCGTTGCGCACGGCCCTGTTTTTCGACGTAGGTAACATATACGATACCCAGTGCACGCAGACCAAGACGGTTGAGGGCGACAAGAATCCCGGTTGTGGCGATGTTGACCTCGGTGAGCTGCGTTACAGTGTCGGTGTCGGCCTGTCCTGGCTGACCGCACTGGGCCCCTTGGGCTTCAGTCTGGCCATGCCGCTGAATGCTGATTCGGCCGACGACGCCCAGGTGTTCCAGTTCACTCTCGGCCAGACGTTCTGACGTCAGACCAATAACAACGTGGTATCGAAATCAGGAGTTTTAGAGTGGGTAAGTTTACGCGTGTAGCGGTGATGTCCCTGCTGGCTCTGGCCAGTTTCCAGGCCTCTGCCGAGATGAAGATTGCCGTGCTGGATTATCAGATGGCGCTGCTGGAGTCGGATGCAGCGAAGAAATACTCGGTTGACGCCGAAAAGCAGTTCGGTGCGCAGCTGCAACGCGTAAAGAATCTGGAAGCTGAAGCCAAGCGTTTGCAGGAGCGCCTGCAGCGTGATGGCGGTCAGATGGAGCAGTCCGAGCTCGAAAAGCTGGAGCTTGAACTGCGTCAGAAGGTACGTGAGTTCCAGCTGCAGTCGCGTGAGCTGAATGAGGCCAAGGCCCAGTCCGATCGTCAGATGCTGGAAACCCTGCGTCCGCGCCTGGATGCTGCCGTTGAAGGCGTACTGTCCGCAGGTGGTTACGACCTGGTACTCGATCGCGGTGGCGTGATCGAAGTGAAGCCGCAGTTCGATATCACCCGTCAGGTGATTGAGCGCCTGAATAGCACCCGCTGATGTCCGAAATCCTGTCCTTGTCCCTTGCGCGCCTGGCTGAAGAGCTCGGCGCGCAGCTTATTGGGGACCCGCAAACGGAAATCCTCGGCCTGGCGACCCTGCAGGATGCCGGCCCCGGCCAACTCGCTTTTCTGGCCAACGCCCAGTATCGCAAGTACCTGGCTGATACCCGTGCCAGTGCGGTCCTGCTGACCGAGCGCGATGCCGAGGGGTTTGCCGGCAATGCGCTGGTGGTGGCCGACCCTTATCTGACCTACGCTCGCCTGTCTCACCGCTTTGACCGCAAGCCCATAGCAGCTGCCGGTATTCACCCGACTGCGGTGGTGGCAGCGAACGCGCAGGTTGATCCCAGTGCCAGCATTGGCGCCGGTGTGGTTGTCGAGGCCGAGGCCGTTATCGGTGCCGGCGTTACCCTGAGTCCGCAGTGCTATGTCGGTGCGCGTTCGACTATCGGTGCGGGTGGCTGGCTCGCTCCCCGGGTGACCCTTTACCACGACGTTCATATTGGCGAGCGAGTGGTGATTCAGTCGGGTGCGGTAATCGGCTCCGAGGGGTTTGGCTTCGCCAATCAGGCTGGCCACTGGCAGAAAATTGCCCAGATTGGCGGAGTGCGTATTGGTGATGATGTCGAAATCGGTGCCAATACCACCATCGACCGCGGCGCCTTGGCCGACACCCTGATCGGCAACGGGGTCAAGCTCGATAACCAGATTCAGATCGCACATAACGTGCAGGTCGGTGATCACACGGCAATGGCGGCCTGCGTCGGTATCTCCGGCAGCACCAAAATCGGTCGCCACTGCATGATTGCTGGCGGTGTCGGCATGGTCGGGCATATCGAGGTCTGCGACAATGTGTTCGTCAGCGGCATGACCATGGTCACCCGCTCCATCACCGAGCCGGGTGCCTATTCCTCAGGTACGGCGATGCAGCCGGCTGGCGAATGGAAGAAGAGCGCTGCGCGTATCCGTCAGCTTGATGGTATGGCCAAGCGACTTCAGCAGCTCGAGAAACAGCTTGAGCAGGTGACTCGGCAGTCCCCCGACTCATCAAACGCCTGAGTGGCGCCCCGTTCGGGGCGCTTTTATCCTTTTCAGCAAGGCCAGCGATACATGGATATCAACGAAATCAAAGAATACCTGCCCCACCGTTACCCCTTCCTGCTGGTGGATCGGGTTCAGGAGCTGGATCTTGAGAACAAGCGCATTCGTGCTTACAAGAACGTCTCGGTCAATGAGCCGTTCTTCAATGGTCATTTTCCCCAGCACCCGATTATGCCCGGTGTGCTGATCATCGAGGCCATGGCTCAGGCCGCCGGCCTGCTCGGCTTCAAGATGATGGGCGTAAAACCGGCGGATGGCACTCTGTATTATTTTGTCGGCTCCGACAAGCTGCGCTTCCGCCAGCCGGTTGTGCCGGGCGATCAGCTTCAGCTGGAAGCCAGCTATCTGAGTGACAAGCGTGGTATCTGGAAGTTTGCCTGCCGTGCTACCGTTGACGGCAAGGAAGCCTGTTCAGCTGAAATCATTTGTGCGGAACGCAAGATATGAGTCGTATTCACCCTCTGGCGATTGTTGATCCGGCCGCACGGCTGGCTGATGACGTCGAGGTAGGTCCCTGGAGTTATATCGGTGCCGACGTCGAGATTGGCGCCGGCACGCAGGTAGCCTCCCATGTTGTTATCAAGGGGCCGACGACCATCGGGCGCGGGAACCGGATATTCCAGTTCGCGTCGGTGGGCGAGGAGTGTCAGGACAAGAAGTACAAGGGTGAGCCTACCCGGCTGGTGATTGGTGACAACAACATCATCCGCGAAGGCTGCACCCTGCATCGCGGAACCGTGCAGGACCAGGGCATCACCCGTATTGGCAGCAACAATCTGCTGATGGCGTATGTCCATGTCGCCCACGACTGCGTGGTTGGTGACAACATCATCATGGCCAACAATGCGACCATCGCCGGTCATGTACATGTGGGCGATGGTGCGATTCTGGGTGGCTACACCACAGTCCACCAGTTCTGCCACATCGGCTCCTTTGCCATGAGCGCCGCCAATACTGCGGTGTTCAAGGATATTCCGGCGTTTGTCATGGTCGGTGGTAACCCGGCCAGTGCCCATGGCATGAACTTCGAGGGCATGCGTCGTCGCGGTTATTCCGCCGAGCTGATCAGTGCGCTGCGCCGTGCCTACAAGGTCGTCTACCGTCAGGGTCTGACCACCAGCGAGGCTATGGCGCAACTGGCGGAGGCTGCCGAGCAGTTCCCGGAAGTTGCCCTGTACTGTGCCTCCATCAACGAGTCGACCCGCGGCATTACCCGCTGACATGGCAGGTATCGCCCCGTTGCGTTCGAACAAGCCCCTGTGTATTGCCCTGGTTGCCGGTGAGGCGTCCGGCGATACCCTGGGGGCAGGGCTGATCGCGGCGCTCAAGCAACGTTTCCCCAATGCACGTTTTATTGGTATCGGAGGGCCTCGCATGCTCGCCGAGGGCATGCAGACCCGGGTGCCGATGGAGCGTCTGTCGGTAATGGGGCTGGTCGAGGTGCTCGGGCGTCTGCGCGAGCTGCTCAGAATCCGTCGCGAGCTGGTCGATTACCTCAAGCAGGAGCGGCCGGACGTATTCATTGGTATTGATGCGCCGGACTTCACCCTTGGGGTTGAACAGCGTCTGCGTGACGTGGGCATTCCCACGGTGCACTACGTCAGCCCGTCGGTCTGGGCGTGGCGTGAGAAGCGGGTTCTGGGTATCGCTCAGTCGACCGATCTGATGCTCACCCTGTTTCCCTTTGAGGAAGACGTCTACCGCCGGCACGGTGTGGCGGTGCGCTGCGTCGGCCACACCCTGGCCGACCGTGTCCCGCTGGAGCCGGATCGTGCCGCCGCGCGGCAGTCGCTGGGTCTGGCGGAAGCGGGACGTGTTGTCGCTCTGCTGCCGGGTAGCCGCAACGGTGAGCTGCGCAAGCTGGGGCGCCTGTTCCTGGATACTGCCGCCTGGTGCCTTGAGCGTCAGCCGGATCTGCAGTTCATCATGCCCTGCGCCAGTCCTGAACGCCATCAGCAGATGGACGCCATTCTCGCCGAGAGCGGACTTGAGTTGCCGCTGACCCTGTTCGACGGCCAGGCTCATGAGGTATTGGCTGCCTGTGATGCGGTATTGATCGCCTCGGGTACCGCCACGCTCGAAGCCATGCTGTTCAAGCGCCCGATGGTGGTGGCCTATCGTATGGCGGGGCTGACCTTCCGTATCCTCAAGCGGCTGGTCAAGGTGGGGCATGTGTCGCTGCCGAATTTGCTGGCCGGGCGCGAAGTGGCCCCCGAGTTCCTGCAGGATGCGGCGACGCCCGAGGCAATGGGCGAGGCGCTGCTGGCCCGCCTGCTGCCGACCGCAGAGCGAGCCGAAACAGAACAGACCTTTATGCAGCTGCATCAGATGCTGCGTCGTGATGCCGATCAGTGCGCGGCGGACGCGGTTGCCGACCTGATGGCCGAGCGTGGACACCTGTGAGTCAGCTCAGCATGGACTGGTCATTGCCGGCGGGCGAGGAGCTGATCGCCGGGGTTGATGAGGTAGGGCGCGGTCCGCTCTGTGGTGCGGTGGTTACCGCGGCCGTTATCCTGGATCCGGCCCGTCCGATCGAAGGGCTGAATGATTCCAAGAAATTGACCGAGGCGCGGCGAGAGGCACTCTTTCCGCTGATTCAGGAGCGCGCGCTCGCCTGGTGCATTGCCCGGGCCGAGGTGGAAGAAATCGATCGGCTGAATATTCTGCACGCTACCATGCTGGCGATGCAGCGCGCGGTAGCGGGGTTGCAGGTTCGCCCCGATCTGGTGCTGGTGGACGGCAATCGCTGTCCGGCGTTGCCGATGCGCAGCGAGCCGGTGATCAAGGGCGATAGCCGGGTGCCGGCAATTGCGGCAGCATCGATTCTGGCCAAGGTCGCACGTGATCGCGAAATGCTGGAGTTGGACAGGCAATATCCCGGGTATGGCATAGCCGGTCACAAAGGCTATCCAACGCCGGTGCACCTCGCCGCACTGCGTGAGCTGGGTGCGACACCCATTCATCGTCGTTCCTTTGCGCCGGTGCGCAAGGCGCTGGAACGGTAACCGGCTGCAGCGGTCACATCGTTCTGTATGCTGCGACTGGCCGCAGCAGTTCCCCGTCGCTACAATTCTCTGCCTGACGCTTCGCCATCTGAAACAGGATTTCCATGTCATTTTCCTTTGTTCACCTGCGTGTCCACAGTGAGTACTCCCTGGTCGACGGACTGGTCAAGGTCAAACCCCTGATCAAGGCTGTTACCGAGGCGGGCATGCCGGCGGTGGCGATTACCGACCAGAGCAACATGTGCAGCCTGGTCAAGTTCTACAAGGCTGCGATGGCCGGTGGCATCAAGCCGATTTCCGGCGTTGATCTGTGGCTGACCGATGCCGAAGACGACAGCGTGCTGACCCGCATCAGTCTGCTGGCGATGAACCCCAAGGGCTACCGCAATCTCACCGAGCTGGTCTCGCGTGGCTATACCGAGGGTCAGCGCAACGGCGTTGTTACGGTGCGTCGGGAGTGGATTGCCGAGGCCAGCGAGGGCGTGATCGCCCTGTCGGCGGCCAAGGAAGGGGAGATTGGTATCGCGCTGCTGTCTTCGAGCCCCGAACGGGCGGATGAGCTGCTGGCCTATTGGATGGGTGTCTTCCCTGATCGCTTTTATCTCGAACTGCAGCGCACCAGTCGCGTCAATGATGAGGAACACGTGCATGCCGCCGTCGCGCTGGCGGCGCGCAGCGGCTGTCCGGTGGTCGCGACCAACGATGTACGCTTTCTCAAGCGCGGTGACTTCGAGGCCCATGAGACCCGTGTCTGCATTGGTGAGGGCAGGGCGCTGGACGATCCGCGCCGGGTGCGTCAGTACAGCGAGGAGCAGTACCTGAAAACCTCGGAGGAAATGGCCGAGCTGTTTGCCGATATCCCCGAGGCGCTGGAAAACAGTGTCGAAATTGCCAAGCGCTGCAATATCGATGTCCAGCTGGGTACCTACTTTCTGCCGGAGTTTCCCATTCCGGATGGTCTTACCATCGAGGAGTACTTCAAGAAGGTCTCCTTCGAGGGCCTGGAAGAGCGTCTGAAGGTGATTCTGCCGCCTGATACGCCGGACTACGAGGCCAAGCGCCAGGTCTATATCGACCGTCTCAACTTCGAACTCGACATCATCAATCAGATGGGCTTTCCCGGCTACTTCCTGATCGTGATGGACTTTATCAAGTGGGCCAAGGGCAACGGCGTGCCGGTAGGCCCGGGCCGGGGCTCGGGGGCGGGGTCGCTTGTCGCCTATTCGCTGCTGATTACCGACCTTGATCCGCTGGCCTACGATCTGCTGTTTGAGCGCTTCCTCAACCCGGAGCGTATTTCCATGCCCGACTTCGACGTCGACTTCTGCATGGAAGGCCGCGATCGGGTCATCGACTATGTAGCCGACGCCTACGGCCGAAACGCGGTCTCGCAGATCATCACCTTCGGTACCATGGCGGCCAAGGCGGTAGTGCGCGACGTGGCGCGGGTGCAGGGCAAGTCTTACGGCCTGGCCGACAAGCTGTCGAAGATGATTCCCTTCGAGGTCGGCATGACGCTGACCAAGGCCTATGAGCAGGAAGAGATGCTGCGCGATTTCCTCGCCAACGATGAGGAAGCCCAGGAAATCTGGGACATGGCGCTCAAGCTGGAGGGTATTACCCGTAACGTCGGAAAACACGCCGGGGGCGTGGTAATCGCGCCGACCAAGCTGACCGATTTCGCGCCACTGTATTGCGACGAATCGGGTGGCGGCCTGGTTACCCAGTTCGACAAGGACGACGTGGAAGCCGCCGGTCTGGTGAAGTTCGACTTCCTCGGTCTGCGGACCCTGACCATCATCAAGTGGGCGATGGAAACCATCCACCGCCAGCAGCGTGCGCAGGGCGCCAGTGACGAGGAACTGGTCAATATCGACCTGATCCCGCTGGATGACGCACCGACCTACAGCATGCTGCAAAAAGCGGAAACCACCGCCGTTTTCCAGCTTGAATCGCGCGGCATGAAGGAGCTGATCAAGAAGCTCAAGCCCGACTGTCTGGAAGACATGATCGCACTGGTGGCCCTGTTCCGTCCTGGCCCGTTGCAGTCAGGCATGGTGGACGACTTCATCAACCGCAAGCACGGACGGGAAGAGATTTCCTACCCGCACCCCAACTATCAGTACGCCGGTCTTGAGCCGGTACTAAAGCCTACCTACGGCATCATCCTGTATCAGGAACAGGTCATGCAGATCGCCCAGGTGATGGCTGGCTACACCCTGGGTGGCGCGGACATGCTGCGCCGGGCGATGGGTAAGAAAAAGCCCGAAGAGATGGCCAAGCAGCGTGGCGGCTTTATCGAAGGCTGCGCCAATAACGGCATTGACGCGGACCTGGCCGGTAACATTTTCGATCTGGTAGAAAAGTTCGCCGGTTACGGCTTCAACAAGTCGCATTCGGCCGCCTATGGTCTGGTTTCCTACCAGACTGCCTGGCTGAAGGCCCATTACCCGGCACCCTTCATGGCAGCGGTTCTCTCGGCGGATATGCACAACACCGACAAGGTGGTGACGCTGATTGAGGAATGCCGCAGCATGCGCCTGCGGATCAAGGCGCCGGATGTCAATGTTTCGGAATTCAAGTTCACCGTCGATGACGCCGGTGATGTGGTTTACGGCCTCGGCGCGATCAAGGGCGTGGGTGAAGGCCCGGTCGAAACCATCGTTGAGACCCGCAAGGCCGGCGGCCCGTTTAACGACTTGTTCGACTTCTGCGCCCGGGTGGACCTCAAGCGTATCAACAAGCGGGTGATGGAAGCGCTGATTCGCAGCGGTGCGCTGGATCGCCTCGGGCCGTTCTTCGCCGAGGAAGTTCAGGCCTATCAGAAGCAGATCGACCGTAACCGCGCAGCATTGATGAGCGCGATGGAAGAGGCGATTGCCTCGGCCGAACAGACCGCGCGCAGCGCCGATAGCGGCCACGACGACCTGTTTGGTGATTTGCTAGGGCCATCTACCGAACGCGACGTGTACGAGCCCTACCGCAAGGTGCGCGAGTGGACCTTCAAGGAACGCCTGCGTGGCGAGAAGGAAACCCTGGGTCTGTATCTGACGGGTCACCCGATCGACGAGTACGAACGCGAGATTCGCCGCTTTGCCCGTCAGCGCATTCTGGATCTGAAGCCTTCGCGCGAGAGCCAGACCATCGCTGGGCTGGTATTCGACATGCGGGTGATGAAGAACAAGCGCGGCGACAAGGTAGGCTTTGTCACCCTCGATGACCGATCGGCGCGGATCGAGGTGTCACTGTTCTCCGAGGCCTACAATGCGGCGCAGGCTTTGCTGCAGAAGGACGCCATGCTGGTGGTCGAAGGGGAGGTTGCGGTCGATGACTTCTCTGGCGGCATGCGGGTGCGTGCCAAGCGCGTGATGAGTCTGGAGGAGGCGCGTACCGGGCTGCTCGACAGTGTACGGGTGAACCTCGATGGCGCCCGTCACGACGCCGCCGCGCTGAGCCGAATGGCAGGGCTGCTGCAGCAGTATCGCGGCGGCTGCCCGGTTACGGTCGAGTACCAGCGGGCCGATGCGGCAGCGCTGCTGCGCCTGGGTGACGAGTGGCGTGTGGAGCCGGCAGACGATCTGCTGCAAAGCCTGCGTGACCAGTTGGGCAAAGACAGCGTCTCTCTGCACTATAGATAGCGCAAAGCCGGATGCTCGACGGGCGCCCGGCAATCCCGTAAGGTTATTTGCGAAACTTTTGGATGCCCGGATCGGGCGCAAGCGGATGATGGATGCCTATGAGCAACAGCCAGAAATACTTGGAGTTTGAACAGCCAATTGCGGACCTGCAGGCCAAGATCGAAGAGCTGCGTCTGGTCGGCAGTGACAACGCGCTGAACATCACCGAAGAAATCACTCGGCTGCAGGAGAAGAGCAAGTCCCTGACCGAGAGCATTTTCGGCAACCTGAGCAGCTGGCAGGTTGCCCAGATGTCGCGCCACCCGCAGCGGCCCTATACGCTGGATTATATCCGTCACATTTTTACCGACTTTGAAGAGCTGCACGGCGATCGCCATTTTGCCGATGATGCCGCCATCGTTGGCGGCATTGCGCGTCTGGACGGCCGGCCGGTGATGGTCATCGGTCACCAGAAAGGCCGTGACGTAAAGGAAAAGGTGCGCCGCAACTTCGGCATGCCCAAGCCGGAAGGCTACCGCAAGGCCTGCCGCCTGATGGAAATGGCCGAGCGCTTCAAGATGCCGATCCTGACCTTTATCGACACCCCCGGCGCGTATCCGGGTATTGATGCCGAAGAGCGCGGCCAGAGTGAGGCCATTGCCTGGAACCTGCAGGTCATGTCGCGTCTGAAAACGCCGATTATCGCCACTGTTATTGGTGAAGGCGGCTCCGGCGGTGCGCTGGCCATTGGTGTCTGCGATCATCTGATGATGCTGCAGTACTCGACCTATTCGGTGATCTCGCCCGAGGGCTGTGCTTCCATTCTCTGGAAAAGCGCCGAAAAGGCGGCTGATGCAGCGGCGGCCATGGGTATTACCGCCGAGCGTCTGAAAGAGCTGGGACTGGTCGACACCCTGATCCCCGAGCCGCTGGGTGGCGCACAGCGCTCACCGCAGGAAACTGCCGAGCGCCTCAAGCAGCAACTGGTTGCGCAACTGGCCAAACTTGACGAACGCACTCCCGAGCAACTGCTGGAAACCCGCTACCAGCGGCTGATGTCCTTCGGTATTCAGTAAATGCTCACACCGCAGGGGCTGCGCGAGCAGCTCAGCTCCTGTTTGGGCGCCCCGGCCTGGTGGCTGGGGTTGTCCGGTGGTCTGGATTCCATGGTTCTACTTGAGCTGCTGGTCCAGGCGCGCCAATCCTCTGATATTCCGCCACTTTACGCCATTCATATTCATCACGGACTGCACCCCGAGGCTGACGCCTGGGCGATGCATTGTCAGCGTGCCTGCGACGCCCGGGGTGTGCCGCTGACGGTGGTGCGGGTGCGGGTGGGGCAGAGTCCCAGTATCGAACAGGCTGCCCGCGACGCGCGCTACGCAGCCTTTGCTGAGGCACTGCCGGAGGGCGCCGAGTTGCTGCTGGCGCATCATGCCGATGATCAGCTGGAAACGATGTTGTTTCGCATGCTGCGTGGCACGGGTATTCAAGGGCTGGCAGGGATGCCTGCTCGTCGCCCGCTCGGGCGTGGCTGGCTGTCACGACCGTTGCTGGACGCGTCGCGCGCCGAGCTTGCGGATTTCGCTGTTCGACAGGGTTTGAACTGGATTGAGGATCCTGCCAACAGGGATGCGCGTTTTGCCCGTACGGCGCTGCGGCACGCGTTGTTGCCGGCGCTGCGTGACAGCTGGCCGCAGGTAGACCAGAGTCTGCGCCGCCTGGCAGAACATGCTGATGAGGCCTGCGGGTTGCTGGATGACCTGGCAGCATCTGATCTGCAGTCTGCCGTGTTACCGCTTGATGATGCCTGGCTTGGTCACTGGCCGAGTCTGCTGCTTGCACCGGTACTGGTGTTGTCGCCCGCCAGGCAGCGCAATCTGCTGCGTTTCTGGTTGAGGCAGCAGGGCGTGCTGATGCCGGATCAGCGGCATCTTGATCAGTGGGTGCAGCAACTCGCAGCCTGCAGCGACGCGCAACCGCAACTGCTGCTGGGTAGCCACAGGCTATACCGTTCGTCAGATCGTCTCTGGCTGGTGGAGGCCGGCTGGCCCCGGCAGGGGAGTGCCCAGATTTGTCAGCCACTTGCCTGTCAGTCTCTGTTGGCCGGTAACGGGACCCTCTGTATCGCGCCGTCGTCCGGCGGTTTACGAGCTCCCGGTGCGGCTGGGTGGCAGCTTGCGTACCGGCAGGGGGGCGAGCGAATAAAGCTGCCGGGCAGGCCTACCCGGTCGGTCAAACAGCTGCTTCAGGAGGCCCGCGTACCTGCCTGGCTGCGTCCTTCGGTGCCGTTGCTATACTCAGGCGGCGAGCTGGTTTCGGTGGCGGGGCGCTGGAACGCCGAGCAGGCTCTGGTGGACGGAAATCAGAGTGGTTTTACGGTCAGTTGGAAGCCTGTTTCGGATTGAGCAAGCGGGGCCCGTCTGGTATCCTGACTTCCCATCTTGACGAGACTTTGGCTGACCCTTCAGGTCACCTCTGACTCCCTTCGAATTCCTCGCGGTGCAAACCGCTTAACTGTTCAATCTATGGGTTTTTCATGACGCGCTACATCTTCGTCACGGGTGGTGTTGTTTCTTCTTTGGGTAAGGGCATCGCCTCGGCTTCCCTCGCGGCTATCCTCGAGGCGCGTGGTCTGAAGGTCACCATGCTCAAGCTGGATCCCTATATCAACGTGGATCCGGGCACCATGAGTCCCTTCCAGCATGGTGAAGTCTTCGTGACCCATGATGGCGCGGAAACCGACCTTGATCTGGGGCACTACGAGCGTTTCGTCAACGCTACCATGACTCAGAACAACAACTTCACCACCGGCCGTGTCTATGCCGACGTGCTGCGCAAGGAGCGCCGTGGTGACTATCTGGGCGCGACCATTCAGGTCATTCCGCACATTACCGACGAGATCAAGAGCCGCATCATCAAGGGTGCCGGCGATGCCGACGTGGCGCTGGTTGAAATCGGCGGTACCGTGGGCGACATCGAGTCCCAGCCGTTCCTGGAAGCCATCCGTCAGCTGCGGGTGGAGGTCGGTGCCAAGCGCGCGATGCTGATGCACCTGACGCTGGTGCCCTACATCGCCACCGCTGGCGAGACCAAGACCAAGCCGACCCAGCATTCGGTCAAGGAGCTGCGCTCCATCGGCCTGCAGCCCGACGTGCTGATCTGCCGCTCCGATCATCCGATCGATCTGTCTTCGCGCCGCAAGATTGCGCTGTTTACCAACGTGGAAGAGCGTGCGGTGATCGGTCTGGAAGACGTCGACACCATCTACAAGATTCCGTCTGTACTGCACGCACAGGGCCTGGATGACTTCGTCGTCGAACGCTTTGGTCTGGAGTGCGGTCAGGCTGACCTGTCCGAGTGGGACCGCGTGGTAGACGCCAAGCTCAACCCCGAGCATGAAGTCACCATCGCCATGGTCGGCAAGTACATGGAGCTGCTCGATGCCTACAAGTCGCTGATCGAGGCACTCAGCCACGCCGGCATTCAGGCACGCACCAAGGTGAATGTGCGCTATATCGACTCCGAGAATATCGAACAGCAAGGCACCGGTCTGCTGGAAGGGGTCGACGCCATTCTGGTGCCGGGCGGCTTTGGCTCCCGTGGTGTCGAGGGCAAGATCTCGGCCGTGCGCTATGCCCGCGAGAACAAGATTCCGTACCTGGGCATCTGTCTGGGCATGCAGGTCGCGGTCATCGAGTACGCCCGCAATGTGCTGGGCTGGAGTGATGCCAACTCCACCGAGTTCGACAAGACCTCCGGTCACCCGGTTGTGGGTCTGATCACCGAGTGGCAGGATGCGACCGGTCAGACCGAGCTGCGTACCGAGGCGTCCGACTTGGGCGGCACCATGCGTCTGGGTGCGCAGGAATGCACGCTGGAGCCGGGCTCCAAGGCGCACGACTGCTATGGCAAGGACGTGATCGTCGAGCGTCACCGTCACCGCTACGAGGTCAACAATAATCTGTTGCCCGATCTGCAGGCTGGCGGTTTGAGTATTTCCGGTCGTTCCGGCGACGGCGCGCTGGTCGAGGTAGTCGAGGTCAAGGATCACCCGTGGTTCGTGGCCTGCCAGTTCCACCCGGAATTTACTTCGACGCCGCGTTACGGCCACCCGCTGTTCAGTGGTTTCATCGGCGCCGCGCTGCGTCAGCACAAGAACGGCTGAGATTAAGGAAGAAGCTGGCTTATGGCACAGAAAATCGTGCGCGTTGGTGACATCGAGATGGCCAACGACAAACCCTTCGTTCTGTTTGGTGGCATGAACGTACTGGAGTCGCGAGATCTGGCAATGCAGATCTGCGAGCACTACGTTGAAGTCACCGGCAAGCTGGGGATTCCCTACGTGTTCAAGGCCAGCTTCGACAAGGCCAACCGCTCGTCGATCAACTCGTTCCGCGGCCCCGGCATGGAAGAGGGTCTTAAGATCTTTGAAGAGATCAAGCGCACCTTCAACGTGCCGGTCATCACTGACGTGCACGAGCCCTATCAGGCTGCGCCGGTTGCCGAAGTGTGCGACATCATCCAGCTGCCGGCCTTCCTGTCCCGGCAGACGGATCTGGTTGTGGCGATGGCCAAAACCAACGCCGTGATCAACATCAAGAAGGCCCAGTTCCTCGCGCCGCAGGAAATGAAACACATCCTCACCAAGTGTGAAGAAGCCGGCAATGACCGCCTTGTGCTGTGCGAGCGCGGTTCGTCCTTCGGTTACAACAATCTGGTAGTCGACATGCTTGGCTTCGGCATCATGAAGCAGTTCGAGTACCCGGTGTTCTTCGACGTGACCCATGCCCTGCAGATGCCGGGTGGTCGCAGTGACTCGGCCGGCGGTCGCCGGGCACAGGTCACCGATCTGGCCAAGGCGGGCATGAGCCAGGGCCTGGCGGGTCTGTTCCTCGAAGCGCACCCCGATCCTGACAACGCCAAGTGCGACGGCCCCTGCGCCCTGCGCCTGGACAAGCTGGAGCCGTTCCTTGCCCAGTTGAAGGCCCTTGACGATCTGGTCAAGAGCTTCCCGGTGCTGGAAACGGCTTGAGCCGCTACCGCTTTCACCCGATTGACCCGATATACGGAGCTAGCAAGTAAAGATGGCAAAAATCATTGATATCAAGGGCCGTGAGGTTCTGGACTCGCGCGGTAACCCGACCGTTGAAGCGGACGTAATTCTGGAAGGCGGCATCATGGGCAGCGCCTGTGCACCCTCCGGCGCCTCTACCGGTTCGCGCGAAGCACTGGAACTGCGTGATGGCGACAAGAGCCGTTACCTCGGCAAGGGCGTGCTCAAGGCCGTCGCCAATATCAATGGCCCCATCCGTGAGCTGCTGGTTGGTCGTGATGCCACCGCTCAGGCTGACCTGGATCGCGCCATGATCGAACTGGACGGCACCGAAAACAAGGCCAAGCTGGGCGCCAACGCGATCCTCGCCGTTTCCCTGGCGGCAGCCAAGGCGGCTGCCCAGGCCAAGGGCGTGCCGCTGTACGCGCACATTGCCGACCTGAACGGTACCCCCGGTGTCTACTCCATGCCGGTACCGATGATGAACATCATCAACGGCGGTGAGCACGCCGACAACAACGTCGACATCCAGGAGTTCATGGTTCAGCCGGTTGGCGCCAAGAACTTCGCCGATGCGCTGCGCATGGGTGCCGAGATTTTCCATCACCTCAAAGCGGTTCTGAAGGCCCGTGGTCTGAACACCGCAGTCGGTGACGAAGGCGGCTTCGCGCCGAACCTGGCGTCCAACGAAGACGCGCTGGCAGCCATCGCCGAGGCCGTTGCCAACGCCGGTTACACCCTGGGTGACGACGTCACTCTGGCACTGGACTGCGCTTCCAGCGAGTTCTACAAGGACGGCAATTACGACCTGGCCGGCGAAGGCAAGGTGTTCGATGCGGCCGGTTTTGCCGACTACCTGGCTGGCCTGACCCAGCGCTACCCGATCATCTCCATCGAAGACGGCATGGACGAGTCCGACTGGGCTGGCTGGAAAGTCCTGACCGACAAGATCGGCGAGAAGGTACAGCTGGTTGGTGACGACCTGTTCGTGACCAACACCAAGATTCTCAAGCGCGGTATCGACGAGAAGATCGGCAACTCCATCCTGATCAAGTTCAACCAGATCGGTTCGCTGACCGAGACCCTGGAAGCGATCCAGATGGCCAAGGCTGCCGGCTTTACCGCCGTCATCTCGCACCGCTCCGGTGAGACCGAAGACAGCACCATCGCCGATCTGGCTGTGGGTACCGCTGCCGGTCAGATCAAGACCGGTTCGCTGTGCCGTTCCGACCGCGTATCCAAGTACAACCAGCTGCTGCGTATCGAAGAGCAACTGGGTGACAAGGCGCCCTACAAGGGTCGCGCCGAGTTCCGCGGCTGATCGGTCTGGCGGGTACGCGTGAGCGTACCCGCCGTTCCTTGACAGGAGCATCCGGCTTGAAATGGCTCTGGCTCATTGCGCTGTCGCTGCTGGCGGCGATGCAGTACCGACTCTGGGTCGGCGAGGGCAGTCTTGCCCACGTTTCCCAGCTCAAGCAGCAGATTGCCGAGCAGCAGCGCGAGAACGAGCAGCTGCTGGAGCGTAATCGTGTGCTGACGGCAGAGGTCATTGAACTCAAGCAGGGGCTGGAAACCGTCGAAGAGCGTGCCCGTCGTGAGCTGGGCATGGTCAAGCAGGGCGAGACCCTGTTCCAACTGAGCGACCAATGAGCGTCGCTACACCCGATTTCTGGGTCGTTCTGCCCGCCGCCGGTGTCGGCGCGCGCATGCAGGCAGACCGTCCGAAGCAATACCTTCTCTGGGGTGAGCGCACCCTGATCGAACACACCCTGGCCTGCTTCCTGGATCAACCGGGGCTGCGCGGGTTGGTGGTGTCCCTCTCTGCAGATGATGGCTGGTGGCCGACGCTGCCCTGCGCGCAGGATGCGCGTATCACCCGTGCAGTCGGCGGCCGCGAGCGTGCCGACTCGGTACTCAATGGCCTGATTGCGTTGCGGGAGCTGGGCGCGACCGATGACGACTGGGTGCTGGTGCACGACGCGGCTCGCCCCAATCTCGCCGATAGCGACCTGCACAAGCTGCTCAGCACGTTAGCCGATGATCCGGTCGGTGGACTACTGGCTGTACCGGTGCGCGATACTCTCAAGCAGATCGGTCCGGATGGCCGGGTGTCATCAACACCCGATCGCAGCCTGTTCTGGCAGGCTTACACGCCACAGATGTTTCGTCTCGGGCCATTGCAGCAGGCGCTGGCCGAGGCGCTGGCCGCTGGCGCCCGGATTACCGATGAGGCCTCGGCGATGGAGTGGGTCGGTCAGGCACCGCTGCTGGTGGAAGGCCGTGCCGACAATCTGAAAATTACCCGCCCCGAAGATCTGGAGTGGCTGCGTCAGCGCGAGCGCTGATGTTGACACGCTTGCGCCAAATCAGTGGTTACGCTGTGCCGTCAGTCAGGCCAAGGCCCTGCTGCAGTGCGCAGTTGGCTGCGGTGACCACCCAGCCCTGTTGTTCGGCAAACGCCTCGCTAAGCAGCAGGCCCCCCGTTGGCTGGGCGACCAGTTCGCCGCGTTGCAGATGATATAGCTCGCCGGTGGGTTCGCCGTTGCGGTATTCGGCCAGAAACAGGTCCGGTTGCTGGTGGTCAACCCGGGCGATCAGTTCCCTGCTGTCCGGATCAAGATATTCGTCGGCATGCAAGAGCGAAGGGGCGTCTATGTCGTCCGGCAGAGCAAGCTGCATCTGGTAGACCAGTTGCAGCGAACTGGTCGGCAAGTGGACGTATGCCCGTGGGCGCTCAAGCAGGTTCAGCTCACGGCAGAGCACCGGCCTGGTATTTCCGGCGCGTGCGCCAAGGGTGAAATGGCGTTCACTGTCCAATGGCAGGCTCTCTGCATAGGGCGTCGGCAGCCAGGTATCCTGATAGCGCCCCTGCAGCCAGCCGCTTCGGGTCTCGATCAGCAATTCCTCGGCGATCTCGGTCATGACGGTCAACAGTGGCACGCGCAGTTCGTGGGAAGGAACGTAGCCGGACAACAGTTTCAGAACCTGGTCGCCGTGGTCCGGCCGGTCCTGACGTACCAGCAGGCGGAAATCCCGCTGCTGCCAGTGCAGATACAGATCGACCGAGACCCCCAGGTTGGCCAGAACGACATTGAAGTGGTTGGGGTCGCTGAGCTGGAGCGGGACGCGACGCTCCTGTATCTGGGCAAAACTCAAAGGGCTGCCGGTTGGTTCGTAGCGTAATACCTCTGCACTGGCGGTAACCGCGATGGCCTGGGTCTTGAATGCGACGGGGTTTTTCCGGGCAACGATTTGAGTCATGCCTTACTCCATGCTGGATAGTACCGACAGGGCCGCGCTGACATTCTGCGCAAGGTGGCTGGGGGTTATGGTGCCGATAATCGCGCTGGTCACGCCGGGGTGTCCGAGAACCAATTCCAGGCTCTTGCGTATCGGATCCTCGCCATTCAGGCAGACGTGCCCGCTGGCCAGCGCTTTTTTGATCAGAATGCCCTTGTTGTGTTGCAGGGCGAAGTCGAGCACCTCGCGTTCTGCCTGTTCGTGCAGGTTGTAGGTCACCATGGCGCAATCGCCCTGCTGCAGGGCACGCAGACCACCGGCTACCGTCTTGCCGGAGAACCCGTAGGCGAGAATCAGGCCTTGTTGCTTGAGCTGGGCCAGCGTCGGGTAGACTTCCTGATCCAGCACTTCAAGATCGTTGCCGTCGGAGTGCACCAGTACCAGGTCCAGTCGATCGGTGCCCAGGCGCTGCAGTGACCGTTCTACCGAATGGCGGGTATGTTTGGCCGAGAAATCAAAATGCGACTGGCCTTCGACAAACTCCTCGCCAACCTTGCTGCAGATGATCCAGTTGTCCCGCTGGCCCTTGAGCAGCGGGCCAAGGCGTTGCTCGCTGGTGCCGTAGGCCGGCGCGGTGTCTAGCAGGTTGATGCCCAGATCATGTGCGAGCGCGAGCAGGTTGCGCACAGCGTCGTCGTCTGGCAAGTCGAAACCGTTCGGATACTTTACGCCCTGATTACGGCCGATCTTGACGGTACCCAGCCCGAGGGGAGACAGGCGCAGGCCGGTGTCTCCCAGGGTGCGGTAGAAGGGGTGCAGGGTACTCATTGGAAGCAGGCGTCCCAAAGCGGTGCTGCCACACGAGGGCGCGGCAGGTCTGACGGCAGCGGCGGATGCCCGGTCGATGTTACCTGCTGGCGGTTCAGTTCCTGCATTACCAGATCGCTCAGATTGGGTGCCAGGGCCAGCTTGGTCGGCCAGCTGATCAACGCGTTGTGGCAGGCTTGAACGTAGGCGTTATCGGGGCGTACCAGCCCGCTCTGGGCCGGCTCGGCCCGGTTGACCGGCAGCGTGGTCCACTGGCACGCGCTCAGGTCGATCCACGGCAGCAGCTCACGGAGTTCGCGGCGAGCCTGGTCGATCAACTGGTCCGGTGCTTGATTGACCCCTTGCTCTGCGAGGTCGCCACCCAGATACCAGCACCACTGGCCGTCTTCACAGGGGTGAGTGGTGACGGTCAGGCGCGGCTTGGGGCTGGCGCCGAGACAGTGGGCATACAGGGGTGGCAGATCCGGGCCCTTGACCAGCACCATTTGCAGCGGGCGACGCTGCATTGCCGGCTCGCTGACGCCCCAGTCCTGCAGCAGGCCTTCGGTACCTTCACCGGCGGTAAGCACATAACGGCTCGCGCGAACCCGTGTGCCGGCCAGCTGAATCCCGGCTATCTCGCCGCTGTCGTCACGCAGGATGTGTGGGTTATTGTCGCTGATCAGGCTGTCGCCCGAGAGCTCTGCCAGACGCTGGATGACATCCGGCACGTCCAGTACCAGCTCACCGAGCTGATACACCTTGCCCTTGAAACCCGGGTTGTTGAATACGGTGGGTAACGCCTTGCCCTTGATCTGATCCACCCGCCCGCGCAGGGCCTTGCTGGCAAAAAAACCGGCCAGATTGCTGATCAGGCTGCCGGGTGACCACAGATAATGGTGCTGGGAAAGCACCCGCACGCCACTCAGATCCAGTTCGCCTTCGCCGGTCAGGCACTGCCGCCAGCGGTTGGGCATGTCGGCGATCGCCTCCGTTGCGGCGTTGAGCTTGCCACCGAGTGCATACTTGATACCGCCATGGATGATGCCCTGTGACTTGACGCTCTGACCGCCTCCCAGGGCGCCACGCTCAATCAGCACGGTATGATAGCCAGCCTTGCGCAGGCGCGCATTGAGCCATAGTCCGGCGACGCCGCCGCCGATAATGCAGATGTCAGTATCCAGGGTTGTACTCATGTGCTCCCGCAGCTCTGGTTAAAAAGGCTCCCTAGTATAGTCACTGGGGGCCTGCCTGGTCACATCTGTTACCCTAGGAGCCAGCGCTGTTTTAGCGCAGCCCTTACCGGACGCCTAGCTGCTACAGGATGCTTTCATGGCCCGTCGTCTCTATACCCTGTTTTTCTTCCTTTGCCTGCCGCTGATTTTGTTGCGTCTGCTGTATCGCGCGATCAAGGCGCCTGCCTATGCCCGCCGCTGGGCCGAACGTTTTGCTCTGGGAGGCGATGTGCGCAGCGGCGGAATCTGGGTGCACGCCGTGTCGGTCGGCGAGAGTATTGCCGCCGCGCCCATGGTGCGTGAATTGCTCAAGCGGTATCCGGCGCTGCCGATCACCGTCACCTGCATGACGCCGACCGGTTCCGAGCAGATCCGCAAGCTGTTTGGCGGTCAGGTTGGTCACGCCTATCTGCCCTATGACCTGCCGTGGCTGCAGCGTCGGTTATTGCGCCGGCTGCAGCCAAAGATCGGCATCATCATGGAAACCGAGCTGTGGCCGAATCTGGTGGCCGAGGCCGGGCGCGCAAGGGTGCCATTGGTGCTGGCCAATGCGCGGCTGTCGGCTCGCTCCGCCCGTGGCTATCAGCGGGTAGGCGCGCTGGTTCGGCCAATGTTTGCGGCGCTGGACTGGGTTGCCGTGCAGAGCCAGGCCGAGGCTCTGCGTTTTATCGAGCTGGGTGTGGGGCGCGAGCAGATGCAGGTGACTGGCAGCATCAAGTTCGATTTTCGTCCCGATCCGCAGCAGGTGCAGCAGGCGCAGGAGCTGCGCGCGCGCTGGGGCAGCGACCGCCCGGTATGGATTGCGGCCAGCACCCATGCTGGTGAGGATGAGCAGGTGCTGCGAGCGCATCGTCAGGTACTGGATACGCTGCCCGATGCGCTGCTGATTCTGGTACCGAGGCATCCCGAGCGCTTTGATTCGGTCGCGCGCCAGGTCAGTGAGACGGGTTTCGGTATGGTACGGCGCAGCAGTGGTGCGCTGCCGGCTGCTGACCAGCAGGTGCTGGTTGGCGACACCATGGGCGAGCTGGTGTTTCTCTACGCCTGTGCTGATCTGGCGTTTGTCGGCGGCTCTCTGGTGCCGAACGGCGGTCACAACTATCTTGAGCCGGCGGCACTGGGGCTGCCGGTGTTGTCCGGGCCGCACCGCTTCAATTTCACCGAAATCAGCGAGTTGCTTGAAGGCGCAGGCGCCCTGCAGGTGGTCGCTGACGAGACAGCGCTGGCGGTCGCCGTACAGCAATGGTTGCAGGACAGTCCTGCGCGTCAGCGCGCGGGCCAGGCAGGGCAGGCAGTAGTGGCTGACAATCAGGGGGCGCTGGAGCGCTTGCTGCAGGGGATCGACCGGTTACTGCATTGAATGCTCAGAACAAACCAAAACAGCGCCCTCGGGCGCTGTTTTGGTTTTCGTGCTCCGCGTTCAAAACGTGCTGCTGTCGCCGTTGGCTGGCATGGCAGGCGGCTGCGGCTGGCCGCCCATCGACATCTGCCGGGCTTCCTCTTCGGTTGTCTGCGGGATGAAGTCCCGATCCGGGTCGTAGTTCGGGTTCAGCCACTGTGACAGGTCCTGCAGATCCTGCGGGCTGAGTGTACCGGCCGCCTGCTTCAGGCTGAGGTTGTTGATGATGTAGTTGTAGCGCACGGTGTTGTAGTCGCGCACGGTGCGGAACAGGTTGCGCTGGGCTTCCAGCACATCCACCACGTTGCGTGTGCCGACCTCGTACCCGGTCTGGGTGGCGTCGAGCGCGGCCTTGGCGGAGACGATGGCCTGACGCCGTGCGGCCACTTCATCAACGCTGGAGGTGACGGTGCGGTAGAGGTTGCGCGTGCTTTCCACAACCCGGCGCAGCTGCGCCTCGCTGCTCTGCTCGGCCTGGGTCAGGCGGTAGGTCGACTCGCGCACGCGGGAGGTGGTCAGGCCGCCGGTAAACAGCGGCATGCTCAGTTCCACGCCAAAGCTGGTCAGCTCTGTATCGGTGCTGGCCTGACCGGTACCGGCGATACTGGCGCCGCCGTTGTCGTTGCTGTAGCGCACAAAGGCATCGACGACCGGTGCATAGCCGGCCTTGCTGCTGCGCAGGCTGTCTTCGGCGCTGTCGATGGCGTAACGGCTGGCCTGAAGGGTCAGATTCTGTTCGGCGGCGGTTTCGACCCACTGCTGCATGCTGGCCGGTGTCGGCGGCAGGATCGGCAGCTCGTGGCTAATGCCGTACAGGCTGTCGTAGTCCTGAGTGGTCAGACGGGTCAGCGCCTGGTAGCTGACGTCCAGATTGGTCTGGGCGGTCAGGCGCGCTGCGCGGGCGCTGTCGTATCCCGCCTGTGCCTCGAGGACGTCGGTGCGTGCGGACAGGCCGACTTCAAAACGCTCCCGTGCCTGCTCCAGCTGGCGGGAAAAGGCTTTTTCCTCGGCTTTTGCCGTTGCCAGGTTGTCTGAAGCGCGCAGGACGTTGAAGTAGGCCTGGGAGACCTCAAGGATCAGGTTCTGCTGGGTCGCCGAGAACTCCAGCTGGGCCTGCTGACTCACCGACTTGGCGGCCTGGTAGCTGAACCAGCGGTCAGCCCGGAACAGGGGTTGGGTAAGGCTGGCCTGATAGTAGTGGTTGGAGTATTCGTCGCCGCCTACGTTATCAATGTCGAGGTCCTGGCGTGAGGCGCCGGCGGCGACGCCGAGGTTGGGCAGCAGCTGCGAGCGGGCCTGGGGCAGGGCTTCCTGACGGGCCAGTGCATCCGCTTGTGCTGCGGCCAGGTCAGCGCTGTTGAGCACCGCCTGCTGGTAAACGGTCATCAGATCGGTATTGGCAGCGGCGTGAGCGGAAGCTCCGGCCAGCAGCAGTGCAACGGTAAGCGGACGCAACATGCACGAATCCTTCGCATGAGAGGAGGTCAGGCAAGGCTAAAAGGGTCGGGGGCCGGGGTCAAGCGGCTTTGGGGGACACAATTGGGAACAATCTGTTGTTGCGACTTTTGCTGACGTTTTCGCGGATTTTGTCAGCCATCACGGGCGCTTTGATCTGCGTGTCGGGAAGGGATATCTGTCGTGGGCTTGAGACGGTAACAGCATATCTCTAGACTGTGCGGACATCTTGACGGGGTGCTGCCTGCTTGCAGGGGGCTGAGATGATACCCGTTGAACCTGAACCGGTTAGTACCGGCGTAGGAATCGAGATCGATCGCAGGCTTCAGTCCGTCCGGGCTGGGGTGGTCGTGGTCATTCGGTTCCCTGCGCACCTCAACGCAGTGGAGCACAATAATGAACAGCACGTTGCCTGATACCGCCATCGCCACCTCTGGTGCCGACAGCGCCGCCACCCAGCCTTTCCCCAATTCCCGCAAGGTCTACCTGACCGGCTCGCGCCCGGATATCCGCGTACCCATGCGGGAAATCAGCCTGGCCGACACGCCAACCGACTTTGGTGGCGAGGCCAACGCACCGGTGCTGGTCTATGACACCTCTGGCCCCTATACCGATCCGGGTGTCAGCATCGATTTGCGCGCGGGGCTTGCCGATGTGCGCAGTGCCTGGATCAACGAACGTGGTGATACAGAAGTGTTGCCGGGGCTGACGTCCGAGTTTGGCGCCGCGCGTCTGGCTGACCCGTCACTCGACCATATGCGTTTTGCCCACGTGCGCACGCCGCGCCGCGCCAGGGCCGGCTGCAACGTGACGCAGATGCACTACGCCCGCCGCGGCATCATTACGCCGGAAATGGAGTTCGTCGCGATTCGCGAGAATATGAAGCTGCAGCAGGCGCGTGATGCGGGGCTGCTCAAGGATCAGCATGCCGGTCACAGTTTCGGCGCAAGTATTCCGAAGGAAATTACCCCCGAGTTCGTGCGCGAAGAGATCGCCCGTGGTCGAGCGATTATCCCGGCCAACATCAACCACCCGGAACTGGAGCCGATGATCATCGGCCGCAACTTCCTGGTAAAGATCAACGGCAATATCGGTAACTCGGCCCTGGGCTCCTCCATCGAGGAGGAGGTCGAGAAGATGACCTGGGGTATTCGCTGGGGCTCCGACACGGTGATGGACCTGTCGACCGGCAAGAATATTCACGAAACCCGCGAGTGGATCATCCGTAACTCGCCGGTGCCGATTGGCACCGTGCCGATCTATCAGGCGCTGGAGAAGGTTGGCGGCGTGGCCGAAGACCTGACCTGGGACATCTTCCGCGACACGCTGATCGAACAGGCTGAACAGGGCGTGGATTACTTCACCATTCACGCTGGCGTGTTGCTGCGCTATGTGCCGATGACCGCCAAACGGGTCACCGGCATCGTGTCGCGCGGTGGCTCGATCATGGCCAAGTGGTGTCTGGCGCACCACAAAGAGAATTTCCTCTATACCCACTTCGAGGACATCTGCGAAATCATGAAGGCCTACGACGTCAGCTTCTCGCTCGGCGATGGCCTGCGTCCCGGCTCCATTGCCGATGCCAACGACGAAGCCCAGTTCGGCGAGCTGGAAACCCTGGGCGAGCTGACCAAGATCGCCTGGAAGCACGATGTGCAGGTCATGATCGAAGGTCCGGGCCACGTGCCGATGCAACTGATCAAGGAGAACATGGACAAGCAGCTGGAGTGCTGCGATGAGGCACCGTTCTACACCCTGGGTCCGTTGACGACCGACATAGCTCCCGGCTACGACCACATCACCAGCGGTATCGGTGCGGCGATGATCGGCTGGTTCGGCTGCGCCATGCTGTGCTATGTAACGCCCAAGGAACACCTGGGGCTGCCGAATCGGGATGACGTCAAGACCGGCATCATTACCTACAAGATCGCCGCCCACGCTGCCGATCTCGCCAAGGGGCACCCGGGCGCGCAGATTCGTGACAACGCCCTGAGCAAGGCGCGCTTCGAGTTTCGCTGGGAAGATCAGTTCAACCTGGGTCTGGATCCGGATACCGCGCGTGCCTTCCACGATGAAACGCTGCCGAAGGAGTCGGCCAAGGTGGCGCACTTCTGCTCGATGTGCGGCCCCAAGTTCTGCTCTATGAAGATCACCCAGGAAGTGCGCGAATACGCAGCCGAACAGCGTATTGCTGCGGTTGATCTGGCGGTTGAAGAGGGCATGAAGGCCAAGTCGCAGGAGTTTCGCACTACCGGATCGCAGCTCTACCACAAGCTCTAGCAAGTCAGTGCGGCGAGGGTTCTGGCACGTCTGAACCCTTGCCGTTGCCCCGAAAGATATGCGAGCTTAGACGCTCGGCAGCCGATCCTGCTCCGTTATGGATATGCCTGATCTGCTGCGATTCGTTTCCTTTGGGGGTATTGCCTTGTCCTTTACGCGTGCCGACGTGGAGATCATCAGCCGGGAAGATGGCTTCCGTGGTTTCTATCGCCTGGATGTCCTGCAGCTGCGCCATCGTCTGTTCGACGGTGGCTGGGGCCCGGTACTGCGCCGTGAGCTGTTCGTGCGCCACGACGCTGTCTGTGTCTTGCCCTACGACCCCTGGCTGGATCAGCTGGTGCTGATCGAGCAGGTGCGGGTGGGTGCGCTGGAAAAAAGTGACAGTCCGTGGATGCTGGAGCTGGTCGCCGGCCTCATCGATACCGATGAGGCGCCGGAGCAGGTCGCTCTCCGCGAAGCGCAGGAAGAGGCCGGTTTGACGCTGCTGTCTCTGCACCCCATTACCCGCTATTTCCCGTCCCCCGGCGGCAGTGACGAGCGTGTGTATCTGTATTGTGCGCTGGTCGACAGTCGTGGTGCGGGCGGTATTCACGGATTGGCCGAGGAAGGCGAGGATATTCGCGTCAGCCTGTGGCCGCGGGCCGAGGCCATTGCCGCGGTTGAGGATGGCCGGATCGACAATGCCGCCAGCATCATCGCGCTGCAGTGGCTGCAGCTGCATGCCGAGCGCTTGCGCGCCGAGGCGGGGCCCCAGCCATGATGACCTTGCGCAAGCCCCGTTATCACGTTGACCTGATTGGCCTGCAGGCGCTGTGCGAGAGCAATTACTGGAAGCTGCTGAAGCTGATGCCGCGTATGCACGAGGAGGATGAGCACCGCATTGTGGTCGATGCTGGCGATGGTGCGGTTCAGGCGCTGGTCATGCGCGTGCTTGAGCGTTGCCCCTATACCTCGACGCTGCAGCTGTTTCACGAGCGGCGGCACGAGTGGGTAACACCGCCGAGTATGGAAGTTCGGCTTTATCACGATGCGGGCCTGGCGGAGGTGGTTGCGGCCTATAACAGTCGCCGGTTTCGGGGGGTGTACCCCTATCCGAACGAGCAGATGTTGCAGCCGGACGAAAAGTTTCAGTTGAATCAGTTTCTCGGGGAGTGGCTGGGATACTGTCAGCGCAATGGACAAAGCGCGCAGCCGTTATCAATTGCCGGCCAGGGTCTGTGACCGAATCGCTGGATTCCTGTGGCGGCAACGGCCAAGATTGAGTGTAAACAAGGAGCGAGAAGTGGGGGCACGATGTCGTTAGGGGCGGATTTCGTCTGCGTGGTGCAGTTGACGGACAGTCACCTGTTTGCCGATGCGGGTGCTGACCTGCTGGGGCTGGATACGCACGCCAGTTTGAACGCTGTCATTGATATGGTGCTTGAACAGACACCCGAGATGGACGTGGTGCTGGCGACCGGGGACATAACCCAGGATGGCAGCGAAGATGCCTACCGTCGGTTTATCGCCGCCAGCCAGCGCCTGCCCGCACCCTGCTACTGGATTCCCGGCAATCACGATGACGCCGAATTGATGGCCGAGGTTGGAAGGCCTCTTGGCCTTAGCCGGCCCTGGGTTGACCTCGGCAACTGGCGAATTGTTCTGCTCGATACCAGTATTTCCGGTGCCGTGCCTGGCCGACTGGCAGCATCACAGCTCCAGATTGTGGATGACGCACTGGCGTCAGCAGACGAGCGCCACGTCATGGTTTGTCTGCATCACCAGCCGGTCGACATCGGCAGCGACTGGATGGCGCCGATCGGGCTGCTCAATCCGCAGGACTTGCTGGGCCGTATCCAGCATCGCCCCGAGGTAAAGGTGGTGCTTTGGGGCCATATTCACCAGCAGTTCGACCAGCAGCTTGGTCATTTGCGTCTGCTGGCCACGCCTTCCACCTGCGTCCAGTTTGCCGCGGGCAGCAGCGATTTTGCTACTGATACGCTGGCGCCTGGTTATCGTTGGCTGCGTCTGTACGACGACGGTCGTATCGAAACGGCTGTTCGCCGCCTTCCGGAAGGCCTGTTTTTGCCTGAGCCGGGAGCAGTGGGCTATTGAGTTGCAGCCGCACTGACGGTGGCAGGCAGTCCGCTCGCCGGATACTATGTGACCCCATGCAAGCTCACTCCGATGGCCGGCGTCAGTCAGTCAGGCAGGCGGGTGGGCGTTGAAGAAATTCAAGAAGGATACCTGCTCACACCATGTCAGATTCGACCTATAACGCGGATGCGCTTGAAGTACTCAGCGGTCTCGATCCGGTGCGCCGCCGACCGGGCATGTACACCGACACCACGCGTCCCAACCACCTGGCGCAGGAAGTCATCGACAACAGTGTCGACGAGGCACTCGCCGGGCATGCCCGCAGCATCAGTGTGGTACTGCATCAGGACAATTCGCTTGAGGTCAGCGATGATGGTCGCGGCATGCCGGTGGATATTCATCCTGAGGAGGGCGTCTCGGGTGTTGAGCTGATCCTTACCCGCCTGCATGCCGGCGGCAAGTTCTCGAACAAGAACTACCAGTTCTCCGGCGGTTTGCACGGGGTTGGTATCTCGGTGGTCAACGCGCTTTCGCTGCGGGTTGAGGTCCGGGTCAAGCGCGATGGACAGGAATACGCCATGGCGTTCGAGAATGGCGAAAAGGTCCGTGAGCTGGAGGTCATCGGTACCGTCGGCAAGCGCAATACCGGCACCACGGTCATCTTCTGGCCGGATGCCAAATATTTCGATTCCCCCAAATTCAGCATCAGCCGGCTCAAGCATCTGCTCAAGGCCAAGGCTGTACTGTGCCCGGGCCTCAAGGTCGACTTTGACGACCGTCAGGCCGGGGAAAAGATCAGCTGGTACTACGAAGACGGTCTGCGCGATTACCTGGTCGACAGCTGCGCCGAATGGCCAAAACTGCCGGAAGAACCTTTCGCCGGCAGTTTCAGTGCCAAGCAGGAGGCGGTGGACTGGGCCGTGTTCTGGTTGCCCGAAGGCGGTGAGCTGGTCCAGGAAAGCTACGTCAACCTGATCCCGACCGCCCAGGGCGGCACCCACGTCAATGGCCTTCGCGCAGGGTTGCTTGAAGCGATTCGCGAGTTCTGCGAATTCCGCAACCTGCTGCCGCGTGGTCTGAAGCTGGCGCCGGAGGATATCTGGGAGCGGGTCAGCTATGTGCTGTCACTGAAAATGGCCGAGGCGCAGTTCTCCGGCCAGACCAAGGAGCGACTGTCGTCCCGTGAGTCGGCTGCCTTCGTATCAGGCGTCGTCAAGGATGCCTTCAGTCTGTGGCTGAATCAGCACGCAGAGATCGGTCAGCAGATCGCCGAGATGGCGATCAGCCATGCCGGGCGTCGGCTCAAGGCGGGCAAGAAGATCGAGCGCAAGCGCATTACCCAGGGGCCTGCCCTGCCGGGCAAGCTGGCGGACTGCGTCGGGCAGGACAGCAAGCGCTCGGAGCTGTTTCTGGTGGAAGGTGATTCCGCCGGCGGTAGCGCAAAGCAGGCGCGAGACAAGGAGTTTCAGGCCATCATGCCGCTGCGCGGCAAGATTCTGAATACCTGGGAAGTGGAATCCAGTGAGGTGCTGGGCTCGCAGGAAGTGCACGACATTGCGGTTGCCATCGGGGTTGATCCGGGCGCGGCCAGTCTCGAGCAACTGCGCTATGGCAAGATCTGTATCCTCGCCGACGCGGACTCGGACGGCCTGCACATCGCGACGTTGCTGTGTGCCTTGTTTGTCCGTCATTTCCGCCCGCTGGTTGAAGCCGGTCATGTTTTTGTGGCCATGCCGCCGCTCTATCGTATCGACATCGGCAAGGATGTTTACTACGCACTGGATGATGCCGAAAAGCAGGGCATCCTCGACCGTATCGAAGCCGAGGGCAAGCGCGGCAAGATTCAGGTTACGCGCTTCAAGGGCCTGGGCGAAATGAACCCCTTGCAGCTGCGCGAAACCACCATGGCGCCGGAAACCCGCCGACTGGTGCAGCTGACCGTCGATGAGACGCAGGATACAGAGCAGTTGATGGACATGCTGTTGGCCAAAAAGCGCTCCTCCGACCGTAAGGTCTGGCTCGAGAGTAAGGGCAATCTGGCTGAGGTGCTGCTTTGATGAGTGGCATCCGTCTGCGCCTGCTTGGCGCATTCCTGATGGCAGTCAGCGGTGCTGCGCTGGCATTTGAGCGCGCCCCGGAGTTGCAGCTGGAGTCTGCCTTGCCGCTGGATGGCATGCCGCGTGGCAATCTGTCTGCACTGCAGCGCTGCGACGGGCGCTTGCTGGCTGTATCTGATCGCGAAGATAGCAGTCTGTTTGTGCTGCAACGTGCCGAAGACAGCTACCAGGCTGAGGTTGAAGCGTTTTTGCTGCCGGCACAAGCGCCTTCGATGCTGCCTGTGCAACTGCTTGCAGGTGCCTGGTTGCGCGGTCTGAGTGGCCCGGCACTGGATTTCGAGGGTCTGGCGTGCGACAGCGAGGGCAACCGCTATCTGGTGAGCGAAAGCCAGTTGGGGGTGTTGCGTCTGCCGCCGTCGGCTGAGCAAGCGGTGACCGGTGAATGGCTGACGCTGGATGCGACCGTTTACACCGAAGGTGAGGCGCGTGGCTTATGGCAGCAGATAAACGCGCTGGCTGAAGGCATCGCGGTTGACGCCGAGGCTGGAACCCTTTGGCTCGCTGCCGAGCGCCAGGCGCGGGGCCTGATCAAGTTGCAACGTCAGGGCGATGAATGGAAATGCCCGCTGGCCGGTTGTGTCCTGCTGGCGGAGCGTCGATTCCTGCCAACCGAGCCCTTTGGTCCCGGTATTTTGAATCGAGAAGTGATGCCGGTGGATTTTTCTGATCTGGTGTTCTGGCAGGGGCGGCTGTGGACGCTGGAGCGCAATGCGCATCAGGTCTGCCGCCGCAATCCGCTATCGGGCAAGCGTGAGCGCTGCTGGTCCTTTGCCCAGAGCGTTTTGGTCGAACCGTATTTCTATCCGGACGCTCCCTTCGGATTGGCCGAAGCGCTTCTGATCAGCGATGACGGCATCATCATCGGTCTGGATAACAACGGCCGGGCGCGTCCGGATGGTGATAAGCGGCCCTGGTTGTTCCTCTTTGCTCTGCCTGACGACTGGCGTGAGGGCTATCAGCCGTGACCGAGCCGTTGCCACCCTCACAGCGCAAGCTGGGGACCGGGATGATGATTCTGGCCTGGGTGGCCGGGCTGCTGCTGGCGGCCTACTGGTTCAGCAGCGTGGAAGAGCGTCAGCGCAATCCCAATCAGCGACCGGCATCGAGTCAGTTGGGCAATGCCGTGGAAGTGAGGCTGGAGCCGAACAGGCAGGGGCACTATCTGCTCATCGGTCAGATCAACCGCAAGGCGGTGACCCTGCTGGTTGATACCGGTGCCAGTTTTGTCGCCGTTCCTGCCGCGCTGGCTGACGAGCTGGGGTTGCCACGTGGTCGGCAGTTCATGGTCGATACCGCCAACGGCACCGCCGAGGGCTACGCCACGCGGCTGCAGACGCTTCAGCTGGGCGACATTCTGTTGCACGACGTCGAGGCCGGTATCGTGCCCGGTATGGCGGGTGAAGAGGTATTGCTGGGCATGAGCGCCCTCAGGCAACTGGATTTTCGTTCGCAGGGCGGTGATCTGCTGCTGCGACAGTATCAATGAGTTATCTGGCAGGCAGGGCAATGCGCGCTGCCGCCTGTGTGGAGAACAAGCATGAGTGATGCACTGGATCTGAGCCTGGACGGTATTGAGCGACGTTCGCTGGCGTCCTTTACCGAGGAGGCTTACCTCAACTATTCCATGTACGTCATCATGGATCGGGCGCTGCCGCATATCGGCGACGGCCTCAAGCCGGTGCAGCGCCGTATCGTCTATGCGATGAGTGAGCTGGGGCTGTCAGCCAGCTCCAAGCACAAGAAATCGGCACGTACCGTTGGCGACGTACTGGGCAAGTACCATCCGCATGGCGATTCAGCCTGCTATGAAGCCATGGTGCTGATGGCCCAGCCATTTTCCTACCGTTACCCGCTGGTGGATGGTCAGGGCAACTGGGGGGCTCCGGACGATCCCAAGTCGTTTGCCGCGATGCGCTACACCGAGGCCCGTCTGGCGCGCTACAGCGAGGTATTGCTGACCGAATTGGGGCAGGGCACCGTCGACTGGCAACCCAACTTTGACGGCACAATGGATGAGCCCATGGTTCTTCCCGCACGGTTGCCGAACCTGCTGCTGAACGGCACCACCGGTATCGCCGTTGGCATGGCCACTGACATTCCGCCGCACAACCTGAAGGAAGTTGCCGCGGCCTGCATTCGTCTGCTGGACGATCCGGGCGCCGGCCTTGACGAGATTCTCGAGCATATACAGGGGCCTGACTTTCCGACCGAGGCGGAGATTATTACCCCTCGCCAGGAGCTGCTGAAGATGTACGCCAGCGGCCGCGGTTCGGTGCGTTGCCGCGCCGTCTGGAGCAGGGAGGACGGTGAGGTGGTTATCACCGCGCTGCCGCATCAGGTGTCCGGTGCCAAGGTACTCGAGCAGATTGCCGCGCAGATGCAGAGCAAGAAGCTGCCGATGGTAGCTGACCTGCGTGATGAGTCCGATCATGAAAACCCGACGCGTATCGTGATCGTACCGCGCTCCAATCGGGTCGATCTGGACGATCTGATGCAGCATCTGTTTGCGACCACCGACCTTGAGCACAGTTATCGGGTCAACATGAACGTGATCGGCACCGACGGCAAGCCGGCGGTGAAGGACCTGTGGGGCATGCTCAGCGAATGGCTGGGTTTCCGGGTTGCCACGGTGCGTCGCCGTCTGCAATTCCGTCTGGACAAGGTACTGGCGCGTCTGCACCTGTTGGACGGTTTGCTGGTCGCCTTCCTCAATCTGGATGAAGTCATTCACATCATCCGCACTGAGGAGCATCCGAAGGCGGAACTGATTGCGCGCTTCGACTTGAGCGAGCTGCAGGCCGACTACATTCTTGACACCCGTCTGCGTCAGCTGGCGCGGCTGGAAGAAATGAAGATCCGAGCCGAGCAGGACGCGCTGCGCGAAGAGCGCGACGAGTTGCAGAGCATTCTCGGCGACGAGCGCAAGCTGCGCACGCTGGTGCGCGACGAGCTGGCTGCCGATGCCCAGACTTATGGTGACGAGCGCCGCTCGCCGCTGGTTGAGCGTAAGGAAGCGCGTGCGCTGTCGGAAACCGAGCTGGTACCTTCCGAGCCGGTGACGGTGGTGCTGTCCGAGAAGGGCTGGGTGCGTTGTGCCAAGGGCCACGATGTGGATGGCACTGCGCTCAGTTACAAGGCGGGTGACGGCTTCCTAGCGCAGGCCAGTGGGCGGTCCAATCAGCAGACGGTATTCATCGACAGCACTGGTCGCAGTTACTCACTGTCGGCGCATACACTGCCGTCGGCGCGTGGCCAGGGTGAACCGCTGACCGGTCGCTTCAGTCCGCCGACCGGGGCAGGATTTGACGCGGTATTGATGCCGGATGAGCAGGGCTTGTATCTGCTGGCATCCGACGCCGGTTACGGCTTCCTGGTCAGGGGCGAGGACATGCTGGCCAAGAACAAGAACGGCAAGGCGTTGCTGAACATTCCGGACGGCGGTCGAATTCTGGCTCCGCAGCCGGTCCGCTATCCGCAAAGCAGTCACCTTGCTGCGGTATCCAATGAGGGGAGGCTGCTGGTATTTCCGCTCAAGGACCTGCCGCAGTTGTCCAAGGGTAAGGGTAACAAGATCATTTCGCTGCCTGCGGCGCGGGTGAAATCGCGTGAGGAGTTCGTTGCCGGGCTGGCGGTGTTGCCACCGGGTGCGCAGCTGGTCCTGACCGCCGGCAAGCGCACATTGACGCTGAAGGCGGCCGATCTTGAGCACTATAGCGGTGAGCGTGGCCGGCGCGGCAACAAGCTGCCTCGCGGCTTCCAGAAGGTTGATGCGGTTGCGGTAGAGCTGGGAGCTGCGGCAAGCAGTGAATCTGCCGCAGAGTAGCGAGGCTGGCGCCAGTGTCAGGACTGGCGCTGGTTGTACAGTGCGCTGAGCTGACGCTCAAGCAGCGACTGATAGGGCTCGAGCAGGCGTTCGATGCAGAAGGTGCCAGGCTGGCTTGCCAGACGCCGCGCCGATGCGCATTGCGACAGGCCTTCGCTGGCGGCCAGTTCGGCATCCACCAGCAGCAGGTTACGGCTGTGCTGCAGGTGTTCCATAACCTGCTGACAGGCCGAATGCTGCCCCAGGGCTTCATCGCTCATCCCTTCAAGGCCGGCCGCATGACCCAGCGCCAGTTGCAGATGCAGCGCGATACCGGTGTCGGCAATCTCGATCTGCAGATCATGGCCCAGCACGCGCAGCAGTTCGCCGCAGCACAATCCGTGTTTCAGTTCTGATCCATCCCCTGTGCTATCTCGGAACAGTACGATACTGGTGCCATCGTGCAGGGTATGTTGTTCTCCACCGTAGAGTTGACAGGCATGCTGTACTTGCTGACGGTAGCGTTCCAGCAGTCTCATCAGGCGGTCGCGGGGCAGGCGGCGAAGGGCGTCGTGGTTACCCAGGCGCACTGCCAGCAAGCCCTGTTTCTGAAGCGGTGCTTCGGACTCTGCTTCGGTCTCGCTCTCTGTTTCCCCTGCAGTCTGCCCATGCTCGACGGCCTCGCCATCGCTGTCGCTCGTTGACTGCGAGTCTGCGGGTGTTTGCGGGTAGTCTGCGGCGTCATCGTCGTCCTGCGGCGCGTCAGGCACCAGTATCGGGATGGCACCGGTGTTGAGTGCGGGTGCGCTGGTAATCGGTGCCGGTTCGGTTAACGGCTCGGGCTCGGCCATTATTTCTGGCTCTGGCTCTGGCTCTGGCTCTGGCTCTGGCTCTGGCATAAGGCCGCGATTGTTGAGCAGCGTCCGTGACAGTTCACCCAGTTCATCGTTGCGTTTGCAGGCAGGTGCCGGGTAGACGGGGGTGCTGTCCCACAGCGCCAGGGCGTTGAGCTGACGCGCCAGTTCGCGGCCGCGATGCCAGGCGAAAAGCCCGGCGACGCAGCCAATCAGCAGTAGGCCCCAGATCAGGCGCTCCAGCATCAGGTTGGCGGGCTGGATGAATGGCGAGGCTGCCAGTGTCAGCTGGACCTGGCCGGTGAGCTGATCCTGCAGATGTATCGCCGCAATGTATTTCCCCTGGCCGGGTGCACGCTGCTGGCGGGGCGGTTCGCTGCCAGCCTCGGCGATCAGGCGATTGCTCGGTGAGTAGAGGCTGGCGTGGGCGATCATCGGGTTCTGGTTCCACTGGGCCAGCAGGATGTTGAGACTCAAGCGATCTTCCGCTGCCAGTGGCTCGGCGGCACTCGCCGCTATCTGACGCGCCAGTGTGCTGCCAACGCGGTCGGCCTGCTGGGCGACATCCTGTTGTAACTGCACCTTGCCCAGCCAGAGGATGAGCGCCAGGATCAGGACCAGGGGCGCGACCACCATCAGCGGCATCGTGCCGGCCAGCGTCGGTGAGCGGCGGCGCAGGTTGGCATAGCAGCGCAGGAACAGATTTTCGTGGGATGGCGTCTTGTGGCTCAAAGCGGGGCTCTATGGTTGCGCAGGTATGGATCTCGGAGGAGACGGGACATTGCCGGTTTCGCGAGTATAGCCATTCCCTATATGGGGCAAAAGGCTGATCTGTGAGGTGTTGGGCAAATGCGGGTAGAATAGGTGCCTCACTTTTAACTGGGAGCGAGCGTCTTGAAGGAAATCGTTCTGATCAACATCACCGGTCCTGATCGCCCGGGTCTTACCGCGGCCATCACCGGGCTGCTCGCCCGGGCGCAGGTCAATATTCTCGATATTGGTCAGGCGGTCATCCATGACACGCTGTCCTTCGGCATTCTGGTCGAGATCCCAGCCGATCACGGTAGTTCCGATGTGCTGAAAGAAGTGCTGTTCCGAGGCTACGAGCTGGATCAGCAGGTACGTTTTACCCCTGTCAGTGCGGACGAGTACAGCCGCTGGGTCACCGGGCAGGGCAAGGCGCGTCATATCGTAACCTTGCTGGCTCGCCGGGTAACTGCCGAGCACATTGCCCGGGTCAGCGAGATTACTGCGCGCTATGGCCTCAATATCGACCATATTGACCGTTTGTCCGGCCGTATCCCGGAGGGCTTGCCCGAGGATCAGGGCAAGGGCTGCATAGAGTTCTCGGTGCGCGGTGAGCCGGACGATCCGGCAGCGCTGCGTGCGGAGTTTCTTGCCATCGCCCAGGAGCTGAATGTCGATATCGCCTTCCAGCAGGACAGCATCTTCCGTCGCAACCGTCGTCTGGTCGTTTTCGACATGGACTCCACGCTGATTGATGCAGAGGTAATCGACGAGCTGGCCAAGGCGGCAGGCGTTGGCGAGGCGGTAGCGGAGATTACCGAACGGGCGATGCGTGGCGAGCTGGACTTTCGCGCCAGTTTTCGCGAGCGGATGGCCCTGCTCAAGGGGCTTCCGGTGTCTACCCTCGACAGCATTGCCGAATCGCTGCGGCTGACCGAGGGCGCCGAAACGCTGATTTCCCAGTTACGTCGGTTGGGCTACAAGACGGCCATCCTCTCCGGTGGCTTCAACTACTTTGCCGAGCGCCTGCAACAGCGTCTGGGTATCGATTATGTCTATGCCAATGCGCTGCCGGTAGAGGACGGGCTGGTCACCGGCGAGGTGCAGGAGCCGATTGTCGATGGTCAGCGCAAGGCCGAGTTGCTGCGTCAACTGGCCGCCAGGGAGGGAATCAGTCTGGAGCAGACTATCGCTGTGGGCGATGGGGCGAACGACCTGCCGATGCTGTCGATTGCCGGCCTGGGTGTCGCCTTCCGGGCCAAGCCGCTGGTCAAGCAATCGGCCAAGCAGGCGATTTCGACACTGGGGCTGGACGGCATCTTGTATCTGCTGGGCTTTCGCGACCGCGACGGCATGTAGCAGCGTGCACCGGGACCGTCCTGATGGCGGTGCCCGGTGCAGGGTCAGTCTGCGGAGAAGTCGTAGTTCATGCTGTCGCTGGGTGGCTGCAGGTAGTGGCCCTGAATGTAATTGGCACCTGCCTGCCAGAGGGTTGGCATCATGGCTGCGCTATCGACGTAGGGCACAATGGTCAGCTTGCCCTGGCTGTGCAGGGAGTTGATGATTCCCTTGAGCGTCTCTACGGCTTTCGGGTCGGACAGGTCGCGGGTGAATGAACCGTCGATTTTGATGTAGTCTGCGTGCACATGTTTCAGCGCCGCATACGGGTTTAGTGCGCCGCCAAAATGGCTGATGGAGACCCGGCAGTGCATGCGGTGCAGTGCCTCGGTATGCACCTTGGCCTGCTTGAGGTAGGTGTTTATATCGGCGTCATGGAACTGGAATATGATGGCGTCAGCCGGCAGCCTGGCTTCCTTCAGCTTGCCGGCAATCCATTCCACCATGTCCGCTTCCTGCAGGCTTGCCCCGCTCAGATTCAGAAGCAGGTGGGTGTCGGCGCCGCGTCCGCGATGATTGCTGAGGAGCTTGACTGCCTGGGTGATTACCCAGCGATCAATCTCCAGTGCCAGCCCGGCTTCCTGGGCCGCTGGCAGGAAGTCGGCCGCTGGTACTTCCTCGCCTTCATGGTTCAACAGGCGCAGGAAGGTCTCGTAGTTTTCCGCTTCGTCACCACGCAGGCTGATAATCGGCTGGAACAGCAGGCGGAAGCCGTTGGTTTCCAGGGTGTGTCTGATCAGGGCAATCAGGTTGCCGCGGTTGGCCTGCAGTGCCAGCTCTTCCAGCGGGTTGAACACCTTGATGCCGTTGCCGCCGCTGTTGCCCAGTTGCTCGGCGAGGCGGTGTGCGCGATCAATGGCTTCGACCGGATCGGCGTTGGTTTCGCTGATGGATGCGACACCCATGCTGACGGTCATCCGAACTGTCCGGCCGTTGGTTTCAAACAGATGGGTCTCGATCTTGGTTCGCAAGGCTTCGAGTTGCTCTGTGGCCGCCTCGGGCTCCTGGCCCTCAATGAGGATGCTGCAGGCGTCGTCGGCGAAGCGCGCCATCAGGGTGTCTTCACTGAAATGGGTACGGAGCATCTGTGCCAGATCGGTCAGCAGCAGGTCGGCAGCGCCGATGCCAATGTCGGCTTGCAGGCTGCTGAAGCCATCTATGCTCAGGTAGACGAGGGTACTTGGCTGACCTTGGCGAACGGCCTGGTCGCGCACGCTATCCAGTTGCTCCTGGAAGTAGGCGCGATTGAACATGCCGGTCACCAAGTCACGGCTGGCCATCGCCTTGAGTTTTTCCTCGAAGTCGCTGCTGGCCGTTTCTGCCCGGATGACGACCTGGGTGCAGGGTTCGCCGTCATAGCTGGCTGGAGAAAAGTTCAAGACCACCGGGAAGCGCTTGCCGCTGCTGTCCACTGCCTTGCAGCGAATCTCGTTCTGGCCACCCTGGCTGGCGTAGTGGCGAAGGAAATCCTTGAAGGCGCCCTGATCATCGCCATCGATAAGCCCCACCATCGGTTCTGCTGCCAGGTCATCCGGATCTTCATAGCCGAACAGCTCGCCGTAAGCACGGTTGGTATAGATATGCATGCCGTCATGCACGTAGGCGATGGCGTCCACGGAGCTGTCCAGCAACAGCTGGCAGCGCTTCTCGGCTTCGCGCAGGGTCTGTTCGACGATGCGACGTTGGCGGCGCGCATTCAGATTGGCCAGCTCGCGGTCGACGATCAGGGTCAGAAGTACGTCGGCATCATGCGGGACTGCGTCGGTCATGCCGCTGCGGAGCGCTTCGGTGCGCATTTCCAGATCAATTTCGGGCTTGAGCAGGATGAACGGGATGTCTCTGGATTGGCGTTTGATCAGGGTGATGGCGTCTTCCGCCGTCATGTAACTGGTTTCGGTCTGGGCCAGGCAGATATCCCAGTTCTGCTGCAGGCATTCCTGCAGATCTTCGATGGAGGTAACCCTGTGGGCGCGTGTGGCGTGGCCTGCATTACGCAGCAGACTGACCATACGCTCGGCATTGTTCTGGGAGTCGTCGAGGATCAGCAGCTTGATGGCTTGGTTGTCGTTGGCCATGGTCTTCCGGGGGGTGCAGGGCCGGTTTGAATGGCCCCTTACAGATCAAGGAATTTGAATCTACAGAGACTTCCAGAGTGAGTCAAAGTCATCCTCGGGGCCAGTGGTCAGAGATGCGCGCCCCGTCTCAGATTGGCTGGTCCCAGCGGTCTCCTGCTCGATCAGGTGATACTCGAACTGACTGAAACTGCCGGTCGCGCTGACGCGATTGCTCAGATTTGCCTTTTCGACCTTTCCGCCCTGCAGAATGTTGATCTTGCTGTTGACCTGAAATGGCAGACGCGGGGTGATGATGGTGGCCGGGCGGTCGATCGCTGTCACGGCGGGCAACAGCAGTGCACGCAGGTACTGGCTTGGTTCGCCCGTCTTGCGGATCAGCTTGGCGGCGCAGGGTATGCAGTGCGGTGCAATCAGTTCGATGCCCATCTGCGTGCCACCACCGCGAACCTGACGAATCCAGCGCACGACGGCCAGGCTCCAGTCCTGTTCGTTTGCTTCCTGGATACCCAATAGTTCGCCTGCCTGCAGTTGTTTTGGAACCTCTTTCGGCCAGGTCAGGCAGAAGCCGCCGGGGCTGTGGTTGACAATCGGCAGGTTGTGGATCGGATATTGCTCGTCACCCTCTTCGGCTTCTTCCGAGTTGCTGCCGTAGTTGATTTGCTCGACGCCGGCGGCATGCCACTCTACCGAGTCACCACCATCAAACGCGCTGCTCCAGCCGCCTTCACGGGCCCGCTGCGCCGCGTCCGAGAACGGATTGAGCTCGGCATCGCTGGCGTCGATCATGCGTGCGAAGCTCTTGCCGGAAATCCGGTAGTGAGTCGCGCTCATGCCAATGCTGACACGCAGGTGCCCTTGGCTCGGGATTCGGTTGAAGGTGCGCTCGGCCAGGTCTCCCCAGGACTGGCTGACGTGCTGCAGCAATTCCACGCCCAGAACACTGGGGATGTGCAATTCGCCCCGGTAGTCGCTGCCGGTGGTCATGAATTCCTTAATGCCGTTGACCAGCTTGCGGGTGTCGAGTCCCAGGCTGTGGTCAAGGCTTTCGCCACGAATCAGCGATTTGTAACGTGGCGGGCAGTCCATGTCAGGGTTGATGATGAACAGTGCCTTCGAGTCTTCCGGGGAGACCAGCCGTGCATAACGGCTCCAGTCTTCCAGAGTGGCAAACAGGCGACCCATTGCGCTCTGGCGCATCTGATTGGGGCGGCTCGCGCCCATCAGCAGGGCGACCAGATAGCATTGTTCGATACTCAGGGGGCGGCGGTCAGCGCTCTCGCTGTCCGGTACCGGTGTCTGGTGGAGGTTGCGTTTGCGTGCAAGCTGGTACAGCTGGTGCAACTCAAGCCAGACCCCATCTGCTACCGGACAGTAAAGCTGGAAGGCACGCAGAAGTGGCCCGCACAATCCGCGGATTGATCGCTGCAGGGCCAGTGTCATCAGGTTGGCGTGATCGCGTGATTTGATGCTGCGCTCCTGAGCAACGATGATCTTGTAGCCGTTGGCCAGGTGGTTCTGCAGCGACTGGGACAGATTGGCAACCTTGCGCGGCTTGTCCTCGAGCACAATCGATTGGCCCAGGTAGTAGCGCGAAAGGGCGGTGCAGACATAGTGCACCTCGGGCCGAATGCGCTCCAGCATGGCCAGGCGCTTGTCGGCAGGCACGTCGTACTGGTTCAGTTCAATCAGTCCCTGATAGAGCTGGCGCGCCGTTTCACCGATATTGGCTTTTGGCAGGTTGGCTAGCCACTGGGCTATGCCTTTCTCGGACCCTTCTGCAAAACTCAGGTTGCTGAGTGTCTGCTGGGGTATCCGCAAATGCAGCTTTTGCGTTGTGCTATCCATAACTGTCGTATCCAGTACAAGCGTCTATGGCCTGATTCCGGCCCACGGGGTGTGCCGGTCTTCCGTGGCTCAGTGGGGGAAACAGCCTTCCGAAAACACACTCTAGCAGCTTAGCTGACAACTGGCTAAGCCTGCTCCCTGCCGTTGTCACCAAGTCTGATGATTATGCCTGATTGCCCGTTTGGGGCGCGTTCTGTTGCAGCTCGACGCTGACCGGCACCTTGCCCGGCTCGCCGGCAACTTCCCGCACCAGCCTGGGTACCAGGTAGCCCGGCATGCGGGTAAGCATGGTGCCGACCAGCGCGCGAGCCTCGTCGTCCGGGACCATGAAGTGGCTGGCGCCGCGGACGCGGTCGAGCAAGTGGAGATAATAGGGCAATATACCGGCATCGCCTAGTGCCTCACCCAGCGCTTGCTGCGCCTCCAGGCTGTCGTTGACGCCGCGCAGCAAGACGGCCTGATTGAGCAGTATGACGCCGGCCTGGCGCAAAAGGGCTGCTGCTTCTGCGGTTCGGGCGTCCAGTTCGGCTGCATGATTGCAATGCCAGACCATGGTGACCGGCAGGCGTGTGCCGCACAGCGCGTCGATCAGCTCCGGGGTGATGCGTTGCGGTATGACGACAGGCAGCCGGGTGTGCACGCGAAGGCGTCGCACGTGGGCAATGGCGGCAATTTCGCGGGTCAGCCAGGCCAGACGGCGGTCGTTGGCTGCGAGCGGATCACCGCCGCTGTAAATGACTTCGCTGATGCTGCTGTCGTTGCGGATATAGTCGAGGGCCTCGTTCCACTCGCTGGTGCTGAGGTTGTTGTCGTCGTAGGGGAAATGGCGACGGAAGCAATAGCGGCAGTTGACGGCGCAACCACTGCTGACGACCAGCAGCAGGCGACCATGGTACTTGTGAATGATCCCGGGCCTGGCATTGGTGTGCTGTTCTCCGAGGGGGTCGAGTACATACCCGGTCTGCTCTGCCAGCTCTTCGCCGATCGGCAGGACCTGACGCAGCAACGGGTCATTGATATCGCCCGGACGCATCCGGCTGAGGTAAGGCTCCGGAACCCTCAGCGGAAATGTCTCCGCTGCAGCCAGAGCCGCTGGCAGCAGTGTGCTTTCGAGATGCAGGCGGCGCAGAAGCTCGGCGGGGCTGGTGATGCTGTTGGCCAGAATATTTTGCCAGCTGGCGGACTCAACACGAACTGCAGAACCATGTATCATTGGCGTTTTTCCGCGCATGGGTGTCAGGGTGTCCGACTGACTGCCTCGCACACTGGCTGGTGTGGCGCGAGTCGGATCATCCATTCAATTTAAAGTGGGAACTTGTATGGCCAACTATTCTACCAACGAATTCAAACCGGGTCTTAAGGTGATGCTGGACGGCGATCCGTGCTCGATTCTCGAGAACGAATACGTCAAACCGGGTAAGGGCCAGGCGTTTAACCGCGTCAAGGTTCGTAACCTGAAGACCGGTCGCGTCAACGAGCGTACCTTCAAGTCGGGCGACAGCCTGGAAGGCGCCGACGTGATGGATCGCGAGATGGAATACCTGTACTCCGACGGTGAGTTCTGGCACTTCATGGCGACCGACGGCTCCTTCGAGCAGTACGGCGCTGACGAGAAGGCGGTTGGCGACTGCATGAACTGGATGAAAGAGCAGGTTATTTACACTGTAACCCTGTTCAATGGCGCACCGATTGCCGTTACTCCGCCGAACTTCGTTGAGCTGGAAGTGGTCGAGACCGACCCGGGCGTGCGTGGTGATACCTCCGGTGGCGGCAACAAGCCGGCCAAGCTGGTAACCGGTGCCGTGGTCAAGGTGCCGCTGTTTATCAACACCGGCGACGTGCTGAAGGTTGATACCCGTTCCAGCGAGTATGTTGGTCGCGCGTAACGGTTTTGGTGGTTGAAGAAACCGGGGCCCGTCCCCGGTTTTTTGTGTCCGTAAATCGAGGTAGGCAGCATGAATCGACCGTGGCAACCCAGTGCAACCATCGACGCTCTGCGTCGGCGCGCGGGCATTATCAATCGTATTCGCGAGTTCTTTGCCGAGCGTGGTGTGCTGGAGGTGGATACGCCCAGCCTGTCGCATGCCGCAGTCAGTGATCCGTTTCTGCACCCCTTTGCCACCGAGTATGTCCCGGAGGGCGGCGGCCAGGCGGCGATGCTGTATCTGCATACCTCACCGGAATATCCGATGAAGCGTCTGCTGGCGGCGGGCAGTGGTGCGATCTGGCAACTGTGCAAGGTCTATCGCAACGGCGAGATTGGCAGGCGGCATAATCCTGAATTCAGCATGCTCGAGTGGTATCGCCCAGGGTTTGATCACCATCAGCTAATGGATGAAGTTGATGCGCTGGTGCGCGCGGTGCTTGCCGGCGAGTCGGCGCGGCGGGTTACTTATGCCGCCGTGTTTGCCGAGCATACCGGTCTGGATATTCACCAGTGCAGTGATGCCGATCTGCAAAGCCTGGCCGCCGCGCGCTGCGGCTTTCAGGGTGAGTTGTCGCGCGACGGCTACCTGAATTTGCTGTTTTCCGAATGTGTCGAGCCCCGGTTGCAGGCGCCGACCATGGTCTACGCGTTTCCCGCTTCGCAGGCGGCGCTGGCGCGCGTTGTCGAGGGCGATGATCGGGTGCCGAGCGCTGCGCGCTTCGAAATGTTCGTCAAGGGCATGGAGCTGGCCAACGGCTACTTCGAGCTGACTGATGCCGATGAGCAGTTGCGGCGCTTTGAGGCAGATCAGGCGCAGCGTGAGGCGCTGGGTATTGCGGCATTACCGATCGACATGCCACTGGTAGACGCGTTGCGCTCTGGCATGCCCTCGTGCGCAGGTGTGGCGCTGGGGGTGGATCGGCTGGTGATGCTGGCGCTGGGCGCCAGCACGATTGGTGAGGTTATCGCGTTCGATACGCAGCGTGCCTGAGGATCAGGCAAGGCTGCCCATCAGTTGCCCCATCTGCACGCTATCCCCGGCCTTGAGGGTTTCGTTCCAGCGCATCGCATCTGGGCCGAACAGCACGATAGCGGTTGAGCCCAGTTTGAAGCGGCCCATCTCGTCACCTTTTTCCAGGCTCGGTGCGGCCTGGCCGTAGGCGGTGCTGCGCAGCGTGCGGCTGGGCGGGGCAACCAGGCCAGCCCACACTGTCTCAACCGATGCAACGATCATGGCGCCGACCAGAACCAGTGCCATCGGGCCTGCCTCTGTATCGAACAGGCACACCACGCGCTCATTGCGGGCGAACAACTCCGGTACGTTCTCGGCGGTCGTCTGGTTGACCGAGAACAGTTTGCCCGGCACGTAGATCATTTCCTTCAGGGTGCCGCCCAGGGGCATGTGTACGCGGTGGTAGTCCCTGGGTGAGAGGTAAACGGTAGCGAATTCTCCGCCCTGGAATGGTGCTGCCAGCTCGGCGTTACCGCCGAGCAACTCCTGCACGCTGAAGCTGTGCCCCTTGGCCTGGAAGATACGGCCGTGTTCGATCTTGCCGAGCTGGCTGATGGCGCCGTCGGCCGGGCAGAGGATGCCACCCGGGGTTTGATCCAGCGGGCGGGCATTGGGCTTGAGCGCGCGGGTGAAAAAGTCGTTGAAGCTGCTGTAGGCAGTCGGGTTCTCTTCTTGTGCCTCGCTCATGTCGACCTGGTAGCGTTTGACAAACCAGGTGATGAACGGGTTTTTGACCCAGCCCCAGGTGCAATTGGCCAGGCAGCCTGCCAGACGCGAGAGCAGGTGGTGCGGCAGCAGGTACTGAAACAGGATAAACAGACGATCAGGCATGGTGCTTCCTTAAAATTCTACTGCGGTGTCTGGATGGTTGCCCCACTCGGACCATGAGCCTGCGTAGGCTTTGACGCGCGGGTAGCCCAGCAGCTTGGCTGCCAGATAGGTGAAGCCGGAACGGTGGTGCGTCTGGCAGTGGGTGACGATTTCCTTGTCCGGTGTGATGCCCAGCTTGAGCAGCTGTTCGGCCATGTCCGAGCGCATGCGCAGGCCTCGCTCGGGGTCCATCCCGGCAGTCCATTCAAAATTGACTGCGCCGGGAATATGGCCGCCTTTGCTGGCGACAACCTTCTCACCACGGTACTCCTGTGGCGAGCGAGCATCCCAGATGACCCGGTCGGGATTGTGCAGGTCTGCCATCAGCTGCGCCAGAGTGATGGTGTGGTCGTTGTTCGGTGTAATTGTTGGCGTCGTGGGTGTGGCCAGCTGCGGTGCACTTTCCAGCGGCAGCCCGTCTTCGATCCAGGCCTTGAGGCCGCCGTTGATATAGCTGTAGCGGGTGTGACCAATGCAGTCGAGCATCCAGATAAAACGCCCCGCCCAGCCTCCACCCTCGTCGTCATAAACGACATAGTGGAGATCGTCACGGTGACCCAGCTCGGCAAAAATGGCCTGCAACTCGGGCAGGCCGGGCAGCGGGCCCGGACGTGGTGCGGGTGAGGCGGTACGTGCGGGCGCAAGATGCACGGCGCCGGGAATATGCCCTGCCTGATATTGGGCCGTGCTGCAGAGATCAACCAGGCGGACCTGTTCGCTGTTCAGAGGCAGCGGTAGCTCAGCGGGTTCAATCAGTAGTGGCAGCGTAAGGGATGCCATGAACAAGGTCTCCTGCAGTGGAGCAAACTGGCGCTCCGTCAAAAAAAGGGTGGATGCTAGGCGCGTTGCTTGAGGTGAAGCAAGGCTTTATGCAGACATTCGGCGGTTTTAACCACGGCCTGCTGGCGTTTGCTGTCAAGTGGCTGGGGGCTGCCGTTACTGACATAGATCAGACCGACCAGCTGCTCGTTGTGGGTCAGGGGCGCCAGATAAAAGATACTTCCTGCGCCGAGTTCGAGCACCTTCTCGGGCATGGCGCCAGGCGCTTGCTGCGGCTGTACCTCATGGCAGCTGGCGCTGCGTAGCCACGCGGGCCAGTGACCTTCGCGGCTGCTGCCCACGGCTGTGCCAGACAGCGGCTGCCCTGAGGCAAAGCCGCTGGCAACGGCAATTACCAACTGATGGTTGCGAGCGCTGGAGAGGGCGATCCAGCAGGTCGTAAGGCCGAGCCCCTTGATCAGGGCGTGTTGCGCGCATTCGAGCAGTTGGGCCAGGTTGCCGAAGGAGTCGGGTTGTTTGCTCAGGCGCAGGCACAGGCTGCGCCAGAGATCCGGATCAGCTGATCGCGGCTCTGGTCTTGCCGGCTCGGGTTGTGCTTTGGGCGGCGCCCCGGTGCATGCTGCAGGCGTCTTGCCTGTCGCGGGGGGCGGTTGCGGAAGCGTGCTGGCAGGAAGAAAAATGTCGTTGCTGCAGCGCGTAAATTGGTCATGCGCACTATTGACGGCGTTCTCGTGCGTCAGGCGCTGGGCGTCAGCGACCTCAATATTGAGATACAGGGCGCTCAATTTCTGCCAACGGGACGTATGTCGGTTGTACCAGCTGTGATGGGTGCCCAGCGCCATGCCATTGGCGATCAGCGCGCTATTGGCGGGCTGGGTCAGCCAGCGGTAAAGCTCCCGGTCGCCGTCGAGTTGGGCTTGCTGTTCCTGCGGATGAGCGCTGTCCCGCGCTACGCGAAGAGCCTTGACCATGGTACGACGATTGGCGTTAAGCGAGCGGTACCCCTGCAGGATCCAGGGCGGCAGCCACCAGTCCTGCGCTACCAGCTGAACCAACTGAAAGCCGTTTGCGGTGGTATCGGCAATCTGGCGCCGGCTGACGCCGTCAGGCAGAACGCCGTCATTCAGTCGCTCCCACTGCTCGAACAGGTGTGGCTTGAGGTAGGCAAGTGTCCACAGGGGGGAGAGAAACAGCAGGGTCGCCAGTGACATCTCGTGCCACAGCCGGGCAATGCGGTTTGCAAACAGCCCCTGGGCCTGGCTGACAGCGTGTTCGCTTATGCTCAGGAGCTGCCGGTAGGCCCAGGGCAGTTGATCGGGTTCGACCACCGGAATGCCCTTGAGCAGGTCTGAAATGCGCTGGGTCCCGAGTAATGAGCAGGCCTGTTCCAGCGTCAACACGTCCACATCCCTGTTGCGCGCTGCGGCACCGGCTGCGCGGCAGATATGCAGCGCCGCTACCGGGGCGCGCATGATCGCCTGGGTCAGCTCGTTGATGCTGAGCAGGTCACCTTCCAGCTGTTCCACCAGTTGTCTTTGCTGGTCGCGAGTGATCGGCAGCACGCATGCGTTCAGTTTCTGACGCAGCTCGCCGATAACCTCTTTACTACCGATGTTGGGGTGTGTGCTCATGCGCTTCACAGCTTTATACTAGTCTTCTGCACGACTATAACTCGAATGGCAGCAGTTTGCTGCTCTGCGCGGTGATGCGCACCGGCTTGTTCTGGATACCTCGAATATATGTTGAAAATTGGTGGTTTCGTTGTCGTCATCGTCAGTGTTCTGGGGGGGTTCCTGCTGTCCGGCGGGCATATCGCCGCACTCTGGCATCCCTTTGAAATCCTCATCATCGGTGGCGCCGCATTGGGGGCCTTTCTGGTAGCCAACAGCATTGCGGTGGTGAAAAAGTGCCTTGGCGCGGCGCCGGCCATCATTTTCGGGCACCGCTTTTCCAAGCCGTTTTATCTGGATGTGCTGGGTCTGCTGTACGAGGTGCTGAACAAGAGCCGGCGCGAGGGCATGATGGCCATCGAGCAGGATATCGAGGAACCGAACGAGAGCCCGATCTTCAGCAAGTATCCAGCCATTCTCAAAGATCGGATGATGACCGAGTTCATCTGCGACTATCTGCGCATTATGTCCACCGGCAATATGGCTCCGCATGAGCTGGAAGCGCTGTTTGACGTGGAGATTTCCGCGATTTCCGAAGAACTTCAGGAGCCGTCGCATGCGGTGACCCGTGTAGCCGATGCCCTGCCCGGGTTCGGTATCGTTGCTGCTGTCCTCGGTATCGTTATCACCATGAGCATCCTGGGGGATGCGGACAAGGCAGAGATCGGCGAGAAAGTGGCCACCGCGCTGGTGGGTACCTTCCTTGGTATTCTGGCTGCCTATGGTTTTGTTGGCCCCTTCGCCACGGCCATGGGGCATACGGCCCACGAAGAGGCCAACACCTACGAGGCGATCAAAATGACGCTGGTTGCCAGTGCCCAGGGCTTGCCGCCGGCCCTGGCTGTCGAGTTCGGGCGCAAGTCGCTGCTGCCGGAGCATCGACCCAGCTTCACCGAGCTGGAAGATTCGGTGAAGGGACGCTAAGCGGTGGATAACAATCAACCCATTATCGTCAAGCGGGTGACCCGCAAGGAAGCCGGTCATCATGGCGGATCATGGAAGATCGCCTTCGCCGACTTTGCCGTAGCGATGATGGCGTTTTTCCTTGTCATGTGGCTGGTGACCGTCGCGACTCCGGAGCAGTTGCGCAATATTTCCGGTTACTTCAACGATCCTGTCGGCTTCAGCGAGGGCGGCAGTCCTTTTGCCATTGATCTTGGCGGCTCCCCTGCGGTGGCGCCGGAGCGGACCCTTAACAAGACCGAAGACCCCGAGGATCAGCAACTGATTGACGAAGATTCTGCCCGGCAGTTGGCCGATCAGATCGAGCGCCAGGATATGGAGGCGCTGCTGCAGGAGCTGCAGAATCAGATCGACAATGAACCTGTGTTGCAGCGCTTCAAGGATCAGATTCTGATCGAGATTACCCAGGATGGTCTGCGCATTCAGATCGTTGATGCCGAGAATCGGCCCATGTTCTCCAGTGGCAGCGCCCAGTTACAGCCGTATTTTGAGGACATTCTGCTCTCGCTCAGCGATACCATTGCCAAGGTGAACAAGAAGATCAGTATCAGTGGGCATACGGATGCGCAGCCCTTTGTCGGTCGCCGTGGTTACGGCAACTGGGAGCTGTCCAGCGAGCGCGCCAATGCGGCACGCCGCACCCTGCTCGCGGCGGGCTATCCCGAACAGCAGGTCGCGCGAGTAGTCGGTTACGCGGATTCGGCGCTGTTCGACCGTGATGATCCTCTGAGTCCGACCAATCGGCGCATTGATATCGTGGTGCTTAACCGGCATGCCGAAGAGCAGATGCTTGAGGGTGTCGAGGCGGCCGGGGCGCAGGTGCCGGACGAGCCGGTTGTGCCTGAGTCTGAATCTGAGCAGTCCGAGCCTGAGCCTGCAGAGCCGGCTGTCGAACTCCCGGTTGAGCCTGAAGAGCTGCAAGAGGCTGCGCCGGTTGATCAACCGGCTTCAACCGAGCCTGCTCGCGAACGACGTCTAAACCTGTTCGATAACGCCGAGCCGATCAGGCGTCTGCAGCAGTGAGGCAGCTCAGCCGGTAAGGGTCGAGAGGATGTGGCGATAGCTGCTCATGCGAATGGGCGATATCGCTCCGGCCTCAACCGCCTGAAGCAGGGCGCAACCAGGTTCGTGCAGATGCTGACAGTCGCGGAAACGGCAGTGGCCCAGAAACGGGCGGAACTCGATAAAGCCCTCCAGCAGTTCGTCGTGCGAAATATGCGTCAGGCCGAATTCGCGAATACCGGGCGAGTCGATCAGGTCGCCGCCCGCCGGGAAATGAAAGAGCCGGGCCGTTGTTGTGGTATGAGTGCCTTTACCGGTGCTTTCGGAAAGGGCACCGACGCGTAGATCCTGGCCCGGCAGCAGCGCGTTGATCAGGGATGACTTGCCGACCCCCGATTGCCCGACAAAGACACTGGTGTGGTCTTTCAGCTCGGCGCGCAGCGTGTCCAGACCATCCCCCTCGTCGGCGGACAGCAACAGGGTGTGATATCCCAGCTGACTGTAGTCATCCAGCCACTGCAGCAACTCGGGATCGGGGCTGGTTTTCAGCAGATCCGACTTGTTCATTACCAGCAGCGGCTCGATGCCGGCCTGCTCGGCGGCAACCAGATAGCGGTCGATCAGGTTGGTGTAGGGCGTCGGCAGGGGAGCGAAGACGATAATCAGGCGGTCGACATTGGCGGCAACCGGCTTCAGCTGGCCGCGTTGATCGGGGCGGCAGAGTTCGGTCTGGCGCTCCTGCTGCGCGACGATAACCCCGCCTTGCTGGTTGTCTGGCCGCCAGATAATACGGTCGCCAGTGACCAGTGCCGGCAGGTTGGCGCGTCGGTAGCAGCGTCGAATCTGGCCGGCCAGCTCGCCGCTGGTGGCTTCGACGTCAACCTGAACGCCAAAATGCGCAATCACCAGGCCGGACTGCTCGGGGCCAAGGTCGCCACCGACCAGGCTTTCCTCAGCACGTTCGGCGCGACGTTCGGCGCGAGCTGCGCGCTCGTCCTGGATTTTCTGGATGCGCCAATTCTGGCGGCGGGTAAGATTTCGTTTGGCCATGGGCTCTGCGTCTGAATAATCGGCGGCAGTTTAGCACGCTGCAGTTATACTGCAGCCATCGCGCGTTTAGCGCGCCTTTACGCCTAGCCAGGAGCTCCCATGCAACACCCTGACAACCTGATCTGGATCGATCTTGAAATGACCGGCCTTGATCCGGACAACGACGTCATCATCGAGATTGCGACCATTGTCACTGACCCGCAGTTGAATGTGCTGGCCGAAGGGCCGTCGCTGGCGATCAAACAGCCCGATGCATTGCTCGATGGTATGGATGAATGGAATACCCGGCAGCATGGTCAATCCGGGCTGACCCGCCGGGTGCGTGAAAGCAATATCAGTCCGGCTGATGCCGAGCGGCAGACAATCGACTTTCTGTCCGCCTGGGTTCCGGCGGGCAAGTCTCCGATGTGCGGCAACAGCATTTGCCAGGACCGGCGCTTTCTCTATCGGGGTATGCCAGAGCTGGAGAAATACTTCCACTACCGCAACCTGGATGTCTCGACCCTGAAAGAGTTGGCGGCGCGCTGGGCGCCCGAGGTGAAGAACGGCTTCAAGAAGCAGAGCAGTCACCTGGCGCTGGACGACATTCGTGATTCGATCGCCGAGCTGAAGCACTACCGCGAGCATTTCATCAAGTTTTGATAGTCAGCTTGCGCCGTGCTGTTCAAGCGCCCAGCGAACATGCTCACGAACCAGCTCTGAGGTATCGGCGCGCCGTCGTTTAAGGGCTTCGACGACCAGGATACTGGTGGTGGCGTTGCCCAGCCCTACGGCGAGATTGCGCAGCCAGCGTTCATGGCCGATACGGCGTATCGGCGACCCCTCGGTACGTTGCAGAAATGTCGCCTCGTCCCAACTGAACAGCTCGACCAGGTCCGCCTGATCGAGCTGGTGGCGCGGGCTGAAGTCGGGCTCCCCGGTTGGCTTGGCAAACCGGTTCCATGGGCACACCAGTTGGCAGTCGTCGCAGCCAAATACCCGATTGCCCATGGCTGCTCGCAGGTTTTCGGGGATCGCGCCCTTGAGTTCAATAGTCAGATACGAAATGCAGCGCCGGGCATCCAGCACGTGCGGGCCGACAAAGGCGTCGGTCGGGCAGCGCTCCAGGCAGGCCGTACATTTGCCGCAGTGTTCGGTTTGCTGGGGCGAGTCAGTCGGCAGTGGCAGATCGGTGTACAGCTCGCCGAGGAAGAAGTAACTGCCGGCCTTGCGGTTTATCAGCATGGTGTTCTTGCCGATCCAGCCGAGCCCTGAACGGCTGGCCAGTGCGCGTTCCATCACCGGGGCGCTGTCGACGAATGCCCGGTAGCCAAACGGGCCTATCAGTTCCTGTATGCGGTCGGCCAGTTGCTGAAGGCGACGCCGGATCAGTTTGTGGTAGTCGCGGCCCAGCGCATAGCGTGAAATGTAGGCAGTGTCCGGGCTGGCCAGGCGCCTGGCCATGGCTGCGTCGGCAGGCAGATAGTCCATGCGCACGGAGATAACCCGTTGCGTGCCGGGCACCAGCTCCGGCGGCCGCGTGCGTTTGCTGCCGTGGCTGGCCATCCATTCCATCTCGCCCTGATAGCCGGCATCAAGCCAGCGTTGCAGCCACTGTTCATGCTCGCCAATATCAGGCGCGCTGATGCCCAGCTGCTGGAACCCCAGATCCTGCGCGAAGACGCGAATCTGCTCAGCAAGTGCCTGGTAGTCTGGTTGGTCGGACATGATGATGTTGGGGCTGGCTGTCTGGAATCTCGTATAATTGTGCCAGACAACCCCTGCAGGAGCCTATCAATGTCCGACCCGATGCCAGCGTGGGTGCATTCCCGGCAACAGACGCGCCAGCTTGATGCCGCCCTTATCGCCTCTGGTATTCCCGGGATCGATCTGATGCAACGCGCCGCGATGGCGGCATGGCAGGCGGTGTTTGCACGCTGGCCTGATGCAGGCTGCATCACTTTGTTGTGTGGCTCCGGCAATAATGCCGGCGATGGCTATCTGATTGCCCGTCTGGCGTTGCTGGCGGGATGGCGGGTGCAGGTGTGGGCCGTGTCGGCACCGGAGCGGTTGGTTGGAGATGCTGCACTTGCCTGGCAGCAGGCGCGGGACGCCGGCGTGCCGATAGCTAACTGGTTTTCCGGCGCGACACTGGACGGTGTATTGGTTGACGCGCTGCTGGGCACCGGGCTGACCGGCAGTGTGCGCGCGCCCTTCGCCGAGGCCATCGCAGCGATTAACGGCGCCCGCTGCCCGGTATTGTCTGTGGATGTACCCAGCGGACTCGACGCCGATCGGGGCGTTGCGCTGGGTGTGGCAGTGAAGGCCGATGTCACGGTTACCTTTATTGCCTTAAAGCTCGGTCTGCTGACCTCACAGGGGCCCGACCTGTGCGGCGAGCTGGTGTATGCGGCATTGGCTGATCCGCTGCCGAGTAACGTGCCGGCCGCGTTGGAGCTGCTGCAATGGTCGCGTTGGCAGGGCTGTCTCCCTGCGCGCATGAAATCTGCCCACAAGGGGCGTTTCGGCCACCTGCTGCTGGTTGGTGGTGGGCCCGGAATGGGTGGGGCCATCATGCTGGCGGCGGAAGCCGCGTTGTGCAGCGGAGCCGGCAAGGTCAGCGTGGCCACCTCTGCCGAGCACGTGGCACCCTTGCTGGCGCGCTGTCCTGAGGTAATGGTGCGCGCGGTTGCTGATGCCGAGGCGTTGGCGCCCTTGCTGGCAACGGCCGATGCGCTGGTGCTGGGTCCGGGGCTTGGGCGCAGTCCCTGGGCTGAACAGATTATCTCGGCGTGCCTGGATGCCGCGTTGCCGCGGGTGCTGGATGCGGATGCGCTGAACTTGCTGGCCTGCCAGTCCGCCATGCCCGAACTGGGTGCCGATACCGTGATCACTCCCCATCCGGCGGAGGCTGCCCGGTTACTGCGGTGTTCAACGGCCGAGGTGCAGGATGATCGTTTGGCTGCGTTGCAGCAGCTGATCGAACCTCTGGGCTGTCACGCGGTTCTAAAGGGGGTCGGTTCCCTGGTTGGCAGTCCCGCCCGCTTTGAAATGTTGCCGGCGGTCTGTGCCGCGGGTAATCCGGGGATGGCGGTAGGCGGCATGGGTGACGTGCTGTCCGGTTTGTTGGGTGCGCTGCTCGCGCAGCGCGTTCCCGCGGGGCAGGCGGCACGGTATGCTGTGCTGGTTCATGCCCTGGCCGGCGATCTGTTGGCTGGGGAGTTGGGGGAGGTCGGCATGCGTGCCGGCGAAATGATGCCTGCCATGCGCAGGGTTTTGAATCGGCGGGGCGTTGAATGAAGCTGGAGCTGCATGCGGTGGGGGAAAATGCCATGACAGCGCTTGGCGGCGATATTGCCAGGGCGCTGGAAGGGCGGGGGATCGTCTATCTGGAGGGTGACCTCGGGATGGGCAAGACCACGCTGAGTCGCGGCATCATCCGGGCTCTGGGCCAGCAAGGGCCGGTCAAGAGTCCTACCTACACGCTGGTCGAACCCTACGAGCTGGGTGAGGCGAACGTCTATCACTTCGACCTTTATCGCCTGGCGAATCCGGAGGAGCTGGAGTTCCTTGGTGTTCGTGACTACTTTGACGGTGAGAACCTGTGTCTGATCGAGTGGCCGGCGAAGGGGCGGGGGGTTTTGCCAACAGCCGACCTGACGATTACCATTGGCGCCGAGGGTGAGGGGCGTCGTCTGACGCTCGTTGGGCAAACCACCCACGGTGAACTGACGTGTCGACGGATTCAACAGATGCGGAGTGAAGGCTAGCGTGGCGCGCATGAACGCAAGGAAAGGCAGCCGGTTGGTTGCGGGTGGGGTGCTGTTGCTCCTTGGCCTGCTGTCAGGCTTTGTGCAGGCTGCCGATATCAAGAGCGTTCGCCTCTGGCGCGCGCCGGATAATACGCGTCTGGTATTTGATCTCAGTGGTCCGGCTGAACATACCCTGTTTACCCTGTCCAATCCCGAGCGGATTGTCATCGATATCAGTAATGCCCGTCTGATGGCTGATACCAGCGCGCTGGCGCTGGAAAATACGCCGCTTCGTGGCTTGCGCGCTGCACCCCGCGATGGTGACGGCCTGCGTGTGGTGCTGGATCTGTCCGAGCAAGTCAATCCCAAGAGTTTTGTGCTGCCGCCCAACCAGCAGTACGGTGATCGTCTGGTTGTTGACCTCTTTGATAACGGTCGCCCGACTGCTTCCCTGCCGCAACCGGCGGCGCCATCGGCATCTCCCCTGCCGCAGACACCGACCCGCTCTGCGGCCGAAGCGGGCAATCGCGATATCGTGATTGCAATTGATGCCGGTCATGGGGGGGAAGATCCCGGAGCCATCGGGCACGGTGGGGCTCGTGAGAAAGAGGTCGTGCTTGCTATCGCACGCGATCTCAAGCGCCTGATTGATGCAGAGCCGGGGTTCCGCGGGGAGCTGGTGCGTACCGGCGACTACTTTATTCCGCTGCGTCGACGCACGGAGATCGCTCGCCAGCACAACGCCGACCTGTTTGTCTCGATTCACGCGGATGCCTTCACTCGCGCCAGTGCCAATGGCGCCTCCGTATTCGCCCTGTCTGACCGGGGTGCGACGTCGGAGACGGCGCGTCTGCTGGCAGATCGGGAGAACCGCTCCGATTTGATCGGCGGCGTGGGTGGCGTCAGTCTCGACAACAAGGATCAGGTGCTGGCCAGCGTCCTGCTGGATCTGTCCATGACTGCCACCCTGTCTGCCAGTCTGGATGTGGGGCAACAGGTGCTGTCCTCGGTTGGTCAGGTCAATCGTCTGCACAAGCCAAGGGTGGAGCAGGCCGGGTTCATGGTGCTCAAGTCGCCGGACATCCCGTCGATTCTGGTGGAGACCGGCTTTATCTCCAATCCCGGCGAGGCGCGCAAGCTGGTTACCCGCAGCCATCAGCAGGCCATGGCCCGGGCCATTTATACTGGCGTTAGAGGCTATTTCCATCGCAATCCTCCACCAGGTACGCGTATCGCCGCGCTGAAGGCGGGCGGGCAGCTGGCACAAGGGCCCAGGCAGCATACCGTCCGCCGTGGCGACAGCCTGTCTATGATCGCGAACATCTATCAAGTCTCGCTGGCGAGCCTGCGCGCGGCCAATGATCTTTCTACCGACCAGATCCGGGTTGGCCAGGTGCTGAATGTGCCGGCCAGCAGCATGCTGGTCCAAAACGAACGCTGATATGTCCCGAATTCAATTGTTGAGCCCGCGTCTGGCCAACCAGATCGCGGCTGGTGAGGTCGTTGAGCGTCCGGCATCGGTTATCAAGGAGTTGCTTGAAAACAGCCTGGATGCCGGTGCAAGGCGCATCGACATCGATGTTGAACAAGCTGGCGTCAAGCTGCTTCGTGTGCGTGATGATGGCTCCGGGATCGAGCAGGATGATTTGCCGCTGGCGCTGTCTCGCCATGCAACCAGCAAGATTCGTGATCTGGACGATCTGGAAAGAGTCGCCACGCTTGGCTTTCGGGGTGAGGCACTGGCATCGGTCAGCTCGGTATCGCGTCTGACGCTGACGTCCTGTCCCGAAGGCGGCGATCAGGCCTGGCAGGTCGAGACCGAGGGGCGTGACATGGCCCCGAACATCCGACCTGCCGCGCATCCGCAGGGTACGACTGTCGAGGTGCGGGACCTGTTTTTCAATACGCCGGCCCGGCGCAAGTTTCTGCGTACCGAAAAGACCGAGTTTGCGCACCTGGAAGAGGTGGTCAAACGACTGGCATTGTCGCGTTTCGATGTGGGTTTCAATCTGCGGCATAACGGCCGTCCGGTGTTCGGCTTGCCGCCGGCACGTACCGAACAGGAAGCGCGTCGCCGCGTGGCCACGGTGTGTGGTCCGGCGTTCGTTGAACAGTCGCGCTTCATCGATCATGAGCGCAGCGGCTTGCGGCTGTGGGGATGGGTGGGCTTGCCGACGTTCTCGCGCAGCCAGGCCGATCTGCAGTATTTCTTTGTTAACGGCAGAATGATTCGCGACAAGCTGGTGGTGCACGCGGTACGCCAGGCTTACCGCGATGTGCTGTTCAACGGGCGGCATCCAACCTTCGTGCTGTTTATGGAGCTGGACCCTGCTGTGGTCGATGTAAATGTGCATCCGACCAAGCATGAGGTTCGCTTCCGGGACGGCCGGATGGTGCATGATTTTCTGTTCAGCACTCTGTACCGGGCGTTGGCTGATCAGCGTCCCGGCGATCAGTCGGCAGGGGAAGAGGGCGAGGGAGGCGGCGCTCCGGCGTTGAATCCGGTGCAGGCGCAGCCTGCCGTCATTGGCATTGATGCGGGCGTATTTTCAGGGCAGCAGCGAATGGCGCTGAACGAACCGCCCGCCCGCTGGGAAGCTGGAACCATGCCGTTGCCCGGTCAGCAGGTGCAGTCAAGGCCTCCGGCCGCTACCGGCGCAGCCTACGCCGGTCTGTACGGGGCACCAGCGGCTGACGCAGGCCTGCCCGATAGCGGCAAGGACGAAGCCATTCCGCCGCTGGGTTATGCGGTCGCACAACTTCATGGGGTGTACATCCTTTCCGAAAATGCGGCCGGTCTGGTTGTCGTGGATATGCATGCTGCCCACGAACGCATTACCTACGAGCGGCTGAAGCTGGCGATGGATCAGGAGGGGCTGCGCAGTCAGCCGCTGCTGGTCCCGGAAACCCTTGCGGTGAGTCAGCGGGAAGCTGATTGCGCGGATGAACATGCGGACTGGTTTGCGCGGCTGGGCATGTCGTTGCAGCGAATGGGGCCCGAATCGCTGGCCATCCGCGAGGTGCCAGCCCTGTTGCGGCAGGCGGATGCCGGGCAGCTGGTCCGTGATGTGCTGAGTGATTTGCTGGAATACGGCACCAGTGATCGTATTCAGGCGCATCTCAACGAGCTGCTGGCGACCATGGCCTGCCATGGTGCCGTGCGCGCCAACCGGCGTCTTACACTGGCGGAAATGAACGGACTGCTGCGGGATATGGAGCAGACCGAGCGCAGCGGGCAGTGCAACCACGGACGCCCGACCTGGACGCAGCTCAGCATGGCTGAGCTGGACAAGCTGTTCCTGCGGGGGCGCTGAGTATGGACCTGCCAGACAGCGACGCATCGGCCGTGCGTCCGCCGGTCATTTGTCTGATGGGGCCAACCGCCTCGGGCAAGACCGAACTTGCCATGCATCTTTACGACCGGTTTCCGTGTGAGCTGGTCAGCGTTGACTCGGTGCTGGTCTACCGTGGGATGGATATCGGTGCGGCCAAGCCTGATGCTCAGACGCTGCAGCGTTATCCGCACCATTTGATCGATATTCTTGACCCGGCCGAGGCCTATTCTGCCGCGCGCTTTCGGGATGATGCGCTGGCGTTGATGCGCGATATTACGGCGCGGGGCAAGGTGCCGCTGCTGGTGGGCGGGACCATGCTGTATTTCAAGGCATTGACCGACGGCCTGGCAACAATGCCTTCGGCCGATCCGGTGATACGGGCCAGGATCGAACGCATGGCGCTGGAGGGTGGCTGGGAGACGGTGCACGCTGCGCTGGCCGAGGTCGATCCCGAAGCTGGAGCACGCATTCATCCGAACGATCCGCAGCGGATTCAGCGGGCGTATGAGGTATTTCTCAGCAGTGGTATTACACTGAGTCAATGGCACCGTCGCCAGCATGCAGAAAAAGCCTCGGGGCAGGCGCCGGAGAGCGGTGTTTTACCTTATACTGTGCGCTATCTGGCGGTCGCACCGCAGGAGCGTTCGGTGCTGCATCAACGAATTGCCGAACGTTTTTCGCTGATGTTGCAACAAGGGCTGCTTTCCGAGGTCGAAGCGTTGCATGCGAGAGGGGATCTGGATGTCGGTATGCCCTCGATCCGTGCGGTTGGCTATCGGCAGGTCTGGGATTATCTGGAAGGGCGGCTTGATTACGAGCAAATGCGTGAGCGCGGCATTATTGCGACGCGGCAATTGGCCAAGCGGCAGTTTACCTGGTTGCGCGGTTGGCATACTTCAATCGAGTGGCTCGACAGTCTCGATCCGAAAAGGTTTGAGCGGGCCTTGAAAGTGCTGGATACCGTCGCAATATAGGCGTGACGTTTCTGCCAGTTCCCTGTCTGTTCGCGGTACATGCCTGCTCGTCTTTTGGATAATGGACAGGCCGGCCAAATTGCATTGTTATGATGCGTAAAAATTATACGGTTTCCATGAAAGGAGTGAGGCAATGTCAAAAGGGCATTCTCTACAAGACCCTTACCTGAACGTTCTGCGCAAGGAACGTGTTCCGGTATCCATTTATCTGGTTAACGGCATCAAGCTGCAGGGTCAGATCGAATCTTTCGACCAGTTTGTCATTCTGCTGAAGAATACTGTCAGTCAGATGGTTTACAAACACGCCATTTCTACCGTCGTTCCGGGTCGTCCGGTACGTCTGCCGACCCAGCCCGGTGCTGACGACGCTGAGGTTGGCAATCCCTGATGATGCAGGAGGCCTGATTGTTTTTTGAGCGTCATGAAGGGGGTGAACGTGCCATCCTCGTTCACCTTGAGGGCGTTGATGAACAGCGTCGTGAAGACCCGCATGAATTCATCGAGCTGGTGCGTTCGGCCGGGGCTGAAAACGCAGGCTTCCTTACCATCACGCGTCACAAGCCCACGCCGCGATTCCTGATCGGACCTGGCAAGGTCGAGGAATTGCGGGCGCTGGTCAAGGCCAGTGAAGGCGAAGTGGTGATCTTCAATCACACACTGACACCGAGTCAGGAGCGCAACCTCGAGCGTGAGCTTGAGTGTCGTGTGCTTGACCGTACCGGCCTGATTCTCGATATCTTTGCCCAGCGTGCCCGGACCCACGAGGGCAAGCTGCAGGTGGAGCTGGCCCAGCTTGATCACCTGAGTACCCGCCTGGTTCGCGGCTGGACCCACCTTGAGCGCCAGAAAGGCGGTATTGGTCTGCGCGGGCCGGGGGAAACCCAGCTTGAAACCGACCGCCGCCTGCTGCGTGTGCGGATCAAGCAGATCAACAAGCGCCTGGAGAAGGTGCGCAGCCAGCGCGATCAGGCCCGTCGAGCTCGTCAGCGTGCAGAGATTCCGGTGGTGTCGCTGGTGGGCTATACCAACGCCGGCAAGTCAACGCTGTTCAACGCCCTCACTACCGCTACCGTTTATGCGGCTGATCAGCTGTTCGCTACCCTGGATCCGACACTTCGACGCATTGAGCTTGACGACGTCGGGCCGGTCATTCTCGCCGATACGGTGGGTTTTATCCGCCATTTGCCGCACAAGCTGGTTGAGGCTTTCCGCGCGACACTTGAAGAGTCAAGCCAGGCCGATCTGCTGCTGCATGTGATTGATGCGGCGGACGAGGAGCGCGAGTCCAACATGGAGCAGGTGCTCGCGGTGTTGGGGGAGATCGGTGCGCTCGAGTTGCCCATGCTGGAGGTCTACAACAAGATCGACCTGCTGGATGACTTCGAGCCGCAGATTCAGCGTAACGAGGACGGTGTCGCGGTACGCGTCTGGATCTCAGCGCAAAAGGGGCTTGGGCTGGAGCTGCTGCAGCAGGCAATCGCCGAGCGGGTGGGTGATGAGGTGGTGCACGCGCAGATTGTGCTCGAGCATGCCGAGGCGAGACTGCGTGCCCAGTTCTATGCTGTGGGGGCGGTGCTGAGCGAGCAGGTCGGCGACGACGGACGCCAGCAGTTGAATGTGCGCCTGCAGCGCAGTGATTTCAATCGGCTGCTCAAACGTGAAGGCTGGTTGCCCGAGCAGTTTCTGCAGCAACATACTTTGCAATGAAAGTGCGAGGGCGCGGTTCGCGTCCGTCGCGCCCTTTACGGTAGGATGTCACCCGGTTACGGGGCAACTCCCTGACCTTGAACGTTACAGACAACGGAGAACGCTATGGCCTGGAATGAGCCTGGTGGCGGCAATAATTCAAACGACCAGGACCCTTGGGGTAGCGGCGGCAATCGCGGCGGTAATCGCGGCGGCAAGCAAGGTCCGCCGGATCTGGACGAGGCGCTGCGCAAGTTGCAGGACAGCCTGAATAATCTGTTTGGCTCGGGCAAGCGCAGCGGTAATGGCGGGTCTGACCGCGGTAACGGCAGTGGTGCTGGTGTTCCCGGCTGGATCTGGGGGCTGGCGCTGGTTGTGGTGCTGGGTTTCTGGGCGTTCAAGGCTGTGTATATGGTCAATGAGCAGGAGCAGGCCGTGATTCTGCGCTTCGGTGAGTATCACCGGACCGTCGGCCCCGGTCTGCACCTGTATTTCCCGCCAGTGGAAAGCAAGTTTCAGCGCAATGTCACCCAGGTGCGTTCCTATCGCCAGAAGGGGCAGATGCTGACCGAGGACGAGAATATCGTTGAGGTGCCGGTCGCAATTCAGTACCGCATTTCCAATCTGGAAAACTTCGTGCTCAAGGTGGAAGACCCGGAAACCAGTCTGCGCCACGCTACCGAGAGCGCCGTGCGTCATGTGGTGGGTTCCACGCCGATGCACCAGGTGTTGACCGAGGGTCGTGAGCAGATGGCGGTAGAGGTGACCGAGCGGCTTCAGCGTTATCTTGATGCCTACAACACCGGTATTACCGTCACTCAGGTAAACATCGAGAATGCCCAGGCACCGGCCGAGGTGCAGGATGCTTTCGACGACGTGATTCGTGCCAAGGAAGACGAGGTGCGTGCTCGCAACCAGGCTGAAGCCTATGCCAATGGCGTTATCCCGGAGGCCCGTGGTCGCGCCCAGCGCATGCTCGAGGAAGCCAGCGGTTACCACGATGAGGTGATCGCGAGGGCAGAGGGTGAAGCTCAGCGCTTTGATCTGTTGCTGGAGCAGTATCAGGCTGCGCCGGGCGTGTTGCGCGAGCGTCTTTATCTGGACGCCATGCAGGATGTGTTGAGCAACACCAGCAAGGTCTTGATCGCGGGTGGCGAGGGCAGTAACAACCTGCTTTACCTGCCGCTGGACAAGATGATCGGCCAAGGTGGTTCGACATCATCTGCTACCGGTGCTTCCAGTCTGCCGTCGATGTCGCAGGGCGACGCTTCGACACGCTCAACTACATCGCAGCAGCGCGATCTGCGTTCCAGGGAGTCTCGCTGATGAGTAACAAGTCTCTGATGGGTTTGATTGGTCTGCTGGCGGTAGTGATCGTCGGCTGGAACAGCTTCTTCGTGGTCAACCAGACCGAGCGCGCCATCGTGCTGCAGTTTGGTAAGGTTGTGCAGAGCGATGTAGCGCCTGGACTCCACTTCAAGCTGCCGTTCGTGCAGGAGGCGCAGATTTTTGATGGTCGCCTGCTCACCCTCGATACCGCCACCCAGCGTTACCTGACGTTGGAGAAGAAGGCATTGATGGTGGACTCCTATGCCAAGTGGCGCGTTGCGGATGTTCAGCGTTTCTACACTGCTACATCCGGCCTGCGTGCAATCGCGGAGGAGCGTTTGTCGCGTCAGCTCGAATCCGGTCTGCGTAACGAGGTGGCTCGCCGCACGTTGCATGAAGTGGTTTCGGGTGAGCGGGACCAGTTGATGGCTGACATCACCGCTACCCTCGACGAGAATGCTCGCCGCGAGCTGGGTATCGAGGTTGTGGATGTTCGGGTCAAGGCCATTGATCTGCCTGCTGAGGTCAACCGCAGCGTCTTTGATCGCATGAGTACCGAGCGTGAGCGTGAAGCGCGCGAGCATCGAGCCAAGGGCGCGGAACTGGCAGAGGGTATTCGTGCAGATGCGGATCGTCAGCAGCGCGTAATTTTGGCTGAAGCCTTCCGTGAGTCCGAAAAGATTCGTGGTGATGGTGATGCCAAGGCCGCAGCCATCTATGCCGAGGCGTATAACAAGGATCCTGAGTTCTACTCCTTCACGCGTAGCCTGCAGGCCTATCGTGAGAGTTTCGCGGAGCGGTCCGACATGCTGGTGCTGGATCCGGAAAGCGAGTTCTTCAGATACATGCAGGGCAATCAGGCCAATCCCTAACAGGCTGACTAGAGCCATGAAACGGGTCACCCGACAGGTGGCCCGTTTTGCTGTCGGCGTAACGTTAAATTGGCTGAATGCCCGGGTGTCTGCTGCGTAAAACGTGTTACACTTGCGCAGCCGGGAAATCCCGGCTTTTTTGTGACCGCTCCACGCCTATGGCTGGCGGGTCGGCGCTGGAAGAGGCTCGCATGTGGCAGGATTTTCTTACCGCGCTGTGCCTGGTGCTGGTACTCGAGGGTATCCTGCCCTTTCTGGTGCCTGAGCGCTGGCAACGAATGATGAGTGGTATCGGCGACCTGAGTCCGCGTCAGGTTCGGCTGGCAGCGCTTGCCAGTATGGTGCTCGGTACCCTGTGTCTGTATCTGGTTCGCCAGGTGGCGTGATGTGGGCAGGGCTATAGTCCTCCCCCTCGTCACCCTGTATGAAAGGTTCTGAAAATGCCTACTGTAGATCGCTGGTTGCTGCCCGATGGCATCGACGAGGTGCTGCCCCGCGAGGCGGTGCGTATCGAGTCAGCCCGTCGGCAGTTGCTGGATCTGTTCTCCCGCTGGGGCTATGACCTGGTCATCACCCCGCATATCGAATACCTCGAATCCCTGCTGACTGGTGCCGGTCACGATCTTGAACTGCAGACGTTCAAGATGATCGACCAGATGTCCGGGCGCATGCTCGGCTTGCGGGCGGATATTACCCCTCAGGTAGCGCGCATCGATGCGCACACGCTGGGGGCGGAAGGGCCTTCCCGTCTCTGTTACTGCGGTAGCGTACTGCATACCCTGCCACGACCGCTGTCTACCTCTCGCAGCCTGATTCAGCTGGGTGCGGAATTGTACGGGGACGCGTCGAGTGCCAGTGACATCGAAGTCATTTCCCTGATGCTTGAGACCATGGCGGTCTGTCGGGTAAAGGGTGTTCACCTGGACCTCGGGCATGTCGGTATCTATCGTGGTCTGGTGCAGGCTGCAAATCTGGACGAGGCTACCGAGCAGGCACTGTTTGATGCGCTGCAGCGCAAGGCGCCCGATGAGGTGGCAGCTCTGGTTGGAGGTCTGCCGCAGGCGTCTATCGGGGCCATGCTGTGCAGTCTGGTTGAGTTGTCCGGTGGGGTCGAGGTGCTTGACCGGGCCCATGCGTTGCTCGATGGGGCGCCCGAGTCGGTCATGGCTGCGCTGGATGATCTGGCCGAGGTTGCCCAGGTACTGACGCGTCGGTATCCGGGTGTGCCGCTGTATTTCGACCTGGGTGAGTTGCGTGGCTATCATTACCACACCGGGGTGGTGTTTGCAGCGTTTGTACCAGGTATCGGTCAGAGTGTGGCTCAGGGTGGTCGTTACGACGATATCGGTCGCGACTTCGGTCGTGCCCGTCCGGCCACCGGCTTCTCCACTGATCTGCGTTTTCTGGTCCAGCGCGGCGAACTGCCTGATGCCGGCGTCCCTGCTTCAATTTGGGCGCCGCACAGCGCTGAGGCGGATTTGCAGGATGTGGTTGCCGGGCTGCGGGCTCAGGGTGAGCGCGTAATAGTGGCGCTGCCCGGGCAAGGGGATGCCGAGGCTGCGCAGCATGGCTGTAGCCGGCGGCTTGCCTATTCGGGCGGTGGTTGGCAGGTAGTCGAACTGAATTCGTGATTACAAGGCCGAAAGGTCATTTTATTTCTAGTGAGGCATGGGCTGAACATGGGTAAGAATGTTGTCATCCTGGGGACCCAGTGGGGCGATGAAGGCAAGGGCAAGATCGTCGACCTGCTGACCGATCAGGTGTCTGCAGTAGTGCGTTATCAGGGCGGGCATAACGCCGGTCACACGCTGGTAATCGATGGTGAGAAAACCGTACTGCACCTGATTCCTTCCGGGATTCTGCGTGACAACGTCCAGTGCTTTATCGGTAACGGCGTTGTGCTGTCGCCCGAAGCGCTGCTCAAGGAGCTGACCGAGCTTGAGGCCAAGGGTGTGCCGGTTCGCGAACGTTTGCGCATCAGCCCGGCCTGTCCGCTGATCCTGCCTTATCACGTAGCCCTGGATCAGGCGCGCGAGAAGGCTCGCGGCGAAGCCAAGATCGGTACTACCGGTCGCGGTATCGGGCCGGCCTACGAGGACAAGGTGTCGCGTCGCGGCCTGCGCGTGGCGGATCTGTTCCACCGCGAGCGTTTCGCTGCCAAGCTGGGTGAGGTGCTCGACTATCACAACTTCGCGCTGCAGCATTACTACAAGGTTGATCCGATCGATTTCCAGAAAACGCTGGATGAGGCGATGGGCTATGCCGAGTGGCTGGCACCGTTGATGACCGATGTAACCTCGCGCCTGCACGAACTGCGTCGCGAAGGTGCGAATATCATGTTCGAGGGTGCTCAGGGTTCGCTGCTGGATATCGATCACGGCACCTATCCCTTCGTTACCAGCTCCAACACTACGGCTGGTGGTACTGCGACCGGTTCCGGTTTTGGTCCGCTGTATCTGGATTATGTGCTGGGTATCACCAAGGCCTACACCACGCGCGTGGGCTCCGGTCCGTTCCCGACCGAACTGTTTGACGATGTGGGTAGCCGGCTTGCCGAGCGGGGTCACGAGTTTGGTTCGACAACCGGTCGCGCTCGCCGTTGTGGCTGGTTCGATGCAGTCATCCTGCGCCGCGCCATCGAGATCAACAGTATCAGTGGCCTCTGCCTGACCAAGCTGGACGTGCTGGACGGTCTGGATGTGATTCGTATCTGTGTTGGCTATCGCAATGCAGCCGGTGATGTGCTTGAGGCGCCGACCGATGCAGACAGCTACATTGGTCTGGAGCCGGTTTACGAGGATATGCCGGGCTGGCAGGAGTCTACTCTGGGCATCAAGACCATTGAGGGGCTGCCGGCTGCCGCGCGTGCGTATATCGCCCGCATCGAAGAGTTGGTTGGTGCGCCGATCGATATTATTTCGACCGGCCCTGATCGCAACGAAACAGTGATTCTGCGTCAGGTATTCTGACGCGGTTATTGGTTCGGTGCTGAAAAGGCGTCCTGCGGGGCGCCTTTTTTGTTTGGGGTGCCTGGCGGTCTGCGCAAGAGGGTGGCGGTGTTGCGTGTTGTCTGCGGGGGAGGGGATTTGCAGGCATAAAAAAACCGAGCGCAAGGCTCGGTTCTTTTATGAAATTGGTGCCCAGGAGAAGACTCGAACTTCCACGGCCGTGAGGCCACTAGCACCTGAAGCTAGCGTGTCTACCAATTTCACCACCTGGGCGATTTACTACTGTTGAAAATCAGGAGAAGATAATCCGATTTTCGAAATTGGTGCCCAGGAGAAGACTCGAACTTCCACGGCCGTAAGGCCACTAGCACCTGAAGCTAGCGTGTCTACCAATTTCACCACCTGGGCATGTCATGCGGACCTGCTATGCTGAACCGAAGTTCGTTGCAGTAGCTGTTTCCTGCTGACGGCGCGAATCTTAGATAGTCCCGGCGCACTTGTAAACCCCTGGCACGGAAAAATTATTTTTTTAAACAGGTGCATGCAGGCTTCATTTTCGGTTCAATAGGGCCCTATGACGAAAAAGACGAAATCCCCCGGTTCGACCTCTCGGTCGACCACCTCAAACGCTTCCCCCGATCTCGATTTGACCAAGGACTGGAGTCATCTCGACCCGGAAGCTCGGCGCGAAGCCGAAAAGTACGATAACCCCATTCCGAGCCGCGAACTGATCCTGCATCTGCTGGAGTCCCGTGGCGCGCCTGCGACCCGTGCGCAGCTGCAGCAGGAGTTCGGCCTGTCCGATGAAGACAGTATCGAGGCGCTGCGCCGCCGTCTGCGCGCCATGGAGCGCGACGGGCAGGTAATCTATACCCGTCGCGGCGCCTATGCCCCAGTCGACAAGCTGGATCTGATTCCCGGACGTATCCAGGGGCATCGTGATGGCTTCGGTTTCCTGATTCCCGACGACAGCAGCGGTGATATTTTTCTCGGCCCGTCGCAAATGCGCCTGGTCTTCGACGGTGATCGCGCGTTGGTGCGCATCACCGGGGTCGACCGGCGCGGGCGCAACGAAGGTGCGGTAGTCGAAGTGATCTCCCGCGCGCACGAAATTCTGGTTGGCCGGTACTACGAGGAAGACGGCATAGGCTATGTCGTCGCCGATAACGCCCGTATCAATCAGGACGTGCTGATTGCTCCCACCGCCAAGGGCGGTGTAAAGCATGGTCAATATGCCGAGGTACGCATCACCCACTGGCCGACCCCGAGTCGTCAGGCCCAGGGTGAGGTCATTGAGGTGGTGGGCGACTATATGGCGCCCGGGATGGAAATTGAAGTTGCGCTGCGCAGTTACGATATCCCCAGCGAGTGGCCCGAGGCGGTGTTGAAAGAGGCCGCTCTGCTGAAAGATCATGTGGTCGAAAAGGACAAGCAGAAGCGGGTTGATCTGCGCCATCTGCCGCTGGTCACCATTGACGGCGAAGATGCGCGTGACTTTGACGATGCGATTTACTGTGAGCCGCATAAGGCCAGCGGCTGGCGTCTGTTCTCGGGTGGCTGGAAGCTCTATGTTGCCATTGCGGATGTCTCGCACTACGTGCCGCTGGGCTCGGCGCTGGATGAAGAGGCCGAACTGCGAGGTACCTCGGTCTACTTCCCCAGTCAGGTCATTCCGATGCTGCCTGAGGAGTTGTCCAACGGGCTGTGCTCGTTGAATCCGCATGTTGATCGCCTTGCCATGGTCTGCGAAATGACCGTGTCGAAGAGCGGCGAGCTGACTGACTTCGAGTTCTACGAGGCGGTTATCCACTCGCATGCGCGCCTGACCTATAACAAGGTCTCCAGCATGCTTGAACATCCGCGCAGTCGTGAAGGCAAGGCGCTGCGTGACGAGTATTCCGAGGTGGTTGCCCATCTGGAAAACCTGTATGAGCTCTACAAGGCCCTGGCCAAGGCGCGCCAGGGGCGAGGGGCGATCGATTTCGAAACGACCGAAACGCGTATGGTGTTTGGAGATGATCGCAAGATCGTCGAGATTCTGCCGACAACGCGCAATGATGCACACAAGATTGTCGAGGAATGCATGCTGTGCGCCAACGTGGCGACTGCGCGCTTCCTTCAGGAGCTTGAGCTGCCGGGGCTGTATCGTGTGCACGACAGTCCGCAGGCGGAAAAAATCGAGCGTTTGCGCGAGTTTCTCAACTCGCTCGGCCTGAGTCTGACCCGCAAGAAGGGTGATCCGACGCCGGAAGACTATGCAGCAGTGCTCGCGCGCGTACAGGGTCGTCCCGATGCCCAGTTGATTCAAACGGTGATGCTGCGCTCGCTCAGCCAGGCGGTGTACAGCCCGGACAATGCCGGGCACTTTGGTCTCAACTACGAGGCCTATACCCATTTCACCTCGCCCATTCGTCGCTATCCGGACCTGCTGGTGCATCGCGCCATTCGCAGTGTCATCCGCTCGCGTCGTAATACCTCTCTGGTACGTCGCGCCGGCGCCGGCGTGATTCCGAAGGCGAAAATCTATCCCTATGACCATCAGCGTCTGGTCGAGCTGGGCGAGCAGTGTTCCCAGAATGAGCGGCGTGCCGACGAGGCGACTCGGGATGTGGTGAGCTGGCTCAAGTGCGAGTTCATGCAGGATCGCGTCGGTGACAGTTTTGATGGTTTGGTTACTGCGGTCACCGGCTTTGGGTTGTTCGTCGAGCTCACAGATATTTATGTAGAAGGGTTGCTGCACATTACGGCATTGCCTGCCGACTACTACGAATTTGATGCGGTGCATCACTCGCTGATCGGCGAGCGTTCCGGTCGCCGCTTCCGTTTGGGCGACTCGGTACGGGTTCAGGTGGCCAGAGTTGATCTTGATGATCGCAAGATCGACTTCGAGATGGCGGCAGATGCGCCACAGGCCCCTGTGGAACGTCAGGTATCGGCCAGTCGCGCCATGCGTGAAAAGCTGCTCGCTGATGCCCGTCGTGCCGCCGGAGAGGTGGCGCCGCGTGGCAATGCGCCGCGCAAGGGGCGCTCCGACGCCAGCACCGGCAAGCCGGGAGGGGGTTCGCGGAGCAAGACTGCTCGGCCCGCAAAGGCGCCTGCTGGTGGCAAGGCGGATGGCAAGGGTGCGGCGCCGACAAGTCGCGGCCCGCGAAAGCGCAAGGCGCGATAGGGTGAGTGCAGTTTGATGAGTGATCTTGAACGGGTGTTCGGCGTCCATGCCGTGCAGGCGCTGATTGAGCGTTACCCCAAGCGCGTCAAGCGTCTGATAATTCAGTCCGGTCGTCTGAATGAGCGTCAGCAGCGGCTTTTGTCCGAGGCGGAACAGGTCGGACTGAGTGTTGTTCGTTTGGCGGTTGATGAACTGGATGCCCAGGCAGATGGCGTTCATCAGGGCGTTCTGGCAGAAGTATCGCCCAGTCAGCTGTGGTCCGAGGAGATGCTGGGACATCTGCTGGACAGGCTCGATGGTCCGGCATTGCTGCTGGTGCTGGATGGTGTGACTGATCCGCATAATCTCGGCGCCTGCCTGCGCAGTGCGGATGCCGCCGGGGCGCACGCCGTGATTGTGCCCAAGGATCGCTCCGCGACCCTGAATCCGACGGTACGCAAGGTGGCCTGTGGCGCAGCGGAGACTGTGCCACTGGTGGCTGTAACCAACCTCAGTCGTACGCTGAGGCAGTTGCAGCAGCGCGGACTGTGGGTGGTTGGTACTGCCGGCGAAGCGGAACAACTTATTTATGATGTGGATTTCACCGTTCCGTCGGTGATTGTTATGGGTGCGGAGGGCGCGGGTATGCGTCGTCTGACCCGTGAGCACTGCGATTATCTGGCCAAGCTGCCGATGGCCGGCAGTGTCAGCAGTCTCAATGTCTCGGTCGCTACCGGCATCTGCCTGTTTGAAGCGGTACGCCAGCGCGGGGCATCGAGCTGATCCGGATGCCGACGGTGCCGAGGGCGCCGTCGGTGTAACTCAACCCTTGCAGGGTAGCTAGCCCCCACCCACACTATTGGCTTCCAGCTTCCAGCTTCCAGCTTCCAGCTTCCAGCTTCCAGCTTCCAGCTTCCAGCTTCCAGCTTCCAGCTTCCAGCTTCCAGCCAAGAATTGCGTCTTGCTGGCATTTCCCTTGCAAGCTCGGCGGCCGTTCACTATGATGTGCGCCCCAAACCCTATGTTCCACTCCTTGCCAGACTGTTTGGGCAGCTGGCTATAACCCGTAAGGAGCTTGTATGCGTCATTACGAAATCGTATTTCTGGTTCACCCGGACCAGAGCGAGCAGGTTAACGCGATGGTTGAGCGTTACACCAAGCTGATCGAAGAAGACGGCGGCAAACTGCACCGTCTGGAAGACTGGGGCCGCCGTCAACTGGCTTACCCGATCGACAAGGTTCACAAAGCTCACTACATCATGATGAATGTTGAGTGCAGCGCCAAAGCACTGGAAGAGCTGACTGAAAACTTCCGTTACAACGATGCCGTTATCCGTAACATGGTCATCCGTCGTGACGAAGCCGTTACCGAACAGTCCGACATGCTCAAGGCTGAAGAGAGTGGTCGTGGTGAGCGTCGCGAGCGTCGCGAGCGCAACGACGATAATGACTCCGGCGATAACGCTGACAGCAACGACACCGATGACAACGGTGACGACGAGTAAGTTTTTTCAGTTCCCATTCCAGAATTAAGGAGACGCTGCCATGGCACGTTTTTTCCGTCGCAGAAAGTTCTGCCGTTTCACCGCTGAAGGCGTTAAAGAGATCGATTACAAGGATCTCAACACTCTGAAGGCCTACGTTACCGAGACCGGCAAGATTGTCCCGAGCCGCATTACCGGTACCAAGGCTAAGTACCAGCGTCAGCTGGCCGTTGCTATCAAGCGCGCCCGCTACCTGGCTCTGCTGCCTTACACCGACGGCCACGGTCGTTAATTGGTAGCCAAAAGTAATTGATCAGGAAACCGAATCGGCATGCAGGGGCTGGCTGAGTTCATCATGCGCGGTCGCAGACAAGCCACACTGGTGGTGGGTTTGTCGGTCGCAGTACCCATGCTGTTCTGGTTTGGTGCGGTGGCAATGGCGTTGGTGCTGTTGCGCCGCGGGTGGTCGGAAGGCCTTCCGGTGCTGGGTTGGGCGTCCTTGCCTGCAGTTGCCTGGGCGCTGTTGGGTGATCCTACCCCGCTGATGGTGTTGTTGGGCTGTTCGGCGTTGGCGCTGTTGTTGCGCCAGCGCAGTGAGTGGTCACTGGTGGCGATGGCGACTGCGCCGCTCGGGCTGGTTTTTGCACTGGTACTGCTGGTTACCCTGCAGGGCCCGTTGCAAGAGGTGGCAGATCAGATTCGCTCTGCGCTGCCGCAGATGCTGACCGAGTTGAGCGCAGAAATCGACGAGGCTGCACTGGCCCGCCTGCAGGCACTTATGGTGCCGCTGCTGGCCGGTTTGATGGGGGCTACCCACGCAGCCATGACACTGGTGTGCCTGATTCTCGCGCGCAGCTGGCAAGCCCGGTTGTTCAACCCTGGCGGGTTTCGCGACGAGTTTCACCGTTTGCGCTTGGCTCCGTGGATGAGCATCGTTTTGGCCTTGCTGGTGTTTGTTGGCCCGCAGTTTGATGGGCTGGCAATGCTTGCACCGATTGCCACAGTGCCGCTGCTGTTTGCCGGACTGGCGCTGGTGCATGGCGTTGTCGGTATCAAGCGGCTGGGTATCGGCCCGCTGGTGGTGCTTTACGCGACGCTGATTTTTGTCTGGCAAGTGCTGTACCCCCTGATCATGTTTTTGGCGTTTATTGATAGTCTGTTTGATTTCCGTTCCCGCTTGCAGCCGGCTTCCGGTGCCAGTGGAAACGATGACTCAAACGGTCAAGGTTGAATTTAAGAGGTCATCGCAATGGAAGTTATCCTGCTCGAAAAGATCGCGAACCTGGGTAACCTGGGCGACAAAGTCGCTGTCAAGGCTGGTTACGCTCGCAATTTCCTGCTGCCTTTCGGCAAGGCTACTCCGGCTACCGCTGAAAACGTTGCCGCGTTCGAAGCACGTCGTGCCGAACTGGAAAAACTGGCTGCAGAGAAGAAGGCCGAGGCTGACGCCCGTGCCGCTCAGCTGGCTGAACTGACTGTTACCATCGCCGCCAACGCTGGCGAAGAGGGCAAACTGTTCGGTTCCATCGGTACTCGCGACATCGCCGATGCCGTTACCGCAGCTGGCGTTGCCATCGAGAAGAGCGAAGTTCGTCTGCCCGACGGCGCGCTGCGCAACGTAGGTGAGTTCGATGTCGTCGTGCAGCTGCACACTGACGTTGAAACCACCGTCAAGCTGGTTGTTGTAGCCGGCTGATAACGGGTTGCACTGGCAGTGCTCGCCCGTGGCGGGTGATTTGCCGGTGCATTCTCGTTAGACTTGTCACACGGCGCCTGTCTCCGGACAGGCGCCGTGTTGCATTTCTGTACCAGCCGTTTTGAGCGCCCTTTCATGACTGACACACTGTATAGCGAACATCCGGAACTCGATCTGCAGACCGCAGCATTGAAGGTACCGCCGCACTCCATTGAGGCCGAGCAGGCTGTGCTGGGCGGGGTCATGCTGGACAACATGGCCTGGGAACGCGTTTCAGAGCTGCTCAGCGAAAGTGATTTCTATCGGCACGATCACCGAATGATCTTCAAGGCGCTGGTGCGCCTGGCCTCGCGCAACCAGCCATTCGACGTGGTGACGCTGGCGGAAGATCTCGACAAGGAAGGTCTGATTGATCAGGTGGGCGGGCTCGCCTATCTCGGCCAACTAGCCAAAAATACCCCTTCGGTTGCCAACATCAGCGCCTACGCGCAGATTATTCGCGAGCGTTCAACGTTGCGGCAACTGATCAGTGTCAGCACCGAAATTGCCGACACCGCCTTCAATCCCAAGGGAATGCAGGCGACCGAAGTGCTCGATGAAGCCGAGCGCAAGATTTTCTCGATTGCTGAAAGCCGCCCCAAGACCGGTGGCCCAGAGGGCGTCAACAGCCTGCTGACCAAGGCCATTGACCGAATCGATACCCTGTTCAACAGTGAAGGCTCGATTACCGGCCTGTCCACCGGGTTTACCGAGCTGGACAACATGACCTCGGGCCTGCAGCCGGCTGACCTGATTATTGTCGCCGGTCGTCCGTCGATGGGCAAAACTACCTTTGCGATGAACCTGGTCGAAAATGCAGTGATGCGCAGCGATAAAGCTGTACTGGTGTTCTCCCTCGAGATGCCGGGCGAGTCGCTGATCATGCGTATGCTCTCATCGCTTGGGCGCATTGATCAGACCAAGGTGCGTTCCGGCCGTCTGGACGATGAGGATTGGCCGCGCCTGACCTCGGCGGTCAACATGCTGAATGACCGCAAGCTGTTCATTGACGACACCGCCGGCCTGTCCCCGATGGAGATGCGCACGCGCGCGCGTCGTATCGTGCGCGAGCACGGCGATCTTGGCCTGATCATGATCGACTACCTGCAGCTGATGCGCATTGGTGGGGCCAGCTCGGAAAACCGGACCAACGAGATTTCCGAAATTTCCCGCTCGCTCAAGGCGCTGGCCAAAGAGTTCAACGTACCGGTTATTGCGCTGTCGCAGCTTAACCGCTCGCTGGAGCAGCGCCCGAACAAGCGCCCGATCAACTCTGACCTGCGGGAATCCGGCGCGATCGAGCAGGACGCGGACGTGATCATGTTCGTCTACCGTGATGAGGTCTATCACCCAGATACCCAGGACAAGGGTATCGCCGAGCTGATCATCGGCAAGCAGCGTAACGGCCCCATCGGCACGGCACGGATGGCGTTTCTGGGCAAATACACCCGTTTTGAAAACCTCGCACCCGGTTCCTATTCCGGCTACGGGGAGGAGTAAGCATGGCGGTCAGCATTCCGGTCGCGAAGCACCAACTGTTCGACTACCCGCGTTACTGGGCCGAGTGCTTCGGTCCGGCGCCTTTCCTGCCGATGAGTCGGGAGGAGATGGACCTGCTCGGCTGGGACAGCTGCGACGTGATCATTGTTACCGGCGACGCCTATGTCGACCATCCGTCGTTCGGCATGGCCATTATCGGGCGGCTGCTCGAGGCGCAGGGTTACCGCGTTGGTATCATCAGCCAGCCGGACTGGCACAGCAAAGATGACTTCATGAAGCTGGGCAAGCCAAACCTGTTTTTCGGTGTGGCTGCCGGCAATATGGACTCGATGATCAACCGCTACACGGCTGACCGCAAGGTGCGCTCCGATGACGCCTATACGCCCGGTGGCAGTGGCGGCAAGCGCCCGGATCGTGCCAGCCTGGTCTACAGCCAGCGTTGCCGTGAGGCTTTCAAGGACGTGCCGGTTGTGCTCGGCGGGATTGAGGCATCGCTGCGCCGCATTGCTCACTATGACTACTGGCAGGACAAGGTTCGCCATTCGCTGTTGATCGATGCCAAGGCCGATATTCTTCTCTACGGCAATGCCGAGCGGGCGATCGTCGAGGTGGCCCATCGTCTGAGCCGCGGCGAGCCGATCCAGAGTATTACCGACGTGCGTGGCACGGCCTTTGTGCGTCGTGATACCCCCGAGGGCTGGTTCGAGCTGGATTCGACCCGCATTGATCGCCCTGGCAAGATCGACAAGATCATCAATCCCTACGTCAATACTCAGGACACAGCAGCCTGTGCTGTAGAGCAGGCCAAGGGCCCGGACCAGCAAAGTGACGATGATGTTCAGGTAGTCGAGCTGCTGCCGCATCCGCGCCTGGAGCGTGACCGCACGGTGATCCGCCTTCCCGCGTACGATAAGGTCAAAGGCGATCCGGTTCTCTATGCTCACGCCAACCGCGTGCTGCATCTGGAAACCAACCCGGGCAACGCCCGGGCTCTGGTGCAGCGCCATGGTGACCGCGACGTGTGGTTCAACCCTCCGCCAATTCCGTTGTCGACTGAAGAGATGGACTACGTGTTCGGTCTGCCGTACGCCCGTGTTCCGCATCCGGCCTATGGTGATGCACGCATTCCGGCTTACGAAATGATTCGTTTCTCGGTCAACATCATGCGTGGCTGCTTTGGTGGCTGTACCTTCTGCTCGATCACCGAGCACGAGGGGCGGATCATACAGAATCGGTCACACGACTCGATCATTCGCGAAATCGAAGAAATTCGCGACCGGGTTCCCGGCTTTACCGGGGTGATTTCGGATCTCGGCGGGCCAACGGCCAACATGTATCGCATCGCCTGCAAAAGCCCGGAAATCGAGGCTGCCTGCCGCAAGCCATCCTGCGTGTTCCCCGGTATTTGCGAGAACCTCAATACCGATCACTCGTCATTGATCTCGCTGTATCGCAAGGCTCGGGATCTGCCGGGGGTGAAGAAGATTCTGATTGCCTCCGGGCTGCGTTACGACCTGGCCGTGGAGTCGCCGGAATACGTCAAGGCGCTGGTCACCCACCACGTGGGCGGTTACCTGAAGATTGCACCGGAGCATACTGAAGAAGGGCCGCTGACCAAGATGATGAAGCCGGGCATCGGCTCCTACGATCGCTTCAAACAGATGTTCGAGAAGTTCTCGAAAGAGGCGGGCAAGGAGCAGTACCTGATCCCGTACTTCATCGCCGCGCATCCGGGCACCACCGATGAGGATATGATGAACCTGGCGCTCTGGCTCAAGCGCAACGGCTTCCGCGCTGATCAGGTGCAGGCGTTCTACCCTTCACCGATGGCGACTGCGACGGCCATGTACCACTCGGGCAAGAACCCGCTGCGCAAGGTCACCTACAAGAGCGACGGCGTGAACATCGTCAAGGGCGAGCGCCAGCGGCGCCTGCATAAGGCTTTTTTGCGCTATCACGATCCGAACAACTGGCCGATGCTGCGCGAGGCGCTGACCAATATGGGTCGCGCTGATCTGATTGGCAACGGCAAGCATCAGCTGATTCCGGCATTCCAGCCCGCAGTGGCCGGATACCAGAGCGCCCGCCGCAAGAACTCGACACCCGCCGGCAGCAAGAAGGCCGGGCGCGTGCTCACCCAGCATACCGGACTGCCGCCGCGCGAGACTGGCGCGGGCAAGGGCGCAGGGAAGGGGGCTGGCAAGCCGTCAGGCGGAAGGCGCAAGCCGGCCCGTCGCGGATAGAGGCGACGGGGCTATTGTGCTGATAGCCGTTTTCGAATGGCCGTGAGCGCATTCTCTGCCTACAGTGATTATCAGGTGGCGTCGTCAGGCGCCGCTGCAATTCACAGAGGGCTCCGTCATGCTGAACGAAATCTGGATGCGCTGGTGGGCCGACTATGCCGCCGCGTCGGCCTGTTAGAGGCGAGAACCTCAGAGCAGGGACAGGTCGCTCTCGGCCTTGAGTTCGCGCCAGTGTTGCAATTGCTCGCGTAACTGGCTCAGCTCCACCGGTTTTGCCATATGGCCGTTCATGCCGGCCTTGCGTGCCCGCTCGCGGTGCTCGGGAAGGATATGGGCGGTCAGGGCGATGATTGGAATCGGCTGGCTGCCAGTACGCTGCTCCCACTGGCGTATGCGTTCGGCAGCGGTGAAGCCATCCATTTCGGGCATTTCGCAGTCCATCAGTACCAGGTCAAAGGGCTGCTGTTGCACTGCCTCCAGCGCTCTGGCGCCGTTATCCACCGCTGTGGCAGACACCTGCAGCTTTGCCAGCATGCCGAGAATGACCTTGGTTGAAATCGCGTTGTCTTCGGCAACCAGAACCCTGAAGTGGTTTTCCTCCCGGGTCGCGACCGGCTGGTCGCGGTCACTGCTGTCCTGGGCCGGGGTACGGCGCTGTGCCCACTCGTCTATCAGAGTGGTGCGCAGGGTATAGCCGGCAACCGGTTTGCTGAGTATCCGGCGAATACCGGCATTGCGGGCAATGACCCGACTGGGTACCTGATTGATTCCGGTCAGCATGATGATCAGCAGATCGCTGTTTATGGTCGGGTCGTCCTTGATGCGGGCGGCCAGTTCAACGCCGCTCATGCCGGGCATCGACTGATCGAGCAGAATGATTTCGAACGGATTGCCCAGATTGGCCTGGCTGCGCAGCAGGGCCAGTGCCTCGCGACCGTTTGATGCGCATTGCGCGCGCATTCCCCAGGCTGCGGTCTGCTGTTGCAGGACCTTGCGGCAGGTGGCGTTGTCGTCAACGATCAGCACATTGCGGTCAGTCAGGCTGCTGCCATCCGTGTCTGCGTCAAGCCCTGCATCGATGCTGCTTGCCGGCAGGGTAAACCAGACGGTGGTGCCCTGGTCGTTGGCATACTTGATGCCGAGTTGGCCCTTCATCATGCCGATCAACTGGCGGGTGATCACCAGTGGCAACTTGCCGTCAGTATCGGACTGATCGAGGAAGCGGGTGACCTTGAAATCGCTGTTGAGCAGACTGTTGCACGCATCTTCCGGCATGCCGGCGCCGGTGTCCTGAATTGCAAAGCGCAGCTGAGGAGCGCCATCTTTCTGTTCCATTCCGACCACCAGCAGCACCTCACCCTGTTCCGTATAGTGCAGGGCGTTGGCAAGGAGGTTCATCAGGATCTGACGCAGGCGTGTAGGGTCGCCCTGAAGGGTGCGAGGTACCTCCGGGTGGACGAAGCCGATTAGTTCAATGCCCTGTCCTTCGGCGCGGGCGCGGTAGATATCGAGGCAATCGTTGACCAGCGCATGCAGATCGAACTGCACCCGTTCGAGGGTCAACTGACCGGACTCCAGCCGCGACATGTCGAGAATTTCGTTGATCAGGTTGAGCAGGTCGTTGCCGGAGCCATGGATGGTCTGCACGTAATCACGCTGTTTGGCGGACAGGGCGGTATCAAGCAGCAGTTCACTCATGCCCAGAACACCGTTCATCGGCGTCCGGATCTCGTGGCTGATACGTGCCAGAAACTCGGCCTTGGCGCGTTGCTCGGCACGCGCGGTTGCGCTGTCCTGGCGGTCGCGTGCGCGGCGACTGATGATTCCCTGCAGGCGGCGATAAAGGCTCCAGCTGTAACCCACCAGCGCACTCCAGAGCAGCAGCTCCGCCAGATAGGCCTCCGGCTGTTGCTGGCCAGCCATGGCCTCCATCAGGCCGTTACCCAGCAGCAGGCAGGTTGCACTGGTGAAGGGGACGTCCAAACGTTGCTCGCGGATGCTTACCCAGTACGCAAGCAGCAGCAGGGCCGCGGGCAGGCCGATGTGAACGGTATGGATGAGCAGACGCGAAAGCGACGGGAACACCGCGCAGCCAGCTGTCAGCAGTGCTGTTACGACCGCCGCTGCGTAAATGGCATGACGTCGATTGCTGCGGCTGTCGTTACCCAGCAGCGAGCAAGTCAGCAGGGCCAGCAGCGGATAGGCACTGAGATGAACGATTTCGCCGGGATGACCGTACAGTCGCGGCATAGCCTCGGCAATCCAGCTCAAACCGCTCAGGCTGCTGATCGACATCAGCAGGCTTGCACCGCCCAGCAGCAGGTGGAACGGGTCGCGTCCCAGCACGCCGTGCAACAGACAGTGCAGCACCAGGGCCAGCATCAGACCGACCAGTATGCCCTGGAGCGTCTGCTGCATGCTGTGGCGTGCCGAGGCTTCCTTGACATCCAGTAGCTCGATTCGGGTGCTCAGCGGGTAATCGTTCTGCAGGCGCAGAATCAGGGTGTCGCCAGCGCTGGTACTGGCCTCAAGCGGGAAAGCAAAGCCATGGAATGGCAATGGCCGGGTGTCGGCCGGCATCCGGCTGCCCGTGCGATAGAGGTGGCGGGCCTCGCCGTTTTGCAATCGATAGACCTCGATCAGCGCGATGCTGGGGTTTTCGAGGATCAGTAATCGGTTCTCGACATTGTCGAGACGGACTTCGACCCACAGCGCACCCGGTTTGCCGGGCAGGCTAAGAGGCGCGGAAGGTGCGGGTACGAAGCGGTTGGCGTAGCGGTTGGACAGGATGTCCTGCAGCAGCAACTCGCCGCTGGCGTCGACATAGGTTCGATAAGCGGGCGTGCCGCTTTGTACCTTGTCGATCCAGGTAGTGAACGTGAAGGCGATACCCAGAATCAGGGCGAGTATCAACGAGCTGATCTGCTTCACGATTGAGTCCTGTCCTTGGTTCTGGTGTCCGGTTGATACAATGCGTTGGCCAGTATAGCGCAGCCATCTGCCTGCAGAAATGCAACGGCCGGACAGTCTCCTGTCCGGCCGTGCCTTGTTCAGCTCTCCCGGGCGATGGCGCGGTAGCCGATATCGCTGCGGTAGAAGCTCCCTTTCCAGCTTATCTGTCGGGCCAGCTCGTAGGCGCCCTGCTGGGCGGCCTTTACGGTCTCGCCAAGCGCGGTGGCGCAGAGGACCCGACCGCCGCTGGTAACGACCTGGCCATCTTTCAGCGCAGTGCCGGCATGGAACACCTTGCCATTGTCGCTGACCGCCTCTTCCAGTCCGCTGATGACGTCGCCCTTGGCGTAGTCGGCAGGGTAGCCGCCGGCTGCCAGCACAACACCAAGACTGCAACGCGGATCCCACTGTGCACTGACCTGATCCAGCGTGCCCGCATTGGCTGCTTCAATCAGGGTAACCAGGCTCGACTGCAGGCGCAGCATGATCGGCTGGGTTTCCGGGTCGCCGAAGCGGCAGTTGAACTCGATGACCTTGGGATTGCCGTCGGCGTCGATCATCAGGCCGGCGTAGAGGAAGCCGGTATAGACGTTGCCTTCGGCCGCCATGCCACGCACGGTCGGCCAGATGACCTGTTCCATGACCCGCTGATGGACCTCGTCGGTCACCACCGGGGCAGGGGAATAGGCGCCCATGCCGCCGGTGTTGGGGCCGGTATCGCCATCGCCAACGCGCTTGTGATCCTGGCTGGTCGCCATCGGCAGCACGTGTTCGCCGTCGACCATGACGATGAAGCTGGCCTCTTCGCCGTCGAGAAACTCCTCAATGACCACGCGTGAACCTGCTTCGCCGAAGGCGTTGCCGGCCAGCATGTCGCGCACGGCATCCTCGGCTTCCTGCAACGTCATGGCAACGATCACGCCCTTGCCAGCAGCCAGGCCGTCGGCCTTGATGACGATCGGTGCGCCTTTCTCGCGCAGGTAAGCCAGCGCGGGTTCGATCTCGGTAAAGTTCTGGTACTCGGCAGTTGGAATCTGGTGACGGGCCAGAAAGTCCTTGGTGAAGGCCTTGGAGCCTTCCAGTTGCGCGGCCCCGGCGGTCGGGCCAAAGCAGGGCAGGCCGTGCGCGCGGAAACGGTCAACAACACCAGCAACCAGCGGGGCTTCGGGGCCGACGATGGTCAGGCTGACATTGTCCTTGGCAAAGGCAACCAGCTTGTCCAGTTCCAGCACGTCGATGGCGACGTTTTCGCACTTGGCCTCAATCGCTGTGCCGGCGTTGCCTGGGGCGACAAAGACCTTCTCGACGCGCTCGTCCTGCGCCACTTTCCACGCCAGCGCGTGCTCACGCCCGCCGCTGCCGATAATGAGTACATTCATGTAACTCTCCTGTGGAGAGAGCTTCAAGCTTCACGCTGCAAGCGGCGCTGTTTGGGCGCTCTGCTTGCGGCTTGCAGCTTGCGGCTCAGGGATTAGTGACGGAAATGGCGCATGCCGGTGAAGACCATGGCCATGCCGGCTTCGTCGGCTGCGTCAATCACTTCCTGATCGCGCATGGAGCCGCCGGGCTGGATAACGGCGCTGATGCCCACCTTGGCGGCGTTGTCGATACCGTCGCGGAACGGGAAGAAGGCATCGGATGCCATGACCGCGCCGGCGACCTGCAGGCCTGCGTGCTCGGCCTTGATGGCAGCGATGCGGGCGGAGTTGACGCGGCTCATCTGGCCGGCGCCGACTCCGATGGTCTGGCGGCCTTTGGCGTAGACGATGGCATTGGATTTGACGAACTTGGCGACTTTCCAGGCGAACACCAGGTCGTGGATTTCCTGTTCGGTCGGCGCGCGTTTGGTGACCACCTTCAGGTCGTCTGCGGTGATCATGCCGATGTCTCGGCTCTGCACGAGCAGGCCGCCGTTGACGCGCTTGTAGTCCCAGTCTGCCTGGCGCTCGGTGCCCCATTCGCCGCATTCCAGCAGGCGCACGTTGGCCTTGGCGGCGACCGCAGCACGGGCTTCGGCGCTGATGCGCGGGGCGATGATGACTTCAACAAACTGACGCTCAACGATGGCGGCAGCGGTGGCGCCGTCCAGCTCACGGTTGAAGGCGATGATGCCGCCGAAGGCGGATTCGCTGTCGGTCGCCCAGGCCAGATCGTAGGCCTTGCGGATGCCGCCTTCGTCTTCCGGTACCACCGCCACGCCGCAGGGGTTGGCGTGCTTGACGATGACGCAGGCCGGTTTGGTGAAGCTCTTGACGCATTCCAGCGCGGCGTCGGTGTCGGCCACGTTGTTGTAGGACAGTTCCTTGCCCTGCAGCTGGGTCGCGGTGGCGATGCTGGCTTCGGCCGGGGCAGCTTCCTTGTAGAAGGCTGCGGCCTGGTGCGGGTTCTCGCCGTAGCGCATGTCCTGCACCTTGATGAACTGGCTGTTGAAGGTGCGCGGGAAGGTAGCGCGGTCTTCGGTGCTCAGGGTGTCGCGGGTCTGCTCAATGGTGCCGAGATAATTGGCGATCATGCCGTCGTAGGCAGCGGTGTGCTCGAACGCCTTCAGGGCCAGGTCAAAGCGCTGGGCGTAGGTCAGGCCGCCGCTCTTCAGGGCTTCCACGATGCTGTCGTAATCGCTGGCGTTGACGACGATGGCGACGTCCTTGTGGTTCTTCGCTGCGCTGCGAACCATGGTCGGGCCACCAATGTCGATGTTCTCGATGGCGTCGGGCAGGGTGCAACCGGGCTTGGCGACGGTGGCGGCGAACGGATAGAGGTTGACCACGACCATGTCGATTGGCTGGATGCCGTGCTGCGCCATGACGTCGCCATCGAGGTCGCGACGACCGAGGATACCACCGTGGATCTTCGGATGCAGGGTCTTCACCCGGCCGTCCATCATTTCCGGAAAACCGGTGTAGTCGGCTACTTCAACAGCCTTGATGCCCTGTTCGCACAGCAGCTTGTAGGTGCCACCGGTGGAGAGGATTTCAACGCCCTGGGCGGTAAGCTCGCGGGCAAAGTCGACGATGCCAGTCTTGTCGGAAACGCTGATCAGTGCGCGGCGTACCGGCAGGCGGGTAGTTTGATCGGTCATCTTGGATCCAGGCTAGGTTCAAAAAATCAGCTTCAAGCTACAAGCCTCAAGCTTCAAGTGGAGGCAATTCTGGCTGGCAGCTTCAGAGCAGTCCGTACTGTTTGAGCTTCTTGCGCAGCGTTCCGCGGTTCAGGCCCAGCACTTCCGAGGCTCGCGTCTGGTTGCCCTTGACGTAATTCATCACGCTCTCAAGCAGCGGTGCTTCGACCTCCGAAAGCACCATGTTGTAGACGTCGGTAACGTCCTGGCCTTCGAGATGCTGGAAATAGTTGTGCAGGGCCTCTTCGACACTGTCGCGCAGCGTTCTCGGGGTGCGGATGTCATCAATCCCGGTTGCCGGGATGATGGATTGACTGCTGTCACTCACGGTGTGGCTTCCATCAGGTAGGGTGGTGTCGTAAATCATGCTGCCAGATCTCCTTCCAGCAGACGGGCGAAGTAATGCGCGATGGCGATGTGTTGCTGGTGCGCATCGGTAATGCGGTTGAACTCCCTGCGAAACTCGGTGGCGCCAGGCAGGGTTTGCAGATACCAGCTGACGTGCTTGCGGGCTATACGGGCGCCGTGCTCGGCGCCGTAAAAGGCATGCAGTGCGCTCAGATGGTCGGTCAGAATCTGCTGCTGCTCATCCAGTGACGCGGGCGGAAGGTATTGGCCTGTACGCAGAAAGTGGTCAATCTCGCGGAAGATCCACGGGCGGCCCTGGGCAGCACGGCCAATCATGACGGCGTCAGCGCCAGTGTGCTGCAGGACCTGGCGGGCCTTGTCCGGGCTGGTGATATCGCCGTTGGCGAATACCGGGATACGGATGCTTTGCTTGACTTCGGCAATGGTGTCGTACTCGGCGTGACCGGTGTATAGCTCGGAGCGGGTGCGGCCATGCACGGCAAGCGCCTGAATGCCACTGTCTTCGGCAATCCGCGCTACCCGCAGGGCGTTGCGATTCTCCGGATCCCAGCCGGTCCTGATTTTCAGGGTAACGGGAATATCAACGGCCTGAACCACGGCCTCGCAGATGGCTGCAACCAGCGGCTCGTCGCGTAACAGCGCAGAACCGGCGGCCTTGTTGCAAACCTTCTTTGCCGGGCAGCCCATATTGATGTCGATAATCTGTGCGCCCAGCTCGGCGTTCATCCGCGCCGCCTGTGCCATCATCTCGGGATCGCCACCGGCAATCTGCACCGAGCGTGGCTCGGGCTCACCCTCATGCACCAGACGCAGACGTGACTTGCGGCTGTTCCACAGCCGGGTATCACTGGTCACCATTTCGGACACGACCAGCCCGGCACCCAGTCGCCGGCACAGCTGCCGGAAGGGCTGATCGGTAACGCCGGCCATCGGGGCCAGAATCACACGATTGGTGAGTTGATAGGGTCCGATACTGATCACTGCTGGTCCATCCCTGTACTGTCGGTTTTCAGTGCGGCTGGCGGGTCGCTGTATCCCGTCCGCTCTGGCTCAGGGCGAAGATGGGCGAAAAGGGCGCACATGATACCCGCAAAGCATGACCGGTTAAAGACTGTTCTGGGTGTTTTTTGTACAGCTGACCAGCGAGTTTAGGCCAATTGGCGGCACCGCGCGACAGCCAGCGGTGCGCGCCGACGAAAGGCTCAGGGCGTGACGAAGTCCAGCTGGTAACTGGTTGCCTGCTGGCTCGGGGCGACCATGCTCAAGGCGATATGTATCGGCGTCTGTGACGGCATCAGAGTGCGCCCCGCCAGCTCGCCGGCCAGGTACTCGGTGGGACGAAAGTCGCGGGTCGTTGTAACGCGACCGCGGCTATCGCTGAATGCCATGCGGATGACCGGGAATGGCTGGTCGAAATCGGCTCGGTTGTAGATGATGAGATTGATGTCCAGCGTGTTCGGAAACTCCGGGTGCGGGCGGACCAGCAGGTTGCTGCTCCGAATCTGGCTGATATCGACGCGCGCCGGCAGGCGGCAGCCGGTAATCAGACAGATACTCTCCAGCGTGGGGCGCAACTGTGCATTGCGCGCCCACGCATCCAGGTTGTACAGCGCAGCCTGGGTGGCCAGAGCCGCTATTGCGAGCAGACACAGGATGCCCCACAGCCAGTTGTGGCGTGCGCGACGTCGGCTAAGTGGTGCTTCGAACGGCAAGGGCTCATCTTCCAGCTCCGGCAGGTGCAGCAGATCGCCAAAGGCCGGCTCTCTTTGTGCCGGTACGCTGTCCGTCTCCGTATCGGGCACCACTGAGAACGCGGGCTCCCTGCGATCACGGTGTATCGGCTCGTCGGTGTCGTCCGGTTGCGGCACGATGCGGTCGTCGGGCATGAGGGGAGTGGACGGCACCACCTGTGCCGGCGCTGAGGCGGTATCGTTGGTGGTCGAGCGACTGGCGCTTAACGGGCCGATATCACGCGCAGGTGGCGTCGCCAGAAAGGATTCGTCGAGATCCGGCTCATCTTCAATCAATGCGTCAAGGCTGGTTCCGATCCTGGCGTCGGTTTTACCGCGGGCCGGCGTCACGTCATCTGCAGGGTCGACGTCGCCGGTTGCAGGGGGTGGGCTGCCCGCTGCAGATGGATTGATCTCGTCGAGAATGGACTCGTCCAGACCCAGGGCTTCCAGATCCAGGTCGTCCAGTTCCAGGTCGTCATGGATCAGAAAATCCTCCCGATGGGAGCTCGCGGGCCGTTCGGGCGCTGCCGGCAGGTCTGCCATTGCGCTCTGAGGCAAGGCGTTGAACACCTTGAGGCAGGCGCCGCAACGGACATGCCCTGCGGCGGCATGCAGTTGCTCATGAGTCAGACGAAAGTGCGTCTTGCAGAAGGGGCACTGGGTGACCTGCAGTTCACTCATGGATGGCCGGCTGTCCTGTTGCGGAGGTTTGCTGTTCGAGTCGGTATTCTGCCCGGATCAGGGGCGGGCTGTCACCGGCGACGGCCGCTGACCCGAATCCAGCCTTCCTGGTTGGCGACCGGGTCCAGCTCGAAGTCGTCGCGGTAAGCCTGCAGAATCTCGTCGGTCTGTTCCGCGAGGATGCCGGACAGGGCCAGCAGGCCCCCGGGTTTTACCAGGCTGGCCAGACGCGGCGCCAGGCTGACCAGCGGGCCGGCGAGGATATTGGCCACCAGCACATCAGCCGGTGTATCCGGCATCTGCTCGGGCAGATAGAGATCAAAGCGGTTATCGGCAACCTGGTTGCGCTGGGCGTTGTCGCGCGAGGCCTCGAGTGCCTGAATGTCGATATCGGTACCGACGGCGTGCTCTGCACCCAGCAACAGGCCGGCGATGGCCAGGATACCTGAGCCGCAGCCGAAGTCGATCAGTGTCTTGCCTTGCAGCTGCTGTGCGTCCAGCCATTGCAGGCACAGTGATGTCGTCGGGTGGGTACCGGTACCGAACGCCAGACCGGGATCCAGCAGCAGGTTGACCGCGTCGGGCTCTGGCGCTGCATGCCAGCTGGGTACGATCCACAGACGCTCACCGAAACGCATGGGGTGGAAATTGTCCATCCAGCTGCGCTCCCAGTCCTGATCCTCGATTTTTTCCAGCTCGTGCGGCGGCAGCTCGGCTTGCCACAGCAGGCGCAGATGCTGCAGCAGTGCTTCCGGGTCGGTGTCTGCTTCGAACAGCGCGAGCAGGTGAGTGTTTGACCACAGCGGGGTGGTGCCCAGGTCCGGCTCGAAGATGGGCTGGTCTTCGGCATCCATAAAGGTGACCGACACAGCGCCGAGTTCCAGTAGCTGATCTTCCAGCGTGGGGGCCTGTTCGGGGGTAATGGCAAGACGCAGTTGCAGCCAGGACATGGGGGCTCCTTTGGCGCAGCTTCAAGCGGCAAGCTTCAAGCTGCAAGATCAGCAGAAAAAGAAGGGGAGCGATAATTCGCTCCCCCGAATGGTGCAGATAATACGCTGTGAGCCTGCAGCTTGCAGTTACTTCCCTGCCAGCTTGTGCTCCAGATAGTGAATGTTGACGCCGCCCTTGCAGAAGCCGGGGTCGCGGACCAGTTCACGGTGCAGTGCGGTATTGGTCTTGATGCCGTCTACTACCAGCTCGTCGATGGCGTTGCGCATACGTGCAAGTGCTTCATCGCGCGTCGCGCCGTAGGCGATCAGCTTGCCGATCAGCGAGTCGTAGTTCGGCGGAACCTTGTAGCCACTGTACAGGTGGGAGTCGACACGGATGCCGTTGCCGCCTGGAGCGTGGAAGAAGGTGACCGTGCCGGGGCTGGGCATAAAGGTCTTCGGATCTTCGGCGTTGATGCGGCACTCGATGGCGTGGCCACGAATGACAACATCTTCCTGGCGAATGCTCAGCGGCTGGCCCGATGCGACAAGGATCTGCTCCTTGACGATGTCGATGCCGGTGACCATTTCCGAAACCGGATGCTCAACCTGTACGCGGGTATTCATTTCGATGAAATAGAACTCGCCGTTTTCATACAGAAACTCGAAGGTGCCTGCGCCACGGTAGCCCAGATCGATACAGGCCTGAACGCAGCGGGCCTGAACTTCGGCGCGCGCCTTCTCGTCGATGCCGGGTGCCGGCGCTTCTTCGATGATCTTCTGGTGACGGCGCTGCAGCGAGCAGTCGCGGTCGCCCAGGTGAACGGCATTGCCCTGACCGTCCGACAGTACCTGCACTTCCACGTGACGCGGATTGGTCAGGAACTTTTCCAGATAGACCATCGGGTTGCCGAAGGCAGCGCCCGCTTCAACCTGGGTCAGCTTGATCGACTTGATCAGCTCGGACTCTTCATGCACGACGCGCATGCCGCGACCGCCACCGCCACCGGCGGCCTTGATGATGACCGGGTAGCCGACGCGCTGGGCAATCTTCAGGCACCCGGCTTCGTCTTCCGGCAGTGGGCCATCGGAGCCGGGCACGGTTGGTACGCCGGTTTCCTTCATGGCGGCAATCGCGGAGACCTTGTCGCCCATCAGGCGGATCACGCTGGCGCTCGGGCCGATGAAGGTGAATCCGGAGTTTTCCACCTGCTCGGCAAAGTCTGCACGCTCGGCGAGGAAGCCGTAGCCGGGGTGGATACCGTCAGCGCCGGTGACCTCTGCAGCGCTGATGATCGCCGGAATATTCAGGTAGGAATCGGTCGCCGGTGCCGGGCCGATGCAGACGGTTTCGTCTGCCATGGCCAGGTGCATCAGCTCGCGGTCGGCAGTGGAGTGCACTGCCACGGTTTTCAGACCGAGTTCCTTGCACGCGCGGATCACGCGCAGGGCAATTTCACCTCGGTTGGCAACTAGTACTTTTTGCATCTAAGCCTCCGGCCCGGGCTCAGGCGATGCTGAACAGCGGTTGATCGAATTCGACCGGCTGGCCGTTGTCTACCAGAATCGCCTGGACCACGCCGCTCTTGTCGGCTTCGATGTGGTTCATCATCTTCATCGCCTCGACGATGCACAGCACGTCGCCGGCCTTGACGGTCTGGCCCACTTCAACGAATACGGCCGCAGTCGGGGACGGCGAGCGGTAGAAGGTGCCAACCATCGGCGAGCGAACCAGGTGGCCACTCGGTTCGGCCGGAGCTGCTGGCTCGGCGGCCGGTGCGGCGGCCGGTGCAGGCGCGGCGGCAACCGGGGCCGGAGCAGGGGCTACCTGATACTGCGGTACCGGTGCGTGCTGGCTGTGACGGCTGATGCGAACCGACTCCTCGCCCTCATGTATTTCCAGTTCGTCGATGCCGGACTCTTCCAGAAGTTCGATGAGTTTTTTGACTTTGCGAATATCCATTGATGCATGCACTCCAGAGCAGGTTGCGTAATCAGTTTTGGTCGATCTTGTGTATCGCGGCTTGCAGGGCCAGCTCGTAGCCCTTGGCTCCCAGACCGCAGATCACTCCCTCGGCTACGTCCGAAAAGTAGGAGTGATGACGGAAGGGTTCGCGCTTATACACGTTGGATAAGTGAACTTCGATGAATGGGATGCTCACTGCGAGCAATGCGTCACGTATTGCGACGCTGGTGTGGGTAAAAGCAGCCGGATTGATGATGATGAAGTCGATGGCTTCGTCACCCGCGGCATGAATGCGTTCGATCAACTCATGCTCGGCGTTGCTTTGCAGGCTGAGCAGATGATGCCCCTGCTGGCTGGCCAGTTCGCGCAGGTGCTGGTTGATCTGATCCAGTGTCGTCGCGCCGTAGACGCCGGGTTCACGGCTGCCGAGGCGGTTCAGGTTGGGTCCGTGGAGGACCAGGATGCTGGCCATTGTGCGTGTATTCCATTGCAGGACGGGTGCGCTGCGGCAGTGACCCGTCAGTCAAGATTTTTCCGGCAGTTTGCCGTAATCAGGTCGGCCTGTCCAGAAGTGGACTGTTGACATCAGATGTCAGCATGATGGCTGCATTATGGCGCAATCTTTTCCTGCGCGGACTGGCTGGCGAGGCTGCTGAATTCTTCCAGTGAGACTTCGCCCTGAATGCGCAGGTCACGGCGTTCCTGTCCGTTGGTGGCAAAAAACAGGTAGGCGGGTGGGCCGAACAACTGGTGGCGGGTCAGCCAGGCTCGTTGTTCCGGGCTGTTGTCGGTCAGATCAAGCTTGATGCGCAGATGGTTGGCCAGCAGTGCCTGTACCTCTGGTTGGCTGAGGATGGTGCGCTCCATGATCTTGCAGCTGATGCACCAGTCGGCATAAACATCGACGATCGCGGGCTGGCCGCGCTCGGCAGCCAAAGCCAGCTGGCGTTCGAGTTCGACGGGCTCCCTGATCAGCGTGAAAGCCGCAGTGGCCGGCTGAGTCGCGCTGCCGCCAGCCAGTGGCTGCAGCGGCCTGAGCGGGTCTTCGCCGCCAGCCAGTGCGCCGAACAGCGCGGCTGCGGCATACAGCGCAAACAGCAGGGCTATGGTCTGACGAAGGTAGTTGCCGCCTTGCATCAGCCCGAGCCGCACGGCGAGACCTGCGGCCAATGCAGCCCACAGGGCGAGGCTTATCGGGCCCGGCAGGACACGTTCAAGCAGCCAGATGGCGACTGCCAGCAAGCCAAAGCCGAACAGATGCTTGACCGTTTCCATCCACGGGCCGGAACCGGGCAGCAGGCTCTTGCCGAACAGGGTTACCAGAATCAGCGGCACCCCCATGCCCAGACCCAGGGCGAACAGGTTTAGGCCGCCGCCTATGGTGTCCCCGGTGCTGCTGATGTAGACCAGCGCGCCGGCCAGCGGTGCAGAGATGCAGGGCGATACCACCAGTGTCGACAGCGCACCCATGGCAGTGGCGCCGGGCAGCGAGCCGCCGTGGGCTCGGCGATTCAGGCGTTCCAGCGGTTCGCGCAGGAACTCGGGCAAGCGCAGATCGAACAGGCCGAACATGGCCAGTGCGAACAGCACGAAGAACACCGCGAAGGTGCCCAGTATCCAGGGTGATTGCAGCCGCGCCTGCAGGTTGAGGGCGGCGCCGAAGCTGCCGATCAGGGCGCCGACAATGGCCAGCGTCACGGCCATGCCAAGCACGTAGCCAAGCGAAAGCGACAGCGCGCGGCCACGGCTGATATGGCTGCGGCCCAACACCATGCTGGAGAGAATCGGCAGCATGGGCAGTACGCACGGGGTAAAGGTCAGGCCGATGCCGGCCAGCAGAAACAGCAGCCAGGTCATCAGGCGATCATGCTCCTGATCGTCGGGGGCTGTTGCCGTTGCCGGCTCTGTGGCAGAGGCGTTGCTGCTTGCTGTGGTGCCGCCGGCAGCCGGTGCCGGCAGATCCAGCATGACGGTTTCCGGCGGGTAACAAAGACCCGCGTCGGCGCAGCCCTGGAAGCCGACCCGCAACTGGGTCTGACCTGCGGTCAATTGGCTGGCGTCGAGCTGAATCTGCAATTGGTCGTAGTAGACCTCAACGTCGCCGAAATACTCGTCTGTCTTGTGTTTGCCTTCCGGCAGGCTGATCTGCAGGTCTTGGTCCGGGCTTTGCGGGTTGCTCAGGTGCAGGCGGTGGCGATACAGGTAGTAACCAGGCGCCATTTCAAAGATGACCGTGACCTGTTGCGCGCTGGCGTCAAGAATATCCGGGCGAAAGGCCTGATCAACCGGCAGAAAGGTATTTTGGCTGCTGCCGCTCTGGATCAGCCCGGTAAGAGAGCCATTGCCGGAGAGTTGGGCGTGGACGCTGGCGCTTAGCAATACCAGCAGCATCAGGCAAAAACGAAACGCGCGCATGGGATAACCGACCGAAAAGTGGACGGTCATCATAAAGGCTGACGCAGGCAGGTGAAAGGCACTGGCCATGAGGCGCAGTGCCGCAATTGTTGCTGAATGGCTCAGCCGGTCAGATTCGGAAGGCGGAGACCGCCGACAGCAGGGCGCGGCTGCGCTGGCTGATCTGCTGGGTATGCTGGCGGGTATGCACCACCATGCCGAGGTTGGCCTCGCTCAGATGGTGAATCTGCTGGCTGTTTTCTCGGATGGTGCGCACCCGATCAGACTGGGCGTCGGTGTGGGTGGCGATATGCTCGGCCAATTCATTGATGCGCTCGATGGCGTTGACGATGCGGCCCAGTGCCGCGTCCGCCAGTTGGCCTTGCTCGGCGGTATTGCGTGCGTGCTTGACCTGCTCCTCCATCTGACCGGCGGACTGGCGAGCCACCTGTTGGAGCCGTTCGATAAGCTGACGGATTTCCTGGGTCGAGCCGGCAGTGCGCTGGGCCAGCCCCCGCACTTCATCGGCGACCACGGCAAAACCGCGCCCGGCCTCACCAGCCCGGGCCGCCTCAATGGCGGCGTTCAGGGCCAGCAGGTTGGTTTGCTCGGCAATGCCCTGAATAACCTCCAGCACGCTGCCAATGGTGTCTGATTCGGCCACCATGCGGTCGATGGTACGGGCGCTGTTCTGTACCTCGACCACCAGTTGCTGCATCTGGGCGATGGTGCCGCCAATCACCTGCTGGCCATCGCGCACCTCGCGGTTGGCGATCCGTGCCAGCTCGGCGCTTTCGCCGGCGTTGGTGGCCACCAGACGGATGGCTTCGTCCATGCCGCCGATATCCTGGTTGATTGACTGGGTGTCGCGCTGTTGCTGGGCTGCCCGGTCATGGGTGTCGGCAGACAGTCTTTCCAGGTCGTCGCTGGTGCCGCTCAGTGCCTCGGCCTGCTGATTGATGGTGGTCACCAGTTCGATCAGATACTGGCGCAACTGGTTGGCCGAATGCTCGAGCTGTTTCAGTTCCTGTACCCGACTGCGGGTAGCAACGGGCTTGGTGAAGTCACCGCCGGCGTAGGTCGACAGGACCGGCGCGAACTGGCTGATGCCGTTGGCCAGGGAGCGCTGCATGCGCTCGATCAGAATCGCGATCAGAATCAGCATGGCGATGATGCCCAACTGAACGTTGCGCACCTGGGCGGTGACACGGTCGCGGGCAGCGGTCAGTGCCGGCCGCATTTGCTCGGCCCCTTGCAGCAGGCCGGCGATCCGCTCGCCGGTGATCTGTTGCAGTCTGGCGCGCTCGCTGATCAATGCGCTGGTTCGTTCCAGTTCTGCCGGGTAGCGGTTGAGCAGCGATTGCAGGGCGCGCTTGTAGTCGCTGCCAGGGTCGCTGGCGCTTGCCTTGCTGCCTGTATCGACACCCAGCAATGAGGCGAAGGGGTCGTTGCTTTTCTGCTGCGCCTCGACCACGCCGAGCAGCGGCAGCCGGTCGAGCTCGTCGGCGTTCTGGCGTGTGGTGGCAAGCAGGCGCTGCAGGTTTTCAATCAAGGCGGGATCGTTCTGGCTGAACAGGCGGGCTCTTGCCAGGCTGATCCGCACCAGGTTGGCCTGCAATTCGTCAATCAGGCGCACATAATCTGCCGCCGCCTCAGCGCCCTGGCGTTGTCCGTCGCGGCTGTAGGCAGCCAGGTGTGAAAGTTCGGCCAGCACTTCGCGCTCGGCCTGAATCAGTAATGCCTGCGGATCACCGGCCAGCTTGCCGACCGCCAGCAGATCGGTCTGCATAAACTCGACAAACTCTGCCAGAGGTGCGTCGAATGGCTGGCGGATGGTTTCCGGGAACTGCTGCAGGTTTTGTTGCAAGGCGGCAGCCGTATTCTGGGCCTGTTGCAGGCGCAGGGCATCACCGTGCTGGCGGTAGGCCTCGGTGTCCTGTTGCAGGGATTGGGTCTGTCCGACCATGTTGAGATAGGCGTCCATCAGTGCATAGGGAGCCTTCAACGCTTGTTGCGACCACCACAGGCTGGCACCCAGCGCTACGCCGGCAGCAGCGAGCAGCACGGTATTGAACAGGGTGAGAGATTTCAGGCGCATGGCAGTACCCCGGTAGAATCGGACTGCCGGGATAATAATGTCAGTTGTGTGACAGCTTGATGAATGCGCTGGCCGGATGATGGCGCGCCCCCGGCAGTGCGTTTTCGCTGATCTGCGCAGCCATTCAAACAGCCGTGATATGCTGGTCCGCAGAATAGCCACAGGAGTCGGAATATGAAATTTGGCAAGCGCAACGCAGCTACGGGCGGCGACGGTCATGGCTCACTGGTAAGCAGCGCAGTGCTGGCACTGGTTGTGATCTGGCTCTTTATCTGCCTGCTGGTGGGCTGGTACTGGAGCAGCGAGCCTGATCTGGAGTCGGTTGCCGGTGCCCCGCAACCCGAGATGGTCAATGGCGAATACACCGCCCGCACCCTGCGAGCTGTGGTGCAGACCCTGCTTGAGAAGCCGGGTGGCTACCTGAGCAACGACATCATGCCGCCCGGTCTGTGGCTGGATAACATGCCGCGCTGGGAGTATGGCGTGCTGGTTCAGGTGCGTGACATGACCCGTGCGCTGCGCCGCGATATGGCGCGTTCGCAGTCGCAGTCTACCGAGGACCGTGATCTGGCCAAGGCGGAGCCGCGGCTGCATTTCGACAACAACAGCTGGGCCATGCCGGCCAGCGAAAGCGAATACCGCGACGGTATTCGCTCACTCGACAGCTATATCGAACGCCTGCAACGCGGTGAGGCGGACTTCTACTCCCGTGCAGACAACCTCTCCAGCTGGGTAGGGGATGTCAGCACCCGTCTTGGCTCCATGTCGCAACGCCTGTCTGCCAGTGTGGGGCGCGCGCCGTTGACGACCGGCGGAAAGCTTGGCGAGACAACGCCCTGGCTGGAAATCGACGACGTGTTCTACGAGGCTCGCGGTACTTCCTGGGCCCTGGTGCAGCTGCTTCGTGCGGTTGAGCATGACTTCGCCGATGTGCTTGAGAAGAAGAACGCGCTGGTGAGCCTGCAGCAGATCATCCGTGAACTGGAAGCCACCCAGCAGACATTGTGGAGTCCGATGGTGCTGAACGGTGACGGCTTCGGCATGCTGGCCAACCATTCGCTGGTCATGGCCAACTATCTGTCCCGTGCCAACGCCGGCATGATTGAACTGCGCCGTTTGCTGGAACAGGGCTGATTTGTGGATCAGCAACACATCGTGGCCTATCTTCAGGCTTCCGGCAGCGAGCGGGTGATTCATGTCGATGAGCAGGATCGTGAACTGGGTGTCGTGTCGCGTGCCGACGCTCAGTCGCGTGGTCTGATTACCCGTTGTACCTTTATTTTCGTATTCAACTCCCTCGGTGAGCTGTGTGTGCATCAGCGCACGCCGCATAAGCGTCTTTATCCTTCCTTCTGGGATGTGGCTGCAGGCGGTGTGGTGGCGGCCGGTGAGAGTTATCTGCAGGGCGCTGAGCGGGAGCTGGCAGAGGAGTTGGGAGTGTCCGGCGTGCCGTTGACCGAGCACTTCCGGTTTTTCTTCAACTCGGCCGAGAGCCAGCTGTGGGGTGGGGTATTCAGTTGCTGCTGGGATGGCCCGCTGACGCTGCAGCCGGAAGAAGTGCAAGCGGTGCGCTGGGTGGACCCGCGCAGCGACTGGCAGCGTGCGGGGGAGCAATATGCTCCCGACTCCCTGGAAGCGCTGGCGCGTCTGCTGCAACACTCGTCATTGGAACTTCATGCATGAAAAAAACCGGTTTGCAGGCCCTGGGTGGCCTGGTGTATTCGACCGATGCCGGGCGTCTGTGCCCGGGCTGTGAACAGCCGGTGGCGCAATGTCGCTGTGCTGACCAGGCTATTCCCGAGGGTGACGGCATCGCCCGGGTGCGCCGGGAAACCAAAGGCCGCGGTGGCAAGACGGTAACCACCGTGACCGGTGTACTGCTGAACGCCGATGACCTCAAGGCGCTGGCCAAGCGGCTGAAGAATCGCTGCGGCTGTGGCGGCGCGGTAAAGGACGGCATTATCGAGATTCAGGGCGACAAGGCCGATCAGGTCTGCGAGCTGCTGGTGGCGGAAGGGTTCAAGGTCAAGCGCGCCGGAGGCTGAGCGGGTGATCCTTCGGCGGCAACTGCTGAGCGCCTGGCGCGACCCGCTGGCGCAGCGCCGGGTTTGGCATATCGCGCTGCCGCTGATTCTCTCCAATATCAGTGTGCCGCTGGTCGGGTTGGTCGATACCGCGGTTATCGGGCATATGGACGGGGCCCATCATCTGGGCGCTGTGGCTGTTGGCAGCACGCTGTTTACCTTCGTGCTCTGGGCAACGGGCTTTCTGCGCATGGGTACCACCGGGTTTGCGGCGCAGGCCTGTGGCAGCGCAGATGGCGATCAGCTCCGACGTATCCTGCTGCAGGCAATCTGGCTGGCGGTGTTGATCAGTGCACTGGTCTGGCTGTTTCGCACGCCGCTACTGAATATGGGGCTGCACTATCTGCAGAGCAGTGAGGCGCTGCTTGAGCAGGCCCGCGCCTATTTTCAGATTCGCCTGATCAGTCTGCCGGCGGCACTGGCCAACTTTGTGCTGATCGGCTGGTTTATCGGCGCCCAGAACAGCCGCGTGCCGTTCGCGATGCTGCTGACCGTCAACCTGACCAATATGCTGCTGGATGTGCTGCTGGTGGTTGGGCTGGATCTGGGCGTGCAGGGTGCGGCCTGGGCCAGCGTCTGCGGTGATGTGCTCGGCTTGCTGCTCGGGCTCGCGCTTGTGCGGTCTATCCTGCGGCAATACCCCGGGGCGTTTGACTGGGTGCGAGGTCTCAGGCTCAAAGGCGCGGCGCCGCTGCTGCGGGTCAATCGGGATATTCTCATTCGCACCCTGGCGTTGCAGTCGGTGTTCTATCTGCTGGTGGTGCAGGGTGCCAGGCTCGGAGATGAGGTGGTCGCGGCCAACGCGGTGCTGCTCAACTTTCTGCTGATTACCTCCCATGCGCTTGATGGTCTGGCACATGCGCTCGAAGCGCTTGGCGGTCACGCCCTAGGCAAGCGGGACAGGCGTGGGCTGGTCCAGGTGCTGGTGATTACCACCGGCTGGTCGCTGGTGCTGAGCCTGGCTTTTGTTGCGGCGTTTGCTCTGGGCGGCGATCTGCTCATTCGTTTGCTTACGGATTTGCCGGAGGTGAGGGCACTGGCCCGGCAGTATCTGGTCTGGGTTACGATCATGCCGCTGGTGACCGTCTGGAGTTATCTGCTTGACGGCTTGTTCATCGGCGCGTCCCGCGCGTTGGCCATGCGCAATACCATGCTGCTCGCGCTGGTGTGCTACTTGCCGCTGGCGTGGGCCTTGCAAGGCCAAGGTAATCATCTTGTCTGGTTTGGCTTTTTGACGTTTATGGCGTTGCGCTCGCTGCTTCTGGGGGGCTGGTTTGCCTGGCTCTGGCGCACGGACCGCTGGATGCAGCTAGATTAGAAGTGATGCTGAAAGGGCTGGGCAGTAATGGGAGAAGAGCAATGATAGAGGCGTCCATACCGGCAGATGAACAGCAGCGTCTGGCCGCGCTCCGCGCCATGCAACTGCTGGATACGCCACCTGATCCGCATATTGATGCATTGCTGCGCATCGCTCAGCGGATGTTTGGCGTGGGCAGTACGCTGGTGACCCTGATCGACACTGATCGCCAGTGGTTCAAGGGGCGCATCGGAGCGACGAATCTTGAAGGGCCGCGCAACGTTTCGTTCTGCGGTCACACCATTCTGTCCGACGATATTCTCTACGTGCAGGATGCGCACGCCGATGAGCGCTTTTTCGATAATCCGGCCGTAACCGGCTATCCGTTTGTGCGTTTTTATGCGGGCATTGCCCTGCATGCGCCCGATGGCAGCAGGATCGGCTCGTTCTGTGTGCACGATACCGCGCCGCGTGAGCTGACCGACAGCGAACGTGAGGCGATGGGCGACTTTCAACAGTTGCTGGAGGCCCTGTTTGTTGCGCATCAGTTGCGCATGGATGCGGCCTGGCTGCAGGAGGCGCTGGGTGCGGCCGAGCGGCGGGCGCTGATTGATCCATTGACGCAGTTGTGGAACCGTCAGGGGTTGCGCACCATGTTGCCTGCGATCATCAGTCGTGCCGAGCGCGAGGGGTTGCTGGTCGGCTTTGTCTATGGCGATCTGGATCATTTCAAGCGGATCAATGATGAGCGTGGGCACGCTGGTGGTGACCAAGTGCTGATTCAGGCCGGCCAGCGCATGGTGGCGACGATTCGTCCGCACGACCTGGCATTGCGGCTGGGCGGCGAGGAGCTGGCGGTATTAGCGCTGGTACAGGGTCAGGATGAGCTGGATACCGTTGCAGAGCGTTTGCGCGATAGTTTCTGTCGCCACGCCTTCGAACTGGAAGATGGTCCGCTGGAGGTCACCATCAGCCTGGGGACCGCATTGGCCGCAGCGCAGGATGTGGATGGCGCTGCTCAGAATCTCATCGCCCGTGCTGATGCTGCACTTTACCGGGCAAAGCGTGAGGGGCGTAACCGTGTGGTTCGCGGTTAGTCGAGCGTAGTAGCCGGGCGCAGCCACCAGTGCAGGTAGCGTCCCAGATGCTGGTAGGCAGGATGCTGGCTGTAGCGCAGCTCGTATTCAATCAGATCTTCGAGGCTGCTGTTACTGCAGAAGGGCTCCGGCATGTAGTCATAGAACACCCGTACGCCGCTGGTGGCCAGGCAGCTAAGGCTCGCCGCGGCGATCCACTGCATGGCGTCACGCGGGTCAATCGGCTGCTGCGGGGTCAGCCCGCTCGTGCCCTGGCCGGACAACGGCTTCTTGCGCAGCTTTTTGAACTGACCCTTGACCAGATTCTTGTAGATCAGTGCGTCGCGGTTGTAGAACGCGAGGGACAGCGCGCCGGCGGGCTGCACGAGGGCGGCCAGTTGCTGCAGCGCCTGCGCCGGGTCGGCCAGCCATTCCAGTACCGCATGACAGATCACCAGGTCATACCGTTCACCCTGCGCGGCGAGATCCTGCAGCGGCGCCTGCATGAAGCGTACGGGCAGGGCGGGGTTGCTGGCGTTGATGCGCTCACGGGCCGCATCAAGCATCGCTTCTGAAGGTTCGGCGACGGTGAGCTGATGGCCAAGGCCGGCCAGCCAGCCGCTGATCTGGCCGAGGCCGGCGCCAATGTCGAGAATGTGCAGCGGCGATTCTGCCTGCAGCAATGCCGGCAGCCATTGCTGCAGGTCGCGCTGCAACACGGCCAGACGAATGGCACCCTTGGGGCTGTCATAGATGCGCTGGGCGAAACGGGCGCCCAGGTGGTCAAAGTAGCGGTCGGTCATGGCGAGACTCTGCCGTGCAGGCATAAAAAAAGCCAGCTTGTGGCCGGCTTTTTAGCGGGGCGAAACGCTTATTTTTGGTAAGCGTTTACAGCCTTGACGATTTCCGCGCGGGCTTCATCAGCGCCGCCCCAGCGGTCAATCTTGACCCACTTGCCGGGTTCGAGATCCTTGTAGTTCTCGAAGAAGTGCTGGATTTGCTGGATCAGCAGTTCCGGCAGGTCGGTGTATTCCTTGATATCGCGGTACAGCACGCTCAGCTTGTCGTGCGGGACGGCGATCAGTTTGGCATCTCCGCCGCCATCGTCGGTCATGTGCAGAACGCCAACCGGGCGTGCGCGGATAACTGCGCCGGGAGCGACCGGATGCGGGGTAACGACCAGCACGTCCAGCGGATCGCCGTCGTCAGCCAGGGTGTTCGGGATGTAGCCGTAGTTGGCCGGGTAGAACATAGGGGTCGCCATGAAGCGATCAACGAACAGGGTGCTGCTGTCCTTGTCGATCTCGTACTTGATCGGCGCATGGTTGGCTGGGATTTCGATAGCGACGTAGATGTCGTTGGGAATGTCTTTGCCGGCGGGGATCTTGTCGTAGCTCATGGGTTACCTGAGGGGCCATAGTTGAAAACTGGCCGGCATTATAGGCGCATCGCCGGCCGATACCAAGCAAAAACGGGGTGAACCTTGGTCGTAGATGTGCTCTGGCCGAGAGTGTCGGCCACGGCTGTCGGGAAATGGGCGCACAAGCGCCGCCACGCGTGCATCGGCGCGGCGGCGCAGGGCGTCAGAGTTTCAGTGCGAAGTACATGAAATCGTGGTCGTTGGAGAAGCCCAGCGAGCGATACAGACTTTGTGCAGCCACGTTTTCCTCGCCGGTCATCACGGTCATTCGCTTGACCCCGGCCTCGCGCGCCATGTTCTTGGCGTGATTGATCAGCTTGTCGGCAACCAGTTGACGACGCGCCTCCTCGGTGACGTAGATGCCTTTGAGTACCCAGCTGGCCGCAAGCGTCAGGGCCGAGAAACTGGGAATGAACTGGCAAAAGCCGAGGGCCTTGCCGCTGTCTTCATCCTCGGCGATCAGAATGATGGCCTGTTCGTGTACCAGCCGCGCTTCGAGGAAGCGGCGCGATGCCTCGGGCAGCGGCGGCTGGCCGTAGAACTCGCGGTACTTGATAAAGAGCGGCGTCACCTCGTCGAGTCGATCGATATCAGCCTGGACTATGCGCATACGAGTGCTCCAATTATGGTCATTAAGTGGCTGGCAGGTTTTGGGTGGTCATTAACAGCATCGTGCATCAGTACTTTTGAATCTGCAATCGCAGGCCCCTAAAAAAGCTGGGATGCGGTGCTTGCGGGCGCACAGACGCGTTGTGTCGGCCGGCTTTTGGAGCGCTGTCGCGCGGCGGCAGGCGTTCAGGTGGTTCCGATGCTTGACATACTGCCGGCCGTCGCCATGCTGTTGCGCTTTCAGCTTTCAGCTTTCAGCTTTCAGCTTTCAGCTTTCAGCTTTCAGCTTTCAGCTTTCAGCTTTCAGCTTTCAGCTTTCAGCTTTCAGCGTAAGCTGTAGCCATTCGATTGTGACAAGGACATTTCATGCATCTCCACATTCTCGGCATCTGCGGTACGTTCATGGGGTCGCTGGCGTTGCTGGCACGCGAACTGGGCCATCAGGTCAGCGGCTCGGACGCCAACGTCTATCCGCCGATGAGTACCCAGCTCAGCGAACAGGGTATTGCCTTGCAGGAGGGGTACCGTCCCGAGCATCTGCAGCCGGCCCCGGACATGGTCATCGTCGGCAATGCCATGGCCCGCGGCAACCCGGCAGTGGAGTACATGCTGGATCAGGGCATGCCCTACATGTCCGGCCCCGAATGGCTGGCGCGGCATGTGTTGCAGGATCGCTGGGTACTGGCGGTAGCAGGCACCCATGGCAAAACCTCGACCTCCAGTCTGCTGGCCTGGCTGCTGGAAGACGCCGGCATGTCGCCCGGCTTTCTCATCGGCGGGGTGCCGCAGAACTTCGGGATTTCCGCGCGCCTGGGGGGCACGCCGTTCTTCGTCGTCGAGGCGGACGAGTACGACAGCGCCTTTTTCGACAAGCGCTCCAAGTTCGTGCACTACCGTCCACGCACGGCGGTGCTGAACAACCTTGAGTTTGATCACGCGGATATCTTCCCGGACCTGGCCGCCATCGAGCGGCAGTTCCACCATCTGGTGCGTACGGTTCCGGCTACCGGCTTGATCATTCATCCGGCCCAGGATGAGGCGTTGCAGCGCGTGATCAAGATGGGCTGCTGGACCCCGTGCCAGACCACTGGCGAGGGCGGCAACTGGCAGGCCCGGCTGCTGAGTGACGACGGCTCGCGCTTTGAAGTCTGGCTCGATGGGGAGCTGCAGGGCGTCGCCGAATGGCAGCAGACCGGCCAGCATAGCGTTGCCAACGCGCTATCGGCGCTTGCGGCCGCGCGTCACGTTGGCGTGACGCCGGCGCAGGGTATCGCTTCGCTTGGCGGGTTCCGCAATGCCAAGCGGCGCATGGAGAAGCTGGCCGAGATCAATGGCATCAGCGTCTACGATGACTTTGCCCATCACCCAACGGCGATTGCGACCACGCTGGCCGGTATTCGGGCGCAGATCGGTGACGCGCCGTTGATTGCGGTAATTGAACCGCGCTCCAATACCATGCGTCTGGGTAGTCACATGGCTGCGTTGCCGGCCAGCGTTTGTGATGCCTCGCAGGTGTTCTGGTATCAGCCGGCAGGGCTGGACTGGTCGCTTGAGAGCGTGGTTGCAGATAGCCCTGTACCGGCGCAGGTGGCCAGTGATCTGGATGCCATTGTCGAGCAGGTGGTCGCTGCGGCGACCCCGCAAACACGGGTAGTGGTGATGAGTAACGGTGGCTTTGGTGGTATTCATCAGCGCCTGATTCAGGCCCTGGAGGCGCGCCATGGTTGAGCGAGTTACGCTGGCGGTAACCGGTGCCTCGGGCGTGCAGTATGCGATGCGGCTGCTTGGCTGCCTGGTCGAGGCCGGGGTAGAAGTGTCGTTTCTGATTTCGCAGGCAGCGCAGCTGGTCGCGGCAACGGAAACCGAGTGGCGGTTGCCGCCCAAGCCGCAGGCACTGGAGCAATACCTGACCGCGCAGTTCAAGGCGGCCGAAGGGCAGATCCGGGTGCATGGCAAGCAGGACTGGATGGCGCCGGTGGCTTCGGGCAGCGGCGCGCCAGCGGCGATGGTGGTGTGTCCCTGTTCGACCGGCACGCTGTCGGCGATTGCAACCGGAGCCAGCAACAACCTGATCGAGCGGGCGGCGGATGTGGCGCTGAAGGAGCGGCGCAAACTGATTCTGGTACCACGCGAGACGCCGTTCTCCAGCATTCATCTGGAAAACATGCTCAAGCTCAGTCAGATGGGGGCGGTCATCATGCCGGCCAGTCCCGGCTTTTATCACAAGCCGCAGTCGATTGATGATCTGATCGATTTTGTGGTGGCGCGGATTCTGGGGCAGTTGGGGATGGAGCAGGCACTTATCCCGCGCTGGGGAGAGTAGCCCGCGACCCGCGACCCAGCTGTCGTGGGTCGCGGGTTGCAGCACTTGTCTGAATCAGACGAAGTACAGCGACAGGCCTTCGGAGATGAACGCGGGCTTGTCGACGCCTTCAATTTCCAGCGTGTTGCGGGCTTTCATCAGCCACTGTCCCGGGTTCTTCTCAGTCACGTCGAGGATGGTGGTGTGCAGACGAACGCGCGAACCCACGCGCACCGGCTGGATGAAGCGCAGGCTGTCCATACCGTAGTTGACGGCCATTTTCAGGCCTTCCGGGCGCGGCATCAGGCCGGCTGACAGGGCCGGCAGCAGCGACAGCGACAGGAAGCCGTGGGCGATGGTGCCGCCAAACGGGGTCTGCTTGGCCTTTTCTTCGTCAATGTGGATGAACTGGTGGTCGCCAGTGCACTCGGCGAACTGGTTGACGCGCTCCTGGTCGATCTGCAGCCAGTCAGAATGGCCCATATCCTTGCCGATCAGGGACGTAAGTTCAGAAACGGGAATGGCTTTCATCGTGCTCTCCGTGACTCTTATTGTGAGGGTGTGCGTGCCCGCGGCATTGTTGCTACCCTGCCGCAGGAAAATAATGTTCGCAGGCATGGTTGCAAGTGGGGCGGGCGGCGGTCAATGCAAGCCGGGCTTCCATAGGTTTGCTGAATGATTCGACCACCTGTCGGCAGGCTATGTCGTGTCGCAGTTGATGGCAAGGGGGATGTTGTGAGCGAGCAGGTCGCGCTTTTTCCGCTGAAGACCGTGTTGATGCCGGGCTGTTATCTGGATTTGCAGATATTTGAAGCGCGCTATCTCGATATGGTCAGCCGCTGCTTTCGTCAGCAGCAGGGTTTCGTTGTGGTCGGGCTTGAGGAAGGTTCTGAGGTGGGTTCGAGCAACCTGCGTTTCAGCGCCATTGGCTGCGAGGCGCGGATTATTGACTGGCAGCAGCGCGACAACGGCCTGTTGGGGATTCGTGTCGAGGGGCACCGCCGGGCTCGGCTTGCGCAGGTCGAGGTGGCCGCCGATGGCTTGGTATGTGCTGAAGCACAGTGGTTGCCGGAGGCCCTCGATGCGCCGCTGGAGGCCGAGCACGACGAGTTGCTGGCGTTGCACGCGGCTTTGCTGGAACACCCGCTGGTCAGCAATCTGCAGATGCCGGCGGTTGCCGGGAGTCAGCAGGCGCTGGCCTGGCAGCTGGGCTATCTGCTGCCGCTCAGCATGGAACAGAAGACCTCGTTGCTGGCAATGACGCCGCCATTGGAGCGGCTTGATCAGATTGGTGACTGGCTGGCGCAGATGCAGGCATAAAGGCTACGGCGCCGTCAGCAGCAACCAGCATGCGATCAGATAAGGCCAGGATGCGACCAGCAGTCTTGCCAGGGGCGGCATTGGTGCCAGCGGGCTGGCGCGCTGGACCAGCCAGCTGGACAGCAGCACTGCACTGCTGGCGCACAGCAGGCTGCTCAGCAGCGCCATCGGATCGGCAACCTGTTGCAGCAGCAGGTTGCTGTCGAGCAGCGCCAGCAGTGGCAACGGATAGAGTAACCAGCTGACCCGGGTCCAGAATCCCTGCCCACGGTTGCAAAGCACGATGCTGACTCCCAGCATGGCCGTGATCAGGGCGGCAATGCTGCTGGCCGTGGACAGCTCGGCCAGCCAGCTCAGAGCAAGGGTCAGCGTCAGGGCGAGCAGAAGCAGCCAGCACGCGCCCCATTGCCGGGCCAGCAGCAGGCTCAGGGGGATCGGCAGGGCCAGCAGCAGCACCTCCGGCTGTGGCCGGGCAAGCGCTGGCAGGCCAGGCAGCTGCAGGTGCTCCCGGCTGGCAACCAGAGTGGCGCTGAATACATCCAGTGTGTGCTGCTGCAGGATCAGCACCAGCAGTGCCAGCAGGCACAGGCCGGCAGCTGCCAGCGGGCTCCAGCGGCGCTGCCAGCGCAACAGGTAAAGGCTACCGCCCAGCACAATCGCGGCGCCGGCGGCCAGGTTCAGCGCCTGGCCCCAGAACAGTGGGGGGACGGCCCAGCTTGCTGCCTGCCCTGCGGTGTAGCCGGGAATAAGGTAAGCAGGCGCCCAGGCCAGAGCCGAAAGAACGTTGATGGCGATAAAGCGCCAGGCAGGCATGTCGAACATGCCGGCGATCATCGGGATGATCGGGCGCAGCGGGCCGATAAAGCGGCCAAGTACCACGCTTAGCCAGCCGTAGCGGCGGAAAAAGCGTTCCCCCTGGTCAATCCACTGCGGATTGCGCCGGAACAGCGGGAGGCGGCGAATGTCCTGATGAAACCAGCGGCCCAGGGCAAAGCTGAGCAAGTCGCCCAGCACGGCTCCGGCAAAGGCCCAGATGACGGCCTCGGTCAGTGATACGCCGGCGCCCGCTGCCAGTGCGGAAATGGCGAACAGCAGGAAGACGCCAGGCACCACCAGTCCGGCTACCGCCAGCGATTCGGTGAGCGAGACCAGGAAAATGGCAATGCCGAGCCACTGCTGGTGGCTTGCCAGCCAGTCCGTGAGGGAACTCAGCATGTCACATCCCCTGTGCTCGCGCTGGCGTTGGCCAGAGCCTGTGCATGATCCATTGTCCGATAGTCGCGGCCGGGCAGTCGGCTGCGCCCCAGCGGGTTGCGGGTGCAGTGCGGGGCATAGGCAGCGTCTACCCAGCGATACGGCAGATGTTCATCGCGGCCGCTCGGAATGCCGAGGCGAGGAGCCTGAATCACCTGCTCGGGGCGGTAGCCGTCATCCTCAATCAGCAGCCAGTGTGCATCGAACCTGCGGGCGTTCCATTCCGGTACCCGAATGGCCAGCGAGCGGCACAGCAGCGTCTGTCCGGCGCACAGGCGCTCGGGACGGCGTGGCTGGCCATTGCGCTGCGGGTTGAGTTGTTGCATGCGCGTGAGGCTGCTTGGCGGGCTGATGGCATCGATGACCGGATGCGCTGATTTGAGCAGTACGCCACAGCCTTCGCCCAGCGCGCTGCAATTCATCGAGTCGCCGCCACGGGCGTAGTACATGTAAATGGTGCCAGGGTCCATGAACAGGGCGCGCCTGGCCTGGGTGAACCCCAGCGAAGCGTGACTGCCGCGCTCCTCCAGCAGGTAGGCCTCGGTCTCGATGATGCGGGCGGCCAGCCACTGGTCGCCGAGCCGTCGGCGAATGACCTTGCCCAACAGCGCAACCGCCAGTTCGCGTGCGTCGCGCTGAAAGAACCGCTCTGGCAACGGGGTCGGAGAGGGACGGTTGGTACGGGTATCGGGCATGGGATCATGGTAGCAGGGGTTGCATGACACATTGAATTGCACAGCGACCGCAGGCGGCGCTGTCAAGCCAATGGCGAGCCCGCTATAATGCCGCATTTGGCCAGACAGGGGCAGGTGACAGCATGAGCGTTGAACAGGTAGCGGTATACATGACCGAGCTGGGGCAGAAGGCCCGCAAGGCCTCGCGAGTGATTGCCCGCACCCCGACCGCCGTCAAGAATGCTGCCCTGCTGGCTACCGCCGAGGCGATTGAAGCGGCCGCCGAGCGTCTGGTTGCAGCCAATGAGCTGGACCTGCAGGCCGGCCGCGACAACGGCCTTGATGAGGCGATGCTCGACCGTCTGGCGCTCACGCCGGCCCGTCTGGCCGCTATGGTCGAAGGCTTGCGCCAGGTGGCGGCACTTCCCGACCCGGTGGGCGCCATTCGCGACATGAAGTTTCTGCCTTCGGGCATCCAGGTTGGCAAGATGCGCGTGCCGCTCGGTGTGATCGGCATCATCTATGAGTCGCGTCCGAACGTGACCGTCGAGGCTGCCAGTCTGTGCCTCAAGTCCGGCAATGCCTGCATTCTGCGTGGTGGTTCCGAGTCCATCCATTCCAACCGAGCGATCGCCGAGTGCCTGCGTGAAGGGCTGGCGGCAGCGGGTCTGCCCAACGAGGTCGTGCAGGTGGTGGAAACCACCGATCGCGCCGCCGTGGGTGCGTTGATCACCATGCCCGAATACGTTGACGTGATCGTGCCGCGCGGTGGCAAGGGCCTGATCGAGCGCATCAGCAAGGACGCGCGTGTGCCGGTGATCAAGCACCTGGACGGCATCTGCCACGTCTATGTCGATGACCGCGCCGATTTCGACAAGGCCGAGGCTATCGTCATCAATGCCAAGACCCACCGCTATGGCGTGTGCAACGCGATGGAGACGCTGCTGGTTAACCAAGCCGTCGCCGAGCCGTTCCTCAAGCGTGTTGCCCCGCTCTATGCCGCCAAGGGCGTTGAGCTGCGCGGCTGTGCGGCGACCTGTGCGCTGCTGCCGGAGGTGGTCGCAGCGACCGAGGAGGACTGGTCGACCGAGTATCTGGCGCCGATTCTGTCGATCCGCATCGTTGCCGACATGGACGCCGCGATTGAGCACATCAACATCTACAGTTCGCAGCACACCGATGCGATGGTCTCGGAAGATTACACCCGTGCCCGTCGGTTCATTGCCGAAGTGGATTCCAGTTCGGTGATGATCAACGCCTCGACCCGCTTTGCCGATGGCTTCGAGTATGGTCTGGGTGCGGAGATCGGTATTTCCACCGACAAGATTCACGCTCGCGGTCCGGTTGGCCTGGAAGGGTTGACCAGCGAAAAGTACGTGGTGTTCGGTGACGGCCATATCCGTCAGTGAGCCGTTATTGATGCGCCGTGTCGGCCTGCTTGGCGGCACCTTTGATCCGGTGCATTTCGGGCATTTGCGCAGTGCGGTTGAAGTGTGCGAGCAGCTGCAGCTGGATGAGCTGAGGCTGATCCCAAGTGCGCGTCCACCGCACCGCGGAATGCCGGGAGCCACAGCTGCACAGCGGTTGCGGATGGTGGAGCTGGCGCTGGGGCAGGGTGGCGGTCTGCAGGTGGATGATCGGGAGCTGCAGCGTGAACGCCCGTCCTATACGGTAGAAACACTGGAATCGCTGCGCCAGGAACTGGGATCGGACGTGGCTCTGTTCATGGTGCTGGGCTGGGATGCCTTCTGCGGACTGCCGAGCTGGCACCGCTGGGAGTCGCTGCTGGAGTTGGCCAATCTGGTTGTGCTGCAGCGCCCTGATTACGACCTCGAAGTGCCGGAGGTGCTCAAGGATTTGCTGGCCGCGCGCAGCGCAGACCAGCCCGAGCGCAGCCACGGGCAGATCATCTGCCTGTCGCAGACGCCGCTGGCAATCTCGGCAACCCATATTCGCACGTTGGTAGGCAGCGGCGCGTCGCCGCGTTTTCTGTTGCCGGATGCGGTGCTTGACTATATTGAAAACGAAGGGCTGTATCGGCCCTCTACTAAGGATTGAAAATCTACATGCAGATTGAAGAACTGGTTCAGTTGGTGGTCGACGCGCTCGAAGAGCTGAAGGCCAAGGACATCGTCAAGATCGATGTGCGCGAACACACCAGCGTTACCGACTACATGATTATCGCCAGCGGCAGCTCCAACCGTCAGGTCAAGGCGCTGGCAGACAACGTCGTGGAGAAGGCCAAGGATGCCGGCCGTCAACCGATGGGCGTTGAGGGCAAGGAGTCTGGCGAGTGGGTGCTGGTCGATCTGGCCGATGTGGTCGTGCACATCATGCAGCCGGCTACCCGCGAGTTCTATGACCTTGAGCGCCTGTGGCAGAGCGCCGAGTCACGTCGGGCACAGCACCAGCCGACGGAGTAATCGACCTTGCGCATTCGCCTGATCAGCGTGGCCTCACGCATGCCGCGCTGGGTCGAGGACGGCTATCAGGAGTACGCCAAGCGCATGCCGCCTGACTTGCCTCTGGAGCTGGTCGAGATCCCGTTGACGACCCGCGGCAAGAATGCCGACGTGGCACGCCTGATGCGCCGTGAGGGTGAGCAGATGCTGGCTGCGGTGCAACCGGGGGAACGTATCGTGACTCTGGAGGTCAATGGTCGCGCCTGGTCTACCGAGACGCTGGCGGAGCAGCTCGAGAGCTGGCGGCTGGATGCGCGCAACGTGAACCTCATGGTGGGCGGCCCTGAGGGGCTGGCCGAAGAGGTTGCCGCACGCAGCGATCAGCGCTGGTCGTTGTCGCCGCTGACGTTGCCGCATCCGTTGGTGCGTATCCTGCTGGCGGAGCAGCTGTACCGGGCCTGGACCATTCTCAATCGTCATCCCTATCACAAGTGATTCATGGCCAAGCCGATTCACCTGAAAGATCATAACCATGATGCCCGTATCGTCCAGCGTCGCCTGATTCTGGCTGCGGTGTTCATTCTGGGGCTGGTTGGCGCGCTGGTTGCGCGCATGTATTACCTGCAGGTGACCCAGTACGAGTATCACTCGACGCTGTCCGAGAACAACCGGGTCCATGTTCAGCCCATTCCGCCGACTCGCGGTCGTATCTACGACCGTAACGGGGTGGTGCTGGCGGAGAATCGGCCCAGCTTCAGCCTGACTATTACCCGTGACCGGGTTGAGGATCTGCCGGCCACCTTCGAGCTGCTCAAGTCCCTGCTCGAACTCAGCGAGGAGGACGCAGCGCAGGCAGAGCGCCGGCTGTCGCAGGCTCGTCGCCCGTTCGAGTCGGTGCCGGTGATGTTCGAGCTGACCCAGGAACAGATTGCGCGTATTGCGATCAATCAGTTCCGCCTGCCCGGCGTCGACGTTCAGGCGAGCTTCGTGCGCTATTACCCCTTCGCCGATCACTTTGCCCATGCTCTGGGTTATGTTGGCCGCATCAACGAGCAGGAGCTCAAGTCAATTGATCCGGTCGCCTATGCCGGCACCCACTACATCGGCAAAACCGGTATCGAACGGTATTACGAGCAGCTGCTGCACGGCACCGTCGGCTATGAGGAGGTGGAAACCAATGCCCGCGGCCGCGTGCTGCGGGTGCTCAATCGTACCGACCCGATTCCCGGCCGCGATCTGACTCTGGAGCTGGACGTCAAGCTTCAGCAGGTAGCCGAGGAGGCGCTGGGTGATCGCCGCGGCGCGGTAGTGGCTATCGATCCTGCCACCGGCGGGGTGCTGGCCTTTGTCAGCAAGCCCGGTTTTGACCCCAATCTGTTCGTGACCGGCATCAGCTATGCCGATTACGGCGCCTTGCGTGATTCGCTCGACCAGCCGCTGTTCAACCGGGTGCTGCGGGGCCAGTATCCGCCAGGCTCGACGATCAAGCCGATTGTTGCGCTGGCGGGTCTGGATGCGGGTGTGGTAACCCGTACCAGTCGGGTCTATGACCCTGGCTTTTATCAACTGCCCAATGTCAGCCACAAATACCGCAACTGGAATCGCTCAGGGGACGGCTGGGTTGATATGTCCTATGCCATTGCCCGTTCCAACGATACCTACTTTTACGATCTGGCCAACAAGCTGGGCATTGATCGGATGCACGATTTCATGAGTCAGTTCGGGATCGGTCAGCGTGTATCGATCGACATGTACGAAGAGGCTGCCGGGCTCATGCCGTCCAGTAGCTGGAAACGCACCAAGTACCGCCAGCCCTGGTATCCGGGGGAAACCCTGATTGCCGGCATTGGCCAGGGGTACATGCTGGCTACTCCGCTGCAGCTGGCCCAGTCCACTGCATTGATTGCCAGTCGCGGTGTCTGGCACCGCCCGCGGCTGTTGAAGAACGCCGAAGGCGTGCTGCCGGACGAATCCGAGACCCCGCCGAATATTCAGCTGCGCAACCCCGCAGACTGGGATTTCATTACCCAGGCCATGCAGGATGTCATGCAGTCGCCCCATGGAACTGCGAGGGCTGCAGCCGCAGGCGCGACCTACAACATGGCAGGCAAGAGCGGTACTGCTCAGGTGGTTGCGATTGCCCAGGGTGAGCGGTACGACTCCGCGGCGCTGCGCGAGCGGCATCGCGACCATGCCCTGTTTGTCGGTTTTGCACCGACCGAAAACCCGATGATCGCGGTGGCTGCCCTGGTCGAGAACGGTGAGGGCGGCGGCCGGGTTGCCGGTCCTGTGGTGAGGGCTGTGTTTGACGCCTGGGTAGTGCCGCGCCTTGAGGCCGAGCAGCAGCAGGGGCACGCCGAATCTCAGGAGAATGGACAATGAAGTCGATTCCGGTTTCCAGTCATGGTCTTCGGCGGCGCGAGTCGATCTGGATGCGCATTCACGTCGATCCTTGGCTCTTGCTGCTTATTCTTGCGCTGGCAACGGTGGATGCCTTTGTTCTCTATTCCGCCAGTGGCAAGAGCATGCCGATGGTAGTGCGACAGATGGCGTATTTCGCAGTAGGTATCTCGGCGATGATCGTAGTGGCGCAGTTCCAGCCGCGTTTTATGCAGCGCTGGGTGCCGGTTGCCTACATAGGCGGTGCGCTGCTGTTGCTGGCCGTACTGCTGGTGGGTACCGAGGCAAAGGGCGCTCAGCGCTGGTTGACGATCCCCGGGGTGACACGTTTCCAACCGTCGGAAATCATGAAGCTGGTCATGCCGATGAGCGTCGCCTGGTACCTCGGACGGCGTAATCTGCCGCCGAGCTTCAAGCAGGTGGTGGTCACCCTGGCGATCATATTTGTGCCGACCTTGCTGATTCTCAAGCAGCCTGATCTCGGTACCTCTTTGCTCATCGCCGCATCCGGCATTTTTGCCCTGTTGCTGGCCGGCCTGCGTTGGCGCTACATCATCGGTGCCCTGCTGGCGCTGGCTCCGGCGGCGGCCGGTATGTGGTACTTCGTCATGCATGGCTACCAGAAGCAGCGCGTGCTGACCTTCCTCAACCCGGAGAGTGATCCGCTGGGTTCCGGCTGGAACATCATCCAGTCCAAGGCGGCCATTGGCTCGGGCGGGGTGTTCGGCAAAGGCTGGCTGCAGGGCACCCAGTCTCATCTCGATTTTCTGCCAGAAGGGCATACCGATTTCATCATCGCGGTACTGGCCGAGGAGTTCGGCATGGTGGGTGTCTGCCTGCTGCTGGGGGTCTATCTGCTGGTTATCGCCCGTGGCATGGTGATCACGTTGCAAGCCCAGGATGCTTTCTGCAAACTGCTGGCGGGCAGTATTACGTTGACCTTTTTCGTATATGTCTTCGTCAACATCGGCATGGTCAGCGGCCTGCTGCCGGTGGTGGGGGTGCCGCTGCCGTTTATCAGCTACGGGGGAACCTCGCTGGTGACCCTGTTACTCGGATTCGGAATCCTCATGTCGATCCAGACGCACAAGAAATGGATGGCACAAAATTGATCGTATCTTCGTTTTTCCGGCGTGCCCGTTTGGGCGCGGCGTTGCGTACCTGCTCCACGGCGCTGGCTGCCGCGCTGCTTGCCACTGGCGCTGCCGCCTTGCAGGCGGGGGACTATGGCCCTGATCATCCGGGGGTACCGGATTTTGTGCGGCAGATGCAGAGTGAGCACGGCTTCAGTGCCGAGCACGTGCAGGCACTGCTGGATCAGGCGGTGCACCAGGACAACATCATCAAGGCGATCTCGCGTCCGGCCGAGCGGGTCAAACCCTGGCATGAGTACCGCGCTATCTTCATTACCGATCAGCGCATCGAGCGTGGGCTGGCGTTCTGGGCAGAACATGCCGATACGCTCGCGCGGGCCGAGCGGGAGTACGGTGTAGAGCCGGAGGTGATTCTGGCTATCATCGGCGTCGAGACCTTCTACGGCCGCAACATGGGCTCGTATCGCGTCCTCGATGCGCTCGCGACCCTGGGGTTCGACTACCCGCCGCGTGCCGACTTTTTCCGCAAGCAGTTGATGAGCTACATGGTGCTGACCCGTGAGCAGCAGATCGACCCGCTGACCCTCAAGGGGTCGTACGCGGGTGCGATGGGTTTCGGCCAGTTCATCCCGTCCAGCTACCAGGCCTATGCCGTCGACTTTGATGGCGACGGCAAGGTTGATATCTGGAACAACCCGGTTGATGCGATCGGCAGTGTTGCCAACTATTTCCACCAGCACGGCTGGACACACGGCGCCCGGGTCGCCATCGAGGCACAGGTCAGCGGCGACCGCTACCGGGACGGGTTGACCGAGCCCAAGGGCCTGGAAGCGCGGCAGAGTGTTGGCGAACTCAAGGCACTGGGCTGGACACCGCAGGCCACCCTGGCAGACGATGAGCAGGTCATGGCTTTCGAGTTCGACGCCGGGGAACGAATGCAGTACTGGGTGGGTCTGAACAACCTGTACGTCATCACCCGCTACAATCGCAGCGTCATGTATGCCATGGTGGTACATCAACTCGCAGACCTGTTACGTGAGGCCAGGCCCGAATGATGCCGAATGTCCTGTCATCCATGCGTTATGTGCTGCTCGGCGCTCTGGCCGCGCTCGCTGCCTGCTCATCCAATCCGCAGAGCGGACCCTCGACCAGCCCTGGCGCCGCTGCGGGCGCGCCGGCCGACAGCCGGCCGCTGCGTGACGGGCCACCCAGCTATATGCAGGATGTATCGCTGATTCCGGATGCGGTGCCGACGCCGCACACCGGGGCATTCAAGGCGTCGCCCTACACGGTCCTTGGCCAGCGTTACCATCCGATGCAGGATGGCCGCAGCTATCGGGAGGAGGGCACAGCGTCCTGGTACGGCACCAAGTTCCACGGTCAGCACACCGCCAATGGCGAGGTATACGATCTGTATGGGATGTCTGCCGCACACAAGACCTTGCCGTTGCCGACCTACGTTCAGGTCACCAACCTTGATAATCAGCGTAAGGTGATTGTCCGGGTCAATGACCGTGGGCCCTTCTATTCGGACCGGATTATCGACCTGTCCTTCGCCGCAGCAAAAAAACTGGGGTTTGCTGATCAGGGGACGGCCAGGGTGCGGGTCGAAGGCATTGATCCGGTGGCCTGGCAGCAACAGAACAACCCTGACTATCTGGTGACCCGAGAGGCCGTTGCCGCGGCACCGGTCATGGCCGCGCTGCCGCCAGAGCCGGTCGAGAACGTGCAGGCCGGGGGGTATTATCTTCAGGTTGGTGCATTTTCATCCGATCAGGCCGCACAGGCGCTGCGTCAGCGCGTGATGGGCCTGGTTGGCAACAATGTCCGGGTCAGCCCGGTACAGATTGATTCCCGTACCCTGCATCGTGTCAGGGTGGGGCCGCTGAATACTCAGGACGAGGCTCGACGGATGATGGAAACCCTGCGCGTAGCCAACCTGGGGACGCCTGCATTGGTCACTTCCAACTGATTTTAGTACCCGCGTAAACGCAACCCACCATTGATTGTGAGCACCATGTTGAAAAAACTGATTTCGACCCTGCTGATTACCTCCGTCGCGGCTCTGACGCTGACCGCTCAGGCACAGACGCCGGCCCGCCCGACCCTGAATGCGCCGTCGGCGGCTGCGCCGATCGTGCCGACTGCGCCGGAGCTGGCAGCGACCAGCTATCTGCTGATTGATGCCAACAGTGGCGCCGTGCTGGTGGAGCATAATGCCGATACTCCCCTGCCGCCGGCCAGCCTGACCAAGATGATGACCAGCTATATCGTCAGTCAGGAAATCAAGCGTGGCCAGATCGGCGAGAATGATCCGGTGCTGGTCAGCGAGAAGGCCTGGCGCATGGGTGGTTCGAAAATGTTCATCCGCGTCGGTACCGAGGTATCGGTAATCGACCTGCTGCGCGGCGTCATTATCCAGTCCGGCAACGATGCCAGTATCGCTTTGGCCGAGCACGTTGCCGGCAGCGAGGATGCCTTTGCCGACCTGATGAATGCGCAAGCGCAGCGGCTTGGCATGACCAACACGCACTTCGTCAACGCGACCGGCTGGCCGGCCGAGGATCACTATGCCTCGGCCCGTGATCTGGCGATTCTTGCGCAGGCGATCATTCGGGATGATCCGAAATCCCACTATGCGATCTACGGTGAGAAGGAGTTCGTCTGGAATGATATCCGTCAGCCCAACCGCAACCTGATGCTCTGGCGCGACAGTACGGTGGATGGCCTGAAGACCGGTCACACCGACGAGGCGGGTTTCTGTCTGGTAGCGTCGGCCAAGCGCGATGACATGCGTCTGATCTCGGTGGTGATGGGCACCACGAGCGAGGCGGCCCGGGCCGCAGAAACCCAGAAGTTGCTTACCTGGGGCTTCCGCTTCTTTGAAACCAAAACCTTCTATCAGCCGGGTCAGGTTCTGGCCGATGAACGGGTCTGGAAAGGCGCGCAGAGCTCCGTGCAGCTGGGGCTGCAGGACGGTCTGATGCTGACGCTGCCGAAGGGCCAGGCAGACAAGCTGGAGGCCAGCCTGAGCTTGAATAAGCCGCTCATTGCCCCCATTCAGGTGGGAGACGTGTTGGGTGAAGTCGAGGTGAAGCTCGGTGAAGAGGTTGTTCACAAGGCGCCTCTGGTTGCACTCACTGCGGTTGAAGAGGGCGGTTTGTTTGGTCGTCTGTGGGACAGTATTCGTCTGTTCTTCTACGGCCTGTTTGATTGAGGAGGCCGCATATGGCCGATGTAACCGAGCCTCAGGCTCCAAAAATCGAATTTCCCTGTCAGTACCCGATCAAGGTGATCGGGACTGCCGGTGACGACTTTGCCGAGGTGATCTGCGAGGTGGTGGAGAAACACGCCCCCGGCATCGATACCACCACGGTCGAGATCAGGGACAGCAAGAACGGTCGTTTTCTGTCACTGCGGGTGGTCATCACAGCCACTGGTCAGGAGCAGCTCGAAGCACTGCATCGTGACCTCAAGGCCACCGGTCGCGTGCATATGGTGCTTTGATGGCAGGTCCTTCCGGGCTGGTCATTCGCCGCCTCGGGCTGGTGGACTACCAGCCCACCCTTGATGCCATGCGCCGGCTAACCGAGGAGCGTGGCGCCGATACTCCCGACGAAATCTGGCTGCTGCAGCACCCCCGGGTATTTACCCAGGGGCAGGCGGGCAAGGCTGAACATGTGCTGGCGCCCGGTGATATTCCGGTCATCAAGGTCGAGCGTGGTGGTCAGGTGACCTATCATGGCCCGGGGCAGCTGGTGGCCTATCTGATGCTGGATCTGCGCCGCAAGAACCTGGGCGTGCGCGACCTTGTGACTGCCATGGAGCAGAGCTTGGTCGACGTGCTGGCGCTGCATGGCGTCGAGGCGGCGCCGCGTGCGGATGCGCCGGGTGTTTATGTTGGTGCAGACAAGATTGCCTCGCTGGGGCTGCGGGTACGCCGCGGCTGCTCGTTCCACGGGCTGGCACTGAATCTGGATATGGATCTGGAGCCGTTTCGGCGGATCAACCCGTGTGGCTACGCCGGTCTGCGCATGACCCAGCTGACTGAGCACGTCGAGGGGCCGGTGGATATGCTTCTGGTCGAGGAGCAGCTGGCAACGGCGCTACGCAAGCGCCTTGGATACTTCGCAGAGTAGAGTTGTTCGGGCGCGTCTGCGCCCGACTCGGTTTCAGCTCAGATTCAGGGTCGGAATCAGGCTGGCGTTGACTGCCTGGCCCGGCACTGGCGCAGGCGCGGCCAGGCCCAGGTTGTTCTTCTCGAATACCCTGTCGGCTCGGTAGCTGGAGCGCACCAGCGGGCCGGCGGCCACTTCCATAAAGCCCATCTCCAGACCGATCTCGCGATAGCGGTTGAACTCTTCAGGGCTGACCCAGCGTTGTACCGCCAAGTGATTGCGGGTCGGCTGCAGGTACTGGCCAAGGGTAACGATATCCACGCCGATTTCGCGCAGGTCCTTGAAGGTCTCCAGAATTTCGTCGTCGGTTTCACCCAGACCGACCATCAGGCTGGTCTTTGTCAGCACCTGCGGACGGTGCTTCTTGGCGTGGGCCAGCACGTCCAGGGTCTTGCGGTATCCGGCGCGCGGGTCGCGTACCTCGTGGGTCAGGCGTTCGACGGTTTCGACGTTCTGGGCGAAGACTTCCAGGCCTGAATCAACGACCGCTTCAATCGCGCTCAGCTCGCCGTCAAAGTCAGGCGTAAGGGCCTCGACGACCACCTGGGGCGTGCGTGCCTTGATGGCGCGCACGCAGGCGGCGTAATGGGCTGCGCCGCCGTCGTCCAGATCGTCCCGGTCGACCGAGGTCAGCACGATATAGCGCAGGGCCATCAGCTCGACGGATTTCGCGGTGTTCTCCGGTTCTTCCTTGTCCAGCCAGCCGTTCGGGTTGCCGGTGTCCACCGCGCAGAAACGGCAGGCGCGGGTGCAGACCGATCCCATGAGCATGATGGTGGCGGTGCCGTTGGACCAGCACTCGCCCATATTGGGGCAATGGGATTCCTGGCAGACCGTGCTCAGGCGATGTTCGCTGACATTACGTTTGACTGCCTCAAAACGGTCACCGCCCGGTGCCTTGACCCGCAACCACTTGGGCTTTGGCGAAAACACCTGGGGTTCAGTGTTGGCGCGACGTTTCTGGCCATCCTTGATGGCGGCAATGCCCTGGGCGTTGCGAAACTTTTCGCCGCTGGCAACGGACTTCTGCGGGGTGTCGGACATGATCGGCAGGGCTCCAGGTAGAGGCTCCGTAGGGTGCTGAAATAGGCACGGGTCGGCTTGTGGCCGTCGCAAATTCTACCACAGTGGCACAAGCGCGCGCAGCGCTGAGCTGCGCGCTGACGATCATGGCCGGCGCAACGCCTCGAGCAGCTCGACCGAGGCGTAACCGTCGGCCGGCCAGCCCTGTTGCTGCTGGAAGCTGCGAATGGCGCGCCGGGTATTGGCGCCGATAATGCCGTCGATGCCGCCCGGCTCCAGGCTTTTCTCGGTCAGCAGGGTCTGCAGTTCGATGCGCTCACTGCGTGACAGTGGGCGGTCATCGGTCGGCCAGTCGGCGACGATCCGTCCGCCACCCTGAAACCGCTCGGACAGCAGGCCGATGGCCAGCGCATAACTCGACGAGTTGTTGTAGCGCATGATGGTGCTGAAGTTGTGCAGCAGCAGGAAGGCGGGGCCACGATGACCGGCGGGCAGCAGCAGCGCGGCGCGCTGGTCGGCCAGATTATCGGCAAGGCGCTGGCCTCCGGGGGTGGTGACGCCCAGCGCTTGCCATTCGGCAACGGTCTTCTTCACCGCCGGGTCGGCCTGGGCATAATCGAAGTTGGCTGGCAGCAGCACTTCCTGGCCCCAGGATTGGCCGGAGCGCCAGCCGGATTGCTGCAGGTAATGCGCAGCCGAGGCCAGGGCGTCGGCTGGTGAGTTCCAGATATCACGCTTGCCATTGCCATCGAAATCCACTGCGTACTGGTTGTAGGTGGTGGGAATAAACTGGGTCTGCCCCATGGCACCTGCCCATGACCCAAGCATGCCTGCCGGTTCGATGTCGCGGTGCTGCAGGATATCCAGTGCTGCCAGTAACTGATCGTGGGCAAAGCGCGGGCGTCGGCCCTCGTGGGCCAGGGTGGCCAACGAGCGAATAACCGGGCGGTTTCCCATGTTCTGGCCGTAGTTGCTCTCCAGCCCCCAGATGGCGGCCAGAATGTGCCGGTCTACCCCGTAGCGCTGTTCGATGGCATTCAGCGTCTCGCGTTGGGCGGCCAGGCGACTGCGGCCGGTCGATACCCGCTGGCTGGACATGGCGCTGTCGAGATAGGCCCACACTGGCCGGGAGAACTCGGGCTGGCTGCGGTCCGCCCTGATGACATCTTCATCCGGGGTGACGCCTGCGAAGGCGCGGTCAAAGAGTTCGGCGTCGATACCCTTGTCCAGTGCCTCCTGGCGAAAGCTGTCTCGCCATTGGGCGAATGTCTGCGGTTTGGGCGCTTGTGCCGGCACCGCTGCCGGCGCAACGGCTGCGGCGGGCGGCTGGGTCGGTGCCGCTTGCGCGAGCGCGGCGCTGGGTGCGTCTGCGCAGGCGGTGAGCCAGATAAGGCTGAACGAGGTGATCAGATGGAGGCGGGCCTTGCGGCTGAGGGGTGTTGGCATGCAGATTCTCTGGATTCTTGTCTGGGCTGTCGGGTGCTTTACAAGCCCCGTCCTTGAGCTTTTCGAGGTTGTCTTACTGGAAAGGTTCCGGCAGCAAAATCCGACAATGACAGGTGACGCGCGACTCGGCAAGGGCGGCAAATGGCCGTATGCCGGCATTTATGCTAGAGTTCGCGGCCTCTATTGACCCTGCTTCCTTGCCCGCGCGCCTTCGGCGATTTCGCGGGGCATGTGACATTGTGTTGCCGCATGTGAACAGGGGCCCCGCACCCTGACGACGCTGCGGTGTCGTCTTCTGAATTGAAAACAGGTTTGCCTGCCCATGACTGTCATCGAAACCCTGCGCCGCGAATGGTTCTCCAACGTGCGCGGCGACCTGCTGTCCGGCCTGGTCGTTGCCCTGGCGCTGATCCCTGAGGCCATCGCCTTCTCCATCATCGCCGGAGTGGATCCCAAGGTTGGCCTGTATGCCTCTTTTTGTATTGCGGTGGTGATCGCATTTACCGGCGGTCGTCCCGGCATGATTTCGGCGGCAACCGGGGCGATGGCATTGCTGATGGTTACCCTGGTTCGCGAGCACGGCCTGGAGTACCTGCTGGCCGCTTCCGTGTTGTGCGGTGTGCTGCAGATCGGCGCCGGTTATCTGCGGCTCGGCTCGCTGATGCGCTTCGTTTCGCGCTCGGTGGTGACCGGGTTTGTCAACGCGCTGGCGATCCTGATTTTTATGGCCCAGCTGCCCGAGCTGACCGGCGTAACCTGGCACGTTTACGCCATGACTGCCGCCGGCCTGGGTATCATCTATCTGTTCCCCTTGCTGCCGGGCGTCGGCAAGGTTATTCCCTCGCCACTGGTGTGCATTCTGTTGCTGACCGCTGTATCAATCTATCTCGGGCTGGATATTCGCACTGTCAGCGATATGGGCGAGTTGCCCGATACCCTGCCGGTCTTCCTCTGGCCGGACGTGCCACTCAACCTCGATACGCTGATGATCATTCTGCCGTACTCTGCCGCGATGGCGGTGGTTGGGCTGCTTGAGTCGATGATGACTGCCACGATTGTCGACGATCTGACCGATACCAGCAGTGACAAGAACCGTGAGTGCAAGGGCCAGGGTGTAGCGAATATCGCATCGGGCCTGCTTGGCGGCATGGCGGGCTGCGCCATGATCGGTCAGTCGGTGATCAACGTGAAATCCGGTGGTCGCACCCGCCTGTCGTGCTTTGTGGCCGGCAGTGTGCTGCTGGTGCTGGTGGTGTTTGCCAGCGACTGGGTCGGGCAGATTCCCATGGCGGCGCTGGTGGCGGTGATGATCATGGTGTCGATCGGCACCTTCAGCTGGGATTCGATCCGCAACCTGCGTCACCATCCGTTGTCGACCAACCTGGTCATGCTGGCCACCGTATCAGTGGTGGTGGCGACCCATAACCTGGCCTATGGCGTGTTTGTCGGCGTGCTGCTGGCGGCAATGTTTTTCGCCAACAAGATTGGTCATTACCTGCATATCGGCAGCGTGCTGAGCGCCGATGGCGAAGAGCGTCGCTACGAGGTGGTGGGCCAGGTGTTTTTCAGTTCTGCGGACAAGTTTGCTGCGGGCTTTGATTTCAGGGAAGCGCTTGATAGGGTGGTGATTGACCTGAGTCGCGCCCACTTCTGGGATATCACCGCCGTGGGTGCTCTGGATAAGGTCGTCATCAAGTTCCGCCGGGAGGGTACAGCGGTTGAGGTCATCGGCCTGAATGAGGCCAGTGCCACGATTGTGGATCGGTTTGGCGTGCATGACAAACCTGATGCGGTAGACCACATCGGCGGTCACTGAAAGCAACGGAGAGCAGGATGAACGAACCACAGGTACTGGCCTGCATCGATGGCTCCGCATCCAGCGAGGCGGTCTGCGATTATGCCGCCTGGGCCAGCTTGCGCCTGTCCGCGCCGCTGACCTTGCTGCATGTATTGGAGCCTAACGTCGGCGCATCGCCTGCCGACCTGTCCGGCAGCATCGGACTGGGCAGTCGCGAGCATCTGCTGAGCGAGCTGGCGGAGCTGGACGAACGACGTGCACGCCTGCTGCGCGAACAGGGCAAGTTGATGCTCGATGCTGCGACAGCCCGGGTGCGCGCAGATGGAGTGGCAGAACCCGCTCTGCGGCAGCGCCACGGGCGCCTGGTCGACACCCTGCAGGAGCTGGAAAGCGATATCCGGCTGCTGGTGGTTGGGCGACAGGGTGAAGCCGGCGGCTCGGCAGCGAGCCAGGTTGGCAGTCAGCTGGAAAGCGTAATTCGCACCATGCATCGGCCGGTACTGGTCTCTACCGGCGTATTCCGCTCACCGCAGCGCGTGCTGGTGGCCTTCGATAACAGCCCAAGTGTTCGCAAGGGACTGGACCTGTTGTTACAGAGTCCCTTGTTGGCCGGTCTGGCGATGCACCTGCTGATGGTTGGTGCTGATACCGCTGACGCGCGGGAGGCTCTTGAGTTCGCCCGCTTGCAGCTGCAGCAGTCAGGCGTCACGGCAACGGCCGAGATCCGCGCTGGCGCAGAGGTGGACTCGGTGCTTTTGGCCTGTCAGCGCGAGCAGGCAATGGATCTGATCGTCATGGGTGCCTACGGCCATTCGCCCATTCGCCGGTTTCTGGTCGGCAGCACGACCACGTCCATGCTCCGCCATGCCGAGTGCCCGTTGCTGCTGCTGCGCTGACCGCCCCTGAATCAGAGCGCCAGACGCGCGCCCGAGGCCTCGACCAGAATCCGTGCCAGGCCATCCCAAGGCGAACCCGGTGCCTGGCCCTTGATCTGCTCGTCAACGGTTTGGGCATCGCCCAGCCAGCGTTCCCAGGCCATCGCCGGATGGCGTTGCAGTGCCGCGCGGAGCAAGGGTTTGCGCTTATCCCAGACCGGCGGACGCTGGCTGGCGAATACCTTGTCCAGCGGTATGCCGCGGCTGTGCTGCTGGGCCATATCGGCCAGGGCCCGCAGTTCACGGCTCACAGCCCAGAGAATCACCGGAGCCTCGACCCCTTCGCCGCGCAGGCCATGAAGCATGCGCAGGGCATGTTCCGGCTGCCCCTGCAGCATGGCATCGCTGAGGTTGAAAACGTCGAAGCGGGCGCTATCGGCAACAACCTGCTGCACCGTCTCCAGGCTCAGCTGGCCCTGCGGGCAGTAGAGTTTCAGCTTCTCGATTTCCTGCGCCGCCGCCAGCAGATTGCCTTCCACCCGCGCGCAGAGCAGGTCGATCGCCTCGGGGCCAGCCTGCAGGCCGGCGGCAAGCAGGCGCTCGCGAATCCAGTTGGGTAATTGGGCAGGCTCAATCGGCCAGATCTGGACGAACCGGCTGTCAGCGTGTTCGATCAGGGTTTTTGCCCACTTGCTGCGCTGGGTCGTGCCATCGAGCTTGGGCAGACTGATCAGCAGGGTAGTGTCTTCGGCAGGCTGTTCCAGATAGGCCAGTAACGCCTTTGCTCCGGCGTCACCCGGTTTGCCCGAGGGAATGCGCAGTTCGAGCAAGCGCTTCTGGGCAAACAGCGAGAGGCTGTGGCTGGCTTCGTACAGCTGGGACCAGTCGAAACTGCGGTCCACATCAAAAACCTGGCGCTCCTCGCTGCCGGCGGCGCGGCAGGCCTGGCGAATCAGGTCGCAGGCCTCGCCACAGAGCAGCGGGTCATCACCGCTGACAACGTAGACGGCGGCCAGCTCGTCCCTGAGCTGCTTGCCCAGCTGGGGGGCGTTGAGCTTCATTACCTGCTCAGTTGCCCTGCTGGTCGAGACGCGATTCGCGGCTGGACAGGTCGCCTTCGCTGATACTGGAGAGTCGGAACAGCAACTGGCGGGTGAGGTCCTGACGCATTTCCCGGCGCAGCAGCTCCTCTTCCTCGGTGGTGCCGATAATGTTGTCCTTATCGTTGACGTAAATACGGCGTGTGGCCAGGGTTTCCGGACCGATCAGCGGGCGACCCTGACGGTCGGCGATCTGGAAGGTCAGGTTGCTGGTCAGCTCGTATTCTGCCGGAGTCGAGCTGCTGGTATAACTTACTGCTCTGCGCTCCTGACCTTCGTTCAGCAGTTGCAGCCGGTAGGCTGCGGTCGGCGTGACCTGGACCCCGTCCACTTCCAGTGCCTCAAGCACTTGCTGGTAGGTTCGGCCGTAGCGGTTTTGCGCCGTTACATCGAGTTGGGTCAGCTCGACGCTGTCGACACCGGTGCCGCGCAGGTGGAACCCGCAGCCGGAGGCGAGCAGGGTGGCGCCGAGAACGGCACAGCTGAGCAGCAGGCGGGGGGTGGTCAGTGACATCTTGGCTCTCCGTTGCAAAATCAGTTGGCGACAATGTTGACCAGCTTGCCCGGGACGACGATCACCTTGCGGATCGTCAGGCCCTCGGTAAAGCGCAGCACATTCTCGTTTTCCCGCGCGGTGGCTTCAATCAGCTCGCGGCTGGCGTCGGCGGCGACTTCAATGTGACCGCGCAGCTTGCCGTTGACCTGAATAACCAGTTGCAGGCTGTCCTGTACCAACGCGCTCTCGTCGACGCTCGGCCAGCGCGCGTCGATGATCGCATCGCTGTGACCCAATGCCTGCCAGAGGCTGTGGCAGATGTGCGGGGCGATGGGCGCCAGCAGCAGGGCGACGGTTTCCAGGCCTTCCTGCATCAGGGCGCGGTCCTGCTCGGCGTCCTGCGGTGCCTTTTCCAGCACGTTCATCAGGGTCATCACGGCGGCGATGGCGGTATTGAACTTGTGGTGCTGGCCGATATCCTGGCTGGCCTGCTTGATGGCCAGATGGATGGCGCGGCGTACGGCTTTCTGCTCGTCGCTCAGGCTGCCGAGGTCGGCGTTTGCGGCCGGGCCCCTGGCATGGTGCTGCTGGCTCAGGCGCCAGACGCGGCGCAGGAAGCGCTGGGCGCCTTCAACGCCGGAGTCGGACCATTCCAGGCTCATGTCCGGCGGTGAGGCGAACATCATGAACAGGCGGCAGGTGTCGGCGCCGTACTGGTCGATCATGGCCTGCGGGTCAACGCCGTTGTTCTTCGACTTGGACATCTTCTCGGTGCCGCCGATCTCGACCGGCTGGCCGTCGCTGCGCAGGGTGGCAGCAACAATCTTGCCCTTGGCGTCGCGCTCGACATCCACGTCGGCCGGGTTGTACCAGGTCTTGCTGCCGTTGGCTTCAAGGCGGTAGTAGGTGTCGGCCAGGACCATGCCCTGGGTCAGCAGGTTCTTGAACGGCTCGTTGCTGCTGACCAGGCCCTCGTCGCGCATCAGCTTGTGGAAGAAACGCGCGTAGAGCAGGTGCAAAATAGCGTGTTCGATCCCGCCGATGTACTGGTCCACCGGCAGCCAGTGATTGGCCGCAGCCGGGTCGACCATGCCCTTGTCATATTGCGGGCTGGCGTAGCGGGCGTAGTACCAGGAGCTTTCAACGAAGGTATCCATGGTGTCGGTTTCGCGCTTGGCGGCGGCGCCACACTTCGGACAGCTGCACTCATAAAATTCGGGCATCTTGGCCAGCGGGCTGCCGGCGCCATCGGGAATCACGTCTTCGGGCAGGACGACCGGCAACTGGTCATCCGGCACCGGTACGTCACCACAGCTGTCGCAGTGAATGATCGGAATCGGGCAGCCCCAGTAGCGCTGACGGCTGATACCCCAGTCACGCAGGCGGAACTGGGTGCGTGGCTCGCCCAGGCCTTTCTGCTTCAGTACTTCGCCAATGGCGGTAAAGGCGCTGTCGTAGTCCAGGCCGTCGAATTCTTCTGAGTTGATCAGCTCGCCCTTCTCGGCGTAGGCGTCCTGCCAGGGTTCGGGTGTTTCGTCGCCGGCAGAAGTGCGGATTACCGGCTTGATCGGCAGGCGATATTTGCTGGCAAAGGCAAAGTCGCGCTCATCATGCGCCGGTACGGCCATCACGGCGCCTTCGCCATACCCCATGAGCACGTAATTGGCGACCCATACCGGCAGCTTCTCGCCGGTCAGCGGGTGCAGCACGTACAGCGGGGTCGGCAGGCCTTTCTTTTCCTGGGTAGCGATGTCGGCCTCGGCCACACCACCACGCTTGCACTCGTCGATGAACGCCTGCAGTTCGGGGTTGTTTTGCGCGGCCTGGGTGGCCAGCGGGTGCTCGGCGGCAACGGCAACGTAGGTCGCGCCCATCAGGGTGTCCGGGCGTGTGGTAAAAACCTTCAGGGTGCCGTCGTGGCCGATGCTGGCGGTGTCGTACGGGAACTGGACTTCCATGCCGACCGACTTGCCGATCCAGTTGCGCTGCATGGTCTTGACCTGTTCGGGCCAGCCGGTCAGCTCATCGAGCGAGCTCAGCAGCTCCTCGGCGTAGTTGGTGATCGCGAAGTAATACATCGGGATCTCGCGCTTCTCGATCACGGCGCCGCTGCGCCAGCCCTTGCCGTCGATTACCTGCTCGTTGGCCAGAACAGTCTGGTCGACCGGGTCCCAGTTCACGGTACCGTTCTTGCGGTAGATGATGCCCTTCTCGAACAGGCGGGTGAACAGCCATTGCTCCCAGCGGTAGTAATCCGGCTTGCAGGTGGCGATCTCGCGCGACCAGTCGATTGCCAGGCCCAGGCTTTTCAGTTGGGTACGCATGTAATCGATGTTGGAGTAGGTCCAGGCAGCCGGAGCGACTTTATTGTTCATCGCTGCGTTTTCCGCCGGCATGCCGAAGGCGTCCCAGCCCATGGGCTGCAGTACGTTCTTGCCCTGCATGCGCTGGTAGCGGGCGATCACGTCACCGATGGTGTAGTTGCGCACATGCCCCATGTGTAGCTTGCCGCTGGGGTAGGGAAACATCGACAGGCAGTAGTAGGTGTCCTGGTCGGGGGTTTCGCTGACCTTGAAAGCGTTGGCATTGTCCCAGTCGGTCTGGGCAGCGGCTTCGATTTCGCTCGGTGAATACTGTTCTTGCATGGCGTGGGGTCTGGTGACTCGTGGTGACGTGAAAAAGTAATGGGGCAGGATACACCACCCGGCGCTCATCAGGTAGTCACATGCCATTCGTCGCCGGCTCGGTAGACACCCGGTCGGTGGGTCTATTCTCTAGGTGGAAAGGCAGGTCACCGGGGCTTGCTTCAGGCTACTGCGGGAGGGTGCGAGATGTGTGGCGGATTGCCTTCGGTGGTAGCTCGACAGCCACAGGACAGTGCCTATGGTCGTTTGCTTAGACGGCTGGACCAGGCGCTGGATATGGCGCACACCCGGCAATGGCTCAGTGGCTATCCGGAATTGCCGAGTGAACTCGAGCTGCAAGGGCTGAGCCCCGAGGAGATGGCGCTGCTGCAGCAGATTCTGGTCGCCATCTCCACTCGCACGCCGCTACCGGGCGTGACGCCGGCGCCAGGCAACGGGCAGCAGTATTGCTAGTGCCATAGCGATCAGCGGCCAGCTGCGCCAGCGCAGATAGGGCGTCTGCCCGGTCATCGGCTGCACCTCGCCGATCAATACCTCCTGCTGAAACTGCGCAATCCGCTGGCGAATGATGCCGCGCGGATCGATCAGCGCGGTCACGCCATTATTGGTCGCACGGATCATCCAGCGCTGGCTTTCGATGGCGCGCATCTGCGCCATCTGCAGGTGCTGGAGCGGGCCAATGGAAGAGCCGAACCAGCTGTCGTTGCTGATAGTGATCAACAGGTCGCTCCGGGCGGCGAGCTTGGCGGCAAAATCGGGGTAGACCGCCTCGTAGCAGATCAGTGGCGCCAGCTGGTAACCGGCGGCCTGCAGTGGCGGCTGATCGGCCGGCCCGCGACTGAAGCTGGACATCGGCAGGTTGAAAAAATCGATCAGGCCGCGCAGCAGGCCTTCCAGTGGCACGTACTCGCCAAAGGGTACCAGCTTCTGTTTCAGGTACTGGCTGCGGGGCTCGCTGCCACCGACCATGATGCCGTTGTAGATGCGCATGCCATGCTCATCGTGGGTATCGACCGGGATGCCGGTGATGAGGGTGCGGCCTTGCTGCGCCAGATTGGCGGCGATGCCGTCAACAAAGTACAGCGATTGGCTCTGCAGGACCGGTACCGCGGTTTCCGGCCAGACCACCAGATCGGTTGGCGGTTGGGCGTAGGTCAGGTCACGGTACAGTTCCAGTGTGTGGGTAATGTAGGCCGGGTCCCATTTGTTGGCCTGCTCTATGTTGGCCTGCACCAGATTGACGCTCAGGCGCTTGCCGACTGGCCGGGTCCAGTCGACGTACTGCAGCAGCAACCCGCCGCCCCAGAACAAGCCGACCAGCGCAGCAACGGCCGCCGCCTGCAGTGGGCGTCGCAGCAGACGCCACTCGGTCAACAGGCATGCGATCAGCACTGATATCACGCCGAGCAGCCAGACACCGCCAACCGGCGCCCAGCCGGCCAGCGCGCTGTGAGTGTGCGCATAGCCGTGATAGAGCCAGGGGAAGCCTGTGAGGAACCAGCTGCGGAACATTTCCTGGGCAAACCACAGCAGGGCGAAACACAGGCTGGCGAGCCACGGGCCCTGCGGGCGCAGAAAACGCACCCAAAGCCAGGCCATCAGTGCAAAGAAGCAAGCCAGTCCCAGTTCCAGTCCGCCGGTCAGCAAGGCGGCCAGCGGCGGTGAGGCATTGCCGTGGACGTGGATGCTGATATAGATCCAGGAAACGCCGGAGACGAACAGCCCCAGCCCCCAGGCGCCACCGCGCAGGGCGGCCTGCTTTGGCGTGACGTCCTTCAGCCCCTGATACAGCAGGGCCACTGAGAGCATGCCCAGCGGCCAGATGTTGTAGGGGGCAAAGGAGAGGGTGCTGAGCGCGCCGGCGACCAGCGCGATCAGGTGGCCGACAAGGCCGGGGCCGCGCAGGCGGCTGAGCAGGGCATGCATGGAGATGTCCTTATCGGTGCCGGCTAGCGGTTGACCAGGGTGACGCGCAGCAGATGAACCCGGCGGCTGTCGGCGTTCAGCACGCGAACCCGGAAACCGTCCAGCTCGACCACTTCATTGCGTTTGGGCAGATGGCCGAAGGCGTTCATGACCAGCCCGCCAACGGTATCGAACTCTTCGTCGGAGAACTCGGTTTCGAAGTGTTCGTTGAACTCCTCGATGGGGGTCAGGCCCTTGACCAGATAATCACCGCTGGGCAGCGGTTTGATCTGACTGTCCTCGTCAACATCATGCTCGTCTTCAATGTCGCCGACGATTTGCTCCAGCACGTCTTCGATGGTAACCAGACCGGATACGCCGCCGTATTCATCGATGACAATGGCCATGTGATTGCGGGTGGCGCGGAACTCCTTGAGCAGCACGTTGAGGCGCTTGGATTCCGGTACAAAGGTCGCGGAACGCAGGATGTCCTTGATGTTGAAGCGCTCGGTGTTCTCTTCCAGCAGCAGCGGCAGCAGGTCCTTGGCGAGCAGAATGCCCAGCACATCATCGACGTTCTCGCCGATGACCGGAAAGCGCGAGTGGGCGGCTTCGATCACTGCAGGCAGAAATTCGCGCGGGCTGTGGCTTGCCTTGATAGTAGTCATCTGCGAGCGCGGCACCATGATGTCGCGGACCTGCATGTCCGACACCTGGAGCGCACCTTCGATGATCGACAGGGCCTCGATATCCAGAACCTCGTTACTGTGCGCCTCGCGCAGCAGCTCGAGCAGTTCCTGGCGGTTCTTGGGTTCATGGACAAAAGCCTGGACCAGTTTATCCAGCCACGACTTATGCCCGTTGGTCGATCGATCTTCGCTCATTGGTCCTTACTCATCATCTTCAAGATAGGGGTCGGCTATGCCGAGTTCTGCCAGCAATTCCCGTTCCAGGGCTTCCATCTCTTCTGCATCGGCGTCTTCGATGTGATCGTAGCCGAGCAGGTGCAGGCAACCGTGGATGACCATGTGCGCCCAGTGCGCGTGCAGGGGTTTGCCCTGCTCGTCAGCTTCACGGGCGACTACGGGGACGCAGATCACCAGGTCGCCAAGCAGCGGCAGGTCAAGTTCGGGGGGCAGGTCTGCAGGAAAGGACAATACGTTGGTGGCGTAGTCCTTGCCGCGATAGGTGCTGTTCAGCTGGCGGCCCTCATCGGCGTCCACCAGACGGATGGTCAGTTCTCGGTCGGTGCCGGTACCCAGGGCCAGCCCGACCCAGCGTATGAAGCTGTCGTCGTCGGGCTGATCGGGTGCGCTGGAAGCGCGCTGGATGTCGAGCTCAATGCTCATTGCGACGCTCCTTGCGGGCAGCTTCCTGCAGCGCGTCGAAGCGGTCGTAGGCCTCGACGATGCGCTGGACCAGCGGGTGTCGCACCACGTCCTTGGACTCGAAGTGGGTGAAGCCAATGCCCTTGACGTCTTTCAGCACTTCGGTGACGTGGGCCAGGCCCGAGCGGGTGCCGCGGGGCAGGTCGACCTGGGTAATGTCGCCGGTGATCACCGCGGTCGAGCCGAAGCCGATACGGGTCAGGAACATCTTCATCTGTTCCAGTGTGGTGTTCTGCGACTCGTCGAGAATGATGAAGCTGTTGTTCAGGGTGCGGCCACGCATGTACGCCAGCGGCGCGATCTCGATCACCTGCTTTTCGATCAGCTTGGCAACCTGCTCAAACCCGAGCATCTCGTACAGGGCGTCGTAGAGCGGGCGCAGGTAGGGGTCGATCTTCTGCGCCAGGTCACCGGGCAAAAAACCCAGCTTCTCGCCGGCTTCCACCGCCGGACGTACCAGCAGGATGCGCCGAATCTGCTCGCGTTCCAGTGCATCGACCGCGCAGGCCACCGCCAGATAGGTCTTGCCGGTGCCGGCCGGGCCGATGCCGAAGTTGATGTCGTGCTCGAGAATAGAGCGCACGTACTTCTGCTGATTCGGGCCGCGCGGCTGGATGCTCATCTTGCGCGTGCGCAGGATCACCGGCTTGTGGTCTTCACCATTGCTGAGGCTTTCGCCCAGGCTTTCCAGTCCCGATTCCTGCAGATACAGGTGCACGGTATCCGGGCTCAGGTCGTCGGTATTGCGGGTTTCGCGATACAGCTGACGCAGCACGGCTTCGGCAGAGCGGGTCAGGGAATCGTCGCCAATCAGCTCGAAGTGGTTGCCGCGGTTGCGGACTTCGATGCCGAGGCGTTGTTCGATCAGGCGGAGATTTTCATCGAACTGGCCGCAAAGGCTGGCGAAGCGGCGGGGGTCGACAGGTTCGATACTGAAGCGATGAATATGCTGGGGCGCGTTCAAAATGGTCTGTTGGTCGCCATATGGCACTGAGAAGCGCACAGGATAGCGCGCAAATATCCCGCTGCAAAGACCCGCCTATCCATACCTTTCACTGGATTATCAGCACAACGGTGGCGGTTTTGCAGCGGGGACGGGGCACACCTGTTCAGTGTGCCGTGTTGCTGATCAGGGTGCCGCGCAGTGAGTGTGGCAGCGCCTCTTCGATCCGGACGTCGACGAACTGGCCGATCAGGCCCGGGTTGTCGCAGCGGAAGTTGACCACCCGGTTGTGCTCGGTCCGGCCCTGCAGCATGCCCGGGTCCTTCTTGGAGAAGTCGCTGACCAGGATGCGCTGGGTGGTGCCGACCATGCGGCGGCTGTTCTCGAAGCCCTGCTGGTTCAGGCGTGCCTGAAGAATCTGCAGGCGCTGCTTCTTGGTCTCCATTGGCGTGTCATCATTCAGATCGGCCGCCGGCGTGCCGGGACGGGCGCTATAGATGAACGAGTAGGAGAAATCGAAGCCGACGTCCTCAACCAGTTTCATGGTCTGCTCGAAATCGCGGTCGGTTTCACCCGGGAAGCCGATGATGAAATCGGAGCTGAGGATGATGTCCGGCACCGCTGCTTTCAGCTTGCGGATGCGTGATTTGTATTCCAGCGCAGTGTGGTTGCGCTTCATCGCCGCCAGTACGCGGTCGGAGCCGGACTGCACGGGCAGGTGCAGGTACTTCACCAGCTTCGGAATCTCGGCGTGGGCCTGGATGATGGCGTCGGAGAATTCCAGCGGGTGGCTGGTGGTGTAGCGAATGCGCTCAATCCCGTCGATCGCTGCCACAGCGTGCAGCAGGTCGGCAAAGTCGGTACCGTCAAAACGGTAGCCATTGACGTTCTGACCCAGCAGGGTGACTTCCTTGACGCCGTTTTCGGCCAGGTGAACGATCTCGGCCAGCACGTCGGCCAGCGGGCGGCTGACTTCCTCGCCACGGGTGTAGGGCACCACGCAGAAGCTGCAGTACTTGCTGCAGCCTTCCATGATCGATACGAAGGCCGTCGGGCCGTCTACGCGTGGCTCGGGCAGGGCGTCGAACTTCTCGATCTCGGGGAAGCTGACATCCACCTGCGGCTGCTGTGTGGTGCGCGCGGCGTTGATCATCTCAGGCAGGCGGTGCAGGGTCTGCGGGCCGAAGACGACGTCAACGTAGGAGGCGCGATCGCGGATGGCGGTGCCTTCCTGGCTGGCGACGCAGCCGCCAACGCCGATGATCAGCTCCGGGTTCTTCTCTTTAAGCGGGCGCCAGCGGCCCAGCTCGGAGAAAACCTTTTCCTGAGCTTTTTCACGGATCGAGCAGGTGTTGAGCAGGATGACATCCGCCTCATCGGGGTTGTCGGTCAGCTCCATTGCCTGATGTTCGCCGAGCAGGTCTGCCATGCGCGAGCTGTCATACTCGTTCATCTGGCAACCGTGGGTCTGAATAAAGAGTTTCTTGGCCATGGGATTGTGCTGGGGGCTAGCTGGGAAAAGGGGCGATTATACACACATCTGCTTCTGCCGCCCCCTGTGCTATGATGCGCGCCCGCCGAGCGGCTGATGCCACGGTGTCCTTCCACGTTTTTCAAGGTGTTGATCAACCCGTCATGAGCAAAGAAAAGCAACCGGTTTTCCGGGTCATCTTCCAGAACCAGGGACAGGTGTTCGAGCTTTACGCCCAGCAGATCTTTCAGAGTGAGCTGTGGGGGTTCATGGAAATTGAAGAGCTGATCTTCGGCGAGCGGTCACAGATGCTGGTCGATCCGGCCGAAGAGAAACTGAAGAATCAGTTTGAAGGGGTCAAGCGCAGCTTCATTCCCGTGCACTCGATCATTCGTATTGACGAAGTTGAACGCGTCGGCACGCCAAAAATCACCGACGCTCAGGGCGGCAGCAACATCATGCATTTCCCGATGCCGCCGCGTAACGACGGCTGACAGACTCATGCAGCAGCCTCAAGGCTGCTGAAGTTCCTGATCCGTCTGGTCGATATCACCGGGTGGCTCGACGGGGGCGCCCGGCGCCATCGTGCCACTGAGCTGTTCCTCGCGAATCTGCGCCAGATAGTCCCGAAACAGGGTGCCGAGCACATGGTTGGCCACCTGAACTTCCTGTGCGTCCATCTCTTGCGCGACCAGGTCAGCAGCATCCATGGCGTCATCATTGCCGTTGACGGCGGCCATCTTGAGGATGATGTAGGCCTGCGGCAGGTTGCGCGGGATGCCTTCGCCGTTGAAGTGCATCATACCCAGAAGGTACTGGGCTCTGGGCTCACCCTGGATTGATGCCTTTTCCAGCCACTGCAGCGAGGTCGCATAGTTGCGCTCTACGCGCTCACCCTTGTAGTACAGCTGGCCCAATTCGAATTGCGCCTGCATGTCGCCGCCGTCGGCCGCGCGCTGGCATGCGTCCAGCGCCAGCGGCAGGCTTTCATCGTCAACCCGTTCAAAGGCGCAGCGGTCGTCGGCACTGATCAGTAGCGGGTTATCCGACTCTGCCAGCAGGGTGGACGCCGGCAGCATAAGCAGGCCGGTAAGGACAGCGGGCGTAAGCAGGCGTTGCATGACGGGATCAGGGCCTCGGCTGGTGATCGTCGGGTTCAGGTTGTGATCTATTGTGCGCCTGTTCACTCAACAGGCCAACTGTCACTGCCGCTCCCAGCAGGGCAGGGAATAGCAGAAGCAGTGTGTCGCCCGGAACAAACAGCTCAGCCAGGGGAGCTGCGCCCGGTTGCAGCAACGGTGTCAGCGTGCCGACGGCGCAGAGGGCCACGAAGGGCAGTGGTCGTCGGTCTTGCCGTGCGACCAGAAGGCAACCAGCGAGCATCACCAGCAACGCGGCGCTGTTGATCACCCACTGGTAGCCGAACAGCTGGTCCATCCGGCGCAGCAGTTCAAAGGCGGCCATCAGGCCGAGCAGGATGCGGCCCCAGGCTGCCGGCTGCCATTGCAGGCCGCGGCCAAGGTAGAACGCGGCCAGACCCAGTAACGGCAGGCTGAGGTTCTGCGCCGCCAGCCCGAGTATGCGCTGGGTATGTTCCAGCTCCTTTGCGAGTGAGCCAAGGCTCAGCAGCAGGCTGGCTGCGGCAGCCAGACCCAGTCCCAGCAAGGCGGCTGTCATGGCCCCTCGAGCCGCGGCAGACAGCGGCCTGCGCTGTCGCCACAGCCAGAAGCTGGCGGCGATCAGCAGCAGGGTCAGCAGGCCGTAGGCGAGCTGGCTCATAGCGCGGCAAAGGCCTTCTCGGCCGCATCCAGAGTCAGCTTCAGCTCGGTTTCGCCGTGGGCGATCGAGGTAAAGCCGGCCTCGAAGGCACTGGGTGCCAGATAGACGCCGCCATCGAGCATCAGGTGGAAGAACTTTTTGAAGCGCTCAACGTCGCTGGCCATAACATCCTCAAAGGTGACGATGTCATCGGCACCGGAGAAGTACAGGCCGAACATCGCGCCCGCCTGAGTGGTCACGAAGGGCACACCCGCGGCATCGGCGCGCTCCTGCAGGCCAGCCAGCATGCGGCTGGTGTAGGCGCTTACCTCGTCATGGAAGCCGGGACGGTTGATCAGGCGCAGGGTGGTCAGGCCGGCTGCCATCGCCAGCGGATTACCGGACAGGGTGCCGGCCTGGTAGACCGGGCCGAGCGGGGCGATGCACTCCATGACCGCACGTTTGCCACCGAAGCAGCCGACCGGCATGCCGCCGCCGATGATCTTGCCGAAAGTAGTCAGGTCGGGGGTGACGCCGTAGTGCGCCTGGGCGCCGCCGAGAGCCACGCGGAAACCGGTCATCACCTCGTCGAAAATCAGCACCACGCCGTGCTCGTCGCAGGCCTCACGCAGCCCCTGCAGGAAGCCGGGCGCCGGCGGCACGCAGTTCATGTTGCCGGCAACCGGCTCGACGATGATGCAGGCGACCTGCTGGCCGACGTCGGCCAGGGTCTTGCGCACCGCCTCGATGTCGTTGAACGGCAGGGTCAGGGTGTGCTTGGCGAAATCGGCTGGCACGCCGGCGGAGCTGGGCACACCCTGGGTCAGCAGGCCGGAACCGGCCTTGACCAGCAGGCTGTCGGAGTGACCGTGGTAGCAGCCCTCGAACTTGATGATGCTGTCGCGGCCGGTGTAGCCACGCGCCAGGCGGATGGCGCTCATGGTCGCCTCGGTGCCGGAGCTGACCATGCGCACCATATCCATCGACGGCACCAGCGAGCAGACCAGTTCGGCCATCTCGGTTTCCAGCGCGGTCGGTGCACCGTAGGACAGGCCGTGCTGCAGTTGATTACGCACCGCGTCCAGCACGTCCGGGTGGCTGTGACCGAGGATCATCGGGCCCCATGAGCCGACGTAGTCAACATAGCGCTTGTCGTCTTCATCAATGACGTAGGCGCCCTCGGCGTGCTTGAAGAACAGCGGGGTGCCGCCGACGCTCTTGAAGGCGCGGACCGGTGAATTGACGCCGCCCGGGATGTGTTTCTGGGCGCTGGCAAACAGGGATTCGGAACGGGACATGGTCAAGTCTCTCAGGATGCGTGAATGAGTTGGCTGAACTGGCGGGCGCATTGTTGCACCGCCGCAGCGTCGGGGGCGCCGAACAGACCGTTGATCACGGCCAGATAATCGGCGCCGGCGTCGAGCAGGGTCGACGCGTTGTCCAGGGTGATGCCGCCAATGGCGACAATGGGTACGGAAAATTGCTGGCGCGCCTCGCGCAGCAGCGCGGGGGTTGCTGCCGGGGCCCCGGGCTTGGTAACGGAGTTGAAGAAGCGGCCAAAGGCGATATAGCTGGCGCCATCAATCAGCGCGCGTTCGGCCAGCTGCAGGCTGGCGTGGCAGGTGCCACCGATCAGCGCCTGCGGGCCGAGCTGCTGGCGTGCCTCGCGCAGGGAGCCGTCGTCCTGGCCCAGATGCAGGCCCACGCCCAACTGGTCGGCCAGCGCCAGATCGTCATTGATCAGCAGCTCGCAGCCATGCTGGCGACACAGCGCGGCAAGCTGGCTTGCTTCGGCCAGCCGCTTGCCGGTATCGCCGGACTTGTCGCGGTACTGCAGCCAACGGGCGCCGCCGATCAGCGCGGCTTCGACGTAGGGCAGCAGCTTGCCGTCTGCCAGCAGGGCGCTGTCAGTGATGGCGTACAGACCGCGCTCGCTCACGAGCAGAAGTCCAGTGGCAGGCGGCGCGGCACGTACTGACCGTGGCCGGGCTGTTCGGCGTCACGCAGGGTGCGCCAGGTGTAATCGAGTGACGAGCGCACCGCGCTGACCAGCTCTTCGCCGAGCGCCAGACGGCCTGCCAGCGTACTTGCCAGCGTGCAGCCGGAACCGTGATAACTGCCGGGCAGACGCGGGCAGGTGAAGTCGTGCTGGCTGCCATCGGCGCAGTACAGGCGATTGTGGATTTCGGCCTCGTCGCCATGGCCGCCGGTGATCAGCAGGTGGCGAATATGGGGCAGCAGCTTGGCCGCGCACTCATCGGCGCTGCCGTCCGGCAGTTCGGCCAGAATGCGCGCCTCGGGCAGGTTCGGGGTAGCAATGGCGGCGACCGGGAACAGGCGCTCGCGAATGGCAAACCCAACATCATCCTTGCCCAGCGAACCGCCACCTCCGGCACGCAGCACCGGGTCGCAGACCAGCGGCACATTGGGCAGACGCAACATCAATTCCAGTACGGTGTCGACCATTTCGACCGAGCCGAGCATGCCCAGTTTCACCGCCGAAACCGGCATGTCGCTGATGATCTTGTTGGCCTGGGCCAGCACCCACTCGCGGTCGAGCACGCGAAAGTCGCTGACATCGACCGTGTCCTGCACGGTAAGCGCGGTCACTGTTGGCGCCGCGTGGCAGCCCTGCGCAATCAGTGCCTCGATGTCGGCCTGCAGGCCAGCACCGCCGCTCGGATCATGGCCGGAGAGGCAGAGGACGACGGGCTTGAACGGGTTGGGTTGGGTCATGGCGAGTTGTTCCGCGTGCTGACTGGCGATGGACCAGCGCCGGTGTTGGCCGGAGCTGGCATGACAGCGCGCTAGCATACCATCTTGCCCGTGCGGCGGGGTGTTCAGAGACTACGCAGATGCAGTGTCTGTTGTGCCGAATCGTAACGCCAGTGGGGCTGCCCCGGCTGCAGTTCAACTCCGCCGACCCAGTATCCCTCTGTGCGGCAGGCAAAGGCGTCGACCTGACCCTGCAGTACCGCTTCACCCTGTGGGGTGAGCCGAATGGTTCGCTGCGGCCAGTCGAGGTGATCGTCATCGCTGTGCAGCAGTGGTGCTGCGCCGTTCAGTAGTGGCTGCAGCAGCCACCAGTACATCAAGTCGCCGAGGTAGGGTAGCGGCTCGTCGTATCGCATCAGTGCCGCAAAGGCCTTGCCAGCCGGCAATGGGCCCTCGCGTTTGAGGATGTGCAGGGTCAGGCGTTCGGTTAGGCCGAGTCCATCGTGCACTCCCGGCAGCTGCTGCAGATGCCGTTCCAGCGCGCGTTGCATCATCGGCAGCGCCGGTGTGCCGGCTTTAACCTGAGCGAGTAACACGCGCGGGTCATTGGCGCAGAGCGCCGCCCAGAGTGGCGCGGCGCTGGCCAGCAAGGCGTCGCTGATCGGCTGGCGATGTGGCCACAGGCTGGCGAGTTGGGCAGGGGCAAGTTGGCCAAGGCCGATAAAACGCTCGATACCGGGGAACTGGTCGATGGCAATCAGTTCAAGTCGGGCCGTTGGCCGCAGGCGCGCGAGGTGCTGCAGCAGATAGATCAGGATCAGCTGGTCGTAGCTGTCGTGTTCGAACCAGAGCACCACACGCTGATAGGCGTTGAGCGTGTTGAGCCGCGCATAACTCTGCCGCTGACGAGCCAGCGTTTCGGCGGGATCAAGGTTGAAGGCGCTGGCGAGAAAGTGGCTTCGCAGCTTGATTAACTCGGTAGTGCTGCAGTCAGGCAACGGGCCGATACAGAAGGGATCGGCAAACTCCAGAAAGTCGCCGCTCAAGCCCGCGTCAGTCAGTGTCTGGCGAATGTCCGAGCCGCAGCGAAGGTGCAGGGTCTTGAGTGTTTGATCCATGCTTCGTCCTGCTGTTTGGGGGCTGCTGCGTTGCGTGATCATGGCGCGCAATGACACTTCCGCGCAGCGTTGCCGGGGCTACACTCTAGGTCATCCCTGATTCTCACAACAACGATACGACAAAGGGGGCACGATGAAAGCCATTGATCAATGGTTTGATGAATATGGTGAAAGTCACCGCAATCCCTTCAACAAATTGACGCATTGGATTTGCGTGCCGCTTATCACCTTCAGCGTGTTGGGCATGCTCTGGGCTATTCACCCATGGGTGGCCATGGCTGTGGTGGCAGCGGCGCTGGTGTTCTACGCATTGCTGTCCTGGCAGATCGCGTTGGCCATGCTGGTGCTCAGTTTGCTCATGCTGCTTGGGCTGAGCCTGATGTCGAATGTGTTCTGGTGGTCGCTGGGGATATTCGTGGTGGCCTGGATTGGGCAGTTTGTCGGTCATCACGTGGAGGGCAAGAAACCGTCGTTCTTCAAGGATGTGCAGTTTCTGCTGATTGGTCCGGCGTGGTTGCTGGGGTTTGTGTTCAGGCTGTTTGGGCTCCGCTACTGACAAAAAAGGGCGCCGATTGGCGCCCTTTTGCATGCAGCTGGCTTACGACAGTTGGTGCTTCATCACCTTGCCGTTGGCGTTGCGCGGCAGCACGGTGGCTTCGCCATACAGACGCGGGCGCTTGTAGTCGGCCAGCAGTGGCTCCAGGTAGGCAGACAGTTCTGCGTGCAGGTCGGCGATCGGCTCACGCAGCACCACCACCGCTTTCACGGTCTCGCCCCACTGCGGGTGCGGGACGCCAAACACCGCAACTTCGACGATGTTCGGGTGGCCTTCCAGCGCTACTTCAATCTCCCGTGGGTAGACGTTCACACCGCCGGAAATGATCAGTTCCTTGGCGCGGCCAAGTACCCAGTAGTAGCCCTCGGCGTCACGGCGGGCGAGATCGCCTGAGTCCAGCCAGCCGTCGCTATGCAGGCACTCGGCGGTGGCCTCGGGCTTGTTCCAGTAGCCGAGCATCATGCCTTCGGTGCGAATCTGGATCTGGCCGGTGCCTTCGCCTTCAACCTCGTTGCCATGCTCGTCAACCAGACGCAGCTCGGTATGCAGGGCGCCACGGCGGCCGATCGAGCCGGCTTTGCCGGGGTGCTCCTCCGGCAGCATGATGGTGCCGCTCGGCCCGGCCTCCGTGAGGCCGTAGACGCAGTACAGACGGTCGGTGTTCATGCGTTGGGCGATCAGTTGCAGCTGCTCGGTTGACAGTGGCCCGCCGCCATAGATCCAGTACTGCATGGAGCTGATGTCACGCTCGCTAATGTCGGGCTGCTGCGCGGTCATCATGAAGGCGACCGGAGCGCCGAAGAAGTGCGTGGTGCGTTCCTTCTCGACGGTGTCCAGCAGCAGCGTGGGGTGGAATTCGGGCAGTACCACGTGGGCTGCGCCGACGTAGGTGCCGCCGAGCAGGAAGACGTTAAGCGGCGCCGAATGGGTCAGCGGCATCATGTGCAGCATGCGGCTGTGCGGGCGCATGTTCATTTCCAGCGCCGAGGCGTTGGCGACGGTCAGCAGCGCGTGGTGGTGGAACAGCACGCCCTTGGGCTTGCCCGTGGTACCGGAGGTGTAGAGCAGGGTGCAAGGCTGTTCGGCCGGAATCTCGGCGACGTCCCAGCGGCTCTGCATGTCCAGTACCCGGGCGCCCGGCTGATCCAGACGCAGGCAGGGAGCCAGAGTGCTGGCGCGCTCGGCGTGGTCGCCCTGAGCGATGACCAGACGTGCGTCGCAGTCGCCGAGGATGTATTCCAGCTCGGCGGCAGTCAGGCGCGCATTGACCGGAACGACAATCGCACCGAGGTTGATAACGGCAAAGTAGCCCAGCACCCAGCTGTAGCTGTTGGGCATGTACAGGGCGACGCGGTCGCCGCTGCCGATCTGGTACTGCTCGTGCAGATGGGCAGCCAGACGCAGGCTCTGGTCATGCAGTTCGGACCAGCTCAGGCGGCAGTTTGCGCTGATCAGGGCTTCGCCCTCGGGAAACTTGCGGGCGTTGACCGCGAGCAGTTTGGGAATGTTCATGGGGTATCCATCCTGTTGTTGTCGTTAGGTGATGGGGTCTTGCTGTTCGGGTTTCAGCCGGTGCTTGGCAGTTCACGCCACTGCCCCGGCTGCAGATCGCCGAGGGTCCAGTCACCGATGCGCACGCGCACCAGGCGCAGCGTGGGTAGCCCGACCGCTGCGGTCATGCGCCGGACCTGGCGGTTGCGGCCTTCGCGGATGGTGATCGCCAACCAGCTGGTTGGCACGCTCTTGCGAAAGCGTACCGGAGGATTGCGCGGCCACAGGGCGGGTTCATCAATCTGCTCTACCTCGGCCGGACGAGTGGGGCCGTCGTTCAGCTCAGGGCCGGCGCGCAGCTGCGCCAACTGCTCCTCGCTGGGTTCGCCTTCCACCTGTACCCAGTAGGTCTTCGGCAGCTTGTGCTTCGGATCGGTGATGCGTGCCTGCAGGCGGCCGTCGTTGGTCAGCAGCAGCAGGCCTTCGCTGTCGCGATCCAGTCGCCCGGCTGGGTAGACGCCGGGGGTTTTGATGAAGTCGGCCAGTGTCGACCGACCGTCACCGTCGGTGAACTGGGTCAGCACATCGAACGGCTTGTTCAACGCGATCAGTTTTGGGTTGGCCGGCGGCGCCGCTGGCGTGCGGCGCGGCTTTCCGGCTGGTCGCGGGCGGTTCGACGGGCGTGGGCGTTGGTTCATCTGCGGCTATCCTGGGCTGGGTCAGCGCGGCAGTGTAGCGGCAAGCGGCAGCACCGCAAGGGTGACAGTCGTTTTGCTGAACAGCCGCTTTTCGCCGTTTTGCAAGGCAAAAACCTCGGCCTCTGCGACGCAGATCTGCTTGCCCGGTTTCAGTATCTCGGCGCGGCACAGCAGCGTTTCGCATTGCGCCGGACGCAGGAGGTTGACCTTGAACTCGACGGTCAGCAGGCTGTAGCCGTCGTCCAGCAAGGTGGCAGCGGCAGCGCCAGCTGTATGATCGGCCAGAGTGCTTTGCACCCCGGCGTGCACAAAGCCGCCCTGCTGGAAGTGCCGGGGCAGAATTGGCAGCTCTGCCTCTACCCAGCCAGAGCCACAGGCGGTTGGACGGATACCGAGATCGGTAATGAAGTTGGCCCGTTTGAAGCCGGCATCTACCCGGGCTTCGATGGTGCTTTGGTCGAGTGCCATGTGCGTTTCCTTACAGGCTGGCCGGCGTCGAGCGGGCGACCAAAGCTTCGACATCCAGACCGCGCGGCAGGGTGCCGTAGGCTTGGCCGTGTTCGCCGAGCCGGCTGGCGATAAAGGCGTCGGAGACGGTGCTGTTACCGGCTTCCAGCAGCAGTTTGGCTTGCAGTGCGACGGCCACGTCTTCGGTCAGCTGGCGGGCGCGGTATTGAATGTCGTCGGTGTCGGCGAACTGCTGCTTGATCCGCTCGATGCGCTGCTTGAGCGCACTGGAGCCATGACCGTCACCCAGTTCGGCGAACAGCGCATCGAGGACCCCCGGCTCCTTCGACAGCGCGCGCAGTACGTCCAGACACTGCACGTTGCCCGAACCCTCCCAGATCGAGTTGACCGGCGCTTCGCGGTACAGGCGCGGCAGAATGGTTTCTTCAACGTAACCGGCGCCGCCCAGGCATTCCTGCGCTTCGTTGATCATTCCCGGCGCACGTTTGCAGATCCAGTATTTGCCGATGGCGGTGACCAGGCGGGCGAACTTGTCTTCCTGCGCATCATGGGCGTTGTCGATGGCTTTGCCCATGCGCATGGTGAGGGCCAGCGCGGCCTCGCTTTCCAGCGCCAGATCGGCCAGCACGTTCTGCATCAGCGGCTGCTCATTCAGTACCCGGGTGCCTACCGTGCGATGGGCACAGTGGTGCGCGGCCTGGGTCAGCGCCTGACGCATCAGCGAGCTGGAGCCGATCATGCAGTCGAAGCGGGTCAGCGAGACCATCTCGATGATGGTCGGCACGCCGCGGCCTTCCGGGCCAATCATCCAGGCCAATGCACCGCGATATTCGACTTCACTGGAGGCGTTGGCCCAGTTGCCGAGCTTGTTCTTCAGGCGCTGCACGTAAAATTCGTTGCGACTGCCGTCCGGGCGGTGGCGCGGCAGCAGGAAGCAGCTCAGGCCCTTGTCGGTATAGGCCAGAGTGAGGAAGGCGTCGCACATCGGCGCCGAGCAGAACCACTTGTGGCCTACCAGTTCGTAGGCCTGGCCCGGGCCGCCGACGCCGACCGGGTAGGCGCGGGTGGTGTTGGCGCGCACATCGGTGCCGCCCTGTTTCTCGGTCATGGCCATGCCGATGGTGGCGCCGGTCTTCTGCGCAATCGGCAGGTTGCGCGGGTCGTACTGGCCGGACAGGATCTTCGGCAGCCAGATCTCGGCGAGGTCCGGCTGCAGACGCAGCGCAGGCACACAGGCATAGCTCATGGTCATTGGGCAGCTGGTACCGGCCTCTGCCTGGTTGTGCAGGTACATGGTCGCGGCGCGGGCGACCTGGGCACCGGGGCGCGGGTCATTCCAGGGGGCGCTGGTAATCCCCGCCTTGATGCCGGCGGCCATCAGTTCGTGATAGGCAGGATGAAAGTCGACCATGTCCACGCGGTGGCCGTAGCGGTCGTGGCTCCTGAATACCGGCTTGTTCTCGTTGGCAAGGAAGCCCGCTTCCATCAAGGCGCCACCGGCCAGTTGGCCGTAGGCGCTGAGCTGCCCGTCGGCCCAGCCGCCGTCGTAGCGGCGAACCCATTCCTGCAGCGGCAGGTCGCTGCGGTACAGGTTGAGGCCTTCCAGCGGTGGCACCTGATTGGTGACTTCATGGGTTTCGGCATACTGATGCAACTGACTCATGGGACCTCCTTGGCGTTGATGGCGCGCAGACAGAAACGAACAATGGCGAGGGTGACGGCTTCCAGCGTCTCGCTGGGCAGGCCGCTTTCGCGGTCTGCTCGGGCCTGGGGCGACAACGGGCCGACCAGTGATTCGGCGACCGCGCCAACCACGCAGGCGGATGTGAGGGGGATGTTTTCGACTTGAAAACTGCCATCGGCGATACCTTCGGCAATCAGTTCGCCGTACAGGGTGGCGTAGGCCTGACGAAAGTACAGTCTCTGGGTTTCGACTTCCTCTTCGGCAGGTTCGGCGATCAGTGCGTAGGCGAGTTGGCGGCTGTGCCAGGCGCGTGCGGCGAACTGGGTCAGGCCATTGCGCAGGCGATCAACGGCGCGCCCGGGGGCCTGGAATTGTTGCTTGAGTGTATCGAGTTCCAGGCGAGTTGCCTTGACAAAGACGCTGGCGGCCAGATCGCCTTTGCCGGCGAAGTGGCGGTACAGGCTGCCGGTGGCGACGCCTGCGCTGCGTGCCAGCGTACTCATTGTCAGTGACGAGAAGCCTCCATCGGCGACCTGCTGTACGGCGCAATCAAGAATATGTTCGCGCAGTACCTGATCGCGCTCGATGCGGCTGGCGGTGGTGCGGTAGGCCATGCTCTGAATCCTTATTCACTTCTTGTTGGTCTAGTGAATCAGGATTCAGATGTTGGGGCAGCGGGGATAATGGTCAGATGAGCGGCTGAATCGGTCAGTGCTCCAGCACCATGATCATGACTTCCTTGACGATAAAGGCAAACACGCCCAGGCCGAGAGCGAAGAACAGCACTGCGGTGCCGTAGCGTCCGGCTTTGGACTCCTTGGCCAGATCCCAGACGATAAAGCCCATGAAGGCAACCAGGCCAAAGATCATCAGCGGCATGGCAATGGTTTCGAACTGTTCGTAGGTCACGAGCGGCTCCGTTGAGAAAAAGGTGGGGCAGCAGTATACCGGCTAGTCGATCTGCCTGCCCGTCGGGTTCTGGCTAGTTCAGACCCAGATGTTTCAGCGGCAGTTCGGTGCTGGCGATGATCTGATTCAGTACAAAGCTGGAGCGGACGCTGGAAACCCCCTCGATACGGGTCAGCGTACCCAGCAGCAGTTGCTGGTAGTGTTCCATGTCCGGGACGACGACGCGCAGGTGGTAGTCGGCGTCCATTCCGGTCACCAGACAACAGTCCAGCACTTCAGGGCACTGGCTGATGACTTTCTCGAAACCGGCGAAGCGTTCCGGGGTGTGGCGGTCCATTCCTATCATCACGAAGGCTGTCAGCTTGAGGCCGAGCTTGGCCGGATCCAGCAGCGCTACCTGGCGCCGAATCAGTCCGCTTTCTTCCAGCGCTTTCACCCGGCGCGAACAGGGCGAAGGCGACAGGCCAATCCGCTCTGCCAGCTCCTGGTTGCTGATGCGGGCGTCGTGCTGCAAGGCGGCGAGAATCTTCAGATCGTAGCGATCCAGGTCGAGATTATTCATGGTGCTTTTCTCAGTTGCGCGTTTTTATGTATTTTTAGTTACTTGTTGCTCATATCGCAAGATTATGTGCAAAAACAGGTAATTTATTTCCCGCAGATAGGGATATTATTTTCACCAGATTCAGCCGAAGCCGATCGTCCAGACCGCTTCGTCCACAAGGCGAAACGGGGCCACAGCATCCAGAAGGTGTGAGGCCAGTCGGTTACCCAGCCCACGAGGCACGGGAGCAAAGGCATCATCCCAAGAGGGTGGAGGAGGACGTAAAAAGGCGAGCTGCCCTGCAGGCAGCTCGCCTTTTTTTATTTGCAGTCTGAAGGCTGCGGGCTTGCCCATAGATCAGCCACTTGCTCAAACTCATGGCTTCCAGCTGATGGTCTATGCCGGGTCCTTGTGAACCAGCACGTCGGCCTGCGGGAAGCGCTCGACAATTGCCAGCCGAACCTGCTCGCCACGCGCGTGGGCGTCGGCCAGAGTCAGGGTAGCGGGTAACTCAAGGTGCAGCTGCATGAACCAGTGCTGGCCGGACTCGCGGGTGCGCAGCTCGTGTACGTCGATGACGTCCGGCACCGCGCGGGCAATGCGCAGGGCTTCGGCGCGAACCTCGTCCGGCAGTTCGTGGTCCATCAGAATCTGAATCGCATCCAGTCCGATACGTACCGCGCCGTAGCCAATGAAGAGCGCAATGCCCAGACCAAATAGCGCGTCGGCCCGCTGAATGCCGAACTGGGCCAGCAGCAGCGCAACGATGATGCTCAGATTCAGCAGCAGGTCAGACTTGTAGTGCAGTGAGTCGGCACCAACCGCGGTGGAGTTGGTGCGGGCGATAACGTGCTTCTGGATCGCGAGTAGTGCAAGGGTTGCGATGATCGAAAAGACCATGACGGCGATGCCGGCCCAGGCGGCTTCCAGCGGTTCGGGGTGGAGCAGGCGGTTGATGCCCTGCAGCAACACCAGTACGGCCGAGCCGGTGATGAAGGCCGACTGTGCCAGGCCAGCCAGCGCCTCGGCCTTGCCGTGGCCGAAGCGGTGTTCCTTGTCGGCGGGTTTGAGTGCATAGCCAACTGCGAACAGGTTGATGATCGAGGCGGCGGCGTCCATCAGCGAGTCGATCAGGCCGGCCAGCAGGCTGACTGAGCCGGTGGTCAGCCAAACGGTAGCCTTCAGCGCGATCAGCACCAGTGCCACGCCGACCGAGGCGCGGGTAGCCAGCCGCAGCAGCCGGGCGCGCTCTTCTCCCATTGCGTGCGGTTTGCTCATCAGCCACGCCCCGTCAGTTGCAACATTGCCAACTGAGTGGTTGAGTCGGCCCTGATCTGGCGCGCCTGTGCCAACGGCAAGTCCTTCCCCAGCTCTTGCTTGAGAATGTGCTGCAGCGCGGCGGTATCGACCCGGCCATCAGCATCGACTGCCTGCTGCAATGTTTCTGGTGCCACGCTGTATTTGCCGCCCGGCAGATAAATGGCGCCGGTGGTGAAGTCGATGCCGAAGGCGATCAGCCCCGGGATGATAAAAATCAGCAGGCCGATACCGTTGAGAATGGCCACCCCCGGATCGATCTGGCCACTGATCTGACCACGGCGTTCGGGGTAGAAGATGGTGCCGCAGGCGCTGAGTTGGGTGGTCAGAGCAGTGCAGAGTACGACGGCGGCCAGCGATTTGAGACGGCTATTCACGGAGAAGGACTCACGGCAGGAGGTTGGACCGAAAAACCGTCCTAGCATAGCGGGCGACCCGAGTGACGGAAAGTCTGCGGCCGCTATAATGCGGGCTCATTTTTGTCAGTCCCGGCCTCATGAACAACCTTCCCGTTTCGCTGATTCTGCCCGAGCTCAAACAAACATTTGCTGAACAGCATTCGCTGGTTTTGCAAGCGCCGCCCGGCGCGGGGAAAACAACACTGGTGCCGCTGGCGCTGCTTGAATGCGATTGGCTGGCCGGGCAGAAGATCATCATGCTTGAGCCGCGTCGACTGGCGGCCAGAGCGGCCGCCGAGCGACTGGCTGAGCTGCTGGGTGAGCCGGTCGGGCAGACGGTCGGTTACCGCATCCGTCTGGACAGCAAGGTCAGCGCCGCCACCCGTATCGAGGTGGTCACCGAAGGGATTCTCCAGCGCCTGCTACAGGATGACCCGGAGCTGCCGGGTGTCGGCGTGGTGATCTTCGACGAATTTCACGTTTTGCCATTTGCATCAAAATATACCAGATACTTGTCAAGTACGCGTGCTGCTGATCAGCACCGTCAGAGGTGGCAACTGACGGCGGGAGCCTTTGACTGAACTGCTCTCCTGACTCCTGATAGACCGTTGACTCAACCGAGGTACGCTATGAATCACCTGCCAATTGATGAAGTGCTGTTAGACTTGAAAACAGCTCTTTTTGAGTGTGACGAGGTGATCCTGGAAGCGCCTCCTGGTGCAGGTAAAACCACACGCGTCCCCCTCTCTTTGCTGAATGAACCTTGGCTAGGTGATCAGACGATTGTAATGCTCGAACCAAGGCGTCTTGCTGCAAGAGCAGCTGCAGAGCGATTGGCCAGTGAGCTGAATGAGTCGGTTGGAGACACCGTAGGCTACATAATTAGGGCTGAGAGCAAGGTTGGGCCGAGGACTCGAATCGAGGTTGTGACTGAGGGGGTTCTCTCCCGCCGGTTACAGGAGGATCCGGCTCTTGAGGGGGTCGGACTAGTCATTTTCGACGAGTACCACCTTCGGACGCTTGAGGCAGACCTCGCTCTTGCGCTGTGCCTCAATGGTCGTGAGTTGCTGAGAGACAAGATTCAGCCGCTAAAAGTACTACTGATGTCCGCAACGCTTGAGGGGGAGCGGCTTTCTAAACTACTGAACGGCGCACCAGTTGTGTCCAGTAAAGGGCGAATCTTCCCTGTTTCCATAATCTGGGGAAGACCTTACCAACTGGGTGAGCCTTTAGAGTCGAGAGTAGTTCGGGCCTGCCAGCATGCGCTCGCTGAGCAGACAGGTAGCATTTTGGTATTTCTCCCAGGGCAAGCCGAAATTCGCCGTGTGCATGAACAATTGAACGAGGCGTTCGAGGGGTTGGTCGACACAGTGCTTTGTCCTTTGCATGGTGAACTTGATCTTGCCGCGCAGCGGGCAGCTATTAGCGTGCCGCCTGCTGGAATGCGAAAAGTAGTACTTGCGACCAATATTGCTGAAACCAGTCTAACCATCGAGGGTGTGCGAGTGGTTGTCGATGCAGGGTTGGCTCGAGTTCCTCGGTTTGATCCTGTCAGCGGTATGACTCGATTGGATACTCAAAGAGTTTCTCGCGCCGCTGCGACGCAGCGTGCAGGTCGTGCAGGTCGCCTTGAGCCAGGTGTCTGCTATCGGCTGTGGTCTGAGGCTCAGCATGATCAGCTTGCGGCGTTTGACTCAGCAGAAATTACGCAGGCTGATCTATGTGGTGTGGCGCTCCAGCTTGCGCTCTGGGGGGCGGCGCCAAATGATTTGGCTTGGCTGGATGTGCCTCCCGCATCGGCATTCGCGCAGGCGCAAGATCTGCTGCATCGCCTTGGTGCGCTAGATGAGCGAGGCTGTATTACATCGCACGGCCGAGCCATGGCTGTGCTACCGGTACATCCACGTATAGCGCATCTATTGCTTCGCGGTCAGGCCATTGGCGTCGGCGCTTTGGCAGCAGACTTGGCGGCGCTGCTTGGTGAGCGCGATATCTTGCGTGGTGAGGGGGCTGACTTGCATGATCGTCTAGGCTTGCTGACCGGCGACACGCGTGGCTCAGGCCGCGTGCGCGCCGGCGTGCAGAGGGCACGGCAGCAGGCTCGTCGGTTTCGTTCATTACTGCGAGGTGTGCCAAACGCGGTGGCGGTTGACCCCGATCATCCTAGATGGCTTGGCGCTTTGCTGGCTTTTGCCTATCCGGATCGTGTGGCCCGAAAGCGTAAGAACGGGGGCGGGTATCGTTTGGCTAACGGTCGCGCCGCATTTTTTGGTGAGCCGGATGCTCTGATGAGGCACGAGTGGCTGGTGGCTGTTGAGCTCGGAAGCCGTCAGGGGCAGCGCGATGAGCGCATCTATCTCGCTGCCGACCTTGATCCGGAACTGTTTGATTCAGTTCTGGGCGAGCAGGTAGCTGTGCGCGATGAACTTAAGTGGGACGAACGTGAAGGGGTTCTGCGCGCAGAACGACAGCGCCGGGTTGGTGAGCTGGTTATTTCTCAAGAGCCCTTAAGGGGGCTGGACGAGGCCGCGCGAGGCCGCGCGTTGCTTGATCTCGTGCGGCGGAAAGGGATGGAGCTGCTGCCTTGGACTTTGGAGTTACGGCAGTGGCAGGCACGGGTGGCACTGCTGCGTCGACTCGATATGGAGCAGCAGGGAGTCAGCGAATGGCCTGATCTGACGGCTCCAACCTTGTTGGATACGCTGGAGCTATGGTTGCTGCCTTACCTGACCAAGGTAACTCGGCTTAGTCATTTTGCAGCCTTGGATTTGCCGAACATTCTGTTGGCTCAATTGCCGTGGCCTTTGCCGCAACTTTTGGACGAGCTAGCACCTAGAACGCTGCAGGTGCCTTCGGGCTCTCGTATCATTATTGATTATTTGGAGTCGCCTCCGGTGCTGGCGGTACGCTTGCAGGAGCTTTTTGGTCTGGAGTCCACTCCGCGCATCGCTGGGGGACGTCAGATCCTCCTGCTGCACCTTCTGTCTCCGGCGCGACGCCCGGTGCAAGTGACCCAAGACCTGGCCAGCTTCTGGGCTACAACTTACTCCGAGGTGAGGAAGGATCTAAAGGGACGCTATCCCAAGCATTACTGGCCAGACGACCCCTTAGTTGCTGAGCCAACTGCACGGGCTAAGCCGAGAAAGTGAATGTCTGCATGTGTCGTTATAGACAGCACATGGGAGTTCACTTCTTTCGCTTGATTGATTCTGAGTAGGAATTGCTGCGCTGTATGTCAACTGAGGTCTCACTCCGAGGGTTGGTAAAACCATGCGAATGATGGCAGATTTACATTGTTAGATTTCTCGTGCGCTGATTTGGCGTTTTGGTTATAGAACAGGCTTGGAAGTCATGATGGCGCTGCTGTGGCTTTCCAGGCTGCTTTTCGAGTGAAATGGACTAGGGAAAATTTATGGAAAATGAACCAAACAATATGGACGTTACGACGGATTCGTGGGGCTGGGGGAAAATAATCAAACATGTTCTTCTTCCAAAGCCTAAAGGGTCACCAAAGGCAGGGAAGAAAGAAATTGGTGCTCGAATTGCGATCGCAGGGGCATGCGGTTTGATTGCCTTCTCCATGTTTTCTCGGGGCGGTCTTCCAGACTGCGACGCGGATGAAAGCGTAAACTTAGTCGAGCAAATAGTTGGGGACATGTCTTCTCTAAGGATTGCGGGCGTTCAATTCGTGTCGCTTGAGGGGATCCGAGAGCTTGGATACAACGAAAGAACTGAAATACGATCCTGCAGTGCTGTTCTCGTTACCAATCGCGGGGAGAATGATTCGACATACTCCATTGTGTGGGCGGACAAGGAGAAGGGAGAGTATTACATCGAATTTGAGATTTTCTGATCGCCACAGCACGTGTTTTCGATGCTCTATTTTTTAGTCTGCATCGATCATGTATTACCTCGCGCCGGCGTGTTCCGGCGCGGGGTTAGGGCGATGAAGCCCAAATGCTTAGCGGGATAGTGTGGGGTTTTGGCGGTGCCTTAGTTTGTCTACGAAACTAGGGGCGATTCACACTGTGAATCGCACCGGGATTTATGGAGGCCTCAATTCTTGAGAGAATGAGGCACGAAGAAATCGAATAGCTACCCCCTGAAGTCCGTCAGCGGGCCGTGCGCATGGTTTACAAGAAGAGCCCATTGGCAACATCTTGGAAGTACGCAGCCACAAGCTGCCCTGCTCGGTCGGTGCTCATGGCTGAGTCGGGGCAAAACTCTGGAATGCTGCCGAGCGGACGCTGGTAAGAAGCCTGCGCCCCCCCCCCCCCCGGCGACATGTTACATCTGGCTTTTAGTTACTCCAGTACAATTGTGGGTAGACAGAACAGTTTGCTTGAATCGCTGCAAACTACGGCCGCCACTTGGTGAGATAGAAACCGTAATGGGCCGTCCGAGAGAGGGGTGAGTCAACTTTCCGTGTTTGCCGCCACGTTGATAACCCCATCCGTGTCGCACTAGGCACCGTATGACGAGGTCGAAGTCTTTGTCTGAGCTGTACTTCCTCATGATGCCTCCTCCGGTGCTGTTATGTAACGGGAGCGGAAGCCGGCCGGGTTGAAGCGCATTTCGGAAAAGGCTGCGGCGGCGCCGGAAGGTAAAATCGGTCGGCTATAGAGGTAGCCTCCTTCCCCAGCTGCTTGGTTTTGGAAGAAACGGCCATATGGGTCGACCATAAGGTACGACTCACACATGTCGCTGTTGTCCTCGACGCACTGGATTGATTGGAAAGCGCTATGTCTTTCCACAAAGGCTGCAAAGGCCTCGTCGCTAACGGCAAGGGTGGCATCAACTATTGGTAGCATCCGCAGCACCTTCCAGCGCTCAGGGCGAACTCGTGTGATTATTCCGCTCAAGTCTTCATCGGCATTTAAGGCGTTGACGACGGTATTAATCTTGATCTTGAGTGCGGGGTTCATTTGACGCGCAAAGTCCAGGTTCGTGGCCAGCTCATTTAGACTCAGCTGTCGCCCGCTTCTTTCTACCCGTCCTATTGCAAGGTTGGTCCCAGGTTGTGTGGAGTCTAGGCTGATACCTAGGTAGGTCAGTTGCGGTGCAAGCTGCTTTATAACGTCAGATGTCAACCTTGAAGCATTGCTGATAAGTGAAACCTCAAACCCTACTTGTTTGGCCGAGCGGGTGATGTCTAGCAGGCGCTCTCCGAGTATCGATGGCTCTCCGCCAGCCAGATTCAGGCGCAGAGTGCGCCATGAGAGGGCATCACGCAGCGGATTACAGGTGTTTGTCGGCTGAAAATACTGGAACAACTCCGTGAGCAAGTGCTGGCTGCGGTCGCGATCATGAAATAGCTCGCGAGGACAGGGTTGATCTGTCCATTTCGCGTAACAGTATTGGCAGCGGTAATTGCAGGCCTCCGTCACGTGCCAGTTGATGGTCAGAGCGTCAACGTGGGCGGGAGCTGCTTTTACAGGGCTGATGGGGAAAATCAAATTATCTTTGGACATGCGTCAACTCCTTGGCGACTGCAGTCGTGCGGTCGGTAAAAGGTTCTGCATGGCGGACGCGAGGCTTCAGAGTAGGAGCATCAGGCTCCAGTACACCGTGACTTTTCTTTTTGAGGGTGGTTACGGATTACGCATCATACTGCGCCGTGTCTTGAGGCCTCCCTCTGGGTCTATCGGAAGATCGAGTGCGCGTCGCTGACACATGAGCAGCCACCACTCAGCGGCGATCAGCCCACGCTTGTAGTCCTGAACGCTTTTTTTACTTTTGGTTTCCCGGCGCACCGCGCGATAGGCCTCTTTCGCGACATCGCGGACGCTTTCATCAGGGTCGAACTGCCAGGTAAAAAAGATGGTTTTGTGCGCCTTACCGTTAGGGTCAAGGCCGATTTCCAGCAGCGCCTTCAAATATCCTTGACGCCAGATAGCCGATTGCTCGGTCACCTGGCTATCGGCGTACCGTTCATCTTGGGGCTTCTTTTCGCCTTTGCGCAGGCGCAGGCGGCTAAGGCAAAAATCGATCAGATCAAGGGCGAATGACTGGTAGATCTCCAGCTCAGCTGCTTCGCATTCCTGCCGGTCAACATAAGGCGTTCCGCTGAGTCTTTTTGCGTGAAAGTTCCTAGCTTGCTCGCTCAATGGGCTGTACCAACTGACAGCCTTGTCGCTGTGATGCGAGCTGAAGCGTGATAGTGACTCGTCGGCGAACGGCAAGTACGAGGAGCGCATGAGCATCAGGCGATGTCGAAGTGCTTTCCGCGGGTCTAGGTGCGATAGCCTGCTCAACAGTGCATCGAGTTGGTTGTTCAGATCAGACTCTGCCGCATTCGACAGTCGGCTGCGCAGCAGTCCGAGGCTCTTGTCGATGTAAGGCAGCACGACCTCATCACTCAGTCTGTCAATAGCAGCAACAGTCCATCGTGGGGTTAGAGCCAGTGGAAATTCGGGATCTTGAATCAACTTTTCGAGCAGGCTTGTCCACCAAGGATCAAACTCTCGAAATACCCTCTCACTGGGCAGTCCGTCTAGCCTGCAGGATAAGACTGTCAATGCATCTGGAGCGTCTAGACTATGAATCCTATCTTCAAACTGGGTTTGCCATGTAGCGGCATAGTCCGACGCCCACCACTTTCTGCTCCTCTGAACAGATAGTGTTGGGGACGCGTTCAGTCTGCTTTGTAGTGTTGCGATTACATCGCTATGGACAGATTGCTGAACCCAAGCCTCGGCTTTGTCGGAAGAGAGCAGGGAGAGTAGCCTGCGAAGGTGCTGCTGCTCGGCTACATCCCACTCACCGATTGGCAGCTGAGTGATTCGCCCCATGACACAGTTATCAAGCTGTACAGCCCAGTTAGCAAGCTGACCTTCATCTGCATTGGTGAGATCCATGTGGATCGCTAGGGTTTCCTCTAGCTGTAGTTCCAAGTTTATGAACCAATTTGTGGCAGAGTTAAACAGGGCCTTTTCATCGCTGTCGCCTGAACGTAGCGCCTCTAGGTCAGACCGTAGTGATTCCCTCTCGGTATATAGCTTTTGAAAAACGCCGTCGTGCGGGTTACGGAGTCTGCCGGCAGCAGCATCGGATTTAACCCAAGTCTCTAGAAACTTGGCCCGCTGAAGCCATTGGTATGCTGCAGGTGTTGGCGGGCCAGCATGCCTCTGTGTTGACGCAACTGAAATCAGAGCTTTGGCATCAGGGCTGAAAATTGATGCCAACTCAGTCTGGATTTGCTGCTCGTCGTGTGACCACTCAGGCAAGCACGACCAGAGCACCCGCACCCTTTCCCACTCACCTTCTGCAATAAGCGCTGGGTCATCGAATACTGCGCTGTGGAGAAAGTACTCGTTTCCGTACAGCGCGGTTATGAACCAACCGTACTGTGAGTCGGGTTTGAGCTTTTTGAACAGCTTGTAAGGGGAGTGCGGAAAGACAGTTTGGGCTACGTCTTTGGCAAAATCGAGCGTTTCTAAGGTGCGTCCAGTGACATCTTTATGTATGAGGACGAATAGTAGCTGCGCGCGCAGGCGCTCTGCCAGCGGGCCGGATGAGATTACGGCAGCGGCTTGGTCCTCCGTCGTCGCTTGGCTTCGAGCAAGGTCTAACGCCTCTTCCAGTCTGTTAGCGGAGCTGAATACGTGCTGCCAGGTGGTGGCGAAGTGGTCAGTTAGCAATGAGCGGAGTTGCCCGACGACTTCATATTCGTCAAGGGCTTGGATAAAGCGCTCGGAGGGGTCGGCTTTTTCGTCAAGGTCGTACTTGCCGAATTCGGCATCAATTCTGCACATAGTTTTCTCCCAATATCAGGATTAGGTTTCATGGGGTACGCACCAGATTGGATTCTGGTCTGCAGTTGAAACCTCCCGTGCAGCAGAGGGGAGCGGATGGGCGATTAGCCCGTGAGCATCAAGCTCGGTAGCCGACTGCAGTAACGCGCTCAGCAAAAATAGATGGGCTCGTATCTTTAGTCAAGCCTTGATCCAAAGGACGCCAGCTAGCATCACTGGCTACAGCCCTAGCTATTTTTCTCCTGACCGGCAGCCAGTAAGCCACGTAAAGGATATTCCGCCCATTTTTTTTAACATTGACTGACGGCCACGCATTAGAACGATGTGAACAGCGTCGGCTTATGTACACAGCTAATGATCGCTTCTGGCCGGATCCTGCCTATTGCGACAGGCGCCCTCCGGCCAGAAGCTGTTTACTGTGATCGATGCTATTCGTCTCCAACCTGATTCCAGTGATCGACCAACTCATCGGTACGATCCGGAATCCGCGGCGTTTTGCTTAGCACAAAACACTGGGCATTTTCGACGTACTCCTCGACCAAATAGAGGGTGTCGCCAATGTCGACGCCCAACTCCTGAAGGATCTCGTCAGGGATGCGAATTGCACCATCGCCATCCCAGTCTTCAATAACTACTGTTTTTGGGCCCATTTGCTCGCTCCTGCCTAAGGATCGCCTACGGGGTGGTTGACCCAAGGGTAAGGTCAACCATATGGTCTTGATCATACCCTGTGGTACGCAGTCTCTAACTAGGTAACAACTCCGTGGATCAACAGCGCCATGCGCGTAATAGTTTCGAGATGTGGCGATTTGATCCAGAAGGCTCCCGGTTACGTTGGGTATACGCCAACTACCTCATGCCCGAGCACACGACGGCAAGAAATGAGAGCTGGGCTGTTAATGAAACTACCGCTCACTACCGCATAGGTCGGCATAAAACGGCTAAACCATTGCCCGGTCATTTACTACTAATCCAAGAGGATGGGAAGCCGGGAAATCATTGGTAAGGGTTCGGACTGCCCTACAGTGCCTTAAAATCCGTCCAGATCGACTGATCAGTCTAGAGCGCCATTGAACTTACGGGTTGCGCAGCGCGCGCCACACATTGCTGGGTCGTGCAGGACTATCTTTGCAGCGATCTGTGGCCTGGCCCAAAAGTTGAGGCGCGTAAGTCGTTTAATGATGAGATTGTATGGATCTACGCCCAGGCTTGGGGCGGTAATTTTTTTTACAGTAAAGCTATTTACAGTGTGTATTTGCTTGGGCAATATCTCAGAAAGTTTCTTTCTAGGTAAGGCACATGCTGTCTCTCAAGCACGAAGTGCTCCTTCGTCTGCGCGCAATCGAGCTGATCGCCCTTTGGGAGGGGCGTCTGATCACGACCCGGTTGGTTGAGTGGTTTGGTATTACTCGCCAGCAGGCGTCCTCGGATATCAATCGATACAATACTGAGTTGAACGAAGGTGCGCTGGTTCATAGTCCTGCAGTCAAAGGCTACGTTCCTGTCGCAGGCTTTCAGCCGGTGCTTACGGCTGGGCATGTTAATGAATATCTCGAAATGCTTGTGAGTCAGGGCGGGCAGCCGATGGCTCAGGTGCTGGAATCCCATCCAGGGGTGGCCACTGTTCAGTTGCCCGACCGTGCAATTCGACCGGAGGTTGTGCGTGAGGTGGTCCGAGCTTGCCGGGCGGGGACCAGCCTTAGAATTCTCTATGCATCAATGAGCAACCCGGCGCCACACGAGCGAGTCATTTCTCCCCATACCTTGGTCTACACTGGCTTTCGTTGGCATGTAAGGGCTTGGTGCCACGAGCGGGATGACTTCCGTGATTTTCTTCTGTCGCGTATTGATCGCACGCCCAAGCCCTGTGATGAAGAGGCGCCTAAGGCGGAAGGCGACTGCCTATGGCAAGAGAAGGTTTCTTTGACACTCATCCCCAATCTGCTGCTCAGCGATTCTCAGAAAGCCTTGGTCGAGCGCGACTTTGCCATGCCGGACGGGCGCTTACTGTTGACTGTGCGTAAGGCTTTAGCCCATTACACCCTGCAGCGCTTTCAGGCTGCCATTACCGAGGACGATGCTTCCCGCGTGAGGGAGCATCCGTTGCAACTGTTACCAACGGATCGCAGAAGGCTTGAACCTCTCCTCTTTAGTGGAGGCCAGGGGTGAGCGTGCAGACTTTCAGTTATGACTCCGACCTGATCGGCGGCTCGTTGCAGGTTCGAGAGTCTCGCATTGTGGCCGACCTGTTGTTGCAGAACGCCAGCGCCGAGCACTGGTGCGAGGTTATCCAGCAAGAGAACCGGCTTCAAAAGCGCACCTCCGCTTCGGCCAAGCGTGTCGCTCAGGCCTTGCGTAAGCGTTTGGAGCGTTTGGACGCCTCCTTCTGGCGTGCCATTCGCGATGGTGACGACGAACTCGCCACTCAAGTGGTGTTCTGTTCAGCTCTGGAGCGCAATCTTCTCCTCGTCGAATTCATTGAAACCATCGTTCGGGATGCTTTTGTTACCCGCGCTGGGGTGCTTGAGCCCTACCACTGGAGCGACTTCCTAGATGAGCGCAGTCATCGAGATCTAGCCATCACGACTTGGACTGAATCTAGTCGCAAGAAGATGGCTCAAGTCGTCTACCGAATGCTGGCTGAAGTCGGTCTGCTGGAAAGTACGCGCAGCTTGAGATTGCAAAACCTGAAGATCCGGCCAGAGGTCCGCGCGTTGCTGGACAACAGCTACCGACAACGAATCAAAGCCTGCATGGAAGTATCCAGCGCCTCTGCGCAGTAGGCGCGGAATCAAGGAGTCAGTGATGAACCAGCAGCTACAGGATCGGCTGAATCAGATCCCGGATAAAATCCTCACAGAGGAATTTCTCAAAAGCCAGGGCCTCGGCAACGAGATCGGCTTCTGGATCTTCGACTATGACGCGGAGGATGAGCTACAGGTGCGTGGGTACCTGAGGTTTTTGGAGGGCCTCTTGGCCAAGAAACACAGCCATCTCAAGGTTGCCCACATCAACCTACTGCAGGCCATGCGCGAATACCTGGATCAGCGAAGCTTCACCGAAAAAGCAATCCAGATGCAGCGGAATAAGGGTGACCAGGCGCTGCTCAAGGCGCTCGCTGGGCCCTTGCACATGGATAAGTTTGCTCCCTTCCTGATGGAGCGCAGCGGCGCTGCCGAGAGTGATGTTGTCTTGATATCGGGCGTAGGGTCTGTTTGGCCAGTCCTACGTGCCCACAATCTGCTCAACAAGTTGCACGCTCTGCTCGGCCACACGCCATTGGTGCTGTTCTACCCCGGCCATTACTCAGGGCAGTCACTGTCGTTGTTTAACCGTATCCCTAGCAAAAATTACTATCGTGCGTTCAAGCTGGTGCCCTGATCAATAAGGACGATTGCCGTGAGTATTAGAGACATTTTCTTCAAGGAACTCGACCGCCCTATCAATGGTGTGGTCAAAGCGGACCAGTCTGATGACGCCACCGTGTACCAGGAGCTCGACGAGTATGTGGTTACCAACGAGCTGGAAAAGCACTTCCGCAGCTTTTTCGAGTCATATAGCACCGAGCTGAGTGATCCCTCAATTGCCAACCGTGTAGGCGTCTGGATCAGCGGTTTCTTCGGCTCGGGTAAGTCGCACTTCCTGAAAACCCTATCCTACCTGCTTGCCAACATCAGGGCTCGGGATGCTCAGGGTAACACCCGAAACGCTGTTTCCTTCTTTGATGCCAATAAGCTGCGCGATGCGATGATTCGCGCAGACATCGACAAGGCCGTCGCCAATAGCGCCGATGTCATCCTGTTCAACATCGATAGCAAGGCGAGTTCCAATGACGCCGGCAATCCGATCCTTAATGTCTTCCTGCGTGTTTTCAACGAGCATCAGGGGTTCAGCGGTGACCATCCACACATCGCCCACATGGAGCGCCACCTGACACAGCGTGGTGTATATGAGCGCTTTATTGAGGCCTTCAATGAATCGACTGGCTTGATCTGGACCGAAGAACGCGATGGCTACCAGTTCTATCAAGACGATATCGAGAAGGCCCTGGCACAGGTATTGGCTCTGTCCGCCGAAGCAGCGCACAAGTGGTTCGAGGAATCCGAGCAGACCTTCAGTGTCTCGGTCGAGAACTTCTGCCACTGGGTGCGCGAGTACCTCGATAGCAAGCCGGCCAAGCACCGTGTCCTATTCCTGGTGGATGAGGTCGGCCAGTTCATCGGCAGTGATACCCGCTTGATGCTGACCCTGCAGACCATCACCGAAAATCTCGGCACCATCTGTAAGGGCCGCGCCTGGATCATTGTTACCTCTCAGGCCGACATGGATGCGGTGCTCGGTGAGCTCTCGGCCTCCAAGGCCAACGACTTCTCCAAGATTGCCGGACGCTTCAAAACACGCCTGTCTCTGTCCAGCTCCAATACCGACGAGGTGATTCAAAAGCGCTTACTGCGCAAAACAGCAGAAGCAGAAACTGAGCTGCGTGCTGTATGGGAGAAGAAGGGAGACATTCTGCGCAACCAGATCACGTTCGACCGTTCAGGGCCGACGCTGCGTAATTACGACGGTCCGGAGAGCTTCATCGCCAACTACCCCTTTGCGCCGTACCACTTCCAGCTGGTGCAGAAGGTCTTCGAAGAAATTCGTAAGGTCGGCGCCACTGGCGCGCATCTGGCCTACGGTGAGCGCTCTATGCTCGATGCCTTCCAGATGGCGGCCCTATCGGTTGCCAACAAAGACATTGGCGCTTTGGTGCCCCTGCACAGCTTCTACCGTGCGGTGGAAGGCTTCCTCGACACAGCCGTCAAGCGCACCATCGACCAGGCCGGCGAAAGCGCCGTGCTCGATGCCTTCGACGTACAGATACTGCGCACCCTGTTCATGATTCGCTATGTCGATCTGATCAAGGGCACGCTGGACAATCTTGTCACCCTGTCCATCGAGCAAGTTGACGAAGACAAACTTGCCCTGCGCCGCCGTATCGAAGAAACCCTGCAGCGCTTGGAGAAAGAGAGCCTGATCACCCGCAGCGGTGAAGAGTTCGTGTTCCTCACCAACGAAGAGCGCGATATCACCCGCAAGATCAAGGCCACCGAGATCGCCTCGTCCGATGAGAACAAGGCTCTCGCCGATCTGATCTACAAGGATCTGCTCAAGGACAAGAACAAGTTCCGCTATAGCATCAACAAGACCGACTACAGCATTGGCCGTTATCTTGATGGCCACAGCTTGGAAGGCCGCTATGAGCATGACCTGCGCGTCGAGGTAATCTCGCCGCTCGACCTGGATTACGCCCTTCACGGTGAAGCTGGCTGCATCAACAAGAGCAACGAAGCGCCCACTGGCATGGCGCTGTTCAAGCTGCCGGACAACAAGGAGTTCTTCACCGAGCTACGCACCTGGCTGAAGACCAACAAGTTCATCCGCCTCAATGATGATGGCAGCCAGCCCGAGCTGAGCAAGATCCTCGCCGATCGTGGTCGGGAGAACCAGGAGCGCAAGAAGCGCCTGCGCCTGATGCTCGAAGAGCTTATAGAGCGCGCCGAAGCCTACGCCCTGGGCCAGCACCTCAAACTGTCCAGCAGCAACATCCAGAGCAAGTTTGACGAGGCCTGCCAATACCTGCTGGAGAACACCTACACCAAGCTGGGGTGCCTGAAGGTGCTGCAGCAGGAGCCCGAGCGCGAGCTCCATGCCATCCTGCACACCGACGACATTGGTCAACTGGGCCTGACCCTCGACGGCGAGGAAGGCAATCCGCAGGCGATCAAGGAAGTCGAGCAGTTCATCACCCTGCGCGCCTCAGGCAATGACCGCTTGCTGGTGGCCGACATCATCGAGCGCTTCAGCAAGCGGCCCTATGGATGGCCGGACGGCGAGATCCTGCTGATCCTTGGCCGCCTGGCTGCGACCAGTCGTATCTCCTTTCATGCTGCCGGCCCTAGCCTGCCGCTGCCGGATGCCTTCGACTACCTGAGCAACAGCCGCAAGCGTCGTGAAATCTCGGTGCAGAAAAAGCGCCAGACCGATGAAGTGCTGCTCAAACAGGTGCGTAATCTCAGTCAGGACTTGTTCAACGCCCTCGGCCCTGCCGGCGAGAAGGAGTTGTTCGAGTATTACCGTGGCCATTTCGAGACCTGGCTGGGCAACCTCAAAAACTACAAGAGCAAGACCGATGTTGGTCGCTTCCCCGGCAAAGAAGTGATCGAGCAGGCTCTGCTCAGTTTGCAGCGCCTCTTGAGCAACACCGACAGCGTCGACTTCTTCAAGACCGTGGTCGACAACAAGAACGATTACCTGGATCTGGAGGAGGACTACCGCGACCTCCATGAGTTCTTCACCAATCAGCTGCATACCTGGCAGCAGCTGCAGCAGGCCCTGCGTCGCTTCGACAAGAACAAGCCTGCCTTGGAAAAGAACGATAAGGCCCGCACGGCCCTCCTTGAGCTGCAAGCCATTGAGCAGAGCGCCGCCCCCTATAATCAGCTGCACAAGGTGGCCGGCCTGGTGGAAGCGGTGGAGGTGATCAATGCTGCGATCCTCTCCGAGAAACGCGAACATGCCTTGGCCCGTGTCGACGAGAAGATTGCCCAGCTGCAGGCTGAAATTGCCAAGAGTGGTATCGAAACTGCAGAGCTGAGCAACCGCCTACTGCGCCCGCTTCAGTTGGTCAAGGCGGATCTGGAGACCGAAACCAGCATCGCCAATATCTACCTGCTGCAAACCCAGACTGCCGATGAGCGCTTGCACGACGGTGTGTTCGAGCTGGAGCGTGGTATCCAGGCCGAAGCCGAACGCCAGCAAAAACTCCAGCAGGAACAGGCCAAGGCCGCACAGGTCGCCAATGCGGCCGCAGGCGTCAAGGAAGATAGAGCGCCTTCCCCAACGCCCACACCCAAACCGGTATCAACGCCCAAGCCGGTGGTCGAGGTGGCCGCCACCAGCGTATTCAACAAGCTCGGCAATGGCCTGTATCTGGAAAGCCAGGGCGATATTGATCGCTTTATCGACGTCCTCAAGGCGGAGCTGGAAAGCGTCATCCAGCAAGACAAGCGAATTCGTATCCGCTGACTCAGCGCAGCCTGGAGGGGGAGGCCACCTCCAGGCTGCTGCACTACGCCAAGACCGGCTCAAGAAGAATTAGGGAAAGCCAGCATGAACACCAACAACGTCAAAAACTACGCCCCCAAGGCACGAACCGCCTTTATCGCCGCCATGACTAAGCGAGCGGCGTTGTTTGGCATCCGCGAGTCTAGCATTCCCAGCATGGGCATAGCGCCAGTGGAGCAAAAGGGTGATCTGGCCCTGATCGGCGACCGCGCCTTTCCGGCCAACATCATTCGCCCTCGCGCCGCACTGGTGAAAAAGGTCGAGCAACTGGGCTTTGCCCAAGCCATGGAGCAGGCCGCCTACAGCTGGTTCAACCGCCTGTGCGCCATCCGTTATATGGAACTGCATGACTACCTCGACCACGGCCGCCGCGTGCTCAGCGCCGCCGACGGCAGCGCGGGTACCCCGCAAATTCTCGAAGACTGTTTAGAGGTTGATCTGCCGGGCCTCGATAAACAGCTGATTACCGAGCTCAAGCTCGACGGCAACAAGGACGAAGAGCTCTACCGCGAGCTGCTACTGGTCCAGTGTCACGCACTGCATCAGGCCATGCCGTTTCTCTTCGAGGCAGTGGATGACGCTACCGAACTGCTGTTGCCCGACAACCTGACCAAAACCGACTCGCTGATCCGCGAGCTGGTCAGCGCCATTCCCGAAGAAGACTGGGCCAACATTGAGATCATCGGCTGGCTCTACCAGTTCTACATCTCAGAGAAGAAGGACCTGGTCATCGGCAAGGTGGTGAAGACCGAGGACATTCCAGCCGCCACCCAGCTGTTCACGCCCAACTGGATCGTCAAGTACATGGTCCAGAATTCTCTAGGCGCGCAGTGGCTGGCGACCTACCCGGACTCGCCGCTGAAAGCCCAGATGGAGTATTACATCGAGCTGGCTGAGCAGACCGAAGAGGTCAAGGCACAGCTCGCTGCCATAACCCCGGAAAGCCTCAATCCCGAAGAGTTGACCCTGATCGACCCAGCCAGCGGCTCCGGGCACATCCTCGTTGAGGCCTATGACCTGTTCAAAGCAATCTACCTGGAGCGCGGCTACCGTCAGCGAGATTTGGCGCAACTGATTCTTGAGAAGAACCTGTTTGGCCTCGACATCGATGGCCGCGCCGCCCAGCTGACCGGCTTTGCTCTGATGATGAAGGGCCGCGCCGATGACCGGCGACTGTTTGAGCGCGGAGTGAAGCTCAATGTGATGGCGCTGGCGGGTAGTGGTGACTTTGATGCGGAGACCGTGATCAACGGCATCAATTTAGGCCTGTACGGGCTACAAGCGAGCGACCTCACTACGCTGAAGAGGCTGTTTGAGCATGCTACGACCTTTGGGTCGCTGATTCAGGTGCCGGAGGGGCTGGCGAAGAAGCTGCCCGCACTGAAGCACCTGAGTGAGGTGAGCAGTCAGGATCTGTTTGTGGCGGAGGAACTCAACCGATTGGGGCCGCTAGTGCAGCAAGCGAAGATGTTGGCGTCGCAGTACGACTCGGTAGTGGCTAACCCGCCGTATATGGGCAATGGTGGAATGGACGCACGCGTTAAAAAATTCGCCAAGGATCAGTATCCGAATGGAAAGACGGATCTCTTTGCCTGCTTTATCGAGCGCTCATACTCGCTGACGAGACCATATGGGCGAAGCTCTATGGTTACGATGCAGAGCTGGATGTTCTTGCAGTCTTTCGAGAAATTGCGAAGGCGTATGCTTGGAGAGAAGACCATCTGCACTATGGCGCAAATCGGATACAACAGTTTCCCTTCACTCAATTCCAAGATCGCGCAAGCAACCGTCTTCTCGCTACTCAATCGCCGAATTGAAAGTTTGGAAGGCGTCTACTTCAATCTAAACTCGGCTCCTCAGTCGGCAGATAAGGAACAAGTCTTCTTGTCTGGCGACCTAGCTCAGCGCTTTAGAGCTGCAGCGAGTCTATTTGAGAGAATTCCAGGAGCACCAATTGCATACTGGCTCAGTAGTGCATTTGTACGGCTCTTTGATGGACCAAGCCTCGGCACTGTATCCGACCCAAAGATGGGCATGCGCACAGGCGACAACGAGAGGTTCTTACGGCTTTGGTTCGAGGTCTCACATGCCAAGTCGGGCTTTGGCTTCAGTTGCGCCGCAGCCGCAGATGAGTCAAGGGCGAAGTGGTTTCCATATCAGAAAGGCGGCGAGAATCGCCGCTGGTATGGAAACCAAGACTTACTCGTCAATTGGGCGCGCGATGGTGCTGAGATTAAGGCACTGACCCGCGAGAATTACCCGGAGTTGGGTGACAACCTCTCATGGAAGATCACAAATGAACCTTACTATTTTCGCCCTTGCGGTGGATGGACAGCATTGACTTCAGGCACCTTTTGCATGCGTTTCTACCCACAGGGATTCTTGTTCGATACGAAGGGGCAAGCGCTATTCGCGCGGGAGCCGGATTCGCTCGACTTCCAAATTGGGATGATGAATTCGAAGGTCGTGGCCGAGGCTTTGAAAGTTCTTGCCCCAACTTTGGACTTCAATTCCGGACCGGTGGGCAAAGTTCCGTTTCTGCAGCTTGAGCGACGTCCGCTCGAGATCGTATCCAACAATGCGAGCATGGCGGTCAGCTATGGCCGAACCGACTGGAACGCCTACGAGCGCTCCTGGGATTTTGAATCTAACCCCATCCTAACGGCTGCCTCGGAATCTACTCCTACCCTGGAATCCAGTTACACCGCGTGGATCACCCAGAACCGCGACACCATCGCCGAGATGAAGCGTTTAGAAGAGGAAAACAACCGTATCTTCATCGACGCCTACGGTTTGGCGGACGAACTTACCCCTGACGTCCCCATCGAGCAGATCACTCTTACGGTGAACCCGGCCTACCGCTACGGCGGCAAGATGAGCGAGGATGAATTGTGGGCGCGCTTCCGTGAAGACAGCATGCAAGAGCTGGTGTCCTACGCTGTTGGCTGCATGCTCGGCCGCTACAGCCTCGATGAGCCCGGCCTGATCTACGCTCACAGCGGCAACCAGGGCTTCGACCCTACCCGCTACACAAGCTTCCCGGCCGATGCCGACGGTATCCTGCCGCTCACCGATAAAGAGTGGTTTGTCGACGATGCGGCAAACCGCCTGATCGAGTTTATCTCCGTGGCTTGGGATAAGACCCACCTCGAATCCAACCTGTGCTTTCTCGCCGATAACCTCGCGCCGAAAAAGGCCGAGTCCAGCCGCGACACCCTGCGCCGCTACCTCTGTGACAATTTCTTCAAAGACCACCTACAAACCTACAAAAAGCGTCCGATCTACTGGCTGTTCAGCAGCGGCAAACACAAGGCCTTCCAGTGCCTGGTCTACCTACACCGCTACAACGAAGGCACCCTGGCACGCATGCGCACCGAGTACGTTATTCCGCTGACTGCCAAACTCCACACTTATGCCACCAAACTTGAGCAGGAAATCGAAGCAAGTACCAACACCGCCGAGAAAAAACGCCTGGAAAAAGAACTCGCAGCCCTGCACAACCAGCAAGCCGAACTCGCCACCTTCGACGAGAAGCTACGTCACTACGCCGATCAGCGCATCAGTCTGGATCTGGATGACGGGGTCAAGGTGAACTACGGAAAGTTTGGTGATTTGTTGGCCGAGGTCAAGTCTGTAACAGGTGATAAATCTTCAGGTGCTTAAGGCATCGACGGGCTCTGAAACACTGTTATGGAGGGGAAGTGCAATGCATGATTATGCTGTTTTTGGTCACGACCGAGCGATGGTCGGCAGGTGGCTCGGTGTTGCATCAATCGCGGTTGCGGGTGGCATCTCGCAGCTCTTGGCTTGGACAACCAACCTCACCGGGGTTGATGCATTTACTCGGGCAACAATCACCACTGGTGCCATCTATTTTGCGCTGCACTGGGCCTTCAATAAATGGGCATGGAAAATTCCTTACTTTGAGATACCTGACCTGAACGGGACTTGGGCTCTCAAAGGCCAGACGTTGAATGAGGATGGCAGCACAAGGTTTGATTGGGAGGGGGAGATTGGAATTGAGCAAAACTGGAAGGCAATATCGGTTCACCTGAAAACAAAGAACAGTCAAAGCCTGAGTTATACCGCAACTCTATCTAAGCGCCACGGCCCGACGGGCGGGTGGCTGTTAAGCTATAGCTACAGGAATGAGCCAGAACTTGAACAGAGCCATGAGCTTAATTCTCATAAGGGTTATTGTGAAGTGGAAATAGATAAGGACCTGTCTACCGCTCGTGCTTCCTACTTTAATAGTGGAGGCAGAAGAACTTTCGGCACCATGTCATTGAGGAGAACGGCATGATTGACTTTGAAAATCGGCTGAAGTCCCTCAAGGAGCGTCGGCAAGGCTCCCGCGAGAGAGCGATATTTGAATCCATGGATTCTTTTGCTGCGAATCAAGCGATTCTGACAGGACGGGATGTTCGGAAAAGAGAATTTTTTGAGACGCTGAACGAATCTGCAGGAGTCAAGTACGCAATAGGTGCTATGGCGGCGGTTGATGAGGCGGCTACTAAGGTCTCTATCAGAGAGGGTGAGCGGGTTGCGGATAGCTTGATTAAAAGCCTTAGTGGTGAAGGGGAAAGTGTCACTAGAAGGCTTCAGGGGTCGGTTGCTTTAGATGTCCATATTAAAGGTCACTCCGACGTTGATATGCTTATTCTTGTGACTAATCCGGTGAATGTGGAGCTTCCGAAGGTTGTTCCAAACGGATATTTGCCATCTAGTGATCCTAGAAGTCTTTTGCAGATAATTCGTGATGTTCGCGCAAAGTCAGAGAGGATACTTCCGGTAAACTTCCCCAAGGCAAATGTCGACTGCTCAAGCAGTAAATGCATTTCCTTGAGCGGCGGCAGTCTGGCTAGGGAAGTGGATGTGGTTCCTGCGATCTGGTTTGATACTATTAAGTACCAGAGCTCTTCCCAAGATCATGATCGTGGCGTGAAGATATATAATAAGAGTGATGATGAGTTCTTGCTAAATTTTCCTTTCACTCACATAAAATTGGTTAATGATCGCGATGCTTTATATGGTGGGAACTTAAAATCCGTTATCCGGTTAATGAAGAACATGATTGCAGATATGCCGGATTACAAGAGGCGCGTGGTTAAAAAACTTAGCAGCTATGATCTGGCTGCAATCGGGTACCACATGAACGAAAACCTTTATGCGCCCTATTATATGAAGCTTTCTCTTGTTGAGAAAACAAGGGCTCACTTGGCCTTCTTGCTAGCAGCTAAAGATTACCGCTCATCGCTTTCTGTCCCAGATCAGAGCCGTAAAATCTTTGACAACGACGGCAAGGTGGAGGCTTTGTCGATTTTAAGCAAGGAGATGGACGATTTGGCGATTTCTATATTTAAAGAGTTGCAACCTCTCCGTGGTGCATATGATTCGTCTGCAATATTGACCAAGTCGATTTTTTAGATCGCTTGAATGCTCAACTGATTTTTTCTGCGCAGTAACTGCGTAAACTATTGCGCTTGACCTTAATAGGAGACCACCCATGCTGAACAGTCTCAAGCTCGAAGGCATCGGCCCCGCTGAGCGGTTGGCCGTTGACTTCAGTCCACGCCTGAACTTTTTGACTGGCGACAACGGACTGGGCAAGAGCTTTGTGCTGGATATTGCCTGGTGGTCGCTTACTCGTACGTGGGGCCGGGGGGTGGTGGCGGCTCCTCGTACTGATGCTAAGCAATCGAGCATTGATTACTCCTACACTGGGAGTGCAGGCCCCTTTACCTATAAAAGTAAGTTCGACCATCAAAGCCAACAATGGTCGGTCAAGCAGGGGCGGCCAGCCGTTCCCGGTGTGGTTATCTATGCCGGCGTGGATGGTAGTTTCTCGGTCTGGGATCCGGCCCGGAACTACTGGAAGGGGGACAAAGAGGTCGCTGCCACACCCGACCGGATGCGCAGTTTCGATTTCAGCCCCGATGAAGTCTGGAATGGCCTGCTTTCCAGTGATGGCAAGACGCAGCTGTGCAATGGCCTGATCAGTGATTGGGTACTGTGGCAGGAGGGTCGCAAAGAGGCCTTCGATGACCTGACAAAGGTACTTGATGTCCTCTCACCCTCAGGGCTGGAAAAGCTGTTACCCGGCGAACCCATGCGCGTCGGCTCTAGCGTAAAAGAGATCCCCTCACTCCGGATGCCTTACGGCCAAGACGTGCCATTAACTCACGCTTCGGCCGGGATGCGGCGCATTTCAGCCCTGGCTTATTTATTGGTCTGGACTTGGCGCGAGCATCAACTGGCCTGCAAGCAGTATCGGGTCAACCCTGCGAAGGAAATCATCTTCCTGATCGACGAAGTCGAGTGCCACTTGCATCCGCAATGGCAGCGCCGCATCGTCCCAGCTTTGCTTAACGTTATGCGTGCGCTGACAGGAAGTCGCGATGTGCCTGTGCAGTTGCTGGCCGCCACCCATTCCCCGCTTGTGTTGGCCTCGGTCGAGCCGGAGTTCGACCTTGATCGAGATTGCATCTGGGACTTCGACCTGGTCGAGGGGGAAGTAAAAGCTACTCTCTACCCGTATTCACGCAAAGGGAGCGTAAATGCCTGGTTGACTTCGTCAGTGTTTGACCTGAAAGAGCCGGCCTCTGTGGACGCCGAACAGGCTCTGGAAAAGGCACGCGCCTTCTTGAGGGAGGCAGCGGGTACTCAGCAGCCCCTTACAGCTCCACAAAGACAGGCGTTGGAACAAATTGACGCCGAGCTGCGTGCCAGTCTGAGTGACGTGGACTCTTTCTGGATTCGCTGGAGCCAGTTCCGCGAACAGCGGATGAGCGAAGCATGATCCGGGTAGAGTTGGCTGCTGAACCCCAGGATTTTGATGCAAAGGTCAGGCAGCCGGGATTGAGAGCTATTGCCGAGCTGGCGGGTGAGCTAGGCTTGCCCAAGCGCAAAGGCCGCCCTCGACAGGCGGTTGCTAATAGCAGGGAACAGATCCCGGCCGACAAATTCCCGTCTTACTGGACTGAGGCACTTCCTGAGCTGAGAGCGGCCTATGGGCATGTCTGCAGTTATGTGTGCGTCTATATTGAGCCGGTGACCGGCGCTGCTTCGGTCGACCATATGCTGCCCAAGTCGCTTTCTTGGCAAGAGGTCTACGAGTGGCACAACTATCGGTTGGCCTGCTCCTTGATGAACAGTCGAAAAAACGATTATCGCGATGTACTCGACCCGTTCGAGATTGACGATGACTGGCTCCATATTGAGCTCGTCGGCTACCAGGTGATTCCCAGTATGGATCTGGTTCCGGCAATCAAAACCCGTGTGCAAGCCACTATCGACCGTTTGAAGCTTAACGACCGGGACTGCCTGACGTTACGTGAGGATTACGCTACCGACTATTTCCAGGGTGATATCTCGCTTGGCTATCTGCGTCGCCGTGCGCCATTTCTGGCCAGAGAAATCGAGAGACAAGGCATGGCCCTGTGAAAGCTCTGTCAGCCAGTATCAAGGAACGCATTTGCTGGTATGCGCACCCTTATGACGCAGCCGACCAAGGATTGATTTGATGGATACGCAACAACTGACCCAAGGCCTGCGGCAGGCTTTTTTTACGGATAACCACCGCATCGTCTTCTGGTACGACCCTGATCAGAGCTTTGTTGGCGAACTGGGTCAGCTTGATCTGCCTGATGTTCAGGTGATGAACATGCAGGGCGAATCCACCTTCGGCATCAAACTCAAGCTAGAGCTTGAGGATGCCGAGGGGAAGTACCTGCTGTACTTCCCCTGTGCCGAGCCGGATGCCAATGATGATTGGCTGCTGGATATCAAGTTGTACTCGCGCAGCTTTTATGCGGACAAGGTGTCGCTGATTTTCAACGACTTGGGGCTGGAGCAGCAGAGTTTGCGCGAGCATCTGGCTGCTCGTGAGCACTTCCTTAGTAACAAAAATCGCTTGGCCAGCCTGAAACGACTGATTCAGCCAAACGACGCTGAGCAGGCGTTGGACCTGGCGATGATAGCCGTGGTATTGGGGGCTAACGCCAGCGACATCATGGCGCTGCTCTGCACCATGGCGGGGGCAGTAGTAAGCGATGACCTGGGTCTTGAGCAGAATCCCTTGGTTATCGATGAGCTTTATAAATTCGGCCTGATGCCTGCGTTCCTTCAGGCGCTGCGAGATGAGGTTGGCTACCCAGCGAGTGTCGAGGAAATCAACGGTGAAAAGCCATTCAGCTTTGGGCATTTCCTGATTCGTCTTCTCGCCACCGGTTTCTGCGAAAGTCTCGGCGATATCCCAAGCTGGGCTTCTACAATTGCCATCCCGTCTGCCAATGCCCGAGCGACTTCTCGGGCACTGCTTTCGCGTTGGCGAGATAGCTCGCGTTACTACAAGGCTTACGACGAAATCTCCAGCTGGGTGGCCGACGCTCTGCATGTCGAGCAGAAGATCGGTGATATTTCATTGGAAACGCTGGCCAATGTGGCCACCTTCGAGGCCGTCGAACGGCAGATCATCGTGGACCTGAGCAGGGCCATTCCGGAGTCTGATCCGCGCGACCTTGGCTTGTTCTCGAAGATCATTGCCGAGCGTTTGGATAACTACTGGGCGTCGCGTCACAAGGACGATGAGATCCGCCGCAAGTACCGCCTGCTCTACTCTGCACTGTCAGCGGCGATTGATCTGTTCAACCTGCGGCAGCAGCATGCTGCTGGATTCCACTTCACCAATACCGAAGCAATCTACAAAGCTTATGAAGGCGAGCTGTATCGCTTTGACAGGGCTTACCGCCACTATTTTGTGGCTTCCCAGCGCGCTCACGTAGAGCTGCTGAAGAAGCTCGACGAAGCCGTCGAGCAATGTTATGCCTACTGGTACCTCGACCAGTTGGGTCGAAGCTGGGGCGACAGGGTTGAGGCCGAGGATCGGCTAGGGCACTGGAAGATCGCCGGAGTGCCCAACCAGCAGAACTTCTTCGATCATTGGGTGCAGCCACAATTTGGGAAGAATCGCAGCAAGCGCCTAGTGGTCATTATCAGCGACGCCTTCCGCTACGAGGCGGCGGTTGAACTGCGTGACCGCATCAATGAGAAACGCTATAGCGAGGCAAGTCTGGCCAGTCAGCTCGGCGTGCTACCTAGCTACACGACACTGGGCATGGCCTCGCTACTGCCACACAATACCCTGGAGTATCGGGAAGGTGCGGGGGATACGGTGTTCGCAGATGGCCAGTCCACCGCCGGTACAGTCCAGCGCGACAAGATCCTTGCTCAGCACAATGGCATGGCAGTGACGGCCGACCAGGTCAAAGCCTGGTCACGGGATGAAGGCCGAGAAGCACTGAAAGATCAGCAACTGATCTACGTCTATCACAACGTTATTGATGACCGTAGCGACAGTGGTGGCCCGTCTGAGTCGGACACATTCCACCATGTGGACGTGGCCATTGAGGAACTGACTGAGCTGACTCGCAAGATCCTCATGCACTTCAACACCAGCACGGTCCTGATTACCGCCGACCATGGTTTTCTTTTCCAGCAGAGCAAACTGGAGGTCGCGGACCGCACCTCGCTCGCCGAGAAGCCCGAGAACACTATCAAGAGCAAAAAACGCTACGTCATCGGGCACACCCTGCCTGCAGCCAAAGATGTATGGCAGGGCTCCACCAAGCAGACAGCAGGTACAACCTCGGATACCCAGTTCTGGATTCCAAAAGGCGCGAACCGCTTCCACTTCGTTGGTGGTGCGCGTTTTGTTCATGGCGGTGCCATGCCCCAGGAGATTGTTGTGCCGGTGCTGACGGTCAACCAGCTGCGCGGCGAGAAGGCCGAGAAGCGCACCAAGCGCAAGGTAGGCGTGATTTCACCGAAGTCCGTGTTGAAGATGGTGACCAATATACAGCGCTTCGATCTGATCCAGACGGAGTCAGTTAGCGAACAGGTCCTGCCAGTCACTGTTTCGGTCGCCATTTTCGAGGGCGAGCAGCCGATATCCAGTGAGGAGATTGTGACCTTCGATTGCGTCACTGATTCGATGAGCGAACGCATGAAACAGGTGCGACTGTCGCTGCTCGGCAGTGACTTCGACCGCAAAAAGGACTACTTCCTGGTCATCCGTGACAAAGACCTCCATACAGAGTTGGAGCGCTACCGGGTCACCATCGATTTGGCCTTCACCGACGATTTTTTTTGAGAGCATGACACGCAATGGATACCTATCAGGACAAAGACCTGGACCAGCTTCTCAACGAGCACTTTGCCGGCCGCGTGGTGCGCAAAGACCTGACTAAGCTGATCAAAGAGGGAGCTAACGTTCCAGTTTATGTGCTCGAATACCTGCTGGGTATGTACTGCGCATCGGATGACGCCGAGGTCATCGAGCAGGGCCTGAAGAACGTCAAGACCGTGTTGGCCGAAAATTATGTGCGCCCTGACGAGGCCGAGAAGGTTAAATCTCTTGTGCGCGAGCGCGGCACCTACAAGGTGATCGACCGGGTAACCGTGCGGCTCAATGAGCGCAAGGACCGTTACGAGGCCTCTTTCAGCAACTTGGGCATCAAGGATGCTGAGATTTCTGCCGGCATCGTCAAGGAATACGAGAAGCTGCTGGTAGGCGGGATCTGGGTAATTGCCACCTTGAGCTACTACCACGAGGAGGGCCAAAACGGCTCTCCCTTCGGTGTGACGCTGCTCAAACCGATTCAGATGCCGAACATGAACATGCAGGAGCTTTTCTCGGGCCGGGTGGCGCTGACCACTGAGCAGTGGCGTGAGGCTCTGATTCGCTCCATCGGCATGGAACCCTCGACCTTGGACGAGTCCGTGCAGTGGCACTTGCTGGCTCGCATGGTTCCCTTCGTCGAGAACAACTACAACGTCTGCGAGTTGGGGCCGCGTGGCACCGGAAAGAGCCACATTTACAAGGAGTGCTCGCCCAACAGCATGTTGGTGTCCGGTGGGCAGACCACGGTGGCTAACCTGTTCTACAACATGAGCAACCGGCGCATTGGCTTGGTCGGACTGTGGGATGTTGTTGCCTTCGATGAAGTGGCTGGTATCAACTTCAAGGACAAGGATGGCGTCCAGATCATGAAGGACTTCATGGCCTCTGGGTCTTTTGGCCGGGGGCGTGAACAGATGGAAGCCTCGGCCTCGATGGTTTTCGTTGGCAACATCAATCAGAGCGTAGAGTCTCTGGTGAAAACTAGCCACTTGCTGGCTCCCTTCCCGGAGCAGATGATCGATTCGGCCTTCTTCGACCGCTTCCATGCCTACATCCCCGGCTGGGAAATCCCCAAAATGCGCCCTGAGTACTTCACTAATAGGTACGGCCTAATCGTCGACTATCTGGCAGAGTTTTTCCGTGAAATGCGCAAGCGCAGTTTCGCCGATGCCATCGATAAGTTCTTCAAGCTTGGCAATAATCTCAACCAGCGCGACGTGATCGCCGTACGCAAGACCGTTTCTGGGCTACTCAAGCTGCTTTATCCCCATGACCAGTTCACCAAGGAAGACGTGCGGCAGTGCCTGGAGTACGCCTTGCAGGTGCGTCGTCGGGTCAAGGAGCAGCTGAAGAAAATAGGTGGCATGGAGTTTTACGATGTCCACTTCAGCTACATCGACAATGAAACGCTGGAGGAGCACTTTGTAACGCTGAAAGAGCAAGGGGGCGGGACGCTGATCCCTGAGGGCCAGAGTAAGCCTGGTTTCATTCACACCATCGGCTTGAGCGGCAAGGGTATGCCAGGGCTGTACCGTCTTGAGCTTCAGGTCACCAAAGGTTCTGGGAAACTTGCCACCTCTGGCTTCTGGAACTCCAGCATTGCCAAAGAGCAGGTAAAAATTGCTTTTGACTACTTCAAGGCAAATGCCTCGCGTATCAGCGCCTCGGCGAGGGTTTTAGAGCATGATTTTCACCTGCATGTGGTGGAATTGCAGAACACTGGTCCGCTGACCCACATGGCGCTCGCTAGCTTAGTGGCTTTCGCTTCCGGCTTGCTGGGGCGCCCCGCGCAGGGGCAGATGGTGGTGCTTGGTGATATGAGTCTGGGTGGCAACATCACTCCGGTGGAAAGTATTGCGGAGTGTCTGCAGGTGGCTTTTGATGCAGGCGGCAAGCGGGTCGCGTTGCCTATGAGCAGTGCGGTGGATCTGCCCACCATTCCCCCGGAACTGTTCACGAAGTTTCAGACGAGTTTTTACGCGGATCCCGTAGACGCGGTGATCAAGGCTTTAGGTGTGGATTGAGCTTTATTGCTTAACCTGTGCTTCTAACGCTCCAATGCATCTGAGAGGGGCGGCAACAGGCCCGCAGGCTCGCATCCGAGTGTGCGGGCAATGCGGTACAGCTTCTCGATCGTGACGTTGACCTCCCCACGTTCGATTCTTCCAACGTAGCTCCGATCAAGATTGCAGGTTAACGCCAAGACATCCTGGGAGAGCCCACACTTCTTCCGCTCTTTGCGGATACGGTTTCCTAGCTCTATCGCCAACCTGTCCATGACAATCTCAATCTACATTGAGACGGTACTATCATGGGTTTGCGGACATGCGGGCCACGGATTATAATCCGCATTTTTTATGCTTCTCTTCCTTGGAACCTAAATGAAACCGGCCGTGTTTACTCTCGACAGCAGACTTCATGATTTGCTCCAAGAGCCAGGCCTTACAACGTTCACTACCGCAGAGCTGCGCGATGCTTATGCAGCTAGGTTGAGCGGTGGGAGTTTTCGTCTTGCTGACGTCCGGCTTTACGTTTATGAACAGATCCGCAGGTTGGTGCGCGTGGGATGGGTTATTGCTGATGGTGAACGCCGCCCAAGAGGACAGCGCTATCAGGTACTTAACGCACCCAAACACCTGCAAGTGAAGCTGGTAACCGGTAGTTTCGAGGGTAACCATCACTCGTCCGATACAATCGGCACGAAAGATCTTGCAGATACTGCTGTCAACGCTGTGTCGAGTAGTTCCGACCAAGAACTAGACCGGCTGCATAAAGAAACCCGAATGGACTTTCTATCTTCCATGGGCGAGGCAGAGTGTTTCAAAAAGCTCCTGAGGGACATGCCCCACCTTAATCACTTGCTCGAAAGTCAGTACCTGGAAGCTAGAGACCGCAGTTCACGTTTGCTCGGCCATCTTCGAGCCCTCGAAAAGGCGCTCGATAGCCTAGCCGCACCCTAATGACTGACGGACTTCGTCTTTGGCAGCGCCGCTGCATATCTCAAGCGAAGGAGCGCTATGCGGCTTTTCCGCACTTCTTTTGTCAGGCCACACCCGGTGCTGGCAAGACCAGGATGGCTGCTGAATTGGCGAGGCAGCTGTTTGACGAAAACAAGATAGACCTCGTCTTGTGTTTTGCACCTTCGTGTCAAGTGGTTGAGGGGTTTCGGACAACCTTTTCGTCTGTCCTCGGGCGACGCCTAGATGGACGGATAGGCGCGTTGGGCGGCGCCTACACTTACCAAGCAATGGAATTCCGAGATCATGAGTTTTGGCAGCTCTTTGCTGACTATCGGGTGCTCGCGGTTTTTGACGAAATCCATCATTGCGCGGGAAGTGCCCCATCGTTTGGTAATGCTTGGGGGCTCCAAATACTTTGCAGAATTCAGGACCGCGCTACATTCACATTAGCTCTTTCGGGCACCCCCTGGCGCACGGACGACAAGGGCATCGCGCTTGCTCGCTACTCGACGCCTGACGGACAACTGATTTGTGACTATCGCTACTCACTGAGAGAGGCGATTGCCGATGGCGTATGCAGAAGCCCGCGTATCGTGCTCCTCGATAACAACGAGGTGACGTTAAAGGAGGAACAGGGGGCTGATAGCTTCTTAAGGCTATTCAGTGGCGTAGAAAAACTGCTGAGTGAATCCCAGGTGAGCTACGAAGAGTTGTTACGTCATGAGGAGGTTGTCGAGCGCATTCTGGATCTCGGTTGCAGTCAGCTTGATGAGCTTCGTCTGATAACGGTTGATGCTGGCGGCTTAGTGGTCGCGACTGACATTGAACACGCGGCACAGATTGCTCGCTCTCTAGAAGCCAGGGGCGAAACGTATAGCGTAGTCACAAATAAGACCCCGAACGCACAGCAGGCCATCAACGACTTCAGGGCGGGTAGCAGTCGATGGATCGTCGCTGTAGGAATGATTAGTGAGGGTACTGATATTCCCCGGCTGCAGGTATGCTGCTATCTAAGTCGCATTCGCACAGAGCTACACTACCGTCAGGTGCTTGGCCGAGTGTTGCGACGTTCTGGTGAACGGGATGGGTTGGCTTGGTTGTATATGCTTGCCGAGGAGAAGTTAAGGGGGTTTGCTGAACGTATTTCTGACGACCTGCCGGAGGACTTGGCTGTACTTAGGGAGTTGTCAATGGCGACGCTTGAGACCAGTGTGACCGATAACGGGCTCGAAGGTGAGGCAGATATTGCTAGTGCGCCCACTCAAGACGGTACGGTAGCAGATCTCAAGCCTGGCATTGAGGGTTCCCCAGCACTATCCCTAGGTATTGTCGATTCGACGTACAAGGTCAGCTTTTCTCAGCAGTACAGGCAGCAGCTACTGGCATGTTTTTGAGGACTGACACATACGTCTGCACCTGCAGAGTTAGCAAGCCATTGAGGCCTACGGTGTGGGCTGCTGTTATACGCCGGCCAATGAGATGAACAGAGGTACCACCGTGACTCTTGCTCATGAACGAACCCGAAGCGTTGTGGAAACTGAGAGGTTTCTGCGCGAAATCTGCCGAAATTCTGATTTACCACCGGATATCCGCAGCCATGCTGAAGAGCTGCTCAGGCATTACCCGTCCGCAGAGCAGGTGTTTTCGCTTGGTCGCTTGGAGGAGTGCTTGATTAATGACCAGGCGGACGCGGAGGTTCGAAGGCGGCTTGTGGCGTTTCATCAACCTCTCTTTTGCTCCAGCCTAGCCACTGGGGTAGATGAGGCGCGGATCTTGCCGAACGCAAAGCACAGTCCAAGTGTTGGAAACCCTGAAAATCAACGAAAAGCGCCGGAGAGTGAAGGATCTTCAGGTGATAATGTAGCATTTTCACGTCACTTGGACCGGATTCGTATTCGAGCATCAGAGGTTTTCAGCGACGACGCGGTTGCCGCTGCTTGGCTAGCCGAGCCGAATGCTGTGTTGGGAGCGGTAAGCCCGGAATCGCTTTGCGCTACGGAGGCTGAGGCACAAAGGGTACTCAAAGCTCTTAACGCGGTAGAGTGGGGAGGCGTTGTATAAAAAATGCTCGAATCCTATGATAAAGCGCATTTCTGTGCGAGGCGCTACAGATAAATTGCAGTGGTACACGCGAGCGTGTCACTTCTCAGGAGGTGCTGATGGCTTGTGGCCACTGTGCAGTTTCTTGGCTTCCGCCAATAGCTCCGCCGAAGAAACTTGGCCGCTTGCGTATTCATTTATTTTTGCTGCCATGAATTGGCTCACGCGAACCCCTGAGAGCCTGTTGGTCGCTTGAACGTGGAGCGCGTTTGAAAGGTGCTTCTCTAGGTCTTTATCTTGTGCCATATGGAGCTCCGGAGAAGTTGTTTGGCTTCGACTTGGGCCCTCAACAATAGCCTAGGCAGCCCAAAGTAGGCCACCTGTATCGTTTGTCTCGTGGGCATGTGCTTCGATGTATCCGTGTTCTGCTTTCGGCCGATTCATTTGAGAAAGTGAGCTGACTATAGCGACTACTCAAGGTTGGCCTGAACTCAAGTATCTGCGACGCCGTTACGCAAAGTGCAGAACGTTCACGGTGTGAAGGTCAGGCGGCGTTAAGTAACGGGATGTTCAAATCCGGTGCGCTTAAGTATTGTAGGTTAGCTGCGTTGGCTCACGCTCCTTCGCAATGGTGAAGTCTATCTGTGCCATCTCTCTTAAGGATAACAGCTGTTTTTTATACTCTTCAATTGGCATGCCCTCTTCCAGCATAGATAATAGCTCGTTTTCATCGGCGAAGTATTTATCCATTGCCATCACTAGGTGCACAGAGCTAACTGTCTCGGTGTAGTTAGATAGGTCGCGGAAAGCCAAATGAATGTACCGCTCGACAGACTGGTGTTCTAACTGACCTGTCCAGCTGGTAATCTCCGCCAAAAAAGTTCGACTGTCTAATAGAGCCTTTCGAAATTGGTCTGGATTGGTCATCTCATGTCGTCGAAATAGACGGATAAAAAGATTGGTAATAAAAGCGTGGCGGAACATATGAGGTGTTACTTGGGATTTGATGCCGGCGATCTTCCTAAGATGATTGATTTCGTTAGATATAACCGAGCTTTTTAGTGGGCTACCGTTTCTGCTTGAGACAAATAAAAAACCATGGTCTACTCCTCCTCTGTATACCTTGCGCATGATTTTTCTGCGCTCCACCTCAATATACTGGCGTACTTTATGTAGAACTGTAATAAATATTGGGATATATCGCTCTGCTTTGTCTTCCCGTTTAAGGGTTTCTAAGCGAAGGAGTGGATGCTCCATCTCCAGGGCATGAAATACGTCGCTGACTTTGAGGTTGGCAAGCTCCGTTCTCCGTGCTCCTGTGCAGGTCAGCAAGTCGATCAAGCAGGCTCGTCTAACTTTCACAACAGCAGGTGCATTGTCTTTGCGGATAGCGGCCTTTAGCCTTTCAATCTGATCTTTGGTTATCGGCATCCTTCTATGTTCTCTATGAGGTTGCCCAAATGAGTGATGAGTTAGAGAAGTCCGACTAATCCTTTTTCCACTACGAGTAAGAGTAGAAAATTGCACTCGCCGAGCTCTTATAGTGCCGCCTTCGGAAACGAAGTGATCATCACCATAGAGTCTACCGACGAAACCTAGGAAGTCCAGCCAGACCTTACCCGTAGCGATGACAGATGACTCGGACTTTTTAGGCTGAGAAGGATTTATTTTTGACGGCTCTTTACGGATTTCTGTAATGTAATCACTAAACTTCCCGTCAGATAGGTTGATGGGGTCTAATCCGTCTCTATAGCAGCGCCGGAGTAGTTGCCCAAGTTTTGCAGCGTAATCACCTATCGAGCCTCCCTTGTCTCCTTTACGAGATAAACCTTGTCGACCGCGACCGGCTCGATTTAGTAGGGATTGCATGTACAAATTGCCAATCAGACATGGCGAACCGTTTGGCCAGATCATAAATGGGAGGTTAGTCGCGTCGCGTGTACTCAACTTATCCACAGAGAAGTGGCTGAACATCTTGAACTCACCGAGGAGATGGTAGAGCTGTCGATTTGTTTCGTTAGGCATCTAGTCACCATTATCGGTAATCATCAATATTCGTAACCACCAGCTTTCCTTTGGTAGGCTCTGCGATTACAGGAATAACGTTGAACGGTGGCAAGTTCATGCTCAGAATGGCGCGTATGGTTTGGAGTGCATCTTGAGTGCGCTTTTTTCTTATTTTCTCGTCAGATGCGTCTTGAATGCTAGTGAATTGATGAATTGACTCGGAAATAGAGCGCAGAAGCAGCATGTTGGTCTGTCGTTGCATCTCTAACTCTTGTTCCAATTGCTGAACCCTTCTGTTAAGCCCTGACTTGGTCCGCTTGTTTGTGTATTTTTCTCTCTTGTCTGCGCGATCGAGTGCGCTTGTCGCGGAAATTCTCAAGTCATCCAGTATCTTGAATCCGCCGTTTAAAACCGCGTTCGAGTGTGTTTTTAGGGTGTTCAGGCTCATTGGGTGTGTCGCTAGTTTTTCTCCTGTTTCAAGCTCAAATTTTCTGTGAATCTTGGCAAGGCTACTTTGGCTTTTTAGAGAAGTTCGAAGCTCCTGATCGTTCTTGAACTGAAATGGCTTCTGGCATACTAGGGTGAGTAGCGCATGCAGGGCCTTGATGCCTTCGGATGCTCTCGATGATCTTTTCGAGTCGTTAATCATGTCTACTCCTTATTACGAATAAGGCGAGCTACAACCTTAAACTTCTTGCCTTCGTGATCGGAAAAGAACTCAGGTTCAATCTCTAGCCAACCTTCCTGCATTAGGTCGCTGATTTGATCCTCTAGGTCGTTTGTGTCTATCAGGCTAAAATTATCTGTGCCATATTTCTCCTTAAGTAAGTCTGCAAGGTCTGAGTAGTCTTGGGTGTTTCCTTGATGTAATTGTTCCGCTATAAACTGAGCTTTTGTGCCGGCAAGCACAGCTCCGTCGGTGGATTCGGTGATGTATCGATACACGTGAGTTGGGTCTGTATGGCCTAACATCCATTGAAGAGTGTCCAATTTAGCAAAGCTGCCGCAGTAAAAAAATAGCATCGCAAAGAAACGCCGTAGTTGATGTTGTCGTAAATAGTAACGTGCACCATCTGAGTTTGTTGGCGTCTCAAAATAGTCGCAAAATAGATCAAGGTTGCGATCAAATACGTGACGGCTGGAGTCTATCAGCTTGGCGGAGCCTTTTAAGCTGGGAGTGGCAAAAAGTGTTTGGGTGCTTTCTATGTAGCCAATGTCCTTCAGGGAGGTTTGCATCCTAATCAATGTTTTTATCATCTCTGATGCGATGGGTTCAATGGGGCGCGCCTCTCCCTGACGGTAGCCAAAAAGGTGTCGGGTGCTTTTGGCATTTTTGAATATTAAGTACGATTCTGAATCGTCTAGGCAATGCTCGCATTGAAGCGAGTATAGCTCGCTTGCGCGTCTAGCCATAAGTATGCCGGTAGTAAGCTGGACGCCACCGATATAAATCGCAATAAGTTCTAGAAAACCAGAATTTGCACGGAGGCTTTTAAAGTATTCAGACTTGCTTGGTTTAACTGTTTTGATTTTTGTATGTGGGTTCTCGGCGCGGGTCGATAATGATAGCCTATTTACGCCTAGTCTTTTAAGGTTGTCTCCAACTATCGCAGAAATTTCATTTGACGTTAAGTTGGTGGGCTGGATGTCGCGATTTTTGCACTCCATTGCTATTCGGCAAAATGCGTTGGTTAATTCCTCTCCGTACTCAATATGAAGCTCAATAGCTTGCCTAAGGGCAGTAAACACTATGGCTGATGGAAGGGAACGAAATCTACCGGTAGAGGGTAACTGGGGTGTGAATTTGTCTGCTCGAACAAGCGCGTCTACTGGAGGCGCTGGGAGTCCTATTTCATGCAGGACGCCAAGGTTGTAAAGCGCCCGTTTATACAGTTTATAGGTTGGGTCTTGCATGACGCCCTCAGCGCCATGTTTTACTGGAACGGCAGGGTGTTCGCGAATAGCCATGCTAGGATTTTTATTGTAACAAAGGATGGGGTATAGCGGCTTGGATTGGTGTTTGCCCTAGAAAGTGTCTTTATATAATTCTCTTGAGATTAATGCTGTGTTTGGCTGATTCCCATGTTTTACCTGCCTATGATAGAGGTTGTTTAAAAGAAGGGCCGCCCTTACTTCTGGTATTTTGTAAGTGGGGATTCTTAATGTGTTGCTGTCGATTTGGTCGTCTGTGACGATGGTTAGCTCCGGCTTTGAATTAAGTGCTTTTGATATGGCTTCTGGGTCTGCTTCTTCAAGTAATTGTAGACAGTATTCTCTTAATCTAGTGCTCCAGTTGTATATTTTTTCTTCAATTGTTGCGCTTGAAGATATGGTTTCGAGTATTTCAATAAGGTTGCCCTCTGTAAGGCCTTCCAATCCATAATTTAAGAGCTTAAATCGTCCGCTGTTAATTAGTAAGATGTCGATTATGTGGCATGTTATATAAAATTTTCGCGCCTGTGCTCCTAGCGAATTTGTTTCAGAAAGGTGCCCGTGGTGATCTCGAGTGCTTGCGGTTAAATAGTACTTTAGTCCTAGTAGCAAGTTACGGTTTTTCTTTTCGGTCAGAACGCTGCCGTCCTCGAGAGCAACCGACCAACTTATTTCTCTTTCCGTTTTATGGTCGAATCGAATGGTCCATAAGTCGTTTTCGAAGTCGCTTGTTAGCCAGGTTGCACTTTCGTACTCTGTTTTAGGGTTTAGGAGGTAGGTTGATAAAAATTCAAGCTCTGGAGGTAGTTTCATAAATTAAGTTTTCCATTTTCTCTGGGTTCGCGTGATTACGAGCGATGCCTAAGTATCTTTGCAGGTCACTATTGAAGCTTGACTCGATGTCCTTTGTTACTAATCTCGTAAACTTAGACCAGTAGAGCGCTTTGGCGCATATCTTGGCTTTATCCTTAGCTCTGGATACTGCTTGCTCTATAGATATCAGTGCGGTTAGTGTTCCTACGTCTACAGGTACAAGCACTTTTTCTTCGACTTTGGTGGGGCTGTTTTTTTTAGCACCATTGGTCAGCTTATATGGATTTTCGAGATGCGCCGGTAAAGCGCGGAGTGCATGGTTCTCGAGGAATTTATGAAGTTCTTCCATGCTTGTAAATTGCGCGGCTCTAAGTAAGTGTCGGCTCTCTTTCATCGCCTCGCAGACTATTCCTCGCTGAAATGCTCTTATCCAACGGGTCTGGAAAAACGCAAGGATCGGCTCTGGAAGGTACCTGCTTAAAAGGGAAGAGTTATATGCGCGGTGTCCGAGCGCCTTTGCCATAGCCACGACATCATTAGTATTAAGATAGAGTTCTACCGCGCAAGATGCTCTATAAGCTGTAATGGATACTCTTAAAAGAAGATTTTTGGTTTCTTCCCGGGTTCTTGGGGATATCGCTAAGAACTCGTCGAAAAGGCCTCCTCGTTTGAATGTGGTAGCATTAATTTTGAAAGGAAGGGCGGCTTTAGGTATGCCTAGGATTCGAGTGCAGCGGAGAAACAAAAGTCTCCAAGCGTCATCGTTTTTTTTCTTGAGTTCATTTCTTAGTGGATCGGTCGCTGAAATTATTAGCTGGACCCAGTGTTGCTCTTCAGGATTTAGTTGTATTGTTTGCTCGCTAAGCCTACTCCCTTTTCGGTCTTTATAGCCTACCAGCTGGTAGCCAGTGTCTGTTTCTATGACTCCAGATAGTTTTCCGTGCTTATTGTAAAGCTCGAATTTGTCGAAGAATGACTCCGTCAGACATTGATGGTTTGATATCAATAGGAGTTGTAGTGCAAAAAAATGTTGCGGTGTTGGTATGGCTAATATGTCTGCCAGCTTGAGTACGTCAGATCTTCCGTATATCTGTCTGCCATTTTCTCTAATATGAGCTAGTCCTAAAGTTTCAAATGTGGTACATAGATCGTTTATTCCTACTTCTTCTAAGTTTTTTTTATAGGTTTTCCCACCATGGATGGCTTTGCCAGTTTTGGCTAGCGTAGATCTATTTTTCTGAGATTTTTCTAGCTCTATTAGCTTGCTTTTGGCCCATTTTAGTACTATCTGATTGTCTGATTTTATTGTTTTAAATATTATTTCAATGGCTTCGGAGTCGCTTAACTCTATTGGGATTGGTGTAATTAGTTTTTCTTTTACTAGTGTGCCATCAGGCATTTTTTTTATCTTGGATTCAGAACTTGGCGTCGTCAGCGCCTTGGGGTGCGGAAGTGAGCCGTTGAAAGGTCGTGCCCACACACCAGGCTGAATGAAGGCCTCCTCCATTTGATAGATAAACTGAGCGTACCCGATTGTTTTCCATGAGATCACTACACCATTTTCTACCGCCGACTTGAAGCTTTCTATCAAGTTTTGAATGAATAGTTCATTTAATTTCACCGGGTCGTAGAATGTAGATTCCGGCCATTTCTTTGCGTTTTGTGATAGGTAAGTAATAAAGAAGCTAAATTCCGTATGTGAAGGGGCGAGTTTTTTTTCTACATACCGGGCATACTGAGTATAAGTTTTTTCAGCGAACTCCTTTCCGTGAGAGTTCCATAATAAGCATATAGGTAGATAGCTTTTCTTGTCTTTTCGTCCTTTTACCTCCCAGCCATTCCAGTAGCGGAGTGCATCCTTATCTAGGCGGTACTTTTTTTCTTCCCAGAGGTGCCTGTTGTTTGACGGAAGCCTTTCTTCGTCGGTCAGTTTGGGGATGAGCGGGATTTCGCTCCTCATCTCGTCAATCAATTTATTAAATTCCTTGGCGTAGCGAGTCCTCGTTTGCGCTGCTAGTGCAATAAATTCTTCGTCTGCGAAGGCGCCCAAAAAACCTCTTATGACGCCAAGAAAGGTTTGTGAGGACAACGTTAAGTAGTTGATTTCGAAACCAGTTATGTGGCAGTACGCCTCAAACCATTTCAGTAGCTTTTCAGATGCTTGGGGGCTGACTTGAGATAGGCAGCGTCGCATCACTGTCAGAACCTCAGGTGCAATGACTAAGTACGGATAGCTAGTGAGTGCTTGGTAACCTTTGATGATTGTCAATGCGAATACTCCAGTTTTTTGCGCATAAGACCTTGTATTTACGGATATTGTGTATATTGATATCGTTGTGCAAGTGGCAAAATCTACGAGCGCAGCCTGGATGCCGATCTGGGTCTGGCGCTCTGCGTGCAGACCCAGCAGTACCTGCGGGATGATCCGCCGCTGCGGCTGCTGGTCATGTCGGCGACGCTTGACGCAGAGGGCGTCAGCCGTCTGCTGGATGACGCTCCGATTATTACCAGCCAGGGCCGTCAGTATCCGGTGGATATTCGCTATGGCGCACCGGCAACCCTGGGGCGCCCGAATGATGCCGAGGTGGTGCAAACCGTGCTGCGCGCGCTGGACGAGGAAAGCGGCAGCGTGCTGGTGTTTCTGCCGGGCATGGCCGAGATCCGCCGGGTATTGGCGCGGCTGGAAGAGGCGCTGGGCGAGCAGCAGAACGTGCTGCTCACGCCGCTGTATGGCGACCTGGATCTCGCTGCTCAGCGCCGTGCCATCGAACCGGCACCGGCGGGTCAGCGCAAAATCGTGCTGGCGACCGCCATTGCCGAGACCAGTCTGACCATCGAGGGTATTCGCGTGGTGGTGGATGCCGGTCTGTCGCGTGAGGCGGCGTTTGATCCGCTGTCAGGCATGAGCGCATTGCAGACCCGACGGGTGTCGCGCGCCGCCGCCGAGCAGCGCGCTGGCCGGGCCGGGCGCCTGGAGCCCGGCGTCTGTTACCGGCTGTGGTCGGCCCAGCAGTACGAGCGGCTGGCGGCGCAGCGCGATGCTGAAATACTGCAGGCCGATCTCGCACCGCTGGCACTGCAGCTGGCGCAGTGGGGCGTGCAGCAGCCCGATGAGCTGGTATGGCTGGACCCGCCGCCAACCGCCGCGCTGGATCAGGGGCGTGAGCTGCTGGAACGGCTCGGTGCCTTGCAGCGCGATGGCGCTAACTGGCAGCTCACCGAGCACGGGCGCGTGCTGGCCGGTTTACCGATGCACCCGCGGCTGGCGCATATGCTGGTGGAGGGGCAGCGCCTTGGGCTGGCCAAGTTGGCCGCCCGCATCGCGGCGATAGTCGATGAGCGCGATCTGCTGCGCCGCGCCGACAATGCCGATCTGAGTGTACGTCTGGCGCTGTTTGACGACCCGCGCGGCGCGGATGTAGAGCGCGGCGCATTGCAGCGCGCCAAGCGTCTGGTTGAGCAATGGTCGCGTCTGCTCGCCCGGTTGCCGGCCACCGATCCGGTCAGTGACCCGCAGCACGACGACTGGCACGGCGTGCTGCTGGCGCTGGCCTATCCGGACCGTATCGCGCAGCGCCGCGGTGCAGCCGGCGCCGACTACCGTCTGGCCAATGGTCGTTCAGCCGGGTTTGCCGAGGTTGACCGCCTTCAGCAATCCGAATGGCTGGCGGTGGCGGCGCTGGGCGGGCAGGGCGGCCAGCGTCAGGCGCGGATTTTTATGGCTGCCGAGCTGAATGTGGCGCGTCTGCTGGCGGTTGAACCGGCGCTGCTGAGCGAACGCGATACGCTGGAGTGGGACAGCCGCAGTGAAACCCTGCTGGCCGAACGGCAGCAGCGCATCGGCGAGCTGATCTGGCAGCGCAAGGCGCTGCCGCAAGTGGCGCCCGAACAACGCCAGCGCGCGCTCTGCGATGTGGTGCGCAGGCAAGGCATTAACTTGCTGCCGTGGACACCGGAGCAGCGGCAGTGGCAGGCGCGGGTGCAGTTGCTGCGCGAGCTGGATTTGGCGCAGGGCAATGATAGCCGCTGGCCCGACCTGTCGGACGAGGCCCTGCTCGCCACTCTGGAGGACTGGTTGGCACCCTATCTGGACAAGGTCAACCGGCTGGCGCATTTCGCCAACCTGGAGCTGGGCAATATTCTCGCCGGATTACTGCCCTGGCCACTGCCCAAGGAGCTGGATGAGCAGGCACCGAGCCACTTGACGGTGCCGACCGGCTCGCGCATTCGTATCGATTATAGCGAGACGCCACCGGTGCTGGCGGTGCGTCTGCAGGAGATGTTCGGTAGCGCCGATACCCCGCGTATCGCCGGCGGTCGGCAGGCGCTCAAGCTGCATCTGCTGTCACCGGCCCAGCGCCCGGTGCAGGTGACCCAGGATCTGGCCGGCTTCTGGCAGGGCAGTTATGCCGAGGTGAAGAAAGACATGAAGGGCCGCTACCCCAAGCACTACTGGCCGGATGACCCGTTACAGGCGGAACCAACCCGCCGGACCAAGCCGCGCGGTACTTGAGCCGCGCACTAAATCAGCACATCCCTTACAATGCGCCCCTTTGCACCAGTCAGCGGAGAGCCCGATGGACAACACCAGCCAGATACTTGAGCGCAGCGCCGAGCTGTTCAGCGGTCAGCGCCTGCTGCTGGTCAATCCGCCGGCGGACGGCCTGACCCGCAGCCTGTCGGCCGACTGGACGCTGTGGAGCTGGGATTACGCCAGCAGCCGCGGCCTGGCCGGTGCGCTGCCGGAAGATCGCCTGGTGTTCTCTCATCTGTGCCCGCAGGTCGATGATCTGGATGCTGCGATTCTGGTCATGCCCAAGGCGATCGAGCGCGCCGAGTATGCGCTGGCGCAGATGCTGCCGTTGCTGGCGCAGGGCAAGCCGGTCTATCTGGTTGGCGAAAAGAAGGGCGGCATTACCCGGGCGGAGAAACTGCTGGGCCGCTATGGAGCGCACCCGGAGAAACTTGATTCGGCGCGGCATTGTCAGCTCTGGCGGGTGATCGTCGATCAGCCGGTTGCGCCATTCCGGCTTGAGGACTGGCGGCAGCAGTACGAGTTGAGGTTTGACGATCAGCCGCTGCAACTGGTCAGTCTGCCGGGCGTGTTCAGTCATGGCCGACTGGACGAGGGCAGCGAGCTGTTGCTGGCCGAGCAACAGGCGCTGCCGGCCGGCCGGGTGCTGGATTTTGGCTGTGGCTCTGGCGTGCTGTCGCTGGTCATGGCGCGGCGTAACCCGGGTTGCCGGTTTGAACTGGTCGATATCGATGCGCTAGCCATTTACTGCGCGCGGCAGTCGCTGGCGCTCAACGGCGTTGCGGCCGAGGTGCATGCCTCCGACGGGCTGAGTGACGTACACGGCCGCTTTGCCGCGGTTATCAGCAACCCGCCGTTTCATACCGGTATCCGTCAGGACACCAGCATCGCCGAACGCTTCTTCGAGCAGGTGACCCGTAACTTGCAGCCGGGAGGAGAGTTGCGCATCGTTGCCAACGGCTTTTTGCGTTACCCGCCGCTGATCGAGGAGCACATTGGGCCCTGTCAGGTGTTGCGTGAGAACAACCGGTTCAAGGTCTACTCGGCGGTCGCGCCGGGTTGATTCAGCCGGCCTTTGCCGTTATATTTGCGCCCGTCTTAGGGGAGTAGCCTCTGCGCAAGCGCCTGCTTGCACCGGCAAACGTCAACATAATTGATCCGCAGATCATGGCGTTTGCGACCCTCCACCGCTCAATGCGGTATCGGGTTTGACGAGACCTTTGACACGCGACCACCAGCCGAGGGCGGGGGTAGTCGTGTGTCAATGGAACCGTAATCCCGCCCTCTTCTGGAACCTCCGTGGAAGCTTTTTTCGTATCGAGCGGGATCGTCACGCTGGCTGAGATCGGCGACAAGACCCAACTGCTGGCACTGCTGCTGGCGGCGCGTTTTCGCCGGCCGTGGCCAATCATCTGGGGTATTCTGGTGGCGACTGTGGCCAATCACGCGATGGCCGGTGCCATCGGCCAACTGGTTGCCGACTACCTGAACGACACCTGGCAGCACGCCATTCTTGCTGTGTCGTTTCTGGCGGTTGCCGCCTGGACGTTGATTCCCGACAAACTGGATGAAGACGACGCGCCACCGGTTGGGCGTTATGGCGCGTTCGTTGCGACCGTCATTGCCTTCTTCCTCGCGGAGATGGGTGACAAGACCCAGATCGCAACGGTGGTGCTGGCTGCGCAATTCGATGCCTACGTCTGGGTAGTTCTGGGCACGACCGTTGGCATGCTGCTGGCCAACGTACCGGTGGTGATTTTGGGTAATGTCGCGGCAGAGCGCCTGCCGCTGACCCTGATCCGCCGCATTACCGCCCTGGCATTCCTGCTGCTGGGGTTGTACTCGGCGTGGCTGCTGGTGCAGCCGATGCTGACAACGGCGGGCTGAGTCAGGCGCCGTTGACGATACGGTTGCGGCCCTGCTGCTTGGCCTGATACAGGCTGCGATCCACGGCGTCGAGGAAGGCCCGTGGGTCGTCATGCTGACCGGGCACAATGGTGCCAATGCCCATACTGACAGTCAGAATCTGGCCCGCTTCCGAGTTGGCGTGGGGAATCTGCTCCTTGAAAATCAGCGAGCGGCAACGCTCTGCCACGCGCTCGGCAGCCTTGGCGTCGGTCTCCGGCAGCACCAGTACGAACTCTTCACCGCCGTAGCGGGCAAAGAAATCGCGCGAACGCGCTGCGGCGCCACTCAATGCCTGGGCAACCCGTTTAAGGCAGTCGTCGCCGCTGATATGGCCGTAGTGGTCGTTGTACTGCTTGAAGTAGTCGATATCGAGCAGAATGACCGACAGCGGCTGGCCGTTGCGCCGGGCATTGGTCCATTCCAGCTGCAGAATGGAGTCGAACATGCGACGGTTGGCGGCGCCGGTCAGGCCGTCCTTGAAAGACAGCTCCTCCAGTTCCTTTTGCAGGGTTTTCAGGCGTTCTTCGGTTTTCTTGCGCTCGCTGATGTCGAACATGAAGCCGATGAGGGCCTCAACCTCGCCATCCTCGTCACGTACCACATGAACCACGTCGCGAATCCACACGTACTCGCCGTCGGCAGTAAGTGCCCGGTAGTCGGCTTCGTGATCGGTTCCGGCCTGGGACTGGGATATGCAGAAGTTCACTACCCACTCGCGGTCCTCCGGATGCATGCGGTTGGCCCAGTCGTCGGCGCTGATCCAGCTGTCCTGTGTCCAGCCCAGCAGGTGTTCGATCTGCGGGCCGATGTAGGCGAAGGTCATGGTCTTCCAGTCGATCTTCCAGGGAATGGCCTTGGTTGATTCGAGCAGTGTCTTATAGACCGCGCTGTCGTGGGCTATCTCGGTGGCGATGTCGCTCATACCCGTATCCTGTTGACGTTTTTTTGTTCAGTGCTGAATGTAAGCATGCTTCATGCCAGTTGGCCATCACTTGGCGTTACACCTGATGACGTATTGCCTGCTGTGTGCCGTGCGCGCTGATACAGCGTCAGCAGCTTGGCCGGCTGGTCATAGACGATGCGCTGGCCGGCGCGCAAGTCGCGGCGCATCAGCCGGATCATTTGCTCCAGAACAGGCTGGGCGAAGCTGTCGGCAGGCTGTCCGGTGACCTCTGCCAGGCGCCCGGCAATCACGGGTGCATCGCTGACAACCGGGCAGATGCGGTAACCATAGCTGCCACCGATGGCCTGGGGAACCAGATCCATGAAGCGGTCGGGACGTTGGCGGAAGAAGCTCAGCGGCAGCCGGTAGGCGTTATTGCCGAGAATTGGCAGGTCGTCAGGTACCGCTTCCTCTTCGTCCAGTACCTGCAGGCGGGTCGCCAGCGGCAGCAGCCGGTCGAGCCGGTAGGTAGATGCCATGTGCCGATTGCCGACCCGAACCAGATTCGCAATCAGTTCCCCCAGAGACGCATGGCCGATAATGGCAGCACGTTTGGGTAGCCCGCCCCAGGCACCGTCTGCCCCGTTGAGCAGGGCCTCGATGACGGAGGCGTTCTCGACGCCTGCGCCGGCATGAATATGTACCAGCAACTTGAGTGGCGCAGGCAGACAGCGGCGAGCGACGGCGACAAAGGCGCCAACCTGGAACGGCAGGTAGGTGCCTCGATCATCTTCCATGCTCAGCCCGAAGATCGGCTGCTGTGCCAGCAACTGCAGTATCTCGATGGTTTCGTCAGGATTCTGGATGAAGGCATCGCAGCCATCGACGACGTTGATCATGATCCTGGGTGCGCCGCCGTCATCGCCACGGATGTTTTGCTGCAGCCAGGCGATGCTGGCGGGAATGCTGCGACGCAGGGTAGCGAAGTCGTATTGGCCGGCCATACCGTCCCGGCTCAGGTAGATCTCGTGCAGCGTATTGGGCACGCGGTAGTCGCGCAATTTGAGCATCGACGGCGAGGGCGTGAATTCACCGGTGTCGTTGACCAGCCCGAGATCGGTAAAGGCGTAGCAGCCGCTCATGTCGACCTGATGGTCGCGCAGGTAGATCATAAAGTCGTCGTCGACTTCCAGCTCGTCGGGCATGGCGTAGTCGAGGGTGCCCAGCAGAATGTTGCGAAAACCGAATTCGCGCAGCTTTGGCAGGATCTCCAGCTTGTCCTGCAGCGTCTGACCAACCCGGGCGCCGACCGGGTTCTCGCGCAGCGACAGGTCGATAAAGAACGGATCAATAGAGCGCAACCGGTCAATCTTGTCCTGGGCACCGGCCAAAATGGCGCGGGCATCGGCGAGCAACGTATTGTCTGGCATCATGGCGACCTTCCATGGTGGTCAAAAAACACTCTGTATAGCACTGCGCCGCCTGGTCAGCCAGTGTGCAGATGTATACAGGTGCGACCAAAGGACACTGCCGGGATGTCATCTTGCTGTGGAATGATGCGGCCTTTTGCGGAGTTTCTCGCTGATTCAAGGACGCCTGTCATGACCACTTATCCTATTTCACCCGTACGCTGCTGCCTGGCTGGTCTTGCCATGCTCTGGGCCGGCCTTGCCGGCGCGGCCGAGCCTATTGCCATTGGTCTTAATCTGCCACGCACCGGCCAGTATGCCCAGGAGGGCCTGATGCAGATGCGCGGGGCGATGCTGGCGCTGGACGAGATTAATCAGGCCGGCGGGGTGCTGGGACGTCCACTGGAGCTGCTGGAGCGCGACAGTGCGTCCAATCCCGAGCGGGCTGTGCGCAATGTTGACGAACTGGCCGATGCCGGCGCGCGCATGCTGTTTGGCGGTGCCAGCAGCGCCGTGGCCATTGCCGCAGGCAAGCGGGCCCGCGATCGTGGCCTGCTGTATTTCGGCACACTGACCTATTCCAACGACACCACCGGGCGCGATGGCCAGCGATACATGTTCCGCGAGAGCTACAACGCCTGGATGGCAGCGCGGGTACTGGCAGCACAATTGCAGGAGCAGTACGCCGGCAAGCGCTACTACTACGTGACCGCGGACTACACCTGGGGCCACAGCACCGAGGAGTCGATGCGCCACTTTACCGGCACGGATGATGTGGCGGTGCACGGAGCTGTGCGGATACCGTTCCCGAATGCGTCGCTGCGTGAACTGCGCGAGGCGCTGCAGCAGGCCCGTGCTGCCGAGCCCGAGGTGCTGGTGCTGGTGCTCTTTGGTGATCAGATGGTCAAGGCGATGGGCCTGGTTCGTCAGCTTGGCTTCGAGAATGTGCAGGTGGTGGTACCCAATCTGACCCTGAGCATGGTCGAGCAGGCCGGGCCGTCAGTCATGGCCGGTGTGCTGGGTGCGGTGCCATGGACCTGGAATGTGCCGCGCGAGTTCGGCTTTGAACGGGGCGAGCAATTTGTCAGCACCTTTGCCGAACGCTATCAGACTTATCCTTCCAGCTCGGCCGCATCGGCTTACAGCATTGTCTACCAGTGGGCTGATGCGGTTGAGCGCAGCGGGTCGCTTGAGAGCGAAGGGCTGATTCGTGCGCTGGAAGGGCACAGCTATCAACTGCTGAAGGATACCCAGACCTGGCGTGCATTCGACCATCAGAACCTGCAGACCGTCTATGCGGTCCGTATCAAGCCGCGCGCCGAGGTGATGGCTGATCCGCTGCGCCAGGACTACTTCAAGATCATCGGACAGCTCTCGGCTGAAGAGGCGGCGCAGACGCTGGAGCAGTGGCAGGCCGAGCGCAAGGCGGCCGGTCAGCCCCTGCGCTTGCGCTAAGCGACGCTCAAAACCCCTGTTGCTCCAGCAGTGTCGCCAGCTGCTGGAGAATCCCGATGCCCTGCACGTCAGTTTCCAGCCAGGGCAGTTGCGGACGCGGCAGGTGGCCAAGCTCGCGATCAATTCGCTGCAGATAGCTGGCTTCCTGCAGTCGACGCTGCTGCAGGAAGTGGCCGTCGGCGCTGTCGGGTATGACCCGGTTGACCAGCGCCGCAGCGACCGGAATCTGCGCCTGCCGCAGACTCTCTACTGCCCGTACCGTCTCCAGAATCGGTAGCCGCTCGGCTGTCAGCACAAACAGAAAACCGCTGTCTGCCGGATCCTCCAACTGGCGGCGGGCCTGGTGAAACAGCCGCCTGCGGTTGCGCAGGGTTTCGGCAACGCTGCGGGTGCGCTGATCCAGACCGCTTAGCGGATCCTCGTTGGGATCGTCAAACGGGCTATTGAGATCACGGCCGCTGCGCGGGGTCAGGTGCTGCAGCACCTTGCCCAGCTCGGCGGACTTGCGGTTGTGGCTGAGCAGGCCATCGGTCCAGGCGGCCATGGCCTCAGGCAGGGTGAGCAGGCGCAGGGTGTGCCCGGTCGGGGCAGTGTCGAAGATAATCAGGTCGTAGTCGTCCGGCGGTGCGGTGACCAGTCTGGCAATGCGCTCGAGCAGTGCCGCTTCCTGGGTGCCCGGTGAATGGCGGGTCAGCTGCATTTGTCGGGTGAGCTCAGTCAGCATCTCGGGTGCTGCCAGCTTGCGCATTTGCTCAATCACCCGCTGCAGGTGGGCGTCCACCTCGGCATCGGGGTCGATTTCCAGCGCGTCCAGATTGGGCAGCAGGCGTCTGGGGCGATCATCCAGCGGGCGGTCGAACACATCGCCCAGGCTGTGCGCCGGGTCAGTCGAGACGATCAGGCAGCGCTGCCCCCGGCTGGCCGCCAGTACGGCCAGCGCCGCAGCGACCGTGGTCTTGCCGACGCCGCCCTTGCCGCCGACCCACAGCAGGCGGCGGTGCAGCAGGTCAAGGTTGGAAGTGGAAATATCGACTCTCCCGGTCAGCAGCAGCGGAAATGGTCCAGCGGCGAGTGTTCCATACCCATGCGCCGGTGCCAGTCGTGGAAGCGTTCAAGCAGCAGCGGCTGCAGCTCCAGCGTGTAGTAGGAAGCCGGGTTGGGTACGCCCATCATCTCGCTGAACACCAGCAGCATGAACAGGTCATCGTGGTCACGCCGGCTGCGGGCAATCGCGCCCCGGTAGCGGGAGCTGTAGGCCTCTTCCAGGAAGAAGCGCGCCTGACTCAGCCAGGCGCGCCATTTCTCGCCACGGTCAGCGGCCATCGGCTTGCTCCGCTGCTGCCAGTGCCAAGTGCCGTTTCAGCGCCGCAGCGCACTCCAGCGCGACCAGAATGGCGGCAATCAGCACGACGATATCCAGCGCAAGCAGGAAGTAGTTCTGCTGGTCGTAGAAGGTCTTGAGCTGGATCACCAGCGCGGTCACCGTCATCACCAGCAGGAAGCACAGCGGCAGCAGGGTGTACCACATGGGGCGGCGGTAGTGCACCAGCATCACCGTAATCACCAGCAGGGTCAGACCGGCGAGCAACTGGTTGGTGGTGCCGAACAGCGGCCATATGATCATGCCGCCGGAGCCGTCCGCTCCGCCGGCGCCGAAGGCCAGCAGCAGGCAACTGCCGATCGCCAGCAGGGTGGCGGGCAGCGGCTTCTTCATCCACTCCTGATGATAGATCTCGCCCCATTCCTGGAAGATATAGCGCTGCAGACGCAGCCCGGTATCCATGGTCGTGCCGGCGAACAGGGCGGCCATTACGGTCAGCAGGGTGGCGGCGGTCACTTCGGGCAGGCCCAGACCGTTGTGGATGACGTAGGCGCCGCCCTGCACGAAGGCGGTGACCCCGCCCTGGCCAAAGGCGCTGTACATGGCTTTCCAGTCTGTCAGGCTGGCAAAGCCGGCACAGGCAACCAGAATCGCTGCCAGTGACAGGCAGCCTTCACCGATGGCACCGAAGTAGCCGACGAAACGGGCGTCGGTTTCCTTGTTCAGCTGCTTGGAGGTGGTGCCGGAAGACACCAGCCCGTGGAAGCCGGAAATGGCGCCGCAGGCGATGGTGACAAACAGCAGCGGCACAATCGAGGGGGTGCCTGCCGGCACGTCGTCATTGATCATCGGCGCGACCAGCGCCGGGTTCAGCAGCATGATTGCGCCGTACAGAATCAGCAGGCCGACGAACAACTGCAGGCCGTTGATGTAATCACGCGGTTGCAGCAGCATCCACACCGGCAGCACAGACGCGACGCCTGCGTAGAGGAACAGCAGCAGAATCCAGATGGCGTTGCCCGAGAGTCCTGCAACCTCGGCCGGCATCTGAATCGGTACCGATGGGCCGGCCCAGATCAGCGCGTAGAGCGCGACGACCCCAACCACTGAAACGACCGGCAGGCTGATCATGCGACGATAGATCAGCTGGCCGACGATCAATGCGACGACAATCGCACCCCAGACTGGCAATACGGCAGTCGGGAAGCTCATCATCAGCTTGGCGATGACCACCGCAAATACGGCGTTGACCATCAGCAGTACCAGGAAAATCACGATCATGAAGATGCTGCGGGCGCGCTTGCCCACTACGTCGCCGGTTAGCGAGCCGACCGATTTGGCCTTGTTGCGCACACTGGCCCAGACCGCGCCCATATCGTGGACGCCGGCGAAGAAAATGGTGCCCATCACCACCCAGATGAAGGCCGGAAGCCAGCCCCAGATGACTGCAATGGCCGGCCCGACGATGGGCGCGGCGCCGGCGACGGAGGTGAAATGGTGACCCCACAGCACAAAGCGGTTGGTCGGAACGAAGTCGATGCCATCCTCGAATTCGTGCGCTGGCGTACGAAAATCCGGGTCGAGGCGATAGATCCGGTTGGCAATGAAACGGGAGTAGATGAAGTACCCCAGGGTCATCAATCCCAGCCCGATCAGTAGCAAAATGGCTGCGCTCATGCTGTGGCTCCAGTGTTATAAGTTTTGTCGGATCGCCTGTCGGAGCATCTGCTCCGCCGCACTGCCTACTATAGCCCAGGGCGGGCCGGCGGGTCGCCGGGAGGAACAGGGCAATGTGAAGCAGGTACGCAGCAGCCTGATATCAGGTCAGTAGGTCAACGGCTTGCCAGATACAGGCCGCAACCAATCAGCAGCCCGCCCCCCAGACGTTGAAGTCCCCGGCTCTGGCGGGGCAGGGCAAGGCGACTGCCAAGCACTGCATAGAGTGTCTTGACCAGCAGCAAGGCCACTGCGGTGGTAATCAGTACTTGCAGCGCTACCCCGGACGACAGTGGTGTGGTTACAAACAGAGGCAGGAAGCTGGCGTAGAAAATCAGTGCCTTGATATCGCCGAGGGTAAGCAGCAACCCCGCGATCAGACTGTGCCAGCTGCTGCCGGTCGAAATGGGCAACGCCTGCTTTGTATGCGGTTGACGCCACAGGGACCAGCCAAACCAGATCAGGTAGGCCGCTGCCAGCCAGCGCAGCAGGTTGAACACCCCGCCCAGGCTGTCGATTACCACCTGCCAGCCCGCCAGCGCCAGCGCGGCCAGCAGCAAATCGCCGAGGGTGATGCCGATTGCTGCCGCAACACCCTGGCCAACGCCGTATCGGGCACTGCGCACAACGACCAGCGCCACACTGCTGCTGGGCAGCGCCGCCAGCACCGTCAGGGCAAGAAACAGCGAGAGCAGCTCGCCGGCGTTCATCAGTGGATGTGTGGCTTGAGCACCCGGTCACGGCTGGCCGGGTAGCGTTCAAGCAGATGTGCCGGGCGAGTCGGGCGGGTGACCAGGTTGCCGCCGCAGTTCGGACAGCAGCCTGCGAAGCGCTGCGCGCAGTCGTGGCAGAAGGTGCATTCGAAGCTGCAGATCAGAGCATAGGATGCATCGGCGGGCAGGTCGCGGTCGCAGCATTCACAGTTGGGGCGCAGTTGCAGCATGGCAGATACCGGCAAGATGATTATTTGCAGTTATAGCAGCGGCTGATGCCCGATGAAACCCGCTGTATATGGTGTAGTCTCATCTGTTAAACCCAGTCAATCGTGAGTAACACCATGCAGAACCTGACCATTGATATCGTCTCCGACATTGCCTGTCCCTGGTGCGCCATCGGCTATGCTCGCCTGGAGCAGGCTCTGGCGGCGCTGGAAGGCGAGGTGGGAGCAAAGGTGGAGTGGCACGCCTTCGAGCTCAATCCCGATCCGGCCCAGCGGCCGATGCCGATTGTCGAGGCGCTGTGCCGCAAGTACGGTCGTAACGAGTTCGAGGTGCGGGCGGCGCAGGATGACATGATTCGTATCGCCACCGGTCTCGGGCTGAATTTCACCCATATGCAGGAACGCTACACCGCCAATACCTTCGATGGTCACCGCTTGGTGAAGTGGGCGGCTGAGCACGATCGTCAGACGGCGATGAAACAGGCCCTGTTCGACGCCTACTTCGGAGAAGCAAAGGACGTCAGCAACAGGGACGTACTGCTCGATGCCGTGTGTGCCGCCGGGCTCGATGCGGCAGAGGCCGAGCAGGTGTTGACCAGTGACAGGTTCGCCGACATTGTTCGCGCCGACGAGGCGCACTGGCAGCAGGCGGGTATCTCGTCGGTACCGGCCTTCGTGATCAACGGCCAGTACCTGATTTCCGGGGCACAGGAACCGGATTATCTGGTTCAGGCGCTGCGCGAGATTGCCGGGCGCCAAGGGGCGTCGGCCTGAGCGTCAGAGGACTCTGATATGGATTTGGCAGGACCTGCAGCAAGGGTGAAATATTGTCCTGTCATCATGAGGCTTACGGATGTCCTTACAGAAGGTATGTCATGGCAACTGCCCCCTCATCTGAAACCCTGCCTCCGGGCCCGTCTGATCTGAGTCGCCGAGAGGCATTTCGCTTTTGGCTGAAGCTGGGGTTTATCAGTTTCGGTGGCCCTGCCGGGCAGATCGCATTGATGCATGACGAGCTGGTTTCCCGGCGTCGCTGGTTATCCGAGCGGCGTTTTTTGCACGCCCTGAACTACTGCATGCTGCTGCCCGGGCCGGAGGCGCAGCAGTTGGCGACCTATCTGGGCTGGTTGCTGCATCGCAGTTGGGGTGGGGTGGTGGCTGGGCTGCTGTTTATTCTGCCATCGCTGGGTTTGCTGATCTTGCTGGCCTGGGTGTATCTGGTTTATGGCGACGTGCCGCTGATTGCAGGGGTGTTCTACGCGATCAAGCCGGTGGTGGTGGTCGTGGTTGTTCAGGCGGCCTGGCGGATCGGCAGTCGGGTGTTGCATAACCGCTGGCTCTGGGCAATTGCGCTGGCCGCTTTCGTAGCGATATTCGCCTTGCAGCTACCTTTTCCTCTGATCGTGCTGGCGGCGGCGTTGGCTGGCACCGTTGGCGGGCGATTGCTGCCGTCGGCCTTTTCGCCTTCTACGGCGGCTCACGCGCCGTCTGACGGCGGCGGGGATGCGCTGTTGAATGATCACAGCCCGATACCCGAACATGCCCGCTTCAGCTCATGGCGTTTGGCGAAGCTGCTGCTGATCGGAGCTGCGCTTTGGGTCTTGCCGATGGGGCTGCTGACGTTATGGCAAGGCTGGCATGGGCCGTTGACCCAGATGGCCTGGTTCTTTACCAAGGCAGCCTTGCTGACCTTCGGGGGGGCCTATGCTGTGCTGCCCTATGTTTATCAGGGTGCTGTACTGCAATACGGCTGGCTCTCGCCGCTGCAGATGATCGACGGGCTGGCGCTGGGCGAAAGCACCCCGGGGCCTTTGATCATGGTGGTGGTGTTTGTCGCGTTTCTTGGTGGCTATCAGGGCGCATTTTTAGGTGCTGATCAGGCGCTGGCTGCTGGCATGCTGGCGGCGCTGCTGGTCTGCTGGTTCACCTTTCTGCCGTCGTTTCTGTTTGTGCTGGGCGGTGCGCCGCTGATCGAAGCTACCCGTGGCGAACTGCGTCTGACTGCCGCCCTGACTGGCGTAAGTGCTGCTGTTGTGGGCGTTATCGTCAATCTGGCGCTATTTTTCGGCTGGCACGTTGTCATGCCTGCCGAGACTGCCGGGCCGGACTGGCTGGCACTGGGCATCGGGCTGATCGCGGCCGGTCTGCTGTTTGGGAGGGGCTGGACGGTGCTGCAGACCCTGCTGCTTGGTGCTGCAGCAGGGCTCTTGCTGGGTGTATCAGGGTTGTTGTCCTGATACCGCTCAGGCGGCTGAGGTCGCCGGGCCGCCGAGGCGGTTCATCAGGGTGCGCAGCAGCACGCCGTAAAGCGGCAGGAACAGCAGCATGCTGATGAGCAGTTTGATGGCATAGTCGACGGTAGCGATCTCGACCCAGTGCTCGGCCATGAACGGATTGCTGCTGTGCCAGAAGGCGACCGAGAAGAAGGCGAAGGTGTCTGCCAGGTTGCCCAGCACGGTCGACAGGCTTGGTGCGATCCACCAGGCCTTGATACGGCGCAGCCGGTCGAATACCTGGATGTCCAGCAACTGGCCGATCACGTAGGCAACGAAACTGGCCAGCGAAATGCGCAGCACGAAGTCATTGAACGACAGCAGTGCGTCGATGCCGCGGTAGCTGCCTTCCTGAAACACCACCGACACTACATAGGACGCAACCAGCGCCGGCAGCATGACGCGCGCAATAACGCGGCGCGCAGCCTGTTTGCCGAGCAGGCGAACGGTCAGATCGGTAGCCAGGAAAATGAACGGAAAGCTGAAGGCGCCCCAGGTGGTGTGGTAACCGAACAGGGTGATCGGCAACTGCACCAGGTAATTGCTGGCGATGATGATGGCAATGTGAAAACTGATCAGCAGTGCGAGCGCGCGGCGCTGCATGCCGGAGGTAAGTACGGTCATGGTCTGTCCTTTTTTACGATTCGAGTCTGCTGACTCGCCGTTTTGTCAGATGGGGTGAGGGAACCCATGTCGTTCGGGGTCGAACGGCGCGCAATTGTACCGGTTTTGCACGGATTGACCAGCGTATTCGCTGCATTCCGACCGGCGGAGCAAGCTCGCCGGCCGGGATCTGCTTACTTGGCAGCTTCGTACAGGCCCTGAACGCGGGGAGCAGCAGAGCGCAGTGTCTCAATACGGCCGGAGGAAGAGGGGTGGGTGCTCATGAATGCCGGTGGCTCGCCCTGCGATGCGGCCTGCATTTTTTGCCACAGAGTCACGGCAGCCTGCGGATCGTAGCCGGCGCGTGCGGCCAGCTCCAGGCCAATCAGATCGGCTTCGCTCTCGTTGGCTCGACTGTTCGGCAGCGTCAGGCCATATTGCACCGCCATCTGAGCAGCCTGACTTCCGCCTTCGCCCAGGCCCAGCAGGGCGCTGGCCAGTTGGGTGCCCATCTGGGTGGCATAGGCTCGAGAAATAGCCTCGCGGCCATGCTCGCGCAGGGCGTGGGCAATCTCGTGCCCCATGATCTGGGCTATTTCGGCATCGGTCAGTTGAAGGCGATCGATAATTCCCGAGTAGAACAGAATCTTGCCGCCGGGTGAGCAACTGGCATTGAGCTGGTCATCCTTGATCAGGTTGACTTCCCAGTCCCAGCTGCTGGCATCGGGGCGGAAGTGCGGGACCTGTGCGATCAGCTTGGCAGCGATACCATTGAGTCTGCGCACGGTGGCAGCGCTGGTATTCAGCAGCCCCTGCTTTTTGGCTTCAGCCAGGGTCTCGTTGTACGACTCGGCAGCCATCTGGTTGACCTGCTCGCTGGACAGGCCGCTCATCATATACTGGGTGCGGTTGACGCCGACGTTACCGCCTTGAGTGGTCTGCACGCTCTGACAGCCAACCAGCAGCACAACAGGCAGGAGAAGGGTGAATCGCAGTCGCATTGGGCTCTTCCTTGCAAAACGAAGTTGAAATTCGGCCGATGCTCCGCCTGGAAGCACCGGCCCCGCGTTATCGGTTGGCAGCGTCTTCGATGCTGTCGCCGACCTTCTGAATGTCCTTGCCCAGCCCTTCCATCGTGTTGCAGGCGCTCAGGCCGGCAAGACTGAACAGGACAGACAGCAGCAGTACCCGTGATCTCTTCATGCTCTATTCTCTCATCAGGCGTAAAATAATGTTGCAGGCCTCTGGGGAACAGCCCCGCGGGCATTCAACGGTGAAAGATTACGTTATTGGACCGGTATTTGGACAATTGTATGCAACGGGCTGCAGATTTTTATGCTGTGGCCGATATTACGGATGAACCGGTGTCCTGCGCCGCTCTGTCGTTCCCACGTCGAGGTATTTCATGAAATTCAGGTCAATTCAGCTTTCCATTACTGTGCTGGCAGGTGCCTGTCTGTTTATCGCTGTTGGCGTCATGACGCTTTACTCGGTTTATTCCGCCGAACGCAGTCAGGCGTTGGTGCAGGAACGGTCGCGGGTGTTGATCGATGATCTGGTCAGGGACCGCGTGATGGCGATAGCGGGTGGTGAACAGGCGCGTATTCGTCGCTATCTGGAGTATCCGCTGACGGTAGCCACGCAATTGGCGCAGCTCAACTCGATGTTGGGACAGATTCAGGATGACGGGATGCCGGCGTTGATGATGGGGCGCGAGGAAATGACCCGCGTAATCCGCATGACGCTGGAGCAAAGCCCGCAGCTGTGGGATGCCTACGTCGGCTGGGAGCCAAACTCGCTGGATAACCTGGACAGCTTTTTTGAGGGAGTTGAAACCGACGGCTACAACGGCACAGGGCGCTACATGCCCATGTGGTTCCGTAACGAAGATGGCAGCCTGTCGCTGGAAGCACTCGGCGATATGGAGAATGAAACCATCCTCGAAAACGGCGTGCGTACCGGCGAGTATTATCTTTGCCCCCGTGAAACGCTGAAGCCCTGTGTAGTTGACCCAGCCCCTTATGAGGTTGGCGGCAAGACAGTGTTGCTTGCCTCCTTTACTGTGCCGATCGTCAGCGACGGTGAGTTCATGGGTATCGCCGGTGCCGATCTGTCGATGGAGTTTCTGCAGCAGATGCTGCATGAGAGCAATCAGGATCTCTACGACGGCCAGGGCGAGCAGGCTCTGGTGAGTGCTTCCGGGCGGCTGGTTGCGTTCACGGGCGAGGGTGCCAAGCCGGGCGATCATGCCTCTTTGGTGCTTGATCAAATGGAAATGGACGCCATTACCGCTGTGGGCAGGTCCAACGAGCCGCTTTTTCAGATCGAGAGTGAAGGTGTGGATCATCTGCAGTTGATCATGCCGGTCACGCTGCCGGGCACAGATGTGCGTTGGTCGCTGCTTATCAAGTTACCGCTTGCGGTGGTCATGCAGGACTTCAATCAGCTCGATACCGAGCTGACTGACATGCGCCAACAGGATTCCATGCTTTTGACCGGCATCGGTCTGCTGGTTGCGCTGGCGGGTCTCGGTGTGATGGTGTTGCTGGCTTACGGTCTGGCCAAGCCCGCGCGCCAGCTGGTAGCCATGCTGGACGATATTGCCAAGGGCGAAGGCGATCTGACCAAGCGTCTCAATGTGGATCGGGCGGATGAGCTGGGTGATATCGCCCGGGGCTTCAATGCGTTTCTCGACAAGCTGCAGGGCATGATTCGTGAGGTTGTCGGTTCGGTTCAGCAGGTCACCGATGCCTCGGAACACACCGCCGACATCGCGCTGCGGACCAATGACGGGGTACAGCGTCAACTCAGCGAGATTGATCTGGTCGCGACGGCCGTGACAGAAATGACTGCGACCGCACAAGATGTTGCACGTAACGCCTCGCAGGCGGCCAGCGCGGCTCAAAATGCCGACGGTTCCGCTTCGCACGGACGTGAGGTGGTGCGGGCAACGTCCGAAACCATTCAGAACCTCTCGCAGGATATTCAGCGTGCGGTCGACAGCGTGCAGGCACTGGCACGCGACAGCGAAAATATCACCGGTATTCTGGACACCATTCGCGGTATTGCAGAACAAACCAACCTGCTGGCGCTGAATGCGGCCATCGAAGCGGCTCGCGCCGGTGAGCAGGGTCGCGGCTTTGCGGTGGTTGCCGATGAGGTTCGTAACCTGGCGCAGAAAACCCAGAGCTCGACCGAAGAAATTCAGCATATGATCGAGCAGCTGCAGAATGGAACCCGCGAGACCGTCAAGGTGATGGAGCAAAGCCGTGCCCGCACCGATCAGAGCGTACTGCAGGCGGAAGAGGCGGATGCAGCCTTGACCTCGATTACCCAGGCAGTATCAGTGATCAATGATATGAACAATCAGATCGCGAGTGCCGCCGAGGAGCAGAGTGCGGTTGCCGAGGATATCAATCGCAACGTCATGACCATCGACACGGTCGCCAAGGATGTGGCCAAGGGTGCCGATGAGGCCTCCCAGGCCAGTGCGTCACTGACCAAGCTGGCAGAGCATCAGCGCCGTCTGATCAATCAGTTCAAGGTTTGAGCCGGACCTGCGGGGCTGCAGCAATGCGGCCCCTGGGTAGCCGGGTTGCTGACTGCTGTGCTGACAGGGTAGGCCATCTCGATACGGCTGTCGGCATTCAGCAACAATGGCTGCAGGGCCGTCACCGCCGTGCTCTCGGCCAGCCATATGGCTTGCTCCGCGCTGTTCAGGGCTGCCGGCATACGGTCGCCAAGCCGGTTTGCCAGGCCTTTGGCAGGTACGGTGATCAGCGCGCAACTGTCCCAGTACTGACCGTCATCCAGCTGGTAGCGTTCCCAGATACCCGCCAGTGCCAGCCCGCCTTCCTTGCGCCGCAGATACCAGGGTTGCTTGCGTTGCCCCTGCTGCAGCCAGAGGAAATAGCCGTCGACGGGCAGGATGCAGCGCCGCTGGGCGAAGGCCTGCCGGAACATGGGTTTTTCGTGCAGGTATTCAGCCCGGGCCGAAAAGCTGGCCCGGCTGAGGTCCTTTAGCCAGCCCGGCGTCAGGTTCCACAGGACAGAGGCGCACTCCAGCTGGCCTGCTGTCTTGCGCAGAATCAGCAACGGTTTGCCAGGGGCAATATTCCACTGTGGCTTCCAGTCGTCGGGCATTGTGGTATGGGGCTGATTGAACTGGGCCAGGCGACCGCTCATGGCTGGGGTAGCTCGCTGTCTTCTTCGTTGATGGGGCTTGCCTGGAGATAGGCATGGATCAGCTCGGTACTGCGATCGACGTCTTCGTCTTCAACCCACAGGCCAAGCAGGTCATGCACTGGCAGATCGCCAATGGCCCCCTGCAGATAGCCGCCGCTGATGTGGCTGCGGATGTGATGGTCGGCCAGTACGGCGGTCAGCAAGCTGGCCTCCGCCATGTCGGCGGGACGGTAGATACGCTGCATGCTCAGTCCTGTTCGCGGCGCAGGTCGACGTGATAGTCGTCGCCTGCGTCGTCGATCCATAGGCTGACGTGGATCGGCTGGCAGCAGACCTGACAGTCCTCGGTATAGGATTGGGCTCCACCGCTCAGGTCAAGCAGCAGGGTGATGGGCTCGCCGCAGTGAGGGCAGACCAGATTCGCTTCTTCCAGTGCCTGCACCGTAAAGTCCCCGTACGTCTTGTATGTGACATGCAGTGTAGCTGCATCGTCAATCTGGCGAAACCACGGTGGGCAACGCATAATGCCCGGCTGACGACAAGACTCTGAGGGTGACATGAGCGAGTTCGAGGGCATTCGCCCCTACAACGATGCCGAAGTGCCAGCTGTGCTGGAGCGTCTGCTGTCTGATCAGGAACTGATGCGCATGCTGGCTGGCTACCGCTTCCCGCGCCTCAATCGCTGGCTACCGGGTGTTGCCCGGTCGCTGGTGCAACTGGCGCTCGGACGCGAGGCCCGTGGCGTCGAATCGGTTGATGATCTTCAGCACAGGCTGGAACCCTATCTGGATCGCCTGATAGAAAGCAGCACACTGGCTGTCACCTACAGTGGCCTGGATAACCTGCGCAGCGATCAGCCCCACCTGTTTATCGCCAATCATCGTGACATCGTGATGGATCCGGCGTTTGTCAATTATGCGCTTTACCACGCGGGGCACCCGACGCCACGTATTGCGATTGGAGATAATCTGCTGCAGCGGCCCTTCGTTGCCGATCTGATGCGCCTGAACAAGAGCTTTATCGTGCACCGCTCACTGACCGGTCGGCGCGAGAAGCTGCAGGCTTACCAGACCCTGTCTGCCTATATCAGCCACTCGATTGCCGAGGGGCAGTCGATCTGGATTGCTCAGGCGGAGGGGCGAGCGAAGGACGGTCTGGATGAAACCGATTCGGCGATCATCAAGATGTTCTGCATGAGCCGCAAGGCCGAAGCTGTTGCGGATGTGATTCGCTCGCTGAGCATGGTACCGGTATCGATTTCCTACGAATGGGATCCGTGTGACGGCATGAAAGCGCGCGAGCTGGAGCAGCGTGCGCATGCTGGCAGTTACAGCAAGGAGCCGGGCGAGGATGACCGCTCCATTGCCATTGGCCTGACGGGCTACAAGGGGCGGGTGCATGTGGCGTTTGGCAAGCCGCTGACGGAGGCCTTTGACGATGCCAGACAGGTAGCTGCGGCAGTGGATCGGCAGATTCTGGGTCAGTATCGCCTCTATCCGAGCAACTTTCTGGCATTTGAGCACTCAGGCGAACAGGTGCCAACGGCGCTGTCGAACTGGCGTACGGACTACACAGCCAGCGAGCTGGCGGCCGAGGAACAGCGTTTTGCAGCACGGTTGTCGGCGTTACCCGAGGCGCAGCGGCCATTCTGGCTGCTGCAGTACGCTAACCCGGTGCGCAGTCGCTTGCGGGTGATCGAGGAATCGGCCGGCGTCTGATCGAGGTCAGGTTCAGACGCGGGTGCTGACCAGACTGAGGAGCAGGGCCAGGCTGAGGCAGACGGTGCCGACGCTGTAGAACAGGCGATTGATGCGCTGATCGCGTTGCTGGCTGATGTCGGTTTCGCTGGGTGGCAGGGTCGCCAGGCGCTGGCGGCCGAGGCTGCTGCGCAGTTGGGTCGCAATCCACAGCCAGCTGCCATTGACGGCGAAGAACAGGGCCAGGCCGTTGAGGACCAGCGCCGGGTTTTCAAGGTAATACAACCAAGCTGCCTGCAGCGGGAACATGGCAGAACCTCCGGTGTCTCGGATTCGGGCAACCAGGTTCTATTGGCTTTTTTGTTGGTTACGACGAAACGCAAAAGGAATGTAACGACGCGCCGGAGTGGGCTCGTCTATTAATAAGCGCCGCAGATGTTATGCCAAGAGGCGATTAAATTCGACTCGATCTGTTCAAAATCCGATCAACGGTTACCACCTCCGGTGGTCGGTATTGCCTCTCTGCGAGACTGCGCGCACCCTTGTGAAACGGGCCTTGATGCAAGGCGGACCAATTGAGGTGACGATATGAAAAATCGGTATGTGGTGACTCTGATGCTCGGTGCCCTGCTGGCATTGGGCGGCTGTGCATCTTCGCTGAGCGGCGATGTTTACAGTCGGGATGATGCGCGGGCGCCGCAGACCGTGCGTATGGGGACAGTGGAATCGGTGCGTCTGGTGCAGATTGAAGGTACCAAGACCGTGATTGGCCCAGCCGCAGGGGCGGCCATCGGTGGTGTCGCCGGCAGCTCGGTGGGTGGCGGTCGTGGCAGCGCGATTGCCGCTATTGTCGGCGCAGTGGCTGGCGGCATGGCCGGTGCGGCAGCCGAGGAGGGGATTACCCGTACTCAGGGCGTGGAAATTATCGTTAACGAAGATGGTGGCTATACTCGTGCCTACGTTCAGGAAGTGGTTGAAGGGGTTAATTTTGCCCCGGGTGATCGCGTGCGCATCATGTCGGTGAATGGTCAGTCCCGGGTCGTCAAGTAACGCGCATGGAACCGGAATGGCAGCAGCCAGGGCGCTGCTGCCATAGCGTTGTTACGCATTTTGTAACGGATTCAGCTGCTTGCGTTGCTCGGCGATGGCAGCTTGCCCCTATAATGACGTGCGCCTCCTGACCATGCCCATTCCGTAGTTGCGGTATTGCTGGAACGGGAGCCGCAATGGCCATATAAGGAGTAAGTCCTGCATGACCCTGGCGCTGATCGTCATCCTCCCGCTGCTTGGCAGCCTGCTTCCACTGCTGTTCAAGAATCAAGGGCGTTCTCTTTGTGCCACGATGGCCATGGTTGCACCGGTCATCGGTCTGGCATTGCTCTGGCGGCATGCCGATGCGGTATTCGCCGGGCAAACTCTGATCCAGTCGCGGCCCTGGCTGAGCGAACTGGGGCTGAATATCAGTTTCCGGCTTGATGGCCTGAGTTTCCTGTTTGCCCTGATGATTCAGGGTATCGGCCTGCTGGTTATTCTCTACGCCCGCTACTACCTCTCCAAACACGACCCGATGGGCCGTTTCTTCTGTTATCTGCAGCTGTTCATGTCGGCCATGCTTGGCGTGGTGCTGTCCGAAAACCTGTTGCTGCTGATGGTGTTCTGGGAAATGACCAGCCTGTCATCCTTCCTGCTGATCGGCTATTGGTCGCACTCTACCGATGCGCGCAAGGGCGCGCGGATGGCGCTGGCTGTTACCGGCGCCGGTGGTCTGGCACTGTTGGCTGGTATTCTCCTGCTGGGCCAGATTGTCGGGAGTTACGAGCTGACGGATGTGTTTGCCGCTGGCGAGCAGATTCGTCAGCATGCCCTTTATCCGGTGATTCTGGTGCTGGTGCTGCTCGGGGTGTTTACCAAGTCGGCACAGTTTCCGTTCCACTTCTGGCTGCCGCACGCCATGGCGGCGCCAACGCCGGTGTCGGCGTATCTGCACTCGGCAACCATGGTCAAGGCAGGGGTGTTTCTGCTGGCGCGCCTCTATCCGGCACTCGCTGGCACCGATCTGTGGTTCTACATCGTCAGCAGCGCCGGTATGGCAACGCTGCTGGTGGGCGCTTGTACTGCGTTGTTCCAGCATGACCTCAAGGGGCTGCTGGCCTATTCGACAATCAGTCATCTGGGCCTGATCACCCTGCTGTTTGGTCTGGATACGCGGCTGGCAGCTGTCGCAGCGGTGTTTCATATCATCAACCACGCCACCTTCAAGGCCTCGCTGTTCATGGCCGCAGGGATTATCGATCACGAGACCGGTACCCGTGACATGCGGCGTATCAATGGCCTGCTGCGTTTCATGCCGCATACTGCGGTGCTGGCGATGGTGGCCGCCTCGGCGATGGCCGGTGTGCCGCTGCTCAACGGCTTTCTCAGCAAGGAGATGTTCTTCACCGAGACGCTGGAGCAGCACATGCTCGGTAACTGGAGCTGGCTGATTCCGCTGGGTGCGACCCTGGGCGGGGTGTTTTCGGTGGCCTATTCGCTGCGCTTCGTGCACGACGTGTTTTTCAACGGCAAGCCGGTGAATCTGCCCAAGTATCCGCCACACGAACCACCGCGCTATATGCGCGTGCCGGTCGAAATTCTGGTGGTGATGTGTCTGGCGGTCGGTCTGGCGCCGGGCTTTACGGTGGCGGGTCTGCTGGCGGTAGCGGCGGAGTCGACGGTGGGTAACGCCTTGCCGGAGTACAGTCTGGCGATCTGGCACGGCTTCAACCTGCCTCTGTTTATGAGCTTCGCGGCCATGGTGCTGGGAATTCTGGTCTATTCACTGCGTCGGCCGCTGTTCGACTGGTATGCCCGCCAGCGGGATGTGGATGCCAAGCTGGTATTTGAGGCGGCGGTGCAGCGTCTGGTGCGGGGCGCGGGTCAGATAACCCTGCTGCTGGAAAATGCCTCGCTGCAACGCTACCTCCTCTGCCTGTTGCTGGCCGCACTGGTGGTGACCGGTTTCTGGCTGATCCAGCTGCCGGCGCTGCGGGGGCCGGTTGCCATGACCCCCGTTGACGGCGTAACCCTGGCCGGGGCCGTGCTGACCATGTTGAGTGCGGTTGCTACCGCGTACTGGCATCGCCTGCGGCTGGTATCGCTGGTGACCCTCAGTGTGGTGGGGCTGGGCGTGGTGCTGGCATTTGCCCGCTTTGCCGCGCCGGATCTGGCGTTGACCCAGATCTCGGTCGAGGTGGTCACCATCGTCCTGCTGATGCTGGCGCTGTTCTTTTTGCCGGCGCGGACCCCACGTGAGTCCTCGGGCCTGCGCCGTGGCCGTGACCTGATTATCGCACTGCTTTGTGGCGCTCTGGTGGGCGCGCTTGCCTTCGCCATGCTCACCCGTCCCTACGACAGCATCGCCGACTTCTTCCTCGCCAACAGCGTGACGGGTGGCGGTGGCCACAATGTGGTGAACGTTATTCTGGTCGACTTCCGTGGCTTCGATACCATGGGTGAGATCACCGTGCTGGCGATCGCAGCCATCGCCATCTATGCGCTGATCGATGGTCTGCGTCTGCGGGTGCCCGGTGCAGACAGCCTCGGCAAGCCCTGGGCGCAGCGTGGTGACCTGCTGATGCTGGTTAATTTGTCGCACGTCCTGTTGCCGCTGGCGCTGATGATCTCGGTGTACATCTTCCTGCGCGGACACAACCTGCCGGGTGGCGGCTTTATTGCCGGCCTGATTACCGCGGTCGCGCTGATCCTGCAGTACGTCGCCAGCGGCGAGGCCTGGACTGCCCAGCGCTGGCCGGTTAACTACCACTGGCTGGCAGGCGCCGGGGTGCTGATCGCCGGTGCTACCGGGGTAGGGAGCTGGGCCTTTGGCTATCCGTTCCTGACCAGCAGCTTCGGGCATTTCCATATTCCGCTGGTCGGTGAGATCGAACTGGCGACCGCAATGCTGTTTGATCTTGGTGTGTATCTGACGGTCGTGGGCGCAACACTGCTGATTCTGGCAAACCTTGGCAAATTGCCGCAGTCGCGGGTAGTCGGAGGAGATTTCTGATGGAGCTGCTGTATGCCATTACCCTTGCAGTGCTGACCAGTTGCGGTGTCTACCTGATGTTGCGGGCGCGCACCTTTCCGGTGGTGGTCGGGCTGGCACTGCTGAGTTACGCGGTGAACCTGTATCTGTTTGCCACCGGTCGTCTCGGTGATGCAGCGCCGGCGGTGCTTGGCAAGGCAGAGGTGTACGCAGACCCCTTGCCGCAGGCGCTGGTGCTGACCGCAATCGTCATCGGCTTTGCCATGACGGCCTATGCGCTGGTGCTGGCGCTGCGGGCGCAGGGCGAGCTCGACAGCGACCACGTTGACGGCAAGGGGGACCATTGATGAGTCACCTGCCAATTTTGCCCGTACTGGTACCGATGTTTGCCGGTGCACTGTTGCTGGTGCTCGGCGCGAGCATGGACACCAAGCGGGCACTGTCACTGCTGGCGACCTTTCTGCAGATTCCGCTGGCGGCGATGCTGGTAGTCGAGGCCGGACAGGGTATCGGGGTCTACGCCCTCGGTAACTGGATGCCGCCGTTCGGTATCGTGCTGGTGGTCGACCGGCTGAGCGCCCTGTTGCTGCTGGTAACGGCAATACTTGCCGCCGCAGCCATTATCTATGCGGTGCGTGGTGACGATGCCGCCGGTCGCAATTTCCATCCGCTGTTCCAGTTTCAGCTGATGGGCATCAACGGCGCCTTTCTGACCGGCGATCTGTTCAACCTGTTCGTGTTCTTCGAGGTCCTGCTGATTTCCTCCTACGCGCTGCTGCTGCATGGCGCGGGGTCGGCTAGGGTGCGCTCCGGCCTGCATTATCTGCTGCTGAACCTGACCGGCTCGGCGCTGTTTCTGATAGCCGTCGGAACCCTGTACGGCGTGACCGGAACGCTCAACATGGCCGACATGGCGCTCAGGGTGCGTGAGCTTGATCCGGCAGATGCGCCTCTGGTCGGGGCGGCGGGTATGCTGCTGCTGGTGGTGTTCGGTTTGAAGACAGCGGTCTTTCCACTCTACTTCTGGTTGCCGCGTGCCTACGCGGCGGCGGGTGCACCGGTCGCCGCGCTGTTTGCGATCATGACCAAGGTGGGGCTGTACTCGATCCTGCGCGTGTATACGCTGATTTTCGGGGCCGATGCCGGCGAGCTGGCCAATATGGCGCTGTCCTGGCTTTGGCCGCTGGCTCTGGTAACCCTGTTGCTCGGTGCTATCGGTGCGCTGGCCGCCAGCACGCTGAGTTCGCTGACGGCCTATCTGGTCGTGGTATCGGTCGGCACCATGCTGGCAGGGCTGGCGATCGGGACGGCGGAGTCGCTGCAGGCGACTCTGTTCTACCTGATGCACTCGACCTGGATTACCGGCGCGCTGTTCCTGCTGACCGGTATCCTCCAGCGAGTACGCGGGCCGCGTTTCTCGGCAAGGCTGATTGCCGGGCCGCAATTACCGCATCCGATGCTGCTGGGAGGCGTGTTCTTCCTGATTGCCATGTCCATCGTTGGCTTGCCGCCGCTGTCCGGTTTCCTCGGCAAGCTGTTGCTGCTCGGCTCGGCAGGGCAGGGTGTCACTGCCGCCTGGCTTTACACCCTGGTGCTGGGTAGCGGACTACTCGGACTGGTTGCCTTGAGCCGGGCAGGCAGCACCCTGTTCTGGCGTCAATCCGATCAGGTCGCCACAGGTGAGCCGGTCGATGGCGCGCGCATGGGTGCCGTGCTTTTGCTGCTCGCGGCAAGCCCCGCGTTGGTGGTGATGGCCGGGCCGCTGTTGTCTTACCTGGCGCACACCGCAGAGCAACTGCTTATGCCGCAGTTGTATATCGACGCGGTATTGTCGCTGCAACCGATTGCCGGAGCCGCCCAATGAAGCGACCTGATCGCGTGTTTCCGCACCCCTGGCTCAGTGTGTCTCTGCTGATAGGCTGGCTGCTGCTGATGAACTCGGTATCGGTTGGCAACGTCATCATGGCGGCCGTGCTGGCCACCCTTATTCCCTGGTTGACCCATGTCTTCTGGCCGCGGTCACCGCATCGGCTGCGCTTTGGTCGTTTGCTTATTTTTGCCTGCCGGGTGCTCAGTGACATCGTGCTGGCGAACCTGCAGGTCGCCAGGCTGATTCTCGGCTCGCGCCGTCGACTGCGGCCAGCCTTCGTCCATTATCCGCTGCAGTTGCAGCAGGACTTTTCGATCAGCGTGCTGGCCAGCACCATCTCGCTGACGCCGGGCACGGTATCGGCCGATATCAGCCCTGATCGCAGCACCCTGCTGATTCACGGTCTGGATGTGGGCGACGAACAGGCGCTGATCGAACATATTCGTCAGCGCTATGAAGAACCCATTCGGGAGATTTTCGAATGCTCGACACCGTAGTTCTGCTCTGTCTGGGCATCATCTGCGCAGCGCTGCTGCTGACCTTTGCCCGTCTGATCAAGGGCCCGGATCTGCCGGACCGGATACTGGCGCTCGATACGCTGTATATCAACGCTATCGCGTTGATCATGCTGCTGGGTCTGTATCTGGACTCCAACCTGTTTTTCGAGGCCGCACTGCTGATCGCGGTCATGGGGTTTGTCAGTACAGTGGCCATCGCCAAGCATTTGCTGCGCGGCAATATCATCGAATAGGAGAGGGACATGAGTGACGCGAGCTGGGTTGAATGGCTGGTTGCCGCACTGCTGCTGATCGGCAGCGTATTTGCCCTTGTCGGCGCCATCGGCCTGTTCAAGCTGCCTGATTTCTTCATGCGCCTGCATGGCCCGACCAAGGCTTCGACCCTGGGTGTCGGGGCGCTGGTACTGGGATCCATGGTCTACTTCAGTGCCCAGAGCGGCAGCATCAGTCTGCATGAACTGTTGATTACCTTCTTTTTGTTCCTGACTGCGCCGGTCAGTGCCAATATGCTGGCCAAGGCTGCCATGCATGAAAAGCTGCGCCGCGAACCCCGCACCCGCGGGGAACCCTGGGAGCAGTAGGGGCACAGCATGCTGTGTCCGAAAGGCCTTTGGAGTATCTCGTAGCTGGATCGCTCCGGTCGATCTCGACTCCGGACGGCATGCCGCGCTCCACGCACGCGTCTTACCCCAACCTCTGCGTAGGGTCACGGCATGCCGTGACCGTGCCAATTCGCAGTGCTCCAGCAATCGCACGGACGCGACATGTCGCGTCCCTACGAGGTTGCCGCGGTCTTCAGCCGCGGCAGTCCGAAGACAATAGCCAGTACCGCCATTACACCCAACAGCCAGCAGTAGTGAACCTGGGTGATCAGCACCATCGGTGACAGCGCGGCCAGTGATCCGGCCAGCAGTATCTGGGCACCGTAGGGAATCAGACCCTGAATCACGCAGGAGAAGATATCCAGCAGACTGGCGCTGCGGCGCGGATCGACCTGGTAATGGCTGGCCAGATCCTTCGCTACGCTGCCGCTGATGATGATGGCGACGGTGTTGTTGGCTACAAACAGGTTGGTCAGACTGACCAATCCGGCGATCCCGGTTTCTCCACTGCGACGGCCCGCAGAGCGTGAGGTCAGCGCCTGAATGCGCTCGCGCAGCCAGTCCAGTCCGCCTTCCTGCTTCATGATGGCCGACAGGCCGCCAATCAGCATCGACAAAATGGTGATTTCCAGCATCCCGGCGAAGCCCTGGTAAATGTCGTTGCCGTAGCTGGCCAGTGCGTAGTCGGGCTTGATCAGCATACCGGTCACACCGGAGAGAATAACGCCAGTCATCAGCACGATCATCACGTCCAGACCGCAGAGTGCCAGCACCAGCACGCTCAGGTAGGGCACGACCAGCCAGGGATTGAAGTCTTCTGCTGCGGCGGCGCCGTGGGCGTCACCGACAATAAACAGCACCACCAGGGTGACTGCCATCGCCGGCAGGGCAATAATCAGGTTCAGGCGGAACTTGTCGCGCATGCCGACGCCCTGGGTGCGGGTAGCTGCGATAGTGGTGTCGGAGATGATCGACAGGTTGTCCCCGGCCATGGCGCCACCAATCACGGCGCCTACGGCCAGCGGAATCGACAGGCCAGTGGCCTCGGCAAAACCAAGTGCGATGGGGACCAGCGCGCCGATGGTGCCCATTGAGGTGCCCATGGCAGTGGAAATGAACACGGCAATCATGAACAGGCCGGGCAGGATCAGGCTGGGCGGCAAGATGCTCAGGCCCATGTTGACGGTTGCATCAACGCCGCCGATCGCCTTGGTGACACTGGAAAACGCGCCGGCCAGCAGGAATACCAGCGCCATGGTGATGATGTTGCGATCACCGATACCGTCGATAAAGGTCTGCAGATTCTCGCGGTAGCTGGGCTTGGCCAGCAGCAGGCCCAGGATAATGGCAGGCAGGATCGCGACGGGTGCCTTGATCTGGTAGAAGGCGAAGTCGGTCCCTGCGAGGCTGTAATAGATGCCGCTGCCGAGGAAGATCAGCAGGAACAGCAACAGGGGCAACAGGGCGCTCGCCCGGGGTTGTACGGGTGTAGGCATTGGGTGGTCTCTGACAGCAAAGGGAGTACGTCGGGCTATCCGACGTTAGCCGGCCAGTTTAGCAGAGGAATCCGACCTGCAGGGCACAGGTGGTCGGGAGTGGGCGGGCCGCAGCGGCCCGCCCGGATCGGATTCAGGGCGCCAGGGCAACGCTGGAGGCAGGGATCCGCGGGGTTATATTGATGACCACACGGCGGTTTTGCTCGCGACCGGCGGCGGTGGCGTTGTCGGCCCGCGGGTCGGCCTCGCCGAGGCTGATCAGCTCCATGTTGTTGCGGCTGACGCCGCCGAGCTGCAGTACGCTGGCTACCGCCTGTGCGCGTTCCAGGCTAAGGCGCTGGTTGATGGTGTCGTCGCCCACGCTGTCGCTGTAGCCGGTCACCTGGATGTGACTGTCGGTGGCGCCGCGCAACAGCTTCGCGACCCGCGACAGTGGAACCAGGCCGGAGGGCAGCAGCAGGGTGCGCTTGGGGTGGAAGTTGCCATTGACCGGAATGATCAGGCGCACATTGTCACCCTCGTGCTCAAGTTCGTAGCGCTCCTCGGCGGCGATGGCGCGCAGTTCGTCGAGGTGCAGGTGAGTCCAGGGGGTAACCGGCTTTGGTGCAGGAGGTGGCGGTGGAGTCGCTTTGGTGCTTGAGCAGGCGGTCAGCAGGAGCAGAACACTTCCAAGTGAAATGGCAGAAAGCAGCTTCATTGTTATCTATCCACACGCGGGTCGGGAACCAAATGCGCTTGCGCGTATCGCAAGCGGGTTGATGTGGCACAGATTACCACTGGCTTGCTGGTTTGTGATCTCCCGTATGTCATGATTCAGACCTGAGTCCGCTTAACGCAAAGGAGTTCACAGATTGAGTCCGATTCGCTGGGGTAGGGCGGCGCTGCTGGCGCCACTGCTTTTGAGTGGCTGTAGCGTGATGCAGGGTTTCTGGAGTGGCGAGCCGCAGCGCGTCAGTGGCTTGCTGGAGCGCACCACCGATGGCTTCGTGCTGCGTGAGTGCGGGAGTGAGCGGGTCATGGCATTGACAGAGTCGCAGATGCTGGACGGGATTTATCAATTGGCCAGTCAGCCGGGGCAGATCGCCATCTTCACCGATCTGATAGGTGAGATTGACCGGCATGGCCGGCTGCACCCGGAGCAGGTGCTGCGAATGCAGTCGCACGGACGTGGTTGCAGTGATGACAGCGCGGACTCCGCGCAGTGGGTCGCATTGGGCTATCAACCTGCCTGGCAGGCCTGGCTGTCGCCAGCAGGGCTGGTGCGATCTGATGGAAATCTGACTTATCCGGCGCGCTCGGTGGTGATTGAACAGTTGCCGGTCGGCGCGCTGAATGCAGCCACGCCGTCGGATCATCAGGTCGAGCTGTGGTTGTATCCGCAGGCCTGTCAGGATCCGGTTACCGGTGATTACTTTCACCTGCGGGCAACACTGACGGTCAATGGCGAGCAGCAGCGCGGATGCGGCTATCAGGGGGCGATCATCGCGCCCTGATAGCCTGCGGAGTGAGCTGGCCGAGATCAGCCGCCGAGGTAGGCCTTGCGCACATCCGGATTGGCCAGCAGCGCCTCGCCGGTGTCTTCCAGCACGATATGGCCGTGCTCCATCACGTAGCCACGGTCCGCCAGTTTGAGCGCCTGGTTGGCGTTCTGTTCAACCAGGAAGACGGTGACACCCTGTTGGCGCAGTTGCTCGATGATATCGAAGATCTGCTGAATGATGATCGGTGCCAGGCCCAGTGACGGCTCATCCAGCAGCAACAGCCGCGGTTTGCTCATCAGTGCCCGGCCGATCGCCAGCATTTGTTGCTCGCCGCCGGACATGGTGCCGGCCCGTTGCTGGTAACGTTCCTTCAGCCGCGGGAACAGCGTCAGCACGGTATCGAGCTGCACCTGACGTGTCTCCTTGTCGCTGAAAAAGGCGCCCATGCTGAGGTTTTCCTCAACCGTCAGGCGCGAGAACACGCGGCGCCCTTCCGGCACGATGGCAATATCCTTGCGCATGATTTCGGCTGTGGTCATGCCGGTCAGCTCGTCGCCTTCGTAGCGAATGCTGCCGGTGGTGGCTCGCGGGTCGCCGCACAGGGTCATCAGCAGGGTGGTCTTGCCGGCGCCGTTGGCGCCGATCAGGGTAACGATTTCGCCGCGACGCACCTCAAGGTTGACGTCATGCAGCGCCTGAATCTTCCCGTAGTGGGTCGACACGTTCTTCATATACAGCATGCGGTGCTTTCCCTCAGGTCTCGCCAAGATAGGCTTTGATGACGTCTGGATTCTGCTTGATCTCATCCGGGGTGCCGGCGGCCAGCGGGCGGCCCTGGTTGATCACGACGATGTGGTCGGAGATGCTCATCACCAGCTTCATGTCGTGCTCGATCAGCAGCACAGTGATCTGGTGCTCATCGCGCAGCTCGCTGATCAGTGCCTTGAGATCGTCGGTTTCCTTCGGGTTCAGACCCGCTGCGGGCTCATCCAGCATCAGCAGTTTGGGCTGTGTCACCATGCAACGGGCGATCTCCAGACGGCGCTGCTGACCATAGGCCAGGGTGTTGGCCGGGCGGTTGGCAAACTCGCGCAGCTCGACTCGATCCAGCCAGTAGGCGGCGCGCTCCATCGCTTCCTGCTCGCTGCGGCGATAGCCCGGTGTCTTGAACAGGCCGGCCAGCAGGTTGGTGTTCATATGCTGGTGCTGCGCTACCAGCAGGTTTTCCACCACGGTCATTTCCTTGAACAGGCGCACATGCTGGAAGGTGCGGATCATGCCGCGTCGGGCAACCTTGAAGCCGGGCATGCCCTGGATTTCACGGCCATCGAACACGATCTTGCCGCCACTCGGTTTGTAGAAACCGGTCAGGCAGTTGAACACGGTGGTCTTGCCGGCCCCGTTGGGGCCGATCATCGACACGATCTGACCGGGCTGTACGCTGAGGTGAACGCCGTCAACGGCCAGCAGGCCGCCGAAGCGCATGGTCAGGCCCGATACATCCAGAAGGGGGCGGCTCATGTACGTAACTCCATGTGCGGACGGCTCATCGGCAGCAGACCCTGGGGACGCCAGACCATCATCAGGACCATCATCAGGCCGAACAGCAGCATGCGGTATTCATCAAATTCGCGGGCCATCTCCGGCAGGATGGTCATGATGATCGCCGCCAGAATGACGCCGATCTGTGACCCCATGCCACCCAGCACCACGATGGCGAGGATGATGGCGGACTCGATGAAAGTGAACGACTCCGGGCTGATAAAGCCCTGGCGCGCAGCGAAGAAGCAGCCGGCAAAACCGGCGAAGCTGGCGCCGATGGTGAAGGCGCCGAGTTTGACGGCGGTCGGGTTGATGCCCAGTGCGCGGCAGGCGATCTCGTCTTCGCGCAGGGCTTCCCAGGCGCGACCGATCGGCATGCGCAGCAGGCGGTTGATCACGAACAGGGTGATCAGTACCAGCAGCAGTGCCAGCAGGTAGAGGAAGATTACCCGGTGCTCGGAGTTGTAGCTGATGCCGACAAACTCATGAAAGCTCTGCATGCCCTCGCTGGCACGGCGGCTGAATTCCAGGCCAAACAGGGTGGGCTTGGGAATGCCGCCGATACCGTTCGGGCCGTTGGTCAGCCAGGTCATGTTGTTCAGCAGGATGCGGATGATCTCGCCAAAACCCAGCGTCACAATGGCCAGATAGTCGCCGCGCAGGCGCAGCACCGGGAACCCCAGCAGAAAGCCGAACAGGGCCGCCAGGCAACCGGCGATGACCAGGCCGGTCCAGAAGCCGACATCGAAATACATCGCCATCAGTGCGTAGCCGTAGGCGCCAACCGCGTAGAAGCCGACGTAGCCCAGATCCAGCAGACCGGCCAGACCCACAACGATGTTCAGGCCCAGGCCCAGCATCACGTAGATCAGCACCAGGGTGCCCAGGTCCGTGCCGCCGCGGTTGGAGAGGAACGGCCAGAGGATCGCTGCGGCGATCATGAAGCACCAGAACAGCCGCCGCAGTGCGGGCTTGTCGCCGAGGCTGGTCAGCTTCGGCGGCGCCTTCGGCAGTCCTGGCAGGCCCTTCCAGAGGGCGCTGAGTTGATCGCGGAACAGGTTGAAGAAAAACAGGAAGGCGGCTGCTGCCGCGATCTTCCAGTACACGTCCGGGCCGGCACCGACCAGACCGAGGGTAGTACCCTGCTGATCTAGGCGCACGCCCAGCAACAGGCCGGTGAGGATGGCAACCACAACGGCTGAGATCACCGCCGGTTTCAGGTTCGAACGGATCATACCTTCTCCACCTCCGGACGACCGAGGATGCCACTGGGACGGAACAGCAGAATCAGGATCAGCAGACCGAAAGCGACCACATCCTTGTATTCGGTGCTGAAGTAGCCGGCGGTAATGGCCTCGGTGACGCCCAGCAGCAGACCGCCGAGGACAGCCCCCGGGATACTGCCGATACCGCCCAGAACCGCTGCGGTGAACGCCTTGAGACCGGCCATGAAGCCGATGTAGGGATTGATCACGCCGTAGTACATGCCCAGCAGTACGCCGGCAACGGCAGCCAGCGCGGCGCCGATGACGAAGGTCAGGGCGATGACGGCATTGGTGTTGATCCCCAGCAGGTTGGTCATCTTCAGATCCTCGGCGCAGGCGCGACAGGCGCGGCCCATGCGTGAGCGGGAGATGAACAGGGTGAGCAGGGTCATGGTGATCAGGGTGACTACAAAGATAATCATCTGCATGTAGGACAGGGTGGCGTGGAATCCGTCCTGCGGGCCGATATCAATGCCACCGCTGATCATGGTCGGCATGGCAATGTCGCGCGAGCCCTGGGCGATACGCACCAGATTCTGCAGGAAGATCGACATGCCGATAGCGGAAATCAGCGGAATCAGGCGGTTGCCGCCGCGCAATGGGCGGTAGGCGACGCGCTCGATGCTGTAGCCGTAGGCGCTGGTCACCATCATGCTGATGGCAAACGCAGCGACAATCATCACCGGCACCGACTCGATACCGAACATGGCCAGCGCGGCGATGACGATAAAGGCGATATAGCTGCCGATCATGTACACCTCGCCATGGGCGAAGTTGATCATGCCGATGATGCCGTAGACCATGGTGTAGCCGATGGCGATCAGGGCGTAGGTGCTGCCGACGGTCAGACCGTTGAGCAGCTGTTGGATAAGGTAGTAAAGGGACTCTGGCATGGCCATGACACCGAAAGGGCAAGGGAAACAGTGCAGGTCCGCACAGCTGTGCGTTCGACAATAAAAAGCGGGCCTGCCAACGTATGGTTGAACAGGCCCGTTGCGGGTCGATTACTCGGTCAGTGCGGTCTTGCTGGCGTCAGCGTGCCACTCATAGACGACGAAGTTGAAGTTCTTCAGGTCGCCCTTTTCATCGAAGCTGAGAGTGCCGGTGGGGGTTTCGAAGCTGTTGCTGCGCAGTGCTTCGGCGACGGCTTCGGTGTCGGTGCTGTCGGCGATCTTGATGCCGTCGGCAATGACCTGAACGGCGGCATAGGCCGGGAATACGAACGGACCTGACGGGTCCTCGTTCTTGGCCTTGAACGCCTCGACCAGATGGGCGTTCTTGGGATCCTGGTCAAAGGCTTTGGGCAGGGTAACCAGCAGGCCTTCGGAGGATTCGCCGGCGATGGCGGAGATGTCTGTGTTGCCAACCCCTTCCGGACCCATGAAGCGAACATCCAGGCCCTGCTCGCCAGCCTGACGCAGGATCAGGCCCAGTTCGGGGTGGTAGCCGCCGTAGTAGACGAAATCGACACCGGCCTGGCGCAACTTGGCGATCAGCGCGGAGAAGTCCTTGTCGCCAGCGGTAATACCTTCAAAGACCGGCACCTCAACATCGTTGGCCAGCAGCACGTCCCGTACGGCGGTGGCGATACCTTCACCATACTGCTGCTTGTCGTGGATGACGGCGACTTTCTGCGGTTTGATCTGCTCGACGATAAAGTTGCCGGCGGTCGGGCCCTGCAGGCTGTCCAGACCGATGGTACGGAACACCATCTGGTAGCCGCGGTCGGTGATGTCCGGGCTGGTGGAGGCCGCGGTGATCATCAGGATGCCTTCTTCCTCGTAGATGTCGGAAGCGGGCTGGGTAGAGCTGGAGCAGAGGTGGCCGACAACAAAGCTGATACCCTCGTTGACAATCCGGTTGGCGACCGCAACGGCCTGTTTGGGATCGCACGCATCGTCAAATACCACACCTTCCAGCTGGGCACCGTTGACGCCGCCTGCCTGGTTGATCTGCTCAATGGCCATTTTGGCGCCGATGAACTGCATGTCGCCGTACTGGGCGACGGGGCCGGTAACCGGACCGGCCAGGGCGATCTTGATGGTGTCCGCTGCGACTGCACAGGTGCTGGCGCCAGCCAGCGCCGCGGCGGCGATCATCCGGGAAAGTGCTTTCTTGTGTGCCATTTTCATGTCATCTGCTCACTTGTGTTGTTATGCCGAAAAGGGGTGTTACGCCAGTGATGTCGTGCTGCCGGAACATCGGTTCGGAACTGTACCGGCGCAGTTTAGCAATCGTCCTGCAGGCAATGGAATCTGGGGTGTGCAAAAAATAAACCGATGTCCGCAAACTGAAATATTCTGTCTGTATGGCGACATCTCCGCTCTTAGAATAGTCATTTTTGGCGTATTTGCCCCATCAGGGCGGGCAGCAGACTTGCGTTCACGTCTCAGCTCATTAGTATTCAGCGGCTGAAACCATAGGGAGCGCGAGCAATTATGACGGTATCGGATGAGGCCTACGCGGCCATTCTCGGCGCGACAGCGCAGATCGAGTGGAAAGTGCTGGAGCCGCATTTTGCCCGTGGCGACCTGCTTGCGGTTGATGCGGCACTGGATCTGGTTCAGGTTGCGGCGGCGATGATGGATGACAACAGCGAAGCCATCAAGGGCTGGATGGATGCCGGACAGCTGCAGGTTGCGACCGACAGCTGCGCCGCTGATTGGGCCGAACGCAACCCGGATACGCTTTGGGCCGTGGTGATCCGGCCCTGGGTGCTGGTGCAGGAGCGGACTGGCTGAGCGTTGGACGCTGCGGCCACGACATGTCGTGGCCCTGTGTCAATGGCGCGTTGGCACAGGTACAGGCGCCGACCACACCGAGAGGCAGGGACGCGACATGTCGCGTCCGAGCGGCCCCGGTCTTACCGTCTAACCCAATCTTGCCCGCAACCAGCCGCTGAGGGCATCGACCAGCAGCACCATCGCCAGCATGGCGATGATGACACTGGATGCCTTGGACTGCTGGAACAGACTGAGGGTGACGTGCAGCATCTGGCCCAGACCGCCGGCACCGACAAAGCCAAGCACAGCCGCCATGCGGATGTTGTTTTCCCAGCGATACAACGTATAGGACAGCCACTGCGGCAACACGCCCGGCAGCGTTCCATAGAGGAAGGCAACAATGCGTCCGGCTCCCGCCTCGCGCAGCGCGGTCGCAGGCGCGGTCGGGGTGTTCTCCAGCGCCTCGGCAAACAGGCGGCCCAGCACGCCGGTGGTGTGCAGCGCCAGTGCCAGGGTGCCGGCAAAGGGGCCGAGCCCGGCGGCCAGCACCATCAAGGCTGCCCAGACCAGCTCCGGTACCGAGCGTAGCGCATTGAGCAACAGGCGACAGAGGCTGCGCGCAAGAGTGCCCATTCGCCCGGCCGCCAGCAGACTCAGGGCGGCGCCGAACAGTGCAGCCAGCAGCGTCCCGATCGCCGAGATGGCCAGTGTCTCCAATGCGCCTTGCCAAAGCTTGGCCAGCCAGGCCGGGCTGGTGTTGGGTGGGAAGAACGCCGCCACATAGCGGGCCATCTGCTCGCGACCATCCACGGTAACCAGAGAACTGAAATCCAGTTGCAGCCAGATAAATGACGCGGCGACCGCGGCGCAAAGGAGCGTCAGGGTCAGTGCGTTGAGCAGCGTACGCTTCATGCCAGCCTCCGGCGCAGGTAAAGGCTGATCTGGTCTGCAACCAGCACCAGCAGCAGGAAGGTCAGCAGGATGCTCACCACCTCGCCACCGGCAAACATGCGAATCGACAGGTCAATCATCTGGCCCAGTCCGCCGGCACCGACAAAACCCATTACCACCGAGGCCCGCACTGCACACTCCCAGCGGTACAGGCTATAGGATGTCAGCTCCTGTGCTGCATTTGGCAGCAGACCATAAAAGAAGGCGGCGATGCGCGAGCTACCGCTCTGCAGCAGTGCCCGAGCGGGGGCCTGATCCACCGACTCGAGTATCTCGGCGTAGACCTTGCCGAGCATGCCGCTGTAGGTAATGGCAATGGCCAGTACGCCGGCGGTTGGGCCCAGGCCTACGGCCCGCACGAACAGCAATGCCCAAACGATCTCGGGAATGCTGCGCAGTACGATCAGCAGCATCCGCACCGGGTAGCGCAGCAGCCGGCCGAGCCAGTGCGCTCGCCCGCTCAGCAGGGTGGAAACCGACAGCGCCCGGGTGGCTGCCAGAGCCGCGGGGATTGCCAGAATCAGTGCCAGTGCCATGCCGGCTGTGGCCATGGCGAGGGTTTCCAGCGTCGCACGAGCCAGCAGATGCAGAAATTCGGCGTCGCTGGCCGGTGGCCAGAAGCCGCTCAGGAAGCGGCCCATGGTGTTCAGGTTGTCACCGCTGAACAGATTCTGGGGACGAAACTCGGTCAGTTGCAGGCCCGGCCACAGGAGTAGAAGCAGTATCGCGGTCAGCAGGGCGCGGGGCAGGGCGGCCGGGTCGCGCTCGCGCCAGTGGGTTGAAGGCCTGTTCACAGACAACGGACCGGCCGGGCAATTGCCGGATTGGCAGGCTCGGACTGGCGGGCGGTCAGGCTTTCGTTGGCATACAGCGCCGTCAGGTCCTGCTCGCTGACCTCGCCTGCCGGCTTGTCAAACAGGATTCGGCCTGCGCGCAACCCGAGAATCCGCGGGAAGTGCTTGAGCGCGAGATCGACCGCATGCAGGCTGGCCACCAGCGGCAGCTGTCGTTCACGGGCTACTTCACCCAGCAGACTCAGGGTGTGGTCGGCCAGTACCGGATCCATCGCCGAAACCGGCTCGTCGGCCAGCAGCAGGTCCGGACGCTGGTACAGCGTGCGGGCAATCCCGACCCGCTGCTGCTGCCCACCTGATAGCTGGTCGCACCGGTCAAACAGGCGGTCGCCGAGATCCAGCCGAGCCAGCTCCTGTCGAGCACCCGGGATATCCAGCGGGTAGCACAACGAAACCAGTGCGCGGGCGAGTGACCACTGGCCCAGGCGGCCGGCGAGCACCGCAGTGACGACGCGCTGGCGCGGCGGCAACGGCGGGCTCTGGTGGATCAGACCGATACGGCTGCGCAGTCGGCGCAGGTCGCCGGAACCCAGCCGGGCAGGCTGGCGGTTCAGCAGACTCAGTTCGCCACTGCTGGGCAACAGGCTGGTCGCCAACAGGCGCAGCAAGGTCGTCTTGCCCGCGCCGGAGGGTCCGATGATGGCAACCTGCTCACCCGGGTTCAGGGTCAGGTCAATGCCGTGCAGTGCGGTCTGGCCGTTGGGGTGAACATAGTCCACCCCGGACAGCCGGATACTCACTCCAGCAGACCCGCGGAGCGGGCGGCCTCTTCAATGCCGATGTAGTTTTCGGCGCTGGTCGGCACAAAGCGCGAGGCTCGTTGCAGGTCAAGGATCGCCTTATGCGCCGGGTTGGCCGGGTCCAGCGCCAGGAAGGCCGCACGGATGCGCTCGACCAGTTCAGGCTCCAGGTCGCCACGCACGGTCCAGTTGTAGTCGTAGTAGGTTGGCGTTGTGGTGTAGACGCGCACCTTGCTGGTGTCGACCTTGTTCTCTTCCAGCAGCTTTTCCCAGACCGAGGAGTTCAGCACGCCGGCGTCGACCTTGCCGGATTCGACCCAGGCGACAGTGGCGTCATGGGCGCCGGAGAAACCGACACGGCTGAAAAAGGTGTCAGGATCGATGCCGTCCTGCTGCAGGAAGTAGCGGGGCATCAGGTGCCCGGAGGTCGAGGACACCGAGCCGAAGGCGAAGCTCTTGCCCTTGAGGTCAGCGTGGCTGTTTACCTGTGGGTCGGCGGTGATGAAGGTGCTGGTAAACACTTCATCCTGCTCGCGCTGAACCAGCGGGATGGCGTTGCCGGTGCGCAGCTTGGCCTGAACGAAGGTAAAACCTCCCAGCCACGCCATATCCAGACGCTTGGCACCAAGCGCTTCAACCACGCCGGCATAATCGGAGACCGGCTGGAATACGACTGGAATACCCAGCTGTTCCTGTAGGTATTGACCGAGAGGTTCGAACTTGCGCAGCAGCTCGGTGGGCGCCTCATCCGGGATGGCGGAGACACGAAGCTCAGTTGTTTCAGCACTGACAGCGGCAGAGAACAGGGTAGCGACAGACAGGCAAAGGCCTGCCAGCAGCGCGGCGGGGCGACGACGTGGGAACATGTTTTTCTCCGGTTCAATAGCGGATTACTCGTGCCGAGCGTTGTTGGCCCGGTACGGCGTGTGCGAAGTGTAGTGAAAAAATGCAGCGAGGCGAAGTGCTGCCGTGCTGTGCTCCCATTCTGTCTGGCATCCATTACACTGCTGGCTTTTTGTGGAGGCACTCCATGCGCTGGCCCGTCGCTGCCAACCTGTCCCTGCTGTTTGCCGATCTGCCCTTGCCCGAGAGGGTCGATGCTGCCCGTGACGCAGGTTTTTCCGGTGTCGAGATCCAGTTCCCCTATGTGCTGGAAGCCGCAGCGCTCAGAGCCGAGCTGGAGCGCCTGGCGCTGCCGCTGGTACTGATCAACCTGCCGGCCGGTGACCTGATGGAAGGCGGCGCGGGGCTCGCGGCAGTACCTGAGCGTCGGCCGGCCTTCGCTCGGGCGCTGGAGCAGGCGCTGCGTTATGCCGAAGTAGTCAGACCCGAGCGTGTCAATGTGCTGCCTGGGCGGCTGGTTGAAGGCGTTGAGCGGGAGGCTGCCCTGGCGTGCCTGGCGGACAATCTGCGGCTGGCGGCCGACGGCTTCGCCGGTCTGGGCATTGGTGTTTGCTGTGAGGCAATCAATCGGCTCGATATGCCCGGTTTTCTGATTGCCGGCTCAGCGGAGCTGGTCGACCTGATGGACCGCGTGGCGCATGCCAATGTGGCCGCCCAGCTGGATCTGTATCACATGGTCCGCATGGGCGAGAGCCTGCCTGTTGCGATAGACCGCCTGGCTGGTCGTATCGGCCACGTTCAGTTTGCCGACGCGCCGGGGCGCGGCGCTCCCGGCACGGGGGATATTGATTTTGCCGAGGCGATGCAGGCGCTGGCATTGGCAGACTACCGCGGCTGGCTGGCGGCCGAATACCGCCCAGACCCGGCTGATGCCCTGCGCTGGCTGGACAACTGGCGTTCGGCCGGCTGGGTTGGCTGATCAGACACCGGGGCCGCAGCGAACCTCACGCGCTCTTGTCAGCAGGTTGCCGCGATCATCATATAACCAGCCGGCCGGTCGCCAGCCGCGACGGGCCAGTTCAAGGCGATAATGGCGGCCTGGGGCGAAGTCATGACTGATGGCCATGATGCAGGTGCCCCGGCCGCTGCTCATTACTCCTGGCACCGCGCCTGCGGAAGGCGTCTCGAAGTCATAGCGTACCTGCAGCTCGTGCGGCCCTGTGCTGAGATCGTCGAAGCGCAGGCTGCGCTGCGGCTCGCCATCCAGTCGGTAGGCCTGGGCCAGGCTGCCCACGTCAGGGTCAAGGGTGATGCGGGCTCTGTCTTGTGCCAGTGGCGGCAGGGGCGCTGAGGCGCAGCCGATGAGCAGCAGTGCGCAAGGAAGTACACGGATCGTCTTCATGGGCCTGTTGCAGTCAGTGGTTGAGGAAACAGCAGGTCATCCATACGCAGGGCCTTTTCGACATCCAGTCCAATGATCAGTACGCCAATGACGCTGTTCGTCAGCGGGTCACGTATGCCGGTACTGAGGTGAACCTGAAAGCGCCGGGTGGACTGGTCATAGTCGAGCGTACTCATGTACGGCTGGTCTGAAAAGAATGGCTCGACGAACTTGGTTTCGTCGCCCTGCCAGTAATCGGTCGTCAGGTCGCTGATCGCCACGTTTAGGCCGTGCTGGTCGGTCACTATCAGCTCGCTGATGGCTCCGTTCTGGCCGGACTGGATGTTCCGTAGCCAGTCCGACAGCACCGTGTTCAGCACGCTGGTCGTCAGCGGGCGCTGATCTGCGGGCAGGTGCTGCTCCGCCAACCATTGCCTGTCCAGCTGTTCGATTGCCTGGATTGATAGCTCTTGGTGCCTGCGGTTCTGTTCCCGCACTGCAGATATTAATGCAGAGTCCTGCCGCCATTGCGCAAACAGGTTTTCGTAAAGGCTTTGCAGGCGCTGGCGCTCCCCCGCAGTCAGCACGCCAAATTCCGGCAGGCAGCCGAATACCCGATCATTGAATTGTTCTATGAAGCCAGGATGGGCATCGACATAGCGATTGGAGAAGTAGACGCCGAGGGTCGTGTATTGCTGAAAGTGGGCGTAGGCCGGGCGCAGCGTTGTGGGCGCCCGGGTCAGTTCGATTCGCAGGGTCTGCTGATCAGCAAGAAAGGCATCAATACGGCCGCGCTGCAGCAATTGCAGCAGTTGCCCGGTGTTGCTCACCAGCGGGTCAACGCGATAACCATGCTGCTGCAGCCACTCCACCTCGTTGCTCCCGCGGATACCGGCGATCCTCAGGCTTGATGCCTTTCCTATGCTCGGCGGGCGGGTAGGGCTGTTGCTGAACCAGTACCATTTTTCCAGTGCCAGTGGTGCAGACAGGACCGCAAAATTGCTGGCGCGGTTCATTCTGGTCGCCGAGAAGAAGCCGTCGGCCTTGCCGGCACTGACCTCCTGGATGGCGCGTTCCCACGGCAGGACCCGGATGTCGTACTCGACCTGCATGCTGTCGAATATGCATTCCAGAGCTCGGACAGAGCTGCCGGTCAGACGGTCTCCTTCGCGCACCTGGTAGGGGGGGAAGATGTCAGTGTTCAGGCGAATGCTTCCAGCCTGTGCAGTGCAGGCCAGCATAAGCAGCAGTGACAGCATCAATACACGCGACATCGTCGAAGGTCCCTGTCGAGTTTCAAGGCAACTATAGGTTAAATCGGCGGACTTATCGGCGGTCTGACATATTTCGATAAACCCGGTTGCTGCTGCCTGATCAAGCAGACCGATAGCGCTGGTCGAACGTTGCCGCCCGGCGCATCCTATTCAGACAACTTATTACCAGCAAGTCTGCGCATAAGCGATGTAGTGCATTTTACGAGGAGACACGGCATGCAGGACCTTCAGGGCAAGGTAGCGGTAATCACGGGTGGTGGTAGCGGTCTCGGCCGCGAGCTGGCGCTGTGCTGCGCGGCACGCGGCATGAAGCTGGTGCTCGGCGATGTGGATGAGCGCGGCATGCAGGAAACCGTGCGCCTGGTTGAGGAAGCGGCGCCGGGTACCGAATCCGCCACCATGCGGCTGGATGTCTCCAAGCTGGAACAGGTGCAGGCGCTGGCCGATCTGTGCAAGTCGCGCTTTGGTGGCGCTCACCTGCTGTTCAATAACGCTGGCGTCAGCGTCGGTGGCGCCGCCTGGGAAAACACCCCGGACGACTGGGAGTGGGTGATGGGTGTGAACGTCTATGGCGTGATCTGGGGCGTCAAGGTGTTCACCCCGATCATGCTGGAGCAGGGCGAGGGTCACATCGTCAATACCGCCTCTGCTGCAGGCTGGCTCAATGGCCCCAACATGGCGGTCTACAACGTCAGCAAGCACTCGGTGGTAGCGCTTTCCGAAACCCTGGCGCTGGATCTGCAGGACATTGGCGCCAATGTCGGCGTGACCTGCCTTTGCCCGGCGTTTTTCCCCACCGGTATTTCCGACTCTCAGCGTAACCGTCCGGCGGACAAGGCTGATACCGTTGCCCTCAGTGAAACGGCACTCAAGCGTGCCGAGATGACCAAGGCTGCGGTTGCCAAAGGCAGGATTCAGGCGTCTGACGTAGCTGAAATGACCGTCAAGGCGGTGGAGGCCAACCAGTTCTATGTCTTCCCGCACCGCAAGATCAAGCAACTGATCGCTCTGCGCGCTCAGGCGGCTGACAACGAGCAGACGGTATTCGACTCGCTGAATCCGTAAAGCTCTGATGCAGCAGATCCAGGTCATGCGGCAGGCCTGGACATGGTGCACTTGCGGACGCGACATGTCGCGTCCCTACGCTGGCGGGAGCTCGGCGTCATACAACAGCGTCAGGGCAGGCGGTTTCCGGGAAGGTCGAGCGCCCGCTCGACCAGCAGGCAGGAATGCCGCGCTATGGCCGAGTTGGAACTCGGCCGTCCCGGAGTTCAGCCAGCCAGCGCCAGTTTCTGTCTGTCGGCGCCGGCCGTATCGCCCAGCACAAATCCTGCTACCGCCGCGCGCGTGTCCTGCAGCGCCGTCTTGTGCTCCATCTCCAGAAAGTGCCCGGTATGCGCAATGCTGACAAAACGCGCATCGCTCGCCAACTCGCCGAAACAGCGTGCGTCTTCTGCGCTGGTGTACTTGTCCCAGGCGCCATTGATAAACAGCAGCGGTATATCGATGTTGCGCACACAGCTCATGTATTGCCCGGCATCCAGCTCCAGCACCTGACGCACGTGAAACAGCATCTGGCTGTACTCGTGTTCCTCCAGGCTGCTGACATGGCGGAAGTTGCAGCGCTTGTATAGCGGCGGCAGGTACTCGCCGATCGTGTCGTTGATCAGCATGGCGACGGCCTGGCGGTCGCAGGCTGCCAGGTGCATCCTGCCGCGGCTCAGGTAGTCCTGCATGTGCGGGTTGAGTATTGGCGAGAAGGATGTGACGACGGCCCGCCGAACACGCGCCGGCCGCTGCGCCAGTGCCAGCATGGTCGCCACGCCTCCCCACGAGAACGACATCACCTGGTCGGCCCGAAAGTGCTCAATCAGGTCCAGCAGAATCAGTGCTTCATCTTCCTTGCCTATCAACGGCAGCGACGGATTGTGCGGGCGTGAGTGACCGCTGTAGGGCTGGTCGAATAACACGACGTTGCACAGCGGCTGCAGATAGCGCAGCGTCTGGCCGAAGGCGGCGCTGGTCGCCAGCGAGCCGTTGACCAGAATGATGGTCGTGTCGCTGGCCGGGTTGGGGTAAAACCAGGTGTGCACCTTCAAATCACGGTGCACGCGAACAACAGCTTTCTCAGCGTACATGGGCACCTCGATATCAGTGGGCTTGCCGACGCAGGGCGACGACCGGGGTGCTCACAGCTAACCCCAGTCAGATGACAGGCGGGTTGCATCGGGGTGCCGTTTGTCTGTGTTCATCGGGGTGTCATCTGCTGGTGGTTTGACGCCGGCCTAAAGTTTTTTTCGGTAGTGCCGAAATGCTGGCATGGGGGCGGTGCGTCGGCTAATGAACAGGGCCGGCGCTACCATCATTTCGCAGTCGGTCTTCACTGAGAGTCATGCCATGGCCTTGACCGTCAATACCAACGTCGCGTCGTTGAACGCGCAGCGTAATCTAGGTAGTTCGTCTAGCAGCTTGCAGACGTCGCTGGAGCGATTGTCGTCCGGTTCGCGTATCAATAGCGCGAAAGACGACGCGGCAGGTCTGCAGATATCCAACCGCCTGACCAGCCAGATCAATGGCCTGGGCGTGGCGGTCAAGAACGCTAACGACGGCATCTCGTTGGCGCAGACCGCTGAAGGCGCACTGCAGGAGTCCACCAGCATTCTGCAGCGCATGCGCGATCTGGCCCTGCAATCGGCCAACGGCGGCAACGGCGACTCCGAGCGCAAGGCGCTGAACGATGAAATGGTACAGCTGAAGAACGAGCTGGACCGTATCTCGACGACCACCAAGTTCGGCAGCAAATCGCTGTTCGACGGCAGCTTTTCGGAAAATATTCAGGTTGGCGCGCAGGCCAATGAAACCATCAGCGTCAAAATCGACAGCTTCCGTACCACTGATCTGGGCACCAAGGGCTCGCGCGATGCGACTGCAGCGTCGTTGGTGGCAGGGAGTGCGCCGGCGAGTTTGACGGTAGCGGCAGGCGGGACTGCGGCATCGGTTCAGGGTGTTGGGGTTGCAGAGACCAGCTATGGCAACCCCGCTACCGCTGAGTTTGTCGGTTCTACCGTATTCGCAGGTTCGATCACCATCGATAACTCCAACGATACGATGACTGCTCAATCCTATGCCGTGCCGTTTCCGGGGCCAGCGGTGGTTCAGGATATCTCGGTTCCTCAGGGCACCTATAACACGGTGACGGACCTGGCTGACGCTGTTAACGCGCAGCTGCTACTCGATTATGGTCCGGGCGGTGTAACTCTTGAGGCGTTTGACAATGGTGACGGGCGCTTAGGCTTCAGAATGCTCAGTCCGACGCCAACCAGCGAGTTTGCGGTTGGCGGAATCTTCGGCACCTTTATTGGTTCGCCGGGCATCGTCACTGCCGACGGTGGTCCCGGTAGTTTGTCTATTGATCTGGGTGGTACGTCGCAGTCAATTACGTTGGATCAGAACTACGCCAGCGCCGCGACTATGGCTCAGGCTATTCAGAGTCAGATTGATGGCGGTGGTTTGGCTGGTCGAGTCATGGTTTCCGAATCTGGCGGTGTGCTCAGCTTGCAGCAGACAGGTGCGTTTGCCGGTGAGGCTCTCACGGTATCCGGCGATTCCGCTGACGAGGTATTCGGTGCGGGGCGTACGAATACGACGGGTACGGGCAGTGACGTAGGAGGCTTTACGATCGCTGTTGGTAGTGGTTCTGCACAGACCATCAATATCGATCAGGCCAACTACACCACGCTGGAATCGCTGGCCGACAACATCAACCAGCAGATCGCCAGTAACGCGACCCTGGTCGGTGAGGTGCGCGCCACGGTCAGCGAAGGCAAGTTGCAGTTTGTCACCACCGACAAAGGCACCGACGCCACCATTACCTTGGGCGCGTTGGCTGGCAACAGCGGTTTGACTGACCTCGGTTTTACCGATGGCGCAACCGCCAGCGGGTTGGACGAGGGCGCGCGTGATGCCTCGGTGGAGCAGTTGGATATCACCACCGCAGCGGGCGCCCAGGCGGCAATCAGCACCATTGACGCGGCGTTGAGTGAAATCGACGTTACCCGTGCCTCGCTTGGTGCGATCCAGAACCGCTTTGATTCGACCATCAGCAATCTGCAGAACGTCGCCGAGAATGCTTCCGCCGCCCGCGGCCGTATTCAGGACACAGACTATGCCACAGAAACCGCCAATCTGACCAAGAACCAGATTCTGCAGCAGGCCGGCACGGCGATTCTCGCCCAAGCCAATCAGCTGCCGCAGGCGGTGCTGAGTCTGCTCGGCTAAGGGCGCCTTCGCAGAGCTCTGCCGGGTAGGGTGGAGACGCGCAACGCGTTCTCCGCTGTGGCTTCTCTCTGTGCTGTGCCTGGTGTTGACCTCAAGGCCGTCTGGTGGAGAAGCCTGCGGCGTTCTCCACCAGACGCCGCCAAATCCTCCGCACGCCGTAGGGACGCGACATGTCGCGTCCGTTTCTCGTTGCGCTGCGCGGTCAACGACTGCGCCGACCGACGAACGGCCATGGATTGGCTGAAATACGGCTAAAGATTGGCTTAGTACGAACGATATAGGTAACAGCTTTGATGCAGTTGTGGCGCTGGGTTTTTGACAGCTCCCTGTCGAACAGCGCCGAGATGGCCCAGGCCATTGATGGCAAAGCAGAAAAAAAGATTGCAAAAAAGCCTAAAGGTCGCTTGAAAAGCGCCGATACAGTAATCGAATGCGAACTCAATGGGTGCCTGGGCAAAGCCGGCCCGCGGGTCGCAAGCTCAGGCAAACATCACTAGGTCGAGGTACTTATCATGGCTCTTACAGTCAACACGAACGTAGCTTCCCTGAACGCCCAGCGTAACCTGGGTTCTTCCTCCAGCAGTCTGGCTACTTCCCTGGAGCGTCTGTCCTCCGGTTCGCGCATCAACAGCGCCAAAGACGACGCCGCAGGTCTGCAAATCTCCAACCGTCTGACCAGTCAGATCAACGGTCTGAGCGTAGCCGTCAAAAACGCCAACGATGGTATCTCTCTGGCGCAGACCGCTGAAGGCGCCCTGCAGGAGTCCACCAACATCCTGCAGCGTATGCGTGATCTGGCCCTGCAGTCCGCCAACGGCGGTAACGGCGATGCAGAACGCAAGGCTCTGAACGACGAAGTCGTACAGCTGAAAAACGAGCTGGATCGTATCTCCACCACTACCAAGTTCGGCAGCAAGTCGCTGTTCGACGGTGGTTTTGCCGAAAACATCCAGGTTGGCGCTCAGGCCAACGAAACCATCAGTGTCAAGATCGGTAGCTTCCGTACCACTGATCTGGGCACCACTGCCAGCCGTGATGCCACCAAGGCATCGCTGACTGCCGGCGCTGCGCCGACTTCGCTGACTATTGCTGCCGGGTCTGCGGCGGTTGCAGGTTCTGCATCTGTGTACACGGGTACCGTCGATCTGGACGGGGACTTGAGTGGTGCTCCGGTAACCTTCGCGATCACTGATGGAACCAACACAACGGCAGACATCACCCTGAACGATGCGTCAGCTGCCAACAACTTGACCACTGTTAACAACGCTCTGACCGCTGCGGGTATTAGCGCCACTGCAACCTTTGATGGGACCTCCGGTGCCCTGGTTCTGACTGAAGACGCGGACGGTGGTGGTAACTTCAACGCGCTTGCTTTGGATGTCGTTGATGGTACCGCCGGTGATGCTACCGACGTCGGTGGTGCCAACGTGCTGGGTACAGCGACGACTGCTGCAGTTGTCGGCAATAATCAGTTCGATATCGCTGTAAACGGTGGCACTGCATCGACCATCTCCATTGATGCTGGCACTTACACCACTCTGGAATCTCTGGCCGACAATATTAACCAGAAGATTGCGGCTGACGCAGGTCTGAAAGGGGAAGTTCGCGCCACTGTCAGCGAAGGTAAGCTGCAGTTCGTTACTACCGATACAGGTTCTACTGCCGACATCACCATCACTGACACCACCGGCAACGTTGGTGGTGTAGCAAACCTGGGCTTCACCACTGGCGCTACTGCCGCCGGTGTTGATGAAGGCGCTCAGGCTGCCAACTCGGTTGAGAAGATCGACATCACCACTGTTGACGGCGCTCAGGCTGCGATCGCAACCATTGACGCTGCGCTGCAGGAAGTGGACGTGACTCGTGCCTCCCTCGGTGCGATTCAGAACCGCTTCGATTCGACCATCAGCAACCTGCAGAACGTATCCGAAAATGCTTCCGCTGCCCGCGGCCGTATCCAGGACACCGACTACGCTGCTGAAACTGCAAACCTGACCAAGAACCAGATCCTGCAGCAGGCGGGCACTGCGATCCTGGCCCAGGCCAACCAGCTGCCTCAGGCGGTTCTGAGCCTCTTGGGCTAAGAAACGATCAGGGGTAATATGCGGGGGGAGGGCATTGGCCTTCTCCCCGCTTTGTCCGTTGCGAGGTAAGCACCATGGATATGGGTGTTATCAAACCGTTTGAAGTGACCCGTCCTGCCAACAGCGCAGCTGCGGTGGAAGCGGGTGCTGGCGTGAGCCAGATCAAGCAGATGGATGCTGCACAGAATCGTTCCTCCTCATCCGAGCCAGTGGCTACCCAGACCCGTTCCGCGGTCGGCCAGTCACCCGAAGCCGAGCGCGAGAAATTGCAGGCGGCGGTGTCGGATATACAGGGTTTTGTCCAGTCGGTTCGCCGAGACATCAATTTCAACCTTGATGAAGATAGCGGCCGGGTGGTGATTAATGTTACCGAGGCAACCAGTGGCGACGTGATTCGCCAGATTCCCTCGGAAGAGGCGTTGCGCCTGGCCGAGAACCTCTCGGAAATCCGCAGCGTGCTGTTCGAAGCAGAGGCCTGACTCTGCTTGCCGGTTTTGCTGGCACGCAACTTGCCTGATAGACCGGAACCTTCTTTTCGGCAAGCGAACCGTCAGAAAACGGTCGCGAGGTAAGGATTATGGCTATCACCGGTATTGGCTCCGGCCTGGATATCAGCAATATTGTCAGCGCGCTGGTTAACGCCGAGGGCGCGCCCAAGACGGCTCAGCTGAATCGTCTCGAGAAAGCGACGACGGAAAAGTTCACTGCACTTGGGTCTTTCCGCGGTGCTCTGTCTACCTTTCAGGACACCCTCAAGAATCTCAGCTCGCCAGACACGTACGAAAAGCGCACGGCAACCAGCGGCGATAGCAACCTGTTTTCCGTCAAGGCGGACTCCAAGGCGGGTGCCGGGAACTACAGCGTGCAGGTGTTCAACCTGGCGCAGACCAGCAAGGTTGCGCTCAGGGGAGTTGATGATCCGGCAGCAGAAATCGGCACCGGAACCATGACGATTGCTGCCGGAGACAAGTCTTTCAGTATCGACGTCAGCGAGAACAACAACAGCCTGACCGGTATCCGCGATGCGATCAATGCGGCGGGCAAGGATAGTGGTATCAGTGCCACCATCGTGACCGATCCCAGCGGTATGGGCGGCTCGCGCCTGGTGCTCAGTTCATCTGCCTCGGGTACCGGTAACGATGTCAGCGTGACTGTCAGCACCGATGCCGGGGATACCGGTGATCTGAGTGTGTTGGCATTTACACCCCCTGCAACCACTGACTTTGAGCCGGTAGAGCCCGCGGATCTCCGCGAGCCCAAGGTGATTTCCTATGCCCGCGACGCCAGCATAGCCATTGATGGCATCACTATATCGAGTGATACCAACACCATTGATGACGCAATCGAAGGCGTCACGATTACACTGAAGAAGGCCCAGACTCAGGAAGAACTGGACGCGGCAAACACAGTCAGCCTCGCTGTTGGCGCGGACAAGGCCGGTGTCAAAAAATCGTTACAGTCCTTCGTTGATGCCTACAACAAGATGATGTCGACGACCAACTCACTGACGTCGGTTACCGAGGTAGGTGGGGATGATAGTCAGCCACTGGCGGCAGCGCTGGTCGGTGATGCGTCGGTGCGCTCGGTGCTCTCCGGTCTGCGCAGCGAAATGGCGAGCGCTGGTGAGGGCAGTATCCGGATTCTGGCGGATCTGGGGATTCGTACGGAGCGTGACGGGTCGCTGAGTATTGATACAGAGAAGCTGGATGCCGCTCTGGAAGACAACTTTGCGGCGATCGGTAATTTCCTTGCCGGTGATGATGGCCTGATGATGCGGCTCAACAACAAAATTGATCCGTATGCAAAAGATGGCGGGATCATCGATACCCGCAACAACTCGCTGCAGAACACCCTGTCGGACATCGATGATCAGCGCGAGCGGCTCAACACCCGGCTTGTGAGTCTGGAGTCGCGTCTGCTGGCGCAGTTCAACGCAATGGACACCCTGGTGGCGAATTTGTCGAACACCAGTACCTATCTAGCAGGCCAGCTGGCTAACCTGCCTGGCGTCGTAAGGGAGAAACAGTAAGCATGGCCAATCCGATTGATACCTACAAACAGGTCAAGGTTTCCCAGGAAGTATCGCAGTATCGCGCGGTGCAGTTGTTGCTGGCCGGCGCCATCGAGCGCCTCAAGCTCGCACGCCATGCCCAGTCGATCGGCAATCCCGAGCGCCGCGGTGTGGCGGTCAGCAGCACCCTTAGCATCATCGGTGCGCTGCAGGCCTCGCTGGACAAGGACATGGGCGGCGAAATCGCCGAAAACCTGGATGCGCTGTATGACTACATGACCCGCAAGCTGGCGGGTGTGGCGCTGGATGACACGCCGCGCTCACTGGATGAAGTAATCCTGCTGTTGGGTGAAATCAAGGAAGCCTGGGATGCCATCGAGCCGGCGTGATTGACGGCGTTAAAGGCGATTTGTGGGTAACAGACCGGCCCTGGTGGGCCGGTTTTTTTATGTAAAAGGTGCTTCAGCTTTCTGCCTGCTAGCCGATACAGGGTCATGTGCCACAGCAACGCAGGATTTTGCAGATGAACGCCTACGCAGCAATGAAGCAGTACCAGACCGTCAACGTCAACGCGCAGGTCAGCGAAGCTGATCCGCACCGCTTGATTCAGATGCTGATGGAAGGTGGTCTGCAGCGTATTGCCCAGGCCAAGGGCGCCATGCAGCACGGTAACGTTGCGCTCAAGGGCGAGCGGATCGGCAAGGCGCTGGGGATTATCGGCGGTCTGCGCGATGCGCTTAACGCTGAAAAGGGCGGAGAACTGGCGCTCAACCTGGATCGACTTTATGCTTTCATGCAGGATCGCCTGACACAGGCCAACCTGAAGAACGACGTATCTATGCTGGATGAGGTGGCCGACCTGCTTCGTGAGGTCAAGGCCGGCTGGGACGGCATCCGCCAATCGTGAGGACTCAAGCATGGCCAATGCCGTGGAAAAACTGCAGGAAACCCACGCGTCGCTGATTGCCGCTGTTCAGGCGGGTGACTGGCAGCAGGTTGGCGAGCTGGACAAGGCCTGCCGCGAGCAGGTGCGTGTCGCCATGGAGGATCCTGCGCGTGATGATCTGCAGGTTGCTTCCACGCTTGAGGAGTTGAGTGAAACCTACCGCGAGGTCGTGGCGCTGTGTCAGGCCGTCCAGGGCAAGATTGCCGAAGAGTTGCAGGGGTTGCAACGCGGGCGGCAGGGCGCGAAGGTGTATCAGATGTTCCGCTAGTCGGACTGGGGGCTGGCTGTTTTCCGATGCCGCTTATGCAGCAACGGAGGGTCAGGCGTGTTGCTGTCTGATGACTTGCGTGACCATCGGCGGACGGTGGAGCAGCCAACCTTGGCTCATAACATTTGACTGTGATTTTCGTGCCGACAAAGGCGCGCCAACTATTTGACTCGATAGTCGTTTCTGACTACAGTAACCGACCATAACAGAGTGTGGCGCAGCGCCATCATGGTGTTGCGAGCCGCTCCCGCCTGCTAACAGGAATAGCGCCCCGTCTATGCTGCCAAACAGTCATATCCTGCTGATTGATGATTCTGCTCAGAGTCGTCACGATCTGAGTGTCATTCTGGAGTTTCTCGGGGAAGATGCGATCATTGCCGACAGCGCCGGTTGGTTGCAGGTTGTGACCGAGCAGGTCGAGTCTGCGCGCGAAATCAAGTGCGTGATTCTCGGTCGCTGCGAGCTGGAGCAGGGCTTGCCCGCGCTGTTGGGGCAGCTCGACAAGTGGGATGAGAATCTGCCGGTTATTCTGCTCGACCCGACCCAGTCGAGCAGTTGGCCTGATCATCTCAAGCAGCGTCTGCTGGCGGTCATGGAACCGCCGCTCAGTTACAACCATCTGCTCGATGCCCTGCACCGCGCGCAGGTCTATCGTGAGGTGTTTGAGGTAAACGCCAACCGCCAGCGCCAGCGCGAACCCAACCTGTTTCGTAGCCTGGTGGGCACCAGCCGTTCAATTCAGTCTGTGCGTCAGATGATGCAGCAGGTGGCTGACACCGAGGCCACGGTACTGATTCTGGGTGAATCGGGGACGGGCAAGGAAGTGGTCGCCCGTAACCTGCATTACCATTCGCGCCGTAAGGACGCGCCGTTCGTGCCTGTCAACTGCGGAGCCATTCCGGCCGAGTTGCTGGAAAGCGAACTGTTCGGACACGAGAAGGGCGCCTTCACCGGCGCCATTACCAGCCGGGCGGGGCGTTTCGAGCTGGCTCAGGGTGGAACCCTGTTTCTTGACGAGATAGGGGACATGCCGCTGCCGATGCAGGTGAAACTGCTGCGGGTGCTGCAGGAGCGTACCTTCGAGCGTGTAGGCAGCAACAAGGTGCAAAGCGCCGACGTGCGGGTGATTGCAGCGACGCACAAGAATCTGGAGCAGATGATCGAAGAGGGTACCTTCCGTGAGGACCTCTATTACCGCCTTAACGTGTTCCCCATCGATATGCCCGCCATGCGCGAGCGTATCGAAGACTTGCCGCTGCTGCTGAACGAGCTGATTACCCGCCTCGAGACCGAGAAGCGTGGCTCGATCCGGTTCAGTACCTCGGCCATCCTGTCGCTGTGTCAGCATGATTGGCCGGGTAACGTGCGGGAGCTGGCCAACCTGGTAGAACGTATGGCGATCATGCATCCCCATGGGGTGATTGGCGTGGGCGAGCTGCCGCGCAAGTTTCGCTATGTCGAGGATGATCAGGATGACCTGCGCCAGCTGCGCGAGACCGAAGACGAGCGCAGCGATGCGTTCAATGGTCTGGTCGGGCTCGACAGCCCGGCATTCCTGCCGCCCGAGGGGCTGGACCTCAAGGAATACCTGGCAGGTCTTGAGCAAACGCTGATCCAACAGGCCCTGGACGAATGCAGCGGGGTGGTTGCCCGTGCGGCTGAACGCCTGCGCATTCGCCGTACCACGCTGGTTGAGAAGATGCGCAAGTACGGTCTGAATCGCGGTACTGACTCGTCAGAAGACTGACGCTCTCGGGTTTGGTGTTTTTTAGGTTTTTGATTTTTAAGTCTTTTTCTGTATTGGCATAAGGCTTGCTGTGAGATCCCTGTGTGCTTCATGTATTCAGGGGATACCCCATGGCGGCCAACGTGCAACCCAGTCAAAACCCGGCAGATGATCTTGGCGATATCGTTCGTCAGGTACTGGCCTCCGATCGGACGACAGACAGCGATCAGCTTCAGGACGCGTTCGAGCGCTTCCAGTCAATGTCTGCCCAGCTGGGCGCTTCCCATGCGCTGCTGGAGCGGCAGGTCGCTCTGCTCAAGCGTCAACTGGCTGACAGTCAGGCGCAGCGTTCCCGTGAGCTGGCAGAGAAGGCGCGCCTGGCTGGACGGCTGCAGAATGTGCTCAATCTGCTGCCTGGCGGCGTGATCGTTCTGGACGGGCGTGGCGTCGTGCGTGAAGCCAATCCCGCGGCCCGTGAGCTGCTCGGCGAGCCACTGGAGGGGCAGCTCTGGCGTGACCTGATTCAGCAACGCTTTGCTCCACGTGAAGACGATTACCACGAAGTGTCACTGCGCAGCGGTCGCAGAGTTTCGTTGGCAACCCGGTCGTTGCAGGGGGAGCCGGGTCAGTTGATCCTGATCCAGGATCAGACCGAGACCCGCGCGCTGCAGTCGGAACTGGCACGCAATGAGCGCCTGTCCGCACTGGGGCGGATGGTGGCGTCGCTGGCGCATCAGATTCGAACCCCGCTGGCCTCGGCGTTGCTGTATGCCGAACACCTTAATGATGCCGACCTGCCGACTGAGCACCGCACCCGGTTCTCCAGTCGTCTGCACGGGCGATTGTTGAGCATCGAACACCAGATCCGTGACATGCTGCAGTTTGCCAAGGGCGACCTGCCAATCAACGATTTGCTGCCGGTGTCCATTTTCTTCGAATGGCTGCAGAGTCAGGCTGAAAGCCTGATTGAAGCGCGCGGCGGAATCTGCCGCTGGGTCAACCTGCTGCCTCAGGATGCAATGCTTCGCTGCAACCGCGACACGCTGGTCGGCGCCGTTATCAACCTGATCGAAAATGCGCTGCAGGCGGGTATGCCAGCGCCGCGGCTGAAGGTGGTTGCCCGCTTGATGGAAGGTCAACTGAGCCTGAGTGTGGTGGATGCCGGTCAGGGCATGACCGCCGAGCAATTGGCACTGATCGGTGAGCCCTTCCATACCAGCAAGCCGCAGGGTACCGGGCTGGGCGTGACGGTTGTGAAGTCGGTGGTCAATGCACACGGCGGGGCATTCCACCTGCACAGCAAGGCCGGCTGGGGAACCAGTGCCGAGATTCTGCTGCCGCTGCGGTTGCTGCCTGCAGCCAAGGAGCCCCTGCATGAGCAAGCCTGATATTCGCATCCTGCTGGTCGAGGATGATGCCGATCTGAGTGAGGCGCTGGCCGATACGCTGATGCTGGGTGGCTATGCCTGTCTTCAGGCGGCTGATGCCGAGTCTGCACTCGCCCTGCTCGGGCGCGAAAGCGTGAGCATGGTGGTCAGTGATGTGAACATGCCCGGTATGGACGGGCATGCGCTGCTGCGCACCTTGCGTAGCCAATATCCGCATTTGCCCGTGCTGCTGATGACCGCTTACGGCACTGTGCAGCAGGCGGTCAGCGCCATGCGCGAGGGGGCGGTTGATTATCTGGTCAAGCCCTTTGCACCCAAGGCGCTGCTGGAGCTGATTGCTCAGCATGCGCAAGGACGCCTTGAGGGGGCTCCCGGTACGGGGCCGGTTGCGGTCGATCCCGCCAGTGTGCAGCTGCTGGAACTGGCTGCGCGGGTTGCTGGCAGTGACTCGACTGTACTGATTTCGGGTGAGTCCGGGACCGGTAAGGAAGTGCTTGCGCGCTACATCCATCAGCAATCTCCGCGGGCCGATCAGCCTTTTATTGCCATTAACTGCGCGGCTATTCCGGATAACATGCTGGAGGCCACCCTGTTCGGGCATGAGAAGGGCGCCTTTACCGGCGCGGTAGCGGCGCAACCGGGCAAGTTCGAGCAGGCCAATGGCGGCACTCTGCTGCTGGACGAGATTTCCGAAATGCCGCTGGCGCTGCAGGCAAAGCTGTTGCGGGTGCTGCAGGAGCGTGAGGTCGAGCGCGTGGGTGGTCGCAAGCTGATTCGGCTGGATATCCGTATCATTGCCACCACCAACCGGGACTTGCCGGCGGAGGTGGCTGCCGGGCGCTTCCGTGAGGACCTCTACTATCGCCTGGGTGTGTTTCCGCTGCAGTGGCGGGCGCTGCGCGAGCGCCCGGCGGATATTCTGCCGATTGCCGAGCGCCTGCTGAGCAAGCACGCGAGCAAGATGAATCTGCCTAGCGTCAGTTTTTCGGCGCAGGCGGTCAAGGCACTGGAGGCGCATCCCTGGCCCGGTAATGTCCGCGAGCTCGACAACGCGGTGCAGCGCGCACTGGTGCTGCAGGCGGGGGGTGTCATTCAGCCGTCGGATTTGTGTCTCGATCTCCAGGCCGGTGGTGCAACGCCGTTGCTACGCGCGGTACCGCCAGTCCCGCCAGTTGAATCGGTACAGCCGGCGTCACCGGTATTGCCCGTCGCCGACAGTGGCTGTGATCTGGGCAGCGGGGTGCGTCAGCGCGAATTCCAGATGATCATCAATGTACTGCGTGCCGAGCGTGGGCGCCGTAAGGAAGCCGCCGAGCGCCTGGGTATCAGTCCCCGCACCCTGCGTTACAAGCTCGCGCAGATGCGCGATGCCGGGCTGGATGTCGAAGGCAGTCTGTTCGCCGGTATCTGATCGTCAATTATCGTCCTCTCTCTGGCATCGGCTATTCGGCCGGTGCTGCCTTGCATTTGTCCATATGGTGGCGGGCTGGCCACTGTTGGCATCAAACTTGCTGAATACCCTGTAAAGCGACTGTAGCCGTCAAAAAACCGGACGGCGTGGAGGCAAGCGTGACTCAGGGTGTTGAATTCAATCGATTGATGCTGCAAATGCGCACCATGCAAATGGAGGCCATGGGCAAGCCGCAGGCGGTCAAGCCAGCGGAGCCCGGCGTCAACGGCCCGGGCTTCGATGATCTGCTCAAGCAGGCTGTTGATCGCGTCAACGAATTGCAAAAAACCACGTCTGAACTGCAAACCGGCTATGAGCGAGGTGTAGAAGGGATCGATCTGACCGAGGTGATGATTGCCTCGCAGAAATCATCGGTTGCCTTTCAGGCGATGACGCAGGTGCGTAACAAGATGATTACCGCCTACGAAGACATCATGAAAATGCCAATCTAATCTCCCATGAGCCTGACTGTCTGAGGAAATGACAATGGATTCTGCCGGCAGCAATACCCCAGCTACCCGTGATCCGCTCGGTGCCGATCGCAAGCCGCTGATGGGGCTGACCTTTCTGGACAACCTGTCGCAACTGCCGATGTTGCGCCAGTTCGGTCTGCTGGTTGGTCTGGCTGCCAGTGTGGCAATCGGGTTTGCCGTGGTGCTGTGGTCGCAGGAGCCCGAGTACCGGCCGCTTTACAACAGCATGGACGGTTTCGACGCGGGTCAGGTGGTGGAAATGCTGCAGCAGAGCCGTATCGACTACAAGGTCGAGCCCAACAGCGGCGCGCTGCTGGTTCGCAGCGAGGATCTGGCCGATGCACGTCTGCGTCTGGCCAGTGCCGGCATTTCGCCGACCGACGGCAACGTAGGCTTCGAGATTCTGGATCGTGAGCAGGGTCTTGGTACCAGTCAGTTCATGGAAACCACGCGTTACCGCCGCGGCCTTGAGGGGGAGCTGGCACGCACCATCTCCAGTCTCTACAACGTCAAGGCAGCGCGCGTGCACATCGCCATTCCACGCTCCACCGTGTTTGTTCGCGATGATCGCAAGCCCAGCGCGTCCGTGCTGCTGGAAATGTACGCCGGTCGACGACTGGAGCCTGCACAGGTGATGGCCATCGTCAATCTGGTGGCAACCAGTGTGCCCGAACTGGGCAAGGACGAAGTCACGGTTGTTGATCAGAACGGCAACCTGCTGTCCAATCAGAGCGAGCTGAACGAGCTGACAGTGGCCGGCCGCCAATTTGATTACACCCGTCGCCTGGAAGAGACCTACACCCGCCGGGTACACAATATCCTCCAGCCGGTGCTGGGAACCGGGCGTTACAAGGCCGAGGTGTCGGCGGATGTGGATTTCAGTGCAGTTGAGTCCACTGCGGAAATGTTCAGCCCCGATGCTGCGCTGCGCAGCGAGCAGGTGGTGACCGAGGCGCGTTCGGCCAATGCTGGCCCCCAGGGCGTGCCGGGTGCGCTGTCGAACCAGCCGCCGGGTGCCACCCAGGTGCCTGAGCAGGTGATTGACCCTGTAACCGGCCAGCCTGTTGTTGCCGCCGTACCGCAGGACAAGCGCGAGCAGGCGGTACGCAATTACGAGCTGGATCGGCAGATCAGCCATACCCGCCAGCAGCTGGGCCGTCTCAAGCGTCTTTCGGTTGCCGTTGTGGTAGACGACCCGGCACAGGTGGATCCGCAGACCGGGGAAGTCACCCGGACGCCGATCAGCGAGGCGGAAATGGCGCGCTTGACCCGCCTGGTCCAGGACGCGGTGGGGTATGATGCCAGCCGGGGTGACAGCGTCAGCGTGATCAATAGCGCGTTTGTTGCTGAAGCCGAACTGGAACCGCTGCCGGCCATCCCGTTCTGGGAGCAGCCGTGGTTCTGGGATGTTGCCAAACAGATATTGGGTATTCTGTTTGTTCTGGTGCTGGTCTTCGCGGTGCTGCGCCCGGCGCTCAAGAACCTGACAGTCGCCGGCAAGGGCGGCAGTGACAACTATCCGGCGCTGGCAGGCGGAGGTTACGATGGCATGGACGGCGGCCTGCGTGATGATCAGGTGAGTCTGTCCGGTCCATCCTCCGGTCCGGTATTGTTGCCGCCGCCCGGCGCCGGCTACGAACAGCAGCTCAATGCGATCAAGGGCCTGTTGGCCGAAGACCCGGGTCGGGTGGCACAGGTCGTGAAAGAGTGGATTAACGCCGATGAGTGATGACGCCAGCAAACGCCCGGCCAAACTGTCCAAGCTGGATAAGGCGGCCATTTTCCTGCTCAGCCTCGGTGAGTCCGATGCGGCGGCGATTCTCAAGCACATGGGGCCCAAGGAAGTTCAGCGGGTCGGCAGTGCCATGGCTGGATTGCGCACTGTACAGCGCGATCAGGTTCAGGAAGTCATGGGCGACTTTATCGAGGTGGTGGGCGAGCAGACCGGTTTGGGCGTTGGCGCCGATTCCTATATCCGCACCATGCTTACCCAGGCATTGGGGGAGGACAAGGCCAACAGCCTGGTTGACCGCATTCTGCTTGGCGGCAGCACCTCGGGTCTGGACAGCCTGAAGTGGATGGAGCCGCGTGCCGTTGCTGATGTGATCCGCTACGAACATCCGCAGATTCAGGCCATTGTGGTGGCCTATCTTGACCCTGATATGGCCGCTGAGGTGGTTGGCTATTTCGACCACAAGGTGCGGCTGGACATTCTCCTGCGCGTGGCCGCTCTCAATACCGTGCAGCCATCGGCGCTGAAAGAACTGAACGAGATTCTCGAGAAGCAGTTTGCCGGCAACTCCAATACCTCGCGCGCGTCCATGGGCGGTGTCAAACGCACGGCCGACATCATGAACTTCCTTGAGTCCAGCGCCGAGTCGCAGCTGATCGAGTCGATCCGTGAAATCGACGAGGACCTGTCCTCCAAGATCGAGGATCTGATGTTCGTGTTCGATAACCTGGCAGATGTGGATGACCGCGGCATCCAGGCGCTGCTGCGCGAGGTCTCCTCCGAGGTGCTGATTGTCGCGCTCAAGGGTGCCGACGAGGCAATCAAGGAGAAGATCTTCCGCAATATGTCCAAGCGCGCGTCCGAGTTGCTGCAGGACGACCTGGAAGCCAAGGGGCCGGTCCGTATCAGCGAGGTCGAGGCTGCACAGAAGGAAATTCTCACCATTGCACGCCGCATGGCCGACGCCGGCGAAATTGTGCTCGGCGGCAAGGGTGGCGAAGAGATGATCTGAGCCCGGCAATCGCTGCCCTGCACATCGCGCGGTGGTATGCTGGCCGGGTTTTCCAAGCGGGGTAGGGTGTCATGTCGCAGGTCAAGAACGAAAGCGAGCTGTTGCGCAGTGGTGATGTATCAGCGTTCAGTCGCTGGGATCTGCCGAGCTTTGACGCCGAGCCGCATCATATTCCACTTGAGCGAGCGGCTGAGGCTGCGGCCAAGCCGGAAGCCGAAGCAGAAGCGGCGGCCGATCCGCAGGAGCTGGACGTGGAAGCGGTCAAGCCTTTCACCGTGGAGGAGCTTGAGCAGATCCGCGAGGAAGCCTACAACGAAGGCTTTGCCACCGGAGAAAAGGACGGCTTTCATTCCGGTCAGCTCAAGGCGCAGCAGGAAGCCAAGACTGTGCTGGCCAAGCGCACTGCCGAGCTGGACGCCCTGATGGCCCAGTTGATGGCGCCGCTCAAGCAGCAGGACGAGCAGATCGAAGACATGCTGCTGATGCTGCTGGAGCAGATGCTGCGCGCCGTGCTGCAGCGGGAAATGCAAGTCGATCGGGCGCAGGTGGTCAACGTCCTGCGTTCGGCGCTCAAGGCGCTGCCGGTGGGTGCCGAGAATATCCGGATTTACCTCAGCCCCCTCGATTTCGAAAGCATCAAGGCCCTGCGTGAGCGCCACGATGAGAGCTGGCGTCTGCTTGAGGACGATCAGTTGATGCCCGGCGGCTGCCGTATTGAAACCGAGCACAGCCAGGTTGACGCTACGCTGGAAACCCGTCTGCAGCAATTGATCGCGCAGCTGTACGAGCAGCGCCGCGAGCAACGTGCGCATCCTCCCGCCGCCGATTTGCCGATTTCCGAGCGTGGTGCGGATCCGCAATGAGCAAGCCCCAGCGCATCAGTTTCGCCCGACGGCTGTCGGGGTATCAGCAGGCGCTGCACTTGCCGGCGCAGCCGGTGGTCGAGGGCCGCCTGATCCGTATGGTGGGTCTGACCCTTGAAGCCGAGGGCTGCAAGGCGCCGGTCGGCAGCCGCTGTCTGGTCATCAGCGACACGCTGCAGGGCGAGAGTCAGATCGAAGCCGAGGTCATGGGCTTTGCCGGCAGCAAAATTTACCTGATGCCGGTTGATCGTCTCGAGGGGCTGCAGCCAGGGGCTCGGGTGGTACCTTCAGCCGGTGGCGGCAAGCTGCCGATGGGGTTTGCCATGCTGGGCCGGGTAGTGGATGGCATTGGTCGTCCGCTGGACGGCAAGGGTAACTTCAAGGCCGAAGACTGGGTGGATATCAACGGCCCGACGATCAATCCGCTCAAGCGCCACCCCATTGAAGAAACGCTGGATGTCGGCATTCGCTCCATTAACAGCTTGCTGACGGTCGGCCGTGGCCAGCGTCTCGGCCTGTTTGCCGGCAGCGGTGTCGGCAAGAGTATGCTGCTGGGCATGATGACGCGCTTCACCGATGCCGATATCACCATTGTCGGGCTGGTTGGCGAGCGGGGCCGGGAGGTCAAGGAGTTCATTGAACAAATCCTCGGCGAGGAGGGCATGGCGCGCTCGGTGGTGGTTGCCTCTCCTGCCGATGACGCCCCCTTGATGCGGTTGCGCGCTGCAATGTATTGCACCCGCATCGCTGAATACTTTCGTGATCAGGGCAAGAACGTGCTGTTGCTGATGGACTCCCTGACCCGCTTTGCCCAGGCCCAGCGCGAGATTGCATTGGCCATTGGCGAGCCGCCGGCGACCAAGGGTTATCCGCCTTCGGTGTTTGCCAAGCTGCCACAGCTGGTTGAGCGCGCCGGCAATGCCGAGCAGGGCGGTGGGTCAATTACCGCGTTCTACACGGTGCTGTCCGAGGGGGATGACCAGCAGGATCCGATTGCCGACGCCTCGCGGGCGATTCTCGATGGGCACGTGGTGCTGTCCCGTCGCCTGGCCGAAGAGGGGCATTATCCGGCCATTGATATCGAAGCTTCGATCAGTCGCGCCATGCCGCAGATTGTCCCGCAGGCGTATTTGCAGAAGGCGCAGCTGTTCAAACAGCTCTATGCCCGTTATCAGCAAAGTCGGGATCTGATCAGTGTGGGTGCCTATGCCGCAGGCTCGGACCCGTTGACGGACAAGGCAATGGAAAAGATGCCTTCGATGCAGGGCTTTCTGCGTCAGGGGTTGCACGAGAGCGTGTCGCTGACCGACAGTCAGACCGGCCTGGAACAGATTCTGGGCAATGAGTGAAGCGCGTATTCGCCGGCTTGCGCCGGTACTGGATATGGCGCTGGACGAGGAGCGCAAGGCAGCCAAGGTGCTTGGACAATGCCAGAAGCAGTTCGAAGAGGCTGAGGTTCGTTTGCGTGATCTGGAATACTACTGCTCGGAATACGCCAAGGGTTGGAGCCAGCGGGGCTCCCAGGGCGTTGGTCGCGACTGGTTGATGAACTACCAGCGCTTCATGGCGCAGATGGAGGTGGCGATTGATCAGCAGCGGCAGACCGTACGCTGGCATGGCGAGAGTATCGACCGTGCGCGAGAGCACTGGCGCCAGCGCTATCAGCGGCTCGAAGCGTTGCGCAAGCTGATCGAAAAGTATCGGCAAGAGGCGCAGGCCAGAGCAGACAGGCAGGAGCAGAAGCTGCTCGACGAGCTATCCCAGCGCGCCCACTCGCAGCGCACAAATAATTCCTGACAGTAGCCGGACCCTGTGCTAAAACAAATTCTGAGTTGGCGTTTGCCAGCGTAGGACCTGACAGGGAGAAAACATGTCGATTCAGGCGTCAATGTCCACCGATAGCCAGGTTTTGACCATCAGCGTAAACGGGCGTTTTGACTTCAGTGCCCATCAGGATTTTCGCAACGCCTATGAACGTGGCGGCTTGACACCCAGGCAGTATGTCGTTGACCTGCAGGATACCGACTATATCGATAGCTCGGCGCTGGGCATGCTGCTGCTGTTGCGTGATCATGCTGGTGGCGACAGCGCCGATGTGCGTATCGTTCACTGTAACCCGGATGTACGCAAGGTTCTGAGTATCTCCAACTTCGAACAGCTGTTCAGCATCGAATAATCATGTCCAGTACCGGCGCTGACGGCATAGACCCGGATCAGGGTGCCCGGCCGTTGATGGTGCTGGTGGCTGATGACAACCCTGCCGACCGCATGATCCTTCGGCGCCTGGTCGAACGCCTTGGGCACCAGGTCCATGAGGCAGAGCATGGGCAACAGGCCGTCGAGCTGTTCGCCTTGCATTCCCCCGATATTGTGCTGCTTGATGCGCTGATGCCCACCATGGACGGCTTTGAAGCAGCCCGCAGTATCAAGCTTCATGCGGGTGAGGATCTGGTGCCGATCATTTTTCTCACCAGCCTGACGGAGACGGGTGCGCTGGTGAAGTGTCTCGAAGCCGGCGGTGACGACTTTTTGACCAAGCCCTATAACCCGGTGATCCTGGAAGCCAAGATACGCGCGTTCCGACGCATGCGTGAAATGCATCAGACCCTGCAAAGCCAGCGCGATGTCATCGCCGGGCAGCATGCCGGGCTGCTGCGGGATCAGCAGCTTGCCAAAATCGTGTTTGACCGGGTGGCGCACGCTGGTGCACTGAATGACAGCTGCCTGCGTTACCTGCAATCGGCCTACGCGATGTTCAATGGCGATATTTTGCTGGCGGCGCACCGACCGTCCGGTGAGCTGCACCTGCTTCTGGGCGACTTTACCGGCCACGGGCTCTCTGCCGCGATCGGGGCGATGCCACTGGCTGAAGTGTTTTATGCCATGACCGCCAAGGGGTTTGCGCTGCGGGATATTCTGCTTGAGCTTAATTGCAAGCTTGGCCGCATCCTGCCGGTGGGGATCTTCTGCTGCGCAGTACTGATCGAGCTGAACGCCGCCAAGGGGCTGGTGGAAGTCTGGAACGGCGGTCTGCCTGAGGTGCTGATTCTCGGCCGCGATGGCGCGTTGCTGCAGCGGGTGCCGTCCTCCAATTTACCGCTTGGGGTGGCCAATCGTGAGCGCTTCAATCCCGAGCCGACGGTGATGGCAATGCAACCGGGCGAGCGTTTGCTGTGCTGGACCGATGGCATCATTGAATGCCGCAATGCTGCGGGCGAACAGTTTGGCGAGCATGGGGTGCTGCAGGCGGTCGCTGCGCATGCCGGTCGGCCGGATGAGGTGTTTGACGGATTGCTTGACGCTCTGGCGCATTTCCACGGCAGTGCAGAGGACGATATCAGTCTGTTACAGGTTGTCATGCCAGAGCGTGAGCTGGCGCAGGCGGTATTGCCCGCGGCCATGGGGGCGACAGCCCAGACAGGGCAAGACTGGCAGCTGAGCTACACCTTTCGCGCGGCAGCCATTCGCGAGCAGAACCCGTTACCATTTCTGATGCAGACGCTGATGTCGGTACAGGGGCTGCGCAGCCGCGCCGGGAGTCTGTTCACGGTGCTCAGCGAGCTCTACAGCAATGCTCTCGAACACGGCCTGTTGCGACTGGAGTCAGCCTGGAAGCAGGACTCCGACGGCTTTGCGTTCTACTATCAGGAGCGCGGTGCCCGTCTGCAGAGGCTGGACAATGGCTGGATTCGCTTCTGGCTGGACCACCAGCCTGTTGCCGGGGGGGGTTGTCTGACCATCGAGTGCGAGGACAGTGGCGCCGGTTTCGCGTCGCCTGGTGCCTCGGCTGACTATGCCGGGCGCGGGCTGGCGCTGATCAGCGCGTTGGCCGATGAGGTCAGCTTCAGCGCGCAGTGCAGCCGGGTCAGGGTGGTCTTCCACTGGTCGCTTGGGCATACTGATCCGCACTGAGAATTGAACATACCCCCATCGAAAAGGAATACAGCGCGATGGCAGATCGCAAGCCGGACATGGATGTGACTGTGCAGCAGGGCCTGCGGGAGTTGATGCAGGATGACTACCCGCTGTTGCTGGAGACGTTTCTGGCCGATGCCGGCAAGCGTTTGCGTCAATTGCACGACGCCCTGGCTCAGGGTGACATGAATGCCTACCGTCAGGCAGCGCACAGCTTCAAGGGCAGCGCCGGCAACATGGGAGCCCTGGCGCTGGAACAGGCCTGTCTGGACGCCGAAGCCGCTGGTGTAGCGGGGGATCAGCAGGTCGCAGCCAGCGTGCTGATCGAGATTGAGCAGGCGTTTGACCGCCTGCAACCGTTGCTCGCGTAGTCTTTACTTCCCACGTTTTCAATATTGGCCCGCAGTTTGCAGATACTCTCCTGACATATTGGCCAAGCCTTTTCAGGTGGAGATGACATCATGCCGGTCGGGCAGAATCTGATGGCGCTTTTCAGCGCCGACTTTTCCCGTGACACAGTCTCCGGTATTGCTTCCGGTCGCAGCAAGGCAGGCGATTCCGGGGCAGTGGCGGCGTTTTCGGCGATTCTTGCCGAGCAGACGCCAGAGGATCTGGATGCCCTGATGCAGCAGCTTGCTCAGGCGACCGGCGCGGACCAGGCGGCGCTGCCGCTGCCTGCCCTTGTTGCCGCAGACGGCAAGGATTTGCCGGAAAGCATGCAGAGCTGGTTTCAGCAGTTGGCGCAGCTGGTGGGCGCCGCCGACGCTGCCTCTGCAGAGGATGTGGCTACGGACGATGGACTGGCTGGGGATGACTCCGACAGCATCCTGGCGGGAATCAGTGAACAATGGCAGCAGTGGCTCGCACGTCTGCCGAGTCAGGAAGCATCCGCTGGTACTGAAGCTGGCGACGGGGCTTTGACGCCTGGCGTCAATCCTGCTGCCGCTGCGCTTGTCGCTGTTGAGGCAGCGGCGCAGGCTGCTCCTGCTGAGGATGAGGCGGGTGACCCGCTGCTTGCGGGCGCAGGACGCGGCCCGTCCGGAGTCGATCTGGCTGCGCAGCTGCGCGCGCTGCTGCGGGGTGACGCTCAGGCCGGCGCGTCCGCCGATGCGTCTGCCCGCGAGGCGGCAACCCGGGCGGCGGAGGGCACCACAGCTCAGGCTGAGGCCGGCAATCGTCAGGTGCTCTCCGACACCCAGCAGCAGCGTGTGCTGCAGGGGGTGGGCGGTGAACAGCCGGCCTCTGTCGGCAAGCTTATCGAGCAGCTTGAGTCACGCCTCGCGGCGCGCGCTGGCGGCCTGGATGCTGAATCAGCTGATGCCGGCAAGAGCGCCGCGGCGGCGCAATTGCATGCCAATGGGCAGTCTGCGCTGACCGCTCGACCGGTCACTGGCGTGGCTCAGACCCTGGGTGTACCCATGGGGCAGGCCGGCTGGAGCGAGGCGGTGGTCAACAAGGTGATGTGGATGTCCAGCCAGAATGTGAAGTCGGTTGAGATTCAGCTCGATCCGGCTGAGCTCGGGCCGCTGGAAATCCGGATTCAAACCCGTGGACAGGAGCACCAGGTGCAGTTTGTCAGTCAGCATGCAGGCGTGCGCGATGCGCTGGAAGGGCAGATGCATCGACTGCGTGAAATGTTTACCCAGCAGGGGGCATCGCTGGTCGACGTCAACGTATCCGATGGCTCGGCGGATGGACGTCAGTCCCAGAGCGCTTTCGCCGGTCTGGCGGATCAGGGCGGCAGCAGTGGCCGCGGCAGTCATGGCGCTGCTGCGTCCCATGGTAATGAAGACATGCCAGTCGATGATCCTGTCGCTACACTGCAGACCCGACTGGCGGCCGCGCGGCTGGTTGACTACTACGCCTGATACACCCGCTCAGGGTTATCTGACATCGAGGTAGCTTCGGCTGCCTCGGTTCTGTCGCCCGGCCCGCACCGGGCAGCAAAGACATTTTTCCTTCAAGTCAGTATCCTATGACCTTTGCTGGCGCGTCGGTATTGCTGCAGTGCGCTGGAGCGCACAGTTGGCCTGATACTGGCACGCTGGATGCATGCATCTACATGAACCGTGGCTGAAAGGCCTAATTGACGGAATATTGGCATGGCAAAGCAATCGGAATCTGTCGAAGACGACGTGCAGGAAAAGCCGGCAAAGAGCCGCAAGAAACTCTTCATACTGATCGGTATCGGGCTGCTTGCTCTGCTGATCTCGGCGGGCGGCGTTGCCTTCTTTCTGCTCGGTGGCGAGGATGCCCCCGAGCAAGAGGTGCCGGCAGAGCCGGTACAACAGGAGGCCATTTATCAGCCGCTGGATCCGGCCTTTGTCGTCAACTATGCAGTGTCCGGTCGCCAGCGCTACATGCAGGTCAGTGTGGTGCTGATGAGTCGTGATGCCGCCGGCATGGCCAAGCTCAACCAGCACCTGCCGCTGATTCGCAATCAGCTGGTAATGCTGTTTGGCAGTGAGGATTTCGAGTCGCTGATGACTCCTGAAGGCAAGCAGGCGCTGCGCGACAAGGCGACCCTGGCCGTCAAGGCGTTGCTTGAAAAGGAAGTAGGTAACCCGGTCATCGAATCGGTGCTGTTTACCAACATGGTTCTTCAATAGGACACATCTATGGCCGTACAGGATCTGCTGTCCCAGGATGAGATCGACGCCCTTCTGCATGGTGTGGATGATGGCGCCATTGATACCGATCTCGACAGTGACCCCGGTTCGATCAAGAGTTATGACCTGACCAGCCAGGATCGTATCGTACGTGGGCGTATGCCGACGCTGGAAATGATCAACGAGCGTTTCGCCCGCTACACCCGTATCAGCATGTTCAACCTGATGCGTCGCTCCGCTGACGTGGCCGTTGGCGGCGTGCAGGTGATGAAGTTTGGCGAGTACGTCCACACCCTGTATGTGCCGACCAGTCTCAATCTGGTGAAGATGAAGCCGCTGCGTGGCACGGCCCTGTTCATCCTGGACGCCAAGCTGGTGTTCAAGCTGGTCGACAATTTCTTTGGTGGCGATGGTCGTCACGCCAAGATCGAAGGGCGTGAATTTACGCCGACCGAGCTGCGCGTCGTGCGCATGGTGCTGGACCAGGCGTTTGTGGATCTCAAGGAGGCCTGGCAGGCGGTTCACGATGTCACCTTTGAATACGTCAACTCCGAGGTAAACCCGGCACTGGCCAACATTGTCAGTCCGAGCGAGGTGGTGGTGGTCTCAACCTTCCATATCGAGCTCGATGGCGGCGGTGGCGATCTGCATGTCACCATGCCCTATTCGATGATCGAGCCCCTGCGCGAGGTTCTGGACTCGGGCGTTCAGTCTGATGTGGACGAGCATGACGAGCGCTGGGTGCGTGCCCTGCGAGAAGAGATCACCGGTGTGAAGGTGCCGCTGAACGCGACCGTGGTCAAAACCGAGCTCAAGTTGCGTGATCTGCTGAGCATGCAGGCAGGTGATGTGATCCCGGTGGAGATGCCCGACTATATGGTGCTCTGTGCCAACGGCGTGCCCACCTTCAAGAGCAAGCTGGGGTCGGTCAAGGGCAACCTGGCGCTGCAGATTCTTGGGCCGGTCACGCGACCGCGCTGACCGACCACCACAATCAATAACAGGGGACAGCGAGATGGCTGACGACAACAAACCCGATGAAATCAGCCCGGAAGAGCAGGCTCTGGCGGATGAGTGGGCGGCGGCGCTGGATGAGGCCGGTAACGCCAATCAGGACGACATTGATGCGATGCTGGCTCAGACCGGTTCGCAGCCACGCATGCCGATGGAAGAGTTCGATGCCCCGGCACGCACCAGTCGCTCCGCCGAGGACATGGACCCCGGCGACAGCCCGAACCTGGACGTCATCCTTGATATTCCGGTTACCATCTCGATGGAGGTCGGCAATACCGAGATCACCATTCGCAACCTGTTGCAGCTGAACCAGGGCTCGGTGGTGGAGCTGGATCGGCTGGCCGGGGAGCCGCTGGACGTCAAGGTCAACGGTACGCTGATTGCACATGGAGAGGTGGTGGTGGTGAACGAAAAGTTCGGCATCCGTCTGACCGACGTGATCAGCCCCTCCGAACGCATCAAGAAGCTGCGTTGATGCGCACGTTGATCGCGACGCTTTTGGCGTCTGCGCCGTTGCAGGTGCTGGCGCAAGGGACTGAGCCTGCAGCCGTCGCGGCAGTCGGTAATGTCGGCGGCGGATCACTGGCCTTGCAGCTTGGCCAGTTGGCCCTGGGGCTGGGGTTTGTGGTTGGCCTGATTGTGCTGCTGGGGTGGCTGCTGCGTCGAGTCGGCCCGCTCGCAGCCCAGGGTGGCCAGCATATCCGTCTGGTCAGCAGCCTGCCGCTCGGGCCTCGCGATCGTTTGCTTCTGGTCGATGTGGGGGGGACGCAGATGCTGCTCGGGGCTTCCCCAGGTCGTATCAATACATTGCATGTGTTTGACCATCCTATAGCGGATCTTCAGGCCGATGTCGCAGCCAATGGCGATTTTGCTCGCAAGCTGCAGGCGCTGCTGAAAAGAGAGGGGCAATCGTGATGCGCTGGCTGGGACTTTTCCTGATCCTGCTTGCGCCGTCGGTTCTGGCCCAGTCGGCTGCAGATCCGCTGACCATGCCGGCGATCACCTTGAGTACCGACAGCGAGGGGCAGCAGACCTATTCGGTCAGTCTGCAGATTCTGCTGCTGATGTCGGCGCTGACCTTTATTCCCGCCTTTGTCATGATGATGACCAGCTTCACCCGGATCATCATCGTGTTCGCTATCTTGCGTCAGGCGCTGGGCTTGCAGCAGACGCCGTCCAGTCAGGTATTGATCGGTCTGGCGCTGTTTCTGACCCTGTTTATCATGGCGCCGGTGTTCAGCAAGATTAACGAATCGGCCCTTCAACCCTATCTCAATGAGCAGATGCAGCCGCAGCAGGCGCTGGAAGCGGCCAGCCTTCCACTGCGTGAGTTCATGCTGGCGCAGACCCGTGAGACGGATCTGGAGCTGTTTGTACGTCTGGCCAAGCGTACCGATCTGACCGGGCCGGACGAGGTGCCATTTCATATTCTGGTGCCGGCGTTCGTGACGTCCGAGTTGAAAACCGCCTTTCAGATCGGCTTCATGATTTTCATCCCCTTTCTTGTCATCGACCTGGTGGTGGCCAGCGTGCTGATGGCCATGGGTATGATGATGTTGTCGCCATTGATCATATCGTTGCCGTTCAAGATCATGCTGTTCGTACTGGTTGACGGCTGGGCGCTGATTATCGGTACCCTGGCCGCCAGTTTCGCGGTTCCCTAGGAGGCCTGCAGATGAGTCCGGAAGTGGCGGTTGGTCTGTTCAGTCAGGCGTTGTGGCTGACCTCGGTGGTGGTCGCCATTGTGGTTCTGCCCAGTCTGGTCATTGGTTTGATCGTCGCCATGTTTCAGGCTGCGACCCAGATCAACGAGCAGACGCTCAGTTTTCTGCCGCGTCTGCTGGTCACCTTTATTACGTTGATCTGGCTTGGCCCCTGGCTGGCTACCCAGATGGTCGAATTTACCGACACGCTGTATCGCCAGATTCCCGGATTGATCGGCTGATGATCGAGTTGTCCAGCGCCGAGCTCAGTCGCTGGGTGGCAAGCTACCTGTGGGTGCTGTTTCGCATAGCCTCCCTGTTGATGACCATGCCGGTACTTGGCACCCAGCTGCTGCCTGTGCGCGTGCGTCTGTATTTCGCATTGGCTCTGACCTTGCTGATTGCGCCGCAGGTGGGTGAGGTGCCGTTGCTGGACGCGCTGTCCCTGAGTACCTGGATAGTGATTGGCGAACAGATCCTGATCGGCGCGGCAATGGGCTTCTCGTTGCAATTGCTGTTTCAGGTCCACGTGTTGGCGGGGCAGATTATTGCAATGCAGATGGGCCTCGGTTTCGCCTCCATGAATGATCCGTCGACCGGCATTTCCGTTGCTGTGGTGGCGCAGGTGTTTACCATGCTGGTCACGCTGCTGTTTCTGGCGATGAACGGCCATCTGGTGGTGCTGGAAGTGCTGGCCGAGAGTTTCACTACTCTGCCAATCGGAGAGAGTCTCGGGCGTATGGACTTTCAGGCCCTGGTGCTGCGCTTTTCCTGGGTGATGGCCGCGGCCATTCTGATCGGTATGCCGGCCATTACCGCGCTGCTGATCGTCAATATCTCATTTGGCGTCATGATGCGCGCGGCACCGCAGCTGAATATCTTCTCGATCGGTTTTCCGCTGACGCTGGTTTTCGGCCTGTTCATCATGTGGGTCATGATGGGTAACGTACTGGGGCAGTATCAGGAGCTGGCGTCGGATGCGCTGATCTGGCTTCGCGGTTTGGTGAGGGCGAGCTGATGGCAGAGTCCGACAGCGGTCAGGAACGCACAGAGGAACCCACGAGCAAGCGACTCAAGGAGTCGCGTGACAAAGGGCAGGTTGCGCGCTCGCGCGAGCTCAATACGCTCGCCGTCGTGATGGTCGCAGCGGTTGGCTTGCTGATGCTGGGCCCGGCAATGGCGCAGAAGATGATGGACCTTATGGTCTTCAATTTCTCGCTGGAGCGTGAAGCGCTCTATGGTACCGATGCCATGGGGTTGCATCTGTTTGCCTCCTTGCGCGAGGGTCTGGAGATCCTCGGGCCGCTGTTTGGCCTGTTGCTGATTGCATCCATTGTCGGCCCGATCATGCTCGGGGGCTGGCTGTTCAGCATCAGCTCGCTGGCGCCGAAGTTCGAGCGCATGGACCCGTTGGCGGGTCTCAAACGGATGTTTTCGATCAAGGCGCTGGTGGAGCTACTCAAGGCGCTGGCGAAGTTTCTGGTGGTACTGGGTGTGGCGCTGGTGGTGCTGCAGGTGCGCACCGAGGACTTGCTCAGCATGGCCAAGGAACCGCTGCCGGCCGCCATCATTCACAGCGCCTGGGTGCTCGGCTGGTCGCTGCTGATTCTGTCCTGTTCGCTGATTTTGATCGCAGCGGTGGATGCGCCTTTCCAGCTGTGGGATCACAAGCAGAAACTGCGTATGACCAAGCAGGAAATCAAGGATGAGTACAAGGATTCCGAAGGCAAGCCCGAGGTGAAATCGCGGATCCGTCAGTTGCAGCGGGAAATGGCCGAACGGCGGATGATGAGCAAGGTGCCGCAGGCAGACGTCGTCATTACCAACCCGACCCATTTTGCGGTTGCCTTGAAGTATGATCCATTGTCTTCTGGTGCGCCTGTGGTACTCGCCAAGGGGGCTGATTTTATCGCCCAGCGTATTCGCGAGGTAGCTAACGAGAACCAGATCATCATCCTCGAGTCGCCGCCGCTGGCGCGAGCAGTTTATTACAGCACCGAGATCGACCACGAGATTCCATCCGGGCTGTATCTGGCTGTGGCGCAGGTGCTGGCATACGTATTCCAGTTGCGCCAGTATCGGGCGGGGCAGGGTAAGCGGCCGGGGCCGATGCCGGACCCGACCATCCCGGATGATCTCAAGCGTTGAGGCTTAAGCCAGTTCAGGGCTGGCTGGCTGGCGCCTGATGCAGTTCCAGATCCTGAATCAGATCGCCAAGATCCTCCTCCATCAGACGGCGCAATTCGGTTTCGTACTCTTCAATGGAACCGGACAGATCAAGAATAATTTCCACCCGGCGATTCAGGGCGCGGGTCTCTGGCCACTCGTTGCTGGCCCGCGGGCGCGTTTCTGCATAGCCTTGTACGCGCATGCGTTCGGGTTTGATCGTCTCGTTGTACAGCAGCGCGTTGGCTACCGAGGATGCACGGGCGGCCGACAGATCCCAGTTGGACTGGAAGCGGCTGGTGTTGATGGGAATGTTATCGGTATGGCCTTCGATGGTGATTTCACCCGGCAGCTCGGCGAGTACCGTGGCGATGCGATCGAGCATGTCCTGGAACTCGGGGGTCATCTCTGCTGAGCCGGAGGGAAATGAACCCTTTTCCTCGACCCGAATGATGATGCGCTTGCGGTCATTTTCCAGCTGCAGACGACCTTGAGCCAGTTCGTTTTCGAGCACGTCGCGCAGGGCATCCATGCTGGTGTCGATCTGCTCTTTGGTGGTGTCCTGAACCTGCTTCTGGACATCCGCTTCCAATTCCTCACGCAGTGTTTCGAGCTTTGGATCCTGTTCGGTCGTTTGCTGGCGTACGCTGTCTACCGGCGTTGGCTCTGGCTTGCCTGGCGAGAACTTGTCAAAGATAGGGCTGGTTCCCATGGGGATCTCCAGCGCCGGTACCTCGCGTTGCACGCCAAAGGCCGCAGACAACTCGCCGGCGATTTGCTTGAACTTCTGCGCGTCGATCTCGGAGAACGACAGCAGCAACACGAAAAAGCACATCAGCAGCGACATCAGGTCGGCAAAGGTCATGACCCAGGCGGGTATGCCCGGGCTGTCGTCTTCCTGCTCTTCCATCAGCCTTCCTTCGCCTCTTCGCCTGTCTTGCCGCGCTTCTCGGCAGGCAGATAGCTGCTCAGCAGTTGCTCGATAACCCGAGGGTTGGTGCCTTCCTGAATCGCGAGGATGGCATCAATCCAGAGCGATTGCATGCGCGCCTCTTCGGTCATGCGCAGTGCCAGCTTGTCGGCAATGGGCAAACAAACCATGGTGGCGAGCATCGCGCCGTACAGGGTTGTCAGCAGTGCGACCGCCATGGCCGGGCCAATGGATTTGGGGTCTTCCATGTTGGACAGCATTTGCACCAGACCGATCAGCGTCCCGATCATGCCCATGGCCGGGCCGACATCGCCGAGGGCGGAGAAAATTTTGGCCCCCCAGCGGTTGCGCTCCATGGTCAGCACCCGTTCCTTCTCGAGAATGGCTTTCACGGTCTCCTGGGGATGACCATCAATCAGCAGCTGGATGCCGCTGGCGAGGAAAGGGGAGGCGATTTCCTTTTCCTCGAGGGCCAGCAGACCGGACTTGCGGGCGATGGTGGCGAGCTCAACCAGTTCGTTGATGCTGCTCTCGGTATCGGGCAGCTTGAATCGAAAGGCGCGGCCGGCAACTTTTATGGCGCCAATAAATTGACCAACATTGAATTTTGCAAGTACCACAAACAGGCTGCCACCAAACACGATAAGCATCGATGGTACGTTGAAGAACACCTGAGCGCCGGTGCCCAGCAGAATGGATGCGGCGATGATGCCGAGTGCGCCGATCAGGCCAATCAGGGTTGCGAGATCCAACGGGGACTCCTGGGGTGTGTTGCGACGGGATGCACAGCAATGATCGCCCGCATTAGGGCCATAGCGGCTATTCTAAGGGGGATGGCCAAGATTGCAAACGCCGATTGAAGTCGGCTTTGTGCCAAATTTACCGGTATTCGGAGCGTTGTCATGGCGGGAGTTGCTCGTGTGTCCTCAGGCTCGGTGTTGGCAGCGGTGCTGCTGGCAGGAGCGCTGGTCTTTATCGGATTTAGTCTGAAAACCGGGTTGCTCGAGTTTCGAGGGGCCGACCGGATTGTCAGTGTCAAGGGATTGGCGGAGCGTGAATTACCGGCTGACCTGGCTCTCTGGCCGATCAATTTCAGTGTTGCGGGCGACAGCCTTGATCGCCTTCAGGCAGACGTCGAACATCAGCAGGGGCTGGTACGGTCTTTCCTGCTGCTCAAAGGGTTTGAAGAGCAGGACATTCAGTTGTCGATGCCCAAGATAGTCGATCAGCACGCCAACAGTTACGGGGCTAATCTGCCACCCGAACGCTACCGGGCCGAGGTGACGGTTCTGGTTCGCACGGCGGATGTGAATGGCGTCAAGGCAGGCATGCAAACGGTCGGGGAGCTGGTCAAGTCGGGGGTCGCGCTTACCCAGAGTTATGAATTTCAGCCCACCTTTCTGTTCACCCAGCTGGACTCGATCAAGCCTGACATGATCGCGGATGCCACCCGTGACGCGCGCGCCGCTGCGGATCAGTTTGCCCGCGACTCCGGCACCTCCGTGGGCGCCATTCGGCGCGCCTCCCAAGGTTACTTCTCGATTGATGATGTTGATCCGTTTACCCCGGAGATCAAGCGAGTTCGGGTGGTGACCAACATCGATTACAGCCTGGAGTAGCGCCTAACCTGCTGTGTGCCGGCGGACAAACTCGCTGATCTGCAGCGGCCAGCGCTGCAGGTCGCTGGCGCTGTCAATGATGTGCAATTCCGCTACTGGCAGTGCCTCAGCCAGGAGCTCCGCGCTTTGTGTCGGATGAATCGGATCATCGCGCCATCCCAGAATCAGTGTCGGCACCTCAAGTTGACGCAGTGCGCTGCGGGCCGGCAGGTCGCAGGCGCAGGCAGCCTCAAGTATCGCGTTCAGTGTTGGCGGGTGCATGGCACTGAGCGCCTGTTGTGACGCTGTGGCGTGCTGCGGATGGGCTTGCAGCAACCAGTCAGGCAGGGCGGGGTTCTGCATTGTCAGATTGACCAGGCTGGCCAGGCCGCGTTGCTCGATGATGCGCTGCATCTGTCGATAGCGGCGTACCTGCCTGGACCTCGTCTGCCAGGCGGTTGGCGGGGTTGCCAGAATGAGGCAGGAGGTCAGTTCGGGGGATTTCAAGGCTGCGAGCAGTGCGCTGGCCGCGCCCATCGAGTGGCCGCCCAGTGCGCGCGGCAACGCCGTGTGCGCGCTGGCAATGGCGAGTAAGTCGTCAGCCTGTGCGCTCCACAGGTAGGCAGCGCTGGTTGTGCCTCCCGGGGAGTGCCCGTGTCCGCGCGTATCGTAGCGTACTCGACATACCCCATCCTCTGCTGTGGGGTGAAACCAGCCGGTGCGGGTCTCGAAGTCCATGGAGTGCATCAAGCCGTGTGCCCAGACCAGAACGGGTCCCGAGCCGGATACTGTTGTGTTGAACATGCAGGTGTCATCATCAAGGCCGAATTGCCAGATTAACAGACGGGTATGCCACTGACAGCCGCAAACTGCCGAATTAGACTGTCTGACTTATTTTTCCGGGGGGGCGTGTTAATGGATTTGGTGGCCTGGGCACATCGAGGTAGCGCCGGTTTTACCCTGCGAGGCTGGCACAGTCGGCCGAGTGGCAAACCCGTGCTGCATTTTCTGCATGGCAACGGTTTTTGCACCCGAACCTATGAGCCGATGCTGGGATTGCTGGCCGAGCAGTTCGATCTGTGGCTGTGTGACCTGCAGGGACACGGTCAGAGCGATCACGGCGGGCGTTTTGTTGGCTGGAATCGCAACGCCGAGCTGGCTGCCGAGGCTTTCAGCATGCAGGGTGCGCTGTTTGGCGATGTGCCGCGCATGGCCTGCGGTCATAGCTTTGGTGGAGTGTTGACGGCGCTGATGATGGCCCGCCAGCCGACCCTGTTCGAGCGTGCGGTGCTGCTTGATCCGGTGTTCTTTCCGCCCGGCTTGATTGCCCTGCGCCGTGGGCTGGCACTCGTTGGCCTGGATGACCACTCGGTAGCCAAGCGGGCTGCAGCGCGCAGGGACTATTGGCCAGATCGTACTGCCGCGCATGCGGGGTTGCACAATCGCGGTATGTTCAAGGGCTGGGATGAAACGGCTTTTGAGGCGCACATCGCGCACGCTCTGCGGGATCGGGAGACTGGCGGTGTCGAGCTGTGCTGCAAGCCGGAAAGAGAGGCAGAGGTTTTTCGCAGTATGCCATCGGCGCTGTGGTCGTCATTAAGACGGCTGACGACGCCAACGGAGATTATCTACGGTGATCGAACCTATCCGTTTGTGATTCGTTCCGCCCGCCGTTTGGCGGCCAGTAACCGTCATGTTCGCGCGCACCAGACGGCAGGTGGTCACTGTTTCATGCTTGAGCATCCGGCCGCGGCGGCAGCGGCCGTGCGCAAGTTCCTGCTGGAAGGCTGATTCCGGCTCAGGTGCTGCTGGCGTTTTCGGCCAGTAGCGCGCTGCGCTCCTGGATGCTGCGGGCAACATGCTCTGCCAGGCCCGTGCCGGCCTCACTCATGGTCAGGTAGGTATGGTCCGCGCCAGCCTGAATAATCCGGCGGGCGATGTCCTCGTACATGGCATGGGACACGATCAGTCCGTCAAAGCCCCGTGCCCGCAGTTTTTGGGTTGCGATGGTCTTGGCTTCGGCATCGTTCATCGCGAGGATGACCGAGTGAATGTTGGGCATGTTCAGATTCTGCCAGAACACCGGGTCCTCCGCGTCTGCGAACAGCGCGCTGCGCCCTGCCTGAAGGCTGGTATCCACGGCGACCGGGTCTGAATCCAGACCAATGATGCGATAGCCTTTTTCGGCCAGGTTGTCGTAGGCGGCTCGACCGGTGCGACCCAGGCCCATGACCAGTACCTGCGCGTCCCCCAGAGTGATTGGCTGCTCGTCCGGGTGGCGGATGTCGCGCTCGAATCGCCGCAGCAAGGGGCCGATGCGCTCGTATATGGAATGTGCAACGCGGTTCAGTGGTGCCGATATGATGAACGAAAACGACACTGTCAGCGCCAATGGCACAAGCCAGGCGGGTAACACCAGACTGGCCATGATCAGACCGAATTCGCTGTAGTTGGTCAGCGTCAGGCTGCTCAGGAAGGCGCTGCGCGCACGCAGTTTGAAGCCGACAAACAGCAGGAAGAACAGCGCGGCTTTCAATGGCAGCAGCAATGCCATCACCAGTGCAAAGATGACCGCGTGCTGATCAGGCAGACCGCCGAGACCAATCTGCAGGAAGAAGCCGACCAGAAACACTTCCTTGAGGCTCCACAGTGATTGCGACAGTTCGCCGGCGCGTTTGTGATTGGCCAGCATCGCACCAAAGGCCAATGCGCCCAGTTCCGAACTCAGCCCCAGCGCTTCAAAACCGACGCCGCCGACTACCAGGGCCAGCAGCAGGCCGAGCAGAACCATCAGCTCCTCGCGGCCGCTCAGGTCCAGCAGCTTAAACAGCAGTGGCCGGCACAGCGGCAGGATCAGGACCATCAGCGCCCAGCTTGACGGAGTCTTGCCGCTGGCCACGCTGATGGCTACCAGCGCGATGAGATCCTGCATGATCAGCACGCCGATCGCGACCCGACCATGAAATGCACGCAGCTCGCGTTTGCTTTCCAGGACTTTGGCGGCGAGTACGGTGCTGGAAAACGACAGCGCCATGGCCAGCAGGATGGCCTCGCCCGCCGGCATATCCAGGACGTACATGAAGGCTGGCAAAAACAGCGCGCTGGAAATGCCGAAATGCAGCAGGCTACCGCCAACCACCTCCGGACGTACCAGATTCTTTACCTTGAGCTTGAGGCCGACGGTGAAGAGCAGCAGCAACACGCCGAGGTGGGCGATGTGATTGAGCACATAACTGTCTTCCGGGCCCACACCAACACGTTCCCCCAGTGCCGAGAGCGCAAAACCGGCACCCAGGTAGCCGATCAGGGGAGGGAGGCCTGCCTGCTTCAACAGCAGGCCCAGGCCAAAAGCAAAGGCAATCCAGACTGCTTCAATCACAACCGCGTTCCATTATCCGTGTGTGGGGCCAATCATGGCCGCTCACGGCAGCCTCGTCTGCGCAGACTATATCGAACTTGGCGCGGTTTTGCCGAGTGCAGTGGCCAAAATGCACGAACCCGGCCGGAGCCGGGTTCGTGCAATGCCTTGCCACTTTTGGCGTCAGGCGGCGACGATGACGTCGCCGTGGTTTTCCGGTTCGATCAGCGCCCGGTGGAGTGCTGCGATGGCAGCGTCGTAGTCCTCTTCCTGCACGACGCACTGCATCTCGACCTGACGGATCGACTGGTGAACCGCCTGGATGCTGATGCCGGCTTCGGCCAGAGCCGCTACGGTCTTGGCCAGGATGCCCTTTACCTTGAGGTCGGAGCCGATCGCCGAGACGATGGCGATGTTATGCACGTTGACCTCGGCCATCGGATAACGCTCCTCGATCAGGCGTGAGGCGCGGTTGATCATCTTGCGTGATGCCGAAACATAGTAGGTGATGCTGTTGGCGTCGGAGTCCTTGTTGACCACATACAGCTTCAACTGTTTGAGCAGGCGGGTGATTTCCAGATCGTATTCAACATCGCCGAGCATTTCCTGATCAAATACCTCAATGCCGAAGACATCCTTGCGGCCGGCGATAATCTCGACGCAGGGCTTTTCGCTGCAGTAGTCCTGGCTGATCAGTGTGCCCTGGTGTTCGGGCTCGAAGGCGTTCTTGATGCGCAGGTGGATCCCGGCACGGCGCAAGGTGCGCGCGGCCTTCGGGTGAATCGCCTCCATGCCCAGGTTGGACAGCTGGTCTGCCACGTCATAGTTGGTCCGGCCGATGGTTACGACCTTGTCCACGCCAACCAGAGCCGGGTCGGCGCTGGAAAGATGGTATTCCTTGTGGATGATCGCTTCACTGGCGCCGGTAGCTGCTGCAATCTGGGCGAAGGTGATCTCGCTGTAGCCGCGGTCGAAGGTGTTCATCAGGCCTTCGCTGCAATGGGTGTAGCCGGTTGCAACAACCAGTTCACTGTTGAAGTCGATCCCGGCGAAGCTGTCACGGACCATATCCTGAAAGGCCTTGGGTTCGCGCTGGTTCCAACCGGTCAGGTCGGCCAGGCGAGCATTGATGCCGTGCTTCTTCAGCGCCAGAACAGTGTTGAAGGCGCTGTGTGCCTCGCCCAGTGAGGCGAGCATTTCGCGTACCTTCATCAGATGTTCGGTCAACTGGAAGTGGCCGTAGGAGCACAGCTGCTGCAGGCTGACCATGCAGTCGCGAACGTCGCTGATGCGGCCTTCGATGAAGCGGTTGGCAGCCTGCAGCTCATACTCGCCCTTGAACAGCTCGGCGTTCTTGGCGGTCATGGCTTGCTGGACGTTGTCCAGGGCTTCCAGCCAGGCGTCTTCGTTGTGGGCGTCGGCGAAGCGCTCGTAGACACCGGGCTCGCCGGTCTTCTTGTGTTCGAGCAGCATGTTGGTCATGCCCGAATAGGCAGAGACCACAAAAATGCGCTGGTACAGCTCAGCACCCTGACGTTGGCCAATGAAAATGTTCTGCAGTACTTCCTCGAAGCGGCTCATTGAAGTGCCGCCGATCTTCTCTACTGTATGCATGGTCCTGGTTTCTGTCGTTGGTGAATGCTGGCCTGCCATCGGCAGGTCGGAGCCTCGTGCTCCGCCGCGTGTGCCGGTCTGTTGCTGCCCCTTGGGCGCAGCCGGCAGATTATCCACATCAAGCTGGCGTCGGAATAGATGCCTGAGTGCATCTATTTGTTGCATCAGACGCGCGGTCTGTGGGACGCGGTCACTATTGCCGTGCACCGCTGCCGGAGTCGCCATCCATATCGGCGCGACTCCGGCCGGCATGATCTTCAATTCGGCTCTGCCATCTGGGCAGGCGCTTGGATCATGCCCGTGGGCGGGTGCGACTCAGTCCATGTCGACGGGGTAGACGCCGTCCTTGTCATGAACTTCCTTGCCGCTGAGCGGCGGGTTGAAGACGCACGCCATTTTCATGTCCTCGGTGCCACCACGCAGCATGTGCTCGTCGTGCTTGTCGAGGATGTAGAGCGTGCCGGGTCGGATCTGGTAGACCTTGCCGTCGGACAGGGTCTCGATCTCGCCGTTGCCACTCATGCAGTAGACCGACTCCAAATGGTTCTTGTAATGGATGTGGGTCTCTTTGTTGGCATAAATGGTGGTGATGTGGAACGAGAACCCCATGTTGTCGTCCTTGAGCAGCATCCGGGTGCTCTCCCAGGTCTCGGTGGCGACACGGCGCTCGGAGTTTTCACAGTCTTGCAGTGTACGTACGATCATGGATTCGGGTTCCTTACGAAGCTTGGTTGGCTACCTGCTCTGCCATGACCTTGGCAAAGGCGGCATCAAGAATTTTCAGTGCCTTGTCGATCTGCTCTTCGCTGATGGTCAGTGGGCACAGGCACTTGACGACCTGGCTGTGGTTGCCGCTGGTTTCGATTACCAGGCCGTTGGCGAAGGCTTCCTGGCAGATGGCGGCAGCGATATCGCCGTCCGGGCAGTTGATGCCGAGCATCATGCCGCGACCCTTGATGTAGAGAGAGTCGGGGCCGTGTTTGCGGACGATTTTCTGCATGCCTTCACGGATGCGCTGGCCCTTGGTCTGGACGCTCTTGGCGAAGCTGTCGTCGGACCAGAAGTGCTCAATCGCGGTGGCTGCGGTCACGAATGCGTGGTTGTTGCCGCGGAAGGTGCCGTTGTGCTCACCCGGTTTCCACTGATCAAGCTCGTTGCGCATGACGACAATGGCAAACGGCAGACCGAAGCCGCTGAGCGACTTGGACAGGGTGATGATGTCCGGCTTGATGCCCATTTCTTCAAAGCTGAAGAAGGTGCCGGTACGACCGCAGCCGGCCTGAATGTCATCAACAATCAGCAGCATGTCGTGCTTGCGGCACAGCTTTTCCAGTTTGCGCATCCAGTCGGTCGATGCGGTATTCAGGCCGCCTTCGCCCTGAACCACCTCAACAATTACTGCAGCTGGCTTGTCGATACCGCTGCTCGGGTCGCTGAGCATCTTGTCCATCATGGAGATCGTGTTGACCTTGTCACCGAAGTAGTTGGCGTAGGGCATGCGGCTGACGTCAGTCAGCGGTACGCCAGCAGCGCCGCGGTGATGGCCGTTACCGGTGGCAGCCAGTGCACCGATGGTGCAACCGTGGAAGCCATTGGTAAAGCTGATGATATTGCTGCGGCCGGTTACCTTGCGAGCCAATTTCAGGGCTGCTTCAACGGCGTTTGCGCCGGTCGGTCCGCTGAACTGAACCTTGTACTTGTCCAGGCCGCGCGGCTGCAGAATTACCCGGTTGAAGGTTTCCAGAAAGCGTTCCTTGGCATCGGAATACATGTCGAGTCCGTGGGTCAGACCGTCATCTTCCAGATACTGGATCAGGGCCTTCTTCAGGACTGGATTGTTGTGGCCGTAGTTCAGCGTGCCAGCACCGGCGAGGAAGTCGATGTAGTGCTTGCCTTCACGGGTGATCAGCTCCGCGCCGCGGGCCTGCTTGAAAATCACCGGGAACGAGCGGCAGTAGCTGCGAATATCCGATTCGTTTTTCTCGAACTGTTCAAAGGTATTCATGAACTCTCCTGGTTTCAGTGCTGAGCGTCGTTGGGTGCTGATTGGGTAAAGGGGCCGGCGCGATAGATGACTTCGTCATCGTGCTCGCCGTTGAAGTGGGTCTGGCGCGAGAACAGCACTTCGGTGCTGTAGTCGGCGCCGAGCAGGCGAAACGCCTTTTTGAACAGGGCTTCGGATGCTGCGTTGCCGGGGGAGATGGTGGTCTCCAGGCGGCTGACGCCGGTCGGGCGCAGGCGCTCGACAAGCGCCAGCAGCATCTTCAGGGCCAGGCCTTGGCCGCGCATGCGGCTGTCTACCGCAACCTGCCAAACGAACAGCGTGTCCTGGCGTGCCGGCGGGCGGTAGCCGGAAATGAAACCGACCAGATCGCCGTCCGCCGTTTCGGCTGCGATGGCGGTGTCAGCGAAGTCGTGACACTGCAGCAGGTTGCAGTACACCGAGTTGGTGTCCAGCGGCTTGCAGCGCTCGACCAGGCTGTTAAGGGCATAGCCATCCGTGCTTTCAGGCTTTCGTAGTGTTACGGGTGTAAGGTCCAAAACGGGTTCCTAATGCTTATGCATAAATGCTTTTTTAATAATAAACATATCCAAAAAATTATCTCAACCGGCTGTAAGTACTGATTTTTATGGGATTTGCTCGAATGTCATATATTTATAGCTGTTAAATAGATCTGTAATGAAAGTGTTTTTTAGTATAAAGATTTTGCCGGAAAGCCAGCTGCGGCAAGGCCTGCGCCCGGATTGGCGCATCAGGCATCGGTAGGAAGAGGAAGGGCGTTGCGGGAGGGAGCGCACCCGCTCGTCAGAGCGGGTGACAAAAGCAGTACGTCAGGGCGTCACAGGGTGAAGCCGCCATCGATGGGGATGATGTTGCCGGTCATATAGGCTCCACCAGTTCCGGCAAGCATGATCGCGAGGGCGGACATCTCCTCTTCGCGTCCCCAGCGCTTCATCGGGATGTGTTTGCAATCCTCGGCCATGGCGTCGGGATCGGAGTGAATGTGGCTGGTCATCTTGCTCGGGAACCGTCCCGGCGCAATGACGTTGACGTTGATATGTTCGCTCACCAGTTCGCGGGCCAGGTTGCGCGACAGTTGATGCACTGCCGCCTTGCTCGGGCCGTAGGAGTAGGCCTGTTCGCCGAACGAGCTGATGCCGGCAACCGAGCCGATGTTGATGATGCGGGCCGGATTCTCGGCGCTGGCGGAGCTGCGCAGCAGCGGCAGCAGTTGCTGGATACAGCTGAACACCGAAATCACGTTCAGTTGCATGACCTTTTCCCAGCCCGATACCGGGAACTCCTCCAGCGGGGCGCCCCAACTGGTGCCGGCGTTGTTGACCAGAATGTCGAGCCGGTCGGTAATTGCCTGCACGTCTTCGGCCAGCTGGCGGGCGCCCTGCTCGGTGGAGAGGTCTGCAGCCAGAGCGATGCACTCGCCATAGTGGCTAAGCTGCTCGGCGGTTTGCTGGCCCTCGGCAATCTTGCGGCAGCAGATGATGACCCGGGCGCCTGCTTCGAGGTAGCCCTGAGCGATCATGCGGCCAATGCCGCGGCTGCCGCCGGTAACCAGCGCAGTGCGGCCGGCCAGACTGAAATAGTGCTGCATGGAGTGCTCCTTCAGGTAAGTAAATCGCAGGTTGTTGTGCCGATTCTTACGGTAAACCAGCGTTCAGCAGCCACCCTAGGGTTATCCAGTGCGCAAATGCTCTGTTATGGCCGGCGGATGACTGTCGCTGCGAGTCATCCGCTTTTCGCTTATCCTGTGACGCATGGACCTGCGGAACTGTCGTCATTATCGGCGTTCACAATGGCGAGCCAGTGATTGAGTAAAGTGAGGAAGCGATGGGACCTGTTCGACGTTCGCGCAAAGAAGATGCATCTGCCTGGACCGTGGCCGACAGCCGCAGTGTTTACGGCATTCGGCACTGGGGTGCCGGGTATTTCAACGTTAATGAACAGGGTCATGTCGAGGTCATGCCACGTGGTCCGGAAGGCGCCGGTATTGACCTGCATGAGCTGGTTGGTCAGCTGCGCGAAAGCGGGCTGGACCTGCCACTGCTGGTGCGTTTCCCGGACATTCTGCAGGCACGGGTACGGCAGTTGACCGGTGCCTTTGATCGCAATATCGAGTCGCTGGGCTACGGCAGCGGCTATACCGCGCTGTATCCGATCAAGGTCAACCAGCAGGAAGCCGTGGTCGAGAACATCATCGCCACCGAGAACGTGTCGATCGGCCTGGAAGCCGGTTCCAAGCCGGAGCTGATGGCGGTGCTGGCGCTGGCACCCAAGGGCGGCACCATCGTCTGCAATGGCTACAAGGATCGCGAGTTTATCCATCTGGCGCTGATCGGCCAGAAGCTGGGTCATAAGGTGTTCATCGTTATCGAGAAGGAGTCCGAGGTCCGTCTGGTGATCGAGGAAGCCGAAAAGCTCGGGGTGACGCCGAACATCGGGTTGCGCGTGCGCCTGTCATCGCTGGCGTCCAGCAAGTGGGCCGACACCGGTGGGGAAAAATCCAAGTTTGGGCTGTCGGCAGCGCAACTGCTGCGGGTGGTAGAGGCGTTCCGCGCGGCCAATTTGCAGGATGGGGTGCGCCTGCTGCATTTTCACATGGGGTCACAGATTGCCAATCTGGCCGACTACCAGCATGGCTTCCGTGAGGCCATTCGCTACTTCGGCGAGCTGCGTGCGTTGGGGCTGCCGGTTGATCACATCGACGTTGGTGGCGGCCTGGGCGTCGACTACGACGGCACCCACTCGCGCAATGCCAGCTCGATCAACTACGACGTCAACGAGTATGCCCAGACCGTCGTCGGCATGCTGCGCGATTTCTGCGATGAGCAGGGTCTGCCGCATCCGCACATCTTTTCCGAGAGTGGCCGGGCGATGACCGCGCACCATGCGGTGCTGATCGTGCAGGTAACCGATGTTGAGCGTTACAACGACGTCATGCCGCAGATTGATGATCTGGAGGCGTTGCCGCTGGTGGTGCGCAATCTGGTCAGGCTGCAGGACCAGCACGATGTCGAGATGGTGACCGAGACCTACTGGCGGGCCACCCACTATATGGCGGATGTAGCGGCGCAATACGCCGAGGGCAAGCTGACGCTGTCGGAGAAAGCGCTGGCCGAGCAGTGCTACTACGCGTTGTGCAACCGTCTGCATACCCTGCTCAAGGCGCGCCAGCGCTCGCATCGTCAGGTGCTGGACGAGCTGAACGACAAGATGGCCGACAAGTACATCTGTAACTTCTCGGTATTCCAGAGCCTGCCCGATACGTGGGCGATTGATCAGGTACTGCCGATCATGCCGCTGGATCGCCTGGAGGAGGAGCCGCTGCGCAGGGCAGTGCTGCAGGATCTGACCTGTGACTCCGACGGCAAGATCCGCCATTACGTGGATGAACAGAGCATCGAGAACAGCCTGCCAGTTCACGATCTGCGCGAGGGTGAGGACTATCTGCTGGGGATTTTCCTGGTTGGTGCCTATCAGGAAATCCTCGGCGACATGCACAACCTGTTCGGCGACACCGACTCGGTCAACGTCTACCTGCGCCCGGATGGCAAGGTAGTGCACGGTGGTATCGAAACCCACGACACCATCGAAGACATGCTGCGCTATGTGCACTTCGCGCCGGACGAACTGGTGACGCTGTATCGCGACAAGGTCTCCGGCGCCCGCCTGAGTCCGGCCGAGCGCACGCGCTTTGTGGATGCGCTGCGGCTCGGCCTGACGCGTTCGTCCTACCTGAGCGCTGAGTAAGGCGTCAGGCGGCCTGTTTCTGCAAGCTGATCCAGGTCGCTTCGGCCCAGCCTACGGGTTGGCCAGCGGCGTCGTAGAGGGCGGTGCCGGCCTGGTGCTTGCGCCCGTCATGGGCAATGGCCCAGCCGGCCACTACCAGTTGTTCTCCCACCCTGATTGGCCGCTCGATGTGCGCCGCGAAGCGGCCAAGCAGGGCGGTACCTGCATGCTCTCTGACCGCAAAGTATCCAGGGCAGTCCAGTGCTGCCCAGATGAACTCCGGCGCCACGGTACCGTCTCCCGCATCCAGTGTGCTGTCGGGTGTCCAGGGGCAGGCCACGGTGCTGTCGCGGCCGGTCACTGGACCGGTGTGCAATAGCAGTCCGTCATGCTCGCAGCGGTTGGTGCCGCAAACAAAGCAGCCGGGCAACCCGTGCTCCTCATAGCCGCTGAACCGTGGCCGCGCCGCTTCGGCGTCGGCCAGGCTGATCGCAGCAGGTGGCGTCAGCTCAAGCTGGTAGGGTCTGGCGCTGCCGAGCAGGGTGTCGCCCTGCAGCAGGCGAGCACCGTCGCTGTCGCGAACAATCTGCAGTTCGGTATCCAGCGGCGGCGGTGCGTGCAGGGTGACCTGGCAGGGTTCGGCCATGGCGTTGGCCAGCAGGCCGCAGACGTAACCGCCGTTGCCACTGTTTGGCGGTCCGCAGAAGCGCTTGCGAATGATGGTCGGGATGGTGCTTTGCATGAACATTTTCCTTAATGGCTCCAGCCGCCGCAGACCGGAAACACCTGGCCAACAAAGCAGTTGGCGGCGTCGGAGCATAGGTAGGCGGCAAAGTGGGCGTCTTCTTCTGCCGACACCAGACGGCCGAGTGGGACTTCCCGTTGCAGTCGCGCCTGAAACGCCGGGTTGGCCTGGATCTCGGCGGGGAAATAGGTTGGGTTGTCGACGAAATTCTGCGCGATGGCATTGACCTGAATGCCCTTTGCGGCGACCTCGGCGCCCACCGCCTGGACCCAGGCCAGTTGCGCGCCACGGGCGGCGCTGTAGCTGGAGGCGCGCTTCATGCCGCGCAGGGCCGAGGCGCTGCCCATCAGCAGAATCTTGCCGTGGCCGCGCTCAGTCATCGCAGGCAGAACCGTACGGGCGAAGCGCGGCAGCGGATCGACCATGTGGCGAAACAGCAGGCCCCATTCCTCGTCTGCTACCTGGTCGGCCGGTGTGCTCGGTGCAGGAACGCCGAGGTTGAGCAGCAGCACGTCGAACTCGCCGGCTTCGGCAATCAGCTTCTGCGGCGCCTTCGGGTCCAGAAAATCGCGTGTGTCGGCGATAATCTCAGCACCGCAGTTCTCAAGCGTACGCTGCAGCGCCGGCCCCATGAAATCGCTGGCCTGGGTCAGCAGGATGCGCTTATTGCTGAGGTCGCAAAGGCTCATTGTGTGTCTCCCTGTCAGGTTGCGGGGAAGTGGCGTTCCAGGAAGGGCAGCAGGAAGCTGTTTACCTCGTCTGGCTTCTCGGCCTGAATCCAGTGCCCGCAGTCGGCAATGACGTGCTGCTCAACCTTCGGCACCACGCCCGGCATTTTCTTGATGGTATAGGCTTCAAGGGTGCCGACCGGGTCGCGGTCACCAATCAGGAACAGCGCCGGTTGTTCGATCTGACGGCCTGCCAGCGGCTCGGTGCGCTCCCAGTTGCGCTCAAAGTTGCGATACCAGTTGACCGGGCCGCGGAAGCCGCTTTGTTCAAAGGTTTTGACGTAGACCTCGAAGGCCTCTTCCGAGCACCACGCAGGGGGCTTGTCCGGATCGGTGTAATCGTCCAGCCAGGCCGCGTCGGCTGGCTTGTCCTGCACCAGGGCGCCACCCTCCTGGCTGTCCAGGCCGTGCATCATCAGACGCATGGTGCGCGGAATGTCAGACGCCAGCTCGGCCTCGGCAAGACCTGGCTTCTGGAAATAGAGAATGTAATGGAAGCGGTCCTTGTAGGCCTCGCGCATCATGTTGATGGCCGGCTGCCTGGGCCGCCCGCCGAAGGGGACCGACATGCCGCAGACCGCCTTGACACGCGCTGGCTCCAGCAGCGCCAGGTGCCAGGCGACCGGTGCGCCCCAGTCATGCCCGATCATGGCCACCTGCTGATGGCCAAAATGGTTCATTGCGCCCTGGATATCGGCGCACAGGGTGATCAGGTCGTAGGCCTCGACCGCTTCCGGTGCTTCGGTTGCGCCATAACCGCGCATCTCGGGAGCAAAGACGCGGTAGCCCTGCGCCGCGAGTGCTGCGATTTGATGGCGCCAGGAGTACCAGCATTCGGGAAAACCGTGCAGCAGCCAGACCGGCTTGCCGCTTTCTGGGCCGGCGATATGCACGCTAAGCCTTATGCCGTTGACCTTGATCAGCTGTTGATGTGTCTGCTGCATACTGCTCTCCAAAGAATCATAAGCCGACACTATGGCAAATCGATGCCGTCATGGCGCGATTGTCGCATGCGTATTCACCAGCCGAAGTGACGAATATCCGTACGATGCATGATTGACAATGTCTGTTGCCGACAGGCCTGAATAGTCGCAGCGGTTTGGTTTCGCTGAGCTATGCTCAGCCTATTATTGCAACAGCATGCAGTCCATTCAGGGAGCAAGGGCGGCAGATGAAGAAGACACGTCCATGGATAACGCTTCAGGGACTTATTGCAGTCTCCATTGTTGTCTGCCTGCTGGCCATGTTGGTGGTCACGGCGTTTCAGGGGTACCGGGGGGCGAGAGCCGTGCTGGTGGCGGCGGCGACCGATTCGGCTAACCAGGTTGGCTCGCTGCTGGACGAGCGCGCCGAGAGGTTGCTGTCGCCCGGCGAAAACGCCCTGCGAATGCTGGTGCACGATCCGTTGGTGAGCGCTGGCAACCTTTCTGATCGGGTCGACAGGTTGCCGGCGCTGGTTCAACTTGTGCGTGATGGGAGCCCCGTCAGTGCGGTCTATGCTGGCTATCCCGATGGGGAGTTCTTTCTGGCTCGCCGGGTACCGGAGGGTGGGATAGACGGATACCAGTTGCCCGCAGGTACGTATTTTCTGGTGCAATCTATCGAGCGTGACGGTGACGCAATGCGCGGCAGGTGGCTGTTTTTCGATCAGTCGCTGCATCAGATTGGCAGTAGGCCGGTACCCGAATACCGCTTTGACCCTCGGACCCGACCCTGGTATCAGATGGCGCAACAGTCTGACGACGTCGTCCTGACAGAACCTTACCTGTTCTTTACCACCCATCAGGTTGGGCTGACGATGGCGCAGCGCAGCATGCTTACAGCTGCGGTCATCGGGCTGGATGCGGCGGTGGATGATCTTGCGGTTGAGGTCAAGGATATGCACCTGACGCCGGGGACTGAGATGGCCATCGTGCGCGGCGAACGCGTTGTTGCCTACCCTGACCTGGAACGGCTGATTGTGCTTGAGGGTGCAGATGCGCCCCGGCTGGCGACGCTTGAGGAGCTGCAGGTACCGGTGCTCAGCGAGCTGGCAGCCATGCGGACGGGCTTCTCGCAAGTGCAGCTGTTGTCGCGGGATGATGGTGACTGGTACGTGATCAGCTTGCCGCTGACCCGTCTCGCCGAAGACCTGGGGCGGGTTCTGATCGCTATTCCCGCCAGGGAGTTGCTGTCCGGTGTCATTTCTATTCTGAAGCAGCAGGCGATGCTGGCACTGCTGATGATGTTGCTTCTGGTCATGATCGGCTGGGCGCTGGGTCAGCGCCTGGGCGGGCCTCTAAAGGCGCTGTCTGACCAGGTTGGCAAACTGGCGGACATGGACTTCAGTCAAAGCATCAGAGTGCGCTCGCGTATCCGTGAAGTGAGCGATCTGGGTGGGGTGCTGGGGCGCATGGCTGGTGCGATTCACCACTTTCAGCAGATATCGCTGGCCCTGAGTCGTGAAACACGACTGGAGCGCATGCTGGATGTGGTGCTGGAGAATCTTATCGAGATGGCCAAGGGGCGCGGTGGTGCCGTGTTTCTGTACGAGGAGGACAGCGGCGAGCTGACTCTGGCCACCGGCATCAACAGTGAGTATTACCCGCAGTCGCTGAAACTGGATGAGGCGCTGCGGTCCGACCCCGCCCGCGTGCTGTCGACCCGCCTTGATCGTGAGCATCGCTATCTGACCCTGGCGCTGCGTGATCGCCAGGAGGCGCTGCTGGGGGTGCTGGCACTGGAGGTGTCTCCCGCTTTGCCGGCGGCGGCCGTGAAGAGCCTTCGGCAGTTTCTGGACAGCCTGTCCGGGACGCTGGCCGTAGCGATTGAAACGCGCCAGTTGTTTGAGGGCCAGCAGCACCTTCTGGAATCGATCATCCGCCTGCTGGCTACGGCGATTGACGCCAAGTCTCCCTATACCGGCGGGCACTGTGACCGGGTTCCGCAACTGGCGGAAATGCTGATCAATCGCGCGCTTGGGGCCGATAACGGATCGCTTGCGGGCTTCTCGATGGACGCAGAGGAGTTCTATGCGTTTCGTATCGCCGCCTGGCTGCATGACTGCGGCAAGATCACCAGTCCGGAATATGTTGTCGACAAGGCAACCAAGCTGGAGACGCTCTACAACCGAATTCATGAACTTCGAACCCGCTTCGAGGTGCTATGGCGTGACGCCGAAATTCGCTACTGGCAAGGGCGTGTCGACGGCCGTGATGAGCACGAACTGGCGATCGAGCTGGCGCAAACCCATGAACGGCTGCAGGCAGAGTTTGCCGAGGTCGCCAGGGCCAATGTTGGTGGCGAGTTCATGCAAGAGGAGGACATAGAACGGCTGGGCAGGATTGCCGAGCAGACCTGGACCAGGCACTTCGATGACCGGTTGGGTCTGTCCCATGAGGAGTTGAAGCGACTCGAGGGCGTGCCTGCGCCAGCACTGCCGGTAGTGGAGCACCTGATCAGCGACAAGCCCGAGCACAAGGTGCCTTGGGGTGACCGGAAACCGCCGGTGGCCAAGGATGATCCGCGTAACAGATGGGGTTTTGATATGGACCCGCCCGAGTACAGCTTCGACCGCGGAGAACTCTACAACTTGTCGATCCAGCGCGGCACCCTGACCGCCGAGGAGCGCTTCAAGATCAATGACCATATTGTGCAGACGCTGATGATGCTCAGTACCTTACCGTTCCCACGGCATCTGAGAAGCGTGCCGGAGTTGGCTGCGACGCACCATGAAAAGCTTGATGGCACTGGCTATCCACGTCGGCTCGACGAAGATCAGCTGTCAGTGCAGGATCGGGTGCTGGCCATTGCCGATATTTTTGAGGCGCTTACAGCGGGCGATCGTCCCTACAAACCGGCCAAGACCCTGTCTGAAGCCGTCAGAATCATGCTGTTCATGGCGAAGGACCGGCATATTGATGCGGTCCTGCTGGCATTGTTTTTGCGCACCGGTGTGCACGAACAGTACGCGCAGCTGTTTCTGCACGATGCGCAGCGTGATCAGGTCGACGTGGCGGGTTGTCTCGCCCAGTTGCGTGACTGGGGGTTGATTGATGAGCGGGACTGTTAGCCGATGCTTGACCACCGATAATGCAGTTGTGGCACTCTGTGCGACCTGATCGCGTTCGCCGCTCGCGGCGTCATAACTAGAGAGTTGTCATGCTGAGTCTGTCGCCCGTTGCTGAATCTGCCACTCTGCTGCGCCGCGTTGGTGTGGTAGTCGGCTCCGTGCTGGTTACCCTGGGATATTGTCTGGATGTGCTGTGGCGAGCGGCCTTTCGTCGTCTGGATCGCGCCCGCGTTGATCGGTATACGCGGGGCTGGGCCAGCAAGCTGCTGCGTCTGGTTCGGTTGCAGGTGAGCGTGTTTGGCAAGGCCCCGGACTTCTCCGATGGCCGCCGTTATATGGTGCTCTGTACCCACGCCAGCCACTACGATATTCCGGTCAGCTTTGTTGCCCTGCCTGGCTCCATTCGCATGCTGGCCAAGGCAGAGCTATACCGTATTCCAGTTCTCGGGGTGACCATGCGGCTGGCGGAGTTTCCCTCGATCAATCGCCACAACCGGGAGCGGGCGCTCGCCGATCTGTCACGGGCGCGGCAGATGATGGAGTCGGGCATTGTGCTGTGGGCCGCGCCTGAGGGCACCCGCTCTCGGACTGCCGAGTTGCTGCCCTTCAAGAAAGGCTGCTTTCATCTCGCACTGGATACCGACGCTATCATCGTCCCGGTCGCCATCCGTGGCATTCACAACGTGCTGCCCGCGCGCAGCTGGCGTTTCAATCTCGGGCAGCAGGTGTCTGTACACATCGGTGAACCACTGGACGCGGGCAGCTATGATCGCGAGCAGCTACCTGAGCTGATGGCGGAGACACGGAAGCGCATCGCCGGGTTGCTTGGTCAGGGATAGCGCGGGTTTTCAGACAGTTTCTCAGGCCGGTCTGTGGCGGTGAACTTCTTATTTCTTTTTGTGCTATGCATAGAATGAAAATAAAGTTTATATTTTTCTTAATTGTTTGCCGCGGGGGCCTGGCATGCAGCTACCCGCTGTTGCCGGTGCGGTCTCTGCGGGCTTGAGTCTGCCATGTTCAACCTACTGGAGTGACCTATGAAAACAGCCCATGACCTGGTAGCCGCCGCCAAGGCGCATATCAAAGAGGTTGACCTGACGGAAGCGGATGCCGCCATTCAGGCTGCTGATGTGCTGATCGACGTGCGCGAGGCGGACGAGTTTCAGGCTGGCCATATTCCCGGCGCAATCAATATTCCCCGTGGGTTGCTGGAATTTCGGCTCAGTAATGATCCTGTGCTGTCGTCCCGCGACCAGAAGTTGGTGCTCTACTGCAAGAACAGCGGCCGCTCGGCGCTTGCCGCCAGCGCCTTGCAGGAGATGGGCTACCTGGAAGTCCTGTCGATTCTGGGCGGCTTTGATGCCTGGGCCGCGGCATCAAAGCCGGTGGCCGGTGCGGCATTGCCCCCGTTCGAGTAGGGTATGGGCCGTGCCGGCGCCGTGTTACGCCGGCACGGTGCCCGGGCTCAGATCGTCCAGGGCCAGGTGGAACTGTCCGCCCTCAATCTCCAGCGGTGCCAGCAAAGTGGTGCAGTAGCTCAGTTCGTCCAGCAGATCGCGTACCTTCGCGCTGTTCAAGCCGCTGTGAGGGGTTCTGCGCAGGTGTTGCTCCAGCGCCTCAAGCGTGCTCATACCAGTGGCTATCGGCTGCCAGCTGACGTCCTCGATGCCCCAGATATGACCGGTCTCCGGCTCTATCTCGGGCAGGGCGTCACTGCTGCCTTCTTCCTTCAGCATGGCAACAGCGGTCTGCAGTTCCAGGGCTGTTGTGTCGACAAACTGGCTCAGTTCGGTGACGCCCAGGGTACGGCACAGGCCGTCGAGCAGTTTCAGTTCGTTGCGCAAATGTTCGAGTAGCCGGTCGCCAGACTGGAATTGGCGGCCCAGCAGGGTATTTAACCGCAGGGCGCTTGCCACATGCTGCTCCTGATGTACTGGTGTATTGCTGGAGCCTACTGTACCGCAGACCGCTACCGGACCGCACGGATACTGCGCAGGCTTACGGCTGCGTTGTGCGGTATTCGCTGCGCTGGGCCAGCCCCTGCTTCAGGTAATCGACCAGTTGCCGTACCTTGGGGGAAAGATGCCGTTGCTGCGGATACAGTGCCCAGACTGCAGTGTGTGGCGGTTGGTGCTGAGGCAGCAGGGCACGCAGGGAGCCGCTGCGCAGGTGCTCCTGCACGTAATAGTCGGGCAGCTGACACAGACCAAAACCGCGCAGGGCTGCATCCAGCACCGCCTGACCACTGTTGCAGCGCCAGTTGCCCTGCACGCGTACAGGCAGTTCGCGACCGCGCTGTTGAAACGACCAGACGTCGCTGCTGCCGATCAGGCAGTTGTGGCGCGGCAGTTCCGACAGGCTGTGCGGTGCGCCAAAACGTTCCAGATAGGACGGTGCGGCGCATAGGTACATATGCCGCGGCGCAATACGTGTGGCGATCAGGCTTGAGTCCTGCAGCCGGCCCAAACGAATGGCCAGGTCGTAGCTGCCGTGCAGCAGATCCAGGGTCTGGTTGGTCAGCGTCATCTCGATCCGCAGCTGCGGGTGCTGCTGCATGAAGTCGTTGACCAGCGGCATGATAAAACTTTCGCCATAGGCCACCGCGCAGGTCATGCGCAGCAACCCTTTGGGCTCGCTGCCCAGGTCGGTGATGGCCTGCAGGGCTTCGTCTCGGGCGTCGATCAGCCGCTGGCAGTGTTGCAGAAAGGTCTGGCCGGCTTCGGTCAGACTGACGCGGCGGGTGCTGCGATAGAACAGGCGGCTCTGCAGGCGGTCTTCCAGTCTGGCAATCTGGCGGCTGACATGGGATGAGGAAACACCCAAGCTAGCGGCAGCGCCAGTGAAGTGTCCAGTCTCGGCTACGGCGACAAATTCGTCGATACCTTCCCAGTTGCTCATGGATTATCCCTGTGGGGCAATAATGTTTTTTCTGGTGGGTGATTATCCACGAAACAGCTCTCTACTACACTTGCCAGCCTGTACTTCCGTCATCCAATGGAGAATCCCATGATCAAGTCCCGGGCCGCCGTAGCCTTTGCGCCGAATGAACCCCTGCAGATTGTTGAAGTGGACGTTGCGCCGCCGCAGGCTGGCGAGGTGCTGATTCGCATTGTTGCCTCCGGTGTTTGCCATACCGATGCCTACACCTTGTCCGGTCAGGACAGCGAAGGCGTATTTCCCTGCATTCTCGGTCACGAGGGCGGCGGTGTGGTCGAAGCGGTCGGCGAGGGCGTGACTTCGGTGAAGGTCGGCGATCACGTGATTCCGCTGTATACCGCCGAATGCCGCGAGTGCAAATTCTGCAAGTCCGGCAAGACCAACCTGTGCAGCTCGGTGCGCACCACCCAGGGCAAGGGCCTGATGCCCGACGGCACCAGCCGCTTCAGCTACAACGGCAAGCCGGTCTACCACTACATGGGCTGCTCCACGTTCTCCGAGTACACCGTACTGCCGGAGGTCTCGGTTGCCGTGATTCCCAAGGAAGCACCGCTGGAAAAGGTCTGCCTGCTGGGCTGTGGCGTCACCACCGGTATCGGCGCAGTACTGAACACTGCCAAGGTGGAGGCCGGTTCAACGGTTGCCATTTTCGGTCTGGGCGGTATCGGTCTGGCCGCTATCATCGGCGCCAAGATGGCCGGTGCCAGCCGCATCATAGGTATCGATATCAACCCGGCAAAGGAAGGTATTGCCCGTGAGCTGGGCATGCATGAGTTTGTCAATCCGAAGGATCACGACAAACCGATTCAGGAAGTGATCGTCGACATGACCGACGGCGGCGTGGATTACAGCTTCGAGTGCATCGGCAACGTTCAACTGATGCGCGCGGCGCTGGAGTGCTGTCACAAGGGCTGGGGCGAATCCACCATCATCGGCGTCGCACCGGCCGGTGCCGAGATCAGCACCCGCCCGTTCCAGCTGGTCACCGGTCGCGTCTGGCGCGGCAGCGCCTTTGGTGGCGTCAAGGGCCGTACCGAACTGCCGAGCTACGTCGAGAAATCCCAGAAAGGCGAAATCCCGCTGGACAGCTTCATCACCCACACCATGGGCCTGGAGCAGATCAACGAGGCGTTTGAACTGATGCACGAAGGCAAGAGCATTCGGACCGTCATTCATTTCTAAATCAGCCGCAAGCTTCAAGCCTCAAGCTTCAAGAAAAACCTGCCCGGTAATGAATCGGGTGGGTTTTTCGAAGCTTGATTTGGTAACCCAGACTCGGAATGTATTTGCGGGTCCTGCAGTGATGCACACTTCGCTTGTCGCTTGTCGCTTGTCGCTGAAACCGGAGGTTTCCCATGAACGACATTGAACTGGTCTCCGCCAACAAGAGCTTTGGCGGCTGGATGAAGCGTTATCGTCACCGCTCCCAGGTGCTGCACTGCGATATGGTGTTCGGTATTTACCTGCCGCCGCAGGCGGATCAGGGCAAGCCGCTGCCGGTGCTGTACTGGCTGTCGGGGCTGACCTGTACCGATGAAAATTTCATGCAGAAGGCTGGTGCGCAGCGCTTGGCGGCCGAGCTGGGCATGGTCATCGTTGCCCCGGACACCAGCCCGCGGGGCGAAGGCGTGCCGGATGACGCCGAGGGCGCCTATGACTTCGGTCTGGGTGCCGGTTTTTACGTCAATGCCACCGAGCAGCCCTGGGCGCAGCACTACCGCATGTATGACTACGTGGTACAGGAGTTGCCGGCTCTGATCGAAGAGCACTTCCCGGTGTCGGACCAGCGCTCAATCAGCGGCCACTCGATGGGCGGCCACGGGGCGCTGATCTGTGCGCTGAAGAATCCGGGGCGCTATCGCTCTGTTTCGGCGTTTGCACCGATCACCAACCCGAGCGACTGCCCCTGGGGTCATAAGGCACTGGGGCAGTATCTGGGCAACGACAAAGCCGCCTGGAAGGCGTGGGACGCCTGCGAGCTGCTGGCCGGGGCGACCGAACGACTGCCGCTGCTGGTTGATCAGGGCGAGTCCGACAACTTCCTGGCTGAACAGCTCAAGCCCGAAGCGCTGGAAGCGGCGGCAGCGGCAGCGGGTCACCCACTGACCCTGCGTCGTCAGCCCGGCTACGACCACAGCTACTACTTCATCGCCAGCTTTATCGATGATCACCTGCGTCATCACGCGGCGGCGCTGGGGCTCTAGCAATCCGGCAAGCCGGCCCGACCTGTCCCTTGTCATGTCGAGGCGGTAGAATCGCTGCCATCGACTGACGGGAGACACCACATGCGCATTGGCCACGGCTACGACGTTCATCGCTTCGGCGAAGGCGACTTCATCACCTTGGGTGGCGTCCACATACCGCATGGCCGTGGGCTGGTTGCCCACTCCGACGGTGATGTGCTGCTGCACGCGCTGGCTGATGCCTTGCTTGGTGCTGCAGCACTGGGTGATATCGGTCAGCACTTCCCGGATACCGATCCCGAGTTCAAGGGGGCCGACAGCCGCGTGCTTCTCCGCCACGTCATGGGTCTGTTGCGCGAGCGTGGCTGGAAGGTGGGTAACGTTGACGCCACCATCGTCGCCCAGCGCCCGAAGATGGCGCCGCATATTCCGCTGATGCGTGAGCAGATCGCGGCTGATCTGGGCGTGGCGCTGGATCAGGTCAACGTCAAGGCTACTACCACCGAGAAGCTTGGCTTTACCGGTCGTGAGGAAGGGATTGCCGTACACGCGGTCGCCCTGTTGCTTGCCGATGACTGAGCAACTGCTGGGCCCCCGGGCCTGGGGTGAAAGCTGCGGCAGGGCAACACTTAAGGCAACGCCAGACGACTTTCGCGTGACCGAGGTGCTGGATATCGCGCTGAGTGGCGCCGGTGAGCACCTCTGGCTGCTGATTGAAAAGCGCGGGTTGAACACCGAAGAGGTGGCCAGACAGCTAGCCCGGGCCGCTGGTATTTCCCTGCGCAACGTCAGCTACGCAGGCCTTAAGGACCGTCAGGCAGTAACCCGTCAGTGGTTCAGCTTGCAACTGCCGGGGCGCGCCGATCCGGATTTCAGCGCGCTCTGGAACGATCAACTGCGTTGTCTTGAGCAGGCGCGCCATCAGCGCAAGCTGCAGCGCGGCGCTCACAGTGCCAACGGGTTCTTTATTCGTCTCACTGACCTGGTTGCCGATCAGTCGCAGCTGGATGAGCGGCTGCAGATTATCGCCGCCCAGGGTGTACCCAACTATTTCGGCCCGCAGCGCTTCGGCCGCGACGGCAGCAATCTGCACGATGCCCGCCGTTGGGCCGGGCAGGGCGGCTACCCGCCGGCTCGCGGAACACGCTCGCGGCTGCTGTCGACGGCGCGCAGTCTGCTGTTCAACCGGATGCTCGCCAGGCGCGTTGCCGATGGCAGCTGGAACCGCATTCTGGACGGCGATTGCCTGGCCTTTACCAACAGCCGGAGCCAGTTTCCGGCCAGGGAGCTGGTCGCTGACGACCCGCGCCCGGCGGCGCTGGACCTGCATCCTACCGCAGCGCTTTGGGGGGCTGGTGAGCTGGCCAGCAGTGGCGCCACGGCGCAGCTCGAGCAGCAGGTCGCAGCGGCAGAACCACAATTGGCTGCCTGGCTCGAAGGGGCGGGGCTGGAGCAGGCCAGACGGATTTTACGCCTCCCCATTCAGGGACTTACGTGGCATTATCCGTCCACCGATTGTCTCGAACTGGAATTTACCCTGCCTACCGGCTGCTTCGCCACGGCGTTGCTGCACGAGCTGCTGGAGCTCTCCAGTGTTCCCGGTGGCGGGCTGGAAACGGAAAACTGATGCGTATTCTGATTGCCAATGATGATGGTGTGCTGGCGCCGGGCATCAAAGCCCTGCACGGTGCGCTGGCCGATTATGCCGACTGTGTGGTGGTTGCTCCAGCGGAGGACCGTAGCGGCGCCAGCAGCGCGCTCAGTCTGGACCGGCCGCTAAGGCCGTTCACCCTGGAAAACGGCTTTATCGGTATCAACGGAACGCCGACCGACTGCGTGCATCTGGGCCTCAATGCGCTGTATGAAGACAGCATTGACATGGTGGTGGCAGGAATCAACCTCGGCGCCAACCTTGGCGACGATGTGCTGTATTCCGGCACTGTCGCTGCGGCGCTGGAAGGGCGATTTCTGTCTCGTCCTGCCATGGCATTCTCTCTGACCGGCCGACAAACCGATAACCTGCCGGCGGCAGCCTACTTCGCCCGGCAGATGGTCGAGGCTCATGATCAGCTTGATCTGCCGCCGCGTACGGTGCTTAACGTCAATATTCCCAATCTGCCGCTTGAGCAGATCAAGGGCATTCGCCTGACCCGGTTGGGCCACCGCGCGCGTGCTGCCAAGCCGGTCAAGTGGGTTGACCCGCGTGGCAAGGAGGGATACTGGATTTCAGTGGCCGGCGACGCCGAGGACGGTGGTGAAGGGACGGACTTCCATGCCGTCATGCAGGGCTATGTGTCGGTTACGCCTCTGCGTGTCGACAAGACCCTGTACGAGGTGTTCGACCACCTTGAGAGCTGGCTGGACGGATTGGGCTGAGCATGGGACACGACGACCTTTACCGTGCCGGCATCGGCATGACCTCGCAGCGCACACGTGAGCGCCTGCTTGAGCGGTTATTTGAAGAAGGTATTCGTAATTTGCACGTGCTCGAAGCCATTCGCCGCACGCCTCGCCACCTTTTCGTCGATGAAGCACTGTCGCACCGGGCCTACGAAGACACAGCGCTGCCGATCGGCCACAACCAGACCCTGTCCCAGCCGTATATCGTCGCCCGCATGACCGAGCTGCTGCTCGGTGGCGGGCCGCTGGACAAGGTGATGGAGGTCGGCACCGGCTCCGGTTACCAGACTGCCATTCTGGCCAAGGTGGTTGAGCGGGTCTTCAGCGTTGAACGTATTCTGCCGCTGCAGGAACGTGCCAAGCGCGTGCTCCGAGACATCGACGTACGTAATGTGGTGTTTCGTCATGCGGATGGTAACTGGGGTTGGCCGCAATATGGCCCCTACGACGCCATCCTGGTCACCGCGGCGCCGGCCGAGATACCGCGTGAGCTGCTCGGTCAGCTGGCCGACGGTGGTCGCCTGGTCATTCCGGTTGGCGAGCACGAGCAGCATTTGATGCTGGTTGTTCGTCACGGCGACGAATTCACCTATCAGCAGGTCGAACCTGTGCGCTTCGTGCCGCTGCTGGCCGGCGCTATCCATTCCTGATTCTGTCTTTAAGGACGTCTGTGTGAAGGCATTTCTGTTGATCTTTCTCCGTGGTGTCGCCATGGGGGCGGCCGATGTTGTTCCGGGCGTCTCGGGCGGCACAATTGCCTTCATTTCCGGTATTTATGATCGCCTGCTGGCCGCGATTGCCGCCTGCACGCCAAACAAGCTGGTGTGGCTGTTGCGTGGCCGCTTTGCCGATACCTGGAGAGCCATCGACGGTGCCTTTCTACTCACGCTGCTGGCCGGTATTGTCTGCAGCATTGCTACCCTTGCCCGGCTGATAACCTACCTGCTGACGCATCACGGTTTGCTGGTCTGGTCGTTTTTCTTCGGTCTGATTCTGGTCTCGGTCTATCTGGTAGGGCGCGAGATCCCGCGCTGGAATCTGGCTGCCGTGATGGCTGCCGTGTTGGGTGCCCTGTTTGCCTATCTGATTACCGTGGCGTCGCCGCTGGCCTTGAGCCTGACACCGTTGAACGTGTTTTTGGGCGGATGCATCGCGATCTGCGCGATGATTTTACCTGGCATCTCCGGGAGCTTTATCTTGCTGCTGCTGGGGTTGTATACCGGTATTCTTCAGGCGGTAAAAAGTGCCGACTTTGCCCTGCTTGGGCTGTTTGCACTGGGCTGCATAACCGGGCTGCTGTGTTTTTCGCGGTTGCTATCCTGGCTGCTGAATCACCTGCGCAGTGTAACTCTGGCCTTCCTTACGGGCCTGTTGATCGGCTCGCTTAACAAGGTGTGGCCCTGGAAACAGACCCTGACCTGGCGGGTTGACAGTCATGGTGAACGGGTGCCGCTGCAGGAGCTGAATCTCTTGCCACAGCGCTATGCCGAGCTGACCGGAGAACCCTCTCTCTGGCAGGCCGGAATGGCATTGATGGTGCTCGGCGTGGTATTAGTGTTGCTATTGGAATGGTGGGGACGGCGCGCTGCAACCTGAGAGCAGGTGGCACGTGTGCATTGCGGGTGAGACTGAACGGGAGCCAACCAGGAATGGGGCTGTGTGTGCGTTACCGGCATGGGGCCGTTGGGTCGGCACAAGGTGTCGGCATCGTGTTTTTGGCGGCAATACTGGCCGCATGCGCCGGGCCTTCCGGCACCGTCCCTATTGACGACCGCGGTCGCGGTGGCACCCGTGCGCAGACAATAACTACCGGACATCACACCGTACAGCGCGGCGAGACGCTCTACCAGATTGCCTTTCGCTATGGCTGGGACTGGAAAGAGCTGGCCAGCGTCAATAACTTGCGCGCGCCTTATACCATTTACCCCGGTCAGCGCATCAGCCTCGGTCGAGCTTCGCGCTCGGCGGGCGCTACCATTGCCGCTGCACCGGTCACCCCCCGGCCCACGGCCGCCTCTGGGCCAGCACGCTCAGCCTCTGCTGCGGTACCAAGTGCACCGCCTGTGACGAGCACCTCCGCCGTCGAAAATTCTCGTAATACTTCTGTTGCCAATCGATCGCCGGCCTCTGCAGCGCGCCCCGCAGAGGCTGCCTCCGCTGCGGTCAGCGCCGCTGGCTGGAGCTGGCCGGCGCGGGGCCAGCTTTTGGCGCGGTTTCAGTCAAACGGCAGTTTGAATAAAGGGATTGATATTGCCGGGCAATTGGGTGAGCCTGTGAGAGCAGCATCCGACGGGGCCGTGGTTTATGCTGGCCGTGGCCTGATTGGATATGGCGACATGATCATCATCAAGCACGACGAAACCTATCTGAGCGCCTATGCGCACAATAGCCGTCTGCTGGTCAAGGAAGGCGATCAGGTCAAGGTTGGTCAGGTTATTGCCGAAATGGGCAGTAGTGGTACTGACCGGGTCAAGCTGCATTTCGAGATCCGGCGCAAGGGTCAACCTGTAGACCCGTTGGCGTATTTACCGAGAATTTGATGGTACTGTGTCGTCGGTGCTGACACAGGGTTGTCACTTTTGACAGGCAGTCTGCCGTGAGGTGAGAGCCCTGTTGCATTGCGACAGTCAGAAGGAAGCACTGCCCATCTTGGGGTGTGATTCGGTGGGTTGTGTCTTTTCCGCGTTTTACCGGAAGTGGGGCACGCATATGGCAGTAAAAAATAAGAAACAGCCAGAGCAGGTCAGATCGTTGGACAACGCGTCGCCAGACAGCGTCATCATGGATGATGGGGAGGGGAACGAAATGCCTGTGTCCGTAGACAGCAAGCGGGTTACGCCGCGCAATCATCGCCGCGAAAACGCGTTTGACTTCACCAAGCAACTGGATGCGACCCAGTTGTATCTCAACGAGATCGGTTTTTCCCCCCTGCTGACGCCCGAAGAGGAAGTACATTTTGCGCGCCTGGCGCAAAAGGGCGACCCTGCCGGACGAAAGCGCATGATCGAAAGCAACCTGCGGTTGGTTGTGAAGATTGCCCGGCGCTACGTCAACCGTGGGCTGACCCTGCTGGATCTGATCGAAGAGGGCAATCTGGGCCTGATCCGGGCGGTGGAAAAGTTCGACCCGGAGCGCGGCTTCCGCTTTTCAACCTACGCGACCTGGTGGATTCGTCAGACCATTGAGCGGGCGATCATGAATCAGACACGTACCATTCGTCTGCCGATTCATGTCGTCAAGGAACTGAATATCTATCTGCGCGCGGCCCGCGAGCTGACCCAGAAGCTCGATCACGAGCCCTCTCCGGAAGAAATAGCCCAGTTGCTGGACAAGCCGGTCGAAGACGTCAAGCGCATGCTTGGACTCAACGAGCGGGTTGCCTCGGTCGACATGTCACTGGGCCCCGATTCGGACAAGACACTGCTCGACACCCTGACCGATGAACAGGGCTCCGATCCGTGCGACTTGCTGCAGGATGATGACCTGAACGCCAGTATTGACCAGTGGCTGGGAGAGTTGACGGAAAAGCAGTGCGAAGTGGTTACGCGGCGCTTCGGTCTGCGTGGCCACGAAAGCAGTACTCTGGAAGAGGTCGGCCGCGAAATCGGCCTTACCCGCGAGCGGGTAAGACAGATTCAGGTCGAAGCGCTCAAACGCCTGCGCGACATTCTCGAACAGCACGGGCTGACCGGCGAGTCGCTGTTTCAGTAGAGGGTGCGGCCTGCCAATCGTTGTTCTGAAAGCCGCCTGCGTTCGCGCATGGCGGCTTTTTTTCAATCTCTTTATAGTGAGTTATTCGGATCCGTCGGGGGTCTGCACGAGCGCGTGGCCGTAACGCCAGTATTCGGCCGGGTGGGGCGCTCGACCGTCAAATCAGATGAGTGGAACAGGAGAGCAGGGAATGGAACTGACAACGGTCATTGTGTTGGTAGTGCTGGGCGTTGTGCTGCTCTACGCGATCATGCTCTACAACCAGTTGGTGAGCGTAAAGCATGCGGTCAGCCAAGCGTGGTCCAATATCGATGTTCTGCTGCGTCAGCGGCATGATGAGCTGCCCAAGCTGGTTGAAGCCTGCCGGCGCTACATGCAGCATGAGGCGCAAACGCTTGAGCGGGTCATTGCTGCGCGGGGTGCGGTTGCCTCTGCGCGCGCAGAGTCGGATGTGAAGGGCGTCGGACGGGCAGAAACGGCGCTGCGGGCGGGACTGGGGCAGCTGTTCGCGCTGGCCGAGAATTATCCCGATCTGAAGGCCAGCGAGTCGTTCCAGCATCTGCAGGAGCGTATTACCGGGCTGGAGAACGGGATTGCCGATCGCCGCGAACTGTACAACGCGGCGGTAAATATCAACAACGTGCGCATCGAGCAGTTTCCCGAGGTGCTGCTGGCGCGGCTGTTCGCGTTCAAACCGGCCACATTGCTGCAGTTCAGTGATGAAGAGAAGGCCGACGTGGATATCCGGACCCTGTTTTCATGATTGATGTGCACGGCGTACTGCTGCTGTCGCCGGTCAATTATTATCTTTTCGGTTCGCTTATCACGGCGGCGGCGCTTGTCTGTCTGTATGTCATGCTCAGTCGTCTGCGTCGTGCTCGCTGGCTCGAAGACACCCCGACGTCGAAGGTGCGCTCGGCCGCCCAGGGGCTGGTTGAGCTTCAGGGGCGGCTCGATGCGGGAGGTCACTCACTGCTGGTTTCACCGCTCGGGGGTGTTGATTGTCTCTGGTACCGCTTTCGTGTCGAGGAGTACCGCCGCAGTGGTAAGAACGACAATTGGCAGACGGTCGAGCAGGGCTGCTCCGAACGGCCCTTCCTGCTTTGCGACGATACCGGGAGCTGCTGGGTCATGCCCAAGGGCGCGGAAGTTCATCCGCGTCACCGGCGGCGCTGGGAGGGCTCTCAGCGCTGGCCTGCTGGCCAATCGGTCAAGACCGGCCTGCTGGCCAGCCTGATCGGCAAGCGCTATCGCTATACCGAAGAGTGGTTCGCGGAAGGTGAGGTGCTTTACGCACTGGGCTGGTTCGAGAGTCGTGGCGGTGGGCGCGACGAATTCGATCGCCAGGCGGCGGCGCGCCAGGTAATCAGTCGCTGGAAGGCGGACTATGACGATCTGCTGGCCCGCTTTGACCGTAACGCTGACGGCCAGCTGGACATGACGGAGTGGGATCGGGTCAGGCAGGCGGCTGATGTTGAGTCAGAGCGGCTCGCCCGACTGGAAGGGCAGCGCCCGCTGGTACACGCGCTGGGCAAGCCGAAGCGGCGCGGGCTGCCGTTTATTCTCTCGGATCACCATGAGCAGGACCTGAGTCGTCGCCTGCGTCGCCGCTCACTCTGGAGTCTGATCGGGTTGGTTATCACTGCACCACTGGCGTGCTGGTTCTGGATCGCCTGACGATCAGCTCAGCTCGGATCGACGCGCCTTGTTGCTGGCGCCCTCGTAAGCGTGCAGCCAATCGGTAAACGCGGTGGCGGACAGTGGGCGGCTGTAGTAATAGCCCTGACCCTCATTGCATCCCTGAGCGATGATGTAGGCCTCCTGCTCTGCCGACTCGACGCCTTCGGCAATGACCTGCATATTAAGGCTGCGACCCAGCTGGATGATGGCGCGAACGATGGTTGCGTCGTCTTCGTCAATCAGGACATCCTGAACGAAGCTACGGTCGATCTTGATCTTGTCCAGCGGCAGCCCGCGCAGGTAACTGAGCGAGGAGTAGCCGGTACCAAAATCGTCGATTGCAATCTGCACGCCGGCCTTTTTCAGGCTGTTGAGATGACCCGCGGCGGCTGAAATATCTTCCATCAGGCCGGTTTCGGTGACTTCCATCTCAAGGCAGCGGGGTGGCAGCTTGTAGCGCTGGATCAGGTTGGTCACGACGCGGGAGAGTTCGCTGTGGTGCAGTTGCACGGTAGACAGGTTGACCGCCATGCGCAGTTCGGTCATGCCGCTGTCGTGCCAGATACGCAGCTGGCGACAGGACTGGTCCAGAACCCATTCACCGATTTCAATGATGCTGCCGTTCTGCTCGGCCAGCGGTATGAACAGATCCGGTGGTACCAGTCCGCGCTCGGGGTGGTGCCAGCGCACAAGGGCCTCCACGCCAACCACGCGGTGATCATCAAAGGCTATCTGCGGTTGGTAGACGAGGTGGAATTCGTTGCGCTCCAGCGCTCCGCGCAGCTCCTTGTCGAGTTCCCGGCGTACGCGCATTTCGCTGTCGAGGCTGGCGATGTAGAACTGGTAGCGATTCCTCGAGCGCGCCTTGGCCAGCATCATTGTCTGTTCGGCCTTCTGCAGCAGCTTCTCTGCATTATCGCCGTCGTCCGGGAACAGGGTGATGCCGATTGTCGCTCGCAGGCTGACGGTGTGGTCACCAATCTCGAACGGTCGACCAAGGTCGTCGAGGATGGTTTGCGCCAGCTCGGCTGCCTCGTATGGCTCACTGACACCGGTTTGAACCAGGGCGAACTGGTCGCCTCCCAGTCGTGCCAGGCTGCCGAGCCGTCCGCTGTTGGCGCGCAGGCGGTCGGCAACGGTGACCAGTAGGCTATCGCCGGACTGGTAGCTGAACTGCTCGTTGATTTCCTTGAAGTCGTCCAGCCCGCAGCACAGCACGGCAACCCCCCGTTGGCGCCTGCCGGCGTCGCCGAGGATACGGCTGAGCTGCTCCTGCAGCATGCTGCGATTGGGCAGGCCGGTCAGGTGGTCATGCTGGGCCATGTGCAGCAGGTTCGCTTCGGCTTCGCGTCGGCGATTGCTGTTGCGTTCGATGGATTCCAGCAGTTCGTTGGCCTTGTTGATCCACAGGCCGAGTTCGTTCCTTTCCTGGCCTGGCAGCATCGGAATATGCATCTTGCCCGGATGGTCGGGGTTAATGTCACTGATCCGATCAATGATGCCCGCCAGTGGTTTGGTCAGCAGAAAGTGATAAAGCAGGTAGAGCGCCAGCGCCATCGCCACCGCTCGCAATATGCCGGATACAAGGATGACGAGGGAGCTTTGCAGGAAATCTTCGCCGTAGGGCGCGGTGTCCAGGACGATTCTCAGATCGCCGTAATACTCGTTGTAGGGCTCTCGGCCAAATAGAGCAACGCTGTAATGCTGCTCGACGCCGAATAGCCAGTCTGTAACGCTGCGTAGTGGACTTTCAATCAGTGGACGCTCGCGGCTGGCCAGCTGGGTTTCGTCCGGATGGCCAATGGAGGCAAAGCGTACGGCGGGGTGTTCGAACAGGCCACCTATGACCTGCAGTGCCATTTCCCGGTCCAGGCTGTAGACCGCCTGGGTTGCAGGGTCCTGGGACATGGCGAGGATCTGCTCGGCAGTCTGATCGATCTGCTGGCGTTCCTTGCGAAGGTCAAACGCAATCTGCCCCAGACTCAAAATCAAGCCGACCAGCAACGCCCAGAGCAATACAAGGCGAAGCAGCTTTATAGAGAGACTGTGCCGGCGCTCGAGCTTCAAGATATTGTTATTCCTTTCCTGATGAATTGCGCGGTTAAGTCATCATGCAGGCATTTCCCGCAGCAGCGCAAGACTCCCATAGGTACATTGTTAAGCGAACCTACGCCTGAGTATCGACAATCCTTTGGGTGAGGTCAAAGTGCGATCATGTTACCGATGCCTGAAAGCACAACACCCTGCCGGAGCAGGGTGTTGTGGTGACGCAGAATCAGTCAGGATCAGGCAGCGTAGTTTTTCGCTACGAAGTCCCAGTTGACCAGGTTCCAGAACGCTTCGACGTACTTCGGACGTGCATTGCGGTAATCGATGTAGTAAGCGTGTTCCCAGACGTCGCAGGTCAGCAGCGGGGTGTCGCCGCTGGTCAGCGGGCAGCCCGCGCCGATGGTGCTGGCCAGTGCCAGGGAGCCGTCAGCCTTCTTGACCAGCCAGCCCCAGCCGGAACCGAAGGTGCCGATAGATACCTTGCTGAACTCTTCCTTGAATGCTGCGAAAGAGCCGAACGCCTTGTTGATGGCTTCGGCCAGTTCGCCTGTCGGCTCACCGCCGCCGTTCGGGCTCAGGCAGTTCCAGTAGAAGGTGTGGTTCCAGATCTGCGCTGCGTTGTTGAAGACGCCGCCACTGGAAGTCTTGATGATCTCTTCCAGGCTCTTGCCTTCGTACTCGGTGCCCGGAACCATGTTGTTCAGGTTCACAACGTAGGTGTTGTGATGCTTGCCATGGTGGTAGTCCAGAGTCTCGGCAGAGATGTGCGGTTCCAGTGCATTCTTTTCGTAAGGGAGTGCGGGTAATTCAAAAGCCATGGTTTATCTCCATCGTCAGGTATCACGTTCCGGGAACGATCACGTCGTCCGTCTCGACATTCGGCCAGGGCTGGCTGGCAGCCTGTGGCGAGTTGTCTGCGCCTTCTTGCCGGTAGCTGCTGCTTGCTCCGCCGGGCGCTGCCCGTCTTGCGATCGGGAAGCCCCGATCATAGCACCTGAATGTGCCGCTATCCACGCACCTTCCATGTGGGTTTAGCCCTCCCAGAGGGTCTGCAGCGCGGGTTTTGCCAGTGACCAGGCGATAGCCAGCATCATTGCAGCAACTGCGAGGTCGATGCAGCGCCAGGTAATCGGTCGGTGAAGTACCGGAGCCAGGCGGGCCGAGCCCAGTGCCAGCAGGGTGAACCACAAGATGGATGCGCTGGCCGCGCCGAGGGCGAAAACCAGGGGGAGGCTGTGCTGTGCCGCCAGGCTGCCAATCAGCACCATGGTGTCAAGATAGACATGGGGATTGAGCAGAGTGACCGCCAGGGTTGAGAGCAGCACGGCACGACGTGATCGCGAGGGTGCGCCCATCGCTTCCAGACCCCGTGGGGTCAGTGCGCGCAACAACGCTTGCAGGGCGTAGACGGTCAGGAAGGCCACGCCGCCCCAGCGAGTGATCTCCATTGCCAGCGGATGGGCCTGCAGCAGCGCGGCAAGGCCGAAGGTGCCGGCGAGAATCAGGATGGCATCGCAGGTCATACAGATCAGCGCGACGCTGACGTGATGTTCCCGGCGCAGGCCCTGGGCAAGGACAAAGGCATTCTGTGCGCCGATGGCCATGATCAGGCCGGCGGCAGCGATCATTCCGCTGAAGTAACTGTAGAACAGGGTGGGCATTTTGGGGCTCCGGCTGATAACGGCGCCAGTGTGCAGTAGATTGCGTTATTAGAAAAAACAATAATGCTGATGTCACATTAGGAAAGATGATCATGCTGGATTACAAGCTTCTGGCCGCATTGGCCGCGGTGGTAGAGCAGGGCGGCTTCGAACGGGCAGCCGGTGTGTTGGGGCTATCCCAATCGGCGATCTCGCAGCGCATCAAGCTGCTGGAGGCACGCTTGGGCGCTCCGGTGCTGGTCCGTGCAAATCCGCCCCAGGCAACCGCAGCGGGTCAGCGGTTGCTTAACCATGTCCAGCAGGTCAGGCTGCTGGAGCGCGATCTGCGCCATGACCTGCCGCAGATCTCCAGCGACGCCGGCCGCACCCGGCTGAGAGTGGCCCTGAATGCGGACAGCCTCGCGACCTGGTGGGCTGGCGCGGTTGCACCCTGGTGCGAGCGTGAGAGGGTGCTGCTGGACCTGCAGCTGGAGGATCAAGACGTAGGGCTAAGACGAATGCGCAGTGGCGAGGTGGCTGCCTGTCTGTGCGCGGTTGAGCAGCCGGTTGCCGGTGCCCGCAGCTTGCTGTTGGGCGAGATGCATTATCTGGCGGTAGCGAGCCCCGGTTTTATTCGGCGCCACTTCCCCGATGGGCTCTCGCAGGCCGACGTGCGCAGTGTTCCCGCTGTGGTGTTCGGCCCGGATGATCAGTTGCAACATCGGTTTGTCAGGCAGTTGGGTGTTGATGGTGAGTTTGAGTATCACCTGTGTCCTTCGTCCGAGGGCTTTGTCCGTATGCTTGAGGCGGGTATTGGTTGGGGTATGGTGCCTGCACTGCAGATTGGCGACGCGCTGCGTGCGGGGCGGTTGCAGCAGCTATCGCCGGGCTGGTCGCAGCCTGTGCCGCTCTACTGGCACTACTGGCGAAGCGGCGGGCAGCTGCTTGAGGGGCTGACCGCAGAGTTGGCCCGCCGGGCGCCGGCCTTGCTGGCGCCCGGGGTATCACACTAGTCGGGCTACTCGATGTGCATTGGGCCGGAACCAGGCAGGTTCTCGATACACTCCGGACCCAGCAGCCGGGACGGTGTGTAGTAGCCCGGAGCCGGCTGGTTTTCCAGCAGAAAACCAACTGCGTAAAGGGCTCCCTCGACTGTCACATCATAGGCGTTGGCCGTTTCGATGCGGGCAACTACCTTTTTACCGGCGCGGTTTTGCGCTTCGCCCCAGACATAACAGCGAGCGGCTTCGCGCTGCTGATGATCGGGCCCCTGGATGCGACGACCAACCAGATATTTCAGCAGTGCCTGTACCGGTGCCAGGCCAAGCAGCGCACGGAACCGGTCCAGGCGGCGCAGACGGGCGGCGGCGCTCGGCGCCATCGGGATAAACACTTCGATATCGTCTATGCCGGTGGTGAACCAGGCGGTGGCAATATCACCCCAGGGAATGGTGACCGCATGTTTTGTCCCGTTGCCAAAATCGATTTCACGGCTTTGATACGCCAACGGAACGGTTTGAATGCGATCATCCTTGCGGACCCGGCCGCCGTATTTCAGCCCTTCCACCGAGGTTCTGGCAGTGCCGGGCGACAGCGAGCTGTGGGTGTCAAAACCCAGAGCCAGGCGGTCTGCATCATGCAGTGCGAGTTTCAGCCTGGCGGCGATGCAGTCGGTCGGGATGACATCGAACCCGACGCCGGGGCAGAGGACAATGCCCGCCTGCTCTGCGTCGGCCTGGCGCTGCTGGGCGGCGACGAACACATCGATTTCGCCGGTAATGTCGAGGTAATGACAGCCAGCCGCCAGACAAGCGTCGATCATCGGGCCACTGGTAGCGGAAAACGGGCCGGCACAATGCAGTACGACCTGAATGTCCTGCAGGCCTTCACAGATCTGCTGCGGACGATTGAGATCGAAGCAGCGGAAGGGCAGATTCAGTTCATTTGCCAACGCACTGATGGTCTGGCGATTGCGTCCGGCCAGTATGGGGCGCAGGCCACGTTGCGCAGCGGCTCTGGCCAGTAGTTGGCCGGTGTAGCCGTTGGCGCCGTAGATCATCCATTGCTGCATGCGCGTGCTCCTGTCTGAAAAGGAGCTCTCAGAGTAATGACTTGAGTCGGCGCGCGCCAGCGCGGGCCCGGTTGGCGTCAGCTGCGAATGACCTGCCCGCGATAAATACGAACGCTGCCGCTCGGCGCCTCAGCGTGCTCCGACTCGGCCTCCAGGCGGGCTCTGTTTTCCTGTCGATGCTGGAATTGACGGGACGCAATTGCGCCCTGTGCCAGTGGCGATTGCGCCTGATCATCCTGGCCCGGCCTGATCATGTCCGCCAGGCGGGTGCCGAGTTCGCGAATCTCGGCCGAGCTGCTGTCCCGGCTTAATCCGATCATGCTCTCGACGGCGTCCGGATCGCCCAGGCGGATGGTTACGCCCAGAGTGCGTTTGAGCTGTCGGCGCAGTGCTGTCATGCAATCCAGGGTGGCGCGGTTGAACTGTGCTTCGGCAATCATGCTCATACCCCCTTAGGTGATTGGCGATAAAAGGTGTTATAGCCAAGTCGAATTTCCGCAAGCAGAATACGTACCAATATGCGTTGGGTCGCGGATAGCAGCCGTTTGACGCAGGTCAAAGCATCGCCACGGCAGCGATCGGCTCTGTTTTGCGGTCTGTGGTGCGGCCTGCTGGTGCATCCTTGCACTGCTCTGGCGCAGGGGTTTCAGGGTTTGATTGCCGAGAGTTTGATTGCTGAGAGGTTGAGATGAAGGAACCGGAGTTGGGTGAACTGCCGAGCATCAGTGCTACTCGTGACAGTCGGTCGGATGGCCGGGGAGGACTGCCGCCGCATGTGGACGGGTTGCGAGCAGAGCCGTCGGCACCGGTCGCGGCGGCTGGCAGCGGGCCGCTCTGGGCATTGTGTGGCGCGCTCTTTCTGGCATTGCTGGGCTTGGGCTACTGGACCCATCAGCAGCAAAGCCAGCTGAGTCAGCAACTGGTTGCAACCCAGAACAGTTTTGCCCGCATCAGTGAAGAAGCCTCCGGGCGCATTCAGGACATCACCGGAAAGGTGTCGGCGACCGAGGACTCCCTCGGTGCTGCCGAGCAGGATCGCAAGGCGCAGCTGGTTCGTATTGAGGACATGCTGCAGGCGGTACGCAAGGAGCAGGGTGAGCACAGGCAGCAACTGGCATCACTGCAGCAGGCCGACCAGCGCAGCTCAGAGCGGGCAACGACCCAGCAGGCGGCGATTACGGCGCTGCAGGCCAGCTCCGCGGCGTTGCAGGAGCAGGGCAAGGAGCGGTCCGACAGCCTGGCAGCACTGCAACAGCGCTTTGCCGAGACCGACCAGGCGCTGGAACAGATGCAAACCCAGCTCGGGACCTTATCGGTGGTTCAACTGCAACTGGGTCAGCAGGCCGAGCAGCTGGATGAACTCAAGCAAGGGTTGGCCGCACTGCAGAACAAGGGCAACGACGAGGCGGTGGAACAGGCGGTGCTGGCGATGCGAGCGGAGCTGGATCGACGCTTGGCCGCCAATGATCAGGCGCTGCAGGCAATCGACAGTTTCAGGCTGCAGACCAATCGCAGTCTGACGACGTTGCAGACGCAGGTCGCCGCACTGCACGCTCAGGTGGAAGGCAACTGATGAATTTCCTCGCGCACTTGCTGCTGGGCTCGCAGTCGCCGGAACAGGCGCTGGGCAGCATGCTGGGCGACTTTGTAAAAGGACCGGTCCACCGGCTCGAACTGCCGGAACCGGTGCGCGAGGGTATTGTTCTGCACCGGCGGATCGACAGCTTTACCGACGCCCATCCGCTGGTGCTGCAAAGCAAGGCCAGAGTAAGCAGCCGGCGTCGGCGTTTCGCCGGGATTCTGGTTGACATGTTCTACGATCATTTGCTGGCGCGGCACTGGTCGCGCTTTGCTGACCGGCAGCTCGAAGACTTCACCCGGGATGTCTATCGGCAGCTTCTGGCGCAGCGCGAATGGATGCCTGAGCGGGCCTGGACGGTGGTGCACTACATGAGCGAGCAGGACTGGTTGAGCAGCTATGCCGAGCTGACCCACCTGCACCGGGCGGTAGACAACATGGCGCGGCGGCTGCGGCGCGAGAACCCGTTGCCGGGCGGGGTGGCTGAGCTGGAAGCGGCCTATGAGGCCTTTGAGGCCGACTTTCTCGCATTCATGCCCGAGCTGCAGCGCTACGCCGAGGGTCAGGCTGCCGCCTTGACCTCGGCTGATTCCTCCTCGACCCTGCCGTCCTCCAGTCCCAACGCCTGACAGACCGAGGCGTGTGCACTGCGCGCCAGCTGGTTACGGTTCAGTCGGGTGCTGTCGAGTATCGGCAAGAACCGAACGTCGACCTCGATATCCTTCGACCCAAGCAGGCGCCACAGGTGCTGCGAGAATTCATCGTCGTTGATGAACGGAGCAGTTGAGTCACGTTCACCCGCGTAGCGGTAGGCAACAGCCACTGGCTGGGTCGGCACCTGCGCCTCGATGGCGGCTGACAGCAGGCGGCCATGGAAGGTGCGCACCCTGTCGCCAGCGGTAGTGGTGCCTTCTGCAAAAATCACCAGGCTGCGCTGAGCTGCCAACGCACTGGTCAACTGATCCTGAACGGTGCTGGACGTACCCTGACCACGCTGGATAAAACAGGTGCCGGCGGCGCCCGCCAGCCAGCCGATCACCGGCCAGTCACGTACTTCCGCCTTGGACAGAAAGTGCACCGGCGCCTGCGCGCCGAGCACCACGATATCCAGCCATGACACATGATTGCTGACCCACAGGGTGGTGCCTGAAACCGGTGCGCTGGTAACGCGAACCTGCAACGGCAGAATGCGGATCAGGTTGCGCATCCACCAGCGGGTGAGCTTCTGGCGCTGACGGTCCACCCTGGCGGGTTGCAGCTGTTGCATGAGCTGAACCCAGCAGACCAGCAGCAGGCCACAGGCAATCCAGCCAATCACTGCCATCAGGCGGATGACCCGGCGGGGCGTGCTTACCGAGCGGCCAGGCATGCTCAGCTCGCCTTGAAGTGGCGCGCGTAGCGCGGGCAGAGCTGTTCGCGGCGCAGCAGAATAAAGACGTCGGCGCAGTTGAACTCCGGATCCCAGCAGGGTTCACCGCAGATTTTGGCACCCAGACGCATGTAGGCCTTCAGCAGCGGCGGCAGCTGGGCGGTGACGTTATCGGGCAGGCTGCGCTCCGGTAGCGGCAAGCGCGGAATCGCGTTCAGATGCTCGCGGCACAGGTAGCGGTTGCGCAGGCGTTGCATGATCGCGTGAGCCTGCACGCCGCCGTCATGCATTTCGATGCTGGCGCACCCCATCAGGTAGCTGTAGCGTCGCTCATTCATCAGTTGGGCAAGGCCAGACCAGAGAACCGAAATGGTTGCACCGTTGCGGTAGTCGGCGTGCACGCACGTACGACCGATTTCCATGACGTCGCCGCGCAAATCGCCCAGGCCAACCAGCTGAAACTCGCTTTCGCTGTAGAAACCGCCGGCACTGCGGGCGCGCTCGCTGTCGAGGATACGGGTGGTCGCTACCACTTCTCCGCTGCGCTGGTCGCGGACGATCAGGTGTTCGCAGTGCAGATCGTAGCGATCCTGATCGAGTCCCTGCTCGGCGCCGTGCAGACGGGCTCCGCATTCTTCGCCGAAGACGCGGTAGCGCAGGGCTTGGGCGGCGCGCAGACTGTCCGGGGTGGCGGCCAGTTCGACCGTCAGACAGCGGTTGGCTGATTCTTCAAAGGCAAGGGCTGCATCTGTCATGGACACCTCCGTCCGGGCATCTTCAGTGATGTTCAGGCTGAGGCTATGGCGTGGCAGTGTCAGGCTGGTGACGGTGCGATGACGTTACTGTGACGTCTTTATCCCTTGATGCAGGTCACTGGCGCTCAGGTTCTGGGCGTATACACTCCTGAGACTCTCTTTCCACTGCAGGTTAAGGTGATTGTCTATGGCGAGTCCGCCCCGAGTATTGTTCGACAATGGTTCGCACCAGGTGCTCTGCTTCGATCAACTGGTGACGGGTGATGGCGTGCAGTCGAACCAGTTTCTGATCATTGATCATGATCAGCATGCACTGCTCGATCCGGGCGGTGACCTCACCTACACACCGTTGTCGATGGCGGTCAGCCGCTATATCCCGTTGCGCGAGCTGACCTATGTGTTTGCCTCGCACCAGGACCCGGACATCATTGCATCGCTGGACAAGTGGTTCCTGCATACCAACTGCCGGGTGGTCTGCTCGAAACTGTGGGCGCGTTTTCTGCCGCACCTGAGTGCGGGTTTTTTGACCAAGCACACGGGCATGACCACCACCGAACGCATGATCGCTGTGCCCGATCGCGGGATGGATGTGCCGCTGGGACAAACGGTGCTCAAGGTATTGCCGGCGCATTTTCTGCACTCGGTCGGCAATTTGCACTTTTATGACCCGATCAGCGGCATTCTGTTTTCCGGTGATATGGGGGCATCGATGGTCGATGATGCGGAACCTGTGACCGACTTTGCGACTCACAAGAGCACGATGGAGGGGTTTCATCGGCGTTACATGGCGGGCAACAAGGCCTGCCGTCTGTGGGCCAACATGGTCAGGCAACTGAAGCCGAAGATGATCGTGCCGCAGCATGGACGTCCGTTTGCCGACCCGGATACCATTTCGGCGTTCCTCGACTGGATCAGTAACCTGGAATGCGGCCTCGATCTGTTGACGCAGGAGGACTACCGCATTCCCTCATAAGACAGGGAGTGACATGACTGCGCGGGTGTACCAGTGGCGAACCGGCAATCGGTTCGAATTGCTGATCGATGGTGACAACTTCTTCCCGCGCATCCTTGCTGCGCTCGATCAGGCGGTCGAGCGTATCGACATTGAGCTGTATCTGGTGGACTCTGGCCGCAGCACCCGGCAATGGCTGGAGGCGCTGCAGCATGCGCGTCGACGCGGCGTGCAGGTTCGTTGCCTGCTTGATGCCATCGGCACCGACGGTTTGAGCCGCCGTGAGCGGCTTGAGCTGGAGCAGATGGGAGTGGACCTGCAGTTTTATAATCCTCCCAGTCTGTTCAGTGGCCATCGGCTGTTCCATCGTGACCATCGAAAACTCTTCATTATTGACCGGCGCATGGCCTTTGTCGGCGGCACCGGTATCACCGATACCTTTTGTCAGCTTGACCCGGAAACAGGCAGAACACCCTGGCACGAGCAAATGCTGGAAGTGCAGGGGCCGGTAGTCGAGGACTGGGTCGACCTGTTCGAGCGTATCTGGGAGCAGGGCGGTCGACGTGAAAAGCGCGGGCTGTCTGCCGTGCGTCGGGTACATATTCCGCCAGTGCCCGCTGGCGGGGCCGGGCATGGCCGTGTCTCCTATATCGGTGCGCGCGAGCAGAAGGAAGTGGTCGTATCACTGTTGGCGGCGCTGCGCCGAGCCGAGCAGCGGGTTTGGCTGGCTACACCGTATTTCCTGCCCTCCTGGCGGATTCGCAGAGCGCTGGCACGGGCGGCCAAACGCGGCGTTGATGTGCGTTTGCTGCTGTGCGGTATGACCATTGACCATCCGCCCGTGCGCTACGCCGGTCAGCGTTTCTACACGAGGTTGCTCAAGGCCGGTGTGCGTATCTACGAATACCAGCCGCGCTTTACCCATCTGAAGACAGCGCTGGTGGACGACTGGGTGTCACTCGGCTCATGCAACTTCGATCACTGGACGTTGCACTGGAATCTCGAGGCCAATCAGCAGGCGGTTGATCCTGATCTGGCACACGCGGTTGCCGAGAGTTTCGAGCAGGATTTTGCCGAGAGCGATCTCTGGACATTGGCAGGCTGGCGCCGGTTGACGTTGTGGCACCGATTCAAGATTCGCTTCTGGGGGCAAATCAATCGATCGGTGATGTGGCTGTTCGGCATCCCGCGTTAGCTGAACCGCCTGCACCGGCCCCGCGGCGGGGCCGGCAGCGGGGCGGGTCAGGCGAAGACCGGCTTGCGCTTCTCCATGAAGGCAGTCAGTGCTTCGCGCGCTTCGGCGCCACCGAGCAACTGGGCGAAGTGCTGGCCCTCGGTTTCCATGACCTCATCGGCGGTGCGGCTGATGCCGGCACGGATCAGTTGTTTGGTCAGGCGAACCGATCCCGGCGGTTGCTCGGCGATGCGCAGTGCAGCCTTGCGGGCGGCCTGCAGAACCGCTTCACCGGCCGGTAATGCCTGATTGACCAGTCCGATCTCGGCGGCGCGGCTGCCGCTGATTTCTTCACCGAGCAGCAGCAACTCGGCGGCACGCGGGTGACCCAGCAGGCGCGGCAGCAGGAAGCTCGAGCCAGCTTCCGGGCACAGGCCGAGATTGACGAATGGCATTTTCAGGCGCGCGTTCTCGGCGGCGTAGATCAGGTCGCAGTGGAGCAGCATGGTGGTGCCGATGCCGACCGCCGGGCCATTGACCGCAGCAATCAACGGCTTGCTGGCGTGGCAGATGGCCTTGAGGAAGACGTACACCGGGCTGTCGGTGCCGCTGCGTTCGTTCTTGATGAAATCGGCAACGTCGTTACCGCTGGTGAAACACTCGGTACTGCCCTGGATGACGACGGCGCGGATGCTGGCATCGTCCTGCGCGGCGTTGATGGCCTCGCCCATGACGCCATACATGTCACGGGTCAGGGCATTTTTTTTGTCGGCGCGGTTCAGCGTCAGGGTTAATACGCCCTCGCTGCGGTCGATCAGCAGGTGTTCGCTCACGGTCTACTCCACATGTTGTTCGGGTATTTGGGGTGGCTGGCATGTTCGCATGCTTTGCCCGGGCAACCCACAACCCTGCGTCTGACGAATGCAGGCTTATAAACGCCGACGGTTTTGTTTAGCGGCTGCGGCTGAGAAACGCCTCATCGAGAACCTGGCGGCCTGACAGCCCGGCCATGAACAGCGGCTTGCGCAGCCGCTCGACAAATGCGGGAGACCCGCAGATCAGCGCCCGGGTGCCGCGTCCTGGTGGCTTCAGTTGGCGCAGATCCGCCTCCAGCTCGCTGTGTGAGCGCAGCTGCAGGTGCAAGTGAGGGTGCTGAGCGGCCAGGTGTTCAAGCTCGGCCTGCAGATAGCAGGGCGCTCCGGCGCGTTGCCAGTGCCTCAGCTGTATCGGTGCATTGTGGCCAGCGGCAAGCGCGTTGCGCGCAATCGCCTGCAGCGGAGCCAGACCGGTGCCGGATGCCAGCAGGAGCAGCGGCTGGTTATGCCATTCCGGGTCGTAGCCGAGATGCCCGCTCGGAGCGCCGAGATAGCAGGTGGCGCCTGTCGGCAGTGTTCGCAGGGCTTGGCAGAAAGCGCTGCCCTCGCGCTCCTGCAGATGAAACTCCAGCAGCGGCTCGCCGGGCAGGCTGGCAAGTGAAAAGGTTCGCGCCAGATCCGCACTCAGCCAGATCACCAGGTGCTGGCCAGCCTGATAGCGTATGGCCCGGGCCGGCTTCAATTGCAACCGGATGACCTGGCCCGGTAGCGTTTCAAGGCGCTCAATGGTCGCCGGCAGACTATCACTGGCAGGGTCATGCAGGTGCAGATCAAGGTCCTGCTCAACCCGGCACTGGCAGGCCAGCAGCCAGCCGTTGGCCTGCTGCTCTGGTGAAAGGCCCTGCTGGGCCGGGCTGATGACAGCCCGGTTGAGGTTCTGTATCAGGCAACTGTGGCATTGACCGGCCCGACATGACCAGTTGATCGGCAGATCGGCCTGGCGCAAAACATCGAGCAGATTGCTGCCCGCAGCAGCATTCAGACAACGGTCTCTGATTCGGATCTCAGGCATAACTGGGGTCGTGCCATTCGCTGCGGTTACGTCCGCTATTTTTCGCCAGATACAGCGCCTGATCGGCGTCGTTCAGGCAGACTTCCAGATCGTCCTCGGGTTGCAGCAGGCTGAGACCGGCGGAGAAGGTGCAGTGCACGCCCTCTGGCAGGACATCAAACGTCTTTTCGGCAAAGCGCTGACGCAGGCGCTCCACGCACTGGTGCAGTGTTTCAATGCTGGTGTTGCCGAGCAGCAAAACAAATTCCTCGCCGCCAAAGCGGGCAATCAGGTCGTCGTCTCGCAGGGTGGTGCGGGCCAGTTCGGCAAAGCCCTGCAGCACCTGATCACCCGCCGCGTGTCCGTACAGGTCGTTGATGCGCTTGAAGTGATCCAGGTCGATCAGCGCAATGCCCATCTGCTGGGTCGGACGCATCAGCGTCATACGCCGCCGTGCTTCCTGGATGAAGTGCCGGCGGTTGGCCAGCCCGGTAAGCGGGTCCGTTGTGGCCAGATTCTGCAGTTGCCCCATCATGCCGCGCAGGGTTTCCTGGTGGGCCTGCAGGGTGTTGTGGCGTTGCTGCAGGCGCTCGCGCAGCTCGCGAATGTAGCTGGCTGTCATGCTCAGGCCGACCAGAAAGCAGGCGAGGATGAACCACTCCACCAGATTGAGGGTGAACTGCCGGGTATCGGTCTGATAGTAGCGTTCGATGGTGATCAGCGCGCCGAAGCAGGCCAGCGCCAGCCCCGAGTGGATCAGGAAGTCCCGGCGCGACAGCTGGAATATGCCAAATACCATGATGTTGGCGTAAATCATGATCAGGCTGCCGCGCAGTGGTCCGGCAAAGGCAAGCAGATAAGTGATCAGCAGAATTGCCACTGCTATTTGCGCGTTGGTCATGCTTGGATCCTGCAGGCGCAGATTCCAGTTGCTGCGAAACAGGGCGAGAAAGACCAGCTGTGTGCTTACGCCGAGCCCGATGTGGCTGAGCATCAGCCAGACCGATCCCTGATATTGTCCCGATACCCAAGCCACGCAGATCACCACGTAGGTAATCAGGTAATTGAGTTGAGCCAGGTAAAAGCGCTGCAGTCTCAGCGTCTGGAACTTGGCGTTCTGTGCATCCTGCAGATCGACCACGTCCGGTGCCTCGTTTTGTATGATGGCATTATGACGTCAATTTATCGATTGACGGCTGTTTTGCAAGTTCTTTTCGCTATTTCCTGCCTTAACTGTGACGGCTTTCCACTCGCTGGGCTCGCTGATCCTGTCGCCCCGGTTGTCAGGGGTGGCGCAAGAGGTTGTTCCGCGCTTCCCAAGCTCAGGTATACTTGCCAGCGCATTTTTTCAGGCCTGCCGGCCTCCCTGTCGGTGCCTGCCTGATTCCGTGAGCCCGACCCGGCGCCGTCCGAGGTCCGGCGGTCAAACAGAGGAGCCTGTCCGAGCATGGCCGTTATCAAGCAAGACGATCTGATCCAGAGCGTAGCCGACGCTCTGCAGTATATTTCCTATTATCATCCCGTCGACTTCATTCAGGCGGTACACGAAGCCTACGAGCGTGAAGAGTCCAAGGCGGCCAAGGACGCCATGGCCCAGATTCTGATCAACTCGCGCATGTGTGCCACCGGCCATCGCCCGATCTGTCAGGACACCGGTATCGTTACCGTGTTCGTCAAGGTTGGCATGAACGTCAGCTGGGACGGCGCTACCATGAGCCTGGACGACATGATCAACGAGGGCGTGCGCCGCGCCTACAACAACCCGGACAACGTCCTGCGTGCCTCCATCCTGGCCGATCCGGCCGGTAAGCGCACCAACACCAAGGACAACACCCCGGCGGTCATCCACTACCAGATCGTCCCCGGCGACAAGGTTGAAGTGGATGTCGCGGCCAAGGGCGGCGGCTCCGAGAACAAGTCCAAGATGGTCATGCTCAACCCGTCCGACTCGATCGTTGACTGGGTGATCAAGACTGTCCCGACCATGGGCGCTGGCTGGTGCCCGCCGGGCATGCTCGGTATTGGTATCGGCGGTACCGCCGAGAAGGCTGCCGTGATGGCCAAGGAAGCCCTGATGGACCCGATCGACATCCATGAGCTGCGTGCCCGTGGCCCGCAGAATCGCGCCGAAGAGCTGCGTCTGGAAATCATGGACAAGGTCAATGCGCTGGGTATCGGTGCGCAGGGTCTGGGCGGTCTGACCACCGTGCTGGACATCAAGATCAAGGATTATCCGACCCATGCGGCCAGCCTGCCGGTCTGCATGATCCCCAACTGCGCCGCAACCCGTCACGCGCACTTCGTGCTCGACGGCAGTGGCCCGGCCGAGCTGAAAGCGCCGCCGATGGATGCCTACCCGGAAATCACCTGGGAAGTGGGCGACGGCGTGCGCCGCGTCAACCTCGACACCGTGACCCCGGAAGACGTGCTGAGCTGGAAGAGCGGTGAAACCGTGCTGCTGTCCGGCAAGATGCTGACCGGCCGCGACGCTGCGCACAAGCGCATGGTCGACATGCTGAACAAGGGCGAAGAGCTGCCGGTTGATCTGAAAGGCCGCTTTATCTACTACGTTGGCCCGGTTGATCCGGTGCGTGACGAGGTGGTTGGACCGGCTGGCCCGACCACCGCCACGCGCATGGACAAGTTCACCCGTCAGATCCTCGAGGCGACCGGCCTGCTGGGCATGATCGGCAAGTCCGAACGCGGCCCTATTGCCATTGAAGCGATCAGGGATCACAAGGCGGTCTACCTGATGGCGGTCGGTGGCGCGGCGTATCTGGTCGCTCAGGCGATCAAGAAAGCCGATGTGATCGCCTTCCCCGAACTGGGTATGGAAGCGATCTACGAGTTCGAGGTGCAGGATATGCCGGTTACCGTTGCGGTCGACAGCACCGGCGAATCCGCGCACATCACCGGCCCGCAGATCTGGCAGAAGAAAATTGCCGAAAGTCTGGCGGTCGAGATCAAGTAAGATCCGGTGATAGTCGAAAAGGCCTCGCTTGCGAGGCCTTTTTTGTGGGTCTTGGCGGCAGTTTTGCGCTCCGCGACAAGGGCTTTGGCAACGCAGTTACTTAATGCTCCAATGATCGAGTGTGCACCGGGGTTCGTCCCGTTTACGCGGGCGAGTAGCACAGGATTGGCAGAAAAAGGGACGGCAGCCTGTTTGAGGCTCGAAGAGCCGAGTTCTGCCGGCCCCTGCCAAGCCGAGCAACGCAGCGAACCCGAAGGGCCGCGTAGCCGGGTGCCCGGGGGGATCGCCAAGGGGGGCCGGGCAAGCGGCCCCCTTTGGCTCGCCGTAAAGGCGAAAGACTGACACAACAACAGCGCAGTATGCAGCGATGAGCCGCAAGGGAAAGCTCGGCTCGTCCCGTCAGCTCAGGCAGCCCTCTTTGTGGCTACGCTCCGGTTGTCAAACCAGCCGCTCACCGACATGCAGCAGCTTCATCGAGTTGGTACCGCCGCGGGAGTTGTAGACATCGCCTTTGGTCAGGATCACCCAGTCGCCCGGTTTTACGTGGCCGGCCTCCAGCAGGCGGGTCACCGCGGTCTGATTGATATCGCTGGGCGCCATTTCAGCCGGGTTGAAGCGGATCGCCTGCACCCCGCGCATCAGGGATACCCGGCCCAGTGTCTGGCTGTTCGGCGACAGCGCGAAGATCGGCAGGTGAGAGCGGATACGCGACATGATCAGCGGGGTGTAGCCGCTTTCGGTCAGGGTGATGATCGCCGTGACGCCGGGGAAGTGGTTACCCGCGTACATGGCGGCCAGTGCGATGGTTTCATCGCAGCGCTCGAACTCCTGGTACAGACGATGGCCGGAGCGCTTGCTGACCGGCTGTTTCTCTGCACCGCGGCATACGCGATCCATGGCTTCAACGGCTTCAACGGGGTAGCTGCCGGCGGCGGTTTCGGCTGACAGCATCACTGCGTCGGTGTAATCCAGCGCGGCGTTGGCAACATCCGACACCTCGGCACGGGTCGGCAGCGGGCTGGAAATCATCGACTCCATCATCTGGGTCGCGGTGATCACCGTTTTGTTCTGTTTGCGGGCACGGCTGATGATGTGCTTCTGGATGCCGACCAGCTCGGCATCGCCAATCTCTACGCCCAGATCGCCCCGGGCTACCATAACGGCGTCGCTGGCCTGGATCAGCCCGTCGAGCGCAACATCGTCGGCAACCGCTTCGGCGCGCTCGATCTTGGCCACCAGCCAGGCGTCCGATTCGGCGTCGCGCAGCAGTTTGCGGGCCAGATCCATGTCGGCGGCGTCGCGCGGAAAGGAGACGGCTACATATTCCATCTGCAGCTCGGCGGCGAGGTTGATGTCGGTGCGGTCCTTGTCGGTCAGGGCCGGGGCAGACAGGCCGCCACCACGGCGGTTGATGCCCTTGTTGTTCGACAGCGGACCGCCGGTGGTTACCTTGCAGCGTACCTCGTCGCGACCGACGCTTTCGACCAGCAGTACTACGCGACCATCGTCCAGCAGCAACTCGTCGCCAGCGCGGCAATCCTTGACCAGATCCGGGTAATCCAGGCCCACGATATCCTGAGTTCCACCGTCGAGAGGGTGGTTGGTCGACAGCCGAAAATGATCGCCCACCTCCAGTTTGATCGGGCCGTCGGCGAATCGCCCGATGCGGATCTTCGGACCCTGCAGGTCACCCAGCAGGGCGACGTGCTTGCCTTGCTGTTCGGCGATTTCGCGCACCAGTCTTGCACGCTCTCGGTGTTCATCAGCACTGCCATGGGAGAAGTTCAGGCGGGCGACGTTCATTCCGGCCTTGATCAGCTCGGCAATCTTTTCCGGACTGTTGCTTGCCGGTCCGAGCGTGGCGACGATTTTGGTGCGACGCAGCGTCATGCAGGGGTCCTTGTACGGGAGGGTTGGGGGAGGCCCTACAATAGACCATAATGTCGGCTGGCGGGTAGGTTTGTGACCATCGGGTCGGGAGAGGTGGAATGCACCCAGTGCTGGGCGAGGTAACCGAACGATTGCGCGAACGCAGTGCCCGTTCCAGAGCGGCTTATCTGTCGTTGATAAACGCTGCGCCGGCTCCGCGGCAGGGTCTTTCCTGTGGCAATCTGGCGCATGGCATGGCTGCCTGCAGCGCTCAGGACAAGCAGCGGCTGGCGCTGCCGGACGAGGTCAATGTCGGTATCGTCACGGCCTATAACGACATGCTCTCGGCGCACCAGCCATACGAGCGTTATCCCGCGTTGCTGCGCCAGTATCTGCGGCGTCTGGGCGCCACCGGGCAGGTCGCCGGCGGTGTGCCGGCAATGTGTGACGGGGTGACCCAGGGCGAGCCGGGCATGGAGCTGTCGTTGGCCAGTCGTGATGTGATTGCCATGTCGACCGCCATTGCCCTGTCCCACAACATGTTCAATGCCACACTGTGCCTCGGTATTTGCGACAAGATCGTGCCCGGCCTGTTGATGGGCGCACTGCGGTTTGGCCACTTGCCGACGGTGTTCGTTCCCTCCGGTCCCATGCCCAGCGGCCTGCCGAACAGCGAGAAGTCCCGGGTGCGCCAGCTCTATGCCGAGGGCAAGGTTGACAGGCAGGCCCTGCTTGCGGCCGAGAGCGCTTCCTACCACAGCCCGGGCACCTGCACCTTCTACGGCACTGCAAATACCAATCAGATGCTGCTGGAGGCGATGGGGCTGCAGTTGCCGGGGGCTTCCTTCGTCGCGCCGGACAGTGCGCTGCGTGATGCGCTGACCCGTGAAGCGGCCGCTGCCGCGGTGCGGCTGGCGCGGGATGGTCGGGTACGGCTGGCCGATGTGCTTGATGAGCGGGCCTTGATCAACGCCGTGGTGATGTTGCTGGCAACGGGGGGCTCGACCAACCTGACGCTGCATCTGGTTGCCATCGGTCAGGCAGCGGGGCTGCAGCTTGACTGGGATGACATGGCCGAGCTGTCCCGGGCAGTGCCGACGCTGGCGCATATCTATCCGAGTGGCAAGGCCGATATCAACCAGTTTCAGGCTGCCGGCGGTACCGCCTTCGTGTTTCGCCAGCTGCTGGACGCCGGCCTGCTGCATGCGGATGTGCAGACGGTCGCGGGTCCGGGCCTTGAGCGTTATGCCCTTGAGCCGGTGCTGGATGACGGCGAGCTGAGCTGGCGCGATGGCATCAGCACAAGTCTTGATGATCAGGTGCTGCGCGGTACGGGGCAGCCCTTTGCGCCCGATGGCGGCCTGAGGGTGATCGCCGGCGGGCTTGGCCGTGGCGTGGTCAAGGTATCGGCGGTGGCAGCCGAACACCGTCGGGTCACCGCCGCGTGCCGGGTGTTCGACAGTCAGACGGCGTTTGTGCGTGCCTTCGAGGCCGGTGAGCTGGTCGGCGATGTGGTTGTTGTTGTGCGGTTTCAGGGCCCGGCCGCCAACGGCATGCCGGAGCTGCACCGTCTGATGCCGTATCTGGGCGTCTTGCAGGATCGCGGGCAGCGGGTCGCGCTGGTAACCGACGGGCGACTGTCCGGTGCCTCCGGCAAGGTGCCGGCGGCAATCCACCTGTGCCCCGAAGCGTTGCATGGTGGGCCGATCGCGCGCCTGCGCGAGGGTGACGTGCTGTGCCTGGATGCCGATGCCGGTACGCTGGAGCTGATTGAGCCTGCTGCCGACTGGCAGGCTCGTCCTGCGGCAACTGCGCCGGATGGTGTCCGTGGTGGCTGGGGCCGTGAGCTGTTTGCCTTTATGCGGGCCGAAGCCAGTCCGGCGGATCAGGGTGCCAGCGTGTTTACCGCCAGTCTGCGGGAGACGGATGGGTAATGGACGTCATCGAAAGCCGGCTCAAGCAGCGCGGCGTGAGACTGAAACGCTTCGATTCGCCCGTGCCAGCGGCTGAACACCTTGCGGTGGCCGTTGCCGATCGCTTGAGCACGGCCATGGCCGAGCGCGGTCAGGCCTCGCTGGCGCTGTCCGGTGGGCGCAGTCCGGTGCGCTTTCTCGACGCGCTGGCGCGTCAGGCGATTGACTGGTCGCGTGTTCGGCTGACGCTGGTTGATGAACGCTGGGTGCCCGAGAGCGATGCACAAAGTAATGCAGCGCTGCTGCGCTCAAGGTTGGCTGCCATCTTCCCCCGGCTGCAGTGGCTGCCGCTGTATCGGGGCGTGACACCGGCCGCGGATGCGGCTCAGGTAGCCAGGCAGCTGGCTGACTGGTTGCCACTGGACCTGGTGGTTCTGGGAATGGGCGTTGACGGCCATACGGCCTCGCTGTTCCCGCATGCCGAGGGGTTGGCTGAGTGGTTGAACGGCAACTGCGACGCTGGTTGCGTGGCAAGCCGGGCTGCCGATGGTACGCCGAGGTTGACCCTCACCGGGCGTGCGTTACACTCCGCGCGATTTCGATTGCTGGCGATCAGTGGCGATGCCAAGTTGCGGACGCTGTGCACGGCTATTGAAGCCGATCAGCCAGCGCGCTGGCCAATCAGTGCCTTTGTGCAGGCACCCATGGATATTTACTACTGCCCGGAAGATGGTCAGCCCGATGACGCACCTGTCTGAAAAAACGCAAATGCTGGACTCCTTGTTCAGTCGCTCACCGCTGCTGCCGCTGCTGAATATCGAGCGGCTGGAGGATGTGCTGCCGCTGGCCGACGCCCTGGCGGAAGGGGGGATCACTACGCTGGAAATTACCCTGCGTACCGCCTTGGGTATTGACGCCATTGCGCTGCTGCGTTCGCAGCGTCCTGCCTTGACGGTCGGCGCGGGGACGGTGCTGGCCGCGGAGCAGTTTGAGGCAGTGCTGGCGGCCGGCGCGCAGTTCGTGGTGACGCCCGGCTGTACTGACGAGCTGCTGCAATGCGGGCTTGAAGCAGCAGTCCCGCTGTTGCCGGGCATTGCCACCGCCTCCGAATTGATGAGTGGCTATCGGCTCGGCTATCGCCGCTTCAAGCTTTTTCCTGCCCAGATTCTCGGCGGGGTTGGCTTGCTCAGGGCATTTGCCGGGCCGTTCAGGGATGTTCGCTTCTGTCCGACGGGGGGCGTCTCGCAGGCCAATCTGGCCGAGTATCTGGCACTGCCAAATGTGATGGCGGTCGGTGGCAGCTGGGTTGCGCCGGCCGAGCTGGTCGCACAGCAGCGCTGGGGCGAGATTACCGCTCTCGCCTGCGCTGCGGGGCAGGTCGGCAGCGCCTGAGGCGGCTGCCGAGGCTCGGTTTCAGGGCTTGCTTGGATCGACGAAGCCGTCCGGCTTGATTACCAGTACGTCGCACGACACCGAGTCCAGCAAGCGTTCTGCGGTGTGACCGATGAGGGCGCTGTCCAGTCGTGAGCGCGACACCGCACCCATGATCAGCAGATCGACCTTTTCCTTCTCCAGAAAGTCGGGCAGGGCCTCTTCCGGGTCGCCTTCAAGCAGGTGGGATTGCGCGCTCTCGGAGGCCGAACGGGCAAGCAGCTGGCTGAACGCCGTAGCGTGGTGCTGCTTCACGTCCCGCGCGTAGCCTTCATAATCGGCAATGACGCTGGCGTCGAACACCATGGTCCGCGGCAGAGGTGTATAGCAGTGCACCAGATCCAGCGTCGCGTCCATGGTCTTGCCGAGACTGGTCGCAATGGCGATGAGCTTGTGGTCCAGCGCCGCCGGCTTGTCGGCGCTGTGCAGCGGATCAACGCTGGCGCACAGGCGGTTGATCGGCTTGTCGCCGTGCTTGACCAGCCAAAGCGGGACCTCGCAGTGGCGGATCAGTTGCCAGTCGGCCGTGGTCAGCAGCAGGCGCTTGAGTACGTTGTGATGGCGCGTCGCCTTGAGCACGAGATCGGGTTTGCAGGTGCTTACTTCGCGCAGGATATGGCGATCCGAACGCTTGCCCCAAACGGCAGTCACTGCCACCTCGGTGCCTTTGGCACGCAGCGGCGCCGCCAGTTTTTCGAGATATTCATGGTGGTGCTGGAGCAGTGACGCTCGGGCCTTTTCCAGCCCCGCGGTATCAAACAGCATCCCTCCATCCAGGGCCGGGATGTAGTCGCAGAGCATCAGCGTCAGACGGGCAGCGGGAAAGCGTTCAAGCAGCGAAGCCGCGCGATCCAGCGCAGGCTGCTGCTGTTCGCGGGAAGGGTCGATCACTACCAGAAGGTGTTTGATATCCATGCGGCTGACTCCTGTTGTCGGTGTGACACGGTATTGAACCAGCCTAATGCAAATCGTGTGGTTTTACACTGATATGCATCAAACCCTGACGGACTGAAGAATCGGCGTGACGTGCCGATACAGAGCCATTGTCCGGAGGTTGATATGAACAAGTGCTGGTGGCTTTCCGCTGTTATCGTGCTGCTTGCCGGCTGTGGCATGAGCGGCTACAAGAAACATCTGGACCGGGCCTACGACGCCTATGCGGCCGGTAACTGCGATCGGGTCGTCGCCGAGTTGTCCAGGACCGAGCGTCTGATTCGTTCGCGTCCGCACCTGCAGCCGGAGGTTTCGCTCCTGCGCGGGCAGTGTCTGGAGCGCCAGGGTTTTTACCTGGATGCCATTCAGATATACCGGTTTATGCTCGACACCTATCCGGCCAGCGAATACAGCTATCGCGCCGCTGCGCGTCTGGAGACGCTGCGTCAGCTGGGGCATTACGACCCGGCGCGCCCTGTGCCGCCGCTAGCCGATTGAGCAGGCCGGCCGCCGATTCGCTTGGCGTGGTGCCGGCGGTCCGCTATCCTGCCTTGATCGGACCGCGCAGGGAATCGCGATGAGTCACCGCAAACTACGACCACTGCTGGCTGCGCTTATGCTGTACAGCTTCCATACTCAGGCACAGATCTACCGCTGGGTGGATGCTGACGGGCAGGTGCATTTTGATCAGCAGCCCAGGGCTGGTGCCGAGGTGGTAGAGATACGTCCGCAGGTGGTCGAGCGCGAAAGGCATGTGCGCGACAGTGAGGCCGCAATGGAGCGGCTTACGGATATCAGGGCTGAGGAGCGGCAACAGCAGCGCAACCTGCTGGCGCAGCAACAACGTCAGCGCCAGGCGCGTTGTGCAGACATGCGCGACCGGCTGTCCAGATTCGAGCAGCGAGTCTACTGGTACGAAGAGGGCGTAGACGGCAAGCGTGTTGAAGTGTCCAATGCCCGCGTGGCCGAGGCTAAAGCATCGCTGCGGCAACAGATTGCGGAGCAATGCTGACATGCATGTCATTCCGGATTCCAGCCAGGACCCCTCCATCGAGCAGCGCCGCATCCCGCGGCATCAGTTGAGCGCTTATCTGTGTGTCTACAACAGCCGAACCGGGCGACCCATCGGCTATATTGGCAATATCTCGCGTGACGGGATCATGCTGATCTGCGCGTTGCCGGTGATGCTCGATCAGCAATATGAACTGGAGCTGAAACTCCCTGATCTGGATGATCCGCTGAGCGCTCAGCGGCTGGTATTCCATGCACGCAGTCACTGGTGTCGTGCCGATGTAACTCCGGGATATTTCGACTGCGGTTTCAGTGTGGTTACCCATCAAGAGGCCTTCGCCGGTTTGGCGCTGGCTCTGCAGCGCTATTTCCGCTTTGATCAATTGGCGGATGCCTGATACCCGTCGTTACGGTAATCTGCCCCCTTTGACCGTGAAGAGGGGCGCATGAGCAAGAGCTTTTTCTGGTACGACTTTGAATCGACCGGGATCGATCCCCGATACGATCGGCCGGTTCAGGTTGCCGGTGTGCGTACCAATGAAGCACTGGAGGAAATCGGCGAGCCGCTGTGTATTGACGCCCGCCTGACGCCTGATGTTCTGCCGCACCCGCAGGCATGCCTGGTGACGGGTATCTCTCCGCAACGGCTGGAGCATGGCCTGAACGAAGCCGAGTTCATGCGTCAGTTGCACGAGCAGATGATCCAGCCAGGGACCTGCTCGGTAGGGTACAACAGCCTGCGATTCGACGACGAGATGACCCGGTTTTCGTTGTATCGCAACTTCTTCGATCCCTATGCGCGCGAATGGCAGGGTGGCAACAGTCGCTGGGACCTGTTGGATGGCCTTCGCGCTGCGCATGCGTTGCGCCCGCAGGGGATTGAGTGGCCGCAGGTTGACGGATTTACCAGTCTGCGACTTGAATTGCTGACCGCTGCCAATGGCATTGATCATGGACAGGCGCACGATGCGCTGGCGGATGTGCGGGCAACCATCGCCATGGCCCGTCTGTTCAGGCAGGCGCAGCCAAAGCTCTACGACTATTTGCTTGGCTTGCGTGACAAGCGGCGCGCAGCGGAGTTTATCGACTTGCAGCGGGTACGTCCGCTGGTGCACGTGTCCGGCCGGTTCGGGCGCGAACGACAGGGGCTTGCTCTGGTCCTGCCATTGGGATGGCATCCGGTCAATCGCAATGCAGTGATTGTCTACGACCTGGCAGTTGATCCGGCGGTGTTGATGGATCAGTCGCCGGAGCAGGTGCGTCAAAGCCTGTATACCCGGTCCGAGGATCTGGTCGAGGGCCAGGCACGGCCAGGTCTCAAGCTGGTCCATTTGAACAAGTGTCCGGTGCTGGCCGACACCAAGGTGCTGCAGCCAGCGGATATCGAGCGGCTTCAGCTGGATATGCCGATGCTGCTGGCGCGTGCGCAACAGTTGGCGGACTGGCGCGACACAGGGCAGGCGGTACTCGCCGAGATTTATGCCGAGCAGGGCAGGCAGGACGATGCAGAGCAGGAAGCCGAGGTTCAGTTGTACGATGGTTTTCTGTCTGACGCTGACCGCCGTCTGCTCCCGGCAATTCGTGAAGCCGATGGTTCAGTGCTCGGCAGCATGCGCTGGCCGCTGCGCGATCAGCGGCTGGTCGATATGCTGTTCCGCTATCGGGCGCGTAATTTTCCCGACAGCCTATCCGCATCCGAACAACAGCACTGGTTCGCGTATTGCCGAGCGCGGCTTAGTGGCGAGCAGGCGAGGGTTCTATCGTTGGGCGAGTTTCTCGCCGGTATCGACAGCTTGCTGCCGGGGCTCTCTGTGGAACAGCAGCAACTGTTGTTGAGCTGGCGCGACTACGGGGCCCGCTTGGCTGTGCAGCTTGATATGTAATTACCAGGCGTAAAAAAACCGATGCGAGCATCGGTTTTTTTACGCGGGAGCAACTTAGCCCAGGATAGTTACCCAGGACTCGACGGTGTCGCCGCCGTATTGTTCTTTCCAGGCCTTCAGGGTCTTGTGGTTGCCACCTTTGGTTTCAATTACTTCACCGGTATGCGGATTTTTGTATTGCTTGACCTTGCGGGTGCGCTTGCCGCCAGTGCTAGCTGCCTTGCCTTTTGCTGCACCCAGCTTGTTGTCCGGGTCGAGGATGGCAGTGATGTCTTTCAGCGATTTGTTGTACTGGCCCATCAGGCTCCGCAGTTTTTCCTCGAACTCGATTTCCTTTTTCAGCTTGTCGTCGTTGGACAGTGAATTGAGGCGTTCTTTGAGTTCGCGAATCTGTTCTTCAATATGACGGTATTCTTGCAGCATTGACATGGATAGTGTCCTTGCAGGGAGTTGATGTAATCAGGATGTTTGAATAATAGGTTAATGACAAAAAACCTACAACAAGTTATCCGGGCCAACTAATGAATTAATCACATAGTTGTGAGTTAGCTATAAACAAGGCTCCTCAGTCGGTCCCGGAATCGATGCCGGCGGAGGTTTGTCGGCAGATCGAATGATGAGTGACGCCTTAAGGACATAATCCTTCGCACTCTTCATCTGTTTGTGGCTGCATGCGCTCTGCGCAGCGGGTAAAATGCCGCGGCCCGGTCTTCATCGCTGGCGTGTTGCCGTTGCGGGCGGTTGGCTAATACACAGGAGAGAAAATGCGTACTTTCAGGCTGGTAATCGCGTGCCCCGATCGTGTCGGGATTGTTGCCAAGGTCAGTAATGTTCTGGCGACCTATAACGGCTGGATTACCGAGGCGAATCACCACTCCGATAATCTTTCTGGCTGGTTCTTCATGCGCCATGAAATTCGTGCTGATTCCCTGCCGTTTGATCTTGAAGGTCTACGCACTGCCTTTGCACCCATCGGTGAAGAGTTTCAGATGGACTGGCGGGTCAGTGATTCTGCAGTGCGCAAGAAAGTGGTTTTGATGGCAAGTCGCGAGTCCCATTGTCTGGCCGACTTGTTGCACCGCTGGCACAGTGGCGAGCTGGATTGTGATATTACCAGCGTGATTTCCAATCACGATGACTTGCGCAGTATGGTTGAGTGGCATGGTATTCCATTCCACCATGTGCCGGTCGACCCTAAAGACAAGGAGCCGGCTTTTGCCGAAGTTACTCGTCTGGTAGAAGAGCAGCAGGCCGAATGTATTGTGCTGGCACGTTACATGCAGATTTTGCCGCCGCAACTGTGCGAGCGTTATGCGCACAAGATCATCAATATTCATCACAGTTTTCTACCGTCGTTCGTTGGCGCTCGTCCGTATCACCAGGCCGCCCAGCGCGGGGTCAAGTTGATCGGAGCGACCTGCCATTACGTGACCGAAGAGCTGGATGCTGGCCCGATTATCGAGCAGGACGTGGTTCGCATCACTCACCGAAATAACGCCGAAGATATGGTTCGCCTGGGCAAGGACGTCGAGAAAATGGTGCTGTCGCGGGGGCTGCGCTATCACCTCGAGGACCGAGTGCTGGTGCATGACAACAAGACGGTTGTATTCAGCTAGTCCTCTCCCGACGCGTATTGGGGCCACAACCTTTGATTGGCATCACTGTATGCATTGTTCTGTGGCCTGCTAAGCTGGTAAAGGAGAAACCCGAGCAGGAGGCTGTATGCTGAAATCCGTAAAAGTGCGCGATTATATGACCACGGATCTGGTTACCTTCACGCCAGACATGGACTTGTTTCGTGCGATCGACAAGTTGTTGATGCATCGTATTTCCGGGGCGCCGGTGCTGGATGAGAATGGCTATCTGATCGGGTTGCTGTCGGAAGGGGATTGCCTCAAAGGCATTCTGGCCGGCAGCTATTTTGAGGAGGCGGGAGGGTCGGTTGCCTCTGTGATGACCACAGTTGTCGAGACCATTGATGCCGATGCGGATATCGTAAAGGCAGCTGAGCACTTTATTTCCCAGCGACGCAGACGTTTGCCGGTTGTCGACGAGGGGCAACTGGTCGGTCAGATTAGCCGGCGTGACATTCTCAGGGCAATGCAGACCTATAACCAGCATGGTGCGCCAAAGTGATTGAGGATGACGATGAGGGGTTCGATCCCCTGGAGGCGGGTTCGGCAGTGCTGCCGCCAACGCTGGGCGAGGGATGCCTGACCCGCTTCGACCCCGATCGGCTGAACGAGAACATGGGAACGGATTTTGACGCTGCCTGCGAGCTGGATGCCTGACCACCTTTAGCCCGTGTTTGTTTTGCCGCGTATAGGTGCAACTGGCATAATGCTGGCGCTGGTCGTGGAGTTCTGGTTCAGCTCCCGACTTTCGTGTTTGTTCAGCAGGGAGCGCGAGAGTCCTGACGCCCGGAGACTACAGTTGTCGATGCTGAAAAAGATTCCTACCCAATCCCTGCGTGTTGGCATGTATGTCGACAAGTTCTGCGGTTCCTGGCTGCAGCATCCGTTTTGGAGCAAGAAGCTTCTGATTGAGGATGTACGCACGCTCAACACTATTTTGCAAAGCTCGATTACGGAAGTGATTATCGACGTCAGCAGAGGTCTGGATGTCGAAGTGGCTTCATCGCCTGATATTCCGACGTCTGCCGATGCTCCCTCCGAAGTGGAGATCGCTGTGGCCGAGGTTGAGGCTGCAAGTGCGTCAGGTTCAGCGCCGAGCGACAGGGTAGCCAGGACCCCGATGGCCGATGAAGTGCGGCGTGCCCAGCAGATATTTCGCAACGGTAAACAGGCAATCCAGGACCTGTTCAAGGACGTACGTCTGGGCAACGCCATCACGACTGACGGGTTGCACGATCTGGTCAGCGAGATGAGTCTGTCGCTCAGCCGAAACCCCCATGCCTTGATCAGCGTTGCCCGAATCAAGTCCAAGGATGAGTACACCTATCTGCACTCCGTTGCCGTAGCTGCTCTGATGGTGGGTATGGCTCGGTTGTTGAAAATGCCGGAAGACCAGGTGATGGAAGCGGGTATGGCGGGCTTGCTGCATGACATGGGCAAGGCCGTCATGCCTGAAGCGGTGTTGAACAAACCGGGCAAATTGACCGATGAGGAATTTGCCATCATGCGTTCTCACCCGGCCGAAGGGCACAAATTGCTGCTCGACTGGGACGGGGTACCGGATGCGGTGCTGGATGTATGCCTGCATCACCATGAGAAAGTGGATGGTACCGGCTATCCCGAGCGGCTGGCTGGGGAAGATATTTCCCTGTTGGCGCGCATGGGTGCGATCTGCGATGTCTATGACGCGATTACCTCAAACCGCCCCTACAAGGCGGGCTGGGATCCGGCCGAGTCCTTGAGCCGGATGGCCAGTTGGAAAGGCCATTTTGACCCGGTGCTGTTCAAGCTGTTTGTTCGTATGTTGGGTATTTATCCGGTCGGCTCCCTTGTGCGGCTTGAGTCCGAGCGTCTGGGAGTGGTTGTAGAGCAGGGTAGCAGTTCCCTGCTCACGCCCAAGGTCAGCGTATTCTATTCGGTGCGTTTGAAGCAGGGATTACCGGTTACCCTGATTGATCTGTCCGACGCCCATGAAACGGATCGAATCATCGGACGAGAGAGCCCGGAAGACTGGCCGTTCAAGCACCTGGACCGCTTGTGGCTGCCCGACTGAGCGAATTGCGCGCACAAAAAACCGCCCATAGGGGCGGTTTTTTTTGCGGCTCAGACATCAGGCCAGTTCAGCTTCTTCCTTCTTCGCAGCCGCCGGATCCGGGGTGCGGATCAGGTGGTCGAAGGCTGCCAGGGCCGCGGTGGATCCGGCACCCATGGCAATGATGATCTGCTTGAACGGCACGGTTGTGACGTCGCCGGCAGCAAATACGCCTTCCAGGTTGGTCGAGCCGCGGCTGTCGATCTCGATCTCGCCGAAGCGGGTCAGGTTCAGATCGCCGCCCTTGAGCCATTCGGTGTTCGGTACCAGACCGATCTGGACGAAGATACCGGCAACATCTACCTGCTTGAGCTCATCGGTGGTGCGGTCCTTGTAGGTCAGACCGACTACCTTGCTGCCGTCGCCACGTACCTCGGTGGTCTGGGCGCTCTTGATGATCTCGATATTGGGCATGGAACGCGCCTTGCGCTGCAATACTTCATCGGCGCGCAGGGTGTCGGCGAACTCCAGCACGGTTACATGCTCCACGATGCCGGCCAGGTCAATCGCTGCTTCGATCCCCGAGTTACCGCCGCCGATGACGGCAACGCGCTTGCCCTTGAACAACGGACCGTCGCAGTGCGGGCAGTACGCCACGCCCTTGCCGCGGTATTCCTGCTCGCCCGGTACGTTCATCTCCCTCCAGCGCGCGCCGGTGGCAAGGATGACCGTGCGGCTGCGCAGGGTGGCTCCGCTTTCCAGGCCGATCTCTACGTAGTCACCGGTTTCCAGGCTGGCAGCTTTCTGCTCGGTGATGACATCCACCTCGTACTCCTTGACGTGCTGCTCCAGGCTGGCGACCAGCTTGGGGCCTTCGGTGTAGGGCACGGAGATAAAGTTTTCGATGCCGACGGTGTCCATCACCTGGCCGCCGAAGCGCTCGGCAACGATACCGGTACGAATGCCTTTGCGGGCCGCGTAAATGGCAGCAGAAGCGCCGGCCGGGCCGCCGCCAACGATCAGTACGTCGTACGGGGCTTTCTCGTTCAGTTCCGCAGCCTTGCGCTTGGCCGCACCGGTGTCGATCTTGTTGACGATCTCAGCCAGTGTCATGCGGCCCTGACCGAAGGGCTCGCCGTTCAGGTAAACCGACGGTACGGCCATGATCTGGCGCTGCTCGACTTCGTCCTGGAACAGGGCGCCGTCAATCATCACGTGGGTGATGTTGGGGTTCAGCACGGCCATCAGGTTCAGCGCCTGGACTACGTCCGGGCAGTTCTGGCAAGACAGCGAGATGTAGGTCTCGAAGTGAAACTCGCCTTCCAGGTTGCGGATCTGCTCCAGCAGGGCCGGGTCAGCCTTGGACGGGTGACCGCCGGACTGCAGCAGTGCCAGTACCAGAGAGGTGAACTCGTGACCCATCGGGATGCCGGCGAAGCGGATGCGCGGTGTTTCACCGGCGGCGCCTACCGCCATGCTCGGGGTGCGCTTGTCATCAGCCGAGACCAGGCCGATTTTACCGGACATCTCCGCGATTTCGACCGCGAGTTCATGTAATTCTTTGCCCTTGGGGCTTTCATCTACGGACACGCTGATTTCGATCGGGTTAACGATGTGCTGCAGGTACGTGTCCAGTTGTTTCTTCAGGTTGGCGTCCAACATATGCGTGTCCTTTGAAAATGTGGTCAAATTTCGGGCATAAAAAACCCGGCCCGCCGACTGCGAGCCTGTGGCTGCGCAGCGGGCCGGGTCATCAGGCCGATCTTAGATCTTGCCTACCAGGTCGAGAGAGGGAGCCAGAGTGGCTTCGCCTTCTTTCCACTTGGCCGGGCAAACTTCGCCCGGGTGAGCTGCAACGTACTGGGCAGCCTTGATCTTGCGAACCATGTCTTCGGCGTTGCGGCCAATGCCTTCGGCAGTGATTTCAACAGCCTGAATGATACCCTGCGGGTCGATGATGAAGGTGCCGCGGTTGGCCAGACCCTGATCTTCACGCAGGATTTCGAAGTTGCGGCTGATCTGCATGGTCGGGTCGCCGATCATGGCGTACTGGATCTTGCCGATAGTTTCGGAGCTGTCGTGCCATGCCTTGTGGGTAAAGTGGGTGTCGGTGGAAACCGCGTACACTTCAACGCCCATTTTCTGCAGCTCGGCATAGTGATCAGCAACGTCGCCCAGCTCGGTCGGGCAAACGAAGGTGAAGTCAGCCGGATAGAAGAAGAAGACGGCCCACTTGCCTTTGACGTCGGCTTCAGTCAGATCGAAGAACTCGCCATTCTTGAATGCAGAGGCTTTGAACGGTTTGATTTCGGTGTTGATAACAGACATGTAGAACTCCTTCTTGAGTCGTTTTCGTCGATGGTTGAGAAGACAGGAGCTATGGTATGCGCCTGTGTTAAATACTTAAAATAAATTTCAACTAAACCGTGAATAGCTTTTCGCTATATAGGTGCGCTATGAACAATTTCAAGCGATCAGCGTTCACGGCCTGAATTGTGCGTCGGGATGTGTGACCGTTGCAGGTGCAGTTGGTTCTTCGGGCTGTCAGCGGCAGAGGATTGCAGTAAAGTAGCCAGCGAATACGCAACCGGACCTACTTTATGCTTACTCACCTGGACGCACAAGGCCGCGCCAGCATGGTCGATGTCACCGACAAGGCCGTTACCCATCGCGAGGCGGTCGCCGAGTCGCTGGTACGCATGCGCCCGCAGACGCTGGAATTGATTCAGAGTGGTGGTCACCCTAAAGGTGACGTCATGGCCGTTGCCCGCATCGCCGGCATTCAGGCGGCCAAGCGTACGTCCGACCTCATCCCCCTGTGCCATCCACTGATGCTTACCAGCGTCAAGGTAGAACTCGGCATCGAAGCGCCTGACGCGGTGCGCATTCAGGCGCGCTGCAAGCTGGCCGGTCAGACTGGTGTCGAAATGGAGGCGCTGACAGCGGTCAGTGTCGCTGCACTGACCCTGTACGACATGTGCAAGGCAGTCGACAAGGGTATGGTGATCGAGAGCACCCGGCTGCTGAGCAAGAGCGGTGGAAAGAGCGGTGAGTTTCAGGCGGAGGCGGGTAGCGCGTGATAGAGCTGCAGTTTTTTGCCCGTTACCGGGATGTGCTCGGCAGCAGCGGGGAGCAACTGATGTGGACCCCGGAGCTGGGCACCCTTGAAGACCTTCGGCAGCTCCTGCTGGCCCGTGGTGAGGCATGGCAGGTACTTGCCGAACCCCGCCTGATGTGTGCGCGTAACCAGGAGTTGTGCACCCTTGACGAGCCACTGGCTGACGGTGATGAGATTGCCTTCTTTCCGCCAGTGACGGGTGGTTGATGTGTTGATCGAGGTGCAGCAGGCCCACTTTGATCCGGGCGAACGGCTCAATCGTCTGCATGCGGACCATCTGGGCGTGGGCGCCGTGGTCGGCTTTGTGGGTTATGTGCGCGACTATAACGAGGGTGATCCGGTGTCCGGCATGTGGCTTGAGCACTATCCGGGCATGACGGAAAAGGCGCTGACCGGTATCGTCGAGCAGGCGCAGACCCGCTGGCCGCTGCTGGACGTGCAGGTGTTGCACCGCGTTGGCCAGCTTGAACCAGGTGAGCCGATTGTGTTTGTTGGTGTTGCCAGCGCCCACCGCCAGGCAGCCTTTGAGGCTAACGCCTTTATCATGGATTACCTCAAGACCCGCGCGCCGTTCTGGAAGCGCGAAGCAACGCCGGATGGCGAGCGCTGGGTTGATGCACGCGATAGCGACGAAGTTGCGCTTTCGCGCTGGAAAACAGATTAGTCGGAGCCTTGCATGACACAGTCGATATTGCAGGACGGTCTGGGGAGAAAGATAGAATATCTCCGTATTTCGTTGACAGATCGCTGCGATTTCCGCTGTGTTTACTGTATGGCCGAAGATATGACCTTTCTTCCCCGCCAGCAGATTCTCAGTCTTGAGGAGATTGAGCGTTTGGCGCGGTTGTTTGTCGCCCGGGGCGTTCGCAAGATCCGGCTGACCGGAGGCGAGCCGCTGGTGAGGCGTGGCGTGGTTGACCTTTGTGCCCGCATCAGTGCCCTGCCGGGGCTGCGCGAACTGGTGATGACCACCAATGGCTCGCAGTTGACCAGGCTGGCCCGGCCGCTGGCCGAGGCCGGCGTTAAGCGGCTGAATATCAGCCTCGACAGCCTCAATCACGAACGCTTCAGGAGTATTACCCGCACGGGTGACCTGCAGCAGGTGCTCGATGGTATCGAGGCTGCGCGTGACGCCGGTTTTGAGCGGGTCAAGCTCAACACGGTGGTGCTCAAGGGCCGCAACCACGATGAGGTGCAGGCGCTGGCGGCCTACGCGCTGGAGCGGGGTTTGGACATCACCTTTATTGAAGAGATGCCGCTCGGTGAGGTCGGGCGTGAGCGGGGCGAAGCCTACTGCTCAAGCGACGAAGTGCGCAGCCTGCTGGCGGAACGCTACCGCTTGATCGACAGTGCTGAAAACTCCGGCGGCCCGGCGCGCTACCTGCGAGTCGATGGCTACCCGGACAGTCGCATCGGATTCATCTCACCGCATTCGCACAATTTTTGTGACACCTGTAATCGGGTACGTCTGACCACCGAAGGGCGCCTGCTGCTTTGTCTTGGACACGAGAATTCGCTGGATATGCGCGCCCTGGTCAGGCATCATCCGGAGCATGACGAGCCGGTCAGCGAGGCTCTGGAACGTGCCCTGCAACACAAGCCGGCGCGGCATGAATTTAGCGTGGGTGGTGAGGTTCAGGTGTTGCGTTTCATGAACGCGACCGGCGGCTAGGATGCGGCCACGGGTCTATTGACGCTGGTCAAAACCTGGTTTGCCTGGCCGGCGTAGGCTTTGTTCCATGCCAGAGCAAAGCCGGAGTTTCCCCATGCTGCCCACTATTCGTTGGGATGCCGATCTGATTCGACGCTACGACCATGCCGGTCCGCGTTATACCTCCTATCCCACCGCCGTGCAGTTTCACGACGGTGTCAAACCGGCAGACTTTCTGCACGCCATCGACGCCTCCCGTGAGGCCGGTCGGCAACTTTCGCTTTACGTACATGTGCCGTTTTGCGCCAACATCTGCTACTACTGCGCCTGCAACAAGGTGATTACCAAAGACCGCAGCCGGTCGCGCGAGTATCTCGCCAGCCTGCAGCGCGAGATGGAGCTGATCAGCGCTCATCTGGGCCCGGATCAGGTCGTTGAACAGCTGCATTTTGGCGGTGGGACGCCCACCTTTCTCAGCCATCAGGAACTGCGCGAGTTGATGGCCGGGTTGCGCAGTCGGTTCAGCCTGCGTGACGACGATATCGGTGACTACAGTATCGAGATCGACCCCCGTGAGGCCGACTGGGCGACCATGGGGCTGCTGCGCGAGCTGGGCTTCAATCGTGTGAGTTTTGGCGTTCAGGATCTGGACCCGGAAGTGCAGCGTGCGGTCAACCGTCTGCAGACGCTGGAGCAGACCCAGGCCGTGATGGACGCCGCGCGCACGCTTGCCTATCGCTCGATCAACATCGACCTCATCTACGGTTTGCCCAAGCAGACGCCGGAGAGCTTCGCCCGCACCGTTGAGGCGATCATCGCACTCAAGCCTGACCGGCTGTCGGTGTTCAACTACGCGCATCTGCCGGAACGCTTCATGCCCCAGCGCCGGATCAACAGTGCCGATCTGCCTAGCCCCGCGCAAAAGCTGGAAATGTTCGAGAACAGCGTGCGTCAGCTGCTGGCAGCGGGGTATCGCTACATTGGTATGGATCACTTTGCCCTGCCGGACGACAGCCTCAGCATCGCCCAGGAGAACGGCGAGCTGCAGCGCAACTTTCAGGGTTACACCACGCACGGGCATTGCGATCTGATTGGTCTGGGCGTCTCCTCAATCAGTCAGGTCGGTGATTTGTACTGTCAGAACAGCAGCGACCTCAAGGTCTATCAGGAGCGTTTGCAGGCGGATGAGCTGGCGACCCAGCGTGGTCTCGTCTGCCATTCCGACGACATCATTCGGCGGGCGGTTATCAGCCAGCTGATCTGCCATTTCCAGCTGCAGTTCAGCGATATTGAGGCGCGCTTCGGGATCGACTTTCCCGAGTACTTTGCCTCCTGCCTGCCGATGCTTGAGCAGATGGCCCGTGATGGGCTGATCATCCTCACACCCGGCGGGATTCGGGTTATGGCCGCCGGCCGGCTGCTGGTGCGCTCGATTTGCATGCTGTTCGACGCCTATCAGAGTGACACCAGCCAACAGCGCTTCTCGCGCATTATCTAGCTCAATACACGGCGCCCTGCGACGTCAGCAGGGCGAGCGTTTTCGACAGCGTCACCGGCTGTGCTGTCGAGGCGCTCTGGCTGGCGTGTATCGGCGATGAGATGGCAGTCTGCTTGCAGCAAAATGGCATTTCGTCATCTAACCTTGAAAAGACGGTCTGTATCGCCGGAAATCAAGTTTCCGTCTGGCGGGACGACATACAGTTTCAGACCCCCTTTTCGAGGCAAAACCGATGCCTACCAGACTCAGCTTCAATCAGAAGATCCTGCTGGCCGCTTCCCTGGTCGTGATTGCGGCCTTTTCGGCCTTCTCTGTCTATAACGATTACCTGCAACGCAAGACTCTGCAGGCCAATCTGCAGACGTATCTGACCGACGCCGGGACGCTGACGGCGGACAATATCAGCAACTGGTTGTCCGGTCGTATTTTGTTGCTGGAGAATCTGGCACAGAATATCCAGAGCGAGAGTCCGGACCGGCTGGTGCCGTTGCTCGAGCAGCGCACGCTGGCTGAAACCTTCGATTTCAGCTACCTCGGTGCCGCCGATGGCGCCTTTACCATGCGGCCTGATTCCGAAATGCCGGCGGACTACGACCCACGCTCGCGGCCCTGGTTCAAGGGCGCGCGTGAGGCCGGCAGGACCATCCTGACCAGCCCTTACGTCGATGCGGCTACCGGCGCACTGATCATGACTATTGCCACACCGGCAGGGGCGGGCGTGGTTGGCGGCGACCTTAACCTTCAGACCATTTCCCGGATTATTAACGCTCTGGATTTCAATGGCATGGGGTATGCGTTCATGGTCAGCAGTGATGGAACCATTCTGGTGCATCCCAATGCCGACCTGCAGATGAAGACCCTGAGCGAGATCTACCCGCGGAACACACCGCGCATCGAGCGCAGCCTCAGTGAAGCCGAGCTGGATGGTCAGCCGCGCTTACTGACGTTTTTGCCGGTCGCCGGATTACCCGGTGCCGACTGGTACGTCGGCCTGTCGATTGACCGTGACAAGGCTTTCGCCAGCCTTGCCCAGTTTCGCTATTCAGCGCTGCTTGCAGTTATCGTATCGGTGGTGATTATTGTGCTGCTGCTTGGCGTACTGATGCGCTACCTCCTGCGTCCGCTGGTTTCGCTGGGAGCGGCGCTGGAGAATATCGCCGAGGGCGAGGGTGACCTGACCCGTCGCCTGCCTGTCACCAGCCAGGACGAGTTTGGTCGGTTGGCCAACGCCTTTAACCAATTCGTGCAGCGTATCCACGAGTCAATCAGCCAGGTGGCGAGTACCAGCAGTACGCTGCACGACGTTGCGCGGCAGGTGGTTGATGCCTCCAATGCCAACATGGCCAGCTCTGACGAGCAGTCCAGCCGGACCAACAGCGTGGCGGCGGCTATCAATGAGCTGGGTGCGGCGGCGCAGGAAATAGCCCGCAATGCGGCGGATGCATCCGCGCAGGCCAGTCAGGCGCGCCAGGGAGCGGAGCAGGGATCGGCAGTAGTCAGCCAGTCGATTGCTGCAATGCAGGAACTGTCGGCCAAGATCAGTGAATCGAGCAGAACGATTCAGTCACTCAGCCACAAGACCGAGGACATAGGTCGCATTCTGGAGGTGATTCAAAGTATCTCCGAGCAGACCAACCTGCTGGCGCTGAACGCGGCCATCGAGGCGGCCCGTGCCGGTGAGGCAGGGCGCGGGTTTGCGGTGGTTGCCGATGAGGTGCGCAACCTCGCACACCGCACCCAAAGCTCTGCCCAGGAAATTCACGACATGATCGAGAATCTGCGCACCGACGCCAGTGCAGCGGTCAGCATCATGACCGACAGTCAGCAGTACAGTCAGCACAGCGTCGAGGTAGCGGGGCAAGCCGGCACCCGGCTCAGCGAGATCACCCACGGTATTGGCGATATCGACAACATGAACCAGTCGGTTGCTGCCGCAACAGAGGAACAGACCTCGGTAATTGAAAGTCTCAACGTCGACATCACCGAGATCAACACCCTCAACCAGGAGGGAGTTGATAACCTGCAGGCGACCCTGCGTGCCTGTGCCTCACTCGAGGATCAGGTCACCCGGTTGAGGCAGTTGGTGGGCAGTTTCCGTATCTAGGTTGCCAGCTCGGCAATCGCCTGCCGCAGCACGTTGTAACCGGTGCAGCGGCAGAGATTGCCGTGCAGGGCCTGTTCGAGCTCAGCGACATCCGCAGCGGGGTTATGGCGAAGAGCGGCGGTCAAGCTGCTGACAATGCCGGGGGTGCAGTAACCGCACTGCAGCGCGCCGGCATTGACCAGTGCGGCGCTGATGTGCTCGCACAGCGGGTCCTCGCGCAGCCCTTCAATGGTCTCTACCGTGCGCCCCTGCACCTGACAGGCAAGCAGCAGGCAGGCGGGTACGGAGTCTCCATCAACCACGACGCTGCAGGCACCGCAGCGACCTATGCTGCAACCTTCCTTCGGTCCGGTCAGCCCCAGATCCAGGCGCAGTATGTCGAGCAGGCGACGGGCGGCCGGTACTTCGAGCGTCTGCTCCTGGCCATTGACGGTGAAGTGCAGGGTAAAGAAGACGTCGTTCACGGATGTAGCTCCTGCATGGCTGCAAGCAGTGTGGTTGGTTCTACCGGCAGGCGCTCCGGGCGTACGCCGATGGCGTTCTCGATGGCGGCGGTGATGGCCGGGCTTATCGCCTCGATGCCCAGTTCGCCGATACCGCGTACCGGGTAGCTTTCTCCGCCGAGAATGCCTTCTATGACGTCGACCTGTTGCTCGGGAGCGTCGGCCAGTGTCGGGATGAGATAGGCGTCGAGGTTGTCCAGCAGGTACTGACCGTCCTGCATGGGCACGTCCTCAAGCAGCGTCATGCCCATGCCCATGATGGCGGCCCCTTCGATCTGGCCGCGGTAGCTGGGCGGGTGGATAACCCTGCCGCCGGCGGTGATATGGTGCAGTCGCTCGACACGAATCCGCCCCGTCAGCCGGTCGACAGCCACGTGCGCAACGGTGGCGATGAGCAGTTGCAGATAGCGTCCGCGCGGGGTGGCATCCGGGCCGGTCGGGAAGTCGAAATGTACATTCAACGTGACAGGCGTGCCTGCGCCAGCCAGTTGCGGGTAGCTGATGACGAGCTCACCTGACTTATCCCGCAGTCCGCCGGGGCCGGGTTGCAGCCCCGGTGTTGCCGGTGGTGCCAGACTGGTCAGCAATGCGCGCCATTGCGGCTGCAGGCGGCGCAGGGCCTCCACCGCGATGATGCTGCTGCGTGAGGCGCTGGTCGGGCCGGAGTCGGGGCCGCTGGAGTCGCCCAGACGGACATCCAGATCCTCCGGTGCGCAGTGCAGGTAGTCGCAGGCCAGATTCCGGATTGCTGCAATTACGCCCTGACCGTACTCGATGAAGCCGAATGCCAGTTCGATGCGGCCATCGTCAGTCAGGGTCAGGCGCGCGCCGCCGGCGTCGGGTAACCCGTTACCCAGGCCATTGCCCTGTGCACCCATTGCCATGCCGACGCCGGTCACCCAGCGGCTGTCGTCGGTACTGCTGGCGCTGGCCCACAGGGGGGATTGCAGCGCCGCATCTAGCAGCAGTCGGGGATCGCAGGGCTGCTGCTGGGTCTGGCCCTCGACGCCGGGGTCCTGCGGTGTACGCAGGTTGCGCCGGCGCAGTTCGGCCGGGTGTAAACCGGCGGCGTGGGCCAGCCTGTCCAGCTGGCTTTCTACCGCAAAGGTCGCCTGGTTGCCGCCGAAGCCGCGGAAGGCGCCGGCAACACCATTGTTGGTATGCACCAGTTGACCGCTCACGCGGATATTGGGGATACGGTACAGCGGCGCCGCGGCGTGATCGGTCAGGTTGGTGAGGACAGCAGGACCCAGTGTGGCGTAGGCGCCGGTGTCGAGTATCGCGTGCAGCTGGTGGGCGAGGATGCGACCTTGCGCGTCACAGCCGGTGCGGGCAACGAGTTCAACTGGATGACGCTTGATGCCGGCGATGGTCGATTCGCGGCGATCGAAGTGAATGCGTATCGGGCGTCCGGTGCGCAGTGCGAGCAGTCCGGCGGCCGGCTGCATGGTCAGCTCGTCCTTGCCGCCGAAACCGCCACCGGTCGCCAGGCCGATTACGCGCACCTTATCCGGCGGCAGGCCGAGAATGCTGGCCAGTTGTTCGCGGTCTCGGTGGGCGCTCTGGCAGCCCACGCGGAAGGTCAGCCCACCGTTCTCATCGGGCACCACCACGCCACCCTCGGTCTCCATGAAGACATGCATCTGCCGCGGGGTGCGGTAGCGACCTTCCACCACGAATGCACAGGCGGAGAAGGCTGCTTCGACGTCACCGTGTTCGATCAGGGAGCTGTCCAGCAGATTGCCATTGGGGTGCAGCGCCGGCGCGCCATCGGCCAGTGCCGCGCTCGGGTCAGTGACCACCGGTAGCTCGGCGTAGCGCACCTCGATGAGGCGGAGCGCGTGTGCAGCGATCTCGGGCGTATCCGCCGCGACCGCCGCCAGCGCATCGCCGAGGTAGCGCACGTGATCCGTGCAGAATACCGGCTGATCGCGAAATACGATGCCGTAGTTATTGGTGCCGGGAATATCGGCTGCGGTCACTACCGCGTGAACGCCGGGCAGCGTACGCGCGCGCTCGACGTCGATGCCAAGCAGGCGGGCGTGTGGCAATGCGCTGCGCAAAATGCGGCCATGAAGCAGGCCGGGCCAGTCAAGTTCGTCGGTGGGGTAGCGCAGTTCGCCACGCACCTTCTGGGTGGCGTCAGGGCGCGGCTGCCAGCGCTCGGCGAAGGTGTCGGCGGTAAGAGGGCGTGGCGTGAATGCGGTTGTGTTCATGCGTGGCTCCCGTGCCATTGTGCCCGGACAAGATTGGCCGCTATCTGCAGCAGCGGTTGCTCGGCCAATTCGGGAAGGTCTGCGGCCAGCAGGGGCAGCAGCGTGCGGGTCGTCAGCGGCTGGTCGGCGGTTGCCGCAAGGGCCTGTTCGCAGGCTCGCAGACGACGGGGTCGCAAGCTTGCGCCGCCGGCAGCCAAGCGCAGATCCGGTTGTGGCTGCCATTGCCAGCTGCTGGCGATATTCAGCAGTGGCGGGTTGAATGCGCTGCGGCTGGCCAGCTTTTCCATGCGCAGATGTTGCTGCGGTTGCGGCAGTGGCAGGCGAACCCGGGTTATCAGGGCATGCGTTGGTGGGGCCGTCAGCCAACCAGCCAGCAGTGTTTGTTGATCCGCGCCGTTTTCGTCCAGCCAGTCAAGTCGGGCGTCGAGTACCAGCAGGGTAGGCAGCAGGTCGCCGGCAAAGCCGATATTGCCCGCGAGGGTGGCGATATGCCGAATGCCGGGTGCGCCAACCCCGACCAGCGCCGTTTCAAGCACGGGCAGCTCTGCACACAGATCCGGATTGCGCGTCAGCTCCGATAGCCGGCTCAAGGCACCAAGGGACCAATGGTCTGCGGCCCGATGGCAGCCGTGCAGTGTGTTTATCGCATTCAGGCTGACCACATGCTCTGGCCACCTGCCGGTTTTGTTCCAGCCGAGTTGCAGCGCGCTGGCTCCGGCCATATAGGGCGCGCTGTGGTATCTGGCGAGTGCGCAGGCTTCTTTGGCGCTGGCGGGCATCAGTATCCGTGTCTGACGACGATCTGGGCAGGTACCTGAGGTCACTAGAGTACTCCAATTGACTGGAGCTGCTGGCAATGCAGAAAAGGTGCCATGCCGGCTGCAACGGCTGGCTGTTGCTGCAAATTCCTGTCTGAACGGTCAGTTTTGAGGCTTGGGTTGAAAGAGAGGCTTCTGATCCGTGGTCCGCACTGGACGATGCCGGTGCAGAGGGGGGATTCGGCTTCACCAGGCTGGTGCACTAACGAATATTAGTTCGAATTCCGGAAATGCTGACCTTGTGGTCTGGAAATAAAGGGCTGCGCCGGGGAAGCAGGTGCAGTGCGGTACAGGGGGGGCGGATGGCCGGATGACGCCTGCCAGCGTCAGCTGGCAGGGCTGTGGCGCGGCGTCAGATTACATTTGCGATTGCAGGTAGTTCTGTTCACCAACCATCTTGATCAGGCGCAGTTGCTGCTCCAGCCAGTAGGCGTGGTCCTCTTCGGTATCTGCCAACTGGACTTCAAGTATTTCCCGCGTCTGGTAGTCGCCGACGCGCTCGCACAGGGCAATGGCGTTGGCCAGGTTCTCGCGTACCTCATATTCCAGCTTGAGGTCTGACTCGAGCATCTCCTGCACGGTGCTCCCGGGGGTGATGGGCGAGGGCCGCATGTCCGGCTTGCCTTCAAGAAACAGCAGACGCTTGAGGATAGCGTCGGCGTGCTGGGTTTCTTCTTCCATCTCATGGTTGATGCGCTCGTACAGCTTGGCATAGCCCATGTCTTCGTACAGTCGCGAATGCAGGAAATACTGATCCCGTGCGCCAAGCTCGCCTCGCAACAGATCGATAAGACAGCTGACGACGTCCGGATGGCCTTTCATGGCGGGTACTCCACTGACATTAACGTTTGACTGGAGATTGTGCCCAAGCGGATCGCTCTTGTCATCCGTTTTTGCAGAAAAAGCCAATCATTACAAGGGGTTATTGGTATGTTGGTCGTAGAGAAAAGCATAAGCAGAGGCATTTGCGTACGCGAACTTTTCTCGCCTGACCGGCTTGTGACAATGGAAAGTAAAGCAGAAGGGAGCGAAATTGGAGCGGGTGAAGGGAATCGAACCCTCGTATGCAGCTTGGGAAGCTGCCGTTCTACCATTGAACTACACCCGCGCAGGCGTCTTTTTACCAGAGTCGCCTGCATCAGGGAAGGGGCTCAGAGTTGCTGGCTGGCCTGCATCAGCAGTCGGTAGCTGTGCTTTCGTGCATTCTGGTCAAAAATCGGGCTGTTCACGATCAGTTCATTGGCGCCTGTTCGCTCCAGCAAATCGGACAGCTGGCCGGTCACGCTCTGCAGGTCGCCAATGAGACTGCCAGCGAGCGTCGACATCACCTGATGGCGTTCATGCGGTTGCCAGAGTGATTCCATATCCCGGGTCGGCGGTGGCAGCTGTCCCGGTGTACCGCGGATCAGGTTGAGAAACGCCTGCTGATGGGAACTGGCCAGGTAATGGGCCTGCTCGCGGTCGTCCGCGACATAGGCGTTGATGCCGAGCATGGCGTAGGGCTCGCTGTATTCATCGCTCGGGCGGAAGCTTTCGCGGTACAGCCGCAGGGCGCTGAACAGGTAATCCGGAGAGAACTGTCCGGCAAAGGCAAAGGGCAGGCCGAGGCGGCCGGCCAGCTGGGCGCTGAAGGTGCTGGAGCCGAGCAGCCAGATCGGAATGTTCAAGCCGTTGCCCGGCACGGCACGCAGGCGCTGCCCAGGCTCAAGCGGTGCAAACAGACGGCGCAACTCTTCGAGCATTTGCGGAAAGTCTTCGCCGTCGGTGCGTCCGCGGCGCAGGGCGTTCGCGGTGGCCGGGTCGGTGCCCGGGGCGCGACCAAGGCCAAGATCGATGCGGCCGGGGTAGAGCGATTCCAGCGTGCCGAACTGCTCGGCGATCTGCAGCGGCGCGTGGTTGGGCAGCATGATGCCGCCGGAGCCGATGCGAATGCGCTGGGTGCTGCCGGCCAGATAGCCCATGACGACAGAGGTGGCGGCACTGGCAATACCGAGCATGTTGTGGTGTTCGGCCACCCAGTAGCGGTGGTAGCCGAGCGTCTCGCAGTGCCTTGCCATGGCCTGGGCGTTGTGCAGGGCATCGGCAGCTGTGGCGCCTTCGCTGATCGAGCAAAGGTCAAGGACGGACAAGCGAATCGCAGCCTGGCTCATGGGGTGTTCCGTGATTGCTAGTGGCTAGGTTGAATATCCTCGGCGCCTGCGATGGCCCTTGCAACCCTGAGGACCATTCATCCAGCAGGTTGATGGAGGTCTATTTCCGTGATCAGGCTGGCCGATGGCATGCCGATCGCAGCGCCCTGGGCGAAGTCGATACCCAGTGCCCTGACCTGTTTGAGGACGGCTGGGCTGTGAACAAACTCGGCAACGGTCTGCAGGCCGAGCTCCTGTGCGAACTGGACGATGCCGCGGCACAGGGTCAGTGCGGTGGGGTTCTCGTCGAGCTGGCGGATCAGGCTGCCGTCGATCTTGATCAGGTCGACGTTGAGTCTGAGCAGGTGTTCGAAGTTTGAATAGCCGGTGCCGAAGTCATCAATGGCAATGAGGCAGCCCAGAGCCTTGGCGCGGTCGATGAACTGACGTACGGCGGCGTAGTTTTCGATACCTTCCGATTCGAGGATTTCAAAGATGACGCGCTGTCCGATAGCGTGGCTTTCTACCGTCGAGATGATGTAGTCGGCCAGCTCCGGATCAAGCAGGTCTTCGCAGGAGAGGTTGATCGAGAAACTGTGGCGCTGATCAGCGAAACGGGCGATTGCGCTGTCGATCATGCAGCGGGTAATCGCGCGATACAGGCGCACTTTCTTCGCCAGCTCAAGAAAATGGATCGGGCTGACCGGTTCCCCCTGCTCGTCGATCATTCGCACCAGGCATTCGTACTTTTCAATACGCTGGCTGGTGACGTCCATGATCGGCTGGAAGAAGGCGACGATGCGCTGCTCCTCCAGCGCTGCACGCAGCCGGTTGGCGCCAATCAGGTTCTGTTCGTATCCTTCGCGCACGCCCCGGCTGGCGTCGTAAAACACGAAGCTCTCGTTGCCGGCGCGGGCCAGCTCGAGTGCGATGTTTGCTGCCGGCAGCAACTGCTCGCCGCTCAGGTCCTGCGCTTCGCGCTGGTTGCAGCACGCCACGCCAATACTGGCGTGGAGCGGGATATCCTGCTCTTGCCAGCGAATCTCCAGATTGCTGATGAAGCCGAGCAGCCGCGTCAGGGCAGGGGTTAGCTGTTCCTGGCTGTGATGGCCTGGTAGCCAGATGGCCAGCTCGTCGGCCGGCATCCGGTACAGCCGGCTTCCGCGCCAGTCCGCGCGTTCGTTCAGGTGCTGCTGCAGCGCCTGGGCCAGCGTTGCGATAACGTGATCGCCGCACTGGTGGCCGTAGAAATCGTTGATTTCCTTGAAGGCATCCAGATTGAGCAGCAGCAGGCTCGCGGTGTGGGTTTTCCTGAGATCAGCCAGCAGCCGTTCGCGGTTGGGCAGATGGGTAAGGGGATCGGTGTACAGGTTGCGCAGCTGGCGCAGGGTGCCGGCCACCAGATACAGAATCAGCGCGGAAATGATCAGCATGACCGTGCCCGCCAGCAGCTGAATGCGGGTACTGCTGTCACGCATCGGCGTCAGTACCGCATCGATCTCGGCTTGCGGAACACCGATGCCGAAGATCATGCCGGCACGGGTTGGCGAGTAAAACAGGCTGTAGTCCTGCTCGTCTACCTGATGCCTGAGTTGCTGCATCGGCGATGCCAGTTGTCTTGAACTGATAATCGGAAGCGGCTGGTCCTGCAGTCGCTGATGAAGCTGCAGCGCAGTCACGCTGTTGATCATCCGCTGGGCGCGATCGACGTCGGCGGCGTCAGACAGGCTGGAAAGGTTGCGGTTGTCGTGGTCCAGCAAAAAGGCAAAGGTGCCGGGCGTCACTTCGACCCGGCTGACAGTGCTGATGATGTCATCGGCCAGCCAGTCGGTCATGGCCAGACCAAGAGGGCGTCCCTGCGCATCACGTATCAGTGTGGCATGGCTGATCACCACCGCGTTGATGCTGCTTTTGTAATACGCCGCGGTCCATTGCTGTGCTGGCTCGATAGGTGGCTGCAGCCCGCGCAGACGCTGAAACCAGGTGGTGAGACGCTGCTGTTCGTCGGCACTGACCGGCTCGACCTGTATGCCCTGTCCCTGGCGGTAGGCATAGTGGGCCGGGCGTCCGGGCTCGCTGTACCAAAGGCTGCTGCCGTAGCTGTCGGGAAAGTCCTGCAGGGCGTTGCGAAGGGTATCTGCCTGCGTCGCCGGATCGGCAGGGTTGCGCAGCAGCAGTCCGCCGGCTCGGGCCAGCCCGCGGGTGCTCTGCTCCATCAGTCGGTGATGGGCATTGATGCGATCAAGGTTGGCATAAAAGGTGTCGGTAATCTGGCGTTCGCGCAGCGTACCCATCGCATTCTCGGCGAACTCCAGATTCAGGCTGGCGATCAACCAGCTGCCGAGCAGGAACAGCCCGACCAGCAGGCTGAGCAGAACCATGATTGCGCGTTTGACTGGCAGCATCCCTGTCACCCTCAACCTTAGCGGCTGTTGATACGCTGTTGCAGGGCGCTGCGCGCACTGGTCAGCTGGTCATTGCTGAGTTGGCCAGACAGCTGTTCGACGTAGCGTCGGCCGCGGGACTCTCCGTTCACCAGCGCCAGACTTAGCCAGAAGTATGCCTGCTCCAGATCTTGCGGGCCGCCATTACCCTGCATGTAATCAAGCCCCAGACGGTATTGCGCTTCGGCTGACCCAAGCTCTGCAGCCTCGGTTAGCCAGCGGCGGGCAGACGCGGTGTCTGGGTGGTTGCGAGCCAGCTGAAGTATTGAAGGTATGTGCTCAGCCAGGGCGGCCCGACGCAGTTGCTCCTCGGCCTTGTTCGGGCTGACGGCGGTTCCGGTTCCGTTCAGATACGCCAGGGCCAGCTGATAGCGGGCTTCGGGCTGGCCGCTGTCGGCTGCCTTTTTCAACCAACTGAAGGCGTCCCTGTCGGCTTCGCTGCTGTTTTGTCGCTGCAGTAGATCAGCCAGCAGCAGCTGGCCCGCAGTATTGCCCTGTTCGGCAGAGTCGCGGGCCCAGCGCAGTGCCGTGTCGCCTTGCCCGGTGCTGTCGGCAATGCTTGCCAGGTGATGCTGGGCCTTGGCATCGCCTGCTTCGGCTGCAGCGCGGCAGGCATTGCCAGCCTGGCTGTAGTTGCGGATGGCAAACAGCAGGTAGCAGGTTTCCTGCTGGTCCGTGGTTGGGCTGCTTCTGGACGGTGTACTTGCGGGCTGCGGTACCCGGGCTGCAAACGCGCCCACCTGGTTTGGGCAGGAAAACTGATAGCCGGCACGCAGTCTCCGCAAGTTGTCGCGGGTCGGTTGCTCGGCGGCGTAGCGTTGGCCGATGGCCTCGCAGCGGCTGTCTCGTTCTTCTTCGACCAGTGGAATGTAGTCTGAGTAGACCGGATCGTCGGCGTGGGCGTTCAGGTAGCGGGTGAGGGGATCGATGTACGGTTGCGCGAACAGCGCTTCGACGTCGGCATGACGCTGCCGGGCAGCCGGGTCGCTGGTCAGTCTCGAGGCCAGGTCGGCCAGGCGTTGGCTCTGGGTTCTGATTATTTCACCGGAACGGCTCAGCAGGCTGTCGGGTTCAGACAGGGTTTGGCATCCGCTGAGGGCGATGCTCAGTCCAAGTAGCAGAGCGATAGGCGCGCGCATGATACCTCTCGGGTTGCGACCAGCCGGCGAGTATCGGGCTGTAGTGGCAGTGGATGGCAGCGTTCGGTGCTCACGAATCTGCCGGGTCAGTCATCTGGCCATCCTTTGCCGTTACAGCGTCAGGCAGTTTATCAGAAGGTTTGCCGGGACGAAGCAGAACTCGAGTGCAGGCGAACAGCCATTGGTAGACCTGTACCGGGCCTGCGGGTTCCTAAAGTGGAACGCTTCTTGCGTAGTCCCGGGTACAACGCAATCTGCGTCAAATATTTGATCTGGGGACTTTTTCGCCAATGGCTGTCGATCGCGCGCAACTGATGGGAAATATGCGGACCAATCTGGCCGGCTTGCGCCACGGCAGTCTGGGTATCCCGATTCTGCTGCTGGTGATGCTCGGCATGATGATGCTGCCGATCCCGCCATTTCTGCTCGACGTACTGTTTACCTTCAATATTGCGTTGTCGCTGGTCGTATTGCTGGTGTGCGCCTACGCGCTGCGACCGCTGGATTTTGCCGTTTTCCCGACCATCTTGCTGGTCTCGACCTTATTGCGTCTGGCGCTCAACGTGGCCTCCACCCGCGTAGTGCTGCTGTATGGCCACGAGGGTGGGGATGCGGCCGGTAAGGTAATCCAGGCCTTCGGTGAGGTGGTGATTGGCGGTAACTACGTCGTTGGTCTGGTGGTGTTCGCGATCCTGATGATCATCAACTTCGTGGTTGTCACCAAGGGCGCAGGCCGAATTTCCGAGGTGAGTGCGCGCTTTACCCTGGATGCCATGCCGGGCAAGCAGATGGCAATCGATGCCGATCTCAACTCCGGTCTGATCGATCAGGATCAGGCCAAGGCGCGTCGTCAGGAAGTGGCCCAGGAGGCCGAGTTCTACGGCTCCATGGACGGTGCCAGCAAATTCGTGCGCGGTGACGCCGTCGCCGGCCTGCTGATTCTGTTCATCAACGTGATTGGTGGTCTGGCGATCGGCATGGCGCAGCACGGGCTGCCATTTGCCGAAGCCGGTCGCATCTATGTGCTGCTGACCATCGGTGATGGCCTGGTTGCCCAGATCCCGTCGCTGCTGCTTTCGACTGCCGCGGCGATCATGGTGACCCGGGTTTCCTCCTCGGAAGACATGGGGGCGCAGGTTCAGCGTCAAATGTTTGCCTCGCCCAAGGCGTTGGCGGTGGCTGCGGCGATTCTGATCGTCATGGGGCTTATCCCTGGCATGCCGCACTTCTCTTTTCTCAGTCTCGGTGCGATTGCGGCGGCGGGTGCCTATCTCATCGCCAAGCGTCAGCAGGCCAAGGAGGAAGAAAAGGTGCAGGAAGAGCGTCAGCAGGCCCAGTTGCCGGCCGTTCAGGCGCCGGAGGCCCGCGAGCTTGGCTGGGATGATGTGACCCCGGTTGACATGGTCGGGCTTGAAGTCGGGTATCGACTCATCCCGCTGGTTGATCGCAATCAGGGTGGGCAGCTGTTGGCGCGGATCAAGGGCGTTCGCAAGAAACTTTCGCAGGATCTGGGCTTTCTGATGCCTTCGGTCCATATCCGCGACAACCTTGATCTGGCGCCCAATGCCTACCGCCTGACGCTGATGGGCGTGGGTGTGGCCGAGGCCGAGATCTACCCCGACCGTGAGCTGGCGATCAACCCGGGTCAGGTTTTTGGCGAGATCAAGGGTGTGCCCGGCAAGGATCCGGCGTTTGGTCTGGACGCAGTCTGGATTGAGCCTAACCAGAAGGATCAGGCGCAGTCACTCGGCTATACCGTGGTTGACGCCAGCACCGTGGTTGCCACCCATATCAACCAGATTCTCTACAAGCACGCCCACGAGCTGATTGGTCATGAGGAAGTGCAGCAGCTCATGCAGGTGCTGGCCAAGGCGTCGCCGAAGCTGGCCGAGGAGCTGGTGCCGGGGCTGATCTCCCTGTCCAACCTGCTCAAGGTGCTGCAGGGCCTGCTGCAGGAGCAGGTGCCGGTTCGTGACATCCGGACCATCGCCGAGGCCATCGCCAACAACTCGAACAAGAGTCAAGATACCGGCGCGCTGATCGGCGCGGTGCGTGTCGCGTTGTCACGTTCAATCGTGCAAAGCATTGTGGGGCTTGACTCTCAGCTGCCTGTGATCACGCTGGAGCCAAGGTTGGAACAGATGTTGCTACAGAGTATGCAGAAGGCCGGTCAGGGCGCCGACGACGGTATGTTGCTGGAGCCTGGCATGGCCGAGAAGTTGCAGCGCTCACTGTCTGATGCCGTACAACGGCAGGAAGTGCAGGGCAAGCCGGCAGTACTGCTGGTGGCGGGGCCGATTCGAATGATGATGGCCAAGTTTGTACGCTACGCAGCCCCGGGCGCCCATGTACTGTCCTACCAGGAAATTCCGGACAGCAAGCAGGTCACCATCATTGCGACGGTTGGCCAGAACTGAACTGCAGCACTCTGAATGAATGACAGCAACCGCCAGCGGGCGGTGCCAGAAAAGCGACGAGGTCAGCCATGAAAGTCAAACGTTTCTTTGCCGCAGACATGCGCCAGGCGATGAAGCTGGTTCGCGATGAGCTGGGCGCTGATGCGTCGATCATCGCCAATCGCCGGGTGGCCGGTGGCGTTGAACTGACCGCTGCGCTGGACTACGAGGCGCCCCGTCTGACGGCACCGACACCGGGTCTGGATGCTGAATTGAAAAAGACCCAGGAGCGCATCGTTGCCGCGCGCGCCGAGCTGGAGGTGGGCGAGATGGCTTCCCACGACCAGCCGCTGGTCAACCGCCAGCTGTTTGGTGACAGCATGCGCCACGCGGCTCGCCAGGGTTCTGTGGAGGCCCGTGATCTGCTGGATCGGCTGATTCAGGAGCCGGTTGAGCCGGCGGCACCGGCTGCAGCCAGCCGGCCTGCTGCGGAGCGCTCGCCGGCGGCAGCGGCCGTTGAAGATGCCAGCCTCAGCGCCATGCGCGCCGAACTGGCCGGGCTGCGGGAAATGCTGGAGTCTCAGCTGGGTGGTCTGGCCTGGGGGCAGCTCAATCAGCATAAGCCGAAACAGGCCGGTCTCTGGCGCCGTCTGACCCAGATGGGCTTGCCGGCCGAAGTCAGTCAGGATCTGCTGCGTCAGGTTTCTGACGTGAGTGATCCGCGTCAGGCCTGGCGCATGCTGCTGGCCTATCTGGCGCATCGTGTGCCGGTGCTGCGCGAAGAGCCGCTCGATGCCAGCGGCGTGATCGCGCTGGTCGGCCCCACCGGTGCCGGCAAAACGACTACCCTGGGCAAGCTCGCTGCGCGTTACGTGCTCAAGCACGGCAGTCAGCACGTTGCTCTGGTCACCATGGACACCTATCGTATCGGCGCACACGAACAGTTGCGCACCCTGGGCCGTATTCTCAATGTGCCGGTCAAGGTGGTGGACGAGCAGCAGGATCTCAATGACGTGCTGGCCGATTTCGCCGGCAAGCGCCTGGTTCTGATTGATACTGCCGGCCTGCAGGCCAACGATCCCTACCTGCGCGGCCAGCTCGACACCCTGGCCAGTCAGGGGCGTCGGGTACGCAATCTGCTGGTGCTGCCGGCGACCAGCCAGCACCGGGTGATGAAAGCGGCCTACCATACTTACAAGGCGTGCGGTCTGTCGGGCTGCATTCTGACGAAAGTGGACGAGGCCGCAACGCTCGGTGAATCGCTGGGGCTGGCGATGGAGCAGGGTTTGCCGGTAGCCTATCTGGCAGATGGCCAGCGCATTCCCGACGATATCAGCCGCGCCGTCGGGCATCAGCTGGTGAGTCGTGCAGTTAGTATGGCAGGTAATGATGCGCCGGCAGATCAGACCATGGCCGACGTATTTGCCGGTATGATGAACAGCCAGCGGGCCAGTTAAGCAATTTCACAGGATTAAGGTAATCAGCGCAGATGGGCAGCAAACATCCGGTTCAGGTAATCGCGGTCACCGGGGGCAAGGGTGGCATCGGCAAGACCAACGTGTCGGTGAATCTCAGCCTTGCTCTGGCGGAGATGGGACGGCGCGTTGTGCTGCTCGACGCTGACCTTGGTCTCGCCAACGTTGACGTGCTGCTGGGGCTCAAGCCAAAGGCAACGCTGGCCGACGTGCTGGAGGGCAAGTGCGATCTGCGCGACGTTCTGGTCACCGGCCCCGGCGGCGTTCGTATTGTGCCGGCCGCCTCGGGGGCCGCCAACATGGTGAGCCTCAACCACCAGCAGCATGCCGGCCTGATTCAGGCGTTCAGCGAGATCGGTGACAATATCGACGTGCTGATCGTCGATACGGCGGCCGGCATTGGTGATTCGGTAGTCAGCTTCGTGCGGGCGGCGCAGGAGGTGCTCGTCGTGGTATGTGACGAGCCAACCTCGATTACCGATGCCTACGCCCTGATCAAGCTGCTCAACCGTGATTACGGGATGACCCGATTCCGCGTGCTGGCGAATATGGTCGGCACGCCGCAGGAGGGCCGCATGGTGTTTGCTAAGCTCGCCAAGGTGACGGATCGATTTCTTGACGTTGCACTTCAGTATGTCGGAGCCGTTCCGTTTGATGAGGCGGTGCGCAAGTCAGTGCAAAAGCAGCGCGCGGTGTTTGAAGCTTTTCCGCGCAGCAAGGCCTCGCTGGCAATTCGCGCCATTGCACAGAAAGTTGATGCCTGGCCGCTGCCGGCCAACCCGCGAGGACACCTGGAGTTCTTCGTCGAACGTCTGGTGCAACCGACAGGGTCTGGCCTATGACAGCACAGGCTGGCGGATTGAGCATGTATACACGAGCACAGAGTTCTCGCGGTGAGCAGGATCGACTCGTCGAGCAGTATGCGCCGCTGGTAAAGCGAATTGCCTACCACCTGCTGGGGCGGCTGCCGTCCAGTGTGCAGGTGGAGGATCTAATGCAAGCCGGTATGATCGGGCTGCTGGAAGCCTCCCGCAAATTCGACTTCGGCAAGGGCGCCAGTTTCGAAACCTATGCCGGCATCCGCATTCGCGGTGCGATGCTGGACGAGGTGCGCAAGGGCGACTGGGCGCCACGCTCGGTACACCGCAATACGCGGATGGTCAGTGATGCGATGCGCGCGGTCGAGGCGCGGCTCGGGCGTGACGCCAAGGATCACGAAGTTGCCGCCGAGCTGGAGATGAGCCTGGAAGAGTACTATACGATTCTCAGCGATACCGCCGGCAGCAAGTTGTTCAGCTTTGATGATCTGCTTGAGTCGGGTGCGCCGGCAGATGTGCAGGGCGGCGAGGAACCGGCGTCCGGGCTGCAGGATGAGCGTTTCAGAGCGGCTTTGATCGAGGCAATCGACACGTTGCCCGAGCGCGAGCGACTGCTGCTGTCGCTTTATTACGATGAGGAGCTTAACCTCAAGGAGATCGGCGCCGTGCTGGGTGTCAGTGAATCCAGGGTCAGTCAGTTGCACAGTCAATGTGCTGCTAGGTTGCGCTCGAAGCTGATGAGCTGGCGAAATGATTGATTTTGTCGTCAACATCCGGACAATGCTCGGATTGCTCGACAGGTAGTGGCTTCGGGCCGGACGTCCAGGTGGCGTTTTCGAGGGTGCATCCGATCAGCCTGCTGGCTTCCAGCTGATTGATCAGAGCTTCTTTTACGGCTTGATTGGTTATTTGCGATGGGTTTTTGGGGTGCAGGCCTGCACATTCCCTGGTTTGTACGGAGGTCGACTTGGACAAGAATATGAAAATTCTCATCGTTGATGATTTTTCGACGATGAGGCGCATCATCAAGAACCTGTTGCGCGACCTTGGGTTTACCAACACAGCCGAAGCCGATGACGGCAACACCGCGTTGCCGATGCTGCAGAGCGGCAGTTTCGATTTCCTGGTGACTGACTGGAACATGCCCGGTATGAGCGGCATTGACCTGTTACGCGCTGTGCGGGCCGACGAGCGGCTCAAGCACCTGCCGGTGCTGATGGTAACGGCCGAGGCCAAGCGAGATCAGATCATTGAAGCCGCGCAGGCGGGCGTCAATGGCTATGTGGTCAAGCCGTTTACGGCTCAGGCCTTGAAAGAAAAGATCGAAAAAATCTTTGAGCGAGTTCAGGCTAAATAATAATCAACCGGGGTACAGGTTATGGCTTTGAGTAAGGATCCCGGCCAGGCGACCGCTCAGGAATTCGAGCATTCGCTGAAGGACAATGCGCACCAGCTGGTTGGTCACCTTGAGAGCGGCAACTTCGGTGAAGCGTTGCTGGTCATTCATGCCATCAATCAGGCACGCGACCGTGGTCTTTATCACGAAGTAGGGCAGCTCACCCGCGCGTTGCACAATGCCATCGTCAATTTTCAGATCGACACGACCCACGCGCTGGGTGGTGACAACGATACTTCCAAGATATCCGATGCCTCTGACCGGCTGGACTATGTGGTTCAGCTGACCGACAAGGCGGCCAACCGGACCATGGATCTGGTCGAGGCCAGCGTCCCCAAGGTCGCTGATCTGGGGCAGCAGGCGAACGCCCTCAAGGCAGACTGGCAGCGGCTGCAGCGCCGGGAGATGGCGGCGGACGAGTTTCGCGACCTCTACCGCCGGGTAGGCGAGTTCCTTGAGCAGACCGAATCGACCAGCAAGGATCTGTCCACCAATCTGAACGATATTCTGCTCGCTCAGGACTATCAGGATCTGACCGGCCAGGTGATCAAGCGTGTGACTACGCTTGTGCATGATGTCGAAGAGAGCCTGGTCAACCTGGTCCGAATGGCGGGACAGGTCGACCGCATTACCGGCATCAATCATGGTGAATCTCCCGAGGACGGAAAAAAATCCTCCTCCAGGGGTGAAGGTCCGCAAATTCATGCCGATAAAAGGGAAGACGTTGTTTCCGGTCAGGATGAGGTTGATGACCTCCTTTCCAGCCTGGGATTCTGATGTCAGCTGTAACTGCCGCACGCTGAGCGCGCGGCCGGTCTGACTGCTCAAGGTCGCTGCCTGGCAGCAACGTTGAGTGACTGCGCAGCGCCGAGATGGAAATTCAAGGCGGCATTGCGTGGCCTTCCGATAACACGCCCGAGGGGAGTGGGTGCATGAGTTTCGATGCGGATGAAGAGATTCTCCAGGACTTTCTGGTCGAGGCCGGCGAGATTCTCGAGCAGTTGTCCGAACAGTTGGTCGAGCTGGAAAACCGGCCCGACGACATGGATCTGCTTAACGCTATCTTCCGCGGCTTTCACACCGTAAAGGGCGGGGCCGGCTTTCTCCAGCTGGACGCCCTTGTTGCCTGCTGCCATATCGCCGAGAACGTATTCGATATTCTGCGCAAGGGCGAACGTACCGTCACGCCCGAGTTGATGGACGTCGTTCTTCAGGCGCTGGACACGGTCAATGGCATGTTTGCCCAGGTGCGAGAGAGCGAGGAGCCGACTCCTGCTGCGCCTGCTCTGCTGGATGCGTTGGCCGCCCTGGCTCAGCCCGCGTCGGCGGATGAGGCAACAAGCGAGCCGCCTGCTGCAGAAGCACCTGAGCCTGAGCCGGAGCCCGAGGCTGGTCCGGCTGACGCTGCGGCACCTGCCGCTGCCGAGGGTGACATCACCGACGATGAATTCGAGCAGTTGCTTGACGCCCTGCATGGTGATGGCAGTGCGGCTGCCGCAGCCTCTGTTGCTGCTGCCCAGACAGCGTCCACCGCTGGCGCCGATGAGATCTCCGATGATGAATTTGAGGCCCTGCTGGATGAACTGCATGGCCCGGGCAAGGCGCCGGCAGCTGCGACAGGCAAGCCGGCAGCCGCTGAATCGTCCAGGCCGGCGTCTGACGGTGACGACATTACCGACGATGAATTTGAGGCGCTGCTTGACCAGTTGCACGGCAAGGGTGCTGCCCCGGGTGTCAAGGAAGCACCTGCTGCTGCACCGGAGACGTCGGCTGCCGACAGTTCCGATGACCATATCACTGACGACGAATTCGAAGCGCTGCTTGATCAGCTCCACGGCAAGGGTGCTGCCCCCGGTATTGCTGACGCCAAGGCCGACCAGTCCGAGGCTGCCAAGCCCGCTGCACAACCTGCTGCCAGCAAGCCGGTAACGCCCGCTGCGCCCAAGGCTGCAGCGAAGCCGGCGGCCAAGGCCGCAGCACCCGCACCCGCACCGGCCAAGTCGGCTGCGCCCGCCGAGGCGCCAGCGGCTGACACCACAGTGCGCGTCGATACCGCCCGGCTGGATGAAATCATGAACATGGTCGGTGAGCTGGTGCTGGTGCGTAACCGCCTGGTGCGTCTGGGTCTGGCCAGCGGTGATGAAGAGCTGGGCAAGGCCGTTGGCAACCTGGATGTGGTCACGGCCGACCTGCAGATGTCGGTCATGAAAACGCGCATGCAGCCGATCAAGAAGGTCTTCGGCCGGTTCCCCCGGGTTGTTCGCGATTTGGCGCGCAACCTCAAGAAGGAAATCAATCTTGAGCTGATTGGTGAAGAGACCGATCTGGACAAGAATCTGGTTGAGGCGCTGGCCGATCCGCTGGTGCACCTGGTGCGCAACTCGGTAGACCACGGTATCGAATTGCCGGACGAGCGTGAAGCCGCAGGCAAGCCGCGGACGGGCAAGGTGGTGCTGGCTGCGCAGCAGGAAGGTGACCATATTCTGCTGACCATCGTCGACGATGGTCGTGGCATGGACCCTGAAATCCTGCGGGCCAAGGCGGTCGAGAAAGGCATGATGGACAAGGACGCAGCGGACCGTCTCAGCGACTCCGAATGCTTCAATCTGATCCTCGCGCCGGGCTTCTCGACCAAAACGGAAATCTCCGACGTATCCGGCCGTGGTGTCGGCATGGACGTGGTCAAGACCAAGATCTCCCAGCTCAACGGCACGATCAGCATCGAGTCGACCAAGGGGCAGGGCTCGCGGATCGCAATCAAGGTACCTCTGACCCTGGCCATCATGCCGACCCTGATGGTCATGCTGGCCGACCAGGCGTTCGCGCTGCCGCTGGTCAGCGTCAACGAGATCTACAGCCTCGACCTGTCCCGCACCAACGTGGTGGACGGTCAGGAGGTGATCATCGTGCGCGAGAAAGCCTTGCCGCTGTTCTATCTCAAGCACTGGCTGATGCCGGGAGTGGAAGATACCAGCGATCATTCGGCGGCCAGTGTGGTGATCGTGTCGGTGGGTACCCAGCGTGTCGGCTTTGTGGTCGATCAGCTGGTTGGTCAGGAAGAGGTGGTCATCAAGCCGCTCGGGCGTATGCTGCAAGGTACCGCCGGAATGGCTGGGGCAACCATTACTGGCGACGGTCGTATTGCCCTGATTCTGGATATTCCGAGCCTGCTCAAGCGTTATGCGCGACGCATGTGATAGCCTGCTGCGGGGCGCGCCGCGCGTCCCTCAAAGGCTTAAGCAAGTGTTGTCTGCGGGAAGCTGCAAGCCCGCCAAAACAGTTATGAATCAGTTCATGTGCAGGACGCAGGTCAGGAGAGGGTATGGCGGTTAAGGTTCTGGTGGTCGACGATTCGGGTTTCTTTCGCCGCAGGGTGACGGAGATTCTGGCCGGCGATCCGCAAATCCAGGTAGTCGGTACTGCCAACAATGGTCGTGAGGCCATCGAGCAGACATTGGCGCTGCACCCGGATGTGATCACCATGGACTACGAGATGCCGGTCATGGACGGCATTGAAGCCGTCCGGCAGATCATGCAGCGCTGTCCGACGCCGGTGATCATGTTCTCCTCGCTTACCTACGAGGGTGCCCGCGTCAGCCTGGATGCGCTTGACGCCGGTGCGGCCGATTATCTGCCGAAAAACTTCGAGGACATTTCGCGCAACCCTGACAAGGTGCGTCAGATGCTGTGCGAGAGGGTTACCGCCCTGGCCCGAACCAACCGTCGCTCGCTCGGTCTGCACTCCACCCCGTCGCCCGCTGCTGCCCCCGCACCCGGGCTGGCCTCGCGCCCGGCTTCGGGCTTGTCGAGCAGTGCCCCTGCGCGCCCGACCGCTGCACCCGCACCGTCGGCACCGGTGAAAAACAGTCCGGCCCCGCGCAAGCGGAGCTACAAGCTGGTGGCCATTGGTACCTCGACCGGGGGGCCGGTGGCGCTGCAGAAAGTACTGACCCAACTGCCGGCGAATTTTCCTGCTCCGTTGCTGCTGGTCCAGCATATGCCGGCTGCCTTCACCAAGGCGTTCGCCGAGCGGCTGGACAAGCTGTGCCGGATTTCCGTCAAGGAGGCTGAGGACGGCGACGTGCTGCGTCCCGGCCGGGCGCTGCTGGCACCGGGGGGTAAGCAGATGATGGTGGATTCGCGTGGCGTTGTGCGCATTCTGCCCGGTGATGAGAGATTGAACTACAAACCGTGTGTGGATGTGACCTTTGGTTCGGCCGCCAAGGCTTTCCAGGATAAGGTGCTGGCGGTGGTTCTTACCGGTATGGGGGCTGATGGTCGTGAGGGCGCACGCATGCTCAAGCAGGCCGGCAGTTCGGTCTGGGCCCAGGACGAAGCCAGCTGCGTGATCTACGGTATGCCGATGGCTGTTGCCAAGGCTAATCTGGCTGATGGCATCTATAACCTGGATGAAATCGGTCGTTACCTGGCTGAGCTCAGCTGATGGATATCCTTAGCGTCATCGGCGTCATTCTGGCGTTTGTCGCTATCATCGGTGGTAACTACCTCGAAGGTGGTCACGCTACCGCGCTGCTCAACGGTCCGGCAGGCCTGATCGTCATTGGTGGCACCCTGGGTGCTGCATTTATCCAAACGCCGCTTACCGTGTTCAAGCGGGCGCTGGCGATTCTGCCCTGGATCATCTTCCCGCCGGCCAACCGCATGCGTGAGGGTATCAGCCAGGTTATCAACTGGAGCACCATCGCGCGCAAGGAAGGGCTGCTCGGGCTGGAAAGCATGGCCGAGCTGGAGCCTGACAACTTTGCCCGCAAGGGCTTGCAGCTGCTGGTTGACGGCAGCGAGCCCGAAGCGCTGCGCAGCATCATGGAAGTCGATCTGGTCAACAAGGAACACGGCGATCTGATGGCGGCCAAGGTGTACGAATGCATGGGTGGCTATGCGCCGACCATTGGTATTATCGGGGCGGTGATGGGGCTTATTCATGTGATGGGCAATCTCGCTGATCCGTCGCGGTTGGGTGCCGGCATTGCGGTTGCCTTTGTTGCCACCATCTACGGCGTGGCGCTCGCCAACCTGTTCATGCTGCCGGCTGCTGCGAAGCTCAAGGCGGTGGTTCTGCAGCAGTCCAAATACCGCGAAATGCTGCTCGAAGGCCTGATGTCGATCGCCGAGGGCGAGAATCCGCGGTCGATCGAAATGAAGCTTGAGGGCTTTCTGGATTAGAGGTTGAACGATGCGCCGATCCAGACCGGAAGAGCATGAGAATCACGAGCGCTGGCTGGTGTCCTACGCGGACTTCATCACGCTTCTGTTCGCCTTTTTCGTTGTCATGTACTCCATCTCCTCGGTCAACGAGGGCAAGTACAAGGTGTTATCCGATACGCTGGTCGGTGCCTTCAACCAGCCGCAGCGCTCGGTTGACCCGATTCAGATCGGCTCGGAACTGCCGCGCGGTATTACCCGCGAGAACAATGACGCTATCGGTGCTGGCAGTCCTGACGGCACCAGTGACGCCTTGCAGGATATCACCGCAGCGATGGAAGCGGCCTTCGGGGATCTCATCCAGTCCGGTGAGCTGGAGGTCCGTGGCAACGAGATGTGGGTCGAGATCGAGCTGAGTTCGGGGTTGCTGTTTCCCAGCGGCGATGCGCTCCCGCTGGATGCCGCCTTTGATCTGATTGACCGGATCGCGGCCATTCTCAAACCCTATGACAATCCGGTGCATGTGGAAGGCTTTACCGACAACATTCCGATTCGCTCCGGTCGCTATCCGACCAACTGGGAGCTTTCTGCCGCGCGGGCGGCCAGTGTGGTGCGCATGCTCAGCAATGGCGGAGTCAACCCTGACCGGCTGGCTGCGGTAGGCTATGGTGAATTCAGGCCTGTTGCCGATAACACGACGGCGGCTGGCCGCAGGGCCAATCGTCGGGTGGTGCTGCTGGTATCTCGTTATCTTGACACTCGGCACGAGCAAATCGCTGAACCTGACGAGCGTATTGATGTGATGCGTGAAGCGCGCACGCCGTTGCCTTCTGGCACGGCTCCTGCATCGGACGCTCTGCAATAGGTAAAACAGACGGCGGGCTGTCAGAATGTTGGCGTTTCATTATTTTTGCGGGATGCGCAGTGGTTCCGGCATCCTCGGAGGCAGGGTATGAGAGTCTGGGCTGTAGCCAACCAGAAGGGCGGGGTGGGCAAGACCACGACAGCCGTCGCGCTGGCGGGCCTGCTTGCAGATCAGGGCCAGAAGGTATTGGTCGTGGATCTCGACCCGCACGGCTCGATGACCAGTTATTTCGGCCAGGATCCCGACCAGCTGACCAGCAGCGTTTTCAATCTGTTTCAGCACAACGGGCAGGTGCCCGAGGGGCTTGCGGCGGCATTGCTTAAAGAGACCTCGCATCCGAATATCGGTCTGTTGCCCTCAAGCACCTCGCTGGCGACCCTGGAGCGTCAGTCGGCCGCGCAGGGCGGGTATGGTCTGGTGATCTCGCGAGCGCTGGCGCAACTGTGGAACGACTACCAGTTCGTCATTATCGACAGTCCGCCACTCCTCGGCGTGTCGATGATCAATGCACTGGCGGCGTGCGAACAACTGATTATTCCGGTACAGACCGAGTTCCTGGCACTCAAGGGGCTTGAACGGATGGTGCATACCCTCAACATGGTCAACCGCTCGCGCAAGCAGGCGTTGCCCTACACCATCGTGCCCACGCTGTTTGACCGCCGTACCCAGGCGTCACTCAATACCTTGCGGCTGCTGCGTCGCGACTACGCGGAGCATCTGTGGCAGGCGTACATTCCGATTGATACGAAACTGCGCGACGCCAGCCTTGCGGGCGTGGTGCCATCGCAGCTTGATCAGAATGCCCGTGGGGTGCTGGCTTACCGGGCGTTGCTGCGGTTTTTGCTGGCCCAGTCGCTCAATCGCCGTGAGCAGGTGGCGTGAGAACGGGCTGCCGGGTTCGCTAATGCTTTGCCTTGGCGCGCCGATAACCAATACAGGCCGTTACCTATGGGGTGACGGCAATGCGAGACGATCTGGTTGTTATGAGTAAACCCTTGTTGCCGGTTCAGGAGTTCGTGCCCGAGCAGACCATTCAGCATTATCTGGATGCCCTGCTGCAGGATGCGGCTGATGAGCTGGCCCGTGCCGAACAGGAAAGTCTTGCGCCGGCTCCGCAGCCTGAGGTTGCCGAGCCGACGCCGCTGCGAGTGCTGGAAAAATCGGAGCCTGATCGGCCTGTGGCCAGGCCTGCGCCGCCGGTGGTGGCGGCGCGCGAAGAGCCCGATCCGATCGCCGCCGAACCTGTACCGCCGGCCAGGTCAGCGCCGCAGTGGCGGGAACAGCCTTTCGAGGCGCTGCTGTTTGATGTTGGCGGGCTCAAACTGGCGGTGCCACTGGTGCTGCTGGGTACCATTTACCCGCTGGAAGATGAAATTACGCCGCTGTTCGGTCAGCCGGACTGGTTTCTCGGTATCCTCGCCACCCAGGCCGGCAATATCAAGGTGCTGGACACGGCGCGCTGGGTCATGCCCGAGCGCTACACGCCGGAGCTCAAGGACAGCCTGTCCTTTGTGATCTCGGTTGAAGGTTACGACTGGGGTATGGCCGTGCACGGCGTACAGCAGTCGATTCGGCTCGCGCCGGAACAGATCAAATGGCGCTCACAGCAGGGCAAGCGACCCTGGCTTGCGGGTACCGTGATTGATCACATGTGTGCGCTGCTGGATGTGTCTGCGCTGGCCGAGCTGATAGTGGGTAACGCAGGCTCTGCTGCGGCTGGTAATGCCGCGGCGCCAGCATTAGGATGAGCGGGTAGGGTGGCGTTGCCGAGTGACGCGCTCGAGCCCTGGACTTAAATGATGATCGGGAAGCAAGACAATGAAGAATAATTCGGGACAAGGTGCTGAAGATCCGATCCTGCAATGGGTGACCTTCCGGCTCGACAACGAGACCTACGGCATCAATGTTATGCAGGTGCAGGAAGTACTGCGACACACCGAGATCGCCCCTGTGCCGGGTGCGCCCTCCTATGTGCTGGGGATCATCAACCTGCGTGGCAATGTGGTGACGGTTATTGATACCCGTCAGCGCTTTGGCCTGAGCCCGGCTCCCATCACCGATAACACTCGCATCGTGATCATCGAGGCAGACAAGCAGGTTGTCGGCATCCTGGTCGACAGCGTGGCCGAGGTGGTGTACCTGCGTCAGTCCGAGATCGAGACGGCACCGAATGTGGGTACGGATGAGTCGGCCAAGTTTATTCAGGGCGTCTGCAACAAGAACAACGAGCTGCTGATTCTGGTCGATCTCGAGAAGATGATGACCGAGGACGAGTGGGCAGAATTGTCGGGATTCTGACAGATGAATGAGCCCTGGCTGCTGCTGGTGGTGGGCGGTGTGGTCGGCCTGTTGCTGGCCGCGCTGGTCGGCCTCATTGCCCTGTTCGTCCAGGTGCGTCGCCTGCCGACTCTGCAGCAGCAACTGGACGTTCGATTGCAGGCGCGGATGGACCAGCTGGCACGGGATCTTGCCACCTTCCAGCAGGGCAGTATACGCATGGGGGAAGAGCTGACTGCACTGCGCCAGCAGGTCAAGCGACTCGAAGACAAGCAGCTCAAGCTTGAGCAGCAGGACCCCCAGGCGATGCCCTATAACCAGGCCGCCAGGCTGGTCGGCATGGGCGCCAGTATTGAAGATCTGACCCAATCCTGCGGTCTGTCCAAGGCCGAGGCCGAACTGTTCGTCAAACTGCACGCTTCCCGCCAGGGTTGACCTGGACGCCAGACTACTGCTGTTCCTTGCGTTCCAGCTGCAGTGGTTTTTCCTTGCCGGCATCCGGGTCGAATCCCGCCGGCCGCTTCCCCTTTATGTACCAGGCAAAGGCAATGATTTCGGCGATCGTCCGGTACAGGGCTTCGGGTATCTGATCGCCCAGCTCCATGCGTGCCAGCATTCTTGCCAGGTCGGCGTTCTCGTAGATCGGTACTTCGTACTGCATCGCCAGGTCGATGATCTGTTGTGCCAGATCCCCTTCGCCCTTGGCGGTAATGGTCGGTGCCTGTTCTCCGCCGTCATAGACCAGCGCAATCGCTTCTCGGGATGTGCTCATCAGGTTACCTCGTCGATCCAGCCTTGCTGGACCGGCTGGCGTGGTGGCGGTGGTGTACCCCGGTGGCAGCTCAGCTCGCCGACATCCAGCCCCTTGGCCAGCAGCCGGTCGCGCAGGGCGCCGATTTCACTGTTGATCAGGCCCAGTGTTTCCTGCCGCTCTGCCCACAGCTCGCTGCTGACCTTGTCATTTCGCAGACGGGCAATTGCCTGCATGTTGCCCAGGTGATCCAGATTGAACGCCAGCCTGACTTCCCATATCGGCACCGGTTCCGGCTGACGTGGTGTTGGCGCCGACTCATCGCGCTGGATGCGGACCTGAACATGGTTGAACTGCTGGCCGTCGCGCAGCGGGATTTCAAGCTGCCAGGTTGTCTGGCTGCTGCCGTCCGAGAAGGTTTGGGTTTGGCCCATGCTCTGCAGTTGATGGTGTTGAATACGCGATAACAGTGCTGCGGTAAGGCGCAGCAGGCTGCCCAGATCGTTGGTTTCGCCCAGTGCCTGAAGGGCACGGGCGGGCAGGGGGAAGAGGCCAGGCTTGACGATTACGCCTTGCTGCGCCAGCTGCATTGCCTGTTGCCATGGTCCGGTCGGCGTCTGCTGTGGCGTCAGGGCCGAGCCCGGTAGCTGTTGCTGCAGGGTAACCAGCAGGCTGACCAGCGCACCCTTGAAGTCTGCACCGGCCAGCGGCTCTGTTGCGCGTGGTGCGCTCAGGCTGGCCAGCAGCGGCAGCAGCTTGTCGAGAGCGGGCAGGGCCGGCTTGGCACCGTCACCGGGCGACGTAACCGGAGCCTTGCCGTCCGGGTTGAGTTCGCCAGCCTGTTGTCGGCCCATGATATCGGCAAGACGTGCCAGGTTGGCTTCCAGAAAATTGCCGCTCTGAGCCACCGCATTGGCGACGCCGGTCGCAGTCATCAGTTGCGGCGCATCGACAATCTGCTTCAGTACGTTGGCGACAGCCAGTTGCAGTGCCGGCACGGCCGGCAAGTCGTCTGGCGATGCCGCCAGCGAGGCCAGTCGCGTCAGCAGGAGTTCTGATGAAGCCTGCTGCTGGAAGGCGGCGCGCAAGCCTTGCAGCAGATCGGCCTGGCGGACCTGCTCGCTGCTGCTGAGCACGCGCAATTCGCCCTGGCTGCCAACGGTTGCGTTGAGCAGGGTGCCGGGCTCGACCGGGCGCGTGCTGTTAATGCTCAGCAGTGTCTGTTGGGCGCTCTGCTGGACCAGTTGGGCCACCAGTTCGTAGCGCGCAGCCTGGCTGGTGGTGGCTGGAATCGATTGCTGGCTGATCACCCGCGCCTGGACCGGGGAGCCGGCAGGAAACTGCGCCGGATCAAGGCGGGTCAGCAGCTGGGCATTTTGTGCGCTGACCTGCTGTACGACTGCCATCAGCTGGGTTTGGGTCACCGCCTGGACCACCATGCGGGTTCCGGTCGCAAGCGGCTGGTTACTGCTGGCAGGCAGGGTGGTGGTACCGCTCATGTCCTGCTTGACGATCTTCAGCAGCAGATCGAACTGGCCGCTTGCATTCGGTTTGGCGCTGCTCTGCACGACATCCGCGTCAGCCTGATCGCCGCCCAAAACCTGCAGTGCGTCAATTGGACGCAATAGCTGCAGCGCCACCATTATGGCGCCGGCAGAACGCGCCGGCGCAGCACTGGTGCTGCCGGTTGGCGGGGTGTTGCTGGTCGGTGGCAGGCGAATGTCGGGGCTCATGCTGTCACATGTTGACGTAAATCGAGGTCCCCCGCAAAAGGGGGGCATGTATAATGGCGCCGCTGGAAAACAGGCGCTCCCGCAGGTCTTGCTGGCTACAGAGTATAGCGGCAGACGGGGCGGGATCATTAATTAGCCGCTACCACCCCAGGTAGCGTTCGGAGCAGCGGTGGCAGCTGAGCAGATCGACATTATCGACCTGGCTTGTGAGCGGGATGAGCGGGAGCTCTTTGCCCGGCTGGACTGCTGTCTTCAGGCAGGTGACGTATTGCAGGTCGCCGGCCCCAATGGTGCAGGCAAGACAAGTCTGCTGCGTATTCTGGCTGGCCTGATGCCAGCCTCGGCCGGTGATATTCATTACGGTGGCCGATCTATCCTGGGTGGCAGCGGGCGCGAGTTCTGGCGCCGCCACTTGCTGTTTCTTGGTCACGCCACGGCGGTAAAAGCGACCCTGAGCGCAGAAGAGAATCTGTCCTGGCTTTGCGCGCTCGACCAGCCCGTCGACCGTGAGGCGATCTGGGATGCTCTGGCTGCGGTTGGCCTGCGCGGCTATGAAGATGTGCCCTGTCGGCAGATGTCAGCCGGCCAGCAGCGTCGTGTGGCGCTGGCACGATTGCGGTTGCAGACCGCCAAGCCGATCTGGGTGCTGGACGAGCCCTTTACCGCGCTGGATCGGGCGGCAGTGCAGGTGTTGGAACAGCAGATTCTGGCGTTTGCTCGCGACGGCGGCATCGCGGTGCTGACAACCCACCACAGTCTGGACCACCTGAATGAGGTTCGGCGGCTGGATCTGGGGCGGGTTTGCTGATGGGTAGCGTGCTCTGGCAACTGCTGCGCCGAGAATGGCAACTGACCTGGCGGCGCCCCGGCGAGGTGCTCAATCCGCTGGTGTTCTTTGCCATGGTCATTACTCTGTTTCCGCTGGCGGTCGGCCCCGAGCCGGCGCTGCTGCAGCGCATGGCGTCGGGTGTGATCTGGGTTGCGGCATTGCTGGCAACCCTGTTGTCGCTGGATGGGCTGTTTCGCAGTGACTTTGAGGACGGCTCGCTGGAGCAATGGGTATTGTCTCCCCATCCCCTGACACTGCTGGTGCTGGTCAAGGTGCTGCACCACTGGCTGATGTGTGGTGTCATGCTGGTGCTGTTGACGCCGGTGCTGGGCATGATGCTGGCTTTGCCCTGGTCGGTGATCCCGGTACTCTGTGCCACGCTGCTGCTCGGTACGGCCGTACTGAGCCTGCTGGGAGCCATCGGTGCGGCGCTGACGGTAGGGTTGAAGGGCGGCGGCAGCATGCTGCTGGCATTGCTGATACTGCCTCTGTATATCCCGGTGCTGATTCTCGGCACCGGTGCCATGGATGCGGCATTGCAGGGTTTGCCGGTGCAGGGTTACCTGCTGTGGCTGGGCTGCCTGGCAGTGCTGGCATTGAGTCTGGCTCCGCTGGCAATCGCAGCGGGCCTGCGAATCGGGGTTAGCGAATAATTGCGGAGTTGAACGGCGAATGAGCTGGACGTTTTTCCACAAACTGGGCTCGCCCAAATGGTTCTATGAGATCAGCGGCAAACTGATGCCCTGGATCGCTGCCTTCAGTCTGCTGGCGCTGGTTGTCGGCAGTGTCTGGGGTTTGGTGTTTGCCCCGCAGGATTACCAGCAGGGCAACAGTTTCCGCATCATCTACATCCATGTGCCGGCGGCGATTCTTGCCCAATCCTGCTACATGATGCTGGCGGTAGCTGGCGTCGTTGGCCTGGTCTGGCGCATGAAACTGGCGGATGTCGCGCTGCAGTGTGCGGCGCCGATCGGGGCCTGGATGACCTTTGTTGCGCTGATCACCGGTTCGATCTGGGGCAAGCCGACCTGGGGCACCTACTGGGAGTGGGATGCGCGACTGACGTCGATGCTGATCCTGCTGTTTCTGTACTTTGGCATCATTGCCCTGCGCATGGCGATCAGCAATCGTGATACCGCAGCCAAGGCGACGTCGGTGATGGCGATTGTCGGCGTGATCAATATCCCGATCATCAAGTACTCGGTCGACTGGTGGAACACCCTGCACCAGCCTGCCACCTTCACTATTACCGAGAAGCCGGCCATGCCGCCGGAAATGTGGCTGCCGCTGCTGGTTATGGTTCTGGCGTTCTACGGGCTGTTTACGCTGAATCTGTTCATGCGCATGCGGCTGGAAATCCTGAAGCGCGAGCACAAGACCCGTTGGGTACGTGATGCGCTGGAGAACAATTCATGAGCGACCTGGCGACCTACTTTGCCATGGGTGGACATGGCCCCTACGTCTGGACTGCCTACGGAATTACGGCTGCAGTTCTGATCCTGTTGTTCCTCACCCCGATGATCGGACGTCGTCGGCTGGTGCAGGCCGAAGCACGCCGTCGTCGGCGAGAGGAATCCTGATGCATCCCGCACGCAAGAAACGCCTGATTCTGATTTTGCTGGTTCTGCTGGGAGTAGGGTCCGCCGTGGCGCTGGCCCTGACTGCCCTGCGCGAAAACATCAACCTGTTCTACACCCCGACCCAGATTGCCGACGGCGAGGCACCCCAGGGTGCGCGCATTCGTGCTGGTGGCATGGTGGTCGAGGGCAGCGTCGAGCGCTCGACCGACTCCCTCGATGTCCGCTTTGATGTATCCGACGGCGCCAAGGCTGTGACCATTGCCTACAGTGGCATCCTGCCGGATCTGTTCCGTGAAGGGCAGGGCATCGTCGCGCTGGGTCGCATCAATGCCGATGGCGTGCTGGAGGCAGACGAGGTGCTGGCCAAGCACGATGAAGAGTACATGCCGCCCGAAGTGGCCAAGGCGATGAATGACGCCATGGCCAACAAGGCTGCCCAGCAGCCGCAAGCGGAATAAGGGGGCAGCATGATTCCTGAACTTGGGCAGATCGCCCTGATCATAGCGCTGTGCCTGTCGGTTCTGCAGGCAACAGTGCCGCTGTATGGTGCCTGGCGCGGTGACGGCATGGCCATGGGGCTCGGTCAACCGGCGGCCGCGGCGCAGTGCCTGTTCGTGGCCTTTGCCTTTGGCTGTCTGGTCCACGCCTTTGTGGTTGACGACTTCAGCGTGACCTATGTTGCGCTCAACTCCAACTCGGCACTGCCCTGGTATTACAAGGTCAGTGCGGTTTGGGGGGGGCACGAGGGTTCTCTGCTGCTGTGGGCGCTGATTCTGGCGGGATGGACCTTTGCCGTGGCGATCTTCTCGCGCGATCTGCCGGAGGAGATGCTGGCCCGTGTGTTGGCAGTGATGGGCATGATCAGCGTCGGCTTCCTGTGCTTTATGCTGATCACATCCAACCCGTTTGATCGTCAGCTGCCGTTCCATCCGGTCGACGGCAACGACCTCAACCCGCTGCTGCAGGACTTCGGCCTGATCGTCCACCCGCCGATGCTCTATATGGGTTATGTCGGCTTCTCGGTGGCCTTTGCCTTTGCTATCGCGGCGCTGCTGGGCGGTCGTCTTGACGCCGCCTGGGCCCGCTGGTCGCGGCCCTGGACCATCGTCGCCTGGGCATTTCTGACCATCGGTATCGTGCTTGGCTCCTGGTGGGCCTATTACGAGCTCGGCTGGGGGGGGTGGTGGTTCTGGGACCCGGTAGAAAACGCGTCATTCATGCCCTGGCTGGTGGGTACTGCACTGATCCACTCGCTGGCGGTGACCGAAAAGCGCGGCGTGTTCAAGAGCTGGACCGTGCTGCTCGCCATCGCGGCCTTCTCGCTGAGTCTGCTGGGTACCTTCCTGGTACGCTCCGGCGTGCTGACCTCGGTGCATGCGTTTGCAACCGATCCGGAGCGCGGCGTGTTCGTGCTGGGCTTCCTGCTGGTCGTGGTTGGTGGTTCGCTGCTGCTGTATGCCCTGCGTGCGCCGGTAGTGAAGAGCCAGATCGGCTTTGCCTGGAACTCGCGTGAAGCGCTGCTGCTGGTCAACAACGTGGTGCTGGTGGTATCGGCGCTGATGGTCCTGCTCGGCACCCTGTACCCGCTGATCATGTCGGCGTTCGACACCCTGGTGTCGGTTGGCCCGCCGTACTTCAACGGCATGTTCCTGCCGTTGATGGCGATTCTGATGGCTGCCCTCGGTGTCGGCATCCTCAGCCGCTGGAAGCAGACCCCGATGGACTGGCTGGTTGGCCAGCTCAAGTGGGTGCTGGTGCTGGCCGCCGTGGCTGCAGTCGCTATCGCCCTGTGGATCGGTGCCCACCAGTTGGCGGTCGGCAGTCTGCTGCTGCTGGTCTTCTGGGTGTGTGGCGCCAGTGTGCGGGACATCCTGCACAAGAGTCGCAACAAGGGGCTGGTCGCCGGTGTTCGTGCGTTGCCGCGCAGCTACTGGGGCATGACCCTGGCGCATGTGGGTATCGCGGTCTGTGCCGTTGGCGTGGTCGGTGCCAGTCTGTTCGACAATCAGCGCGACCTGCGCATGGCGCCGGGTGACGCTCTGGATCTGGGCGGCTACACCTTCGTATTTGATGGCGTGCGCCACCGTGAGGGCCCGAACTGGGTGTCAGATCAGGGCACAGTCAGTGTCTATTCCGGCGACCGCCTGCTGACCACGCTGCACCCGGAGAAGCGCCTGTACCGGGTGAAGAATCAGGTAATGACCGAGGCGGGCATTGACGCCGGTTTTACCCGCGACCTGTTCGTTGCCATGGGCGAGCCGCTTGAGGGTGATGCCTGGGCGATGCGGGTTCATATCAAGCCCTTTGTGCGCTGGATCTGGCTGGGCGGCCTGATGATGATGGCTGGTGGCCTTCTGGCTGCCAGTGACAAGCGCTACCGTCTCAAGGCGCGCCAGCGCGCCGACCAGCCGGCCAGTCGCGTTGCCGGGGAGCCTGCCTGATGCGTCGTCTATTGCTGATTGTGCCGCTGCTGCTGTTTCTGGTGCTGGCCGGCTTCTTCCTGCAGAGCCTGATGACCAAGGAAGAAGGCGTGACCGAGCTGGAGCTGCCGTCACCGCTGTTGAACAAGCCGTTCCCGACGTTTGATCTGCCATCGGTGATCGATGGCGAGCCGCGCATTACCCAGGCTGATCTCAAGGGCCCGGCGCTGGTCAATATCTGGGCGACCTGGTGTGTTGCCTGCCGCGTCGAGCATCCGGTGCTGAACCGTCTCGCTGCCGAAGGCGTGGTGATCTACGGGGTCAACTACAAGGACACCAATGCAGACGCGATCAAGTGGCTGAAGGACTTTCATAACCCCTATCAGTTGAACATCAGCGATGCTGATGGCCGACTCGGGCTTGATCTGGGCGTTTACGGCGCACCGGAAACCTATCTGATCGATGCCAACGGCGTGATCCGTCACAAGTTTATCGGCGTGATTGACGACCGGGTTTGGGACACCGACCTGGGCGCGCGTTATCAGGCGCTGGTGGAGGAGGCCAAATGAGCCGACGACTGCACTGGCTTGCCCTCGGGCTGCTGCTGATGGCTGGCGGCGTCGGGGCGGCGGTGGATACCTTCGAGTTCAGCTCGGAGCAGGAGCGTGATCGCTTCTACGCCATCGGTTCCGAACTGCGCTGCCCGAAATGTCAGAACCAGAACATTGCCGACTCCGATGCGCCGATTGCGGCTGACCTGCGTCAGGAGGTGTTTCGACTGCTGGAGGACGGGCGCAGTGACGACGAGATCGTCGACTACATGGTCGCCCGCTATGGCGAGTTCGTTCGCTACAAGCCGGCTCTGAACCGCGATACTGCGGTGCTCTGGTTCGGACCGCTGGCGTTCCTGCTGGTTGGCGTGCTGGCGTTGGTCTTACTGGTTCGCCGCCGGCAGCGGGCGGTGAATGAATCCTCTGATGCCGGTCTGTCGCCGCAGGAGCAAAAGCGGCTGGACGAACTGCTCAACAAGAAGAGCCAAGATGACTGATTTGTGGTTGGGAGCCGCCGCCCTGTTGCTGGTCGCGGCCGTGATGATGCTGTGGCCGCTGCGCCGGCGCCAGCGGATGGATCGGGTGGATCGTACCGCCCTGAACGTGGCCCTTTACGAGGAGCGCGTCGCCGAGCTGGAAGCGCAGGCGCGGGCGGGGGATCTGAGTGAGTCGCAGCTTGCTGCCGCCAAGGGCGAGGCCAGTCGGCTGCTGCTTGAAGACACCGCCGCTGCCGACGCGCGGCAGGCGCCGCTGACCCGTCAGTTCACCTGGCTGCTGATTATCGCCGTTCTGGTACTGCCGCTCGCCGTGCTGGGGCTTTATCGTCAGTGGGGCGCGGCCGATGGCCTGGCGCTGTACCGCGAAATGCAGGCTACCCCTCAGGTGGATTCGCTAGAAGCGCTGATCGACCGCACCCGGCGGGTAGTGCAGGTGCAACCCGAGAACGGAGAGGCCTGGTACATGCTGGGGCGCGCCTATATCAGTGCCCAGAACCCGGAAAAGGCGGCCGATGCCTTTGGCAATGCGCTGGCGCGTCTGGGTGAGCAACCCGAGGTATTGGCCCAGCTGGCACAGGCACGTTATTTCGCCAACGGCAACAAGCTCGATGCCGAGTCTGCGCTGGCGCTGGACAAGGCCATCGAGCTGGACCCGCAGCAGCCTACCGCGCTGGGCCTGCTCGGTATCGCCGCCTTCGAGGCGGATGACTTTGCCGGTGCCATTCGTTACTGGCGGCAGTTGCAGCAGGGTATGGCAGAGAACAGTCCCGGCGCTCAGGCCATTCAGGGCGGTATTGACCGTGCCCGTCAGCGCATGATCGATGCCGGCCAGACACCGCCGGAAGCGCCGGTGCTGCTGGCGGTCAAGGCGCAGATCAGCATTGACCCGGCGCTGCGCGCCAGCCTGCCGGATAGCGCCAGTGTATTTGTCTTCATCCGCGAGCCGAACGGCCCGCCGATGCCGCTGGCGGCCAAACGTCTGACCTTGGCCGAGCTGCCTCTGGAGCTGAGCCTGAGTGAAGCCGATGCCATGCTGCCCGGCGTCAAGCTGAGCGCAGAGCAGCCACTTGAGCTGGTCGCGCGGGTATCGCTGGATGGCGATGCGCGCAGCGGTACCCATATCGGCAGGGTCGACGAGGTTCGCGCCGGCTCCGAGCAGGTGTATCAACTGGTCATTGATCAGTCCGTCGAGTAACTCTGTCCGGGCTCCCGGCTGTCCGGCCGGGAGTCATGCCCCGTTTCCTGTTGTCCAATTCGGCATGGCCCTGCCACGGGCCGCTCATACAGGAGGCGGTCGCCATGTTCACCCTGATTCCCTTCGCCAACGACAAGGTGCTGGGCTTTCGCATCGAAGGCAAGATCACCGGCGAGATGCTGGAGCAGATGCTTGCGGTAGTTGAAGCCAAACTGCAGGAACACCCCAGAGCGCGGATCTATGTCGAAATGCCGGCCTTTGAGGGTATGTCGGTTGAAGCCCTGTACAAGGATCTGAAATACGGCATCAGCCACTGGAACCGTTTCGAGCGCGAGGCTGTTGTAACGGATCAGCGCTGGCTCGAAGTGATGGTTGGTCTGGCTGACCGTCTGATTCCGGGCGTTGAGGTAAAGGTCTTTCCGACCAGTGAGGCAGCTACCGCCCGCGACTGGATTCAGGCCCTCTGATTCAGTCCTGCTGTGCTGTTAGTCCTGTTGTACTTCGGGTAGCGTGGTTGCCAGCAGCGCCCCAAGCAGGCCGATGGCCGAGAGCAGCAACAGCATGCCTGCCGCGCCGATCAGGCCGCTGAGCAGGCCGAACAACCCGGTGGCGAGCAGGATCAGGCCAATGACGCTGTTGCCGACCGAAACATAGTCCGTACGTTTGTTGCCGCCGGCCATGTCCAGCACATAGGTCTTGCGGCCGACCCGCACGCCGGCATGGGCAATACCGAGCACGAAGAACGCCAGCGGAAACAGCCAGGCATGCAGCGCGTCGGGCAGGTTGGCCCAGCGATCAACCGCAATCACCAGCGGCCCCAGCAGGCTCGCCAGCAGTGCGGCGCGAATCAGCACCTGACGACTCGACGCATCCGACATCCGCCCCCAAACGCCCGCGCTCAGGCTGCTGGCCAGGCCGTTGGCAACCAGAAAGGCTCCCAGCATGCCAAAGCCGCTCTCCACGTCTCGGGCAAGTACCACGTAGTAGGGCGCCGACAGCGCCGAACACAGCAGCAGCGCCCGGGTGACGACAAAACGCCGGAAGGGCGCGTCGTCGCGCAGCAGGCTGATGTTGCCGAGCGCGTGGCTGAAGGCGTTGCCGCCGCCCTCGGTCGCACCGGGGGCCTCGTCGATGCGCCGGTAAACCAGCGCTGCGAGCATCCATAGCAGTGCCGCGCCAATCAGCAATGCGGCGTAGAACAGCATATCGTCGTCATTTGGCGGATAGATCAGGCAGTAGACCCCGAAGGCCAGAGCCAGCCAGCCGGACAGGCTGGTCGCCAGGCCGTTAAGCCGGCCTCGGCGGGTCTTGGGGACGGTCTTGCCGATCACATCCTTGCTGGCCACCGAGCACAGCCCACGGGCCAGACTGAAGACGATCAGGCAGGCAATGATCAGCCCGCCCGCCAGCGCCCCCTCAAAGAACCACGCCACCGCGCCCATGGCCAGCAACGCCGCTGCCTGCAGCAGGCTGCCGCATACCCAGACGCCGCGCCGATAGGGCAGGCGACGAATCCAGGCGGCGATCAGCAGTTGCGGCAGCATCGAGCCGGACTCGCGAATCGGTACCAGCCAGGCGATCAGCGCAACCGGCGCACCGACCACGCCGAGCAGCCAGGCGAGGGTGGTTTTCGGGTTGGTCAGGGTATCGCCCAGGCTGGTCAGGGTGTTGGCCAGCACCTGCAGGAAGAAGTTCTGCGGCACGTCTGAACAGGCCGAATCGGGGATGTCCTTGCAGACTCTGGCGTCTTCTTCGTTCATCAGCTTGCTGTAGAGGCTGTCGAGTCGCGGTTCTGCGGCCATGATCGTTCCGGTATCCCTGTATGGTGCGGCGCTGAAAGTGTGCCGCAAGCGGCTGCATCAGGCCAGCGAATTGCCCCAAGGGGCTTCTCATGGGCGCGCAGACCGGGTAAAAATGCGGGTTTGCTGGTCGGTTCGACCTGCGACACGGCAGTGCAAGGATATGCCCCTCAATGCGACTCAAGTGCATCAAGCTGGCCGGCTTCAAATCCTTCGTTGATCCAACGACGGTCTACTTCCCGACCAACATGGGCGCGGTGGTCGGGCCGAACGGCTGTGGCAAGTCCAATATCATCGACGCGGTGCGCTGGGTCATGGGCGAAAGTTCGGCCAAGAACCTGCGTGGCGAGTCGATGACCGACGTCATCTTCAACGGTTCCAACTCGCGCAAACCGGTCGGCCAGGCGTCTATCGAGCTGGTGTTCGACAACAGTGACGGCACTCTGCAGGGCGAATACGCCGGTTACAACGAGATATCCATTCGCCGCAAGGTCACCCGCGAAGCGCAGAACCAGTATTTCCTCAACGGCACCAAGTGCCGCCGCCGCGACATTACCGATATCTTCATGGGCACCGGCCTCGGGCCGCGCAGCTACTCGATCATCGAGCAGGGCATGATTTCCCGCCTGATCGAAGCCAAACCGGAAGACCTGCGGCTGTTTATCGAAGAAGCCGCCGGTATCTCCCGCTACAAGGATCGCCGCCGCGAGACCGAAAACCGCATTCGCCGCACCCACGAGAACCTGTCGCGCCTGACCGATCTGCGCGAGGAGCTGGAACGCCAGCTCGCGCATTTGCATCGGCAGGCGCAGGCGGCCGAGAAGTACAAGGAATACAAGGCTGAAGAGCGGCAGCTCAAGGCACAGCTGCAGGCGCTGCGCTGGCAGACGCTGAACGAGCAGGTGGGCCAGCGTGAGCACCGGGTACGCGACCTTGAGGTGGCGCTGGAGGCGCTGATTGCCGAACAGCGCAACGCCGACAGTGAGATCGAAAAACAACGTGATCAGCACAGCGACCTGACCGAGACCTTCAACCGGGTACAGGCCCAGTATTACAGCGTCGGTGCCGATATCAGCCGCATCGAGCAGATTCTGCAGTTCAACCGTGATCGTCAGCGTCAGCTGCACAGCGACATTGAAGAAACCGAGCAGGCCTGGCAGGAAGCGCAGAGCCATCTGACCCAGGACGAAGCCCTGCTGGCAGACCTGCAGGCGGAACTCGATGGCATTGAACCCGAGCTGGAGATGGCCGGCGCCGCCGAAGAAGACATCGCCATCACGCTGCAAAGCGCCGAAGACGCCATGCAGAACTGGCAGAGCGCTTGGGACCAGTTCAACCAGCGCGCGGCTGAACCGCGTCAGCAGGCCGAGGTGGAGCAGTCGCGCATTCGCCACATGGAGCAGTCGGTCGAGCGGCTCGGCGAGCGCATCCAGCGCCTGGAAGACGAACGCAGCGGGCTGAACGCCGGCTCGCTGGATGACGAACTGGCCGAATTGGCCGAACAGCTGGCCGAGCTGGAGCTGCGCAGCGAAACGGATCAAATGAAGCTCTCCGACGTCAGTGAACGCCTGCAGCAGGATCGCGAGACACTGAACGCCCTGCAGCAGGAACAGGATATTCACCGCGGTGAACTGCAGCGTGGCAGTGGCCGTCTGGCTTCGCTTGAAGCGTTGCAGCAGGCAGCCCTGGCCAAGGGCAGCGACGTCGGTGACTGGTTGGCAGGCCAGGGCGTACAGGGCCATGGCCTGCTGGCCGAGCAGCTGCAGGTCGAGAGTGGCTGGGAGCGTGCGGTCGAGGCGGTATTGGCGGATGATCTGCAGGCCATCGCGCTGGATGATCTTGATCAGCTGGATACCGCGCTGGCCAGTTTCGAACAGGGCAGCTTGCGTCTGCTGCAACGCGGCGGCGAGCCGGTCAGCGCACCTGGCAGCCTGCTGGACAAGGTCAGCAGCGGTCTGGACTTGAGCCCCTGGCTGGCCAGCATTCGCCCGGCAGAGAGTCTGGCGCAGGCGCTGAGCGCGCGCGCGATCCTGGCCGCGCACGAATCCTTTATTACCCGCGAAGGCCATTGGGTGGGTCCCAACTGGTTGCGGTTCCGCCGTGGTGAGGCCAGTGAAACCGGCGTGTTGGCCCGTCAGCAGGAGATGGAGCAGCTGCAGGCCAGCCTGGATGAGCAGCAGGCCGCGCTGGAGTCGGGGCAGGAGAAGATCGATCAGTTGCGTGAAGCGCTGCGTCGCCTGGAGCTTGAACGTGATGCGTTGCAGCAGACGCTGGCTGGCACCGGTCGTCAGCAGGGCGAACTCAAGGCGCAGTGGTCGGCGCGTCAGGTGCGTCTCGAGCAGATCAACGCCCGCCGTCAGCGCATCAGCGAAGATCTGGAAGAACTCAAACGCCAGCGCAGCGACGAACTGGAGCAGATCGGTGAAGCCCGGCTGACTCTGCAGGCGGCGCTGGACAGCATGGCCGAAGACACCGGCCGGCGTGAAGAATTGCTGCAGCAGCGTGATCTTGCGCGTGAAACCCTGGACCTCGCCCGCCAGCAGTCCCGTCAGCAAAAAGACCGTGCCCATCAACTGGCGTTGCGCGCGCAGTCACTCAATGCGCAGTTGAAAAGCACGCGGCAGGGGCTGGAACGGCAGCAGGTGCAGGCTGAGCGGCTGTCCGAGCGCCGTGAGCAGCTGCGCATGACGCTGGAAGAAAGTCAGGCGCCGGAAGATGACCAGCGCATCGAGCTGGAAACCCTGCTGGAGCAGCGCATTGCGGTCGAGCAGGAGCTCAGCGCGGCCCGTCAGGCGCTGGAAGGGGTCGACCAGCAAATGCGCGCGCAGGAAACCCGCCGCGTGCAGGCTGAGCAACAGGCGCAGGTGCTGCGCACCCAACTGGATGAACAGCGGCTCAACGCCCGCGACCTGCAAACCCGCCGTCAGGGCCTGCAGGAGCAGTTGACCGAGGCCGGTTACGATCTGCACGGCGTGCTGGCAACACTGCCGCAGGGCGCTAACGAAGGCGATTGGGAGCAGCAACTGGCGCAGTTGGATGCGCGTATCCAGCGTCTGGGCGCGATCAACCTGGCGGCCATCGAAGAATACGACCAGCAGTCAGAGCGCAAACGCTATCTGGATGCGCAAAATGCCGATCTGGAAGAAGCGCTCAGTACGCTTGAGCAGGTTATTCGCAAGATCGACCGGGAGACCCGCGCACGCTTCAAGGAGACCTTCGACAAGATCAATCAGGGGCTGCAGACGCTGTTTCCCAAGGTGTTTGGCGGCGGTCACGCCTATCTGGAGCTGACTGGCGATGACTTGCTCGATACCGGCGTCGCCATCATGGCGCGTCCACCGGGCAAGAAGAATAGCACCATTCACCTGCTGTCCGGCGGGGAAAAGGCGCTGACGGCGATTGCCCTGGTGTTCTCTATCTTCCAGCTCAACCCGGCACCGTTCTGCATGCTCGACGAGGTGGATGCGCCGCTGGATGACGCCAACGTCGGCCGTTATGCGCGTATGGTGAAGGAGATGTCGGCGCGGGTGCAGTTCATCTACATCACCCACAACAAGATCGCCATGGAAATGGCCGATCAGTTGATGGGGGTCACCATGCATGAACCCGGCTGCTCCAGGCTGGTCACAGTGGATGTGGAAGAGGCGGCTGCGTTGGCGGCAGTGTAGTTTTGATGGCGGCCGTGCTAGCATCCGGCCAGACGAGAGGCGGACAGTCAACCGCCCGATCAGCAAAGTGACGACAGGAACGGGTATTCATGGATTTCGGTTTGCGTGAGTGGCTTTTCATCATTGGCCTGCTGGTGATCGCCGGCATTCTGTTTGATGGCTGGCGGCGCATGGGTGGGCGATCAAAAATTCGCTTCAAGCTCGAACGCAACCTCGCTGACCTCCCCGAGGAGGGTAACGACGAGCTGCTCGGACCGCCGCGCGTTGTCAATCGCCAGGAACGTGCCGAACCGTCCTTTGGTGACAGCGGCCCGTCGGCTGCGCCCACAGGCGATGAAAAGTGGCATGAGCCAGAGCAGGTTGGTCTTGATCTGGACGAGCCTCCGGTGCTGGTCGACCCTATCGTTGCCGAGCCGCGCAGCAAGGCCCGTCCGGCCGCTGAAAAGCCTGCTGCCAGCGAAGCGGCTCCGCGCCCTGAGCAGCAAAGCCTGCCGGTGGAGCTGGTGCTGGTAATCAACGTGGTTGCTCGTGACGAGCAGGGCTTTCCCGGTTCTGCGCTGCATCAGAGCATTCTCGAAAGTGGTCTGCGCTACGGCGATATGAATATCTTCCATCGTCATGAAAGCATGAGCGGCAATGGTGATGTGCTGTTCTCCATGGCCAACGCGCTCAAGCCGGGCGTGTTTGATCTGGACGAGCTGGACCAGAGCCACGTCCGCGCGGTCAGTTTCTTCATGGGCCTGCCCGGCCCGCGCCATCCCAAACAGGCACTGGATCTGATGATCGCCGCAGCCCGCAAGCTCGCCCACGAACTGGGCGGTGACCTGAAAGACGAGCAACGCAGCGTACTGACCGCCCAGACCATTGAGCACTATCGGCAGCGTATCGCCGAGTTTGAGCGGCTCAACTACAGCCAACGGCGCTAGGCGCCGCTGGCTAGCCGCAAGCTACAAGCTTCAAGCTACAAGTAACCCGGCTCCGCTGCTCGGGCTCGGAGTGCTTTGGGTTTCGCTTGCAGCTTGCGGCTTAAAGCTTTGGTTCGGTTAGAATAGCCACCGAACTCCCAGCCCAGCGACCGCACATGCCCCAGCACGCCACTCCCGCCGAACGCGCCCTTGCCCTGCGTGAGGAAATCGCGCAGCACAATTACCGCTACTACGTCCTCGACGAGCCTGCAGTGCCGGACGCCGAGTACGATCGGCTGTTCAACGAACTCAAGGCCATCGAGGCGGAGCACCCTGATCTGATCACCCCCGACTCGCCGACCCAGCGGGTGGGTGGTGCGCCTGCATCGGGCTTCGGTGAGGTCAGGCATGAAGTGCCGATGCTCAGCCTGGGCAACGCCTTTGCCGAGCAGGACATGCTTGATTTTGACCGCCGGGTGCGTGAAGGGCTGGACCTGCCGGCTGGCGACCTGTTTGGTGGTGGGGCGGAGGTCGAGTACTGCTGCGAGCCTAAACTGGATGGCCTCGCGGTCAGTCTGCTTTACGAGAACGGGCTGTTGGTGCGCGGCGCTACCCGTGGCGACGGCACAACTGGCGAAGACATTTCCACCAACGTACGCACCATTCGCAATATTCCGCTCAAGCTGCGTGGCGAGGGCTGGCCTGCCGTGCTGGAAGTGCGCGGCGAAGTGTTCATGAGCAAGGCCGGCTTTGAGGCGTTGAATGAGCGTGCGCGCGAGGCGGGCAGCAAAACCTTCGCCAACCCGCGTAACGCTGCAGCCGGCAGCCTGCGCCAGCTTGACCCGACCATTACCGCCAGCCGCCCGCTGGAGTTTTGCTGCTATGGTTTTGGCCGCGTCGACGGCGAGCTGCCCGACAATCAGTACGCTATTTTGCAGGCGTTCAAGGGCTGGGGGATTCCGATCAGCCGTGAATTGAAGCTGGTGAAGGGCGTGGACGGCACCCTGGATTACTACCGCGATATCGGCGAGCGCCGCGCCGGGCTGGAATACGAGATCGACGGCGTGGTGTTCAAGGTCAATCAGCTGAGTTATCAGCGCGAGCTGGGTTTTCGCGCCCGTGAGCCGCGCTGGGCGATTGCCCACAAGTTCCCGGCAATGGAAGAGCTGACCGAGCTGCTGGATGTCGAGTTTCAGGTTGGCCGCACCGGTGCGGTGACGCCGGTGGCACGGCTGAAGCCCGTTCAGGTAGCAGGTGTAACCGTGTCCAACGCGACGCTGCACAACATGGATGAAGTCGCACGGCTGGGTGTGATGATCGGCGACACCGTGATCATCCGCCGCGCCGGCGACGTGATCCCGCAGGTGATGCAGGTGGTTGCCGAGCGTCGCCCGGCCGATGCGCGTCCGGTCGAGGTGCCAACGGCGTGCCCGGTGTGTGGCTCTGCGGTGGAGCGCACCCAGTTGGTCAAGCGCGGCAAATCGGGTTCGACCACCAGCGAAGGCTCGGTCTACCGCTGTGTTGGCCGTCTGACCTGTCAGGCGCAGCTCAAGCAGTCGATCATTCACTTCGTTTCACGCCGCGCCATGGATATCGACGGGCTGGGCGAGAAGAGCGTCGAGCAACTGGTAGATACCGGGCTGGTGGCGTCCCCGGCAGACCTTTACCGGCTGACCTTTGAACAGGTGCTGGCACTGGAGGGGTTTGCCGAGCTGTCGACCAAGAATCTGCTGACCGCTATTCAGGCCAGCAAGAAGCCGACACTGGCTCGTTTCATCTATGCCCTTGGCATTCCCGATGTGGGAGAAGAAACCGCCAAACTGCTGGCGCGTGCGCTGGGCAAGCTGGAGCGTATCGAGCGTGCGCTGCCTGAGGTGCTGGTCTATCTGCCGGATGTGGGGCTGGAAGTGGCGCACGAGATCCACTCCTTCTTCGCCGACGCCCATAACCGCCAGGTCATCGACCAGTTGCTTGAGCGCGGTGTCACGCCTGAGGAGCCGGGCGAGCTGGCGGCCGAGTTTGCTGCTTGCGTCTCGCTGGCCGATTTTCTGGCGCGACTGAATATCCCGGGCATCGCCAACACCGGTGCCGAGCGGCTGGCGAGCCAGTTCGGCAGTCTGGAGAAGATCATTAACGCTGACTGGCTGGACTTGAAACAGGTCGAGCGCCTGAACGACAAGGCAATCAAGGCGCTGCGCGAGTATTTCCAGAACCAGGCCCTGCGCGCCGGCGCGGAAGCTGTCGAGCAGCAGCTGCGCGACTTCGGCATGCACTGGCAAAGCCCGCGCGCGGAGACCTCCGGCGGGTTGTTGCTGGCGGGGCAGACCTGGGTGCTGACCGGCACGCTGGAAGCCATGTCGCGCGATGTTGCCAAAGGGCATCTGGAAAGCCTCGGTGCCAAGGTCGCCGGCAGCGTGTCGGCCAAGACCCATTGCGTTGTCGCAGGGCCCGGTGCCGGCAGCAAGTTGGCCAAGGCCGAGCAGCTGGGTGTGAACGTCTGGACCGAACAGCAGCTGCTCGACATGCTGGCCGAGCATGGCATCAGCGCATGAGCGGCCCCGAGCGCATGAACAGCCTTGAGCGGATAAACGGCCCGGTCGTGCTGGCCCCGATGGAGGGGCTGGCCGATGCACCCATGCGCGATGTGCTGACCCGCATCGGCGGGATCGACTGGTGCGTGAGCGAGTTCATTCGCGTGACCGAAGGGCTGCTCAACGTCGCCACCATTCGCCGCAGCGTGCCGGAAAGCGAGCACGGCTGGTGCACCCGCGCCGGTGTGCCGGTGCGCCCGCAATTGCTCGGCTCGGATGTGCGCTGGATGGGGGAGAACGCGGCGCTGCTGGCGTCGATGGATGCGCCGGCAATTGACATCAACTTCGGCTGCCCGGCCAAGACGGTCAACCGTCATCGTGGCGGCGCCGCGCTGCTGACCGAACCCGAGTTGCTGCGCGAGATTGTTGCCAGCGTGCGCGCGGCAACACCGGCGCATATTCCCGTGACCGCCAAGATGCGCTTGGGCCTGACCGATACCAGCCAGACGCTGGAATGCGCGCAGGCGCTGGCTGACGGCGGCGCCAGCGAGATCACCGTGCATGCGCGCACTAAGGTGGAAGGCTACAAGCCGCCGGCGCATTGGGAGTGGCTGGCGCGCATTCGCGAAGCGGTTGAGGTACCGGTGATCGCCAATGGTGAGGTGTGGAGCACCGAGGACTACCGCCGCATTCGTGAAGTCAGTGGCTGTAACGCCGTGATGATTGGACGCGGATTAGTTAGGTGCCCGGATCTGGGGCTGCGCATCGCGCAGAATACCGATGAGATCGTGCTTGGCTGGGAGTCGCTGTGGCCCTGGCTCGGTGACTTCTTCCGTCAGACTCGGCTGCGGGTAGTAGATCGTCACGCGCCGGGCCGGCTGAAACAATGGTTGGCCATGCTCGGCCAGCATTACCCTGAAGCGCGCGCGTTGTTTGACAGTCTGCGCCGCGAGACCTGCGCTGATGCCGTTACCCGACGGCTGGAAGGCCCGCTGCAATCGGCGGCCTGATTAACCATACCCGGTGTCTCGCCACTATCCCGCCCGGTGCGAAGCCGGGTAGGGTGGTGAACGCCGAAGGCCTCGCCACCATCGCCCTGTCAGCGACCGCCGGTACGGCGGCGCCGGCCTAGAGGCTGCGATTGGTGCTAGGCGGATTTTGCCCGCCCACGGCCGAGCAGCAGAACCTTGGTGTTACCTGAGGCCTGTCCACTTGCCCAAAGCAAATAGGCGGCAAGAAACAGCATTCCACCAAAAAATGCCAGAATGCCCAGCACAATGCCGGAGCCCGAGAACTGGTGGCGCCAGGCTACCCAGATAGCAGACAAACTGAGGAATGACATGAAGTCGAGGTTGAACTGCCCTTGCCAGCTCATTTCGACGATATTGCCAAAGAAAATCGGCAGCAGGTTCCAGCCATGCTCCATTCCGACCAGCATGGTGTATGTCACCAGCCCCAGTGTTATTGCCAATAGATAGGCACGAAACAGCGCCATAGCCTTTTCCCCGTGTTTTACCCGACAAAGCATCCGGTCAGTCGTTACTGTTCCGGCTTGTACCCCAGCCGCAGCCCGCCCCAATGCTCACCATTCACCATGATAGGCACTGACAGATCGTGCATCACCTCGCCGGTATCCCGTTTGTAGGTCTGCAGCAGCAGGGCTTGCTCATGGCTGCCGCAACGCCGGCCGGTCGGATCATCAAACAGTCGCTTGCTGCGGCAGTGCAGGGTGTCGTGCTGTACGTCGCCGGTGGGTTGCTTGCTGAAGCGCAGGTTGTGGGTCGGCACATAGCCCGAGGGAATGGCCGCGATGGCATAGACCAGTTCCGGGTGCTGTTGCAGGAGCGGCTCCTGAATGGCCGGCAGCACCTGATCGGTGTAGCTGTCGAAAGCGCTGCTGTAGCGGGCCGGGTTGCTGCCGGGGATGAGTTTCAGGTTACGGTCAAATAGCGCGCTGCGCTGGATCTTGCCGCTGGCCAGATCCGCCTCAAATCTCGCGGCAATGGCGCTGGCGGTTTGCTGTGCGGCATCGAAGAAGCGTTGGTGGTATTCGTCCAGGGCGACATCAGCCAGCATCTCACTGACCTGCTCGGCCAGCGACACCAGGTTGATCGCTTCGCCGCCGAGGCGTCGGGTTTGCTCATCACTCTGTTCGATATCGCTGCGTACCTGCTCCAGCGCGCTGCTCAGGTTGGCCAGCTGGTCACGATTGGTCAGGCTACTGTCGGCGATCTGCCCGGTAACGGCCTTAACCTCGTCACCCTGGGTGCTGATTTCTTCCAGCTGGCCGGCGGCACTTTCAATCAGGCTGACGCCGCCCTGGACCTGCTCTACCAGCGCGGCAAAGTCGGCATTTACCCGCTGACTCTGCTGATGCATGCGTTCAATGATCTCGGCGACTTCAGAGGTGGAGGAGGCGGTGCGGGCGGCCAGTGCCCTGACTTCATCGGCGACGACGGCGAAACCACGGCCCATGTCTCCTGCACGGGCGGCTTCGATGGCGGCATTGAGAGCGAGCAGATTGGTCTGGCTGGCAATGGAGTCGATTACCTCGGTGACCTGTACGATCCGGGTGGTCTGGGCATTGAGTTCGTTGAGTACCGTGTTGGCTGCGTCAGTCTGGCTGGCCAACTGGTGCATCACCTGGGTGGCCTGATCCAGTGCGTCTCGGCCCTGCTGACTGCGGCTGCGCGCCTGTTCGGCGGCGCCGTCGGCGCGTTCGGCATAACGGCTGGTAGCGTCGACCTCGGCGGCTATCTGCTGGGCGCTGTCGGTCACCTGACGAATCGCCAGCAGCTGTGACTGCTGGCGCTGGCGCAATTGCTCGACCGAGTGCGCGACCTCGGCCGCGGCAATGGCGTTTTGGCTGGTAGCGCGGGACAGGCGCGCGCTGAGATCGGCGCTGCCCGTTGTGCTGCCTGATGGTTCGATCACCGATGACGGGTCGGAGGGCGGATAAAACCAGGGCAGCCCGATCCAGGGCAGCACGGCGAGGATCAGCGCGGGCGCAAGCACGTCAACGCCGGCGCTGTAGTAAAGCCAGCCAAGGGTGCCCAGTTGCAGCAGGGCGAGAATCGCTTTGCCGATAAATCCGGTGTGCATAAGCAGAGGTCCATTCAGGGGCGCAATGCCCAGTATTGTTCTTGTTATGGTCGATTCAGCCTCATTTAGCCATTTGTCTCGGGTACCGACAATTGATCTTTGGTCTTGGCCCGCCGTCAGGCTGGGGGGCAGTCAAGCTGCAGGCTGCGCATGAAGTCGGTGTCGAGCCTGTTCTTCAGCCACAGCGCCGCGCGACTGCGCAGCGCCAGGGGGCCATAACAGGCCAGGGCCTGCCGGTCTGCGGTGGCCAGCAGGGCAAGTGCTCTGGGCTGGGGCTCAAAGCGCAGCTGTGGCGGGCCACCCTGCAATTGGGCGCGCAGATTCGCGCCCAGTATCGGCCCCTGGCGTACGGCGTAAACGCCGGAGTGAGGGCAGCCGGCCAGCGCCGCACAGTCGCCGCTGGCAAAGATCTGCGGATGCGAGGTGCTCTGTAATGTGGCATCGATGCTGGTGAATCCGGCTTTGTCGGTCGCCAGCCCGCTTTGGGGTTGCCAGGCAGCCGGTGCGGTACCGGTAGCCAGGATGACCGCGTCAGCGGCAACCGGCGGGGCATCTGCCGATCTCAGGGTGCCGCGCTCGATTGCCGTGACAGCAGTATTCTCGTGCAGCGTGATACCGCGCTGGGCAAACAGGGATCGGGTCGTGCGCGCAGCTCCGGCTGGGTGCCCGGCGAGCAGCCGGGATGCGCACAGCAGCGTCAGCTGACTGCGGGGCAGAGCCTTTTGCAGCGCCAGAGCCAGCTCTACCGCGGCTGCGCCGCCGCCCAGAATCACCAGCTTCTCCGGGCTTTCGCCGGCCTGCCATGTCTGCCAGTAACGGAACAGATCGGCAAAGGGTTTGGCGCCGATGACGGCAAGGCTCTGGTCATTGTCGGGCGGCGCTGGATTCATTGCACCGCTGTTGATGGATAGTACGGTGCTGCGCAATTGCTCCCCGCTGTCCAGCTCCAGCAGCCGGTTGTCGGCGTCAAGATGTGCCAGCCGCCCGATGTGCAGGGTCAGACCCGTGGCGTCACAGAGCGGGGCCAGTGCAATGCGGCATTGCTCTGGCTGCCAGCGGCCGGCCAGCATGCCGGGCATCATGCCGGAGTACCATGCATGGGGTTCCGGCGAGATCAGTGTGCTGCCGGGCGGAACCTGATAGCCCTGTTCAATCCAGCCGCGCAGGGCGATCAGGTGGGCATGGCCGGCACCGACCATGATTAGGGGTGAGCTCATGGTGCGAGGGCCTTTTCAGAGAGCTGCGGAAACTGTTTGAACAATACATAGCCTCCGGTGATAGACACGCATTGAGGTTGCTGATCGCTGTATTTCGAAATCGACTTTCGCTGTGCGAACCTGATAGTCTCGTCCTGCTGATAATTCCAACTACAAAAAATGGAGCATAGCGTGGACGAGAATAATAGTTATCCGTCGCCCAAACGAGCCTGGCTGACGGTCAGTATTTTGCTGGTTGCCTATGTTCTGTCCTTTGTAGATCGCCAGATTCTGAACCTGCTGGTTGGGCCTATTCGCCAGGACCTGCAGATTTCCGATACTGAAATGAGCCTGCTGATGGGTCTGTCATTTGCCGTTTTCTACACTGTAGCCGGTATTCCGCTGGGGCGGATTGCCGACTCCAAGAGCCGCCGCGGCCTGATCGCTGCGGGCGTGGCCGTGTGGAGTCTGATGACCGCGTTCTGCGGTCTGGCGCAGCAGTACTGGCATTTCATCGTTGGTCGCATTGGCGTGGGCGCAGGAGAAGCTGCGCTGTCTCCAGCTGCCTATTCGCTGATCGCCGACAGCTTCCCGGCCAATCGTCGCGCAACGGCCATCAGTGTCTATGCCATGGGTATTTATCTTGGGGCTGGCGCTGCATTTTTGCTCGGTGGCCTGGTGGTGACGTGGGCTAACGCGCAAGGCCCGATGGTGCTGCCGCTGCTGGGTGAAGTCCGCCCCTGGCAACTGATTTTCCTGGTGCTGGGTGCCGCAGGCCTGCTGTTCTGCCTGGTGCTGCTGGCGATCAAGGAGCCGTCCCGCAAGGGTATTGGTGCCGGCGTCGCCGTGCCGCTGAAGGACGTGGGCCGTTACCTGATGGGTATTCGCAAGGCGGTGCTGTGCCATAACTTCGGTTTTGCCTGTCTGTCGTTTGCTTCCTACGGCGCCTCGGCCTGGATTCCGACCTTCTTTATTCGCAACCACGGGCTGACTCCGGGCGAAGTCGGTGTCTACTACGGCTCGCTGGTGATGGTTGCCGGGTCTCTGGGGATTGTATTCGGCGGGCGTCTCGCCGACTTTCTTGCCCACCGCGGCTGTCGCGATGCCAACATGCGGGTTGGTCTGCTCTCGGCTATCCTGACCCTGCTGTGCAACGTGGTGTATCTGGTCGACAACATGCCGCTGCTGTGGACCATCATGTTCTTTAACGTATTCACGGTCGCCATGCCGTTTGGTGTCGCACCGGCGGCGATTCAGGAGGTCATGCCCAACGCCATGCGTGGTCAGGCCTCGGCCATCTATCTTTTCACCATTACCCTGATCGGTCTGGGTATTGGTCCGACCGCCGTCGCGCTGTTCACCGACTACGTGTTCCAGGACGACATGGCGATCCGTTATTCCATATTCATCGTTGCCAGCGTGATTACCGTGGGCGCCATCATCCTTCTGGCCATGGGGCTCAAACCCTACCGGGAGGCACGGGACACGCTGACACGCTGGGGTGAACAGCAGGGCCAGCCGGGCTGAGGGATAACCCCGGCTGCAGGCTGATGTACTTGAATTTCAACAGGAGCAACAACATGACAGACGCAGTTATCGTATCTACGGCCCGTACCGGCCTGGGCAAATCCTATCGCGGCGCACTGAACAACACCCACAGTGTTGACATGGCCGGCTTCGTCATTGAAGAAGCGGTCAAGCGCGCAGGTATCGACCCGGCGCTGGTTGAAGACGTGATCCTCGGCGCAACCTTCCACGAAGGTGCCCAGGGCAAGAACATGGCGCGTCTGGCTGCCATCCGCGGCGGTCTGCCGGTTACCACTGCCGGTATGTCGCTGAACCGTTTCTGCAGCTCCGGCCTGCAGTCCATCGCCATCGCTGCCCAGCGTGTTGTCAGCGAAAAGATCCCGGCCATCGTTGCCGGTGGCGTTGAGTCCATCAGCCTGTGCCAGAACGACAAGATCAACATGTTCCACGGCACCAACGAGTGGATCATGAAGAACAAGCCCGAGCTGTACCTGTCCATGATCGAGACTGCCGACATCGTAGCCCAGCGCTACAACGTCAGCCGCGAGTCCCAGGACGAGTACTCCCTGCTGAGCCAGCAGCGCGTGGCTGCCGGTCAGCAGAGCGGCAAGTTCGCCGACGAAATCGTACCGTTCAAGGCCATCATGAAGGTCCAGAACAAGGAAACCGGCGAAATCACCGACCAGGAAGTGGTTCTGGATCGTGACGAGTGCAACCGTCCGAGCACCACTCTGGAAGGCCTGTCCTCCCTGCAGCCGGTCCGTGGCCCGGGCAACTTCATCACCGCCGGTAACGCCAGCCAGCTGTCTGACGGCGCGTCTGTCTGCACCGTGATGAACAGCAAGGTTGCCGAACAGCTGAACGTTGAGCCGATGGGTATTTTCCGCGGTTTCGCCGTTGCCGGTTGCGAGCCTGACGAAATGGGCATCGGCCCGGTCTTCGCCATCCCGCGCCTGCTGCAGCGCAATGGCCTGACCATGGACGATATCGGTCTGTGGGAACTGAACGAAGCCTTCGCTTCCCAGGTTGTCTACTGCCGTGACCGTCTGGGCATCCCGGCCGAGAACCTGAACGTCAACGGTGGCTCCATCGCCATCGGCCACCCCTACGGTGTAACCGGCTCCCGCCTGACCGGCCACGCGCTGATCGAAGGCAAGCGCCGCGGCGTCAAGTACGTGGTTGTCACCATGTGCATCGGCGGTGGCCAGGGCGCAGCCGGTCTGTTCGAGATCGTCTGATCCCAGCCGCAAGCTTCAAGCCGTAAGCTGCAAGCAAACCCGGGCCATGCTCGGGTTTCGCTTTTCGGGCTTGGCTTGCCGCTTGAGGCTTGGCGCTTGTAGCTAAAAATTCCAGAGGAATTTTCCGTGTCCCAGAAAATCATCAATACCGACGATCTGGCGTTTCTGCTCTATGAAATGCTGGATATCGAGCGCTTTACCCAATTCCCGCGTTACGAAGACCACAGCCGCGATACCTTTGATGCCGCCATCGAGCTGGCGCTGAAGGTCGCGAGCGAGACCTTTGCACCGCACAACCGCCTGTGCGATGAAGACGAGCCGCGCTTCGAGAATGGCAAGGTTGTGATTCGCCCGGAAGTCTCCGAGGCGCTGGCCGTGCTGCGTGATACCGGCCTGATGGCTGCCTCGCAGGATTACGAGCGTGGCGGCATGCAGCTGCCGGCGGCTGTTGCCCAGACCTGTATCGGACTGATCAAGGGCGCCAACGTCAGCACCCAGGCCTACGCCGGTCTGACCATCGCTGCTTGCAACCTGATCATGGCCCACGGCACCGACGAGCAGAAGCAGCGTTACGCCGAGCCGATGATGGCCGGCCGCTTCTTCGGCACCATGTGCCTGACCGAGCCGCACGCCGGCTCCTCGCTGGGTGACATCAAGTCCCGCGCGATCCCGCAGGACGACGGCACCTACCGCATCAGTGGCAACAAGATCTTTATCTCCGCAGGTGACCACGAGCTGAGCGAGAACATCGTGCACCTGGTGCTGGCCAAGCTGCCCGACGCACCGCCCGGTGCCAAGGGCATCTCGCTGTTTATCGTGCCCAAGTTCCTGGTCAACGACGACGGCAGCCTCGGCGAGCGCAACGACGTTCAACTGGCCGGTCTGATCCACAAGATGGGTTACCGCGGCACCACCTCCACCATGCTCAACTTCGGTGAGAAGGGCGGGGCGGTCGGCTACCTGGTCGGCGAGCCGCACAACGGTCTGGCCGGCATGTTCCACATGATGAACGAGGCCCGCATCGGCGTAGGTCTGGGTTCGGTCATGCTGGGCTACACCGGCTACCTGCACGCGCTGGAATACGCCCGCGAGCGTACCCAGGGGCGTGGTCTGGCCGAGCGTGATCCGGCAACCCCAATGATCCCGCTGGTGCAGCACGCCGACATTCGTCGTCTGCTGCTGGCGCAGAAAGCCTTCGTTGAGGGTGGTCTGTCGCTGTGCCTGTTCTCCTCGACCCTGGTTGACGAGAAGAAGCACGCACCGGATGCCGCAGCGCGCGAAGAGGCCGCTGGTTTGCTCGACCTGCTCACACCGATCGTCAAATCCTGGCCGTCGCAGTTCTGTCTGGAAGCCAACAGCCTGGCGATTCAGGTGCACGGTGGCTACGGCTACACCCGCGAATACCCGGTCGAGCAGTTCTATCGCGACAACCGCCTGAACCCGATCCACGAAGGCACCCACGGTATTCAGGGGCAGGATCTGCTGGGCCGCAAGGTGAGCATGGCCGGTGGCCGGTTCTACCAAAGCCTGCTGACCCGCATCCGCGCCACCCTGAGCGAGTGCGCCAGCGTCGCCGAGCTGAAAGCCAATGCCGAGCTGCTGAGCACTGCGCTGAACACCGTCGAAGGCATCACCGATGCGCTGCAGGCGATGAAGAAGAGCGACCCGGATCGCGCCCTCGCCAACGCCTACCTGTACATGGAGTGCTTCGGTCATCTGGTCGTTGGCTGGCTCTGGCTGCGTCAGGCCCAGGCTGCCCTGCGTGGCCTGCAGAACGGCGGCGAGCGCCCGGCGAGCTTCTATCAGGGCAAGCTCACCGCCTGCGATTACTTCCTGCGTTACGAACTGCCCAAGCCGATGGCACTGGCAGACGTGCTGCGCAGCGCGGATCGCACCACGCTGGATATGCCGCTGGATTGTTTCTGATCCCGCAGGTGTGACGAAAAGCCGGGCCTTGGCCCGGTTTTTTGTGGCTGCCAGAAGTGCGGGCGCTGACTGTTCTGTTGGTGTCGAGGTATCCTTGCGCGATGTACAGCCTTGCCCATCCCGTCACCAGTTCGCTGGAAATCCGCAAAAGCCGTTTCCTTGCCTGCGTTGAGCCCATCGCCGACCGTGCTGCAGCGCAGGCGCGGGTAGATGCCCTGCGCGCCGAACACCCCGGCTGTGGGCATGTGTGCTGGGCACTGCTGGCGGGCGGTCATAGCGCAGCAGTGGACGACGGCGAGCCGTCGGGAACAGCAGGGCGCCCCATGCTGGACGTACTGCGCCATCAGCAGCTCGACGGCGTGCTGGCAACGGTCGTGCGCTATTTCGGCGGCGTAAAGCTTGGCGCCGGCGGGCTGGTGCGCGCCTACACCGATGCGGTTGCCCAGGCGCTGCTGCAAGCCGAGAAGATCGAACACATCCCCAGCCAGACGCTGACCTGCGAACTGGCCTACGCCCACGAAGGCGTCGCCCGTAACCTGATTGCCGAGCTGGGCGGTGAGCTGCTCGAGGTCAGTCATGGCCAGGCCGTGCGGCTGCAGGTGCGCCTGCCCGCCAGCGCCACCGAAACCCTGCATGAGCAACTGATGTCCATTACCCGTGGTGAGCTTGGCTGGGACGCTGAGGGGCCGGTCGAGTGATACTTCACTGCGGATAGGGGCAGTGCAGAGGGTGCCTGAGTGCATGTCAGGAAAGGCCCGCACCTGCACACACGAACCACCCAGCCCGTCTGTCAGCGCACCTTCCTGAACGTCAGGTTATATCGCACCGCGCCGGTGGCGCGGTGATTGGCCTTTTTGCCCAGCGGTGCGACGCCGTGAAAGTACAGTCGACTGACACCACCCCAGACTACCACATCACCGTGCTCGAGCAGCCAGCGACTGGTCGGGTCGCTGCGGTTGGGGCCGCCGAACAGGAAGGTGATGGGGGCGCCGAGGGAGACGGAGACGATGGGGGCGGTGAAGTCCTGTTCGTCCTTGTCCTGGTGTAGGCCCATGCGGGCGCCGGTTTCATAGCGGTTGATCAGGCAGGCTTCCGGGGCGAAGTGGGCGAAGCCGGCGTTTTGCGCGGCGCGCTCGGCCAGTTCTGCGAACAGCGCGGGCATGGCGGGCCAGGGCTGGTTGGTTTGCGGGTCTTGCGGGCTGTAGCGGTAGCCGTGGCGATCGGTGACCCAGCCATAGGCGCCGCAGCTGCTCATGGCGGCGGACATCTGATAGCCGCCGGGGGTGACCTGGTGGCGAAAGGGCGCCTGCGCGGCGATCTGTTCAATGGCTGCCAGCAGGGCGTCGGCGTCATTCAGCGCAAAGCCTTTCAGCAGCCAGGCATCGGGGCCGATCTGCTGCTTTGCCGCTGACGCGGGCGCGGTGAGGTCAAGCAGGCCTTGCATGGCGGCAGTCCGGATTGAATGGTAGGGCTGGGTAAGACGGCATGGGCAGACCGGTAGTTAAGGTGTCCGGCCATGATGCGGGAGCAACGGGTGTTTGCTCAACCCTGAGACTGAATCAGGGAGCCGTCCCCAAGCAGAAGACTCAGACCGTTCGAGTCAGGGGGAGGGCAGGGGGCTGCGCCATGACGACGTGCAATGGTTTGCAGGCCGGGAGAGAAGTACAGAATCAGTTGGCAGTGCAGGTCGCCTGATTCGAGCTTTTGCAGTACCGCTTCACCGGCAGGCACAGGCGCCAGTTCGGCGCGCAGTGCCTCCAGCAGCGGCTCGGCCAGCGTTGGGTCACCGACGACCCAACGCGACCACCCGGCGTTCATCAGAACTTCATGCCCGGCAGGTTGAGCGAGGCGGTGTTGCCGCCGTCGACGGCCAGCGCCTGGCCGGTAACGAAGCTGGCGTCGTCGCTGGCGAGGAAGGCGATGGCGCCGGCGATCTCTTCCGGTCGGCCATAGCGGCGCAGCTCGCAGCGGGTGCCGAGCTTCTCTTCCTTGTTGTTTTCGCGGGCGTACTTGAACACCGGTGCGGTCATGCCGGTTTCAATCAGGCCGGGGCACACGGCGTTGACGCGAATGTTGAACTGGCCGAGGTCGCAGGCCGCGGTCATGGTGAAGTTGATCACGCCAGCCTTGGACGCGCTGTAGGCGTTGCCACCAGCACCAGAGCGAATGCCTGCCACCGAGGCGGTGTTGACGATGGCGCCGCTGTTCTGCTCGCGCATCTGACGCGAGGCGTACTTGGTGAACAGCATGACGCCGAACAGGTTGACGTTGATGATCTTCTGCCAGGTTTCCAGGCTCTGATCGGTGGCGATGCTGTAGTCACCACCGGCGATGCCGGCGTTGTTGCACAGCACGTCCAGGCGGCCGTAGTGAGCGATGGTGTCGGCGACGCACTGCTCAACGGCGGCTTCGTCGCTGACATCCAGTGCGCGCTGCAGTACCTCGGTGCCAGCTGGCAGTTCCTTGATGGTCTGCTCCAGACCTTCGGCGTTGCGGTCCACCAGCATCAGGCGCGCGCCTTCGCTAGCCAGACGTTTGGCGGTGGCACGGCCGATGCCGCTGCCGGCGCCGGTGATCAGGGCGATTCTGTTCTCGAAGCGTTGCATTTCAAACTCCTTTGGGGCGAAAGCGGCAAGCCACAAGCGGCAAGCTGCAAGCAAAGCTGGCGCGGTGTTGATCTGCGCGGGTTGTCTCAAAGTCCAGCAGGGGTATTAAAGGCCGTAAAAACAATTGACTGGCCTGTCGCATAGCGCACCCTGTTGTAGCTTGTAGCTTGTAGCTGCGTTAATGACTAATACTCGGATCATCCGCCGCAGTATTGTTGGCGCCGTTCTGATCGATACCCAACTGGTCGGCCATGTCGCTGGTGTCGACTTGCCAGCTGCTGGCGATGTCGCGTTCAAAGCGTACCGGGGACAGGGCGATCAGGCCGTCGCGCAGGGCACCGACGTCGGTCTGACGGCCGGTGATGCGGTCGGTCTGGCGCTGGAAGCCGAGCCAGTAGTAGGGCACGCCGCGGGTGTCTTCCCGGCGTTCGATGTTCACGCCGCCGATGCTGCCGCGTTGCGGGCGGCAGATGGCGACACCGCGGACGTCTTCCGGCGGGCGAGCCGGGAAGTTGATGTTCATGGCGCAGTCTTCCGGCCAGCCGGCGTCCAGCAGTTGGCGCACCAGGTTGGCCCCGTACTGGCGGGAGGTTTCCCAATATACGTCGTTGCCGGGGATGTAGGCCTGGCTGAGGGCAATGGACGGAATGCCCAGCAGGGTGCCGGTCAGCGCGCCGCCGATAGTGCCGGAGTAGGCGACCGAATCGCTGATGTTGGCGCCGTTGTTGACGCCGGACAGCACCAGATCGGGTTTGACCGGCAGCAGTTCGGCAACGCCGAGCAGGACGCAGTCGCTGGGAGTGCCACTGACGCTGAACCGGCGTTCTTCAAACTGGTGAACGCGCAGCGGGTGGTGGACGGAGATAGACATGGACACGCCGCTCTGGTCCAGATCGGGCGAGACGATCCACACTTCCTCGGCGATCTCGTTGGCAATTTCTTCGAGCACTTGCAGGCCCGGGCCGCGCCAGCCATCGTCGTTGGTCAGCAGTACGCGTTTGACGGGTTTGCTCATTGGCAATCCTCATTGTTCGAAACGGGTGGGGCTTGAATGTGCAACGGGGCAGCTTGAGCTGCCCCGCTTGGTCCTACTTCTGGGCGATTTCCCAGCCACGCTCAGCCAGCAGGCTGGCGCGTTTGCCGACTTCCAGAGCGTCGGCGTTGCTGGCGTTGCCTTGCAGTGCGCGGTGGTAAACACCCTGCACAATGGCGGCCAAACGGAACAGCGAGAAGGCGATGTAGTAGTTCCAGTTCGGCACGCCGCTACGGCCGGTGTATTCGCAGTACCAGTCCAGCAGTTGCTGCTCTTCCGGCAGGCCGAGGGATTTCAGGTCGGCGCCGACCATGCCCTTGGCGCCGTCGACGTTGACCGGCATGTGGTACGGCAGACAGCAGTAGGCCAGATCCGACAGCGGGTGGCCGAGGGTTGCCAGCTCCCAGTCGAGGATCGACACGACCTTGGACTCGGTCGGGTGCAGCATCAGGTTGCCGATGCGGAAGTCGCCGTGGGCGATGGTAGTGCTTTCGTCGGCCGGGATGTTCTCCGGCAGCCACTTCATCAGGGCGTCCATCGCCGGCATGTCGTGGGTGCGGCTGGCTTCGAACTGGCCGCCCCAGCGTTTGACCTGACGGGCAATGTAGTTGTCGGGCTTGCCATAGCCTTCCAGGCCGATGGCCTTCCAGTCGGCGTTGTGCATCTTGGCCATGGTTTCGATCATCGACTGGTAGATCGGCATGCGCTCTTCCTGCGCTACCTCGCTCAGCAGCGGCTGGGAGTAGACGCGGCCTTCGACGTAATCCATGACGTAGAACGCTGTGCCGATGATCTCGGGGTCTTCACACAGCAGGCGTGCGGTCGGTACCGGCACGTCGGTCTTGCCCAGGGCGTTGATGACCTGGAACTCGCGCTCGACCATGTGGGCCGAGGGCAGCAGTTTTCCCGGCGGCTTCTTGCGCAGTACGTAACGCTTGCCGGCGATTTCCAGCAGGAATGTCGGGTTGGACTGGCCACCCTGGAACTGCTGAACCTTGATGCCCTGGTTGGCTCCCGGAAGGTAGTCCTGCAGGTAGTTGGCGAGCTTTGCCTCGTCGAACTTGTGGGCAGGCAATACGTCAATCAGGGTCGCTCCGCTCATCTTTGAAGATCCTGTTGTTGATGGGTCAAGTCGGCAAAAATAACACGCCAGGGCGAGCCCTGGCGCGTTGAACAGCGAGGTGAATCAGACGTTATCAGGCAATGGTATCGCCGCCATCGGCGACGATGGTCTGCCCGGTAACGTACGCCGAGGCGCTGGAGGCCAGAAACAGCGCGACCCCGGCGATATCCACCGGCTCGCCTACGCGGCGCAGCGGCAGCTTCTCTTCCACCTTGCGCAGGCGGTCCGGATCTTCCAGCAGGGCCTGGGCAAAATCGGTACGGATCAGGCCAGGGGCGATGCTGTTGACGCGGATACCCTGCGGGCCCCACTCCAGCGACAGGTTGCGGGCCAGGCCTGCTTCCGCCGCCTTGGACATGCCGTAGACGCCGATATTGGCGCTGGCACGCAGCCCCGCAATGCTCGACAGCAGGACGATGGAACCGCCGCCTTGCTCGACCATGTGCGGGATGACCATGTTGCACAGCCAGAAGGTGCCCTTGACGTTGGTGCCCATGATCTTGTCGAAGGCCTCGTCACTGACTGTGTGGGTCGGGCCATAGACCGGGTTGGTGGCCGCGTTGCAGACCAGTACGTCGATGCGGCCAAAGGCCTCCAGGGTGCGATCAACCAGATTCTGCAGCTGGGCCTTGTCGCCCACATGACAGGCAACCGGCAGAGCGTCGAAGCCCTGACTGCGGAGCTCGTTTGCCACCTGCTGACAGGCGTCAGCCTTGCGGCTGGAAATCACCACCTTGGCGCCAGCCTTGGCGTATTCCTCGGCAATCGACTTACCGATGCCCTTGGTCGAACCGGTGATGATGGCGACTTTACCGGTGAGATCAAACAATGTGCTCATAGAACCTCGCTTCGCTCGAGCCACAAGCTTCAAGCCTCAAGCTAAAACCAGTGCAAGGTCAGCTTTAGGCTTGCAGCTTGCGGCTTGACGCTGCCCTTACAGATATTGGCTCATCTCCATCTTCGCAATGGCATTCAGATGCACTTCGTCCGGGCCGTCGGCCAGGCGCAGGGTGCGGGCTTTGGCGTAGGCGGAGGCGAGGAAGGTGTCCTGGCACACGCCCTTTGCGCCGAAGATCTGAATGGCGCGGTCGATCACGTTGCAGGCCATGGTCGGGGCTACGGCCTTGATCATGGCGATCTGCTGACGGGCGACCTTGTTGCCGAACTTGTCCATGCTGCGCGCGGCGTGCAGGGTCAGCAGGCGGGCCTGGTCGATCTCGCAACGGGAGCGGGCGATCATTTCCGGCACGCTGCCCAGCTTGTACATCGGCTTGCCGAAGGCAACGCGCTCGCTGGCGCGGCGGCACATGGCTTCCAGTGCGCGCTCGGCGATACCGATGCTGCGCATGCAGTGGTGAATGCGGCCCGGGCCAAGGCGACCTTGGGCAATCTCGAAGCCACGGCCCTCACCCAGCAGGATGTTGGAAACCGGGACGCGCACATTGTTGTATTCGATTTCGGCGTGGCCGTGCGGGGCGTGGTCGTAGCCGAATACGTGCAGGTCGCGCACGATCTTCACACCGGGGGTGTCCAGCGGCACCAGAATCATGCTCTGTTGCAGGTGCTTCGGCGCGTTTGGGTCGGTCTTGCCCATGACGATCGCGATCTTGCAGTGCTCGTTCATCGCTCCGGAGGACCACCACTTGGTGCCGTTGATGACGTACTCGTCACCTTCGCGGCGGATCTCGCACTGGATGTTGGTGGCATCGGAGGAGGCGACGTCGGGCTCGGTCATGGAGAAGCAGGAGCGGATTTCACCCGCCAGCAGCGGCTTGAGCCACTGTTCTTTCTGCTCGTCGTTACCGTAGCGCTCGATGGTTTCCATGTTGCCGGTGTCCGGCGCGTTGCAGTTGAAGACTTCACCGGCGAAGGAGACGCGACCCATGATTTCACACAGGTGGGCGTACTCTTCGTTGGTCAGGCCGGCGCCACGCTCGGACTCGGGCAGGAACAGGTTCCACAGACCCTGCGCTCGGGCCTTTTCCTTGAGCTCTTCCAGGATGGCCGGGTGGCCCCACTTGTTCTGTTTTACCTGCTCGTAGAACACGGCTTCGTTGGGGTAAATGTGCTCATCCATGAAGCCCTGGAGCTTGGCTTTCAGATCTTGGACGCGGGGGCTGAGGTCAAACATGTTGAATCCTTTGGCGGTGGTTCGTGGGTATGTGCTGTGATGCTGCTGACCATATAGTCACAGCTGCCAAAGGAGAACGATGTAGTGTCGATGGCAATAGGTATGCATAACTTACCCTGATAACTCAGGGCGGGCATTATTAGTGCGGGCGAGACAAAATCGTCACGCACATGGGCGCGTTATGTCCTGCAGTTCGCTGGGCAGGCGGCCAAGGTCCTCGGGTGTGTCCAGATCCCAGAGTGCCGGGCCTTCCCACAGCGTCAGGCCGGCAGCTTCGAGGCGTTTGCGGGTATCGTTCAGTACCTGCTCGTGACTCCAGTGCATGTTCTGAAAGGGGGCTGGATTGGCTTCACGCTGGCCTATCAGCACATAACCGCCGTCTTCACTGGGAATAATCGCGGTGTCGTGCCGATTTAGTGCACGGCAGGCGGCAAGCACGTGCGTGCTGTCCATGTCGGGGCAGTCGCTGCCAATCAGCAGGGCTCCATCGGGATGCTCGGCAATGGCATTGGCCATGCGTTCGCCGAGGTCTTCGCCGCACTGCTGCCGCAGCTTAAGGCCGTGTTCGCTGGCCAGTGCGCGCAGCACCGGGTGTTCGGGATTGGTGGCGTAGAGAAAGCGCGGCCCCGGCCAGTCGAAGGTCTGGGTCAGGGTGCGTTGCAGGAGTCTGAGGTAGAGATCACGGGCGCCAGTGGCGCCGAGAGCGGGGATCAGTCGGGTTTTCACCCGGCCGGGTTCGGGCGCCTTGGCGAAGATCAGCAGTGGCAGAAAGGCGGATTCAAATTGCATGGCTGTTTCTCGCTTGCAGGACACGTGGTGGCTGTGACCTGGACTCCTGCAAAATGTTCGCCAGTACGGTCATTGTTATCTGGCAACGGTGCCTTTTTGTGATGCAGGTCGGCGTTATGTTTTTCAGCATAGATTCTTGTGCGGGGTGCTGTGGTGCCTGCCGACAACCGGTTACAGTTGACGACGGGGAGCGCTGTAGCGCCGGGCCAGATCACGGGGATCTGCCCCCAGCCAGTAACGCAGCCGCAGCTGCCACATCAGCGTGATGGTGCGCAGGGTGCCGTTCTGCTGCCAGCGCCGGCTGGAGGTAGTGAGGCGCTCGGACAGGCACAGCGGCCTGTCGTGGCGGCGCAGCCGTTTGCTCAGCTCGATGTCTTCCATCAGGGCGATAGGCGCATAGCCGCCCAACTCGTTGAACAGGCGGCGCTCGACAAAGATGGCCTGGTCACCGGTGCACACGGCAGTCAGCCGCGAGCGCCAGTTCATCATCCACGCGACCACCGCCAGCAGTGGCGAGGAGGGGCTGAGCCGGACGTCAAAACGGCCCCAGCGATGCGGGCTGCCTGGTTTTGGCAGCAGATTGATAAAGCCGTCGGGCAGGCGGGTATCGGCGTGCAGAAACAGCAGCCAATCGCCTTTTGCCGGCGCCGCGCCGGCGTTCATCTGGGCTGCCCGGCCCGGCGCAGTCTGGATCAGTTGATCCACCAGCGGCCTGGCAAGGGGCACGGTGCCATCGCTGCTGCCGCCGTCGACCAGAATGATTTCCAGCTCACCGCGCAGCGGTTGCAGCGGCGTAAGGGCGGCAACGATGCCGGCAGCTTCGTTGCGCACCGGCATGATGATCGACAGCTTCAACCGCGCCTCCAGGCGTGAAAGCGTGCGACCCACTGCAGCAGGCGCTCCGGCTGATGGGCACGTTTCCATTGGCCGGCGGCGTACTTGTTCGCTTCGCTCAGGGTTGGGTAGCTGTGCACGGTGCCGAGGATCTTGTTCAGGCCGAGGTTGTGCTTCATCGCCAGCACGTATTCGGCGATCAGCTCACCGGCGTGGGCGCCGACGATGGTGACGCCGAGAATGCGGTCGCGGCCGGGCTCGGTCAGCACCTTGACGAAGCCTTCTGCGGCCTCGTCGGCAATAGCACGGTCCAGGTCGTCGATACCGTAGCGGGTTACCTCATATTCGACCCCTTGTTCTTGCGCTTCGGTTTCCGACAGCCCGACGCGGGCGACCTCCGGATCGGTAAAGGTGCAGTGCGGCAGCACCCGGTAATCCACTTTGAAGCGGCGGAAGCTGCCGAACAGCGCGTTGACGGCGGCATACCAGGCCTGATGGGATGCCGCGTGGGTGAACTGGTAGGGGCCGGTTACATCGCCCACAGCGAAGACGTTGGGGAAGCGGGTGGCGAGATACTCGTTGGTATCCAGCGTGCCGTTGTCGCGCACTGCGAGGCCCAGCGTTTCGATGCCATAGCCCTGGGTGTTGGCTACCCGGCCGAGGGCGACCAGCACGCAGTCAAACTCGATTTCTACTGACTGGTCACTGTCCTGCGAGCGGCAGATAACGGTCGGTGTGCCATTACGCAGTTCAAAGCGCTCGGCCTGGTGGTTGAGGCGCAGATCGACCCCTGCGTTGCCCAGACTGACCGTCACCAGTTCGCTGGCGTCGGCGTCTTCACGGGGCAGCAGGCGGTTGCCGCGCTCAACCTGGATGACCTGCGAGCCGAGCTGCTGGAAGGCCAGTGCCAGCTCGCAGCCGATCGGGCCGCCGCCGAGCACCAGCAACCGGCGCGGTTGCTCGCGCAGGTTCCAGACGGTGTCTGAAGTAACCATCGGCACGCTGTCGAGCCCCGGCAAGTCCGGTACGAGGGGGCGCGCACCGGCAGCGATGATGATATTGCGCGTGCTGATGCTGCGCCCGTTTACCTCTACGTGCCAGGGTGAGGTGATGCGCGCCTCACCGGTGATCACGTCGACGCCGAGGTCGGTGTAGCGCTCGACCGAATCATGTGGCTCGATCTGCTTGATTACCCGCTGGACGCGTTCCATTACCGCGGCAAAGTCGACGGTTGCCTCGGCGTGGCTGTAGCCCAGCGCGGGCGCCGTGCGGACTTCTGCGGCGAGCTTGGCCGAGCGGATCAACGCCTTGGACGGCACGCAGCCGGTGTTGAGGCAATCGCCGCCCATGGCGTGTTTCTCTATCAGGCTGACGTCGGCCTTGACCGCTGCGGCAATGTAGGCGCTGACCAGTCCGCCGCTGCCAGCACCAATTACCACCAGATTGCGGTCGAACTGTTTGGGCTTCTGCCAGCCTTTGTAGACGCGACGGGCCTTGATCACGTCCAGCAGGCGCCGGGCAATCAGGGGGAACAGCCCCAGCAGCACGAAGGCGCCGAGCAGCCCCGGCGAGAGGATGCCGGCCAGCGAGTCGAGCTGACCGAGTTCACGGCCGGCGTTCACGTAAACCAGGGTGCCGGGCAACATGCCGAGCTGGCTGACCCACCAGAAGGTACGGGCGGGCAGGCGGGTGAGGCCCATTGCCAAGTTGATCAGAAAGAACGGAAACGCCGGCACCAGCCGCAGGGCAAACAGGTAGAACGCGCCTTCGCGGTCGATGCCATGGTTGATGCGTTCCAGTCGTGAGCCAAAGCGCTGCTGAACCCAGTCCTGCAACAGAAAGCGGCTGATCAGCATCGCCAGCGTCGCCCCGGCGGTGGAGGCAAAGGACACCAGCAGCAGACCCCAGCCAAGACCAAACAGGGCGCCGCCGATCAGGGTCAGCAGCGCGGCGCCGGGCAGCGACAGCGCCGTCACCAGCACATAGAGCCCCACATACAGGGCGCTGGCGAGTATTGGCTGGCTGGTTACCTGCTGGTCAAGGACCTGCTGCTGGGCTTTCAGCGCGTCCAGACTCAGGTGCTGCTGCAGACCCGAGGCAAAGAAGCCCGCGACCAGCGCCACGACCACGGCGAGCAGCAACAGACGACGCAGGTTCATGACAGCATCTCCAGCGCACAGAGCACGTTGGCGAGGGTAAAGCCCTTGATGCAGGCCTGTTCGGGCGTCATGTCGGTTCCTTGGTTGATGCGCTGCCAATACGACAGCGCAGCGGGTGAGTTGTCAGGCCACTGGCGTTTGAACTCAGCGGCAAAGGCGCGCTGATCGTAAGTGACGGGCAGTGCTTCGACGATCAGCGAGCCGACCCGCACGCGGTAGAGCGCGGCGGCGGAAGCAGTGCGCGCGATGCGCGTGATCAGGCCGTAGCGGCCGTTGTTGAAGTTGGGCATGCCAGCGGCGCCGTTGTTGATCACCGCCCACTCGCCGTTGCTCAGCGCGGCCGGGCTGCAGGTATGGCTGCAGGCAAGTACGCGGATGCAGTTTTCTGCGAACCAGCGGTGCAATTGCTGCTGACGCTCCGGTTTCTGCAGTTGCGCGTGATCGCACTGCCAGCCGGCCAGCGACTGCTCATCGCCGTGGGTGATGGCGATGCGCTCGCCGGCGACGTTGGCTATCAGGGTGGCGGGGCGGTTGCCGAGCTGTTCAGCCATGCCGGGCAGGCTGTTGACCGTCTGTTGCAGCTGCTGATGAATGCGGTTGGAGCGCTCGACCGTGGCGGCGTCGGTCTGCTCCGGGTAGGCGCAGCCGCAACCGAAATCGTCGCCCGCGCGGGCCAGTTCGGTTTCAACATTGCCGCGCAGCGGGTAGTGCCGTTGCAGGCGTTGCTCGATATCGCTGAACACCTCCGGGTCGCGGTCGAACCAGTGGGCGTCACCGTTGAATACGGCTGTGGCGCCGGGTTCGCCAGCGACGCGCCGCTCAATGGCGTCCAGCGCCTGACGGTTACCGTAGAGCCCGCCGATCACGTACAGCACCTCGCACGCAAGGTTTACGGGGGCGCTGAAGGTCTCGGCGGGCAGTCGATAGTCTGCCGGGCAACTACGTCCCTTGCTCATACGGCTTTCCGGGTCAGCATGCCGGGCAACAGGTATCCGGCGGTACACAGAATCAGCCCGTACAGGTTGGTGCCGAGCAGCAGTGCGTAGCGACCGTCACCAATAGCCCAGCTCTGCGGAATCCAGCCAAGGGTGAGGGCAACGCCAAGCCCGATGCCGGTCCAGAAACTCAGGTGAAAGCCGAGCCGGGTGGGCCGCACGAAGCCGTGCAGCAGAAACACCGGTGCCAGCCCGATAACCATGGTGCCGCTGATGGTGGTGGCCTTGAGAATGTCGGTGCCGGCGAGCATCGGCAGGTTGCCGAGCAGGGCGAACACCAGCATGGTCGCCATGCCGACGCCGATGGCTTTCTGGCCCAGATCACGCTGCAGCAGGGCGGGCAACTCGCGGCCGCTGAGGCGGGCGAGGCTGGAGAAGGTCGAGTCGAGGGTGGAGCCGGCGGCGGAAATCATCACCAGCGTCATCACGATCAGTGCGCCAACACCAAGACTTTTCGCCAGCGCGGCGGGTACGTTGCCACCGGCCTCGATACCACCGAGGGTGGCGTGCACGCCGATCAGGCTGAAGGCCAGAATGGCAGCGAAGCCCAGCACGCCAGCCAGGGTGAAGGCGCGCAGCATGGATTTCTCTTCACTGATGAAGCCGCGGTCGGTCAGCACCGGGTCGTGAAAGGGGTAGCTCAGTAGTTGCAGGCAGGCGACCAGAAACAGATCCACACCGGCGTTAAGCGCCCAGTGGCTGGTGCTGGTCAGCTCGGCGGTGCTGTGATTCGGCAATACCAATCCCAGCACCCAGACCAGTGCGATGACGAAGATTGCGGCCTGCGCCGCGTCGGTCAGAATCGAGCTGCGCAGACCGCCGCGCAGGCTGTAGGCCAACGTCACAGCGGTAAACAGCAGTGCTGCGCCGATAAACGCCGGACTGCCGCTGTCGCCGTAGTAGCCGCCGACTACGGCGGTATTGCTCCAGACCTCATTGAACAGGCGAATCAGAATCGCCGCCGAGAACGCCAGCGCGGCGCTGCGGCCGTAGTTGCTGGTCAGAAAGCTGACCAGACTGGTTGCCTGAAAACGTCGGCGCAGGCGGTAGATCACCAGCCCGCAGAGCGGGATAGACAGCCAGTAGGTGGCGTAGGCGAGGCCGCCGACCAGACCAAACTCGGCACCGAGATTGGCGGCATTGGTGACCGACTTGGCGAAGATCCAACTGATGAAGATGCTGGTGGTCAGCAGCAGTGGCGAGGCTTGGCGGCCCTGGCTGTCTTCGCCATTGAAAAAGCCGCCAATGGTGACGGTGCGCGGCGACAGCCAGTACATCAGCGCGCCGTAGGCGATCAGAAAGCCCCAGAAAAACAGGCCGGTAAGGCTAGTCGCGGTCATGTGGTGCAATCCTGTCCCTGATCAGTTTGTATTGAGAACGCCGCCGCAGCTGGAGCCCTGTCCGGCGGTGCAGGCGAAGCAGTGGTCGCGGGTGGCGATGGGGTGGTCGGGCAGATCGGCGTTGAGCAGATCACGCAGGTGCGGACGGTCCGACGCCAGTACCGGCATGGGCAGCTCCAGCATCTGGTTGAAATCGCAGTCGTATAAATAGCCGCGCCAGTCGATGCTGACGGTACTGCGGCACATCAGGCCGGGCAGGTTGCCTGGGCTGAAATTGTCGCGCAGCAGCTGCATGTACTGGTTGAACTGCCCGCGGCTGACCAGGGTACTGCCGAAGCGGGCAATCGGCTGGTTGGTGATGGTGTGCAGGTGGTTGAACTGGATGCCGAAGTCTTCCTGCAGGTGCTGTTTATAGTCTGCTTCCAGCGCTTGCTGCGGCGGCGGCAGGCTGGGGCCTTGCGGGTTGTAGACCAGATTCAGCTCCAAATCGCTGCCTGGCTGGCCGTAGCCCAGCGCGTTCAGCTGCCTGAGCCCGGCGATGCTGCGCTCGAATACGCCGTCGCCGCGCTGGCTGTCGACGTTGTCGCGCGAATAGCAGGGCAGGGAGGCGGAGATCGCCACGCCCGAATCGGCAAGGAATTGTGCCAGATCCTCATGGCCGGGTTCGGACAGGATGGTCAGATTGCAGCGGTCGATCACCTTCAGCCCCGCTGCACGGGCGCGGGCGACCAAGGTGCGAAACTGCGGGTGCATCTCCGGCGCCCCGCCGGTCAGATCCAGCGTGCTGACCGGGTGAGCGTCAATGACGTCACACAGCAGCTCGATCAGCTCGTCCGACAAGGCCTCGGTGCGGGTTGGTCCGGCGTTGACGTGGCAGTGCAGGCAACGCTGGTTGCAGCGGTAGGTGAGATTTACCTGTAGCGTTTCGAGTGCACTGCGCCGAAGCGATGGAAAGTCCAGCTGATTCAGTAAGGGCAGGGTATCGCGCACGTTTTTTCCTCATATCCGTTGACCATCAGACGCAGCAGAATGGGCTTTGTTACAGCGTCGCACATCTTGGTCGGCCTGGCATCAGAGTCTGGAAGCTTGAGAGGGGTTACGCCAGTGCGTCGCCCGTTGGCGGCTTGCGCCTCGGCCGAGTGCGGTACGGGCGCTTTGGTGGTGGCAGACTTGAGTAAGTGTTTAACCTGAGCCCGAGCAATGCTCTGCTCAGGCAGGCGTCAGGGGTTCTCGTCGCTGCGATTCAGCTCGCGCCGATAAGCGGTCGGGCTCATATTGGTCCAGCGGCGGAAGGCGCGGGTAAAGCTGCTGGGGTCCAGAAAGCCCAGCTCGTAGGCAATGCTGGTAAGCGAAAGCTGACCGTCGCTGATCATGCGGAGGGCAGCTTCGCGGCGCACGTCGTCGGCCAGCTGCTCGTAGCTGGTCCCTTCCTGGCTGAGCTTTCTGCGCAGATGGCGCGGACTGATGTTGAGCGGCGCAGCTACCCGTTCTGCGCTGATGTCGCCTGAGCCGAGTAGCAGATGGATACGACGCTTGACCTGTTCGCTCAGCGCGTGGCTGGGCAGCACAGCCTGCATCGCTTCCAGCGTCTCAATCAGCCTTGGCAGGATGAAGGGGCTGGAGGTGGCGAGTGGCTTGTGCATCAGGCGGCGATCCAGAACCAGTCGGTAGTCGTCACCGAACTCCACTGTGTTGCGGGAAAACAGGCGCCGCTGGCCCTCCGGGTCTTCATCTGCGCGAACCAGCTGCAGCTTGCGCACCAGGCCCTGGTCATCCAGATCCAGGCGATTGAAATAGCGGGCCAGATAGCCAATCACCGCTTCCACATGCTGCTGGTGGGGGCTGCCAATCGGGCGCAGTGTCAGCGCAATGCCTTCGTCATCGGGTTCGCACACCAGTTTCAGCTGAATGCTGAACAGGCTGAAGAAACGGGTCAGCAATGTCAGTGCCGCTTCGATATGCTCGCTGGCCGCTGCTGCCAGGGCGAGGGTGGCGAATGGGGTTGGCACAAACACCCGATGCATGCGCAAGGCGAAGTGGGGATCTTCCGAGACTTTCAGGGCTTCGCTCCAGCCGTGGGAACAAAGTGCCTGATCGACGAACTGAGGTTGGCCTACTGGAAGCGTTATCCAGGGAGCCAGCTGGCTGGAGCTGCCCAGTGAGACGCCATACTGTTTCAGTGCCTGTTCCATGGCGCGCAACCAGAAAGCACTTTCGCGCACCCGCGCGAAGGAATCTGAGCTTGAGTATTCGAGCATCGAGACGCTGATCCATTCTTGTTGTGACAAAACAGCATTTTGTCTTTATCGCCGGGCAGTATAGCGATAAATCCGAGCGGGAAAAGCCTGCGCGCAGTTCCGCAGAGCAAAATTATGTTGCAGTTAATGTATCGGCTGCGTTGTTGGCTTTTTTTCTTGGTGATGTATTGCTTTGTGTCTGTCAGGCTGGGTGGGGTTTGGCGAAATTGTCGCGAAAGGCTGCTTGAGGATGACAAGACCCCCTTTAAGCAGGGAGTTTCAGAGCATTTAGAGGCGTTTCCAGGTCCGGGCGGAAGCCTGATGCCGTGACATCTACTCATGCTTATAGTGTCAATTCATCAAATGAATGTCCTTTCCGGTCAAGTATGTTGGCCGTATGGGGCAAGTCTTTCGTGCTGGCCTCGTGACAGACTGCGGGAGCCTTGAACACGCACAGGTCGTGCGTGAGTTCATGTCACCCAAACGGAGCAGCACAATGACAAAAAAAATGCATTGCTGGTCTCTTGCCGCATTGCCTCTGGCGATTGGCATGGCCACTTTCTCGGGCGCTGCAAACGCAGTCGCTTTCAATATCGGTGAAGTCGAAGCCCAACTGGACTCTCAGCTGTCCGTGGGTGTGAGCGTTTCGACTCAGAACGCTGATAAGCGCTTTATCTCTGTAAATAACGGTGGTGAAGCAGCAGCGCGGACTTCCGACGATGGTCGCCAGAACTACGGTTCCGGTGATGCTTTCTCCAAAATTTTCCGCGGTGTTCACGACCTTGAGCTGCGTTACGGCGACTCCGGCGCATTCTTCCGTGGTAAGTATTGGTACGATTTTGAAACCAAGGATGGCCACCAGAGCTTCTATGATATCGACGATTCAAGTCGTGATCCGCTTCAGAAAGCGTCCGGCGTAGCGCTGCTCGACGCGTTCATCTATCACAACTACTTTATCGGCAACAATCCCGGCAATATCCGCCTCGGCCGTCAGGTTGTAAGCTGGGGTGAGTCTACCTTTATTCAGAACTCTATCAACTCCATCAACCCGATTGACGTTGCCGCCCTGCGCCGTCCGGGAGCTGAGTTGAAGGAAGGGCTGCTGCCGGTCGAAATGCTTTATCTGTCTCAGGGCTTGACCGAGAACCTGAGCATGGAGGCGTTCTACCAACTGAAGTGGGCTCCGACCGTTCTCGACAACTGCGGCACCTTCTTTGGCTCGGATACTTTGGCGAAGGGCTGTATTGATCGCTTGGTCTTCAACGGAACAGACTTCCCGCAGGGTGAACAGCCTAATTTCACCTACATCGCCCGCAGCGAGAAGGATCGTGAGGCGAAGGACGAGGGGCAGTTCGGCGTTGCGTTCCGCTGGTTTGTACCTGAGCTGAACGACTCTGAGTTCGGTTTCTACGCTATGAACTATCATAGCCGCTCTCCGATTTACTCCAACATTGCTGGCGATCTGGCTGGTCCGTTCAATAACGGAATTCCGACACCTGGTCTTGATGGAACACTCGGTGCTGCCGGATATTTCTTTGAATATCCCGAAGATATTCGTCTGTACGGCGTGAGCTTACAGACCAGCGTGGCTGGTGCGTCAGTGGGTGGTGAAATCAGCTACCGTCCCAATATGCCGATGCAGATCAACACAGGTGATATGAGCCGTACAGCGCTGCAGCTGGGTGCCGACAATACTCACCGCGATTACGCGGATGTTGCTCCGGGAACCTACATTCCAGGCTATCAGCGTAAAGAGTTCTGGCAGGCCCAGGTCAGCGTAATTCAGTTCTTTGATCGTGTCCTGGGCGCAAGTCGTCTGGCTCTGGTCGGTGAAGCGGGCGTCAACTACATCGGTGGCCTGGGTGACGTGAAGTTTGGTCGTGACTCGCTGTTTGGTCAAAGCCCATTCGTCGATGGCGATACCGGTCTGGGCGCTTTGCCGGCTGGCCAGTGTTCCTCCAACGAGGGTACGGCTGCACCGGGTCGATCCCCGAATGCGGCAAGCTGGTGTGAAAACGATGGTTTCTACACCTCCTGGTCTTCTGGTTACCGCATCCGCGCGTCGCTGGACTACAGCAACGTTATCGCCGGTATCAACCTGAGCCCGAATGTGTCCTGGTCGCACGACGTTGAAGGCTATGGCCCGAACTTCACTGAAGACGCCAAGGCAATCAGCATCGGCCTTAACGCGGACTACGGTAACAAGTACAACGCCAGTATCAGCTACACCGACTTCTTCGACGGCAAGTACAACACCGCCGTTGACCGTGACTTTGCGTCCGTCAGCTTCAGCGTAAGCTTCTAATACGGACCACAGGAGAGTAACACTATGCGTATGCAACAAACTCTGATGGGTGTCGGCGGTCTGGCACTCAGCCTGATGGCCTCAAGCGTCATGGCCCAAACCCTGACCCAGGCTGAAATCGATCAGCTGGGCACTTCCCTGACGCCGATCGGCGCAGAGAAGGCTGGTAATGCTTCCGGCACTATTCCGGCCTGGACCGGTGGTCTGCCGACAGATGCCGGTCAGTCCTTGCCGAACAACTTCCTGGAGAATCCGTTCAAGGGCGAGCAGCCCGAGTTCGTGATCACTGCCCAGAACCTGGAGCAGTACAAGGCTAACCTGACCCCTGGTCAGATCGCCCTGTTCGAGCGCTATCCGGAAACTTTCCGTATGCCGGTCTACCAGAGCAAGCGTACCGTCGCGTTCCCGCAATCTGTCTACGACCAGGTCAAGGCTACTGCCGGCCAGGCCAAGCTGGTCAATGGCGGTGATGGTATCTCCAACTTCGCTCATGGCTCCTTCGCGTTCCCGATTCCGAAGTCCGGTGCTGAAGTGGTTTGGAACCACAACACCCGCTATCGCCTGAACGTGCACCGCTGGTACATGCAGGCCATGCCGCAGACCAACGGCTCCTTCACCCTGATCAAGATGGAAGAGGAAGTCGGTTATCCGGAGCAAATGTCCGATGTTGACGCATCGACCATGCCGAACACCCTGCTGTTCTTCAAGCAGCGTGTGAATGCGCCGGCCCGTCTGGCAGGTAACGTGCTGCTGGTTCACGACAGCCTGGATCAACTGAAAGAGCCGCGCATGGCGTGGGTCTACAACGCCGGTCAGCGCCGTGTACGTCGTGCTCCGCAGGTTGCCTACGACGGCCCGGGTACCGCCTCTGACGGTATGCGTACTTCTGACAACTTCTCCATGTACAACGGTGCACCTGACCGTTACGACTGGACCCTGGTTGGCAAGAAGGAAATCTACATTCCTTACAACAGCGGCAAGCTGACCGAGCCGGGCGTTCAATACGCCGATGTACTGCAGGCTGGTCACGTGAACCCGGAATACACCCGGTTTGAGCTGCACCGTGTATGGGAAGTGCAGGGTAACGTCAAGCAGGGTCAGCGTCATATTTACGCTCAGCGTAACTTCTTTGTTGACGAAGACTCCTGGATGATCAGCATGGCCGACCATTACGATGGTCGTGGCACGCTGTGGCGGGTGGGTGAAGGCCACCTCGGCTTCAACTACCAGCAGAAGATCCCGGGTTATGCACTCGAGACCCTGTACGACCTGCTGGCAGGCCGCTACATCGCTCTGGGTATGTACACCGAAGAGAACTCTGCGCCGCAGTACGACTTCGACCCGAGCTACAACCAGTTCACTCCGGCAGCACTGCGTGCATCCGGCGTTCGCTGAGTTGAGCTGATCGCAGTACAGGAAGGGAGCCGCAAGGCTCCCTTTTTTGTTTATGGGGCTGGAGCTCAGTCGGGAATGTGGCGGGTGCCCGGCAGGATGGCCGGGTGAGTGCAGCTCCTGCGTAGGGACGCGACATGTCGCGTCCGTCAACGCTGGCTAGCTCGTCATGCCAAGCCCTGATGCAGGCCTGGCCAGTGTCAGGAGGGGACGGCGCTTTGCTTTGCCTGGCTGCGAAAGCTGGTTGGGCTCATGCCTGTCCAGCGTCGGAATGCGCGGGTAAAACTGCTGGGGTCAAGAAAGCCCAGTTCGAAGGCAATACGGCCCAGGTTCAGTTTCCCTTCCTTTATAAGGCGAATGGCAAGCTCCATTCGAACCTCATCCAGCAACTTCTCGTAGGTGGTTCGGGTCTCACTGAGTTTGCGGCGAAGGTGCCTCGGGCTCATGTTGAACGGTGTTGCCACCAGTTCTTCAGATACCTCCCGTTCAGACACCAGAACCCGGATGCGCTGTTTGACCTGTTCCGCAAAGTCGAGGTTGGGCAGGTCGCTGAGCATGTCTTCCAGCGAGGCGTCCAGGCGCTTGCGCAGGAAGGCATCGGCATTGGGCAGGGGCGTGCGCAGCAGGCTCCGGTTCAGGCGGAATGACATGCGCTTGGCGCCGAGGCGAACCCGGTTGCCGAGCAGTGTCTCGCACAGGTCCCGGTTGCGTTCGTGCTCGCCAGTGAGGCGGCTTTCCAGCATCAGCGAAGCCCGTCCGATGCCAAGCCCTTCCCAGATCTTGTTGCATTGGCTCATCACCGCTTCCATATGCAGAGGATGCGGGTTGCCGCGCGGCTGGAAGTACAGAGTGAGGTACTGATCATCCTCTACCGAGTAGAGTTGAACCTGGCTGCTGAAAATCGGCATGAAGCGGATGAGGCGCTGAATGGCTTCGCCCAGTGTTTCGCTGGAGGCGGCGGAAAGCGCCAGCAGGGAGAGGGTGTTGGACTGATAGTGGCGGCCCATGCGCAGGCCGAAGCACTCATCCTGGGACAGTTTGGCTGCAGCGTTCCAGAGACGGTTCATATCGCTCTGGCTGATGTGCATCTGGCTGAGGTCTGAAGGCTTGCAATGCTGGCGCAGGTCAGCGGGCAGGTCGCGGACTGTTTTGCCGTACAGTTCGAGCCCCTGGGCAATCCCCTGTGCCCAGAAGCAGCGTTCGTGCACGCGCTCCGAGGAAAGAGCATGGTTCTGTGGAGTCATGGGCTTTGTCGCCTGAATTTTATTATTTTGATCGACTGCAACTGGCGTTAACAATAAAACACAAAGTCCTATTGTGCAAAATTATGCAACGGATAATTGCGGGCTTTGGATCAAGGGTATTCAGCATGTGAATGTCCCTAGCGGCCAAAAAACTCGTCCGAATCGGCCAAATCGCGTTCCGATCTCGTGACAGACTTGGTTCCGGTGCTAGACGGCTCGCGTCGTCTTGAACCCATGATTCAAATCTAACGGAGCAGCACAATGACAAAAAAAATGCATGCTTGGTCGCTTGCCGCATTGCCGCTGGCAATCGGTCTGGCCAGTTTCTCTGGATCGGCTGGGGCAGTTAACTTCAATATCGGTGACGTGGAAGCGCAGCTGGATTCGCAAGTATCTGTAGGTATGAGCGTATCTACTCAGAATGCGGACAAGCGTTTTATTTCGCTGTCCAATGGGGGAGAGGCTGCTGCTCGGACCTCTGACGATGGCCGACTGAACTACAGCTCCGGAGACGTATTTTCCAAAATCTTCCGTGGCGTTCACGACCTTGAGCTTCGCTATGGCGACTCTGGTGCATTTATTCGCGGTAAGTACTGGTACGATTTTGCGACAAAAGACGGCCACCAGAACTTCTACGATATTGACGACTCCGGTCGCCCGCCGCTGGTCAAGGGTGCAGGCGTGGCTTTGCTGGACGCCTTCGTCTACCACAACTATTTCATCGGCAACAATCCGGGCAATATTCGTCTGGGTCGCCAGGTAGTCAGCTGGGGTGAGTCAACCTTTATCGGTAACTCCATCAACTCCATCAACCCGATTGACGTGGCCGCTTTCCGCCGCCCGGGCGCCGAGATCAAGGAAGGTCTGTTGCCGGTCGAGATGCTGTACATCTCTCAGGGCCTGACCGAAAACCTGAGTATGGAAGCCTTTTATCAGCTCAAGTGGCATCCGTACGCGATTGATAACTGCGGTACTTTCTTCGGTTCTGATACCCTGGCCACTGGCTGTAACGATCGCCTGGTTTACGCTGGTACTGACTTCCCGCAAGGTGAACAGCCTGCGGGAACTGTTATTTCTCGTACAGAGAAAGACCGTGAGGCCAAGGACGAAGGGCAGTTTGGTGTCGCTTTCCGCTGGTTCGTTCCTGAGCTGAACGACTCCGAGTTTGGCTTCTACGCTATGAACTACCATAGCCGCACTCCTATCTATTCCAACACTGCGGGTCTGTTTGCAGTGACTACTAACCCCGCTCATCTGCTGCCGGGCTTGGGCGGAACGCTGGGTGCTGCGGGCTATTACTTTGAATATCCGGAAGATATTCGCCTTTATGGCATGAGCTTCCAGACTTCCGTTGCCGGTACTTCGCTGGGTGGTGAAATCAGCTACCGTCCGAACATGCCGCTCCAGCTGAACACCGGTGATATGAGTCGTACCGCTCTGGTGAACCCTGCAACTGGCCAGGACAATACCCACCGTGGCCTGACTGTCGGCTTTGGTGATGATATCGAAGGCTACGAGCGCATGGAGGTTTACCAGGCGCAAGTGACCGCTATCAAGTTCATTGAGCGCGTGCTTGGTGCTAGCCGCTTGTCTCTGGTTGGTGAGGCAGGTGTCAACTATGTTGCCGGTATTGGTGATCTGAAATTTGGTCGTGACTCACTGTTTGGTCAGAGCCCGTTTGTCGAAGGCGATGGCGGTCTGGGAGTGCTCCCTGCAGGTCAGTGTTCCTCTAACGAAGGCACTGCTCCGGCTGGTCGTTCGCCGAATGCCGCAAGCTGGTGTGAAAACGACGGCTTCTACACTGACTGGTCCTGGGGCTATCGTGTCCGCGCCTCGCTGGATTACTCCAACGTTTTCGCTGGGGTGAACCTCAGCCCGAACCTGACTTGGTCGCATGACGTTGAGGGTTACGGCCCGAACTTCACCGAAGATGCCAAGGCAATCAGTATTGGTCTGAACGCCGATTACGCGAACAAGTACAACGCCAGCATCAGCTACACCGACTTCTTCGACGGTAAGTACAACACCGCCGTTGACCGTGACTTTGCGGCCGTCAGCTTCAGCGTAAGCTTCTGATCAGACAGGCCATAAGGAGAAATAACAATATGCGTATGCAACAAACTCTGATGGGTGTCGGCGGTCTGGCCCTGAGCCTGATGGCATCCTCTGTAATGGCGCAAACCCTGACCCAGGCTGAAATCGATCAGCTGGGTACTTCCCTGACACCGATCGGTGCAGAGAAGGCCGGTAATGCTGCGGGGACCATTCCGGAATGGACCGGTGGTCTGCCGCGTGATGCCGGTAAGGAACTGGAAGATCACTTCTACGAGAACCCCTTCGCTGGTGAGCAGCCGGAGTTCGTGATCACCGCTCAGAACTACCAGCAGTACAAGGACAATCTGACCCCGGGTCAGGTCGCCATGTTCGAGCGTTATCCTGAAACCTTCCGTATGCCGGTCTACCAGAGCAAGCGTACTGTCGGTTACCCGCAGTCTGTCTACGATCAGGTCAAGGCAACTGCCGGTCAGGCCAAACTGGTCAACGGCGGTGACGGCATCTCCAACTTCAGCCACGGAACCTTTGCGTTCCCGATTCCGAAGTCCGGTGCCGAGGTTGTCTGGAACCACAACACCCGCTATCGCGTAAACGCTCATCGCTGGTACATGCAGGCCATGCCGCAAACCAACGGATCCTTCACGCTGATCAAGCTGGAAGAGGAAGTGGGTTACCCGCAGCTGATGCCTGACGTCGACGAGTCGACCATGCCGAACACCCTGTTGTTCTTCAAGCAGCGTGTGAACGCTCCGGCCCGTCTGGCAGGTAACGTACTGCTGGTTCACGATAGCCTGGATCAGTTGAAAGAGCCGCGTATGGCGTGGGTATACAACGCCGGTCAGCGCCGTGTACGTCGTGCTCCGCAGGTTGCCTACGACGGCCCGGGTACCGCGTCTGATGGTATGCGTACTTCCGACAACTTCGCCATGTATAACGGTGCACCTGACCGTTATGACTGGACCCTGGTTGGCAAGAAGGAAATCTACATTCCGTACAACAGCGGCAAACTGACCGAGCGTGGCACCCAGTACGCCGACGTTCTGCAAGCTGGTCACGTCAACCCGGAATACACCCGTTTCGAGCTGCACCGCGTATGGGAAGTTCAGGGCAACGTCAAGGCAGGTCAGCGTCACATTTACGCTCAGCGTAACTTCTTCGTTGACGAAGACTCCTGGATGATCACCCTGGCCGATCACTACGATGGTCGCGGTACTCTGTGGCGTGTAGGTGAAGGTCACCTGTCCTTCAACTACGACTACCAGATCCCGGGTTACTCGCTGGAAACGCTGTATGACCTGCTGGCAGGTCGTTACATCGCACTGGGTATGTACACGGAAGAGGTCTCCGCTCCAGACCTGACCTATGTACCGACCTACAATCAGTTCACACCGGCTGCCCTGCGTGCTTCGGGTATCCGTTAAGTTCTGATGCTGCTGTAAACGTTTGGGTTTGAGGGGATATCTTCGGATATCCCCTTTTTTTGTCTCTGGTCCGCTCCCGACAGGGAGCTTCGTCCTTCACTCTGCTAAACTTCGGCTCTGTTAATTCCCGAACTTCAGAGTGACTTCATTGTTCAGCCAATTTGATCTGCACGAGCGTCTGCTCAAGGCGCTTGCCGAGCTTTCCTTTCAGCAACCAACCGAGGTTCAGGCCGCAGCTATTCCGCCTGCCATTGAAGGCAAGGACCTTTATGTCATCGCCCAGACCGGCAGCGGCAAGACGGCCGCGTTCGTGCTGCCCATGCTGCAACGGCTGCTGGCAGACGAAAGCAAGCCGCTCGCGCCCCGCGCTCTGATCCTGGTGCCCACGCGCGAACTGGCCCGTCAGGTGTCGAAGGATTTTGCTGCGCTGGCCAGGTTCACCTTTATCAAGGCTGAGCAGGTTACCGGCGGCGAAGACTTCCGCGTCCAGGCGGCGCGTCTGCGCAAGAATCCGGACATTGTGGTGGCCACTCCGGGACGCGCGCTCGAGCAACTGACAGCGGGCAATCTGGATCTGGGCAGTGTGCAGACTCTGGTGCTGGATGAAGCGGACCGCATGCTGGATATGGGCTTTGCCGAGGATGTGGGCAAGTTGGCTGACGCCTGCCCGGGCGAGCGCCAGACCATGCTGTTTTCCGCCACCAAGGGTAATCGCGGTCTGCAGCGCATGATCGACTCGGTTCTTTCCGAGCCGCAGATTCTTGAGCTGAACTCCGTACGCGATGACACGCCGAGTATCACTCAGCAAGTTATTCCTGCGGACGACAACGCCCACAAGGAAGCCATGCTCAAGTGGCTGTTGCAGAATCAGGGCGATGGCAAGACCATCGTCTTCACCAATACCCGGGTCATGGCGGATCGCCTGAACGGAGTGCTGCGGGCTCTGGATCTGCGCGTCTACGTGCTGCACGGCGAGAAGGATCAGAAAGATCGCTATCTGGCGGTGGAGCGCTTCAAGCAAAGCGCCAACGGTATTCTGGTGGCGACTGACGTTGCTGCCCGTGGTCTGGATATCGTTGAGCTGGATCGGGTCATCAACTTTGACATGCCGCGCAGTGGCGACGACTACCTGCACCGGGTTGGCCGCACCGGCCGTGCGGGTGCCGAAGGTCTGGCTATTTCGCTGGTCAGCCCGCACGAGTGGAACCTGATGTCGAGCATCGAGCGCTACCTGCGCCGCCAGTTCGAGCGTCGTCTGCTGGCTGAAGTGCCCGGCAGTTTCAAGGGGCCTAAAAAGGTCAAGTCTTCGGGCAAGCCGGTTGGCAGCAAGAAAAAGAAAGACGGTAAAAAGGATGGTAAGAAGGCGGCGCCAAAGTCGAAGAAGCCGAGGGCGGGCAAGCGTCCGTCACGCCCGCCGACAGGGCAGGTAGTGACGTCGTCTGACGGTCTGGCACCGCCTAAACGTCGATGATTGAAGGCGGAAGGGGGTTGCGCCCTGCGCAACTCATCCGTTAGAGTCGGGCTATTGTTTAAAGGTAATCAAGCCATGACACACCGTTCCGCCCAGATTGTTGTCGCCAGCGCCCTGCGTGCTGTCGCTTCTGCGCGCGTGGCGGTTGGTTACTTTTATTTTGGGTATTGGTTTAGCCAAAGGCGCGCCTGATACCCCACAGGCGCCCTGAATTGACGGGTCGCCACCAGAGAATCAAGAAACCCCGGTCGGCTACCCGACCGGGGTTTTTTATTTGGCTTTGCAGATTCGAGGAATGACCATGTACGCACAACGCTCTTACAACCCGCGCTCTTACTGCAGCTGGCGATTTTGCTTCGGCACCCTGACCTCACGACATTCACTCGATCGAACACCAAGATAGCGCCGCGGCGGCAAGACCGCCCCGGCTAAGGAAGCAAAAGATGACTGCCACTGTAACCGCACTTGCCAGCGCTGCTCCGACCACCAAGAGTGCCGCCCGCCGCACCCAGACCTTGTCGACACCGGCTCAGCTGCGCGAACGCCTGCCACTGAGCGACGCTCAGGCCGAGGCCATTAACGCTCATCGCCAGGCTGTTCGTGACATCCTTGATGGCAAGGATGACCGTCTGCTGGTGATTACCGGCCCGTGTTCCCTGCATGACCCCGACGCCGCGCTTGAATACGCCGAGCGACTGGCCCAGTTGCAGCGTCGTGTTGCTGATCGCCTGCTGCTGGTCATGCGTGCCTACGTCGAAAAACCGCGTACCACGGTTGGCTGGAAGGGCATGCTCTACGATCCGCAGCTCGACGGCAGCGGTGACATGGCGGCCGGTCTGGCGCTTTCCAGACGCACCATGCTGGCAATCAGTGAGCTGGGTCTGCCGATTGCAACCGAGCTGCTGCAACCGCTGGCCGCCAGCTACCTTGATGACCTGCTCAGCTGGGGTTGCGTTGGTGCGCGTACCAGCGAGTCGCAGATTCACCGGGAGATGGTCAGCGGGTTACACCTGCCGGTTGGCTTCAAGAACGGGACCGACGGCAGTGTGGCGGTTGCCTGTGATGCCATGCGATCCGCCCGGCATCCGCATCAGCATTTCGGCATGGACATGCATGGCCGGCCGGCGCTGGTTGAAACGACCGGCAATGCTGATACGCATATTGTGCTGCGTGGCGGTCATGGCGGCCCGAATTACCAGGCCGAAGCCGTAGCGAGGGTGCGAGCAGAGCTCGAGCGCCTGGGCATGCCGGCCTCGCTGGTGGTCGATTGCAGTCACGCCAACAGCGGCAAGGATCCGCTGCGTCAGCCAGAGGTACTGGCTGATGTGGTTGCCCAGCGCGCTGCGGGCGACCTCAGCCTGCGTGGCGTGATGCTGGAAAGCCATCTGTTTGACGGTTGTCAGGCACTGTCCGGTGAGCTGCGTTACGGCGTATCCATCACCGATGGTTGTCTGGGTTGGGAGGCTACCGAGCAGGCTTTGCTTGCTGCTGCCGATCGACTTCGCTGAGCCGGCCGCCAGCTAACGCAGGTTGAACCGGGGTCGACCGAGCAAACGTCACCAGGAATCGACGGTGGCGTTTGCCCGGGTGCCTCATGCCATTTGTGGCTCGCGGTGTGCGGAATACAGCAAGAATCCACCCAGCGAGCACAGCGCGGCTGCGCTCAGCAGCAGGCCCAACGTCAGTGACGGTGGCAGGGCAATGGCACTGATCAGGCCGGTGCCGATGGCGGCGACAGTCATCTGCAGAAAGCCCAATAACGATGATGCCAGCCCCGCCTGCTCGGCGAAGGGCTGCAGGGTTACTGCGGTGCCCAGCGGGTTGATCACGCCCATACCGGCCAGAAACAGACAGATTGCCAGGCAAAATTGCAGCAGATCCTGGCCTTCATGCAGCAGTACCTGCGACACGCCACCTGACAGCGCAAGCAGACTGCCAATAATCACAACTGGAATGGCGCCCCATCGCTGGGCCAGTCGCGGAGCCAGTATTCCCGCGCTGAAAACCACCAACACCGTCGCGGCAAAGAACACGCCGAGCTGCAGGCTGCTGTAGCCCATCCCGCGTATCATGATGGCTGGCGCGGACGCGAAGAACGCATAGAGTCCGCCGATTACCAGGCTGACTGACAGTGCCGGAAGAGCAAACCGGCGGTCCCCAAGCAACTGCAGATAAGCCGTTGCCGTACCGGCTACAGTCATCTTCAAGCGTGCTGAAGGCGCATGGGTTTCATTCAGCAACAGGCTGTAGCTCAGGATCAGCGCCGAACCCGCTGCGGCGACCAGTACAAAGCTGGTGCGCCAGCCAAACTGACTGTCTATCACGCTACCTATCAAGGGCGAGAAGCCCGGTGCGGCGGCCATGGCAACCATAATGAAAGCCAAGGCCTTTGCCAGCAGCGGGCCGTCATACAGGTCGCGTGCCACCGCTCGCGCCAGTACCGATGCAGCGCACACACCGGCTGCCTGAATCACCCTGGCGGCCACCATGGTGCTCAGGTCGGTTGCGCCAGCGCCGAGCAGGCTGCCAAGCACAAACAGCGTCAGACCACCGAGAATCAGCGGCCGACGACCGTAGCGGTCGGAAAGCGGCCCTACCAGCAGTTGTCCGACAGCAAACACCAGAAAGAAGCTGCTCAACGTCAGCGCCATGTCGGCCGGGGCGGCATTCAGCGAGGCGGCCATCGCCGGGAAGGAGGGCAGAATGATGGTGGTCGACAGTGTGCCGACAGCCGCCAGCCCGGACAGCAGTACCAGCGTGCGGGTCGAGGTCCTCATGCCTGGGCTCCGGCTTTGTGGGTGCTGCTCAGTAGCGCACAGCTGCGTGCAATCACCTGCGGGTCGGTCAGGATTCTGCGGTGCCCCAGACCTTCCAGCTCGACCAGTTCGGAGTCGGCCCAATGGCGGTGCAGGTCAGCCGAGGCGATGAAGGGCACCACACGGTCGGTCGGATCGTGCATGATCAGCGCCGGGTGCCGCAGCCCGTGCTTGAGCGCCTGCAGGTTCATCTCCGCCGGCGGGATGCCGATATGCTGCTCCACCCACGTGCTGAATTCGCGCTGTTCTTCGGCTGTAAGTCCATGCCCCAGCGCCTGCAATTGCAGCATGGGGCTGAGCGAGGAAGGACCGCACAGGTGCACGCTGGCGTTGACACTCAGCCCGTGGGCAAAGGCCCAAAGGCTGGCTGCCGAGCCCAGCGAATGAGCAATCACGCCGTGGATTGGGCCAAGGTGTTCTGCCAGCGCGGCCAGAGCGCGTCCGGCGTGCACCGGGCTGCTGAGACTTCCACCGGAATCACCATGCGCTGGCAGGTCGAAGAGGGTGACTGCAAAGCCAGCGCGCAGCAGCGGGTCGACGAAGGCCGCCAGGTGTGAGCCGCGGCTGTCCCAGCCGTGTACCAGCAGCACGCGCGGGCCGAGACCCATGTTCCAGACGGAGATGTCGCCATCAGCGTAGGGGAAGGTGCCGTGCTGAGCCTGGGAGAGAAGCGCGCGCTCCAGGCTGCTTGCCCGAATGCGCTGCGGCACGCTGAATGCGCGACAGGCGCTATCGATCGCAGATGATGGTGCGGTGCTGGCATGAGAGCTGTTCATGGCGGAACTCCTTTTTAAATGACGACTTTAATTTAAATTAAATGTCGACCATCATCTTAAAGGAGTCAAGCTTTTTCGCTGTCTCGGAAATGGTCAGTTGGAGATAGGAGTGCCTGCCAGCGCCTCGAGGAAGCTTTCCAGTACCAGATGGCGGCGTCTGCCCTTGCGAGTGACTGCAGACAGCACCAGGTCGTAGTGATAGCGAGTGGGATCGAGTGCGCGCATGCGCCCACTGGCAACCCATTGGGCCGCATAGTGGTCCGGCAGGTAGCCGATGTAATGCCCGGTCAGCAGCAGGAAGGCAATGCCCTCGCGGTCGGAGGCTGTGGCGGTACAGCGCAGGGCCTGAAACTGTTGCTGAACCTCGGCCGGAACGCGAAAGCTGGGCGAGATGGCATCGTGGCGGCGCAGTTCTTCCAGCGTCAGCTTGCTGTCCTCCAGTGCAAACAGGGGGTGGCCGGCAGCGCAATAGAGTTCGGCGCGCTCGCTGTACAGCGGCTGGTACTCAAGCCCTGACAGCGCGCCGACCTGCGGAATCACACCAACGTGCAGGCGACCATCCAGTACGCCCTGTTCGACCTGGCCCGGAGCGGACATGCTGATCTGTATGCGCACGTCCGGCCCTCGGGTTTTCAAACGTGCCAGCGCATCTGTGACCCGCATGTGCGGCATGGTGACAAGGTTGTCGGTCAGGCCGATGTTCAATTCGCCGCGCAGGTGCTGGTGCAGACCATTGACCTCGGTGCGGAAGTTTTCCACCGCCGAGAACAATTGCAGTGCGGCCTGATAGACCTCGCGGCCGTCCTCGGTCATGGCAAAGCCCGCGCGCCCGCGCTGGCACAGGCGCAGGCCCAGACGTTGCTCCAGGTCGCTCATCTGCTGGCTGATCGCCGAGCGGCCGATACCCAGCACGCTTTCGGCGACCGAAAAGCCGCCGCATTCGACGACCGTACGAAACACCCGCAGCAGGCGCAAATCAATATCCGAGAGCTGGGCAAAGGGGGCAGGGCGGCGGGATTTCATTGTTTAGTTATTTCCAAACTGAAGGTATGAAAAGTCATGTTTTATCATACCTTTTGCTGTGGCACCGTATAGCCATTGAAAACACCGGCGTAGACGCGCCCTTTGCCGACTTTTCGTGAGGCACCAGCATGCAAGACCAAAGCACCCAACAGATCGCCGGCCAGCTCAAGCTGGATGCGCACTGGATGCCGTTTTCGGCCAACCGCAACTTCCATCGTGACCCGCGCCTGATCGTTGCTGCGAAAGGCAGCTGGCTGACCGATGCCGACGGACGGCAGGTCTACGACAGCCTGTCTGGCCTCTGGACCTGCGGTGCCGGACACTCGCGCAGCGAGATCCAGCAGGCGGTCGCCCAACAGTTGGGGACGATGGATTACTCACCGGGTTTCCAGTTTGGCCACCCGATGTCGTTCCAGCTCGCTGAACAGATCGCTGCCAAACTGCCGGGTGACTTGAATCATGTGTTCTTTACCAACTCCGGGTCCGAGTGTGCCGATACGGCGGTAAAAATGGCGCGTGCCTACTGGCGCTTGAAGGGCCAGCCGAACAAGGCGCGGATGATTGGTCGCGCCCGTGGCTACCATGGTGTCAACATCGCCGGCACCAGTCTGGGCGGCATTGGTGGTAATCGCAAAATGTTCGGTCAGTTGATGGAGGCCGATCATCTGCCGCATACCCTGCAGCCGGGGATGGCGTTTACCCGCGGAATGGCCGAGACCGGCGGTGTCGAGCTGGCCAACGAGATGCTCAAGCTGATCGAGCTGCATGACGCCTCCAATATCGCGGCGGTCATCGTCGAGCCGATGTCAGGCTCGGCGGGTGCCATCGTACCGCCCAAGGGCTACCTGCAGCGTCTGCGCGAAATTTGCGACCAGCATGACATTCTGCTGATTTTTGACGAGGTCATCACCGGTTTTGGTCGCCTGGGCTGCTGGACCGGCGCCGAGTACTTTGGCGTCACCCCGGACATCATGAACCTGGCCAAGCAGATCACCAACGGCGCCATTCCAATGGGGGCGGTGGTTGCAACTAGCGAGATCTACAACACCTTCATGCAACAGAATGCCCCGGAGCACGCGGTCGAGTTCGGTCACGGCTACACCTATTCGGCGCATCCGGTGGCCTGCGCTGCCGGTCTGGCCACCCTGAAACTGCTTGAAGACGACGCGCTGGTGCAACAGGCTTCCGAGCTGGCACCACACTTCGAGCGCACATTGCACGGCCTGCAGGGCGTGAACCATGTACTGGATATCCGTAACTGCGGACTGGCGGGAGCCATTCAGCTGGCGCCGCGTGGCACCGACCCGATCATTCGCCCCTTTGAAGCGGGTATGGCGCTCTGGAAGGCAGGCTTTTATGTTCGCTTTGGTGGCGATACCCTGCAGTTTGGACCGACTTTCAATGCGCGGCCTGAGGATCTGGACCGCCTGTTTGATGCCGTGGGCAGCGTGCTGAGCACGCTTGACTGACTTTTTCGGCTGCCTGCACAGCGGGCAACGCCATGTTTCCCAGGAGTAGATGATGACCAATATTACCCATTTGATCGACGGCCATCCGGTGGCTGGCAGCGGCCGCAGTGCCGACGTGTTCAACCCGTCCACTGGCGCGGTCAGCGGTCAGGTACCGCTGGCCGATGAGTCCGTCATCCAGCAGGCCATTGATTCGGCCAAGGCTGCCTTCCCGGCCTGGCGACGTACGCCGGCGGCCAAGCGTGCGCAGATCATGTTCCGCTTCAAGCAATTGCTGGAAGAGAATGAAAACGCCATCGCAGAAATGATCAGTGCCGAGCACGGCAAGACCATCGAGGACGCCATTGGCGAACTCAAGCGCGGTATCGAGAACGTCGAATACGCCTGCGCCGCCCCGGAGGTTCTCAAGGGCGAATACAGCCGCAACGTCGGCCCGGATATCGACGCCTGGAGCGACTTTCAGCCGGTCGGCGTGGTGGCCGGTATCACCCCGTTCAACTTCCCGGCCATGGTGCCGCTGTGGATGTATCCGCTGGCCATCGTCTGCGGCAACTGCTTCATTCTCAAGCCGTCCGAGCGTGATCCGACGTCCACCTTGTTCATTGCCGAATTGCTGCACCAGGCCGGTCTGCCCAAGGGGGTACTGAACGTCGTCCATGGCGACAAGCAGGCGGTCGATGCGCTGATCGCCGCGCCTGAGGTCAAGGCGCTGAGTTTTGTCGGTTCGACCCCGATTGCCGAATATATCTACGCTGAAGGTACCAGGCGCGGCAAGCGCGTGCAGGCGCTCGGCGGCGCCAAAAATCACGCGGTGCTGATGCCCGATGCGGATCTGGACAACGCGGTCAGCGCATTGATGGGGGCTGCCTACGGCTCCTGCGGCGAGCGCTGCATGGCCATTTCAGTGGCGGTTTGTGTAGGTGATCAGATTGCCGACGCACTGGTCGAGAAACTGGTACCCCAGATCAAGGCGCTGAAGGTCGGTCCAGGCACTACCTGCGGTCTGGATATGGGGCCGCTGGTGACCGGGCAGCATCTGGATAAGGTCACCGGCTACGTTGAAGACGGTGTGAAAGCCGGCGCCGAGCTGGTGGTCGATGGTCGCGGGCTGAGCATCGATGGCCACGAACAGGGCTTCTTCCTCGGTGGTTGCCTGTTTGATCGCGTCACCCCTGAAATGCGCATCTATCAGGAGGAGATATTTGGTCCGGTGCTGTGCGTCGTGCGCGTGAACAGCCTGGAAGAGGCCATGCAACTGATCAACGATCACGAGTACGGTAACGGCACATGTATCTTCACCCGTGACGGTGAGTCTGCGCGTCTGTTCTGTGATGAGATCGAAGTCGGTATGGTCGGCGTCAACGTACCGCTGCCGGTGCCGGTCGCCTATCACAGCTTTGGCGGCTGGAAGCGCTCGCTGTTTGGTGATCTGCACGCCTATGGCCCGGACGGGGTGCGTTTCTATACCCGCCGCAAGGCAATCACGCAGCGCTGGCCCAAGCGCGCCAGTCATGAGGCGGCGCAGTTTGCGTTCCCCAGCAATGGCTGAGCAGTAGGTCTAAAGGCCGCCTCCGGGCGGCCTGTTTGTTTTGGCCATCATTGTTCGCAGTCGAGCCCTAAGCGGTGTTCCTTGAAGGCTTGATTACGATTTTTGATGCCTGTTTAGGTTGGCGGTCTGTGATGTGGCACCTACAATGCGGAGGCTTACGCATTTTGCGTTCTGCCAGCGGGTTCAGGAGCGAACATCCAGGCATGTCAAATAAAAACAGCGCGGATATGCACCGCAGTGAGCAACGTCCCGAGTTCTGGGCCTTGTCCATGCGTTGTTGCCAGTTGGCCGGCACGGTCGACATCTGTTTCTTTTTTATCTTCCTTTGGCTTGGTTCTCCGATTCTGGCCTGGATCAACGTGATCAGCGTCGGCATGTACGTTTGGGCCTATCGTGCTTTCCGCGATCGTCGCAACCGCCTGGCTATCATGCTGATCCGCACCGAAGTGCTGGTGCATGCGGCACTGGGAACGGTGCTGGTTGGCTGGGACAGCGGTTTCCATTATTTCCTGCTGATGTTCATTCCGGCGCTGTTTGCCACCATGCGCCAGCGCAGCGCCTGGACTCTGGCGGTCTGCCTGTGGGGCTATTACGTCGGTCTGTATGTGTTGATGTGGTTTATTGAGCCACTGCAGCCGATCTCGCCCAACGCGCTGTTGTCCGTCAATATCTTTAACTTCACGACCGTTTTCCTGATGTTTGCCTACCTGACCATGTATTACGTGGTGACGGTGACCCGGGCGCACCGGCGACTGGCACGCATGGCGACCACCGACCCATTGACCGGCCTGTTCAATCGGCGGCATATGGTTGACCTGACCGAAAAGCTGCTTGCCCGGGAACAGCGTCAACAGGGGAAGCTGACGCTGATGCTGATGGACCTTGATCATTTCAAGGACATTAACGACCAGTATGGTCATGAACTGGGAGATCGGGTGCTGCAGCGGGTTGCGCTGCTATTGCGTGATCAGGCACGTGAACAGGACTTTGTCGGCCGCTGGGGTGGCGAGGAGTTTCTCGCGGTACTGCCGGAAACCGATCCGGAGCAGGCCCTTGTAGCCGCAGAGCGGATTCGGGCTGCGGTGCAGGCGCTGGAATGGACTGATCTGAAGCCGGGCCTGCAGGTCACGCTCTGTGCGGGTATCAGTCAGTTAAATGACCGGGAAAGCTTCAGCAGTGCCATTGCCCGTGCCGATCGCGCGCTTTACCGGGGCAAGGCGCACGGCCGCAATCGAGTGGAGCAGGCTCGCCTGGGTGATGCAGGTCTGGGGCTGGCAGAACAACCCGTCTGATGGCCTAGTCGGCCTCAAGGGACGGGCCAATCATCCCGGCGACCTGATCGTATACGCCGGGGCAGGCGACCAGGTAGGGGTTGCCCTTGAGTAGCCCTTCGCCGCGCAGGAAGTTGTTGCTGCGCCCGCCGGATTCAGCCAGCAGGGCCAGGCCGGCAACACAATCCCAGCTTTTCAGACGGGTCTCGTAGTAACCCAGCAGCCGCCCGGCGGCGACGTAGGCGGTCATCAGTGCGCCCGAGCCGTTGCGCAGGAACATCCCTCCTGCGTCCAGCAGTTTGCCCAGGAACGGCATGAAGTGCTGCTTTCCGTCTGCGTAGAAGGTACCTACACCCAGTAATCCGGCATGCAGGTCTGTGGCATCGCTGACCCGCATCGGTTGCGCGTTGACCCAGGCACCGAAACCGCGACCGCCATGAAACACCTCGTCGTGATTTGGGTCTGCTACGACGCCAATGGTCGGTACGCCATCGACCAGCAGGCCGATGGACACGCACCAGTTGTGCAGGCCGTGGAGAAAGCAGGCGGTGCCGTCAATGGGGTCAACCACCCAAACACAGCGTGCATTGAGTCGCTCGGCGCCGGTTTCCTCGCCAACAAAGCCGTCCTCGGGGAACGCGGCCATCAGCTGCGCACGGATGAGGTCTTCGAGTTCGCGGTCGGCAGCGCTGACCATATCCTGGTTAAAGCCGCCCTTGTGCTCTACCGCCAGCTGATCGCGCTGGCGATAGAGGGTCAGACCGCGCTGAGCCGCCTCGCGTGCCAACTGGCAGGCCAGCTCGTAGCGACTGTCGAGATCCTGCTCAGAGGCGTCATGCATTGCCGGTTGTGCAATCGGGAGAGGTGGTGAAGGTACGCGAGCTGTCTACGTTGCCCAGTCGGTCCAGAGTACGACGTCCCAGCAGAACCGGGTAATGCATATTGCTGCGGTCGCGCAGGGAAAACTCTTCATTCAGACGTTCGCCGGCAACACACACATCCATGCGCACGACCGGACGCTGTTCCGAACCGCCGGCACCGCGCACGCGAAGATCGCGCTCCAGAGGTCGCTCAAAGGTTTCGCTGATCAGACGGTCTGATTTCAGGTCTTCCAGGGTGACCTTGAAACGCACCCACTGCTGACCGTCGCGCTCGAAGCGCTCAATATCCTCGGCGTGCATGGAGGAGGTGAGTGCACCGGTATCGAGCTTGAACTTGACGGTCATGTCGGCCGGCTCGATGACGCCATGCTCGATCCAGCCGAGGTTACGGGGAGATTCAGCGTGAGCCAGAGGGGATAAAGCGGTGACGCCTGCAAGCAGCGCAGGCAGGAACAGATTCTTGAAAGTGGAAGGCATCGGAATGTCTCCTGTTTACAGCCATTTCAATATGCACAAATGGAATGACCACGGGAAGCGGTAGATAATTCCGCTCCCCCTGACAGGAAAGGGTCCGTTTTCACTATCGAGGGCGGGTCGCTGCTGTCTTTGCATCGACCCGCTCTATCACTGAGGGGTTAGTCGATAGAGGCCGTTGTCGATGTCGGAGGCGAAGTATACGCGCCCCTGTGCATCCGCCGCCAGAGCCGTTGGAATACCGGTCGGAGGCATCCCGGGCCCGGGTTTGAGGCCTATCGGCAGCTGCTCGGCAGCGATTGTGCTCTCACCGGTTTGGGGGTTGATGGTTACCAGGCGCTGGGCGCTCGGCTCGGCTACCAGGAGGTGGCCATCCGGCAGCTCGGCAAGCCCCTCCGGCAGACGCAGGCCTTCGGCTACGCTGGTCAGTTCACCCGTGGCAGGGTTGAAGCGGCTCAGGACGCCGCTCATTTGCGTCAGATAGACCATGCCGTCACGCGCCCGGATCATCTGCACGGGGCCTTGCAGCCCGTTGAGGACGTCGATGCGCTCGCCAAGATCAGCCCCCGACAGCCTCAGCAGCTTGCCGGTGCCCATTTCGCTGACCAGGATACTGCCATCATCCAACTCAACGGCCGCCGACGGGGCATTGAGCTGATGGACCATCGCCAGCGTGCTGTTGTCGGCGCGGCTGATCAGTTGCAGGGTGCCGGTCGAGAAGCTGGTGACCAGCAGGCGCTCTTTGCCGAGGCCGACATTGATCGGGTACTCGGCGTCGGAACCGTGGGCCCGGCGTAGGTCGGTCACCTTGCCACTGGCGGTGTCGATCGCACGCAGTGCGAAAACGTCGGCGATATACAGGGTCTTGCCGTCTTCGCTCAGGGTCAGCCCGGCCGGAACCGCCAGTTCGCCGCCGACAATCTGCCGGGCCTCGCCGGTCTGCGGGTTGACCCGGGTGATGCGGTTGTTGGCCATGTTGGACACGTAGATGTTGTCCTGCGCGTCCAGCGCCAGATTATCCAGTGCGCTGTCCAGCTGGGCGATCACACGGGTTTCGCCGCTGCGCTGGTCAACCTGTTTGAGTTGCCCGCTGAAGGTATCGATGGCGTAGAGGTTGCCCTTGGAGTCGAAGTTGGCTGCAGCCGGGGTCTTGAAGTCGCTGGAGATGACCTTGATCTCGCCATCTTCCGGGTTGATGCGTACCACCTGGCCCTTGAACCAGAGCGGGCCATACAGCCAGCCGTCGGCTCCGACTTCGAAGCCATTGAAGCCGCCCATGTCCTTGGCGATCAGTCTGGGTGGTTGCTGGCCGGTGCGGTCGATCTCCCACAGGGCATCGCCGAGAAATACCTGACTGGCGTAGAGCGCGCCGGTTTCGTCGTTGAAGTCTAGCGAGTTGATGCCGGGCAGATCGCTTGCGAGCACCTGGATCGGAGCGTCGTCATTCTCCCGGTACATGACTTTGCCGGTATAGAAACCGGTCCAGGCCATCTCGCCGTTGGGGCCGATGGCGATGTCGTCGGCCTGGCCGTCGTCCGGGCCGATCAGGGTGCTCACGCTGCCGTTGTCGATATCAACCTGGTAGATGCTGTTGCCGACCACGCTGCCGGCAAGCAGGCGGCCCTGCTTGTCGACGGCCAGGCCGTGGACGCCCTTGAACGGGGAGGGGGCAACGATGACTTCAGGGCTTGAGTAGCTGGTGGCGAGCGCCAGAGGAGCCAGGCTGAACAGCCCGGCCAGGGCCAGAGCCCGCATGGGAGACTTCATTTGCGATCTTCCTTGTTGTTATTGATCTGCTCCGTGATTCTAGACCCTGATAGCCGCCCGTGCGGGCGGCATCATCTGGCTTGATGACGGCGGATAAGTGCAAGGTTCAGGCCGGCTCGCCGGTTTCTTCCAGGTCTTCGCCGATGAATCCGCCGGATTGGCGCGCCCACAGACGGGCGTAAACGCCACCCTGTGCCAGCAGTTCGGTATGGGAGCCCTGTTCGATGATCCTGCCTTGCTCCATCACCACCAGTCGATCCATCTGCGCGATGGTGGACAGGCGGTGAGCGATGGCGATGACGGTCTTGCCGTCCATCAGCCGGTTCAGGTTCTGCTGGATGGCGGCCTCTACGTCGGAGTCCAGTGCCGAGGTGGCTTCATCCAGAATCAGGATGGGCGCGTCCTTGAGCATGACCCGGGCGATGGCGATGCGTTGGCGCTGACCGCCGGACAGTTTGACGCCCCGCTCGCCAACGTGGGCGTCGAAGCCGCGACGACCCTGTGCATCCTCCAGCGTTGCGATGAACTGATCTGCTTCGGCGTCTCGGGCTGCCTGCAGCATCAATTGCTCATCGGCGTCGGGACGACCGTAGAGGATGTTGTCGCGCACAGAGCGATGCAGCAGCGAGGTGTCCTGGGTGACCATGCCGATCTGCTCACGCAGACTGTCCTGCCTGACCTCGGCAATATTCTGGCCATCAATCAGAATGCGCCCGCCTTCAACGTCATAGAAGCGCAGCAGCAGGTTGACCAGGGTCGATTTGCCAGCGCCGGAGCGGCCAACCAGGCCGATCTTCTCGCCAGGACGGATATGCAGGTTGAGGTGATCCATCACGCCGCCGCCCTTGCCATAGTGAAACTCCACGGACTCGAAACGGATATCGCCCTGCGTTACCCGCAGCGCCGGCGCCTGTGGCACGTCCTCGACAAGCTGCGGGCGTGAGATTGAACTGATGCCATCCTGCACGGTACCGATGTTTTCAAACAGCGCCGACAGTTCCCACATGATCCACTGCGACATACCCCACAGGCGCAGCACTAGGCCAACGGCGACGGCCACGGCGCCGACGCTGATACTGCCTTGCACCCAGAGCCACAGCGCCAGCCCGGCGACGCCCAGCAGCAACAGGGCATTGAGCAGGTAGAGCAGGGTATAGAGGGTGGTGACCAGCCGCATCTGGGTGTAAACGGTGGTCATGAAGCCGTCCATGCCTTCGCGGGCATAGGCGGATTCGCGGCGGGCATGGGAGAACAGCTTGACCGTCTGGATATTGGTGTAGCTGTCAACAATTCGGCCGGTCATCACCGAGCGCGCATCGGCCTGGGCTTCGGCGACGCGGCCGAGAATCGGGATATAGTGCCGCATCAGTAATACATACCCTACCAGCCATCCCAGCAGAGGCAGCATCAGACGCCAGTCGGCGTTGCCAACCAGCAGCAGGGTGCCGATAAAGTAGACGCAGATGTAGTTCAGCACGTCGATCAGCTTGATCACGCATTCGCGCACGGCCAATGCGGTCTGCATCAGCTTGGTTGCGATGCGGCCGGCAAACTCGTCCTGGTAGAACGCCATCGACTGCCGGAGCAGGTAGCGGTGGACCAGCCAGCGGATGCGCATTGGATAGTTGCCCATCAGCGTCTGGTGCGTCATCAGGCTGTTGACGAAGATCAACGCCGGCAGTGCGACCAGCACCATAAAGGCCATGCCCGCCAGCTTCCAGCCTTCTGTTTGCAGGAAGGTGTCGCGGTTCTGGACTGAAAGCCAGTCAACAATGCTGCCCAGAAAGCCGAACAGCCAGACCTCGGCAATGGCAATGCAGGCCATCAGCAGCGAGGCGAGAATGATGTAAGGCCAGGCTCCACGGGTGAAGTGCAGGCAAAATGGCAGCAGCCGGCGCGGTGGTTCGCTCAGCTCTTCGGTGGGAAAGGGGTCAAGACGTTTTTCGAACCAGCGGAACATGCATCGGGCCTGCGAGGTGAGCTATAGGGCGGGCCGAGCATTATGAGCGCCGCCGGGGCGAGGCTCAAGCCGGCACTGCCTTGTGTGTCTCTTGGCGCAAATCGATATCGGATCGTTCTCAGAAGAACGGCAGGCCACCGCTGGCAACAAAATGCGGGTTCTCGAAACCGGGTTTGCCATAGAGCAGCGGTGCGCCATCGAACGTCTGGATCTGGCCGCCAGCGGCCGCGAGTACGGCATGACCCGCTGCAATATCCCACTCCATGGTGCGTCCCTGTCTCGGATACAGGTCTGCCTTGCCCGCAGCGATCAGGCACAGTTTCAGTGACGAGCCTGCGTTGATCAGGTTACGAACGGGGCGGCCGGCCAGCAGCCGCTGGAGTGCGTCTGCATCGCCGTGAGAGCGGCTGGCCAGAACGTCCATGCCATCAGCGGCAGGCTGGCGCACCCGAATCGCGTGTCGCCCGCTACTGTCCTGGTAAAACGCCCCCCCGGCCAGTGAGCCGGTGTACAACTGATCCAGGGCCGGAGCCAGAACCACCCCCAGTATCGGACGTCCGTGCTCAATCAGGGCAATGTTGACGGTAAATTCGCCGTTGCGGTTGACGAACTCACGGGTACCGTCCAGCGGGTCGACCAGCCAGAAGCAGTCGTCGACATCAGGGATGTTGCCGGCTGCACAGGCTTCTTCTGCCACCACCGGAAAGGACAATGGCAGGGCGGCCAACCCCTCAAGAATAATGGCTTCGGCCTTTTCGTCGGCTTCTGTGACCGGAGAGGCATCCGCCTTGCCCCGCACGGCAAAATCGCTGTGGTAGATATCCATGATCAGCCTGCCGGCCGCACGACTGAGCGGGATGAGTGCGTCTACGAGCTGCTGTTGGTCACTGGCCTGCATGGCGGTTCCTGAAACGGTTGAGCGGGCCTGAAGGATACCATCAGGTTTCGCGCAACAGGGTTGTTCAGTTCATCTTGGCGGACAGACTCGACCAGCGCCACTCGGCAGGCTGAGTGCACAGTCCGGCTGCGACCGGGCTGTTGTGGACCTGGCGGATGGCGGGCGCTATTTCCCGTGCGTCCGGAATGTAGCGATCCCAGTAGTCGCGCATCCACAGCATGCGCCCGGGTGTTGGCAGTTGCAGCTCTTCCTTGTGCATCAGCATCCAGCGAGTCGTAGCTGTTTTCCAGGCCTGGACGATGCGCGGCATCGAGTAGGTCGGTTCGAGCAGGATGTGGGCGTGGTTGGGCATGATGCACCAGGCGATCAGCTTGTAGCGCTTGCGGTTGTGCAGCTCCAGCGCCTCGGTCAGCTCGGCAGCCATCAACGGGTGCTGCAGCAGGCAGCAACCCTTGCCTTGCTGCAGTACTTCTTCCAGTTGCTGACGTCGCTGCAGTGCCCGCTGGGCCTGCGGGTAGTCCCTGATGGCGTGACTGATGGTGCGCTGGCTGCTTTGCGGAATGGCATCGGCCAGTTTCAGGGTAATCAGTTGGACATCATAGGGGATCTGACGTTCGGGCTGAGCGCCGGGGCGCTGCCAGCCTTGCCAGAGATGGGTGCGATCGAATCGGGGGCTGAAGTGGTCGCGGGACATTGATCTTCCTTGTCGTTGTTCCAATGGGAACCTTAGCAGCGGGAAGCTGGAAGTCCTGACGATGAATTCAGAAGATGTGATGCAAATAGTGTTTTTGGCTCGAGCATGGCTCGAATGGGTGAGGTGGCTAAGATCGAACCTGCCGGGTCAACATCAGCCAGGCTGCGATCAGCAGTAGCCCGGCCACCAGCCCGGAGCTGTTTGCCAGAATGTCTCCCCAGTCGGGGGAGCGGGTGGGGTGAAGTGACTGGACCAGTTCAACAGCTAGTCCGACCAGGCTCATAAAGCCGGCGCGGAACCACCAGCGCCAGCGTGGAAAGGCTGCAAAGCTGAGCAGGGTCAGGGCAAAAATGCCTCCGGCGTGATAACCGGAGGCCTGCCAGGCATAGGCTGTGGGGGGCGGTGTTGGGCGCATGCCCAGGTACAGGCCCAATGCGAGCAGTGCAAAGAATGTCAGTTTGAACCACAGGCTGTAGCGCACCATCAGGCGCTCGATGAGCAGCTTCATGGTCAGCGTGTCAGATTCTGAAAGCTATTGTCGAAACGGTCCAGATCCCGGTCTTGAGTCAGACGGTAGAGTTCATAGTTACGCCAAAGCTTGGCGCCACCATCTCGGGTCAGCGGGTTCCAGCTGAGCGTACCCACGGATTTGGTCGAACTCAGGAAAAAGGCGTCGAAAGGCACCCTGAGGTAAACACCCTTGTCGAAGCTGCCTTCGCCAAACTCTTCCTTGGATACGTCGGTAAAGGTTGCCCAGCCACCAAACTCGAAGCCGTTGCGGAAGCGTCTGGACAGATCAATGGTACCGCCAATGTCCCCGGCCAGATAACGACCTACGCTGCCTTTGATCAGCACGTCATGGAAACCGGTGCGCAGGTAGCCGGTGACATGGCCTGTCAGCGTCGAATAATCACGGAAGCTGAAGTCCTGTCTGTAGCCACGCTGCTTGACCCAGTTGACGTCTACGCCAACCGCCCAATCTACACCATGCGGCCGATAGAGCACCTCAGCGCCAATGCCGCCGTACATGTCTTCCAGCAAACCGGCATACGCCATGCCGAACCAGTCCCGATTGATTTGCTCGGTCTGCGTATATTGCAGACGGTTCAGCTGAACGTCGGAGCTCGTCAGGTACTGGCGCAGGTCCGTACGAACACGCGGCAGGTTGCTTGGACCGTCGTATTCGAACTTGTCATAGTTGTTCAGCAGGTTGATGCCCACTGTGCCATCAAGCCATTTGTTGCGGTCGAAGTAGAACTGACCGTTGGCACGCAGCAGGAACTGGTAGAGGATGAAACTGTCCGGGCCGCCCACGTTCTGCCGGTAGCCGAGTGCCAGGCCTGCGTTGGCTCGATCAAGCTCACCGTTGTACACCTCGCCACCCTGGCGTACCGACGGAACCGCGTTCTCCATGCCATAACGCAAAGCACGACGGTCTGTTTCGAAACGTTCGTATTCACGCAGTGTCTGCGCATTCACGCTGGTCTGGTTCAGCGCCATGCCGTAGGGCTTGTGTACCAGCGTGTACCAGTCGTAGCTGCCTTCTCCCAGACTGTTATCCAGCACCCGGGCGGCTCGACTCATACCCTCCGCATCGCTGGGATAGGTAGTCTGTTGGCCGGTAATGACTACCTCATCACCGTTGACGGCGATGCTCTCAACCGCGATCCCGGCGTTATCTTCCAGCCTCTGGCTGATATTGGCCCAGTCGACATCCGCGCCACTGACGCCTGCAGGAAGCGGGCGGCGGGGTTCGGGAGCCGGGTCCAGCAACTTGGGTGGGCGTTGTACGGACTTGACGTTGGAGCGCAGGGTAATGCCGAACATGGCCGTATTGCCGCGCTCCCAGGCTGCCGTCAGGTCAACATTGCTGCCCAGGCTGTAGAGCACCCCCAGGTTGACCGGGTGGTCCTGCGCCTGGTTGTTACGGAACGGTTCCGACTGGTAATCGTTACCCTCAACCTCCAGTTTCAACCGCACGTTGTCCCACGGCGTCTGGTACTCGATACCGCCGAACAATGCGGGGCGACCACTGAAATAGCTGCTGGTATTCAACGTGCCGCCGGGGTCGTCGTTGCGGGCACGATCATCAAAACTGTCGCTGATCAGCGACAGGGGATTGCCGAAGTCACCGCGGTTCCCGATGTAGCCCCAGGCTACGCCAAGACTGAAATCCAGGTCGTAGAAGCGTTTGTTGGCGACGATGAATTCACTCGAGAACAGGCCGGTACCGCCGATGTCGCGAAAACCCAGAGCAACCTGCGGCAGCCAGCGACTCTCTTGCCAGAGTCGAAACTTGGCATCGATTGCCTTGTCTTTCAGGCTCTGGTCGCTGAAACCCTCGTCGCCATAATTAATGTTGCTGATCGCGATATAGCGGATGGTACTTTCCAGCCACGGTAGCGGTTGCACCGAAATGCTGTAGCGTGAGTAGGGCGAGGTGCGGTTGGCATTGAAGCTGAACTCGCCTGCTGGTGCCATGCGTGCAGTGGGCGTTTGCAGCAGACCGACACCGCCAAAGTCGTGCTGGGTAGTGCGGTAGCGCGGGTTCTCACTGGCCAGTGCGCAGCTGGCTCCGGCGGCCAGCAACGGTAGCGTGGATACGGTGGCCAGTCGACGAAGCAGGTTACTCATGGTCTGCGGAAGCCTCTACACCGGTGTACTGGGTTGCAAGCAAGGCTGCCATCTCGTTATTGAAGGTATTTCCGCTGTCACTGAACAGCGCCGCGCGCAAGGGGACATAGATCATGCCGCCCTCTGCGAGCCAGGCATCTTCGCTGTTCCATGATGCAACACCCAGACGGGTAACAGCCCCGTCCGGTTGTATCAAATAGATCTCGTCGGGGTTTGCTACCCAGTGACGTGGGCACTGATCGATATATCGTTGGGGACGCAAGCCCGATACAAAGTCCAGAGTGCAGGTCGCAGTGACCGCTCCGGTAACCTTGATCGTGCCGGGATTTGCCGGGTAGACCAGATGATCGCCAGGCTCAAGCAGCGGATTGTAGCGAGCCAGGCGCTGCTTCAGCGGATTCATCTCGGCCTGGATTCTGCCGGTTATCGGCATTCGCAGTACCTGCTCCTGCAGATCGGAAAGCAGATCCGTGAGGGAATTGTCGCCTATGGTCGCGGCCTTGACCCGGGCGGTGCCCAGGTCGAACAGAACGCCCGCCTTGAGTTTGCGTTGTTCCGGCTCCGCGCTCTCACGCAGCAATGCGGCACCCAATGGCCAGCTGTTAACGCTGACGCCGGCTGACGTTGTCAGATCCAGCAGGCGTAATCCGTCCCGCCAGGCGTACTCTCCGGGAGTCTGAACCTGCCCCTCAACCATCAGGTTGCTGGCCATCAGCGGTGCGACGTACAGCGCAGCGATCAGCGCAAGCAGCGGAAGTGTCAGCCGTTTCAAGGTTGCTTGCCCCGAGCCGGTTGGTGGGTAAACAGCAAGTCAAACGTTGGCAGGCCGGGTGCCGGATTCTGGATGCTGCGGCGCACGCGGCCGGTCTCCGGGTCGAGCCAGTAGTAATTGGTTGTCTGGAAACCAATCTGCTCCATTCGGATATGTTCGTCGATACGTTGCAACGATTGCTGACCGATTGCCTCAAGGGGGCCGCGATAGTAGACCGCTTCCTGGTGCAGGCCGGTTTGATAGGTCAGCGGCAGATCTACCAGCCGGCTGATGCGGGTACCGTCGGCTACGCCAATCAGGCCACTGCGGAATGGATCGTTGGCTGCGAGCGGAACCAGAACTTCGACGTCCATGCCAACCAGCTGGGTAATGCGGCCGTTATCGGTCTCAAGCTGTTCGGTCACACCTCGCCACTGAATCTGGCCGTGGCTACCGGGCGGCGCAATAAACAGTCCCTGAGCACTGGCGGTGGACACCAGCAGGGTGTCTGCGCGGGGATCGTTTACCCGCTCCGCCGGTATGCGATTACGGTCTTCGTCAAACAGCAGTCGAAAGGAGCTGATGGTGTCTGACGTCAACGAGTTGCAGGCTGTCAGCATTAACAGCCCGCACAGCACCGCACCGGTCCGTAGTGAGATCGTCACTGTCAGACCTGTCAGTTGTCGTTACGCAGATCGTCGTAGTCGCTACCCACCCGAACGGCGGTACCGATGATATTGGCGCTCGGGAACAGCTGGCTGACGAAGCGATTCCAGCGTGTGATGCCGGCGGCGCCAACGAATACCACGTCCTGGGGCCGCATTTCGAACTGGTCGGCCAGAATAAAGGCGGATGGCGATTGGGCGTTCAGCTGGAAGATGGTCGCTTTCTCGGTTTCCAGGTTTTCGACACCACGGATAACGTAGACCTCGCGGCCGCTGGACGTTGCGGGGGAGGGGCCGCCGACAGTTGCCAGAACCTCGCTGAGGGTCATGCGGCTGGTGCTGTAGGACAGCGCGGTCGGCCGTGCTACTTCACCCATCACAAAGACCTTGCGTGCATCGTTGAGCCCCAGATGCAACTTGTCACCGGCTTTGAGATAGATGTTGCCGATGTCACTGGGATGGCTGGTCAGGTAGTCGTAGTCCAGTGTAAATACCTGGCCGTCGCGGATCAGATTCAGGCGAGACAGGTCGGCGCGCTCGCTGTCGATACCGGCCTCACCGATAGCCTGCAGCAGCGTCAGCGGCTGCGAGGTAATGGCGCGGAAGCCGGGCTGCATGAAGGCGCCGCTAAGCGTTACCTTCTGGCTGTTATAGCCAATGATGTTGATGTCGACCTGGGGCTGTTCGATGTACCGGGCGAGCCGTTGGGTAATGACCTTGCGCAGCTCTTCCTGAGTCACGCCGGCAACCTGGACGCTACCGATGAACGGGTAGAACAGGGTGCCGTCGTCCCTCACGACGCGGGCGTTGGCCTCGGTGGCCTGTTGCTGGCCGCCCGGAACTGTCAGTTCGGGGTGATCCCAAACGGTGATGAACAGGCCGTCGTTCGGGCCGAGACGATAGTTGTCCGGGGTGTAATCCAGCAGGGCTGCCGGTACCTGACGGTTGGGCTGTACGGCCTGTTCCTGGGTCAGCACCTTGGGCGTGATCTGGACCATTTCGACCAAACTTTCCTCGGCGGAGTCTTCGGCCAGCAGTCTGTCGGTATCCATGTGCATGCCGGGAGAGAACATGCAGGCTTGCAGAAACAGGGCTGAGAGGCTCAGTGCGGCGAGAGGAAAGCGGTTCATAGGTTTGATCTTATTCGCGTTGTTGTCGGTACAGAACAAAAAGCCATCTGATGTTAAGGGTCAGATGGCTTCGATTGCTTCAAAAGCCGATGTTCAGTTGGAGCCGGTGGTGCCGGTTCCGCCTGCGCCATCGGAGCTGCCGCCAGAAGAACCGGCTGCAGCTGCAGCACCGGCAGCCAGGCCAACACCGAGAGCTGCACCACCCATTCCACCCAGGCCCCCTTGGGCGTCAGGCAGGGTGTCGCCGTTCTGGGTCACGGTCGGATCGTTGACCTGTTGAGTAGTATCATCCTCTGATTGGGCATATGTGACGCTGGAAGCAATCAGCAGGCCCGCAGCAATAACTGAAACCAGTTGCGTTTTCATGGGTATCTCCTTGAGTCCGTGAGCGCGTGCCCACCTGATTATACGCAATGACCTTGGCAAGGGAAGTGCAGGCCGTTTGCTACTGTGGTTGGGCAGGCGTGAGCCCAACCCGGTTGTCAGTTGGTACCGGTAGAGCCGGTTGTACCACTGGTGCTGTCGGAACCGCCCCCGGAAGAACCCAGTGCTGCACCAGCGCCAATGGCTGCCGTCACACCCAGGGTCCAGCCGCCAAGATTGGAAAATCCGCCTTGAGGCTCGGGCTGTTCGGCGATATTGGCCGGCGGCATGGAAGCAGGAGGGCGCGGCAGGTCCTGAATCTTGGGCGGTTGCGGCTGAAACCAGCTCCAGGGCTTGTACCAGAGCGATTGTGCCTGTGCGGCGCCGGCACCAAGCAGCAGGCTGAGAGTGACTCCTGAAATGATCTTGTGCTTCATGTTTGTTCCCGAATAGGTTGCTTTCGCTGGCATCGAGTATACGTCACGATGCCGGCGCGTACAGTACTGCGTTACTTTTTGTCCGACTTGTACTCGTACTGGTAATAGCCGTAATTGCCGTAGCCATAGGCCGAGGCTTTCTTCTCGACTGCGTTGAAAATCGCCCCTTTGATCTCGACACCATTGTTGCGGAAGCGTTGCAGGGTTTGCTCCACTTCCTTCACCGGGTTGAGGCCAAAGCGCGAAACAATCAGGCTGGTGCCGGCCAGGCGGCCAACCAGAGCAGCGTCGGTCACAGCCAGAATCGGTGGCGTGTCGACGATCACGAGGTCATACATGCCACTCAATTGCTTCAGCAGTGATTCGAAGTTCACATGCATCAGCAGTTCGGACGGATTCGGCGGAATCTGGCCGCGCGGAATGAAGTGCAGGTTGGGTACTTCACTCTTCTGCAAGGCGTCGGCCAAGGTGTGGGTATTGACCAGCAGGTTCGACAGCCCGGGTTCCGCCGGCAGGCTCATCAGCTTGTGGGCGTAGCCCTTGCGCATGTCACCGTCGATCAGTACCACCTTCTGACCGGCCTGGGCGACAATGGCAGCCAGGTTGGTGGAGATGAACGACTTGCCGACACTGGGGCTGGGGCCCGAGATCATCAGAATATTGTTGCGTGCTTCCATCATGGCGAAATGCAGGCTGGTGCGCAGGCTGCGCAGGGCCTCAATGGAGAGGTCTGCCGGGTTGGTAGCTGCCAGCAGTTGCGAGTTCTGGGTGATGGTCTTGCCTTTGGCATTGCGCTCGATCTGCTGCTGATCCTTGCTGAACGGGACGGACGCGTAAACAGGCAGGCCTATCTGCTCCAGCAGCTCCGGGTTTTCGATGCCGCGATTCAGTGCGTGGCGCAGCAGGGCAATGGCAACGCCCAGCATGCCACCCAACAGGGTTGCCAGAACGACGATCAGCGCTTTCTTCGGCTTGACCGGCTGGCTGGTATCGACCACCGCATCGTCAATGATCCGGACGTTACCAACCGTGCCTGCGCGCACCACATCCAGCTCCTGCGAGGTGTTGAGCATCGCGGTATAGATTTCGGTACTGACCTTCACATCCCGCGACAGGCGCAGCAGCTCTTGCTGGGTAGCAGGCAGATCGCCGACACGGTCAACCAGCGCATTACGGCGGCTGTTCAACTGATTGAGCTGTTCCATCAGCGCCTGATAGCTGGGGTGCTGGCGAGTGAAGCGGCGCTCCATTTCCGAGCGCTTGAGCTGCAGCTCCGAGATGGAGGTGTCCAGCTCAACCACCTGATCCAGAACCGCCTGGGTCTCGAGGGTGATGTCGACCGATCCGGCTTTGGCCTGATAGGCATTCAGCGCCTGCTCGGCTGCTTCGAGCTGGCGTCGGACGGTGGGCAGCTGCTCCTTCAGGAAGTCGAGGCTTTGCTGGGCCTCTGCGGATTTTCGCTGGACGTTTTGCAGCACATACAGGCGGCTGACTTCATCAAGAATCCGGGCTGCATCGGCCGGGCGCGGACTTTCCAGGTTCAGCAGAAGAATACCGGAGTCGCGACCCTTTTCACTGACGCCGATGTCACGCTGATAGGCGAGGGTGGTGCTCAGACTGTTGCGCTTGGTGACCAGAAACTCGGTCCCGGGATTGGCAATCAGCTTGGCGATCTGGACGCGAAAGCCCTGTTCTTCTATCCGGGTACCGACTTGCCCCTCGAGCAGCAGCTCATCTTCACCATTGAGCAGCGCGAACTGTCCCTCAGCCCCCGCCCGCAGGATAAGCTGCTTGCCTTCCCAGGCTGCGGGCACCTCAAGCTGAAAGATATCCAGCTTTTCCCCGCCCCAGGCGTAGCTGTCCATGCCCAGCAGGGCGTCAGCAACCGGCTGTTGTTCCGTCGGGCTGTAACGACGGTAGAAATATGAGCCGATCACCGGGTACAGCTTGGGTTCGGCTACCACATCCAGCTTGAGATTTTCGACGGTCTGACCAATCACCTTGCGTGACTTCAGCAGTTCGATTTCGGTCGCAGCGGCGCTGGTACTGGCGAACATGTCGGCGGCACCGGCATCGCCAAGCAGACCACCGAGCCCGCTGGATTTCTCTTCAATCTGGATTACCGCATCGGCCCGGTAGATAGGCGTTGCCAGCAGCGCGTAGGCAATACCGACGAACGCAAACACCAGTGTGCAGATGATGATGGTCAGCTTGTGATCGATCAGAGCGCCCAGCAGGGCCAGCAAGTCGATTTCGTCTTGGTTGTTTTGTGCGGCGGCGGGGGTGCTGTTCTGCATCAACAATCAGGTTCCGTGACAGAGTAGGGCGAAGGGTGTAGGGCGATTAAAGATAGCGCAACCAGGCAGTCGTTGCCTTGTCGAGTACCTTGAAAACGTGCTCGAACGCGGGCAGTTGCTGACGATAGGGGTCTGGTACTTCAGCATTGTCCAGCCATTTGCCGATCAGCAGCGCCTTGCCGCGGGTCTCGGGTGCCAGGCTGTGGAGTTTTTGCAGGTGACGCTGTTCCATGGCCAGGATCAGATCCGCCGCGTGCAGCATCTCGGGGGTGACTTGACGGGCCCTGTGCTCTGGCAGCGTGAGGCCGGCGGCGGCCATCACCTGTGCGGCTGAGGCATCTACCGGTTTGTCCACGAGTGCTCCCAGCCCGGCAGAACTGACGGTGATGCCTTTGCCGGCGAGCTTTTGCTGCAGCAGCGCCTCAGCCGTAGGGCTGCGGCAGATGTTGCCGACACAGACAACCAGAATCTTCTTGATCATAGGTTCGCAGGCCTTTGCCTTTGCCAGGTACGCCATCGCAGTCACAGGCTGTCTGGCGTCGTCAATTCATCCCTTGGGCCGGGCATGATAACAGGCTCTGCACGGATGAGAACCCATGGATGTTGCAAATCTGGCGTCAGCAATTTGATGTGCAAGGTGCCTCCGGTTGGGCGATAAGGCCTATTCAACGCACTGTTCCAGCGTGTTCGCGTCAGACTGTTGCCTTTTATCCCTTTGACGCGGCTTAACAAGCTGCAGGGTCAGGCGCAGATTCGTCGACCGGAAGAATCAGTCGCGCCACTCTCCCGGCTCGGCCAGCGCCCGGCCTTGCATGGCCTCAATGCCCAGTTGTTTCAGTGCAGAAACCTCGCTCTGGCTCTGTACCTGCTCTGCGATCAGCAGCAGGTCGATCCGTTGTGCGGTGCGCACCAGTGCTTCCAGATACAGATGCTTGTCGCTCTCGGTATCCAGGTCGCGGATGAAGCTGCTTTCGATCTTCAGGTAGCTCAGGCCAATAAGGGCCAGTTCGCCGATCAGACTGAGCTGGCGGCCAAAGTGCTGAAGGCCCACTTGCACGGACAGCGGACGCAGCTCCTGAGCCAGGCTGGCCAGGTCGTTACACCCTTGCAGGTAGCGCGCGTCAACTTCCAGCGTCAGATGGGCGGCCTCGGTTCGATGCTGCTCCAGCAATTGGCGGATCTGCTTGCGATGCTCTGCATTGTGCAGCGTGTCGTTGGTAATGCTGAGTGCCAGCGGGCCCGGGTGGCGCTGAAGGTGGGACAGGGCCAGCCCGACCATGCAGCGGTCGAAGGCGGGCGATAGCCCCAGACGCTCTATCCATGGCAGAAACTGGCCGGCCATCATGAGTTTGCCATCAGTGCCCCGCAGGCGAACCAGAGCCTTCTGATGCAGCAGTTTCTTGAGATCGTGGCCGTGCAGTACCGGCTGGAAGTGCAAGGTGAAGCTGAAGTCCTTCAGCGCGGCTTCGAGCAGCTCGCGCCAGTCGTGGCTGCTGCCCGGTGACTGACTGCTCTCGTTTGCTGGCTCATAGCCGGGCTGGATGGTTGCGCCGTTCAGGCTCGACTCGGTCATGGCCTGATCAAGTCGCCGCAGTACTTGCTTGCTGTCATCGCCAACCCGGTAGCCGGTAATGCCGAGTTCAATTGGTTGTGCTTCGCCGAGCGACGTCAACGTCTCCAGCGAGGCAACCTGGTTTGCCAGTTGTTCGGCCAGCTTGCGAATGTCGGCAAGGTCGCCGCCCGGCGCCAGAGTGAGAAATTCGCCACCGCGTGAGCGGCAGCAAAGCCAGCTGGGGTGGGCGTTCTGCAGGGCCTGCAGCTGGCCGCCGATGCTTTTGAGCAGCGCGTCTGTGCTGGCTGCGCCGAGTTGCTGGTTGATCCGGTTGAGGTCGGATACCCGCAGGCCGAGCAGCATGCCGTCGGGATTTTCCGTCGAGGTGAGTGCTGCGGCCAGTGCATGATCAAAGGCCAGTCTGTTCGGCAGATCTGTCAGAGCGTCATGGTAAGCCTGACGGCGGTAATGCTCGGTCCGGGCGGCCTCTTCCTCAAACAGGGTCTTTAGCTTGCCGACCATTTGGTTCATGGCGACGACCACGTGCTTGAGCTCGGGCGTCCGGGGGATCCGTGGCAGCGTCCGATACTCGCGCCGGGTGATTGCTTCGGCCTGGTCGGCCATGGACATCAGCGGCGTCAGTTGACGCTTAAGCAACAGAGCGCCGAGAAGGGCGCTGAACAACCCGCAGGCCACCAGCCAGGCCAGGGTACCCAGGGCGCTGTCCCAGAGTTTGTTCAGGGCGAACTGCGGATGGCTGACAACCTCGACGCGTGCGGACTGTTGCCAGCCGTCCATGACGATAGCGTCACCGGCCTGCTCCTGCAGATTGACCAGGTTGACGAACCAGCCAGGCGCCTTGGTCTCGTCAAGGCTGCGTGTGCGTTCAACCAGAACCTCGCCGTTGCTGACCGCATAAACGCGAATGCGGGCGAAGTAGCCACTGTCAAAGATCGAGCTGACCATCAGCTCGATCATGGCCGGATCTCTGACGTGGGGTGTCAGGGACAGGCCAAGCGCGGTAGCAGCGTCCTGAGCATGGGAGCGCAGCTGGGTCTGCAGCTGGTTGCGGGAGCTTTCCAGACTGACGATGAAGCTCCCGCTGAAGGCGACCAGCAGGAACAGACAAATCGCCAGAATAAGCTGTTTGACCAGTGACATGGTTGGGTCCTCTTGACTCAGGGTAAGCCGGGGGCATCGAAGCCCTCGTTCTGCATTTTTTTCAACAGATCCTGCCAGCGCGACAGTTGTTTTGCCGAGCCGGTCTGGGTGTTGCCGCGGCCGGCCAGCCATAGCCCTTCCGCATTGAAACTGTAAACCGGCAACAGGTCGCTGCGCTGCGATGCGGGCAATATGCTATCGATCAGGTTGTCCAATACCAGCGGTTCGCTATCGGGGGTGGCGTAGTAGGTCAGCACCATATGAGCCTGATTCAGTTCCAGCGCCTTGACGTAGGTCAGGCGTAGCTGATCGTTGGATATGCCGGCCCGGCGCAGGCTGAAGTATTTGGCGATGGAGTAGTCTTCGCAGTCTGCCGCACCCTTGACCATGGATTCGGCCGGTGATGCCCAGTAGTCCACCTGGCCCCAGATGTCGATGTCGTCGCTGAAGCGCAGGCGCTGATTGAAGAAGGTGTTGATGGTTTCGAGCTTCTGCGCTTGCTCGAGCGCCTGGCTGTTGTCGAGCATGCTGCGCCATTCCTGCAGGCGCCACTGGGCTTGCATGTCCGGACGATAGAGGGTGTTGATGCGCGCGAAAATCTGTTCGTAGTCCCAGCCGATCGCAGACAGGGCGACCAGCAGCAGACTGGCAGGGAGAAAGAAGCGGAGGCGGATGGGTCGTTTCACTGCAGTGGCATTCCGGCAGCGTTAGCCGAGGTAATGCCACCCAGTGTAGGCAAGCGCGCGCAGTTCGTCATGTCTGCTGCGCGCACCCGTGTGGCTCAGGAACGTTTCAACAGGGCTGGACGAGGCTTTTCTTCCGGGGCGTGGAACAGCAGGAAAAGCTGGGTGAGTACCTGCGGAATGTGCTCGACCATATCCTCGACCATGTCTTCGTCCTGCTCGATCTCGGCGAACTCGGGTTGATCGGCAAACAGGCCGGAGCCGACCATGACCGGCAACAGCAACTCGCTGACCAGCTCTTCGTCATTGCTGAACCAGGCCTCCTCACGCAGGAAAACCCCCTCCATAAAGCCGATACACCAGCTGCGCAGGTCCGAGTAATCGGGCTCGTCACCCAGGGTCAGCTCACAGGGCAGTTCGAGATCCTCGTCGCTGGCCAGCTCGCGAGCGATGCGGGCCTTGAGCTCCAGCAGGGTGCCGATGATCTCGTCCTGCTGCGCGGGGCTCTCGTAGGGCGGGGTTTCGGCGAACAGCTCGGCCAGCAGTTCCTCGTCGGCAACCGGCTCCGGGCTGATGGCCAGTGCGCTCAGGTAGCCACAGGCGGCCATGTAGTCCAGCGCTTCGTCGTGCAGGTCATCGGCGTCCAGAAAAGCTTGCAGGCGCTGGAGTTGGTCATTGAAGGACATGGGACACCTCTCATTGTTTGTTCGGTCATTTTACGCATGCCCCGGGCAATTGCCAAAGACGTTATACTCTGCGGCCGCTGATTCTGCCCATCAACGGAATCGGATCTGGTGAGGAGACCCATGCGCGAGCAAGCACTGCAGCAACTCAGGAACGTGTTTGGCTACGGCGAATTCCGTGGTCAGCAAGCGGATATCATTGATCAGGTGGCCTGTGGCGGCGATGCGCTGGTCTTGATGCCGACCGGTGGTGGCAAGTCACTGTGCTATCAGGTGCCCGGGCTGCTGCGTGAGGGGCTGACAGTGGTGGTTTCGCCGCTGATCGCGTTGATGGACGATCAGGTCGCGACGCTGAACGAGCTGGGGTTGACGGCGGCGGCGCTCAATTCCACGTTGAGCGAAGACGCCCAGCGCGAGGTGGCCCGGCAGATGCGCGCCGGTGAGCTGCAGTTTCTCTATCTGGCCCCGGAGCGTCTGCTCAAACCCCGTACTCTGAATTTTCTGCAGTCTTTGCCGATTGCCCTGTTTGCGATTGACGAGGCGCACTGTGTTTCCCAGTGGGGGCACGATTTTCGCCCCGAGTATCTGCAGCTGGGTCAGTTGGCAGAGCTGTTCCCCGGCGTGCCGCGCATGGCGCTGACCGCCACGGCGGATGAACGTACCCGCGAAGAGATGGTCCAGAGGCTGAAACTGGAGCAGGCTGCCTGCTTTGTTTCCGGCTTTGATCGCCCCAATATTTTTTATCGCATCGTGCCCAAGGATAAGCCCCGTCAGCAGTTGCTCGGTTTTCTGCGCGAGCACAAGGGGGACGCCGGCATTGTCTATTGCCTGTCGCGCAAGAAGGTAGAAGAAACCGCCGCCTGGCTGTGCGAGCAGGGCTGGCCTGCCTTGCCCTATCATGCGGGCTTGCCGCAGGAGTTGCGCTCCACGCATCAGCGCCGCTTCCTAAATGAGGAGGGGCTGGTAATGGTCGCGACCATCGCCTTCGGTATGGGTATCGACAAGTCCAATGTGCGCTTTGTCGCTCATCTGGATCTGCCCAAGAGTGTCGAGGCCTACTACCAGGAAACCGGTCGTGCCGGCCGTGATGGTCTGGCTGCCGACGCCTGGATGGCCTACGGCCTGCAGGATGTGCTGATGCTCAATCAGATCATGGCCGGCTCGGAAGGTGACGAGCGCCATAAACGCATTGAGCGGCACAAGCTTGACGCCATGCTGGCCCTCTGCGAACTGACTACCTGTCGCCGGCAGACGCTGCTGGGCTACTTCGGTGAAACCCTGGAGCAACCCTGCGGTAACTGTGACAACTGCCAGGAGCCGGTTTCGACCTGGGACGGCAGTGAGGCGGCGCGGATGGCGCTGTCGACGATCTATAGAAGCGGTCAGCGTTATGGCGTGGGTCACCTGATCGACATTCTGCTCGGTCGCGATAACGAGAAGATTCGCAGCGCCGGTCATCAGCACCTTTCTACCTACGGGATTGGCAAGTCACTGGGTGAGAATGAATGGCGCTCGGTGTTCCGCCAGTTGATCGCCCTGGCTCTGGTCGAGGTGGATCTCGATGGCTATGGCAGCCTGCGCCTGAGCGAACGCTGTCGTCCGCTGCTGCGTGGCGAGCAGAGCCTGCAGCTGCGCCGTGATGTCAGCAAGCCGGCAGCCTGGGGCAGCCGGGGCAGCAACAAGCCGGTGATTGCCGAGGCTGATCGCGCCCTCTGGGAGTCGTTGCGCACCCTGCGCAAACAGCTGGCGGACGCTCACGGTGTGCCGCCCTACGTCATCTTCACCGACAATACGCTGGTCGATATGCTGCGTCAGCGGCCGACTACCCTGCAGGATATGGCACTGGTCAGTGGCGTCGGTTCGCACAAGCTTGAGCGCTATGGCGCTGATTTTATTCAGGTTCTGGCCGGTGATGGAGCGGCGGCACAGGCTCAGGAGACCCGTGATGCCCATGAGGCGATTGCCATGGTGCGCGCCGGAATGAGCCCGGAACAGGCAGCCATGCAGCTGGGGCAACCGCTTCGCAAGGTCTACGGTCAGCTGGCGCAGGCGATTACCACCGGCAACCTGACCCTGGAGCAGGCTATCGACATCGGACCCGCTCAGCTTGAGCGGTTGCAGGATGCCTTTCTCAATTTCGACGGCGAGGATCTGCCCGGCGTAAGAACCCTGGCGCGTGAGCTGGACGAGCCGGTTGACGAAGGGGTGTTGCACTGCATCCGTGCCGCACTGGTGCTGGAAATCAGCGGCTAGGGGGCTGCCGGTTCAGAACGTCTGGCCCAGCTTCATATACAGGGCCTCGTGGCCCTCTTCGTTGACGCCCAGCCCGAAGAACAGCGGGCCAACCAGCGTATCCATGCCCATCAGCAGGCTGCCGGCACCGAAGTAACCGGTATCGAACCCGGCATCGTCGCGGTTGTATACGCGGCCGTACTCCAGGCTGGCGCCCAGGTAGAAAGGCAGGCTGAGCGTGTTGAAGTAGCTGGGTGCCAGGCGCCGATAATAGACCAGCCGGCCGAGCTGGTAGTTCTGACCGGCCAGACCGTCCTGGCGGAAACCGGAAAACCAGCCGGGGCCGCCGAGACTGAAGCTGCTTTGCGCCACATCCACGTCACTGTCGGTACGACCGATAAAACCGCCCAGTTGCAGGCTGTTGGGGCCGAAGCCGAAGGCTTTGTTGACCCTGAGCTCGATCTGCTGGTAACGCGCGTCGGCCCCCAGATCCGGCTCGGACTGGCGCCAGCTCAGGCGCGCCTCTTCCCCCGAATGCGGGAAGTTCACATCGTCCAGCGTGTCGCGGTCGATCTCCAGCGAGTAGAAGGCTTCGTTGAAGTCGATGGAGGGCAGGTCGGGGTCGCCGATGCGTACTCGCGAGTTGCCGCGGTAGCGCGACAGGCCGAAACGCACTTCACCGCTGTTGGCGATCTGGCGGCCCAGATTCAGGCCGGCACCATAGCGTTTCTGGCGGTAGCCAACGATCGGATCGTCGTCGTCGATAACGTCGATGTTGCGCGCTTCGGCATCGATAAAGGGCGCAACAAAATAGCGTGAGCCATAGTCAAGCGGCTGGTAGAACTCGGTATAGAGCTCCTGTTCCGACCCGACCTGCAGCCGGGTCAGCCATTCCGCGCCGAGCGGGTTGAGACCGTTGACGCGAAAGCTGGCGCCAACGTTGTACTGACTGTCGCCTTCAAAGTCGTCTACCAGATTCAGGCCCAGACGCAGATAATCGGTGCCGGTGCGGCGGCCAGCCGTATGTACCAGCAGGGTGTTGCGGCCCTGGTCGTGGACGATTTCGTAGGTGACTCGGCTGAAATAGTCGGTGCCGTAGATGGTGCCCATGTCGGTTTGCAGGCGGGCCAGATTCAGAGGCTCGCCGATTGGCTGGCGGATCATGCCGAGCACCACCTCGTCGGCCACCTTGCCGCTGTTGTCCACTTCGATGGCATGAATGATGGCCTGGCGCTGAGGCCTGCTGCTGGCCAGGTTGCCGCCGCTGTCGGCACCGTCCGGGGCGACGAATGCCAGCACGCCATTGGCCTCGGCGAGGCTGCGGGCGCCGGCATCAATGGCCTGCTGTGCGTCGGCGAAGCTGCTGAACCCCATGTTGCCAAGCGCCGGTTGCAGCAGCAGGTCACGATCGGTCAGGGTGGCAAGCTGCTTCTCGGTGTTGGTGCGGGTCAGCAGGGTTGTTGTCTGGTCCATGATGTCGAGCACCGAGGTCAGCTCGCTGGCAGACTTCAGCGGAGTGCCGATGTCAACCACGATGACCCTATCCACGCCCATGGCGCGCGCGACGTCGATGGGCACGTTCTTGCTCAGTACACCGTCCACCAGCAGGCGGCCATCCACTTCGACCGGGGCGAAGAATCCGGGCAGTGCCAGGCTGGCTCGGATGGCCAGCGGCAGATGCCCGTGGTCGAATACCACGGCTTCACCTGTGGCAATGTCGGTCGCCACGGCACGGAACGGGATAGGCAACCTGTCGAAGTTGTCGATTTCATTGGTGTGGACCAGCAGGCTTTCCAGCACCACTCCCATGTTCTGGCCCTGCAGCAGGCCAAGCGGCAGGCTGAGAACGCCGTTGTTGAAGGTGAGCCGTTGCTTGACCAGGAAGTCGCGGTCGTCCTGTTTGCGACGGTAGGGTATGTCTTCGCGCTGGGGGGAGTCACTCAGCGCATCCTGCCAGTCCAGTTCGAGTGCGAGCTTCTCCAGTTCTTCGGCACTGTAGCCTGAGGCATAAAGGCCGCCGATGACCGCGCCCATGCTGGTGCCGGCAATGGCGTGGATCGGGATGTTGAGTTCTTCCAGTTGCTTCAGTACGCCGATGTGGGCCAGGCCACGGGCACCGCCGCCGGACAGCACCAGACCGGTACGCAAGGGTTCGGCCGCGGTCCAGCCCGAAAGGATCAGCAACAGTAACGGCAGCAGGCGTTTGAACATGGTGTGGGTCCGGATAAGGCAACGGCTGGAGGCCGCCATTGTATACGAAGCGGCGAATTCCTGCGGTGCTGTGGTGTTGTCATATTGCGGTCATCCGGATGACACAGTCCGGTCACCGCCGGACGGTAGCGTGAAGACAACTTCCCGAGGAGGCAGGCGCATGAATACAGCGGTGTTGTTGCCAGAGGCGCAAAAACAGCGGGTCAGGACGCTGTGGATATCGGATCTCCATTTGGGCACGCGCGGATGCCAGGCCGACAAGTTGGCGACCTTCCTCAAGTCTGTCGAGTGCGATCAGCTGTATCTGGTGGGCGATATCATCGACGGTTGGCGGCTGCGCAAGGGTATCTACTGGCCCCAGGCGCATACCAACGTATTGCGGCGTATCCTCACCATGAGCAAGCGCGGCACCCGGGTAACCTATGTCACCGGCAATCACGACGAGTTTCTGCGGCGCTACTCCACGCTGGTGCTGGGCAATATCGAACTGGTTGACGAGGTGGTACATCAGTGCGATGACGGCCGCCGGCTGCTGGTAATCCACGGCGACCAGTTCGATGTCATTACCCGCTGCCACCGCTGGCTGGCCTTTCTCGGCGATCACGCCTATGAGTTCAGTCTGGTTCTGAACCGCTGGCTCAATCACTGGCGTTCGCGCTTCGGCCTGGGCTACTGGTCATTGTCAGGCTATCTCAAGCATCGGGTGAAGAAAGCGGTTAACTTCATCAGCGAGTTTGAGGAGGCGCTGGCGCACGAATGCAATAAGCGCGGTCTGGATGGCGTGGTGTGCGGGCATATCCACCATGCCGAGATCAGCAGGGTCAGCGGTATCGATTATCTCAACTGCGGTGACTGGGTCGAGTCCTGTACGGCGCTGATCGAACACCAGGATGGCCATATCGAGCTCTATCGCTGGCATGATGCTCAAGCGCAAATGCTGCAGCCGGTGAGCGACGCGCTTGAGGAGCGGGCGGCCTGACGCCGTCTAGACAATGACCTTGTCGCGTAACTTGCGGGCGGCCTGCTCCAGTGCCTTGATGATCTGTTCCTTGTCATAGTTGCGAACGTGAGTGGTATCCAGATACATCGAAAAACCGGTCAGCTCGTGCTCCACATAGGTCGGCGCGGCGCCCAGTTCGCGGCGCAGCCCGACCACTTCGTAAATCTGCACCGGTCGTGAGAAGCCTTTCACGCTGATCTGGCCCTTGTCGCGGCACATGATCAGTTCCTTCACCAGGGAGTAGGTCTCGTGCGAGATCAGAATCTCGCCGGCGTCGGCTGCGCCCTCCAGGCGGCTGGCCAGATTCACCTCGCGGCCGATGATGGTGTAATCCATGCGGGTCGCGGTGCCGAAGTTACCGACGGTGCAGTAACCGGTGCTCAGCCCCATGCGGATTTCCAGCGGCTTGGTGATGCCGCGGCTGCGCCACTGCTGGCGCAGCACCTTCATATGCTTGCGCATGGCAATGGCCATGGAGACCGCAGCCTCTGCGTCCTGCTTGGCGCCACGTGTTGACGGGTCGCCGAAGAAGACCATGACGCAATCACCGACGAACTTGTCGATGGTGCCACCGTATTGCAGGGCGATACGCGACATCTCGTCCAGGTAGTTGTTCAGCAGGTCGGTCAGGGCTTCGGCTTCCAGCTCCTCGGCCAGCTCGGTGAAGCCGCGAATGTCCGAAAAGAATACGGTCAGCTTCTTGCGTCGTGTTTCCAGTCGAGCGCTGCGTTTACCCGAGAAAATGGATTCCCAGACCTGCGGCGACAGGTATTTGGAGAGGTTGGCGGCCAGCCGTGACGTCTTCTCCTGCTCGCGTTGCAGCTGCTGCTGGGCCTGTTCCAGGTGGCGGCCCTGGCGATGCACGAATGCCGCGACGATCAACAGGAAGAAGCCTCCGCTGATAAGGCTGACCAGGGTCACCAGATTCGAGCTGGCGAAGACCAGTTGTGGCTGAAAGGCTGCCGCGCCCAGCAGGGCGCCGGCGATAGTCAGCAGACTGCCGGCGATCAGGTAGGGTGAGCCACCGGCAATCAGGCAGGAGAAGCCTACCAGCAGAAAGAACATCAGGCTGGGTACCACGGTGAATCCGAGCACCGCCATGAACGCGCCGGTATGAACGGCATCGAGGGCAAGCAGGGTAAGGCGCTTGGTGGTTGAGTGTTGGGGCGGGACCTTACGGCTGATCAGGTGAGCCAGTTGCGGATAGGCAAGCGCATAGAGAATGCTGATCAGATAGGCCAGCTGATGGCCGCGTTCGACCAGCACGGCGCTGAAGGTCAAGGCGACGCACAGGTAGGCAATGGTGCGCGAGTAATAACCTTCAAGGGGCGGTTTGGCGAGCGGTTTGTGGGTGTCGGTGATCATGTTCAGTCGAATCCGTGGCCGGGCAAGAGCACCGAGCGGGTGTCTGTGACTGGGCATGATAGGCCGTAATCCGCACGGCGGACAATGCCGCGCGGACAGGCTGCGAGTTGCTGGCGAGGTGTGGATTAATGCCGCGCGTAACCGGGCGTAGCGCAATGCCCGGTGCGTGCGCCGTCCACGCTGCTCGCCTAGACCTTGTAGATACTGTTGCGCGGTTTGGCGAACACGCGGCGCAGCATGGGTTCGAAGAATTCCAGCGGCTCGCTTTCATAATCCGGATCAAAGGCCGGTGCGTCGTACTTGGCGCAGAACTCGGCGGTGTACTGATACTGCGGATGATCCTTGAACTGGTCGCGCAGATGCCGATCCATGCCGAGGTGGTGGAAGAAATAGTAGCCCTGGAAGACGCCGTGCTTTTCAACCATCCAGAGGTTCTCCGGGCTCACAAACGGCTTGAGGATGGCGGCGGCAATGTCCGGGTGGTTGTAGCTGCCCAGGGTGTCACCGATATCGTGCAGCAGCGCGCAGATGACATATTCCTCATCCCGACCGTCACGGTGGGCGCGCGTCGCGGTCTGGATCGAATGTTCCAGGCGATCGATCGGAAATCCGCCGTAGTCACCGTCCAGCAGGCGCAGGTGGGCGAGGATGCGGTCGGGCAGATTCTTGGCGAACGGACGGAAGTGCTCGGAGATGATGCTCCAGTCTTCTGCGGTTCCTTCCTGCATGGCACGGAACGTGGCGTGTTGCTCACCCATGATGGATCTCCTCTTGTTATCTGTTTTGGGTCAGGCTGCAGGCATCATAGAGGCGATAGCTGGAGGTGACTGTCGCTGTGCTGACATTCAGGCGATTCACCGCTCAGAAGCGGATTCGGCCGGTCAGCGCATCGCGCAGCATGACCCAGTCTCCCAGAAAACTGTAAAAGGGATGGGTAAAGGTCGCCGGCTTGTTGTGTTCAAAAAAGAAGTGGCCAACCCAGGCAAACCCGTAGCCGGCGATCGGCAGGGCCAGCAGCCACCACAGATTGCCGCTGAGCAGGCTGTAAAGCAGCAGGATGATTACCAGACTGCTACCGGCGTAGTGCAGGCGGCGACAGGTGTCGTTCTGGTGCTCGCTCAGGTAGTAGGGGTAAAACTCGGCAAAGGTGCTAAAGCGAGTCGGTTCGGGTGTGCTGGATGCTGGCATGATAGCGGTCCTGTAGGTGGCAGAAACGGTTGAACTCGGCCGCTGAGGCGCGTGACATTAGCTTAGAAAATGCAGTAATAGACCGGTATGGCTATCGCGGCCAAGTCGAGCTGCGCAGGTTTTTTATTCGCCTGCACTTTTAGTCTATGATCGTCCGCCGGATACCAAAAACGAACGTCTGAATCCGCTCACAGCGGCGAGAAATCATGGATCGCGCAATACGGACCACATCAGCAGGTTGGGTTTCTGCCATCGGCCACGCTCTGGCCGTCGACGGGCTGGACATTGCTGCAATATTCCGCGAGCTGGGGCTGGATGCCGAGGTGCTGACCGACCCGGATGCGCGGATCAGCCAGGACAGCATGACCCGGGTCTGGCAGCTGGCGGTCGAGCGCAGTGGCAATCCGGCTATCGGCCTGAACATGGCAAGGGTAGTGCGGCCAGGTCATTTCAGTGTGGTCGGTTACTCGCTGATGTCCAGTCGCACGCTGCGAGAAGGCTTTGGCCGGGTGGTGCGCTATCAGCGGCTGATCGGCGAGTCGGCCGATATGGTAATGCAGATCGAACCTGATACCTGCCGGCTGCAATTTGCCATCCACGGCGATCGGTTGCCCGCAGCGCGGCAGAGCGTGGAGGCAGCCATGGCTTACGCGTTGGCGTTCTGCCGCTGGATGACCGCGGAACCCATTGTGCCGCTCAAAGCCACCTTCGCCCGACCCGAGCCACAGGTCACCACGCCCTATCGCGCACTTTTCGATTGCCCGCTGGAGTTCGATGCGCCGAGCTATTCGCTGCTTATGTCCCGTCAGTTGATGGAAGCGCCTCTGGCTACCGCCAATGACAGCCTGGCCAAGTTGCACGATCGCTTTGCCGGCGATTTTCTGGCCCGCTTTGAATCCGACCCTGTCACTCACCAGACCCGTCAGGTACTCTGCCGCCTGTTGCCCCAGGCCGAGCCCAAGCGGCAGACGGTTGCCAGTGCCATGAACATGAGCACGCGGACCCTGCAGCGTCGCCTGCAGGAAGAGGGTGTCAGCTTCCAGCAACTGCTTGAGCGCACCCGCCGGGAACTGGCGCTGCAGTATCTGGGTCAACCCCAACTCACACTGTTCGAGATCGCCTGCATGCTGGGCTTTGCCGATCCGAGCAATTTCTTTCGTGCCTTCAAGCGTTGGTTCGGCCTGCCGCCGGGCCAGTATCGTGAACAGGTACTGCAGGACCAGTCCGAGGAGGAATGATACCCGTGGATGCCTTGACCCTGCTGCATGAGCGGGTTTCCGTGCCGCGCCTGGTTGGCCCGGCCCCGACTGCCGAGCAGCAACAGGCGATGTTTCTGGCTGCCCTGCGGGCGCCTGATCATGCCTATCTTCGTCCCTGGCGTTTTCTGGTCATCGAAGGTGGCGGTCTTGACGCTCTGGGTGAGCTGTTTGGCCGGGCCGCGCTGGCCGATACGCCGGACCTGTCGGCGGATACGCTGGCGCGCTATCAGGGGTTGCCGTTGCGGGCGCCGCTGATGATTGTGGCCATCAGCCGCCATCAGGAACACGCCAAGGTGCCGGTGATCGAGCAGGATCTGGCCTGCGGTGTTGCCGTCGGCAACATGCTGCTGGCAGCACATGCGATGGGGCTGGGGGCGGTTTGGCGTACCGGAGCGCTGGCCTATCACCCGGTGGTGCGTCGCGGGCTGGCGCTAGAGGAAAACGAGCACATTCTGGCCTTTCTCTACGTCGGCCATCCTGCCGGAGAACGCAAGGCGGTGCCGGCCCTGGACGTTGATCGGTTCTTCACTCGCTGGCCGGCACAAGATTGACTCAGTGCTGAACGGTCGGCAGGCTGATGTCGACCCGCAGTCCGCCTGCCGGATTGTGTGAAAAGCACAGACGGCCGCCGTGTCGCGCGATGGCCCGCCGGGCAATCGTCAGCCCCAGACCGTAGCCACTGTCCTGACTCTGGCCCGGCACCCTGAAGAAGGAATCACCAAGTTTGTCCAGCCATTCATCGGCAACCCCCGGACCCTGATCATCAATCCGAATCAGTGCCTGCCCTGCGCTGCGGCGCAGGCTGATCTGAATCTCGCCGTTCTCCGGGCTGAAGCGCACAGCATTGCGAAGCAGGTTATCGATGGCGGCTGCCAACTGGTCCGGCCAGCCGTGGAGCGTTAAACCGGTTTCACCGCTCAGGGCAATGGCAAGATCGGATGCGCCAAAGCGCGCATCCTCAACAATCTCGGCAATCAGCGGGTCCAGGGCAAATGCGCTGGCCGGCTCGCGCCGGGTATCCAGCCGGCTGAGGGTCAGAATGCCGTCAATCAGTTGGTCCAGGCGGTCGCATTCGCGATCCAGACGCTGCCAGAGCGGGTCATCGGCTGGCAGGTTCTGCTGGCTGCCGAGCGCCAGTCCGACGCGAAGCCGCGCCAGCGGCGAGCGCAGTTCATGGGATACATCACGCAGCAGTTGCTGCTGGCTGTCCAGCAGTGTCTGGACCTGCTCGGCCATGCTTTCGAAACGGCGGGCCAATTCGCCAAGCTCGTCGCGACGAGCCGTGGTTTTTTGCAGACGCTGTGCATTGAACTCGCCTTTGGCCAGCGACTGGGCAGCAGCGCCCAGATCACCCAGCGGGCGCGTCAAATAGCGGCTCAGCAGCAGACTCAGCAGGGCCAGCACAACGACCGCCAGACCAATATTGAGCAGCAGGGTTAACGGGGTGCGTTGACTTCGCCACAGGGTTGGGGCGGGTACATGAAGGGCGATGATGTAGCTGGCCTGGTCGGTAGTCCAGGCCAGCTGAAACAGGCGTCCTGGTCCGGGGGGCTGTTCTGGTGGTCCCGGAGGTACGTGTGACTCGGCCTGTAGCCGCGGCCGGCGCGACAGGGTGCCAGGCAGCAGGCTGTCGCCGGCGGCGTCAAACAGTCGAGCGCGCAGGCGATGTTCGCTGCGTTGCCGTTCGAGCCACTGCTGAGCGGCGCTTGGGCCGCTCTGCTCGTAGACGGTTGCAAGCTGCGCTGCAAAGTCGCGCAGCTCGGGATTCAGTTGCAGCAGCAACCAGTCCTGCTGCAGGGCGCGACTGACCAGAAAGCCTGAGCCGCCGACCAGCAGGGTTGCCAGCCAGAGTACGGCAAATACTTTCCAGAACAGGCGCATGCAGCGTTCTCTTGGTCAGGTTCAGCGGTTACAGGGTTCGCCGCGCGACAGGCGGCCTTCGCGGCGTTCCTGCATCTGCTCGCGGCGCTGTTCATGCAGTTGTTCCATCTTTTGCCGTTGCTCGGCGGTCAGGACGGCATCAAAGCGCGCCTTGCTTTCCTCGCGCAAGGTCTGGAACCTGGCGCGCTCTTCTTCACGAATCTGGCTCAGCTGGGCTTTTTGTTCGTCAGTCAGCGACAGCTCTTCAGCCATGCGCTCGAAACCGCGCTGGTGCATTGAACCGTCCCGAGGCTCTGCAGGTGCGGCCATCAGGCCGGCAGACAGGCTCACAGTCAGCAGCAGGGTAGTAGCAAGCAGGGTGTTTTTCATGGTCGTTCTCCGTGGATATCTGACCGGGAAATCCGCTCATTGCCTGCAGAGTCTAGTGATCCTTTTGTCAGCGGCGGCCTGTATTGGGTAAAGACTGTGTAAATCAGCTGCCAAGCAGATAGCCGCGTCCGCGGATCGACTGGATGCGCGGGCGACCGTCCGGGTACGGGCCCAGCTTGCGGCGCAGATTGCTGATGTGCATGTCGAGGCTGCGGTCGTAGGCGCCCAGTGGCTTGCCGAGCGCCTCGCGCGATAGTGTCTGGCGGTCCACTACCTGCGCGGGCCGGGTCATCAGCGCACGCAGAATCAGTGCTTCGCTTTGAGTCAGTTGCAACGGCTCGTCGTCCAGCCAGGCCATCAGGCTGCCGCTGTCCAGGCGCAGGCCGGCATGGGTCAACACCTCGCCGGCGCTGTCTTGTGACGGCTGGCTTCGGCGCAGCAGCGCCCGCAGTCTGGCGACCAGTTCGCGCGGGTCGCAGGGTTTGGCCAGATAGTCGTCAGCGCCCAGTTCGAGGCCGAGAATGCGGTCCACCGGTTCGCCGCGCGCACTGAGCATCAGCAGGGGAGTCCTGCAGCTCTGGCGCAGTTCGCGGAGGATTTCCAGTCCGTTCATGCCGGGCAGCATGACGTCCAGGATGATGACGGCAAAGTGATCGGAGCGCGCAGCCTGGAGGCCGCTGGGGCCGTCGTGGCAGGCGCTCAGGGCAAAGCCGTCGGTGGCAAGCCAGTCGGCCAGCAGGTCGCAAAGTTCCTGATCGTCGTCGATGATCAGGATAGGGGTCAGTTCAGCCATTCGCGGCGTTTCTGGCGGCCCAGCTTGGCCAGCATGAAGCCCAGCAGCAGGCTGCCGGCAACCGTCAGTCCGCCGACCAGGAACCAGCGCTGCTGTTGCGCGACCAGGCGGCTCTGTGCCTCCATGCGCGCTGCCAGATTATCCGCGCGCAGTTGCTGATTTTCTTCCTGCAGCTGGCTGATCTCTTCCGATTCGCCACCGGCGGCGAGCTGGTCGGCGAGGCGCTGACGTTCAGCTTCCACACTGGCCAGTTCGGCCTGGAGCGTGCCGATGTCCTGTTGGCTGTTCGCCGTTGCGCTCGGCGCTGTCTCGGGTGCGACTGTCTCGGGCACGGTATCGGCAGTTTGTGCTGTCGCGGCGTTGACCAGGCCGCACAACATTAGCGCAAGGGTGAATGGTCGTAACATGGGCAGCATCCTTGATCAGGCCGGAAATACACGCTTGAAGGGTTTGACGGTGACCTGCTGGTAGACGCCGGCTGCAACATAGGGATCGTTGTCGGCCCAGTGCTGTGCATCATCCAGTGACGGGAACTCGGCGACCACCAGGCTGCCGGTAAAGCCGGCGCTGCCCGGATCTTCGCTGTCGACTGCCGGCAACGGCCCTGCCAGCAGCAGGCGGCCTTGCTCCTGCAGTGTCTGCAGGCGGGCCAGATGATCCGGGCGGGCGGCCAGACGGGCGGAGAGACTGTCGGGGGTGTCGGTAGCCATGATGGCGTAGAACATGCGGAATCCTTGCTGTGTGATTCGGGCGGACAAATGCAGGGTGGCGAGCCGGCGGACTCTTTCGCAGGCTGCGTTGATTCACGGGCGGACTTACCTGCCTGAGCGTATAGCCGGCATAATAGGCGAAAGTCCCGCCGTGGCGTCAAGCGGCCCGCCAGGAGAGTTTTCGTGATTGTCGACTTGCACATGCACAGCACCGCCTCTGACGGCAGTCTCAGCCCCGAGGCGCTGATGCAGCGCGTCCACGCCGCCGGCGTTGATCTGGTCGCACTGACCGATCACGACTGTATCGATGGCCAGGCAGAGGCCGCAGCGACCGCCCGCGCGCTGGGTGTCCGATGGGTCAGTGGGGTGGAGATGTCCGCCCAGTGGTTTGGCCACACATTGCATATTCTGGGTTATGGATTTGACCTCGATGCACCTGCAATGGTGGATGCGCTCGCAGCGGTGCGCGAGGGGCGCTGGAGCCGCGCTCATCAGATCAGCGAGCGGCTTGCGGGCAAGCGTATGCCTGGTGCGTTCGATGGCGCGGTGGCGGTTCAGCAGGCCGCGGGCGGCGATGCGTCGCAGCCGCCGGGGCGCCCGCACTTTGCCGAATGGATGGTGCAGGCCGGTCATGTTCGCGACCACGGTGAGGCATTCCGCAAGTGGCTCGGTGCCGGCAAGCTCGGCGACATTCGCCAGCATTGGCCGACCGTCGCCGAGGTCGTTAGCCAGATTCGGGCTGCCGGCGGAGTAGCGGTTATTGCGCACCCCTGGCATTACGGGCTGACCCGCAGCAAGCTGAGAGCGTTGCTGCGTGAATTTGCCACTGCCGGAGGCCGGGGCATTGAAGTGGTGAACGGCAAGCAACCGGTCGACCAGGTGGCCTATCTGGGCAAGCTGAGTGTCGAATTCGGTTTTCTGGCCAGTTGTGGCAGCGATTTCCACAGTCCGGATTCGCCCTGGACCAGCCTGGGTAACATGACGGCTCTGCCGGCCGATTGCGATCCGGTCTGGGAGGATCGTGTGTTCTGCGGCTAAACTGCGGGTAAACCATTTCAGAGACGGCTCATGAGTCAATTCTTCCAGATCCACCCGAATAATCCGCAAGTCCGCCTGATTCGTCAGGCGGCTGACATCGTTCGGCAGGGTGGCGTGATTGCCTACCCGACCGACTCGGCCTATGCGCTGGGCTGCCAGTTGGGCAACAAGGCCGCGCTGGAGCGAATTCGGCGCCTGCGTCAGCTTGATGACAAGCACAACTTCACGCTGGTCTGTCGGGACTTGTCCGAGCTGGGTGTCTACGCCAAGGTAGACAACACGACGTTCCGCCTTCTCAAGGCGGCGACTCCCGGGCCCTATACCTTCATTCTGAATGCCACCAGTGAAGTGCCTCGTCTGTTGCTGCATCCCAAACGCCGCACTATTGGCCTGCGCGTGCCGGATCACCAGATCACGCTGGATCTGCTCGAGGCGCTGGGCGAGCCTTTGCTGAGCGTAACGCTGATCCTGCCGGACGATCCGTTGCCGCTGACCGATCCGGAGCAGATTCGGGATCGGCTGGGCAAACTGGTTGATCTGATCATCGATGGCGGAGCCTGTACGGTCGAGCCAACGACTGTGATCAGCCTGCTTGACGGTGAGGCGGAGTTGCTGCGCGAGGGGCGCGGTGATCCGGAGCCGTTCGGTCTGAGTCGCGATGAAAACCTTGACTGATTGCTGTCGGGCGCTGACGCTTGGCGCTTTATCGGTATAATCGCCGCTGGTTAACCATCTCAATACGTCTTTTCAGGAGTTCCCCTTGAGTTCTGTCGATTCGCAGCGCCGGGTTTTGTCAGGCATGCGTCCCACCGGGCGTTTGCATCTGGGCCACTATCACGGTGTGCTGAAAAACTGGGTGAAGCTGCAACATGAGTACGAGTGCTTCTTCTTCGCTGCCGACTGGCACGCGCTGACCACGCACTACGAAGATCCGCAGAGCATCGAGCAGAACGTCTGGGACATGCTGATCGACTGGCTGGCAGCCGGTGTCAGCGGTACCTCGTCAACCCTGTTTATCCAGTCACAGGTGCCCGAGCACGCAGAGCTGCATCTGCTCCTGTCGATGGTGACGCCGGTCAGTTGGCTAGAGCGCGTACCGACCTACAAGGATCAGCAGGAAAAGCTCAAGGATCGCGATCTGGCAACCTACGGCTTTCTGGGTTATCCGCTGCTGCAGAGTGCCGATATTCTGATTTACCGCGCCGGCCAGGTGCCGGTTGGTGCTGATCAGGTCGCGCACGTTGAGATTACCCGTGAAGTGGCGCGTCGCTTCAACCATCTGTACGGCAAGGAAGTCGGCTTCGAAGAAAAGGCCGAAGCAGCCGTCAAGAAAATGGGCAAAAAGGCCGCCAAGCTGTATTCCTCGCTGCGCAAGGCCTATCAGGAGCAGGGCGATGCCGAGGCGCTGGAAACGGCTCGTGCGTTGTTGAAAGAGCAGCAGAACATCACTCTGGGTGATCAGGAGCGCCTGTTCGGTTATCTGGAAGGCGGCGGCAAGGTCATCCTGCCCGAGCCGCAGGCGCTGCTGACGCCTGACTCGAAAATGCCGGGTCTGGACGGTCAGAAAATGTCCAAGTCCTACGGCAACACCATCACCCTGCGCGACACCACCGATGAGGTATCCGAGAAGGTGCGCCGCATGCCGACCGATCCGGCCCGCGTGCGCCGCAACGACCCGGGCGATCCGGCCAAGTGTCCGGTCTACCAGTTGCATCAGGTGTATACCGACAAGGCCACCCACGACTGGGTGCAGGAAGGCTGCCGCAGCGCCGGTATCGGTTGTATCGATTGCAAGAAGCCGATCATCGACGCGATCAGCGCTGAGCTTGAGCCGATGCAGCAGCGCGCGGCGGAGTATGAAGCCAACCCGGACGCGGTGCGCATGATCCTCAACGAGGGCACCGAGCGCGCCCGTGACGCCGCGCGGGACACCCTGATCGAAGTGCGTCAGGCCATGGGCCTGCAGTACCGCCAGTAACCGATGGCTGACCCAACGCAGGACGCTGAGGTCAGCCCCGACTCCGATGCCCCGGTGGATCGCTCCCGGGGTGTCGGGCGGCAGCAGGAGCTGCCCCTGGCTGTCGTCTACGGCGAGGCCTACACCGAGGTCCCGCAGGATCTGTATATCCCCCCTGAAGCCCTTGAGGTTTTTCTAGAAGCCTTTGAAGGCCCGCTCGATCTGCTGCTCTATCTGATTCGCAAGCAGAACATCGATATTCTCGACATCCCGGTTGCTGAAATAACGCGTCAGTATATGTCCTACGTCGAGTTGATGAAGGCGGTGCGGCTGGAGCTGGCGGCAGAGTATCTGGTGATGGCGGCGATGCTCGCCGAGATCAAATCTCGCCTGTTACTGCCGCGCCCCGAGGAAATGGAGGATGACGAAGGCGACCCGCGTGCCGAACTGATCCGCCGGCTGCAGGAGTACGAGCGCTTCAAGAAAGCCGCCGAGGATATGGATGCACTGCCGCGCATGGGCAGGGAAACCTGGGCTGTACGGGTCGAGGTAGGTGAGCTGCCCAGCCGGCGTGCCCATCCGGAGGTCAGCATGCAGGAGCTGCTGCTGTCGCTGTCCGAGGTATTGCGCCGGGCAGAAATGTTTGAAAGCCATCAGGTTACCCGCGAGGCGCTGTCGACCCGCGAGCGCATGGCCGAGGTGCTTGACCGGCTCAAGTCAGGGCAATTCGTGCCCTTTGTCAGCCTGTTCACCGCCAGCGAAGGCAAGCTCGGCGTGGTTGTTACCTTTATGGCGGTGCTGGAGCTGGTCAAGGAACAACTGGTTGATCTGGTGCAGAACGAGCCGTTTGCACCCATTCATGTCAAGGCGAGGGGAGAGGATGAGTCAGCCGCCGATTGAACACATCATTGAAGCCGCCCTGCTGGCTGCCGGTCGCGCGTTGTCGATCGACCGTCTGCGCGAACTCTTTGATGAAGACCGGATGCCGGGTTTTGACGACGTTCGCAAGGCGCTGGAAAAAATTGCTGCCAGTTACGAGGGGCGGGCGATCGAGCTGCGCGAGGTTGCCAGCGGCTGGCGCCTGCAGGTGCGCGAGGCTTACGGCCCCTGGGTGGCGCGGCTCTGGGAGGAGCGCCCGCAGCGTTATTCCCGCGCTCTGCTGGAGACCCTGTCGCTGATTGCCTACCGCCAACCCATCACCCGCGGCGAGATTGAAGACATCCGCGGCGTGGCGGTCAGCACCCAGATCGTCAAAACCCTGCTGGATCGCGAATGGGTGCGTATCGTCGGGCACCGAGATGTACCGGGCCGCCCTGCGATGTACGCGACTACTCGCCAGTTTCTCGACTATTTCAATTTGCGCAGCCTGAACGAGCTGCCGCCGCTCGCTGCGGTGCGTGAAATGGATGAGCTGGACCTTGAGCCTGAGCTGGCGTTGTCTGGAGAGAGTGAACAGCCAGTGTCTGTTGATGGGGCAGTGGATGAACCCTGGCTCCCGGTTGAGCCGCTCAAGCCACTGGATTCAGTAGAGGGGCAGAGCGGTTTCCGTAATCTGCTTGATGAGCTCAATGCGATGGAAGCCAATCTCAAGAGTGATTTTGATGACATGCCGGTCTCGGACATGCCGGTCTCGGACATGCCGGTCTCGGACATGCCGGTAGCGGACATGCCGGTCTCGGACATGCCGGTAGCGGACATGCCGGTCGCCGATGAGCACGATCGACCAGATGATTCCGACGAAGAGCCTGTGAACTGATATAGCTGGCGCAGGGCGTCGGTGTTATCCTGCTCGGCTTTTATCTACACCGGGAGGTGCTCCAATGACCGACGAATTTGAAGTAAACGATAGCCCGGCGGCCCCCGCCGCAGGCGAAAAGCTGCAGAAAGTGCTGGCCCGCATGGGGCTGGGCTCGCGCCGCGAAGTGGAAGGCTGGATCGCAGCCGGTCGCGTCAGCGTAAATGGTCAGCGCGCCGAGCTGGGCTGCCGTGTCGACAGCATGGATCAGATCAGTGTCGATGATCGCCCGCTGCGGCGTGACCTGAGCACCGAGGTTGTGCGCCGCGTGATGCTCTACAACAAGCCCGAGGGCGAGGTCTGTACGCGCGATGACCCGGAGGGTCGCCCGACGGTCTTTGATCGCCTGCCGCGTCTCAAGCACGGCCGCTGGATCAATGTTGGCCGTCTCGATATCAACACCAGCGGTCTGCTGCTGTTCACTACTGACGGTGAGCTGGCAAACCGGCTGATGCACCCGTCCTGGCAAATGGATCGCGAGTACGCGGTGCGGGTCATGGGCGAGGTGGATGACGAGATGATTGAGCGTCTGAAGGAAGGTGTCATGCTGGAAGACGGTCCGGCCAAGTTCACCGACATTGTTTCTTCTGGCGGCGAAGGTATCAACCGCTGGTTTCACGTCTGCCTGATGGAAGGCCGCAACCGCGAAGTCCGCCGTCTGTGGGAGTCGCAGGGCGTGCGCGTCAATCGTCTGAAGCGGGTGCGCTTCGGGCCGGTCTTCCTTGGGGCAGAGCTTCCGGTCGGTCGCTGGCGCGAGCTGAAACAGAACGAGCTGGATGCTCTCAGCATGGAAGTGGGGCTGGAGCCGATTGCCCTGCCGGCGATGAAAACCAGCGACAAGGAAAAACTGCAGCGTCTGGCCCGCAAGCCGTCCATGCATCAGGCTCGTCAGCCGCGTGGTGGGCGCAAGCCGACGCGCTCGCGCTGAGGTGTTTGTAAGCAGGCGTGACAGATTACTGTCACGCCGCGTCATCTCCGGGTTTCGGCGTCATCGGTTCGCCCTTTGCACCGTTGTTGATTGCTTAGCGTTTTGCTACAGTGCGCTGTCAAAAATTTATTGTCGACAGTGAGGTTGGCATGGCCAGCGCAGGGAAAGCGAAGAAATCGGGTGGGCGTTCGACTCAGGTTTCTGTATTCAACCGTCATCCGTTAACAGTTTTGATGTTGGCTTCGGGCATGATGCCCGGCTGGAGTCTGGCCAACGACATCACGCTGCACACCGGTAGTGGAGGGCAGACCGCCACCACGATTGCGGTCAACGGCGCCAATACCGACATCACCACCGCAACGGTGCGTGGTCAAACCGGCTTCAACTCCTTCGGTAACTTCACTGTCGACGCCGGCAATACGGTCAATCTGCACGTGCCCGGTGGCGCGAGCAATCTCGTCAACCTCGTCCACGACTCGCGCGCGGTCATCAACGGTACCCTGAACGGCCTCAAGGGTGGCAAGGTTGGCGGCAATATCATCTTTGCCGACCCGCACGGCTTTGTTGTTGGCGCCTCCGGTGTGGTCAACGTCGGCAGCCTGACCGTCACCACGCCCAATACCGCGACCATGGACGAGCTGCACCGGATTGCGGCAGTTGATGGTGCTGTGACCGACAGTCAGGCCGATGACTACGTCGCCAGGTTGGCTGCCGGCGAGCTGCCCAGCGCCGAGCTGGCCAGTGATGGCAGTAATGCGATTGTCATTCGCGGCATGGTCAATACCAACGGTTCGATCAACCTCCACGGTGCTTCGGTACTGGTTGAGGCCACTGCCAACCTGCAGGCCGGCACCGACGTTGCCCGGACTGTGTTCAACAGCACGGTAAATACCGAGGGCCTGGCGATTGGCGACGCGGTTGCCCGTGCTGATGGCGGAATCGTTATCACCGCGACTGACAATGTCGAAATCTCCGGCGAGCTGGCTGCGCTGATGGCCGATGACTCGGGGGCGCAGGTTCAGATCGCAGCTCGGAAGTCGCTGGAACTGAATGGCGATGCGTTGATCAGTACGCGAGGCGAGAATGGGCAGGACAGCGGTAATGTCACCCTGGAGGCGCCGTCAATTACGCTCGCCGCCAATGCTCAGGTGGTTACCCGCGCCACCGGTGCGGGTCGCTCGGGCGATATTGCGCTCAACGCGCTCAGTGATATCAGCTGTACCTTCTGTGACGAAGACGCCGAAGCTCAGACCCTTGATGACCTGAAAACCGGCATTCAGTATCAGGCCAATCCCTGGTTATCCGCCAATCTGGGCAAAGCCGAAATCATCGTCGGTGAGAACGCTGTGCTGGACGCCGGACACGCTACCGGTGACAACGCCGGCGACGTTACCCTGGATGCCTACGGGCTGAACAGGCAAATGGCCGGGTACGCCGAAGCCGGTGCGCGGATTGATGTTGACGGCACTATCACCGGACGTAATGTCACCATCACCGCTGACGCGCGGGCCGAGGTTTCTCGCGACATTCTCGGCATGCTGCTCAGCAAGTACGACCTCAAGGACGACATCGCCCAGCTGGCTTCCGACAATGGCTGGAGCGAGGCAGAAACCTGGGCCAATGTGCTCGATACTCTGGCCGATCCTATCAAGGCCTACGCCGGAACGGCAGACACCAACGCCTTTCTGGAAACACCGACCAACTTTTCCGAACTGACCCTGCTGGTGCCGAACCTGTCGGCCTACATCGCCAAGGCCGACGCTGTCGTTGATATTGGCGCCACAGCCAATATCAACGCCAGTAACGATCTGACCGCCTGGGCAACCACCCAGCGCGCGGTAGACAGCTCCACCTGGAGCATTCCGGTACTCGGCAAGAAAATTCCCTTCGGCTTCGATGCTGCCTACGGCCAGATTTCCGGCCTGACCGAGGTCGTGGTGAACTCGGGCGCTACGCTCGATGTTGGGCGGGACTTGTCGGTAGTCGCGCACAGTGACAACAGCCTGTCGGTCACCGCTGCTGCAGAAAACAGCGTTGATGGCGAAGGCAGTGCACTCAAGACCATGGGTCTTGGGTTCGGCATGGCGATGAGCAATATCAACACCCGCGCGGTGGTCGCCGATGGCGCCAACCTGACGGTGGACCGGGATGTCAACGTACTCGCGCTGACCGAGCAGGAGCTGGAGACCAGTGTCAGCTTCAAGGCCAGTGGTGAGGGTGCAACCGGCGGCCCCGCAGTTGGTGTATCGCTCTTCAATAGCGATACCTACGCCGAGTTCAGTGCCGACCTCGACGGTGCGCGTAACCTGAATGTCAATGCAGCCAATGTGGTCTACAAACAGATTACGTCGGTTACCGTCTCTGCCGGCGCCTCCGAGCCGGGTTATCTGGACAAACTCAAGGAAAAAGCCAACGAGCAGGTAGCCAAGCCGGTTACCGACTACCTCGGTGATAGCCTCAAGGACTTTTTTGGCATCAAGCCCGAGTCCAAGGAAGAGGGCGGCGCCAAGCCGACAACCGACAGCAAGTTCCGTCTGGCCTCGGCAATTGACGTAACCCTGTCCGACCACAGCGTCAAGTCGGTATTGGGCGGTGGTAGCAGTGCACCGGTTATCGACATCAGTGGCGACTTGGCCGTCCAGGCCTGGCAACAGCAGAAAAATCTGCACAACGCCGCCGAAAGTACGGTCAATGCCTCCGCCAAACGCGATGATGGCAGCACCGATGGCGCCGCGGTGTCGTTGAGCGTCGCTGCCGTCTATACCGAACTCGATCAGCAAACCCACGCAATCATTGGTGACGGAACCGAGGTAACCGCCGGCCGAATCGGCGTGGGTGCGCGTTTTGATCAGCCCGTCGGGCTGCTGGGGCTGGACCGCTGGAGTTCGCTCAAGCAGGTCTATGCCAACCTGAAACTGCTTGCTGAGGGTGGGCAGGCCGTTATCGGCAAGATTGCGACCCAGTATGCCAATTCGACTGGCGAGGCTGACAAGCTCGGCATGGCCGGCTCGTTGTCTATATTGCAGAACCGCATCGATACCCTGGCCTGGGCCGGAGACAACGTCAATCTGACTGCTACCTCCACCGACGATGCCCCCTGGGCGAGCCTGCTGGCCGCAGTGCTGCCCGAACTGGACAGTACGACAGCGCTGGAAGCGCGTCGGGAGGCACTGCGCACTCTCGGGTGGGAGTGGTCTGCTCCGCTGCAGGTGACCGCCGACAATCAGCTTGAGCAGTTGGCCATCTCGGGGAACTTCGATGCGCTGTTCGGCACCACGAGTGAGGATGGTGGCGCGGTGGGCGCCGGCATCAATATCCAGATTACCGGTAATCAGGCAGTCGCAGGCATTGGCGCCAACGGCAGCCTGACTGCCGAAGCCATCAATGTGGAGGCGCTGCAGAACGAACTGATCATCGCGGTCAGCCCTTCTGCGGGTAAGGGGGCCAGTGTTGCCGGTAACGGCTCGATCGTCGTCAGCGTTGTGGACAGCACCGTGCATGGCTCGATCCACAGCAGCACCGATGTGACTGCCGATACCGTAAATATCGATGCAGAGCATCAACTGGGTCTCTGGAGCGCCGCCGGCGCCATCGCTGCCTCCGAAAACGTCGGTGTTGGTGCGGGTGTTGCAGTCAACGTCGTCAATACCGACGTCTATGCCCTGGTGGGCGACAATAAGGGCTGGCGTCCGGATTATCTGTCTGACGGCCTGAACGACAGCAGCAAGGGTACATGGCTGGTTAACGATCTGACGCTCAGTGCGCAGAGCTCTGGCCAGAGCGGTGCCTTCTCGATTGCCGGTGCATTGGCGCGCTCCGAGCAGGAACAGGCCCAGCAGGACGAGGTCGCCAGCGAGAGTGGCGGTGCCGATGCCGGCTCGCAGGAGAAGGCCGGTAGCCTCGGCGAGGCGATCAAGACCTCGCTCACCAATGGTTTGGCGCTGATTACCGGCGAAGTGCAGAACGCCAAGGACAAGGCCGTTTCCTCCGGGGAAGCGGCAATGGACAAGATCGGCGAATACTGGGAAAAGCTGCAGACCGCATTCAATGGTGACAGCAGCAGCGACGGCAGTGACGGTACTACCAAGGAAGGCCTGAGCCTCGCGGCTGCCGCCTCTGCCAGCGTCAACGTATCGGGACAGAAGAACCGCGCTCACCTGGGCAACATCGTGCTGGATCCGCGCGATGCCGCCGGCAGCAAGGTCAATGTGCTGTCGCTGAACCAGACCCACCAGTTCAGTGGCTCCGGCGCCGGTGCCCTGACCCTGTCGGGCGGCGACAAGAGCCAGCACAGCGCGGCGCTGTCCGGTGCGGTTGCGTTCAATCAGCTCAAAAACGTCACCGAAGCGCTGATGCAGGACACCGTTCTGCGCAGCAACGATCTGCTCAAGGTGCAGGCTGCCAGTGGTGGCGATCAGATCGCCATGGGGCTTGGGTTGTCAGTCGCGGCCGGTGGCGAGACTAATGTCGCGGTCGCGCTCTCCGGCTCGGCCGGGGTGTTCAATAACAAGACCCGTGCCGCGGTAATCGATAGCCAGATCGAGCAGCGCGCTGCAGCGCCAGGCGTCATTGGGGTCAACGCTTACGATCGTTCCCGCTCGCTGCTGGGCGGTGGTGCCTTTGCTGTCAGCAAGGACAAGGGCGGCAGTGGCGGTGGCTCCATGGTGCTGGCCATTATGGGTAACGAGCTGGAAGCCGAGTGGCTGGGCAGCTCCGCAACCGATTTTGACAGCCTGGAAGTCAAGGCCAACAGTGCCTCTCGCGTGCTGGCCGGTGCGCTGGCTGTTGCTGCCAGTACCGGACAACAGAGTGGCTCCGGTGCCGGCTCGCTGTTCGTTGTGGTGATGAACAACAAGGTCAAGGCGAACGTCGACAAGACAGGCAGCAATGACTCCTCGCTGACTGGCGCAAACGTGACAGTTGCTGCAGCCAGTGTGCCGGGTGGCGACGCGTTGAACGATATCTTCAACTACGACGCCAGCGCCGACACCACGCTCAGTGAAACCGGTCTCGATATGACCGGCAGCAGCGCCACCTCACAGATTGAGGTGGAAGCTGAAACCAACGATGAGCTGTTCAGCGAAGACGGTATCGATACCAATACCGACGAGACATCAAGCACTGCCGATACCACTACCCGCAACCTGTTCGACAGCGGTGATATCGCGGGTGAGGCGGTACTGGCGATTGCCGGCAGCGTTGCCGGCACCGGTGGCAAGGCCGCTGTGGGTGGCGCCATTGGCGTGGTGTACAACGGCAGTGACTACAGTGCCAATGTCGCCAACACCGATATTGACCTGACCGGCGATCTGGCGGTTGTCGCACGCAATGAAACCGATGTTCTCGCCGGCACCATTGGCGCCGCGGGGGCCACAGATATTGCTGTTGCCGGCTCTGCTACGGCCTTGATCGGCCGCGGCTCCGTATCCGCCGAGCTGGATATGACCGGTCGCACCCTGAACGCCGACGATCTGACGGTTCAGGCGCTGAAAACCGGCGGCTTCTACTCGCTGGCCGGCAGTATTGCCGGCAGCAGTAACACGGCTGCCGTTGGTGCGGCATTCAGCATCAACGACATGCAGCAAAGCGCGAAAGCGAATATCGTCGGTGGCACCTATGAATTGACCGGTGACGCCACACTCAGTGCTGCGCAGCAGAGCCGAATCATTACCGCTGCGCTGTCCGGTTCGGTCTCCGCCAGCGGCTCCGGAGTCGGTGCCGCCATGACCTACAACCGCATTGCCGACACGACCACCGCAGAGCTCAGTTCGGCGCTGCTGAACGCACGAAATCTGACCATTTCCGCCAGTCAGCCGAATCTCGGTGCCAGCATCTGGTCGCTGGCGTTCAACCTGGCTGCCGGCGGGGGATCTGCCGGCGTTGGCGCCGGTGTGGCGGTCAACCTGATTGACGCCGAACGCGAAGCAAAACTGAGCAACAGCACTGTCAATCTCAGCGGCAATGCTGCTATGACATCGGCCCTGGATGGCGAAATCTGGAGCATCGGTATCGATGCCGCCGGTGGTGGGACCGCGGGCGTGGGTGGCTCCTTCGCGGCCAACAACATTAACGGCAGGGACGAAGTCAGCATTTTCGGCAGCACCGTTAACGCTGCCGGCAGCAACCAGACATTGTCACTGGATGCCAGCGCAGGTCAGGGCTTGACCATCGCTTCGCTGGCCGGCTCGATTACCGGCGGCGGTACCGCTGCGGTGGGTCTTGCTGCGTCGGTCAACCGCATTGCCGCTGATCGCCGCGCAGTGATCGGAGGCGGCAGCCTGATTGATGGCTTTGCCGATGTCAGCCTCAAGAGCGGTGTGCAGCAGGCGATCTATTCGATCGCTGTTGCCGGTGGCGGTGCCGGTACGGTAGCCGTTAACGGCGCGACCACTACCAATATTCTGGATGGCGAGGAGCGGGCAGAGATTCTCGATAGCCAGCTCGACAACGTGGGTAACCTGTCGCTGTCTGCCGCGGAAGGGGACCGCACCATCTGGGGCCTTGGTGCTGTTGTCAATGGCGCCGGCACCGCTGCGGTCGGGGCCGCGAACGTCAATAACATCATCCTTGCCAAACGAGTGGCGAAGATTGACGAGTCGGCCATCGCACTGACCGGAACCCTGAATCTGAGCAGTGGCGGTGATGCGCTGATACGCTCCGCCGCGTTGGGTGGCGGCGGTGCCGGCACTGCCGCAGTCGGCGCCTCCATCGCGGTCAACGTGGTGGCTGGCGAAGAGTCTGCCAGCATTGAAAACAGCGATATCGACGGTGCCAGTGAACTGACGGTCGAGGTAACTCGCGGCGAGGTCGATATCAAAACCCTCGCCGGTAACGTGCAGGGCGCCGGCAGCGGTGCCGGTGCCGGAGCGGTCGCAGTCAGCACAGTTACTCAGATGCGTCAGGCCTGGATCAGCGACAGCTCTGTGGATCTGGCGAGCGGCGCCGATGCCCGTGTCGAGGCGCTCACCCGAGCCAACATCGATACCCTGGCGCTCAGCGGTGCCGGTGCGGGCACTGCCGCTGCCGTTTTCTCCAATACCAGCAACAATATCGATGCGCGTACCTATGCGCGGGTGCTCAACAGTGACGGTGACGCGGACCGGATGCTGGTCAGAGCGCGTGATGCCTCCAGCATCAATTCGCTGTCGGGTGGCATTGCAGCCGCCGGCAGTGTCGCCGTCGGCGTCGCGACGGCGGTGAACCGCATCAACAACGATATCGAAGCCCGTGTCTCCGGCCGCCATGCGGACGGCGGATTCACGCTGAATGACCTGGCGGTGCAGGCTGAGTCGGATGCCGAGATCAATACCATCTCGGTCTCCGGCGGCTTCTCCGGTACCGCTGCGGTAAATGGTGGTATCTCAACCAGCATTCTGGATACCCGCGCGCGCGCGCTCATCGATGGTGGTGCGGCAATTCTGGCCCGCAACAACGTCGCAGTGACGGCGTTCAACAATGACACCGTCAATTCCTATGCCGGTGTTGTCGCCGGCAGCGGCAACGCGGCTGTCTCCGGTCTGGTAACAGTGAATGTGCTGCAGAGCGAAACCGAAGCAGCGATTCGCGGTGCGACAACCGAGGTAACCGCGCTGGCACTGGGTGCCGGCGTGTCGGTTGATAACGGCGAAGTAGCCAATGCGCCGGATACCGATGCCTGGGCTGATGCCGAACAGTTCAATCCTGTGCTCAATCTGCAGACTGGCTCCGAGCTGGTCAAAGGGGTGGCGGTAAGAGCCACATCGCTGCAGCAGACCGGTCAGACCAGCGTCAGTGCTGCCGTATCTCTGGTCCCGTTGGCCAGCGCCTCGGTTGGTGGTGTGAGCAATACCCAGGTACTGGGTGGCTCCACACTGGCGGCGATTGATGATGCGCAGATCAACCAGAGCAACACCGGTGCTGCGTCTGGTCAGCAGGTCAGCGTTGGCGCCGCCAGCCATAGCTATAGCTTTGGCGGTGTGCTCAACGCGGCGCTTTCGCTTGGCGCTGCAGCGGTCGCTGTGACCGCAGATACCGGTGTTATCAGTCGCGATGTTACTGCCCGGGTGCGTGGCGCCAAGGTCACCAGTCGCGGCGCGATGGATGTCGATGCCAGCGCCACCAACTCCGCCAGCAATATTGTTGTCAGTGCATCCGGTGCGATTGTCGGTGTAGCCGGCAGCGCCGCAGTGCTGGTGCTTGAGGGTAATACCGAGGCTTTGGTCGACGGCGGCAGCGACCTGACCGTGGGCAGCCTCAAGGTGAGTGCGGATGCGATCAACAGTCTGGCGCCAAGCGCAGATACCGCCAGTGGCGGCGCGGTTGGCGCCGGTGCCGGCGTGGCGGTGGGCTACAACCGCAGCACCGTGCGTGCCTGGTTGGGTGCTCAGCAGGGTAGCACCGAGGCGCGCACCAGAATCACCAGCCCCGGCGCGATCAGTGTCGAGGCCGATAGCGTGACCCGGTTGCTCGGCAACAGTGTCAGCGTCAGCGGTGGCGGTGCCGCCATGGCGGGCTCGGTGAACGTATTTATCGTTGAGAACGTCACCGAAGCCGGAGCCGGCAAGCTGGATCTGGGAACCTCGGCAAGTCGGGCCGGCAGTCTGACGGTAGACGCATACGACAAGCTGATTGCTCTGAGCAACGCCGGCTCTGCCGCTATCGGTGGTGTGTCGCTCGGCGCCAGTGCCAACGTGCTGGTAGCCAACAATGCAACCCGCGCGATGCTGCTCGACTCGCAGGTGTATACCACCGGAGCGGTGAAAGTGGCCGCTGCGCGCGATGTGGATGTGCAGCTTTACACCGTCACGGGCGGCGTGGGTGGGAGTGCTGCGCTGGGTGGCAGTGTCGGTCTGCTGATGCTGGGGTCTGGCGCGACCTCGGTCGAGGGCACTGATCCGCTGGATGAACTGGACAGTGGCGGTAACGGTACGCTGTCCATGGTTGACGGTTTCACCAGTCGGGAAACCGCCGAGACCGGCTATGACACCGTGGTGTATGACAGCGCAACCGGTGAGTACGTCATCGAGCGTCGCAGTAACACAGACGAGACCAATCTGCTCAATCAAAGCGGGCGGATTGGCTCAAGTGCGGATCGCCTCAAGGCAGGCACCACCTACTCCCACGAGACGCTGGCCCGCATCAAGGGCGGGCGTGTTGACAGTCAGGGAGCCGTCACGGTTAGCGCGCTCGACTCGATTGCAACGCGCAATCTCACCGGCTCCGCTCAGCTGTCAGGCAGCGCGGCAGTGGGCGCTGCGGTGGCCTATACCCTGTCCAATGCCCGGGTGAGTACCGAGGTCGATGCGACCGTACGTGCCGCTTCGCTGTCGGCCACGGCCAAGAGCAAGGCCCTTAACGGCGAACCGGCGGTGAAGGTCGAGAGTTACACCGGCGCTGCGGGATTTGCTGCCGGTATTGGTGCGGCTGTATCGGTTGCCGATATGAACAACACCATCGGCGTCAATCTGGGTGGTGACCAGCAATACGGCAATGCTCTCAGCGCGACTGCAGAAGATACCCTGGGACTCTCGGTGAAGGCCGATGGTGCCGCTCTGGGCGCCGTGGCAGCTGGTCTGGTTATCGGTACCGGTCTGCGCGACAGCACTGTGGGTGTCAACGTGGCGGCAGGCAGCAGTCTGACGGCCAACGGCATCAGTCTGTCGGCCAATGGTGCCGGTTTGCTCAGCGTAGATACGGTTGGTGCGGCGGGTGGTCTGTTTGCCGCAGGTACCGCCGTCGCGGCGCTGGGTATCGACAGTACCCGGGTTGCCACCGAAGTGGGTGATGGTGCCATGCTGGACGGCAAGGCCGGCGGCGTGACGGTGCAGGCATCCGCAGCGCCGCAGATTGATGTCAGTGCCATCGGCGCAAGTGTGTCTGCAGGTGCCGGCGTGGGTGCCTCCTACGCCCGGGCGCAAGGCAGCACTCGGGTCACGGCCAAGCTGGGTAATGCAGTTGATATCAAGGGCACCGGCGGTCTCAAGGTCGCTGCCAAACTGGATAACCAGCGCAGCGGTAACGAGGTTGATCCCGACGAGGCAGCGGTCCGGGCGCGTTCGGTTGCCGGCAGTGGCGGCCTGTATTTCTCTGCCAATGGTTCGGTTGCCGAGGCGGTTAACAGCTCTACCGTCAGCGCTACCACAGGAACTGACCTCAAACTGCCCTCCGGTCGGGTTGAAATCGATGCCCGTAGCGAAACCCAACAGTACGCCGAAGCCACCGGGATTGCGGTCGGTGGGTTGGCGGTTGGGGCATCTGTTGCCGAGGCGCGCTCGACAACCACCACCGAGGCGAAGCTGGGTGATCGCGCCAATGATCGTCAGGGCGCGTCGCTGCTGACTGATCTGGTCGTCTCTGCCGACGGCGAGGACATCAATCAGGCCAAGAGCATCGCGGGTAGCGGCGGTCTCGTCGCGGGCAATGCCACCATCGCCCGGACCCGCACTACCGGGAACGTGTATGCCGAGATCGGCAAAGCCGTTGACATTGCTGCCGATAGCCTGGCGCTTACCGCCAAGTTCAATGCCCTTTACGGGACCCATGCCAACTCGGTCAACGCCGCGGTAGTCGGCGGCAGTGGTGCCAGCTCCGATAATGAGGTGACAGTCACTACCCGAGCCAGGATCGGTAATGATGCCGCACTGTACCTTGGGCAGGACGCATTGCTCAGCGCCAACTCCAACATCTACACGCGTCATCTTGGTTCTGCTGCCAGCGGTGCCGGTGGCGGCGTGATCAGCGGCCAGGCGGTCACCAATCGGTCTGATGTGACGGCTGATTCGCTGGTGGATATCGGCGAACGGGTAATTCTGGTTGCCGGACTGGCCGGTGGCGATTATGACGGCAAGCTGATTGCCCGTGCCTTTACTCGCCATGAGGTAAACGAAAGTGTCACGCTCAGCACCGGTGGTGCGATTGCCGGCGGCGGTGCGGACAACGTTCACGATGCCAGCTTTACCAATGCGGTCAACGTGGGTGATGGGGCAACCCTCACGGCCTATGGTCAGATCGGTCTGGGTACCTACACCCTATCGTCGTCAGCTATCGAATCCCTGGTCAGCACCTGGGGAGCAGCAGGTGTCGGTGTCGCGAATGCCAAGGCCGATATTGCCAGCCAGCAATCCGTGTCCGTAGGCGAGGGCGCGACGCTGTCTGCGCTGGGCAATATCGATCTGTCGGCAGGCCGTGATCCCGAGGGGCTGTGGCAGACACGCATCAATGCCGATACCGTAGCGCACAGTGTCGTGCGCGGTATTATTGCGGTGCCTGATGCGCGCGCCGAGAGTCTGATCACTAACGTTGCCGGCGTTTCCGTTGAGCAGGGTGCTTCGGTTCTTGCCGCGCGCAACATCACCGCAGGCGGTTACAACGGGCTTAACGCCGCGCTCGCCGATGGCGAGGCGCGAGGTTATCAGCTCGGTTTTATCCCGGTTACCAACCGTGACAGCAGAACCAATGTCGTGCGCGACAGCTTCGCCCATCTTGATGGTAACTTCCTGGCCGGCCGTTATAACGAGCTGATCATCGATATCGCGCCCAACGGTAATGTGACCCAGAGTGCCGGTTTGCCGGTTCTGGTTCTCAGCACCAGCAGCTTTGTTCCGACTGATTTCCTTGACAGTTACTCGGGTATTGACCCGGTTACCAAGCAGATCCTGCGCAGTACCATTTCCAGTTCGGCCACCGGTTCGGTGGAGCTGGGTTCCATGCTGGCGGCAGGCGGTAATATCACCGTCAATGCCGACCGGCTATCGGGCGCCGGTACCCTGACGGCCAACGGCGGTCCCAAGATCCAGGTGACCAACCGCAGCAGCAAGTATCTGCTGGTAGGTGACGTGCTGATTCCGGATGAGCCGGGCGGCCATGTGCTGTTCACCGGGGGAGCCGATCGCTCGCGCTTCACCAGTGGCACCATCAATGAGGTCAACGCTGATCGGCGAGCCCAGGTGCGCATTGACAACAGTTACAGCGGTTACTCGGGCAACGTCAGCTATGGCCCGGCCATTTTCCTGACCGGCGATATCTACAACCTGGGTGGTTTGGTTCATATCTCCAATGCCAAGGGCTCGCTCGGACAGTTCGGCGCTACCTTCGGCCAGCAGGTGCTGGTTGAGGTACCGGAAGGCTCGATGTCGGTCTTCCAGCCGAACGGCTACTGGTCTGTCGGCTCAAACCCGCTTTCGGAGTGGAAGAGCTTCGCCGGCGTGACCGGTTCCACCACTGTCGCCATCGAACTGATTGCCAACTATGTTTACGGCAGCAGTGGACTGTCGAACAACAATGCGGGGCTGCTCCTGCAGGGAGCGCCCAGCAGTGGACAGTCCGGTCGCAGTGATGTTCTGTTTGGAGGGTGTCTGCCTGCGTCGGTAAGCAGCGGCAGTAACTGCTCGGAGAGCACCGGGAAGTCCTACACCGGGCTGGCGTGGCAGTTCCGTGGCATCGATAACGCTGCGTCCTGGATGCCGATTCTGCGCCAGCGCAATCTTCACAGCAGCACCGCCAGCTATGCGTCGGCTGATCTGAGCGGCAGCGCTGCCAGCAAACGAATAGTCGGCGGTCAGGTTGGTATTCAGGCCCGCTATATCGACATCAACGGCACCATTTCCAGTGGTCAGGCAACCAGCCGCACCCTGACCGTCAGTGCCAGCCTCGACAACTGGCTTGCCAGCCATTACTGCGCCAGCAATACCTGTGTTTCTGCGGTCGACATCCCGCTGGAATACCTGTCCGCGACCGGTGGCAGCTCGTTGATTCGTGCCAAGTACGACTTTGTCAATCAACGCATTCTGGTCGATGACGTCAACGCCTCGGGTGGCGGTTACGTCTACCTCAAGGGCGGAATCATCAGTACCAATCCATTGGGGCGGATTGAGGTCAACAACGGCTACGGTCAGGTCAGTATCGACAACCTGTCGCAGGCTCAACTGCAGCTGGGTGCCATTGATACCGGCGCGGGATCGGTGGGTATCGTACAGATCGTCGATACGCTCAAGGCCCCAGTCGCCGGCCAGCACGCCACGTCCTGGTATGTGCATACCCAGGGCAGCGGTCTGTCGGTTTTCGATAACCGCAATGGCGGCACCTCTATCTCCAACGCCTACCTGGTAAGCAGCTCCTCGGCCAGCAGTGCAACGTATTCACCGAGTACGAATCTGCGCTATGAGTGGAGTCAGCAGGCATCACTCCATCGCACATACAGCTACGACGGCGACAGTTACTATGTCAGCGACTGGGCGTGGGTCTACCCGTCAGGGCAGCCGAATGATCCCTGGAATGTCAGCACCGGAAACGTGGTTTACGGGAACGCTTCGCAAGGCGTGTATGAGCAGAATATCAGTGGTTCGCTGAGCAACTTCAAAGGTTTCAACGTCAACTACCACGGTTGCGGTGAAAGCCTGGGATCCGGTTGTAACTGGGGCTTCAAGGCCAGTGGCCAGTACACCAGCGGCGATCGCGCCGGTGAGTACTACTCGCAGTGGAACTATCGTTTCCCGCTCGACGCATCGATCACTATTCGCCATTCGGTCAAGGCCGATAATCCGTTCCAGATTGCTTTTATCGGAAACGCGACAGGGCTGATTGAAGCGACCACACTCAACGACCTGTATGTGGGCGGTCGTCTGAATAACCCGGGCGGCTCGACTACGCTGACGGCTGGTGGCGATATCATCGATATGCCTGACGGCAGCGTCTATACCGGGCATCTGACCCTTAACGCCGGTGGCGAGATCGGTAACGCGGGCAATCGCTTCTCCGCGAGTTTGGCGCCGGGCGGTACCCTGACCGTTCAGGCCGGCTCGGCTGGTGTGAACCTGAACTTGGGTTCTGATGCCATTATCAAGCGTGTTGATGCCGGTAACGGCAGTGGCGATGTGGTTATTTCGGCTTCCGGTGACCTGCTTGGCAGCCAGCAAACCGCTGCTGCTACCCCGCACGTTCGCGGCCGCAACATTACACTGACCAGCCTGTCGGGCGGCATTGGCGAGAGCGGCAAGGCTCTGCGTGTTCATGCCAAAGAGGTTTCAACCCTCAATGGCGGTGTTGAGCACGGGGTACTTAACGCTACTGCCAATCGCGGTATCTACCTGCACGAAACCGAAGGCGACAGCTGGGTCGGCAGTATCCGCTCGGAAACCGGCGACGTCTGGCTGCGGGTTGAGCAGGGCTCTCTGTACGATGCAGGTCGTCGCCTCGCCTCCGACACGCTGGATGAAACCCAGCGCAAGGCGGTTTGGGAGAAACTGCGACTGACCGAAGCCTATGGCGCCGAAGATAATATTTACGCCACCTCGGTCAAGCCGTTCCAGGATCTGGTGGATGCAAGCTACCGTGAATATTGGCAGCTAAAGGCGCTGGGCAGCGTCAGCGGCTCGGAGTTTGTGCTTGATGCCGGCAATCTGGCGTTCATGCGGCCATTGGCTGAGTTGAAGCTGGGTGTCTCCGGGTTGACTGATGCGCAGGTGCAACAGTTTGCCAGCGAACGCTTTGCCGAGCTGGAATCCTTCTTCAGCAATAATGTTGCGGGCGACTGGCGGTCGCAGAGCGCATTCCAGAGTTATGACGCGCTGTTTGCCTACACGGCATCGGCAGCGCAGATCGAGTCGCTTACCAGTGACGCGATCTGGACCGAGAATGAACTGCTGTACGCGATCGAGCTGGCGGCGCTGCGTCCGTCTTCGGGCACCTCTGTGGGTTCTGCCGAGCCTAACCTGACCGGGCGTCATGTCACTGTGCAGGTTGCCGGTGATGTTGGTCAGCTGGCTGATGCGTTGCTGATTGATCTGGCAGACCTCAAGTCCGGTGCACTCAGTGCCGAGCAGGCTGCCGCGCTGGCGCTGGCCAATGCACCGGGTGATGTGGTGTTCAACCGCAATGATGCCGGTGAAGTGGTCAGTCTGTCGGTTAGCCGAACTGCACCTTTCTATGTAGAGGCATCCGAGCGTTTTGATGCCGACGTGACCGGATCGCTGTATCTGCAGTCGGCGGGTGACCTGAAGATTGGCTCGGTCAGTGCCGGAGAGAATGCGCGGCTGGCCGCAGCCGGCAGCATTCTGGCCGCAGAGGGCAGTGGCTTTGGCCAGTTCCAGGTTGGTCAGGATCTGACCCTGCAAGCGGGCACCGGCAGTCTGGGCACAGGCGAGAGTGTAGACACCATGCTGACCCTGAATGTCGGCGGGCGCCTGCTTGCGGCATCCTCAGGTCAGGATGTGGCGCTGCGCTGGGCCAATGGCGACTTCGAGATTGGCCAGGTGTTTGCTGTAGGCGACATTCATCTGGACGCCATCGACGGCAGTCTGATCGGTGTGCTCGATCAGGTGAGCGTCAGTGGCCGCAACATCCACCTGGTTGCCAGGGACGACATTCGGGGCGTCGACGGCGCGCTGCAGATCGAGTTGCAGTCTGCCAGTGCGGGTGAGCTGTCTGGCTATGCCGGCGGCGATGCTGACCTGAGCAGCGGCAAAGCCCTGTCGGTTGGCGAGCTGGCTGCCGAGGGTGATCTGAGCCTGAGCAGCGCTGTTGATCTGCAGGTGCGTGATGTGCAGTCAGGTGCCAACATGCAGCTTGATGCCCAGGGTGACATCACCGTCGCGCAGGCCCAGGCGGGCGGCAATCTGCTGATCAATACGCTGTCTGATGCGATCCTGACCGGCAGTGCGCAGGCAGATGGCAATCTGACCCTGCTGGCGAGCAGCCTGGACATGGCTGACGACAGCCGTTTCAGTGCCGGCGGCACGCTGGCGCTGACCACTGTCGGCGACATGCATCTGGGGCTGCTGGAAAATACCGGTACCGCCGCCACCCAGTTCCTGCTCAAGGCTGGTGGCTTCGTACGCGGCAACGGCGACGGCCAGGTCAACCTCACTGGTTCGCACGCAGGCATCGCCGAGATCGAGGCGGGGCTTGGCATCGGTAGCGAGACCACTGCCTTGCTGGTCGACTTGCCGCAGCTGACGTCGGTAGAGGCGTTGAGTGGCGATATCTATCTGCAACACCGTAACGACCTGTCGATCGGCAGCCTGCTGGCGCAGGACGGTCACGTGGTGCTGGGCAACAATGGCGGGCTGCTGTCGGCCGGTACGCTGGATGCCTATCAGTCATTCGACTTCACCGGTGGCAGTCTGACTGCGACCGAAATCTGGGCGCGTAACGACGACATGGTCGTTGATGCCAGCGGTGCTGTGGACATCGGCTCGCTGTATACGGCGGGTAACCTCGAATTGCTGGTTGATGGTGAACTGGGTCTGACCCGCGCCGAGGTCGATGGCAACGCACTGCTGCAGCATCGTGGTGCTGCCGGTACTGCGCTGCAGTATGGCAGCCTGATTATCGGCGGCGATCTGACTGTGAACGGCGCTGGTGACTGGCAAGGCACCGAGGCCATCGTTGAGAACAACGTGGTGTTCGACGTTGGCAGCGCCGATCTGGGCAGTGTCGACAGCATTACCGGCACCCTGTCGCTGGCAGCCAGCGCGCTGTTTGCCGCCGAGCAGCTGACAAGCCGGACGCAATGGGTTGACCTGCAGGCCGGTTCCGCTCTGCTGGGGGATGTTGAGGCCTATTCGACGCTTGATGCGCACACCTTCGGCGACCTGACCATCGGGACCGGTCGCAGTGGTGGCAACCTGACGCTGACTACCGAAGCTGGCTCGCTCGGAACCATCCGCTTCGGCGAACTGGCCGACGCCGAGGCCCTCGATGTGCTGGTTCCTGCCCATCTCTACTCGGGAGCAGACCTGCTGGTACAAACCGACGGTGACGTTTTTGGCGGCAATGCCGAGGCCGAAGGTGAAGTCCGGATGATCGGTCGCAACCTGTTCTTTGGTCGAGCCCAGAGTCTCGGCACCGATGTGTTCCTGCAGGCAACCGGTGATGCGGGGCAGGGCGACGGCAACATCACCGGCCTGATGGTCGAGGCTGCCCGAGATGTGGCCATCCTGGCCAACGGCAACCTGCTGATGCCGACGGTTCGCTACGGTGGCACCTACTCGTTGAAGGCTGGCCGCGACCTGACTGTCGGTATCGGACAGGATATGAGTCTGGGTGGGTCGGCAGAAGCGGGCCGTGATCTGACCTTTGTGGTCGGCGGCTCTGTTGATCTGGCCAATGTGACGGCCGGCCGGCATGTGAGCATCACCTCTGGCGAGTACATCAACATTAACGACAGCGTCGTGGCCGGAGGCAATATTCTGCTGGATGCGGCAAACGGCGACATTACCGTCGGCAACGACATTATCTCTACCGGCGTGCCCTACCAGGGTGAGTCGCTGAGCGGCAATATTCACCTGACCGCATCTGGTGACATCCGCGCCAGGACGGTGAGCACAGCGTTGGGGCAGATTGACGCTGACGGTCACCACCTGTCGTTCGATAACCTGATTGCCGAGCAGGACATCAACCTGCTGGCACTGGGCGCGATAGCGGTTGGTGAGAGCACCAGCGGCGGCGACCAGGACTGGAGCGCCGATGAAGACATCAGCTTCCAGCGCCTGCTGGCCGGTGGCCAGGTGCTGCTTGATAGCTTGCTTGATACTACGGGTGACGTGGTCGTGGCAGAAGGCGGCCTGACCGCCAATGCGGGTTGGCGCGATGGCACTGCCACGCCGGCGGTTATCGAGTTGCGGCAGGTGGTAACACCGACCATGAGTCTGTGGGCTGGCTCGGCTATTCGGGTTGCCGATGCGCAACTGGGTGTCGCTGCCGATCTGCATGCGCAGGACGTTGAGCTGGGTGCGCAGCAAACCGGCAGTGGTGCACTGCAGTTGCTGGTGACCGGCCTGAACAACGACGGCGCGGCCGGTGATCGTTTTGTCCTGCGGCTGCAGGGCAGTGCGGTTACAACCTCGCTGCTGGACATGGTCTACACCGACTTTGAAACGACTGCTGCCATCGCCGACTTCGACGATATTCGCAATGCCGACTTCTTCCGGTTGAGCACGCCTCAGGCGCTGCTGATCGCGGATAACCTGTCGCCGGCATATCGCGCGGACGCCAATGTGCAGCTGTATGAGCTTGATAAGGCTTTCTGGTTGTATCAAAGCGATGTATCGACCTATACCAACGCCTATGTGCTGCACCGCGATGCGACTCATCTGGTGCGAGTGCCGAACTTTGCCGAAGGGCATCAGGACGGTGGCGTCGACTACCAGGGCATTACCGCTGCGCGTTATGCCCAGGCAATGTTGTCGCCGGACATGATGCACCTTCGCCTTGGCCAATTGATGAATCGCGCTGCGGGTCTAGGAGAGGTACCACAGGAGCAGGTGCAGGTCCCTGAAATGATGGGCCCGCTGAATTTGCAGTGGCCACAGGGTGCAACCAACAACGAGGATGATGAACAGCGGTGGAAAATCTGATGGCAGCGCATGCATGGAGCACCAAGCGAGTATGGACGCTGGCGGCAATGGCCTTGCTGCCTTGCGTTGCCCACGCTCAGGTAGTATTGCCCGGTGGCGTGAGCGCCGGGCAGGTCAACCCTAGTCTGCAACGCGAGCAAATTGATGCCCAGCAGCGTCAGCAGCAGATTGAAGAGCGTGCGCGCCGAATCGAGATACCGGCTTTGCAGGGCGCGCAGCCGGAGCAGGGTGATGCACTCCCGAGCGACAGCCCGCCTTTTGTACTGAGTGGCATCAGCTTCAACCCGTCGGTCTTTCTCACCCAGACGCAATTGAAGGATATCGCCGGACAGTATGTGGGACGCGAGATTACCTTTGCTGACCTCAATGACATGATTCGGCAGGTCAACCAGCTATATACCGACGGTGGTCAGCTGACTGCTCGGGCGATTATCCCGCCGCAGTCCCTGGAGGACGGTCAGCTGCGTGTTGTGCTGGTTGAGGCAAAGCTGGACAGCGTGGTATTCAGTGGCGAGCGGCAACAGGTTGATGAGTCTTTTTATCGCGACCGAATTGGTCTGACCGAAGGGGAGACGCTGGACAGTCCGATGCTGATCGAGGCGATTCGCCGTTTCAATGCGACCAGCCAGGGTCCGCAGCTTTCTGCAGGGTTGGCTCCAGGCGAGCGCTTCGGCACAACGCGGGTGGATCTGGAGCGTTTCGAGCCGAAACGCTTCGACTGGTCGTTGTTTGCCAACAACTACGGAAGTGAGGGAACGGGCTACGAGCAGTTGGGTGGCACGTTCAACTGGTTCTCGCCGACCGGCGTGGCGGACAACATCAGCGCAGTGCTGGTCGGTACCCGCGGTAGCCAGTATCTGAATCTGCGCTATACCCGTCCGGTTACCCGCAGCAACGGCTTTGCCTGGGTTGAAGCGGGGGCCAACAGCATGGAGATCAAGCGAGGCCCGCTGGCTGATCTCAATATCGAAGGGGACTCCAGCAACTATGGCCTGGGCTTTGATCAGCCGTGGTGGCTGTCTGACCGCTGGTTGCTGCTGGGCGGCGTGGGTTACACCTTTCAAACCTCTGAAACGACGCTGGAGGGTGTGACGCTCAGTGAAGTGGACATTCAGGAGGTCTTTCTCAAGGGCCAGTTCGAGTACCGTGCCGCACCCTGGTATACCCGCTACGAACAGCGCCTGCGTCAGGCCTCGCCGGATAACGCCCTGACCGGAGAGAGCGGCAACTTTACCATTCTGACCGGCGACCTGTACTCGTCGCGTCAGTTGGGTGAGGCGTACGAACTGGTGGGCAAAGCGGGCTGGCAATATGCAACCCGTCAGGACGAGTTGCCTTCGGCGCTGCACAAACAGTTTGGCGGGATCAGTGCCCAGCGCGGCTATGAACCCGGCATCATTACGGCCCCATGGGGAGTTAACGCCAGCGTTGAAGGATACTGGCATCTGAGCGAACGCTGGCAGCCCTTTGTATTCATGGACTACGGCAGGGCTATGGAGCTGGGCGATGAAGATGTGGACCTGATCAGCGGCGGCGCCGGTATCAACAGCCGCTGGTGGCATGATCGGGTGTCTGCAAGCCTGGTGGTTGCAGGCGCATTCAAGGACGTAGTGCCCGACCAGGACAGCGGACAGGTATTGCTGCAACTGGTTTTCCGATAGGCTCGGGCTTGGAAAAAACGAAATAACCGGACCCAAGTCCGGACAGGGAGTAGAAGGATGTCAACGTTGTTGCTTTACAAGGAAATCAAGGCGCTCAATCGTGATCAGCACAAGGCGCTCAAGCTGAAAACCGATAAGGGTTGCGAGTTTGCCGCAGGCACGCACATTGTGCCGCTGGCTGGTCTGGAATTTTTCCAGGCTGCACGCAGTTATCCCATTGTGTTTATCGGTGAAGGTGATGGGCTCAGTCCGATTGCGTTGATGGGCCTAAAACAGGGATTGAACAGTTTCGTTGGCGATTCCGGGCAGTGGCGCAGCAACACATACGTGCCCGCGTTCATTCGTCGCTATCCTTTTGTGCTTGCTCAATCGGACAACGATGAGTTTACGGTTTGCTTTGATGAGGCCTATGCCGGCTGGAACGAAGAGGAAGGCCGTGAGCTGTTTGCCGAGTCCGGCGAGAACAGCCCCTATCTGGACGAGATGATCCAGTTCCTGCAGAACTTCACCGCCGAAATGCAGCGCACCCGCCAGTTTGTTGCAATGCTGCGAGAAATGGATCTGCTGGTACCGCGTACGTTGAAGCTGACCCATGTCAGTGGCGAGAGTTTTGTCCTGAAGGACTTCCACGCCGTTGATGAAGAGCGCTTCCTGGCACTGGCTGACGAGCAAGTCCTGGCATTGAACAAGGCCGGGTTCCTCGGCTGGGTTTACGCCCACCTGATGTCGCTGGGCAATGCCAATCTGCTGTTTGAAGACTATCTGGCGAACAAGCCGGCACAGACTCACTGAGTCTGGACGGGGCGGCGCTCGTCGCCCCGCTGCTTCCTACTCCTCCCCGACAACCCGGTTACGGCCATTGCGCTTTGCCGCATACATGCGCTGGTCTGCGCGATCCAGCAGGCTGCGTGCGTCGTCGGTGGGGCGCAGCGTGGCATGGCCAAGGCTGGCCGTCATTGGCAGTGGCTGGCCGTCAATCTGGAACTGCAGCTGTTCAATCGATTGTCGGATGCGCTCGGCTACCAGGTTGCAGGCGTCGGCGTCAGTGTTGTTCAGCAGGACCACGAATTCCTCGCCGCCCAATCGATAAAGCCCGTCTACGTTTCGCAATGTCGCCGTGACGCAGTCGACTACGGCCTTTAGCGCCTCATCTCCGTATGCGTGGCCATAGTTGTCATTGACGCTTTTGAAGTGGTCAACATCCAGTACCAGCAGTGAGAGCGGCTGCCCGCTGCGTTTGCTGCTGCGAATGTCGCGTTCCAGGTTCTGGTTGAGCGCGAGCCGGTTGCCTGCACCGGTGAGCGCATCGTTCAGCGCGCAGGTCAGAGCTTCTCGGTAGAGAAGTGCGTTGCGCAGGGGGAACAGCAGGGTGGCCAGCAGTCCCTCAATGCTGACGAGCTCAGCCTCGTCGAACCGCGTCTGACGACTCAATTGCAGTTCTCCCAGGTAATCTCCGGCGTGCGACATGCGATAGCTGCAGCGGTGGATTCCGTAGTGCCCATGCAGAATCGGGCTGGCTGCGCCGGTATGGCGATACTCCAGCCCATCGATATACAGCAGCTCGCGCAAGGCGTCGTAAAACATGCCCAGCACGCGCTCAAGCTCAAGGCTGGTTTGCAGCGTTTGGGTCAACTCGCGTCGGGTGTCCTGCAGGGTGACATTGGGCTTGCCGTTGCGACGTCGCTGCGAGCAGGTTTGACCGAGCTTTACGCGCGCCGAGTCGAAGTCGATGGTATTTCCCTGAACTGGCATGATTGCTTTATCCGCTAGTCTACTGACAAGGTGGGTAAAGCAATCAATGTGCCATTATTTAAAGTTCTTTATAATCAATGCCTTAGGCTTTGTTTGTTCTGGGCTATGGCTGCTTGCGGCAAAAAAATGCCGCCCTCGACCGGGGCGGCGATGGTGGCGCGGCAAGGGATCGTCAATATCCCGTCTTACTGGGCGTTGATCGCCTGACCATTGCAATCCTGGCTATCGGGGCCGAGCAAATAGAGAAATGCGGGCATGATGGCATCCGGCGCCGGATTGGTTTCTACCGGCTCGTTCGGGTATGCCTTGGCCCGCATGCGGGTGCGGGTGGCCCCCGGGTTCAGGCTATTGACCCGGATGTTGCTGGTGCCGTCCTGTTCGTCTGCCAGAACCTGCATCATGCCTTCCACTGCGAACTTGCTGATCGCGTAGGGGCCCCAGTAAGCGCGACCTTTGCGACCGACGCTGGAGGACAGCAGGACGATCGACGCATCACTGGACGCACGCAGCAGCGGCATCATGGCCTTGGTCAGCAGGAAGGGGGCATTGACGTTGACCTGCATTACCCGCATCCAGGCATCCGCCTTGACGTTGTCCAGCAGGGTGCGCGGCCCGAGTTCGGCGGCGTTGTGTACCAGGCCATCGAGTTTGCCGAAGGTATCGAACAGCTGGTCGGCCAGGTCTTCGTAGTCCTTTTCCGTTGCTGTTTCCAGATTCAGCGGGCACAGCGCCGGTTGCGGATGACCGGCTGCCTCGATGGCGTCGTATACCTCTTCCAGTTTGCTCTGGGTACGGCCCACCAGCACAACTGTCGCGCCATGGACGGCACAACTCAGCGCGCAGGCGCGGCCGATGCCATCGCCGGCGCCGGTAATCAGAATCACGCGTCCGGCCAGCAGGTCGGCGGGGGCGGTATAGTCAAACATGCATTGTCTCCGGGTTGTGCCGGCCGCGCAGCCAGGGCTGCAGATCGCTGGCGGTTTGAACACTGTGGGTAGCCTGCCAGCTTGCAGGGTCTTCGTCTGGCGGCAGATAGCCGTAGAGTGCGGCTATGGTTGTCAGTCCGGCGGCCTGGCCCGCCTGAATATCGCGCAGGTGGTCGCCTATGAAGACGCAGCGTTGCGGATCGGCGCCTAGCTCGGCGCAGGCCTTGAGCACCGGTTCCGGGTGCGGCTTGCCTCGACTGACCTGATCCGGGCAGACCAGGCTGGCGCAGCGCTCGGCCAGACCAATCTGTTCCATCAGCGGTATGCTGAAGCGACTCAGCTTGTTGGTCACAACGCCCCAGGGCAGGCCCTCGGCTTCCAGCCAGTCGAGCAGCGGCAGGATGCCGGGGAACGGTCGGGTGTGCACGCTCAAGGCCTGCTCGTAGCGACTGAGAAATTCCTCCCGCAGGACATCAAAGCCGGGCTCGCCCGGGCGCGTGGCAAAGGCGGCCGACAGCATGCCGATGGAGCCGTCGGATACCTGTGCGCGGATCAGCGCCGGTGCCACGCGTGGACGCTGGTGGTCGTCCAGCATGGCGTCGATGACGGCCATGAAGTCGTCAACGGTGTCCAGCAGGGTGCCGTCCAGATCAAACAGAACGCCGCTGAGCATCAGGCGTCGGCTCCCAGCTGGCAGTAGACCATGTAGTTCACGTCGACGTCGCTGCCGAGTTTGTAGGTGCGGGTCAGCGGGTTGTAGGTCAGGCCGGTGATGTCCTGAAGGTCCAGCCCGGCGTCACGAATCCAGCCGCCCAGCTCGGCCGGACGAATGAACTTGGCGAACTCGTGAGTGCCGCGCGGCAGCATGCGCAGGACGTATTCTGCGCCGACGATGGCGAACAGGAATGACTTGGGGTTGCGGTTGATGGTCGAGAAGAACACCTGGCCGCCGGGTTTGAGCAGGCGGGTGCAGGCGCGAATGACCGAGCCCGGGTCGGGTACGTGCTCCAGCATCTCCAGACAGGTCACTACGTCAAAGGTGCCGGCGTGTTGCTCGGCGAACTCTTCAGCGGTGCTTTGTTCATATTCGACGCTGACGCCGGATTCGAGCTGATGCAGGCGGGCCACGGCCAGCGGCGCTTCGCCCATGTCGATGCCGGTGACCTGGGCGCCGCGCTGGGCCATGGCTTCGGCCAGAATGCCGCCACCGCAACCTACATCCAGTACCTTCTTGCCCGCCAGACCAACGCGCTCATCGATCCAGTTGGTACGCAACGGGTTGATTTCGTGCAGTGGTTTGAACTCGCTGTTGCGGTCCCACCAGCGGCTGGCCAACGCTTCAAACTTGGCGATTTCGGCGCGATCGACGTTAAGACTCATGGGTATCCCCTTTGGCGATGAGTTCAGCCAGGCTGCGAGCCTGCTGCAGAATGGGTTGTGGATCGATTTCGGTCAGTTGTCCGTCACGCAGCTTGCAGCGCCCGGCAACCCAGACATCACTGACCTGACTGGCGCTGCAGGTATAAAGCAGTTGGGACACGGGATGATAGAGCGGCTGCTGGGCCAGACCGGACAGGTTGACAGCGGTCAGGTCGGCGGCCTTGCCGACCTCGATGGAGCCGGTTTCCTCGTCCAGTCCAAGTGCACGTGCGCCGGCGAGCGTGGCCATGTGCAGGGCGCTGTGGGCGTCCAGCGCGGTCGGGGCGCCGGCGACGATCTTTGCCAGCATGGCAGCGGTGCGCATTTCGCCAAGCATGTCGAGATCATTGTTGCTGGCGGCGCCGTCGGTGCCGAGCGCCACATTCAGGCCGGCGTCCAGCAGGCGCTGAACCGGCATCATGCCACTGGCCAGCTTCAGGTTTGATTCGGGGCAGTGGATCAGCTGGACACCGTGCTCGACCAGCAGGTCGAGGTCTTCGTCGTTGATCTCGGTGACATGCACGGCCTGCAGACGCGGGCTTAGCAGACCCAGCTGTTGCAGGCGACGCAACGGGCGCAGGCCGGTCTGCGCTACCGCGTCGGCTACCTCGCCGGCAGTCTCGTGGAGATGCATGTGAATCGGCATGTCCAGTTCGTCCGCCAGGGTGCGGATGCGGGTCAGGTTCTCATCGCCGACGGTATAGGGTGCGTGTGGGCCGAACGCGACGCTGATCAGGCCGTTGTGACGGGTGTCATCGCGCAGGCGCAATCCCTTGGCAATGGCCTCTTCAGCATTGCGTGCACCCGGGATCGGATTATCTATGACCGGAAAGCACAGTTGGGCCCGGATACCCGCATCCATTGCGGCGGCCGCGGCTACGTCCGGGAAGAAATACATGTCGGAAAAACAGGTTGTGCCGCCGCGCAGCATCTCGGCAATCGCAAGGTCAGTGCCCAGACGGACAAAATCGGCGTTGACCCAGCGGCCTTCTGCGGGCCATATATGGTCTGTCAGCCATGTCATCAGCGGCAGATCGTCGGCCAGGCCACGGAACAGCGTCATGGCTGCGTGGCCATGGGCGTTGATCAGGCCCGGAATCAGGACATGGTCTGGCAGGTCGCGTCGCTCGCGCGGATTCAACGCGTTGGCGGAGGCCACCGGCACAATGCCGACGATGCGCCCCTGATGGACTGCCAGGGCATGATTTTCAAGGACCTGGCCGTGCGGGACAACGGGCACGATCCAGCGTGGCACGATCAGCAGATCGAGCTCGCGGGGCAGCGTGGTCATGTTCAGTTCACCTTGCATCATGGTCGGCAAGTATACCTGCTGGTGGTGCGCAAATGCAGCGTGAAAGTGGCGGCGGTTGCTGACAGGCCGCCGCATCGGAATAGGGGATTCGCTCATGTTGCATGTAGAGACCGTAGCTGTAGACCATCCGTTGCAGGGCCTGGTCTGGTTGCCCGAGGGAAAGCTCCGGGTGCTGGATTTGCGCACGCTTGATGGTCAGCCGGCAGTTGCTACCTGCTCGGCGCCGGCCGAGGTGCTGGTTCTGATGCGTGATGGCGCCGTCTGCGGAGGGGTTGCGCTGGGGATCGCTGCAGCCTATGCGCTGGCGCTGGCTGCGCGCAGGCCGGTTCCTCCGGTTGCCTGGATGGAAGTATTGCAGCCGCTGATGGATGAACTGGCGGCGATACAGCCGATGGCAGCGGCATTGCAGTGGGCGCTGGGCATCATGCGCCAAACGGTTGTCAGTTCCAGGTCGGGGGATGACATGGCGCTGCGGTTGCTGCAGGCAGCCCAGGCTATTCAGGCCGCCGATCGTGAGGCCAATCAGGTCATGGCGCGGCTCGGGGTGCAGCTGTTGCGGCGCCACAAGGCATCTGTTCATCGGATCATGCTGCATGGCTATGGTGGCGACCTGTCCGGTGGCGGTGGTGGCACCACCTATGGGGTAGTGCGCTCTGCAAGTGCGGCAGGGCTGGTGGGCGAGGTGCTGGTCAACGAGGCCCGTTCAACCATGCCGCACGCGGAGGCGGGTGTCTTCGAGCTTGTGCGTGACGGGGTATCTGCCTCCTTGCATGCCGACGTCGAAGCCGGGCGGCTGATGAAATATGACGGGGTTACCTGGGTGGTGGTTGGTGCGGAGAAAATTGCGGCCAATGGCGACGTGATCGGTCCACTGGGCAGCTACGCGCTGGCCATTCTGGCAATGCACCACGGTCTGCGTTTTATGGTGGTGGCATCCACAGCCACCATTGATTCGAGTTTGCCTGATGCTGATGATCTGAGGCCGGATCAGTTGGGAGGAGCTGCGCCCGGTGGGTTCGGCGGCGGGGAGATGGCGCTGGATGTGACGCCGGTCGAGTTGATAGACGCGATCGTCACTGAAAAGGGCATTATCGAGCAACCGGACGAGGGCAAAATTGCCAATCTGATGAGTGTGCGTCAGCTGCACTGAGACGCTGGCGCAGGTGTGCTTCATGCTCCCGCCTGCGGGTTGTCTGTGGTATCCTCTGCCGCTTTGATCGGGCGGGACGCGTCCCGCTGCGGGCCTCGGCCTGCGGTGCGGGTTGGTCGGCGTGTTCGTCCTCCTTGCGCATGTGACTAATGCTTTTGGCATCAATGGGTTGCCGACAATAAAAGGAATGCCGTTTCATGGGTGAACTGGCCAAAGAGATCCTTCCAGTCAATATCGAAGACGAACTGAAGCAGTCCTATCTGGATTATGCGATGAGCGTAATTGTCGGACGGGCACTGCCGGACGTGCGCGATGGCCTCAAGCCGGTGCACCGTCGCGTGCTGTACGCGATGAGCGAACTGGGCAACGACTGGAACAAGCCGTACCTGAAGTCGGCCCGTGTTGTTGGTGACGTGATCGGTAAGTACCACCCGCACGGTGACTCTGCCGTATACGACACTATCGTGCGTATGGCGCAGGACTTTTCCATGCGCTATCCGCTGGTCGACGGTCAGGGCAACTTCGGTTCCATCGATGGCGATAACGCGGCAGCAATGCGTTACACCGAAGTGCGGATGGCCAAGCTGACCCATGAACTGTTGGCCGATCTGGACAAGGAAACCGTCGACTGGGTACCCAACTACGACGGCAAGGAGCAGATTCCAGACGTCCTGCCGACCAAGATTCCGCACCTGCTGGTCAACGGTTCCAGTGGTATCGCCGTCGGTATGGCGACCAATATCCCGCCGCACAACCTGACCGAAGTGATCAACGGCTGTCTGGCGGTGATCAGCAATCCCGATATCAGCATCGACGAGCTGATGGAGTTCATTCCGGGGCCTGACTTCCCGACCGCCGGTATCATCAATGGTCGTGCGGGCATCGTTGAGGCCTACCGTACCGGGCGCGGTCGCATTTACGTCCGTGCTCGCTGCCATATCGAAGATATCGACAAGGTTGGCGGTCGCCAGCAGATCGTGATTTCCGAATTGCCCTACCAGCTCAACAAGGCGCGTCTGATCGAGAAGATCGCCGAACTGGTAAAAGAGAAGAAGCTTGAGGGTATTACCGAGCTGCGCGATGAGTCTGACAAGGACGGTATCCGCGTGGTAATCGAGTTGCGCCGGGGCGAAGTGCCCGAGGTGATACTCAACAACCTTTATGCCCAGACCCAGATGCAGAGTGTTTTCGGCATCAACGTGGTCGGCCTGCTCGATGGCCAGCCGAAGATCCTGAACCTCAAGGAGCTGCTGGAGGCGTTCGTGCGCCACCGCCGCGAGGTGGTTACCCGCCGTACCGTGTATGAGCTGCGCAAGGCCCGTGAGCGCGGTCACATCCTCGAAGGTCAGGCGGTTGCGCTGTCCAACATTGATCCGGTGATCGAGCTGATCAAGCAGTCGCCGACCCCGGCCGAAGCCAAGGAGCGCCTGCTGGCGACTGCCTGGGCGCCGGGCACGGTGATCGAAATGGTCGAACGTGCGGGTGCCGAATCCTGCCGCCCTGACGGGCTCGGTGAGGAATTCGGCCTGCGCGATGGTCAGTACTACCTGTCTGCCGAACAGGCCCAGGCGATTCTCGACATGCGCCTGCATCGCCTGACCGGTCTGGAACACGAAAAACTGCTCACCGAGTATCAGCAGATTCTGGAACAGATTGGTGAGCTGCTGCGCATTCTCAACAGCCATGAACGTCTGATGGAAGTCATCGTTGAAGAGCTGGAACAGGTCAAGGAAGCCTTCGGCGACGAGCGTCGTACCGAGATCGTTGCGTCGCGCATGGATCTGACCATCGCTGATCTGATTACCGAAGAAGAGCGCGTGGTGACCATTTCCCACGGTGGCTATGCCAAGAGCCAGCCGCTGACCGATTACCAGGCTCAGCGCCGTGGTGGTCGCGGTAAGGCGGCGACCGGTGTGAAAGATGAAGACTACGTCGAGCACCTGCTGGTTGCCAACAGTCATGCCACGCTGCTGCTGTTCTCCAGCCGCGGTAAGGTTTACTGGCTGAAAACCTACGAAATTCCTGAGGCTTCGCGCACCGCGCGCGGCCGTCCGCTGGTGAATTTGCTGCCGCTGGAAGAGGGCGAGTGGATTACCGCGATGCTGCAGATTGATCTGGAAGCGTTGCAGCAACAGAGTGCCGAGGAAGGCGAAGAGCTGGATGATGAAAACAGTGTGATCGAAGGCGAGGCTGTTGAGGTCGAGTCCGATGACGCTGATGCTGAAGATGGCGACGATGACGACAGCGATGAGCCTACCGGCGCCTACATCTTTATGGCAACCGCGCGCGGTACCGTGAAGAAAACACCGCTGGTGCAGTTCAGCCGTCCGCGCAGCAACGGCCTTATCGCGCTGCGTCTGGAAGAAGGCGACACCCTGATCGCTGCAGCCATCACCGATGGTTCGCGCGACATCATGCTGTTCTCCGACGGCGGCAAGGTCATTCGCTTCAAGGAGCGCCACGTGCGCACCATGGGGCGTACTGCCCGCGGTGTGCGTGGTATGCGCCTGCCGACCGGTCAACGCCTGATCTCGATGCTGATTCCGGAGCGCGAAGCACAGATTCTGACCGCTTCCGAGCGCGGCTATGGCAAGCGTACGGTTCTGGAAGAGTTCCCCCGACGCGGCCGTGGTGGTCAGGGCGTCATCGCCATGGTGTCCAACGAGCGCAATGGCCCGCTGGTTGGTGCCGTACAGGTAGTTGACGGTGAGGAAATCATGCTGATTTCCGATCAGGGTACGCTGGTGCGGACCCGGGTCAGCGAGGTATCCAGCCTGTCGCGCAATACCCAGGGCGTGATGCTGATCCGCCTGGCACCGGAAGAGAAGCTTGTCGGTCTGGAGCGCGTGCAGGAACCGTCTGACGAAGACGAAGAAGATGTTGAGCTGGAAGGTGAGGCGGCCGCCGACGGCGAGGCCCAGCTCCCGGCAGGTGATGAGCAGCAACCCGTGGATGATCAGGAGTAATCGTGAGTAAGCGTCTGTTCAATTTCTGTGCAGGGCCGGCCGCGTTGCCGGAAGCGGTGCTGCAGCGGGCTCAGGCCGAGCTGCTTGACTGGCAGGGCAAGGGCCTGTCGATCATGGAAATGAGCCACCGCAGCGACGAGTTCGTCTCGGTAGCCCAGCAGGCCGAACAGGACCTGCGCGACCTGATGTCCATTCCTGACAACTACAAGGTGCTGTTCCTGCAGGGCGGCGCCAGTCAGCAGTTTGCCCAGGTCCCGTTGAACCTGATGCCCGAGGGGGGCAGTGCGGACTATATCGATACCGGTATCTGGTCGCGCAAGGCCATCGAGGAAGCGTCGCGGTTCGGTAACGTCAATGTCGCCGGCAGCGCCAAGTCATACGATTACTTCGCGATTCCCGGTCAGAACGAATGGCAGCTGTCCGCTGATGCGGCTTACGTGCATTACTGCCCGAACGAAACCATCGGCGGGCTCGAGTTCAACTGGGTGCCGCAGACCGGCGAGGTGCCGCTGGTGGCGGATATGTCCTCGACCATCCTGTCGCGCCCGGTTGATGTATCGCAATTCGGCATGATCTATGCCGGTGCGCAAAAAAATATCGGCCCGAGCGGTCTGGTCGTCGTGATCGTGCGTGAAGACCTGCTGGGTCGGGCGCGTGCCAGCTGTCCGACCATGCTGGACTATGCCGTCGCCGCCAAGAACGATTCGATGTACAACACGCCTCCGACCTTTGCCTGGTACCTGTCTGGCCTGATCTTCCAGTGGCTGAAGGAGCAGGGCGGTCTGGAGGCGGTCAAGCGCGTCAACGATGCCAAGCAGAAAGCCCTGTACTCGGCGATTGATGCCAGCGAGCTGTACACCAACCCGATCAACGTGGCCGATCGCTCCTGGATGAACATCCCGTTCCGTCTGGCCGATGATCGCCTGGACAAACCCTTCCTGGCTGGCGCTGAAGAGCGCGGCCTGCTGAACCTGAAGGGTCACCGTTCGGTGGGCGGCATGCGTGCCTCCATCTACAACGCGGTGCCGCAAGCGGCGGTTGACGCTCTGGTGGCCTATATGGCCGAGTTCGAACAGCAGCACGGTTGATACTCATGTCTGATGAAGATCAGTTGAAGGCGCTGCGCAAGCGCATCGACACCATTGATGAAAAGATTCTTGACCTGATCAGTGAGCGCGCAACCTGTGCGCAGACGGTCGCTCAGGTCAAGCAGAAGGCGCTGGAACCTGGTGTCAAGCCGGTGTTCTATCGCCCCGAACGTGAAGCCTGGGTGCTCAAGCACATCATGGAGCTGAACAAGGGGCCGCTCGATAACGAAGAAATGGCCCGTCTGTTCCGTGAGATCATGTCGGCCTGTCTGGCGCTTGAAGAGCCGCTGCGTGTGGCCTACCTCGGCCCGGAAGGCACCTTTACCCAGGCGGCTGCGCTCAAGCATTTTGGTCACTCGGTGGTCAGTGTGCCGATGGCGGCAATCGACGAGATCTTCCGTGAAGTTGCTGCAGGCGCGGTGCATTTCGGTGTGGTGCCGGTAGAGAACTCCACCGAAGGCGCGATCAATCACACGCTGGACAGCTTCCTTGAGCACGATCTGGTGATCTGCGGTGAAGTGGAGCTGCGTATACACCACCATCTGCTGGTGGGTGAGAACACCAAGACCGACAAGATTTCCCGCGTCTACTCCCACGCCCAGTCGCTGGCCCAGTGTCGCAAATGGCTCGATGCCCACTATCCGAATGTCGAGCGCGTTGCGGTTGCCAGCAACGCCGATGCGGCGCGGCGGGTCAAGGGCGAGTGGAACTCGGCGGCGATCGCCGGCGATATGGCGGCCGACCTCTACGGTCTGACCCGTCTGGCCGAGAAGATCGAAGATCGCCCGGACAACTCCACGCGCTTTCTGATCATCGGTAACCAGCAGGTTCCGCCGACCGGCGACGACAAGACATCGATCATCGTCTCCATGCGCAACAAGCCGGGTGCTCTGCATCATCTGCTGGAGCCGTTCCACTCCAACGGTATTGATCTCAGTCGCATCGAAACCCGCCCGTCGCGCAGCGGCAAGTGGACCTATGTGTTCTTTATCGATTTCTTCGGTCATCAGCACGATCCGTTGATCAAGGATGTGCTGGAGAAGATCAACGACGACTCGGTAGCACTCAAGGTGCTGGGGTCGTATCCGAAGGCGGTGCTCTAAATCATCAGCGACAAGCTGCAAGCCGCAAGCTGCAAGCAACTGCGGCCTGGTGTGACTTGAAGCTTGCTGCTTGTAGCTTGAGGCTTGTGTTCTATGAGTTGCGATTTTCTCAGCCTGGCGCGTCCAGGCGTACAGAAGCTGTCCCCCTATGTGCCGGGTAAGCCGGTCGAGGAATTGGCGCGCGAGTTTGGGCTGCGCCCTCAGGATATCGTCAAGCTGGCGAGTAACGAGAACCCGCTGGGTCCCAGCCCGGCGGTGCGGGAGGCCATTGCCGCTGCGTTGCCGGAGCTGACTCGTTATCCGGACGGTAACGGCTTTGCATTGAAGCAGGCGTTGGCGGCGAAGTCGGGGGTGAATACGGCCGGTATCACTTTGGGCAACGGTTCCAACGATATTCTTGAGCTGGTTGCGCGTGCCTTCGTGGGGCCTGAACATGAAGTGGTGTTCAGTGATCATGCCTTTGCGGTGTATCCGATTGTGACCCAGGCGGTGGGTGCCAGGGCAGTATCGGTGCCGGCCAAGGACTGGGGGCATGATCTGGACGCCATGGCGGCGGCCATCACGCCGTCTACCCGCGTGGTCTTTATCGCCAACCCGAACAATCCGACCGGTACCTGGATTGAGCGCGATGCGCTGGAAGCGTTTCTGGATCGCGTACCCGAGAACGTGATAGTCGTGCTGGACGAGGCCTATACCGAATACGTTGAAACCGACGATGTTCCCAACGGTGTCGACTATCTCGGGCGCTACAGCAACCTGCTGGTGTCGCGCACATTCTCCAAGGCCTACGGTCTGGCAGCGCTGCGTGTGGGCTACGGCCTGTCCCACCCGGCAATTGCCGATGCACTGAATCGGGTGCGTCAGCCGTTCAATGTCAACAGCCTCGCGCTGGCCGCTGCGCTGGCTGCCCTGGAGGACGAGGCGTACCTGATCGAAAGTCGCCGCATCAACCGTATTGGCATGCAGCAGCTGGAAGAAGGATGTGCCGCGCTTGGGCTGAGCTGGATTCCGTCCCGTGGCAACTTCCTGGCTATTGATCTGGGGCGCGAGGCTGCGCCGGTGTTCCAGGGGCTGCTGCGTGAGGGTGTGATCGTGCGGCCGGTGGCCAACTACGGCATGCCGAATTACCTGCGCGTGACCATAGGCTTGCCGGCCGAAAACCAGCGTTTTCTCGATGCCCTGAAGCAGGTGCTGGCGCGTGTCTAACGTAACCACGCTGTCACAGGGCACGCCGATAATCGGGCGCCTGGCTGTTATCGGTCTGGGGCTGATTGGCGGCTCTTTTGCCAAGGGTATGCGCGAGAGCGGCCTTTGCCGGGAAGTCATTGGTTGTGATCTGGACCCGGTTGCCCGTCGTCAGGCTGTTCCCCTTGGTGTGGTTGACAGTACGACTGCAGATCTGGCGGAAGCCGTCCGGGGTGCCGATCTGATCATGCTGGCCGTGCCAGTGCTGGGCATGCGCGCGGTGCTGGCCCAGTTGGCTGCGATGGATCTCGGTCAGGCGGTAATGACCGATGTGGGAAGTACCAAGGGTGCGGTTGCGCTGGCGGTAGAAGAGGTTTTTGGACAGGTGCCAGCCAACTTCGTGCCGGGACATCCGATCGCCGGTTCTGAAAAGAGCGGTGTGGAAGCGTCCCGCGCCGATCTGTTTCGTCATCATAAGGTCATTTTGACGCCTTTGGAGCAGACGGCCGATAGTGCTATCGAGCTGGTGCAGCGTTGCTGGCAGGCGCTGGGTGCCGATGTGGAGCAGATGTCACTGGCCGACCATGACGAAGTCCTGGCGGCCACCAGTCATCTGCCGCATCTGCTGGCCTTTTCGCTGGTCGATACGCTGGCGTCGCGTAACGAGAATCTTGAGATTTTCCGATACGCGGCAGGTGGTTTCCGGGACTTTACCCGCATTGCCGCGAGTGATCCGGTGATGTGGCGCGATGTGTTTCTGGCCAACCGGGATGCGGTACTTCGCAGCCTGGACGCCTTTACTCAGGATCTGGGTCGGCTGCGTGAGGCGGTGGAAACCCGCGATGCCAACACGCTGCTCGGTGTGTTTACCCGAGCCAAGTCGGCACGAGAGCATTTCAGCACTATTCTGGCCCGCAGGGCTTACATGGAACCTATGCAAAGCAAAGAATTCAATTTCATCGCGCGCCCTGGCGGGCAGGTGAGCGGCCGCATTCGCGTGCCGGGCGATAAATCCATTTCCCACCGCTCCATCATGCTCGGCTCCCTGGCCGAAGGTGTGACCGAGGTTGAGGGTTTTCTCGAGGGTGAGGACAGCCTGGCAACACTGCAGGCATTTCGCGATATGGGTGTGGTTATCGAAGGTCCGCATCATGGTCGAGTCACGATCAATGGTGTGGGTCTGCACGGCCTGAAGGCGCCGCCGGGCTCGCTGTATCTGGGTAACTCCGGTACTTCCATGCGCCTGCTTTCCGGCCTGCTGGCGGGGCAGGAGTTCGACACCGTGCTGACCGGCGATGCGTCGTTGTCCAAGCGCCCGATGGGGCGGGTGGCCAAGCCCCTGCGCGAGATGGGTGCGCAGATCGAAACCGGTGATGAAGGTCGTCCGCCGCTGCGCATCAAGGGTGGCAGTCGCATGATGGGTATGGACTATCAGATGCCGATGGCCAGTGCGCAGGTCAAGTCCTGCATTCTGCTGGCCGGCCTGTATGCTTCCGGTGCCACGTCCGTGACCGAGCCGGCGCCGACCCGTGATCATACCGAGCGCATGCTCAAGGGCTTCGGTTATCCGGTCAAAGTCGATGGCGATACCGTCACCATCGAGTCAGGTCACAAGCTGACTGCCTGTCGTATCGACGTGCCGGCAGATATTTCTTCTGCGGCGTTCTTCATGGTGGCCGCCAGCATCTGCGAGGGCGCGGATCTGACGCTCGAGCACGTCGGCATCAACCCGACTCGCATCGGCATCATCAACATCCTGCGCGAAATGGGCGGCAACCTGGAGTTGCTGAACGAGCGCGAAGTAGGTGGTGAGCCGGTTGCCGATATTCGCGTGCGTTACGCTCCGCTAAAAGGCATCGATATCCCGGTGGATCAGGTGCCGCTGGCAATCGACGAGTTCCCGGTGTTGTTTGTTGCTGCAGCCTGCGCCGAAGGGCGCACTATCCTGCGTGACGCCGAAGAGCTGCGGGTCAAGGAGTCGGACCGGATCCAGGTCATGGCTGATGGTCTGCAGGCGCTGGGCGTCAAGGCCGAGCCGACTCCGGATGGCATTATCATCGACGGCGGCCCGATTGGCGGTGGCAGCGTTGAAAGCCACGGAGACCATCGTATTGCGATGTCGTTCTCGGTAGCCGCGCTGCGCGCCACCGGTGACATTTACATCAAGGACTGCGCCAACGTGGCAACGTCGTTCCCGGGCTTTGTCGAACTGGCGCAGTCGGTCGGCATGAAAGTCCAACTGGAGGAAAGCGCGTGATTGATCAACAGGCCCCCGTCATTACCATCGACGGCCCCGGCGGCTCAGGCAAGGGAACCATTGCCGGTCTGCTGGCCCGCCGACTGGGCTGGAATCTGCTCGACTCGGGGGCGCTGTATCGTTTGCTGGCATTTGCCGCCCGCAATCACGGGGTTGACCTGACCAACGAAGCCGCGCTTGAGGCCTTGGCTGCGCACCTGGACGTGCAGTTTGTTGCTGCCGAGGACGGGCGCGAGCAGCAGATTATTCTGGAAGGTGAGGACGTCAGCCGGGCTATTCGCACCGAAGCGGTCGGCGCTGGCGCCTCTCAGGTTGCGGCGCTGCCGGCCGTGCGCGACGCCCTGCTGCAGCGTCAGCGTGCGTTTCGTGAGGCACCCGGTCTGGTCGCGGACGGTCGTGATATGGGAACGGTGGTCTTCGCCGACGCCCAGCTAAAAGTGTATCTGACAGCCAGCGCCCAGGAGCGCGCGTCCCGTCGTCATCGGCAGTTGCTCGAAAAGGGCGAAACTGCTAATCTGGCGAGTCTTCTAGATGAGATCGTCGCCCGTGACGAGCGCGATATGAATCGCAGCGTCGCTCCGCTCAAGCCAGCGGACGATGCCATTCAGATCGACTCCACGCAGATGGGCATCGAAGAAGTACTTGAAACAGTCCACGCAATGGCGCTTGAGCGCAATTTGCTGGGCTGATCAGTTGGTACTTTCCGGGCAACCAGCGACACCGGAAGGCGCATTGAGATAATCAACCCACGCAAGCTGGTGGCGTGGCGGGACAGTGGCTGCACAGCGCGCTCTTGAGCGGCTATGCGGTAGCATCCCAAATACTTAATTTACAGGATTCCAAATGAGCGAAAGCTTTGCCGAACTTTTTGAAGAAAGCCTAAAAACCCTTGATATGGAGCCGGGCTCCATCATCACTGGTATCGTTGTGGACATTGACTCCGACTGGGTCACCGTTCACGCCGGTCTGAAATCAGAGGGTGTCATCCCGCGTGATCAGTTCCTGGACGAGCAGGGCGAACTGACCATCGCTGTGGGTGATGAGGTGCACGTTGCACTGGATGCCGTTGAAGACGGTTTCGGTGAAACCAAGCTGTCCCGCGAGAAGGCCAAGCGCGCCGAATCGTGGAAGGTCCTCGAAGCTGCTTTCGCTGCAGAAGAAGTCGTCAAGGGCGTCATCAACGGCAAGGTCAAAGGTGGCTTTACCGTCGACGTCAACACCATCCGTGCGTTCCTGCCGGGCTCGCTGGTTGACGTACGTCCCGTACGTGATACCACCCACCTGGAAAACAAGGAACTGGAATTCAAGGTCATCAAGCTGGACCAGAAGCGCAACAACGTTGTCGTTTCCCGTCGTGCTGTCCTGGAAGCCGAGAACTCCGCCGAGCGCGAAGCCCTGCTGGAAACCCTGCAGGAAGGTCAAGTCGTCAAGGGTATCGTCAAGAACCTCACCGATTACGGTGCGTTCGTCGACCTGGGCGGCGTCGATGGCCTGCTGCACATTACCGACATGGCGTGGAAGCGTATCAAGCATCCGTCCGAGATCGTCAACGTTGGCGACGAGATCGACGTCAAGGTCCTGAAGTTCGACCGCGAGCGCAACCGCGTTTCTCTGGGTCTGAAGCAACTGGGCGAAGATCCGTGGGTTGCTATCACCGGTCGTTATCCGGAAGGCACTCGCGTTACCGCCAAGGTCACCAACCTGACCGACTACGGCTGCTTCGCCGAGCTGGAAGAAGGCGTTGAAGGCCTGGTTCACGTTTCCGAAATGGACTGGACCAACAAGAACATCCACCCGTCCAAGGTTGTCAACGTTGGCGACGAAGTGGAAGTTATGGTTCTGGACATCGACGAAGACCGTCGTCGTATCTCCCTGGGGATCAAGCAGTGCAAGATGAACCCGTGGGAAGAGTTCTCCAGCAAGTTCAACAAGGGCGACAAGATCTCCGGTTCCATCAAGTCCATCACCGACTTCGGTATCTTCATCGGTCTGGATGGCGGCATCGACGGTCTGGTTCACCTGTCCGACATCTCCTGGAACGAAGCTGGCGAAGAAGCGGTACGTCGCTTCAAGAAAGGCGACGAGATCGAGACTGTCATCCTGTCTGTTGATCCGGAGCGTGAGCGTATCTCCCTGGGCGTCAAGCAGCTGGAAGACGATCCGTTCTCCAACTTCGTTTCCCTGAACGAGAAGGGCAGCATCATCACCGGTACCGTCAAGGAAGTTGATGCCAAGGGTGCAGTAATCACTCTGGGCGACGACATCGAAGGCACTCTGAAAGCCTCCGAAATCAGCCGTGACCGTATCGAAGACGCTCGCAACGTTCTGAACGTTGGCGATGAAGTCGAAGCCAAGATCATTGGTGTCGACCGCAAGAGCCGCGTTATCAGCCTGTCCATCAAGGCGAAGGACGTTGAAGACGAGAAAGAAGCCATGCAGGATCTGCGTAAGCAGGAAATGCTGGCCGCTGGTCCGACCACCATTGGTGATCTGATCAAGCAGCAGATGGAAGGCAAGGGCAACTAAGCCTTTCCAGCTGTAAAAAAGGGTGACTTCGGTCGCCCTTTTTTGTGCCCGCCCGTTAGAGCGGCTACAAGCCACAAGCCACAAGCCGCAAGCCGCAAGCTTCAAGTAAAACCCTGGCTTGCCAGTTGCGCGGATTCTCTGAGGATTATGAATACGTGAGAAGGCTTATAGAAAAGACTTGATAGCCCGGTAAGGCAACGCATCCTGATTACGCTTGCAGCTTGCAGCTTGCAGCTTGCAGCTTGCAGCTTGCAGCTTGCAGCTTGCAGCTTGCAGCTTGCAGCTTGCAGCTGCGAAGCGCGCAAGCGCTTCGCTTAACAGGCTGTTCAAACCTAGTCAAGCATGGTACAACCTTGTAAAACGAGTCTACTCGCTTGATAAGAAAGGGAAAACCATGACCAAGTCGGAGTTGATCGAGCGCATTGTCGAGCAGCAGGGGCAGCTGTCGGCGAAGGATGTCGAGTTGGCAATAAAAACCATGCTGGAGCATATGTCCCAGGCACTGGCTACCGGGGAGCGTATCGAGATTCGCGGGTTTGGCAGCTTCTCGCTGCATTACCGAGCGCCTCGGGTCGGTCGTAACCCGAAAACCGGAGACTCTGTCGAGTTGGACGGCAAGTTCGTTCCTCACTTCAAGCCAGGCAAGGAGTTACGTGACCGGGTTAACGAGTCGCTCGAAAACGCCTGATCCCATACCTCGCCGCCGACACCCTGGGTTATACTTCGCAAACACTCAACGGATGCGGAGTCGTCTCACATGCTGTGGTTAAAGCGCGTGTTGCTGATCCTGGTTTTCCTGCTGGTCGCACTGGCAACCATGGATTTCATGCTGGAAAACCAGCAAAGCATTTCGCTGCAGTTTCTCGAAATGCAGTCTCCTGCTCTTCCTCTCTCCCTCTATGTTGTTCTTTCGTTCATCCTCGGCAGTGTGCTGGGCATTTTCGTTGGCTGGCTGATCACCACGCGTCTGCGTTTGAAGCTGATGGTGCAAAGCAATGAGCTCAATCGCTACCGCAAGGAAATAGATAAGCTGCGCACTCAAGCTGTCAAAGGCTGATCCCATGCAGGAACTGATGTTCCTGGGCCTGTTTGTGCTGGCCCTTGCCATAGGCTGGTTTCTGGGCCGCAGGGAGGCGATCAAGGTGGGCTTTATGCTCAAGCCTCACGGGAGTGCTGTCGATCGGCAGTACTTTATCGGCCTGAATTACCTCCTGAATGAGCAGCCGGACGAGGCGATTGAGACCTTTATTCGCGCCCTGGAGGTCAATCCGGAAACTGTCGAGACACATATCGCTATTGGCAAGCTGTTTTGCCAGCGTGGTGATGTGGAGCGGGCGATCAAGGTGCATCAGAATCTGCTGGCGCGGCCAAATCTCACCGCTCTGCAGGCGGACCGTGTCCAGCTTGAGCTGGCAAGGGATTATCTGGCCGTTGGCATGCACCAGCGTGCTGAACGCTTGCTTGAGGCATTGGCCGATTCCAGATCGTCCTTGCGCGCCGAGGCGTTGGGTGATCTGGTTACGGTCTACGAGCAGCAGCATGAATGGCGGCAGGCTATTGCTATCGGGCGCAGATTGCTGCGTGAGCAGCCGCGGTTTGCCGTGACGCTGGCGCAATATCACTGCGAGATGGCGGTTGTGGCCCTGGCCTCCAGAGAATTCGAGCAAGCCCGTAGCTGGTTGCAGGCCGCCTTAAAGGTAGATGCCGGATGCGTTCGGGCGCTTATCCTTCTGGCAGAGCTGGAGGAGCGTTTGGGTAATCTCAAGGCGCTACCCGGGTTGCTGCGTCGAGTCGCCGCCGATTCTCCCGACTTTGTGCCCGAGGTGCTGGCGTTGGCGGAGCGCTGTGCGGATAATGGCGCGCTGAATTTGGCTGACTATCTGGATCAGGCGCTCGGCCAGGCGGGCTCGCCGCCGGTCAGAATACTCTTGGCCCGTGCGCAGCACATGCGACGAGCTGAGGGCCGGGAAGCGGCAGAGCGATTCCTGCTTCAACACCTTGAGCGACGGCCCTCGCTGGGCGGTGTGCTGGGATTATTGAGACTGGGGGATGAGTGTGACTCCGAGACCGGTGTGTCAGCCTCTCGTCGGTTGCTGGAAACGCTTCAGCGCGCTCGGCCGCAATACCGCTGTGAGCACTGCGGTTTTTCCGGTATCAAGTTGCACTGGCAATGTCCAGGCTGCCAGCAATGGTCTACGGTCAAGCCGCTGAAAGGTCATGAGCTGACCTGATGTCTGCCGAAAAATGTTATTACCAACAGGAAATATGTTATGCCGACTACCAGCCCTATTATCGTTGCCCTTGATTTTCCTGAGGCGAATGCAGCCCTGGAGATGGCTAAGGCGCTGGACCCGGGAAAATGTCGCGTGAAGGTGGGTAAGGAGCTGTTCAGCAGTGCCGGTCCGGCAGTTGTCGAGTCGCTGCAGCGTCTGGGGTTTGAGGTTTTTCTGGATCTCAAGTTTCATGATATCCCCAACACGACCGCCAGCGCCGTTCGCGCTGCCGCCGAGCTGGGGGTTTGGATGGTCAATGTTCATGCCAGCGGCGGTCGAAGGATGATGGAAGCCTGCCGCGATATTCTGGAGCGCCGCGGTGGCCAGCGCCCATTGCTGACAGCGGTGACCATTCTGACCAGCCTGGAGCAGGAAGACCTGCAGGAAGTCGGAGTCGATATTGAGCCGATGGTCCAGGTACAGCGTCTGGCGCGCCTGACCCAGGACTGTGGTCTCGACGGTGTGGTCTGTTCAGCACGTGAGGCGCGCGCGCTGCGCGGTGCACTGGGTGAGGACTTCCTGCTGGTAACGCCGGGCATCCGCCCGGCTGATAGTGCAGCTGACGATCAGAAGCGCATTGTGACGCCCGCCCAGGCGCTGGAAAATGGCAGCAGCTATCTGGTCATCGGGAGACCGATTACCCGTGCCGATGAGCCGGGTGCCGCACTTGAGGCGATTCTGGCCACGCTCTGAGTGGCGGGGGCGGACAACAAAGGCCGGGTTATTCCGGCCTTTGTCGTTTCAGGGCGTTATTGCGACTTTAAGTACGCCGTCCCGTTGGTGGCTGAAGAGGTCATAGGCCTCGACGATGTCATCCAGTGCAAAACGATGGGTGACCATGGGCGTCAGGTCTACTCGGCCGGAGGCGACCACCGCCATCAAGCGGCGCATGCGCTCCTTGCCCCCGGGGCAGAGCGTGGTAATGATCTTGTGATCTCCCAGGCCGGCGGCAAATGCATCGAGCGGCATGGACAGTTTCCCCGAGTAGACTCCCAGGCTGGAAAGGGTGCCACCGGGTTTCAGCGAGCGCAGACAGGATTCGAAGGTCTGCTGGGTGCCCAGTGCTTCAATGGCAACGTCCACGCCTGCGCCGCCAGTAATCTCCTGAATGCGCTGCACCGGATCCTGCTCCCGAAAGTTGATGGTGATATCGGCGCCGAGCTGGCGGGCGACCGCGAGCCGCTCGGGCACACCATCTACGACGATGATGCGGGTTGCGCCCATCAGTTTTGCGCCAGCGGTTGCGCATAGGCCGATTGGTCCCTGGGCAAATATCGCCACTGTATCGCCAATGCGGATATGACCACTCTCCGCTCCGCCAAAGCCGGTACTCATGATGTCCGGGCACATCAGCACCTGTTCGTCGCTCAGTCCGTCGGGTACGGGGGTGAGGTTGGCCTGGGCGTTGGGGATGCGCACATACTCGGCCTGGCAGCCGTCAATACTGTTACCCAGTTGCCAGCCACCCATGGCTTGCCCGCCACATTGGCTGGAATGCCCGTCAAGGCACGGATGGCATTGCCCACAGGGGGTGATGGCGCCGGCAATGACGCGCTGCCCGATCTCGTAACCGGTGACGGCGCTGCCCAGCTTTTCGATGATGCCGACGGGTTCGTGACCAACGATCAGCCCCGGTCGCACCGGATACTCACCCTTGAGAATATGGACATCGGTACCGCAGATCGTCGTGGTGGTAACGCGGAGCAGGGCGTCGGTAGGCCCGATGTCAGGAATGGGGCGTTGCTGGAGTTCGATTTTGCCGGGTTCAACAAACACGGCTGCGCGCATGGTGCTCATAACTCCTCCTTGACCAGGCAGTGAGGTGGAGATATGAGCATAGTTGATCTCGAGCGTGAGAGTTTGACCGGGATCAATTCAAGGCAAGCAGCACCTCTCGACGGTGCTGCAGGGGGAGGGCTTTACTCAGCCGATCTGGGACTGCTGATAATTTTCCAGGCCAACAGCTTCGATCAGGCTCAGTTGGGTTTCCAGCCAGTCGACGTGCTCTTCTTCTGCTTCGAGAATGTCTTCACAGACTTCACGGCTGCCGTAGTCGCCCGCGGTCTCGCAGAACGCAATCGCTTCTTTCAGTGCCGGCAGAGCCTGCATCTGCAGTTTCAGATCACAGTCGAGGATTTCCTTGGTGTTTTCGCCGATCTTCAGCTTGCCAAGGTCTTGCAGGTTGGGGAGGCCTTCCAGGAAAAGGATACGCTTGATCAGCCGATCCGCGTGCTTCATGACGTGAATCGACTCGTGGTATTCCTTGTCACCGAGCTTTTCCAGGCCCCAGTCCTGCAGCATGCGGGCGTGCAGAAAGTACTGGTTGATGGCAATCAGTTCAAAACCGAGGACGGTGTTCAGGTGCTGGATGACTTTTTTGTCGCCTTTCATAGCGCTGCCCTCTGGACTATTCAGTCCTGCAGTGTGGGCTGGCGCTAGCAGGTTGTCAAATCTAAGTGCTTGAAAAGAAAGGCGTTAAAAATGATTATCAGGCGATAATGAGAGTCGCCATCAGGCGGCAATGAATTGACCTGTGGCCATGCCGGCGGAAGCTTGCGCGGTAAGTGTTTCATTCAGCAGCGATTTGCAGTCACGGGCGCATTTGCCGCACTGCGTACCCACATCAAGATCATTGCGCAGGTCGCGCATCGAGCAGGCCCCGCCAGCGATGGCGTCCTTGATCTGGTTGTCGGTTACACCCTTGCAGAGACATACGTACATGCAATCACTCCTGAACAGCCATGGCTGACAATAGGTGCATGCTAATTTGAATGAGAATGATTGTCAAAGGAAATAGCATCCATCTATCTGGCTGATTGAGCGTGCTGGATATCAGGGTGACTGTGTCGGAGAGGTAGCGACATGGCGGGCCGTGATGCCCGCCTGCAGGGCAGGTCAGTCGAGAACGTCGTAGATGATCGATTCAATAACGCCGGTGGTTACATCTGCTAGAACGACATCGCGGTCGATCTGTCGCCACTCATAGCCGTCATAGTGGGGCAGTCTATCGGCCAAGCGCGGGTCCAGTTGCCTCGCTATGCCCGGAGGCAGGGGTTTGCCGCGTGCCAGGTTCTTGCGAATGCCCGGTGGCAGATTGCTGCCGCGTGTTACCAGATCGCGGTTATCCCGGAAGATGCGACGAATGACGTCCTCTTCAACACGGTCGTAGGGCCGACTGTAACGGTCCCGGTCCCGGTCCCGGTCCCGGTCTTCATAATGATCACGGTCATGGTGTCGATCCCGATCTCGGTCGCGATCATCGCGGAACTGGCTCTGGTGCGGAGAGTGACCATTGTTGCCGTTGCCGCGCTCCTCCTGCCTGGCCTGGGAGGGAGTTGCGATGACCGCGGCGAGCAGGCCGGCAATCAGCATCGGGGTTATCTTCGGGTGCATAGACCTTTCCTCAAGTCAGTTGTCATGAGCTTTGGAGCGCCAAACTGGCGTGGCGGTTCCCGGCTATTTGTCTGGCTGAGGTGTTTTCGCTGTCCAGATCAGACTCCAGAGCAGGGCGCCGGCGCCAAGCCATAGGGTTTCCGGCAGCACGCCGCCGCGACCCAGCCACTCGTGGGCCAGCCACGGGCCGATCAACTGAGTAACACTGTAGAGCGCAATCAGGGCGGCTGACAGTCTGGGGCCCTGATGCGGTTGCAGGCTGCGGCCCAGCCGCTGGGTCAGCAGCACTGCGCCGAGAAAGCTGCTGCCCATGAGCAGTGAGCAAAGTGCGATACCCCATACGCCCGGCAGCAGCAAGGCAAAAACGACGCTGGCAAGCTGTGTTGCGTAATTGATCATCAGGGCTGGCTGGTCACCAAGGCGCTGTCCCAGATGATTCCACAGCCAGGCTGCGGGCAAGGTCGTGCAGGCGACGATCAACCAGCTCTGGTGCACCATTGGATGAGCCTCGCCAAGCTGAATGCTGGCGATCATCGGCAGAAAGGTCATCGGCAAAATGTAGCCCAGACCGGCACCGGCATAGGCGAAGAACAGCGGACGCGTTTGCTTGTCCAGTAGCGGGGAACGGCCGCTGGCCGTTGGCGCAACAGATGGTGCTGGCTGGGCGCCAACCCGCAGACGCACGATGATCCAGCCGCCCCAGAGTGCCAGCGGAAGACTGAGCAGGGCTGCAGGCCACCAGCGTGCTGCCGCGGTCTGAGCGAACCCGGGCGGGTTGGCGAGTACGCCGGAAACCAGCAGCCCTGCACCGACCCCAAGGTATATCAGGCCGCTGAGGTTGATGCGCTGGCGCGCCGCCAACCACTCCATGACCAGTGCGGGGACCATGACAAAAATCAAACCGTTGCTCACGCCGTTGCCGAGCCGCAGCACAGAGATGCCGGTTGTTCGGTCGGTCAGTGCCAGACCAAGCAGGGTAAGGCAGTGCAAAGCCAAAGCCGCAGGCACCGTGCGGGCAATCTGCGCCGGCTGGTGCCAGCGAATGGCGATCAGCGCACCAATCAGGTAGCCAATGTAGTTCCAGGTAGCCAGCGATGCCCCCTGGCTGGTAGTGAACTGTCCGTCTCCCACAAGCAGTGGGAGCAAGGGGGTGAAGATAAATCGGCCGAGGCCATGTACCACCAGCAGCAGTATTGCAGCGGCGGCCACTGCCTGGAGGATGGATGGTGCGCGAGTCGGCATCGGACAGCTCCCGATTCATGTTTGGAGGGTGCGGCATCTGGCTCTTCAACAGAAGCTGGCTGCGCCATCAACACTGCGAATAGCCGGTATACGCTTTACTGATGATGAGGCTGAAGTGGGGTTCTTGCTGCTGCAGGCCGCATGTGTTCTGGGTTTTGCGCTTTACGACGCGGCCGCAGCATAGCAGCGGCTGAAACAAATTGCATGAAGTTGGGTTGGGCCGCCGAGCTGGCAAGGGGTGCGACAGACACACTCTGCGATATAGAGTATACAAACGTACACCGGCACTCCCCATGTCGGTGTGGGTGAGAAGACAAATATAAGAAAGCGGGCGATGCTCGCACGATTCTCTGGAGAGTGGCATGTCCCAGTCGAACACCGATGCAAATGGCGTTCTGAAACGCTCAACGATTCTGCTCCACGGGTCCATCGGCATGCCGCTGGCCATTATCGGCTACCCCCTGGTGGTCTACCTTCCCCCGTTCTACGCCCAGGAAGTGGGTCTGAACATGGCGCTGATGGCGCTGGTGCTGGTCATCGCTCGCCTGTCTGATGTGGTGACCGATCCGCTGATCGGTACGCTGAGTGATCGCTGGCGTACCCGCTTTGGCCGGCGCAAGCCCTGGCTGGTGATGGGGGTGCCGTTGATGCTGGCGGGAACGGTGATGATATTCATGCCTCCGGACGGAGCAGGCATTGGTCATCTGTTGCTCTGGACGGTGCTGATGTACCTGGGCTGGACCATGGTGACCCTGCCGTATGGCGCCTGGGGCGCGGAGCTGTCCAATCAGTATCACCAGCGCAGTCGGGTGGTGGCCTCCCGTGAGGGGTTCGTGCTGATCGGGCTGTTTCTGGCGGCGCTCGCGCCGGCGCTGGTGCAGGCACTGGGGGCGCGCTATCAGGCGGGCCAGACTGACGGCTGGCTGATGGAGACAGCGGTATTGCTGTTCGGCAAGGATGGTGAGCTGGGTATCGGCTACGGTCCGATTCTCGCCGTCATGGCCTGGATGCTGCTGATTCTGCTGCCGTTAACCGTGTTCTGGGTCGTGGGTGCGGTCAAGGAAGCGCCCCCACAGTCGGCGCAGCGGACCGATTGGAAGAAGGGCCTGCGGGTAATGAAGAACAACGGCCCGTTCAAGCGAATGATTCTGATGCTGCTGGTTGTGGTTACCGGCGAAGCGTTCCGCAATGCGCTGTCGGTGTTTTTCATGCAGCACGTCATTCAGATTCAGGGCCAGATCGGTCTGATGTATCTGCTGTACTTTGGCATTGGCATTGTCGGCATTCCGTTCTGGCTGCATGTGGGCAAACGCATCGGCAAGCATCGCGCGTTCTGTGCAGCGCTGGCCATCTCCAGCACCAGTATCCTCGGCATGTTTTTCCTTGGGGCTGGGCAGCTGTTGCCCTTTGCCGTGCTGTTTGCGATCAAGGGCTTCTGCTTTGCCGCGTTCCAGTTCCTGCCGCTGTCGATGCTGGCCGATATTGTCGACCTGGATACCGCTCGTAGCCGGGAGCATCGCACCGGTCTGTTTTTCGCCATCAGCGGCATGGCGCAGAAAGCGGCGATGGCCTTGGGCCTGGGTTTATCGCTTGGTCTGCTGTCGCTGGTGGGCTTTGACGCCAAGGCTGTTGAGCACAGTGCCCATCAGTTGTTATCGCTGCGCGTACTGTACATTCTCGGACCGGTTCTGCTTTACATGACGGCGTTCTTCATCGCCTGGCGCTATCCGTTGACAGCCGCGCGGCAGGAGCGCATTCACGGCTGGGTTGTACGCCGTGAGGCACGGCTGAGCGTGACGGCTGTCTCTCGCTGAGCCGTCTATTGGCGATTTTGTCGGCACATTCCGCGCGCGGGTGTGCCGACATTGGGTATGCTGGCGTCCTGAACAGGAAGCGGGTGGTGCTGGTATGCCACCCGAGTCGCACATCTGACCTGAAGGACGCGCAGGATCATGTCGGAACACTCGCAGTTTCGTTTGCTGGGCAGCAAACGGTTTCTCCCTTTTTTCCTCAGCCAGCTGCTTGGCGCCTTTAATGACAATCTCTTCAAGCAGGCGCTGATTCTGGCGATCCTGTTCAAGCTGAGTTTCAACGCCGACCGCGATCTGCTGATCAACCTCAGCGCATTGCTTTTTATTCTGCCTTTCTTTCTGTTTTCGGCGCTGGGTGGACAGTTCGGCGAGAAGTTCGACAAGGATATGCTGATCCGCCGCATCAAGCTGGGCGAGGTCGGCATCATGTTGCTGGGAGCGCTTGGGCTCTGGCTTGGCAGCCTGCCGCTGTTGCTGGTGGTGCTGTTTGCGATGGGCACGCAGTCGGCGCTGTTTGGCCCGGTCAAATACTCGATTCTGCCGCAGGCGCTGGCAGAGGACGAACTGGTCGGCGGCAATGCGCTGGTCGAGATGGGCACCTTTCTGGCGATTCTGGGTGGCACACTCTGCGCAGGCATTCTCATGGCCTCGGGCGGCTGGGCTGCGCTGGTGGGTGGCTCGGTGGTGCTGGTCGCCATCGGTGGCTATCTGGCGGCGTGCCGAATTCCTGCGGCTAGCGCCGGCCTGCCGAACCTGGCCATCGACTGGAATATTTTCCGCCAGTCTTGGGTGATTCTGCGATTGGGCCTGAAAGAGCAGGTGCCGTCGGTGTCGCGCTCGATTCTCGGCAACTCCTGGTTCTGGTTCCTCGGCGCAACCTATCTGACCCAGATCCCCGGTTTTGCCAAGGATTACCTGCACGGGGATGAAAGCGTTGTGACGCTGATTCTGACCGTCTTTTCGGTAGGTATAGCGCTGGGCTCGGTGCTGTGCGAGCGGTTGTCCGGGCATAAGGTCGAGATTGGCCTGGTACCCTTCGGCTCCCTTGGGTTGAGCGTGTTTGGCCTGCTGATCTGGAGTCTTTCAGGCAGCATTGCCGTCGGGGCTTCGCCCTATGACTGGATAGAATTGCTCAAGCAGCCGGGCGCCTGGGGTGTGATGGGCAGTATTCTCGGGTTGGGCGTGTTTGGCGGCTTTTACATCGTGCCGCTGTATGCATTGATTCAGTCACGCAGCCATGAGGATGAGCGCGCGCGCGTCATTGCCGCCAATAACATCCTCAATGCCTTGCTGATGGTGTGCTCGGCGATTCTCGCGATCGTCATGCTCAGTGTGCTGGAGCTGTCGATCCCGACCCTGTTCCTGACCATTTCGCTGCTTAACCTGCTGGTCAACGGCTACATCTTCAAGGTGGTGCCCGAGTTCAGCATGCGCTTTCTCATCTGGCTGCTGGGCCACTCCATGTACCGGGTTGAACATCGCAATCTGGAGGCGATTCCGGATGAGGGCCCCTGCGTGCTGGTCTGCAACCACGTGTCGTTTGTGGATGCGTTGCTGATTGGCGGCGCAGTGCGCCGCCCCGTGCGTTTTGTCATGTATTACAAGATTTACCAGCTGCCGGTGCTCAACTTTGTTTTCCGCACCGCGGGTACGGTCCCGATTGCCGGTCGCCAGGAAGATGGGGCAGTGTACGAGGCTGCCTTCAAGCGTATTTCCGAGTATCTGCGGGCGGGGGAGGTGGTGTGTATCTTCCCCGAGGGCAAGCTGACCGCCGATGGCGAGATGGATGTGTTTCGTGCCGGCATCACGCGGATTCTGGAAAGCGACCCGGTACCGGTCATCCCGATGGCATTGCAGGGGTTGTGGGGCAGCTTCTTCAGTCGTGACCCGAGAAAGGGCTTCTTCCGCCGCTTCTGGTCGCGGGTCGGGCTGGTTGCGGGCGAGCCTGTTGCTCCCGAAGATGCATTGCCCGAGCGCCTGCATCAGCAGGTATTGGCGTTGCGCGGGGCTCGGCGCTGAGCTCGGTGGTACGCAACAACACTGGACCACAACCCTGCGTAGGGACGCAGCATGCTGCGTCCGAAGGCCGTGACCAGCGCGCTGCGGCCGAGTTGCGGACGCGACATGTCGCGTCCCTACGGGTAGCGATCAGTGGTTGTGGCCACCGACGCCATGGGCGTGGCCGTGGGCCAGCTCTTCTTCGGTAGCTGCGCGCACGTCCAGGATCTCGACGTTGAAGGTCAGCTCACGGCCGGCCAGCGGGTGGTTGGTATCAACCAGAATCTGGGACAGCCCGGGCTTGACTACCACAACCTGACGCGGGCCCTGCTCGGTCTGCAGCACGGCGATCATGCCCGGCTTCCACTTTTTGGCGCCTTGCAGGTACTTGGCCTGCACTTTCTGCAGGGCGTCCTCGCGCGGTTGGCCATAGGCCTTCTCCGGTGGGATGGTGACGCTGAAGGATTCGCCTGCGCTGCGACCCTCCATGGCTTCCACCAGACCATCAATCAGACCTGTCTGACCATGCAGATACAGCACCGGCTCATGCTCGCGAGAGGATTCGATCGGGCCATCGGCATCGGACAGGTCGTAGTGAAACTGGACAACGGTTTTCTCGGCAATCTGCATGGTTCAATTCGCTTGGGTTGAGTGATCAAAGGCGGTCATTATCCAGACTCGAGCAGTATATTTCCATCCGCGCTTCAGTTGCCCCAGAGTTCCTCCAGGCGTGCATCACGGCCGCAGGTGGTGCGGTAGAAGTTATAGCGCAGCGGATTTTTCTGGTAGTAGTCCTGGTGGTACTCCTCGGCCGGGTAAAACGGCTGACGCGGCAGAATCAGCGTGGCGATCGGCTGCTCGAATCGGCCAGAACGCGCCAAGGCCTCGCGCGAAGCCTCCAGTAGGGCCTTTTGTTTGTCGTTGGCGTAGTAGAGCGCACTGCTGTACTGGCTGCCATGATCACAGAACTGGGCATTGGGTGTGATCGGGTCGATGGTCTTCCAGAAGGCTTCCACCAGTGTGGCGTAGCTGGTCTTGCTCGGGTCGAAGAACACGGCCACCGATTCGATATGGCCGGTGCCACCAGCAGACACTTGCTGGTAATCAGCGGTGCTGGCTTCTCCGCCGGTGTAGCCCGAAATGGTTTCGACGACGCCGGGCATCTTGTCGAAATCCGACTCGGTGCACCAGAAACAGCCTCCGGCAAACACCGCCATTTCCGTACCGGCAGGCCCTTCGGTAATCGCCTCATTGGCAAAACTGGCCGGCGCAATCAACAGCAGACCAAGCAGTATTGAGCGGATCATGCGTCACCTCGCAGGGCCGGCAGTGGCTCGCCGGCGGCAATGAACTTAAGGGCCACGCCGTTGTTGCACCAGCGCTCACCGCGCGGCGGCGGACCATCATTGAATACGTGCCCCTGATGCCCGCCACAGCGAGCGCAGTGGTACTCGGTGCGCGGCCAGATCAGCGCGTAATCCTGTTTGGTGCCCATGTGGCCAGCTATCGGCTGGGTAAAGCTGGGCCAGCCGGTACCGCTGTCAAACTTGTGCTTGGATGAGAACAGCGGCAGGTGGCAGGCGGCGCACACATAGGTGCCGTTGTCGTACAGCTTGTCCAGCGGGCTGCTGCCGGGGCGTTCGGTATCTTCCTCGAAGAGCACTTTCCAGGCGGCTTCCGAGACCTTGTCACGCCAGTAATCCGGGCTGAGATCCAGAGCTTGTACTGTCGATTCATGGAAGGCATCGGCAGCCTGGGCGTTGGCGGTCAACAGGGGCAAGGCCGGTGCGGCCATCAGGCCGGAAAGCAGGGTGCGGCGTTTCATGGTCGTTCCTGTGCTGTGAGTTCAATTATCAGACGCCTTGCAGGGGCATTTGTTACATCGAGTCTGAATGATCATTCGGAATGATTGTGGCTGAGACAGCTTGGCGGTGTGTCCCATGGTAGGTAAATTAGCCATTCCAATCCCATAACAGAGTAGAACAACAATGATCGGATTACGGATACGTACCCTGTTGGGCGGGATGTTGCTCGCCGGCGGCCTCGTCTCTGGCAGTTGGGCTGACAGCGCGCCCGAGGCGTTCTCCCAGCAGCGTCTGGATGCCTTTGGTGCGGCGATGGCCGAGGAAGTCCAGCAGGGGCGAATCGCGGGCATTGCAACGCTGGTCTACCAACACGGTGAGGTGGTACAGCGTGGCCAATACGGGTTTGCCGACCGCGAGCAGGGCAAGCCGCTGACGTCCGACAGCCTCTACAAGATTTTCTCGCTGACCAAGCTGGTGACGGGCACTGCGCTGCTGACGCTCTACGACGAGGGGCGTTTCGAGCTGGATGAGCCGGTCGGTAAATACATTCCCGAGCTGCAAAATCTTCAGGTTGCCATCGCCGATGGCCCGGACGGTATGCCCGAGACGGAGCCGGCAGCGCATCCGGTGACCATTCGTGAGCTGATGACCCACACCGGCGGCTTTACCTATGGTCGCTTCGGCAATACCCAGGTCGATCAGCTGTATGTCAAGGCGGATATTCAGAACCCCGATTCCACCTTCGCCGACATGATGGCCAAGCTGCAGCACATTCCGCTGCTCTATCAGCCGGGCACCGTATGGAATTACAGCATCTCGGTTGATATTCAGGCCTATCTGGTCGAGGTGCTGTCGGGCAAATCGTTTGATGTCTACCTGCAGGAGCGCCTGTTCGATCCGCTGAAGATGGTCGATACCGATTTTTATGCGCCGGCAGGCAAGGCCGAGCGACTGGCGCTGTCCTACAAGCCACAGGAAGACGGTTCGCTGGCGCCGTTGCCCAATACACCGTTCCTCAGCAAGCCGCGGTTTCTCAATGGTGGCGGCGGGCTGATCTCGTCAATGGATGACTACCTGCGGTTCGCGCGCATGTTGCTGGCTGGCGGCGAGCTGGACGGGGTGCGGATTCTCAAGCCGGAAACGGTCGAGTTGATGCGTCAGAACCAGCTGCCGGAGGGCGTGGACAATATTGGCCCGTTCTTTCCCGGTAACCAGTTTGGCCTGAACGTGGCGGTGGTCAACGACTCGCCCGCTGCGGGTTACTTGCCCGAAGGCACGTTCTGGTGGTGGGGGATTCAAGGGGCCTGGTGCTGGATTGACCCAAGCAACGACGCCATCATCATCGGCATGATGCAGAATACCGACTATCGTCTGTCGCGGATGATTCACGGCAAGGCGAGCAGGGCGCTGTACGGCCCGGCGCAGCCCTGACGCGGTCGCGCGCGGAGAAGCCTGCGGCGTTCTCCGCGCACTGCGGGCTCAGGCAGAGCGACCGGTATCCAGTACCTGCTCCAGTGGCAGCTGGGCGTGCAGATTGACGCTGCCTTGGGCTGGAAACACGACCAGGTGCTCCGCCGCGACCCGAAGCCCGACCTCGTCGCCGGGCTGATGGTCGGCGTGGCTGGGAAACAGGGCTTCCAGCTGGGTGCCGGTCTGCAGTTGCATACGGTAGAGGATGGTTGCGCCCTGGAAGGTGCGATCAATAATTCGCGCCCGCAGCTCGCTGTGAGCATCTCCCACCAGGTCATCCGGCCGTAACAGGACATCGACCGCACCGCCTACCGGCAGCTGGTAAGCCCGGTTGCCGTGAATGACTCCCAGCTCGGTCTGTACCGTGTCGCTGGAGAGCAGTTGCCCACGAATGAAGTAACCCTGACCGATGAAGCTGGCAACAAAGGGCGTCGCCGGTTCGTGGTAGAGGTTGTACGGGGTGTCCCATTGCTGCAGTTGGCCGTCTTTCAGCACGCCGACGTGATCGCACACGGCAAAGGCCTCGGCCTGATCATGGGTCACCAGCATGGCACTGATACCGCGGGACTTGAGAATGTCGCGCACTTCAGCCGAGAGTCGGCGGCGCAGTTCACCATCGAGATTGGAGAAGGGTTCATCCAGCAACAGCAGACGCGGGTTGGGAGCCATGGCCCGAGCCAGCGCAACGCGCTGCTGTTGACCGCCGGACAGCTCATGCGGATAGCGTGAGCCTAGCTTGTCCAGCTTGACCAGAGCCAGAAGCTCTTCGACGATGCGTTTGCGATCCGGACTCTTGTGAATGCCGAAGCCGACATTTTCGGCGACGGTCAGATGCGGGAACAGTGCATAGTCCTGAAACACCATGCCAATTTGCCGCTGCTCGGGGGCAACTCGCAGGGTTGGGGTGCTAAGGGCCTTGCCATCGAGCAGGATTTCGCCGCCGCTGATGGGTTCAAACCCGGCGATGGCGCGCAGAGTCGTGGTTTTGCCACAGCCGGACGGCCCCAGCAGACAGCCTATGTCACCTTCTCGCAGGCGAATACTCAGGTCGTTGACGATCAACTGCCGGCCATAGCCGCATTTGAGGTTGTTCAGCTCTAGTACCGGGCTGGACATGCTGCCTCACTCAACCAGCAAAAATTCGACCAGCGCCTTTTGAGCGTGCAGGCGGTTTTCGGCCTGATCCCAGACAACGCTGCGCGGATCGTCCATCAGTTCGTCGCTGACTTCCTCTCCGCGGTGGGCCGGAAGGCAGTGCATAAACAGTACGGACTCGTCGGCCGCATCGAGCATCGCAGGCGTGACCTGATAGGGCGCGAACTGCTTCAGGCGTGCTTGTGCTTCGTCTTCCTGGCCCATGGACGCCCAGACGTCGGTATTGACCAGATGGGCGCCGGCAACGGCTTCCATCGGATCGCGCATTACGGTGACACGGTCACCGGCCTGTTGAAGGAACTGCGCCGAGGGCTCGTAGCCTTCCGGGCAGGCGACGCGAAGCTGGAAATCAAACTGGATGGCAGCCTGGATAAAGGTATTGCACATGTTGTTTCCATCGCCAATCCAGGCCACGGTCTTGCCCTTGATCGGACCGCGGTGCTCCAGATAGGTCTGCATGTCGGCCAGCAGCTGGCAGGGGTGCAGGTCGTCGCTCAGGCCATTGATGATCGGCACCTTGGAGTACTGGGCAAAGGTTTCCAGCGTGCTGTGGGCGAAGGTGCGGATCATGATCGCATCGCACATGCTGGACAGTACACGGGCGCTGTCTTCGATCGGCTCGCCGCGGCCCAGTTGGGTGTCACGCGGGGACAGGAAGATGGCCTGGCCACCCAGATGAATCATGCCGGCTTCAAAGGAGACGCGGGTACGGGTCGAGGCCTTTTCGAAGATCATCCCCAGTACGCGGTTTTTCAGCGGCTCGTACACCACGCCCTGGCGATGCAGTGACTTGAGTTCGATGCCGCGCTTGATCAGACCAATGAGTTCTGCTTCGGAGCAGTCCATCAGCGATAGAAAGTGCCGTGTAGTCATATGTGTACTACCTGAGTTACCTCGGCCGCCCGGCGACCGGAAACAGTGACCCGTACCACGACCTGACGGCCTGGTATCAGCCACAGCAAATAAAGAGAAGCGGGGATCTTATAGGGAAATTCCGGGCAAAGGCAAATAAAGCGGTCTGGCCGGCAGATTCAGTGGCTGAATAGACCCGTATTCTGCCGCGCGCGGCGCGGTGGCGAGCCAACCGCAACAGCCCCTAGAATGGCTGATCATAATAATACCTGCCTGGTGAATGACATGTCTGTGACCCACTACCGCGCCTGCCACCTGTGCGAGGCCATCTGTGGCCTGGCGATTGAGACCGAAGGTGACCGCATTCTCTCAATCAAGGGCGACCCGCAAGACCCCTTCAGCCGCGGCCACATCTGCCCCAAGGCGATTGCCCTGCAGGATATCCAGGATGATCCGCAGCGCCTGCGCCGGCCGGTGAAGCGGGTTGACGAGCGCTGGGAAGAGATCAGCTGGGACGAGGCGTTTGCACTGGTGACAGAGCGTCTGGCGGAGATCCAGCAAAAGCATGGCAATAACGCCGTGGGCGTCTACATGGGCAACCCGAATGTGCATAACTACGGCTCCATGACCCATGGCAACTACTTCCTGGGGCAACTGCACACCCGTCAGCGCTACTCGGCCACCTCGGTTGATCAACTGCCGCACCATCTGGTGTCGCTCTGGCTCTATGGCCACATGCTGATGATCCCGATCCCTGATATTGACCACACCGATTACTTCCTGATGCTCGGCGCGAATCCGCTGGCCTCCAATGGCAGCATCATGACCGTGCCGGACGTGACCAAGCGCATCAAGGCGCTGCAAGGGCGGGGTGGCAAGCTGGTAGTGGTCGATCCGCGGCGTAGCGAAACCGCTGCCATCGCCAGCGAGCACCTGTTCATTCAGCCAGGCACCGACGTTGCATTGCTGCTTGGCTTGCTCAACACCCTGTTCAGCGAGCAGCTGACCCGCCAAAGCCCGGTACTCGATGCCGTAGCAGGGCTGGCAGAGGTGCGCGATGCGGTTGCCGAGTTCACCGCCGAGCGGATGGCTCCGGCGTGCGGCATTCCAGTCGAACAGATCCGCCAGTTGGCACGTGACTTTGCTGGCGCCGAGCGCGCGGTTTGCTATGGCCGCATGGGCGTGTCGGTACAGCGTTACGGCACCCTCTGCCAGTGGCTGATTCAGATCATCAACCTGGTCACCGGCAATGTGGATGTGCCCGGCGGTTCGCTGTTTCCAGAGCCTGCGTTTGAGGTGGCATCGGCCCGGCGCCCCGGCCATTTTGACAAGTGGCGCTCGCGGGTCTCCGGGCTTCCGGAGTTTAACGGCGAGCTGCCGGTTGCTGCGCTGGCTGAGGAAATTCTCACCCCGGGCGAGGGGCAGATACGCGCGTTGGTCACCTCGGCGGGTAACCCTGTGCTGTCCACGCCCAACGGTCGTCAGCTTGATGCAGCGCTGGAGAGTCTGGAGTTCATGGTCAGTGTGGACCTCTATATCAACGAGACCACCCGTCACGCCGACGTGATTCTGCCGCCCACCGCATCGCTGGAACACGATCACTACGACATCACGTTCAATAACTTCGCTGTGCGCAACGTCACCCGCTATAACCAGCCTGTGTTGAGTAAGCCCGAGGGCGCGTTGCACGATTGGGAGATATTTGTCGGACTAGGCAAGGCCTTTGCCGCTGCCACCGGGCAGCCGGCGCGGCCGACGCAGCCACCCCATGAACTGGTCGATATGGCGGTGCGGGCCGGTCCCTATGGCGACCGCCTGTCGCTGGATGTACTCAAGGAAAACCCGCACGGTATCGATCTTGGCCCGCTGCAGCCCAACCTGTTGCGTCGAATTCAGACCGAGAGCCGGCGCATTGAACTGGCTCAGCCTGCCATGCTGCAGGATCTGCAGCGGGTTGCCGCCGAGCTGGCAGAACTGGCACCCGCCGCTGGTGAGCTGCGCTTGATCGGTCGTCGCCATGTGCGCAGCAATAACTCCTGGATGCATAACTATCAGCGTCTGGTGAAGGGCAAGCCGCGTGATCAGTTGCTGATGCATCCGGACGACCTGACCGCGCGCAATCTGCAGGATGGGCAGCAGGTAACCGTGCGCTCGCGGGTGGGTGAGGTGCAGGTGGCGGTGTGCGCCAGCGATGAAATGGCACCGGGCGTAGTCAGTCTGCCCCACGGTTGGGGGCACAACCGGCCCGGCATTCAGATGGATGTTGCCGAGCAGCATGCCGGTGTCAGCGTCAACGACCTGACCGATGAGCGCTTCCTTGACCCGGTCACCGGCAACGCCGCGCTGAACGGTCTGCGGGTTGAGGTGGTGGCAGCATAAGCGGGCGCTTTGCTGTAGAATGCCCGGTCAGCAACGCGTTCGAACGCCCTTTACGTCACGAGGAATACCATGGATATCATCGATACCATCAAAGAACAGATCGCCAATAACCCGGTGCTGATCTACATGAAAGGCGCGCCGAATGCTCCGCAGTGCGGCTTCTCTGCCCGTGCCGTGCAGGCGCTGATGGCCTGTGGCGAGAAGTTTGCCTATGTGGATATCCTGCAGAACCCGGAAATTCGCGCCAACCTGCCGGCTTACGCCAACTGGCCTACGTTCCCGCAGTTGTGGATCAACGGTGAACTGGTTGGTGGCAGTGACATTATTCTGGAACTGCACGAATCCGGTGAGCTGCAGGAAATGATCAAGGCTGCCCAACCGGCAGCCTGAAGCTCTTCCACTACTGCAGTAAAACGCCCGAGCGCTTCAAGCCTCGGGCGTTTTTGTTTTTCCTGCCTGATCAAGTCAGTGGCAGTGGGGTGGGGAGGGGCGTGAAACCGGCACGCATGCTCCGCAGGGATTACCGCTGGGGCTGGCTCCGAGCTCCGAGTGAATGTTGCCGCTGTTCGTGGATCAGATCGACAATGCCATTGCTGGGCTGGTAACCGTTGACGGTATCCAGCAGCAAGGCTCGGACATCATCGTAGGCATCTGCTTTCACTGCCTGACTCATACGGTTCAGTACGTCACGCAGGGTTGGCCAGTCGATGAACTCCTCGTTTGCCCGATGGATCTTGGGGTGCGCGGTCGGTTCTGGGTTGTCGCCGATCAGCAGCTCTTCGTAGAGCTTTTCCCCGGGTCGCAGGCCAGTGAAGGTAATGGCGATATCGCCGTTGGGGTCTACCTCGTCCCGTACGGTCAGACCCGACAGCATGATCATCTTGTGTGCCAGTTCGATAATGCGCACCGGCTCGCCCATGTCCAGCACAAACACGTCGCCGCCTTCTCCCATGGAGCCCGCCTGAACAACAAGCTGCGCAGCCTCGGGAATGGTCATGAAGTAGCGGGTAATATCGGGATGGGTGACGGTAATCGGTCCGCCGCGCTTGATCTGTGAGCGAAACAGCGGGATCACCGACCCAGACGAGCCCAGTACATTACCAAAACGCACCATGGTAAAGCGGGTGCGATTGAGCACCGGCACGCCACTATCGTCGCCCCACAGATTCGGTGCAGACTCGGCGCTGAGCGCCTGCAGTACCATTTCCGCCAGGCGCTTGGTCGCACCCATCACATTGGTTGGACGAACGGCCTTGTCGGTAGAGATCAGTACGCAGTTCTGCACGCCGCAGCGAATCGCCGCCTGAGCGACTTTCAGAGTGCCGAACACGTTGTTCATGATGCCTTCGGCCACATTGTGCTCGACCATGGGAACATGCTTGTAGGCGGCGGCATGGTAGACCGTGTTCACCTTCCAGGCAGCCATGGCGTCGACCAGGCGGCCACTGTTGCGCACCGAGCCCAGAATCGGGATCAGCTCTATTTGCAGCTGCTGGGCGTTGATCCAGCCCTGCAGCTCGGTATGAATGGCATACAGACCGAACTCGTTGTGCTCAAACAGGACAAGCTTGGTCGGACCGGCATTGACGATCTGGCGGCACAGCTCACTGCCGATGGAGCCGCCGGCGCCCGTTACCAGCACGACCTTGTCCCGAATGCAGAAGTCCATCAGTTGTTCGACCGGCTCGACAGGGTCACGCCCCAGCAGATCGGCAATGTCCACTTCCTGCAGGTCGTCAACCTTCACCTTGCCGCTGGCAATATCCATGATCCCCGGGATACTGCGCACGTGAACCTGAAATCCGGCCAGGTGATACAGGATCTGCTGCCGGGTTGCTCGTGTTGCAGACGGAATGGCCAGCAGGACTTCCTTGATATCCGCCTCGGCGATCAATTTTGCGATGTGCTCGGAAGAGTACACCGGCAACCCGCCTATGACTCGCCCGACCAGACTGGGATCGTCGTCGATGAAGGCCTTGGGTTTATACATTCGCCCCAGACGCAGCGACGCCAGCAACTGATTGCCTGCCGCTCCAGCACCGAAAATCGCTACCGGCACGCCGGCTTCCTGATCGACAGCGGTCTGCTGCGGTCGAGGACCTGCGCCCATAAGCCAGTCACCCATGAAGTACTCACGGGCAGCAAGGCGCAAGCCGCCGATCAACAGCAGCGATAGCCACCAGTATGAAACCATGGCCGAGCGCGGAAACAGGATATCCCAGCCGCTGTCGCGCGCGGCCAGTACCACCATGACCAGGGCCAGGAATGACAGCGTTACCGCCTTGAAGATACACAGCAGCGCCTGACTGCCGAAGTAGCGCATAACCGCGCGGTACATGCCCATGCGAATGTAGATAGGCAGTGCGAGCGCCGGCGCGAGGACAAACAGCAGACGTTGTTCACTCGTGGGGAATACCCAGTTGGTTTCTGCACCCAGGCGCAGGAACAGTGCAAGCCACAGGGCAGCCCAGATCAGAAGTAGGTCCGCAACAATCTGGATGGAGCGCTTCTGGGCGTAACTCAATCCAATCAGTCTTTCCTTGAGCATCTTGCTCTCCAACGTAACAAAACAGGTGCGAGTATACGTGATGTTAAATAGCTATTATCCGATACAGTTTGAGGTCAATTTTGTGCATTGCCCATTTCCTGTCGGCACATCAATCTGTCGGTTATCCAGACCCGGAAATAGCCCGATATTATTGGTGCGATAAAGAATCGAGTCGGCAAGCACTCTGCATGCAGTGCTTCCTGGTGAGGATAGCCGGGCGCGCACCATCATGCCTTCGAACTCATCACACTATTGGTCGACGTGAGCCTGTTGTGACCCGATATGCCCGAGGCAGTTCACCGGTAACCGTTGGGGTTCTGTTGCTGCCAGCGCCAGGCGTCGACACACATGGCGTCGACATCATGCTCGGCGTGCCAGCCGAGCTCACGGGCAGCGAGGGCAGGGTCGGCATAGCAACTGCCCACGTCGCCGGGGCGCCGGTCGACGACCTGGTAGGCCAGCGTCTTGCCGCAGGCTCGCTCGAAGGCATGCAGCATGTCGAGTACGGAGTATCCGTTGCCGGTGCCCAGATTGAAGGCGGCCAGCCCCTGCCGGCGTGCAAGCCATTGCAGCGCCTTGACGTGCCCCTCTGCCAGGTCCATGACGTGGATATAGTCGCGCACGCCGGTCCCATCGGGGGTGTCGTAGTCGCCGCCAAAGACGCTCAGATGGTCGCGGCGGCCGACGGCAACCTGGGCGATGTAGGGCAGCAGGTTGTTGGGAATGTCGGCAGGGTCTTCACCGATCTGCCCGCTGGGGTGTGCCCCGACCGGGTTGAAGTAGCGCAGCAGCGCCAGGTTCCAGCTGGCGTCGCTTCTGTAGAGGTCACGCAGCATTTCCTCGATCATCAGTTTCGACCGGCCGTAGGGGTTGGTGGCACTGGTCGGAAAGTCCTCGGTGATCGGCAGGCTGGCCGGGTCGCCATAGACGGTGGCTGATGAGCTGAACACCAGGTCATGAACCCCGGCCTTGTGCATGGCCTGCAACAGCGTGAGCGTGCCGCTGACGTTGTTGTGGTAGTACGTCAGCGGCTCTGCAACCGATTCTCCCACCGCCTTGAGGCCGGCAAAGTGAATCACCGCGCCAATCTGGTTGGTGGCGAACACACGGTCCAGCAGGGCGCTGTCGTTGACATCGCCGGTGACCAGATCGAGCGTTTTGCCGGTGAGAGCCTGCACACGTTTCAGGGCCTCGGGCGAGCTGTTGCTGAAGTTGTCCAGCACGATGACCTGGTAGTCGCTTTCGAGCAGGCGCAGGCAGGTATGCGAGCCGATATAGCCGGCGCCGCCGGTGACCAGAATGGTGTCTGTGTCGGTTTTCATGCTTGTCTCCGGTAGCGGCGCATGTGCTCAGACAGGCGCCGCAGTCTCAACCGTCTTTACTCGACGGTAACGGATTTGGCCAGATTGCGCGGCTTGTCGACATCGGTTCCCTTGACCAGCGCGACGTGGTAGCTCAGCAACTGCAGCGGCAGGGTATAGATGATTGGCGAGATGCAATCTTCCACCCAGGGCAGGCGGATATTGCTGACTTCCGGATCAGCGCTCTGCTCGATGGTTTCGCAGGCGAAGTTGATCAACTGACCGCCGCGCGCGCGCACTTCTTCCAGGTTGGACTTGAGCTTTTCCAGCAGGCTGTCGCTCGGCGCGACGGACACCACCGGCATGTCTTCATCGACCAGTGCCAGCGGGCCGTGCTTCAGTTCGCCGGCGGCGTAGGCCTCGGCATGAATATAGGAAATTTCCTTGAGCTTGAGCGCACCCTCCATCGCAATGGGGTAGTGCGGGCCGCGGCCGAGGAACAGCGCGTGATGCTTGTTGGCGAACTGCTCGGCCAGCGCAACAATGGTCGGCTCCAGCCCCAGAACCTGTTCAACCAGCGCCGGCAGGTTGCGCAGCGCATCAACATTGCGGGCGACGAACTGGTTATGGCCCCGCGCCTGGGCCAGGGCCGTGGTCAGCCACAGCAGCGAGACCAGTTGGGTGGTGAAGGCCTTGGTGGAGGCAACGCCGATTTCCGGGCCCGCATGGGTCAGCAGGCGCCAGTCGGCTTCGCGTACCAGCGAGCTGCCGGCGACGTTGCAGATGGCGAGGGTGGCCAGGTAGCCCTGGTCCTTGGCATAGCGCAGGGCGGCCAGGGTGTCAGCGGTTTCGCCGGACTGGGAAATCGTGATCAGCAGGGTATTGGCCGGAACCACGACGCTGCGATAACGGTATTCGCTGGCGACTTCGACCTGGCAGGGAATGCCGGCCTGTTCTTCGATCCAGTAGCGGGCGACCAGACCGGCGTGGTAGCTGGTGCCACAGGCAACGATATGGATGTTGGCGATATCGGCCAGGCGGGTTTCCGCCTCGGGGCCGAGGATCGCGGTCAGCACGTGATCGTCGCCCAGTGTGCCGGCCAGGGTGTCGCTGATGGCCTGCGGCTGCTCAAAGATTTCCTTGAGCATGAAGTGACGGTATTCACCCTTGTCCAGGCTGTGCGCTGCATGTTCGTAGCGGACTGCCGGTCGATCGGCTGAGTTGCCGGCGCGGTCCCATATCTCGCAGTGGGTCAGCGTGATGCGGGCGTAGTCGCCTTCTTCCAGATAGCGGAAACGGTCGGTGACCTGCAACAGTGCCAGCGGGTCGGAGGCAAGATAATGTTCGCCGCTGCCTTCACCGATCACCAGCGGGCTGCCCATGCGTGAGCAGTAGAGGGTACCGGGTTCGGAGTCATGAATGACGGCGAGCGCGTAGGCGCCGTGAATCTCGCTCAGGGTGCTGCGGAACGCGCTGAGCATGTCACCGGTTTCGGCAAAATGGTGCGCCAGCAGGTGAGCGACGACCTCGGTATCGGTTTCGGACGTAAAGCTGTAGCCCAGATCCTGCAGCTGTTTGCGCAGCGGAGCGTGGTTCTCGATGATGCCGTTGTGGACGATGGCCAGTCCGTTGGACAGGTGAGGGTGTGCGTTGTGTTCTGCCGGTTTGCCGTGAGTAGCCCAACGGGTGTGGGCGATACCGAGGTGGCCGCTTACCGGCTTGGCCTGCAGTGCGTTTTCCAGCTCGACAACCTTGCCAACGGCACGTATGCGCTGAATGGTGCCGGCACTGTCTACAACTGCGACGCCAGCCGAGTCGTAGCCGCGGTACTCAAGACGCCGCAGACCCTCAAGCAGGATGGGAGTGATGTCACGCTGGGCGGTGGCACCGACGATTCCGCACATGGATATATCCTTGTTTCACAGGCAAAGGCAGGCAGTTTAGCACCGTCGCCAGACGGGTGGGTAACGTCGGAGTGACGGCAGCATAAGGTTGTTGAAAAGCTGGGGTATGGGGGGCAGTGAGGTCGGCCGGCCGAGCTTGACTCGGCCGGCGCTGGGCAAGATAGCAGGTCAGCGTCGGTTGAAACGTTCGACCAGATTAACCTGGCGCTGCGCGGTATTGGCCAGTTCGCCACTGAGCTCGGCGCTGCGGCTGGCCTGCTTCTCGGTGCTGTCTGCCAAAGTAGCGATATTGGTTACGTTACGGTTGATCTCTTCGGCAACGCTGCTCTGTTCCTCGGCAGCGCTAGCGATTTGACCGGCCATCTCATTGATGCGCTCGATAGCCTGGCGAATCCCCTCCAGTGCTTCATCGGCTTCAGCGACCTGAGCGACACCGCGCTCGGCCTGCTCGTTGCCGGCCTGCATGGTGTCGACGGTGCTCTGGGCGGCCTGCTGCAGGTTGGCAATCAGGCTGTGGATCTGCTCGGTCGATTCGGCGGTACGGCTGGCCAGGGCTCGAACCTCGTCGGCGACCACGGCGAAACCGCGACCCTGCTCACCAGCGCGGGCCGCTTCGATGGCGGCGTTCAGGGCCAGCAGATTGGTTTGCTCGGCGATGCCCTTGATGACGTCCACCACGGTGCCGATCTCGCGAGCATCGGATGCCAATTTATTGGTAACCGTGCTGGCCGAGTCAACTGCGCCAGAGAGGTTCTCGATGGCGATTCGTGCATTGCTGGCGAGCCGCTTGCCCTGCACGGCCAGATCGGCCGCATCGCGGGTCGCTTCAGCTGTACTTTGTACGTTGCCGGAGACCTGCAGAGTCGCGGCTGCCATCTGGTTGATAGCGGTTGCGACCTGGTCGGTTTCGGCGCGCTGCTGGGCCAGACCTTCGCTGCTGCGACGGGCAATCTCGCTGGCTTCCTGCGCCTGTTCCTTGAGGCGTGCCGCGCTGTCACCAACCCGGGTAAGACAGGTTTGCAGTCGGGCCTGCTGGCTGTGAATCGCCATCTCCAACTGGCCCATGGTGCCGCGAAACGGGGTATACATTTGCGCCAGCAGGGGATCGCTGATGCTGTTGCCGGCCATTTTGACGATGCGCTGCAGGCGGTGTTCCAGTGCCGATTTCATCGCATAGCCTGCCGGCAGGCCGGCAAGGGCGGCGACGGCTACGCCCGGCCAGCCGAACAGGGTGCCGGCGGCACCGCTGGCTGCCATGGCCAGGACCGCTGGCAGGACCTGAAGGGCCATACCCGCAAAGTCGCCCTGAACTGCATTGCCGCCCCGAGCCAGGCGCTGGTAAAGCGCAGTGGCTCGTTCGATCTGACCAGCAGTGGGTTTGACCCTCACCGATTCATAGCCGGTAATCTGGCCGTTTTCCCAGATCGGTGTGACGAAGGCATTGACCCAGTAATGGTCGCCGTTCTTGCAGCGATTCTTGACGATGCCCATCCACGCCTTGCCGGCTTTCAGGTCGGCCCACATATGAGCGAAGACCGCTGGCGGAACGTCAGGATGGCGCACGAGGTTGTGAGATGTGCCGACCAGCTCCTCGCGGGTAAAACCACTGATCTCGACGAAAACATCGTTGCAATAGGTGATGACGCCCTTGAGATTGGTGGTCGAGATCAGACGCTGGTCCGCCGCAAAGCTTCGTTCACGCTGGGTTACGGGTTGATTGTTACGCATCGGCGAATGTCCTTGAGTGTCTGTCCGGGAGCAGTAGCGGACTGACTGTTGTCTAAGCTGGTATATCGGCAGTGAGTGCGATGGCTGTAGGGCGGCATTTCAAATGTTGTGCGGCGTTTTGTCTGCTAGCTTTGGAAGATCACGTGCCATCGTCGCGGGCCTCTGCCAGAGGCCTCGCCGAACCGTGCCGCAGAGTATAGCAATCCATGCCGGCAGCGTGCCGGTGCAAGGAGGTTTATCGCATGACCCAAGCCAATAGCCTGAGTACGCTCGATACGCTGGATGTATCCGGCGAGCACTACCAGTACCACTCGCTGAAGCGCGCGGCCGCCAGCTTGAGCGGCATAGAGCAACTGCCCAAGTCGCTCAAGGTGCTGCTGGAGAATCTGCTGCGTAATGAGGATGGCGAGACGGTCACGCTGGATGATATTCGCGCCGTAAGTCAGTGGCTGGAGCAGCGTCGATCCGACCGTGAAATTCAGTACCGTCCGGCGCGGGTGTTGATGCAGGACTTTACCGGGGTGCCGGCGGTCGTGGATTTGGCCGCCATGCGTGATGCGGTTGCGCGGGCTGGTGGCGATCCGGAGCAGATCAATCCGCTGTCGCCGGTCGATCTGGTCATCGACCACTCGGTGATGGTTGATCGCTTTGCCAGCGACTCGGCCTTTCATGACAACGTCGAAATCGAGATGCAGCGTAACGGTGAGCGTTACGCATTCCTGCGCTGGGGGCAAAAGGCCTTTCAGAACTTTCGCGTGGTGCCGCCGGGCACCGGCATTTGTCACCAGGTTAATCTGGAGTACCTGGCCCAGACCGTTTGGGCCGCCGAGGTGGACGGTGAGCAGTGGGCCTGGCCTGATACCCTGGTCGGCACTGACTCGCACACCACCATGATCAACGGGCTGGGCGTACTGGGCTGGGGCGTCGGCGGTATCGAGGCCGAGGCGGCCATGCTCGGGCAGCCGGTTTCGATGCTGATCCCGGAAGTGATCGGTTTCAAACTGACCGGCCGTCTGCGCGAGGGCATCACCGCCACCGATCTGGTGCTGACCGTTACCCAGATGCTGCGCAGCAAGGGCGTGGTCGGCAAGTTTGTTGAATTCTACGGCGATGGTCTGGCCGACCTGCCGCTGGCGGATCGCGCGACCATTGCCAACATGGCGCCGGAGTACGGTGCGACCTGCGGTTTCTTCCCGGTGGATGAGGAAACTCTGCGGTATCTGCGCCTCAGCGGCCGTCCTGATGCGGTGGTGCAGCGGGTCGAGGCGTATTGCAAGGCGCAGGGACTGTGGCGCGAGGAGGGCGACGAGCCGGCGTTTACCGACAGCCTGCACCTGGACATGAGTACCGTGGAGGCCAGCCTGGCCGGTCCGCGTCGACCGCAGGATCGGGTGGCCCTGTCGGAGGTACCCGAAGCCTTCGATGCACTGCTGGCGCTGCAGCTCGCACCGGCGGATACCGAGCAGGCGCGGCTGGAAAGTGAAGGCGGTGCCGGTACCGCCGTCGGCGGCCCGAATGCCCATGCCACGGTGCAGCTGGATGGCAAGGAGTACGCGCTGGACCACGGCGCCGTGGTCATCGCCGCGATTACCTCCTGTACCAATACCTCCAATCCGAGTGTGATGATGGCTGCCGGTCTTCTGGCGAAGAAGGCTCTGGAGCGGGGGCTGCAGCGCAAGCCTTGGGTCAAGTCGTCACTTGCGCCGGGCTCCAAGGTGGTGACCGACTATCTGAATAAGGCCGGTCTGACCGAGAGCCTCGATGCGCTCGGATTCAATCTGGTGGGCTATGGCTGCACCACCTGTATCGGCAACTCCGGGCCGCTGCCCGACGAGGTGGCCCGGGTTGTCAGCGAACACGATCTGGCCGTGTCGGCGGTGCTGTCCGGCAACCGTAACTTCGAAGGGCGGGTGCATCCGCAGGTCAAGGCCAACTGGCTGGCGTCGCCGCCGCTGGTGGTGGCCTACGCGCTGGCCGGCAACACCCGAATCAACCTGCGCGAAGAGCCGCTTGGTCTGGATCAGGACAACCGCCCGGTATTTCTCAAGGACATCTGGCCGACCAACGTCGAGATCGCCGAGGCCGTGGCGCTGGTCGAGGACGAGATGTTCCGCACCCGCTATGCCGACGTGTTTACCGGAGATGATCACTGGCGCTCGATCAGCGTCAGCGAGGGCAAGACCTATGCCTGGGATGATGCCTCAACCTACGTGAAAAACCCGCCGTACTTTGATGCCATCGACCAGCCACTGGAATCCCTGCAGCCGGTTACCGGGGCGCGGGTGCTGGCGGTATTCGGCGATTCGATTACCACGGACCACATTTCGCCCGCCGGCAATATCAAGGCAAGCTCGCCGGCAGGTGAATATCTGCAGTCGCTGGGCGTCGAACCGGCCGACTTCAACTCTTACGGTTCGCGACGTGGTAACCACGAAGTGATGATGCGCGGCACCTTCGCCAACATCCGTATCCGCAATCGGATGCTCGGTGGCGAGGAGGGCGGTGAGACCATTCATGTGCCTTCCGGTGAGCGGATGTCGATATATGATGCAGCCATGCGCTATCAGCAGGATGGCACGCCGCTGGTGGTGCTGGCCGGCAAGGAGTACGGCACCGGTTCAAGCCGGGATTGGGCGGCCAAGGGCACCAATCTGCTCGGTGTGAAGGCCGTGCTGGCCGAGAGCTTCGAGCGCATCCACCGTTCCAACCTGGTCGGTATGGGGGTGTTGCCGCTGCAGTTTGTGGATGGTCAGAGCGTGGCCGAGCTGGGTTTGACCGGGCACGAGCAGATCGAGATCAACGGCATCAGCGATGAGCTCAAGCCGGGGCAGCGGCTGACGGTGGAGGCGACCGGTGATGATGGTAAGAGTGTGAGCTTCGAGATGCTCTGCCGAATCGATACCGTCAATGAGATCGCCTACTTCAAGGCGGGCGGCATTCTGCACCATGTGTTGCGCGAGATGCTTGATTAGAGCTGTCGCCATTGCGTTCATCTGCCTGCCGGAGACCCTTCTTCGGCCAGGCAAGGCGAAGCGGCAACAGACCTCAGATGGCAGAAAAAGAAAAACCCCTGACTCAATGAGTCAGGGGTTTTGCTGTTGGTCGGAGCGACTGGAATCGAACCAGCGACCTTCTCGTCCCGAACGAGACGCGCTACCAGGCTGCGCTACGCTCCGTTGTGGGCGGCATTTTACCTAAAGTTTGTCATCGCACAAGAGGCAAACGAAAAAAATCGACTGTTTTTCACAGGGTTACTGCAACGCCTGCCACAGGGTAGGGGTGTTGGCGCTGGTCAGGCGTGGTTCGTCAGCGGCCAGATCGAGGCAGATCGCGTCCATTGTTCGCAACCAGCGCAACGGGCTGCGCTCCCCTTGCAGCCAGGCGTATTCCAGCGCCGGCAGCAGCCCGCGCGGGATCAGGCAGGGCAGCGGCTGGGGCTGCTCACCAGTGCGAAAAAACACCGGACGGTCAGGATCGGCTTGGCTAATCAGGCGTTCAAGCAAGGGTTGGTCGATCAACGGCATATCACAGGGCAGCACCAAAAGCTGCTCGCCGCGCGCCTGGCGCAAGCCGCTCAGAATGCCGGCCAGCGGGCCAGGATAGTCCGTGCTGCTGTCGGTCACCAGTTGGTCGGCCCATTGCCGGTATTGCTCAGCATTGCGATTGCAACTGATCAGCAGCTCATCGGCCACGCTGCGCAACAGCGCGCTCATATGGGCGCTGACAGGGGCGCCGCGGTAGGCGAGCAGGCCCTTGTCTGCACCGCCGACGCGGCGGCCCTGGCCGCCGGCCAGCAGCAGGGCGCTGATACGGGGTGATGCTGACATGTTCAATGCTCTGGCTGGTGTGGTCTGTGTTATAACACCGGGCCTGTAGCGGACGAAAGCAGCGCCCCTGCTGATTGCCGTCCGGCATTACCCGAACGCAAGGAATCCATCCATGAGCTGCTCACCCGATACTCCCTTCGCCGCCCTTGGCATCGCCGTGCTGACCGTCAGCGACACCCGTACCCTGGAAACCGATACCTCTGGCCAGCTGCTGGCGGACAGTCTGACCGCCGCTGGTCATCGTCTGGCCGATCGCCAACTGCTGCCCGACGACCGTTACCAGATGCGCGCACTGGTGTCGGCCTGGATCGCCGACCCGGCAGTCGAGGTCGTGCTGATTACCGGTGGCACCGGCTTCACCGGCCGTGACAGCACTCCGGAGGCCATCGCGCCGCTGCTGGACAAGCAGGTCGATGGCTTTGGTGAGTTGTTCCGTCAGGTCTCCTATGAAGACATTGGCACGTCCACGCTGCAATCCCGCGCGCTGGCCGGGCTGGCCAACCGCACGCTGGTGGTCTGCATGCCGGGCTCGTCCAATGCCTGCCGCACGGCCTGGACGCGGATTCTCGAAACCCAGCTGGACAGTCGTACCCGCCCGTGCAACTTCGTGCAGCATCTGGGCAATCCGGATCAGGACGGTCGCCGCGCATGAGCCTGATGCCGGTTGCCGAGGCCCTGCAGCGGCTGCTCGCCAGCGCGGCCGCCCATCAGCAGCAGCCCGTGCGGGTGTTGTCGCTGACCGATGCGCTGGGGCAGATTCTGGCCGAGCCGGTCTGCTCTGCGATCGACGTGCCGCCCTGGGACAACAGTGCGATGGACGGTTACGCGCTGGCCGAGGCTGATCTGGCGCAGGCGATGGCTGATGGCCTGCCGGTCAGTCAGCGCATCACCGCCGGGGTTGCTCCGGCGGCGCTGCAACCTGGCACCTGTGCACGCATCTTTACCGGTGCACCCTTGCCTGCTGGCGCCAATGCCGTGCAGATGCAGGAGAATACCGAGCTGCTGGCGGATGGCCGGGTGCGTCTGCTGGAGCCGGTGGCTGCCGGTTACAACGTCCGACGCCAAGCGCAGGACGTCGTTGCCGGTCAGCCGTTGCTGGCTGCCGGAATCCGGCTGAAACCGCAGGATCTGGGGGTAATTGCCTCGGTAGGGATTGATCAGGTCGGGGTCCGCACGCCGCTGCGGGTAGCGGTGGTAGCGACCGGTGACGAGCTGGTCGAGCCGGGGCAGCCGCTGAGCCCCGGACAGATCTACAACAGCAACCGCTTTACCTTGATCGGTTTGTTGCAGGGCATGGGGCAGACTGTGGTCGACGCCGGTATTCTGCCGGATGACCTTGCCTCGACCCGTGATCGCCTGCAGCAGTTGGCCAGGCAGGTTGATGTGATTATTACTTCCGGCGGGGTGTCGGTCGGCGAGGCGGACTGTCTCGGTCAGGCGTTGCGCGAGGCCGGTGAGGTCGATCTGTGGAAGCTGGCGATCAAGCCGGGCAAGCCGTTCACGCTGGGTCACTACGCAGGTGTGCCCGTGCTCGGTCTGCCCGGGAATCCGGCGGCGACGCTGGTCACGTTTTTGCTGCTGGTGCGTCCCTATCTGTTGACCCGCCTTGGCGCAGCGGAGGTGGCCGCACCTGCCTATACCTTGCCTGCCGGGTTCGCCTGGAGTCGCGCTGGCAGTCGTGAGGAGTACCTGCGTGCGCATGTCGAAGACGGCCGCGTAATGCTGTCGGGCAATCAAAGCTCCGGTGTGCTCAGCAGCGCCAGTCGCGCCAGTGGCCTGTTACGGGTGCCAGCCGGGCACACCTTCAGCCCCGGTGATCTGGTCGCGTTTCTGCCATTCTCGGGCCTGCTCGGCTGATCGAAAGACAGGATGCTGCCTGGAAAGGCCGAGTTCCCACTCGGCCATGGGTTGGCGCACAGGTCTGCCTATCGAGCGGGAGCCGAACTTCCCGGCGCTGAAAGACCACACTCCAGCGTGGCCCGTGCCGTTGCCCGTTCGGCGGCCCTCTGCGGCTGATAGCGGGCTATTTCTTGATGCTTCAGATGAAAATCAGCGTTTCCGATATGGATACGCTGAAGTGGTTTTTTACATATTTTGTTACATGTATGATCTGGTCGTATTCAAATTCATTCTCAATTGCGACTGATTGTCATGCTTGTTCCATTCCTGATCATGCTGCGCGAAGGCCTCGAGGCCGCGCTGATTGTCGGCATCATTGCCAGCTACCTCCGTCAGACCGGCCGTGCCGCGTGGATGCCGGTCATCTGGACCGGTATTTTCCTCGCCGTCACATTGGCGTTGCTCGGTGGCGCGGCCCTGCAGTTGGTCAGCGCCGAGTTTCCCCAGCGTCAGCAGGAGATGTTTGAAGCGGCTGTCGGTTTGATTGCCGTTGGTGTGCTGACCTGGATGGTGTTCTGGATGCGGCGCGCGTCGCAGGGGCTGCGCAGTGAGCTGACTGGCGCATTGGACCAGGCTTTTCAGGGCGGTCAGGGGCAAACCTGGGCGCTGATCGGCATGGTCTTTCTGGCGGTTGCCCGCGAGGGGCTGGAGTCGGTGTTCTTTCTGCTGGCGGTGTTCCAGCAGGGGCGGGGCACCGGAGCACCGCTGGGCGCGCTGCTTGGCGTCCTGTGCTCGGTACTGGCCGGCTGGACGCTCTATCGTGGCAGCCTGCGCTTGAATCTGAGGCACTTTTTCCGCGGCACCGGCCTGTTCATTCTGCTGGTGGCTGCTGGTCTGTTCTCGGGTGCGGTGCGCGCATTGCACGAGGCGGGCCTGTGGAATTATGGCCAGCGCAATGTCTTCGATCTGAGCGAATGGCTGCCGCTGGACACTCCGCTGGGCAGCCTGTTTGCCGGCATCTTTGGCTATCAGCCCGCGCCCAGCGCCAGTGAAGTCGTCGCTTATCTGGGCTTCCTGTTGATCACCCTGTTTTTCTTCTTCCGACCCGGTACTGCGCAGCTCGCTAGACCTGCCGCAGCGCGGGTTGGTGGTTGAGTTTTACACCTGTCCAACACTGCCTGCGAGTGTCCTGATGTCTGATCCTTTTGCTTCTGCTCCGTCGCCGCTTGCGTTGCGGGCTGGCATGGCTGGTGCTGCCGTGCTGATGCTCGGCGCGCTGGGTATTTTCTATTTGTCGCTGGGTTCGAAGTCGTCAACCGACACGACTGATACTCACCAGATCACCATTGACGCCAGTGGTTGTTCACCGAACACGCTTACCGTGCCTGCCGGTGCTCAACGCTTTACCGTGTTCAACGAGAGTGAGCGTGCGATCGAGTGGGAAATTCTCGATGGCGTGATGGTACTGGAGGAGCGTGAGAACATAGCTCCCGGCCTGCATCAGCAACTGACAGCCACGTTGCTGCCCGGTGAATACCAGATGACCTGTGGCCTGCTCAGTAATCCGCGCGGGACGCTGACCGTGACTGCTGTGGCCGGGCAGACCGTTGCCGCCGATCTGTCCGCACGCGCACTGATCGGTCCGTTGGCTGAGTACCGCGTCTACCTGACGCTGGAAGGGCGGGCGCTGGCGCGCGCGGTCGGCAACCTGCATCAGCAGATTGCTCATAACAACCTGGACGCGGCGCAGCAAGCCTGGCTGGATGCACGCGCAATCGATCAGCACATGGCGCTCGCCGTAGGTCTGTTCAGCGATCTGGATCAACGGCTGAATGCGCGCGCCGAGTACTTCGCAGAGCGCGAACAGGATGCCGATTTTCGCGGCTTTGAACGCCTGGCTTATGGCTTGTTTGAACAGCAGACCACCGACGGATTGCTGCCGGTCGTCAAGCAGCTGAGTGCCGACGTTGGCGCGCTGCGCTCACGTTTGAGTGCCCAGGGTGTACCGGCCTCCCAACTGGCCAATGGCGCCGGCCGGGTATTGCAGGCCTGGCATGACCAGCAGCAGAACAACGATCAGCTCAGCAGCAGGGCGCTCAGTGATCTGCAGGGCTTGCAGGCAGGTATCGACAAGGTCGTATCGCTGCTGCTTCCGGTTCTCCGGCAGTCGCACCCGCAGGAGTCTGAGGCCCTGCAGGCGGCCAATGCGTCGCTGGCCGAGCAGGTGCCTGCCGCTGACACCCAAACCCTATTGCTGGCCAGCCAGCAGCTGGCGGACCAATTGGCCAGCGTCAACGCGCTGCTGGCCGGTGCTTACTGATATTCAGGATCGAGAGTACGTATGAGTGATCGTGATGACCTTTTACCGGGCTGCCCGTTCTCCGGCCTTAATCGCCGCCGCTTCCTGCAGGGCCTGGGCGCAGCGGGTATCGGTGCCGCTGCTACTGCACTGAGCAGCGGCGCGCTGGCCGACCAGCAGGTGCGCGCCGCAGAGGTGACCGATGCGCCATCCAGCTCGGCTACCCATCAATCCCACCCGTTTTATGGCGTCCAGCAGCAGGGCATTGTTACCCCGCGCCCGGCGGTTGGCATGTTGGCCAGCTTTGATGTGCTGGTGGCTGATCGCCAAGGTCTGGAGCGCTTGCTGCGCACGCTGACCGAGCGCATGGCTTTTCTGACTCAGGGCGGCACCTATGAGCAGCGTGACCCACGCTACCCACCGGCGGATTCCGGCATCCTCGGCCCCAACATCGACCCTGACGGGCTGACCATTACGCTGTCGGTCGGTGCCTCGCTGTTTGATGACCGCTTCGGGCTGGGCGCGGTCAAACCCCGTCACCTGCAGCGCATGGTCGCGTTCTCCAACGATGCGCTGGATGCCGATCGCTGCCACGGTGATATTTCCCTGCAGTTCTGTGCCAACACCGAGGGCACCACCATTCACGCCCTGCGTGACATCATCAAGAACACCCCCGGCATGCTGATGCTGCGCTGGAAACAGGAAGGCACGGTGCCGGTCATGGCGCCGCGCTCCGACGGCTCGACCGAGAGTGCGCGCAACTACCTTGGTTTCCGCGATGGCACCGCCAACCCGCCGGCAGACAACAGCGGCCTGATGCAGAACGTGGTGTGGGTCGATGCCAGTAACCAGGAGCCCGAATGGGCACGCAACGGCAGCTATCAGGCCGTGCGCATCATCCGCAACTTCGTCGAACGCTGGGACCGCACGCCACTGCAGGAGCAGGAAGCCATCTTTGGTCGTCGTCGCGATAGCGGCGCGCCCATGCATGGCGGCATCGAGCATGATCTGCCGGTCTACGACAACGACCCCGACGGTAAGGTGACGCCGCTGGACTCGCATATCCGGCTGGCCAACCCGCGCACCCATGGCAGCGAGCGCAACCTGATTCTGCGCCGTCCGTTCAACTACTCCAACGGCGTCGAAGCCAACGGTCAACTGGATATGGGCTTGCTGTTCATCGCCTATCAGGCGGACCTGGAGGCCGGTTTTATTACCGTTCAGAAGCGCCTGGACGGTGAACCGCTGGAGGAATACATCAAGCCCGTAGGCGGCGGCTACTTCTTCACGCTGCCGGGCGTACAAGCCGGGGACTACCTCGGCAGCAGCATGCTGGCTGCCAGCCGGCGCCATTCGTGATTGGCCTTAATACGTCTATTCAGGAGCAGGACAATGTCTAACCTTCGCACCGTCATTACCGCCGCTGCCTTCGGGCTGGTTGCCATGCAGGCACAGGCCGCTGTGGCACCGCAGGATCTGGTCAATCCGATTACCGACTACAAGCTTTATGTGCTCGACAACCTGGAGCAGTTCAGCAGCCACACCCGTGAGTTCACCGATGCCATCAAGGCTGGCGAACTGCAGCGTGCCCAACAGCTGTACGCACCGACCCGTATTTACTACGAGCGCATCGAGCCCATTGCCGAACTGTTTGCCGACCTCGATGCCAGCATCGACGCCCGTGAAGACGACTACGAGCATGGCGTGCAGGACCCGACCTTCACCGGTTTTCACCGCCTGGAGTATGGCCTGTTTCACGAGCACAGCACCGCTGGCCTGGGCGACTATGCCGAGCGCCTGATGAATGATGTCGAGACTCTGGAGCAGAGTGTGCAGGACCTGACCTTCCCGCCGGAGAAAGTGGTGGGTGGCGCTGCCGCGTTGATGGAAGAGGTCGCCGCGACCAAGGTCTCCGGTGAAGAGGATCGCTACAGCCACACCGACCTGTGGGACTTCCAGGGCAATCTGGATGGCTCGAAGAAGATCTTCGAACTGGTCAAACCGCTGGCGGCGCAGGAAGATCCGGCGTTTGTTGCACGTATCGAAGAAAACTTCACCGCCATCGAACACACCCTGGCGCATTACTACCTGATCGAGGGTGATGCCAGCAGTGGGTTTGCGTCCTACGACAAGGTCAGCGAACGTGATCGCCGTGCGCTGGTCGGGTCGGTCACGGTGCTGGCGGAAGAGCTGTCGACCTTGCGTGGGTTATTGGGGCTGAACTAACCCCCGGGCACGGCGTACCGCGCCCCTGCGGTGTGTGTCACGCCGATCTTTGTGTAGGGGCACAGCATGCTGTGCCCGAGCGGATGTACCTTGCGCCGATCGTTGCGGGGGGCGTGGTATGCGGCGTTATTACTCCCGCACCCGCCGAATCGCATCCAGCCAGCCTTCATACAAGGTATCGCGCTGGGTTTCCGCCATCTCGGGCGCGAAGGTGCGCTCGCAGGCCCAGTGGCTGGCGATATCGTCGAGGTCTTTGAATATGCCGAGCTGCAGGCCGGCCAGATAGGCCGCACCGAGCGCCGTGGTTTCGGTGACCTGCGGGCGGTCGACGGTGACGCCCAGGATATTGGCCAGCTCCTGTACCACCCAGTTGTTGATCACCATGCCGCCGTCCACACGCAGGGCGGCGGTGCTCTGGGCGCCATCGGCCTGCATGGCTTCGAGCAGGTCGCGGGTCTGGAAACAGACCGATTGCAGGCCGGCGGCGACGATCTGGGCGATGCCGGTATCGCGAGTCAGGCCGAAGATGGCGCCGCGTGCGGTCGGGTCCCAGTAGGGCGCGCCCAGGCCGGTAAAGGCGGGCACCAGATAGACACCGGTGTGCTCACCAGCCTGGCGGGCGAGGGCTTCGGTTTCGCCCGCGTGCTGGATCAGCTTGAGACCGTCGCGTAGCCACTGGATGGCGGCGCCGGCGACGAAAATACTGCCTTCCAGCGCATAGCTGGTCTGGCCGTTGAGCCGGTAGCCGACGGTGGTCAGCAGACGGTTTTGCGAGCGGATCGGCGTGCTGCCGGTGTTCATCACCATGAAGCAGCCGGTGCCGTAGGTGCTCTTGACCATGCCCGGCTCGAAGCAGGCCTGACCGATCAGCGCAGCCTGCTGATCGCCGGCGATACCGCAGACCGGGATGCTGGCACCGAGCACCTCGGGCGCGGTCTGGCCAAAGTCGGCGGCGCTGTCCATCACCTCGGGCAGCAGGCTGGCCGGAATATCGAGCAATTGCAGCAGGTCGTCATCCCATTGCTGGGTATGGATATTGAACAGCATGGTGCGCGAGGCGTTGGTGGCGTCGGTGCGGTGGACCTTGCCGCCGGTCAGACGCCAGAGCAGGAAGCAGTCTACGGTGCCGAAACGCAGCTCATTGCGCTCGGCGCGCGCGCGTGCGCCCGGCACATTGTCCAGAATCCAGCGCAGCTTGGTTGCGGAGAAGTAGGGGTCGATCAGCAATCCGGTGCGCTCGCTGATCATCGCCTCATGGCCGGCGGCCTTGAGTTCGGCACAGTAGCTGGCGGTGCGGCGATCCTGCCAGACAATGGCGCGATAGAGCAGCTCGCCGCTGGCGGCGTCCCACACCAGGGTGGTTTCGCGCTGGTTGGTGATGCCGATCCCGGCTACCTCGCTGGCGCTGATGCCGGCTTTTTCCAGCACCTCGCGGCAGACCGCGAGCGTTGAACTCCAGATCTCTTCGCCATCGTGTTCCACCCAGCCGTCGTTCGGAAAGTGCTGGGCGAATTCCTGCTGGGCAACGTGCTCTGGGCGGCCGCTTGCGCTGAACAAAATGGCGCGGCTGCTGGTGGTGCCCTGGTCGATGGCGAGGATCGGCTTGGCCATGGAGGTGTCCTGTTATTGGTTTTGTCTGGAAGTGGTCAGTCGCGGCACAGCTCGCAGAGCAGGGCGCTGGTCTGTTGTTGCAAATCGGCTGCCGCAAGTTCGATTTCGAGCCCACGGCGGCCGCCACTGATGTACATGCTGGGCCAGTTGGCAGCGCTGGCGTCGATAAAGGTGCGCAGGCGTTTTTTCTGCCCGAGCGGACTGATGCCGCCGACCAGATAGCCGGTGCTGCGCTGGGCGGCGGCGGGATCCGCCATCGCGGTTTTCTTGGCCCCGGCGGCAGTGGCGAGCGCCTTGAGGTTCAGTTTGTCGGAGACCGGCACTACGGCGACCAGCAGTTCGCCGGTTTCGGTGGCGGCCAGCAGGGTCTTGAATACGCGCCCGTGCTCCAGCCCGAGTTTGTCGGCGGCTTCGGTGCCGTAAGACTCTGCCTGAGGATCGTGGGTGTAGCGATGTAACTGATAGGCAACCTTGGCCTTGTCGAGCAGTTTGGTGGCAGGAGTCATGTCGCGTCCGCGGTACTTTGGGAAAACAGTGCTCCCCAAGGGTAAACCGCGCGCGGGAAACGGCCAAGGGGCGGGTGCATACTGAGTGCACCGTCACAGCGGGTGTCTTGTCGCTGACACAGTCCTCGTTGCACACTGCTGCGTGCGGTTAAAAACGAATAACAAAGGAGCCCCCATGCTGCCACCCCATCCGGATGAGCGCCAAGCTGCGCAAACAAGATCCTCCAAACTAGTGGATCTGGTCGTCATTGGTGGCGGTATCAATGGCAGTGGCATCGCGGTGGATGCGGCAGGCAGGGGGCTTTCGGTGCTGTTGTGCGAGCAGCACGACCTTGCCGCCCATACCTCGTCGGCCAGCAGCAAGCTGGTGCACGGGGGGCTGCGCTACCTCGAACAGTTCGATTTTCGTTTGGTGCGCGAGGCGCTGGGCGAGCGCGAGGTGCTGATGGCCAAGGCACCGCACCTGATCTGGTCGCTGCGCTTTGTGCTGCCGCACCGACCCCATTTGCGTCCGCGCTGGATGCTGCGTGCGGGGTTGTTTCTCTACGACCATCTGCACCGGGGGATCACTCTGCCGCGCTCCAAAGCGCTGGAGCTGAACGGGCAGGGCATTCTCAATCCGGTGATCAGTCACGCGTTCGAATATTCCGACTGCTGGGCAGATGATTCGCGCCTGGTTGCGTTGAATGCGGTGCAGGCGGCCAGCCTGGGCGCTGACATTCGCCTGCATACCCGCTGCGAGTCGGCGAGGCGTCGTAACGATCTCTGGGAAATCGACCTGCTGGGCCCTGACGGAAAGCTTGAACGGGTGACCGCACGGGCGCTGGTCAATGCCTCCGGGCCCTGGGCGGCGCGGGTCATGGAGCGGGTGGTTGACCAGCGTTCGCCGCACGGCGTGCGGCTGGTCAAGGGCAGCCATATCGTAGTGCCGCAGATTCACCGCGGCAAGGAAGCCTACATCCTGCAGAACGAAGACAAGCGCATCGTGTTTGTGCTGCCCTACGAAGGGCAGTTTTCGCTAATCGGCACCACCGACGTCGACTTTCAGGGTGATCCATCGGTGGTCGAGCCGGATGCGTCTGAGGTCGACTACCTGATCAGCGTGGTCAATGCCCACTTCAAGCGTCAGTTGCGTGCCGAGGATGTGGTGCATAGCTTTGCCGGGGTCCGGCCGCTGATCAGCACCGACACCGCGAAACCCTCGGAAGTCAGTCGCGACTACAGCCTGACATTGGACGGAGAGATCGGCCAGGCGCCGCTGCTCGCTGTTTTTGGTGGCAAGCTGACGACCTATCGGCGGTTGGCCGAGAATGCAATGGATCAGCTGGCCCGCTGGTTTCCGGAGGCCGGCAAGGCCTGGACAGCCGAGCATGCGCTGATTGGTGGTGACTTCGAGTCGCAGGCCAGCCTGCATGCGCAGTTGCGTGCCGAGTTTCGCTGGCTGGCGGAGGAGCAGATTGCGCGTTACGTGCGCAGTTACGGCACCCTGTGCCGGGTGTTCCTGCGTGGCATGCGCTGTGCGCCGGACATGGGCGAGGACTTTGGCGCCGGGTTGACCGAGCGCGAGGTGAAATACCTGCGTGAACACGAGTGGGCGCGGGATGCCGAAACGCTGCTCTGGCGGCGCAGCAAACTGGGCTTGCACCTCAGTGCGGACCAGCAGGCACGACTGGCCGCTTATCTAGAGGAACTCAACACGGCCGAGCGGGAAGTCTGCCCGTCCTGAGACGGGCAGAGGGGCTGATCAGTCGGCGATCTTGACCACCAGCTTGCCGAAATTCTTGCCTTCGAGCAGGCCCATGAAGGCCTCCGGCGCGTTCTCAAGACCGTCTACGCGATCTTCCTTGACGCGTACCTTGCCTTCGGCCACCCAGGGGGTCATCGCCTTGAGGAAGTCCGGGTAGCAATGGCCGTAGTTGTCGAAAATGATGAAACCCTGCATGCGGATACGCTGGCTCAGCATCAGGCGCATCAGTTGCGGCATGCGGTCCGGGCCGTCCGGCAGCGAGGTCATGTTGTACTGGGCAATCAGACCGCACAGCGGGATGCGCGCGTGGGCGTTGAGCAGCGGCATGACGGCGTCAAACACCTTGCCTCCAACGTTCTCGAAGTACACATCGATACCATCCGGGCAGGCGGCCGCCAGTTTCTCGGCCAGTGCCGGATCCTTATGGTCGATGCAGGCGTCAAAGCCCAGTTCCTTCACGGCGTAGTCACACTTCTCCGCGCCACCGGCTACGCCAACTGCTCGGCAGCCCATCAGCTTGGCAACCTGGCCGACCACGGTGCCGACCGGGCCGGTGGCCGCGCCAACTACGACGGTTTCACCCGGCTTGGGCTGGCCGATGTCGGTCAGGCCCATATAGCCGGTAAAACCGGGCATGCCCAGCACGCCGAGTGCCAGCGACGGTTCAGCCATGTTCGGATCAAGGCGGAACACCATGCTGCCGTCGGACAGGGTGTAGTCCTGCCAGCCGGAGGCAAAGCACATCACCAGATCGCCGACCTTATAACCGTCGAGTTCCGAGGCGATGACCTCGCTGACCGTGCCGCAGGTCATCACGCCGCCAACCGGCACCGGGTCGGCGTAGGACTTGGCGTCGCTCATGCGCCCGCGCATGTAGGGGTCAAGCGACATCCAGCGGTTGCGCAGTAGCATCTGCCCCGGGACAGGCGTGGGCACTGGGGATTCAACCATCTGGAAGTTGGCCGCCGTTGGTGCGCCGACTGGGCGGGAGGCAAGAAGGATCTGGCGATTGACGTTTGCTGTCTGGGGCATTGTTGTTTTCCTTTGACCAGGTGGTTGCCGGTGTCGTCCGCAGACGACCGTGTCCGGCACAATGCCCCTGTGTACAGGCCGCGGTCAAGCTGACCCCGGCCTGGTTGATAGTGCGCTATAGATGGCTCAGTTTCGCGCTTTGCAACGCTGTCGAAATGCCTGCCGCCAGGCCTGCAGGAAGTCGCTCGCCTGCCCACCCCGATGGGGGTAGGAGGTCTCCCAGATTCGCGCTAGGCTAGCGGGGTCGCAGTGCTCGGGCAGTCGCAGCTGCTGATGCTGGTACACCAGCCAGGCTATCGCGGTGGCGTAAGCCAGGTTGTAGCCGAGCTCCGCATGCGGGTCGCGCAGAAAGCAGTGCTGGCTGGCGAGGCCTCTGATGCGGCTGGCCAGATCGGGTTGCCGGGCCAGATACTCGTCCCACAGGCGGGTGTGCAGTCGGGGGCTGATACCATAGGGGCCGATAGCCAGCTCGACGCGCTTGGCCTCGGGCAGGCGAGCAGTGCAGAGCAGGGTGCCCAGCAGCAGCTGGCCGGTGTGCTGGCAGCTGATGCCGAGGTAGTCGAGGGTTGGCTGCAGGATGTTTTGCTGCAGAGTGGCCGTATCACCGAGTTGAAAGAGGTTGAAGGCTGCACCCTGTGCGGGCTGCTCATGTGTATGCGGTGCTGCAATGGCGGACATCGGTTTACGTCCTGTAGGTTACCGTCATGTTTTAAAGCATAGCGGCAGTTTTTTCCGGTAATACGTTGTTTTTAAATTATTTTGAATGCTGCGGCTCGTCGCATATAACGGGTCGTCATAACGGCTGTATTCATAACAACAATGGGCTTTGAACCATGCAGGAATCGACCTCCCGGAGCAGTTCTGCTCCGATTGATGAGCCGGCCTTTCTGGCCGAGCAGCGGGGCTTGAGGCGGCTGCGCTTCAGCAAGACGATTGAAGACGCATTTCAGCATTATCTGCATGCCAAGATGGCGAGTCGGGTCGTGGTCGTGGCGACCTCGTCCATCGTGTTCATGTTGCTTTTCATGTGGCTGGATTACGTCTATCTGCCCCCGGAGCTTGCAACGTACACGCTGAGTATTCGCGCTGTTGGCCTGGGCGTGATCTGTTTTGCCATCTGGTATTCCAACCGACCCGGAAGGGTGCCTCCTCGCTATGCCTTTGCGATGGCGACGGTGGGGTACATCTGTGTCGGTATCATGGTGGCCATGGTGATTACCATGGCCCGTGCCGCTGAGGTTTCCATTCGGGTCACCCACGACGGCCTGTATCTGGTTCTGCTGTCCGGGATGTTTCTGCTGGCCCTGCCGATGCGGCATGCCGTGCTGGGTTCCTGGACTATCGTGCTGAGTTATCTGTTTGCCGAGATGATGATGAGTGCGCCGGCAAGGATGCTGATTTCCGATGGCATTTTCCTGTCCAATTTCGCGGTCATGGGCTCGCTCGGCACCTATCTTTACGAGTATATGCAGCGTCGTGCCTATCTCAACGAGCAGTTGCTGGAAGCCGCCCGCCGCCGCGCCGAACGCGAGAGTCAGAGCAAAACGCACTTTCTGGCGACCGCCAGCCATGACCTGCGTCAGCCGCTGCATGCCATGCTTCTGTTCATTCAGCATTTGCAGGAGCAGCCGCTTAATGGCGAGGCACAGCGCACGGTCGGGCGCCTGAGCGACTCGACCCAGTTGCTGCAGGCCATGCTCAACTCGCTGCTGGACATCTCGCGGCTGAGTGTCGGTATGGTGCGCCCCCAGATACGCTCCTTCAACCTGGCGCCCTGGCTGCAGCGGCTGATTGCCAGTCTGGACAGTGTTGCCCTGCGGCGGGGAATTCAACTCGAGTTGCACTGTGCACCTTATCTCGCGGTGCGCAGTGACACGTTGCTGCTTGAGCGGCTGCTGCGCAACTATCTGAACAATGCGCTGTTGCACGCCGATGCCACAGTGGTACGCGTTGAGGTGAGCCGCAATGAGGATCATCTGCGGATCGCGGTAATCGATAACGGCTGCGGCCTGGAGGAGGCCGACCAGGAGCGGATCTTCGAGGAGTTCACCCAGTTGCGCAACCCGGCTCGAACGCTCGACAAGGGCGTTGGCCTTGGGCTCAGTATCTGTCGTCAGATATTGCACCTGCTGCAGTACCCCTCCGGGTTGAATTCGCGCCCAGGGGAGGGGGCCTGCTTCTGGGTCGAGGTGCCCGTCGGCGAGTGGCAGGCTCAGCCCGAGGAGCCCATGCAGGCTGTTGTGCCCAATCTGCATGGGCAGGTGGCACTGATTGAGAATGACCGGGTCAGCCGGGAGGCGATGCAGTCGCTGCTGTCGAGCTGGGGCTGTGTGGTCTGGGCGTTTGCCAGCGCTGATGAGGCGCTGGCCGAACTCGGTACAGCAGGTGTGGACGTGGTGCTCAGTGACTATCGACTCGAAGGCGAGCTGAATGGTCTTGAGTTGATCCGGCAGCTGCGTGAACGGGGCATCTTTGGCGGTCCGGCAGCGCTGGTAACGGCCGATACGTCGGATGATCTGGTGGAGTCAGCGCGCCTGGCCGACCTGCATTTGCTCAACAAGCCGGTGCTGCCGGCGCGCCTGCGCCGGCTGGTTCACGAGATGCTGGAGCATGCTGGCCGGTCCGCTGCGGATGCCCGTTCCGGTGCTAGAAACTCACCAGGCCGAGCTTGCGAGCCTGAGTGACACACTCGGTTCGGTTGTGGCAGTCCAGTGAGGAGAACAGCGCCTTGAGGTGGGTTTTGACGGTATCTTCCGACAGTGAAAGGCGCTGGCATATCACCTTGTTCGGCAGCCCCTCGGCGAGCAGGTCCAGTATCTCAAGCTGGCGTGGCGTGATGCCGACTTCTCGGGCACTGGTCTGGCGGTCAATTTTCAGTGCGGTGTCGCCGATCACCACCTGGGCACCGTACAAAAGTTGGGTTACGGCGTCCAGCAGGGTCTTGCCGTCGGTTGTCTTGCTGATGAAGCCGGCCGCGCCCAGCTGCAGGGCAGCCTCCAGATCGCTGGGGCTGTTGCTGGCGCTGAGGATGGCGATAGGCACCATGGCGTCCGCGGCCCGCAACTTCTGCATCAGCGACAGGCCGCTGCTGTCCGGCAGTTGCAGATCGAGCAGGATCAGGTCATAGGGGTATTCCCTGACCAGTTGCAGGGCTTCGGCAGCGTTGCGGGCGTGATCAAGCCTGACTCCCTCACACAGCGAGCCGAGCGTCAGGCTCAGGCCATCCAGGTAGATCTGATGGTCATCAATCAGCAATAACCGGGTGTCCGGTGGCAGGCTGCTCATGGCACGTCCTCGACTCAGGTGCCGCAGATCACCAAGCAGGCGTCGCGGCGTTTGTTATTGTTTGCCGCCTGATGATATGCAAAGCCCGCAGTGAGCACCACCCCGATCATATCGGGGTGGGATCTCAGTCGCGCGGTGGCAGCTGTTTGCGCAGTTCCTGAAGCTCGCTGCGCAGGGCTTGCAGTTCGCTCATCAGCGCCTGTGTCGAGGGGTGTTCGACCTCTGGCTCGGCGCTGCTGTTGGCTTCCCGCTGATGCTGGATGGCATCCACAATGACCGCAATAAACAGGTTCAGCATCATGAAGGTAGCGATCAGAATGAATGGCACAAAATACAGCCAGGCGTAGGGAAACTCCTCCATCACCGGTCGAACTATGCCCATCGACCAGCTCTCCAGTGTCATCACCTGGAACAGGGTATACAGGCTGGCGCCCAGCGTGCCGAACCACTCTGGAAAGTGGCTGCCGAACAGCTGAGTCGCGATCACGGCCGCGACATAGAAGATCAGGCCCAGCAGCGCAACGATGCTGCCCATGCCCGGCAGGGAAGACAGCAGCGACTGCACCACAATTTTCATGCTGGGGACGATGGAAATCAGGCGCAGCACCCGCAGTACACGCAGGGCGCGCAGAACGGCCAGCGGGCCGCTTGCCGGTACCAGTGCAATGGCAATCACCAGCGTGTCGAACAGACCCCACGGGTCACGCAACAGTCGCCAGCCGTGGGCGATAAAGCGCAGACCGATCTCGATTACGAAGCAGCCGAGGATCAGTTGATCGAGCAGGCGTAGCACATGCCCCCAGCGTTGCATCAGGGCCGGTGCGGTTTCCAGTCCGAGAATCACTGCGTTGATCAGAATCAGGGTGGTGATGAGGTATTGAAAGCGAGGGCGTTCCAGCCAGGCGGCCAGACGCTCGCGCCAGGGCGTGTTGAGTTCCAGGGTTGTGTTCATGGTGGTCTTCGGGAGAGGAGATAATGGCCCGCAGGGCGGGCCCTTGATGTCAGTGCTCGTTTTCTGCAAAGGCGCAGAGTGTGTAAGTCGGGATGCCTGCGTCCTGCATGATCTGCGAGCCACCCAGATCCGGCAGATCAATAATGGCGGCGGCTTCGTAGACGCTGGCACCGCATTGGCGAACCAGGCTGGCCGCCGCGAGGAAGGTGCCGCCGGTGGCAATCAGATCATCCAGCAGCAGTACCTGTTCACCGCCGGCGAGGGCGTCGCGGTGCATCTGCATGGTGGCTTCACCGTATTCGGTGGCATAGCTGGCGCCGATGGTATCGGCTGGCAGCTTGCCGGCCTTGCGCAGCAGCACCAGAGGACGATTGAGTTCATAGGCCAGGATCGAGCCGATCAGAAAGCCGCGCGCGTCGATGGCGCCGATGTGGGTTACTGGGCTGTCGATATAGCGCTGGATCAGGCTGTCGGCCACCATGCGCAGGCCCTTCGGCGACTGAAACAGGGGCGTGATGTCGCGGAAGGTCACGCCTTCCTTGGGAAAGCCGGGCACCGGCCGGATCAGCGATTTGATCGCGTATTCGTCAAAGATCATCGATAGGTCCTGAAAATCAGTCGAGCTGGCCGCCAGCCAGCGCACACAGCTCGCCGTGGTTGAGAATCTCTACTTCCTTGCCCTCGGCGGCGATCAGTCCCTGTTGCTGGAAGCGGGTAAATACGCGGGATACGGTTTCCACCGCCAGACCCAGATAGTTGCCGATATCGTTACGCGACATGGCCAGCCGGAAGGAGCGGGCCGAGTATCCCCGGGCACGGAAACGCGCCGACAGGTTGATCAGCAGCGTAGCAATGCGTTCGTCCGCAGTCTTCTTCGACAGCAGCATCATCATCTGCTGGTCATCACGGATTTCGCGACTCATCAGGCGCATTACCTGGCGGCGCAGGGTTGGCATGCTGGCAGTCAGATCATCCAGGCGCTCGAACGGGATTTCACATACGGATGTGGTTTCCAGTGCTACCGCGGTAACCGGCTGGCGCTCACCGTCCATACCAGAAAGCCCAATCAGCTCACTGGCCAGATGGAAGCCGGTAATCTGTTCGACACCTGCATCATCAACGGTGAAGGTCTTGATGGTGCCGGAGCGCAGTGCATACAGGGAGTCAAATGAATCACCCTGTCGGAAAAGCACCTCACCCTTGCGCAGCGGTCGGCCACGCTTGACGATGCTGTCCAGGCTGTCCAGTTCCTGATCCTGCAGCGCCAGTGGCAGGCACATGGCGGCGAGGCTGCAGTCCTTGCAGTGCGCTTCGGGTAGCGCTTTTAGTTTGATTGCATCGGTCATGACGGTCGTGGCTCTGTTTGTCGATGGACAAAGCGTACAACATGCGCGGCAAGGCTGCCACGCCCGGGTTTGTTGCAACAGGTGTTCAGCCGTGGGCGTGCTGCGCCGCAGTGGGCAGGCTGAGCTGCTCTATCAGCCATTTCTGATGCGGCCCGGGCAGGGTCCAGACGCCGAACAGGATCACCATCAGGGCGGCGCCAATCCGCAGGCTGCGACGTCTGAGCAGGGCAGTCAGGCGTTCAGCAGCAGCGCCGGTTGCGAGTAACGTCGGCAGGGTACCAAGGCCAAAGGCAAGCATCAGCAGTGCCGAGGTGGCTGCATCACCGTGGCTGCTGCTCCAGATCAGGGTGCTGTAGACCAGGCCGCAGGGAAGCCAGCCCCACAGGCCGCCGAGCAGCAGGGCCTGGCCGGGACGCTGCACAGGCAGCAGACGTCTGGCGTGGGGTTCGATTTGCCGCCACAGGCCGCGGCCGATGGTTTCGATGCGGGTCAGGCCCGACCACCAGTTGGCCAGATACAGCCCCATGGCGATCATCAGCAGGCCGGCGACACCCCGCAGGATCAGGTCCAGGCCCAGACCATGCAAGGCCCAGCCGAGGCTGCCAATGATGGCACCGGCCAGGGTATAGCTGGCGATGCGCCCGGCGTTGTAGGCCAGCAACAGGCGCCAGAGCGGCCAGCCGCGTCGTTGCGCCGGCGGGATGGCCATGGTGAGCGCCCCCATCAGACCGCCACACATGCCGATGCAGTGGCCACCGCCGAGCAGCCCCAGAGCCAGTGCAGTCAGTAGCTGGGCGACAAGCAGCTCACTCATTTGTCTTGATCGCTGTCGTCGCGCTCGGCGTCGCCTTCGCGCTTCTGGGCGGCGAGGTGGGCTGGATCGTCGTCATCAAACAGGATGCTGTGGGCAGGGCTGTCCAGGTCATCGTACTGGCCGTTATTGACCGCCCAGTTGAAGATCCAGATCGCGGTAATCACCAGGGCGATGGCAATCGGCACGAGGATGTAGAGAACGGTCATGCACTGGGCTCCGGTTGGGCACTGTGGTGCTGCGCTGCGACGGGCGGGCGGATGCGCGTGAGTCGCAGGGCATTGAGCACCACCAGCAGCGAGCTGAGGGACATGCCAAGGGCGGCGAGCGCCGGTGTAACAAAGCCGAACGCAGCCAGCGGCAGCACCGCGAGATTATACAGCGTAGCCCAGCCCAGATTCTCGATCATGATCGCGCGGGTCTTGCGCGCGATGGTCATAGCCTGCAGCAGCGCGCTGAGATGGCTGCCGAGCAATACCGCATCGGCGTTGGTCTTGGCCAGATCGGAGGCGTTACCCATGGCAATGGAAATGTCGGCGCTGGCCAGCACCGGCACATCGTTGACGCCGTCACCAAGCATCAGCACCTTTTCACCGGCCGCCTGCCGGGCCTGCACGAAGGCCAGCTTGTCATCCGGGGCAGCGTTGCCGATGGCCTCTTCAATACCCAGCTCCCGGGCGACCCGGTCGACCACCCGCTGGTGGTCACCCGACAGCAGCACGATCTGCAATCCACGGGCCTTGAGCCCGTCGATCAGCTCGTGCGCGTCGCTGCGCAGACGATCATTGAGCGCGAACCAGCACAGTGGGCCATCGGCTCCGGCAAGCAGCAACCATTGGCCGTCGCCGACAGGACGCTCGGGCTCTGGCTGACCGGACAGGGCCATGGCGAAGGCGGGTTTGCCAATGCGCAGCGGCCGGCCTTCGCAGCGCCCGTCGAGTCCGTGGCCGGGTTCATTGCTGCAGTGCTCGGCTTGCTCGCTGCTGCGGCCAAAGGCGCGGGCAATCGGGTGTTCAGAATGGCTTTCCAGCATTTGTGCCCAGCGCAACGCCTGGTCAGCGTCGACGCCGGGGAAGGGCTGTATCTGTTCAAGGGTCATGCGCCCCTCGGTCAGGGTGCCGGTCTTATCCAGGATGACTGTCTGAACCTGCGGCAGGCCTTCAAGCACGTGCCCGCGGGTGATCAGCAGGCCGAGCTTGTGCAGGCTGCCTGTAGCGGTAGTCAGCGCAGTAGGCGTAGCCAGCGACAGGGCGCACGGACATGTCGCCACCAGCATCGCCAGCACGATCCAGAATGCGGTGTGCAGGTCGGCAGCCCACCACCATGCGCCACCGACTACAACCGCGGCCAGCAGCACGGTGAGCAGGAAGTACTGGGCCACGTCGTCGGCAAGACGGCCGAGCCTCGGCTTGTCGGACTGGGCACGTTCGAGCAGGCGAACGATGGCAGACAATCGGGTCTGCTCTCCCAGTGCATCGATGCGCAGGCGCAGCGGTCCTTCGACATTCAGCGTGCCGGCGGTCACCGGATCACCGGCAGCCTTGGCAATCGGCAGGTATTCACCGGACAGGGCCGATTCGTCGACACTGCTCTGGCCGCTGATGATGGTGCCGTCAGCCGGGATGCTCTCGCCGGGCTTGACCTCAACCACGTCACCGCAACGCAGCTCTTCAAGCATGATCCGTTGTGTGCTGCCATCGGCCTCGACGCGCAAGGCGCTGGGCGGCAGCAGATTGACCAGCTTTGCGGTACTTTCGACCGTGCGCTGGCGCGCGCGCCGCTCCAGATAGCGGCCGGCCAGCAGAAACAGGGCAAACATGGTGACCGAGTCAAAATACACCTCGCCGCTGCCGATCAGGGTGGCATAGATGCCGGCCAGGTAGGCGCCGCCAATGGCCAGCGAGACGGAAACGTCCATGCTCAGGCGGCGGTTGCGCAGGTCGCGCCAGGCGCCCTGAAAGAAGGGCGCGCAGCTGTAGAACACTACCGGCGTCGTCATCAGCAGGCTGGCCCAGCGCAGCAGGTCGGCCATGCGTTCGGTGACGTCCTGATTGAACTCCTCGGACAGCGCCATAGTCGCCATCATTACCTGCATGAACAGCAGCCCGGCCAGGCCAAGGCGACGCAGGTAACGGCGGTTTTCCGCGGCAATCTGTTCTGAAGCCTTGTCCGGCTCGTAGGGGTGAGCGGCGTAGCCGATTTTGCGCAGGCTCTTGAGCAGGCCGGAGAGGCGGGTTTGGTTATCCTTCCAGCGCAGGCTAAGGCGCTGATTGCCCATGTTCAGCGCGACGTCGGTGACGCCGGGCTGAGCGCGCAGGTGGCGCTCAATCAGCCAGCCACAGGCAGCGCAGCTGATGCCTTCCACCAGCAGAACGGCTTGGTGCTCTTCTCCATCGCGCTGGGCGAAGCGCTGCTGCACGTCCTCGCGGTCATACAGTTCCAGCTCATCCTGGAGCGCGCGCGGCATGGCCTCGGGGTTGGCGGAGGTTTCGGTGCGGTGGCGGTAGTAGGACTCCAGGCCGGCGCTGCAGATAGCCTGAGCAACAGCCTGACAGCCGGGGCAGCACATGGGGCGTTGCTCACCAAGAATGGTGACATGCCAGGGCGCGCCGGAGGGAACCGGCTCGCCGCAGTGGTAACAGGGGGTAGGGTGGGACATGCCTTACTTTGCAGTCAGCTGGTATTGCTTGCCCTTGGCCAGGTGCACTTCGCCGGTCAGGCGCCAGCCGTCATCGCCTGCATTGGCCGGATCACTGAGTTCGACATAGCGGCGCCCCTCGATACGGTTCTCGAGCTGGCCGGTGTAGGTATTGCCCTGAATCTGGCGCAGCATCACCGTGCGGTCACGGGAGGCGTGTGTCGGTGAAATCAGGTCAAGCTTGAGGCCCGCGGGCAGCGCCTGCAGCTCACCGCTGAGCTGCAGACTGATGTCGCCGGTCACGTCATCAATACCGAACTCGGCCGCAACGCCAATGGCACTGGCGTTGCGGTCCTGGTCCAGGTACAGGTTGATGGCCTTGCCTTCGCTGTAATAGTTGTCGCGGACCAGACTGTCGGGGTTAAGCCCGGCAATCATCAGCAGCCCGATCCCGATCACTACGGCAAAGCCGAGAATGGCAATGATGAACCACGCCCAGAACTGCTTGTACCAGGGTGAGGCTGAGGTGTCGTGCTGCGTCATGCTTGATCCTGTATCTGTCAGCGAACCTGTGGGGCCATAAACCGGCTTTCGGCTTCGGCCTGCACATCTTCATCATCGGTTGCCGTCACGGTGAAGGTGATCGGGATGTTGGTCGCGCCGGCAAGCTCGACCGGATCCATCTGCACGTTCAATGGCAGTTCCAGTTTGCGGCTGGGTGCCACGGTCAGACGGTTATCCGGAAGCTCAAGCTGCAGGCCCGGATGCCCCTGAACCTCGACTCGATAGCTCCGCTCGGTCTGTGCCTTGTTGAAAATTTTGACAATGTACACGTTCTCGATAGCACCGGCACTGGTTTCTCGATACAGAACATTGCGGTCGCGCTCAATGTCCAGCGATACCTGGCTGAGGTTGCCCACGGTGATGATGAACAGGCAGATCATGGCCACCAGGGCGGCACCGTAGCCGATCAGGCGAGGGCGCAGCCAATGGGTGCTCTTGCCTTCCAGCGCGTGCTCGGTGGTATAGCGAATCAGTCCGCGCGGGTATTCCATCTTGTCCATGATCTCGTCACAGGCGTCGACGCAGGCCGCGCAGCCGATGCACTCGTACTGCAGACCGTTGCGGATGTCGATACCGGTCGGGCAGACCTGTACGCAGACGTTGCAGTCGATACAGTCACCCTTGCCGACTTCGGCCGGGTCAACGCCTTTCTTGCGCGAGCCACGCGGTTCGCCGCGTTTGGCATCGTAGGACACGATCAGGGTGTCGGCATCGAACATCACGCTCTGAAAGCGTGCATAGGGGCACATGTAGATGCACACCTGCTCGCGCATCCAGCCGGCGTTGATGTAGGTCGCAGCGGTAAAGAAAAACACCCAGAACAGCGCCCAGCCGGCGATTTGCAGGGTGAAGATATCGGCAAACAGGCCACGGATAGGGGTGAAATAGCCAACAAAGGTAATTGCGGTAATCAGTGATACCGCCAGCCAGATACTGTGTTTGGCCGCCTTGCGCATCAGCTTGTTGGCGCTCATCGGCTCCTTGTTGAGCCTGATGCGGGCGTTGCGCTCACCCTCGGTAACACGCTCGGCCCACATGAAGATCCAGGTCCAGACGGTTTGCGGGCAGGTGTAACCGCACCAGACGCGGCCGGCGAACACGGTGATAAAGAACAGGCCGAAGGCGCAGATAATCAGCAAAAACGAGAGCAGGAAGAAATCTTCCGGCTGGAACGTAGCGCCAAAAATGTGGAACTGGCGAGCAGGCAGATCCCAAAGCACGGCCTGACGATCACCCCAGGGCAGCCAGACGGTGCCAAAGTACATGAGAAACAGGAAGCCGACGCCAATCAGGCGAATGTTCTTGAACAGACCCTTGTAGGAGCGGGTCTGGATCTTGTCGCGTTTGGCGTAGAGGTCAATGGTTTCGACCTTGGGAGTTACATCTTCGAGAGGGATCTTGCTCATGGTCAGGCTAACCCTATCAGGCAGGTAGGATGGTTCGGCAGACTGGCCTTGCGTAGGGACAGACTTTGCCTTCAGTACAGAACATAGACTGCTTGGGCTATCAGAACAATGCGACCGGTAGTCGCGCGCAAGGTCTGTTGATCTGGGTCATAAAGCAAAACGGGGAGACAATGTCTCCCCGTTTTGGTCAGCTCAGGCTGCGATTACTGCGCGTCTTTGTGGGACAGGCTGTAAACGTAGGAGGCAAGCATGTGGATCTTGTCCTCGCCCAGGTGGGCCTGGCTGGGCATGTGGCCGTTACGACCGTAACGAATGGTCTGCTGCACCTGCAGGAAGCTGGAGCCGTAGAGCCAGATGTCGTCGGTCAGGTTCGGTGCACCCAGTTGCTGGTTGCCCTTGCCGTCGCCACCGTGACAGACCGCACAGGTGTTGGTGTAGGTGGTCTTGCCTGCGGCCAGATCGACGCCTTCGGTTTCCAGACCAGACAGGCTGCGAACATAACCGGAGACGTTGCGAACACCGTCTTCACCAATAACGGCCAGCCACGCCGGCATTGCAGCCTGGCGGCCTGCACGCAGGGTGGTCTTGATGGTTTCCGGGTCACCGCCGTACAGCCAGTCGTTGTCGGTCAGATTCGGGAAACCGAACGCGCCGCGTGCGTCAGAACCGTGGCAAACCGAGCAGTTGGTGGCGAACAGACGCTGGCCGATGGCAACCGCTTCCGGCACCTTGGCAACTTCCTCAACCGGCATGGCGGTGTACTTGGCGAAGATAGGGGCGAAACGCTCTTCAGCGCGCGCTACTTCCGCTTCGTACTGGCTTTCCTGGGTCCAGTTCAGGTAGCCCGGCCATTTGCCCAGACCCGGGAACAGGAACAGATAGACCGCAGAAAACACCATGGTCAGAACGAACAGGACAAACCACCAGCGGGGCAGGGGGTTGTCGTATTCCTCAATGCCGTCAAAGCTGTGGCCCATGGTCTCGTTGGTCGGACCAGGGCGCTGGGTTTTGCGGGTGGCCAGCAGCAGCCAGAGAATCAGGCCAAGGCAGGTCAGGGTCAGAATGACAATGTACCCGCTCCAGAAATTAGTCATTACTTGTTACTCCTAGCATCTTTATGCTGCTCGTCCGAGGTCTCGTGCTCGTCTTCGTCGGCAAACGGCAGCTGAGCGGCTTCGTCGAAGTCCTTCTTCTTGTGTGAGCTGTAGGCCCAGATCACAACGCCGATGAAGGCCGCCATGGCGAAGACGGTGCCGAGACCCTGGAGAGTGCTGTTATCCATGGTGGCTTACCGATCCGACAGGACAGTGCCCAGGTGCTGCAGGTAAGCGATCAGAGCATCCATTTCGGATACGCCCTGAACGGCTTCCTTGGCACCGGCGATGTCGTCGTCGGTATAGGGAACACCCATGCTGCGCAGCACTTCCATCTTCTTGGCGGTGTACTTGCCATCAAGTACAGCGTCCTGAAGCCACGGGAAGGGCGGCATCTTGGATTCCGGCACTACGTCCTGAGGGTTGATCAGGTGAGCGCGGTGCCAGTCGTCGGAGTAACGACCGCCGACACGGGCCAGGTCCGGACCGGTACGCTTGGAGCCCCACAGGAAGGGGTGATCCCAAACGCTTTCACCGGCAACCGAGTAGTGACCATAGCGTTCGGTCTCGGCACGGAACGGACGGATCATCTGCGAGTGGCAGCCAACGCAGCCTTCGCGGATGTAGATGTCACGGCCTTCCAGCTCAACCGCGGTGTAGGGGCGCAGGCCTTCTACCGGCTCGGTGGTTTCCGGCTGGAAGAACAGCGGGACGATCTGAACCAGACCGCCGAAGCTGATGGCGATGACAATCAGAACGACCATCAGGCCAAGGTTTTTTTCTACTGTTTCATGCAGTTTCATTTAACGCGTCCCTCAGGCAGTCTGTGCGGCGGCTTCGAGGTTGGCCGCTTTGCTGTGGCGCACGGTACGCCAAACGTTGTAAGCCATCAGCAGCATACCGATCAGGAAGAAGGCACCGCCGATCATGCGGACGATGAAGCCGTAGTGGCTTGCTTCCAGTGCTTCAACGAAGGAGTAGGTCGGTGTGCCGTCGACGTTCACTGCACGCCACATCAGGCCCTGGGTGATGCCGTTGACCCACATGGAGACGATGTACAGCACGGTGCCGATAGTCGCCAGCCAGAAGTGCGTGTTGATCAGCGCGGTGCTGTACATGGCTTCACGGCCGAAGACTTTCGGGATCAGGTGGTACAGCGATCCAATGGAGATCATGGCAACCCAGCCCAGAGCACCGGCGTGTACGTGACCAATGGTCCAGTCGGTGTAGTGGGACAGCGCGTTGACGGTCTTGATCGCCATCATCGGGCCTTCAAAGGTGGACATGCCGTAGAACGCCAGAGCCACAACCAGGAAGCGCAGGATCGGGTCGGTGCGCAGTTTGTGCCAGGCGCCGGACAGGGTCATCATGCCGTTGATCATACCGCCCCAGGAGGGAGCCAGCAGAATCAGGGACATGATCATGCCCAGGGACTGAGCCCAGTCAGGCAGAGCGGTGTAGTGCAGGTGGTGCGGGCCGGCCCAGATGTAGATGGAGATCAGCGCCCAGAAGTGCACGATGGACAGGCGGTACGAGTAGATCGGACGCTCGGCCTGCTTGGGAACGAAGTAGTACATCATGCCCAGGAAGCCGGCGGTCAGGAAGAAACCAACCGCGTTGTGACCATACCACCACTGAATCATCGCATCCGTTGCACCGGCATACATGGAGTAGGACTTGGTCAGGCTGACCGGAATCGCCATGCTGTTGACGATGTGCAGGACAGCAACGGTGAGGATGAAGCCACCGAAGAACCAGTTACCCACGTAGATGTGCTTCATCTTGCGCTTCATGATGGTGCCGAAGAACACCAGAGCATAGCTGACCCAGACGACAGCAATCAGGATGTCGATCGGCCATTCCAGCTCAGCGTATTCCTTGCTGGAGGTCAGACCCATCGGCAGGGTAATGGCGGCGAGCACGATGACTGCCTGCCAGCCCCAGAACGTGAAGGCAGCCAGGCCATCAGAGACCAGGCGGGCCTGCGAGGTACGCTGTACCACGTAGTAGGAGGTAGCAAACAGGGCACATCCGCCAAAGGCGAAGATGACCGCGTTAGTGTGCAACGGACGCAGGCGTCCGAAGGTAGTCCACGGCAAGCCAAAATTCAGTTCGGGCCAGACCAGTTGGGACGCAATGAAGACGCCCATGGCCATGCCCACGATACCCCAGACCACCGTCATGACGGCGAACTGGCGTACCACCTTATAGTTATAGGCTGTCGGAGTGGTAGCTGTGCTCATGCGAGATTCCACGGATAGCAGTTGGTTTATGGGTATTAAAGCGCTGGCAAGTATGAGGAAAGCCCGCGCTCATTGCAATGACATAGGTCAGTGCTACGGCGCCTTGCAGGGCCTCTGGACTGGCCTCCCGATCGACGTCCGTGTACCGTGCCGAGTATTTTCGACCGGCCTCGGATGGGGTCGGAACAGCTGTCCAACGTGCTGCGTCGTCCTGTCGTGCGTCCGGCGCAGCGCCGCCTACCTGAGACTAGTCATGCTGGTTTCAGATGTGAAGCCGGCAGCGCTCGCAGGTGTGTGACATGGTGTCGCACGCTTTCGGTGCAACCGTTCAGACAGGTAAATAAATGAAGGAAGAGATGACGGCTTCAGGTTTTCTGGTTAATGACCCATCAACATCACCGATCGCGCAGTTGATGCTCGCTCATGGCGCAGGCGCGCCCATGGACAGCCCGTTCATGAATCTGCTGGCCGCTGCGCTGGCGGCCCGCGGGGTTCGGGTGCTGCGGTTCGAGTTCCCCTACATGGCGGAGCGCCGGCGTACCGGCGGCAAGCGCCCGCCCAACCCGATGAGTGTGCTGGAGCAGGCGTTTCGGCTTCAGGCTGCGCAGCTGCAAGGGCCATTCTTCGTGGGTGGCAAGTCGATGGGGGGGCGAGTCGCCAGCATGTTTGCGGCTGAGGTCGGGGCGGCGGGGTTTGTCTGCTTCGGTTATCCGTTCCATCCACCGGGCAAGCCGGAGCGTATGCGCACGGAGCATCTCGCTGCACTTTGCTGCCCCGGGCTTGTCATACAGGGGACCCGCGATCCGTTTGGCAAGCCCGACGAGGTTGCGGGGTATGACCTGGACCCAGCGCTGGGTCTGCATTGGCTGGACGGTGGCGAGCATGACTTCAGACCGCTCAAGGCGAGCGGTCTGGCGCAGCAGGATCTGATCGAGCAGGCGGCCGATGCGGCGGCCGCGTTCATGACGGGTCAGTGAGGCGAGCCGGGCGGCAGGTTGCGGGCTGGCCTGACCCGCGCCCTGCGCCCGACCCGGTTCAGACGCCGAGTGCTGCCGGCATCACCGCGGCAGACATGGTGCCCCAGCGGCGGCCTTTGACGAACAGTGGTACATACAGTACGAAGATCACTGTGCTGGTGCCGGGTAGTACGAAGGTGCCCATGTTCAGGTAGGTGCAGCTGCTCATCACGCGCAGGTCGCTCTCGCTGGCGACCGCAAAGCGTTTGTAATTGCTGCGGGCTGCATCGATGCGCGGGTCCCCGGTTGGCGGCTGTGAGGACGCGCTGCGACTGGTCGGCAGGTAGCCCTTTTCGTTCACCGCCGCCATGTACACGATGCCATCCTTGCCGCCCTGATCCCACTCATCCAGCAGGGGACGAATGCGCTCGATAAAGGCGTCTGCCCAGCGCACATCATGCTTCGGCGGGTTGGTGTTGGGAATGGCTGTGTAATTTTGCTCGAACAGGTCCACGCCCCGATCCGCGATTTCGTCCAGCCGGGATTCGATTTCGCGACGACGGGCCATCAGCAGTTCGGTCACTGCCTCCATATGGCCTTCGCCAAGGCGGAACCCGGCGAGGGCGCGCAGCGCCAGGTTGGTGTTGTCGCGCAGCGAGTCAGCCTGACGGAAGCTGGACTCCATGTGCTGACTGATAGTCAGGCTCAGATCACGAATTTCGCTGCCATGCTTGAGGGTCTCGGCATTGCTGGCAGTCAGCTGTTCCAGCGCGCTGCTGACCATGAGCAGGTCGTCATTGGCGCGCTGGAAGTCGTCAACCATCGCGTCGAACTGATCTGCTGCGGTGCTGACTGCCATGCCGGTTGATTCGGTTTGCTCGAGCATGTTCTGGGTCTGGTGATCGGCGCCAGCCATCGCGGAGGTCATCTGCTCCATCAGCTGACTGATCTGGTCGGCAGCGTTACCGACCTTGGCAGACAGGTTGCGCACCTCATCGGCGACCACGGCAAACCCGCGCCCCTGCTCGCCGGCGCGCGCTGCCTCGATGGCCGCGTTGAGGGCCAGCATGTTGGTTTGGGCGGAGAAATCCTGAACCGTGGTGAGAATCTCGCGAATGCGGGTCGAGCTGTTGTTCAGTGCGTTGACGTTGTCCTTGAAGCCGGTCATGGCGCTGCTGATCTGTTGCATCTGGCTACGCGCGTCGTTCATCTGCAGTCGCGACTGGCGGGCAATGTCGAGATTGCGGGAATTGACCTCGGTAACGCCGGTGGCGCGGCTGGAAATGTCGTGCAGGGCACTGGTGGTCTGTTCGCTGGCCTGAAAGATCAGTTCGGACAGCTGCTGTTGCACCTTGGCGTCCCGCGCCGCCTGCTCTGACAGCAGGCGGCTGTTGGCCGATGCCAGCGCTGTGCCCAGGCTGTTGAGCTGCAGCTCCATGATGATGCCGCGCAGACGCTCGTTGAGGCTGACGAACGCCTGACTTGCCTCGTCCTGCTCAAGATCGGCTGCGTTGACGCGCAGGTCAATCTGCTTGCTGTTGATGCGTTTGAACAGGGCGCCCAGCCCGCGTCCCTGGCGTGCTCCGGTGCGGCTCATCCAGGTGAAGGCTAGCGTCGGCGGGATCATGGCCAGCGCCGCCCAGAACAGCGCGCCGGAGGCGCTTGAAATGACCGCTGCGAACAGGAAGGCTTCGCAGGCCAGCAGGCCGCTGAGCGTCAGGCGTTCCTTACTGGATGGGCTGGCTGGATTGTCGGCAAGGGCGTTGCTTTGTTGTTGGGAAATCATGCGGCCTCCGGGGCTGCCTGGCTTTCTTATTATCGTTATAGCATCGCGTTGCGCCTCTGGATCGGGCGTTTGCGGCATGCTTCGGGGTTCCTCACGCCAGCATATCGGCATTACTTCTCATTTTCGATAGGGCAAAAACGCCATAGTTGGAGGCATATTTGCGTTGCCGTCTAGGTGGCCAGTGAGGGTAGCCAGAGCGAGAGTTGCGGAAACAGCACAAGCAGTACGGTTGCCAGCAGCAGGATCAGGATGAACGGCGGGGTGCCACGTATGACATCGAAGTAGGGGCGCCGGAAGATCGCCATCGCGGTGAAGATATCGCAGCCGAAGGGCGGTGTGGCCGAGCCGATGGCGGCCTGGAGTGTCACGATCACGCCCACATGAACGGGGTCAAGACCGGCGGCCTCCACGGCGGGTTTGAACAGCGGGGTCAGAATCAGGATGACGACGATCGGGTCGACGAACATGCATCCTATAAAGAAGGAAACAGCGATCAGACCCAACACCAGGGTAGGGCTGTGACCGATGCTGCTGATAACGGGTTCCAGAATCGCCTGGGGAATGCCGGCGAAGGAAATGGCGTAGGTAAAGGCGTTGCCGGCTGCGACGAGAATGAACACCACTGCAGTAATCAGCCCGGTTGAAAGCGCGACGTCCCAGAGCTCGCTGAGCTTGACCGCACGCAACACCACGACCTCCAGCACCAGGGCATACAGCACCGCAATGGCCGCGGCCTCTGTCGGACTGAAGATGCCGCCGTAGATGCCGCCGACCACTACCAGCGGAAAGCCCAGCGGCAGTAACGCCTTTTTCAATGTGGTCAGTCGGGTGGCCCAGTTGCTGCGTGGCTCCGGCGTGATACCCATGCGAATCGAGGCGATCCAGCAGTAGATGGAAAACAGCAGCAGAATCAGCAGGCCCGGAATGATGCCGGCGATAAACAGATCGCCGATCGAAGAGCCGGAAATAACACCGTAGATGATCATGCCGATACTCGGTGGGATCAGCAGGGCAATGTCGCTGGCATTGATGATCAGCGCCAGCGCAAAGGAGTCCGGGTAGCCTTTCTCAAGCAGCTTGGGCCGCATCGGCCCGCCCATGGCGACAACGGTAGCCTGGGTCGAACCGGAGACCGCGCCAAACAGCGTGCAACTGGCTGCCGTGGTGATCGGCAGGCCGCCGCGAAGGTGGCCGACAAAGCTTTGCACCAGATCCAGCAAGCGGTTGGCGGTATGCCCGCGTGTCATCAGGTCCGCTGCAAAGATGAACAGCGGAACGGCAGCGAGGGCCCAGGACTGCACACCGCTGATCATCTGCCCCATCAGCAGTTCGACGTTACCCAGCCCGATGACCAGAAACAGCAGCATCAGCGCCGCTACCAGCAGTGGCACCATCATCGGGAAGCCCAGGGCCAGCAGTACGATCATGGTTATGAGGGTCAGGGTCAGCATCGGTGGTCCGTGTCAGGGCAATCAGGGAGTGCTGTCGTCGGGGGCAGCGAGATACTCGTCCTTCTCGCTGAAGGACCGGTAGGTGTCGCTTGAGGTGAGGTTGCGCACGGCGGTCAGCCAGAACTGGATACCGGCCAGAAGCAGGCCGATCGGTGCCGCCAGGTAGGGTATCCATAGCGGGATTTGCAACGCCGAAGACGTGCGTCCGCGCTCGGCCATGGTGGCAACGTACTCGCTGGCATACCAGGCCAGATAGAACATCAGCGCGCCGGTTCCCAGGCTGATGATGATCAGCAGGACCTTGCGCGGCCGGCCGCTGAGCTGATCAAAAAAGGCTGACATGCTGATATGACGGGCCCGGCGGACAGCGTAACCGAGGCCGGCAAAGGTCATGATGACGAGGCTCATCTGGGTCAGTTCGACCTGGCCGGTGACGCCGTTGCCGAACAGCTGTCGGCCCAATACGTGAATGATCAGCAGGGCAGCCAGGAACAGCACGCTGGCACCGAGGACGCTCTTTTCCAGCCATTCGGTGAGGCGGTCCACGCCTTCAAGCAGGCGCAGCACCGGTGAAGCGGGGCGACGGTTTGCCGAGCTGTCGGCAGGTCGGGACATCGGTTTGTTCCTTTTCGCGGCGCTAACGGTCGTATCGTGACCGAAAAGGCTAACTCGGGGAGTTAGGCGCCGACTTCTGTCTGTAGATGGACGTAGTAGTCACATTCAGCTCAGATGGTGAATTTGTACTCCTTTTTTGACCTTAACCCATATCAATCGTCTTTGCACGACGTGAACATGCGCGAATGCTGTGTTAGGGTTTGGCAGGAAACCAGAACAATTGAAAAGGAGTGTTCCATGAATTTGCGTAATGGTTGCCTTCTTGCGGCTGCGGTAATGCTGGCTGCCTGCGGATCCGAAGAAGAACCTGTTGCCAGTGGTAATGGCTCAGAGACGCCTGAGCAGAGCGCTGTGGCCGAGGCCGATGCCGTGGAAACCGAAACCTGGGGTTTCGCCCTTGAAGAGATTGAAGGCAGCGTGCAGTACGAATACGGTGCCAGGTTTGCCGAGCTGATCAAGGAAAAGACCGACGGCGCTGTGGAGGTCAAACTCTATCCCTATGGCCAGCTGGGTGGTCTCACGGATATCTATGATCAGGTGCAGTCCGGCGCGATCCAGTTTGCCTTCGGTTCCGGCTTTCTCGGCGGCACGGTTCCCGAGTCGCAGCTGTTCAGCCTGAACTTCGTGCTGACCGACGACGAAAAGACCAATACGGAAATTCTCAACGCCCCCGAGTTCCGCAAGAACGACGATCTGGTTGCCTCCTACCGCGACCGTGGTCTGCAGCCGCTGGCTATCGTGCCCGAGGGCTGGCAGGTCTGGAGTGCCAACAAGGCGATCCGCTCACCGGCTGACTTCGACGGCATGGCGATTCGCACCATGGACAATCGTCTGCTGCGCGAAACCTACAGCGCCTACGGCGCCGATCCCACCACCATGGAATACGGCGAGCTGTTCAGCGGCATGCAGCTGGGCCAGCTGGACGGCAATATCCAGCCCGTATTCGCCCATCAGGAGATGGACTTCTACAAGGTTCAGGACTATCTGATCTTCGCCAATCAGGCGCAGTTCATCGCTACCTTTATGGCCAACAGCGACTGGTATGACGGCCTCACCGACGAGCGCAAGGCAATCATTGATGATGCCGTAGTCGAGCTGGTGCCGTGGATCCACGACGTGCAGACTCGCCTCAATACCGAGCGCCTGGACATCATCACTGAAAACAGCGACATCGAGCTGGTGTACCTGACGCCGGAGGAGCGCGAGGTGTTCCGTGAGCGCAGCCTGCCTGTGCGTGATGTGTTTGCCGAGATGGTGGGTGAGCGCGGCACCCGTCTGATGAACACCCTGATCGAGCAGGTTGAGGCGGCCTCTGCGGCCGAACCGGCAGACGAGTCTGCCCAGACCGAGTCCGAATCGGCGCAGGAGCCGTTGAAAGACGCTGCCTGATTCGCTCCGTAAGGCTGACGGCCCGTCCGGCGCAAGCCGGGCGGGCCGTCTTGCGTTTGTCCTGCGCTCTTTCATCATCGCAGATGAGCCAGTAGCATAGCGGCCTGTTTCCGCCAGTCCTTACGGGATATCGCCATGACTACGCTTGATCGTGCCGCCGTTGAGCAGGCCCTTGCTCAATATCAGGATCCTTACCTTCGTACCGACCTGCTCAGTGCCGGCTGTTTGCGCAGGCTGGATATCGACGGCGGGCGCGTCGAGGCCGAACTGGTGCTGGGCTATGCCGCTGGCAGCCTGGTCGGTGGCATCGCCCAGATGATGCAGATGGCGGTCGAGAATGTAGATGGTGTGACTGCGGCAAAGGTCAGCGTGCGTTGCGAGATTCAGGCCGGTAACGTGCAGGGGCAGGTGCCGGCACTGGAGAAGGTGAAGAACATTATTGCCGTTGCCTCGGGCAAGGGCGGGGTTGGCAAATCCACGACCGCAGCCAACCTGGCGCTGGCGCTGGCCCGTGAAGGGGCCAAAGTCGGGGTGCTGGATGCCGACATCTATGGCCCGAGCATGGGGCTGATGCTGGGTCTGCCGGAAGGCACGCGTCCGCAGGTCAGTGACGGCAAGTGGTTTGTCCCGCCACGCGCGCATGGCCTGCAGGTCATGTCGATGGCGTTTCTGGTTGATGACAATACGCCGGTGGTCTGGCGCGGGCCGATGGTCTCGGGCGCGCTGATGCAGCTGCTGACCCAGACGGCCTGGGATGAGCTGGACTATCTGGTGGTCGACATGCCGCCGGGCACTGGTGACATTCAGCTGACTCTGGCGCAGAAGGTGCCGGTGACCGGTGCGGTGATCGTTACCACGCCGCAGGACCTGGCACTGTTGGATGCGCGCAAGGGCATCGGCATGTTCGAGAAGGTCAATATCCCGGTGCTGGGCGTGGTCGAGAACATGGCCATTCACATCTGCTCCAACTGTGGTCACGCCGAGCATCTGTTCGGTGAGGGCGGTGGCGAGCGCCTGGCGGCGGACTATGGTGTCGAGCTGCTCGGTTCCATGCCGCTGTCGATGATGATTCGCGAGCAGGCCGACGGCGGCAAGCCGACCGTAATTGCCGAGCCGGAATGCCAGATCAGCATGGTTTATCAGGATATGGCGCGCCATGCGGCAGCGCGTATCGTTGAATTGGCGAATGCCGCACAAATGCCGGAAATCAGTATCAGCGACGACTGATCTCCGGACTTTTGTCGACGGGTATAACCCGGTAACATGCAGAGTCTTTTTTTCGCACCGCCTATTTCAGGACACGCCATGAGCATCAAATCCGACCGTTGGATCCGTACCCAGTCCCAGGAACACGGGATGATCGAGCCCTTTGTCGAACGCCAGATTCGCGGTGCGGAAGGGGATCGGGTGATTTCCTATGGTGTGTCGAGTTACGGCTACGACGTGCGCTGCGCCGATGAGTTCAAGGTGTTCACCAACATCCACTCGGCGGTAGTTGATCCGAAGAACTTTGACGAGAAGAGCTTCGTCGATATCCAGAGCGACGTGTGCATTATTCCGCCAAACTCCTTCGCGCTGGCGCGTACCGTTGAGTACTTCCGTATTCCGCGCAATGTACTGACGATCTGCCTTGGCAAGAGTACCTATGCGCGCTGCGGCATTATCGTCAACGTGACCCCGCTTGAACCGGAATGGGAAGGCCACGTGACCCTCGAGTTCTCCAACACCACCAACCTGCCGGCGAAGATTTACGCCAACGAAGGCGTGGCGCAGATGCTGTTCTTTGAATCGGACGAGCCCTGCGAAGTGTCCTACCGCGACCGCGGCGGCAAGTATCAGGGCCAGCGCGGCGTGACCCTGCCGCGGGCGTGATGCCTGAGTAATGAAAAACCGGCTGCGTGCCGGTTTTTTTATGCCCGAGTTTCAGTCGTAAGCTGACAGGCAAAAAGAAGCCGGTCTGCAAGCCTGCCGTGGTACAGGTTGCGAGACCGGCGCAAGATGCCGCTTTAGCTGACGGGAACCCTCGGAGCAGGGCGCCCGTTTTCAGACTCGGTACTTACAGGCTCTTGGAGACCGACAGGGTGACGTTGGCGTCGCAAGAGTCTTGATCGGAGTAGGCGCAGTCGTCACCCAGATCGGTGTCGCTGTACATGACAGCCCAGTCGAGGCCCAGCATGGTTTTGCCCAGGGTAACGGCCCAGTCACCGTATTTCTCGTCACCGCTGACGCCGTCCAGCGGGTCTTTGGTGTCAGTCAGACCGTAGTGCAGGCCCAGACCGATATCGTAGGGCAGGGCAAAGTCGTAGCCGATGTAGGTGTACAGCGAGCTGGAGGGGTCGTAAGCGTACTTGGCGCCAACGGTGAAGCCGTACAGGCTCAGGCTGGCCAGGGCTTCTTCAACATCGATGGAGCTGTTTTTCGGGTAGGTGTAGGTAGCCCAGGAGAGGTCGTAGCTGATGTCGTCGGTGATGCTTCCGCCGTAACCCGCGTAGTAGTCGATTTCTACGCTGGAGCCGCCGAAGTCTTCGGAGTCGATGTTGGACGCCCAGGCGCCGACATACAGGCCGCTTTCGTGTGCGAAGTCCAGGCTGCCCTGGATAGCGCCAGCGCCGTCAGTTTGAGACTGACCACGCCAGATGTAATCGGTAGCCAGCGTCACAGTCATGCTGGAGTCAATTTTGCCAATTGCGGTATCGAACTCTTCAGCGTGAGCCATGTTGGCAAAAGACAGTGTGCTGGCGGTAGCAACGGCAACTGCAAGTTTCTTCATCATCACGTATTACCCCGTAGGTTTTGATTTAAGTGCGTTGGCACAGGTCCTATAGCATTTTGCTTGCCAACAATTTTTTTTATATTTAAATCAGATATATACGTATGTTTTGAAGGAAAATTGCACAGCCGTAACCCGAACGTCACAGAGCCCGTGCCCGTAATTGGTGCGGGAAAATGGTCGCCGTGTTGCATTGTGTGGCAGCAGGTGCAAGCGCTAGCGTGGGAGCGTCACCTGCGTGCGGTTGACCATGGCCAGCAGGGCTTTACTGCGTTGATAGCGCAGCAGTTTGTCGCGCAGTGAGATGGGAGCGTCGTCGCCGGGCTCATAGCCATTGGCGCGGTAGAACGGCACCAGGTTGGGAGCGCAGAACAGCCAGATGTCACCGCGATGCTGCTGGCGTACATGTTCTAACAGGCTGCTCGCCAAGCCCTGACTGCGCTGTGCAGGGGCAACCAGCAATCCGGTCAGCCACCAGCACTGATCGACCGTCTGCAGGCAGAGACAGGCTTGAAGCTCGTGAGTGCGTGCCACCCAGACTTGATGGTGACCGCGGGCTTTCATGCCGCTGTGGTATTGGCGGTAGAACTTGTTGGCCAGCGGCCGCTGTTCGTCGCTCAGGCGCATGAATGCGGTAGCTGCTGATGGCGCGGATGCGGCAGATGGGTCTGGCATGTCTACTCGTTGCGTCCTCGACTGCGGCCCAGCAGGGCGCACCCCCCGGCCAGGGCAAGAAACACGGGTGTCAGCAGCCTTGCGGCGCTGGCGTATTGATCGTCAAAGCCACCAAAGGCGAACACGGCTGATGATAGCGCGATGATGCTGAAGGCGATGGCCCAGTTGAACATGGGGGATCTCCTTGGTACTGCGGTACAGAGAGTGTTAAACGGTCTGGCGTCCAGCGCGCCTGCCTGAGTGGTTTCCATTATATGAAAACGAATTGTCGCTTTGGGATCTGTGCTCACGGTGAAGTCCCTTTTCGGTCGGCAGCTGAGATTAGAGGCTCAGCTTGCCGGCTGTGGAAAATCCGCCCGGGGCGGGTTCTGTATTGCTGACCGGGCGGGTAGTGCCGATCTGCAGGCCGCGGGTATCGACTTGCTGAACACCCGGCGTATGCCGCGCCGTGGCGACCGCAACGCGATAGTCGCTGGTGGTCAGTACGGTTCCGCGCAGGCTCACAACGCCATTGCGGCAGCTGACGGCAATGCGGATGCCTTGCGTGTTACCCTGCCATGCCAGTCGCGCGCGCAAAGCCTTTGCGATGCTGGCGTCGTCGACTGATTGAACTATCACGGCGGGATTTTGCTCCATGAAGTAGCTGCTGCTTGGCGTTGATGCGCCGCAGGCCATGCTTGAAAGCAGGCCGGTGGACAGGGCAAGCAAGGCGGTAGGTAGGGCGCTGTGCATGTCATCTATCTCCGGTTAAGGGTGTTGTCGAGCTTCGCTTGTGGCGAGAAGCCGAACACGCAAAGGTGATAGAGCAAGCACTGTGCCGCTCCCGGGTTTTTATTTAATGCTATGTAAATCAGTAATTTATAAATTAAAGGTGGTGTCGTGTTCAGTGCGAATTGCATGATCTTTCCCGAAGGGTCGTGCAGATTGCACGGTGACAGTGGCGCGACGGCATGACAGGAGTCGTGAATCAATGGAAGCGAATCAAGGCAACGGACGTATTCTGCTGGTCGACGACGAACCGGCGATCCTGCGGACCTTTCGTTACTGTCTCGAGGATGAGGGCTATCAGGTAGCGACGGCCAGTAGCGGGGCACAGGCCGAAGCGGTTTTGCAGGGGCAGGTGTTTGATCTGTGCTTTCTTGATCTCAGGCTTGGCGAGGAAAGTGGTCTGGATGTAATGGCGCGTATGCGGGCGCAGGCGCCGTGGATGCGGGTCGTGATCGTGACCGCGCATTCGGCGGTCGATACCGCGGTTGATGCCATGCAGGCAGGCGCGGCGGATTATCTGGTCAAGCCCTGCAGCCCTGATCAATTGCGCATGGCTGCGGCCAAGCAGCTTGAAGTGCGTCAGATGGAAGCGCGTCTGGAGAGTCTGGAGCAGGCCGTAGAACAGACGCGAGTCGCGCCCGAGTCGCGCAGCCCCGCGATGATGGCGGTGCTGGAGACGGCCCGGCAGGTCGCCGGCACTGACGCCAATATTCTGATCCTGGGCGAGTCGGGTACCGGCAAGGGTGAGCTGGCCCGATTGATTCATGGCTGGAGCGGGCGCAGCCAGCGTGACTGCGTGACCATCAACTGCCCGTCGCTGACTGCCGAGCTGATGGAAAGTGAACTGTTTGGTCACAGCAAGGGCGCCTTTACCGGCGCGAGCGAGAGTACTCTGGGCCGGGTCAGTCAGGCCGACGGCGGCACTTTATTTCTCGACGAGATAGGCGATTTCCCGTTGACCCTGCAGCCCAAGCTGCTGCGCTTCATTCAGGACAAGGTCTACGAGCGGGTTGGTGACCCGGTGACCCGGCAGGCGGATGTGCGGATTCTGGCGGCGACCAATCTGGATCTGGCCGAGATGGTCAAGCAGGGGCTGTTTCGCGAAGACCTGCTCTACCGGCTGAACGTGATTACCCTGACGCTGCCGCCGCTGCGGGAGCGCCCTGATGACGTTCTTGATCTGGCCGAGCGCTTTCTGGCGCGCTTCGTCAAGGAATACGCCCGTCCGGCCAGGGGCTTCAGCGAGGATGCCAGGCAGGCGCTGCTGAATTACCACTGGCCCGGCAATATCCGCGAACTGCGTAATGTGATCGAGCGCGTCAGTATCATCTGTGCCGAGGAGCAGGTTGCTGCCAGTCATCTCGGGTTGGGCGAACCGGATCACGGCAACACCGCGCCGCGCGTCGGCTCCAATCTCAGCCTGAGCGAGCTGGAACGCGCGCACATTGCCGCCGTTCTGGCCTCCAGCGCCACGCTGGATCAGGCGGCCCGCACGCTCGGCATCGATGCCTCCACCCTGTATCGCAAACGCAAGCAGCTTGGCCTATGAAGCTGCGAACTCAACTGTTTCTGAGCAGCAGCGCATTGCTGACCGTGGCGCTGGTGGGCTTGCTGGTAGGCCTGTTCGGAGTACTCAGTCTGACCCAGTCGCAGACCTACAGCGTCGGCAGCAACATCGGCATTCTCAAGGCTTCTCTCGGCATGCGTCAGGAGATCGGTCGACAGGTGACCCTGCTGCTGTCAGAACAACTGGATCGCGAGGCGCTGAGTACATCGGACGAGCGCTTCAAGGAGTGGCTGGCCAAGGCCGGTGAGCAGGCCCGAACCGATGAGGACCGTCAGGCTGTGGCTGAAATCGGTCGGGCCTATGCGGTCTACGACGATGTGCTCTACCGGCCGCGCACCCTGCGCCGGGATCTGCTCTCGGATGACACCTTCAGCCTCAGCGTGGCCGCCATGCGTGATCGCATTAACGAGGTGCAGTACCGCTATCTGGCTTATGTTGAGGCGGCCGAAAGCACAGCGCATCAGCGCGCCTGGCTGATTGCCGGGCTACTGGGGCTGATCGGCCTGGCCGTGCTGCTGCTGGGGCTGTTGACCGCACACAGCATCGCCCAGCGTTTTGGTCGGCCGATCGAGGCGCTGGCCAAAGCGGCGGACAAGATTGGCCAGGGTGACTTCAACGTCACTCTGCCGCTGTCCCCGGTCAATGAGATCAGCGCCCTGAGTCGTCGATTTGGCGTTATGGCCGAAGCCCTGCGCGAGTTCAAGAACAGCGATCTGGAGGCCTTGCAGTCCGAGCAACGGCGCCTGCAGGCGGTGCTCGACAGTATCGACGATGGCCTGCTGATCCTTGATCAGCAGGGCGATGTTGATCACTTCAACCCGGTGGCGCGGCGTCAGCTCGACTGGGATTCGCGCGAGCTGGGTCAGACGCTGGGCCAGGCCATGGGGCACCCCGAGCTGGACGAGCAGGTCCGGGAGGTGCTGGCCGGCAATACCTTTGGTAGCGAGCAGGAGGATCTGGCGGTCGAGGTCGCAGGGGAAACCCGGCTGCTGGATTACAGCCTGACACCGGTAGTGCGAACCGACAGCTGGGTCCAGGGGGCGGTCATGGTACTGCGCGACGTGACCGAGCAGCGGGCATTCGAGCGGGTGCGGCGTGAGTTTGTGCTGAGGGCGTCCCATGAGCTGCGCACGCCGGTGACCGGCATGCACATGGCATTCTCCCTCCTGCAGGAACGTTTGCAGTTCGCCGAGGGCAGTCGTGAGCGGGATCTGCTGGAAACGGTAGACGAGGAAATGCGCAGGCTGGTCGATCTGATTAACGACCTGCTCAATTTCTCACGCTACCAGAATGGACTGCAGAAGCTGGAACTGGCGCCCTGTGATCCGGTCGAGCTGGTTTCTGCAGCGGTGGCCCGTTTTCAGGCGCAGGCAGATGAACGGGGTATTTCCCTGCAGTTGGACGTCAGCGAGGATGCGCCGCGGGCGCGGCTGGACCGACTGCAGATTGAGCGGGTGCTGGACAACCTGATCGGCAATGCCCTGCGTCACTCTCAGCAGGGCGGTCAGGTTGCCGTGCGCCTGCGCCGGCAGGGTGAGCGGGTATGGTTCAGCGTTGAGGACAATGGCGAAGGCATTGCCTACAGCCAGCAGGTGCGGGTATTCGAACCCTTTGTGCAGGTCGGCAGCAAGAAGGGTGGCGCCGGGCTGGGTCTGGCGCTGTGCAAGGAGGTGGTGCAATTGCATGGCGGCAACATCGGCGTGCAGTCGCGCCCGGGTGCGGGCGCGCAGTTCTACTTCACGCTGCCGCTTTAGGCCCGCCTAGCGCTTGCCCATCGAACGGCGGGTGCCACGCGGCGGCATGTGTACGCGCTTGGTGTGCGGATCGAAGCCGGCCTTGCCCTGCTTGGGAGCGTTGGCCTTGTCTGCCTGCTTGCTGGCCGCAGCGAACAGGGCGCCAAGACCGCCTGTCTTGCTGGCAGGAGAGACGTCGGTTGTCGCATCGGTCGAGGTTGGGTCTTGGTGATCGGTCATGGTGCGCTCGGCGGGTGAACCTGAAAGGCGGCGAGTATAACGGGCTTGTTGCTGCCGTCATACGCGCTTTTATCGGGTTTCTTCAGGTTCATCGTGGCATGCCTGATTACATGGCGCCCCACAGCACAGCCTCAGTCCCGGCCGCTGACCGCGATATCGGGCAGGACTGACGGCAACGGGAGAAGACGTTTATTGCTCAACACGGTAGGCTACGGCTTGGCGGTCAGACGGCCGCCCGACCCATTCGCCAGCCGCTACCAGCCGTCATGCAACCGATTGTCCATGCCAACACCGAAACCCTGAGCCTGCGCCAGCTCGATGAGCTCAATGCCCTGCCGAAGGGCACCTCCTTCCGTCTTTTTCGCCGCTGCGAGCAGCAGCTTGAGGAAGGGCGGGATTTTTTCTACCTGCCGGCGGATGAACACAAGGCGCTGATCAACGATCTCAAGGCGTCAGGTCAGATCTACGCCACCACAGTCAATCTGGTACTGCTGACGCGCACGGGTTACGCGCGCATGCAGCAGATTACCCGCGGCGCATCCTGATCACGGCAGCCGAGGGGCTAGCGTTCTTGCGCTTTAACCCACTTGGACACGGCGGGTGGTGAGTAGCGGCGAACCCTGTCGAGCAGGCTGTCGACCTGGTTGTCGACAATCAGCATGTCGCGGTAGGGCTGGCGCATAAAGCCCTCGGTCAGGGCGTGGTCCAGGAAGGCAATCAGTTGATCGTAGTAGCCGGCGGCGTTGAACAGCGCACACGGCTTCTGATGGTGCCCCAGTTGGCCCCAGGTCCAGACTTCGAACAGTTCCTCAAAGGTGCCGACGCCACCGGGCAGGGCGATAAACCCGTCGGACAGATCCGCCATCATTGCCTTGCGTTCGTGCATTGAGCCGACTTCATGCAGGGTGGTCAGCCCTTCGTGGGCCAATTCGCGTTCAACCAGATGACGCGGAATCACGCCAATCACGTCGCCGCCGGCGGCCAGCGCCGCGTCGGCCACTGCGCCCATCAGGCCAACCTGCGCACCGCCGTAGACCAGACCGATGCCGGCCTTGGCCAGTGCCGTGCCGAGCTGCTGCGCAGCGGCGAGGTATTCGGGTTTGTTACCGGGGCTGGAACCGCAGAAAACACACAGACGCATGGGTACTCCTGATGAAACGGGAAGGGGCGCGACGGCCAGAGCGCCGACGAAGGGAGGACTTTACCCTTGAAGGGCTAATTTTTCCAGATTAGCGCAGGCCGGCTAAGCGCCGAGCAGAGCTCTGGCGACCAATCCGGCAGCGATGCTGAAGCCGAAACTCAGCAGGGTGCCCAACAGTACGTACTCGGACACCGGCCGCTTGGCCGAGCGGGTATCGTTGAAGCGCATGATGCTTTTGGCAGCCAGCAGAAAGCCGATGGCCGGCCACTGGCCCATCACCACAAAGGCGAAGATCAGCAGGCGCTCAAGAAAGCCGATCAGCCGTCCGGCCTGTTTCAGCGATTGCTCGTCCTGCAGGTCGCTGTGATTGAGCCAGGGCGTCAGGATCTGCGCAATCAGAGTTGAGGTCGGGTGCAGCAAAAACAGCGTTGCCAGTGCCAGGATCAATGCGTCTGGCTGCAACAGGCGCGCCAGCGCATCCGCGAGCTGCGGCCAGTTGCCGGTGGCGGCGCTCCACAAACCGACGAGGATAAGCACTGGCAGCAGTTGGCTGAACAGCGCAGTGCTGAAGAACGACTGCGGTCTGATCAGCCGCTGGTGTTCCACTAGCAGTTGGCTGCACAGCACCAGAATAAAGCCCAGCAGGGCGGTGCTCAGACTCTGGGACAGCAGCAACGCGCCAATGGCGAGCGCCAGCGGCAACGCCTTGAGGATCAGCCAGGCTCGTTGCTGCATGCGGCTGGCCTCTGGCGGCAGCGGCCTTGCGTTGGCCCATAAGCTGCTGAGCATGTGCAAGAGCAGCATCAGCAGCAGCAAGACAGAGTCAGTCATCAGTGAGCTCCTGAATCCACTCGCGGCTGCGAGCCAGATAGCGATCCATGAGCGCGGCCTCGGCCCGTTGCAACGCCTTGTGAACCGTTACCTGAGCCTTGTCCATGTGTTCGGCCAGAGCCTTCTGGCTGACCGCAAGGGTGGTATGCAACCACCAGGTCTGCGCCTCAACTCGCGTCCACTGCTCGATCACCCGCGCCGCGAACGCGGTCGGCAGCTCAAGGCGATCTAGCAGGCTGGCATCATGGGTGAACAGTCCAAGGCTGTCCTTCTTCATAGTGTCGAGCCCCTGCCCGGACAGCACGAAAGCCTCGCCGTAGCGGTTGACCGCGGCTGCCTGGCCAATCCCGACAGCAATCCGGGCATCGTACCGCTCGTGCTCCGGGCTGGCGGCAATCAGTGCGGCGCGCAGCAGCACCGCGCAACGCACTGCATCTGCTGCAACGTCCAGGGTCAGTTGAAAACCATCGCCGCGGTACAGTTCGTATTGGAATGGGCAGACGGCTTGCAGCTGCTGCAACGCATCACGTAGCTGGTTGATGTAATCCTGCGTATCCTCAACACCTTGAGAATCGATCAGGTCGCCGGTCAATACGGCTGCAATAGTCATATAAGCGTGTCCCTGTGCAATCTGCTTTGACGTTAGCCGTAATACGCTAATTTTTCAATATTAGCTTTAAAAGGCTATATTTTTATCGAGTAAAGACCATCGGATGAGGCAGGCACCATGATTCCTCGGCTCTGTGTTACTACCCTGAGCGTGACCGATTTGCAGGCTCATCTCTTTACTGCCCACAAGGCCAACTGGTTTGACATCACCGATGGGCTACCGTGCTTTGCCGAGCGCGCGCCCGGCGCGGAGTAACCCGGATGCTTGAATTGCTCGAAGCATTGGCGCGCGGGCTGTTGCTGCTTGGCCGTCTGATCCTCGAAGCGGGCGCCGTTCTGGACCTCAGCCTGCGCATTCCCGGCCGCGGGTTGCTGCGTTGCCTGTGGCCACCGCACTGGCTGCGCCGGCATACCTACAGTGCCTGGCTTGAGACATCGGCTGGCGTGCTGTTCTGGTTGCTGTTGGCGTTTGCGCTGTATTCCCTGGATCAGTATCTTGCCGTCTGACCTGCCACGGAATACGTCATGTATTTGCCTGCACATTTTGCCGAAACCCGCACCACTGAACTGCATGCCCTGATTGGCGAAAACCCGCTGGGTACGCTGGTAACCGTCGGCCCGGACGGGCTGGACGCCAACCATATTCCGTTCGAGCTGCTGACCGGGCAGGGTGAGCACGGCGTGCTGCAGGCGCACCTGGCGCGGGCCAACCCGCTGGTCGAGCAGATTGTGGACGGCATGAGCGTGATGGTCGTCTTTCAGGGCCCGCAAGCTTATATCTCGCCAAACTGGTACCCCAGCAAGCACGAAACCCACCAGCAGGTGCCGACCTGGAATTATCAGGTTGTGCATGCCCACGGGCGCATCCACCTGCGTGACGACGAGCGCTTTGTGCGCGGCATCGTGGCGCGCCTGACCCGTGAACATGAGACGCGCGCGCAAGAGCCGCGCCCGTGGCGCATGACTGACTCAAGCCCGGATTACATCGCCCGAATGCTGGCGGCGATTGTCGGCATCGAAATCGAGATCGAACGCCTGGTCAGCAAGTTCAAATTGAGCCAGAACAAGACCCCGCAAGACGTTGCGGGCGCCGCTGATGCCCTGGCACATAGCGGCCATGCCGAGCTGGCGGCGGCCATGAACAAGCCGCTCGTCTGACCGGCGCGAGTCACAGCCGGGCGCTCGATGGCCTGCATGGATGCATCGCTCCGGCAGCGCCTCGGTGACCACGATAGTCCCTTTTTTGGATCGCGTTGCGCTGCATCGGCCCTGAACTGGTGCGCGGTGTTCGCACGGGGTGTCCGCAAGCCCCGGCGGGTCGTGGCAGAGTGATGGCACCGTTCTTGCTGAGAGGTCTGTCCAGTCAGTCAGGTTTTTCTCAGGGTGCTCCACCATGCTGTCCATGCTTCGAAACCTCTCCATGCGCGGCAAATTGTTGCTGCTCCTGCTGCCGGCGTTGGCCGGCACACTGTATTTCTCCGGCGCCACGGTAATTGACCGTTACACCCATCTGCAGCAGACCGAATCATCGCGGGCACTGTTCGACCTGGTGCTGAGCGCCGATCCGGCGCTGGAGAATCTGCAAAAGGAGCGGGGTCTCACCGCCTTATTCATTGCCACCGGTGGCGCCGATGGCCGGGTCGTCGAGCGCCTTGAAGGCCAGCGGGCAGCTACCGATGCCAGCCTCGATGCCCTGAGCAACGCCATGGCCGCCATGCAGGGTCGCGAGCGGGTTGCCATCGCGGCCCAGCTGGGCCTGATCAATGAGGCGCTGGATGCGCTGGCGCCGCTGCGGGCCAGGGTCCTCAATGAAGATGTCGACGCCGAGTTGGCCTATCGGACCTATAGCGCCGCGGTTGAACGGATGATTGCCCTGATTCCCGAGATTCTGCTGCAGGCTAACGAGCCGCGCCTGACGCGTCTGATGGGAGCCTTCCTGGCGCTCACCGAGGCAACCGAGTCGGGAGCACGGGAGATGGCCGCGGGCGCTGCGGTGCTCAGCGAGGGCGGCATTTCGCTGGCGCTGGCGAGGGAGGTCAGTGCAGCAGATGCGCGCAGTCAGGCACTGCTGGATGCGGCCGCCAATCTGGTTGGTGCCTCCCTGCAGGGGCAGTTGCTGGCGTTGGCCGAACGGCCGGAAAACATCGCCTTCAGCGCATTGCGTGATCGTCTGATCGGTTCCGAATACGGCTTTCTCGGGATGGCCAATATCGAGTGGTTTGACAGCGCCAGTCACGCCATCGACGGTGTTTACCAGCTCAAGCAGCAGGTCGCTGACGACATGGCTGCGGGCACCGAGCGCGTGCTGGCCGGCGCGCGTGCCGATCTGCGTCGGGCAGCCATCATCGGTGCGCTGGTGATCGGCATGGTGCTGCTGCTGGCGCTGCTGATCATCATTGGGGTGTCCAGCCAGGTAAACCAGCTGCTGGGTGATTTCCGTCAGGTCATGGAACGCAAGGATCTGTCGGTGCGCACCCGGGTCTGCTCGAAGGACGAGATGGGGCTGATCGGCACGGCCCTGAACAGCCTGATCGAGACCTTCTCCGGTGCGCTGAGTCAGATCGATGAAACCAGCGTGCGGCTGGCATCGGCCTCCGAGCAGACCCGTGCCACCGCCAGCCAGAACTCCGATCAGGTAGGGCAGCAGCAGGCTTTGGTGGATCAGGTCGCAGCAGCGGCAGAGGAAATGTCCAGCACCTCGGAAGAAATCTCGCGCAATACCCAGCAGGTTGCCGAAGCCGCCCAGCATGCCTCAAAGCGCAACGAGGCAGGGCGGCGGGTGGTGCAGGAAAGCGTTGGTCGCATTCGCCATCTGGCCGGTGCCATCGAGCAGGTCAACGGCCAAATGGAGCGCCTGCAGGCCAGCAGCGAATCCATCACCCGGGTCATCGACGTGATCAGAACAGTAGCGGACCAGACCAACCTGCTGGCGCTCAACGCCGCAATTGAGGCGGCCAGGGCAGGGGAGCACGGTCGTGGCTTTGCTGTGGTCGCCGACGAAGTGCGCAATCTGGCGCGCCAGACCCACGATTCCACCGTTGAAATCGAAACCATGATCAGCAGCCTGCGCGACATTACCGACAGTGTGCGCGGCGCGGTAATCGACAGCCACAAACTGGCCAATCTCAGCGCCGATGAAGCCGAAACCCTGGAAGACACCCTTGCCGGCATCCTGCAGGACGTCGACCGTATTTCCGGTATGTCATCGCAAATCGCCTCTGCCGCTGAACAGCAGGTCGCGGTCACGCGGGATATCTCGCGCAGCATGAGCTCCGTGCGGGAAACCTCTCTGCAAACCCTCAACGGCTCGCGGGAAATTTCTCAGGTCACCGACAGCCAGGCGCAGCTGGCAGGTGAGCTGCAGGCATTGGCGCAGGGGTTCAGAGTGTAGTGCCGGCTTGCTGGCCGGCTGAGTTAAAAAGTATTTCTGTATCAGCATGGCGTTAGGCTACTATCGGGCTCAGCGAAGGCCATGCGGCAGGTAATGGCGCTTCAAGTTCATTTCAGTTTGCCAGGGAAGGTAAGCACTCCATGTTGACTCCCCCACTTTTTCCGAACTGAACCGACACACAGGCGGGCTGCTTGCGCTGCGTTGTGCCGGTTGGTGTCTGCTTTGTGGCCGTGTGCGCCCGAAGTAGTACCAAGCTGCAGAGTGAGAGCCCCTGCCAGCAGAGACGAAAAGAAAAATGAAATTTCTGAGCAGTGCGGGATTTTTCAAACAGCAACGTGGCGGTTGCCGCGTATTCGTTCGAGCTGATCTTGGCCAGGAGCTGAGCAACGCTCTATACGGCATGCTGAGTGATCGCCTTCGCCTTGTCAGAGAAGGACGCGAGCGCGATGTGCTGGAGCTGGGCGAGCGTGCTGTTCTGGCCAAAACGGCAGTGTTTCGCCATCGAAATAGTCGAATCAGGGCGACCTTCGGCCTCAAGCGGCATGGCGCTTATGATCGCGGCGTGATGGAAATTCACAACCAGCTGGGGCTGCTCAATTGCCCGCATGTGCCGCAAATTATCGGCTACGGATACCGGCGTAACTGGCTCGGGCTGGTTGTTTCCACCACGCTGGCGACCGAGTTCATTGGCCAGTCCTGCAATTTGCTGGAGTTCATTCAGGCGCACCCGGAACAGCAAAATGCCGCGCTGCTGTTGGCTTTCAGCGCCATCCGTGAGCATCTGAGTCACTCGCACCTGCATCTTGATCTCTGGGCCGGGAATATTCTGGTTACCCCTGACCTGTCCAGAAGCTGGCTAGTGGATGTGGAGTACTTCAAGTTTGCGCCCAATGGCTCACTGGAAGATAAGCTCGGGTTCTGTCTTGGCTATTTGCACAATCACACCATCCACCGGTTCATCAGTCTGGATGACTACGTTCAACTGGTCCGGCAGTGGTTGAAAGACAGCGAGCAGGCGCTGTGCCACGAGTCGACCCTGGCAACCTGCATCCAGAACGCAAATAAGCCCCTGAGCAGAAAGCAGCGGTTGATGACCTTTTAAATCCGCGCTGTCCATCGCCCGGCTTGGCGCAGGGTGAAAAGCCGCTTTACCTGACGCCGGTATAGGATTACCGTTTTGACATGGCAATGAGCCAGTCAAGGAGCCCACGGATGGCGCGCAGACGATCCTCTGCATTCGACGATTTCATTTTTCTGCTGTCCCGCCTGCCGTGGTGGGTCAGCATGCTGCTTGCTCTGGTCAGCTGGCTTGTCCTGCATCCCATTGCCACCGCACCGCCCAGCACTTCCACCGTGCTGCGCCCAGGTGACATGGGCGGCGTGCTGGCAGGGCACCTGTGGCGCACCTTCGCCCTGTTCGGCCAGTACCTGATTCCAGCCTGCTGCGTGTTCGGCGCCATTGGCTCCATCGCCGGGCGCTACAAACGCAAGCAACTGCTCAATAGCGTCGCAAACGCCACCCAACCGGCCAGAACCATCGACGGCCTCAGCTGGCAGCAGTTCGAGCAACTGATCGGCGAAGCCTTCCGCAAGCAGGGCTATAGCATCACCGAAACTGGCGCTAACGGCCCGGATGGCGGCGTAGATCTGATCCTGCGCAAGCACAACGAAAAATACCTGGTGCAATGCAAACACTGGCGCTCATTGAAAGTGGGCGTACCAGTGGTGCGCGAATTCTTCGGCGCCATGGCCGCAGAAGGCGCAGTGGGCGGTTATGTGGTTACCTCCGGCCAATTCACCAAAGAAGCCAAAGCCTTCGCCCAGGGCCGCAATATCCAGCTGATCGACGGTGCAGGCCTCAAGCGCCTGATGCATAAACAGCCATCTGAACTATCGGTAGCGCAGCCAACCATCAACTCGACACCTACTGCCACGCCTCCAATACCTGAAACCACCGCTGAACCGCATTGCCCTCTGTGCAACAGCAGCATGATCAAACGCACCGCTCGCAAAGGCACGAACGCCGGTAAGGTGTTCTGGGGATGTAGCGCCTATCCGAAGTGCAGAGGAATTGTGAATGTGTAACCCCGCCAGATTACCCAATGGTATGCAGACCGACATGCCATACAGGGTTATTGGATGCGCAAAATGCAGATGTCACGCGAATATGAGTAATGTGGGGCTGGGTTTTGTAATAGGTTGTTTTTAATGAGGTTTTTAAAGCGGCAGTTTGGGTTTGGGGCGGTGATATGAAGAAGTCACGGATATGCAATGATGAAGCTGTTGGTCCACTCAGCTGTTAGGGTAAAAGGAAAGTTATGCAGCTTGATACCGGCTTTTCCTGTAATTCTGTTATATGGTTAACTAGCCTTCCGGATTCTGAATTCGGTCCCACTCGAAGAATGGTGGAAGACATGGAGTCTTTGAAAGCTGAGATATCCATCGGGTTTCAGCATATTCAGGTTACTAGCGCGGCCCACCTCAAAAGCCTCTTGGCAGAGCTTTCGTATCACGCATCTGAGTACGGAATGCGACCTTTATTGCACTTCGATATGCATGGCAACAAGGAAGAAGGGTTGCATATTGTTCAGTCCTCTGAATACTGCTCTTGGGATGAGCTTTATAGCAGCCTTCAAGGTCTTAATCAGGCAACTGGAAATAACTTGGCTGTAGTCGGCGCAGCGTGCTTTGGTCTTCGATCAATTATGCCGATAAAGCTAGATAAACCCGCTCCCTTCTTCGTTCTTTTAGCGCCTGAGGAAGAGGTTTACGTTGGGTTTCTAGAAGATAATGCCGTACGCTTTTATCGCGAGCTTTTTGCGTCAGGAAGTCTTGATACTGCATATAGCCGATACTTATCTGACGAATTTAAGTATTTCCATTGTGAGAAGATGCTGTTCATAGTTGTTGCCAAGTATATCAGGGCTGGGTGTAAAGGTAAGTCCGCCCAGGAACGAAGAGAACGGCTTCTTACGGAAGTGTTCAGTCAAGGCATGGATAAGACAGAAGACAACTTGAGATCGGTACGCAATAAAATCAAGGAAGGACTGAAGCCTGACCAGGCACTGTTAGATAGGTATGCAAAAACATTTTTAGTGGGCAGAACATGCAGTTTCGGCATGCAGCAACTTTTAGGGGTCTTGGATGGCGATAAACCCTAACAAATTGCTGCACTCGGATAAATTACTCGCTTCGCTCGCAATTTACCGGTGAGCAAGGCGTTAGGCGCACGAGATAGCTGAGGGGCTAGTGGAATCAATGGATATGGACCAAAGCATAAGAGCAGAAGCAGAAGTTTTTGCAGACTTGTCGGAATTATGCGCTTCTCCTGGTTATCTGCATGCCATTGCTTATTTTTGTTTTAGGGACAATACAATACGTTACGGCGATGTGATGACGCCGGAAGACGTTCTTGAGCAATTCGGAATGGATCGACTAGTCAGAACGGAAATTTCAACCCTTATAGGGTTGTCTTGTAAAGCTGACTTAAATGCAGAAATGCAAACACCGGAAACCATTCAAAGATATATAGATGAAACCGAGATGCTTTTAAAAGAAATGCATCATTCAATGATGCCTAACATGAGGGAGATATTCGATCCTGAACAGGCGTCCGATCCAAACTTCAATCCGTTTGAAAATGGCGATTTTCTAAGAGAAGCTATTTTTTATGGCGGCGAATCTGCTTATCACTTCCAGTACCGAGATTTATCATCGCTAAAGTACAAGGGAGATAGTGATTGGTTGATTTATAATAAGGGGTTTTCATCTGAGGATGCAATATCAGCTATTACAGCAATACAAGAACTCCAGAACAGGAAAATAAATGAGTTTATTCCTAGTCTAGATATTAACAATCCAAGCAGCTGGACTGCGCTGGACGCGTACAAGTTTACAGCTGAAGAAATTTCAGCAGAGTCTGGTATTGACTTGGGTATAGTAACTAACGTTATAGAATCATTTGTTTCTCCTATTGGGATGAGTGATTTTTCTTCTCTCGATGATTTTAACCCTAAGAATGCTTACCCCATAATAAAGACTTCAGATACTGAATATCTTCTCTTCCAAAATTACAGCCTTGTTGAGGCCCTATACGAAACACCATTCTTTTGGTTTTACGAAGATAAAGCTTACCGAAGCACTGCAATGAAAAACAGAGGTGATTTCACTGAGTCATTCTCTGCGCAGAGAATGACGCGTGTTTTTGGCGATAGGAATGTCTTTCTAAATGTAGAGATAGTCGATTCAAAAAGAAATATAGTCGGTGAAATCGATGTTTTAATAGTCTATGCGAATCGAGCGATAATCTTACAGGCGAAATCGAAGAAATTAACTATTGCTGCCAGGAAAGGTAACGACCTTAGCTTAAGGGATGACTTCAAAAAAGCGGTTCAAGATGCTTACGACCAAGCCTACTCATGTGCAACTTTACTAACTGACCTAAGTTATAAGCTGATTGATGATAGTGGTAATGAGCTAGAGATCGAAAGAAATCTTTGTGAAATTTACCCTTTTTGTGTGGTTTCAGATCACTATCCAGCCCTATCTTTTCAAGCGAGGCAGTTTCTAAATTTCAGTAAAACGGAAATAATTAAGCCGCCTTTTGTAATGGATGTGTTCTTTTTGGACGTAGCAACGGAAATGTTGGAGACTCCACTTCATTTCTTGAGTTACGTAAATAGAAGGACCGAATATAACGACAAGGTTTTTTCTACCCATGAGCTGACAATACTCTCTTATCACCTAAAACAAAATCTTTGGGTTGATGATGAGTATACGATGATGCACCTAGGCGACGACATTTGTGCCGATCTAGATCTGGCTATGTTAGTGAGGCGCTGTAAGGTTGCTGGAGAAAGAACGCCCGAAGGAATTCTAACAAAATTTCGAGATACAACTGTTGGCAGATTGATAACACAAATTGAAAAACAGGAAGATCCAGGAACTATCGACCTCGGGTTTATGCTGTTACTTCTTAGTGAAGATACGGTGAATCAGCTAAATACGGGCATTGACCACATTGCAAAATTAGCGATGAATGACCATAAGTGTCATGATTTGACGATTGCCATAGGAGCGCGCTCCACTGGACTGACAGTCCACTGTAATTCAGACCCTATAGCGGTTGCTGGGCCTAAATTGGAGCGCCATGCAGAGAGAAGAAAGTATAGCCAAAAGGCTAAGGAATGGTTCGGCATATGCATAGATCCAGAAACCAAAAAGCTTAAATTTGGCTTGAAGCTACTCTATGAATGGGAACAGTCGGATGAACTTGACAGGATTCTAGCTGATGCCCCTAAGCCACAGAGAAAGATAAACATTGGTACTGTGGTTAAAGGAAGAAAAATAGGGCGCAATGAAATATGTCTATGTGGAAGCGGGGTTAAGTACAAAAAATGTTGCCTGAAGTAGCGTTGTCTGTACACGGTAGATATTCGCCTAACAAGTGCATGTTGTCGGACTGGTTTTCCGCTGCGCTCCAAACCAGCCGAAAATGCGGGCGTCAGGCTCACAAGGAGGTTTATCATGAAAATAAATATGGCTCACCTACGAGAACGCGCTACAACTGGCGGCTGGATCAATTTTGCCGTCTTTGATGCAAAGTCCACTAGCGGAGATAACGACGGTCTTTTGTATCAACTTACTCAGGCTGCGCGTGCAGCTGGACTTCAAGTCGACCAGTCTGCTTTGGCGTATAGCTCAGGCGGCAGAATAAGATTTTATGGAGATAGGAATCTGGTTGCGTATTTGTCTAAAGGCTGGCGGCCTCTGTGGACACACACCATTGATGTGTAAACCTAACCAGTGGTTCTAATCATTTGCATCGGTCGTTGGGACGGCTTAAAGCCCGTCCCTTAACCAAACGTTAGCCCGCTACCACCTGGACCAACCAAATTGAAACGGGTTATCCCGTCAGTCATTCTGGCGATTCTCCTTGTTACGCTGCTGTCAGAGTTCTTCAAGGTCATTGATTTTTGCCGTGCGCCCGCAGCCTTCGCGTTGCTGGCCCATGTCTCTGCTGTCCATGATGTTGTGCTGCACCAATATGGCTTGGCCTTTCTGCTGATCAAGCTACTGGCATCGCTTGTCGTGTTTGCGTGCTGGTTCAGGGTGTTGCTGTGGCCCGAGCGGTTTGGCTGGCTGCGCTGCGGCACGTTTATCTATGCTGGCTTTCAGCTACTGGTGGGTGTGTTGGTGGTGACGGGAATAAACGGGGCGCTGCACTATGCTGCCGGCTTGCCGGTGGCACTATGGGATTTTTCGCTGCTGGTGGCAGCGGGTGCGTGGGGTGTGAGCCTGTACCTGGGGTGTGTTGTGGTTGGAGTGCCGCTGCTACTGGTTATTCTGGCGCAGCGTCATCATCGACGGAGTGTCGGGCAGCAAAGTGGAGAGTGATATGAGGACAGTCGGGTTGCTGGGTGGCATGAGTTGGGAGAGCACGGCCGGCTATTACAAGGCGATCAATGAAGGTGTCAAACAGCAGCTGGGTGGTCTGCATTCCGCCCGGATCGTGTTGTTCAGTGTCGATTTCGAGCCAATCGAGCGGTTGCAGCGTGAGGGCGACTGGGAGGGTGCGGCGCGGGTGCTGTCTGAAGCAGCCCGGAAGATTGAAGGGGCCGGGGCTGATTTTCTGTTGATCTGTACCAACACCATGCACAAGGTGGCACCGCAGATTCAGAGTGCTATCGGCATCCCGTTGCTACACATTGCCGATGCGACCGCAGACGTGCTGGTCAGCAACCAGGTGAAAAAGGTCGGCCTGCTCGGCACGGCGTTCACCATGGAGCAGGACTTTTACAAGGGCAGGCTTCAGGAGCAGTTCGGCATCGAGGTAATCGTGCCCACAGCGGACGACCGCCGCATCGTGCATTCGGTTATTTATGCGGAGCTGTGCCTGGGCACAATCACTCCGGAGTCAAAGGCCGAGTTTCTGCGCATTATCGACGGGTTGTTTGCGAGCGGGGCAGAGGGGGTGATTCTCGGCTGCACCGAAATCAGCATGCTGGTCACGCAGGCTGATACCGCGGTGCCGCTTTATGACACTACCCGGATTCACGCAGACAGGGCGGTTGCCGAGCTGATCTAGAGCCCGGTAAATCAGTCGCTGCTGCTGGCCAAGCCACCTCTGGTCGTGCGTTAAGCTCGTCATCGTTAACGTCAGAGCCAGCAGAGGCTTTGTTGTTATCTCGATGAACGCCACCGGACAGAAAATCGTGCTTTACCTGTATCGGTGATGCGGTTACCTTGCGGATGTGGCAATAAGCCAGTTCGCAAAGGCCCAAGGATGGCGCAGATATCATTTCCAGGCAGTTCTGCTGTCGGATCATCTTCTTATCATCGGTCGCATCTGCTGCCCGGTGGTTTTGGCGGCCGTGCCTCGGGCGCCGGTACATGCTTTATCCCCTTGTATTTTCTTGCTCGCCTGGCACTGGTGCGCTTTGTCGTCGCTCGTGTGTGCCAGGAGCGGCCACTCGAATGGGTGTGGTCCTCATGCCGATTCACTTGTACGCGTGAAGGGAGGGCTGGCGAAAGAAACAGACAGAGCAGCTGTTAGGTTACGTCATTGGGTGTGGCGTAAAGGGAAGTGAAAAATACAACAAGAAAGAGGCCGTATGAATTCCATTAGATTGATGTTTTCCCTGTTTTTAATTGCATTTCTGTCGGGCTGTATGACGACCAAATCCTACGTCGACCCCACCTATGGGAAGACTGCTTATAGCGACATCAAGTCGGTTGCAACGCCATACAACTCAAACGTCAGTGTCGAGTTTCGGCGCAACGGTACTCACTTTGCTCGTGCCGATTCAGAATTGCGCGGCCATGTAGAGCGAACCTTGCGTGCCTCCGGCGTGGTTGTACCGGGCGCAGCAGGCGCCAACTACAGCATCCGTGTCATTGTGAACAATGTGGGTAACGTCAGTGGCGCAGCTGCCAAGGGCTTTGCTACCGGTCTGACGCTGGGTGCCGCGGGCTCGCTGGTTACCGATTACTACGAAGCAACCATCGAGCTTGTGGATGCGGATGGCAATACCCACTCCGGTTCATACAAGCATGCGCTGCATACGACCATTGGCAATAAGCGTGCGCCCTTCAACACGCAACCGACAACGCCGGCAGATGCGTTCGGTCGTGTTGTTGAGCAAACGGTTCTGAATTTCATTAAAGAGATGCAGGAACAAGGGCTGCTGAGCTTCTGCGAGCCGGTACTTCCAGCTCGCGCCTGATACCGCCTTGCTGACTGCGGTCGGGCCGGACTCTGCTTCCCGGCCGCAGATTAGGGAGTTGGTATGAGATTGAGGGCATTGTATGCCGCGTCGCCCCTGGCGATGTTTATGCTTTTTTGTGTCTGGTGGCTCACTGATTGGCGCTTGGAAGGCGAGCCTGCGCAGCACTGACCGTCAACTCGGTTAGCGACTCCTTCTCACCGTCTCCGACGGATTCTCACCAAACAACGCTTTGTAATCCCGGGCAAACTGCCCCGGATGCCAGAAGCCGCTGTCTGCCGCGATGACGGCGATAGGGCTGGTTTGTTGCGGGTCGCTGAGGGCGCGGCGAACGCGGTTGAGGCGGGCGCTGCGCAGGAACTGCAGCGGGCTGATGCCAAGAATGCTCTCGAAGCTGTATTGCAAGGTGCGACGGCTGACGTGTACGCGCTCGCACAGCTCGGGAATGCTCAGCGGGGCTTCCGGGTGTTCGGCCAGATAGGCTTTCACTTGCTCGACTACCTTGCGCCGATGCGCGTAGCTGGGCGCTGCGGCCGGTTGGGCGGCGTTGGCGACCAGTTCCAGCAGGGCCTGGCTGGCGAGTTGCTTCTGGTGTTCACTATCGAGTCCGAGGGCGCCGCGGTAGAGCACTTGCTCCAGCAGGCCGCGAACCTGGTCGAGCTGCTCCTGCGGTACGGTCAGACGCGGGCTGTGTTCGAGTGATTTCAGATCCAGCGCGCGCTCTTCGCGCTCGGCGGCGCGCAGTAGCATTTCTTCCTTGATGACGATGCCGTAGATGTCGAAGGCATCGGGGGTCATCAATTCAAAGTCGCGGCTGCCGGGGCGGCACATCAGTTGATCACTGCCGACCTCAAGACCGTTAATGCGGCAGTCTGCCGCGCGGGCGGGGATACCCAGCCAGAGCGCATCCTTCCAGACGTTGCACTGCTGGCGCAGCGCACGGTTGGTGTGCTCCTTGAACAGTTGGCAGCCGTCCAGCGCCACTTCATCTATTCGCCCATAGAAGCGCCCGCCGCCCAACTGGTCATATTCCTGCTGCCAGTTGGTCAGGTTGTGGGCGTGTTCGTCGGCGTCCTGTGCCTCACGTGTGCTCCTTGCTGGTGCGTTGTGCTCCGTTATGGGCTGCATTGGCGAGCGCTCGCGTGTTCAGTTGGCGGCATCCTAACGCAGGATGCTCGGGTGGAATATGCCTCAAAGGGCTTCAGTGGGCCGCCTGGGGCACTTTTGCCAAATCTTGATAGCCCGCTGGAACAGGCATCGCATCTGTTTCAGGCATCTTCCGCTGCTTCGCGTGACTTGCGCGACATTCGCAGCAATTTGCATGCCTGAGGTAACACGATGACGCATTCCTACCGCTATACGCTGGGCAGCCGAACCTTCGGCTTCCGCGATCTGGCCGAGTTGATGGCCAAGGCGACTCCACAGCGCTCCGGTGATCGACTGGCCGGGGTTATTGCGCTGTCTGCCGAGGAGCGCGCGGTCGCGCAGATGGCGCTGGCCGAGGTACCACTGAAGACCTTCCTGAACGAAGCGCTGGTGCCCTATGAAGCGGACGAGATCACTCGGTTGATTATCGACGAGCATGAGCCGGCGGCGTTTGCGCCCATATCGCACCTGACCGTCGGGGACTTTCGCAACTGGCTGCTGAGCGACCACGCGACCCCGGAGGTATTGCAGTCGATCCGTGCGGGCGTGACGCCGGAGATGGCGGCGGCGGTGAGCAAGATCATGCGCAATCAGGATCTGATTCTGGTCGCCAGGAAGTGCCATGTGACCACCGCGTTTCGCAACACCATCGGATTGCCCGGTCGGCTGTCGACCCGCTTGCAGCCAAATCACCCGACCGATGATGTCAACGGCATCGCTGCCAGCATTCTCGATGGGCTGCTCTACGGTAACGGTGATGCGGTGATTGGTATCAACCCTGCTACCGACAACGTGGCGCAGGCCATCAAATTGATGAAGCTGATGGGCGAGGTGATCGAGAAGTATGAGATCCCGACCCAATCCTGCGTACTGACCCATGTGACCAATACCATCGAGTGCATCGAGGCCGGGGCGCCGGTTGATCTGGTGTTCCAGTCGATCGGTGGCACCGAGGGAACGAACACTAGCTTCGGTTTCAACCTGGCTACCCTGGCCGAAGCGCAGCAGGCGGCGTTGAGCCTGAAGCGCGGTACGGTGGGCAACAACGTGATGTATTTCGAGACGGGGCAGGGCAGTGCGCTGTCGGCCAACGCGCATCATGGTCTGGACCAGCAGACCTGCGAGGCCCGCGCGTATGCAGTCGCGCGCAAGTTCAAGCCGCTGCTGGTCAACACTGTGGTCGGTTTTATTGGCCCGGAGTACCTGTTCGACGGCAAGGAAATCATTCGGGCCGGGCTGGAAGATCACTTCTGCGCCAAGCTGCTCGGCGTGCCGATGGGCTGCGATGTCTGTTACACCAACCACGCCGAAGCGGATCAAAACGACATGGACAACCTGCTGACCCTGCTGGGCGTGGCGGGCTGCTCCTTCGTGATGGGCATCCCCGGCTCGGACGACATCATGCTCAATTACCAGACCACTTCATTCCATGACGCGCTGTATGCGCGCCGTGCGCTGGGGCTGCGGCCATCGCCGGAGTTTGAGCAGTGGCTGATCCGCATGCAGATCATGCGCGATGCCGACCGTCACATTCTGCACGACGCGCTGCCTGAGCCCTTTGCCCGCTCACTGAAGGCGTTGCCGGGAGGCAGAGCATGAGTTCGTCAAATGACAAAACCCGCAACCAGCCCGGTGCGGTGGTCGAGAACCCCTGGCGTCGCCTGCGCGAATTTACCGATGCGCGTATTGGCTTAGGGCGCGCAGGGATCAGCCTGCCGACCAGCGAGCTGCTGGCGTTCCAGCTGTCCCACGCGCAGGCCCGCGACGCGGTGCATCTGCCGCTGGATATCGACGCCCTTTGCAGTGAGCTGGCTGCTGACCCGCAGTTGGCTGCGCTGGGTGAGCCGATTCGCCTGCACAGTCAGGCGACTGATCGCATGACCTATCTGCAGCGTCCGGATCTGGGCCGTCTGCTGGACGACGCCTCGCGTGAGCAACTGATCAAACTGGGCTGCGAGCAGCCGAGCGATCTGGCCATCGTGATCGTGGACGGCCTGTCATCCCGCGCGATTGCGCAGAACGCGGTGCCGTTTCTGCAGCGCTTTATGGGCTTGCTCGCCAGCGAGTTACCGGAGTGCTCACTGGCGCCGCTGACCATCGTTGAGCAGGGCCGCGTTGCCGTTGGTGATGACGTGGGCGCGCTGCTCAACGCCCGCGCGGTATTGCTGCTGATTGGTGAGCGTCCGGGTCTGAGTTCGCCGGACAGCCTTGGGCTGTACCTGACCTGGTCGCCCAAACCGGGGCTGACCGATGCATCACGCAACTGCATTTCCAACGTGCGGCCGGCAGGGCTGCCGCATGTCGAGGGGGCCAAGCGGGCGCTGTATCTGCTGCGCGAGGCGCAGCGGCTGAAGCTCTCGGGGGTCAACCTCAAGGACCGCACCGAAGACGCGGTGATCGAGCACGGCGGCAGCGGTCGCAATTTTCTGGTTTCCGAGTGACGTCGGGGAGGCGTCATTCACAACTGCAACACCACTGAGGATCTCTCATGTCTAACGACCATCAGGCGTACCTTGCCAAACGGCAACTCAAGCGCGGGACTGCGGGCTGGATTCTGCTCGCCGGGCTCGGCGTCTCTTATGTTATTTCCGGTGATTTTGCCGGCTGGAACTTCGGCATCGCGCAGGCGGGCTGGGCGGGCTTTGCGATTGCCGCAGTGCTCATGGGGTTGATGTATCTGACCCTGGTACTGTCGCTGGCGGAAATGTCCGCGGCCATTCCGGCTGCGGGTGGTGGTTACAGCTTTGCCCGGCAGGCGATGGGACCGACCGGGGGCTTTCTGACCGGGCTTGCGGTGTTGATCGAATATGCGCTGGCTCCGGCGGCCATCGTTATCTTCATTGGTTCGGCGGTGGAAGCGCTGCTCGGTTTCAACGGGCCGTGGGTCTACGCAATCTTCTATCTGGTGTTCGTCGGCATTCACCTGGCGGGCGTGGGTGAAGCGTTGAAAGTGATGATGGTAATCAGCGGTCTGGCGGTCTTCGCCATCGTGGCTACCGGTGTGGCGCTGGTCATGCACTTCGATATCAACAACCTGTTCGACATCGCCATGACCGACGCCAACGGTGCCAGCGAGCTGCTGCCGCTGGGCTGGTACGGCGTGTGGGCGGCACTGCCGTTCGCCATGTGGCTGTTCCTGGCGGTTGAAGGTGTGCCGCTGGCAGCTGAAGAAGCCAAGGACCCGGGCAAGGACGTGCCCAAGGGCATTATCGGTGCCATGCTCTTCCTGCTGTTCACTGCGCTGATGGTGGTGGTGCTGGTGCCCGGCGCCGCAGGGGCGCAAGCCATGGGCGAAAGCGCGGTACCGCTGGTGGATGCGCTGAACGCAACCGGTAACACCAGTCTGGCGACACTGGTCAACGTGCTGGGTCTGGCCGGTCTGGTGGCGTCGTTCTTCTCGATCATCTACGGCTACAGCCGTCTGGTGTTTGCTCTGTCACGTGCCGGTTATTTGCCCAAGTCGCTGTCACTGACCACCGATCGCAAGGTGCCGGCCCGCGCACTGATTGTGCCGGGTATCTTCGGCTTTATCGCCTCGCTGAGCGGTGAGGGTGATCTGATGCTGGCGATGGCTGTTGTCGGTGCGACCGTGTCCTACGCACTGATGGCGCTCAGTCACATCCTGCTGCGCATCAAACAGCCAGAGCTGCCACGCCCCTACAAGACCCCGGGCGGCGTGGTGACCTCGGGTATCGCGCTGGTGCTGTCACTGATTGCACTGACCGGCGTCTACGCTTTCGATCCGCGTGCGTTCTTCTTCACCATGGGCCTGTTCGTGATCGGTGCTGCGTACTACTTCGGCTACAGCCGCAAGCATCTGGTTGCCAAGTCCGCCGACGAAGAGTTTGCCATGCTGGCCGAGGCAGAATCGGATCTGGCTGCTGCCTGATTCAAGTCTGCACAGCAACACAAAGGCCGCCTCGGGCGGCCTTTGTGTTTTGTGTTGTGCTGTCTGGTTGGAATCGCCTATTGGCCAAAGGCCATTTCTGGTCTGTTCCTGCTGTGATTGCTCTGTATATACTGGCCGCAAAAAAGCCGACAGAAGGAATTGGGGCATGGCCGTCGTAGGGATAGATCTGGGCACCACAAACAGCCTGATCAGTGTTTGGCGTGACGACAAGAGCATCATCATTCCCAACGCGCTGGGTGAATTGCTGACACCCTCGGTAGTCAGCGTAGATGATGATGGCATGGTCACGGTTGGTCGTGCTGCGAAGGACCGGCTGGTTACCCATCCTGAAAAAACGGCTGCACAGTTCAAGCGTCTCATGGGTACCAGTGAGAGGATCAGGCTGGGCAATCGCCAGTTCAGCGCCGAGGAACTCTCTGCGCTGGTACTCAAGCAGCTCAAGGCGGATGCCGAGGTATACCTCGGTGAGCCCGTTGACGAGGCAATCATCAGCGTTCCCGCTTATTTCAACAATCATCAGCGTACTGCCACCCTGAATGCTGCTCGCCTTGCCGGACTCAAGGCAGAGCGACTGATCAATGAGCCAACCGCCGCGGCACTGGCGTACGGTATTCAGGAAAACGAAGAGGAATGCCGTTTTATCGTCATTGACCTGGGCGGCGGAACGCTCGACGTTTCCATTCTGGAAAAATTCGAAGACCTGCTTGAGGTGCATGCCACCAGTGGTGACAGTTTTCTGGGGGGCGAGGATTTTACTGCGGCCATGCTTGGTGCCGTCTGTGAGCAAATCGGCTGCGAGCGCCAAAGTCTGAGCAGGGAAGATCGTGCACATCTGTATCGCGTTTGTGACGAAGCCAAAAAAGCCCTGGCCGAGCAGCACGAGGTGCTGATGACGCTCAGTCTGGCTGGCAAGGAACACAGTCTCACATTTACGCGTGACGCCTTTGTTCAGGCGTGCATTGTGCTGCTGGAGCGGATCCGGGGGCCAATCGAGCGCGCGGTGCTCGATGCCGGCATGAGCCGCGATGATTTTGACGAGGTCATCCTGGTTGGCGGCGCCACCCGCATGCCTGTCGTGCGCAGTCATGTGGGACGGCTGTTCGGCCGTATACCGGCCATCACCATCGACCCCGACCTTGTTGTTGCCATGGGGGCGGCGGTGCAGGCTGCCCTGAAGGAGCGTGACGCCGGTCTGCGCGACACGGTGCTGACGGATGTGTGTCCGTTTTCACTGGGTATCGAGATCGCCAAGGATATTGGCGGCGAGCGTGCGCATGGATTTTTCAGCGTGATCATTCCGCGTAACACGGTCATCCCGACCAGTCGGGTGGATCGCTACTACACCGTTGCCGACAATCAGAGGGTGGTGAACCTGTCGGTGTTTCAGGGCGAACAGCGGATGGTGCGCAACAACATCAAGATTGGCGAATTGGCGGTTCAGCTTCCTGGCGGCAGGGCCGGCGAGGAGTCGGTTGATGTGCGCTTTACCTACGACATCAATGGTGTACTCGAAGTGGAGGCGGTGGTCGTCAGTACCGGCGTTCGGAGCACGCTGGTGATTCAGAACACCACCAGCGAACTGGACGAGAAGACGCTGGAGCGGCTGCTCAAGGAGATGGAAAAACTCAAGTTTCACCCTCGTGAGGACAGCGCCAACATTGCCTTGATGGGTGAAGCAGAGAGGATGTGGGCAGAGACGCTTGGTGAGGAACGCCGCTATCTTGAGGAGTTGATTGAGTATTTCGAGGCGGCCATGGACTCACAGGATTTACAGCGCTGCGCTGCTGCCCGTGACGCCGTTGGCCAGAAACTGGCGGAGCTGCGTAACAGCCGGGGGCGCTGGTGAGCTGCTGGGTGACGCTGGGCGTCGAACCCTACAGCGATCTGCGCACCATCAAGCGGGCCTACGCCCGGTTGTTGAAGGATGTGCATCCGGAGGAGCGACCGGCCGAGTTCATGGCGCTGCGAGAAGCCTATGAGCGGGCGTCGGTAATGAGTGCCCGGGAAGCTGCGCGCACAGGCCCTCGGGAGCCCGAGCCGGGCCCGGCTCCCGCGGAGCAGCTTGAGGCAGCGGCGGCGTCACCTGATGTGCACGAGCCGGATCCGGCCCTTTTGGAGGCGCTGCGTGTGCAGCGCGAGCAGGAGCAGGAAGAGGCCGACGCTCGGCAGCGCTTCAATCTGCGTATGCAGGCGCTGGCTGATGCTTTCATTGAAGTGCTCGACGACCCCCAGCGCCGCGCCGATCCAGCAATTTGGCAGGCGCTGCTGAGTACACCGGAGCTGAGCAATCTGGACATCCGGTTGCGTCATGGCGCCAACCTTCTTCCGGCAGTCATTGATCTGCTGGAAGCGCCGGAACAATCGCTGTTGCCGCCCGGCGTTCTGGTGCTTCTTGATGACAGCTTTCACTGGACTCAGGACCAGAACATCAATTGGCCGGTGAGTGAGGAGTCAATGCAGCGGCTGTGTCTGCTGGTTGGTGCAGCGCACAGAAGTATTGCAAGTGCTCCTCCGCGCACGGGGTGGGGGTGGTTTTTCAGTTCCATGTTCCGTCCCGACGGGCGCCTGAGTCGAACCGAGTTTTTCACTGGAATGACGCTATTGCTCCCCGCGGCATTTTTGGTTGCGTTCGCGATGGCTATCCTGCTGCCACAGCAATTGAGAGACGCTGTGATTATCGTGATTTGGCTGGTGGCGGTTTACGCTGTTGTCATCGCACTTATCAAGCGTATCAGGGACTCCGGAACCAATATCTATATTGCGCTTGTGCTGGGTATCGCGTTTCCGGTGATGAACCTGCTGTATATCTTTGGCAACTCAAGAGATCCAGTATCGACACCGGGCAATCCAAGGGCGCGTTTTGTTGATCCCTATGTGATGGCGGCTCATTCATTGTTTCGCAGCGGCTTTCGTTATGGAATCCAGCAACGGGTTCGCCGGTTTTTTCTCAGCATGAAGCCCTCGCTGGCATGGAGCCTGATTCTGCTGCCTGTTGCTGTCGCGGGTTTGCTTACCGTGGCGACCTTATTGGGCGCCAAGTTTTTCTGAACCGGGCAGCCGTCTGCGCAAACGGGTGGCTGTGATACTTCGCACGTTTGGATCTTCAGACGGCGTCGTCCGAGAGGAAAAAGGCGTAACCCGCGCCACCGCTGCGTTTGGCTGCGTACATGGCGTTGTCGGCGCGGTGCATCAGCCGACGTTGGCTGTCGCCATGTTCTGGATAGACGGCGATACCGACGCTCGGTGTGCAGGTCAGGGTATGGCCTTCAATCAGGAAGGGTGCGCTCAGATTGCCGAGGATTTTTCCCGCGACGGTTGCGGCATCCTGTTGCTCTCGGATGCCGTCGAGTACTACTGCAAATTCGTCGCCGCCCAGTCGGCCGCAGCTGTCGGATTCGCGCACGCTCTGGCGCAATCTGTGGGCTACCTGTTGCAGCAGATGGTCGCCAACGGCATGGCCGTAGGTGTCATTGATCTGTTTGAAACTGTCCAGATCCAGATACAGCACGGCCAGTCGTCCATTGTTGCGCTCCGCTCGCTGCAGGCCAGTTTGCAGTCGGTCCATCAGCAGGGCGCGGTTGGGTAGCCTGGTCAGTTGATCGTGCTGCGCCAGAAAGGAAAGCCGGGTGTGGGCCTGGTGTCGGCTGATCGCGGTCGCCAGCTGGCTGGCAACGAATTGCAGAAAGGATATATCACGTTCGTCGAAGCCGTTATTTGCAGGCTGGTGGTGGACGATAAGGGCGCCGATAGGGGTCGTGTCGTTCAGAAGAGGCACGCAGAGCGGGTTCTCGGGCGCATCTGGAGCGCTCGCCGGGGTGTCATAGTGCTGTGGGCGTATCATTGGGGCCAGAGACGGGTGGGCTGCAAGCGGCCCCTGCGCGGGGGGCGGCAGGTCTTCACCGGCGTGGTAGGGGAAGGTCAGCTGATCTGCCTCGGCGTCATAGAGTGCAACAGTAAGCGTCCTGGTCGGCAAGTGCTGGTTAATCAGGTCGTACATGCGCTGGTAGAGCATCGGCAATGTTTCTGCCGAGTGCACCGCGGCAGAAACCGCATAGACGGCGGCTTGTCTGGCCTCGGCCTGTTTTCGCCTGGTGATGTCGCGGGCAACGCCAACACGCACCTGCTCGGCCTCGAACCACTGGGCCGACCACATGATGTGGACGATATGGCCCTGCTTGTGAATGTAGCGGTTTTCGTGGTCAGCCGAGGGCTTCCCTGCGGTAATCTGTCGGGCAAGCTGGCGGGTGGCTTCCCGGTCATCGGGATGCATCAGCTCAAACGTGGTGCGGCCTATCAGTTCTTCGGGCGAATAGCCGAAAACCCGTTTGCTGGCTGCGCTAACGGATAAAAAGCGTCCTTCCTTGTCTACGACGCAAACGACATCCAGCAGCAAATCCAGTAGCTTGTCGTGAGGAATCAGGGGTGCTGGGTTCATGCCGCTCAATATAGTGGCAGAGTGCCTCGGCTCGCTACCGCGCGCCGATGTTTTTTTCGGTCTGCCTTCTGGCGACCGGCTGCGAGCGTGTCTGGGAGCCGGCCGCGCGACCAGTGGTCCGCTGCGTCGTCGAGTGCGACATGACATTCGCGGTAAAAGCCGGATAATGGCCGGCTGTTCAATTCGCCCCTCAAACGCTGGTGCATGCATGGAAATCAAGGTCAACTTTCTCGACAACCTGCGACTTGAAGCCAAATTCGATGACTTCACGGTGGTGGCTGACCAGCCGATTCGCTACAAGGGCGATGGCTCCGCGCCGGGGCCGTTTGATTACTTTCTGGCGTCGTCGGCGCTGTGCGCGGCGTATTTCGTCAAGCTGTACTGCAACACCCGCAATATCCCGACGGACAACATTCGCTTGTCGCAGAACAACATCGTTGACCCGGAAGATCGCTACAAGCAGATCTTCAAGATTCAGGTTGAGCTGCCCGCCGATATTTCCGAGAAGGACCGCCTTGGCATCCTGCGTTCAATTGAACGCTGCACGGTCAAGAAGGTAGTGCAGACCGGCCCGGACTTTGTCATCGAAGAGGTCGAAAATCTGGACGCCGACGCCCAGTCGCTGCTGATGCCGGTGCAGACCGTGGGTGAGGGCACGCGGATTCTTGGCAAGGACCTGCCGCTGGAACAGACCATCGCCAACATGTCCGGCATTCTCGCCGGGCTGGGCATGAAGATCGAAATCGCCTCCTGGCGCAACATCGTGCCCAACGTCTGGTCGCTGCATATCCGCGATGCGCAGTCGCCGCTGTGCTTTACCAACGGCAAGGGCGCGACCAAGGAGGCGGCGCTGGCCTCGGCACTGGGCGAGTTCATCGAGCGGCTGAACTGCAACTTCTTCTATAACGACCAGTTCTGGGGCGAAGACATCGCCAATGCCGAGTTCGTCCACTATCCGAACGAGCGCTGGTTCAAGGTCGGACGCAATGATGCGCTGCCCACGGGGCTGCTCGATTCCCATTGTCTGGCGATCTACAACCCGGAAGGCGAACTGCGCGGCTCGCACCTGATCGACACCAACTCCGGCAACGCCGAGCGTGGCATCTGCGCGCTGCCGTTCGTGCGGCAGTCTGACGGCAAGGAGGTGTACTTTCCCTCCAATCTGATCGAAAACCTGTTCCTCAGCAACGGCATGAGCGCGGGCAATACCCTGGCCGAAGCGCAGGTGCAGTGTTTGTCGGAGATCTTTGAGCGGGCGGTCAAGCGCGAGATTCTGGAAGGTGAGCTGGCGCTGCCGGATGTGCCGGATTCTGTGCTGGCGAAGTATCCGGGCATTGTTGCCGGCATCAAGGGGCTGGAAGAGCAGGGCTTCCAGGTCCTGGTGAAGGACGCTTCGCTCGGCGGCCGCTTTCCGGTCATGTGCGTGACGCTGATGAACCCGCGCACTGGCGGTGTGTTTGCCTCCTTTGGCGCGCACCCGAGCCTCGAAGTGGCACTGGAGCGCAGCCTCACCGAGCTGCTGCAGGGGCGCAGCTTTGAAGGGTTGAACGACCTGCCGCAGCCGACCTTCGAGTCTCAGGCGGTGACCGAGCCGAACAACTTTGTTGAGCACTTTATCGACTCCAGCGGTGTGGTGTCCTGGCGCTTCTTCAGCGCCAAACCCGACTACGATTTTGTCGAGTGGGACTTCTCCGGTGAGGGCGCAAACTCCAACCAGCAGGAAGCGGACACCCTGTTCGGCATCCTCAAGGACATCGGCAAGGAAGCCTATATGGCGACCTACACCGATCTGGGTGCCAACGCCTGCCGGATTCTGGTGCCGGACTATTCCGAGATTTATCCGGTCGAGGATCTGATCTGGGACAACACCAACAAGGCGCTGCTGTTCCGCGAAGACATTCTCAATCTGCACAGCCTGAGTGATGAGCAGTTGCAGGGTCTGGTCGAGCGGCTGGAAGAAAGCGAGCTGGATGACTACACCGACATCAAGACGCTGATCGGCATCGAGTTCGACGACAACACCACCTGGGGTCAATTGACCATTCTTGAGCTGAAGCTGCTGATCTATCTGGCGCTGGAGCGCTTCGAGGACGCCAAGGAGCAGGTCGAAGCCTTTCTGCAGTTCAACGACAACACCGTCGAGCGCGGTCTGTTCTATCAGGCGGTCAACGTGGTGTTGGAAGTGCTGCTGGACGAGGAGCTTGAACTGGCCGATTTTGAGCCCAACTTCCGGCGCATGTTCGGCAACGAGCGGATGGACGCGGTGATCGGCTCGGTCGACGGCAGCGTGCGCTTCTACGGCCTGACGCCGACCAGCATGAAGCTGGAAGGGCTGGACCGCCACCTGCGCCTGATCGACAGTTACAAAAAGCTCCACGCCGCGCGGGCCAAGGCGGCGGCCAGCGTCGCCCGCAATGACGACGCCACAGCCAAACCCATCCTGCAACCCTCCCGCACGCGCTCCGCCGCCTGGCGCAAAAACCCGTAGGGCATGAACGATGTCGGGGCCACGTCGGTGGCCAACGCTGAGCGCTGACCATCCTACACGTAGGGCGGACAAAGCCGCAGGCGTGTCCGCGCGCAAGGCGCCACGCTACCACTCTGCAGCCAATGCTACGCTGAGATAGCGATGTCTGGGCCACTTCGGTGGCCAACGCTGCGCGCTGACCACCCTACGGCTGGGGTGCTTCACTCGCCGAATTGGATGCTTTGCTCGTTTGGTGCATCGCCCCAATCCGCCGGATAGATACCGGCGGCAACCGCGCGGTGAAAGCTTGAGTAGGGCCAGTCTGCCAGCCGGGTTACATGCCCGTGTTTTATCGGGTTGTAATGGATGTAATCGATGTGCCGCGCATAATCTCGCTCATCACGAATCAGGTGCTCCCAATAACGTCGTTGCCAAATGCCGCGCTCCCGTCGGCGCTGCCGCCTGCTGCTTATGGGCTCATTCTTCGGTAGGCGACTGGAAACCCCATGCTTTATCAACTGCCAGCACAGGGCATAGTTTGCGTCACCGGGTGGTAGCGTCCACACGCAATGCATGTGTTCGGGCAGCACCACCCAAGAATCGATATCAAAGGGCAGGCGGGCCTTGGTGCGGCGCACGCACTCTCGCAGCAGGTCAATCTCACGCACCAGCAGATCGCTCTTGCGGTCGTGCAGGGTGACGGTGAAGAAGTAGCTGGCGCCCGGGGCGCGTGCGCGGCGGTAGCGGGGCATGGGCTGATGGTTCCCTGATGGCGACGCTTTACCCTGGGCCAGCGGCGCTCAGCGGCCAATCAGTTCAGAGCGGGGATGTGATGCGTTCGGGGTTTGCCGGGGCCGATTCTGTGGCCTGTTGGTGCTGGCTTCAGGGCCTGAGGTAGCGGGAGACAATGCGCTGGTAACTGCCATCACTGACCAACTCACGTATGGCTGCAGCGTAGGCGTAGACGAAATTCTGATCATTGCTGCGCTTGCTGAAAGCTACTTCGGCGGCGTCGGCAGAGACGACCACGTCGGTGGCCGTGATCAGGCGGCTAAGCCCCAGTTGTCTGATTTCCCAGGCGCCGGTGTGTTCGTCGGCGATGACTCCGTCGATGCGGCCCTTACTGATCATGTTCCAGAGGTTTGAGCGGTTGTTGACCATGAGCACCCTATCGGCGTAGCTCGGATCGCTCATCAATAGCGCATAATCCGGGCCGTATTGAACGTCGATTTGTGCGCCAAGGCGAAAGGGCAGGTCGGACAGCTCGGGTAATCGCGTTATTGGCCAGCGTTCAATGACGTCCTGGCGAGCGAACAGGATGTTGCGAGAGGGTGGCAGTACGGCGCCGGAAAAGTGCGCATACGCTTCGCGCTCCGGAAGTCTAAAGGCGCCGGGCAGGATATCGAGGCGGCCAAGTTCGAGTTCTTTCAATGCCCGTGCCCAGGGCAGCTTGCGTAATCTTGTTTTGCAGCCGAGCCGCTCCATTGCAGCGTCGTTCAGTTCAACGTAAATACCACCGACACTGCCGTCTGGCAGCTCCATGCTCAGCGGTGGATCGTCATTCCAGCGCAGGGTTTTCTCGCAGGGTGGCTCGGCCATCGCCGGTGCGCTGAGCAACAGCAACAGGCCAAGCCACAGGCTGCGTTGAGCCATCTTGGGCTTATGCTGACTGGCTGGAATCTGCTGCATCCGTTTCTCGATATTCAATGGCCGATTTTGGCAGTCTAACAGCACCAGCCCCGGGTGCGAAAAGGGGGCTGAGCGGACAAATTTCACGGTACGACAGGATTGCCCGCGCGGCCATTGCGCTGTGCTGAAACGACGCACCGCTGCCTGTCAGGCCGGTTCAGCGATCAGTTCCGGTCCTGGTGCCCGGCTCAGGCCCTGCACCAGCGCGTCGATCTGGCGCTGCGCAAGCGCCACCGAGTTGGCCAGCACCTCACCGCCGATCTCCTGGCCCTCAATCGCAATCTGATGCACCTGATTGATACCGATAAAGTTGAGGGCGGTAATCAGGGCTGGCTCGAGGTGATTTAGCGCTTCCAGTTCACCCCCGGGGCCGAAGCCGATACCGCCGCGGGCAGTGAGAATAACGGCGTGGCGTGGACGATCTGCCAGCAGCGGGGTGTACGGATCGTCCGGGTTGCTGGTGTCGATATCGACTGTTTTACCCGGACGTACGATCTGGTCGATCCAGGCTTTCAGTGCGGCGGGCATGCCGAAGTTGTAAAGCGGAACGCCGATGACCAGGATGTCGGCGGCGATCAGTTCATCGGCAAGCTGGTTACTTTCAGCCAGGGTGTCATGCATCCAGGGGTCACGTTGTGCCTCAGGCGTGAAGCTGGCCGCGATCCAGTCGTGGCTGATAAAGGCGGGCGGATTCTGGCCGATGTCGCGGTAGGTGACCGTGTCGTCCGGTCGCTGGGCCAGCCACTGGCTGACAAAGCGCTGGCTGAGATTGCGGCTGTGCGAGCCGTGCAGGTCCTTGCCGGCAAGGCCGGGGCGGGCGCTGACGTCGAGCTGAAGAATGTGCGGCATGGTAAGTCTCCTGAAGTTGAATTCATCTGAAAATGGCAGCAGACTCAGCCTAAGTTCGCCTGTTCAGTGCGACAAACGATGAATATTTTTATATATGGATGAAAAGGATTCATCTATGACGCAGCGCAAATTACCGCCCTTGGCTGCCCTTCGCGCGTTCGAGGCGGCTGCCCGGCACGAGAGTGCCAAGCAGGCGGCAGAGGAATTGTCGGTAACTGCAACGGCGATCAGCCATCAGATTCGCTCGCTGGAGGAGTCTCTTGGTATTTCGCTATTTGTACGCAGGCCGCGCAAGCTTGAGCTGACTGCACAGGGGCGCGAGCTCAAGGATGTGCTGGAAGACGCGTTCAACAATATCGGTGCAGCAGTTGCGCGCCTGCGCAGTACCCCGCAGCGCCAGGCGATTACCTTGAGCACAACGCCGGTGATCGCTTCGCGCTGGCTGCTGTCCTGGGTTTGCATGCTTCGTGAAACCCATCCCGATATTGATCTGCGTATCCACGCATCCCATGAGGCTGTGGCGCTGGATGGTATTACGGCCGATATCGCCATCCGTTATGGCGATGGCCGCTGGCCGGGGCTGGTGGCCGAGAAGTTGCTCGACAACACCTTCATCCCGGCTTGCAGCTCACTTTTGGGATTGCGCGATGTCAGTGAGCTGCCAAGGCATCCGCTGATCCACTTTCGCAGTGCCTCGGCTGGCTCCGGGCCGGTGGATTGGGCGGGCTGGCAGAAACTGGCGAGGGTGCCGGGCCTGGATGTGAGTGCCGGACTGGTGTTTTCGGATGAGACCCACGCGGTGTCGGCTGCAGTCGGCGCACAGGGTGTGGCCTTGATGAGCCGTGAATTGATCGAGGACGAACTGGCCGCTGGTCGGCTGGTGCAGCCCTTCGGGCCGGAGATCAAGGGCAAGGCGTTTTATCTGGTCTACCCGGAAAGCCGCAAGCATGACCCAGTCATTCAGGCGGTGAGGGATTGGGTCATGGCGGTGCCGGGCGGGGTCTGCACGCTTTGAAATCGGGCTGCGTTTGGCTGCGGGACCGATGGCGGACACGCTGCGCTGAGTCCGCCCTGCGGTTGGGCCGCAGGTAGGGTGGACTAAGCCGCAGGCGTGTCCACCGAAAGTGCATGATGCGGCACGGATGGAATCGCGAGCCTGCTGGCGGACACGCTTCGCTTAGTCCGCCCTACGATTGGGCCGCAGGTAGGGTGGACAAAGCCGCAGGCGTGTCCACCGAGCAGCGCTTACAGCCCCAGCTTCTGCGCGACGTAGTCGGCATCCTTGTCACCGCGTCCGGACAGGTTGACCAGGATGTGGCTGTCTTTCGGCAGGTTTGGTGCTTCGCGCATGGCCCAGGCCACTGCGTGAGCGCTTTCCAGCGCCGGAATGATGCCTTCGGTACGTGACAGGGTCATAAAGGCATCCAGACATTCCTGATCGGTAGCGGATTGGTAGTCGACGCGACCGATGTCCTTCAGGTAGCTGTGCTGCGGGCCAACGCCCGGATAGTCCAGACCGGAAGCAATCGAGTGCACGGCAGACGGATTGCCCTGTTCGTCTTCCAGCACGTAGCAGGCCATGCCGTGCAGTTCACCAGGCTTGCCGACCGACATGGTGGCGGCGTGGCGGCCGACCTTGTCCAGACCTTCGCCAGCCGGCTCTACGCCGACCAGATGCACGGCCTCGTCGTTCAGGAAGGCGGTAAACATGCCCATGGCGTTGGAGCCGCCCCCAACGCAGGCAGCAACGTGATCAGGCAGACGGTTGTACCTGGCGAGGAATTGCTCGCGTGACTCGTTACCGATGATCGACTGGAAGTCGCGCACCATTTTCGGGAACGGGTGTGGGCCAACCACTGAACCAATGGCGTAGATATAGTCCGTCGGGTTCTTCAGGTACTCCTCAAAGGCGCTGTCCACCGCTTCTTTCAGCGTCGCTGCGCCGCGGGTAACCGGCACCAGCTTGCATCCCAGAATGCGCATCTTGGTGACGTTGGGGTGTTCCTTTTCGATATCCACCTGACCCATGTGAATCTCGCAGGGAATACCCACCAGCGCACAGGCGGTAGCCAGTGCCACACCATGCTGCCCGGCGCCGGTCTCGGCGATCACCTTCTTCTTGCCCATGAACTTGGCCAGCAGTGCTTCACCCAGGCAGTGATTGATCTTGTGCGCGCCGGTATGGTTCAGGTCTTCACGCTTGAGATGAATCTGCGCGCCACCAAGCTTGTCCGACAGGCGTTTGGCGTGAAAGATCGGGCTGGGGCGGCCGACGTAATCGGCAAACAGACTGGCCAGCTCCTGCTGAAAGTCGTCGCGCTGACGGATCTCTTCGTACGCCGCATCGATATCGTCCATCGCCTGCTTCAGCTCCGGCGGAACCAACTGGCCGCCGTAGGGGCCGAAATAGCCGTTGGCATCAGGCATTGCAGCAAAGCGCGAGTCTTGGGTCATGGTGTGGGTGTCCTTGCAGTTTGAGCGGGTATTAAGGCAGGAGCGTAGTGTAACCAGTGACGCAGTGCGCTGCATCAAGACATCTGTGCGGCCTGATGACGCTCCACCCGGCAGTGACGTTGGTCGATTTTCAGATGTTTTTCTTCCGCTTCGATATATCATGCGCCACCGCAACTGACGCTTCAGGTCGCCATGTCCCATAACGCCATTTACACCGATCTTTCCGGTTACTACGACCTGATGTGTGCGGACATTGACTACCAGGCGCAAGGCCAGTGTGTTCAGCGTATTCATCAGCTGTTTGGCAATGGCGGCAAACGCCATCTGGATCTGGCCTGCGGCACCGGCCCGCATGTGCGCCACTTTCTCGATGCGGGCTTTCAGAGCAGCGGGTTGGACATCAATCAGCCGATGCTCGACCTCGCGCAGCAGCGATGCCCGGAGGCGACGTTTTCGCAGCAGGATATGTGCGGTTTCAGCATCACGCAGCCGCTCGACCTGATTACCTGCTTTCTCTACTCCATCCACTACAGCGGCAGCATCGAGCGGCTGCGCGCGTGCATCGCCAGCGTTCATGCTGCGCTGGCCGATGGCGGGGTGTTCTGCTTCAACGTAGTCGATAAAAGCCAAATCGATAACAGTTCCTTCGTGTCCCACACGGCCCATCAGGATGGGGCGGCGTTTCGTTTCAGCTCGGGCTGGTATTACGCAGGCGAGGGCGAGCAGCAGCGCTTGCGTCTGCGCATCGAGCGGACCGATGGCAGTGGAACCCAGTTGTGGAGAGACGAGCACCCGATGGTGGCGATGACCTTCAGCGAGCTGATCGAGGTGCTGGAGCCGTATTTCGAGCTGCAGGTCCTGGAACATGACTATCAGCGGCTGGTGCCGTGGGATGAGGTGTCAGGGAATGCGTTGGTTGTCGGTGTGAAGCGCTGAGGCCAGGAAAATCGGCTTGGCGCAAGGATGGCCGCGCGCGTCTGACATGCCGCCGGGCGAAGGGTATATTTACACCGCGCCTGCCAGCCCGTTCAGCCTTTGTTCAGCGGTGAAAATTTGATTTCCCCTAACTACGGCGGTCCCACATCAACTATTAGGTCGCTTTGGCGAACCGGCACAGGCTTCAAAAAACTGGCGAGTTGCTCTTGCTGCTCGAGCAGGAACGGAGCGTCCTGGACTCGGGCGTAGAGGTTTAGAAGGCGCTTTTCGGCTCGGGTGAGGATGGTTTCGTAGAGCATGGGAATGATCTTGACCTCCTCGCCATGGGTGGTTGGATCATCCTCACCTTGTTCGATGATGCTGCCGAGAATGAAGCCGTCCACCCGTGTGTGCTGACGAATATGTCCCTTCGCCTTCAGCTCTTTTACATACTTCCAAACCTGATCTTTTTCACGGGAGCCGAGCGGCAATTCGGTAGTCTTGAGGTCCACGATCACGACGTGCGCCGCACCATTCTCGTTGTAGTCCTCGTCGTAGGACGATCTGGCATAGAAGCTGACGCTGCAATCTGGCAGGGCCACAAAATCCGGGCGGTTGCGGCTGCCCTTGCCTTGGCAGTCGCCGAATAGTTGGCGGATTACGGAGGTCATGCCCTTGTTGGAGGTGAATTCGATGGACTCGAACTGGGCACCGAACATCCACAAGCCACGCTCGAACAGCGGTTGCAATTCGTGCACTTCGTCAATGCCTGCGACCTGAATCTTGGTGCGAAGCTCTCCGATGAGTTTTAGGCGGTTCTGGATCTCGTCGAGCACAAGCTTGGCCATGCTGACGGTCCATTCGGAGAGGATGGTGTGCAGGGTGTCGTAATCGTTCGGCTCGCATTTATGCAATAGATCAAGTAGGCCATAGCGTGACTTGGCCTTTTCCAGCTTGGCCAGAATCGTGGAGAGCTGAACAATCTCCTGTTCGCCAAAGTTGGGGCAGGTCTCTACTACTTCGTCGATGAAGGCCTCGACGCGATCCTTACTGATGGGGGAGAGGGTGTTGACGGTATTGCCGACACGCTCAAAAACCGCCGCACGCTTAGCTTCGCGCTCACTTTCACCGCAACCGTGAATGATCCGCCGGATGTGGTCCTGAACAGCTTCGCGGGTAGTACGCCAGGCCGGATTCTCGTCCTTGAACCCGCTCCAGTCAGGGGTGACTGCGTCATGCTGGTTCAGGAAGTCGGCCTGGACGATGAAGGTGAAACGCTTGGCTTCGGACGTGCGGCCATCGAGAACGCGTTCGTAGTCGCTGCGACTCCATTTGCAGTCACCAACGGCACGATTCTGCACCCACCAGGCAATGCCATGCTGCTTGGTGGTTCGGTCAGCCTTCTTGGTATCGATATGCAGGATGGTCACTTTCCCTAGATCAGGGATTTCAATCTCCTCGCTGGACAGCAACTCGGGGATGTCTCTGAAGGTGATTGGGCTTCCGTTGATCGAAACTGTGAACGCTGGGTTCGCCAGAAAGCGGCTGCCAATTAGCTCGCGGGCTTGCTCTTCGCTGAACCTCAAGGTAGGGATGCTGCCGTTACCAATGATCTCCGTACCGTGACCTTTGATGCCCTCGGCCTTGAAGGACACTTCTTCCAGCACCAGTGGCTCGGTTAGCGTTCGATGAACCCTGCAGACGAATTCCTGGCCATTCTTGCGTGAAGTGATCAGGTACTCATCGGCAAAGCAGAAACTAGCGAAACGGCCTTTGCCGTTCTTACCAAAAACAGGACGGGGAAGACCTTCAACGTCTTGCGGAGGCGCAGCGATTGCGCCCTGCACTGAGAGTCGGTTGTAGGCAATGGTGCGCCAGATGTGCTGGAACTCGTCACGGGTCATCCCGTTGCCGTTGTCCTTGATCCTAAATGGCCTACCTGAATCAACTGCTGGCCAGGTAATCTCAACCTGGGTGGCGTAGGCATCCCAGCAGTTGGCGACTAGCTCGACGATGGCGGTTGCTGGGTCGGTGACGATGGCCCCCGCGTAGCTTTCGAGAAATCGGGCATCGTAGAGAAGAGATCGTTGCTCCATGCGCTTATCATCCGTAGGCCTATTTAACCGATTGCACGCGTTGCTGGCAGATCATCCACGCATCGCATATCGACAGATACTATGCGACACCTCCGGAGTTGTGAATCGCCCATAGTTCCGTCGTTCCTCGTCCAGCGACCATGGCCGTCTGAAGAGCCAAAATAAAGGGCCGCCGTTTGGCAGCCCTTTTGGGTGTATCCGTTTCACACACTGCGAGATGGTTTCACGGATTGGAGGCTTTGAGCGGACTGAGCATCAATCCCAGCTCAACGCACCGCCAGTTTGATACTCGATCACTCGGGTCTCGAAGAAGTTTTTCTCTTTCTTCAGATCCATGATCTCGCTCATCCACGGGAAGGGGTTGGTGGTGCCGGGGTACTGTTCCTTCAGGCCGATCTGGGTCAGGCGGCGGTTGGCGATGAACTTGAGGTAGTCCTCCATCATCGCGGCGTTCATGCCGAGCACGCCGCGGGGCATGGTGTCGCGGGCGTATTCGATTTCCAGCTGCGCGCCCTGGAGAATCATCTGGGTTGCTTCGTCCTTCATGGCATCGTCCCACAGGTGCGGGTTTTCGATCTTGATCTGGTTGATCACGTCGATGCCGAAGTTCAGGTGCATGGATTCGTCGCGCAGGATGTACTGGAACTGCTCGGCGGTGCCGGTCATCTTGTTGCGGCGACCCATGGACAGGATCTGGGTGAAGCCGCAGTAGAAGAAGATGCCTTCCAGAACGCAGTAGTAGGCGATCAGGTTGCGCAGCAGTTCCTTGTCGGTCTCGACGGTGCCGGTGGTGAAGGTCGGGTCGGAGATCGAGCGGGTGTACTTGAGGCCCCAAGAGGCCTTTTTCGCGACGCTCGGGATCTCGTGGTACATGTTGAATATCTCGCCTTCATCCATGCCCAGCGACTCGATGCAGTACTGGTAGGCGTGGGTGTGGATCGCCTCTTCGAAGGCCTGACGCAGGATGTACTGGCGGCACTCGGGGTTGGTGATCAGGCGGTACACGGCCAGCACCAGGTTGTTGGCGACCAGACTGTCGGCGGTGGAGAAGAAACCGAGGTTGCGCTTGACGATGCGGCGCTCGTCTTCGGTCAAGCCGTCTGCGCTCTTCCACAGGGCGATGTCGGCGGTCATGTTGACCTCTTGCGGCATCCAGTGGTTGGCACAACCGTCGAGGTACTTCTGCCAGGCCCATTCGTACTTGAACGGGACCAGCTGGTTGAGGTCTGCGCGGGCGTTGATCATCTGCTTGTCGCCAACCTGCACGCGGGCGGCGGAGCCTTCCAGATCGTCCAGACCTTCCTGGATATCGAGCTCATCCAGTGCGGCCTTGGCGCGGGCGATGGCGTCGGAGTCGTCCGCGCTGATCTGACGCGCGTCCTCCACCGAACCTTCGGCAATATTTTCCATTACCGGGCTGTCGGTGAGCGGCGCGCTCGGTTGGGCGGCTGCCTTGGCGGCGGGTGCGGTGGTGGTGTCTTCGCTGTCGAAATCGTCCCAGCTGAGCATGGTATGTCTCCCTTTGGTCGACAGCCGCAAGCTTTAAGCTGCAAGCGGCAAGTTGTTTGGTGTGGCGGCGGCGAGCGGTGTGAACCTTGGACTCGGCGCGGCGCTTGGTTTTTTCTGGATTCCCGCCTTCGCGGGAATGACGCGAGGGTTGGAAATCACGCTGTGTTTTAAACGCTCCGAGCGGGACTGCTTGTAGCTTGCAGCTTGAGGCTTGCCGCTGGGCCTGCCTTATTGGCAGGCCTCGCAGTCCGGGTCATCAATGGAACACGCCTTCGGCACCGGCGCCGGGCCAGCGGGTGCTGCACTCAGCGTCGGCTCTGCGCCGCTGGCGACGGCGTTCAGCTTGCCGGTGTTGACGGTCGATTTCTCGGTGCTGGTGGCAGCCAGGGCACGCAGGTAGTAGGTGGTTTTCAGGCCACGGAACCACGCCATGCGGTAGGTCACGTCCAGCTTCTTGCCGCTGGCGCCAGAGATGTACAGGTTCAGCGACTGGGCCTGATCGATCCATTTCTGGCGGCGGCTGGCGGCTTCGACGATCCACTTGGTTTCGACTTCAAACGCGGTGGCGTACAGCGCCTTGAGGTCGTCCGGGATGCGGTCGATCTGCTGTACCGATCCGTCGTAGTACTTGAGGTCGTTGACCATGACCGCGTCCCACATGCCGCGTGCCTTGAGGTCGCGCACCAGATAGGGGTTGATCACGGTGAACTCGCCGGACAGGTTCGATTTGACGTACAGGTTCTGGTAGGTCGGCTCGATCGACTGCGATACGCCGGTAATGTTGGCGATGGTCGCGGTCGGCGCGATGGCCATGATGTTGGAGTTGCGAATGCCTTTCTTGACGCGCTCGCGCACCGGCTCCCAGTCCAGGGTGACGCTGCGGTCCACTTCGATGTACTTGGCGCCGCGCTGCTCGGTCAGAATGTCGAGCGAGTCATAGGGCAGGATGCCTTGCGACCACAGCGAGCCTTCGAAGCTGGAGTAGCTGCCGCGCTCGTCGGCCAGATCACAGGAGGCCTGGATGGCGAAGTAGCTGATGGCTTCCATCGACTGGTCGGCAAAGGCGACGGCCTCGTTGGAGCCGTAGGCGATGTGCTGCAGGTAGAGCGCATCCTGGAAGCCCATCAGACCCAGACCAACCGGGCGGTGCTTGAGGTTGGAGTTGCGGGCCTGCGGTACCGAGTAGTAGTTGATGTCGATGACGTTATCAAGCATGCGTACCGCAGTGCGCACGGTGCGCTCCAGCTTGGCGGTGTCGAGCTTGCCGTCAACAATGTGGTTGACCAGGTTGACCGAGCCCAGGTTACAGACAGCGATTTCGTCCGCGCTGGTGTTCAGGGTGATCTCGGTGCACAGGTTGGAGCTGTGGACTACACCGGCGTGCTGCTGCGGGCTGCGCAGGTTGCAGGCGTCCTTGAAGGTCAGCCACGGGTGGCCGGTTTCGAACAGCATGCTGAGCATCTTGCGCCACAGGTCGGCGGCACGCACTTTCTTGTGCAGTTTCAGCTTGCCGTACTCGGTCAGCGCTTCGTAGTACTCGTAGCGCTCTTCGAAGGCCTTGCCGGTCAGATCGTGCAGGTCCGGCACGTCGGAAGGCGAGAACAGGGTCCATTGGCCGTCTTCGAACACGCGCTTCATGAACAGGTCCGGAATCCAGTTGGCGGTGTTCATGTCGTGGGTGCGGCGACGGTCGTCACCGGTGTTCTTGCGCAGCTCGAGGAACTCTTCGATATCCAGGTGCCAGGTTTCCAGATAGCCGCAGACCGCGCCCTTGCGCTTGCCGCCCTGGTTCACCGCAACGGCGGTGTCGTTTACCACTTTCAGGAAGGGCACGACGCCCTGGCTCTTGCCGTTGGTGCCCTTGATATAGGCGCCCATGGCGCGAACCGGCGTCCAGTCGTTGCCCAGGCCGCCGGCAAATTTGGACAGCATCGCGTTGTCGTGGATCGCCTTGTAGATGCCGGACAGCTCGTCCGGCACGGTGGTGAGATAGCAGGACGACAGCTGCGGGCGCAGGGTGCCGGCGTTGAACAGGGTCGGCGTGGAGGCCATGTAGTCGAAGCTGGACAGCAGGTTATAGAACTCGATGGCGCGCTCGTTCTTCTGCGGCTCTTCAATGGCCAGACCCATGGCGACGCGCATGAAGAAGATCTGCGGCAGTTCGATACGGGTGCCGTCGCGGTGCAGGAAGTAGCGATCGTACAGGGTTTGCAGGCCGAGGTAGCCGAACAGCTGGTCGCGGTTGTGGTCGAGCGCTGCGCCCAGTTGCTCCAGATCGTAGTCGGCCAGTTTGGCGTCCAGCAGTTCGTAGTCGATACCGGCCTTGACGTAGGCGGGCAGCGTCCTGGCGTACAGCTCGGCCATCTCGCCGTGGGTGGCACTGGACGCAATATCGAGGTGACTGAGGGCTTCGGCACGCAGGTTGTCGAGCAGCAGTCGGGCGGTGACCTGACTGTAGCTCGGCTCGCGCTCGACCAGGGTGCGGGAGGTCATTACCAGCGCGGTGTTGACGTCGAGCTGGGTCACGCCGTCGTACAGGTTCTTCAGGGTTTCCTGCTCGATGTGGTTGGCGTCAACTTCCGGCAGGCCTTCGCAGGCTTCGGCGATGACGGTGCGCAGGCGGCCCAGGTCCAGCGGCTCGCGGCTGCCGTCGGGCAGGGTGATGCGGATGCTGGGGTGGGCTTCGGCGACGCTCTGGCGCGCCTGACGCTGGCGGGCGTGCTCTTCACGGTAGAGCACGTAGGCGCGGGCGATCTTCTGTTCACCGGAGCGCATCAGCGCCAGCTCGACCTGATCCTGAATCTCTTCAATATGCAGCGTGCCACCGGAGGGCAGGCGACGCTTGAAGATCGCGCTGATCACATCGGTCAGTTCATTGACGGTCTCGCGAATCCGCGAGGATGCCGCGGCCTGGCTGCCTTCTACGGCCAGAAACGCCTTGGTCATGGCGATACGGATCTTGTCGTCGGTATAGGGCACCAGGGTGCCGTTGCGTTTGATGACGCGAAGCTGTCCTGGGGCGCTCAGCTGCAGGTCCGAATTTTGTTCGTCGTCTGTGTGCCGCGCGGATGATGTGGTGTCAGCGGCGGAAGGGGTGACCTGCATGACATGCTCCTTTTTGGTCGTTAACACAATATGTAGATATTCGCGCAAGCTGGCGCAGCCAGCTCGGGACGTGCTGTTCAAGCGGCAGACAGTCAGCTGCGGCTTACGGCTGCTGGTGACTATTTGATCAATATGTAGATGTCTGCCTTTCGTTTGGCACAAGATAGTGTGTGTTTTCGAGTGTGGCAAGGCGATTATTTGTCGATTTCATCGCATAACTGCCTTGACCTCGGCGCAGATCAGAGCTGGTGCGGGTTTGCAGGCTTGAAGAAAAAAATACTATATCTAGTGTTTGCCTTTTTCTTGTTTTCAGATTGATGTCAGCGCCGGAAGAAGCTGTTTCCAGTGCTCTGGGTCAGGGGCTGTGGCCTGAAGGCAAGCGAGTGCTACAATCGCCGGCTGATTTGAGTAGTTCAGCGAGCGGGAGGCATGGGTGGAGGCAGACAGCGGTTACATCCTGATTGTTGAGGACGACCAGAAGCTGGCGGGTCTGATTGCCGAGTTTTTGCAGGCTCAGGGGCTTCAGGTTGCGGTTGAGGCGGATGGCAGCGCTGCCGTGCAGCGAATTCTCGACACCCAGCCGGCGCTGGTCGTGCTTGACCTGATGCTGCCGGGCGAGGACGGGCACTCGATTTGCGAGCGGGTCCGTGCGGCAGGTTTTCTGCGGCCGATCCTGATGCTGACGGCACGCAGCGAGGACGAGGCCCAGATTCGTGGCCTGGAGCTGGGTGCCGACGATTATGTAAGCAAACCGGTCCGCCCGCAGGTGCTGCTGGCGCGCATCCGTGCGCTGTTGCGCAGAACCAGCGAGCCGGAAACCAGCGAGGCGCCGACGCGTCTGGAGTTTGGTGAGCTGATCATTGATAACGACCGTCGTGAGGCGTGGCTGCGCGGCGAGTTGATCGAGCTGACCGGTGCCGAGTTTGATCTGCTCTGGTTGCTGGCCAGTAACGCTGGCCGGATTCTCAGCCGTGAGGAGATCTTTATCGCTCTGCGTGGTATCGAGTATGACGGTCAGGACCGCTCCATCGATGTGCGTATTTCGCGTATCCGCCCCAAGATCGGCGATGATCCGGACCTTCCGCGACTGATCAAGACCGTCCGCAGCAAAGGCTATCTGTTCGTCAGCCCCGGCCCGGATCAGCCGTGAACTCGATTTTTCTGCGCATCTACGGCGGCATGTTGCTGGTACTGGTCGCCGTCTCCCTGCTGGCGCTGGTCAGCATCCGCATGATCAACGATGTGCGCGCAGAGGATTACCGCGAGCGCATGGCGACAGGCACTTTCCGCCTCATGGCAGATAACCTGGAGCCGATGGACGAAGCCGAGCGGCAGAAAGCGCTGGCCGTGTGGATGCGGCTGATCGGTGTGCCCCTGGAGTTGCGCCAGCTGGACGACCTGGGGCTGGAGTCGAGCAGTTGGTCGCGGCTGATTCAGGGGCGTGTGCTGGTGCTCAGCAGCGCGCCATCCGAGGTCCGGGTATACAGTCTGGTGGACCTCAGCCAGCAGCAGGTGCTGACCGCCGATATCGAGAAGATCTCCGAGCAACTGGGTCGCGCTACCCTGTTTCTGATTGCCGACGAGCTGGTGCGGCACCCTGAAAGTGACATGCCAACCTGGCTGCAGCGACTGCGGCGAGACAAGGGTTTCGGCTTTCCGCTTAATCTCACCCGCCTTAACGAAACCGATCTGGATGTCGACCAACGCCGGCGTCTGGATGAGTTCGATACCGTGCTGAGCCTGGGGCCGGACGGCAACGCGGTGATGATGTACATGAAAATCCCGGATACCAACTGGGTAGTCAGCCTCGGACCGATCTATCAGATGCAGGAGTATCCGCCTGAGATGCTGCTGATGACCGGCTTGCTGGCGCTGTCGCTCAGTGGTCTGCTGATTTATCTGCTGGTGCGTCAGTTGGAGCAGCGGCTGATGAATCTGGAGTCGGCGGCGACGCATCTGGCGCGCGGTAATCTGGATGCCCGGGCGGAGGCTATCGGCAGCGACTCGGTTGGCAGTCTGGCACGGGCGTTCAATGATATGGCCGGCCACCTGCAACGCATGATGCGTATTCAACAGGAGATGATTCGAGCCGTCTCGCACGAGCTGCGCACGCCGGTAGCGCGCTTGCGCTTCGGTCTGGAGATGGTGGAGACAGCCAGCAGTGAAGCTGATCTGAAACGCTATCTCGACAGCATGGACGGTGATTTGACCGAACTGGACAAACTGGTCGACGAGATTCTGACCTACGCCCGTCTTGAACAGGGCGCGCCGGCTCTGGTGCTGCAGCCGGTGGATGTGCTGGCGACGGTGGAGCAGGTTGTGACCGAGTTGTTGCCGTTGGCTGCCAGCGTGCAGCTGGAGCATGAAGATCTGTCCCATGGCCGGGCCCATGTGGTGGACGCCGAGGAGCGTTACCTGCATCGGGCACTGACCAACCTGGTCAGCAATGCCCTGCGTCATGCGGCCTCGCGGGTCAAGGTGACTACACGCGTTGCCAACGGCCGCTGCAGGCTGACTGTGGAAGATGACGGCCCCGGGATTCCGGAGGCCTACCGCGAGCGCATCTTTACTCCCTTCCTTCGGCTGGACGACAGCCGTACCCGTGCCAGCGGTGGTTATGGCCTGGGGTTATCCATTGTTCGCCGCATTGCCTACTGGCACCGCGGCTACGCACGGGTCGAAACGTCCAAGGAGCTGGGCGGAGCTGCCTTCATTATCGACTGGCCGCTGCGCCAGGCGTCGTAGCATGGAGAACCGCGCAGCGTTCTCCGTGGGTTCATGTGCCAACGCGCGGAGAAGCCTGCGGCGTTCTCCGCCCTACGGAGGTTGCGGGCTGCGGGGGCGGTAGCATGGAGAACCGCGCAGCGTTCTCCGTGGGTTCATGTGCCGACGCGCGGAGAAGCCTGCGGCGTGCTCCGCCCTGCGGAGATGGCGTGTTGCGGGAGGGCGGTAGCATGGAGAACCGCGCAGCGTTCTCCGTGAGCTCATTTGCCGACGCGCGGAGACTCCCCACCGGACAAATCGCGTCTCAGCGCTGATGACCGTTGACCAGCAGGCGGAACGCCGTGGTAGCTGGGCCTGGCTCGGGTTTACGGCCGCAGATCAGGTCGCAATAAATGGCGCTTTCGCCGATACGCACGATGTACAGAGCAAGGCTCTGGGCATCCATCTCTGGCTTGATTTCACCAGCCGCAATCGCCTTTTCGAACATTTGCTGCCAGGTACTGATCAGGCGCTCCTGCAGGCCTGAGGCACGGGCAGTGAGCAATTGCAGGCCCCATTGCGGCTCGGCTTGCAGAAAATCGTACATGGGGCGCGCGTTGATCAATGCAACATTGATGTCTTCGTAGATCTGCGTGAGATAGTCGATGCCCGTGAGGTTGGGAGTCTGTTCGGCACGGGCGATGGCTTCATCGTAGATACGCTTGTACAGCGACCACAGAATTTCGCCCATCAACAAATCCTTGTTGCCGACCCAGCGCATCAGTGTGGCTCGTCCGATACCCAGCTCTTCCGCGAGTTGCGACAGGTTCAGACGGCGGCCTTCCAGCCACCAGCTGCGTGCCATGCGAAAGGCCGATATCGGCGTCGCGCGTTCGTCGGATTTGCGTTTTGAGAGGGCAAGGGAGAGGGGAGTCTGCTGACTGGTCATTCGGTGCTTTCCTGGCGTTTTAGGTTTCTTCTTCGTATTTGGCTTGCATGGTAGCAATGCTGATACCAAGAATGAAAGTGTCCCGTGTGTGAATCACCAGTAGTAATACGAGTGAATTTGTAACCACGCGTCATCGGCTCGCCAACGAACCGTTTCGTCTGATCCGCAAGCGGCCGGATCAGACGTCTCGACTGTGTATCAGCCGCGGCCGATGAACGGCATCCTGGTTGCCATGATGGTCATGAACTGGACGTTGGTTTCCAGTGGCAGTTCGGCCATCTGAACAACCGCCTGGGCGACATGCTCCACGTCCATCACCGGCTCGGCCATGATCTCGCCATTGGCCTGCGGTATGCCGCGTTGCATGGGTGCAGCCATCTCGGTAGCGGCGTTGCCGATATCGATCTGCCCGCAGGCAATATTGTATTTGCGACCATCCAGCGAGGTGGACTTGGTCAGGCCGGTCATGCCGTGCTTGGACGCGGTGTAGGGGGCTGAGTTCGGGCGCGGAGCCGTGGCTGAAATCGAGCCGTTGTTGATGATGCGTCCGCCCATCGGCGTCTGGGCTTTCATCAGCCGAAAGGCTTGCTGGGTACAGAGGAAGGCACCTGTCAGGTTGGTGTCGATAGTGGCCTTCCAGGCGTCGAACGGCAGCTCTTCCAGCGGTAACGGCGGCGCGCCGGTACCGGCATTGTTGAACAGAACGTCCAGCCGCCCCCAGGTTGCCTGTACCTGGTCGAACAGCGCTTTCACGGATGACGGGTCGCGCACATCGGAGGGGATCACCAGAGCATTATTGGCAAGCTCGTCGAGCCCTTCGAGACTGCGCTGCAGCTTGTCGGCGTTGCGACCAGTAAGGGCCACGTGATAGCCGGCCTTGAGCAGGGCAATACTGGTAGCTCGGCCAATGCCTGTGCCGGCACCGGTAACCAGGGCGACTTTGAGTGGGGAGTCGGTCATCGGGATTCCTCTGTGTTTTAGGCTGGGCAGAGGATACACCACCGACGGGCACTCAAGTGTCGCCATCCCGACAGCATCCTGGCGGTCGGGATGGCGCGGGCATTAGTTGATGCCCTTGCGACGTACATCCCAGTCGCGGTCGCTGCACAGGTCACAATTGCTGCCGTAGAACGTGTCTTCGGCGCTGGCGTCGTCCATCAGATGGTAGCGGAACCAGGCGGTTGAGGGGCCACGGTAGTCGCCCGCATTGCCGACCGGCTCGAAATGGCTGGCTCTGGACAGTTCACCCCAGAATACCGGCACGTTAGCGCGGTTGTAGACTGGCAAGGCGTTCAAGGTCGGGCTGGCGATGGTGTCGGCGCTGCCGGTCATCAGGAACATGGGACCATTCTGGTTGGATTGCGAGCTGCTGTTGTGGCCCAGACCAATAGTGTACGGCTGGAACGGCGCAGTGACTTTGATGCGGTAGTCCTGCCCCGCCATGATGGTGCCGCCACCGCCTTGGGAGTGCCCGGCCGCGCCAATGCGGTTGAGGTCCAGCTTGTTCGCATAGGTGCCGGTGCTGCGGTTGTTCTGGGTGGTCAGGTAGTCGACGCAACCCAGCATTTCCTGGCCGGTGCCGGCGTTGGAGGTATTGGCTGCGATCACGACGAAACCGTGCGAGGCCCAGTGCTCAAGCAGGGCTGCGTAGGTGCTGGGCGAGGCAGTGGTGCCGTTTCCCCAGACGATGATCGGGTGTTTGAGGTTGTTCTCGCCGAGGGTGGACGGGCGAAACACTGTGCAGCTGCTGCCCGCGCTGCCGCTGGTCGTCGCGAATGGGCCATCGGCGCTGAAGCTGCCAACGCCGGGGAAACCGGTCCCGGTAGCCGGGTTGCCGGTGCCGCCACCACCACCGGGGTTGGTGGCCAGCGCGATGCTGGAAAGCGACAAGCCGAGCGCGAGTGTGGCCAGTTTGAACATCTGTGCATTCATCCTGTGAGTCCTTTTGTCTTGTTGTTGGAATGGCTGCGCAAGGTGCGCAGAAGGCTCACGGTAGGGGGCTTGCGTGTGAGGTAAAGTCGCCCGGATGGGTTATCCGGGCGGTTTGTATCGATATCGAGATAAGCAGAGTCTGAGGTTTCGTCGATAACTTATTGTTTTTCATAGGAAAATACGGGGAATTGGTGGCGCGGCGGCGCAGTGCCACGTCACCCGAATGGGCTCAGTCGTTGCCCCGCGCGCTGACCCCCTCAAGCGTCGCAAAGGAGGTGTCCTTGGCGGTAAGCAGAAAGTCCTGCAGGTAGGGCATTGTCATCATGTCTTCACGCACCGCAGCGTAAAGAGTTCCGAATAGGCCGTCCGGTCCAAGCCGGCAGGCGCTGACGTAGCCCTTGTGCAGATATTCGGCCAGCGCCCAGTTGGGCAGGCAGCACACACCGCGGCCGGAGGCCACCAGCTGCATCATCATGACCGTCATCTCGGCAGTACGCACACCTGCCGGCTCGACTCCGGCGGGTTCAAGAAACTGCTTGAAAACGTCGAGGCGCTCGCGCTCAACCGGGTAGGTGATTAACGTCTCACCAGCCAGATCATCGGGTCTGATGTGGTGACGGGTACTCAGCGGATGCTGGTTGCTGACCGCCAGCAGGGCCTCGTAGGTAAACAGGGGGACATAGCTGATGCCGGGGATATCGAGCGGGTCTGAGGTGACAACCAGATCCAGGTCGCCACGGGACAACGCCGGCAGCGGAGCGAAGAAGAACCCCGAGGCAAAGTCGACCTCGACCTCGGGCCAGGCGTTGCGGAACTGATCGATAGTCGGCATCAGCCATTGGAAGCAGCTGTGACACTCGATGGCCATATGCAGGCGCCCGGCCTGGCCGCCCGCAAGCCGCTGAATATCGCGCTCGGCCTGGCGCACCTGGGGCAGCAGGGTGTCGGCCAGACGCAGCAGCCGCAGACCTGCGCTGGTAAAGCGCACCGGCTTGCTCTTGCGCACAAACAGGCTCATGCCGAGCCGTTCTTCCAGATCCTTGATCTGATGCGACAGGGCTGACTGGGTCAGATGCAGACGCTCGGCGGCTTCAACAAGGCTTTCTGCCTCGCGCAGGGTGGTCAGGGTGCGCAGGTGGCGGAGTTCAAGCATGGCAGCGGGTCTATATGAGAAAAATCGAACTATAGCATGAGCAAGGTGAGTTTGATTCAGTGCTCGCCGCGGGGGAGTATCGCCACTTTGTTGAGCGATCAGGAGAACTCCCATGCTGCTGCACCAAACCGGCCCCGCGGTATCACTTGCGCAGGAGTCAGCGCGCTGGCACCAGCAGGCTGACGCAGGTATGGCATGGGTCAGCATCGCAGCAGCGGGTATGCCGCCGTTTGACTCGCTACTGGAGCGGGTTGCCAGTGCGCGAGCCTGCGGATTCAACGTCAAGTCGATCATTCCGGGGCCGTTGTCGTTGCTGTGGTCACTCAGTGATGGGAGCGAGGCGGGGCTTGAGCAACTGGATGGCTTGCTGGACGCCTATGACGATCTGCTGCTTGCCCTCGGCAAACACGGGGTGGAGTGGGTCGAGCTGAATGAGCCGCAACTGACGCAGCCGCTTTCCCCGGTATGGGGTGCGGCCTGCGAGCGCAGCTACAACCGGTTGCAGCGTACGGCACTGAGACGGCTGCTGGCAGTGAGTGGAGGCCCGCTGGTCGACAATCTGGGGTTGGCCTGCAGCCTCCCGGTTGATGCGCTGCAGATCGAGTTGCACGATGCGGAGCGTGAACTGGTTGCTGCGCTGGATCGGCTTCCTGCCTATAAGGCGCTGTCACTGGTGCTGCCTCAACCCGAACAGTCGGCAGCGCTAGCGGCGCAGCTACGGAGTGTGCATCAGCGCCTGGGTGATCGGCTTTGGCTGGCGGCCAGCGATGAAGGTGAGCTTGCGTATTGGGCAGTGGAAATCGGCAACCCGTCGTCTATTGCTGCCTGACGCTTCAACCTGTGCCGGTCTGCCTGTAGAGTAGCGCCCCATTACCTTTCGGGAGCGAATCATGCAGGAACTGTTACTACATTGCCGTCCAGGCTTCGAGGGCGAAGCCGCTGCGGAAATGCAGGAACTGGCTAACGAGCAGGGCATTGCCGGCTACCCCGTGACCCGTGACGGCAGCGCGCTGGTGCGTTTTGTCTGTCCGGAGACGGGCGATGCCGAGCAGCTGATGCGGGCCATTGATTTCCAGCAACTGATCTTCGTTCGTCAGTGGGCGCTGGGCAACTGGGTCGATCTCGATCCGGAAGATCGCGTCAGCCCCATTATTACCGCCTGTGCCCAGGGCCCGATTGCCTCGCTGATCTGGCTGGAAACCGCCGATACCAATGATGGCAAGGCGCTCGCGGCGCTTACCAAAAAGCTCAAGGGGCCGCTCGAACGCGCGCTGACCAAAACCCGGTTTGTGCGCCCGAACAAGACTGAGCTGCCGCGCCTGCACCTGTGCTTCGAGAGTGGCCAGAAGGTGTTTGTTGGCTGGTCCTGGGCTGACAATGGCGCGCCCTGGCCGATGGGCATTCCCCGTTTGCGCGTACCGAAAGAAGCGCCGAGCCGCTCGACGCTGAAACTGGAAGAGGCGTGGCACCACTTTATCCCGCGTGATGACTGGGACGTGCGCCTGAAGGCAGGCATGACAGCGGTCGACCTTGGCGCCGCCCCCGGCGGCTGGACCTGGCAGCTGGTCAACCGGCTGATGAAGGTGATTGCCGTCGACAACGGCCCCATGGATCGTCGCCTGATGGACAGCGGACAGGTCGAGCACGTGCAGGCCGACGGCTACATGTACAAGCCCAAACGCACTGTTGACTGGATGGTCTGCGACATCGTCGACAAGCCCGCCCGCAGCAGCGCCCTGGCCGCCAAATGGATTACCCAGAAACTTTGCCGCGAACTGATCATCAACTTCAAACTGCCAATGAAGCAGCGCTATCCGGAGGTGGTCCAGTGCCTGGCGCATATTCAGGACGCGCTCGAGGCGGCCGGCATCAGGGCAGAAGTTGCCTGCAAGCAGCTCTATACCGACCGTGAAGAAGTTACCTGCCATATTCGAGTGTTGCGTTAGGCCTGATTTCCTCAGTCGCGCCGCCTGCGAGAAGCCCTGCCTGCCGTCATAGATTGAGGCTGCAGCCGGTTTGCGACGCTTCAGAGCCTTGCCGTCGATCTACCGACGGCATCGCTATCGCATTGCCCTGCTGGCAGTGTTGCCCCTGATTCGTTCACCCTGCGCGATTGCTTGCTTCCGGTGCGGGGCGCATATCCGCTCAGACATCGCGGCGCCAGGCAGACCCCCCGGCTCTGGCGGGGATCCTGTCAGGGTATTTTTGCCATCATGAGCTCAGCTAATGCAGCGGTGAAATACGTTCAGTTTTGTTCAATTTCGGCCTGACTTAAACTGCCATCTGTTCCCTGGTGTACGCACCGGAAAAGGAAATTTAGAACCCCTGACGGGCTGTTGCTGCACTCAGGGGTTTCCAGACGTCAGGATACCGACTGCCATGAATACCGAGTTTGAGTTTGCCATCAAAAGCATTCCCTTTGATGAGCATTACCACCCCTCCGACAGCACGCGGATAACTACCAATTTCGCCAACCTGGCGCGTGGTGAAAATCGCCAGGAGAATCTGAGCAACGCCTTGAGGATGATTAATAACCGCTTCAACGCGCTGGCACATTGGGATAATCCCAAGGGCGAACGGTACGCAATCGAGCTGGAAATTATTTCTGTTGAAATGACGCTCGAGGCAACAGGGGCTGCTGACAGCTTTCCTGCAATCGAGATATTGAAAACCAATATCCTTGATAAAAAGACTGACAGATACATTGAAGGGATCGTTGGCAACAACTTTTCATCGTACCTGCGCGATTACGACTTTAGCGTAGTGTTGCCGGACCACAACAAGGGGCAGCCCGGCTTCAGCGTGCCCGCCAATTTTGGCGATCTGCACGGCAAGTTATTCAAGTATTTTGTCGATTCAGGTGCGTATAAACAGCACTTCAAGAAGTTGCCCGTGATCTGCCTTAGTGTTTCGGATAACAAGATCTACCATCGGACGGGAAACCAGCACCCTGTTCTGGGCTTTGAATATGAACCAAATGAGTCTTCGTTAACTGAGCAGTATTTTAAGAAGATGGGGCTGGCTGTCCGCTATTTCATGCCGCCAAACAGCGTTGCACCGCTGGCGTTCTACTTCTTCGGAGACCTGCTTAACGATTACACCGATCTGGAGCTGATCAGCACCATCAGCACCATGGAAACCTTCCAGAAGATCTATCGGCCCGAGATATATAACGCGAACGCTGCTGCCGGGAAGTGCTATCAACCCAACTTGCAAAATCCGGATCACTCACTGACCCGCATTGTCTATGACCGAAAGGAACGCAGCGAGCTTGCTGTTGCGCAGGGGAAGTTTGCTGAAGAGCGTTTTATCAAGCCTTATCGGGATCTGCTTGAGCAGTGGTCTGCCAGTTGCTCTCTTTAAATAACCAGGATTCACGGCACGATTTACCATGAATAAACTATTACCTACGTCAACTGCGGGCAGCCTGCCCAAACCATCCTGGCTTGCGGAACCGGAGAAGCTGTGGTCACCCTGGAAGCTTGAGGGTGAAGCGCTGCGCGATGGCAAGCGCGATGCATTGCGTCTGTCACTGCATGAGCAGCAATGCGCCGGCATCGATATTGTGAGTGATGGTGAACAAACTCGTCAGCACTTCGTAACCACCTTTATTGAGCATCTCGATGGAGTCGATTTCGCGAAGCGGGAAACTGTCCGGATTCGTGATCGGTACGATGCCAGTGTGCCGACTGTCACTGGCTCGGTTGCTCGCCGGAAGCCTGTGTTTGTTGAGGACGCAATCTATTTACGGCAACTGACGGATCAACCTGTCAAATGGGCACTGCCAGGGCCCATGACCATGATTGATACGCTTTACGATGCGCACTATAAAAGCCGCGAAAAGCTGGCTTGGGAATTCGCCAAGATTCTCAATCAGGAAGCCAAAGAACTCGAGGCCGCAGGTGTCGACATTATTCAGTTTGATGAGCCTGCTTTTAACGTGTTCTTTGATGAACTGAATGACTGGGGGGTTGCCACATTGGAGCGAGCCATAGAGGGTCTGAAATGTGAAACGGCGGTTCACATTTGCTATGGCTACGGCATCAAGGCTAATACCGACTGGAAAAAAACGCTGGGCTCGGAGTGGCGCCAATACGAAGAAGCGTTCCCCAAACTGCAAAAATCCAGGATTGATATGATTTCGCTGGAGTGCCAAAACTCGCATGTTCCGATGGACCTGATTGAGCTGATCCGCGGAAAGAAGGTGATGTTGGGTGCCATTGATGTGGCAAGCAATACGGTAGAAACACCGGAGGAGGTTGCCAGCACCCTGCGCAAGGCGCTGCAGTTTGTTGATGCAGACAAGCTTTATCCGTGCACCAACTGCGGCATGGCGCCTTTGTCTCGAGAGCTGGCCAGAGGGAAGCTGAGCGCCTTGAGCGCCGGCGCGGAAATTGTTCGCCAGGAGCTCCTTGCCTAGCAATTGGAGGATGTAGTGGCGTGCGTGCGGTGATGATTGAACGTGTAGATCAATCACGCTGCCGGTAATGGGCTGGGGTTGGAAAGACCCCGGCTCAGGTTCGCCGCCTGACATATTGCTGTCAGCCTCTCCAGTCACGCTCTATCTGGATTTTTGATTTCAGGATCTGCCATGTCTGTTCCCAGCTCCACCATAGACCCCCTGCGCTTTCGCGCAGCTCTTGGACACTATGCTTCCGGTATCACCGTCATCACCTCAAACGTCGATGGCGAGCCGATTGGCTTTACCTGTCAGTCGTTCTACAGCGTATCGATGAGCCCGCCGCTGGTCTCTTTCAGCGTCAAGTCCGACTCGTACAGCTACCCCAAGATTCGCCGCGCGGGTCGGTTCGCGGTCAATATCCTGTCCGTCGATCAGGTCAGCATATCCAACCGGTTTGCTCGGCAAGGCGCGAATAAGTGGCTCGGCGTTGAGTGGCGGAACTCACCTTTGGGAAATCCTGTCATCGATGGCAGCCTGCACTGGCTGGATTGCGAAGTCCATGCTGAACACATCGCGGGTGATCATCTGATCGTGATTGGCAAGGTAAAGGCGTTAAGCCTGGAAGAGGCTATTTCTGTCGAGCCGCTGCTGTATTTCAAGGGGCAATATTATTCACTGCCTGCCAGCATTCCGGGTGATTGACGGGTTCTGCCTTGCTGGTGAGTCTGTTAATGGTTGCGCTCATCAAAATTCGTATATCTGTCTGCCCGGCGTAAGCACGATGTGCGGTATCCGGTCCCTGACCATGGCAATCACTTCGGCCTGCTGGTCTTTGCGGAAGTACAGTCGGACATCCTGGCTGGTGAACTGCTCCGGATTATCTATCTGGGCTGCGTACTCGGCGGGTAGTTCGTAGGGTAGTGTCAGCACGATGAGGCCTTGCTCGGCGTCCAGCATCGCCTCCAGCACCTCGCTCCACAGATAGTCATCCTGCTGAAAGTCCTGCCAGTAGGTTTGGTAGCTCGAGTCGCCACCCACCGAGGCCAGGCCTATCCCCACCAAAGCCGGGCCGGCCAATGCGGCAATGGATAGCGCCGGGTTGCTGATCAATAGCATCAGGACAATCCCGATCATCACGAAAGGGATGACGCGTATAAAGATAAACACCATGTCAGGAATGTCTTGCCAGCGGCACACCTCAAGATGTTTGTCGGTTGCACGGTAGACAAAGACGGTTTTTTGCATTGCTTGTTTGTAGAAGATAAAGGTCATGGGTATTGCAGCCAGGAAGGCCGAGTGACCCATGCCTACCCATAGGCCGAACCCAACCGTTATTAACGTGCTTATGACAATGATGCTGCCTTCAGGGATTATTCTCTTGTCGATTGCTTTGACCGTCCATGTTAATAACGTATTTTCCTCGGTATGTTTCCATCCCATTTTCTCTGAGAGCTCTACTGTTTTGCGCCATGAGGTCCTTCTCATTAAATGACTCCCAGATTGAGACCGGAATTTGAACATGCTCTCACCGACTCAGATTTGGATGTGGAGATGCTAGCCGGTTCGACTTGCCAATTTTTTACGTAAGGATTCTCATGCAACGCTCCTTCCTGTATTCCGGCCAGGTTGATGCTGAATCGATAGCCGAGATTGTCGGGGCGTTGCAGTACAGCAGGTGGATAGTTGATGCTGATATCGAGTCGGTCCATGCCACGGGAACGGGGTATGTGGACGAGCCAGATACGCCAGTCAGTCGCCTGGTAGACAGGCCAAACCGTGTTTGGCTGATTGCGGGCTCCAAGGGAAGCCCATTCTCCAAGCTCATTAAGTTCGATCCAGCGGCCCTCTGACATGTAGCCCGAGTACATGCCCGCGCGGTAGCTGGTTTCTCTGTCGGAGCGAAACCAGTTTCCTTCTGTAACCATCATTGGGTGGATGCTTGCCGTGTGTCCGGCGATGCTAGGAGGGAAAATCAGCTTTAGCCAAACACCGTCTTCCAGTGTTTTGGCAATAATGGTGGGGCGCAGTAGTATCTCATGTAGCGCAAGCATTTCGCTTTTTCGGCCATCCTCATTGTCAGGCCAATAGTTAGAGTAGCTTTTGCTCCAACTACTACGGTAAAGCCACAACCTGAAACCCTCTAGTTTCATAGCATCTGCCAATAGCGACGCCGCGAGGTAAAGAGTTCCAGTTAACAGGAGGGCAATTACCGCCCAGGGTGCAAATATTGCTCCTGTCGAGAATGTTCCCGTCCAAGCACCTATTGATGCGCTCAGTTGGAAGATTGCAACTCCGCCCATAGCAATGGCCGCTATTTGCTTTAAGCGCAAGGCCAGTCGTCTATTGTACGATTCTGTGCCTTCGATTTGCCCTTGTAATGCCAGAATCTCTGATGCCGCTGCGATTACTGAAAGCGCAGACACAGCAATTGCTCGCATTGCAAAACTCTTGAACAGTGCCCTGTACTCTAAGCCGATTTTCCACTTATGGGCCGCAGCACTGGTAAGTCGCAGTAGTTGCGCTTTAGCCCCGTTAGTTTTAACCGAGCCCGTTAGGCCGCTAATCCTCGACCACGCCGGTATCAACGTCATTGTGGCCAAGCTCGCCAGCATGCTGCTGGCTGCCGTGCTGACCGCCAACTGGTCTTGCCGGTTCCATTCGCCGCTGGTGCCGGCTGCGGTCATGGCCTCGTGGAAGTTCCAGATGTTGAGTACGGTGACCAGGCCGGCGAGACCTTGGGCGGCGTTGCGTTTTGTCCATTCGTTTACCCGCTTGAGGTAGGCGCCATAGTCTCGTGCTTTCAGTTCCAGCTGTTGCGCCAGCTCCGCACGGACCAGGGTCTGTATGGAGTAGGTGCGGTGCTCGGTATGAGTACGCAGGGTCTGGGTATTGAGTTCGCCGTTGATCAGAACCTTGTTTGGCATCTCCAGCATGAGGGCGTCGAGCTGGCGTTTGAGTTGGTGGACGTCTCTTGTCGCTGCCATGCGGTCGTGGGTTCTGCCGGTTGTTACCACGCGGGTCTGGGCGTCTAGTCGGCGGGTTAGTTGCGTGACCTTGCGCATCCAGGCGGCTTGCTTCTGCTGATATTCGCTGTCAATCAGCAAAAACGGGCGGGTTTCATTGATCTGGCTATGTATGGATACCGAGATGGTTGCGTGGGCGATGGTTTTCCAGCGCGGCGCATGGCGGCTGCTGATGGCGGGAAGCAGCTTGAATTCGAATGCTTGCCAGGTCTTCTCGTAGTTGGCGGCGGCCACGCGCACTAAGGTTTCGTAGGCTTTCTGCGCTGGCCTGCCCAGGCGCTGAAAGATCGCGCTGTTGCGGATGGTTTCGTTGCTGAGGACGTCGCTGATTTCCTGTGTGCGCTTGGCGACGGAGGCACTGGTCGTCAGAGATATGCCGTTCTCTTCGACGAACTCCCTGGCCAGTTGCTCGATACCTGAGGCGAGCTCTGCGTCGAAGTTGTAGTTGGCCAGACCAATCAGCGTTTTGGGGGTGGCGTAGTCCTCAATTACCCATTGCTGCGCCTGTTGATCATGGGCGAGGAAGGAGAGCCAGGCGTCGGCGTGGTTGATCAGGCTCAGGCACTGCTCTTCGTCCGTCTGATCGAGGAACAGGCCCAGCGGATCGGGACCAATCCGCTTCAGCCAGGTGATCAGGTCTTGCAGGCAGGGCGTCAGTCTGGCCTGTATACCCTCTAGCTCTTGCGCTTTTTCCAGCGTGAAGGTTTGTGATTCCTCAAAGCGCACCTGATCGCGCAGGGTTTCCCGTGTGCCCCATTGTTCAACCAGACCGTCCAGTTTGGCCGGTGCGTCCTGACCGTATCCGCTAATCAGTTGCTGCTGGTGCTGTTCTAACGTCTGGCCCGCGGCGAATGCGCTGATTCCGTCCGTTGGTCTGTTCAATTCCTTCAGGTAGCGCGCCTTGGCAGTGAGATAGTCCTGCGCCTTCTGTTTGAATGCGTGAAAGGCTTCTGGTGACAGCCCCATCTCTGACTCCAGTAGAGAGAAATCAACACCGGCCAGCAGTTCGATATGTTGAGCTATGGTCAGCTTGTGCAGGTGTTGCTCTTCGAACTGGCTGAGTTCGAGCGCCGGTCCGGCGCTCTGCATGCCGAGGTCATCAAGGATGCCAAGATGATCGTCCAGCGCGATGAACAGGGCGGAGTCCTGGTCGGGTACGCTGGCAAGCACGGTGTTGCTGCCCAGGGCCGGTTTGTATGTGGCGTCTTCACCTGTGGCCTGTGTGGGCAGCGTGGTGCTGTCGAAGCGCTGGCCGGGCACGGCTGTGCCGGTGTTGATATCGGCGACTGTCTCGCCCAAGTGCCTCAGCGGGGCGCAGTGGGGTGCCGAGAGCGTTTTGGCATAGGTGGCCAGATCGAGTCCACGCATCCAGTTTGCCTGATTGGCGGGGGCCTGCATGCGCTCGTGTGTCCAGGCGGTCCACCGCTCGGCTGAGTAGGCGATATACAGCTGGTGTTGGCGTGGGTAGAGCAGATGACTCACGCCATTTGAGCAGGAAAGTGGCTGGCCCGCAGCGGCGGTGCTGCTGGCGACCTTGCTGAAGCGAGAGCCGGTTATCTGGTATTCGTCCAGGGTATTGGCGGTGCGGTCGATCACATACAGCCAACCGTCGCGCAGTTGCCGCAGGGTATAGCTACGCCGGTTCAGCTCGGGCAGTGATTGATGGCCCTGCCAGTGTGGCGGAATTGGGTTGGGGCCAGGCTGGTCCGGACTGTCCGCGGCCTCGTCAATCGCGTAACGCACCGGGAAGATGGCAACCTCTCGCTGCTGCAGCGGGCATTGGGCGGTGGCGCTGGCGGGCTTGTCTTCGAAGGTGGCCCAGAGGCTTTCCAGTAATGCGAGTTCCCTATGCAAGACGGTCATGGGTTTCATCATCCCTGATTGGCGCGGTTGCGCGGTCGCGGCAGTAATGCTGCAGTCGTTGGTCGGGTGTCGCCGGCAGCTCCCTCGGCGCCCGGGCTAGCCATCGTCGATACGGCCCCTGTGGATTGCCAGCAAAGTCGCTGCCGTCACGCAGGGCCAGTTCGCACCAGATGGCGATGCTGCGCTCGGTGCTCAGGCCAAAGGCGTCGGCATCCGAGAGTCGGGCGTTGAACCAGTTGTCCCGTGTCTGTTCGGGTAATGCTGATAGCGCGGTTTGGTGGTTTTCCTGCAGCCAGCGGTAAAGACGTTCTTTCAGTTGCTGTTGATAGGCTTGCTGCAGCGCTGACAGCTGCGGGTAGCCGAGCAGGCAAGCGGGCAGGCCGCTTTGCGCTGCCGGGGGCGCGGAGGAGAAATCGTGCCAGTGTTGCGGCTGTTGCGGCAGCAGTACGTTGGGTGGCGCGGCGATACGCCAGCGGGTGACTGGACCCATGACAGCAGGGAGAGCGTCGGCGTCGTAGCTGTGCAGCCAGAACCAGGCAACCTGTGGGTCGGCATAACGCAGCAGGATTTTTGCGCCGGAAACGTCAGTGACCTGATTGAAACGTCGAAGATGACTGGCGACGACATCTGCAAGCGCCCGGCTTTCAAGCACCGCAGCGCTTGCGCGCAGCTCTGCGCTGGTTTCGATTTCATAAAAAAGTGCAGAAGCCGAATCGGTGCTTACCAGCAGCGGGCCCAGATCGGCTGCGCTGTGCCAGGGGGAGCCGAAGTAAAGCGGCTCGACCTCCAATACCTCATCGCGCACATACAGGCGCGCCAGGGCATTGTGATAACGGGCACCGTCGACCAGCAGGTATCGATGCATCATGTCGCGATACCGGCTGTTTGCGTATTGTGCGCCTGGTTGATGCCATCCAGGTACAGAGCAGACTGTACTGTGGCAGTTAGGGAGAACATCCGTGTTCCTTGCAGTGCGATCCATGCGGCGCCCGAGCGGAAGGTCTCAGGCCGGAATCTAAAGCTTAGGGGGATCGACAGACGATGGCTGCGGGAAGCGCGGAAAAATTGGAGGCAGTGCGCATTTGCTGACAAAAATGCGTTGATTCAGGCGTCACGCCAGAGTCGCCCGGATGCTCTCTGGCGTGGTAGATCGCTGTGCTGAGCGTGTTACAGCGGCTCAAGCAGGGTGATGCGCTCTTCTTCCAGCAGTATGGGAGCAAACTTGCTGATGGCGTCGCGGCGGGCTTCCGACTCTTCCCAGCGCTCCCAGGAGCGGATGTTTTGCCAGGTCACCATGATCACACGCCGGTTGGGATGCTCCAGATCACGGAACGACTCACCCGAGATGAACCCAGGCGACTGGATGGCCGCCGACAGCACGCGCCGCGCGACTTCTTCGTAGGGTACTTCCAGACCTTCTGCGATATCCCTTTCAATCAACACCTTGATCATGCTTTTTCCTTACCCGTTTCGGGGTGTTGCGTCTTGACGACTTTCCCTCCCAGTTTCGGCCGACAGACTGCGTCTGGCAAGCGCTGTGGCATTTCGGGATAATCGGCGTTTTCTGCTGCGGGACCTGCCCATGTCTGATGCCACCGCTACTCTCGATACCCAGGGCCTGATGTGCCCCGAGCCGGTCATGATGCTGCACAACGCGGTGCGCGATATGGCCGCCGGTGAGCTGCTTCAGGTGCTTGCGACCGACCCGTCCACCCAGCGCGATATCCCGCGTTTTTGCAGTTTTCTCGGTCACGAGCTGGTTGAGCAGCACGAGACTGGTGGCATCTTCCATTACCTGATTCGCAAGGCTGGCTGAGCCGCGCCTCAGGGCGTCTGCCAGCCGGCTTGCCCGGGTGCGGACTGGCAGGCGCCAAGCACGTCCTGCCAGGCGCGAGTGTGTTCATCGACGGCCTGCCGGTAGCTATCCCACAACGCCTCTGGATTACCCGCCAGACGATCCAGCGCCTGCGCTGTGGCGGGTGGAATGTGCGCAACAGCACGTAATTGCTTGATCTGCGCGGCCCAGGGCTCGCCGAGCCGTTGCAGTTGCGCCAGATAGGGTTGGATCTCGCCGGCGTAGAACAAGACAAAGACGTTGAGCAGAATCTTCGACCGCTCTGATGGCTGGCTCATCGGGCACAAATAGGTTGCTGGTTGTGCTCGCAGCATCGCGGTGGCCTGCTGGAGACCGTGTCGGGTTTGCGCCAGCGCGGTAATCAGCTGGCTGCTGCGCTGACTGCGTTGCAGTGCCTGGAACAGCGGATCCAGCTCGCCAACTGGCGGGGGGAGGTGTTCGGGCAGGGCACTGCCAATCGCCGTCAGTTGCTGCAGTGCCGGTAGCGCCTCGTCGGTCAGGGGGGCGCTGGTCACCGGCAGCGGCTCGGTGGCAAAGCGCAGATAATGCTCTGCCTCGCTGCTGGCGTTGATCGCGTTCCAGAATACCGCTGGCAACTGGCTGCGCTTGCGCTCGGCGATGTCGCTCAGCTCGGTCAGCAGCTCCTGCTGCGGCGGGTCGTCTGCAAGGCTTTGCCGGCAACTGTCCAGCGCGCGCAGCAGCTCACCCTCGTAGCCCAGACGGCTGCTCCAGGGCATGACCTTGCCCAGCACACTGTTGCGTTCGGCAATGCGCTGCTGCAGTGGTTTGCATTGATGCACATCGATCAGCAGATCGAGCAGGCTGATGCGTTCGGCGGGGATGTCGTAGAGCCGGTCACGGCGCTCTGCGAGCCGGTACTGACTGAGCTGGTTGGCATCAAACGGGATGAACTCCTGCTTGAGCACGCGTGCGACGCGGCTCAGATAATTGTCCATTTGCTGCTCGGCATCGGGCACAGGCTGGCAGCCGACACAGAGCGCGGCGATGGACAGCAGAACAAGCAATACGGGCGATGAGCGCATGACGCCAGTATGCCCTAGTGTTGAAGCCCGTGCTGGTAAACGGGTTTGCGGCTGACCGCCCGCAGGCGCAGGCCGAGGAACAGGGCGGCGCTGCTAAGGCCGACAATCAGCCCGATCCAGAAGCCGGCCGGGCCTCTGGCCGGACCCAGCCAGTCGGTCAGGCCCAGCACGTAACCGGTCGGCAGGCCAATCAGCCAGTAGGCGATCATGGTCAGCAGCATTGGCAGACGGGTGTCCTGAAAACCTCGCAACGCGCCGGCGCAGGCCACCTGCACCGCATCCGAGAACTGGTATAGCGCAGCGAGCACAAACAGGCTGGAAGCCAGCGCCAGTACCTGCGGATCCTGGGTGTAGATCAGCGGAATCTGCCTGGCCAGGGTGAACATGATGATGGCCGCGATGGCGGCAAACAGCAGTGCCAGCACCAGACCCACCTTGGTTGCCAGCATGGCGGCACGGGCGCCACCGCGCCCCAGGTTGTGGCCCACGCGTACGGTAATGGCCAGCCCCAGACTGAAAGGCACCATGAATGCCAGCGAGGTGAAGTTCAGGGTGACCTGGTGAGCGGCAACTACAATGGCACCTAGGCTGCCAATCAGCAGGGCAATTACTGCGAACATGCTGGTTTCGGCAAACAAGGCGATGCCGATCGGGAAGCCCAAGCCTATCAGCTCGCCCTGGGTGCGCGCCTTGGGCCAGTCGAACCGCTCGAACAGGCCGCAGGGTTGATAGAACGATGCGCGCCTGAGGTGCACCAGCAGGCAGCCCAGCATCGCCCACATGACGATCGCCGTGGCGACGCCGCAGCCGACCGCGCCCATGGCCGGAAAGCCGAATTTGCCGTAGACCAGCACATAGTTGGCGGGGACGTTGATCAGCAGTCCGATGAAGCCAATCAGCATGGCCGGTTTGGTGCGTGAGAGACCGTCGCTCAGCCCGCGCAGAGCCAGCATGACGCCGACCGCCGGGAAGCCGAGGGAGATGGCCAGCAGGTAGTCGAGGGTCACCGGGACCAGCTGCGGATCGACCTCCATCCAGCCCAGCACTGGTCGCATCAGGTTGAGAAACAGCATGCAGCCACAGCCGATCATCAGCCCCAGCCAGGCGCCCTGGCGCACCAGCGCACCGGTTTCACTGATACGACCGGCACCATTGGCGGCAGCAACCTTGGAGGTGACAATCATCATCACCCCGGTGAGAAACAGCAGGGTCGGAATCCAGAATGAGTTACCCAGCGCCACCGCTGCCAGCGCTTCGGCACTGACGCGCCCGGCCATGGCGGTGTCGACAAAGCCCAGCAGGGTATGTGCCAGCTGCGCCGCGATGATCGGGAGCACCAGCGCAATCAGGGCGCGCAGTTCTGTTACAATGCGCGCCCGAGCGGGCAGGGGGGGAGTACTGGTCATTCTGGCCGGACCTGACGTAAAAACCGTCCATGCTAGCAATTTACGGCGTATTGTCCAGCTGCACCGTCACGGTGCTTTCCGGCCTTGCGCCCAGGGCCGGTTCGAGCCCTGGCACCCAGTCACTCAGTACCCTTGGTTTTCAGCATGCATCACGACTGTCAGGACCTGATTCGTTTGTTCGACGAGTGTTTTCTCGCCGACCTCAATACCTGTCTGCTGGGCGGCTATCCGGAGCCCGAGTACCTGCCGGCCGATGCGTCGCATCCGCACCACCGTATCCTGTTTACCCGAGATTACTTTCGCAGCGCATTGCATGAGGTTGCGCACTGGTGTGTTGCCGGGCCGGAGCGTCGACTGTTGCCGGACTTTGGTTACTGGTACGCGCCGGATGGCCGCACCGCTGAGCAGCAGCGCACCTTCGAGAGCGTGGAGGTCAAACCGCAGGCGCTGGAAATGATTTTTTGTCTGGCTGCCGGGCATCGCTTTGACGTGAGCACCGACAACCTTAACGGCGAGCAGACCGACCCGGGGCCCTTCCGCGCCAAGGTGCATGCGCAGGCGAAGGTGTACCTGCAACAGGGCATGGGCGAGCGTCCGACCCGGTTTGCTCAGGCGTTACTCGACGCCTACCAGCCGGGACGCCTGCTCGACCCTGGGCTATTCTCCGAAGTGGCTGCAGCCTAGACCGTCATCGGTATGACCTGCGCACCGCGCGGCCTGTGTAGCTCAACTGGCTCGGTGGCGACAAGGGCATCCGGTGCGAGGTATTGCAGCACCGCATCGCGGGTCTGAATCCAGGCTTCGCGGCTTTCCATATCCAGAAAATGCCCGGCGCCCTGTATCGTGGCAAAGCTGCTGCGACGCACGTAGCGGTTGAAGTCGCGGGCGTCCTCGACGCTGGTATAGCGGTCCCGGTCGCCGTTGATAAACAGGATCGGCACGTCAATATCGGCGCTGCCGCGCAGATAGCATCGGGTATCCTGGGTCAGTACCTGACTGACGTGGAACGCCATCTGATGGTATTCGTGCTCTTCCAGGCTGATGATGTGACGAAAGTTGAAGCGTTTGACCAGCGAGGGCAGGTACTCGCCAATGGTCGAGTTGAGCAGCTCGCCCAGTTGGCGGCGCTCGGCATTGAGCAGCAGGTCGATGCCGCGTTCGAGATAGTCACGCATGGCCGAATTGATCATCGGTGAAAATGCCAGCACGATGGCCTTCTTTATCCGCGCCGGGCGCTGGGCCAGGGCCAGAAGGGCTGAGGCGCCGCCCCACGAAAACGACATCAGGTGGTCGGCCTGATAATGCTCTATCAGCTCCAGCAGGATTCCGGCTTCCTGCTCCTTGGTAATCGGCCGCCGGTTGCTGTTGAGCGGCTTTGACTGACCCGCGTACGGCTCATCAAATAACACCACATTGAAGTGCGGCTGCAGGTAGCGCACCGTCTGCGCGAACGAGGCCGTGGTGGCCAGAGAACCGTTGACCAGAATGACCGTACCGCGCGGTGCCGGGCTCGCGTAATAGTGGGTGTGGATGCGAAATAGCCCCAGTGTTTCTACAACGTTGTGTTCTGCTTTCATATTCCCTGTCTCCGGAATTGGCTGGACCCGGCCGCGCTGGCGGGTCATACAGGGCAGTTGCAGGCAAATGGCCGTAAACAAGCAAAATCGCCAGGCAGGCGCGATGCGCGACCGCTGTGATTGTGGTTATGGCGACAGGGTGGTGAGGACAGTTCCAGGTGCGGCGCAGTGGGCTGTGCGTCGGTGCTCCCGTTACTCAGGCAGGTCCTGCAAGGTGAGGCAGTGCCTCAAAAAAACGCTTGGAATCATTATCAGACCGAAAAGTCACATTCGGACTGTGAGTTTCAGTTAAGCAGCGGCGTTGTCTCGGTGCAAGCAGTTGTTGCAACAAGGCGACAAAATGCGCAGCCAGGTGGACAGCGCAGCCACCAACGCTCGACAATGCCCGCGTCCCCTCTGTCAGGTGCCCCGCTCATGCATATCGTTGCCGACGAAAATATTCCCCTGCTGCAGGCCTTCTTTGCCGATCAAGGCCGGCTGACGACGCTGCCCGGGCGCAGTATCCGCCGTGAGCATCTGCTGGACGCCGATGCGCTGCTGGTGCGTTCGGTGACGCGGGTTGACCCCGCCATGCTCGAGGGCACGCCGGTACAATTTGTCGGTACCTGCACCATTGGCACCGATCATCTGGATTTGCCGGGGCTGGCTGCGGCCGGTATTCAGGTTGCCAGTGCGCCCGGTTGCAACGCGCGCGGTGTGGTCGAGTATGTGCTCAGCTGTCTGCTGACCCTGTCGGAACGAACTGGCCTGCCGTGGCGTGAGCGCCGGGTGGGTATCGTTGGTGTTGGCGAAGTGGGTAGTCGTCTGGCGGCAACGCTTGGCGCGCTGGGCGTGGAGTGCGTACTGTGCGATCCGCCGCGGGCCGCCCGTGGTGAGGCGGGGTTTGTCGATCTGGATGCGTTGCTGGCGCAGGTAGACGTGGTCAGCTGCCATGTGCCGCTGACCCGCAACGGCCCGGATGCAACCTGGCATCTGATCGATGCGCCCCGTTTGATGGCCCTGCAGCACGGGACCTGGCTGATCAACAGCAGCCGCGGCCCGGTGATCGACAATCATGCGTTGTCTGTGCTGCTGGCTGAACGCCCCGATGTGCAGGTGGCGCTGGATGTCTGGGAGCTGGAGCCGCAGGTCGATACCGCGTTGCTCAAGCTGTGTGCGTTGGGAACGCCGCATATTGCCGGCTACAGTCTGGATGGCAAACTGCGTGGCACCGAGCTGATCTATCAGGCTCTGTGTCGGCACCGGGGCGAGCAGCCGAGACTGACGTTACAGGCTCTGGCGCCGGAGGCCGGTTGTGCGCAGCTGCAGTTCAGTGCCGAGACGCCGGCCCAGTGGCTGCTGGAAAAGGCGCTGCGCCAGGTGTACGACGTGCGCGATGATGACGCCCGGTTCCGGGCGGTGATGATGCCACTGGCGGGTCAGAGTACCGGGGCTGCTTTTGATGCGCTGCGCAAGGAGTATCCGCTGCGCCGCGAATGCCCGCAGGTAAGGATTCTGCAGGCGGATGGGGAAGGGCAGGCCGCGCTGCTGGCGGCCGCCGGATTCAGTGTTTGAAGCGCGGTTGCGCTGCCACCCACTGACGGTCCAGTTGCTCACAGGCGTGCTGGATCATCTGTTCGGTAATGGCGACTTCGCGACCGGCTTCATCGATGATAAAACCACCGACGCAGTGAGCCGGGTGCAGCAGAATCTCGGCGGTTTCACGACACGGTTTCAGGGCAGGCACGTTCATGGTTGTCTCCCGTTATCAGTCAGGTTCAGCCGCATTGGCAGCTGAACGCAGGATATGGCATTGCCATGACGGATTTGTGACATGGAAAACCCGATAGCAGAACATCACAACACCCGTTTTCGTCTGGGGTTGATTATCAACCCGCTGGCGGGGGTGGGCGGTCGTGCGGCGCTCAAGGGCTCCGATGGCGTAGCCGAGCAGGCGTTGGCAATGGGCGTTGAACCGCAGGCGCACAGCCGGGTAAGGCAGGCGCTGGAGTCGCTGCTGCCGCTGCGTGATCGCATCCGGCTGTTGGCTGCCCCTGGGGTGATGGGCGCCGATTTGTTGACTGATATGGGCTTTGACTGCGAGGTGGTCGGGGCGCTGTCTTGCCCACCGGAAACATCCGCTAAAGACACTGAAACCATTGCCCGGCAGATGAGCGAGCTGGGTGTGGACCTGCTGCTGTTTGCCGGCGGCGACGGTACTGCACGCAACATATGCAACCAGCTCGACGGGCGTCAGCTGGTGCTGGGTATTCCGGCCGGGGTCAAGATTCATTCCGGCGTGTATGCGGTCAATCCGCGCGCTGCCGGTGAGCTGGTCGCGCTGCTGGTGCAGGGCGAGCTGGTGCGGCTGCGTGAAGCGGATGTGCGCGACATCGACGAGCAGGCATTTCGCAACGGTCAGGTGCGTACCCGGCATTATGGTGAGCTATCGGTGCCTGAGGAGGGGCGTTTCGTCCAGCAGGTCAAGCAGGGCGGCCGGGAAGTGGAAACCCTGGTACTGGACGATATCGCAGCCGGACTGCAGGAAGCGCAGGAAGATGGCACAGGCTGGATCCTCGGCCCCGGCTCAACCATGCTGGGCCTGCTGGAGGCCATGGGGCTCGAAGGTACTCTGCTTGGCGTCGATGTATTGCGCGACGGTGAGGTGATCCTGCGTGATGCGACCGAGCAGCAGCTCTGGGAGTTGGTCGAGCAGGGCGGCGACTGGCGCATTCTGGTCACCGCCATCGGTGGTCAGGGCCATATTCTCGGGCGCGGCAACCAGCAGTTGTCACCGCGGATCATCCGCGCTGTCGGGCTCGATAACCTGCTGGTGGTCGCTACCAAAACCAAGCTGCGCAGCCTTGCCGGACGCCCCTTTCTGGTCGATACCGGTGACAGCTCGCTCGACAGTGAACTGAGCGGCTTGCGTCGGGTACTCAGCGGGTATCGTGAGGAAATGCTCTATCCGGTGAACTGGAAGGCGGAGTAAGGCAAGATAGGGCGCGTCCGGGCTGCGGTCAGCGATGCTGCTGGCGCCATCGTGCTGCCGACGTCGTTGTTTATCCTGAAGGGTGGTAATGAACAGACGCGATATCAAAAAGGCCCACGAGCAGAGTGTGCTGCGCTCCTTCAAGCGTTATCTCGAAGGGAGCGGGCGCAGTCTGGAGATTCTCGACTATCCCGATCCGCCGGACGCTATCGTTGTCCTTGACGGCTCACCCTGCTGGATCGAGATTACCGATGCCTTTATCGGTGCTGATTTTGCCCGGAGCCTGACCAGCTTTGCCGCCGATGATGTGGAGTACATCCCGGCCGGACGCGGGATGACCGTCAACCCGGATGAAAACTTTGCCGAGGAGGTGGTCGCGGTCGTGGAGAAGAAGTACGCCAAGGCCTCCATCACCGATATATACGAGGCGAGCGGCGCGGGCATTCTGCTGGTCGGCCTGTACTCGCCGTTTGTGTTCGAGCGTGAAATTACGCAGATTGTCAAAGTGCTTGCTGCGGTACGCCAGCAACACGACGGTCGGTTCAGCGAGATGTATGTCTACAACGCCGTTCATGATTTTTTTCTGGTTCCCTGACCCAAGGGCTGGCAGGCTGCGCGTTAAACTCGCTTTAGCCGGTTCCGGGCCTGCCCTATCCGCAGCGTCAGTCAATGAGGTATGAAACGTGAACAGGATAAATCCGAAGAAGCTTCTCCACAGCAAGTGGACGGCGGTTGCGCCGGTCAACCGGGAAAAGCATTTCATGATTACCGACGTTGAGGTCGATGAGGAAGGGCAGGTAATTGGCTGCGAGATCGAGGCGGTCCTTTCCAAGCGTCAGGCTCAGATTGACTGGCGTGAGCTGAAGGACGACGCCAGGTGGCTGCAAGGCTGGAAGTGACGTCTCGCGGCGCATGACATGGCCGTTGCGCTGGCGTAGGCTGCTGGCAGCGGGGCCGCGTCGGTGTTGTGAACAGCAATCTGGCAGCCGCTGCCTCACGCGGTTGCGCATCATCAGGCTCATCAGCTCACAGGCGGTGGGTACACGCTAAGGAATGGCACTATGAAAAAATGGCTGTTGGCAGTCTTGTTACCGCCGCTGTTGTCCGCCTGCTCCAATTCGGAGGAGGAGGCCCGCACGCTGCTCAACCATGCTATTCAGGACTGGGATCGGGGTGAGCTTGCGCTTGCACTTCAGGCCTTCGATCGGATCGAGGATCAGTATCTGCACACCGCTGCGGCTACCGATGCCTTGACGGAGCGAGCAGCGCGAATAGAAAGCTACCGCCTGGAGTTCGGCCCGGAGGCAAATCAGCGGCGCAACAGGGGGCTGGTGTCGCGTGATGTTCTTCAGCACCTTGAAGCGGTGCACCAGCGCAGCGGACTTTACCCGACAGGGCTGAGCGAAGGGGCAGACGCCTATCAGGGCCAGTTTGGCGCGTATCTCGAGCAATGCAGCTACCAGAGCCGATTGCCGCAGTATGGTTATCAGCTTGATTGCAGCAAGGCGGATGCGGCCTATCAACAGGAGCGGCGGCGCGGCGCGATGTCGGCCGCTGGCCGCCAAGAGTCCGCCCGGATCATCAAGTCCGCAGGCGATCTTGTGTCTGCGGCTACTACCTGGGGAGCGCGCCTGAATCCCTCTGGAGACATCCCTACCGGGCGGTTTCAGGCTTTTTATATCAATACCAGGCAACCGCAGCAGGTGATTGCTACAGAGACCGTGGATAACATCGCGATCAACTATATTCGGGATGACTTCCATGGCATCGAATCGGGCGACTTCGGTGGCTACTGGGTCGGCAACCTCATGTTTGAGGAGCCGACCGTAAAGCGGATTTCGGTCAGTCAGAGCTGGGCCAAGTCACGCGTTCTGATTGATGGTCGGGTGCTCTATGAGGGCGGCTCCGATCAGTCGGTGCTGTATCGCTTTGAGCCGGGTGTGCACAAGCTGGAGGTCGAGTACGTCAACAACTGGCATACCACCGAGTTCAACGTGGACATCAGCAGCGAGCAGACCTATCTCGAGGCCAGTGAGATTCGCGCACGCCTGGGCGAGGCGCTACCTGCAGATGTGACCCTGTATTACGCCGGTGTCTATGAGAGCAGCGCACAGGATATGTCCATCGTGCTGAACCTGGAGCACACACAAGGGCCGGTCGCGCTGGTCCTGAGCTCCTACAGTCCGGTCAGGTGGCATTTGTCCAACCCGTTTGGTGTCGACGTCAGGGCAGTTGTCTATGGCGCCTACAAGCCTGGCTCCAGGCTGGATGGCGACCTGCCCGAATCACTGCTCAGATTGCCGGCCAAGTCCCGGATCGGGTCGTACCGCGTGGGTGCGGAGTGCAGTTGTACTGCTGGAACTTTTCATTGTTCCGGGGGGAGCCTGGGGCCTACGCTGAGTGCGCTGAAGGGATTGACGGGTGTGTCGCTGAGCGGTTTTTCCGGCAGCTATTCGGCATCGGCACTGGCGGTTCCAGCGACCCGAATCGACGAGGCGTTTTTGGCCCGGCTGGCGGCTGATGAAGCGAACGTTGCTTCGCAGCGTGCGGCTTGCAAGACAGAAAATGACCCTGACTTCGAGACGCTTCTGGGTGATCCCTGAGCGGGATTGTCGTTGCCTTAATGGCGCCAGACAGGGTGGAGGTTTGAAACAAAAAAAGGGATCAGGTGAAGCACCCGATCCCTTTCTTTTAGCCGTCTGACGATTTAGCGGTAGTTACCGGCGCGCAGCGCAGCGATGCGCTCATCCAGCGGCGGATGACTCATCAGCAGACCGGCCAGACCATTTTTCAGACCGCCGTTGATACCGAAGGCGGTCATCTCGCCGGGCAGCTCAACCGGAATCCCTTGCTCGGCTTTCAGATGCTCCAGCGCTGCGATCATGGCACCGGCACCGGCCAGCTGGGCCCCGGCGGCATCGGCGCGGAACTCACGCTGACGGGAGAACCACATGACGATGATGCTGGCGAGGATGCCCAGTACCAGCTCGGCAAAGATGGTTGCGATGAAATAGCCGATGCCGGGGCCGTCACTTTCGTTCTTGAATACCGCGCGATCAACGAAGTTGCCGATGATGCGGGCAAAGAACATGACGAAGGTGTTTACCACGCCCTGGATCAGCGACAGGGTGACCATGTCACCGTTGGCTACGTGACCGATCTCGTGTGCCATAACCGCTTTCACTTCGGCTGGGCTGAAACGCTGCAGCATGCCTTCAGACACGGCAACCAGCGACGCGTTCTTGTTCCAGCCGGTGGCAAACGCGTTTGGCGCGCGGGACGGGAAGATTGCCACTTCCGGCATGCCGATGCCGGCGGTGCGCGCCAGTTCTTCAACGGTGCTTACCAGCCAGCGCTCCTGCTGGGTTTGTGGCTGTTCGATCACGCGGGCACCGGTGCTGCGCTTGGCCATCCACTTGGACAGGAACAGCGAAACGAAGGAGCCGGCAAAACCGAATACGGCACAGAAGATCAGCAGCGACTGCAGGTTCATGCCACCCTGACCATCGTGGACGCTGCCAACGCCCAGCAGGCTCAAGGTGACACTGGCAACCAGAATCACTGCTACGTTGGTAGCCAGAAACAACAGTATTCGCATCATGGGGGTATCTAATCCTATCGAATGAAAACTGGGTGTTGCAGACGCCTGCTCAAGGCTTGGGCGATTTACATGGGGCTTATATTGGGCGAAAGCCCGTGTCTTTCAACGACGACTCTATGACAAAACGTGTCTTGAGCGGGTTCCGCTGCGATGGGTCACGATTGACGGCGAAAGCACTGCTGAACGGCGTCGAAGATTTCGTTGCCAGAGCCGCTGCGCAGGGCATCGCGCAGGCGTTGGGCAAGGGTAGCTCGCTGGCGTGCGACACTGGCTGGCAGGTCTGCCTGCAAACGTTGCGGGTCAGGTGCAGAGAGCAGGGTGAAGGCGCGTTCGGTCAGGCAGCACTGATCAATCGCTTCCTGGCGGATAGTGTCGGTGTAGCGCAGGAACCCTTCCTGGGCGAGCCACAGCATGGTGCTGAAACAGGCCATGTGTCGTGGTGCGGGAACGCCAAATGCATCGGGTTCATGTTCGCCGATCAGATCAACGACAAACAGGCTGCCCGGTTGCGGAAAACGGTTGTACAGCGCCACCAGGATGCGCGCGACATCCTGGTGGAAGTCCTCAATATGAAGGTCCGCTGCCACGGGGCTTACTGCCGGTAGCTCTTGAGGAAGTTGCCGATGCGGCCAATCGCCATTTCCAGATCGTCCTTGCGCGGCAGAGAGACGATGCGGAAGTGGTCAGGCCATGGCCAATTGAAGGCGGTACCCTGGACGATCAGAATCTTTTCCTGCAGCAGCAGGTCGAGCACGAACTTCTCGTCGTTATGGATCGGGTAGACCTTGGGGTCCAGGCGCGGGAACAGATACAGCGCGCCCTTGGGCTTGGTGCAGCTGACGCCGGGAATCTCGTTGAGCAGTTCCCAGGCGGTGTCACGCTGTTCCAGCAGGCGGCCGCCGGGCAGAATCAGGTCATTGATGCTCTGGTAGCCGCCGAGAGCCGTCTGGATCGCGTGCTGAGCCGGCACGTTGGCGCACAGACGCATCGATGCCAGGATTTCCAGGCCTTCCAGATAGCTGGTGGCGTGCTGCTTGGGACCGCTGATAACCATCCAGCCGGAACGGAAGCCGGCAACCCGGTAGGACTTGGACAGACCGTTGAACGTCAGGCAAAGCACATCGGGGGCGACTGCCGCCAGTGATTCGTGGACAGCGCCGTCGTACAGGATCTTGTCGTAGATCTCGTCGGCAAACAGGATCAGGTTGTGCTCGCGGGCGACCTGGGCCAGTTGCTCAAGCACTTCGCGTGGGTACACCGCGCCGGTCGGGTTGTTCGGGTTGATGACGACCATGGCTCGGGTATTGGGAGTAATCTTGCTGCGGATGTCCTCAATGTCCGGATACCAGTCTGACTGTTCGTCGCACAGGTAATGCACAGGCTTGCCGCCGGAGAGGCTGACCGAAGCGGTCCACAGCGGATAGTCCGGGGCCGGGATCAACACTTCATCGCCGTTGTTCAGCAGGCCCTGCATGGACATCACGATCAGCTCGGAGACGCCGTTGCCAAGGTAGATATCCTCGATGCCGACACCCGGAATGTTCTTGGTCTGGGTGTAATGCATCACCGCCTTGCGTGCCGAGAACAGGCCGCGCGAGTCGCTGTAGCCCTGGGCGGTTGGCAGGTTGAGGATGACGTCCTGGAGGATTTCCTCCGGCGCCTCGAAACCGAAGGGTGCAGGGTTGCCAATGTTCAACTTGAGAATGCGGTGACCTTCTTCCTCGAGGCGCTTGGCGTGCCGCAGAACGGGCCCGCGAATGTCGTAGCAGACATTGGCCAATTTGTTGGACTTGCTAACCTGCATGATGCTTACCTTGTCGATCCAGGGCTGGGTGGGATGTGTCGGGGAGGCGATTGGAGACTTCCCTGAGCGCGCGTAAAGCGCTCATCATACGTCTTGCGTGGGCGAGTGTGAAAGCCCGATTACGGTTATCCGGAGTGAATTCATGAACAAGATCAGCAAGAGTGAATCCGAGTGGCGCGAGCAGTTGTCCGAGTCGCAGTTCCAGGTCTGTCGCCTGAAGGGAACCGAACGCCCGTTTACCGGTGCCTACTACCGCAATACCACCCCCGGGGTATATCACTGCATCTGCTGCGATGCCGCACTGTTTGACACCGATACCCAGTTTGATGCTGGCTGCGGCTGGCCGAGCTATTACCAACCGGTACGTCCTGAGGTTGTAGAGGAACACGAGGACTTCAGTCATGGCATGCACCGTATCGAGGTGACCTGCGCCCAGTGCGATGCGCACCTGGGGCACGTGTTTCCGGACGGTCCGCCGCCGACCGGGCTGCGCTACTGCATCAACTCGGTTTGCCTGCGGTTGGAGCCGCGCGAAGCATGATTAGTTGTGTGCAATTTTGTTGACATAAAGTTATTTGTGGCTAGGCTGGCGGGTGAACATTCCATTTCAGTCCTGTTTTTCAAGGAAGCCATCATGAGCAAGTTGCTGGACATACCCTGCACCACAATCGACAACCGCGACTCTTCCCTGGCAGAGCTGGGCGGCAAGGCCTACCTGGTAGTCAATACCGCCAGCAAGTGCGGTTTTACCCCCCAGTACAAGGGCCTTGAAGCGTTGTGGCAGGACTATCGGGATCGCGGTTTGCGGGTCGCCGGCTTCCCGTGCAATCAGTTTGGCGCCCAGGAGCCCGGCAGCAGCGATGAAATCAGCCAGTTCTGCGAGCTCAATTACGGTGTCAGCTTCCCGCTGTTTAAAAAGGTCGAGGTCAATGGCAGTAACGCCCATCCGCTGTTTGTCGAACTGAAAAGGCAGGCTCCGGGCCTGCTGGGCAGCAAGGGCATAAAATGGAACTTCACCAAGTTTCTGGTTGATGGCCAGGGCACGGTGGTCAAGCGCTATGCGCCGACCACTGCGCCCGATGAGCTGCGTGCGGATATCGAGGCGTTGTTGTCGTGAGTGCAGCGCGTAACCCTGATGAGCTGGACGATCTGCTGGCACTGGATAACCAGCTCTGCTTTGCTCTGTATGCCGCTTCGCGGGCCCTGATGCGGACCTATCGTCCCTTGCTGGAGCCGCTGGGGCTGACCTATCCGCAGTATCTGGTCATGCTGGTGCTGTGGGAGTGGCAACGGCAGCCGCCCGCGCATCCCGGTGTCAAGGCGCTGGGGGAGCGGTTGCAGCTTGACTCCGGGACCCTGACGCCGCTGCTCAAGCGCCTGGAGGCGCAGGGTCTGGTTCGACGCGAGCGAGTCAGGGGAGGCGATGAGCGTCAGCTTCAGGTCAGCCTCACTGAGGCTGGCGAGCGTCTGCGCGAGCAGGCCGGTGAAGTACCTCGGGCGCTGATGTGCAGCACGGGCATGAGCGCCGAGCAGGTCATGACCCTGCGCCGGGGCCTGGATCAGTTGCTTGGCGAGCTGCAGGAGTAACCTGGTCTGTCGGTGTCAGCCAGCGCTGCAGTACCGCCTGCAGATCTTCGCGCTTGAAGGGTTTTGCCAGGTAGTCGTCCATGCCTGCATCCTTGCAGCGCTGGCGGTCCTCATGCAGCGCATTGGCGGTGAGCGCAACGATGGGCAGGTGCTGCCAGCGCGGGTCGGCGCGCATGCGTCGGCTGGTTTCGTAGCCGTCCATTACCGGCATGTTGCAGTCCATCAATACCAGTGCGTAATCCTGTTCTGCCAGTTTGCCGAGTGCGATTTCGCCGTGCTCGGCCAAGTCCACCTCGAACCCCAGGCGGCTGAGCATGCCCTTGGCCACCATCTGATTGACAGCGTTGTCCTCAACCAGCAGCAGTCTCTGGCCGTTGCCCATCTGCTGCTCGGTGCTGCTTTTTTCGCTGCGAGGCTGAGCCTCGAACAGGCCATCGATGGCAAGCGCCAGACGATGTCTCGCCGGCGGCGTGGCGACCTGCTGGCGAACGTGGCAGGCCTCGGCCCGCGTCTGATCCAGTTGCTGGCTGTAGCTGCAGATGAGCAGGCGAGGAATATCCGGCCTGATGTCCCGTAGCCGCTCGGCCAGCTGTGGACTGTCGATCAGCCAGCAGCTGGCGGCCGGCAGGTCCCCTGCGAAGTTGTCGCTTGGCTCGTAGTCGATACGCTTGCAGCGCATCTGCCAGCTTTCCAGCAGGCGCTGCAGTGTGGCGCCCTGAAGGTGGCCGCGCTGATTCCAGATCAGTACGCTGCAAGGCTGTGGCCGTTTGTAGCGCGGTGCCTGCTCATGGCGCAGCAGTGGCAGTCGTACGCTGAAGGTGCTGCCGCGCCCCGGTGTCGACTCGACACTGAGTTCGCCGTGCATCGCGTCTGTCAGGCTCTTGCACAGGGTCAGGCCGAGGCCTGTGCCACCGAACCGCCTGGAAATCTGAGCGTCGGCCTGGGTGAAGGGCGAGAATATCTCGTTGATTGCCTGCGCTGGAATACCGATGCCGGTGTCGCTGACGCTGATGCAGACATGCCGTTGCTCGCCGTCGCTGCGCTCCAGCGTCAGACGCAGAGCGACATGGCCCTGCTCGGTGAACTTCAGGGCATTGGAGAGCAGGTTGCTGATGATCTGACGGATGCGTGTCGGGTCGCCAAGCAGCAGTCCGGGCAGGTTGGGGTCGATTTCGCAGATCAGTTCGAGGTCCTGCTTGCCGGCGTTCTGGGAAAGCAGGCTGGCCGTTTCCTCAAGCAGAGCGCCGAGGTCGAAGGGAATCTGTTCCAGCTGCAGCTTGCCGGCCTCGAACTTGGACAGGTCGAGGATGTCATTGAGCAACGCAACCAGCACCTTGCCCGAGTCGTAGGCGATAGACAGCTGCTGGCGCTGCTCCTCGTTGAGCGGGCTATCCAGGGTCAGGCCGATCATTCCCAACAGGCCGTTGATCGGTGTGCGGATTTCATGGCTCATGTTGGCAAGGAAGGCCGAGCGCGCGCGTGCCATATCCAGTGCTGCCTCGCGGGAGGCCTCCAGCTCCCGGTTGGATTCGCGCAACTGCGCATTGGTGTGCTGGAGTTCGGTGGTGCGTGATTCCACGATGCTTTCCAGCTCCTCAAGATACTTGCGCAGCCGCTCCTCGGCGCGCAGCTTCTGGCGCAGGTTGACATCGATGCTCTGCAACTGACGGTTAATCACCTCGACCAGCGCGCCAATCTCGTCACGCTCGTGACCATCAGGACAGGGCAGGCGGCTACGCTCGCCCTCGGTTTTCATGTTCAGCAGGTCATTGATCAGATGCACAAGCGGCTTGGTCAGCATGGCATAGAACAGCACCATGAGGATCAGCGACAGCACCAGGCTGAGTACGAAGCCGGAAAGCATCGTGAGTCCTGCGCGGCGCAGGAAGCTCGCCCCCTGGTAGAACGTGTCGACTTCGATGACCAGATGGCCCAGCAGCTCACTGGGGGCATGGTCGACGTACAGGGGCTGGGAGTAATCACGGCGGCGACCGAACAGGGCGTCGCTGACGGCTCGATAGCCGCTGTTTGCCATTGGACGGCTGACGCTGGCCAGGGCAATGCCGTTGTTGTCGATAATCTCTGCACGAACGACTTCAGGCGCCTCCAGCAGACCGTTGACCAGCTCCAGCGCCAGCTCGGCATCAATGTTGTAGGCAATGCGTGCGGCGGGGCTGAGACTGACGTTGATCTGGGCTTGGACTTCCTGGTCGATCAGTGCGTCCTCAGAGCGATAGTCGACAACCACCTGTATCAGACTAAGCAGAGTTCCGAGAATAAAGGCGGCGAGGACGCTGAGGCGCGCCTGCTTGAACGACAGTCGGTTGGTGAAGCGGATATCCATAAATGGGCGTCGATTCCAGTGGCGTCCTTTGCTGAGCTTAGCGCAATTGTCGGGTGGGTGATGGCCCTTTATAGCGGTAGTGGTGACAGTGACGCTGGCGTGGCATTCTTGCACGTTTGACGGCCAAAGGAGAAACCCATGTCGGGCATGAGTAGCGAGCAGTTCATGCAGCGTGTCGCGGACTTCATCGATCGCTTCGAGCGCACCTTGCCGGCAACGCCCTCTGCGGTTGACTGGAGCAGTACCTTCGCCGCGCGCTGGAGCATGGAAGGGCAGCTGTGCCAACTGCGTCCGCTGCAGGTCAGTCTCAGTTTGCGGCTGGACGATCTGGTGGGTGTTGATCGCCAAAAGCAGTTGCTGGAGAGCAATACCGGCCAGTTTGTTCGCGGCCTGCCGGCCAATAATGCGCTGCTCTGGGGGGCGCGCGGCACGGGCAAGTCTTCACTGGTCCGGGCGCTGCTCAGTGAGTACGCGCAAGCCGGGATGCGTCTGATTGAAGTAGACAAGGCCGATTTGGTGCATTTGTCTGCGCTCCTGCCGCTACTTGCCGGTCAGCCCTGGCGCTTCGTGCTGTTCTGTGACGATCTTGCTTTTGAGGCGGATGACAGTGGCTACAAGGCGCTGAAGACGGTCCTGGACGGTACCGTCGAAGCCAGCCCGGAAAATATCCTGCTCTATGCCACCAGCAACCGGCGCCATCTGCTGCCCGAGCACAACAGTGACAATCTGTCCGCCAGACAGGTTGATGGAGAGATTCATCCGGGCGAAGCGATCGAGGAAAAGATCGCGCTGTCGGACCGTTTCGGTCTTTGGGTTTCCTTTTACCCCTTCAGTCAGGAACATTACCTGGCGGTGGTGCAAAAATGGCTGGGTCAGTTGGCTGGCGAGTACGGATTGCAGTGGCAATGGGACGAGCAGCTGCAGCTTGAGGCCCTGCGCTGGGCGACGGGGCGGGGCAATCGCAATGGCCGCTGCGCCTATCAGTTTGCCCGTTCCTGGGTGGGGCGTCAGTTGCTCGGCAACTGACGCGGGGAATCAGCGTTACATGCGACCGCTGAGCTTGGCGACCAGTTGATGCTCGGCCGGAAGCAGGGCCGAGACGCTCTCGCGTGCGGTGACGCGGCTCAGCAGTGAGGCCAGTCCGGGCCAGCGTGCTTCGTCTATCAGCTCGCCAGCGTGGGCCATGTTGATCAACTGACAGACGACAGCGATATCGGCCATGCTAAACTGGTCGCCGAGAAAGAAACGCCGTTCTCCGAGTTCACGCTCCAGGTAGTCGAACAGCGGCGGCAGGTGCTCGTTCAGCGATGCCTGCACCCTGGCTTCATCGGCGGGCTCTCCGACGCTGCAAGCGACGATGCGGGGAAAGAACACACCAAAGGTACAGTGCGCTGCCAGCTCATAGTCGGCATATTTCTCCAGCCAGCGAACGCGGGCGGCTTCTTCCGGCGTGCTGCCGTAGAGCGAAGGGCCGCCGCGGCTGTCCTGCAGATACTGGGCTATGACCGCAGAGTCCGCCAGCTTGACGTCGCCATCAACAATCGCTGGTATGCGCCCGAGTGGACTGATGTCGTAGTACCAGTCCGGCTGGCCGCGGGGCGGAATGAACGTGTGCTCGTAGGGGATCTGATGTTCCGCCAGCAGGATGCGCACCTTGCGCACAAAGGGGGACAAGATGGCGCCATAGAGAGTCAAGGCCATGTCAGGGCTCCGGTATTGTTGGGTCAGTACTTCGGCGCGCTTTGGCGCCGAGCGAGTGTGGTTCACAGGGGAGAATCCCAGGATATTGGCCGCTTTCGCTGAACGTGCAGGCAGCGCGGGCGTCTGCCCGCTGCGTCAGTCGTCGTAGACGGCTTTCTTTTGCCAGCCGGCGTCTTCCGATTCCAGCTCGGCGAGGCCGGCGGTCAGTTCACTGGGTTGACCTTCATCGGCCCGGTTCTGTTCTACCACCGCTGCTTCTGCACGTTGCAGCAGGCGCTTGTACTGCTCCAGATGTTTCGCCAGCCCCGGGTTATTCAGCCGAGTAATAAAGGCGATGGCGCGCTCGTATTGCAACTTGGCCACTCGCGGTTTGCCTTGCTGCATGCCCAGCTTGGCGGTTGCATTGAAGGTATCCAGTGTGGCACTGATCAGGAACCGGCGCACCTGACCGCCCGCCTGCTTGAAGGTGGCGTTGTCGATTAGCCGGTCCTGTTCTGCCAGCTGCAACTGCTTGAACAGGTTTTCCAGCTGCAGCCGTGCTTCCTTGCCCTTGGCTTCACTGTCCAGCTCGGCAACGGGGTTGCTCGGCAGCTTACCTTCAGCAATGGTTGCCCGGGTTTGTTCCAGACGCTGGGCAGCATCGGCAGATTTGCCGATACGACAAAGCCGCTCCAGCAGGGCCGTCTCAATCTCCAGAATTACCTTTGCGAGTTCTGGCGGCATGAACTGGCCGGGGACGCTGGCCATGGCCTGCCGGCTGAGTTTGATGCGCGCATTCAGTTCCGCGACCTGGCGAGCGCGCTCCAGCCTGTTACGCTCGAGGCTGTGGCTTATGAATCCCACGCAGACGAGAATGACCAACCCTCCCGCCAGCAGACCGCCAATGAGTAATGGGGACACGCTCTTGTCTCTCTTTTTAAGTCGGAGCTTTAACGATAACCGGTGTCGATACTGACCTGGTTTCACTGCAGATCAATGTCACTTTCGCATCATGGCCGACAGAAATCGGTCGGACAAGCTTTTTTCCCGGTTTGGGCGTGCGGGTGTGAGCTGCGCAGGCTGCCGTGCATGGTCGATGCGAGTTGTTGCTAGCCTGCTGTGCGCAGCAAAAAAACCTGAAAAAATATCAGCTTGAGGGGTTGACGGTGTTTCGGGCGGTGCATAAAATGCGCGCCACTTGCAGCGAACATCACGCAGCAGGTAGCCAGAGGTAATACTCGGCATAGAGAAGTCCGGATACGTCCCCTTCGTCTAGTGGCCTAGGACACCGCCCTTTCACGGCGGTAACAGGGGTTCGAGTCCCCTAGGGGACGCCACTTTCGGCGTCAGATTTGCGGGAATAGCTCAGTTGGTAGAGCACGACCTTGCCAAGGTCGGGGTCGCGAGTTCGAGTCTCGTTTCCCGCTCCAGATTCAACAAATAAACCGTCCTTGAGGCGGTTTTTTTGTGCCCGTACGCGATTCGGGTTTTGTTGAAGATGCTTAATATTAGTTGTTGACGAGGTCGCGGGTGACGCATAAAATGCGCGCCACTTGCAGCGAACAACACGTTGCAGGTAGCCAGAGGTAATACTCGGCATAGAGAAGTCCGGATACGTCCCCTTCGTCTAGTGGCCTAGGACACCGCCCTTTCACGGCGGTAACAGGGGTTCGAGTCCCCTAGGGGACGCCATTTTCGGCGTCAGATTTGCGGGAATAGCTCAGTTGGTAGAGCACGACCTTGCCAAGGTCGGGGTCGCGAGTTCGAGTCTCGTTTCCCGCTCCAGATTCAGCAAAAAAACCGTCCTTGAGACGGTTTTTTTTGTGCCCGAAATTCGGGCGCAAAAGGAATGGCTCAGTTGGTAGAGCGCGACCTTGCCGAGGTCGGGGCTGGGCGGGTAGCCTCGCGAGTTCGAGTCTCGTTTCCCGCTCCAGATTCAGCAAAAAAACCGTCCTTGAGACGGTTATTTTGTGCCCGAAATTCGGGCGCAAAAGGAATGGCTCAGTTGGTAGAACGCGACCTTGCCGAGGTCGGGCTGGGCGGGTAGCTGCTGGGCGGGTAGCCTCGCGAGTTCGAGTCTCGTTTCCCGCTCCAGATTCAACAAATAAACCGTCCTTGAGGCGGTTTTTTTGTGCCCGAAATTCGGGCGCGCAGTAAGGGCAGGGCGGCAGGGCCGACCTTGCCTCAACGGGGCAAGGCCGGTAATCGCCTCAGCGCGCCTGCAGCAACTGGCGGGCCTGCTCCCAGTCGAAGGGTTCGCCGCGGGCTTCCGCTTCGGCGCGGTGTTCATCCAGCAACTGATATTGGGCGATTTCTTCGTCAGGCATGAAGTGCAGGCAGTCGCCGCCAAAGTACCAGAGCAGGTCGCGGGGAATCAGGTGGGCGATCTGTGGGTAGCGGGCGATAATCTGGCAGAGGATATCCTGGCCCAGATACATATCATCGTGATTGCCCTGTTGGAGCTGGTTCAGCAGCTCATTGAAACGCTCCATAAACAGTTCGTTGCTTTCTTCGGGTAGCTGTTCAAGCAGTGCCGACTGGGCGCGGATGGTGTCGTACAGGCTCTGCAACAGAGCCAGGTGATAGTCGTGATAGCCGAGTGTGTTGTTCATGGAGGACTCCTGATAGCGCAATGGCGGGGAGTCTATCAGGTTGCGAGCCACACCGCGCGGCGCGCGCAGAGGGTGGCCGGCGCTGTGGCCGGCCACCTGTCGCGCTAGGTGCTTTCGGTTTTGCCAGCCTTGCGGCGAGCGGGTTTATGCGGAGTCATTTCTTCCTTCGAAAAATCATCGACGGTAATCACCGCCAGGCGCGCAGCACGAGCCTCGCGCACCAGTTCGGCTTCCTCCGGGCTGATCACGCCGCTTTCGGCTGCAACTGCCAGCGTATCGGCATCGCTGTCATGGTCAAGCTCGCCCGAGCGCAGGGCCTTGTGCAGGCGTGCTTCGATAGGATCGGCGAGGATGACCTTGCTCAGCGCGCTGTTGAGCAGGCCGGTTACGTCGTTTGGATCCGCGCTCTGATAGCAGCCGGCAATCAGCCGATCACGTGAGGCGCCCGGGCGCATCAGGCGGCGGGCTATTTCGGCGCCGATCCGGTCACTCGGCGGATCAAGCCTGCGACCGAGCGGGAAGATAATGGTGCGAAGCAGGCAGCCCATCGATCGGTTCGGGAAGTTGCGCAGCACCTCGTGCAGGCTGGTTTCGATCCGATGCAGGAGGTCTTCCAGTCCCCACTGTACGAAGGGCAGATCCTCCTCCTGGCGCCCCTGGTCGTCGAAGTGCTTGAGGGTCGCGCTGGCAAGATAAAGATTGCTCATGATATCGCCCAGGCGTGCGGAGAGTCGCTCACGGCGTTTCAGCTCACCGCCCAGCATCAGCATGGTGCAGTCTGTCAGCGTGGCAAAAGCAGCCGCCAGACGTGAAAGCTGCTGGTAGTAACGGCGGGTTTGCGGGTAGTCCGGCACGCCGGCCAGACGTCCACCGGTCACGCCCAGCAGCAGGCTGGCGGACGCATTGCTGAGCGAGAAGCCAATGTGCTCGAACAGCAGTCGATCAAAGTGGGTCAGGGCCTCGTTGTGATCGTCCAGTGCGGCGGCCTGCATTTCCCGCAGGACATAAGGATGGCAGCGAATGGCGCCCTGGCCGAAGATCATCATGTTGCGGGTCAGAATGTTGGCGCCCTCGACGGTGATCGAGATCGGCACGGACTGATAGGCGCGGCCGAGGTAATTTCGCGGGCCCATGCAGATGCCCTTGCCGCCGTGCACGTCCATGGCATCGTTGATGCACTGGCGCATGCGCTCGGTAAGGTGGTACTTGACCACTGCGGACAGCACCGAGGGCTTTTCGCCCAGATCGACGGCGCCGGCGGTCATGGTGCGCGCGGCATCCATAACATAGGTGTTGCCGCCGATTCGGGCCAGCGCTTCCTGAATGCCTTCAAACTCCCCGATGGGCAGATTGAACTGCTGGCGGATGCGGGCATAGGCGCCGGTGGTCATGCTGGCCATCTTGGCAGCGCCAATGCTGCCGGCCGGCAGCGAGATAGAGCGCCCGACCGACAGACAGTTCATCAACATCATCCAGCCCTGACCGATGCGTTCCTGCCCACCGATCAGGTAATCCATGGGGATGAATACGTCTGTGCCCGAGTTGGGACCGTTCATAAAGGCAGCATTGAGCGGGAAGTGGCGTCGCCCGATGTTGACACCCTCGGTGTTGGTGGGAATCAGCGCAAGGGTGATGCCAAGCGACTCTTCGTCGCCGAGCAGGTGATCCGGGTCATAGGCCTTGAAGGCCAGGCCCAGCACCGTTGCCACGGGGCCTAGGGTGATATAGCGCTTCTCCCAGGTAACGCGCAGGCCGATGACTTCCTCGCCGTTCCACTGGCCCTTGCAGATAATGCCCTTGTCGGGCATGGCTCCGGCATCGGACCCGGCTTCAGGCGCAGTCAGGGCAAAGCAGGGGACCTCTTCGCCACGGGCCAGACGGGGCAGGTAGTGCTCTTTCTGTTCCTCGGTGCCGTAGTGCATCAGCAGCTCGGCAGGGCCGAGCGAGTTGGGCACCATGACTGTCGAGCCCAGATCGCCGCTGCGGCTGGCCAGTTTCATCGCGATCTGGGAGTGGGCGAAGGCCGAGAAGCCCTTGCCGCCGTACTCCTTGGGGATGATCAGGCCAAAGAAGCCGTTGTCCTTGATGAATTGCCAGACGTTCGGTGGCAGGTCCTGTAATTCGGTAGTGACTTGCCACTCGTTGGTCATTTGGCACAGCTGTTCAACCGGGCCATCAAGAAATGCCTGCTCCTCTTCGGTCAGGCGCGGGGTCGGGAAGTTGTGCAGCTTGCCCCAGTCAGGGCGACCGCTGAACAGCTCGCCGTCCCACCAGACGGTGCCGGCATCCAGGGCTTGCTGTTCGGTGTCCGATAACGGCGGCAGTACCTTGCGGAACCAGCCGAGCAAGGGCGCGCTGATACTCTGGCGACGCCAGTCCGGCAGGTTGAGCGGTACGGCAATGCCAAGGAATACAGCCCACAACAGCAGATCAAGCAGCCAGTGGGTGGAGCCGAGTAGCGTCATTACGGCGAGATAGGCTGCTACGCCGATGGTGGCATTGAGCAGGCTCGTTCGGATGTAGGCCAGGCCGGCGATACACAGTAGCAGGCCGATCAGCCAAAGCAGGGTCATCATAATACGCACTCCTTTTCGGTACATCTCTGCAGACCAGAGGATGTGCTGAAAAATTCCGTTCGACCTTCGATCCCCGGCGGACGCAGGTGATGACGCGCTCGGTGCCGGGCGATGTGTGGTGATACTGCGGAGAAATATCGTTATTCAGCACCCTTTCAGCATAGCCGGTTTGGGTGGGAGGGGCGGGAGTGGAGCAGTGACAGGGTATTACGGGCGCCATAAGGCGCCCGTAACGGAGGCGTCAGCCGTCGACGGTGTCGAGGTCCTGACGGATAGTGCGGCCGGCGAGATAGTAGTGCGCGCAGGCCCAGATGTTGACGAATGCCGCGCCGATCAGGGCATAGCGCAGGCTGTCGGAGCCGAACGGGCCGCTGACCAGGTCACTGACAATACCGATCAGTTGCGGGCCCAGGCCCAGGCCGACCAGATTCAGTACCAGCAGCATGATGGCCGAGGCCAGGGCGCGACTGCGCAGCGGGGTCAGGCTCTGGATCATGGCGAAGCTGGGGCCGAGATAGAAGGCACCAAGGAACACCGCCGGGCAATACACAACCAGCGCCCAGAAGGTGCTGTCTACCATATAAAAGGCAATGATGAAGGGAATCGCCAGCAGTTTGGCCAGGCCGACAATCCATGCGTTCCAGCTGGCGTCGCGTGCTGCCAGTTTGTCTGCCAGCATGCCGCCAATCCAGGCGCCCAGGCCGCCAACAACGCCCATCAGCGGACCAAGGAACAGACCTACCTGGCCGGGAGTCAGGCCGTGGCTGCGAATCAGGAACGCCGGGTTCCAGACGATGGTGCCGTAACCGACCAGTGCCGTCAGGGTAACCCCCAGAACCACGTGGCGCGTGGTGCGCACGCGCCACAATACGGCAAAACCGGCCTTGATATTGACCTTGCCCATCGGCGGCGGCTTGACGCCATCCGCGAAGCCGCGCGGCGGCTCGATCATGGTGAAACGCACCAGCAGGGCGATCAGGATGCCGGGCAGACCAACCACGAAGAAGGCAGCACGCCAGCCCCACCATTCAGCGACAAAACCACCGACGATAAAGCCAATCATAATCCCGAGGTAGACGCCCAGGGCATAGATCGACATGGCGCTGGAGCGTTGCTCCTTCGGATAGAGGTCGGCAATCATCGAGTGCGACGGCGGACTCGAGCCGGCTTCACCGATGCCGACGCCAATGCGGGCGATGGCCAGTTGCCAGAAGTTCTGCGCAAGACCGCACACCGCAGTCATGGCACTCCAGATGGCAATGGACCAGGCAATAATGTTGCGGCGGTTGGAGCGGTCGGCAAAGATCGCGATCGGAATACCCAGGGTTGCGTAGAACAGGGCAAAGGCGATGCCGGACAGGAAGCCCAGCTGGGTGTCCGACAGCAACAGGTCGGCCTTCAAGGGTTCGATCAGGATACCGACGATGTTGCGGTCGACGTGGCTGGACGTGTAGGCCAGGACCAGAATCAACAACGCGTAGCGTCGATAGGCGGGGGTAATGCGATGACTGACGTCTTGCGTGTCAGCCGCGGTGTCTGGCGTTTGGGCCATGTGTTGTCTCCGGCGTTTGTTGTTCTGCGGCGAGAATACGTTGTCCCGCAGATCGTAACAATCAACCGCATGGCTGCATTTGTAGCAAAATTGTAAGCCGCTTATTCCGCACAGCGGTATCTGTATTCGCAATTTGGGTGCGAATTCCTCGAGGTGCCAGCAGTTGGACTTGATTCCTGCGTATCTGCCCCCATAGTTAGCCCTCCACTTCCAAGCGTGAGGCAAGGCATGACTGCAGCTATACGTATCCGGGGGCTTGAGAAGACCTATGCCACCGGAATGCGCGCTCTCAAGGGCATCGATCTGGAGGTGCGCGAGGGCGACTTTTTTGCTCTGCTGGGGCCCAACGGGGCAGGCAAGTCGACGACGATCGGCATTCTGTCTTCTCTGGTCAACAAGTCGGCAGGCGAAGTCAGCATCTTCGGGCATGACATTGATCGCGAGCTGCTTGCAGCCAAGCGCTGCATCGGGGTGGTGCCGCAGGAGTTCAACTTCAGTCAGTTCGAGAAGGTAATCGACATTCTGGTCAGCCAGGCCGGCTATTACGGCATCCCGCTGGCCCGCGCACGTGAGCGCGCCGAGCATTATCTCAAGCGACTTGGGTTGTGGGAAAAACGCGACGTACCCTCTCGCATGCTGTCCGGTGGCATGAAGCGTCGGCTGATGATTGCCCGCGCGCTGATCCACGAGCCCAAACTGTTGATTCTGGATGAGCCCACCGCCGGCGTGGATATCGAAATTCGCCGCTCGATGTGGCAGTTCCTTCAGGAGATCAATGCCCAAGGCATCACCATTGTGCTGACCACGCACTATCTGGAAGAGGCTGAGCAGCTGTGCCGCCACATCGCGATTATCGATGAGGGCCGGATCATTCATAACACCAGCATGCGTGCGCTGCTGAAAGAGCTGCATGTCGAAACCTTCCTGCTCGATACGCGCCAGACCCTGACCGACGCGCCGGCACTGGCAGGTTACGCGGCGCGACTCGTTGACGAGCACACGCTTGAGGTGCAGGTGGACAAGGCGCAAGGTCTGAATGCGTTGTTTGCAGCGCTCACAGAGTCCGGAATCGAGGTGGTGAGCATGCGCAACAAAAGTAACCGGCTGGAGGAGTTGTTTCTTACGCTGGTGGATGAAAACGCCGAGAAGAAGGGGGCCTGAGCATGCAGTACTGGCAACAGGGCTGGGTGGCATTCACGACCATCCTGACCAAGGAGATTCGCCGCTTTACCCGGATATGGGCGCAGACATTGCTCCCGCCGGCGATCACCATGACGCTGTATTTCGTCATCTTTGGTCACCTGATCGGCAGTCGCATTGGCGAGATGGGCGGGTTCCGTTATATCGATTACATCGTACCGGGCCTGATCATGATGTCGGTGATTACCAACAGCTATTCCAACGTGGTCTCGAGTTTCTTCAGTACCAAGTTTCAGCGCTCCATTGAGGAGCTGATGGTGGCTCCGGTGTCGCCGCATGTGATCCTGCTTGGCTACACCTTTGGCGGTGTTGCCCGCGGGCTGGCCGTCGGGCTGATCGTAACGCTGACGTCACTGTTCTTCACCAAGCTGCGTGTTGAGCACGTTTGGCTGACCATTGTGGTGGTCTTCTTTACCTCGCTGGTGTTTTCGCTCGGCGGCTTTATCAACGCGGTATTCGCCCGGACCTTCGACGATATCTCGATCGTGCCGACCTTCGTGCTGACGCCGCTGACCTATCTGGGTGGGGTATTCTACTCGATCAACCTGTTGCCGCCGTTCTGGCATGCGGTGTCGCAGGTCAACCCGATTCTGCATATGGTCAACGCGTTCCGATACGGCATTCTCGGGGTGTCCGATATTCCAATCGCGACTGCCCTGATCATCATGGCTATCTTTACCGTGGCGCTCTACAGCGTGAGCTACTGGTTGCTGGTCAGAGGCACGGGTATGCGGCAATAATGGGCGCGGGCCGTCAGCCGGCGGCCCGTTGTCGATCCCCGGGGTATTCCATGTCTGATCATCCTGCGACCGAGTCGCCGCTGGGCAAGTCCAGTACCTACATCAGCGTTTACACGCCGTCGCTGCTGTATCCAATCTCACGACTGCCGAAATGGCAGGAGTTGGGGCTGGATCCGCAGCAACTGCCGTTTCACGGCGCTGATATCTGGAACTGCTTCGAATTGTCCTGGCTGACACCCTCTGGCAAGCCCGTGGTGGCTGCGGCCGAGTTCGTGTTCCCGATCAAGGCGGCGCGGATTGTCGAGTCCAAGTCCTTCAAGCTGTACCTGAACTCACTCAATCAGACGGTTTTTCGTGATCGCCACGACCTGTTGAAGACGCTGGAAACCGACCTGTCGGTTGCGGCGCAGGGGCCGGTCATGGTCCGCTTGCTGAGCATGCAGCAGCTGCATCAGGCGGGTTTGCTGGTATTGCCCGGTACCTGTGTCGATGATCTGGAGGTTGAGGTATCCGAGTACAGTTACGATCCGTCGCTGCTGACCCTTGCACCCAACGCAGGGCCGGTGACCGAGGTCCTTCACAGTCATTTGCTGAAATCCAACTGCCCGGTGACAGGTCAGCCGGATTGGGGTTCTGTGCAGATCAGCTACAGCGGGCCTCAACTCGATCACGCGTCTCTGCTGCGCTACCTGGTTTCGTTCAGGCAGCACTCGGATTTCCACGAGCAATGCGTGGAACGTATCTTCCTGGATATTCTCAAGCTGTTGGGTGAAGGGGCGACGCTGACGGTTTATGCGCGCTATGTTCGTCGGGGTGGATTGGACATCAATCCCTGGCGCTCAACGCAACCCGGCATGCCGGAAAACCTGCGATTGGCGCGACAGTAGGAAAAGTACCGGTGCTCCGCCGCAGCGGAGCACCGGGATTGTCAGATGCCCATGTCGGCCAGGCTCTGCATCACGCTGCGCAGGGTACTTGCAAGGGTGGGGTGACGGGCCTCGAATTGTTCGGCCATCAGGTTGACGCCGTCCACCAGGCTTGGGTCTTCATCAACTTGCAGATCCGTGGTTTCATTCAGCAGTCGTGCCTCAAGGCTGGTTGCCAGCGCCTGCAGGGCTTCGTGCTCTTCGCTGCTAAGCGGCGAGTTGCTTTCATTCAGTGTTTGCTGCAAAGACTCCAGCTGAGACTTCAAACGATCTGAGGGCATACGGTTCTCCTGTCCATCCGGTTTGGTTCCACTATACCCCCAGATCAATACGACGTCCGCCGCTTTTGCGCCAATCAGCCCGTTGTCTGACGCAGCGCAATATCCCGCAGACAGCTGTCAAGTTCGCTAATGTCATCAATGACATAGTGAGCGCCAGCGTTCATCATCGTCATGGTTGCCTGCAGCCGTATGCGATCCTGTTCGTCATGTGTCAGTGTTGCCCAGCGCTCGTTGCCATGTCGGTCCAGAGCGCCGCTGAGTGCGGTGCCAACCGTCCAAAGGCCGGCGTTGAGCCCCGCGCTGATGCCGTCGGCGCAGCCGCTCACAAGAACGCAGCGTTTCAGGGCGCTGGCCTTGAGGCGCACGGCAACGGCGGCGGGAAGGTCGGGCGCAGGGAAGGGGCGCAGCTGGTCGTCGCTGCGAACGGTGGCGTCGGTTAGCGCGTCCAGCGAGGCGAACGGATGGTCAGGAGCTTGAATAATCAGGCCGGTGCGGATGTCGTCATGGCGCAGCCGCTCCAGGGCAGGAATTGCCTGCGGCAGCAATGTGGCGGCGCTGGCGTTCGATCGGGCTGTTGTCAAGGTGCCTGAAAGATCGAAGAGAACAGCCTCGATCTGCTGTGCGGTCATGTGCGGTGCTCCTGGTCGCAAACGCGTGTTGACCGCACATGATGGTTGCAAAATGTGTCAGCTTTATGACCCGGCTTCGTCCAGCGGCTCGGCTCCCATGGCAAGCCGAACGCTGTTGGGTACCGGAATCGGGCGCTGATTGTCGACAGTAATCCAGACCATCTTGACGTCGCCGTACCCGATCACATCGGGCTGGCCCTTGATGTAAAGCTTGTGCTCGAGCGTCAGACTGGTGCGACCAACCACGCCGGCGTACAGCTCAACAATGATGGTGCCCGGGTGGAAGGCCGGCTTCAGAAAATGGTGGGTGCAGGTCAGCAGCACCAGGCCCTGGCCTACCTCACGTCGGGGCGCTCCCAGGCCGTCCAGCCACTCGATGCGGGCGTCTTCCAGATACTGGTAATACCGGGTGTTGTTGACGTGCTGGTTGCTGTCCATATCGCCATAGCGAATGGGGATTTCGGTGGTATAGAGCAGGGTCTTGTTCGGATCGGTCATGGTAAATATCACTGAAATTCACGGAAATTATGCATTACACTGGCAGGCCCGCAGAGCCCTTCGGCGACTGCATCTCAAAAGCGAAGAATGGAGAAACCGCTGATGAATCTGTTGAATACAGGAGCCTTGGCAATGGTGTTGTCGGCGCTGTCGCTGACCTGTATTACACCCGTTTTTGCTGCCGATGACTACGACGATTACGCGTCGGAGTATGCGGATCCGGATCCGTGGGAGCGTTTCAATCGCGTCACCTTCAGCTTCAACGATACGGTAGACCGCTATACGCTCAAGCCGGTTGCCAAGGGCTACAAGGCGGTAACTCCGCAATTTATGCGCGATGGGGTGGGCAACTTCTTCAACAACCTCGAAGAGCCGGCCAACTTCCTGAACAATGGCCTGCAGGGCAAGTTCAACGAAGCCGGTGTCGACATGTCGCGCTTCCTGTTCAACACCTTGCTGGGTGGCTTCGGTCTGGTGGATGTGGCTACTCGCATGGGGCTGGAGCGCAACGATGAGGACCTGGGGCAGACCCTTGGTTACTGGGGGGTTGAGAGCGGGCCGTATCTGGTTTTGCCCTTCCTCGGGCCCAATACAGTGCGCGATACGGCGTCGAAGCTTCCAGAGAACTTCCTCAATTACACCTACACCGGCTATATGAACGACGTGCGCGTTCGTAACCAGATGTTTGCGCTGGAGACGGTCGATATCCGCAGTGGTCTGCTGGATCAGGAGCGCCTGATCACCGGAGATCGCTACACCTTTGTTCGCAATGCCTATCTTCAGAATCGCGAATACAAGGTGCGTGACGGTAACGTCCCCGACGAGTTCTGATCGCCGGGGTGGGGCACGGCTGTGTCAGTTCAGGCTGTCGAATCGCAGCCCGATACTGAAGCGGCCGTTGTTCTCTGCCTGGCAGCGCACTACCTCTCCTTTGGCCTGCAGCCCTTGCATGCCGGGGGTGGGTGAGGGAATCGACAGGGTGATGAGCGTGCCAGCGGCGACGGCTTCACCCGCCGTGACCTGGGCTCCCTGGTTGGAAAGGTCGCGGCAAATAACGTCGCACGAATGGTTATCGGCACCAAAGGTAAGTGTGGCGGCAGTTTCCACCGTCATACGCATGAAATCACGCTTCTCACTGTACTGCTGATCATGAAACGACATCGGCGACTCCGGCTCTGGCAGATATGTCGGTTTTTCTGGTTTTCTACCCGTCATCCTAGTTCCGAGTCGAGACCTCGACAAGCACCCTGCGGTCCTTCTGCAACGGTTGCTTGCGGCAACGGATGGGAGTAGTGTTTCCCCTTTGAAAACGCCGGGTTATTTCCGGTTTATCCAAATCACCCTGTGGTCGCCGCGAATGATGCGCGCAGCGACAATGACGTAGGGATTCTATGCAGCCTCCAGGCACCACACTGCTGGTGATCGATGACGACGACAAGGCTCGTCAGAGTCTGTCGGCACTGTTGGAAGGGAACGGGTATGACGTGCTCCAGGCGACGAACGCTGGTAGTGGCCTGACCCTGTTCAACACCCGGCATCCCGAGCTGATCCTGTGTGATCTGCAACTCGGCGACAATCAGGGCTTTGAGCTGGTTCGCCAGATGACCGAGTCGGCGCATGGCGCCCCGGTTATTGTCATGTCGGCTGACGGCGCAATGAACGACGTGGTGCAGGCGCTCAGACTGGGTGCCAGCGACTTTCTCCTCAATCCCCTGAATGACCCCGAGGTACTGGAGCACGCGGTGCGGCGAGCGCTTGACCGTTATCGCCTGCGTCTGGAGAACGAACGGATTCGCGAGCGGCTTGAACGTGCCAACCGCGAGCTTGAGGTCCACCTCAAGGAGCTGCGTGACGATCAGGCTGCCGGGCATCAGGTGCAGCTCAACATGCTGCCTGTCACACCCTGGGTCAGTGGCGAGTACACCCTTGAGCACAAGCTGATTCCGTCGTTGTACCTCTCGGGGGACTTTGTTGACTATTTCCGGGTATCCGACTCGCAGTTGGCGTTCTATTTGGCAGACGTGTCTGGCCATGGGTCTTCTTCTGCCTTCGTGACCGTGTTGCTCAAGTTCATGACCACCCGTTTGCTTTATGAGCGTCGCAAGCTGGAAGGCCAGGGACGTATCGAGTTCAAGCCCTCAGACGTGCTGGGCCACATCAACCGCAGCCTGATCAGCTGCAAGCTTGGCAAGCATGTAACCATGCTCGGTGGTGTGATTGATGAGCAGGACCAGACGCTGACCTACAGTATTGGTGGCCACCTGCCGCTGCCGGTGATCTGCGCCGATGGCGAGGCGCACTATCTGACAGGCAAGGGGCGGCCGGTAGGCTTGTTCGAGGATGCCGAGTATCAGGATCAGACCATCCCTTTGCCGGAGCGCTTCAGTCTTACCTTGTGTTCCGATGGTGTGCTGGACTGTCTGCAAGGGGCTACCCTGAAGGAGAAGGAAGCGCGTCTTCCTGTGCTGATAGCCGAGCAGGATGGCCGCATGCAAGGTATCATGGCGTCCCTCGGGCTGGGGCCCGATAAAACGATGCCCGATGATATATCCGTATTGGTGTTGAGCAGGAACGCAGAATGATGACGACTGGCAAGATTCAGTTTGCGGAAGCGCAAGGCACCTTTGTGCTCAAGTTTATCGGTGACGTGCGCCTGACGCTGTGTGCGGCGCTGGATGCCTATATCGAAAAGATCTTCAGTGTGCTGACTTTCAAGGCCATTGTGATCGATCTGACAGAGACAGAGTGCATCGACAGCACCTCGCTGGGGCTGCTTGCGAAGCTTTCAATCCTGTCGCGGCAGAAGGTTGGTTTTTTGCCGACGCTGGTATCCAACCATGAAGACATGAACCGCCTGCTGCAGAGCATGGGGTTTGATCAGGTCTTCAATATCGTGTCCGAATCCACGCCGACCTGCGAGGAGCTGCAGGATTTGCCGGCGCAGATGCTTTCCGAAGACAAGGTCAAACACAAGGTGCTGGAGGCCCATCGCATTCTGATGGACCTCAACGACAGTAACCGTGAAGCGTTTCGCGACCTGGTCAGTGCACTGGAAAAGTCAGACAGCTAAGCCCAGCCTGCTTGCAACCAACTGTTCCAGCTTGAGCTGGTCTGCCGCGAAAGCCCGAATTCCCTCAGCCAGCTTCTCGGTTGCCATGGCGTCCTCATTGTGAGCCCAGCGAAAGCCGATCTGATCCAGCTCGACACGCGGGTCGACAGCCCCTTCCCGCAGCAATCGTGACGGCGTCAGTGTGCCGGCCTGATCGGCCAGGCTCTCCAGCAGTTGCGGGCTGATGGTCAGGCGGTCACAGCCGGCCAAGGCTTCGATTTGTCCGGTGTTGCGGAAGCTGGCACCCATCACGACTGTCTCGTACATGTGCGCCTTGTAATAACGGAAGATGCGCGCCACCGATTGCACGCCCGGATCATCAAAACCGCTGAAGTCGCGGCCTTCGTGCTGCTTGTACCAGTCATAGATTCGGCCCACGAAGGGCGAAATCAGATAGACCCCGGCATCGGCACAGGCCTGGGCCTGCGCAAACGAGAACAGCAGCGTCAGGTTGCACTGGATACCTTCGCGTTCCAGCGCGGCGGCGGCCTGAATCCCTTCCCAGGTGGCGGCAATCTTGATCAGTACCCGATCACGGGTGATGCCGGCACGTTCGTACAGCTCGATCAGCTCGCAGGCCTTGCGAAAGGTCGCGTCCTGATCAAACGACAGGCGCGCGTCCACCTCGGTAGAAATGCGCCCCGGGATCAGTCCCAGGATCTCACTGCCAACCGCTACCGCAAAGCGATCACAGGCGTTGCCAAGCGGCTCTGCGCTGCCTTTTGCCTCGCCGATAGCACGTTCCAGCAGAGGCGCGCAGCTGGGCAGGCCTGCAGCCTTGAGCAGCAGTGAGGGGTTGGTGGTCGCGTCGATCGGCTGGTGCTGGCGGATGGCATCGATGTCACCGGTGTCGGCGACGATCAGGGTGTGTTGTTTCAGGCTTTCGAGTTTTGAGGTCATGGTGCGGTGGTACTCCCTAGTCTGCTCCGACCTTACCTCATAGGCTTTGACAGCCGCAATCAGCCAACGCGTGCCTGCATCTGTTCCAGCAGCGCATCGTACAGCGCCAGCGGCTCGTCGGTGCGATGAATGGTCGTGCTCAGCTCGCGGCGGAAGTGGCGCGCGCCGGGTAAGCCCTGGAACAGCCCGAGCATATGGCGCGTAATGTGGTGCATCTGGCCGCCGGCGGCGATGTGGCGCTCGATATACGGGCGCATCAGTGCCATCACCTCGATCCGTGACGGCAGCGGATAGTCGTCACCGAAGAAGCGGCGATCTACCTCGGATAGCAACCATGGGTTATGGTACGCCTCGCGACCGACCATGACGCCATCAACGTGGGCAAGCTGCGCTTGCATGACATCCAGGTCGGTCAGGCCGCCGTTGAGGATGATTTCCAGCTGCGGGAAGTCGCGCTTGAGCTGATGCACCACCTCGTACTTTAGCGGCGGTATCTCGCGATTCTCCTTCGGCGACAGCCCCTCCAGAATGGCAATGCGCGCATGCACTGTGAAGCTGGTGCAGCCTGCGGCGTGAACAGTGCCAACGAAATCGCACAGTTCCTCGTAACTCTCCCTGCCGTTGATGCCGATGCGATGCTTGACCGTAATCGGCGTGCTGCAGGCATCCTGCATCGCCTTCACACAGTCACCCACCAGCGCCGGATGCGCCATCAGGCAGGCGCCGATCATATTGTTCTGCACCCGGTCGCTGGGGCAGCCGACGTTCAGGTTAACCTCGGCGTAGCCGGCTCGCTCGGCCAGCACCGCGCACTGAGCCAGCTCCTGCGGATTACTGCCGCCCAATTGCAACGCCAGCGGCTGCTCCTCGGCGCTGTATCCCAGAAACCGCTCGGGATCACCATGCAGCACCGCACCGGTTGTCACCATCTCGGTATACAGCAATGCGTGCCGGCTGATCAGCCGCGCAAAGTAGCGATAGTGGCGATCAGTCCAGTCCATCATCGGCGCAACGCTGAAGCGGCGATTGGGCTCTAGGCGCGTGGTTACTGGGCTGGATTGCGATTCTGGGTGCATTTTCTACTGCCTGTTTATTGCCTATTTTGTGCCGTTTTCGCCCGTTTTTGATATGTCGTTGCTACAATGTAGCAAGGCTTTCAAAAAATGTAGCAAGGGAAAATGGGCTCAATTACTACGCGCAAGCGCAAGAACGGATCATCGAGTCACACCGCCCAGATCAGGATCATGCGGGGTGGGGTGACAGTTTATCAGGAAAGCCAGACCTTCGATCGCAAGCAGGCGGCCACCGCCTGGCTGAAGCGACGGGAGGGGGAGTTGGCCCAGCCCGGTGCCCTTGACCGGGCGATGCGCGAGGGAGCGACGGTTGCTGAGATGATCGACCAGTACATCGATCAGGTGGGCACGATGCGCCCGCTCGGTAAGACGAAGCTGGCGACCCTGAAAGCGATCGCATCAAGTTGGCTCGGTGAGGTGATGGATTGCGACCTGACCAGTCAGGTGCTGGTTGAGTACGCCACCTGGCGCGCTGGCCCGGAGGGCGGCGGTGTCACACCTCAAACCGTGGGCAATGATCTGTCGCATCTGGGGGCGGTTCTGGCGGTAGCCAAGCCTGCGTGGGGGTATGAGGTCGACCCGCATGCGATGACTGATGCTCGCAAGGTGCTGCGCAAGATGGGTCTCACCTCGCGTAGCAAAGAACGCAACCGGCGTCCGACGCTTGAAGAGCTGGATCTGCTGCTGCAGCACTTTGCTGACATGCAGCAACGGCGCCCGAGTTCTATCAACATGCTGAAGGTGATCGGCTTCGCGCTATTCTCTACGCGCCGACAGGATGAGATTACTCGGATCCTCTGGGAAGACGTGGACGCCGAGCATAAGCGGGTTATGGTGCGGGACATGAAGAACCCGGGCCAGAAGATCGGCAATAACGTCTGGTGTTCTCTGCCGGACGAAGCCTGGGCGATCCTCCAGAGCATGCCGCGGGAGTGCGCCGAGGTATTCCCCTATAACAGCTCATCAGTCAGTGCTGCCTGGATCCGGGCCTGCAAGTTCCTGCAGATCGATGACCTGCACTTTCACGATCTGCGGCATGAGGGTGTGAGCCGGTTGTTTGAGATGGCTTGGGATATCCCTCGGGTGGCCAGCGTGTCAGGCCACCGGGACTGGAACTCGCTGCGGCGCTACACGCACCTGCGCAAGCAGGGTGACAAGTACGCGGACTGGGAGTGGCTGCAGCGCATTGTTGATGCGCCGGTAGATTTGGGTTCGCGGGCTACCTGATCGGTAGCGGTAATTGCTCGGGCGGCTGTTGCATATAGCCCGCGCCCATACATGCAAGGCCGATCTGATTGTGGCTCATGGTCGCTATCGGGTGCACTGAGCAGGGGAGGCCCTGTGCTGTGCACCAGCTGCCACGGCGGTGCTGGCATGTCCTGCAGGTGTGGTCGGGTGTTGCCCAGTAGCGGGCGCGCCCAGCTTCGCCTGCTGATCTGGTGAGCTGCAGCCAGCGCGCCCATCTATGGCGGCGTTCGCTGGCTGTTGATGCCGCTGGCAGCAGGTCGTGCCAGCGGATCGAAAGTGACACAGGGCCCGGCACGTCAGCTGGCCTTCTTGAAGCGGCCGTGTAGCTTGTCATTTTCCACAACTGCGCGCCGGCGCTGCTCGTCCAGGTAGGTCGCGAGATCCTGCAGGTGTACCCCCTTTGCCGCTTTCTGGCTTCCCTCAATCCGCGTGATCGGCAGATCGATCTCGCCGGCCATGACCTTGCGCAGCATCTTCTCCGGCGTCAGGTGCTGGAAGTAGTCGTTGCAGACTCTCTCCAGCGGCACGATGGCCAAGCCGTTGTACTGCGCCATCAGTAGAAACAGCGTGTTCATGCTGCAGCCCTCCGCATTGTCCGCAGCGCAGCAGCAAACAGGCGCTCGGCTTTCTCGTCTTCAACGTCTTGCTGACGTGGCATTGCGATCCATCCGAACGAATGGACCTGGACGCCGTTGCCCTCCAGCCCTATCTCGATCTTTACCTTGGCCAGCAGCCGCTGGTGCTCCTCTTCAAGCGTGGGCGTCAGGTCGGCCTGCACCATCGGTGAGCTGAGGTTTACGACAGCTGTGTGCATGCGCTTGTCGTCGGTCATCACGGCCATCAGGATGCACCAGGGGTGCGCCCATTGGGCGATCGCGCCGGCCTGGTAGCGGTCGAGCAGGGAGACGCGCTCGAGCTTCATGTCGACCGTGCGCACCTCACCGTAGCCGAGGGCGCTGTGATGCACGATGGCGACGGTGCGCAGCAGGATCTCCGTCATCTTGTTCCGGCGCTTCTGGATGCTGTGTTTGCGCGCTGTCATTGGGCCTCCTGCTGGCGGCGCTGCTGGCCGATCTGTTGGCGTTTGCGAGAGCAGCGGTTGTGGTTGCCCTGGTTGCGGCGGTGGCCGCAGATGTCGCAGTGCTGTGGTAGGTCGAGGCTGCGCAGGATGAGTGGGGTTTTCATGCCGCCACCCCCTGCATCAGCTGCTGATCGTGCTCGTTGGCTTGCACCAGCGCGGCCATGGGGTATGGGCTGACGCTGTTGCCGACCATCTTCACCTGGTCCGATTTGCTGAACGTGCGGCCGTCGTGGCCGCGGTCGATGATGTAGTTGCTGGGCATGCCTTGGCAGCCGTAGAGCTCGCGGGGCTGGAGCATGCGCAGGCCGATATCGATGATGACGTAGGGTGTGCCCTGGTACAGGACGGTCACCAGTGCGAGCCTGTCGCGGGTGGTGATGGTGTCCAGGGGCTTGCCTGGGTCGCGGGCATCGCCGTTGCCGTAGTAGTTGATCAGGAAGGCGGCAACGCGCAGGGCTTTCTCCTCGATCACCTCGGGGGAGAGGGTGCATTCAACCAGGGCGTGATGCAGCCCTGCAGCCGTTACCGCCGGCAGCGGTTTATCGGCTGCTTGGCCGTCGCAGTTCTGCCGCAGGGTGACCAAATTGGCGGTGACCAGCTGCTGCTGGCTGGCTTTGCCGACGATGGTGCTGGCTGGCCGAGTGAGCGGGTGGCCGGGCGTGGTGTTGTAGCCGCCGTTCATTTGGGCCATGAAAGCGCAAGCGATCGCTTGCCCGCCGCCAGCAGAGCCGGTGATGGTTGGGGCTGGGCCGGTGATGGCTCGGCTGCCGATGCCCCAGCGCTGCGCGCTGCCTGGTTTGCCTTCGCCATGCGCTGCGTTGATCAGCACCGCGCTGGCAATTCCCATCGCATGCGCTGCGCCTGCAGGGCGTTTGCTGCCGCCGCCGCTGGTGATCGTCGGTAGTGGCTCGTCGAGGCGGTGGCCAATGCTGTCGGCGCGGAACTTGACAAGCGTTGGTGCGGTGAGCGCAAACGCCCCTCCTTTGGGTTGGCCGGTGATGGTGCGCAATGGTTCGTCGACGGGGTGTACGCGGTCGCTGCTCCAGTTGGCGATCGGCACGATGAAGGGCTGCGCACTATCGAGCACAAAGCGGCGGATGCCTTTGGCGATGCGGCGCATGGTGGCATCGGCCAGCGGGCGGGGGCGGTCGAAGATCGACGGGCAGGGCAGGCTGAAGTCGATGTGATCGGCTGCGGCTGGCCAGCGCTTCTGGCCGCGCTTGGGCTTCTCGAAGTGCGTCGGCTCAGGCCAGCAGATGGGCAGGCCGTCGCGGCGGGCGACCAGAAACAGGCGCTCGCGGGTGGTGGCTGCGCCGTAGTCGCAGGCGCGCAGCAGCTGGTGCTCTACCTGGTACCCAAGCCCGCGCAGGTGCTTAAGGAAGGCGCGCCACGTTTTGCCCTTGCGCTTCGGGTCGGGGATCAGGAACTGGTTCTGCACCGGTACCCGCTCGCCCGGGTCGGCAACGCGGTTGATGGTCTTGTTTGTGCGGGGGCAGGTGATGCGGTCGAGTGTGACCACGCGCCCGGTGACCTTGCAGCGCTTAGCTACCAGTGGCCCCCAGTTGCGGATCTGCTTGACGTTTTCCATCGTGATCATTGCCGGCGCCGCCTGGCCTGCCCACATGGCGATAACCCACGACAGTGACCGGCTTGCGGTGCTACGCGGTTGGCCGCCTGCTGCCTGGCTGTGGTGGGTGCAGTCTGGAGAGGCGTGCAGGTGTGCCACTCGGCGCCCGCCGGTGACCTCGTGCGGCTTCACTTCGTACACGTCGCACGTGAAGTGCTGGGTGTAGGGGTGATTCACGCGGTGCATGCTGATCGCGTTCTCGTTGTGGTTGACCGCGATATCCACCGGCTTGCCGGTCGCCATTTCGGTACCGGTGCTGGCCCCGCCGCCACCTGCGAACAGATCGATGCGCAGGTCGTTGGCGTAGTTGAGCTGGTATTGGGTGTGGAGGTTCATAGGGCTTCCTCTTTCCGCATCCAGCGCCAGAACCGCTCGCTGATTGTTCGCTTGCGCTTCGCTTTGGTCGGCTCTGATGCCGGTGGAGGCGCATAGCAATGCACGCCGCCATTACACCCGTATTCATGGCAAGCAGTCTGATTGCACACTTTGCGAAGGCCTGTTCCTCCGCAAAGCTCGCAGTTCGGGCCGCAGCGCTTTTTAACTAGCCGTGATAAGCGCGGGCAGGGATAGACTTCGCCCCAATAGCCGCGCACTTCGCGGCAGTCTGCTCGCCCTACAGTGCCCGCATCTGTTACTACTTCGCGCGGCATGCTCACCGACGGGGATAGGCGCTCTGCTTCCTCGTGCTCTGTGCCTCGCTCGATCACTTTGCACCTCCACTCTCAGCTGGTCCTTTCTGCTCAGGGCGCTTCTCGTCCAGGCAGTACAGCTGCAGGAATTCATCCACTGCAGCGATATCGCCGGCGTAGTAACGGGTGGCCATTTCTTCGAGGTGCTTGAGCATTTCGCGTGCGCCGAACTGGAGGCGGCCGCCAACCCGGTTGAGCATGCCGGCAGCGCTGATGCGCATGCCCTGGTGTTTTGGGGCGAGGGGCACGGCTTTCAGTGCTGGGGAGTGTGTGGCAGTGCGCGGGACACTTGGGTCAATGGTGATAACTTTGCGAACTTCCCACGGCGCAGTGTTCCCGCGTGCCATAGCGGAGATGTTGCGGGCTATGCACCATAAAGCGCGATCTTCCGAACTGTCCTGCCAGTGATTACGCTCTTCACTGGTTTCGCCGGCGAGGTAACGCACTTGCCATTTTTCCTGTTCCGCCATCTCGGCAGGCAAGGAGGCGCAGGTGTTGTTGCTGTATGTCACAGGTGCGTGCTGCAGAGCGGTCAAAATCTTGAAAGGTGGAAGCCCTGCTTGAGGCGCAGGGCTCACCCCCAGCAGCGATGCCATTTCACCCGCGCCCGCGGCGCAGTTCGCGCAGTGTCCGCGACCCTCGATGAAGCCTGCACCGTGGCTGCTGAGGGGATAGCTGTCGCCGCATTCGCAGGTCACTGGTGGTGCGTCTGCCTCGGTGCAGGCCTCGGCAGTTGCCGCAGCCAGCACGGCGAGCGCCTGGGTCTGCGTTGGCCAGGTCAGGCGCACCTCGGTACCGGGGGCGGTGAACAGCAGGCAGGCCGCCTCCTCTTCATCCGGCCCCAGCATCAGGCAGGGCTCAACGGTAACGCCGGGTTGCCCGAGGTGGATGGTTTGGCAGAGCGTTGGCGAGATAGTGCCCGCCTCGATAGCTGCCTGCTTGGCCAGCTCTTTGCCGCGCTCAACGCCGGTGGCGTAGGCGTGGTTCTGCAGCTCGATCAGCAGGTCGTTGATGCGGCCGGTAACCTGCTCGTGCTGGGTGCCGATGGCGCTGTAGTCGTCTTCGTGGATACCGTTCACTGGGCACCTCCGTCGCGCAGTGCTGCGCGGTCCAGTCGTTCGATTTCGGCGATGATCAGGGCGCCGGCTTTGATCAGCTCGCGGCGGCGGTCACCGAGTTTTGGTTGCCAGCCTTTGGGTGTGATGGCTTCTGCCAGGGTGTTGCCGTAGCCGGTGCTGCGGGCGTCCCAGTCCCGGCATGCTTCGGGCAGGGCGTACAGGGCAGCAAAGGCGGCGATTTCATCACTGGCGTGCTCGTCGTCGTGCTCGGGGGTCCAGCCTTCGGCATTGACCTGGCGCAGCCGTTCATTGCGCAGCTCAAGTGCAACGTTCAGGTGCGTTGCTGTCCCGATGATGCAGGGGGGGCGGTTGGTTTCCGGACAAGAGTAAAGGTTGGTGTTAGGCGGCTGAGCATTGTGCATCGCCGCCTGCACATAGTTGGCCGCGTCCAGCAGCTCTTCCAGCAGGTGCTGCAGCCATTCGTTCAGGGTCAGGTCGTCGCGCTCGGTGGTGACGCCGTACTTCTTGAGGCCGACAAGGGAGCGGTCCAGCAGCAGCTGGCGGTTGCGTTCGACGTTCTGGTCAGGTGACTGCATATCACACCCCCTCTGCGCATTCGTGGCGCATCAGCTGGATGTCGATGTCCAGCATCTGGTTGCGCAGGTTGTCGATTGTCTTCTGCTGGCGAAAGCGGGCAGCTTCTCCCTCGGCCGGGGTGCGCAGCAGCAGGGCGATGTTGGCGGCATGGGCGGCGTGTTGCTGCATCAGCTCTTGCCGGGTGCGAATGGGTTGGCCTGTCATGCTGCCTCCTGCGTTGCGCGGGCGCGGTTGAGGTCGTCGACGATACGGAAACCGCAGGAGGCAAGGTTTTTGGCCTGCTTGGCTTCGCGGAAGTGGCCGGCGGCGTGGAGCGCGGGCGAGCTGAGGTTGAGCTTTTCGGCCATCTGCTGGATGGTGCTGACGTCGCGCTCGCTGAGCGGGGTGCACTTGGCGCGCAGGGCTTGCAGCTCCTGCTCGTGGTTCAGCTGCTGCTGTTCCAGTGCCTGGGCGTAGTCCGACTTGGTGCGCTCCAGCTGGTTCTTGAGGCTGACTGTCTCGCGGCGTAGGTCGTTGTTGTTACGGTTTGCCGAGTTCATACCGGCTCGCAGCTTGCTGAGTTCGGCTCGGCCCATGCTGCTGCCGCGCTCAAATGCGTCATAAGCCCACCAGCAGGCGATGGCCAACAGGGCGATCAGGACGAGGATGGCGGCGCCCAGGTAGTGGATGGCGGTGAGGGTGGTTGGTTCGGTCATTGGCTGTGTCTCCCTGCGCCCGGTGCGCAGTGGTAGGTGCTGCACCGGGCTGGCTGCTGTTGGTGGTTACTTGCCGATGGCGAAGGTGCCGACGGTGAGGTCTGCGACTTCGCTCAGCTCGTTCAGTAGTACTTGCTTAAACTCCTGCGCCATGTCTTCTTCGTTCTGTTCCTGCATGGCCCAGCGGGGCATCAGCGTTGGCTTCTCGCCGGTGCGGATGCTGATCCGCAGGATGAAGGTGCGTGCTGCAAGGCCCTCATACGGCACAGTGGTGAAGTGCAGTTCGGCCGGCTGCTTCTCGGCGTGCTTGGCTTCAATGGAGTCCATCGCACTGCGGCTGGTACCGAAGTTGCTCTCGGAGCTGGTGCGCTCTGCCTTCGCAGTGATGGTGATGGTGCGGATCTTCTGTACGGCATCGGCGACTTCCATCTTCTCGCCGTTGGCGTCGATCACGACCAGGTTGCCGTGCCAGTCCTCCATCCATTCGGCCAGTTTGGTCTGGCCGAGGTGTTCGCCGGCGATCTGCTTCATGGCCTTGAACGCAGCGGTGGGCTTGAGCTGCAGCAGCGCTTCGTCGTCACCGTGGCCTGGCTCTTCGATGTGGCCGAGATTGAAGATGACATTGCAGGCCATGCGCTCTGCGTCTACGAATCCGATGGTGGCGAAGGTTTCTACGCGGTGCTCTTTGACGTACTTGCAGAAGTCGGCGATGGATTCGGTGCGCAGTTGCCCGCGGAAGCGACTGCGGAACTCTTGCAGATGCTCGATGTTCTTCAGCGAGTAGCTATCAGGAACCAGCAGTGCGGGAGTGAACGACTCCAGCGGCTTGCCGTAGGCGACGTTGGCGGCGTCTGTGATTTGCTTGAGTGTTTCTGCTGTCAGCATTAGGTCTTTCCTTGTGGTAGGTGGATTGGTGCTGCTGGCGGTCAGTCGCGGGCGACGACCGGGGCGTCCTGCTTGCTAAACAGTTGGCCGCTGGGGTTGTCTGCGAACAGCTGCAGGCCGTTGGCAGTGACGAAGAACGGTGTCTCGGTGGCCGTGTCTTCACGCTTGCTGCCGCGCTTGGTTGGCTCGGTAAAGTCCAGCTTGTGGGCCACTTTCACCTGGTGGCTGTCGCCGATCTGGCTCAGCTCAAGCGTGAGGGTGACTTTGCCCTTCTTGCCGTGCTCAACGACGCCGGCGGCGACGTGCGAAAGGGCCATGCCCATCTGGTTGGCGAGTACGCCGGCGTTCAAGCTGGCGATGAACTCGCCCGGGTCGGTAGGTTTCATTGGTGCTTCCTCTTGGTGGTTGCGGTTGATCAGGCTTCGTCGGGCTGGGCTACAGCACGGACGAGGGCCATGATTCCGGTTTGAATGTCGGTCTTGCCGATGGCTGCCCAGCGCTCTGGTTCTGCGCGGGAGAAACGAACGAACTCATGCACTGCGGCCTGCTGGCCATTCTCTGAAGCGATGGCCTTTTTTTGCCGCTGATCGAGTAGGTGATTAGCCAGTTCGGCCTGCAGCTGCAGCAGCTCTGTGCCTTTGGCCTTGATGCGGTTCATCAGGTCAACTTCTTCCTGATTCAGCTCGCGGTAGCCGCTGATCTTGCGGTGTTGGTTTTCCACGTGGGTTTCCTCTGGTTGTGTGCCGCTTAGGCGGCGTTGGCCTGTTTGAGCTGGGCGTCAAGGTATCGGGCCAGCTCTTCCAGGGTGACGACCAGCGGGCTGCGCTTGGATGCGTGCAGCCGCTGGAGCGTGATTTGCAGCTCACCGGTATCGATCAGCCGGCGCAGGTGGCGGTCTGTGCGAATGTGCGGGAAGTGCTCGGCGCGCAGTTCGCTCAGGGTGAGATACGGCAGCGTGTAGCGGCGCTGCAGCTGTGCCAGGGTGGCGGTGGTCATGCTGCCTCCGGTGACAGGTCGCCCAGGGCGAGCAGTTCGCGCAGGCCTTCGACGGTCTTGGCCTGGATGGTGCGCATGACGTGCTCGCCGTCCATGACTGTGATCTGCAGCATGTCCAGATCACGACCAGACAGCCCAACGCTGACGCTCAGCGGGTGCGGGAAGCGGGCAATGCCCAGGTGCAGGGCTTCTGCAAGGCGCAGGGCTTGGTCGTCCAGCAGGGTGAGGCGCTGCAGGGCGTCGTCTGCTGCCTTGCTGGCCTGCTTGGTGTCCACATAGCTGGGGTGTTGCAGGTGCAGCTGCAGCAGCTTGATCGCGCCGATGGTGTCGGAGATCAGCGGCAGGGGGTTGGTGGAGGTCTTGTTGATCATGCGGCCTCCTCAATCTGCACGCCCAGCAGGCCGGCCAGCCAGCGCAGGCCCTTCTCGGTGACAAGGGTTTTGGCGTAGGTGACGCCGTTGCCGTTGTTCAGTTGCGGGTTGCCGTTGTGCGACTTGAGGCACACACGGAAGCGCCCGGCCTCGATGTCGCTCTGGTTGTTGGGCAGATTGAACTGGTCAAGGATTTTGCGGGCCTTGAGTTCACGGCACAGGCGGGTGCGCCCGGTGCCGAGCGCTTTGGCTGCTTGGCCGAGGTCGAATTCACGCGGCATGGGTGGGCTCCTGTTCTGCTCGGTAATCGCGGGCGGCGTAATCCCCTGCGTTGCTCTTGAGCTCAACCAGTCGGGTAGCCTCAGAGAAGTCGATCACGCCCAGGAAGGCCGCCATATTGATCAGGCCGCCGAGGTGCCCATACTCGCCAAGGTCGAAGCTTTTGGGGCGGCGAACTTGTTCCAGCATGCGGGCTATTGCTCTGAGAGCCACTTTCCGCTGTTCTTCCCGGCTCACGCTGCACGCTCCAGCCGGCCATTGGCGCAGTCTTCAATCCAGCGCTGGGCGCGGTGCTTGAGGGTTTTGTCAGCTTGCACCAGTGGTAGCGTGGTGCTGTTGACGGTGCCGCAGGCGCGCAGGGTGAGGTTGATGCGCTGATCATCGTGCTGGGTTTCCAGCTTGGCGCGCACGCGCTCGCCGTTGGGCTGCTCGAGCACAACGAGGAAAGAGCCGCGGTTTTTAATCTGGTGAACCAGCAGGCGCTGGCTGTTGGCGGTGAGCTTGTTCACGCGGCGTCACCTCCGTTCCACGGGCCGAGGTCTTCGGGGCGGTCTGAGGCGCGCAGGGCAGCACCGCGGCGGTTGCCACCGATAACGATGGCCATGCCGGTGCGGGCGATGACTGCTGCGATAGCTGCCGGATTAGTGGCTGCGGTGGGGTGCAGGTATACCCTGCAGGTGTTGCTTGGCTGTGTCTGCATTGTGCTGAACCTGTGTGGTAGGTGGGTTCAACACAAATCTAGTTTACCTTCAGGTAGTTTGCAATACCTGATAGGTAGTTTTTTGGGTTGTTTCGATCAGAGGTCCGATATCTTCCAGCGAGCGCGTCCGCAGATATGCCACTCCTCATCCAGTTTGATCACGCGATCTGGCCAGCTGTCGTTCAGGGCGTAGAGGTAGTATTCGTCGCCTTCGCGGCGCAGTTGCTTGAAGGTCACGCCGTTGTCTCTGGTGCGCTTTGCCACCACGAAGCAGCCGGGGGTTGCCTCCAGTGATGGGTCAATAACGACCTTGTCGCCATCAACAAACTTGGGCTCCATGCTGATGCCTTCGATCCGCAGGATGAAAGCGTTGGGGCCAACTGGGCCGGGGGCCTCGATCCACTCTTCGGCGTCGCCTGGGTGGAATTGGTCGAATGCTTCGCAAAAGGTACCTGCCACCACGCTTCCTATCACTGGTAGCTGCCGTCCGGCTGGGCGACCGGCTGACACGTTCTGATGTTCTGGGAAGTCCAGGGCGCCCTTCGGGATGTTGAATGCCTTTTCGATCTCCCGCGCTACCTGCTCCCCGATTTTCTTGTGGGGGTTTCTGCCTGCGAAAGCTGAGACCTGAGCAGGGGATTTCCCAAGCAGCTCGGCAAACTCCTTCAGCTTGAGTTTGCGCTCTGCCAGCAGGCGGAGTGTGTTTTGGTAGCGAATGTCTTGGACTGTCATGGCGTAAGTATCTGGTTAGTTACCTCTGGGGTAAATTGCCAATGGGGTATTGCGTGAAAACTACCTATCAGGTAGCTTTGTCGGCAGGAGGATCACGCCATGACCTTAAAAGACTTCATTAAGGGCCTGGACGCTCAAGCCCTTGAGGCTTACGCGGCGGCCTGCAACACCACGGTGAACTATCTCACCACTCACATTCTGTATGCGACCAAGGAGCCAAGCGTGCGCTTGATGAAAAGCCTTGCTCAGCACAGCGGCGGCGCAGTAGCCATGCAGGACGTGTTGTTGCATTACGGTCTGCTTGGCCCGGAGCCGGTAGCAGCCTGAGCAATACCCGCCGGATACACAGCCACGTTAAGCACGGCGGGAGCCGGTAGCGGGAGCCTCACCAGCAGACCGCTACCGGCACAGAGCAAGAAACAAAGCCAGCCGCGTTGCGACTGGCTGAATAGGTGTCAGAGCCAAGGGACCACCTACCACGGAAGACCCAAGGCCCTGACGGGGTTGGTGAGCAGCTACCACACCGCTCACCGCACAACAGTCAGCCCCTGACACAGCCAGTGCAAAGGGGCCGGCGACTGCTGTAGACCAAGGATAAGCGCCCCTGCGCGCCTTGGCTACGGCGTTAAAGGGGAAATAAGACCTATGAGCCGTAAAGACTTGCTGCCGGACGCTGGGCCGGTGCTGTCACTCAGGGCCGCGCTGTATCGCGCTTGCCGTGATTTCCGCGGGGGCATTACTGCTGTTGCCCTGGAAATGGGGGTGTCACCCGATGCGCTGACCAAGGCGCTCAGCCCCAGCCTTAACCGCCCGATCATGCCGGAGTGGATCGAGGACATTCTCACCATCACCCAAGACGAACGCCTTGCTGCGGCGCTGGTGCGCCCCAGTGGGGCGGTCGCGTTCAAGCCACAGCCGGTCAAGGTCACGCCGCAGGCGCTGCTTGGGCTGGCAGCAATGGCCGGTGCAGACGCCAGCTTTGTGGCCAGCCTGCATGAGGGCGTGGCTGATGGGCGCTGGGATCTGCACGAGGTGCTGAAGCTGGAGCACTGCGCTGGGCGTGTGATTGCCGAGCTGCTGGGCATTTGCGCCGGCGCGCGGCAAGCGATGGAAGACGCGGAGGGCGCAGACCATGGCTGATGCTTGCGACCTGGGCAGCGACCGCGCCCAGCAGATGCTCGATGATGCCCTCGCGGCCCGCCTCCAGAAAGCCTCGCGGCCCGCTATCGACCACCCGTACTGCCTCGACTGTGATGAAGCCATTCCCCTCAAGCGGCGCGAGGCGCTGCCGGGGGTTGAGTGCTGTGTGGATTGCCAGGCGATCCGTGAGCATAAGGGGGTGGGCAATGGCTGATCTGCCTGACATTACCCTCGATGACCTGCCGGGGCTGCTGGCCCATATCGATGCACATGACCGCGAGACCTGGGTGCAGGTGGCCATGGGCGTTAAGTCCGAGTTTGGTGAGGCTGGGTTTGATGATTGGAACAGCTGGAGCCAGAACGGCGACTCATACAAGGCAGCCGACGCTAAGTCGGTCTGGAAGAGCTGCAAGCGCGGCAAGACGGGTATCGGCACCGTTATCCATCTGGCAAAGGAGCGGGGTTGGAAGCCGCGCAAGCAGAGCCTGACCGCGGAAGAAAAGCGCCGCCAGCGGGCTGAGCAGGAGGCCCGCCGCAAGCAGCGTGAGGCTGAGGTGCTGGCGGACGAAGAGCGCAAGGCGAACATGCAGCAGCAGATCCAGGCTGCAACTGTTCGCCTGCTGTCTGAGTTCACCAAGGCGCGGGGCAAATCTGCGTACCTGGAGCGCAAGCAGGCGCCGGCATTCGGGGTGCGCTTCGTGACGCAGCCGGTGTTAATGGTGACCGACGACAAGCGCGGGGTGTGTGAGATTTGGACCGGGGAGAGTATCGGTCAGTTTTTCCAGTCGATGCCAAACCCGCGCCCTGACCATCTGTCATTCCGCAAGTACGGGCCGGGGGACATTCTGATCCCGCTGGCCGATCTGGACGGTACCGTTTGGAGCCACCAGAGCATTAACGGCAACGGCACCAAGCTGTTCCCGAAGTTTGCCCGCAAGCAGGGTTGCTGCCATTGGGTGGGGCGGTCGGATGATATGCAGGTGATCGCGCTGGCCGAGGGTTACGCGACGGCCTGCAGCGTGTACCAGGCGACGCAGTGGCCGACGATCATGTGTGTGGACCTGGGCAACATGGCGCACATTGCCCGCGGCATCCGTGAGCGCTACCCGCACGCGCAGCTGGTGATTGCCGGTGATGATGACCCCAAAGCGAGCGGGGATAACCCGGGCAGGGTGCAGGCCGAGGCGCTGGCGTTGGAGTTTGACGCGGTTGCGGTGTTTCCGGTACCGCCGGAGCAGAGCAGGGAGGCGGCATGACGGCATCCCGCAAGATCGATTGGAATGACCTGCACGTAGAGTTTGGGCTGGACGTGGTGCGCGAGCAGTTGCAGCGTGCTGCGGCAAATGCGCCGTTGCCGCGTGTGCGCACTGCAGGCGAGCCTGACGCGGCTGATGACCTTCCCCCGGCCCCATCTGACAAAGCGCCCGCCGCTGGTGCGGCACCGCCAGAAGAGGGGGCGGGGGAGGCTCCGGGCTGGACGCTGGAGAAGGTGACGGCCCGGTTTGCGCTGGTTGAGGGTGAGACGAAGGTATTCGACCTGCACCGCAAGGTGGTCGTGAAGAAGACGGGCTTCTTGGCGATGGTGGGCAAGGCGCTGGGCAACCAGTGGTATGACCTGCCGAGCAAGAAGGGCGTGGACCCTGAGCATGCGAAACGGTTGGAGACTGATGCGAAGCTGGGCAAGCGGCTGGGCAAGTCGAAGGGGCAGGTCACGACAAAGGACTTGTACTGGCGTTATGTGTACCTGGATGGCTCGCAGGATATCTATGACCGCCAGCTGCGGCAGCGTTTGCCATCGGCGGCGGTGAAGTTGGCGCTGGGTGATGCGTTCAGCCTGTGGCAGAACTCGGACCAACGACAGGTAATCCCGGCTGCGAATCTGGTGTTTGACCCGCGCATGACGGAAAGCCCGAAGGATACGATCAATACGTTTGAGGGCCTGCCTCTTACCCCGAACCCCGATCTAGAGTTGTGCCGTGGCATCGTCTGGTTGCTGGGGTTTCTGTGCAACGGCCAGCAGGATGCGGTCGACTGGCTGACGAAGTGGCTGGCCTTCCCGCTGCAGCATGTGGGCGCGAAGTTGGACACGGCGGTGCTGATGCACTCGACGATGGAGGGCTCGGGTAAGAGCCTGCTGTTCGGCGACATCATGCGGCCAATCTATGGGGAATACGGCGCGACGGTTGGCCAAGTGCAGCTGGAGAGCAGCTGGAGCCAGTGGCAGTCGAGCAAGCTGTATGGCCTGTTTGAGGAGGTCGTCAGCCGGGACCAGCGCTACAACCAAACCGGCAAGATCAAGCACATGGTCACCGGCAAGACGGTGCGCATCGAGAGCAAGTTCATGAACGGGTGGGAAGAGGCGAACTATATGAACGCCGTGTTCCTGTCCAACGAGATCCTGCCCTGGCCGATCGGGGAGAACGACCGGCGCATGCTGGTGCTGTGGCCAGAGCTGACGCTGCCGGAAAAGGCGCAGAAGCGGATCGGCTGGGAGCTGGCCAACGGGGGTATTGAGGCGTTCTACCAGTACCTGCTGGATTATGACCTTGGCGACTTTGACGAGCGCACCAGGCCACCGAAGACGCCAGCGCGGCAGCGCTTGGTGGAGCTGAGCTTTACCGCGTGGGAGACGTTCTACAACCTCTGGAAGACTGACGGGCTGGGCATTCCGTTCAGCCCTTGCCGCACGCAGGACCTATACGGTCTATTCACTGAGTGGTGCTCGCGGGGTGGTGAGCACAAGCTGAGCGAGACGAAGTTCGGGCTGTTCCTCGGTACCAAGCCGGATACATACAAGTCGCCGGGGCAGTACTTCTGGTACGACGACTTCAACAACCGAAGGCGCTCGATGTTCTTTGTGCCTAACCCGCCTGATGGGCTCGACCTGTCGGATGGCAAGCGGCTGGGCCAGTTGGTGCGCGATTGGCGCAGGCAGGCTGCTGAGGCGGGCTGGCACCCGGAGAAGTGGGACGGCTGCATTGGATACAGCGCGCCGCTGCGTAATGCGGGAGGCCCTGATGCGTAATCTGTCCGGGGTGTCTAGGGTGTGTCTAGGGTTGCAGAATCAAACCCTAGACAGCTACAGCCCGCGTGTTAGAGCGGCTGGCGTTCAAGTGTCTAGGGTTGCAGGGGTTTTTACGCGCGCGCGGGCGCGTATTTATCGCAATCAGCTTTGGTGTTTTTTGTTCATGCGTGAGGAAAAAACCCTATCAACCCTAGACACCCTAGACAGTTATAAAAAAGTGTTTGTTTTTAAAAGGGTTTTGCTGTCTGGGGTTGTGTCTAGGGTTGGTCGATTTCTGTCTAGGGTTGGAAAACAGGGGGTGTTGCGATGATCGAGCGGGTTGAAATGGCCCTGATTACCTGGGGAGACCAGTATCGGCGGCGGGGCACGGTGGCAATGCTGCAGTGCACGCTTGGTGCATTGATCGATGCGCAGGGCGAGATGATCCGGAGTACGGCCCCGGGCGGGTCATCAGTGTGTGAGCTGGCCTCTGGTGACATGGGCGCACTCGGTGAGGCTGTCGAGAAAGCGCTGGTGCGTATTCGGCAGCCGGTTGAGGCGGGCGGGCATGGCAAGGTGGGCGTTGAGCTGGCCAAGCTGGCCCGGGTGCGTTATCTGACCGACCCGATGCCGCTGGTGGAGCAGCAGACCCGGCGTATGGGCTGGCGGTCGCAGGCGACCTACCGCAGCAAGCTCCACCAGCTGCATGTGCTGGTGGAGCCGATCTTGCTGGCTGAGTTGCCCTGGCTGAGCCGGGTGGCGTGAAAATAGTCTCTACCGTTCGTCGGGCGTGTTTTGGCGCTAACGCGCGTTCAACACACCTTGCACGCACTGCCCACGCAAAGCCACGGAGACGGCGTTAATCGATGGTTTACGCCTTTGACGGTGTAGCGTAAAAAGTCCTCTAACGTTTCATTCGTGCGTCAGCAGCAAGCGCACAACGCTTCCCCTGCTGGACTGGCTGCCAGCAAACCCCAAACCCCGCTCCGGCGGGGTTTTCTATTTCCGGTGTACAGGTAGCCGGCAGCATTCGATTTGGCCTCATGCGTGTGGCCTCGCATTACGGAGACCCAGTATGACCGACATCAGCAGCGGGACTATCGCAGCGGCCGGGCTGGTCGGTGTGTCTGCGGCGAGCCTTGTCCCGGGCGTTGACCTGGAAGCTGTGATCGGCGCATTCGCCGGGGCGCTGTTCTTCATGGTGATGTCCAAGGACCTGAGCTGGAAGGCGCGGGCCGGGAACTTCCTGTTCTCGTGGGTCGGTGGGTATTTCTTTGCTGCCGAGGTGGTTGCTCGCGAGTGGGCTACTACCTCGGCTTTGCCGGCGCTGCTGGGCGGACTGTTCATTGTGGCGTTCTGCGTGAGCATCATGGAGTTTGTGCAGACAGGGAAGGCGCCCGGCTGGTTATCCATTATCCCTGGCTTCGGTAAGAAATGATGATCGACCTGTCTACCCTGATCGCCTCGATGCTGTGCGGCGCTATCTGCTGGCGTGTGGCTACGTTTCGCCGGCAGGGTGCTCGCTATCGTCCGGGCATGAGCGTTTGCGCATACCTGCTGGCGGTTAGCACTGGCGGTTACTCGCTGACCGTGGCCCTTGCGCCGTTTACTGGTCACCAGGTGGCACCGGTCAGCCCGTTCCTGCTGATCGTGTTTGTGATCCTCGCGGTCATGGTCTGGCGGTCACGCGGCAACGTGGCAGCGGTGCTGCGCAAGGCTGAGGGGTGAGGCGGTGATCGGCGCTGGTCTGGCCGTCACCGACCTGGACGACGCGCTGGCAGATCTGGCGAAGCTGGGCAAGCAGGCCAATCCTGCACTGGCATGGGCGGTCAACGAGGTTGGAGCCGAGGCCATCAAGATGCTGCAGGCCGAGGCCCGCACTGCATTCGACAGGCCCACGCGCTTTACTCTGAACGCATTCAGGCTGCTGCGTGCCAAGCCATCGGCACCCGAGGCGGCGGTCTGGGTCAAGGATGAGAAGGACGGGGCGGGCGGTGGTCAGGCGCCCGAGGCTTGGTTTGAGCCGCAAGTCTACGGCGGCGGCAGATCGGTCAAGCGGTCGGAGTACCGGTTGCGGGAAAAGGGCATCTTGCCTTCGGGTATGTTCCTGGCCCCGGGGCCGGGCGCGCGGATGGACGCCTACGGCAACATGTCTCGCGGTCACATGCAGCAAGTGCTTTCTGGTCTGGGTGCAGACAACCCGTCTGGCTCGACCATCGTCGCAACCCGCAGCGCTCGGTCATTGAAGAAGGGCCACGCGAAGGCGTTCTTCGTGATGAAGCGCGGCAAGACCCCCATTGGTATCGCAGAGCGAAGAGGCAAGACCCTTGCTCTGGTGCTGCTGTTCGTTAAGCAACCCAACTACTCGGCCCGCTTCGACTTTCATCGGGTCGTCCGGCGGGTGGCTGAGAACGATGCGCTGGTGGAAGGCGCGATCGGCAGGGCCATCGAGCGGTTCGGGGGGTAGGGGCGGATGGTGCACCGATTTGGGGCGCCCGAAAGGGGTGCCGGGGCCCCTGGGGCGGCGAAACGGGCAAGGGTTATTCGGCTCGCGTTTTCTCGTTAGCGGGAGGGCGTGAGACTTAGTTAACAGGGTGAACTGGTTAACCGGGTTGGGTTAACGGTTAACGGGTGATGGTATGCAGACAGCCAGCAAGTCGGAATTCGCGGCGCTGATGGGCTGCTCCAAGGCCTACGTCTCCAAGCTGGCGAAGCAAGACCGGCTGGTGCTGGATGAATCTGGCAGGGTGCTGGTCGAAGAGACGCGCGCCCTGCTGGAGGCCAGTGCGGACCCGAGCAAGGCGGGCGTTGCCGAGCGTCACCAGCGCGAGCGGGTGGAGAAGGGCGTCGGCGCTCACGTATCACCTACTGCTCCAGCAGACACCGCGCCGCCGGCACCGAAGCCCTCGGGCCAATACGATTACCAGTCGTCCCGCGCACAGCGGGAACACTACCTGGCGCAGCTTGCCGAGAGCGAAGCCCGCAAGGCTGCGGGGAGCCTGGTTGAGCGTCAGGCGGTGGAAGATGCGGCCTTTGCTGCTGGTCGCGCGCTGCGTGATCTGGTGCTTGGGCTGCCAAAGCAGGTTGCGCCAGAGCTGGCGGCCATCACTGACCCGTGGGAACTGGAGCGGGTACTGACTACCCATCTGCGGCGAGTGCTGGAGGATGCAAGCCGACTGAGTGCGGCGGATCTAGAGCGGGTGCTGCAGCCACAGAGCTGAACCTATGAACATTGACTACGCGGACGGTGCCGAGCAGTACCGCTCGGCGTTATGTCGTGGGCTGGAGCCAGACCCCGAGCTTTGGATTGATGAATGGGCTGACGAGTACATGCGGATTCCGCGTGATACCGGTGCCGCGGAGCCAGGCCCCTATCGGACTGACCGGACACCATACGCTCGCGAGCCGATGCGTTGTCTGTCGCCAGCTCACCCGGCCAAGCGCGTGGTGACCAAGGTCGCCTCGCAGATGATGAAGACGCAGATCGCACTGAACTGGATTGGTGGCGTGATTCACATGGCGCCGTCGAACATCCTGACGCTGCTGCCCAGCCTCGGGCTGGCCAAGCGGGTCAGCGGGCGTATCGACAAGACGGTCAAGGCGTCGCCAGCGCTGCGCGAGAAGGTGGCGGTTTCGCGGTCGCGCGACTCGCGCAACACGATGGACACAAAGGAGTTTGAGGGCGGCACGCTGTACGTCACCACCGCTGGCTCTGCTGCCAACCTGGCGGAAGTATCGGCCCGGTATGTGTACGGCGATGAGGTCGACCGCTGGGACGTTGACGTTCAGAACGAAGGCGACCCGGTCGAGCTGGCCGAGGCTCGCGGCTCCACCTTTGGCCGTAACGCCAAGTTCTACTTCTCCAGCTCGCCAACGGTTAAGGGTGCCTCGCGCATCACTGACCTGTTTGAGCAGGGCGATCAGCGCCACTACTACGTGCCTTGCCCCTACTGCGGCGAGTACCAGCACCTGGAGTGGCAGAACCTAAAGTGGGCCAAAGACTACAGCTGGGCTGGCATGGTCTGCTGCAACGAACACTGCAGCGGGCAGGGCGCTTTTATTGAAGAGCACCACAAGGCCGAGATGCTGGCCAAGGGCGAATGGCGTGCTCATGCGGTAGGCGATGGGGAGACGGTCAGCTTCACGCTGTCTGCCCTTTACATGCCGCTTGGCTGGAAGAGCTGGATAGATCTGGCCCGCCAGTACGACAAGGCCGCGGCCGCCCTGGCCAAGGGCGACCTTGAGCCCATGCAGGTGTTCTACAACACCCGCTTGGCTGAGGTCTGGGACAGTGCCCAAGAGATGACCAAGGCTGAGGAGCTGCAGAAGCGGGCCGAGGATTATCGGCTTGGTACCGTGCCTGCGCCGGCCATGCTGCTGACTGCGGCAGTGGATACTCAAGACGACCGGCTTGAAATGCTGGTGATCGGCTGGGGCGAAGGGCTTGAGCGCTGGACTGTGGATCACAAGGTGATTCAGGGCCGGCCAGAGGACGACCGTACCTGGGCGCTGCTGGATGAAGAGCTTAAGCGCCGTTACCTGCACGCGTCAGGCATTGAACTGTCGATTCGTGCAGCGGCTATCGACTCCGGTGGCCACCACACCCAAGAGGTTTACCAGTTCTGCCGCCTGCGGCGCTGGCGCAACATCTTCGCGGTGAAGGGGGCGAGCAAGCCCGGGCGCCCTGTTATTGCACAGCGACCGTCCAAGGTCGATGTGACCTGGAAGGGGACCACCGAGAAAGAGGGTGCCGAGCTGTGGTTGATCGGTACCGACACCGCCAAGGACTGGATCTACAACCGGTATGGCCTCAAGGAAGGGCCGGGCGCGCTGCACTTTTCCAACGACCTGCCGGACGACTTCTACGCGCAGTGCGTAGCAGAGCGGAAGATCACCCGCTATGTGCGCGGGTACCGGCGCGTGGAGTGGACCAAGGCCAAGGCTGACAGAAACGAAGGGCTCGACCTGCTGGTGTATAACCTGGCCATGGCGCACTACCTGAGCATCCCGCGTTACAGCGTGGCTGACTGGGAGCGTCTGCGCACGGCATTCAACCAACGTAGCCTGTTCAGCGAGCCGACGGACATCACTGCACCGCCACCGGGTGATGAAGACTCGCCGGAATCGCCAGAGCCGCCCAGCAAGCCAGAGCCAAAACCACCCGCACCTGCACCAGCTGCAGCGCGGCGTCGCACTTCCCGCAGCGGGTACCTGTCCCGCAGATAGATCAAGGGGCAAATCATGAGCACTGCACAGCAGCGCCTGGACGGTGTTCGGGCGCAAATCGATGAAGTCCTGAAGAAAGGCCAGCGGACCCGCAAGGGAGACCGCGAGCTGCAGCGTGCCGAACTGGCCAGCCTGCGGATGCTGGAGGCCGAGTACATCAAACAACTGTCGCGCGAAAGCGCAGGCAAGGCTGGCCGCTCACGCACAGTGCGGCTGTATCACGGGGGCAAGGGCATCTGATGAGCAGAATCCGAGTTACCCCGCAACGTATCCGCAACAGTTATGACGGAGCAGGTACTGGCCGCCGCGCGAAGGGCTGGGAGGCTCCGGCTGCGGCGCTCAATAGCGTTGCATTACCTGCGCTGCCGTTGCTTCGCCGGCGCAGCCGTGCGGCGGTCAGGAACGACCCCTACGCACTGTCGGCCATCAGCAAGCGCGTTACCAACATCATCGGTACTGGCATCACGCCACGCCCCCAGATCAAGGACGACGAGATTCGCTCGCTGCTGCAGGAGCGATGGGAGGACTGGTGCGACGAAGCCGATGCGGATGGGCGCACCGACTTCTATGGCCTGCAGGCCTTGATCGGCCGGATGGTGGAAGAGGCCGGCGAGTGCTTCGTGCGCTACCGGTACCGGCGAGACAGCGATGGGCTGGCGGTACCGTTCCAGTTGCAGGTTCTGCCGGCTGAGTTTGTGCCGATCGATCGCAACTTCAAAACCCGGCGTGGCAACGTGGTGCGGGCCGGTATCGAGTTTGATGCGGTCGGCAAACGCGTCGCTTATTGGATGTATCAGCAGAACCCCGGTGATAGCGGCGCGCAACTGGCTGGCTACAACACGCTGCATCGGATTCCTGCTGACCAGGTGCTGCACGTTTATGAGGTGCTGGAGGCCGGACAGCTGCGAGGTATTCCGCGCCTGACGCCGGTGCTGCTGCGGCTCAAGTCGTTGGACAACTACGATGACGCGGTGCTGTTCCGGCAGGAGGTCAGCAACCTGTTCGCCGGCTTCATCAAGAAGCCGCCATCCGAAGGCCCGCCCGAGGTGGACCCGGTAACAGGCGAGCGGATTGTCACCGCTGCTGACGGCACACCGATGGTTGCTCTTGAGCCTGGCTCAATGCAGGAGCTGCTGGAGGGCGAGGAGATTGAGTTTTCCGATCCGCCGGACGCTGGCAATACCTACGTCGACTTCATGCGGCAGCAGCTGCAGGCCGCGGCGGCTGGCGTAGAGTTGCCCTATGAGCTGCTCACCGGCGACATGAAGGACATCAGCGACAGGGTGCTGCGCATCCTGTTGAACGACTTCCGGCGCCGCATTGAGCAACTGCAGTTCTCGGTCTACGTGCACCAGCTTTGCCGCCCAGTGCGTATTGCCTGGCTGGACGCGGCGTACTTATCGGGTGCACTTGATCTGCCGGACTACCCCACGCGGTTTCGGGACTACCGGCGCACACGCTGGATTCCGCAGGGCTGGGCATATCACCACCCGGTGCAGGACGTGCAAGGCAAGATCCTTGAGATCGGCGCAGGTCTGCTGAGCCGCAGCGAGCATGCGCTGCGCACGGGGTATGACGCGGAAGTGATCGACAACGAGAACGCCCAAGACAACGCCCGGGCCAAGCGCCTCGGCCTCAGTTACAAAACCGACACCTCGGCTGTTCAGGACACTGGCGACGGGGGCACCACCGACGAGGAAGACAAACCATGAAGAAACAACTGCACTGCGCTATTGCCGTTGCAATGGCCGCTGCGGCCACGGTGCCGTGGCGGATCATGAACAAGGGCGACGGGGCTGCTGGGCCGCAGGATGGCACCTGGTACCGCTTTAACAACCTGGCCGCCGAAGACCAGACCACTCCGCTGGAGATCGAAATCTACGGCGAGATTGGCTCGTGGGGCAAAACCGCCGCTCAGTTCCTAGAAGAGCTGAAGGCTGCGGACGATGGCAAGCGCCAGATCGTGGTAGCCATCAACAGCGTAGGCGGTGAGGTGGGCGACGGCTTTGCCATCCACAACGCATTGCAGCGTCTGGGCGAGCGGGTAACCGCGCGCATCGACGGCTTTGCCATCAGCGCTGCCGGTGTCGTCGCGATGGGTGCCCACAAAGTTCAGATGCACGACAACGCCATGCTGATGATGCACAACCCCTGGGCATGGGCGGCTGGCGACAGCGAAGAGTTTCGCAAGGTCGCAGACATCATGGACCAGATGCTGGAAGGCATCATCGCCAGCTTCAAGCACCGGCCGAACCTCACGGTGGACGATGCCGAGCTGCGCCGGATGATCAACGCCGAGACTTGGCTGACGGCTGCAGAAGCCAAGGGCATGGGCTTTGTGGATGAAGTGCTCACCGGTGCCGGCAGCGTCAGCAACACCACCAGCCTGCGCATCCTTAACCGTTACCGCAATATGCCCGAATCGGTACGTGCGCAGGTTGAGAAGGAGCCGGAGCAGCCTGCCGATCCGGATGTGCCGCCAACGGATGAGCCGACCACCACTGAGCCGCAGAACAGCAACGATCCGGACAAGGCCGCACTGGCGGCGCTGGCCGTTGCCGAGTGCAGCAAGGCGGGCATCGCCGATCACGCAGACGTGATCATTAAAGCCAGCGGGCTGAAGGATGAAGCCGCCATCAAGGCTGCCGTGAAGCAGGCCAAGGATGTGAAGGCGCTTTGCGTTCTGGCCAAGCAGGCAGGCATGGCCCCCGACCTAATCAAGGACTGCGCCACGGTGGACGTGGCCCGCAGCAAGCTCTTCGACAAGCTGGTCGCCAACAGCGGTCAGGTTGAAATCACCAACCACCCCAAGGTGGACGATCAGCCCGCGCCCAGTGCGAAGGCGGTCGACCCTGGCGCCGTGTATGCCAAGCGGCGTAATCAGCAAACTGCCTCGAAAGGAGCGCAAGCATGAGTATCAAAACCGAAGGCGTGCACGCCGGTGAATTCCTCCTTTCGGAGGCCAACGGTGCGCGTAGCCGAGAAAACATTGTGATCGTAAAAGGTGCAGGCCAGCTGGCAGCCGGCACGCTGCTGGCAATGATCACTGCCGCCAACGCCATGGTGCCGACGGCTGCAGGCGGTAACACCGGCAACGGCACCATCGGCAGCATTGCCATCAGCAGTGAGGCGGTATCTGGCACGTACCTGCTGACCATCACCGAGGCTGCGGCCAACGGCGGTACCTTTGAGGTTACCGCATCGAACGGCGCAGTCATCGGCACCGGCGAGGTTGGTGTGGCCTTTGAGGCCGCAGGCATTGGCTTCACCCTGGCTGATGGCAGCACCGACTTTGCCGAGGGCGATGCCTTCACGCTGGCGGTGACGGCCAACCTGGACGAATACGTGCCCTACGACGATGACGGCACGGACGATGGCCGCCGCACCGCTTCCGCCATTCTGTATGGCCCGGTGGATGCCACTGATGTGGATGTCATGGCAGTCGGCATCGTGCGCGACGCGGAGGTCACCGAACGCCTGCTGACTGGCCTGGACGCTAACGGTCGCGCTGATCTGGCAGCCCTTGGCATCGTCATCCGGCCCTGATCAATGCCAGCAGAGCTGATCTGACTGTTTATCCCCCAACCCCGCACTCGCGGGGTTTTTTATTGCAAGGAGCCCACCATGGCTGAGATTTCCATTTTTGAAGATGAAGCCTTCAGCGTCTCGTCGCTGCTGGCGGTCATCAATGACACTCCGCAGGTAGCCGGCCAGATCGGTGCCTCGGGCCTGTTCTCTGAGCAGGGTGTCAACTCCACTGTTGTCCAGATCGAAAAGGACGGCACCACGCTGGCACTCGTACCCGCGGGCGAGCGCGGCAGCGTCGGCATGGCTGTGCTGGCCGACAAGCGCCAACTGATCCCGTTCAACACCGTGCACCTGCCTCAGACCTTCAAGGTGCTCGCTGATGAGATCCAAGGCATTCGCGCTGTGGGCAGCTCCACTGAGCTGCAGCAGGCGCAGCGGGTTATCGAGCGCCGTTTGAACAAGGCGCAGATGAATCTGGATGTTACCCACGAGTATCAGCGTGTGGGTTCTATCAACGGCCTGGTGCTGGATGCCGATGGCAAAACAGTCCTGCTGGATATCTTCCAGCGCTTCGGCCTGACCCGCCCCAAGGCGTTCTCCTTTGAACTGAACAACCAAGACACCGACATCAGCGTCAAGTGCGTTGAGGTTCTGGATATTCAGGAGGACGCACTGGGTGCGCTCACCGGTACTGGCCCCCGCGCCTGGTGCGGTAAAGACTTCTGGAACAAGCTGATCTCGCACCCGAAGGTGGTCGACACCTATAAGGGCAGCGAAGCTGCCAGTTCGCTGCGCGGTGACCGCCGGATGGCCTTTGAGTTTGGCGGCATCCTCTGGGAGCGCTATCGCGGCAAGCTGAGTGGCCAGCCCTTCGTGGCTGACAACGAGGCCCGTCTGGTGCCGGAGGGTGTGCCGGACCTGTTCATCAGTGCCTTTGCCCCGGCGGACTACATGGAAACGGTCAACACCGAGGGCCTGCCGTACTACGCCAAGCTGGAGCGTATGCCGTTTGATAAGGGTATCGCGGGCGAGGCGCAGTCCAACCCGCTGCACCTGTGCACCAAGCCGCTGGCGGTGCGCACGCTGACCATCTAACCGTGGCCAGCTTCGCTGATCTGGCAGACGACATGGACGCCACCCTGCTGGACTCGCTCAAGGATGGGCGCGTCGACTTCCTCACCGCATCCGGGTCGGTTGCGGTTGAGGGGCTCGATGCCATCGTCGAGCAGGATGTCGAGCGCATCAACGAGCTGTCCGGTGCGGTTGATCGCGTGGTCACCATCTGTGTGCTGAAAGGCCCGCTGGGCAGCTATGACCGCAAGGGCGCGTTCCGCAGCAACGCGGACGAGCCGGTCAAACTGCTCGCCGGCAAGACCATGCATCTGGACGGCATCGAGTCTGATGACGGTTCTCTTATCACTTTCTACGTGAGGCCCTGATATGCCTGCTGACGTACAGAGCCTGCTGCTGGCAGAGCTGGAACAGCGGTTGGCCGCGGTGCCCGACTTTGGCGCGCTGGTGTTTGAAGACAGCGTGCTGCGGGTGCTGGATGAGGCCGACCCCGCGCTGCCGGACAGCTTCATCATCCTGCAGCCCGGCGACACGCAGGAGCTGCAGCGCGTCGGCGACGCCGGGGTGCGCGAGCAAACCACGGTAAGCGTGACCCTGGTCACCAAGCTCCGTGCGTTCGCCCCGGCGCTGCGTGCTGGGCGGCTGGCGGTGAAAGTCGCGCTGGCAGGGCAGAAGGCAGGGCTGGCGGTTCAGGGCGTGCAGCAGGTTGCTATGCCCAGCGAGTCATCGCTACCGCCCGCGCCCGGTCGCCTGTGGGCCGCCCACGTCATGCAGCTGCAAATCAACTACCAACAACCCCTCAAATAACCGGAGGCATTCATGCCGAAGCACAACGTCACCGCGCCATTCAATTGGAATGCGGGCGGCAAGGTCGTGGCCTATCCAAAGGGCGAGCAGAATCTGCCGCCGGATGTGGCCGCCCACGCCATCAAAAACGGGTTTGTTGCCAAGCCCACCGAAGCAACCGCCAAGCAGCCGGCCGCGCCTGAGAAGGCCGAGCCCGCCAATAAGGCTTAACGGGAGTAACCCTTCATGGCACAAGTAGATCGTTCGTTTATCGGCGAGGGCATTGCCTACGCTCGCGCCTATCAGAGCCAGGATGCGCTGCTGGATATCGGCAACTGCGATGTCTTCAACATCTCCTACCAGACCAACCGCATTGCCCTGCCGAACTACCGTGGCGGTGGCGGCAACCGTAACGTCCGTGATCGTGTGACGGATGTGAACACCACGCTCGGCCTGTGGGACCTGACGCCTGAGAACATCGCGCGTGCGACCCGTGCGACTGTGACCGAAGTCGACACCACGCCCATTGTGGATGAAGCCCTGGCCTGCGCCGGTGTGCTGGGTGAGCTGATTCCGTTCAAGCACCTGCCGGACCTCACGGTTGCGCCGGTACTGAAAACAGCGTCAGACACTGCGCTGGTTGCCGGTACCGACTACCTGCTGAACCAGCACGGCATCATCGTGTTGAGCACCACCAACATCACCAGCGCCGGCGTCAAAGCCAGCTACACTCCGCGCGGTGCCAGCGTCATCCAGATGCTGACTGCGCCTGCGGTCGAGCTGGAGATTTACATTGCCGGCTTGAATGATGCCCAGTCGGGTGAGCCCTACAGCCTGCGCGTTCATCGCGTGAAGCTGGGCCTTGTCAGCCAGATGCAAGCCTTCGGTCAGGAGTACCTGAAACTGGAGATCCCGGGTGAAGCGCTGGCGGATGACCGCATCACCGGTACCGGCATCAGCAAGTTCTGCCAGATGGATATGGCGGCTTGATGCGGTGAGTGATGTGCTAAGGTGCCCTCAGTTGAAAGGAGGGCACCTTATGTCTGCAAGGATGGCATGTGTAGTTGTTGGACTGGCTGCTGCGGCGCTGAGTGCGCCAGGGTATGGTCAGGTTTATCAATGCAAGGATCAGAACGGTCGGCCGGTATTTACCGACAAGCCTTGCGCTGGATCGTTGCAGGATGCCGGGGGAGGCTCGGAAGATACCGGCGGCCCAATCCGGGCGCAGCAGTTGATCCTGATGGAGTCTCAGTATCGAGTGAAAGTTGCTCGGATGCTGAACCGGCTCTCAACCGAGCACGCTCATTGTCGTCAGCGCATAGCGCCCGAGACGGCAGGTGTATCCCGTGACTACAGCACCCCGGACAATCCGTCGTTCTTTGTCCAGTGTGGTGATCGTCAGGTTCCAACGGTGGTTCGCTTCACTATGCGGGATATCGATGGCCGAGGCAGCATTGCGGTACCGGTTCAGATTGAAGAGCGGGCTGCGGTCAGGCGGTGCGAGCAGGAAGCTCGGGATCGGGCCTACCGGGCTGACTCGGTGGACTTCTCACGAATTCTGGATCTGGCGTTCAACGCCCGGCCTAATGGCGAGAGTACGGTGATCAGCAGCTTCACTGCTGAAAACGCATTCGGTGCCGAAAACAAGTTTGATATTCGATGCGACTTCTCTGGTGAGAGGTTGATTGACGTGCGTATTTCACGGGCTAGATAGCTGCGTGATCGAACACCTAGAACCCTGCCTCGGCAGGGTTTTTTATTGCCCGGAGAAAACCCATGGCTGGCATCAAAGACCGCCTGATTCAGTTCATCTTGCGCGGCAAGGATGATCTGTCGCCCGAGGCCCGCAAGGCGGCCAAGGCGCTGGAGGATGTGCAGTCACAGAGCCAGAGCCTGCGTGATGAGTTTGACCGGGCGCGTTCTGCCCGTGGCCTTGCTGAGAGCCTGAAGCAAACCCAGCGCGCTGCTGAGCAGGCAGAGCAGGCGCTGGTGCAAAATGACTTGCAGGTGCGTGAGCTGCGTGAGGCGCTGAACCAGTCGCCGGAAGCTGCGGGCCTTGCGCAGTCGCTCAAGGAAGCCGAGCGCGAAGGCCGCAAGCTGGCCAAGCAAGTGGCCGAGCTGAACGCCAGCCTGAGCGATCACGAAGCTGCCGCACGTGACGCGGGTATCGATACCGCAGACCTGGCCAACGAAGAGAAGCGGCTGGCCGCCGAGCTGGCCAAGGCCAAGGCAGCAGTGGGCGACAACACCGATGAGGTGCGGCGCCTGGAGAATGAGCTGCGCAAGGCGTCGCGGGCATCCTCTGAGTATCGCTCGCGCGTTGATGCCGCCCGCTCGGCGATGACCTCCGGTGCCAAGCAAGTGCTGGCCTTTGCTGCGGCCTACGTCTCGCTCAATGCTGCGTTCAGCCTGGTGCAGAAAGGCCTGAATCTGGTGCGCGATGGCATCTACTCGATGCTGCAAACCGGCGACCAGTTCGAGGGCATGCAGACCCAGCTCACTGCCTTGATGGGCTCTATCGAGGGCGGCGAGCAGGCCACGGAGTGGATCAAGCGCTTTACCCGCGACACGCCCCTGCAACTGCAGGACGTGACCGAAGCGTTCACGCTGCTCAAGGCATTCGGCCTTGACCCAATGGATGGGACGCTGCAGGCCATCACCGACCAGTCCGAGAAGCTCGGCGGCGGTATGGAAAAGCTGACCGGTATCTCGTCGGCCCTCGGCCAGGCGTGGGCCAAGCAGAAGCTGCAGGGCGAAGAGATTCTGCAGCTGGTCGAACGCGGTGTGCCCGTGTGGGATCTGCTGCAGAAGGTAACCGGCAAAAACACCGAGCAGCTGCAGGAGCTGAGCAGCAAGGGCAAGCTGGGCCGTGATGTAATCCGTGACCTGATCACCGAGATTGGCAAAGCGGCTGAGGGCTCGGCAGCGGCCAACATGAGCCGCCTCACTGGCATCGTCAGCAACCTGCGTGACGTGGCGGCTGACTTCCTCGATCGCATCGCCAAAAGCGGCGCGCTCGATTACGTCAAACAGCAGCTGCTGGGCGTGGCCGATGCCATCGACCAGATGGATCGTGACGGCAAGTTGGATCAGCTGGCCACCACCCTGTCCGATGCATTCATCGAGGCGTCGGAGTGGGTCAAGCGGTTCATCGGCGACATTGCAGACTTTGACCTCAGCGAGCTGAGCGACAAGGCCAGCACCTGGCTGAGCGATCTGGGTGCCAAGCTGGACGACGCCCGCATGCGGGTGCAGCTGTTTGTGGCGCCGTTCACCACCCTGTTTCAGGGGCTGGTGGCTGGCTTCGCGGCCATTGGGCTTGCTGCCGTGACGCTGGCTAAGAACATCGCTGACCCGTTCTTGGCAGCAGGGGAGGCAATCGCAGACGCCTTCAACCTGGACAGCTTGAAGGAGCGCATCAGCAATACCCGCAGCGAGATCACAATGCTGCAGGGCGCGCTGGTCAATCAGATCGAGCAGTCCGGCGAGAGTATCCGCAACGCGTGGGACGTAACCACCCGGCATCAGGTGCGGGGCGCGCGGGATGTGACCGACGCGGTCAAGGCCGAGACTGATCAGCAGCGCATGATGAATCAAGCGCTGGCTGATGAAATGGTCAACAACCAGCAGCTGGTGAAGAACGCCGCGATTGAAGCGGCCATCGCCGGCACTCAGGCCATCGCTGACTTTGCCGAAGCCCAGAAGCTGATCGACACCGCCACCACGGTGGAGCAGCTGCAAGGCCTGCGCGGGGCCATGCTGAGTGCATATCAGGACGGTGCCATCACCCAGCAGGAATACGCCGCCGGGCTCGGCATCGTTGCCGACAAGCTGGACGAAGTAGGGGGCGAGGCCGCCAAAACCGCCAAGTCCCTCTCTGATGTGATCGACGAGCTGGAAGACTTCTCCGGCGTCCAGAAGGCCATCAGCAGCGCCAAGACTGACGTTGATATCAGCAAGCTGCGCACCGCCATCAGCTCACTGTATGAAGACGGCAAGCTGTCGGTTGATGAGTACAACAAAGCCATCAAGGCGCTGGAGAAACAACAGGACAAGCTGAGCGAATCGACCGGCAACCAGGCCGACGCCCAGACAAACCTTGAGAAGCAACTGCAGGCGGTGACCGACGCGCTGGCCGAGCAGGCAGCTGCAGAGCAAGCTGCAGCAGATGCCAGGGCAGAGCAGCAAGCAGTCTTCCGCGACGCCTTCAGCACCTTCTTCGACGAGGTGATGACCGCCGCCCGCTCGCCGCTGGCCGAGCTGAGCGATAAGGCGCTGCAAGCGTTTGACGCGCTCAAGGGCATCAGCAGCGTTGATGTGGATCTGGACACCAGTAGTCTCGAAGGCACTGCGGCGTCGCTGAACATCGTCAACGACCAGCTGGCCGACCTGCAGAACAACCTCGACAACCGCATGCGTGGGCCGTTTGCGCGCTGGGCAGATGAAACCCTGTTCGCCAGTCGCAAGCTCCAGGAACAGTTCCTGGAGCAGAAGCTGGCACTGCAGCGGCTGATGGACGGGTATGAGAAGGGCGCGGTCTCGCTGGCCAGCTTCAAGGTGCAGGCCGTTGGCCTCAAGTCCAGCCTGGACCTGCTGGACGCCTCCGACTTCTCCGAGCTGGACAGCGCCTTGGAGTCGGTCAAGCAGCAGTTTGAGTCGGTGGCCGATAGCGCGAAGGGCACGCTCGCCAGCATCCGGGACGAGCTGGACAAGGTGCGCGGCAACGAAGAAGCGATCGAGCGCCGTCGTATGCAAAGCCGGCAGGCTGAGCTGCAGGCCCAGATTGCCGAAGCGCAGGCAGTGGGCAATCAGGCCGCCGTTGCAGACCTGCGGCAAGCCCTCGGCATGCTGCGGACTATCCAGTCCGAGACCGAACTGGCCCGCGAAACCGAAGCCCGGCAGCAACGGCGTGAAGCCGTCGCAGCGGCAGCGCCGGAAGCCGCGCCCACCCCCAGCACGATCATCCGGCTGGAAACGGCGCAGGGCCGTTCTGTCGATGTGAGCGTGCCCACCGGGCAGCAAGACGCACTGCTGGGGATTCTTGAACAGGCTGGATTGAGGAGCGTGTGATGCCATTAACCCTTGGCGCAGTGGACCTGGCTGCCGATCCGGATCTGGCCGGCGACCAGATGGAATGGGTAGACGAGTTTGACTGGGACGCCATCACCCAAAGCCAGGAACGCGGCCTCACCGGCGCGCTGCTGATTCAGGAGGGCGTCAAGCTGCATGGCCGGCCCATCACCCTGCAGAGCAACGGCGGGGCCTGGTTCACGCTGGCCACCGTCCGGGCGCTGGAGGCGCTGCGCGATCAACCCGGTGCAGTGATGCAACTGGTGCTGCCGCGCGGTGATCAGTACTGGGTGACGTGGAACCGCGAGAGCGGCCCGCCCCTTGCTGCCAAGCAGGTGATCCGCTCACAAGCCATGGACGACACCGTGTATGAGCTGACCCTGCGGCTGATCACCGTCGCGCCGCCGCCAGAGCCAGAGCCTGAAAGCTGAAAGCTGTCTATAGTGGGATTCGCTGATTGGTGGGAAAAAGCATTCAATTGGTGTAGATTCTTCCGCCACGACAGGACAGGGAAGGGTTATGGCTGCTATTGAAATCAGGGACGATGCGGGTGCTTTGGAGCTTTTGCACGCGTTGTTGGAGTCTCCAGATATGGAGGTTCCAGAGGTCAAGTTTATTGACTGGCCAAAGTTCGAGCTTCATGTAAAGGGCGAGCGTTATCACTCGACGATTACGCCTGAGTTGATGAAGTCTTTCCTGCTTTTTCAGACAAACCTCAACAAGTCGTATGCGCTTGCAAAGTACGCTGACTCAGGTCATCGGCTCCGTGATGCTGAACGAGAAGACCTCAAGCTGCTGGTGGAAGTTGGTGAAGGCAGCTCAGGATTCATAGCGAAACTTGAAGATCAGTTCTTAAAGATAGGTGATGCACTGGCGGAGGGGGTTAAGGATATGGAACCGCGTCAAAAGCTAATCGCCATACTCTTCCTTGGCAGTGCTGCAGTAGGCGGGTGGTCTGTAGATACTTACCTGCAAAACAAGAAGGAAGTCCGGCTTGCGGAAATCGCGGCTCTTGAACATGAGGCTGAGCGGGAGGAGCGAATTCAGACTCTGCAGGTAATGCAGCAGATTGACGCCCAGCACACCGAAGCTATGCAGGGTATGTTCAACCGGGTTGTCGACGAGTTGCCGCAACTCACCACTATTTCAGAGCGCATGGCGGCCTCGTATGACGAGATTATCGCTAGCACTGCTGACTCAGAGTGGATTGAGATGCAGGGCCGCCGTGTTGATGGCGCAGTTGTCAGTGAGTTGGGTAACTCTCCCAGAAATCGTTCTGTAGAAGATCGTGTGGCTGGGGTGTACCGAATTCAGAACGTAGATCACTCAAGCCCTACAGATTACCGCTTCAAGCTCTATGACGTGACCAGGCGTCAGGAGATCGTGGCCACTTTACCCAAAGACGGCAGCATGGTTACCGATCAGATTCTGGACTTACTTCAGGACGCTGAGTGGGGGCGTAAGGTCGTTGCCTTGCACCTAATCACAAAGGTGCGAAGCGGTAGAGTTGTTAAAGCTGAGATTGAGAAGGTGGCACGAGTCGAAGATCAGGCTCGCTACGCAGAGCAAGATCCCGCAGCTGAATAAATCACATTGGTGTCCCAGAAACCCTGCCCCGGCAGGGTTTTTTTATGCCCGGAGAAAAGCATGACCATCACCGTCAATGACGTGAAAATCCTCAAGTCCCAACGCCTGACCGATGAAAACGACGGCGGCGGGCGCGCCACCGGTGATGCCGTGGTCGACGGTGAGGTGAACAATCTGTTCCCCGACATCAGCCGGCTTGACCGCACCCTGGGCCGCATCGCGCTGCGCAAGGTGTTTGCCGGTGTGCTGACCGAGAATGCGGACGCCTACCTGGGTGCGCACTCCATCGTCACCAAAGCCCCTGCGGATCCGCGCGTGGCCGTGCTGCTGTTCAACAGCAACAGCCAGACCGATGAGCGCTCCGACGCCCGCTCGGTGATCGAGGGCTACGTGGTCCCGTCGACCGTTGCGCAGTTTGAGCTGTTGGGCGATCAGTACGCCGGCCAGCGCGCAATCACAGGCATTCAGCGGCAAGAGGCCCGGGTGCCGGAGGTGGGTGATGTGTTCCAGCTCACCAGCGGAGCCAACAGCCAATACGTGCGCGTGCAGGCGGTGGAGGCTGCGCTCGAGGAGTTCGTATACGACTACGGCAACGGCAACTTTGTGAACTTCACCCGGCGCCGCCTCTCGATCACGATCACCGCGCCGCTGAACGTCAAGTTCCCGGGCGGGCAGGCTGTGCCCGGTGGCACCAGCGCGACCAACCTGGCCAACGAACCCAAGAGCGTGGTGCTCGCCACGCAGGTTGCAGACTCGGCCCGGTACTACGGCATCAGCCCGCTGGCTGCCGCGATCACCGCTGGCGACATGACTGTCAATGTGGATTCGGTCTACTCGCAGTTGGTACCCAGCGCGGTGAAAGAAAGCGCGCTGACCAATCAGCTCGGCGGTGCCCGCAAGCGCTACGTTGTGCCGGCCAGCCCGACCAGCCGCACGGTTACGTTGCAGTTCGCGCAGGTCACGGCAGGCCAGAGCCGCAGCTTTATCACCCACGGCGCCGCCCTGGGTAGCCTGTCGCTCAGCATTAACGGCGGCGTGTATGCAGACGAAGGGCAGGGCGAGCTGACCTGGCGCAGCGGTGCCAACAACTTCACGCGCATCACCGTCGATTACGAAACGGGCGAGATCAACGCCTACCGGTCCAGCACCTACACCGGCTCGGCCAGCCTCACCTATCAGCCGGCAGCAGCGGTCACAGGGGAGAGCGTCACCGGTGAGATCGAAGTGGTGCTGGCCACGCGTGGCTTTGCCTACACGCTCAACCTTGCCGAGGCCAAGCCGCGCCCCGGCACGCTGTCGATCAGCTTTATGGCGCTGGGCAAATGGTATGAGCTGCGGGATCTGGGCAACGGCGAGCTGTCGGGCGAGGGCAGCGGCACGGTTGACTTTGCCACCGGCGCGGTGAGCATCAGCCTCAACGCGTTGCCGGATGTCAACACCAGCCTGGTCTACACCTACGTTTGCCAGATCGACGACAACCTGCAAACCCACACCGGCGCCGGTACCGCGCCGCAGATTCGCGTAGAGCACCAGCTGCCGCATGAGGGCGTTGAACCTGGCAGCGTGGTGGTCACCGTACTGCAGGGCGGCGTCAGCCAGACCCTGCTGGACCAGGGCGACGGCACCCTGTCCGGCGCAGCCGGTACCGGTTCCGTGGTCTACCTCACTGGCACCGTGCGGCTGGAGCTGGTCAGCACGCCCGACCAGGGCAGCAGCATCGTTATCGACTACAACCGCGGCGGCGTGGATGTGGATACCCCGCTCACGGCAGCGCCGGACTCGGGCGGCATCGTCAGCGGGGTAATCCCCGGTGCGCCCTTGCAGCCGGGCAGCGTCAACATCCGTTGGCAGTCCACGCGCAAATCGCTGGTGCCATCCGGTACCGATGGCGTCGCCTACAGCGGCGTGCAGCTTGTGGACTACGAAGCCAACGACGATGGCGTCGGCAACTGGATCGGCTTCATCGGCAGCATCAACTACACAACCGGGGCGTTCAGCCTGCAGGTTGAGCAGCTCTACGACTACGTAGAGCACGAAGTCCAATACAACATGACCGAGGTATAACGATGGGCGTAGTCGCGGGTAAACGATACAAAAGCACGCCGCGCACGGTTACCACCGTTGTGCCGCGTCAGGAGGTATTCGGCGGCACGCTCATGGTGCGTGCCCAGGCTGCCGGTGCCACGTATGAAAGCCAGAGCCACTCAGTCAGCACCCCGGCGCTGGAGCTGGACCTGCTGCCCGGTGTGGCAGACCCCATCGTGCCCGGCAGCCTGGTGCTGCATTGGGGCGGCGAGACCTACATTGATCGCGCCGGCGTGCTGTTCCGCGCGGTCAACACCAGCACCAACGCCGGTGTGGCCGTGGGCACCGTGGACTACCTCGGCCGCAAGGCCACGCTGGCCAGCTACCCGGCAGGCATCAGTGGCGGCGTCACGCGCCTCGCCTGCCTCACCAGCAGCGCGGGCTTCAGCACCACCGAACTCACGTTCCGCACGCCCGGCGCACCGCTGCGGCCTGCCAGCCTGCAGATCACCGTAGTGCGGGCAGACACAGCAGAAATCGTCACCGCAACGGCAGACCTGAACGGCAACATCACCAGCGGCATTGTTCACGGCACCGTAGACATTCAAACCGGCATCGTTCGCCTGCGCTTCACCACTGACCCGCTCGACGTGAGCGGCGCAGCCAGCGTGCCGGTGATCGCATCACTGATCACATACAACGCCGTTGTGCAGACCAGCCTGCCAATGTCCGCAGAGCTGCTGGGGCTCGACCCGGTACGCCTGCCGGCAGACGGGCGAGTGCCGGTGTACCGCGACGGCGACGTGCTGGTGATTCAGCACACCGCAGAGACAGAGGCCACCCCGGTGGCCGGTCAAACGGTGCAGCTGCCGCGTATCTATCAGGCAGCCATTGAAGTGGTCGACGCCAACGGCGTTGCCCTGCGCCCGGATCAGTACACCACTGACCGCGAGCTGGGCACGCTGACCTGGGCAGACCCGTTCACCGCCGTGGATGCCGAAGGCAACCCGCTGACCAGCCCGCTGGTGATCCGCGACCGCGTGGAGCACATGACCGTGTGTACCGAGGTGCAAATTACCGGCGCGCTCGGCATCGGCTCGCCCGTGCCGTGGGACCTGCCCGCCGCTGAAACGGTGGTCAGCAGCGCCGTTACCTGGGGCGACCTGCAGGCGCGGGTCTACAACTGGTTCACGCAGAAAACCTGGAACACCGGCTCACCCAACTGGACGGACGCCCAGCAAGGCGACAGCACTACCGCCCAGTTCAACCTGCTGAACTACCCGATCGAGATCACCAACATCGGCGCGATCAGCGGCAAGTGGGCAATCATTTTCACCGGCTCCAGCACCTTCAACGTGGTGGAGGAGCAACTGGGTGTCATCGCCACTGGCACCACCGGCAGCGACTGTTCTCCGATCAACCCGGCCACCGGCTCGCCTTACTTCGTGATCCGGGCTGCAGGCTGGGGCACCGGCTGGGCGGCCAGTAACGCGGTGCGCTTCAACACCGATGCCTGTCTCGGCCCGATGTGGATCGTGCGCACGGTTGTCAGCGGGCAGGGCACGGTTGAAGACGACCAGTTCAAGATCCAGATTCGTGGGGATGCAGACTGATGAGTGAAGAGAATCTGGTTGGCGGCATCGTGAATGCCCAAGTCTCTGTTGAGTCGCTGCCAGCTTCGCGCCAGATCGTGGCTGTTGAGCGTCAGGCTGATGGAACCTGGCGTGTCTGTGGCCACGGTCAGAGTGGCGCGGATGGGCTGGCGGAGTTCTCGGTCCAAGCTCGGCCTGAATCAACGATCTACGCACTAGCGGTCGATGAATGGGGAACTCCTTGGACTTCGGGCATGACGGTCGCAGTGGGTGATCTGGTACGCCCGACCAATTTTGTTGGTTGGCTATATCGCGCCACGCAGGGCGGTGCGCTTCCAGTGGATGAGCCCGTCTGGTGGAACAGTTCTTCGCTCGGTCCTCAGCCGGCTGGGACTGCTGTTCTGGAGGCTGAGCGTTATTACCAACCAATCTCGCATGGCCCGCTCGCTGTTGAGTTTACGGACGAGTTTGATGCTGATTGGCCCAGTGTCGCGGCGCTGCTGCATTTTGATGGCAGCCCGGGCTCTGCGCAAATTCTTGACGAGACTGGCAGGGTTTGGACTGCTTATGGAAACGCAAGGCTTGCGGAAGATGAATCAGCTTTTGGTGGGTCAAGCCTGTTGTTGGATGGCTCTGGAGATTTTCTTGCAACGGCTCACGACCCAAAGCTATCGGTGGCTAATGGTGATCATACAATCGAAGGTAAGCTTACTCCATCCTCGCTAAGTGGAGTCAAAGCCTTTGTGGTGAAGCGGAATACCAGTTCAACGCCGACTGGATTTTCTTTCGGCATTGAAAACGGCAAGTTGTTTGCAATTGCGTGGGGTGGGGGCGGTAACACCGTGGTTTTCCCGCAGGGCAATACTGTTCTCAAAGTTGGCGTTTCCTACCGTGTCGCCTTGGTCATTAAAGGCCTTGTCTGGTCTATTTATTTAGATGGCATATTGGAGGCATCGGCAAGTCGCACTGGTGAGATTACTGGCAATACGAGCTCAGTGTTAATTGGGCGCGACCCGACAAACTCCGGACGGGATTTTGCTGGACGTATTGATGAGTTTAGATGGACGGGCGTTGCCCGATACACCGAAAACTATACGCCTGCTACTGAGCCATTCCCGAGTCGATAAGCTATGCCTGCTTACTTGCCTGGTTCTACGAACTTTGATTTCAGCGGACCTGAGTATGTTCCGTCGTTGCCGGCGGTTTTTGATTTCGGTGCCAGCACTCCCTCTGGCTACGTCCTGCCCCCCAGCCTAGTCACCTCGCTAACCAGCACCTGGTCTCGCCCATCTGCAGCAGCAGACGCTGGAGCGGTGGCAGGCTGGGGGGCAGTAGGCCAGCGCGATGCAGCGGGCGTGTCTGGGTGGGGTATCGGCCAAGTGATCGACCTGCAGCGCGGCGCGCCGTGGTCTGGGGTGCCAGCGAAGGACAGCAGCAGCGATCTGGAGTGGGGCACTGCCAGCGCTATGGATGGCGCAGCAACCCGCGCGCAATGGGGCGATCTTCCGGCCAAGGATCTGGGCGTTGCGCCGGGGTGGGATCAGAGCATTCAGCCGGTCGAGTGGCAGGTGCGACTGGTCTACAACCCGCGCGTGCCGGCAAAGGATGCGACCACCCGTGGCCGCTACCAGCGCAGCGCTGAGTATCGCGTGCGCAAGCTGCAGCAGCAGAGCAGCCAGCTTTATGTGCCGCCGCAGCCGTTGGCGTTCGCGTTCGATGGGGGGCTGTACACGCCGGCGGTGAACGGTGCGGTGTTCTTCACCTTCGCGCTGCCGCCAACGGTGGCCGGCCAGATCGGCCCTGTCGATGCCTCAACTGGGTTGCCCGTCCGCCCTGCGCGCCGGGTCAACCACGGCAGTCGCTTGCCCTGGGGTAGAGCAACCCCGCTGGACCCAGTGCCGACCGGCATTGAATACCCGGACTACGAAGGCCCCATCACCATCATCACCCCGCCGGCCGAGCCGGATATTCTGGAGACATACATGATCGCCAACAGCGTCAGCGTTGTGGTGCTGCCCGATCGCGTGCCGCTGGAGGCAACAAACCTGCGCATAGGGCGTGATATCGATAGCTTCGCCTGGACGCTCTCGGCCAACCTGTTCGGGCGCACGTCGCTCAATCAGGTGCGGCCGGACGCCAGCGGCCCGAAGGAAGTGGAGGTGACCATCAATGGCCACGTCTGGGTGTTCCTGATCGAGCGCTACAGCGGCACCGGCCAGCTCAGTAAAGAAGCCTACGGCATCACCGGCGTCAGCCGCACCCAGCTGCTGGCCGCGCCTTACGCACCAGCCCGCAGCAAGGTGAACACGGCAGACATCAACGCCGAGCTGGCCGCCAGCAATGAGCTGATCAACACCGGCTTCACCTTGAACTGGGACAGCTACACCCTCGGCCCGCCCGATTGGACGCTGCCGGCCGGGGCGTTTAGTTACCAGAGCCAGACGCCAATGCAGGTGATTGCCTCGCTAGCGGAGACGGCTGGCGGCGTGGTCAGCCCTGCAATGGCCAGCGATGAGCTGACTATCCTGCCTCGCTACCGCGCGCCGGTCTGGCAATGGTCCAGCGCCGTGATGGACCGCATCATTCCTGCCGCTATCGTCAGCGACTGGGGCAGCGAGTGGCAGCCGCAGCCTGACTGGAACGGCTGTTACGTCAGCGGCACCAACTATGGTGTCGCGGTCGATGTGCGCCGCGCCGGTACCGCCGGCGACAACCCTGCGCCGGACGTGTTCGCAGACTGGATCACCGGCACCGAAGTGGCCCGCAGCCGTGGCATTGCCGAGATCAGCAAGGGTGGCAATCAGGAGATTGTCACCCTGAACCTGCCGCTCTTCCCAGCAGAAACTGCGCCCGGGCTGGTCACGCCAGCGCAGCTTTGTGAGGTGCGCGACGTTGACGAAACCTGGCGCGGCCTGTGCCTGAGCACAGAGATCACCGCAGAGGGCATTGGCGCAAGCCGGGTCAAGCAAAGCATCCGCCTCGAACGGCATCACGCGGAGGGCGCGTAGTGGCAACAGTCAACCCGTGGAAACGCTTCATCGGCCTGCTGCCCGGCGGCAGCCGCACAGTCGGCACCGTGGCTAGCGTCAACAGCACAACAGGAACCAGCACCGTCACCCTGCGCAACGGCGTGAATGTGGTGGTGCAGGGCTCCAGCGTCGGGGTAGGGCAAAAGGCATTCATCACAGACGGCCGCATCACCGGCCAAGCGCCAAGCCTGCCGCAGTACGACATTGAGGTATAGCGGGGGAGAGTTGCCGGTACTGCAAAACCCGGCTTGGAACGCCCACATCCCTGTAGAGCCAGCCGATAGTGCCTGCCCGTGTGGGCGCTGTCGCTGGCAAATACCAACAAACGATAACCCCATCACAACAGCCGCCGCAGGGCGGCTTTTTCATGTCGAGGTTCCAATGGATTTTGATGAAGCCTTTGACCGGCTGATCGGTCATGAGGGCGGGTACGTCAATCACCCTGCTGACCCGGGCGGTGCCACCAACTTCGGTATCACTGAGCGGGTGGCTCGGGCACATGGGTACCTGGGGGATATGCGGCAACTGACGCGCAGCCAAGCCAGAGAAATTTATCGTGTGGCCTACTGGGGGCGAGCGCGTGCCGACGAATATGACGGCGCTATTGGGTTCCAGCTGTTCGATGCGGCGGTGAATCACGGCATTGAGAACGCGGTGCGGTTCCTACAGCGCGCAGTTGATGTTGCCGATGACGGTGATGTGGGCAGCATCACGCTCAATGCAGTGCGAGCGATGACCGTCACGGATGTGCTGATGCGCTTCAATGCAGAGCGCCTGCAGTTCTACACCAAGCTCTCCACTTGGCCCCAGTTCGGCAAGGGCTGGGCGCGGCGGGTAGTGGGCAACCTACGTTATGGAGCGGTCGACGCGTGAGTGTCGTCGGGTCAGCTTTCTGTGTTGAGCAGGGCTGCTGCCAGTTGGCGAAGTTCTGCCTGGGCTTCCCGGCGCTCAGCAGGGCTTAGCTCTTCATCGGCGCCGGCGTCGGCGTGGAGTTCGGCGTCGAGCAGTAGTGCAGCCGCATATCGCCGAGCGATTTGGCGTGCCAAGCCTTTCCTAACCAGTTCCGTATTCATGAATCCGTCACTCGGCGTCTTGTTGGGTGGCTGAAGTCGTGGGCAACGCCCGCGCAAAAAAAGAGAGGGCGCCGATACCGAGTGGTGCAACACCCGGCACCGGCACCGACCTGCAGAGCAAGCCTGCAAGCCAGCCAAGGCCCCCCGCTCACGCGCGAGCCGGGCAAGCCTAGCACGTTCCAAAAAGGCTATGCAGATGAGAATCGACCTTCGTTGTGGTCACTGTGACCGAAAACTCGCCACGGCTTCTGGGCCGTATGACCTGACAATCAAGTGTCCCCGCTGCAAGGGGATGAACCAGTTGAAGGCCTCGAGCCTCCCGAACAGAGCGCCGATGAGCGCCGCTTCTGGAGTACTCGATGCAGACTCTACCAATCATTAAATGGATGGGCGGCAAGCGCCGCCTGGCTGACCGAATCCTCCCGCTGTATCCACCGCATGAGTGCTATGTGGAGCCGTTTGCTGGCGGCGCCGCGTTGTTCTTCATGAAGCCGGCGTCAGAGGTGGAGGTCATCAACGACATCAACGGCGAGCTGATCAATCTCTACCGGGTGGTGCAGAACCACCTGGAAGAGTTTGTCCGGCAGTTCAAGTGGGCGCTGTCGAGTCGGCAGGTGTTCAAGTGGTTGCAGGACACTCGCCCCGAAACGCTGACCGATATCCAGCGGGCTGCGCGGTTTTACTACCTGCAGCAGTCGGCGTTTGGGGGCAAGATCACGGGGCAGACCTACGGCACGGCGACCACGCAGGCGCCCGGGCTGAATCTGCTCCGGATCGAAGAAAGCCTGTCCGCTGCGCATCTGCGGTTGGCTCAAACCTATATCGAGAACCTGCCCTGGGACGAGTGCGTGCGGCGGTATGACCGTGAGCACACGCTCTTCTATCTCGATCCTCCTTACTGGTTGACCGAGGGTTACGGCGTCGACTTCCCGTGGGCGCAGTACCAGCTTATGGCCAAGCTGCTGAAAGAGATTAAGGGCAAGGCGATCGTCAGCCTCAACGACCACCCGGACGTGCGCGAAGTCTTCGCCGGCTACCACTTTGAAGCGACGGACATTCGCTACACGGTTGGCAGCGGTAAGGGCTCCGAGGCCAAGGAAGTGCTGATCTTCAACTGGGATCTGGCGGCAGAGCCTGCCGGACTCTTCTGACCGCTGCCGCCTGGCAGCAACGGAGTATCCATGATCAATTACATCAGGCTCGGCATCGCTGCCGGCGCGCTGGCCGTTGCTGCTGCCGGCGGCGCAGCTGCAGCGTGGGCATGGCAAGACAACGCATGGGCGGCGAAGCTGGCCAGCGCCCAGACCGCGCACGAATCAACCCTTGGGGAGATCGCTCGAGCAGGCGCGCAACAGTTGCGGCAGCAGCAGGAGCTGTACGTTGCCCAGCAAGCACGCCTGCAGGCGCTAGACACCGCTCACTACCAGGAGATGCAAGATGCAAAAGCTGAAAACGAAAGCCTGCGCCGCGATTACAGTCATGCTGATGATGAGCGCCGCCGGTTGCGGATCGCAGTCAAGGTCGCCCGAGCTGACGCTGTCGTCGCCGGAACCCTTGCCGAGTCCGCAGCCAGCAGCTTGGGCGATGTCGCCACCCTCGAACTCAGTGGAGCAGCTGGACAAGCTGTTTGGGATATCCGAGCAGGAATGATTGAGGACCGGGAGAAGCTGCTCTATCTGCAGGGCTATGCGTCGGAGTGCAAAAAACAGGGAGGCCCATAGCTAGAGCCTCCCTGAGGTTTAGTTCGAGTAAGGGAATTGAACGTCCAGTATGCTCTGAACCACCCGGTAGATGCTTTCTGCCACCGCTACATGGGAGTCTTGGCCTACGATGTGAATCCTCTCTTCGTGCTCTGCCCCAGGCTCAATGCAGATCAGTAGTCCGCGCTCATCATATAGGGCCTCACAGCGGACTGCGATGCGGCGCTTCGGGTAGGCGTTGGGGGCGGTTTCGATAGTTACTGCGATTGCAAAGAGAATTGCCCAGTCGGCCCCGGGCAGCTGGAACGGTCTGAGCTCTTTGAACTGCTCGTCTTGGTAAAGGCCCAATGAGACATAGCGCTCTTTCTTTCCATTGAGTTCGTATGTTTTGTCTGGTAGCTCCAGAAAGTTTTCAAAAGCCCGGACTGTGTTACCGGCGGCATCCTGTAGCGGTTTCCAGAAGTTTTCTTCCCTCTGCATCCGCGACTTTTCTAATTTGCTAAGCTCTTCAAATTTGGACATTGCAAGTTCCCTTTGTTGGTTCCTCTAGTCTCTACGCCATATTCATCCCAGCCCGGTCGAAGTCGGCGCCAGGTCAGGATGGCAGAGATCACTCTGGCCTGCAAAGCCAGGACTGCGAGTAAGCCACACCATCTATCTCTTCAATGCCTGTCAGCACCATCCCATTCGCCTGCATTGAGTGCAGCTGCACATCCACTAGGTCCGGAAGCGGACCTGCCTCAAGCGGCCCTCCACTGCCAGCTGTCCTAGCTACCACCGACGCCCGCCCCTGAACGCAGCTTTCGTGCTCGATCCGCACGTTGCACCGTAGCCGCTCACCTCGGCTGATCTGGTCGGGGGTGAGCTTACGACCCTTAACCCTCATTCGCGTGACATAGAAAATCATGGCAACCTCAAAATCTGTATATCCATACAGTTTATTTTGGTTTCTGAGTTTTGTGAACGATGCTACTGGGCGGGGTGGTTGCTACAAAATTGCTACGCTTGTTTCTTGTTGTTGTTTAACTTAATGATTTAATTGATTAAGTGTGTTTTATCGTTCCAATCCATCATCGGCGCAACGCTGAAGCGGTGATTGGGCTCTTGGCGCGTGGTTGCTGGGCTGGATATGGGTTCCGGGTGCATTTCTGACTGCCTGTTAGGTTACTGAGTTCTGCTGCCAACCCCTTTGCGCGTTGCTGGCGTTGATGCTGTGAGAGGCCTGCGATGGTGTCCGCCGGGCTGGGGGCGGGCAGTTTATCAGGAAAGTCGGCGCTCGGCGGCAGCTTGTCCGATCGGCGGGGCTGCTATGCCTTTGGCGCCGAGCCTGAGCTGGTCTGTATCGATTGCTGTCCCTGTCACGATTGCATCCTTACAATGCGACCCTTTTCGCAAAAGCTCAGTGTTTATGAAGTCTCTGATCGTTTCCCTTTTTGTTCTGCTGTGCGTTGTTCCCCATGTATTTGCCGATGCGCCCGAGGGTTTCTCCGCGGCCAAGGCCGTGGCCAAGCGGCATATTTTCTTTGATGAGTTTGCCCTGGAGCAGGGTGACCTGTACTGCGGTTGTCGCTGGGACTGGGTAGGGCGATCCGGGGGGCGAATTGATGCCGACTCCTGCGGCTATGAAACCCGGGCCCAGCAGGTCCGGGCCGAGCGCATTGAATGGGAGCATATTGTGCCGGCCTGGGTATTCGGTCATCAGCGCCAGTGCTGGCAGAGCGGTGGTCGGCGCAATTGTACGGCACAGGACCCGGTATTCCGTGCCATGGAGGCTGATCTGTTCAACCTCTATCCCGCCGTCGGCGAGGTTAACGGCGATCGCAGCAACTACCAGTACGCGATGGTGCGCGGGGTATCGCCGCAGTATGGTGCCTGCCCGTCAAAGGTCGACTTCAAGGGGCGGGCTGCCGAGCCGCGGGATGAGGTCAAGGGGCTGGTGGCGCGGGTGCATTTTTACATGTACGACCGTTATGGGTTGTCGATGTCCCGTCAGCAGCAGCAATTGCTGATGGCCTGGGACCGGCAGTATCCGGTGAGCGAGTGGGAGCGCGAATGGAGTGATCGTACCGCGCGGGTGATGGGTCATGAAAATCCGTTTGTGACAGGTGCAGCCGTTTGGACACGCGGCTATCGGCCTTCCCGTTCCGGTCTGGCATCGGCAGCGCGGGAGGTTGGTCAACCGGCGGCCTTCAGATCAGGTGTGATTATTGGCAACCGTAACAGCCGGGTATATCACCTGCCGGACGGCTGCCCGAGCTACGATCGAGTCGCGGAGCGTAATCAGGTGCATTTTGAGAGTGAAGAGCAGGCGCAGAGGGCGGGCTTCAGCAAGGCGGGCAACTGCCGTTAGTACCTGTCTGCCAGGCGCTGGGCTCTGCGGTGACGCCGCCATTCACCCCGTTGATAGCATCGTGATCACGGCAGGCGTAGTGCTTTCGTACCCGGCAGCGATCGGACAGACTCATTGTTAAGCCCGTTCCAGACGGCTTTTGCCCGCAGCAGAGCGAGGCGCTACAACAACAATAGAGGTCAGCCCATGCAGCAGCCACAACAAGCCAGAAATGCCTGGCGTGTGCTCTTCCTTCTGTTCCTGGCGAACATGTTCAACTTTTTCGACCGCACCATTCCGGCGATCATTATTGAGCCGCTGCGCATGGAGTGGGATCTGAGTGATTTTCAGCTCGGTCTGGGCGGTACGGCCTTTACGGTCATCTATGCGCTGGCCGGCATTCAGCTCGGTCGCATGGCTGACGTCGGCTCGCGCCGCAAGATCATGGGCTGGGGCCTGGCGGTCTGGAGCGGCTTTACTGCGCTGACCGGTGCTGCCTGGAACTTCTGGAGCTTCCTGATCATTCGCATGGGTGTCGGCGTGGGCGAGGCAAGCTATGCACCTGCGGCAAATTCGCTGATTGGTGACCTGTTTCCGGCGCACAAGCGTGCCCGCGCCATGGGTATTTTCATGCTGGGGCTGCCGCTTGGGTTGCTGCTGGCGTTCTTTACGGTTGGCGCTATGGTCGAGGCATTCGACAGCTGGCGTGCGCCGTTCTACATTGCTGCTGTCCCGGGCCTTGTGCTGGCGGTCTTCGTGTTCATGATCAAGGAGCCTGCCCGTGGCGCTGCCGAGGTGGTCAAGACCAGCGCGGCACCGGTCGACAAGCCGATGCGCAAGATATTCGCGGTGCGTACCTTCTGGTGGCTGACGCTGGCCGGGCTGGCCTACAACTTTGCATCCTACGCCTGCAACTCGTTCATGGTGCCGATGCTGCAACGGTACTTTCACCTGTCGTTGCAGCAGGCCGCGGTATCCACCGGCATCATCGTGGGTGTGACGGGCTTGATCGGTCTGGTCACCGGCGGCTGGATTGCCGACAAGGTTCATCAGCGCTGGGCAACCGGGCGACTGATGTTCGGCGCGATCAGCATGCTGATCTCCGCGCTCGCCACCGGTTATGCGTTGCTGCAGGATGAGATTGCGATTGGTGTGTTTATCACTGTGTTCTCGATCGGCTGGCTCTTTTCCTACAACTACTTCACCAGCGTTTACACCGCCATTCAGGACGTGATCGAGCCGCGTCTGCGTGGCACGGCGGTGGCCCTGTTCTTCGCCTGTCTGTATCTGCTCGGCGGTGGCATGGGGCCGGTTGTGGTCGGCCTGCTGTCAGATCAGTTTGCCGAGGCGGCCCGGGTCGCGGCCGGCGCTGCGGAGATGAACGAGCTGTTCAAGGCGCAGGGGCTGCATGACGCCATGATCTCTATTCCGGTTGCGCTGCTGGCGGCTATGGCAGCGCTGCTGATGGGCGCGCGCTCCTTCGTTGCGGACAGCAAACGGATGGAGGCGTCAATGGCAGCCGATGCACAGCTGATCGACGAGGCTGATACTGCTGCAGCACCGGCGTGAAGCTGGTGCTGTGCTTGCTGTTGTGGTGAGGACAGGGCAGGCCGCCACGCGGCTTGCCTGAACCGCGCACGGTGTTACCTGGGCAAGCTCATCAGGTGTAACTGTCGTGCCCGGGCTGCAGGGCATCGAGCAGGTTGCCAACCTTGGTGAGGGTTTCCTGGTATTCGGCGTCCAGTTCGGAGTCGGCAACGACGCCGCCGCCGCCCCAGCAGTAGATGCTGCCCTCGTGGCACACCAGGCTGCGAATGGCGATATTGAAATCCATCTGGCCTTCGCAGCCAAGGTAGCCAACACTGCCGCAATACAGGCTGCGACGCACCGGTTCCAGCTCCTCGATAATCTGCATGGCGCGAATCTTCGGCGCGCCGGTGATCGACCCGCCGGGGAAGGCGCGCATCAGCAGGTCGATGGCATCGCTGTCACTGCGCAGGCGGCCGGTGATACTGCTGACCAGATGGTGCACGTTGGGATAGCTTTCCAGGCTGAACAGCTCAGGTACCCGAATGCTGCCGGGCTCGCAGCTGCGCCCGAGATCGTTACGCAGCAGGTCGACGATCATGAGGTTCTCCGCCCGGTCCTTTTCGCAGCGCTGCAGTTCTTCGGCCAGCGCTTGATCCTGCTGCGGCGTGCTGCCCCGCGGCCGCGTACCCTTGATCGGCCGCGTCTCGACCCGGCCGTTCTGCACTTCGATAAAGCGCTCGGGCGACAGGCTCAGCAGCGTGCCGCCAGCCATTTCCAGATAGGCAGAGAAAGGCGTTGGGCTGCGCTCGCGCAGCGCGCAATAGGCGCTGAGCGGATCGCCCTGGTAATGGCTGCTGAACCGTTGGGCCAGGTTGATCTGATAACAGTCACCGGCATGAATGTAATCCTGAACCCGGGCGAAGGCCTCAGTGTACTGTGCCTTGCCTTGTTCGGCCGCGAAAGGCTCGCATAGCGAGAACGCTTGCCTGGGCGCCGCGTTGCTGTCCAATTGTCTGAGTAGCGCCTGCTCCCGTGCGCTGGGCACCTGGGGATGGCAGACCAGCCAGCAGCGTTGAAGCTGATGATCGCTGACTACGCTCCAGTCATAGAGGCCGAAACTGAGGTCCGGCAGAGCAATGTCGTGCCGCGCGAGGCAGGGCAGGGACTCCAGCTGGCGACCGTAGTCATAGGCCAGGTAACCGACCAGCCCCGCGCCAAACGGCAAACGCAGGTCGCCGGGCCAGCGGGCCGGACCCAGCTGTCGCAGGGCTGCGCGCAGGTGCTGTTGCACCTGCGCTGCGGGCTGGTCATCGATGATCTGCAGCAGCGGGCCTGCACAAAGGATGCTGTAGCGACCGAGCTGGTTGCGCCGGTCCGCCGAGTCGAGCAGCACCGGCGCGCCAAGGGCGCGCACGGACTCAAGCCGGGGGATCGGATCAGCCTGGTAGGGCAGCTCGTGCAGCCGATACGCGGGAGTGTCTCCGGTCATGCGGTGCCGGCGTTCGCCTCGTCGCTGGACATCGGCGCATTGGGCAGTTTGCCGAAGTGCTTCTGGGAAAACGCAACGCGCTCTTCAACGGATTCCTCGCGGCCTTCCTTCTTCAATTGGGCGAGATGCCGCTCGACGATGTGCGCGCGGGTAGTCAGGCCGGCATCGTTGGCGATCTGAATGTTCAGGCCGGGTCGGGCGTTGAGCTCCAGAATCAGCGGCCCCTTGTCCTGATCCAGCACCAGATCCACGCCGATGTAGCCCAGGCCCGACAGCTCATAGCAGGACGCCGCCAGACGCATGAAGCCGTTCCAGTCCGGCAGCTGCACGCCGTCCACCTCGTTGGTGGTGTCCGGGTGCTTGCTGATGATCTTGTTCAACCAGGTACCCTTGAGGGTGATGCCGGTTGCCAGATCGACCCCTACACCGATGGCGCCCTGGTGCAGGTTGGCCTTGCCGTTCGATTGCCGGGTCGGCAGTCGCAGCATGGCCATGACCGGGTAGCCCATCAGGCAGATGATGCGAATGTCCGGCACACCTTCGTAGCTGATGCTCTTGAAGATCTGGTCCGGGGTAACGCGGTATTCGATCAGCACACGGTCGCGGTGACCGCCGAGCGAGTAAAGCCCGGACAGGATGCTGGAGATGTGATGGCCGATTTCATCGCGGCTGATGATCTTGCCGCCGACGGTCTTGTACATGCCCTCGAAGCGGTCGGCGATGACGATGATGCCGTCGCCGCCTGCGCCCTGCGCCGGTTTGATCACGAAGTCGCGATGATTGGCAACGATACTGTCGAACTTGTCGAAGTCTTTCTCGGTTTCGATGATGCCGTACAGCTCCGGCACGTGAATGCCGGCGGCGATGGCGCGCTCCTTGGTCAGGATCTTGTCGTCCACCACCGGGTACAGGTGCCGCTTGTTGTACTTGAGCACGTAATCGGCGTTACGCCGGTTGATGCCCATCACACCGGCGTCGGATAGCGCTTTCCAGGTTTTCCAGAAAAACATGTCGGCTCCTCAGCTCTTGATCAGCGCCTTGAAGCGCATCAGCTCGGTGAGGCGGTAACCGCGGTAGCGACCCATTGCCAGCATGAAGGCCACCAGAATCAGCAGCACAGCCGGGAAGGTGAAGACGAAGTAGGTCAGCTCCGGAATGGTCATCAGCAGATGCGCCAGCGTCGCGGCAATCAGGGTGCCTACGGCTGCCTTCAGAGACTGCGCACCACCGCGCTCTTCCCAGGTGATGGACAGGCGCTCGATGGTCATGGTCAGAATCACCATCGGGAACAGCGACACGGCCAGTGCCTTTTCCAGCCCCAGCTTGTGGCTGAACAGACTGATTGCAGCGATGACCAGCACCACGAAGGTCAGTACCACGGACAGGCGCGGCAGCATCTGCAGCTTGAGGTGTTCAAGATAGGAGCGCAGCGACAGGCCCAGGGCGGTGATCAGGGTAAACAGCGCGATACCCCAGCCCAGCTCGGTTTCACGGAAGGCGAGGGCGATCAGCACCGGCGTGAATGTGCCCAGTGTCTGCATGCCGATCAGGTTGCGCAGAATCAGAATCACCAGCACGCCGACCGGGATCATGATCATGACTTGATAAACCCGCTGGGATTGCAGCGGCAGGCCATACAGCGAGTATTCGAGCAGCGCCGATGCGCTGTTCTGGGTGGTCAGCTTGGCCAGACGCAGTGCGTTCATCTCACTGTTGCTGACAGTAAGGGTCACGTTAGCCTGACGACCGCCTTCCAGGGCCAGCAGCGGATCACTGCCGGTCCACCAGACCAGGCGGTTATCGGGAATACCCTGTTGCCCGGTTTCCGGGTGGAAATACAGCCAGCGCTCGCCGTTGTAGCTGCGCAGCCAGAGTTCAGGCGTCTGCGCTTCGGTGTTTTCCAGGCGGATGGTGTGTACCAGCTCCAGCGGGATGCGCGCGTTGGACAGCAGCAGATCGATGACCCGGGCCTTGTCCATTGCGCTGGTGCCACCGGCCAGCAGCAGCTTGACGTTATCGTCGGTGATGTCGTTGACGCGGCGAATGGTTTCGCTGATGAAGGTCTCGATATCCGCCGAGTGCTGGCGAATCGGGTTGATCAGCGCGTCAGCTGCGACCTGTTCCGGCCCTTCCAGCTGGACCGGTTGCGGTGTTGGCGGCGGCGCGGCCTTGGCCTGCTCTTCGCTGTAGCGCTTGGTCAGCACCAGACGGTAGTAGAGAGTCTGGGTGCCGCTGGCACGGCGCGAGGACCAGGTAACCCGACGGTTGCCCTTCTGGTTGTTGATGCTCACGCCGTAGTTGTTGGAGATAAAGCTCTCATTCAGGCTGACGTACTCCTGATCGAGCGGCGGAATGAAAAACTGCGCCTTGATCGGTGTGCCGGGAGCAGCGCGAAACTCTACTTTCGCATCGAGGCTCCAGATATCGTCGGTTTCATCCTCGGTAACCGGAATATCAAGGACATAGATCTGGTAACCGGTAATGAGTACGCCGAGGGCAACCAGCGTGGCGATCAGGATCTTCAGGTGCAGATTTATTGATTGCATAGTTATCTCAACAACTGTTGTAGGGCGGCCTGTCTGTATGGCACTCCGGCAGGCGCGGCAGGCTGGCGGCATCTTAGCATGCGCGCACGGCCGCTCGTAGATACCCCCGGCCCCCTTTTTTTGCGGCCTCTGGCAGACCTTTATTAAAGCCTCGGGTTCCGTCGGATTGTTGGCAGGATTCCGACGAAACCGTCAATTGAGCATAGTTCAACCCGGATAACTTGGCGGATTGTTGACAATCCGTTGTTTTGGGGCGCAAAATTCAATCCGTTTTCAACTTGGTAAACAGGATTGTAGACAATTGACTGAGGCGACCCTTGAGGGGCCTGCACAAACGCTGTCAGATGGAGCGTTCGAGCGTATCCAGGCAGCGATCGTAAAGGGCGAGATTGCCCCGGGCACCCGTATCAGCGAGCAGTATCTGTCCACGACCTTTGGTATTGGTCGCGGGCCGTTGCGTGAGGCGATTCGCCGGCTTGAGGGGCGTCGTCTGGTGGTACGCATTCCCCATGCCGGGGTGCGGGTCGTGTCCCTCGACTACGCTGAACTGATTGAGCTGTATCACGTTCGTGAAGCGCTGGAGGGCATGGCCTGCCGGCTGGCCGCGCAGAACATGACCGCTGACGAGATCGCCGCGCTGCGCGATGTGCTCGCCATGCATGAGCAACACAGCGGGCTCAAGGCCAACAAGTCCTACTATCAGCAGGAAGGCGATCTGGATATCCACTATCTGATCGTGCAGGGGAGCAAGAACCGCACCCTGAGTCACATGCTCTGCGATGAGCTCTATCAGCTGGTACGCATGTACCGCTACCGCTTCTCGACCACCCCCAAACGGCCGAAGCAGGCCTTTGCCGAGCACCACAATATTATTCAGGCCATCGCCGACCGCGATGGCGAGCTGGCGGAAATGCTGATGCGCCGTCATATCAGCGCATCACGCCGCAACATCGAGCGTCGACTGCAGGAGCAGGGCGATGCTGTCACTTCCTCAGGAGGAACAGTCTGATGTCGAAAACCCCGGGTAAACGTTTCCGCGAAGCACTCGCCGCCGAAAGTCCGCTGCAGATTATCGGTGCCATTAACGCCAACCACGCGCTGCTGGCCAAGCGCGCCGGTTTCCAGGCTATCTACCTGTCGGGTGGCGGTGTCGCTGCCGGTTCGCTGGGTCTGCCGGATCTGGGTATCAACACTCTGGAAGACGTGCTGATCGACGTGCGTCGCATCACTGACGTCTGCGACCTGCCGCTGCTGGTCGACATCGACACCGGCTTTGGCCCGAGCGCGTTCAACATCGAGCGTACCGTCAAGAGCCTGATCAAGGCTGGCGCAGCTGCTGCCCACATCGAAGACCAGGTCGGCGCCAAGCGCTGCGGTCACCGTCCGGGCAAGGAAATCGTCTCCACCGAGGAGATGGTTGACCGCGTCAAAGCCGCTGCCGACGCCAGGACCGATCCGGACTTCTTCCTGATCGCCCGTACCGACGCCATCCAGGCCGAAGGTGTAGATGCGGCCATCGAGCGCTGCAAGGCCTACGTTGAAGCAGGCGCCGACGGCATCTTCGCTGAAGCCGCCTATGATCTGCCCACCTACGAGCGCTTCGTGAAAGAGCTGAACGTGCCGATCCTGGCCAACATCACCGAGTTCGGTGCGACGCCGCTGTTTACCCGTGAAGAGCTGGCCTCGGTAGGCGTTGCCATTCAGCTGTACCCGCTGTCTGCCTTCCGCGCTGCCAACAAGGCTGCCGAGAATGTGTACAACGCCATTCGTACCGAAGGCCATCAGCAGAACGTGATCGACACCATGCAGACCCGTGCCGAGCTGTACGATCGCATCGGTTATCACGCGTTCGAGCAGAAGCTCGACGCCCTGTTTGCTGCCGGCAAGAAGTAAATCCCGGTATTGGCCCCGCGCAGGCGGGGCCGTCATTCATCTATAAGAACGATCCGTGAGGAGACCAACGCATGACGTCCAACACCGAGACCCCGACTTTCAAGCCGAAGAAGTCTGTTGCCCTGAGCGGCACGGCTGCCGGCAACACCGCGCTGTGCACCGTCGGTCGCAGCGGTAACGATCTGCACTACCGTGGCTACGATATCCTGGATGTCGCCACCACCTGCGAATTCGAAGAAATCGCCCACCTGCTGGTGCACGGCAAGCTGCCGACCATCGCCGAGCTGACTGGCTACAAGGCCAAGCTGAAAGCGCTGCGCGGCCTGCCGGCTGCGGTCATGGCTGCCCTCGAGCAGCTGCCGCCGTCTGCCCACCCGATGGATGTGATGCGTACCGGTGTGTCCGTTCTGGGCTGTGTGTCCCCCGAGAAGGACGATCACAACCACCCGGGTGCGCGTGATATTGCCGATAAGCTGATGGCTTCTTTTGGGTCCATGCTGCTGTACTGGTACCACTTCAGCCACAACGGCAAGCGCATCGACGTCGAGACCGACGACGACTCCATCGGCGGTCACTTCCTGCACCTGCTGCACGGTGAGAAGCCGCGTGAGTCCTGGGTGCGTGCCATGCACACCAGCCTCAACCTGTACGCCGAGCACGAGTTCAACGCCTCTACCTTTACCAGCCGTGTGATCGCCGGTACCGGCTCCGACATGCATTCATGCATCGCCGGTGCGATCGGCGCGCTGCGTGGTCCGAAGCACGGCGGCGCCAACGAAGTCGCCTTCGAGATCCAGAAGCGCTACGACAACCCGGATGAGGCTGAGGCCGACATCCGTGCCCGCGTCGAGAAGAAGGAAGTTGTGATCGGCTTCGGTCACCCGGTTTACACCGTTTCCGACCCGCGCAACAAGGTGATCAAGGAAGTCGCTCGCCAGCTGTCTGCCGAGCAGAACAACACCAAGATGTATGACATCGCCGAGCGTCTGGAAAGCGTGATGTGGGAAATCAAGAAGATGTTCCCCAATCTCGACTGGTTCAGCGCCGTGAGCTACCACATGATGGGCGTGCCCACCGCGATGTTCACCCCGCTGTTCGTGATTGCCCGTACCGCTGGCTGGTCCAGCCACGTGATCGAGCAGCGTATCGACGGCAAGATTATTCGTCCGAGCGCCAACTACGTTGGCCCAGAAGATGTGCCGTTCGTGGCACTCAAGGATCGCAAGTAAGATGAATACCCAATTCCGCAAAGCCCTGCCGGGTACCCAGCTGGATTACTTCGACGCCAAAGAGGCGGTTGAAGCGATCCAGGCCGGTGCCTGGGCCAAGCTGCCCTATACCTCTCGCGTGCTGGCCGAGCAGCTGGTACGTCGCTGCGATCCGGCGGACCTGACCGCATCGCTGGAGCAGCTGGTTTACCGCAAGCGCGATCTGGACTTCCCCTGGTATCCGGCGCGCGTTGTCTGTCACGACATTCTCGGTCAAACCGCACTGGTCGATCTGGCCGGTCTGCGTGACGCCATCGCCGAGAAGGGTGGTGACCCGTCCAAGGTCAACCCGGTGGTGCCGACCCAACTGATCGTTGACCACTCGCTGGCCGTTGAAGCGCCCGGTTTCGACCCGGATGCGTTCGAGAAGAACCGCGCCATCGAAGATCGTCGCAACGAAGACCGCTTCCACTTTATCGAGTGGACCAAGACCGCGTTCAAGAACGTCGACGTGATCCCGGCCGGTAACGGCATCATGCACCAGATCAACCTGGAGAAGATGAGCCCGGTGATTCAGGCGCGTGAAGGCGTGGCCTTCCCCGACACCTGCGTTGGTACTGACTCGCACACGCCGCACGTTGACGCGCTGGGCGTGATCGCCATCGGTGTCGGTGGTCTGGAAGCCGAAACCGTGATGTTGGGTCACCCGTCGATGATGCGCCTGCCCGATATCGTCGGTGTCGAGCTGACCGGCAAGCGTCAGCCGGGTATCACCGCGACCGACATCGTTCTGGCGCTGACCGAGTTCCTGCGTCAGGAGCGGGTGGTTGGTGCCTACGTCGAGTTCTTCGGCGAGGGTGCAGACAGCCTGACCATCGGCGACCGTGCGACCATCTCCAACATGTGCCCCGAGTACGGTGCCACCGCTTCGATGTTCTACATCGACGGCCAGACCATCGACTACCTCAAGCTGACCGGTCGCGAGCCCGAGCAGGTGGCACTGGTCGAGACCTATGCCAAGGAGCTGGGGCTGTGGAGTGATGCGCTGAAGACCGCCGAGTACGAGCGCGTGCTGCGCTTCGATCTGGGCACCGTCGTGCGTAACATGGCTGGCCCGTCAAACCCGCACCGTCGCCTGCCGACCTCGGCACTGGCCGAGCGTGGCATTTCCGACGAAGCCAAGTGGGAAGCCGGCAAGGGTGAAGAAGCCCAGGGCCTGATGCCCGATGGCGCGGTGATCATCGCCGCCATCACCAGCTGCACCAACACCTCCAACCCGCGCAACGTCGTGGCCGCCGGTCTGCTGGCCAAGAAAGCCAACGACCTGGGTCTGGTCCGCAAGCCGTGGGTGAAAACCTCCTTCGCACCGGGTTCCAAGGTTGCCAAGCTGTACCTGGAAGAAGCCGGTCTGCTGCCGGAGCTGGAGAAGCTGGGCTTCGGTATCGTTGCCTACGCCTGCACCACCTGTAACGGTATGTCCGGTGCGCTGGATCCGAAGATCCAGCAGGAAATCATCGACCGTGACCTGTACGCCACTGCGGTGCTGTCCGGTAACCGTAACTTCGACGGCCGTATCCACCCGTACGCCAAACAGGCGTTCCTGGCGTCGCCGCCGCTGGTTGTGGCTTACGCCATCGCCGGTACCGTGCGTTTCGACATCGAGCAGGACGTGCTGGGCACCGACAAGGACGGCAATCCGGTCACCCTGAAAGACCTGTGGCCGAGCGACGAAGAGATCGACGCCATCGTGGCCTCCAGCGTCAAGCCGGAGCAGTTCCGCCAGATCTACATCCCGATGTTCGATCTGGGCAGCGTGCAGGAAGCCGAAAGCCCGCTGTACGACTGGCGCCCGATGTCGACCTACATCCGTCGTCCGCCGTACTGGGAAGGCGCACTGGCTGGTGAGCGCACGCTCAAGGGGATGCGTCCGCTGGCGATCCTGCCGGACAACATCACCACCGATCACCTGTCGCCGTCCAACGCGATTCTGATGGACTCGGCGGCGGGTGAGTACCTGCACAAGATGGGCCTGCCGGAAGAGGACTTCAACTCCTACGCTACCCACCGTGGTGACCACCTGACTGCGCAGCGCGCGACCTTCGCCAACCCGCAACTGGTCAACGAAATGGCCGTGGTGGATGGTCAGGTGAAGAAGGGCTCGCTGGCCCGTGTTGAGCCGGAAGGCCAGGTCATGCGCATGTGGGAAGCGATCGAAACCTACATGAACCGCAAGCAGAACCTGATCATCATCGCCGGTGCCGACTACGGTCAGGGCTCGTCCCGTGACTGGGCGGCCAAGGGCGTGCGCCTGGCGGGTGTTGAAGTGATCGTGGCCGAAGGCTTCGAGCGCATTCACCGCACCAACCTGGTGGGCATGGGTGTGCTGCCGGTCGAGTTCAAGCCGGGTACTACCCGCCTGACGCTGGGCCTGGACGGCACCGAGACCTATGACATCAAGGGTGAAGTATCGCCGCGCTGCGATCTGACCCTGGTGATCAATCGCCGCAATGGTGAGGTGGTAGAGGTGCCGGTCACCTGCCGTCTGGATACCGCTGCCGATGTCAGCGTGTACAAGGCAGGTGGGGTGCTGCAGCGCTTCGCCAAGGACTTCCTTGAGTCAGAGCAAGGTTGATCCAGTACCGGGGCGCTTGCGCCCCGGTGTTCTTTTCAGGAGACGTTTTCATGGCTCATGCAGCCCAAGTCAAAATTCCCGCCACCTACATTCGTGGCGGTACCAGTAAAGGCGTGTTCTTCCGCCTGCAGGATTTGCCCGAGCGCTGCCAGGTGCCGGGTGAGGCGCGTGACAAGCTGTTCATGCGCGTGATCGGCAGCCCCGATCCCTACAGTGCGCACATCGACGGCATGGGCGGCGCCACTTCGTCGACCTCCAAGTGCGTGATTCTGTCGAAAAGCAGCCAGCCCGAGCACGACGTCGATTATCTCTATGGTCAGGTCTCGATAGACAGTGCCTTCGTTGACTGGAGCGGCAACTGCGGCAACCTGTCGACCGCTGCGGGTGCCTTTGCCATTCACGCAGGTCTGGTAGACCCGGCGCGGATTCCGGATAACGGCATCTGTGTGGTCCGCATCTGGCAAGCCAATATTCAGAAGACCATCATCGCCCATGTGCCGATCACCAACGGTGAAGTGCAGGAAACCGGTGATTTCGAACTGGATGGCGTGACCTTCCCGGCGGCCGAAATCGTACTGGAGTTCCTTGATCCGTCCGACGACGGTGAAGAGGGTGGTTCGATGTTCCCCACCGGCAATCTGGTCGACGACCTCGAAGTGCCCGGTGTCGGCACCTTCAAGGCGACCATGATCACCGCGGGTATCCCGACGGTGTTCGTCAATGCCGAAGACATCGGCTACCAGGGCACCGAGCTGCGCGAAGACATCAACAGTGATCCGGCTCAGCTGGCGCGTTTCGAGCAGATTCGTATCGCCGGTGCGCTGCGTATGGGGTTGATCAAAACGCCGGAAGAAGCCGCCAAGCGTCAGCACACGCCAAAGATTGCCTTCGTCTCGCCGCCCAAGACCTATCAGGCTTCCAGTGGCAAGCAGATCGAGGCGTCGGATGTTGATCTGCTGGTGCGCGCCCTGTCCATGGGCAAACTGCACCACGCCATGATGGGCACCTGCGCGGTCGCCATCGGCACCGCAGCAGCCATTCCGGGCACGCTGGTCAACCTGGCTGCCGGTGGTGGTGAGCGCGAAGCCGTGCGCTTTGGTCACCCGTCCGGGTCGCTGCGCGTTGGCGCTGAAGCCAAACAGGTCGACGGTCAGTGGGTCGTCACCAAAGCCATCATGAGCCGCAGCGCGCGGATCCTGATGGAAGGCAACGTCCGGGTGCCCGGCGACGCGTTCTGATGTGCTGAGCTGTGCCGCGTGCTAGGCTCGCTTGACTCTGGTAACGCGGTGGAGCAATTGCATGAATCTGAATCTGTCGGGCCGGCGTGCGCTGGTCTGTGGTGCAAGTCAGGGGCTGGGCGAGGCCTGTGCCCGTCAATTGGCCGAGCAGGGCGCAGAGGTGGTATTGCTGGCCCGTTCGCTCGACAAATTGCAGTCGGTACGCGCTAGCCTGGCAACCGGGCACGGGCAGCGCCACAGTGTACTGGCGGTGGATGCCCATGATCGCGCGGCGCTGACACTCGCGCTGGTCAACGAACTGGAGCGGGGCGGGGTCATCCACATCTGGCTCAACAACACCGGTGGCCCGGCGCCCGGGCGCGCCAGCGATGCCGAGCCCGACGCCTATGCCGCAGCACTCACGCAGCACATGGTGCACGCGCAGGTTATCCTCCGGCACCTGCTGCCGGGTATGCGCGAAGCCGGTTACGGGCGCATCCTCAATGTGCTGTCTACTTCGGTCAAGCAACCGTTGGCCAATCTCGGGGTGTCCAACACCGTGCGGGCTGCTGTCGCCAACTGGGCCAAAACCCTGGCGTCCGAGCTGGCCGCCGACGGCATTACCGTCAACAACGTGCTGCCCGGGTTGACTCAAACGCCCAGGCTGGACAGCCTGATTGCCAACACCGCCGCCCGCAGCGAGCGGTCGACAGAACAGGTTGCCAAGGCCATGGCGGCCAGCGTGCCGGTAGGGCGTTTTGCCGAGCCGGCCGAGTTTGCCAATGCCGTCGGTTTTCTCGCCTCGCCAGCGGCTTCCTATATCAACGGCATCAATCTGCCGGTGGATGGCGGCATGACCGGCTCGCTCTGACCGTCTGCGCGCACACAAAAACGCCCGGCACTGGCCGGGCGTTTTTCTGTCTGCGGCAGCAGTCTGCTCAGCTGTGCAGATGCTCGCAGGCGTGCAGGGTGTTTTCCAGCAGGCAGGCACGGGTCATCGGGCCTACGCCGCCCGGCACCGGCGTGATCCAGCTGGCGCGCTCGGCGGCCGGGCCGAACTCCACGTCGCCAACCAGGCGGCCGTCGTCCATGCGGTTGATACCCACATCAATCACGATCGCGCCCGGTTTGATCCATTCGCCCTTTACCAGTCCGGGCTTGCCGGCGGCAACCACCACCAGGTCGGAGCGGCGAATGTGGTCTTCCAGATTCTTGGTAAAGCGGTGAGTCACAGTAGTGGTGCAGCCAGCCAGCAGCAGCTCCAGCGCCATGGGTCGGCCGACGATATTGGAGGCGCCAACGACGGTTGCGTCCATGCCGTACAGGTCGGCACCAGTGCTCTTGAGCAGGCGCACGATACCCATTGGCGTGCAGGGGCGCAGCAGTGGCATGCGCTGGGCCAGGCGGCCGATGTTATAGGGGTGGAAGCCGTCCACATCCTTGTCGGGGCGGATGCGCTCCAGCAGCTGCGAGGCCTCCAGGTGGGCCGGCAGCGGCAGCTGGACCAGAATGCCGTCGATTTCCGGATCGTCGTTCAGGTGGTCGATCAGGTCGAGCAGCTCCTGCTGGCTGGTGGTCGCCGGCAGGTCATGCGAACGGGACAGGAACCCGACTTCTTCGCAATCCTTGCGCTTGTGCGAAACATAGACCTGGGAGGCCGGGTCACTGCCGACCAGGATGACAGCCAGGCCCGGCAGACGCAGACCGTTTTGCTTGCGTTTGGCAACTTTACTGGCGATTTCCTTGCGGAGGTTGGCGGCAATCTGCTTGCCATCAATGAGTTGGGCGTTCATGGGGTTCCTGACGCAGAAAAAAGTGGCGCTATTGTGGCATGCCGGACCCCGCGGAAAAAGGGCGAGCAGGGCAGGTTGTCGGAAAACCCCGAAGACTGTGCTGAATTGCCATGCGGCTATTGATGGTCAGTGCAGGGAATCAGGATAACTTCCTCATGTGATTAAATTTTTTTGTTCTGAGCGTTGACGTGGTGGGCGCCGCTAAGTATTATTCGCCCCGCTTCACAAACACAGCGACACCGGTTTGGAAGGCGACCAGGCAGCACCGAATTAGCGTCACAAGTTGATTCGGAATCTCAGTCCTAACGGGCGAAAGAATGCACAGGGCGCCCGTAGCTCAGCTGGATAGAGCATCCGCCTTCTAAGCGGATGGTCGCAGGTTCGAGTCCTGCCGGGCGTGCCATTAAGGCAAGGCTGCGTGGTCGAGAAGCATGTAGTGGTGGGCGTAGCTCAGTTGGTAGAGCACAGGATTGTGACTCCTGTTGTCGTGGGTTCGATCCCCATCGTCCACCCCACTTATTCAAGAAAATGCCAGGCTCTGCCTGGCGTTTTCGTTTGAAGCGCTGCAAAGCGGACGTGGTGAAATTGGTAGACACACCAGATTTAGGTTCTGGCGCCGCGAGGTGTGGGAGTTCGAGTCTCCCCGTCCGCACCATCTTTTAGTCGGATTGATGCATGTCCGATGGCTTCAGCAAAAAACCGCCTCGCAAGGGCGGTTTTTGGTTTCTGGCGTTCGTGGATTTCGCTCACTTCTTTTTGACTGTTTTTATTCCCTGCTTGGGTTTTTCGTGAGTGCCGTAAGCACAGGCAAGCAGGGCCATGGTTGTGAGCGGGGTAGCGAGGGTGTCCATAGCGCAGGTCTCCTTGCGAGTGTTCGATGCCGTGAGTCGGGTTGCTTGAGCTAGACGAGCGAGCGGTCCGTTTTTTCGGAAATGGGGCCTTGATGGTGAGTGGGCAGGCGTTGTTTGGCGCTTTATCGTTGCGGTGATGACTTCTGCCATTCAAGCGACTAGAATGTCGTCCCTTTGGAATCTACCAATAACCATTTTCTTTGTCTGTTGAACGAGGACTATCCATGCAAGTTTCGGTTGAAACCACTTCCGGCCTCGAGCGCCGTATGACCGTAGGCATTCCTGCCGATCGTATTGAAAACGAGGTCAACAAGCGTCTGCAGCAGACCGCCAAGCGCGCCCGCGTTGATGGTTTCCGTCCTGGCAAGGTGCCGATGAGCGTTATCCGCAAGCGCTTCGGTGCTTCCGCTCATCAGGAAGTTATCGGCGAAGTGATCCAGTCCTCTTTCTACGAAGCCATCATGCAGGAAAAGCTGAACCCGGCCGGTGCGCCGAGCGTTGAGCCCAAGAGCATGGAAGCTGGCAAGGATTTCGAATACGTTGCCACCTTCGAAGTCTACCCGGAAGTCACTCTGGCCGGTTTCGAGGCTATCAGCGTTGAACGTCCCGAGTCCGAAGTGACCGAAGCTGACGTCGACACCATGCTGGAAACCCTGCGCAAGCAGAACACCCGCTTTGAAGCGGTTGAGCGTGCTGCCGAGAATGGCGACCAGGTTACCATCGACTTCGTTGGCAAGATCGACGGCGAAGCCTTCCAGGGCGGCACTGCCAATGGCACCACTCTGGTTCTGGGTTCCGGCCGCATGATTCCGGGCTTTGAAGAAGGCCTGGTCGGTGCCAAGGCAGGCGACAGCCTGACTCTGAACGTCACCTTCCCTGAGGATTATCAGAACCTGGATCTGGCCGGTAAGGCTGCCGAGTTCGAAACGACCGTTCAAGCAGTTGCTGCGCCGGCTCTGCCGGAGCTGAACGACGAGTTCTTCGCCCAGTTCGGTGTGAACGAAGGTGGTCTGGAAGGCTTCCGCGCCGAAGTTCGCAAGAACATGGAGCGTGAGCTGCGTCAGGCGATCAAGACCAAGGTCAAGGGCCAGGTCATGGACGGTCTGCTGAAGACCAACACCGTTGAGGTGCCGAAGGCGCTGATCAGCAACGAAATCGATCGTCTGCGCGAGCAGGCTGTTCAGCAGTTTGGCGGTGCCAACATTCAGGCCAGCCAGCTGCCGGCCGAGCTGTTCGAGGAGCAGGCCAAGCGTCGCGTCAGCCTGGGCCTGATCGTGGCTGAAGTGGTCAAGCAAAACGACATCAAGCCGGACAACGATCGCGTTCGCGCCATGGTTGAAGAGCTGGCCTCTGCTTACCAGGAGCCGGAGCAGGTCGTTAACTGGTACTACCAGAATGAGCAGCAGCTGGGTGAAATCCAGTCGGTTGTGCTGGAAGAACAAGTCGTGGATACTGTGCTGCAGAAGGCGCAAGTGACTGATAAGAAAGTCGCTTATGAAGAGGCCGTGAAGCCGGCACAACCTGCTCAGGTTGAAGCTGGTGAGGCCGAGGAAGCTAAAGCAGACGAGTAATTCGCTGCCGCTTTCCGTCAACGCAAGCCAGCCTTCGGGCTGGCTTGTGTGTTTTTGCGACTAGCACATTCGGAGTGACAGGAATCCATGACCCAAAACAGCTTTATGCAGTTGCCCCCAGACGTGAAGGCCGCAGGCGGTCTGGTCCCGATGGTGATCGAGCAGTCTGCTCGGGGCGAACGTTCCTATGACATTTATTCGCGGCTGCTGAAAGAGCGCGTCATCTTCCTCGTGGGTCAGGTGGAAGATTACATGGCCAACCTGGTCGTGGCGCAGCTGCTGTTCCTTGAATCGGAAAACCCCGACAAGGACATCCATCTGTATATCAACTCTCCGGGCGGTTCCGTGACGGCTGGCATGGCGATCTACGACACCATGCAGTTCATCAAGCCGAACGTCAGCACCCTGTGCATTGGTCAGGCGTGCAGCATGGGTGCACTGTTGCTGGCTGGCGGCGCTGCCGGCAAGCGCTTCTGCCTGCCGCACGCGCGGATGATGATTCACCAGCCGCTGGGCGGTTTCCAGGGTCAGGCGTCTGACATCGAGATCCATGCCCGCGAGATCCTGTTCATTCGCGAGCGCCTGAACAAGGTGCTGGCGGACCATACCGGTCAGCCGCTGGACGTGATTGCCCGCGACACCGATCGTGATCGCTTCATGAGTGGTGCCGAGGCGGTCGAGTACGGTCTCATCGACCAGGTTCTGGAGTCGCGCGCCGGCGCCGAGTAAACGCTGTTTAACGCCGGCTTGCCCTGTGCTCCGTGTCCCTCCCTGAGGCTGGCGCGGGGCCGTGTGGCCGGTGCAAGTTGATCGGATCGCACTTGCAAAGTGGGGCCAATGCCCCCATCTTTGTATTCGAGAGCGATTCAAGAGTAGGGGTTTTCGATGACCGATATGACTGGGAAGGGCGACGACAACGGCAAGTTGCTGTATTGCTCCTTCTGCGGCAAGAGCCAGCATGAAGTGCGCAAGCTGATTGCCGGCCCCTCCGTGTTTATCTGCGATGAGTGCGTTGACCTGTGCAACGACATCATTCGCGAGGAAGTACAGGAAAGTCAGACCGAGAGCAGTCAGCAGAAGCTGCCGACGCCGGTCGAAATCTGCTCGATTCTGGACCAGTACGTGATTGGTCAGCAGCGAGCCAAGAAAGTGTTGTCTGTTGCGGTCTACAACCACTACAAGCGGCTGAATCAGCGCCAGGGCAAGGATGATGTCGAGCTGGGCAAGAGCAATATTCTGCTCATCGGCCCGACCGGTTCCGGCAAGACGCTGCTGGCCGAGACGCTCGCACGCCTGTTGAACGTGCCGTTCACCATTGCCGACGCCACGACACTGACTGAAGCCGGCTACGTTGGTGAAGATGTTGAAAACATCATTCAGAAACTGCTGCAGAAGTGCGATTACGATGTCGAGAAGGCCCAGATGGGTATTGTCTACATCGACGAAATCGACAAGATTTCGCGCAAGTCCGATAACCCGTCCATCACGCGTGACGTGTCGGGTGAAGGTGTTCAGCAGGCGCTGCTGAAGCTGATCGAAGGTACTGTTGCGTCTGTTCCGCCGCAAGGTGGACGCAAGCATCCGCAGCAGGAGTTTTTGCAGGTAGATACCCGCAACATCCTGTTTATCTGCGGTGGTGCGTTTGCCGGGCTGGAAAAGGTCATCCGTGATCGCTCCGAGAAGAGCGGTATCGGCTTCAATGCAACCGTTCGCAGCAAGGACGGCGGCAAGAAGGTCGGGGATACCCTGAAAGATGTTGAGCCGGACGATCTGGTGCGTTTCGGTCTGATCCCCGAGTTCGTTGGTCGTCTGCCGGTCATCGCAACGCTGAACGAGCTGGATGAAGAGGCATTGATCCAGATTCTGACAGAGCCGAAGAACGCGCTGACCAAACAGTATGCGCGCCTGTTCGACATGGAAGGTGTTGAGCTGGAGTTCCGTAACGATGCGCTGAAGGCAATCGCCTCCCGTGCGCTGGAACGCAAGACTGGCGCCCGTGGCCTGCGCTCCATTCTGGAGAGCGTGCTGCTGGAAACCATGTATGAAATCCCCTCTGCTGAAAACGTCAGCAAGGTGGTCATCGATGAAAACGTCATCAGCGGCGACGCCAAGCCGTTGCTGATCTACGAAACACCGGAACAGCCGCCCAAGGCCGTGCCGGAAGACTGATCGTCGATGCTGCAGCGCCGCCCTCGGGCGGCGTTGTTGTTTTCGGGTTGCGGTTCTGCAACCGGATTGTCATTGATGCCGTTTCCGCGCTTGTAATTTTCCGCAGCAGCCCCCATGTTGAATCCATGACATCTACACGTATCGGTGCCGCATTGCAGGGTACCCTTCATCGAGCGAGCCTCTGCCATGACGACTTCTAGCGAATTCCCGCTCCTGCCACTGCGCGACGTAGTGGTTTATCCGCATATGGTCATCCCGCTGTTTGTCGGGCGTGACAAATCCATTCAGGCGCTCGACGCCGCCATGTCGGCCAACAAGCAAGTGCTGCTGGTTGCCCAGCGGGACCCGGGTGATGACGATCCGGGCCGCGACGGCCTTTACGAGATGGGCACCCTGGCGACCATCCTGCAGCTGCTCAAGCTGCCTGACGGCACGGTGAAGGTGCTGGTTGAGGGTGAACGCCGGGCCCGTATTACCGAACTCGACGATATTGGCAGCTATCAGCGTGCCGAGGTCGAGTTGCTGGATGACTCGGCGCTGGATGAGCGCGAGGCCGAGGTGCTGGTGCGCAGCCTGATGAGTCAGTTTGAGCAGTTTGTGCAGCTCGGCAAGAAAGTACCGGCCGAGGTTGTATCTTCGCTGTCCAGTATTGAAGAACCTGGTCGTCTGGTTGACACCATGGCAGCGCACCTGTCGCTCAAGCTGGATGAAAAACAGAAGATTCTTGAAATTCTGCCGCTGCGTGACCGGGTTGAGCACGTGCTTGGTGTTCTGGACGGCGAAATCGACCTGCTGCAGGTCGAGAAGCGTATCCGTGGCCGGGTCAAGAAGCAGATGGAGCGCAGTCAGCGCGAGTACTATCTGAACGAGCAGATGAAGGCTATCCAGAAAGAGATGGGTAATCTCGAGGATGGCCACAGCGAGTTTGATGATCTGCGTCGCAAGATTGACGAGGCAGGCATGAGTGAAGAGGCGCTGGCCAAGGCCAATGCCGAGCTGAACAAGCTGAAGATGATGTCACCCATGTCGGCTGAGGCCACGGTTGTGCGCTCCTACATTGACTGGCTGACCGCGGTGCCGTGGAAGAAGGCGACCAAGGTCAAGCACGACATCCAGCGCGCCGAGAAGGTGCTCGAAGAGGATCACTATGGCCTGGAAGAGGTCAAGGAGCGCATTCTCGAGTATTTGGCGGTGCAGAAGCGGGTACGCAAGCTGAAAGGGCCCGTCCTGTGTCTGGTGGGCCCTCCGGGCGTCGGCAAGACGTCATTGGGCGAGTCGCTGGCGCGTGCAACCAATCGCGAGTTTGTGCGCATGGCCCTGGGTGGCGTGCGTGACGAGGCCGAGATTCGTGGTCACCGCCGCACTTACATTGGTTCCATGCCGGGCAAGCTGATTCAGAAAATGACCAAGGCCGGGGTCAAGAACCCGCTGTTCCTGCTCGATGAAATCGACAAGATGGGGCAGGACATGCGCGGCGATCCGTCTTCAGCGCTGCTGGAAGTACTTGATCCCGAGCAAAATCACGCCTTCAACGATCATTATCTGGAGGTGGATTACGATCTCTCGGATGTGATGTTCATCTGTACTTCCAACTCGATGAACATCCCGGCGCCGCTGCTGGACCGGATGGAGATCATCCGCATTCCGGGTTACACCGAAGACGAGAAGATCAACATTGCCCAGCGTTATCTGGTGCCCAAGCAGACCAAGAACAACGGGCTGAAAAAGGGCGAGCTGACCTTCACCCAGGAATCGCTGCGTGACCTGATTCGCTACTACACCCGTGAAGCGGGCGTGCGTGGCCTGGAGCGCCAGATTGCCAAGGTCTGTCGCAAGGTCGTCAAGGAACAGTCTGCCGAGCGCAAGCCCAAGCCGGTGGTGCTGGACGAGGCGCTGCTTGAGCATTATCTGGGCGTACGCAAGTTCAAGTACGGTCTGGCCGAGGAGAGTGATCAGGTTGGTCAGGTAACGGGCCTGGCCTGGACCCAGGTGGGCGGAGAACTGCTCAGTCTGGAAGCGGTTGTGGTGCCCGGCAAGGGCCGCCAGATCAAGACCGGTTCGCTCGGTGACGTGATGCAGGAGTCGATCAGTGCGGCCCTGACTGTGGTGCGCAGTCGCGCTGCGAGCCTCGGTATTGCGGCTGATTTTCACGAGAAGAACGACATTCACATCCACGTGCCGGAAGGGGCAACGCCCAAGGATGGTCCGAGTGCCGGTATCGGCATGTGCACCGCGCTGGTGTCGGCGTTGACCGGGATTCCGGTGCGCGCAGATGTCGCGATGACCGGCGAAATCGCGCTGCGCGGGCAGGTTCTGCCCATCGGCGGGCTGAAGGAAAAACTGCTTGCGGCGCACCGCGGAGGTATCCGTACCGTGATCATTCCGCACGACAACGTACGTGATCTGAAGGAAATTCCGGAGAAGATCCGTCAGGATATCGAGATCAAACCGGTGAAATGGATTGACGAAGTGTTGGCTATTGCGCTGCAATACGCGCCGGAGCCCTTGAAAGAAGGGGTTGAAGAGATGGTGGCAAAGGATGACAATCGCGAGACTGATGAAAAGGGACGCATCAGTACTCACTGATAGGATCGTCAGAGTTTGGTGGGTGATGGATTCCGCTGTGGATGCTTTCACTGACCCGTCCAGAGTGCCGATGGCACTCCTTGACACGGTTTTTGACCGCTTGCTATAAAGCGGCTTCGACCTAAGCAGGTATGCTGACTGGCCACAGCTTTGCTAAGACCAAAAGCTTACATAATGACTAACTACTCATTGAACTAGATAAGGGGACTTAGAGTGAACAAGTCTGAACTGATTGATGCTATCGCCGCATCTGCCGATATTCCGAAAGCTGCTGCCGGTCGTGCTCTGGACGCCGTCATCGACTCCATCACCGGTGCTCTGAAAGACGGTGATTCGGTTGTTCTGGTAGGTTTCGGTACGTTCGCAGTGAAAGAGCGTGCAGCTCGCACTGGTCGCAACCCGCAGACCGGCCAGCCGATCGAGATCAGCGCTGCCAAGATCCCCAGCTTCAAGGCTGGCAAGGCTCTGAAGGACGCCGTTAACTGATCGCGTCCCTGATCTGATGTGACACATTCGGCACGTTTCGGATGTGTTTCGGGGGCGGTAACCAGGCTGCCAGTGATGGTGTCTCCAGCCGGTCCCGACAGTTAGCAGAAAGGCGCATCAATGTGATGCGCCTTTTTTGTTTGTTGGACAAATAAAAAACGACGCCGGAACCATTCCGGAGGCAGATAGCCTTAGGGTCGTACTTTGTAGATGCTTTGGGGGCATGATGCTGCAAAAAATGAGGGACAATGCACAGAGCTGGGTCGCCAAGGTGATCGTCGGCATCATCGTGCTGATTTTTGCGCTGACAGGGTGGGAATCCATCAACCGCTTCAGCAGCAAGGCCGATGAAGCAGCCGAGGTTAACGGAGAGCCGATTACCAAGCTTGAGCTGGAAGAGGCGGTCAGCCTGCAGCGTCGCCAGCTGATGCAGCAACTTCAGCAGATGGGTGGGCAGTTTGATCCCAGCATGATCGACGAAGCCTTTCTGCGCAGCACCGTGCTGGACAGCATGATCGAGCGGTCCGTGCTGATTCAGGGCGCCCGGGAAGCCGGCTTCGAAATCTCCGAGCAGATGATCGATCAGCTCATTCTGAGCACACCGGATTTTCAGGTTGATGGCAAGTTTGACGCCAACCGCTTTGATATCGTGATCCGCAACATGGGTATGCCCTCACGGATGGCCTTCCGTGATCTGGTGCGCCAGCAGCTGTTGATCACCCAGTTCCGTAACGGCTACGAAGCTACTGCGTTTGCCACGCCGGTCGAGGTGCGCCAGCTCAGCAACCTGGAAAACCAGACGCGTGATTTCGCCATGCTGGCCGTCCCGCTGGGTGAGATCGATGCCGACGTCAGCGATGCCGAAGTTGAGGCGTTCTACACCGCCAACGCGCAGCAGTTCATGACCCCCGAGCGCGTGGTGCTGGATACCCTGACCCTGGCACGTAAGGACTTCTTCGACCAGGTCGAGGTGGATGAAGAGGCCGTTCAGCAGCTGTATGAGCGCGAAATCGGCAACCTGGCCGAGCAGCGTCGTGCCTCGCACATTCTGGTTGAGGTTGGTGACGATGAAGCCGCTGCCAAGGCCCGCATCGACGAGGCTGCCGCACGTATTGCAGCCGGTGAGGATTTTGCCAAGGTTGCCGAAGAGATGTCTGATGACACCGGCAGCTCCCGTGATGGTGGCGATCTGGGCTATATCGTCAAGGGCAGCTTTGACCAGGCCTTTGACGATGCGCTGTTCGCCCTGCAGGCGGATCAGGTTTCCGAGCCGGTTCGCACCAGCTACGGCTTTCAGCTGATCAAGCTGACTGATCTCAAGGCGCCGGAGGTACCGTCTCTGGAGTCGATGCGTGATCAACTGGTGCAGGAGCTGAAAGTCGAGCAGGTTGAGCGTCGATTCGTGGAAGCGTCCCAGCAGTTGGCCAACCTGGCCCACGAAGCGTCCGATCTGAGCGAGCCGGCAGCGGCACTGGGTTTGACCATCGAGACCATCGGTCCGGTCGAGCGTCTGGGTGGCGAGGGTCTGGCAGCGAACCCGAAGGTCATGAATGCGGCGTTCAGCGATGACGTGCTGAACAACGGCTTCAACAGCGATCTGATCGAGCTGGATGCCGATACCGTTGCAGTTGTACGCGTGAAGCAGCACCTGACGCCGGAGCAGCGCCCGCTGGCAGATGTTCGTGATGATATCCGTGCACGACTTGCCACCACCAAGGCCGAGCAGGCTGCGGCGGCGAAGGCAGAACAGTTGATCGAGCAGTTGCGTGCAGATGCCCTGAGCATCGAAGCGGTTGCCGAACAGCAGGGACTCGAGTGGCAGCAGCATGAAGCTGTGACACGCGGCGAGAACCAGATTGATCAGGCACTTCTGCGCAACGTGTTCGCGATGCCCAAGCCGGATGGTGATCAGCCTGCCTACGCCAGCTTCAAGCGTGCTGCCGGTGGTTACTGGCTGGTTGCGCTCAAGGGCGTCTCGGTTGCCGAAGATGTGCAGTCCACGGACGCCGGTTCTGATCCCTTCGCGCTGTTTGTCGCCGGGCAGTCAGGTCAGCAGGACTTTGCAGCTGCCCAGCAGCAACTACGTAATGAAGCCGAGATCGAGCGCTACTGAGCGGGCGATCAGGGTTATGTGAAAAAAGGCGCTTCGGCGCCTTTTTTTATGGTTAATCATGGAATGTCGGAGTACTCGCCTGAGACGCCGTTGGCTGCCTCTACCCTGCGGCGCAGCGTCCGCTCCGCTGACCGTTGCTTACGGGTGAATACGAGCGAATGCTAAGGCTCCCGATTAACTGCACTCGCGTCACGTCCCTGCGTTAACGCCCTGGATGCGCGAGGAACAAAAAAAACCGCTGCGACCAATCGGGGGTGGCGCAGCGGCTAAATTCCAGGCAATCGTGTGGGGGGGGCTGGATGGAGCAGGATTACTTCAGGGCAATGCTGTAGCTCAGAATCAGGCGGTTCTCGTCGATATCCCGGGTGGCGTCGGAGCGGACCATCGCATTACGCCAGCGCAGCGCGAGGTTTTTGAACGTGCCGCTCTGAACGGTGTAACTGACATCGATATCGCGCTCCCATTCCTTACCCTCGGTGCCACCAACGTCGAAGTTGTCGCCGGTAACATAACGGGCAAAGGCGTTCAGGCCGGGGATGCCGAGCGCGGCAAAGTTGAGATCGTAGCGCGCTTGCCAGGACTGTTCGTCGGCCCGGGCGAAGTCGAGAATCTGCACATAGTTGACGATGTACGGATCGGTTTCCGCCAGATACGGGAAGGCGGTATCGCCGTCGCTGTCCTGATAGCCAACGCGGAAGGTGTGGGGGCCGGTTGCCGCGGACAGTGTCAGCGAAGTCAGTTGATGATCGATCTTGAGCGGCTGATTACCATCATCGCCGCTGTCGAACCAGGCCAGATTGACGCCGAGCTTCCAGTCTCCCACTGGCTGGGTGTGAATCAGATTGACCAGATTCTGGTTGTAGACGTCCTGAAGCTCCGCGCGCCAGAGGCCAATGGTGGTGTTCTTGCTGTTGAAGGCGTAGCTGCCGCCAAGGTAGTTGAAGCGATCGGATGCGCCGCCAACGGTGGAGCGGATGTCCTCCCGGTTGCTGCTGTTGCGGTAGTTCACCTCGCGCAACTGGCCGGCCTGGATATCGAGATTCTCGATTTCGTTGATGGCCAGGCTGGCGCCACTGAAGCTCTGGGGCAGCAGACGCGAGTCACCCGAACTGGCAATCGGCAGTTTTGGCATCAGGCCGCCAACCTTGAGTACCGAGTTGGACAGGCGGGCCTTGATTGCGGCCGTCGCCTCGCTGTAGCTGTCTGCGCCTTCGTCACCATAGGCATTGGCCAGCAGTCCGGAACCGGCACGCTCATCATCGGAATCGAGCTTGATGCCAAGGCCTGCGTAGACGTCGACACCCAGGCCCAGCGGGCCCGGCGTATAGCCGGATTCTGCCTTGAAGATGAAGCCCTGGGCCCATTCCTCCGCCTTGGACTGTGCGCCGGGATCTCTGAAATCGCGATTGAAATAGAAGTTGCGCAGTTGCAGTGACGCGGTGGCATCGTCTGCGAATCCCGCAGCCTGGGCACTGCTGCAGGCGATCGCCGCGGTAACGGCAAGCGCAAGGGGAGTCACATGCTTCATTGTTATTCTCCTGATGTGAAGTGTGGCATGGGTTACGCCGAGGGAAATAAAGCATGCGACCGCACGCTTGACCTTACGACCATCGTCGAACTGTCATGCGGGTGTCTTGAAATTGACCTGATGAAGTGGCAGCGGCGGCTCTGTGTCAGGCCCTGCAGGCCGCCAGGCTGGCGACCTGTACTTTAGTCTAATGCGAGCCCTGATCAGGACATGCCGTTGGCAAAAGCGGGGTTGCTCATGTCAATCAGTGGACGAATGCCGGCCAGGGCCCGGGTGTAATGCAGCAGCACATCGAGGTTGTAATCCAGCCGCTGACGCAGGCGCTCATCGGCTGCGGATTCGGGTTCTTCGCCGTTCATGACGTGGTTAACATCGCGCACGATGAGATGCTCGGGGATGTAGCAAAGGCGGCAATTCTTGTAACTGGAGGCGCGCAATTCGCTGATCGGAAAGGCGCCGCCAACCCCGGCAGAAATGCCGCCTAGCATGGCCGGCTTGTGCGCCAATTGCGCCTTGCTTGCATAAAGGAAGAAGTTCTTGATCGCCGGGCACGCCATGCCATGCCACTCCGGGGCGAGGATGATGACGGCGTCTGCCCGACTGAGGCGAGCCTCGTATTCTTCCCAGGGGCCACTTTCGTCCGCCGGCCATAGCGGGAGAGGGGAGCGACCCAGATCAATGATGGATACCGCGTCTGCTTCCAGATCGTGCGCTCGAATCAGGCGGTTGCCAATGAATCCGGCGACTTTGGCGGTTTGGCTATCAACCCGGCTGCTGCCGGCGACAATGACGATGTGATGCATGGCGGGCCTCTATTACAAAGTTGGAGGGTTACTGTACCCGATATGACTGCCGGGCCGCCTTTGGTCAGTGCTTTTTGACAGCGTCGGGGCAGTGGGGCAGAGTACGCGACCTTTGGGGCGCCTGCCTTCTGGCGTCGGTATGTGGTGGCCGTAAAGGGCGGCAGAAAAAACATGGGGAGTGTGCAATGAACGCAGTGGTAGCGGCTGTTGCCGTGATGCTGATACTGAGCCTGTGCCGGGTGCACGTGGTAGTCGCGCTGATCTTCGGCGCCTTGACCGGTGGCCTGCTGGGTGGGCTTGGTCTGGAAACGACGCTGAGCACCTTCCAATCAGGACTGGGCAAGGGCGCAAATATTGCTCTGAGTTATGCCTTGCTGGGTGCCTTTGCCGTGGCAATCGCCAAGTCGGGCCTGGCGCACGCGCTGGCCGATAAGGGGCTGCGACTGGTAGACAGCCGCCGAGAGGGCAGCGGCACGGTACTCAAGCTGATGCTGTTGCTGGTGCTGTTGGGGGTGGCAATATCGTCACAGAATATCCTGCCTATCCACATTGCCTTTATCCCGTTGCTGGTGCCGCCGTTGCTGTTCGTGATGGCGCGCTTGCAGCTGGATCGTCGCGCGGTAGCCTGTGCGCTGACCTTTGGCTTGATTACCCCCTACATGTTCCTGCCGGTCGGTTTTGGCGGCATTTTCCTCAATGACATTCTGCTGGCCAATGTTGCCGAAAGCGGCGTTGTGGTGGACGGTGTCAATGTCATGCATGCCATGGCACTGCCGGCGCTGGGCATGTTGTTCGGTCTGCTGGTGGCGGTCTTTATCAGTTATCGCAAGCCGCGTGCCTACGATGAACAGCGGATCAGCGAGGTAGAGCGTACGGAAAGCCGTTACAACCCGATGTCGCTGCTGGTTGCGCTCGCCGCCGTGGTCGCAGCCTTTGTCATTCAGCTGTGGCTGGATTCGATGATCATGGGCGCGCTCGCCGGCTTCGTGATTTTCTCGGTGTCGGGAGTTGTGCGCTGGCGTGAGGCTGACGGTGTCTTCACCGAAGGCATGAAGATGATGGCCATGATCGGCTTTATCATGATTGCCGCCGCCGGCTTTGCCGAAGTAATGCGGGCTACCGGCGCCATCGGGACACTGGTCGACAGCTCTGCGGCAGTGATTGGCGATAATCGTGCGCTGGCGGCGCTGCTGATGTTGCTGGTCGGGTTGCTGATTACCATGGGTATCGGTTCGTCGTTCTCGACCATTCCGATCATCGCGGCAATCTATGTACCGCTGGCAATGCAGTTGGGCTTCAGCCCGGCGGCGATTGTTGCTCTGGTCGGTACTGCTGCGGCGCTGGGTGATGCCGGTTCCCCCGCGTCTGACTCGACCCTCGGCCCGACTGCGGGTCTGAACGTGGATGGGCAGCACAACCACATCTGGGACACCGTGGTGCCGACCTTTATCCACTACAACCTGCCGCTGATCATTTTCGGCTGGATTGCGGTGATGGTGCTGTAACGCATCGAGGTGAAAAAAAGCCCTGCTCGGGAAACCGGGCAGGGCTTTTTTGTGGTTATTGGCGGAATGCCAGGGGCAAAAACTGTCGTGCTGTTTCCTGATGCGATATGCGAGGGGGTAGGCGGCGCGCAAGCAGATGTTTGATTTGTTCAGCATTGTGCTGCCACCGAGTCCCCATTTCGCCTTCACGGCGAGCCAAGGGGGGCTGCTTGCCCAGCCCCCCTTGGCGATCCCCCCGGGCACCCGGCTACGCGGCCCTGCGGGTTCGCTGCGTTGCTCCGCTTGGCAGGGGCCGGCAGAACTCGGCTCTGCGAGCCTCAGACAGGCTGCCGTCCTGTTTCCTGCCAACCCTGCGCTACTCGCCCGCGTAAACGGGACGAACCCCGGTGCACACTTCATCATTCGAGTATTCGGTTAACTGCCCTGGAATACGCGCTTGTCGCATTCCCACGGGCTGACTCGATGAATCACAAAAAAGCCCAGCCCGGGAATCCGGGCTGGGCTTTTTCGCTGCAGCAGTCCAATCAGATTCTGAAGCGGCGCACCAGCTCATCGATCTGCCGGCCCAGGCTGGCGAGATGTTGACCGGCCTGCGCGGTTTCGCGGGCGCCGTCGGTGGTCTCGCGGGCCAGTTCCGCCGCTTCGGTGACGTTGCGATTGACGTCTTCGACCACGGTTGACTGCTGGGTGGTTGCGCTGGCAATCGAGGCGTTGAGTGCGACCAGTTGCTGCATCGACTGGGCAATCTGTTCGAGTGCCGCGCCGGCTTCGTTCACCTGGTCTACGCTCGCCTGAGAGTGGCGGCTGCTTTCATTGATCACGCCGACGACCGTCTGGGTATTGGTCTGCAGCTTGCTGATCATATTGTGAATTTCTTCGGTCGACTGCTGGGTGCGCTGGGCCAGATTGCGCACTTCATCGGCCACCACGGCAAAGCCGCGACCCATCTCGCCGGCGCGTGCCGCCTCAATGGCTGCGTTGAGTGCCAGCAGGTTGGTCTGCTCGGCGATGTTGCGGATCACATCCAGTACCGAGGTGATTTCATGGGCATCGCTGGACAGGGTTTCCATATGCTGGACGGCGGTATTGACGCTGTCGGACAGCAAGCGAATCTCATGGATGGTCTGTTCGACCTGCTGGCGGCCGTTGGCTGCGCCCTGGTTGGCGTTTTCTACCTCCTGGGCGGCGGCGTTGGCGTTTTGGGCTACGTCCTGAACGCCGTAGGTGATTTCGTTGATGGCGGTGGCCATCAGCTCCATGCGTTCTGACTGGCGGCTCATGTCGCGCAGGCTGTTGTTGCTGATCTGGTCCAGCTGCTGGCTGGAGCTGATCAGTTGACGCGCGCTGTCACCCAGTTGGCCAATGATGTCGGCCAGGTTGCGGTTGAAGCGGTTGAAGTAACTGGCGATCTGCGACAGTTCATCGCGGGCGTCGTCGTCCAGGCGGCGGGTCAGGTCGGCCTCGCCACTGGCAATGCCGCGCATGGCGTTGACGATCTTGTCCAGCGGCTGGGAAATGCTCCGGCCGATGACAAACAGCAGCATGAACATGACCAGAATCACCAGGACGCTGACAACCAGTGAATTGATCAGCGCGTCGCGGAATTTGGCCTGCATGGCGTCAACATAGATGCCTGTGCCCACCATGTAGTCCCAGGGCTTGAAATGCTTGAATGCAGCGATCTTCTGTGAACCTTCCTCCTCGCCCGGTTTGGGCCAGGAGTACTGGAAGCTTGCGGTGCCTTCGCTGCGTGCCTTGCGTACCATTTCGGCGATGACATTGACGCCTTCCTGGTTGCGCATGGTGGAGAGGTCGGTGCCGACTGTCTGGGGAGCAAGCGGGTGCATGATCATGATGTTGTTCATGTCATTTACCCAGTAATATTCGTTCCCGTCGTAGCGCAGCGCAGCCAGTGCACTCAGGGCTTCCTTGCGGGCCTGCTCGCCGGTCAGTTCGCCGTTGAGCTCTTTCTGGTGATAGAAGGCCATGAGATCATGCGCAACCTCGACCAGATGGGTTGCCTTGACGATTTCGCCGTCGCGGATTTCCCGATGCAGGTTGGACAGCGAAAGCCCTTCTGTCATCAGGGTGCTGGCCAGGGCAATAATCATGATCAGCCAAACTCGCTGACTGATTCGAATGTTGCGCAACAGCTTCATGAAACCTCCGCACGCCTTGTGCTTGTGTCTATTATTTTTTTGTGGTGCCGGCAACGAATCCTGTTCGCAGTGGCCTTAAGGTTATCGGTTGAATACGTCAAAACCTGAGCGGTATTTTCCCGTCATCCGTGCTGGCGATTTGACTGCAAGCGAGCCGGGCTTGCAAGGGGTTATCTGTTTTTGTGATCTTTGCTTATAAGGTGCGCGGTGTCGCACGCTCTGTTTCGCCGGCTGCAAGGCTGGTGGTCAACCAAGGTAAGGGTATCTCATGCGGTCAGTAGTGAAAGTGGCAGCGTTATCGGTTGGTCTGTGGTGTGCCATGGCCGGAACGGGTGTGTCGGCGGCGGATGAGCCGGTTCGGTTCGGACCCAGAGTCGTCGGGTGGATCGAGAAGGGCCTCATTCTGCCTGAATACACGGCGGTCAAGATCAAGGTGGATTCCGGCGCACTGACCTCGTCGATGCATGCGGTCAATATCGAGGAGTTCGAGCACATGGGCCACGAATGGGTCCGCTACGATGTGCCGGTGCGTGATGCAGACACCGACGAGATGGTCACCATGCACTTTGAGCGCCCGGTGTTTCGCCGCATTCTGGTGCGCGGTGCGGGTGGGTCTGATCGCCGGCCGGTGGTCAAGATGTCGATCTGCATGGGCGACCGGGTTTACGAGGAGCAGTTTTCCCTGCGTGACCGGGGTGACATGAACTATCCGGTGCTGATTGGCCGCCGCACCATTGAGCATGTGGGGCTGATCGACGTTTCAAAGACCTTTATGCACAAGCCCAGTTGTTCCGAGGCCGACTACGATCAGGAGCGTCAGCGACAGCACGATCGTGAGGAGAAGGGGGCGGGTAACGAGCCGATGACTCCGGCTGGGGAAGTAGACGCCTGAACAAATCGGCCGCCCCTGGGCGGCCGATTTGCTTTACCACATCAGATCGTCGGGGATTTCGTATCCTGCGTACGGATCGTCCTCTGCAGGCGTTTCTTTCTTCACTTCTGCAACATGGACAGGCCAGTGGGGGGCGCGCTCGCGGACTTTTTCGGCGATGTCCAGGGGGATCAGCACGAAGCCGCCTGACAGCCGGGTAATGCCCAGGCGACCGCGGCTGAGCAGGCCGAACTGGTCCTCGGTAACGTGGATCTTCTTGATCTTGTTCTTGCTGACGAACTGATAGGGCGTTTCGCCACCGGTGCGATCGACCACGTTCTGTTCGATCATCTGCTTGGCCTGGGCTTCGGCCGCCTTGCGTGCGGCTTCGGCCTGGCGCTGCTGGTTCAGTTCGCGGTCACGTTCGGCCTTTTGTTCGCGGGCTTTTTGCGCAGCGCTGGGGCCAGCGTCACCAGCCGGCTGGGCCTTGGCTTCCTTCTTCTTGGCGCGTTGCGCCTGCTTGAGTTTCTTCTCGTCGACCAGTCCGGCCTTGAGCAGTTGAGCTTGTAGTGAATTGACCATGGTTTGTCAGCGTCGTGTAGATGCGGCGCCGCGGCGGCGCCTGGTTGAAGTCTGGCGTATCAGCGGCATAGTCTACCGCGTTGTTCAGCGCTTTTCTTCCTCGGCTTCCTCAGCCTTGAGCTGCGCTTCGCGGGCCTTGACCTTGGCCAGTGTCTCCGGGCTGACACGGTTGCTGCCGGCGTTGTCGCGCAGCAAAAGCAGGCTGCCGATTATGCTGCCCAACGCCAGCACCATGAAAAGCCATCCATACCAGGGCATGGGATTCTCCTTGGGATAAATACCTGACCCATCATGGGCGCAGCCACTGCGGATAACAAGCCCGGGGTTCAGGCACGCATGGAATGGTTGAGCATCTGCAGGGTGTAGCCAATCAGCTGCTCGGCGGGCATTTGTGGCTGCTCACAGGGGTCTGGCTGGCGTGTCTGCAGGATCACGCCATGCAGCGCACCACGCAGGTAGCAGGCCGTCAACACGGGGTCTGCCACGCGCTCAGGGTGCAGACTGCCGTCGGCGACACCATCGGTGAGTGACTGGATCATGCAGGCCATCGACTGGTCGTAGCAACTGGCCAACTCCTGCAGCTGCTCATCGCTGTCGACCAGATGAGAAAAGGTGCTGGCATCGGTCAGCAGGTCGAAGTAGTCCGGCGCCTCAACGCTGAACTGGTAATAACTCCAGCCGATACGCTGCAACTGCTCCAGGCCGCTGCCGCCGGCTGTCTGTGCGGCCTGAAAGCGCGTGAGCAACTGCTGTCCGGCGCGCAGCATAAGCCCTCGCATGATCGCCGCCTTGTCCTTGAAATAGACATACAGGAGGGCGCGGCTGAGCTGCGCGCCGCGGGCGATCTCATCCATTGCGGTGCGTTCGTAACCCTTGCTGAAGAAGCACTGTTCGGCACTGTCGAGAATGCTTTCCCGGCGTTCCTGCTTTTCCCGTTCTCTGCGTTCGTTGGCGCTCATCGGCTCTCTCGATTGCGGTAGTAAAAAACAGTCTGTCATTTGTTGACAATATGTCAATCTCTGACAGAGTGTTAATCAGGTTTTCTTTCCGGGAGCAGGATGATGGTCTGTGCATCAGGTTGGCAAGGGCGGTGTGGTCATTTCTTGGCGCTGTCTTCAGCGTTGATAGCGAGTCTGGCGCTGGCGGGTTGTCGCGCAGAGGGTGTGGACGGACCGGTTGTGGCTGCGCAGGAGCTCGTGCCGGTCAGGGTCGCGGAGGTCGCCGCAGCCGATCAGGCAGAGATGCTGCATTTCGCTGGCAGCGCCCGGGCCCGGCAGCGCGCCAGTCTGACCTTTCAGGTTGGCGGCACGCTGGCGAGCCGACCGTTGCAGCTTGGGCAGGCCGTTGCCGCCGGCGACGTTCTGGCGACGTTGTATAACCCTCAGCTCGAGCCGGCGCGTGATGCAGCCCGGGCGCGGCTGGCCGAGCTGCAGGTGCAGGCAGCGCAGGCGCGCAGAGATCTGCAGCGTACCGAGCAGCTGTTCCAGCGCGGCGCACTTTCGAAGGCCGATCAGGAGCAGCAGGCGGCGCGGCTGGAGGCGCTGCAGGCCGGTGTTCGGAGCGCCCGGGCAAGTTTGCAGCAGAGTGAACGGCTGAACAGTGAAACCCGTATGCGCGCGCCTTTCGACGGCACCATCGAAGACTTGCTGGTCGAGCCCGGCGAGTTTGTCGCCGCAGGTCAGCCGGTGTTGCAGATGGCGGCGAGCGGCGGTGCCGAGGTAGAAGTGCTGGTGCCGGCAGAGTTGCTGCAGGGGCTTGAGGTCGGTCAGGTGGTGCCGGTGTGGTCGGTGCTTCGTGATGTGCAGCTGGAGGGGAGGCTGGCAGAGATCGGTCGCGGTGCGTCGATTGGCTCGGTGCTGTATCCGCTGGTGGTCAGCCTGGATGCGCAGGTCATGGCCGGGGAGGCACTGGAGGTTGGTCTGCATCCGGTGCGCAAGGATGGCCTGAGCGTTCCCCTGGCTGCGGTGATGCGCTCGGCTGAGGGGCTGTCGGTGTTTCGCCTGGCAGGGGAGCGGGTAGAGCGGGTTGGCATCGCGGTTGCCGGCTTTGAGGGGGAGCGAGCGCTGATTGGTGAGGGCGCATTGGCTGCCGGTGATCAGGTCGTCTACGCCGGCCTCAGCCGATTGGCTGACGGCGACAGCGTGGAGTTGCTGCCATGAACCTGCGCCGCGTGTTGCGTCCTCGTCTGCTGGGTATGGTGGTGGTGATGCTGGCGCTGCTGGGTGTTGCGTCCTACCTGACCATGGCGCGACAGGAAGACCCCAGCTTTCCGTATCGGGCGGGTTTGATCACGGTGATTTACCCCGGCGCGGTGGCCGAGTCGGTCGAGCGTCTGGTGCTGGAGCCCTTGTCCGATGAGCTGTCGCAGGTATCGGAAGTCGATTTCATCAAGGCTACCGCTCGCACCGGCGTCGCGCTGGTATCCGTCATGCTGGATGACAATATCTACGACACCGATGCGGCCTGGGATCGTGTACGTCAGGCAATGACGCGCGCGGAGCTGTCGTTTCCCGCCGGGGTGCGCAGCATCGAGCTGGATGACCGGCTGCTGGATATTCCTGCGGTGGTGTTGGCAGTGCGTGGCGATGCATCGGTGGTGCGCCTGAGTGATGAGGCCGAGCGCCTGAAGCGCCAATTGATGGATCTGCCGGGGCTGGCGCGGGTTGAACTGTATGGCGATACCGAGGAGCAGATCACCATCGCGCTGCACGATGCCGAGCTGCGCCGGCTCGGTTTGTCGCCGCAGGCGCTGTCGAGCGTGCTGGCGCAGCGTAATCAGGTTATTCCCGGCGGCTTTGTTGTGGTGGGTTCGCAGCGGCTCGGAGTGCTGCCCAACAGTGAATTTGTTGATCTGGACGCACTCAAGGCGACCCAGATTCCGCTGCCGAACGGCGGCAGCGTGCCGCTCGCAGCCATCGCTGATATCTGGCGTGGTCCGGTCGAGCCGATTGGCGAGCGGGCCTGGTTTGATGGTGATCAGAGCGTTCTGGTCGGGCTGATTCTGGAGCGGGGGCAGGTCGACGCTATCCGCTTTGGCGAGCAGTTGCGTGCGCGGCTGGATACCTTGCGCCCGGAGTTTGCGCCGCTGCAGGTCGACGAAATGTTCTTTCAGCCCGATCAGGTCAAGGAGCGGCTGGAGGGGCTGGAGCAGAACCTGCTCAGCAGTGTGCTGATCATCGTCGCTGTGGTGCTCCTGGGGATGGGCTGGCGGATGGGAATTCTGGTGGCAGCCATGCTGCCGCTGGTGGCGCTCATCAGTCTTGGGCTCTACGACCTCGGTGGCGGCATCCTGCACCAGATCGCGGTGATCGGGATGGTCATCTCGCTGGGTATCCTGATCGACAATGCGATTGTCATGGTCGAGAACATTCAGGATCGCCTGAATGCCGGCGAGGCCCGCTGGCAGGCGGCCTTTGGTGCGGTGCGCGAGTTGGCCGGTCCACTGGGCGCGTCTACCGCCACCACGCTGGCAGCCTTTACGCCGATGCTGCTGTCGAAGGGCGGAACGGCAGATTTTACCCGCGGGATTCCGGTCATGATCATGCTCACGCTGATCGTCAGTTATCTGCTGGCGATCAGTGTCGCGCCGATGCTGTCAGGGCACTTTCTCAAGGCGGCTGCGACGCGCATGAACCCGCGGATGGAAGCCTTTTCGTCAGCTCTGGCGCGGCTCAGTGAGCGCGCGCCGAAGCGCATGCTGCTGCTGGGCGCCGGGGTGGTTGCACTGAGTCTGGCGCTGGCTCCGCTGGTCAAGCTGCAATTCTTCCCCAATGCCGACCGGCCGCAACTGGTGGTCGAGCTGTTCATGCCGGAGGGGACGGATCAGCGCTATACCACCGAGGTGGCAGCCCTGCTGGAAGGGGAATTGATGGCGCAGCCGGGCGTACTGTCGGTGCATCGCTTCGTGGGTGCTACCGGCCCGAGTTTCTATTACAACCTCAACCGCTATCCGAAGGCGCCGAACCGTGCCCGGCTGGTGGTCAACACCAGTGCGCTGGGAGATACCCCCTCGCTGCAGCATTGGGTGCGTGAGCGCGTGTCTACGCAGTGGCCGGAGCTGGATGTGGTAGCTACCACTCTGGGTCAGGGGCCGCCGCGCGAGGCGCCGGTCGAGCTGCGGGTCTATCACCACGATGATCGTCAGCGCATTGCCGCCGCCGAGCAGCTGTTTGCCGTACTCAAGCAGGTTCCCGGCGCGGTAGACGTGCGTCACGATATCGACCTCGGCGTACCAACGGTCAAGATTGAGGTGGATGATGCCCAGGCGCAGCGCTTTGGTCTCAGCCGCGCGGACGTTGCCCAGGCGCTGTTCCGCCAGAGTCTGGGGACGACGGTGGAACAGTACCGTCAGGAGCTGGACCCGATCCCGATTCTGCTGCGCACCCATGAGGGCAGTCAGCAATCGTTGCAACGTTTGTTGTCCGCGAACGTTTTCAATGCCGCAGGGCAGGCGGTGCCGCTGACCGCGGTTGCGAGGGTGGTGCCGGCCTGGCAGCCGGCGAGTATCCGGCAGCGTGATGGCGTGCGGGTGCTGACCGTTACTGCGGGGCTGGAGCAGGGTTTCAGTTTCAGTCAGGTGCTGGGTGGCTTGCAGGCGCGGCTGGCGGATGCCGTGCTGCCGGCAGGGACCCGGCTGGAAATCGGCGGTGACAGCGAAGGGTCTGGCGACGCCAACCGTGCGCTCTTTACCACGGCACCGATCGGTATCCTGCTGCTGTTGTTCTTCCTGTTGCTGCAGTTCAATTCGTTCAAACGTCTTGGCATTGTTTTGCTCACGGTCCCGTTGGCCAGTGCCGGGGTGTTGCCGGGGCTGGTGTTCTCCGGTGTGCCGTTTGGCTTCCAGTCGTTGCTTGGGGTGATTGCCCTGGTCGGTATTGTGGTCAACAACGCGATTGTGCTGATCGATGTGGTCGATCAGGGACTGGCGCAGGGCAGGGCGATCGATCAGTCGGTGTCGGATGCCGTGATGCGTCGAACCCGTCCGATTTTGCTGACCACCGCCACCACCATCGCCGGGCTGCTGCCGTTGGCATTCTCCAGTTCGACACTCTGGCCGCCGATGGCCTGGGCGATTATTTCGGGGCTGCTCGCGTCCACGGTACTGACATTGCTGGTGGTTCCGGCGGTCTGTCGGCTGTGGTTGCGACCGGCAACCCCGTGGGCGGAAAAGGCGGCAATGCAGATGAACTGAGTGCCGAACGGGCACACTGAAGAAATTTTCAATAAATCGTCTGCAAGTGCTTGACTCGGTTGGTGGAATCTATAGAATGCGCGCCAGTTCCGACGGACAAGTTGATCGACTTCAAGGCGATTTACGGCGTTCGGAAGAACGATGCGCAGCGGTAGTTCAGTTGGTTAGAATACCGGCCTGTCACGCCGGGGGTCGCGGGTTCGAGTCCCGTCCGCTGCGCCATTATTCAAGAAGCCCCAGTTCGCAAGAACTGGGGTTTTTTTGTGCCTGTTTTTCGGTCGCCTCGGTGCTAGCCCAGATGGCCGGGGTCAATTGGCTCGCCGTTCCAGGCATGCAGCCGCGCGCGGATATCTTCGAACATGGCGTCATATTCATGGTGCGCTTTCAGTGACATGAACTCCGGCGTCAACACTCCGTGGCGGCGCAGAATATGATCAATATTGCTGGCGAAGTTGAACGCCGTATCGCGTGGCAGCGAAAAGTGTTCGTGCACCTCGGCATCGTTAATCGTGCCATCGACGCTGAACTCGACTGCACGGCACTGGTCCGCGATGGTGTAGTGAATGTCGATGCTGAACCCGCTATCGCTGGGCAGCAGGCGCATACGGTTGATATGCAGGTGGCCCGGTTCAAACATGTCTTCCTCCTGGGCAAGGTGGGGACGCTCGACCAGTTATAGGCCTAATTGAGTGTCGGGGAAACTGTTGTGCTGAAAGCGTGGTGCATCCGACGGTCGTTTGGTAGGAGGCGCCGGGGGTATGCCGAGCCCGAGCTTGACAGGGCGGGAGGTGGCCACTACTCTCTGCCGCGCTTCAGGTGCCCTCCATCTCGAGGAGGGTGAAACTGGGAAGCCGGTGCGTCTGCCAGATCAGACAATTCCGGCGCTGCCCCCGCAACGGTAAGCGACGTCCGCCTATTTGGCGAGGCGCCTGATAAACGCCACTGTGCTCGATGCATGGGAAGGCTCAGGTCGCCGGACTCACGTCCACTCGCAAGCCCGGAGACCGGCCTGATGCCTTTCACGACAGTGCGGTGGGCGCTGTAGGTGTACGGCGTCTTCCGTTGTGTTCATGCCGTGTTCCTGCCGTCTCCGTCTGTCCCGATTCGACAATGTCGTACGGGTGGGTACGACGGAGCAACCACACAGCATGACTATTCCTGTACGCGCCCCTCTGGCGCTGGGCCTTATTGGCCTTTCTTCCCTTTCTTTCGCCAGCACCCTGGATCTCGGCAGTGATGTTGTCACTGCCACCCGCACCAGTCAGGCCAGCAGTATCGCAGCCACCACCGTGTTCGAGCGGACCGACATCGAGCGGTTGCAGGTCAATACCGCTGAAGAGCTGCTGCGCCGCGCGACCGGGGTCAACCTGATCAACAACGGCGGCCCGGGCAAAAGTACCTCGCTGCAGATTCGCGGCAGCAACGACAAACACGTGCTGGTGATGATCGACGGCGTGCGTATCGGCTCGGCGACCTCCGGCGTTGCCGCACTGCAGAACCTGCCGGTTGAGCAGATCGAGCGGATCGAGATCGTCCGCGGCCCGCGCTCCAGCCTGTATGGCTCCGAGGCCATTGGCGGGGTGGTGCAGATCTTCACCCGCAAGGGCGGTGATGGCCTGACGCCGTACTTCTCGACCACTGTTGGCAGTCGCCAGCATCGCGCCGCTACTGCCGGTGCGTCCGGTGGGAATGACAACGCCTGGTTCAACCTGGGTGTCAGCAGCCTGGATACCGAAGGCTATGATGCGCGCCCGTCGCGGGAAGTGGACCACGATGGTTACCGTGAGCTGTCGGCCAATCTGTCTGGTGGTTACCGGTTTGCCAACGGCTTGCTGCTGGATGCCAACCTGCTGCAGGTCGAGTCGCACAACGACTACGACTCCGGCAACAAGGCCAACGCCGACAGTGTGCTCAGCGCGTATGGCGTGCGCGCCAAATATTCTCCGGTGTCTTTCTGGGATGTGACGCTGCAGGTCGGCCACAGTGAGGACAAGAACGAGAACTTCAAGGGCAGCACCTTTGACACGCGTTATGACACGCGACGCGACAGTGCCAGCTGGCAGAACAATTTTGCCCTGAGCGAAAACCAGTTGCTCACCGTCGGTTACGACTGGCAGCAAGACAGCATCAGCAGCAGCGTCGATTACCCCGAGGACAGCCGCTACAACCACGGCCTGTTTGCCCAATATCTGCTGCACGCCGGCCGTCACGAATGGCAGCTGGGTCTGCGTCACGACGACAACGAGGCCTACGGCGAGCACACCACCGGCAGTGTCGGTTACGGCTATGCGCTGACCGACAGCATCAGCCTGACCTCCAGCTATGGCACGGCCTTCAGTGCGCCAACCTTCAATCAGTTGTACTTCCCCGGATACGGCAATCCGGATATCCAGGCGGAAACCTCGCGCAACATCGAAGTGGGCCTGCGTGGCCAGCACCGCTGGGGCAGCTGGTCGGCCAACGCCTTCCGCAATGATATCGACGACATGATTGCCAGTGTCCGCGTGGGTGGGGTGTCGATGGCCGAGAACGTCGACAAGGCGCGCATTACCGGTCTGGAACTGGAAGTGCTGACCCAGCAGCTGGGCTGGAACTGGCAGGCCAACCTGACCCTGCAGGACCCGGAAAACCGTTCCAGCAGCGCCAATGACGACCTGCTGCTGCGCCGTGTTCCCGAGCAGATCTTCAACCTGGATGTCGACCGCCGCTTCGGCCGTATCGGCCTGGGTGCGAGCGTTCACGCCGAGGGTCGGCGCTGGGACAACGCGACCAACACCAGCGACCTGCATGGCTACAACACGGTCGAGCTGCGGGCCGAGTACTGGCTCAGCCATGCCTGGCGCGTTCAGGCGCGGGTCAGCAACCTGTTCGACAACGAGTATGAAACCGCCGCGACCTACACGCAGCCGGGCCGCGCTGGGTACCTGACCCTGCGTTATCAGCCGCTGTAATCGCGTTGTTTGACTGGCGCTGCCGTTCGCGGCGGCGCCCTGAATAAAAAGCCGGGCGATGCCCGGCACTGACGTTTGGATAAACCGCAAAGGAGAAAGGCTGTGCTGAAAACCTCGAAACATACCCAACTGGTGGTTGGCGCGCTGCTGCTGGCGCTGATGATCATGACGCGCGGTAGCCACTTCCCGCAGCTCAACCTGCCAAGCGCCTCCTGGGCGGTGTTCTTCCTGGTCGGCGTGCTGCTGCGCCCGGTTTGGGCCTACCCCCTGTTCTTTGCAGTCGCTTTTGTAGTGGACGTGATGACGGTCGGCTGGGTAAATGCCGGTCACCACTGCATGACTATCGCCTACTGGGCGCTGCTGCCCGGTTACGCCGCACTCTGGTTCGGCGGCCGGATGTACGCTGGCTGGCACCGTGACCAGGCTTCCGCGCTGCTGGTTCTGGTGCCGACCATGATGCTCAGTGCGCTGGTCTGTCAGGTCTTCACCAGCGGCGGCTTCTACTGGTTCTCCGGCCGCCACGCCGAGCCAACCTTTACCGGCATGATCGAGCGTCTGGCCCATTACTACCCGTCCTACCTGAGCACCATGGCCGCGTACGTTGCTGTAGCGGTGGTTCTCTATGTCGGCGCGCGCAGCGCCGCTGCGCTGTTCGGTAACGCGAGCCAGCGCGCATGAGTGAGTCTGCCGAGCGCGATCAGCGCCATCGTGAGCGCATGCAGCGCAAGAAGCAGGTGGTCGATCAGAAAATCGCCCAGGCACCTGACGAGCGCGGCGTGCTGCTGGTGCTGACCGGTAATGGCAAGGGCAAGAGCAGCTCCGGTTTCGGCATGGCTGCTCGGGCGCTGGGACATGGTCTGCGTGTCGGCATCGTGCAGTTCATCAAGGGCGCGCGCAGCACCGGTGAGGAAACCTTCTTTCGGCGCTTTCCCGATGAGGTGCGCTATCACGTCATGGGCGCTGGCTTCACCTGGGAAACCCAGGATCGGCAGGACGATATCGCCAAGGCCGAGGCCGCCTGGGCCGTTGCAGTCGAGCTGATGCGCGATCCACAGGTCGCGCTGGTGCTGCTGGACGAGCTGAATATCGCGCTGAAATACGGTTACCTGCAGCTCGATCAGGTGATTACCGATATTCAGGCGCGACCGGCGCATCAGCATGTGGTGGTCACCGGCCGCGGTGCGCCACCGGCGCTGGTTGAAGCAGCCGATACCGTGACGGAGATGGGCATGACCAAGCACGCCTTCAAGGCGGGTATCAAGGCGCAGAAGGGGGTGGAGTTTTGACCGCGCGTAGCTGTCCGGCGATGCTGATCGCCGCGCCTGCCTCGGGGCAGGGCAAAACCACGGTAACCGCCGCGCTGGCGCGCCTGCACAGCCGGCAGGGCCGCAAGGTGCGGGTGTTCAAATGTGGCCCGGACTTTCTCGATCCGATGATTCTGCAGGCCGTCAGTGGTGCGCCGGTATATCAGCTGGACCTTTGGATGGTGGGTCTTGAGCAGTCGCGTCGGCTGCTCTGGGAAGCGGCGGCCGAGGCTGATCTGATCCTGATTGAAGGGGTTATGGGGCTGTTCGACGGTACGCCCTCTGCGGCCGACCTTGCCCGTGAGTTTGGCGTGCCGGTACTGGGCGTGATCGATGGCTCCGGCATGGCGCAAACCTTTGCGGCAATGGCCTGGGGACTGGCGAACTTCCAGCCGGATCTCGGCTTTGCCGGGGTGCTGGGCAACAAGCTCGGCAGCGTGCGTCATGGCGAGATTCTGCGCGACAGCCTGCCAGACAGCCTGCACTGGTATGGCGGCCTGCCCAGGTCGACAGATATGGAACTGCCCAGCCGGCATCTCGGTCTGGTGCAGGCGGCAGAGCTGCCGGACCTGCTGGCACGGCTGGATGCCGCGGCCGATGCGCTAGAGCAGAGCAGTGGCGCACCCCTGCCGGAACCGGTGAGCTTCCCGGTGCCGAGTGCCGAGGCGCTGCAGCCGCTGTTGGCGGGTGTGCGTATCGGCGTAGCGCGCGATCAGGCTTTTGCCTTTGTCTATCAGGCCAATCTGGCGCTGCTGCAGGCAATGGGCGCCGAGCTGATCTTCTTCTCGCCGCTGACCGACGAGACACTGCCGGAGGTGGACAGTGTGTATCTGCCCGGCGGCTATCCCGAGCTGCACGGCGATACGCTGGCTGGCAATGAGGCGATGGCGCAGGCGCTGCACGCGCATCACGCTGCGGGCAAGCCGCTGGTGGCCGAGTGCGGCGGCATGTTGTATCTGTTTGACGCTCTGACCGACCGTGATGGCGTGCAGCACCGCATGGCCGGCCTGCTGCCGGGCAAGGCGGTGATGCAGTTGCGCCTTGCCGCACTGGCGCTGCAGGAGGTGCGCTTGCCCGAGGGCTCGCTGCGCGGCCACACCTTCCATCACTCGCTGCTGGATACCCGGCTGGAGCCGCTGGCACAGGGCGAATGCCCTAACTACCGGCGCACCAGCGAAGCGGTGTTTCGTGACGGCCGACTGACGGCGTCCTACATCCATTTCTACCTGCCGAGCAATCCGCAGGCTGCGGCGGCGCTGTTCCGGCCATGACCCGGCACGCCTTTGACCCGCTGGAGCGTGACGCGGTGTACCGGGCCATTCGCGAGCGCCGCGACATGCGCCACTTTGCTGCGGGCGAGGTACCGGAGGAGCAACTGCTGCGGTTGCTGCAGGCCGCGCATCAGGCCCCGAGTGTCGGCCTGATGCAGCCGTGGCGCTTTGTGCGTATTACCCGTCAGGCGCTGCGCGAGTCGATCCATCAGTTGGTCGAGCAGGAACGGCTGGAGACGGCGCGTGCCCTGGGCGAGCGGGAGGACGAGTTCATGCGGCTCAAGGTCGAAGGGGTGCTGAGCTGCGCTGAACTGCTGGTCGCAGCCTTGCCACCGGGGCGCGAGGCCTATGTGTTTGGTCGCCGGACCATGCCGGACATGGATCTGGCCTCGGTTGCCTGCGCCATCCAGAACCTCTGGCTGGCGGCGCGGGCAGAGGGGCTGGGGCTGGGCTGGGTCTCGCTGTTTGATCCGCAGGCGCTGGCCGACCTGCTGGCGTTGCCGACGGGTGCGCGCCCGGTCGCGGTGCTCTGTCTGGGCCCGGTCGACGCGTTCTACAGCCGGCCGATGCTGGAGCAGGAGCACTGGACCGAGGCCCGACCGCTGGCAGACATGCTGTTTACCGATCAATGGGAGGAGCGCTGATGAGCGCGTTCGGACCGCAACGTATCGTTTGCCTGTCGACTGAAACCTGCGAAGTGCTCTATGCGCTCGGTGAACAGCAGCGCATTGTCGGCATTTCCGGATTTACCGTGCGGCCCCCGCAGGCGCGCAAGGAAAAACCCAAGATCGGCGCGTTCACCAGCGCCAAGCACGATGAGATTCTCGCTCTGCAGCCGGATCTGGTGCTGGGTTACTGCGACCTGCAGGCAGACATGGTTGCCGACCTGGCGCGGGCAGGGCTGGAAGTTCACCTGTTCAACCAGCGCAGTATTACCGGCATTTTGGCAATGATCAGCACGCTGGGGGCGCTGGTAGGCGCTGCAGATCGCGCTGCAGCGCTGGTTCAGGAGCTGGAAGGGCGCATGGCGGCGGTTGCCGCGCAGGCAGCGGCACTGCCGCGTCGCCCGCGGGTGTATTTCGAGGAGTGGAATGAGCCGCTGATCAGTGGCATCGGCTGGGTCAGCGAACTGATCACCCTGGCCGGTGGCGACGACTGTTTCAGTGATCTGGCCGCACTGCCACGGGCGAAGCAGCGCATCATCGCCGACCCGCTTGAGGTGGTGCGGCGTGCGCCCGATATCATCATCGGCTCCTGGTGCGGCAAGCGCTTTCGTCCGGAACAGGTGGTCGAGCGAGACGGCTGGAATCAGGTTCCGGCGGTGGCGCAGGCGCAGCTGTTCGAGATCAAGTCGGCCGACATTCTGCAGCCGGGGATCGGCGCGCTGACCGACGGGCTGGATCAGCTCGCTGCGCTGATTTGCCAATGGGCGCAGTCATGAGTCTGCTTGGACCGCTGGTGGTGGCCGGGGTGGCGCTGGATGCGATGTTCGGTGAACCGCGTCGGCATCATCCGCTGGTGGGCTTTGGCAACCTTGCTGCCGGGCTTGAGCGACGTTTGAATACGGCGGCTGGCGGCAGTATCGCCCGCGGTGCGCTGGCCTGGGTGCTGGCCGTGGTGCCGCCGGTGGTGCTGATCTGGTGGCTGGCGGCGCAGCCGCTGATCGGCTGGCTGGTGTCGCTGGTCTGCCTGTATGCGGCCATCGGCTGGGAAAGCCTGGGCGCCCATGCCCGGCCCGTCGCACAGGCGCTTGAGCGCGGGGATCTGCCCCGTGCGCGCGAGCTGGTCGGGCGCATGGTCAGCCGCGACACTCGCGCGCTGGACGAGGAGGGTGTGGCCCGCGCCACCGTCGAGTCGGTGCTGGAGAATGGAAGTGATGCGGTGTTTGCGGCGCTGTTCTGGTTCGCTGTGGCCGGCGCCCCTGGTGTTGTTCTGTACCGATTGGCCAACACCCTCGATGCGATGTGGGGGTATCGCTCGCCGCGTTTTCTGCTGTTCGGCGGCGCCGCGGCGCGGCTGGATGATCTGCTCAATTTTATTCCTGCCCGGCTGGTGGCGTTGAGCTACGCCCTGTGTGGCAACGCGCGGCTGGCTTGGCGTTGCTGGCGCAGCCAGGCCCCGCTGTGGGACAGCCCCAACGCCGGACCGGTGATGGCCGCGGGCGCCGGCGCGCTGGAGCGGAGGTTGGGTGGCCCGGCGATCTATCACGGCGTTATTGAAGAGCGACCGTTGCTCGGCGAGGGGCCACGGGCCACGGCTGTCGACATCGACCGGGCGCTGCTGCTGGTGCGCCGCAGCGTGCTGCTGTGGGTGCTGGTGATCGTACTGATCTGGGGAGTTAGCCATGCTTGAACACGGAGGGCGTTTGCGTGAAGCCGCCCGGCGCTTCAAGCGGCCGGTAGAGCAGTGGCTGGATCTGTCGACCGGCATCTCGCCCTTTGCCTGGCCGGTGCCGGCACTGCCGCAGTCGATCTGGCAGCGGCTGCCCGAAACCGACGACAACCTGTCCGGCGTGGCCTGCGATTATTACGGCGCCCCCGCCGCATTGCCGGTGGCCGGCTCGCAGGCGGCCATTCAGGCGTTGCCGCTCCTGCGGGCAAACAGCCGGGTAGGGGTGCTGGAGCCGACCTATGCCGAACACACCGAGGCCTGGCGCCGGGCCGGGCACGCGGTGCGCAGCGTTACGCAGGCGGAGCTGCCGCAACTGCTCGGTGAGCTCGACGTGCTGGTGGTCGTGAACCCCAATAATCCCACCGGCCGGCGACTGGACGCTGAACAGCTGCTTGGCTGGCACGCCGAGTTGGCCGCCCGCGCCGGCTGGCTGGTGGTCGATGAAGCCTTTATGGATGTTACGCCCGAGCACAGCCTTGCCGGCTTCACCGACCGGGAAGGGCTAATCGTGCTGCGCTCGCTGGGTAAGTTCTTTGGTCTGGCCGGTCTGCGTTTGGGATTTGTCCTGGCGGCTCCTGCCTTGCTGGGCCAACTGGAGAAGGCTCTGGGCCCCTGGGCCGTGAGCGGTCCGGCCCGGGCTGTCGGCCTTGCCGCGCTGCGCGATGCCAGCACCCAGCAGCTCTGGCGCTACCGACTGCAGAATGCCAGCGAGCGACTCGACGCGCTGCTGACCCGGGCCGGTCTGAGCGGTGGCGCGGGCTGCGCCCTGTTCCAGTGGCGCGAATCTGAGTGTGCCGAACGGATTTATTTGAATCTGGCCCGGCAGGGCGTGTTGGTGCGCCTGTTTCCGGTCCTCAACGGACTGCGTTTTGGTTTGCCTAATCATCAGCGTGACTGGGAACGACTGGAGCAGGCCCTGAATACAAGCATGAGACAACGCAAATGACGACGCTGATGGTGCAGGGCACCACCTCCGATGCCGGCAAAAGTACGCTGGTCAGCGCCTTGTGCCGCTGGCTGGTTCGCCAGAACGTGGTGGTGGTGCCGTTCAAACCGCAGAACATGGCGCTGAATGCTGCAGTGACCACCAATGGCGGCGAGATTGGCCGGGCGCAGGCGGTGCAGGCGCAGGCCGCGCGGCTGCCGACCCACACCGACATGAACCCGATTCTGCTCAAGCCGAATACCGACGTGGGCGCGCAGGTAATCATCAACGGCCATCCGATCGGCAGCATGGATGCGGTGAGCTACCACGCCTACAAGCCGACCGCGATGCAGGCGGTGCTGGCAGCCCATGGACGCCTTTGCGAGTGGGCGCAGGTCGTGATGGTGGAAGGCGCCGGTTCGCCGGCCGAGATCAATCTGCGTGAAGGCGATATCGCCAATATGGGCTTTGCCGAGGCGGTTGATTGCCCGGTGATCATCGTTGCCGACATCGACAAGGGCGGGGTATTCGCGCACCTGGCCGGCACGCTGGCGCTGCTGTCCGAATCAGAGCAGGCCCGGGTAAGGGGCTTTGTCATCAACCGTTTCCGTGGCGACATCGCGCTGCTGGAACCGGGGCTGCGGTGGCTGGAGCAGTACACCGGCAAACCGGTGCTCGGCGTGCTGCCGTACCTGCACGACCTGCACCTGGAGGCCGAAGACGCGGTCGAGACGCGGCAGGTCGGCGGCGCTGCCGATACGCTGCGCATAGTCGTGCCGGTGCTGCCGCGTATCAGCAATCACACCGACTTTGACCCGTTGCGCCTGCATCCGCAGGTTGACCTGCAGTTTATTCCGGCCGGGCAGGCGCTGCCCGCGGCTGACCTGATCATTCTGCCCGGCTCCAAGAGCGTACGGGCGGATCTACAGCATCTGCGTGCGCAGGGCTGGGATCGGGATATAGCCCGCCATCTGCGCTACGGCGGCCGGCTGCTGGGTATCTGTGGCGGGTTTCAGATGCTCGGTAGTCTGATTGACGATCCGCTGGGGCTCGAAGGGGTGGCTGGCGCCGAACCGGGTCTTGGGCTGCTGGCAATGACCACAGAGTTGCGTGCCGAGAAGCAGTTGCGCAACGTGCACGGGCGCCTGCGCCTCGATCGCGCTGAGGTCAACGGCTATGAAATTCACGCCGGCGTCAGCGAGGGCGAAGCGCTGGAAAATCCTCTGGTGCTGCTGGATGACGACCGCGCCGACGGTGCCCTGAGTGAGGATGGGCAGGTGGCCGGCACTTATCTGCACGGGCTGTTCGAGTCGCCGGCGGCGCAGCAGGCGCTGCTTGGCTGGGCCGGGCTGCGGGCGGCACAGGGTGTGGACTACGCCGCCCTGCGCGAACGGGATCTGGATCGGCTCGCCGATCTGGTCGAACAGCATCTGGATACCGCTGCCCTGCGCGAGCTGTGCGGGGTGGCCCATGGCTGAGTTGATACTCGGTGGTGCGCGCTCCGGCAAGAGCCGATATGCCGAGCGGCGGGCAACTGAAAGCGGGTTGGACGTGGTGTATATCGCCACCTGCCAGCCGCGCGATGCGGAGATGCGCGAGCGCATCGAACGCCACCGCGACCAGCGCCCGGCCCATTGGGCACTGGTCGAGGAGCCGCTCGCGCTGGCGCGGGTGCTCCGGGAGCAGGCCCGTGAAGACCGCTGCCTGCTGGTCGACTGCCTGACGCTGTGGCTGAGCAACCTGCTGCTGACCGACGACCCGCAGGCCTGGGCGCGTGAACGCAGCGCGTTGCTGGAAACGTTGCCTGCGTTACCGGGTCGGGTGCTGCTGGTGAGCAACGAGACCGGACTGGGCGTGGTGCCGATGGGCGAGTTGACGCGTCGCTTTGTCGATGAGGCCGGCTGGCTGCATCAGGCGCTGGCGGCCGACTGCGAGCGAGTGGTGTTTTGCGTCGCGGGCCTGCCGCAGGTGTTGAAAGGAGAGCCGTTGTGAGTGTCTGGTGGCAGCAGCCGGCGCAGCCGGTGGATAGAGGGCGCCTGGCGCAGGCGCTGGCGAGAGAGGCGCAACTCACTAAACCGGCCGGCTCGCTTGGGCGACTGGAGCAAATCGCGGCCACACTGGCCAGCCTGCAGCGCTGTGCTGCGCCGCGGCTGGAGCGTATCTGGATCACTATTTTTGCGGCTGATCACGGCATTGCGACGGAGGGAGTATCGGCCTTCCCGCAGGAGGTGACCGGACAGATGCTGGCCAACTTTGCCCGCGGCGGTGCGGCCATCAGCGTGTTGGCGCGGCATCTGGGGGCGCCTTTGGAGCTCGTTGATCTGGGGTTGGCGCACGAGATTGCGCCGCTGCCGGGTGTGCGCCACCTCGGTATAGCGGCGGGCACGGAGAGTTTTCTGCATGGCGCGGCGATGACTGCCGCCCAGTGCGATGCTGCGCTGAGTGCTGGTCAGGAGGCCGTTCAGCGTGCTGTTGAGGACGGTGCCGAGCTCTTTATCGGCGGCGAGATGGGCATCGGTAATACCAGCAGCGCCTGTGCGCTGTCGGCCTTGCTGCTGGATCAGCCGGTGAGCGAGCTGGTGGGCCTGGGTACCGGGCTCACGGCGCTCGGCTTGCGGCACAAGACCAAGATCATCGAGCGCGCGGTCGCCCATCACCGTCCCCATGCCAATGATGCGCTGGAGACCCTGCGCCGGGTTGGCGGGCTGGAAGTCGCGGCGCTGGCCGGTGCCTATATCGCCGCTGCGCAGAACGGGTTGCCGGTGCTGGTGGATGGTTACATCAGCACTGCTGCCGCGCTGTGCGCGGTGCGTATGAATGCCGATGTGCGCAGCTGGCTGTTCTACAGCCATCGTGGTGCCGAGCCAGGCCATCGCTTGCTGTTGCAGGCGCTGGACGCCGAGCCTTTGCTGGCGCTGGACCTGCGGCTGGGGGAGGCGAGCGGTGCGGCACTGGCGGTGCCCCTGCTGCAGGCGGCCTGTCGGCTGCACAATGAAATGGCGACCTTCGCCGAAGCCGCGGTGTCGGGGAGCTTCAAATGAGTTTGAGTCTGCTGTTACTGCGCCACGGCGAGACCGAGTTGGGTGGCGGCCTGCGCGGCAGTCTGGATGACGACCTGACCGAGCAGGGTTGGCAGCAGATGTGGTCGGCGTTGCCGGCGCAGCCCCGGTGGCAGCGCATCGTCAGCTCCCCGCTGCGCCGCTGCGCCCAGTTTGCGCTGCAGCTGAGCCTGCGTGACCGACTGCCGCTGACGTATGCGGACGGTCTGCGTGAGCTGCATTTCGGGCAGTGGGAAGGGCGTCATCCGCGCGACCTGATGGTCGATCAGGCGGATGCGCTGGGGGCTTTCTGGTCCGACCCCCATGGTTTTACGCCGCCTGATGGCGAGCCGATGGTGCGTTTTTCCGAGCGCGTCTGGGCGGCGTTGGCGCAGCTGGAACAGGATTATCCTGGCCAGACATTACTGCTGGTTACCCACGGCGGAGTGATGCGATTGCTGCTGGCGGCGGCACGTGGCTTGCCGCCGAGCCAGCTGTTGCAGGTTGAAGTTGAGCACGGCGCGCTGCATCGGCTGCGCTACGCGGGCGGTGCTGTCGAGGAGCTGCGGTCGTGATTGCCTTTGGTCTGGCGCTGCAGTTGCTCAGTCGCATTCCGGTTCGCCTGTGGCGCGCTCCTACTGCGCGGGAGTTGGGGCGCTCCGTGCTGTGGTACCCGACGGTGGGCGTGTTGCTCGGGTTGGCGCTGCTGCTGTTGGCTGCATTGCTGGGCGACCTTGACGCTCCGCTCAAGGCGGCGCTGCTGCTGGTGTTCTGGGTCTGGTTCAGCGGTGGGCTGCATCTGGATGGGCTGGCCGATACGGCGGACGCCTGGGTTGGCGGCATGGGCAGCGTCGAACGCACGCTGGCGATCATGAAAGACCCGGCCTGTGGGCCGATCGGAGTTGTCTCGCTGCTGCTGGTGCTGCTGGTGAAGTGGGCTGCCTTGGTCAGTCTGCTTGAGACAGGTGCCTGGCTCGCCTTGTTGCTGGTGCCGTGGGTAGCGCGTGGCGCGCTGGCGGGCCTGCTGTTTAGCACGCCTTACGTGCGCCCGCAGGGCATGGGCGCACAACTGGTCGAGCACATGCCGCGGGCGCGCCTGTTGCAGGTACTGGTACTGCAGGCCGTGCTGGTGCTGCTGTTTGGCTGGAGCGGGTTGCTGGCGCTGCTGGTAGCGACTTTGCTGACATTGTTCTGGCGTCAGCGCCTGCGTACGCGGATCGGCGGCACCACCGGTGATACCGCAGGCGCGTTGGTGGAAGTGCTGGAGGCGGCGTTGCTGGTGGCGCTGGTTGTGCTGCCTGGCTGATGCAGATCAATTCCTCGGGGAACCTCTGTGGTTAACCTTCATCTGACTGTCATCTGCGGCCGCTAGGGTCGTTACTGCAACAGACACGCAAAGAAGGAAAATCACATGAGTGATTACATTGAAGAGTTGATCGAGCTGCAGTCCCAACAGTGGGACGACGACGTGGAAGATGCCGAAGAGCTGTAACTGCTCTTCGCGTCATTTCTCCAAGTGTATTCCAAGTCATTGTTTTAAATATTCCTCCGCTTTATTTTCTGCAAAGATCGCCTTGCGGTAACTCCCGGGCGCAGCGCCTGTCCAGCGCTTGAAGGCGCGCTGAAACGCCTCCGGCGATGAGAACCCCAGCAGGAAGGAAATCTCCCCCAGCGCCATTTCGGTATCGCGGATGTAGGTCACCGCGAGGTCGCGGCGCATGTCGTCAATGATGTTTTGATAGCCTGTTCCGGCCTCCTGCTGGAGCCGCCGTCGCAGGGTCCAGGCGGGTAGTCCGAGTGTTGTGGCAACCTCTGCCAGCGTTGGCGGCTGGCCATCCAGCTGAGGCGCAACCAGTGTCTCGACCCGCTCACGCAATCCCCGATGGCGGGTCAGTTCGCTCAGGCGCTGCCGGCACAGCTCGCGCAGATCGGCGTGGGTGGCGGCGGCGCTTTGCTCCAACGGCAGGTCGAGGCTACGCGGCTCCCAGACAATCTGGTTGTGTGACTGCTCGAAATGCACAGGACAGCCGAATACCGCTTCATAGCGGGCGGCATAGGGCGGCGCCGGAAACTCGATGTGTACCTCGCGCAGCTGCGCCCTCCCGCCGGTCAGATCACGGCCGATCCGGGCCCGCGCCGCCAGCGCCGAGTCCACCACGAACAGGTTGAACATGTTGTACGGGCTGATCGAGTAAAAGCGCACCGCCGGCGGCTCGAAGCTGGAGTGGCCGCGGTAATTCTGGCTACCCAGCAGCTCGAACTCGATCATGGTGCTGAAGGCGGCACGCAGGGTCGGGGCGCTTTGCGCTGCCATGCCGGTCAGGCCGAGGTGGCTGATGCGGCTGGACTGGCCCATCAACAGGCCGATGGCGGGCTCGCGTGTATAGCGAATGGCCGCGTTACCCAGGCGCATGAAACGGGGAATGCTGATGCGGGCGTGGGGCTGGGCGAGCAGCTCGTCGGTGATTCTGAAACGGCTCAACAGTGGCGCCGGGTCGTGGCCGAGTTGCTGTACGACCTCGCGCAGGCTGAGCAGATAACCAACGGAGATATCACCGAGTTTCATGGCGTGTGGGGGTCGCTGTGGAAGGTCGCACGCTAGTGTAATTCAGGGTTATGAAAGTGTCACTTCGGGTTATTGAGTAAGCACCCGGCTGGGCCTATTGTTGGCTCCACAACGAGGCGCCGGACAGGTATCCGCCGCGCCGATCCTGATGATGCCGGAGTAACCGATGAGCGAACAATCTCTGTATCCGCACCTGCTGGCCCCGCTGGACCTGGGCTTTACCACGCTGCGCAACCGTACCCTGATGGGGTCAATGCATACCGGTCTGGAAGAACGCCCGAACGGTTTCAACCGCCAGGCGGCCTACTTTGCCGAGCGCGCCCGTGGGGGTGCCGGCCTTATCGTTACCGGTGGTATTGGTCCGAACGAGGAGGGCTGCGTTGCCCATGGCGCGGCCAAGATGACCACGCCGGAAGAAGCGGCCCAGCACAAGGTGATCACTGACGCTGTGCACGCCGAAGGCGGCAAGATCTGCATGCAGATTCTGCACGCAGGCCGTTACGCCTACAGCCCCAAGCAGGTCTCTGCCAGTGCGGTACAGGCGCCGATCAACCCGTTCACCCCCAAGGAGCTGGACGAGGAAGGGATCGAAAAGCAGATTGCCGACTTTGCCCGCTGCGCCGCACTGGCCAAGGAAGCGGGTTATGACGGCGTCGAAGTCATGGGCTCGGAAGGCTACTTCATCAACCAGTTTCTGGTTGCCCACGTCAACAAGCGTACCGACCGCTGGGGCGGCAGCTACGAGAACCGCATGCGCCTGCCGGTCGAGATCGTGCGCCGCGTACGCGAGGCGGTCGGCCCGGAATTCATCATCATCTATCGCCTGTCGATGCTCGATCTGGTCGAGGGCGGCAGCACCTGGGATGAGATCGTCATGCTCGCCAAGGCGATTGAGAAGGCCGGTGCGACCATCATCAACACCGGTATCGGCTGGCACGAAGCGCGGATTCCGACCATCGCCACCAAGGTGCCGCGTGGTGCCTTCGCCAAGGTGACCGCCAAGCTCAAGGGCGAGGTCTCGATCCCGCTGGTCACTACCAACCGCATCAATACCCCGGAACTGGCCGATCAACTGCTGGCTGACGGCGCGGCTGACATGATCTCCATGGCGCGCCCGTTCCTGGCGGACCCCGAGTTCGTCAACAAGGCTGCTGCTGGCCGTGCCGACGAGATCAATACCTGTATCGGCTGCAACCAGGCCTGCCTGGACCACACCTTTGGCGGCAAGCTGACCAGCTGTCTGGTCAACCCGCGAGCCTGCCACGAGACCGAGCTGAACTTTATCCCGACCACCCAGGTGAAGAACATTGCGGTAGTGGGTGCAGGCCCGGCCGGTCTGGCCGCTGCCACCGTGGCTGCCGAGCGCGGCCATCAGGTCACCCTGTTTGATTCGGCCGACAAGATCGGCGGTCAGTTCAACATCGCCAAGCTTATCCCGGGCAAGGAAGAGTTCTACGAGACCCTGCGTTACTTCGGCAAGCGGATCGAGAAGACCGGCGTCAAGCTGGAGCTTAACCGCCGTGTTGATGCGAGCGATCTGACGGAGTTTGACGAAGTCATTCTCGCCACCGGTATCGTGCCGCGCACACCGGATATTCCCGGTATCGACCATCCCAAGGTGATCAGCTATCTGGATGCCATCCTGCAGCGCAAGCCGGTTGGCCATAAGGTCGCCGTGATCGGCGCCGGCGGTATCGGCTTTGACGTTTCGGAGATGATCACCCACCAGGGCACCAGCCCAAGCCAGGATATCGACCTGTTCTGGAAGGAATGGGGTATTGATCCGGAGCTGAAGGCGCGTGGCGGCATTGCCGGCATTACCCCGCAACCGCATCCGCCGGCCCGTGAGGTCTACCTGCTGCAGCGCAAGAACAGCAAGGTCGGCAATGGGCTGGGCAAAACCACCGGCTGGATTCACCGCGCCGGCCTGAAAAGCAAGCAGGTGCAGATGCTCAACTCGGTCAACTATCTGAAGATTGACGACGAGGGCCTGCATATCCGCATTGGCGAAAACGGGGAGCCGAAGGTGTTGCCGGTTGACACCATTATCCTCTGTGCCGGTCAGGAGCCGCTGCGCGAGTTGCAGGATGGCCTGGTTGCCGCCGGCAAGACTGTTCATCTGATCGGCGGCGCCGACGTGGCGGCCGAGCTGGATGCCAAGCGTGCCATCGATCAGGGCTCGCGTCTGGCGGCCGCGCTCTGATCGGCCTGACGTAGTCCGTGCGCAGCGCCCGGTTATCGGGCGCTGCCGTTTGCATCCGTTCTGCGACGGATGTCCGCTTTTTCCCTTCAACAGCGCCGAGCCTGCCGATCGCTTGCCAAGTCGATCACACACCTGAATGAACCTTTTGCCTACACTTGTTGCCTGAGAAATCGCGGGGTGCATTCGCCCTGAAAAAGGCGCACATTGATGCTCGGGGCAAGGAGAAAAGGTCATGAATACGCCAACAAAGCCGCTGTTGACCGAGGCGGTCATGTTCTTTTCGGAGCGGGGCATCTGCAAGGAGATGCTGTTCCCCGAGTTCGAGGCATTGCTGGATGGTCTGGTGGCAGCACCCGAGCACGCCGATGAAACCGTGCAGGCGGTGTTTCTGCAGATCAATACCCGGCTGCACGTGCGCGCTGCGGTGTTCTTCAATATCGACTTTGACCTCGATGGCTACGTCAATCGCCTGTGGAACCTGCCGCTGCGGCAAATCGCCGAGCGCGGTGATCGCGGCCCGGATATGGGCGGCGGCCCGATTCGGCTGGTCTGCCTCGGGTTCAACAAGCAGCCGCAGTATCGGGCAATGCTGTGGAAGCCGGGCACGCGCGGCAACAGCAATGATCTGGCGCTGGTCAAGGAAGCTGTTGCCAACAACGCACTGGGTATTCTTGGCGAGGATGAGGAGGCGATTCGCTACATCGCGCCCGAGCGCCTGCACATGGCGGCCGAAGACACCTGGTACGGTGGCGGGCAGGTCAATGATGTGGATGACCTCATCCCGTTGACGTCCACGCGACCTGTGGCACCGAGTGGTGCAGGCGAGCTTCAGCAACTGCGTGAACAGCATGCGCGGGAAGTACGCGACCTGCGCCAGCAGATCGATACGCTGACTACGCGAATCAAGGCCATGGCCATCGAGAAGGATCAGGCACTGGTCGAGCTCAAAGGCATCCACGCTGATCATCTCGAGATTGTTCAGGGCGAGTTGCTGGACATCAAGCAGGAACTGGCGGAGCAGCAGCGGATCAACGCTGCCCTCAAGCGTGAGCTGGGCAAGGTGCAAAATCGGACCGCAAGCGATCACGAATAACCTCCGCAGCGCCAGGGCGGGTTCAGCCGTTCGGCCAGTTATTACCTACACATAGCAGTCGTTCGCTTGCCAGTGGTGGCTGGTCCGCAGTACAGAACATCACGGCGCGGCGCTCTCCTGCGCGCTCGCTTATTCTGCCCATCTGATGTACGTCCAGATCTGCTCCGCTTTCTGGCTCAGGCGGCATCAACCACGCCTTGTGAGCCATGGGTTGCCAGCGATGCGTGGGGGCCAGCGATTTCAACTCATGTTGATGACACCAGTGCAGCGGTGCGGCGGGCGGTTGCTGACCCTCTACCGGAGGTACCTGCCGAAGCAGGTGCTGAAACAGCCCTCCCTGCAGCCAGGCGGCCGAGCAGTCCGGCAGGGGCAGCGCGCGATGGGCCGTCGCCAGTTCCGGTAGCCGCGCCGCCAGCGGCAGCTGGTGTTCACGCAGCCGCTGCAGTTTGCTGGCCAGATTGTCGCGCGGATCCACGCCCCACCAGATGGCAGGATCACTGACAGCACTGTCAGTTGAATGCAGCTCGGGTCTGGCGAGATAAAACTTGATCGCCAGTTCGAGGTGAACCACGGCGCCATCGGCCGCCTCAATGATCAGGTCCAGTTCGCCATAGGTGTGCGCGCCGTCACGCAGGGCCAGATTGTGGGCCAGGATGCGGGTGTCGGGAGCAAGGCTGAGCAGGGCATGCCAGAGGCGTTCGTAATAATTGCCCAGACGACGGTCCGGTGATTCGCCGAGTAACGCGTCGAGCGCAGCAGGGGCCTGGTCCAGGGTCTGCAGGGCGTGCAGCAATTGCTCGGGATCGTCCCGCCATGCGCTGCCTTGCAGCGGGTCGCGCATGGGCAGCAGCCGGTCGTTGAGCAGGGGCGGGCTGAAGGCAATCCAGGCCATGTCGCGGACGCTGGCGTGTGCAAAGACGGGCAGCATGAAACCTCTCGTATTTGCCAGCCCAGGCTGGCTGCGGAATAATCGGCGCTCGTCCGCTCAGTCTCGGGCATCTCTGACACGAACGCAAAGAGGTGGTATGGATCAGTTCCGCAATATCGGTCTCATCGGACGCCTCGGCAGCGGGCGGGTGGTCGATACCCTGAAACGCCTCAAGCGCTTTCTGCTCGATACCGGGCACACGGTGATTCTTGAGGATGCGGTGGCGGATTTGCTTCCCGGCCACCAGCAACAGGTCTGTTCGCGCAAGATGATGGGCGAGATCTGTGATCTGGTAATCGTGGTGGGCGGCGACGGCAGTCTGCTTGGTGCGGCCCGGGCGCTGTGCCGCTACAACATTCCGGTGCTGGGGGTTAACCGTGGCGGCCTCGGCTTTCTGACCGATATTCCGCCGGACGAACTGGAACAGAAGGTTGGCGATGTGCTGGCCGGCCAGTACATGGTCGAGACCCGCTTTCTGCTGGACGCCTTCGTGCGTCGCGGCGAGGAGCAGCTGGGTACCAGCGAGGCGCTGAACGATGTGCTGCTGCATCCGGGCAAGTCGGCGCGGATGATCGAGTTTGAGCTGTATGTGGACGGCCAGTTTGTCTACAGCCAGAAATCCGATGGCCTGATTGTCGCCACCCCGACCGGATCGACCGCCTATGCGCTGTCGGCCGGTGGCCCGATCATGCATCCGAAGCTGGATGCCGTGGTGCTGGTGCCGATGTTCCCGCACACGCTGTCGAGCCGACCGATCGTGGTCGATGGCAACAGCGAACTCAAGATCATTATCTCCAAGCAGAGCGGTATCTATCCGCAGGTCAGCTGTGATGGCCAGGTGCACATCTCCTGTGCGCCCGGTGACAGCATTACCATCCGCAAGAAGCCGCAGAAGCTGCGTCTGCTGCATCCGCTGGATCACAACTTCTACGCGATCTGTCGCAGCAAGCTCGGCTGGTCCAGCCGGCTGACGGATCAGTAGGCTACGGATGGTCGAGAATCAGGGTTACGACATCATTGGCGATGTGCACGGTTGTGCGCATACGCTGGAGCGCCTGCTTGAGCTGATGGGCTATCGGGTGCAGGCCGGCGTCTGGCGCCACCCGCAGCGCAAGGCGCTGTTTCTTGGTGACATTATTGACCGCGGTCCGCGTATTCGCGAGGCATTGCATCTGGTCCATGGCATGGTCGAGGCGGGTGAAGCGCAGTGCATCATGGGCAACCATGAGTTCAATGCCCTGTGCTGGGAAACCCGCGCACCGGCCGGCAGTGGCCGCGAGTATCTGCGTGAGCACAACGAGCGCCACCTGCGTCAGATCGGCGACACCCTGGAGCAGTTTGCAAACTGGCCGCAGGAGTGGCGCGACTTTGTCGGCTGGTTCGGCCAGCTGCCGCTGTTTCTCGATTTTGGTCTGTTCCGTATGGTGCATGCCTGCTGGGACGCCCGGCTGATACAGCCGCTGCGTGAGCAGTATCCGGATGGGCGGGTGGATCGCGAGTTCATCGAAGCCTCGGTGGAGCGGGGCAGCTTTGCCGCCCAGACCTTTGACCGACTGCTGCGTGGCACCGACATGCGCTTGCCGCACGGCATGACCATGACCGGCAAGGACGGCTTTACTCGGGCCTTTTTCCGCACCAAGTTCTGGGAAGAAGCGCCGCTGACCTACGGCGACGTGGTATTTCAACCTGATGCGCTGCCCACCGAGATTGCTGCCAGACCGCTCAGCGAGGATCAGCGCGCCGAGTTGCTGATCTATGGTCCGGAACAGCCGATGCTGTTTGTGGGTCATTACTGGCAGCAGGGGCGGCCGCATCCGATTCGCTCCAATCTGGCCTGCCTGGATTACAGCGCGGTCAAGTACGGCAAGCTGGTGGCCTATCGGTGGGACGGCGAGCGCCATCTGGATCGCGACCACTTTGTCTGGGTCGACGTTCCCAGGCTCGATTGAGGTGTTTCATGCTCAAGGCTTTGACCTGTCAGCTCGATGAGGACCTGTCGCCGCTGGTGCGTTTTCTGCGCAGTCATGGCGTGGTACACCGAGTGGTGGAAGAGGGTGGCATGCAGGTGGTCTGGGTGGTCGACGAAGCTGCCGCCCAGATTGTTCGCGCGGCCTACGCGCAGGGGCCGCAAGCGCTGGCGGACAGCCCGGCGCCGCAGCGCCCGTCCAGCCAGGCAGCGCAGTTCTGGCGCCGGGCACATCGGTTGATACCGGTTACCCTGGCGGTACTGGCGCTTACCGCTGTGGTGGCATTGCTGACCGGCCTTGGCGGCGACGCGCGTGGCATTGTGATGTTTACCTTTACGCCGCTGGAAGACTCCGGCTACCTGGCGGCGCAGCCCGACATGACCCAGTGGTGGCGGTTGATTACACCGATCTTCCTGCACTTCGGTGTCATGCACCTGGCGTTCAATGCACTCTGGTACTGGGAGCTGGGTCGGCGTATCGAGATGCGCTCCGGCGGGCTCTGGCTGCTCGGGCTGACGCTGCTGATCGGTGTGCTGTCCAACACCGCCCAGTGGCTGTGGAGTGGCAGCAGCCTGTTTGGCGGGCTCTCCGGCGTGCTCTATGGCCTGCTGGGCTACTGTTGGGTTTACCAAAAGCTCGCGCCCAACGTGTTTTTTGATCTGCCACGCGGCGTGGTCATCATGATGCTGGCGTGGCTGGTGCTGTGCATGACCGGGCTGATCACGCTGCTGGGCTTTGGTGCCATTGCAAACGCGGCGCATGTCAGCGGCTTTGTTGCCGGGTGCGCCATTGGCGCCGTGGCCGGAACGCTGCAGCGGCTGCGGTGAGCGAGTACAATAGCGGTTTTTCATCATTCCAGCGGGAGGCGCGATGACCACTTTCATCGATATGCTGCGCAACATCACCCCTGATATTTATCAGAGCCTCAAGCTCGCTGTGGAGATCGGCAAGTGGCCGGATGGCCGCAAGCTGACGCAAGAGCAGAAGGAGCTGTGCCTGCAGGCGATGATTGCCTGGGAACAGGACAACCTGCCGGAAGAGGAACGTACCGGTTACATGGGGCCGCAGAGCTGCAAGTCGCAGCAGAAAGAGGTGCCGAACATCCTGTTTTCGACCGGTTCGGAGACCCTGCATTGAGTCTTTTGCAGTTCGAAGGCAACGTCAGCAAGATGATCGGTCTGCTCGATACAGCCGACGCTCCGGTCGATTACAGTCTGCCCATCGGCGAAGAGCGGGTGCCGCTGAACGGCCTGCTGGGCAAGACCATACGGCTGGAGGCCATGGGGCCGATTCACTGCGTGCACTGCGGCCGCAAGACCAAGAAGAGCTTTAATCAGGGTTACTGCTACCCCTGCTTTACCAAGCTGGCGCAGTGCGACAGCTGCATCATGAGCCCGGAAAAGTGCCATTACGACCAGGGTACCTGTCGTGAACCGGCCTGGGGCGAGCAGTTCTGCATGACCGACCATATCGTTTATCTGGCCAACTCCTCGGGCCTGAAGGTGGGGATTACCCGGGCCTCTCAGGTGCCGACCCGCTGGGTCGATCAGGGGGCCAGTCAGGCGTTGCCGATTCTGCGCGTCGCTACCCGCCAGCAATCCGGTCTGGTGGAAGACTTGCTGCGTCAGCAGGTGGCAGACAAGACCAACTGGCGTGCCCTGCTCAAGGGCGACCCCGAGCCGCTGGACCTGTGCGCCGAGCGTGATCGCCTGCTCGATAATGCCGAGGCCGGCATAGCCGAGCTGCAGGCGCGATTCGGGCTGCAGGCCGTGCAGCTATTGCCGCAGGCCGAGGCGCTGGAGATTCGCTACCCGGTTGAGCACTACGTCGCCAAGCCGCAGTCGGCCAACCTGGACAAGGAGCCGGTGCTGGAAGGCACTCTGCTCGGCATCAAGGGGCAGTATCTGCTGCTCGACACCGCAGTCATCAATATTCGCAAGTACACAGCCTATCAGTTGGCCTTCAGCGCCAGTTGAGCCATTTCGGCAGGGCCGCCCTGCAGCGGGGCGGCCGAACATGAATTCAGCGGCCGGTCTGGCCGCAGCGGAGCCTGAACATGCGTACCGAACAACCAAAGACGATATACCTCAAGGATTACAAGGCGCCGGATTACTGGATCGACGAGACCCAGCTGACCTTCGAGTTGTTTGAAGATCATGCATTGGTGCACAGCCGTCTGGCCCTGCGCCTGAATACCGAACGCCATGCCGAGACCGCCTTGCCGCCGCTGGTGCTGGACGGCCAGCAACTGGAGCTGCAAAAGGTGGTACTGGACGAGCAGGAGCTGGGCGAGGGCGCCTACCAGGTCGACAGTGGCAGCCTGACCCTGCAACCGACCCGCGCGCAATTCGAACTGGCCCTGACTACCCGTATCGAGCCGCAGAACAACACTGCGCTGGAAGGGCTGTACAAGTCTGGCAGCATGTTCTGCACCCAGTGCGAGGCCGAAGGCTTCCGCAAGATTACCTACTACCTCGATCGCCCGGATGTGATGAGCCGGTTCACCACCACGGTGATCGCCGAGCGCGAGCGCTATCCGGTGCTGCTGTCGAACGGCAACCCGATTGCCTCGGGCGAGCACGAAGGCGGGCGCCACTGGGTCAGCTGGGAAGACCCGTTCCCGAAGCCGGCTTACCTGTTTGCGCTGGTCGCCGGTGACCTGTGTCTGCTGCAGGACAGCTTCACCACCATGAGCGGGCGTACCATTGACCTGCGCATCTACGTCGAGCCGGAAAACCGCACCCAGTGCGACCACGCGATGGACAGCCTCAAGCGCTCCATGCGCTGGGACGAAGAGGTCTATGGCCGCGAGTACGATCTGGACATCTTCATGATCGTCGCGGTCAACGACTTCAACATGGGCGCGATGGAGAACAAGGGCCTCAATATCTTCAACTCCAGCTGTGTGCTGGCCCACCAGGACACGGCCACTGATATGGCCTTCCAGCGGGTTGAAGCGGTGGTGGCGCACGAGTACTTCCACAACTGGTCGGGCAATCGGGTGACTTGCCGCGACTGGTTCCAGCTGTCGCTCAAGGAGGGGTTTACCGTCTTCCGCGACTCGGAGTTTTCTGCCGACATGAACTCGCGCACGGTCAAGCGCATCGAGGATGTCACCTTCCTGCGGGCCAACCAGTTCGCCGAGGACGCCGGCCCGATGGCGCATCCGGTACGCCCGGACTCCTTTATCGAGATATCCAACTTCTACACCCTGACCGTGTACGAGAAGGGCGCCGAAGTGGTGCGCATGCTGCACACCCTGTTGGGCGAAGAGGGCTTCCGCAAGGGCACCGACCTGTATTTCGAGCGCCACGATGGTCAGGCGGTCACCTGCGACGACTTTATCAAGGCGCTGGAAGACGCCAACGGTGCCGACTTTACCCAGTTCAAGCGCTGGTACAGCCAGGCCGGCACCCCGCGCCTGAATGTGCGCAGCGAGTACGACGCGGCCAGTCGCGAGTATCGCCTGCATTTCAGTCAGGTCTGCCCGCCAACCCCCGGTCAGCCCGAGAAACAACCGCAGGTCATCCCGGTACGCATGGCGCTGCTGGACCGTGACGGCAACGAAATTCCGTTGCAGCTGGAGGGCAAGGCCCTTGGCAACGAAGCAGTGGTGTCGATTACCGAAGCAGAGCAGACCCTGGTGTTCGAGAATGTACCGAACTGCCCGCTGCCGTCGCTGCTGCGCGGCTTCTCCGCGCCGGTCAAGCTCAGCTACCCGTACAGCCGCGATGATCGGGTGTTTCTTGCCAAGCACGACCCGGACGGCTTCAACCGCTGGGAAGCGGCGCAGGGACTGGCGGTTGACGTGCTGCAGGGGCTGGTCGAGATTCATCGTGCCGGTCGTCCGCTGAACCTGGATCAGCGGCTGGTCGAGGTCATGCGCAGCGTGATTGCCGACGCCGAGCTGGATGCTGCCATGGTCGCGGAAATCATCCGTCTGCCCTCCGAAGCCTATCTGATCGAGCTGGCCGAGGTTGCCGACGTGGATGCCATCCACTACACCCGCGAGTGGTTGCGTCGGGCACTGGCCGAGGCACTGCGTGACGAGATGTCGGCGCGTTATCAGATTCTGGCCGCGGCCGGGTCGGGGGCGTTCAGCGCCAAGGCCGATGCCATGGCGGCGCGCAGCCTGAAAAACAGCCTGCTGAGCTATCTGATGCTGACGGGTGAGCAGCAGGTGGTGGGCTGGTGCGTGCGCCAGTTTGTCGAGGCGACCAATATGACTGACCGCCAGGCCGCGCTGGTGGCGCTGGTCAATTCGCCGTTCGAGCAGCAGCGTGAAGCGGCGCTGGCCGAGTTCGCCGAGCGCTGGGCGGAGTACCCTCTGGTCATGGACCAGTGGTTCAGCATTCAGGCTGCAGCCAGCCAGCCCGGCGCGCTGGAGCGCGTGCGCAAGCTTATGGAGCACCCGCTGTTCACCATGCGTAACCCGAACAAGGTGCGTGCGCTGATCGGCGCCTTTGCCAACCAGAACCTGATCAATTTCCATGCGCTGGACGGCAGTGGCTATGCGTTTCTGGCTGACCGGATCATTGAACTGGATCGCAGTAATCCGCAGATTGCCTCGCGGCTGGTAACGCCACTCAGCCGCTGGCGCAAGTTCGAGCCCAAGCGCCAGGAGCTGATGAAGGCGGAGCTGGCGCGCATCATGGCGCAAAGCCCGTTGTCGCCTGATGTCTATGAGGTGGTCAGCAAGTCGCTGGCTTGACCCGGCGAGCCCGCGCCCGTGTTGGGCGCGGGTCTTGAAGTCGGCCTTGATAAATGAGTTACTCAGCACACGCAAGGCCGAAATTTTAATAAAAAATTACCGAGAGGTATTTGTGCAGCGCCTTGCGGGCCTCTAATATGCCTTGTCCGCTGGAGGGATAACTGATTCGGGGGCGCCTGTGTGGGGTGCGGTCCGGGTTGATAATAAAACGTGTTCCCGTAGCGGAGCAGAAGCACCTATAAAAACAAAGAGGGGTGGTGTATGCGTAAGCCGTGCAATTGGCGCGCTCCATTCGTGGCCCGGACAGACCTGAACGCGTCGGGCAACTATCTTAAGAAAGGCTTTTCTCTCAGTGCGTTGACACAGGCCGTGATGCTGTCCGGCATGATGGCACTGGGCGCCGCATCAGCCCATGCCGCTGATGTCGCCGAGGAAAGCGTTCAACCTGCAATCAAGTCGGATCTGGCAGCCCATACCCTGTTGGTCGATGCGGCCGTCGCCGGTGATCGCCTGGTTGCTGTTGGCAGCCGTGGTCATATCGTTTATTCCGATGATCAGGGCAAGACCTGGACACAGGCGAACGTTCCTGTCCGTCAGCTGCTGACAGCCGTCTACTTTGCCGACGACAAGAACGGCTGGGCGGTGGGGCACGATTCGCTGATCCTGCATACCAGTGATGCCGGAGCAAACTGGGAGATGCAATACCGCGATCCCGAGCTGGATCAACCGATTGATCCGGAAGGCCCGAGCTTGCTTGAGCGTCCGCTGATGGATGTCTGGTTCAAGAATGCCAATACCGGTTTTGCAATTGGTGCCTACGGCACCTTCCTGCGTACCGATGATGGCGGCAAAACCTGGGAAGATCGCTCCTACGACATCGATAATCCCGATGGCTTCCATTACAACGCGATCACCGCCGTCAAGGGCGCCGGCCTGATGCTGGCTGGCGAAATGGGCACCCTGTACCGCTCGCCGGACTTCGGTGATACCTGGGAAACCCTGACCGATCTGCCCTATGACGGCTCTTGGTTTGGCGCTTCCGGTACCAGCAGCGACAACGTGGTTCTGGTCTGGGGCCTGCGTGGAAACATGTTCCGCTCCACCGACTTCGGTGACACTTGGGAGCAGGTCGAGCTGCTGACGCCGAACAACGGTCCGCTGGAAGCGACCCTGCTGGGTGGTGGTCTGTCCGGTGACGGCAAGCTGGTGGTCGTCGGTGCTGGCGGCGTTGTGCTGAGCAGTACTGATGGCGGCAACAGCTTTGACGTGATGACCCGTCCTGACCGTATCGCACTGGCTTCTGCCAAGGCGCTGGGTGACGGCGAACTGCTGCTGGTCGGTCAACATGGTGTCGCCACCATGCCGGCAAGCGCCTTGAAAGCTCACTGATAATAATTACAAGCCAGGAGAATCTGGATGTCTTTTGACCAGAGTAACGCACCATTCATGGAGCGGTTGGTATTTAATAACCGCCTTGCCGTGGTGATTATTTTCTCTCTCGTGTCCCTGTTTCTGGGGTATCAGGCGCTGCAGGTGCGACCCGACACCAGCTTTGCCAAGATGATCCCGCTGGAACATCCCTATATCGTCAACATGCTTGAGCACCAGAATGATCTGGCCAACCTCGGCAACTCGATCCGCATTGCGGTCGCCATCGAAGACGGTGATATTTTCAGCACCGAGTACATGGAGACGCTCAAGCAGATCAACGACGAAGTCTTCTTCCTGCCCGGTGTAGACCGTTCGAATCTGCGTTCGCTGTGGACGCCGAACGTGCGCTGGACCGAGGTAACCGAGTACGGTTTCGACGGTGGCCCGGTAACCAACCATCCGTCCTACACCAACGAGGAGGATCTGGAAGAGCTGCGTGCCAATGTCCTGAAATCCGGTGAGATCGGTCGACTGGTCGCGAACAACTTCAAGTCGAGCATCATCGAGGTGCCGCTGCAGGAGTTCTATCCCAATCCGGACAACCAGAGCGAGCTGTTGCGTCTGGATTACAAGCAGTTCTCGCACCTGCTGGAAGAGAAGATTCGTGATCGCTTCCAGTCCGAAAACCCGAACATCAAGATTCACATTGTCGGTTTCGCCAAGAAGGTGGGTGATCTGATCGATGGTCTGATCGGCGTTGTCGGCTTCTTCGGCATTGCGTTCGTCATTACCTTCGTTCTGCTGTACATGTTTACCTGGTGTATTCGCAGTACCGTATCGGTGCTGGTGACTACCGTGATTGCGGTGATCTGGCAGCTGGGTCTGATCAACCTGGTCGGTTTTGGTCTGGACCCGTATTCGATGCTGGTGCCGTTCCTGATCTTCGCCATCGGTATTTCCCACGGGGTGCAGAAGATCAACGGTATTGCCCTGCAGTCCGGTGGGGCGGATAACGCGCTGGTGGCGGCACGTCTGACCTTCCGTCAGCTGTTCCTGCCGGGCATGATCGCGATTCTGGCTGACGCGGTAGGCTTTATTACCCTTTTGGTCATCAAGATCGACGTGATCCACGAACTGGCAATCGGTGCATCCATCGGTGTTGCGGTGATCGTGTTTACCAACCTGATCATGCTGCCGGTCACCATTTCCTATCTGGGCATCAGCAAGAAGGCGGTTGAGCGCTCCAAGCGCGATGCGGTTCGCGAGCATCCGTTCTGGCGCTTCCTGTCCAACGTCGCTCATCCGAATGTGGCGCCCTGGATGGTCATCGTTGCTCTGGTCGCCGGTACTACCTGCTTCGTTTACCAGAAGAACAACATCAAGGTCGGTGACCTGGATGCCGGTGCGCCGGAGCTGCGTCCGGATTCGCGCTACAACAAGGACAACGATTTCATCATCCAGAACTACACCACCAGCTCCGACATTCTGGTTGTCATGGTTGCGACTCCGCCGGAGAAATGCTCTGCCTACGAAACCATGGAAGCGATCGATCAGCTGCAGTGGAAGATGCAGAACCTGGAAGGCGTGCAGTCCGCTGTGTCTCTGGTAACCGTCGCCAAGCAGGTGATCATGGGCTCCAACGAGGGCAACCTGAAGTGGCAGGGGCTGTCGCGTAATCAGGATGTGCTGAACAACGCCATCAGCCGTGCGCCGTCGGGCATGTTCAACGCGGCCTGTTCGCTGGCTCCGGTCATGGTCTTCCTGGATGACCACAAGGCTGACACCCTCAAGCGCGCCACGGCGGCCGTCGAAGAGTTCGCAGCCGAGTACAACACCGATGACATGGAGTTCAAGCTGGCGGCCGGTAACGCCGGTATCGAGGCGGCAACCAACGAGATCATCTCCAGCTCCGAACTGCTGATTCTGGTGCTGGTATACATCTGGGTAGGTGTGATGTGCATGATCACCTTCCGTTCGCTGCCGGCGACCATCTGTATCGTACTGCCGCTGATCCTGACCTCGGTGCTGGGTAACGCGCTGATGGCCTTCCTCGGCATCGGTATGAAGGTGGCAACGCTGCCGGTTATCGCGCTGGGCGTGGGTATCGGTGTGGACTACGGTATCTATATCTACAGCCGTCTGGAGAGCTTCCTGCGTCAAGGCATGCCGCTGCAGGAGGCCTATTACGAGACCCTGCGCTCCACTGGTAAGGCGGTACTGTTTACCGGTCTGTGTCTGGCGATCGGTGTCGCGACCTGGATCTTCTCTGCAATCAAGTTCCAGGCTGACATGGGTCTGATGCTGACCTTTATGTTCCTGGTCAACATGATCGGTGCGATGCTGCTGCTGCCGGCACTGGCGCGCTTCCTGATCAACCCGGAGAAGGTACGGAAGTCCAGCGGTAGCAAGCTGTCGCATTGATAGCTGACTGCTGTAAAGAAACCCGCCAACCGGCGGGTTTTTTTATGTCTCGGCGCCTGCTTTCAATCGCCGGTGCCACGGATTATTCGCCAGCCTGCTCCAATACATCATGTATTCAATAAACTGTGTGACGAAATATTGCAGTGAAAATGCGGCCTTCTGCATTGATAACGTGATTAACAAAAGATAACCGTGAGCCGTTGGCGCCGCCTCCCCGTGCTCGTTACCATGGGCAGTCCCGTTCAATAACGGAAAGATGGATAACAATAAGGGGGAATGGTGTATGCGCGAGCCCACTCGTTGGCGCACTCAAACGACTCAACTGGCCTTTGCCATCGGCCAGCGGGCGCAGTTCCGCAAGCAATCCTTTGCTGCACGTGTGCTCAAGGCCGCTGGCCTGGGCGCTGTACTGATGACCGCATCAATCACACCCGCTCTGGCTGCCGATACCGTTGCTGAAGCACCCAAGCCGGCGATCATGTCTGATCTGGCCAGTCACTCTCTGCTGCTGGATGTCGCGTCTGCCGGCGATCGTCTGGTGGCCGTGGGCAGCCGTGGCCATATTGTCTATTCGGATGATCAGGGGGCAAGCTGGACTCAGGCTGCGTCTCCGGTCCGCCAACTGCTGACGGCGGTGTATTTCGCCGATGCCAATAACGGCTGGGCGGTCGGCCACGATGGCGTGATCCTGCATTCCAGTGATGCCGGTGCCAGCTGGGAGCTGCAGTACCGTGACCCCGCCCTGGATGAAGCGGCCGATCCGGATGGCCCGGGCCTGCTTGAGCGCCCGCTGATGGACGTCTGGTTCCGTGATGCCAACACGGGTTTTGCCTTCGGTGCCTATGGTACTTACCTGCGCACCGATGACGCGGGCAAGACCTGGGAAGACCTGTCTTTCGACATCGATAACCCCGATGGCTTCCACTACAACGCGGTGACCGCCGTTCAAGGCACCGGCCTGTTCCTGGTTGGCGAGATGGGCACCATGTACCGTTCCCCCGACTTTGGTGACAGCTGGGAAACCTTGCAGACGTCGCCCTATGACGGTACCTGGTTCGGTACCGCCGGTACCGGTCTTGAAGGCCAGGTCGTAGTCTGGGGTTTGCGCGGCAACATGTACCGCTCGGCTGATTTCGGCGAAAGCTGGGAGCAGGTCGAGCTGCACACCCCGAACAACGGCCCGCTGGAAGCAACCCTGCTGGGTGGCAACCTGTCTGCTGACGGTTCGCTGTCGGTTGTTGGCGCCGGTGGCGTGGTGGTGACCAGCACCGATCATGGCAAGACCTTCAATGTTGCGGTTCGTCCGGACCGCGTTGCCCTGGCAACAGCCAAGCGCCTGCCAGACGGCGAGCTGGTGCTGGTCGGCCAGCAAGGCGTGGTCAAGGCGGCAGCCAACGGCCTGCCCGAAAACCAATAACAAACAGCTGCCAGGAGAGTCTGGATGTCCAAGCTTCATCAGGAAACGAGCGCTCCCTTTGTGGAACGCTTGATCTTCAACAATCGGATTGTTGTTCTTCTGCTGTTCGCGCTGCTGACCGTGTTCTTCGGTTATCAGGCTGCGCAGGTCAAGCCCGATACCAGCTTCGAGAAGATGATTCCTCTCAAGCATCCCTACATTGCCAACATGATCGCGCACGAGAACGATCTGCCGAACCTCGGCAACTCGATTCGCATCGCTGTCGAGATCAAGGATGGCGACATCTTCAGTACCGAGTACATGGAGACCCTCAAGCGGATCAACGACGAGGTGTTCTTCCTGCCCGGTGTTGACCGCTCCAACCTGCGCTCGCTGTGGACGCCGAACGTGCGCTGGACCGAGGTGACCGAATACGGTTTCGATGGTGGTCCGGTTGCCAATCGTCCGGCCTATCTGAGCGAGGCCGACCTGGAAGAGCTGCGCGAAAACGTGCTCAAGTCCGGTGAAATCGGTCGTCTGGTGGCGAACAACTTCAAGTCCACCATCATCGACATCCCGCTGCAGGAAGCGTATCCCAACCCGGAGAATCAGGGCGAACTGATTCAGCTCGACTACGGCGATTTCTCCCGTCAGCTGGAAGAGAAGATCCGCAGCGAGTTTCAGGGCGAGAACCCGAACATCCAGATTCACATTGTCGGCTTTGCCAAGAAGGTTGGTGACCTGATCGACGGCATCATCAAGGTAGTGATGTTCTTCGGTGCCGCGCTGCTGATCACCTTTGTTCTGCTGATGATGTTCACCCGCTGCCTGAAAAGCTCGATCACCACACTGGTGTGCTCGGTTATCGCGGTGGTCTGGCAGCTTGGCTTGCTGCGTACCCTGGGCTTTGGTCTGGACCCGTACTCGATTCTGGTTCCGTTCCTGGTATTTGCCATCGGTATTTCCCACGGTGTGCAGATCATCAATGGCATGGCGATCGAGTACACCAACGCCGATGACAGCCAGACCGCTGCCCGTCGCGCGTTCCGTGCACTGTACATCCCGGGCATCGTTGCACTGATTTCCGATGCGGTCGGCTTCGTAACCCTGCTGCTGATCGAGATCGAGGTCATCCGTGAGCTGGGTATCGCAGCGTCCGTGGGTGTGGGTGTGATCATCCTGACCAACCTGATGCTGCTGCCGATCCTCATGTCCTACATCGGTATCAGCCGCAAGGCGGTCGAGCGCAACCGCAACATGGCCAACCGTCCGCAAGGCCTGTGGCTCGGTGTTGCCAAGTTTGCTCATCCGACGGTCGCGCCGATTTCGGTCGTGCTGGCCATCATCGCCTTCGGCTTTGGTATCTATCACGGCAAGAACGTGGCCATCGGCGACCTGGATCCGGGTGCTCCGGAGCTGCGTGCCGACTCGCGCTACAACCTGGATAACCAGTTCATCATCGAAAACTATTCCACCAGCTCCGACATTCTGGTGGTCATGGTCAAGACGCCAGACGAGATGTGCTCGGCCTACGAGACCATGGAGGCCATCGATCAGCTGGAATGGCGGATGAACAACCTGGAGGGCGTCCAGTCGGCGGTATCGCTGGTGACGGTAGCCAAACAGGTGATCATGGGTAACAACGAGGGCAACCTGAAGTGGCAAACCCTGTCGCGTAACCAGGACAACCTGAACAACGCCATCAGCCGTGCGCCGTCGGGCATGTTCAACTCGGCCTGCTCGCTGGCTCCGGTCATGATCTTCCTTGACGACCACAAGGCAGACACCCTGAAGCGGGCGACCGCAGAAGTGGAAGCATTCGCTGCCGAGTACAACACCGAGGACATGCAGTTCTTGCTGGCTGCCGGTAACGCCGGTATCGAAGCGGCGACCAACGTCGTGATCGAAGCATCCCAGACCAAGATGCTGCTCACCGTATACGCGGTGGTCATCCTCATGTGTCTGATTACCTTCCGTTCGATCCGCGCGGTGCTGTGTATCATCATCCCGCTGGCCCTGACCTCGGTTCTGGCCAACGCCCTGATGGCATTCCTGGGCATCGGCGTGAAGGTGGCAACGTTGCCGGTAATTGCGCTCGGTGTGGGTATCGGTGTCGACTACGGCATCTATATCTACAGCCGTCTGGAAACCTATCTGCGTCAGGGCCTGCCGCTGCAGGAGGCCTACTATGAAACCCTGAAGACCACGGGTAAGGCCGTGACCTTCACCGGCTTCACCCTGGCCATTGGTGTGGCGACCTGGATTTTCTCCGCGATCAAGTTCCAGGCCGACATGGGTATCCTGCTGACCTTCATGTTCCTGTGGAACATGTTCGGCGCACTCTGGCTGCTGCCGGCACTGGCTCGCTTCCTGATCCGTCCGGAGAAGCTGCGTAGCTGAGTGGTTTGAGCTGCACAAAAAAACCGCCTTCGGGCGGTTTTTTTGTGGGGGGCGGTTCAACGCTGAGTTTCGAGATAAACGCATCTGTTGGAGGTCGTTGCTCAGCGGTCCGGGGAGGGCAGGGGTAATGCTGTAACTGGGAAGAGATAATTCGAGTAGCAGAGCTGTTTGCCGAGTTGCCGCGATCCTCATTTTTCGCCTTTCCTGGCGAGCCAAGGGGGACCGCTTGCCCGGCCCCCCTTAGCAATCCCCCCGGGCACCCGGCTACGCGGCCCTGCGGGTTCGCTGCGTTGCTCGGTCTGGCGGGGGCCGGCAGAACTCGTCGCTACGCTCCTCAAACAGGCTGCCGTCCTTCTTCCCGCCAGCCCTGCGCTACTCGCCCGCGTAAACGGGACTAACCCCGATGCACACTCGACCATCGGTGCCGTATTGGACCGACAGTAGGGAGGCTCAGTTAATGAGATTCGATGATCTGCCAAGGCAGACCTTGTTGGGCGTCGATACGACAAACCAAGGTTTGTCTGCGTTACACATCCGGATATAACGGCTCTATTGCATTTTCACCCAGCGCTTCGGCCTCGCGCTGGCGGGCTTGGGTTACCTTGCGAACGGCGCGCCAGAGCGGTTTTCCGCGCCAGGCGTGTTCGGTCTGGCCAAACAGGCAGCCGTTCAGGTCATCCAGCGCGTCGGCAAGGATGGGGTGGGCGTGGCTGAGGGCGATGAGGTCGCTTTCCTGCTGCTTGGCCCAGTGCTCCAATGCCTTGCGGGCCTCGGCAGGCTGGTTGTGACGACAGGCTGTTTGCAGGTCGGCCAGCGGATTCCCGGCCTGATCGGCTTCGAGATTGACCGTATCTTCGCCCAGCTCATCGAGGGCGATCAGGGCACGTCGGGCGGTGCGCAGCTGCAGCAGCGCCCAGCCCAGTGCCGCCAGCAGCAATGCGGTAGCAAGCTGCCACGGCCAGAGCAGTGGCAACTCGCCGGCGGGTTGGCTGGGGTAGGGGGCACTGGTGTCGTTAAAGCTGCTGTTGCCGCGAACCGTCAGGGTTACGGCGTCGAGCTCGGACACTTCCAGCTGGTCGGTGGTGGTGTTCCACCATTGCACACGGATCGCCGGCACGGTGAAACGTCCTGCGTGACGCGCTACCACCGCCGAGCTTTCCTGGCGCAGCCCCAGTATGCCGTTGCTCGACAGTTGGTTCTCCAGCTGGGGCTGGTCGCTATATTGGCGCAGCTCGTCTTGGTCATTGGTCAGGGTGTTGAGTTCAGGCAACTGGGTTGCGGTTAGCCCGTCCGCCTGGATCGACAGGGTTCTTGTCAGCGGCTCTCCGCGGGTCAGCTCGGTACTCGGATCAGGCTGCCAGTTCTGGCTCAGCCTGACCTGTCTGGCGGGAAGCCAGGGAACGCCTGCAGGGTAGGTGTCGGGGATGGGTTTGACGGTCAGTTGCTGGCTCGGCGATCGCAGCTGAATAAAGCGGGCGTTATGGGTTCCGGGTTGGCCTTCGGAGGCGCGCGGCGGCACCGCGGTGGCGCTGAACAGTTGGGAGGGAATGTCCAGTGTGCCGCTGTGCTGCGGATAGATGGCATAGCGGACCTCAATGACACCGTGGATGACGCCGTTGATCTCCTGCTCGTAGGTTTTGGGCGCGCCGAGCGTCTCAACGCGGGCATCGGGTATTTCCAGCCCGCTGAGGGTCGAGTCGTCGTACAGCGAGACCGAATGGTAGATACGCAGGGTCAGCAGCACCTGGGCCTGAACATAGGGCGTGCGGGTATCCAATTCACTGTCGATGAAGATCGGCGCAATGTCGGATGGACTGATATCGCGAGCCTGCTCGGCGCTCAGCACGCGCAGGGTAACCGGCTCGCTGCGCTCATCGGCCAGTTGCAGCGGAGGAATCACCACAAAGCCGGTGCGCAGCGGCATCAGGCGCACGATCCAGCGGGTCACCGGCAGGCTGCGTCCGTTGATGGTACTGACCAGATTGAGCTTGCGGCTGGATTCGATCCTGAAGTGTTGCTCCAGCGGAGTCAGGTCCGGCGCATCATCGCGCTTTGCCAGAGTGCTTTCCAGGGTCAGTTCCAACGGTTGCCCTTCGATCAACTGGGTGCGATCCACACTTGCCTGCAAAGCCGCGAAAGCGGGCAGACCGATGGTTAGCAGTAGCAGGGTGAAAAGCAGCTGGCGCATCATCGAGGGCGTCCGTCGTTTTGTTGCAGGTGCTGATACAGGAACTTGCGACGCAGCAGCTCAGCAGGGTTATCGGGTATGTCCCGCAGCCATTGTTGCACAGCCTGGCGCTGTTCGATCTGTCGCCGACCGCCGGCACCGCCGCCCATGACGGTGCTGTCGCCGTTCTCCAGCTCCGGACTGTCGATCAGTTCCCCGGCAACCGCTGGTTCACTGCTGCTGCCCGTGCTTTCGGCATTGTTCGCGGAGCTGCTGGCGGAGCTTGCGGATATACCGGTCTGGGCGCCGGGTTTGTCGGCATCGGCTGCGCTGGCGTTCGATACGCCGGCACCGTCTTCGGTGTCGCTGCTGCGATTGCCGCTGCCAGCGCCGGTTTCGGGTTGCGGCGAAGACTCTGTACCGTTGGGTGCGGTCTGTTCGGTTTTCTGTTCTGCCAGATAGGCTTCAACCCGCTCGCGGTTGTGACGTGCTGCGGTATGGTCGGGTGCCCGTGTCAGTGTCTGTTCGAAGGCCGCGAGCGCGGCGGGGTAGTCGCCAGCAAGCGCCAGGGCGGTACCGTGGCTGAAATGCAGTTCCGCATTGTCCGGCTGTTGCTCGGCCAGCGTGCCCCAGACCTCTGCCGCTCCGGCGTAGTCGCCGCTCTCAAGCAGGGCATGGGCTCGCCACTGCGGGTCTTCGAAGCGTGCTGCCGCGTCCGCTGCCCGTCCTTCGGCCATCATGGCTGCGGCCTGCTGGTCGGGTCGTAACCACAGATCGGCCCAGCTCATTGCAGAGGCCGGCGGTGGCAGCCAGATGGCGCAGAACATCAGAAGCAGCCAGCCACGGCGTGCGCCAAGGGCCACCAGTGGCAGTAGAAGCAGCACAAGCCAGTGGCCCTGGTCGCTGCGCTGACGTTGTTCGGCGCCCGCCTGTTGCGCTGCCTGCTCGCTGTTGAGCAGTTGGGTCATATCACTGTCATCCAGAGTCATGCGGGCGTAGCGTCCGCCATGCGAGTAGGCGAACTCGGCCAACTCGGGTTCATTCAGACGTGGCAGCAGGATGCGCCCCTTGTCGTCGCGCATGAAGCCGCCCTCTGCCAGTGGTACCGGTGCGCCATCGGCAGTTCCGATGCCAATGACCTGCAGACTGTCGCCCAAGCGCTCGGCGGCCAGTTCAAGACGAGCGCGGTCAAGGTCCTCGATACCGCTGGTCAGCAACAATACCTGAGTGGCGCTGTCACCTTGTTCATTGCGCAGGCTGGCGGCCAGCAACAGGGCCTGGTCGGCCTGCTGGCCCCGAACCGGCATGATGTCGGGATGCAGGGCGTCGAGCAGATTGATCAGCGTGCGGTGATCTCGAGTCAGCGGTGCGACCAGGTGAGCACTGCCGGCGTAGGCAACAAGCGCTGCCCGGCGGTCGGGGTAACGCTCCAGAATGTCGCGAATCTTGCGTTTGGCGCGCTCCAGCCGCGTCGGCTGCAGGTCATTGGACAGCATGCTGCGCGACACCTGCAGCACCAGGATCAGGCTGCTGCTGTCTTCACGTTGTACGCTGTCGGTTGACTCCCAGGCCGGGCCGGCGAGGGCGATCAGACCCAGTGTCCAGACGGCGGCCAGCAGCAGATAGCGGCCGATGTAATGCCGGCCCGGCTGACCCTCTACCAGCGCCTTGCGCATCGCCGTCGGCAGCAGACTGTCCCAGCCCGAGCGTTGACGGCGATGGCGGTACAGGTACCAGCACAACGCCAGGATCGGCACTATGCCGAGCAACCAGAGCGGGCGCAAAAAGGTGAAGGGCAGCATGGGTTCAGTCGGCATGCAGCCTCCGGCGCAGCGAGGGGCTGCTCCACAACAGGCTGATCAGTAGCGCGATGGCCAGCGGCCAATGGTAAAGCGGCAGTGCCTGGCGAGTCGCCGGGCCACTGCGCAGGCTGGGTTCAAGCTGCTCGATGCGCTCGACGGCGCTCGCCAGCGAGGCGCTGTCGCGCACTCTGAAGTAGGCGCCGTCGGTAATCTTGGCGATTTCCTGCAGGGTTGGTTCATCCAGATCGCTGGCCGGATCGGCATTGCCCTCGAGCAGACTCATCAGATCCGTGTTGCCCTGACTTTCAGCGCCGACGCCGATGGTGAAGATCCGAATATGCTCGTCAGCGGCAAGTCTTGCGGCCTGAATCGGCGATATGCTGCCGGCGGTATTGGCGCCATCGGTTACCAGCAGCAACACCCGGCTGTTGGTTGGCTGTTCCATCAGGCGCTTGATGGCCAGGCCAATGGCATCGCCAATGGCGGTATCGCGCCCGGCCAGGCCGATAAAGGCTTCATCCAGCCATTGCCGGACGCTGTGCAAATCGTATGTCAGCGGGGACTGCACGTAGGCGCGGGTACCGAACAGGATCAGACCGATGCGGTCACCGGTGCGCTGTTCGATCAGCGCATCAAGCCAGTGCTTGACCACGCTGAGTCGGTCGCTGGGCTGGTCATCCAGACGCATGTCACGGGTGTCCATGCTGGCTGACAGATCCACCGCCAGCATCATGTCGCGGCCGCTGCTCGGAGGCGGCAAGGGGGCGCCGAGCAGTTGCGGGCGAGCCGCCGCCAGCACCAGCAGCAGCCAGATCAGAATGAGCGGTGCCGAGCGTCGATGGGTGCCCGCAGCGGAGAGTTGGGCGGCATTCAGCCTCTGCAGACGTGCCAGAAAGGCGATCTGCAGCGCGGCCTCTGGCCGTTTTGCCGGCGGCAGCAGCCAGCGCAGCAGCCATGGCAGCGGCAGCAGCAGAAGACTCGCGGGCCAGGCCAGTTCAAACATGATTGTGCCTTATCCAGCGCAGCAGCTCGCGTTGCAGGACGCGGCGATCAGCAACACTGAGGTGGGCATCGGCCTGGTACAGGGTGCCACCAAGTGGTGCCAGCACGTCGGCCCGCGGCTTGGGGTAGTGCTGGCACAGGTAGCTGACCCAGGCGTTGCCATACAGCCGGGTAGCGGCAATCTCGCCTCGGCTTTTCAGATGGCGCTTGAGCTGGGTGTTGAGTGCGGCCAGCCAGTCGTGATCCGAGAGGTCGTCGGCAATTTCCCAAAGAATGCGCTGGGCCTTGAGCCGCCTGCGTTGCCGGCGCCGATTGAGCAGTATCGCCAGTGGTGAGAGGATGACCAGCAGCAACAGCAGCAGGGCGAGCGCGATCCAGCCCGGCGCCGGGGGCCACCAGCTGATCGGGGGCGGCAGGGCGGGCAGCAGCAGGCTGCCTTCCAGCGGGCTGGTCATGTCTGCGGCGCCTTTGGCAGGCTGCCGAAGTTGTCGCGCAGTTGCTCGTGGGCGGGTGACCGGGTGTCCAGCGGCAGCAGACTGCAGCGCAGGCGGCGAGCGAGTCTGAGCCAGGCCTGGCGCTGGGACTGGAACTGGGCGGTGTAGGCTTCACGCAGCGAGGTGTCGCCGCTGTTGAGGGTCAGCCGTTGTTCTCCCTGGACAAAATCCAGTGCACCGTTGGCGGGTAGCTCGCTGTCGAGCGGATCAAATACCGGCAGCAGGATCAGGTCGTTGTGACCGGCCAGCGGCACCAGCAGGCTCTGGTTCAGACCATCGATGGCAGCGTGATCACAGACGATGTACAGGATGCTGCCCGGACGAATGATTTCCCGACTATGGCGTAGCGCCAGATTGAGCGCCTCGGAAGCCGGCTCAAGCGGTTCCGAAGGTTCAGGTGTCAGCAGGTGATTGGCCTGAACCAGCAGCTGCAACAGTTGGAGCAGAGCCTTGCGGTCGCGCCGTGGACGTACCTCGTGGCATTGTCCGGGGCCAAACACCATGCCACCAACTCGATCGTGGTGTGCCAGTGCCGTCCAGGCGATCAGGGCGCAGGTTTCTGCGGCCAGTACCGATTTGAGGCAGCGCTGGCTGCCGAAGAACAGCCGGGGGCTCTGCTCGCCGATCAGGAACACCGGGCGTTCGCGTTCTTCATTGAATACCTTGGTGTGCACCTTCTGGCTGCGTGCGGTTACCCGCCAGTCGATGTTGCGAATGTCATCGCCCGGCAGGTAGGCGCGAACCTGATCAAAGTCGACCCCTCGGCCACGCAGGCGCGAGTTTTGCTGACCGGTCTGCCGGCCGCTGCGTACCGGGCGGGTGAACAGGGGCAGCTCGTGGCAATGTCGGCGTGTCGCCAGCAATGCGTCGAGGCTGGTGTGCAGGGCCGGATCAAGGTTGACCGTCATGGTTCAGACAACAGGGACCGAGTCGATAAGCAGGTTGATCGCCTGGTCACTGTCGATGCCGGCTGCTTCGGCTTCAAAGCTCAGCAGAACCCGGTGACGCAGCACATCGTGGGCAATTGCCTGCACATCCTCCGGACTAACGAAATCACGGCCGGCCAGCCAGGCGTGGGCGCGGGCGCAGCGATCAAGGGCGATGGTGCCGCGCGGACTGGCACCCATTTCGAGCCATTCGGCCAACTGCGGGTTGTACTGGTCAGGGCGTCGGGTCGCCATCACCAGCTGGATGAGGTATTCCTCCACCGCCTCGGCCATAAACAGGTCCAGTACCTCCTGGCGGGCGGCCAGAATGCTTTGCTGGGTGATGCGCTCGGCCATTTTCGGTTCGTCGCCGCGCGCTTCGCCGCGGGCCAGTTGCAGGATCTGACGCTCCAGCGCCGCATCCGGAAAGCCGATCCGCACGTGCATCAGAAAGCGGTCAAGCTGTGCCTCAGGGAGCGGGTAGGTGCCTTCCTGCTCGATCGGGTTCTGGGTCGCCATCACCATGAACAGCTCGGGCAAGGCGTAGGTCTGGCGACCGATGCTGACCTGACGCTCGGCCATTGCCTCAAGCAGCGCCGACTGGACCTTGGCCGGAGCACGGTTGATTTCGTCAGCCAGTACCAGGTGATGAAAAATTGGCCCTTGCTGGAAACTGAAGGTGGTGGTTTCCGGGTGGTATACCTCGGTGCCGGTGATGTCGGCCGGCAGCAGATCCGGGGTGAACTGGATTCGATGAAAATCCGCTTCGATGCCTTCGGACAGGGCCTTGATCGCCTTGGTCTTGGCCAGACCGGGCGCACCTTCGACCAGCACGTGGCCGCCGGCGAGCAGGCTGATCAGCATGCGATCGATCAGATGCTCCTGGCCGAAAATGTGCTGGCCCATAAAGGCCTTCAACTGCAGCAGGGATTCCCGATGGGTCATGTGTTATCCGTTGTCCTGGTTCACTGGCTGGCGTCAGTGTACGTCACTTTAACGAAATCCCTTTGGTCTAGACTATCCTCTGATCACAATTAATCCGGCGCAGCAGGTTGCGGCCCTCGGGCACCGATCTGCCAGACGCCTCAGATACACCCCGCGATTCGGGAGGTCGGCAAGATGGCGTTGATCATGGCCAGCTCCAAGCAGGCATTTATCGATTCATTGACCGAGCGTTTGCGCGCGCTGGTCGGCAAGGCCGACCGTGACAGCATCGGCCTGTTCTGCAACAACTTCTTCGGCATCGCCTCCCACGCCGAACTGGCCTCGCGTCAGGATCATGACCTGCTCGGCTGCACCCTTTCTGCCTGGCGCTTCCTGCAGAACCTGCCCGGGGGTGAGGTAAAGCTGCGCGTGTTCAACCCCGATACCCAGCAGCATGGCTGGCAGAGCACCCATACGGTGGTGGAAGTGGTGCACCGCGACCTGCCGTTTCTGGTCGACTCGGTGCGCATGGAGCTCAACCGTCAGGGCTATGCGATTCACAACCTCTATAACAGCATCATGACGGTGGTGCGCGACGAGGGCGGCAAGCTTGTTCAACTGCTGCCGGGCGGCAGCGAGGCGAAGGGCGGTCGTGCCGAGTCGGTAATGTATGTCGAGATCGACCGCGCGACCACCAACGCGGATTTGCGCACCTTGCAAGATGGTCTGCTCGAAGCATTGAGCAACGTCCGGGCGACGGTAAAGGACTTTCCGGCCATGCGCGAGCGGGTACTTGAACTGATCGCCATGCTGGGCAGCCGCAAGCGCCAGTATTTCGCAAGGGAAGAGCGCACCGAGGCGGTGGCGTTTCTCGAGTGGCTGCTGGAGGACCACTTCACCTTCCTCGGCTATGAGTGCTTCGCGATCAATGAGGGGTTGCCGCAACAGCAGCTGGGTCTGCGCACCGGAGCGAGCCTGGGCGCACTGGCACTGAATCCGCGAGACGAAAGTGTGCAGGATTTGCCGGAGCAGGTGATCCGTTACCTGCAGGCGCCGCTGCTGCTGTCGTTCGCCAAGGCATCGCAGCTCAGCCGGGTGCACAGACCGGCCTACCCGGACTATGTCTCGGTACGCGAGGTCGATTCGGACGGTCGGGTCGTTCAGGAACACCGTTTCATGGGGCTCTACACCTCGCGGGTGTATTCGGCGCTGGTCGACAATATCCCACACGTGCGCCGCAAGGTCGCGCACGTGCGTTCTGTCTCCGGGTTTCTGCCGCGCAGTCATCTGGCCAAGGAACTGGAACAGGTGCTGCAGGTGCTGCCGCGCGATGACCTGTTTCAGATGTCGGTCGACGAACTGGCCCAAACCTCGCTCAATATCGTGCAGATGCAGGAGCGCAACCAGATACGCCTGTTCCTGCGGCGCGGCAATTACGGGCGCTTCTATTACGCCCTGGCGTTCGTGCCACGCGATGTCTACTCGACCGATATCCGCCTGAAGATTCAGACGGTGCTGATGGAGCGGCTGCAGGCGAGCGAAAGCGAGTTCTGGACCTATTTTTCCGAATCCATTCTGGCGCGTACCCAGTTTATTCTGCGCGTTGACCCGACTAAAAATCCGGATATCGACCCCGTGAAAATTGAACAGGAAGTGGTGCGCGCCTGCCGCAACTGGCAGGACGAGTTTCGTGACCGGCTGCTGGAAAGCATGGGGGAGGCGCGTGCCACTGACGTGCTGGCCCATCTCGGGGACGGCTTCCCGCCGGGCTACAGTGATCGTTTTACCCCGGCGACCGGTGTCGTCGACCTGCAAACGCTGCTGGAGCTGACGCCCGAGTCGCCGCTGGCGATGAGCTTCTATCAGCCTCTGGCCCAGCAGCAGGGCATTCTGCACTGCAAGCTGTATCATCTCAGCGATTCTCTGCCGCTGTCGGATGTGATTCCGGTGCTTGAGAATCTGGGGCTGCGGGTGCTTGGCGAGTTTCCCTTCCGCATTACCCAGGCCGATGGCACCGCTTTCTGGATTCACGACTTCGAGTTTACCTTCGTCGGCGGCGCAACCCTGGACATCCAGGAAGCCAACGAACTGTTTCGTGACGCGTTCAAGGCCGTCTGGTCCGGTCAGGCAGAGAATGACGGGTTCAATCGTCTGGTATTGCTGGCGGGCCTGCCCTGGCGTGATGTGGCCCTGTTGCGTGCCTATGCCCGCTACCTGAAACAGATCCGCCTGGGCTTCGAACTGCCCTATATCGCCAGTACCCTGGTTGCCCATGCCGACATTGCACGCGAACTGGTGCGCCTGTTCCGCACCCGCTTTTATCTGGCCCGCAAGCTGAGTGCCGAGGATCTTGGCGAAATGCAGCAGAAGCTTGAGCGGGCCGTTCTCGGTGCGCTGGACGAGGTAGCCGTGCTGAATGAAGACCGTATCCTGCGCCGCTACCTGGACCTGATCAAGGCAACCCTGCGCACCAACTTCTACCAGCCGGACGCCAACGGCCAGAGCAAGGATTACCTCAGTCTCAAGTTTGATCCCTCGGCGATTCCCGAGTTGCCGCTGCCCCGTCCGATGTTCGAAATCTTTGTTTATTCGCCGCGGGTGGAAGGGGTTCACCTGCGTGGCGGCAAGGTCGCCCGCGGCGGTCTGCGCTGGTCGGATCGGGAGGAGGACTACCGTACCGAGGTGCTCGGGCTGGTGAAGGCGCAGCAGGTCAAGAATGCGGTCATCGTGCCGGTTGGTGCCAAGGGTGGATTCGTTCCGCGCCGGCTGCCTTCGGGTGGCACGCGCGACGAGGTCCAACAGGAGGCGATCGCCTGCTACCGGCTGTTCATTCAGGGTCTGCTGGATATTACCGACAACCTGGCCGACGGCAAGGTGGTGCCGCCGCCCAACGTGGTTCGTCACGACGCCGATGATCCGTACCTGGTGGTGGCGGCAGACAAGGGCACGGCAACTTTCTCGGATATAGCCAACGAGATCGCCGCCGGCTACGGTTTCTGGCTCGGTGATGCCTTCGCCTCCGGCGGCTCGGCGGGCTATGACCACAAGAAAATGGGTATTACCGCCCGCGGTGCCTGGGTGTCGGTGCAGCGGCACTTCCGGGAGCTGGGCATCAATGTGCAGACCGATCCGATCAGCGTGATCGGCATCGGAGATATGGCCGGCGACGTCTTCGGCAACGGCCTGCTGCAGTCGCGCACGCTCAAGCTGGTGGCGGCATTCAATCACCAGCATATCTTTATCGACCCGGAGCCGGATCCCGAGCGCAGCTTTGCCGAACGTGAGCGCCTGTTCAGCCTGCCTCGCTCGAGTTGGGCAGACTATGATCGCGACCTGATTTCCGAAGGCGGCGGGGTATTTTCTCGCAGCCTCAAGCAGATCACCCTAACGCCGCAGATGCGTGAACGCTTTGCGATCAGTGCCGAACGGCTGACCCCGACCGAGTTGATTCAGCAACTGCTCAAGGCGCCGGTTGACCTGATCTGGAATGGCGGCATTGGTACCTATGTGAAAGCCAGCAGCGAGACCCACGCCGATGTCGGAGACAAGGCCAACGATGCGCTGCGGGTCAACGGGCGTGACCTGCGTTGCCGGGTGGTGGGTGAGGGCGGCAACCTGGGGCTGACCCAGTTGGGGCGAATCGAATACTGCCTCCATGGCGGCGCGCTCAACACCGACTTTATCGACAATGCCGGCGGCGTTGACTGCTCCGACCACGAGGTCAATATCAAGATTTTGCTCAACGAAGTGGTCGCCGCCCAGGACATGACCGCCAAACAGCGCAACAGGCTGCTGGCCAGCATGACCGACTCGGTAGCCGAGCTGGTGCTGGGCAACAACTACAAGCAGACCCAGGCCATCAGCCTGGCCCAGCGCCAGGCCGCGCAGACCATGGGGGAGTACCAGCGGTTCATCAGCGCGATGGAAGGCAGCGGCAAGCTCAATCGTGCCCTGGAGTTCCTGCCCGAAGACGACCAGCTGGCCGAGCGCAAGGCCAGCGGCAAGGGGCTGACCCGCGCCGAGCTGTCGGTGCTGATCTCCTACTCCAAGGCGGATCTCAAGGAGGCGCTGGTTGCCTCAGACGTACCCGAAGATGCATACCTTGCGCGCGAGCTTGAAACCGCCTTCCCGCCGGTGCTGCTCAAATCCTGGCGCGACGCGCTGGGTCGACATCGTCTGCGCCGCGAGATCGTCGCCACCCAGCTGGCCAATAATCTGGTCAACCATATGGGGATCACCTTTCTGCGACGGCTGGAACAGTCGACCGGTGCCGCTGCTGCCGATATCGCCCGGGCCTGGGTTGTTGCCCGCGACGTGTTCGAGCTGCAGACGCATTTTGCCGGTATCGAGGCGCTGGATTACCAGGTTTCGGCAGAGGTACAGCTTGAGCTGATGGAAGAGCTGATGCGACTTGGTCGCCGGGCAAGCCGCTGGTTTATTCGTAACCGGCGCAGCGAGCTGTCACCCGAGCGCGAGGTGGCACACTTCGGGCCTTGCGTGCGAACACTGGCAGAACGCTTCGATCAGTTGCTGGAAGGGGATGTGCGGCAGCTCTGGGATGATCGCTATCAGCACTACGTCGATGAAGGGGTGCCCGAAGCCATCGCTCGGGTGGTCGCCGGAACCGGCCATGCCTACACGCTGCTTGGCATTGTTGAAGCCGCCGATGCAACCGGGCAGAATGCCGAGCGCGTTGCGCAGGTATTTTTCGCGCTCGGCTCCCAGCTTCAACTTCCCTGGTTCAGTCAACAGGTGGCCGGCTTGCAGGTGGATAACCACTGGCAGGCGCTGGCGCGTGAAAGCTATCGGGATGATCTCGACTGGCAGGCACGCAGCATGACCGTTGCTGCTCTGCAGGGCGGCGATGCGTCAACACCGGTGGAGGCACTGGTGGCTGAATGGGTCGATCGCAATCAGTCGATGGTGCTGCGCTGGCAGGCCATGCTGGGTGAACTCAGGAGCGCCGGTGCCGGTGATTACCCCATAGTGGCGGTGGCGATGCGCGAGTTGCTGGATTTGGCCCAGCATGCCCGTCTCACCTCTCAGGACAATGAATGCAGCAACTGATAATCGATCTGGCGTTACCCGCCGAGCGCTACCTGGCCTGGTATCAGGGCCGCGCCGAGCGGGTGTTGATGTACAGCCGTGATGGCCGGCGTGTGAGTTTGCCGGCCCATCACCTGCGGCCCTTCCTGACCCATCAGGGGGTTTACGGCAGTTTTCTCATGCAATTTACCGATGACGGCAAATTGCTCAAGCTGGAGCGTCTGGCCGGCTGAGCCTGGGCGCCTGATTCAGGTATACTCTGCAGCCTGATTTTCTGCCCCTGGATGCCCGCCATGTACGATCTGCTTCGCTCGCTGATGTTCCGCCTGCCCGCGGAAACCTCCCACGACCTTGCACTGGACATGATCGGCGCCGCCGGGCGGCTGCGACTCGCCGAGAAGCTGGTGCGCCCGGTACCGGCTCAACCGGTAGAGGTGATGGGGCTGACCTTTGACAACCCGGTCGGGCTGGCTGCCGGACTGGACAAGAACGCGGTTGCCGTCGACGGCATGGCAGCAATGGGCTTCGGCTTTCTGGAGGTCGGTACGGTCACGCCGCGGCCGCAACCAGGCAACCCCAAGCCGCGCCTGTTCCGTCTGCCCGAGCAACTGGCAATCATCAACCGCTTCGGATTCAACAACGAAGGCGTTGATGCCATGCTGGAGCGTCTGGTCGGTGTGCGCTACCAGGGTGTGCTGGGTATCAATATCGGCAAGAACGCGGTGACGCCCGTCGAGAACGCCGTTGATGATTATCTCTACTGTCTGCGCAAGGTCTATGACCGTGCCAGTTACGTCACCGTCAACCTGTCGTCACCCAATACTCCCGGTCTGCGTACCCTGCAATACGGCGAGACCCTGAAGGTGTTGCTTGGCCAGATCAAGCAGTGCCAAAAGGTGCTGGCCGAGGAGCGTGGCCGTTATGTGCCGATTGCCATCAAGATTGCGCCGGACATGACCGCTGATGAGGTGGCCCTGGTTGGTGCAACGCTACTGGCAGAGGGAATGGATGCCGTGATCGCGACCAACACCACGCTGGATCGCAGTGCGGTAGCCGATTCACCTTATGCCAGTGAGGCTGGTGGCTTGTCCGGTGCGCCGCTGACCGATATGTCGACCGAGGTAATCCGCCTGCTGGCCGCCGAGCTGAAAGGGCAGATGCCGATCATTGGCGTGGGCGGTATCTTCAGTGGTGCCGATGCAGCCGACAAGATCGCCGCCGGAGCCAGCCTGGTCCAGCTTTACAGCGGGTTTATCTATCGTGGGCCGGAATTGATTCGTGAATGTGCGGATGCCATTGCGGTCATGCCCCGGTGAAAATGGAAGCCCCCGCAGAGCGGGGGCTGGGTGGGCCTTCCAGAGGCCCGGCGCTATGGGCAAGCGCCTTTGGGAAAGATGAGTTGACTGACTGGGAGTCTAGCCTACGGCATGCATCTCGTTGAGTCGGTGCACGCCGGAAATACCGGTAAAGCCATCCCAACGGTCCGCGCGGCCTTCACGCCAACCATTGATCCAATTCTGTCTGGTAGAGGGATTGTTGAAAGGGCAGGTGTCTTGGGATTTGCCGCTCACTCCGTGCTGGTAACCACGCTGAAATGCTCGTTCCATCGGATCACGCTTGAGTCTTCTCATAGGGTAGCGTCCTCGTGTGGTATGACATTGTGGAACAGTCGAACCGTCGATCCGTTCCAAGGTAGCGCGTAGCCAGTGTTTGTCTACGCTGCAGGGAAGCCGGTCGAAAAAGGTGTATTGGACCCGGCTTCTAATAGGGTCACCGCTCAAGTCATACCCTGTTGTACCCTATCGGTCGTCACCGCTACAAAGACCGATTTGGCATACCTGAGGCAGCTGGTTAGCTGTCACTGAAATATAAACGTCATCGTATTCCGGAAATCAACGACATGCGCGAGATCCTTGAATTTTTTGTTACCTGTCCGAAGGGTGTGGAGGGTCTGCTGCGCGATGAAGTGCTCGCATTGGGCGCCGATGCTGCCAAGGAAACCGTTGCCGGTGTCTCAGTGCAGGGCGATATCGAACTCGGTTACCGCCTGTGTCTGTGGTCGCGCCTGGGCAACCGGGTACTGCTGGTGCTCAAGCGTTTTTTGGCCGGCACGGCCGAGGACCTGTATGCCGGCGTGCAGCTTATCGACTGGCGCGATCACCTGGCGGTGGATGGCACCCTGGCGATTGATTTTACCGGCACTCTGGCCGGGGTAGACAACACGCACTTCGGTGCGCTCAAGGTCAAGGATGCGATCGTCGACCAGCTGCGTCGCCCTGACGGTACCCGTCCTGGGGTGGATAAGGTACGGCCGGATCTGCGCATCAACGTCCATTGTCACCGTGGCGAAGTTCAGCTGGCGCTGGACCTGTCTGGTGCCAGTCTGCACCAGCGCGGCTACCGTCTTCAGCAGGGTGCGGCGCCGCTCAAGGAGAACCTGGCGGCGGCCATTCTGATCCGTGCGGGCTGGCCGGCGCTGGCTGAGGCTGGCGGTGCGCTGACCGATCCGATGTGCGGTTCGGGTACTTTTCTGGTGGAAGCGGCGTTGATCGCGGCCGATGTTGCCCCCAACCTGCAGCGCGAGCACTGGGGCTTCAGCCGCTGGCAGCAGCACGTACCTGTGCTCTGGCAAAAGGTGCTGGCCGAGGCCCGCGAGCGTGCCGAGCGCGGGCTGGCACGTCCGCCGCTGTGGATTCGCGGCTATGAGGCCGACCCCCGTCTGCTGCAGCCGGTTCGCAACAATATTCAACGTGCCGGCGTGGGGGAGTGGGTCAAGGTGTTCCAGGGTGAACTGGCGACCTTCGCGCCAAACCCGGATCGCGGGCAGAAGGGTCTGGTGGTCTGCAACCCGCCCTATGGCGAGCGCCTGGGCACGACCGCAAGTCTGGTGTATCTCTACCAGAAGCTGGGTGAGGTGCTGCGTCAGCAGTGTCAGGGCTGGCAGGCGGCGATCTTTACCGGCAATGCGGATCTGGGCAAGCGCATGGGGATTCGCAGTCACAAGCAATACAACCTGTTTAATGGCGCGCTGCCGTGCAAGTTGTTGCTGATGGATCTGCAATCGGAACGCTTTGTCACCAAGGCAGCCGATACTCCGGCAGGTGCAGCGGCGCCGGTCGAAGCCGCCCGCCTCAGTGAGTCGGCGCAAATGTTTGCCAACCGGCTGAAAAAGAACCTCAAGAACCTCGGCAAGTGGGCGCGTCAGCAGGGCATCGAGTGCTACCGGGTCTACGATGCCGACATGCCGGAATTCGCCGTAGCGGTTGATCTGTATGGCGATCGGGTGCACGTTCAGGAATATGCGCCGCCGCAGTCGATTGATGAAGACAAGGCGCAGGCGCGCCTGCAGGACGTCATGGCGGCGCTGCCGCAGGTGCTGGGTGTGCCACCCGAGCATATCGCCCTGAAGCAGCGCCAGCGTCAGTCCGGCAAGCAGCAGTATCAGCGCATGGCTCAGCAGGGAGAGTTCTTCGAGGTGCGTGAAGGACAGGTGCGTCTGCTGGTCAACCTGACCGACTATCTGGACACCGGACTGTTTCTTGATCACCGCCCAATCCGTCTGCGTATCGCCGCCGAGGCCAAGGGCAAGCGTTTCCTCAACCTGTTCTGCTACACCGCAACCGCCACCGTGCATGCGGCCGCAGCCGGTGCCCGCTCAACCACCAGTGTGGATCTGTCCAATACCTATCTGGACTGGGCGCGGCGCAATCTGTCGCTCAATGGCCTGTCTGACCTGCACAAGCTGGTGCGCTCTGATGTGATGGCGTGGCTGGAGCAGGCAGGGGATCAGCAATTCGATCTGATCTTTATCGACCCGCCTACCTTCTCGAACTCGAAAAAGCTGGAAGGGGTATTTGACGTGCAGCGCGATCATGCGCGCTTGCTGGAGCTGGCGATGAAGCGCCTGGCGCCGGGCGGGGTACTGTATTTCTCCAATAACTTCCGGCGTTTCCGCATGGATCCTGCGGTGGAAGCTCGGTATCTGGTAACCGATATCTCGGCCGAGACACTGGATCGCGATTTCCAGCGTAACAGCCGGATTCATCGGACCTGGAAATTCACTCATCGCCCCTGAGGGCGATGAGCTTTACCACTCTAGCGGCTGCTGGCGCTGGCGATGTCGGTCGGTGCCCGGCGGTAGACATCCTGCAGCACCAGATCCAGCGCCTGACCACTGGCGCCGGCGGCGGCGTGGTTGACGATGGCGGTCACCGCCCAGCTCTGGCCGTTGGCATCGCGGGTAATGCCGGCGATGGCCTTGACGTTACGAAGTGAGCCGGTCTTGATGTGGGCCTGGCCGGCAACCGGCGTATTGCGCAGGCGGCGGCGCATGGTGCCGTCCATGGCGGCCAGCGGCATGGATGCGATGAACTCGGCGCTGTAGGGGCTTTGCCAGGCTTGCGCGAGCAGCTGTGCCATTTCGCGGGCGGTCATGCGTTCCATGCGTGAGAGACCGGAGCCGTTTTCCATGACCAGCGTGTTGGCGCGAATCCCCTTGTCGTTCAGCCAGGCGTTGATCACGCGTACGGCGGCCTTGTGATCGTCACGGTCGGCAGCAATGCGATGTTCCCGGCCGATGGTCAGGAACAGCTGCCGCGCCATGGTGTTGTTACTCCATTTGTTGATGTCGCGGACCACTTCAACCAGGTCGGGCGAGGTGCTGCGCGAGACCAGGCGGGCGCTTGCCGGCGCACGACCGATCTGGTTGCCGCCGAGGATGCTGCCGCCCATTTCGGCCCACAGCGTGCGCAGGGTGCTGGCGGTGTAGGTGGTCGCGGTCAGGGCTGTCAGATAGCGCTGGGCCATGCACCCCTCGTGCAGGTTGCCGGTGAGGGTAATCACGGCCTCGTGGCCGCTGTCCTGGATGCTGTAGGCGACGTTGGGTGCCGGACAGCTGCGGTTGGGCGCCGGTAGCAGGGCAATCTGGTTGACCACCTTGACCTCGGGGAGCGCCGGCTCAAGGTTGATGCGCACGCCGCCGCGTTCGGCATAGCTGCTGAGCACAAATACCTTCAGGTTGGTCAGCAACGGATCGGGCTCGACCAGAAATGGACGGTTCTGGTTGCCGCTGTCATCAATGAACGGCGGGATGTCGGCGGGGAAGCGCATGTCGGCCGGTTGCAGGACCAGATCGCCGTTGATCGTGCGAATGCCCGCCGCCTTCAGATCACGCAGCATCAGCCACATGCGTTCCAGCGTCAGCTTGGGATCGCCGCCACTGCGGAAAATCAGATCGCCCTGCAGGGTGCCATCGACGACCGGACCGTCTACCAGCAGGTCGCTGTTCCACTGATAGGTGGGCCCCAGCAGCTCCAGCGCAGCGTAGGTGGTTACCAGCTTCATGGTTGACGCCGGGTTGACTGGCTGGTCGGCATTGATGAACTGGGCCATGCCCTGGTTTTCAAGCGGGATGACGGCCAGTGACAGGGCATCGGACGGGATTTTGGCGGCCTGCAGGGCGCTGTTGACGCGGGCGGGAATGGTGCCGCTGTCGGCGGCCTGCAGTGGGGTGGCAATGAGGCTGATCGTGGGGATCAGGCAGAGCAGGGTGCGCGTGAAAAGGTTGGACATGGTATCCAGCTCCGTAGCCTGTGGATTGCTGACGACAGAGCTGTCTGTTCGTCAGTTGCCGTTTTCTCGCATCATCACTTAAATAATGATTTGGGCCAAGAGGTTAAAGTAATTTGTTAGATCAACGGTCGGCCTGCTGCAACCCCAGCAGCCTGCGCCACAGCAGCCAGCTGAGTGGCAGCAGCAACAGACTGATCGCCAGGGACAGCCAGAGTCCGAGCGTGCGTAACCGATACGCCTCGGACAGCAGTTCGGCTTCGGGTATCAGCACGGCAAGGTAAACGTCCGGCGTTCCGAGGATGTTGATTCTCTGCTGCTGAATGACCCAGCGCTGGCCCTCCAGCTCCTTGATTGTCTGGCGCTCCTGCTCGTAGCCGTCCTGAGCCAGGGTCGCCAGCAGGGTGCTGCCCAGTTCATTGAATCTGCGGGGCTCCAGCGAGTTGCTGCCCTGGGTGGTGTGCAGCAGGCGGTTAGGGTCCTGATAGGCTACGACAACGCCATCGGAGGTATACAGAATGAGCTCTGATGAAGGTGTCATGCGTTGCTGGCGCAGGGCTTCTGAGAGCCTGTCCAGGGTCAGGTCGGCCCCCAGCACAGCAAGGTCGTTGCTTGCTCGTGCCAAGGTGGTGCCGAATTCGCGGGTCGAGAAAAACAGGTAGGGCGTAGTGATAAGGCGCTGATTGGCTGCGCTGGCCGCGGCATACCAGGGGCGCTCGCGGGGGTCATAACCCTCGTCCGGGGCCATGCGTGCCTCGATGATCTGCAGGTTTTCGTTCAGGAACAGGTAGCTGTTCTGCCGGGTGGTTGCTGAGCTGCCGATGTGCCAGGCCATCCAGCGGGCCTGTCGCGGCGCGCTGAAGCGTTGCAGGCTTAGCCGATTTCCAAGCGGGCGCAACATCAGATAGTCGCCGCCTTGCCAGCCGATGTAGACGGAGTTGAGCTGCACGTTGTCGCTGAGCACCTGTGCCATCATCGGCAGGTAGTCCAGCCGTTCCGACAGGTTGGTGGTGGTCACCAGCTTGCTCAGGGCCATGATATTCAGCGCCTGCATGGGCGGATGATAGATGTTTTCAAGCTCGCCACTGACCTGATCGACGATACGCTGGAAGAGGGCGTCTCCGTCGGTGCGAATCAGTTTGTCGAGCTGCTGGTAGTGAAACAGACTCAGGGAAATACCAAGGAGCAGCATCGGCAGCATGCCCAGCAGAAGGAAAATGGAATGTCGGCTGCGAGCGGTCCGTTTCGTATCTGGCATGCGAGTCCTTGGCTGCGTCCAATGCGGTGATGCAGCCAATATAGACTATTGCCGAGGGGCTGGCAGCCGGAACAGACGCCGGGCGTTCTCGCTGGTGTGTTGACTGAGCTGGTCCAGCGGCTGCTGCCGGCAGCTGGCAACCATCTGTGCGACTTCCGGCAAAAACGCAGGCTCGTTGCGCCGGTTCTTCGGCTTGGGATCAAGCGTCCGTGGCAGTAACCAGGGGGCATCGGTTTCCAGCAGCAGCCGGTTGTCGGGGATATCCCTGGCCAGCATCTGCAGGTCGGTTCCGCGGCGCTCGTCGCAAATCCAGCCGGTGATGCCGATATGCAGATCAAGGTCGAGGTAGGCGTACAGTGCCTTGCGGTCAGCGGTAAAGCAGTGCACCACGGCACCGCTGAGCTGGTCGCGATAATCACGCAGAACGTTGATCAGCGTGTCGCTGGCTTCGCGTTCATGGAGAAAGACCGGCAGCCGGGTCTCCACGGCTATTGCGAGCTGCTCTTCCAGTGCGCGCAACTGGTCCGGGCGCGGTGAGAAGTCGCGGTTGTAATCGAGGCCGCATTCGCCAATGGCGCGAACGGCAGGCTGTTGGCTCAGTTCAAGTAACTGACGGCTGCTGTCTGCAGTCCAGTGACGCGCCTCGTGCGGATGCACGCCGGCGGTTGTGAAGAGGTGTTCAGGATGATCCGCGCACAGAGCAAGCAGGTGTTCTGCCTGCTCCAGCGAGGTCATGGTCAGCAACTGCTGGCTGACACCGGCCTGACGGGCCCGCTCCAGTACCGCGTCACGGTCGCTGTCGAAGGCTTTGTCCGTCAGGTTGACACCGATGTCGACCCATTCCATCTGCAGTGCGTCCCTCAGGCCTTGCGCGGGCCTTTGGGCTTGCCGGCGAACTCACGGCGAGGCGGCTTGCCTCGGGGCGCGCGGTCACGTGGCGGCAATTCACCTTCAGGCAGCGGCCAGGCCTTGATCTGCAGGGTCACGCCGTTGATTTCGGCGCCGGCCAGGCGGTTCAGTACCGACTGGTCGAGCGTCGGCAGGAACACACCAGTGTGCTCGTTGAACAGCTTGATGTGGCCGATCTGCTGACGCTGCAGGCCTCCTACCTTGACCAGCACGTCGACCAGCGGCTTGGGCATCAGGCCGGTCTTGCGACCGCCTTGAACCTTGTAGCGGGTCAGGCCGGCGTCGCGGTCAAACTCTTCGCGCTCACGGCGCGGCGGCGCGCTCGGCAGGTCGGCAACAGGCTCCAGCAGGGCCTTGGCGCTCGGCAGCAGGGTCAGCAGCGCGGCGGCCAGTTCGGTGGCATCCAGGCTAGTGAGTTCCTGCAGATCGCTGACCAGCTGCTGATGCAGGGCGGTGGCGTTCTCGCGGGCGTCGTTCAGACGTGATGCCAGCTTGTTCAGGCGGCCACTGCGTACCGCATCGGCAGTCGGCAGGGCCTGCGGCTCGATTTTCTGGCCGGTAGCGCGCTCGAGTACGTGCAGCAGACGACGCTCGCGCGGGGTTGCGAACAGAATCGCCGTGCCCTGACGACCGGCGCGACCGGTACGACCGATACGGTGTACATAGCTTTCGCTGTCGTGCGGCAGATCGTAGTTGAGCACGTGGGTGATGCGCTCGACGTCCAGTCCGCGGGCTGCCACGTCGGTAGCCACGACGATGTCGAGCAGGCCGCGCTTGAGGCGATCGACCACTTGCTCGCGCAGCTGCTGGGTCAGGTCGCCGTTCAGTGCTGCCGCAGCGAAGCCACGCGCTTCAAGGCGCTCGGCCAGCTCAAGACTGGCAGTCTTGGTGCGCACGAAGACAATCATGGCTTCAACCGGCTCGACTTCGAGCAGGCGGGTCATGGCGTCCAGTTTGTGGTGGTTGGAGACTTCCCAGACTTTCTGGGTAATGGTCTCGAGACTGCTGCTGGCGCCACTGTGCAGGCGGATTTCGGCAGGCTCTTTCATGTGGTTGCGCGCGACATTGCGCACACCCGGCGGCATGGTTGCGGAGAACAGTGCCTTCTGGGTGGTGTCTGGAACCGCTTCAAAGACCGCTTCCAGATCGTCGGCGAAGCCCATCTTGAGCATCTCGTCGGCTTCGTCGAGTGCCAGGTAGCGCAGCTCCTGCAGCTTCAGGCTTCCGCGGCGCAGGTGATCGGTCAGTCGGCCCGGCGTGGCGACAACAACATGCGCGCCGCGCTCAAGTGCCTTGAACTGGGGGGCGAAAGCCGAGCCGCCATACAGGGCGAGAACGGTAAAGCCGCGCATGTTCTGGGCGTAGCGTTGGAACGCCTCTGCAACCTGCAGAGCGAGCTCGCGGGTTGGGGTCAGAATCAGCGCCTGAGTGGCGCGCAGGCTGACATCAATGCCAGCGAGTACGGGCAGCGCGAAGGCTGCAGTCTTGCCGGTACCGGTCTGTGCCAGACCGAGCAGATCCTTGCCGGCCAGAAGCGTCGGGATGGCTTCAGCCTGGATAGGGGAGGGAGTTTCGTAGCCAAGGCTGTTGAGAGCCTCGAGGAGATGAGCGGGCAGGCCGAGGTCGGCAAATTGCCGGGCCGGAGCGGTTTCGGACATACGGGAAGTGAACCTTAGGGAAGAGATAGCCGCGTAGTATACGCGCTTTATGAAAAAATTGCCCGTGCCATTTGTCTGACCTGTTCAGCGGCGGCACAAGATGTCAGGCTTGGAGGCCAACTGACAGGATCAAGGAGTACCGAATGGGACGTCTCGTTGAAGGCCAGTGGGTCGATCAGTGGTATGACACCGACAGTAATGGCGGCGCCTTCAAGCGCGAGGATGCCGGGTTTCGCGAGTGGGTTGCTGCCGATACGCGCTTTGCGCCGGATTCAGGCCGCTACCATCTTTATGTCTCGCTGGCATGTCCGTGGGCGCATCGCACGCTGATCATGCGGCGGCTGAAGGGGCTCGAGGAACATATCGATGTCACAGTCGTGCATCCGCACATGCTGGAGCAGGGCTGGGAGTTTGCCGAGCCCGAGCCGCTCTACGGTTATCGCTGCATGCACCAGCTGTATACCCATGCCCGGGCGAACTACACCGGGCGCGTGACCGTTCCCGTGCTCTGGGATCGGCGTGAGGAGACGATCGTCAACAACGAGTCTGCCGAGATTATCCGTATCTTCAACAGCGCGTTTGATGCGCTGACCGGTAACCGTGACGACTATTATCCGGCAGCGCTTCAGGACGAGATCGAGCGGATCAACGAGCGGGTCTACAGTGAGATCAACAACGGGGTGTACAAGGCCGGGTTTGCGACCGATCAGCAGGTCTACGAACAGGCTTGCCGTGAGCTGTTTTCCGCGCTTGACTGGCTGGAGGCGCTGCTTGGCGAGCGCCGTTATCTGACCGGTAGCCGGCTGACCCTGGCCGATTGGCGCCTGTTTACCACGCTGGTGCGCTTTGACCCGGTCTATCACGGGCACTTCAAGTGCAATCTGCGGCGCATCGAGGACTACCCGAATCTGCTGGGGTATCTGCGTGAGCTGTATCAGTATCCGGGGATTGCGGACACGGTGGATTTCAGTCATATCAAGCAGCATTACTACTACAGTCACCCGACCATCAATCCCAACCGGATTGTCGCGCTGGGTATGGGGCCGGATCTGCTTGCGCCCCACCAACGTGACGGGTTGACCGCTGATACACCGCAGCAGGGACGTTAACGTGAGCGAGATGCAACATCTGATTACCCCGGCACTGATTTTCTCCGGGGTGGCGCTGGTCAGTCTGGTTTGCCAGCTTGGGGCCTGGCGCCTGCGTCTGCCGGCGATTCTGTTTCTGCTGTTGGCGGGCATCCTGCTTGGGCCGGTCGCAGGGCTATTGTCGCCAGATGACTTCCTTGGTGAGCTGCTGTTTCCGCTGGTGTCGCTGTGTGTCGCCCTGATCCTGTTTGAAGGCAGCCTGACGCTGAAGTTCGAACAGCTCAAGGAAACCGGTACCGTGGTGCGCAGGCTGGTTACTCTGGGTGCGCTGGTGACCTGGGGGGTTATCAGTGTTGCCTGCCACTGGCTGATTGGCCTGGATCCCGGTCTGTCTGCGTTGTTCGGTGCGCTTGTGGTGGTAACCGGGCCCACGGTGATTGTGCCGATGCTGCGTACCCTGCGTGCAACCCAGCGAATCTCGCGTGTGTTGCGTTGGGAAGGCATCCTGATTGATCCGATCGGTGCGCTGCTGGCGGTACTGGTCTACGAATGGATTGCTGCCCAGAGCGCGGGTGACAGCGGCTTGCTGGCCGGTTCGCTGATCTTCTTCAAGGTAGTGTGCTACGGCACGGTCGCCGGGGTGGCTGGTGGTGCGCTGATGGCGACCGCCATGCGTCGGCGCTGGATTCCCGAATACCTTGAGGTGCTGGCCTCGCTGACTCTGGTGCTGGTGACCTTCACGCTGGCCAACGAGCTGGCCCATGAATCCGGTTTGCTGGCTGTGACGGTGATGGGTATCTGGCTGGCCAATGCTCGCGGTGTGGATATCGAAGAGATCCTGGTGTTCAAGGAGCATCTGTCGGTGCTGCTGATTTCCGGGCTGTTTATCCTGCTGGCGGCGCGACTGGATCTGGATGCACTGCTTGCCCTGGGCCTGCCGGCGCTGGCCCTGCTGCTGGTGATCCAGTTCGTTGCAAGGCCGCTGGCGGTCTGGATAAGCAGCCTGGGCAGCGAGCTTAATTGGCGAGAGCGGGCGTTGATTGCCTGGATCGGCCCGCGCGGGATTGTCGCTGCGGCGGTCTCGGCACTGTTTGCCCTGCGTCTGGAGCAGGCCGGTTATGAGGATGCGGCGCTGGTCAGTGCGCTGACCTTTGCCGTGATTATCGGCACGGTGGTGTTTCAGAGCGCGACTGCGCGAACCGTTGCGCGCCTGCTCGGGGTTACCGAGCCTGAGCGTCGCGGGGTACTCATGATCGGTGCCAATGCGGTAGCTCGGGCACTGGGTGAGGTGTTGCAGAAGCTGGAAGTGCCGCTGCTGGTGGTCGACACCCATTGGGAGTCGATCAGCCAGGCACGGATGAAGGGACTGCGCACCCTGCGCGGTAATCCCCTGTCGGCACAGGTCGACAGCATCCTTGATCTGACCGGGCTGGGTACCCTGCTGACCATGACGCCGGAGCGCGAACGCAACGCGCTGCTGAACCAGCATTTTCGTCGCGACTTTGCAGCCCACCGTATCTACACCGTACGCAATGAGCGCAGCGGTGCCAGTGAGCGCCTGCAGATATCGTCGAGGCACGAGGGCGCGCCGCTCGGCCCCGAGGGGCTGACCTTCAGCAAGCTCTCCAGTCTGGTCAGTCAGGGGGCGCGCTTCAAGGCAACGACGCTCACCGAGGACTTCGGCTTCAGTCAGTGGCAGCAGGAGGCGGGCAAGGGGCGTATCGCCTTGCTGGCCCTGACGCCTGAGCGCCGGGTACGGGTGTTCTCGCCGGCTCAGCCGTTCGAGCCGGCAGCGGACTGGACACTGATTTACCTGGAGACCGAGCCCGAGTCTGCGGCTCGTCGCAACGCAGAAAAGGGAGAAAAGACAGAAAAGGGTGATAGCGGGGAGGCGCAGGCACGCGAGTAGGCAGGCATCGACAGAAGCCCGCGCCTGCACCGAAAATAACCGGTAACCCGCGTGCATGGTCGCCGCCAAACCCCGATACAGGACATCATGGATACCAACGTCATTACGCCGGAAGGTCATGCTGCGCTTAAAGAGGAGCTCGATACTCTGTGGCGCAAGGAACGTCCGGAGGTCACCCGACTGGTGCAGTGGGCTGCCAGTCTGGGAGACCGCTCCGAGAACGCCGATTATCAGTACAACAAGAAACGGCTGCGCGAAATCGACCGTCGGGTACGGTTTCTGCGCAATCGTCTCGACAAGCTGCGGGTGGTTGAATACAGCCCGGTGCAGGAGGGGCGTGCCTTCTTCGGGGCCTGGGTCGAACTGGTCGATGAGGACGACAACACCCTGCGTTTCAGAATTGTCGGCCCTGACGAAATCTATGGCCGCAAGGACTATGTGTCGGTCAACGCGCCGATCGTCAGGGCGTGTCTTGGCAAGGTGGTTGGCGATGAAGTGGTTGTGCGCACGCCGGAATCCGAAAAAAGCTGGGAGATCACGGATATTTGCTACCAGCCTGAGGGCCGCTAGCGTGCGGCCGGATTACTGCAGGGTAGTGCGCAGCCGACGTAACGCCGCATAGAAGAACACCAGCCCGATGGCAGCCAGGGCCAGCAGCTGCGGCCAGATAATGCCGATGCCGGCGCCTCTGAGCAGAACGCCCTGTGCCAGTTGAACAAAGTGCGTGGTCGGAGCCAGCGACATGATGGTCTGCACCACGACCGGCATGCTCTCGCGCGGCGTTACCGCTCCGGAGAGGATTTCCAGCGGTATCAGCACCAGAATGATCAGCAGCCCGAGCTGCGGCATGGAGCGCGCCACGGTACCAAGGAAAATCCCCATCGATGTGGTTGCAAAAAGGTGCAGCGCGGTGCCGGCCAGAAACAGGCTGACTGCGCCCTGAATGGGTACGCCCAGCCAGTCCTGTACCACCAGACGCAGCGACAGTGCGCAGGCGATCAGTACCACCAGGCCCATGGCCCATACCTTTGCCAGCATGATTTCCAGCGGCGTCACCGGCATGACCAGAAGGTGCTCGATGGTGCCGTGTTCGCGCTCACGAATCAGCGCCGCACCCGTGAGGATGATCGACAGCATCGTAATCTGGTTGATGACTTCGCTTATCGAGCCGAACCAGCTGGCCTCCAGGTTCGGGTTGTAGGCCATGCGTACCACCGCTTCCAGAGGCAGGGCTGCCGCGCCGCTATAGCCCTGCACAAAGGCGGTGGTTTCATTCTGGATGATCTGCTGAATGTGGCCGGCGCCACTGAACGCCTGGCTGATCTGGGTGGCATCGACATTGAGCTGGATCGTCGGTTGCTGTCCGGCCAGCAGGTCACGCTGAAAGTCCGGAGGAATGTTCAGGGTGAAGGTGTAGAGCCCGCTGTCCATGCCCCGATCCATCTGGCGGTGGTTGATCAGGGTCGGGGGCATGAAGTAGGGCAGCTGGAAAGCGTCGATCAGCCGGCTGGAAACCTGCGAGCGATCCTCGTCTACCACCGCTATGGTTGCCCGGTTTGGCGTTTCCGGCATCGCCGTGGCGGAGGAGTAGATGGCCATGCTGAATGCGTAGATGATCAGTATGACCATCGCCGGGTCCCGGGCGAGGCTGCGCAGCTCCTTTACTCCCAGCTGCAGTACGTTACTCAACGCTCGGCGCATGTCACTGTTCCTGCTTTTTCAGTCCCGCGACGCTGGCCAGCGTCAGTACCGGTATCGCCAGTAGCAGGGGGATGAAGTAGAAATAGAGGTCGCTGAACCCCAATGCCTTGGAAAACACGCCGCGGGAAATGATCAGGAAGTGGGTGGTGGGATACAGCTGCCCGATCATCGCGCCGAGCCCCTCCATTGCAGACACCGGATGCATCATGCCGGAGAACTGGACCGCCGGAATCAGCGTTGCGATGGCGGTACCGAAGATGGCAGCGATCTGGCTTTTCAGCAGCGAGGAGACCAGCAACCCGAGGCCGGTCGCGCATACGATATACAGCAGGCCGCCGAGCAGCAGGCTCGGCAGGCTGCCCTTGATCGGGACATCGAAAGCCAGCACCGCGAGCAGCAGCAATGCGATGAAATTGATGAAGCCGAGTACCACGTAGGGCAGCTGCTTGCCGAGCAGGAACTCGAGCCGGGTTACCGGGGTTACATAGAAATTGGTGATGGAGCCCAGCTCCTTTTCGCGCACCACTGCCAACGCGGTGAGCATGGCCGGAATCATCATCAGCAGAATCGGAATTACCGCCGGCACCATCGCGGGCAGGCTCTTCACATCGGGGTTGTAGCGATATCGCGTTTCCACGTTCACCAGGCTGACCGCGATGGGTGTGGGTTGACGGCTTGCCAGTGAACGCAGGTAGTTCAAATGAATGCCCTGGGCATAGCCACGCAGGGTATCGGCCCGCACCGGCATGGCACCGTCGACCCAGTAGGCAACCTGCGGGAAATCGCCGCGCAGCAGGTCGCGTCCGAAGCCGGGCGGGATTTCCAGCGCCAGGCTGATGTCGCCGGCTCGCATGCGTTGCTCCAGCTCGGCATGGCTGTGCAGTGGCGGGCGCTCAATAAAATAGCCGGAACCGGCCAGCTCCAGCGCGTAGGCCTGGCTGTAGGTGGTCTGGTCCCGGTCCAGTACGGCGAAGGTCAGGTCGTCCACATCCATGTTGATGCCGTACCCCATGATCACCATCAGCAGAACCGAGCCGGCCAGTGCGAGCAGCGCACGCAACGGATCGCGCTTGAGTTCCATCGCCTCCCGGCGGGTATAGCTGAGCATTCGGCGCAAACTGAAACGGGGAGGGCGCTTTTCGGTGTCAGGCTGAGCGACTGAGGATGACAGCGCAGCAGCGTCAGGCACCTGCTCTTGCTGACCACTGGCCTCGCGCAACCAGTCGATGAACGCGTCCTCCAGCGTTGCCTTGCCCCGCTGCTGCCGCAGATCATCGGGTGCACCGCTGACCAGTACCTTGCCGGCGTGCATTAACGACATCCGGTCGCAACGCTCGGCCTCGTTCATGAAGTGAGTCGAGATGAAGATGGTAACGCCGTCCTCCCGCGACAGCCTGACCAGCAGGCTCCAGAACAGATCCCGGGCGATCGGGTCCACCCCCGAGGTGGGCTCGTCGAGAATCAGCACCTCCGGTTTATGAATCACCGCCACCGCGAGCGAAAGGCGTTGACGCACCCCCAGTGGCAGGGACAGCGGCAAGCTGTCAGCAACTGCCTGCAGATTGAACTGCGTAAGCAGTTCATCAATCCGCTCGGCACTTTGCTCGGCGGGGAGCTGAAACAGCTTGGCGTGCAGCGCCAGGTTCTGGCGCACCGTCAGTTCGCTGTACAACGAAAATGACTGGGACATGTAGCCAACCCGCATGCGGATGGCCATGTCGGTCGGGTCAACCGGCTTGCCCAGCAACCAGGCTTCGCCCTCGCTGAAGGGCAGCAGGCCGGTGAGCATTTTCATTGTGGTCGACTTGCCACAGCCGTTGGAACCGAGAAAGCCGAAGATTTCCCCACGCTCAATGCGGAAATTCACCTTGTCGACCGCGACGAAATCGCCGAAGCGGCAGGTCAGGTCGTGAGCCTCGATGGCAATACCGGTATGCATCGTGCGCGGCGGTATCTGCAACTGCTTGTGCTGACGGCGTTTTTCCTCTGGCAGCAGCGCAACGAAGGCCTGCTCGAGGCTGCTGCTGTTGGTGTCGGCGAGAATCTGCTGTGGCGTGCCGGTTGCAAGTACCTTGCCGGCATCCATTGCAACCAGCCAGTCAAAGCCCTGGGCCTCATCCATATAGGCACTGGCGATCAGCACGCTCATCTGCGGCCTGCCGGCACGGATGCGTCGAATAAGCTCCCAGAACTGGCTGCGTGACAGGGGGTCGACACCGGTAGTGGGCTCGTCCAGGACCAGCAGGTCAGGGTCATGGATCAGCGCGCAGCACAGCCCCAGCTTTTGCTTCATGCCGCCGGAGAGCTTGCCGGCCGGGCGATCGGCAAACCGGCTCATGCCGGTGCTGGCCAGTAACTGCTGGATGCGCTGCTTGCGCTCGGCTTCACCCTGATTGAACAGCCGGCCAAAGAATTCGAGGTTCTCGGCCACGCTGAGGGTCGGATACAGGTTCTTGCCCAGCCCCTGGGGCATGAAGGCGATACGCGGGCACACGTGACTGCGGTGGCTGGCGCTGCGCATGTCCCCACCCAGGACCTGCAACTCGCCCCGTTGCAGGCGACGCGCGCCGGCGACCAGTGCCAGCAGGCTGGATTTGCCAACGCCATCCGGGCCAATCAGACCGACCATACAGCCCGGCGGCAGGTCAAGGGTGACCTTGTCCAGGGCAGCGACGTGCTTGTAATGCAGGCTGATATCGCGCAGTTGGGCGACCGGCGGCGGCTGGCTCATGTTCAGTTGCCGACGTTAACGCTGAGTGCGTCGGGCCACTCGGCACTGGCATCCAGTTTCAGCCAGGCGACGCCGGGCAGGCCGGTCTTGACCTGTTCGATATGCTGCTCCAGCAGCGCCGGGTCGATACGTGCGCGAATGCGGAACATCATTTTTTCCCGCTCCTGCTCCGTTTCCACCGATTTGGGCGTGAACTGGGCCACGCTGGAGACGTAGCTGACCGTGGCCGGAATCACATACTGCGGCGCAGCATCGATAATGATCCGCGCATCGGAGCCCATCGCGACGCGACCCGCCAGCCGTTCGGGCAGAAAGAAGGTCATGTAGACATCGGTCAGATCCACCAGATTCAAAACCCGGCCACCTGCGCCAAGTACCTCACCGGGCTGAACGGTACGAAACTGCACCCTTGCCTTGCGATCGGCGGTCAGCTTGCTGTCGTTGATATCTGCAGCGATGCGCTCTACCGCTGCGCGTGTAGCATCCAGCGCTGATTCGGCTTCGATTACCTGCGAGCGCGCCGCGGCAATGCCGGCCTCGGTTGCGTGGATCTGGGCCCGCGCCGATGCAACGGCTGCCTCGGCGCTCTGCATGGCCGCCAGGGCATCGTCCAGCTGCTGGCGCGAGGCGGCGCTGCGCTGGACCAGTACACTGATGCGCTCATGGCGCTTGCGCGCTGCATTGTGTTCAGCCTGGCGCTGCAGCAACAACGCCTCTGCGGCAGAGCGCTCGCTTTCGCGCAGGCCAACCTGGGCGCGGGCTGTCTGGATAGCGTTCTCGGCCTGCCGAGCCTGTGCCTCGGCCTGCAGCAGTTGCGCCTGCAGTACGCTGGTATCCATTTCGGCCAGCAGCTGTCCGGGCTCGACGAAATCCCCTTCGTCGACCAGGATCCGGGCAATACGTCCACCGAGCTTGGTCGCGATGTTGATCTCGGTCGCCTCAATCCGGCCGTTACCGCTGGCAAAGCCATCACCGTAGCCGTCAGGCTGCAGCTCCAGCCAGGTAACCAGAGCAATGCCGGCGAGCACGGCTGCGGCGATCAGGGCCCGAACGAGATGGCGAGGAGGTTTTGGCATGACGGTTCCTTGTGCTGGGGGCGGCTGGCTGCTGTTGCCAAGCCGCTGAAATCCATTCTAGACGCTTTGCTGCGAGGTGAGGTTGACGTCGATCAAGTGCGGCGGCCATGCGTCAAGAAACCCGAGCAGCTGCCGAACCGGATATTCCGGTGTTGATCGACGGCTGCATTCGGGGCTGCTCAGGCGCCGCGGTTGATCAGGCGCATGGGGCTTTGCTGGAGCACCGCCCTGGTCCCCCAGACGCCCGCGCAACCGATCAGCAAGGCCGCTGCCGAGGGTGTCAGCAGCCAAAACAGCAAATGCGGTGCCCAATCCAGATTCAGCGCAAATCGATACAGCGCCCAGGTGGCCAGCTCTGCGGCCACCACTGCCATCAGGCCGGACATCAGCCCCAGAAGCAAAAACTCCATCCAGCTTGCGCGGCGCAGCAGCGCTCGCCCGGCCCCCAGTGTGCGCAGCAATGCGCCCTGATACAGCCGTTCGTCAAGGGTAGCCTGCAGGGCGGCAAACAGCACTGTCATCCCGGCGAGCAGAACAAACAGCAGGACATATTCCACTGCCAGCGTGACCTGCCTGAGAATGTCGCGAATCTGGGCCAGCAAGGGGCCGACTTCCAGCAGCGTCATTGCCGGGAACTGACGGTTCAGCTCCCGCAGGGCACCGCGTTGCTCGGCCGGCAAATAGAAACTGGTCAGCAGGGTCGCGGGGAAGCCGTCAAGGTCCCCCGGGGCGAAGATCATGTAGAAGTTGGGCGTGAAGTTGTCCCATTCGACGCTGCGGACGCTGCTGACCTCGGCGTCCAGACTCCTGCCTTCAATGACGAATCCCAGCCTGTCACCAAGGGTGACACCAAGGCTGTCGGCCAGCTCGGCCTCGATGGACACACGGGCCATGGCGGATGGAGCAGGGGCTGCGACTGCTGGCCACCACTGGCCTTCGCGCAGTTGATTGTCTGCTGGCAGCTCGGCTGCCCAGGTCAGGCTGAGGTCACGGTTGATGGCCCGGGTTCCGCGATCGCGATTGCCATCTTCCTTGCTTACCTCGGTGCGCACGGGCTCGCCGTTGATGCTGACCAGACGTCCTGGCGTGACCGGGTAGAGCGGGGCGCTGCGTGCACCGATGTCCTCCAGTGCCTGGCTGAACGCCTGTTGTTCAGCTGGGAGTACGTTCAGTACGAAGTGGTTGGGAGCGTCGTCCGGTAATTGATTCTGCCAGGTACTGAGCAGCTCGGTCCGCAGGATCAGGACAACCAGCATGCACATGAAAATCAGACCGAATGACAGCATCTGCGTGGCGGCGGCCGTTGGGCGCTTGAGCAGTTCACCGCTGCCCAACCGCCAGGCCAGGCTGGCCTCGCGCAGCTTGCCGGCGACCGCGCGCAGCAGCAGCCAGGCGAGCAGCCCGAGCAGCAATGCAGCGAGTGCTCCGCCGAACAGCATGGCCAGGGTGATGGTCAGATCGCCGGTGAACTGCCACATCAGCAGGCTGAGGACGGCGAGGGCGAGCCCATAGATCAGCCAGCTGCTGACAGGCATCGGTTCGAGGTCGCGGCGCAGCACCCGCAAAGGCGCGACGTTGCCAAGTCGCAGCAGCGGCGGCAGGGCAAATCCGAGCAGTGCGCTGAAACCGGTAGCCGCGCCAACCAGCAGCGGCAAGATGCCCGGCTCCGGCAACCGTGGCGGCAGCAGATCGGCGAGCAGTTGCATCAGGCCCCACTGCACGACAAGCCCCAGGGCGAGGCCGGCCACGGTGGCAATGATCCCGATATACAGTAGTTGAAGGGTGAACAGGGTGAGCACCTGCCGGCGTTGCAGTCCCATACAGCGCAGCAGGGCGCTACTGTCGAAATGACGAAACGCAAAACGCCCGGATGACAGTGCCACGGCAACCCCAGCCAAAATAATGGCCGCAATACTGGCAAGGCCTAGGAACTGATTGGCCCGCGTTAGCGCATTGCCAACCTGGCGGTTTCCGTCTTCCACGCTGCTGAGTCGCTGGTTTACCCCCAGCAGCGGGTCTATCCAGTTACGGTAACGCTCCAGTGCCTGGCGTTCGCCGCTCAACAGCAAGCGATAGGTTACCCGGCTGCCGGGCTGGACCACGCCGGTCGCGTCAAGGTCATCGAGGTTCATCAGCACCCGCGGGGTGAGACTGTAGAAGTCGCTTGCACGGTCAGGTTCATGGGTCAGTACAGCGCTAATTCGCAGCGTCGCATAGCCAACCTCCAGGCTGTCGCCGACCTGAACTCTCAGCTGGTTCAGCAAGCGTGGTTCCACCCAGATTTCACCGGCAGCCGGTACGGAGCGGGTTGCTGTTTCCTCGGCAAAAGCGGAACGGCTGATACGTAACTCGCCGCGCAAGGGATACGCCGCGTCAACCGCCTTGACACTGGATAGCTGCATTGCCGAGTCGCTGGCCATGACGCTGGAAAACTCGAGCTGACGACTGAGCATCAGGTCATTGACTGCCGCCTGCTCTGCGTAACTGTCCGGCAAGGGGCTACGCGAGGAGACAACCAGATCGGCGCCCAGAAACTCTGCGGCGCGATCGGTCATGCTGCGCTCAAGCCGTTGGGTAAACAGACTGATGGCGGAGCTGATGGTCACCGCGATAAGCAGGGCACCCAGCAGCACGGTCAGTTCGCCCGCCCGCCATTCCCTGCGCAACAGGCGCCAGGCCAGTCGGGCCAGCGGCGGTCGGTTCATGCATCGTCTCCAAGCAGGCGGCCCGCCTGCATGCGTACTGCGTGCTGGCAACGGTCGGCCAGCTGCGCGTCATGCGTTACCAGCACCAGGGTGGTGCCGCGCTCGCGATTGAGTGCAAACAGCAGGTCGCTGATGCGCTCGCCGGTGGCTGCGTCCAGGTTGCCGGTTGGCTCGTCGGCAAACAGGATGCTGGGTTCGCTGGCAAAGGCGCGGGCGATGGCTACCCGTTGCTGTTCGCCACCAGAGAGTTGCTGGGGGTAGTGCTGGCGCCGGGCTTCGAGTCCGACCCGCTGCAGCAGTTCGCCGGCGCGTTCCCGTGCGTCGGATCGCCCGGCCAGCTCCAGTGGCAGCATGACATTTTCCAGCGCGGTGAGGCTGTCCAGCAGCTGAAAGGATTGAAAGACGAAGCCTACCTCACGGCCGCGCAGTGTCGCGCGCTGGTCTTCGTTGAGTGCCGTGAGGTCTTCGCCGGCGAGTATGACCTGACCACTGCTTGGCAGGTCCAGACCGGCCAGCAGGCTGAGCAGGGTTGACTTGCCCGATCCCGAAGCGCCGACAATGGCCAGGCTGCTGCTGCGTTCGATACTGAGTGAGACGTCGTCGAGGATCTGCAGCGGCGCTTCCGAGCTGGTCACGACTTTGCTAAGGTGGCGAGCGATTACAACGGCATCGGACATGGTGTACGGACCTGATGAATGGCTTGAGAAACTGGTTGGGAGCGGTACTGCTGTATCTGCTCTCCTTTCCTGCGGCAGCTCAGGGGATCCTGATTGTCGGTGATAGTATCAGCGCCGCTTTCGGTCTGGAAATTGGTGAGGGCTGGGTTGCCCTGCTGGAGCGGCGGCTGGAGACGGAAAATTACCCTTTGCCGGTCCATAATGCCTCTGTCAGCGGAGATACCACCGCCGGTGGTCTGGCTCGCTTGCCAGCGCTGTTGGGGCAGCATGCGCCGGACCTGGTCATCCTCGAGCTGGGTGGTAATGATGGCCTTCGCGGCCTGCCGCCGGATAATATGCAACAGAATCTTACTGCCATGGTTGAACAGTCGCGTGCGGCCGGCGCTGACGTCATACTGCTGGGTATGCGGATCCCACCCAATTATGGTGTTCGCTATACGCAAGCCTTTGAGCAGGTGTACCGGCAGATTGCCGATCGACAGCAGGTGCCGCTGGTGCCGTTCCTGCTCGAAGGCGTGGCTGATCGCGGTGAACTGATGCAGGCCGATGGCATTCATCCGAACGCGCAGGGGCAGCCGGGTATTCTCGATAATGCCTGGCCGGTAATACGTGAATGGGTTCTGACGCAGCAGCCTGCTGCGATAAACGATTAAGGTGGAGCCCTGAATTGAGTGTGTCCTGGATGGCCAGACGCTGGTGTCTGGTGGAGCAGGATGAGCAGCGGGATCTGTTTGTGGAAGATCCCTGGCATGTTCACCTGGTTGATATCAATCTGCGGCTCGACGTACCCCGTGAGCGCACCCTGTGTGGAGACCTGTTGCCGTCGTCGCCGATCTACCGTGAGTTGACGCGTGCGGATCTGCGTAACCTGTGTCCGACCTGTGTTGATCTGGCCGAGCAGGCGAGGGTGGCAGGGCGTCGTCCTGTCGCTGCGCGCAATAATGGCGATAGCGGACAAATGCAGCAGTTTGACTTGAATATGATGCTAAGTGGGAGCTGAAGGAATGTTGAGCGTGTGTTCTCGACTGGGCAGAATCACCGCGGCGCTGCTGTTTACCGGGCTGGGCCTTGGTGCGGCCCAGGCAAACGACTACCCGTTGTTGTCGGCGGATCAGGATCTGATTGGCGAGGTCACCCGCTATCAGGCGCTCTATGAGGATACCTTTGCCGACCTTGGCAGTGCGCGGGGTTTCGGATATCTGGAGATGACCGCGGCGAACCCGGGTATCGACCCCTGGTTGCCCGGCGAGGGAGTCGAAATCATCCTCCCGGGCCAGCACATCCTTCCGGTCGGGCAGCGCGAAGGTGTGGTCATCAATCTCCCCGAATTTCGCATGTATTACTTCCACAAGGGCGGTGAACTGGTTTCCAGCTACCCGGTTGGTATCGGCCGCGAAGGCTGGTCCTCGCCGATTGGTGAAACGCGCATTCTGCGCAAGGAAGCCAACCCCTCCTGGTATCCACCCAAATCCATCCTGGAGGAGCACGCTGCCAATGGTGACCCGTTGCCGTCAGTAGTGCCGCCGGGGCCGAATAACCCGATGGGCCCGTTCAAGATGAATCTGGCGCTCAGTGGTTATGTGATCCATGGCACCAACAAGAAGTTCGGTATCGGAACGCGGGTCAGTCATGGCTGTTTCCGGATGCGTAACGAGGATATCACCGAGCTGTTTCCGCAGGTGCCGGTCGGCACGCCGGTAACCATTGTCAACCAGCCTTATAAGCTGGGCGTCAAGGATGGCTTGCTGTACCTGGAGGTACATACCGCCCTGGATGAACATGGCATGCCTTCAACACTGGACAAGCAGGCGGCGATTCAGGCGTTGCTGGAAGAGCAGCAGGAGAAGGTGCGGGGGTTTCGGCTGGACTGGACGGCGATTCGCGATCTGGTTTATGCCGAGAGCGGTATTCCGGGCGTAATTGGACAACCGATCCGGACCATGTGATCCGGATCGGCAAAGCTGGCCTTACTTCTGGCTGGCTTTCTCGAGCATGCGCAGGGCGCGCTCGTTGGCTTCGTCAGCAGTCTGCTGTGCGCGCTGAGCGGCAGCCAGAGCTTCTTCGGCCTTGCGGTAAGCTTCGTCAGCACGGGCTTGGGCACTGGCAGTAGCGTTTTCGTTAGCGGCAACGCGAGCGCTCAGTTCCTTTTCCATGCTGTTGCTGCAGCCGGCGGCCAGCAGAGCGGCCAGAGCTACGGCGGATACTTTCAGTGCAGTTTTCATAACTTTCCCCTTGTGTAAAAAGTCTTGCTTCAAGAACGCACAGCCCAAGACCGAAAAAGTGGCTCGAAGTTCCATCGGTCTTCGGCTGTACGTTCCTGATAGCGCCAGTAATAGTAGCAGTTGCATCGTGGGTTGGAAGTAGGCAACCGATAATTCTGTTACCAATACACAACAATAAAGCGCTCTGATTCCGGCGCTAAAGGCTTTGTAGTGAATCTGCGCTGGGGTAATGTAGCCAGCGCAGTCAACTACAAGGATAAAAACAATGCTCGGAAATCTCGGTCTTCTCGCCGGCGTGACGTTACTTATTTATCTGGCCTTGCGAGGGATCAATATCTTTATTGCGTCTCTGGTCTGCGCATTGGTGGTCGCGCTGACCAACAATATGCTGATCTCGCAAACCTTTCTGGAGTTCTTCCCGTTTGGCCCGCTGGGTGCGTTTACCTTTGCCGGGAAGTTCTTTTTGCTGTTCCTCTGTGGCGCTATTTTCGGCAAGGTGATGGCGACCAGTCAGGCGGCCAAGAGTATCGCGTTATCGATCACTCGCGCGCTGGGTGTGCGTCATACGCTGCTGGTTGGCATGATCGTCTGCGCCTTGCTGACCTACGGCGGTGTTGTGGTGTTTGTGGTGGTGTTCACCATGTATCCGCTGGGTATCACGCTGATGCGTGAAGCCAACCTGCCCAAGCGGCTTTGGGCGGCTGCGACCTCGGTTGGCGCGGGCACCTTCACCATGACCGCGCTGCCGGGAACGCCGTCCATTCATAACGTGATTTCTGCCAGTGCGCTGGGTACCGACCTGTTTGCCGGAGGCTGGATCGGCATCTTTGCTGCGCTGATTATGGCTGGTCTTGGCATGTGGTATGTGGAAAGCCAGTGGAAACGCGCCCAGGCCCGCGGCGAAGGGTTTGTCGAAAATGCCCAGGACCGTCGCATGGAGCAGCTTATCGGTGATCCGAATGATGCACCGGTATGGTGGATGGCGTTGATTCCCATGGTAGTGGTGCTGGGCTCGATCATGCTGCCACGCGCTATTCTGGGTCTGGCTGACTGGTCTGAAAGCGACAGTATCGTCGCTCGCGTTCTGTTGTTCAGTGCAGCGCAGCCGATCATCTGGCCCAGTATCTCGCTCATTCTTGGTTCGCTGACCTGCGTACTGCTGTTTCCGGGCTTGCGTCGCAAGGCGGCGCAGGCATTCGGTCAGGGCGCTGATGATTCCATCATGCCGTTGCTCAATACCGCTGCGGTGATCGGTTTTGGCGGTGTGGTGACCCAGACTGCCGGGTTCGCCCAGTTTGCTAACTGGATCCTGAATGTCGATTTACCGCCTTTGCTGTCGGTGTTTGCCTCGGTCAGTGTGGTCTCGGCGATTGTCGGCTCGTCGTCCGGTGGCCTGCAGATCTTTATGCAGTCGCTCGGGCCGCATTACATCGAGATGGGTGTTGACCCCGAGATCCTGCACCGTATCGCTGCCATCGCCGCTGGCGGGCTGGATTCGCTGCCGCACTGTGGCGCGGTGATTGCGACCTTCATGATCATGGGTATTACCCACAAGGAAGCCTATCGCGACATCTTTGTGGTGACGGTGGCTGTGCCGGTCATTGCCTGTCTGGCATCCATTGCCCTGCTGATGTCGCTGGGAATGGGGATGGTTTCGGCGGGGTAGTTCACTTTTTGAGACGGGCGGGGAAACATTCCGCCCGATCTCGGTCTATAGTGGATAACTCTTCGCTCGACGCTTTCTGCCTGGGAGACAGACAATGAATATGAATGCGACCATCCAGCACGATCAGGACGGCAAGCAGTTCTATATTACATTGGACGGTATGCGGGCATATCTGGCCTATATGGACTTGGGCAAGAACACGCTGGATATCTATAGGACCTTCGTTCCAGACAGTCTTCGTGGCAAGGGGGTGGCTGCCCGCCTGACTGCCCATGCGCTGACATACGCGCAGGAGCATGGTTATACGGTGATCCCGTCCTGCTCATACGTTGAACGCTATATGGATCGCAATGCGGCAGCGGTCAGTTAGGTGCTCAGTCATATCGCCATAAAAAAACCGGCCATTGGCCGGTTTTTTTATGGCTGAGGACCTCAGTCCTGCTTCAGGCGCGCGCGGCGCGGCAGTACATCCTTGAGCTTGTCGCGCATGGAACGCACGCTTTGCACCGTGGTGGCCCAGTCAATGCAGGCATCGGTCACGGACACGCCGTATTGCAGTTGGGACAGGTCCTTCGGAATCGACTGGTTACCCCAGCCAATATTGCTCTCAACCATCAGGCCGATGATGGAGTCATTGCCTTCCAGGATCTGGTTGGCCACGTTATCCATCACCAGCGGCTGCAAGCCCGGATCCTTGTTGGAGTTGGCGTGGCTGCAGTCGACCATGATGTTCTTGCTGATACCGGCCTTTTCCAGATCCTTCTCGCACAGCGCTACGCTGACCGAGTCGTAGTTCGGCTTACCGTTACCGCCGCGCAAGACGACGTGACCATAGGGGTTGCCCTTGGTGGTCACGATCGAGACCTGGCCCTGCTGATTGATGCCGAGGAAACGGTGTGGGCTGGATACCGATTGCAGCGCGTTGATCGCCACTGCCAGTCCGCCGTCGGTACCGTTCTTGAAACCTACGGCCGAGGACAGACCGGAGGACATTTCCCGGTGGGTCTGTGATTCGGTGGTGCGGGCCCCGATGGCAGACCAGGAGATGAGATCCTGCAGGTATTGCGGCGAAATCGGATCAAGCGCTTCGGTTGCCGTTGGCAGCCCCATTTCGGTCAGGTCGCGCAGCAACTGGCGACCAATCTTCAGGCCGTCCTGAATCTTGAAGGAGTCATCCAGGTAGGGGTCGTTGATCAATCCCTTCCAGCCCACGGTTGTGCGCGGCTTTTCGAAGTAGACGCGCATGACCAGATACAGGGTGTCGCCTACTTCCGCCGCCAGCTCCTTGAGGCGTGCGGCGTAGTCCTTGGCAGCGTTGACGTCGTGGATGGAGCAGGGGCCGATGACAATAAACAGGCGATGGTCCTTGCCGTCGAGAATGTCGCGAATGACCTGGCGGCTTTGCACCACGGTCGCCTGTGCGGCTTCGCTAAGCGGAATCTGAGCCTTGAGCTGTTCAGGCGTAATCAGAATCTCATTGGAGGTTATGTTCAGGTCATCAATAGGTAAATCGGCCATCAGTCATCCCGGAATGTGGTGCTCGCCACGGCAATGCGGCGCTTTTTGAGTGCTACACAGCTTAATCAAGCTTGCCGGCTTAGGCTACCCCGCCCAGGCTCTATTGCCCTGAAAAACAATATAAATTGGCCTTTCGTGCTGCACGCTGAGTGGCCGGCGGAAATCGGCGGGTCAAAGCCCGGCCGCTTGCCCGTGCTCAACCGCGATGTGAATGATGGGGCATTTGGCCGCAGGTTTGTCGTGTTATTGACTGTCTCGCCCGGCGCGAGCGGATTAACATGCCTGCATACCAATAAATACATCATCCAGATGAGGGTTGTATGAGTCAGAGTGATCTGAAGATCGGGATTATTGGCACCGGTGCAATCGGCGGTTTCTATGGCGCCATGCTGGTCAATGGCGGAAACGACGTGCACTTTCTGCTGCGCAGCGAATACCAGGCGGTCAAGGAGAAGGGCATCACCATCAACAGCCTGGTCAATCCCGAATTGCATATTCACCCGGTACAGGCCTACCAGGATGCAGCGGATATGCCGAAGTGCGATTGGCTGCTGGTGGGTGCCAAGTCCACAGCAGACAACCTGGGTGACATCATTGCAGCCGCCGGCAAGCCGGATGCCAAGGTGGTTCTGCTGCAAAACGGCCTGAACAACGAAGATCATCTGCGACCGTTGCTGCCGGACAGCATGCACCTGATCGGCGGTCTGTGCTACGTCTGCCTGTTCCGTGAAGGCCCAGGTCTGGTCAAGCACCAGTCCAATGGCATGATCGACCTGGGTTACCACTCCGGCCCCGCTGTATCCAAGGAAGAGCAGCAGGCACTGTTGAAGGAGGGCGCAGCGCTGCTTGAATCCGGCAATATTCCGACGCGGCTGTTGCCCGGTGTTGACGAGGCGCGCTGGCAGAAGCTGGTCTGGAATGCGCCATTCAACGGTATCTCTGTGGTACTCAATGCCGGCACCCAGGAGCTGGTGGGCAACCCCGCCAGTCGCAAGTTGATCACCGAGATGATGGAAGAGGTCATTGCGGCGGCTCGGGCCCGTGGCATCGACATTCCCGACGGCGTGATCGGCTACATGTTCAAGGGCACCGAGATCATGCCCGATTATTATCCGAGCATGTACCACGACTGGCTGCACAAGCGCCCCATGGAGCTGGACGCGTTGTACGGTGAGTTGCTGCGCCTGGGCAAGGAAGCTGGTTGCAGCCTGCCGAAAATAGAGGCAATGTTGGATCAGCTGAAATTCCTCCAGGCCCGCTATCTCAGTAACTAGTAAGGACGCCCCATGCCCACCCTGCTCGGAGACAAACTGGTCATCGCCATCTCCTCCAGAGCGCTGTTTGACCTGGACGAAAGTCATCAGGTTTTTGAGCAGGAAGGGCTGGAGGCCTATCGGCAGTACCAGATTGCCCGGGAAGACATTCCGCTGGAACCGGGAGAGGCCTTTCCGCTGGTGCAGAAGTTGTTGCGTATCAATAACTTGCTTGAGGGCGACAGCCGGGTCGAGGTCGTACTGATATCGCGCAACAGTGCCGATACCGGACTGCGGGTGTTCAATTCGATTCAGCATTACGGGCTTGGCATCACCCGCGCGGCCTTCGCCGGCGGGCGCAGCCCCTTCACCTATATTCCCGCCTTCGGCTGCCAGCTGTTTCTGTCGACCCATGCCGAGGATGTGCGCGCAACGCTGGAGGCGGGATTTGCCGCCGCCACCATCTTTCCCGCCAAGCGGGCCCGTGAGCAACGTGATGAGCTGCGCATTGCCTTTGATGGGGATGCAGTGCTGTTCTCCGATGAATCCGAGCAGGTGTTTCAGAAAGAGGGATTGGCTGCCTTTCAGGCCAGCGAGCAGGCGGCGGCGCGTGAGCCGCTTGGCGGTGGACCTTTCAAGCCGTTTCTTGCCGCGCTCAACCGGATCCAGACCGAGTTTGCTGGCGAACAGTGCCCGATCCGGACGGCATTGTTCACCGCGCGCAGTGCGCCTGCCCATGAGCGGGTGATTCGTACCCTGCGCGAATGGAACATCCGGCTGGACGAATCCTTGTTCCTCGGCGGCTTGGACAAGTCCAGCTTTCTTCAGGCGTTCGGCGCCGACCTGTTCTTTGATGACCAGGAGGGACATTGTCGACGCGCTGTCGATGTGGTCCCCACCGGGCACGTGCCGCACGGCATCAGCAATCTCAAATCCCCGCATTCAGTGTGACCTGAGCCACTCAATCGGCCGTCGGTCGGCCAGTCCCGCGAGATGCCGTATGCGAGCAGGAGTTTATGGACTAAGCTAGCAGGCATATCGGCCTATCTGGTTATAAGCGTGCCTTTGATCCCTGCCTTGGAAGGCGTGGTGCTGCGGCTCGCAAGGGGAAGACAATCATGAAATTGCAGCAACTGCGTTACATCTGGGAAGTAGCCCATCATGAGCTGAACGTATCGGCGACTGCCCAGAGTCTGTATACCTCGCAACCGGGCATCAGCAAGCAGATCAGGCTGCTGGAGGATGAGCTGGGTGTCGAGGTCTTTTCCCGCAGTGGCAAGCACCTGACCCGCATCACACCGGCCGGAGAGCGCATCATTGCCACTGCCGGCGAGATTCTGCGCAAGGTCGACAGCATCAAGCAGATTGCCCAGGAGTTCAGCAACGAGCGCAAGGGCACGCTGACACTGGCAACCACCCACACCCAGGCACGTTATGCGTTGCCGCCAATCATTCAGAAATTCATCAAGAACTACCCGGATGTGTCGCTGCACATGCATCAGGGCACACCGATGCAAATTTGCGAGATGACGGTCGATGGAACGGCCGACTTTGCCATCGCTACCGAAGCACTGGAGCTGTTTTCCGATCTGGTGATGATGCCGTGCTATCGCTGGAACCGCTGCGTTATCGTGCCCAAGGGGCACCCGCTGGCCAGTGGCGCAGAGCTGACCCTGGAAGCATTGGCCGAATGGCCGCTGGTTACCTATGTCTTCGGGTTTACCGGGCGCTCGAAGCTGGATGACGCGTTCAGTAACCGTGGCCTGTCACCGAAGGTCGTGTTCACCGCCGCCGATGCGGATGTGATCAAGACCTATGTGCGGCTCGGCCTGGGCGTCGGTATTGTCGCTCACATGGCTGTCGACCCCGAGATGGATCCCGACCTGGAGGTGATCGATGCCAGTCGCCTGTTCGAGTCCAGCATCACCAAGATCGGCTTTCGTCGCGGCACGTTCCTGCGTGGCTACATGTATGAATTTATTGAGGCGTTCGCGCCGCATCTGACCCGCGAGATGATTGATCGGGCGCTGCAGTGCAGCAGCAAGCTCGAGCTGGAAGCATTATTTGATGGGGTGGAGCTGCCGGTTCACTGACGTGCAGCGGCTGCTGAGGGAGAGAAGAAGGCCGGCGTATAGAGATGCGCCGGCTTTTTCAGTTTCAGGACTTGGCGATCAGGTTGCTGCCGTGCAGGCCGCATTCCTTTTTCGTTGCCTCTTCCCACCACCAGCGACCTTCACGCTCGTGCTGGTTCGGCAATACAGGGCGGGTGCAGGGCTCGCAGCCGATGCTGATAAAACCACGCTCGTGCAGCGGGTTGTAGGGAATCTCCAGCATGCGGATGTAGTTCCAGACGTCCTCGCTGGTGTAATTGGCCAGCGGATTGAATTTGACCAGTGAGTGCGTCGAGGTCGAGAACCCGCCGTCCAGCTGCACCACCGGAACATCTGCCCGGGTCGGGCTCTGATCCTTGCGCTGCCCGGTGATCCAGGCATCGACGCTGGCCAGTTTGCGGCGCAGCGGCGCAATCTTGCGCACGCCACAGCATTCGCCATGACCGCTCTCGTAGAAGTCGAACAGGCCTTTTTCGCGCACATAGGCTTCAAGCTGCTGGTGGTCGGGCGACAACACCTCAAGCTGGATCCCGTAATGCTTGCGCACCTGCTCCAGAAACCGATAGGTCTCGGCGTGCAGGCGGCCGGTGTCGAGGGTAAATACCTTGACGTTCGGGTTGAGTTTCCAGGCCATGTCCAGCACGACGATGTCGTCGGCGCCGCTGAACGACAGCCAGAGGTTGTCGAAGTTGGCGAATGCCAGCTCCAGAATCTGTTGAGGGGATTTGCTGGCGTAGTCGACAGCCAGTTGATCGATGTCGAAGGTACTCATGGAAATCAGGCTCTCAATCCGGCGGTGGATCGGTGTGCCACCGTTCTGTGATCGGCAGTCTAGCAAAGGCCGCCTTAGTCCATCCTCTTTTATTTGGTTATACTTTTATGCGATTTTCGACTTAGAACGGCAGGCTCCAGCCGCCTTGTGATTGCGCCGAGACCCGCTTGCCGGTAGATTGTGCGCCAGTCTCAAATGTGAATCTCAGGAGTGTCGTGTGGAAATCGCTTGCCTTGACCTGGAAGGGGTGCTGGTCCCTGAAATCTGGATTGCCTTTGCCGAGAAAACCGGCATTGAGGAGCTCAAGGCAACCACCCGTGACATTCCCGACTATGACGTGCTGATGAAGCAGCGCCTGTCCATTCTCGACAAGCACGGCCTCAAACTGTCGGATATTCAGGAAGTCATTGCGACCCTCAAACCGCTTGATGGCGCCGTCGAGTTTGTCGACTGGCTGCGCGAGCGTTTCCAGGTGGTTATTCTGTCGGACACCTTCTACGAGTTTTCCCAGCCGTTGATGCGCCAGCTCGGTTTCCCGACGCTACTGTGTCACCGCCTGATTACCGACGAAACCGACCGGGTCGTTGACTACCAGTTGCGTCAGAAGGATCCCAAGCGTCAGTCGGTGATTGCGCTCAAGAGCCTGTACTACCGCATCATTGCCGCAGGCGATTCGTACAACGACACCACCATGCTCTCGGAAGCGCATGCCGGCATCCTGTTCCACGCGCCGGAAAACGTGATTCGCGAGTTTCCCCAGTTCCCGGCGGTGCATACCTACGAGGACCTGAAAAAGGCCTTCATCGCAGCGTCCAACCGCGACCTGTCGCTCTGATCTGATGCAGCCGGCGGTCCCGCCGCCGGCTGCCATCGCCGCCGGACCGCCGGTGGCCACCCTGTTTTGCTTCCCTTTCTGAATGCTTCCAACAGCGCAGCCACGCTGCTGATCCGCGCTGCCGGATCAAAGGCCAGTGCCGTGCGCAGTTCACGCCATACCGGTTTTGGTATGCCATGTGGTTTCTGTAAACCGGTTTCTTGCTGCATGCGCATTGCCTGGCGCGCCGTCAGGCGGCTGAAGGGGTGGTGCCCGCTGGCCAACTCATACAGGACACAGGCGACCGCATACAGATCAGCGGCCGCGGTCAACTCTTCGCCATCGAGCAGCTCCAGCGCAGCGTAACGTGGTGTCCAGGCGGCCAGACGTCGGCTGAGCCGGGGTAATCGCTGCAGGGGACCCCGACAGCCTCGTCCCAGCCCGAAATCAAACAGACGCAGGCCGGCGGTGCTCAGGATGATATTGCCCGGCTTCAGATCACCGTGCAGCACGCCGGCGTCGTGTGCATGGGCAAGGGCAGACAGCAGGCCGACTGCGAGGGGTTGCAGCGCCGGCCAGGCCATCCCGTCGGGATGGTCGGCGATGATCTGATCCAGCGCAGGGCCCTCAAGCAACTCAAGCGTCATGAATGCCCGACCGCTCGCCGGGTCGATGTGGTAGCTGTAGGGGCGGATCACATTCGGATGGTGCAGGCGGCAGGTGAGGGCATATTCCGCGTAAAGCAGAGCGTTGGCATCGGCATGGGCGGCAAATTGATCGTTCAGGGCCTTCAGTGCCACACTGGGTCGGGGGTCGTTGAATTGCTCGCGCAGCAGGTCACGCACCTGATAGACCGCACCCATGCCTCCCACCCCAAGCAGGCGCTCAATACGGTATCGGTTGCCCAGCAGTTCGGGTATGGCGGCTGGTGCAACCGGAGGCGTCCTGGAGGGCATCAGCTTGCTCCTGCACCGATTCTGACAACGACTGCGCTCAGGTTGTCGCGGGCCGGCCCCCGCAATGCCAGGCTCACCAGCTGCGCCGCGCCGCTGCTGTCTTGGTGTTCAAGGGCCGAGGACAGTTGCGCGGGGCTCAGCTCCCGATGCAGGCCGTCACTGCACAGCAGCAAGGTATCACCCGGTTGAATCATGAACGTCACACTGTCCAGTTTCAGATGGTCATGCGCGCCGACTGCTCGGGTCAGTACGTGGGCACCAGGGTGTGAGGCGGCCTCGGTGCTGGTTACAGCGCCCCGGTCTATCAGTTGCTGCAGCAGCGAGTGGTCGCGGGTCAGTTGGTGAAGTGTTTGCTGGCGCCAGAGATAACAGCGACTGTCACCTGCCCACAGGCAGAGCGCCCGGTTTGCACTTGCCAGAAGGATGACCACGGTGCTGCCGACTGGACCGGCTGGCTGGCCCTGCACCTGGGTCATGTCTTGCGTTAGCCTGCGGTTGACCTGCTGCAGGGCCTGACGCACCCGACGCTGGTTCTGGTCGATATTTCCAGTCAGCTCAAGTGCGCCCAGTGTGTCGATTATCAGGCGGCTGGCGAGTGCGCCGTTGCGGTGACCGCCCATACCGTCAGCGACCGCCCAGAGCCCGTAGTCCTGAAGGGCCAGAATGGCATCTTCATTGTGTCGACGCTGATTGCCTGGATCGGTTTGAGAGCAGCTTGACCAGTTCATTGCAGGCGGGCCGGGAGGTTGAAGCCCGCCAGCAGGCCGGGCTGGAACGGGTTTGGAGAGCGTTGACTGTGCAGCAGATAGCGGGCACGCATGCCGCCGATATTGGCCCGCAGCTGAAGCGCGTCGCGTTGTTCCTCCTGCTCGAGTGTCAGTTGCTCAAGCAGGCGAAACAGCGACCAGGTACCCTGCTGGCCGTGCAGGGTCATTCGCCGGCCTCCCAGATCCTCCAGGGTTAAGCTGATGCGGCTGTCGTCCAGGCTTGCCGGCCAGGTGAACGCCTTGGGAATGATGGGGCCGTGGCGATATTCCAGCTGATGGCTCCCGTAATAAAAGCTGGCGCGGCTGAGGCTGGCATCAAGTGAGTAGGGTTCCAGGCGAAACCCGATGCCCGGCTCAAGCGGATTGCTGGCAAAAAAACTGTCGTGAATGGTCCTGGCCCGGTTCAGTTGTGTCAGCAGCCTTGCGGATATGGGCAATGCCCGCCCGTCCAGCAGTCGCAGCCGGTAGCCTGTGTCCGTGCTGATCAAAAATGGCTCCAGATACTGGTCGGTAAAGCCTTGAATAGTGCCCTCCTGCTGGAAGAAACGCTGGAAGTCGCCTAGCTCCACTTCCCGCTGACTGACTGGATTGAAGGGGTAGTAGTCGGCGATTGCGTCCCGGTATGGGCGATACACCTGGCTGCGATACTGGCCGTTCAGATACTCGGCCGCTGCGCTCAGCACGGTTCGCCAACTCTGGTCGGCAAGCTGCTTCACCCATAGCTGCAGCGGCGGCGGCAGCTGAGCTGCGCTGTCGCGGGTCGCGCCGATTGCATCGCGTTGGCGCTGCATGCGTGCGCTGGCCATCTTGTAGGCAAGCAGTCCGCGGGCGCTGCTGTCGCTGAGCTGGGCGAGCTGGTGTTGCAATTGACCGATGCTTTGCAATGCGCCAGCCAATTCCGGAGCGGGCATGGCATCGTCATCAAGCAGGCGGTGAAGGTGGCTGAAGTGCTGTTGCATGGCCAGCTTGCCTGCGCTGGGTGTTGGGTCGTCAGCTGTTATCAGTCGAGTGTGGAGCCTGATCTCCTGCAGCAGCGTCAGCAGGGGGGAGTGCCCGGACGAGAGCGCCGCCAGCTGATCCGCGCTAGCGCCGGACTGTGGTTGCAGGCGGAGGCTGGCCAGGGCGCGATTCCAATGCGAGGTGTAATCCTGAAAGTAGATGCTCTCCACGTCTGCCATCAGGGCCTGCTCGGTTTGCCTGTTAACCGGTTCGGCGAGGCCCAGTACCCAGTCGTCGGCCAGCAAGTCATGAATCAGCGCCGGACCTCTGGTTTTGATCAGGCTTTCATAGCCGGTATGGATGTAGAACCCGGGAATGTCGACCGGTTCGGCTGTCAGTAACCGGTGGTGGCGTCCAAGGCGGGCATCGAGGCGGTAGTCGGGGAGGGATCTGGAGCGCTCCCGGAGCAATCGGTAGCAAAGCCGGGGCAGGGGCTCTTGCCGCATGATCTCCCTGGCGCTGGCTATCAGGGACTCATCAAGCGTCTGGGGCATTGGAGCGGAGGCAAGCAGGCGGCTTAGATGGGCCTCCAGGCTCTCTCTGACCGCGGGTTGTCTGGGGTAGCGGCGCGTCCACTCCGTGTGCATCCAGTCCTCAAGGTAGGCGCTGTCCAGACGCTCCGGCAGACCCAGCATCAGGTAGGCGCGCAGGTGCCCGATCAACTGCTGGCGGTCTTCAAAGTCGGTGCTCAGACGGTATTCCAGCTGACGCATTACCAGTGGCAGCAGGAAGGTACGGAGTGCATCTGCATAGGCCTTTTCGACCACCGGCAGAGTCGCCTCGGACTGCTCAAGGCTCAGGCGCTGGAGGCCGGCAGGCATCGACGCCGGCTGGGGTATCAGCGTTGCCGCGTAGCGGGTATCGAGCTGCTGTAGCAAGGGTTCTATTCGGCTGTGTGCCTGGACCGCGGCAGCATCCTGGACGACGTGTCGGCCAAGCTCGGCAAGTTGCTGCAGCTGCTCGGTCTCGTGCCCGTAGCGCCAAGCCCAGCCAGTTGCAGACAGTGTCACACAAGCTGCGGCGAGACCGACCGTGACCCGTTGCCTGGTGCGTTGTCGCGTACGCTGCTCGTCTGCAACCGTGACGCCATCAGGCCGCCCGGCAAGGGGATTTTCCAGCAGTCGCCTGCTGAAGGCGCCTTGAACCGGAGGGCGCGGCAGCGAGCCGGGGACGAGAACGTCGTGTTCGCTGGCAGCGATCGTCAGATAGATTCCATGCACTCGACTGCCCTGCTGGTAGCTGTTGCTGGCAAATGCCTGGTTGAGGAACTGACGAAGCGACCCTTCCAGTTTCGCCAGTTGATAGGGAAGATCGTAAAGACGGCCGCGGCGCAGGCTGTCCGACTCCTGTTGGGTTCGACAGAGGATTTGACGATTCAGCTGAGCCAGCAGTGGGCCAAGGGCGCCGGTACTGGCCCGTGCCGGGTCCGCTGCACCCGGCAGCGTCGCGCCCAGTGGTTGCAGACGCTGCTCCGGTGTCAGTTGCTGGCATAACTCAATGATGCCGGGCAGCAGATCGGCCTTGCTCAGCAGCAGGTAAATTGGCAGATCGAGTCCCAGTGCCTTGCGCAACGTGCTCAGTGCAAGCCTGTACCGGCGTGCCAGTTGGTCGAGCTCAAGGGTGTTCTGCGTGGTCAGCAGGTCCATTGGCAGCATCAGCGCGATGGCATTGAGCGCCGGCGCCCGACGCTGACGCAATAGCCCCAGCAGTGCTGTCCAGGCCGGTGAAGGTGGCTCCTGATCTGCGGACGGCAGGCAACTGCCACCCACTTGAAGCCAACTGCAGTGGCTGAGGCTGTGCCACTCTGCCGGGCTGATCCCCTGGGGCCCATGGGGGGCAGTGACAGTTGTGCAGTATCCGCTTAACTCTGCGCTTGCAAACAGGCGCTTCTTGCCCGAGCTCTCCGGGCCGAGCAGCAGATACCAGGGTTGTCGACGTTGCTGGCGTTGGCTTACCCCGTGCTCTGCCAGCAGGTGGCGACTCAATCTGTAGCGTTGTTCCAGGGCGACGCGGGCCTGCAGGGTTGCTGCGTTGCTGGCGGCTTGCTCGCCGTTTGCTCGCCTTTGCTTGAGCTGATCGAGCAACTGCCAGACCAGCCAGGGCGAGAGCAGAATCGTACCAGCCAGCAGGCGGCTGCCGGGGCCGGCCAGTATGGCATTGCCGTTGAAGGCGATGTTCGGGCCGAGTACCCAGATCAAGGCAGCGAGGATCAGCAGTATCAGCAGAGACCAGCCGGCAGGTTTGCGCAGATAGGAGGCTACCCGCTGATAAAGGGCCTTCATCGTTTGACTCCCGGTTGTGCGGTGATGCTCGCGCTGCTGGTCAGGTAAGGCTCCAGCGCGGCGTTGCGGTGTTGCTCCAGATAATGGTTGAACCCCAGGAACAGGATTGTCAGGCAGCTGGCGGTGGCTACCGCCGTCACCCAGCCGGGCAACGGCCTCACCGGGGGGCACGGTTCAGGGTGGACGATCTGTGAGCCCAGGTGCATATCCGGCGGGCTGCGGTATTGCTGCAGCGCGGCGTGCAAGCGGCTGCGAATGTGTTCCAGTTCTTGCTGGCCGCGCAGTTGCAGCCGGTAGCGACCTTCAAAACCGAGGCAGAGGCAGGCCAGCATCAATTCGAGCATGTCGATATGCCGGGCCATGTCCTGTGACAGGCGGGTGAGCAACAGAAAGAACTTCTCTCCCCCAAAGGTTTCCTGGTGGAAGGCGCTGAGAAGGCTGCGGCTGGACCAGTTGCTGTTGTTGCCCCAGCGGGTATTGAGAATGGCTTCGTCCAGGGCTGTGCAGAGCACGTATCGGGCAGCCTGCCTGCTGGCAGGCGCAACCTCGAGGTGTCTGCACTGCTGGTCAAACTGCCGTATGCCGGCTTCCAGGGTGACGCGCAGGACGTCGATTGGCTCGCGCTCGCCGCTGCCGGTGCGCAGGGCGACCAGTTCGGACAGCAGTGGCGCTGCGGCGGCGAGCAGCGGGTTGGGCTGCACGTCAGTGGTGCGGCACAGATCATCGTCTGTTCGCGGTGCGATGCACGCCGCGGATGCCGCGTGGTCGGTCAGCGAGTATGGAGTGTGCCCGGCCATGCTGCCGGACAGGATGACAGTGCGATCGTCGTCAGGGTAGTCGCCGTTGTACATGCAAGTCAGTCTCTGATAGCCCACAGGGCCAGTTTCAGTTCGGGCAGATCGCCGGCGGCGTGGAAGGCAATGCCGCCGGAGCGTGATAGCTGTGCGCGTTCATCGCTGCCGGGTGTCAGCGCGAAATAGCAGTGGTCCCGGCGGAAGGGAAGCTGTCTGGGCGCGACGGGCAGTGGCTGCAGGCGGATGCCGGGCAGGTGCAGGTTGACCAACTGACGAATATGTTCGACGGCGCCGACCTTGAGGTGGTTGGGCAAACGGCTGCGCAGTTCCTCGCTGCTGCAGGCTGCCGTTGCGGCGAGTACAAAGCGTGCCCCGTCAATGAGGTCGGGGTCGTTGATGGGCGCGACTTGTACACCATACTGACGCTGCTGCAGCGGTAACTCGACACTGTGCTGTTCCAGCACGCTGGACAGACGTTGCCGCAGGACCCGCATCAGGGCATCGAAACTCCGGCTTTGATCAATATGCTGATATTGCAGCTCCGGCGGTGGCCGCCGACTGTCGGAGCAGAATGTCGCCAGCTCTGCCTGCAACGACAGCAGAATACTGTACAGCTCGGCGGCGGGTGTCTGGGTCCTGTGCTGGTGGTGCCGGAGGATTGCCTCATGGCGGTTGATCAACTGCAGGGTCAGCAGATCCCCGATCTCAGCCCCGGCGGCCTGGCCACGGGCGAGCATTCGTTCTGCCAATACGTCTGCGCGCTGCTGCAGCAGGCTGATTACCTCCTGCAGGCAGCGTCCGAGAAAGGGGCTGGGCTGACAGTGAATAAAGGTTGCCGGAAAACGCTCGTCCAGCCTGACGCCTCCGTCGGCAGTGCTGTCGCGGACCGTACAGACCCTCAGGCGGACCAGCCCGGGCGATTGTGCGTCAGTGTCCAGTTGCAGTTGAAGGTTCGGTCTGGCGCAGAGCAGCGGGCTCCCTGTTTCGGCGTGTCCGTTACTCTCGTTCAACGGCTGGGTGACGGTCACGAACCGGGCCATGGCGGTGTCGCGTTCAGGGGGGGCAGCCCCTGTGGGTTCAGCGGCCTGCAGTGGCAGGGTCAGATAAATGTCGGTGTCGGTCTGGTTGGCGGGGATATCCAGCGCGAGTGGTGTCGGGGCGCTGTCCAGTTGAAACAGCGTGCCATCCGGCAGCAGGCCGCTGGCCTGGCTGATGACCAGTTTCCCCATTGGCAGAAAGGCTTCGTCGATCTTGAGGCTGTGAAAGCCCCACGCGTCTGCGAGCAGGCCTTTGATGCGTAGCGCCAATTGCTGTTCGTGGTACCTGTCCTGCCCCTGGAAGTGCTGGGGGCGCAGCAGCATGCCCTCCTGCCAGACGATCTTCAGTGCCTGCATGTCATGGTGCTCCATTGCTGACTGGCGGGTGCAGCCCGTTGCTTTCGAGCTGCACTCGAATGGCGTTGCGCTTGCGCGGGGCCAGGTCCAGGGTCAGACGCCAGCGGGCACCGGCCAGGTCGCGATAGCTGGCCACCAGCCCGAGATGACGGGTGTCCGGTTGCAGGGCCAGTTTCAGTGTGCGCTGCTCGCCCGGGCGCAGCTCCATCTCTTCCATAGCCAGCAGGTCCGGTGCCAGCATCGCTGCCGGACGCTGCTGCAAATCGAAGTAGTCGGCTTGCTCGAAAGCGGCGGCATGGCTGAGTTCAACCAGTTGCAGTACCAGCGGAGAGGGCCTGCCGTTCAGGTCCGGATTGAGTTGGTCCGACGCATTCAGGGTCAGATTGAGTTTGGTCAGATCAGAGTAGGGTGACAGCTGGCTGCAGGCACCAAGCAGCGCGCAGGCTGTGAGACTGACAAGGAAACGGGCAAAGGGCATGGGGTTATCCGAGATGTTGGTGAAACGCGCCCAGAAGGCGTGCCTGATCCTGATAGGTGCGATTGAACGCATCGCTGAATAGCTGCTGCAGCTGCTCCGGCCGCCGGGCATAGACTTCACACAGTGCGCGCCAGCGGGCGCTTTCACTGCGCAGTGGGCCCATCGATCCGACCAGGTGGTGAGGTGCGAGTAGTTGAGTCAGACGCTCGGTGCATTGGCGGTTGGCCTGTTGCATTGCCAATATCTGGGCGCGCAGTCGGTGACAGCCGCTGCGCAGCAAGCCGGTGGCGTCTGGCTCATGCTGTAACAGGTGCTCAAGCAGTGCCTGGGGCGTATCGTGCTGGAGGCCGGGATGGGGGTGGTCCCTGAGACCCAGAGTCTCGTCCAGCTGCTGCGCTGCGCGCAGGCTGAGTTGCAGCTCGCCCAGCAGAACTCTTAGCAGGGATGCGGCTTGCAGCGCCTGCTCGGCGAGGTTGTCGCGGTTGTTGAGGTCCAGCCCCAGGCGCTGGCAGATCTGTTCGGCCAGTGGGTCGTCTTCAGGCGGCCTGTAGTCTGACAATATTGCCCGCCGCGGCAAGCGGACATGCTCCGACTCTATGCGGTGGTGATCGTCCTCGGTTGCCAGTGGGGCGGGCGCGACGATACTGGACTTTGGCTCGTTGGCGGGTAACAGCGCGTCGAGCAGGTCGTCGGTGTGGCAGTCGGCGTCGCTGCCGCCCAGTTCGAGAAAGGCGTCGTCCGGAATAAGGCCCTGCGGAGCCACGGGGACGGCCTGCAGTCTGGCTCTGACCTCAAGTTCACCCATGCGATAGATGTGGCCGTGCTCGATGTCTACCGGCGTACCGTGCGGCAGCTTTTGGCTGTCGTGCTTGCGGGTAATGCCGTTGCTGCTCAGATCGACCAACTGGTAGCGTTGCTGGTCAAAGCGGATCTCGGCATGCTGGCCGGACAGTATGCGAGACGGGTCGTCCAGCACCCAGTCACAGTGGCTGGCCCGGCCGATGATGCCGCCGGCTGCTCTGAAGGTACGGCAGCGCGCGGGCTCATCCTCGCGGCGTGGCGGATGAATCACATCCAGCGTCAATTCCATGCGCCACGCTCCATGGGTCGCGGCTCTATTGGCGTGTCGAGTGGGCGGTATTGCTCATCGTCAAAGCGCAGATTTCCGCTGCAGCCGCCGAGCAGGCAGAGCAGCAGCAGGGTAGCAAGATGGTACTGTGGTGGTGTTCTGGGCATGGCAAATCCGTTGCGGGTCCGGCGCGAATCGTCCTGAATCGCGCTTGGGGTCACTTCAGCAATCTCTGTTCCTGAATTATATAAATCAGTTAAATCAACAGCTTGGGTTCTGTTTGTGACTCACGATGGATGCCGTTGTGACGGGGTTGTCACCATGGTGCGCAAAGGCCTGCGCAGTAGCGGTAAAAACTGGCGCAGGACCGCCGGCAGGCTCAAGGTATCTGGCGGGCCAGGGCATAGGTGCCGGTGGCATGCGCCACCAGATTGTGTTCGTCGCCCGCGCTGTACAGATCAACTGCGCAGACCGCCTGGCGTTCGCCGCGCTTCATCCAGGTTGCTCTGGCGTAGAGGTCAAGTGGCGCGGGGCGTGCCAGAAAGTGGATGTTCAGGTTGCTGGTGAAAGCCATCTCCTGGCGACCCGGCCCGGCAAGAATCAGCGCATACATGGCGGCGTCTGCCAGTGCCATCATGGTTGGTCCGGATAGTGTGCCGCCGGGGCGGATCAGCCGGGTGTTGAACGGGACGCAGGCGACCGCCGTTGTGCTATCGCTGCTGATGACCTGCAAGTCGAGGTCGTCGGCATGTGGCACGCCTTCCCGGATCAGGGTTTGAATATCGCTGGATGACAGCATCAGGATTGGAGCCTCACCTGGGGGAGGCTCTATGGTCATCGACAGACCGGGATCGTACAAGCGGCGTCAGCGCCAACATGTATGCCGTTTTGCGAATGGTTTGCGGCGCAGGCACGAACCTGTTCTGCGGCCTCTGTGCAGCCCAGTTCTTCCATGCCGGTTGCCAGATTGTTCCAGCCTGCCTGGTAGTCGGGGAAACGCCGCACCAGTTCGCTGAAGTGCTCCAGCGCTTCGCTATGGCGCCCGCTGCTCCAGGCGATATTGCCGAGGCCGAGCAGTGGCGCCGGCTGATCGCTCCAGCGCTCGCTGGCCTGCCGATAGGCTGCCTCGGCACTGGTGGTCTGACCAACCTGTTCGAGGTCCGCTGCAGCTTTCAGGTAGGGCAAAGGCTCGGCTGTCGCCGGTATCCTTTCTGCCGGAACTGCGACGACGGCCCAACTGTTCGCGCGTTGCCAGGTGCGCAGGAATAGTGCAAAGGATTCGCGCTGGCGCGCGTTCAGGCCGGAGTGAAGGATTAGATCCCGGGTGTTGAGATCATAGCCAACCACCACTGCGTAGTGCCATTGCGGGTACCAGTCGAAGGCCAGATTCTGCATGACCAGCACTGCATTGCCGGCATCGATTTCGCGCAGAATGGCGCCCAGTTCAGGCGCGAGCGGATAGACCAGCAGACCCTGTTCTCGGGCGGCCGCAATCATTTCTACTTGCAGGCTGCCCTGGCGCTCGGGCAAGTAGACACGGTCGGTGAGCTGCTCCGGTGCAATGTCGATGTTACGCTGACCAAGCAGCATCGACAGCGCTGCAGGGCCGCACTGATACTCATCTTGGGCATGAAACGGCAGATTGGTCAGCAGCCGATTGGCCAGGAGGTTGTCCGGGAGGGTTTGCTGTGGGGTAGGGGTTAGCCCGGCACAGGCTGACAGCAGTGCTGTCAGCCCAAGTGCCAGGGCCAGGCGAATAGCCCTGGTCATGATGTCAGTTTACGCAGTTGACGAAGCTGTAGACGTTGGTTGCGCAGAGCATGTCGGTGATGATGAAGATGACCAGAAACAGCACGATGATGCCAACAACACCGGCACCTGCGGGTGCTTCATCCAGCTGGCTGTTGAACTGGGCAAGCTCGGCGGCGGTCAGGCTGTCGATGCGCTTTTCAACCTGGTCGGGTGTTACACCCATGCTGGCCAGCTTGTCCTGAACGGCCTGATCATCGAGCATGCTTTTGAGTTCGGCACGGTCCACGGTCAGTTGCTGCTGGGCAATGGCCTCACCAGTGCCGACCATCGCGGCCTGGGCCTGAATGCTGGCCAGTGACGTCAGCATGAACAGGGCGGTGAGCATGATGGACAGGTAACGCTTTGTTGTTCGCATGAAAGTCATCGGACATACCTCGATTTGTTGTGGCTTCCCTGCTTGGAAGCTGTTAACCACGATAGGTGGCTTCTGCTGGTGCGCAAGACGCGCTCCCTATAATCGACCCATGCAATGCCTGCGGGTTCCACTATGCCATTGCAGCTGTGACCTGGTTCACGACTTATCAGATGCCCAGCTTGTCGCGCATCTGGTAGTACCAGGCACCAATCGCGGTGAACGGAATGCGGAACAGTCTGCCGCCCGGGAAGGGGTAATGCGGCAGCGCGGCAAAGGCGTCGAAGCGCTCTGCCTGGCCGCGCAGGACCTCTGCGAGCACCCGCCCGGCAACGTGGGTAAAGGTAACTCCGTGGCCACTGCAGCCTTGCGAGTAGTAGATGTTGTTGCCAATGCGACCCATCTGCGGCAGGCGTGACAGGGTCAGCAGGAAGTTGCCGGTCCAGGCATAGTCGATCTTCACGTCCTTGAGCTGCGGGAAGGTCTTGATCAGGTTGGGACGAATCAGCGCCTCGATGTTGCTCGGGTCACGGGCACCGTAGACAACCCCGCCGCCAAAGATGAGGCGCTTGTCGCCGGAGAGACGGTAGTAGTCGAGCAGATAGGCACAATCCTCTACACAATAGTCCTGCGGCAGCAGCGATGCGGCCAGCTCGTCCGACAGCGGCTCTGTGGTAACCACCTGGGTACCGCAAGGCATGGACTTGGCCGCCAGTTGCGGCAGCAGGTCGCCCAGATAAGCGTTGCCGGCGACGATCACATAACGGGCTTTTACCTGCCCCTGCGCGGTATGCACGACGGGATGCTCGCCCTGGTCGATACGGGTCACCGGCGACAGCTCGTGAATGACGCCGCCCAGTGATTCGAAGGCGGCTGCCTCGCCCAGCACCAGGTTCAACGGGTGAATGTGGCCGCCGCTCATATCGAGCATGCCGCCGACATAGATATCGGTATTGACTACCTCGCGGATGCGCTTGCTGTCCAGCATCTCGAGCTGGGTGTGGCCGTAGCGCTCCCAAAGCTGCTTTTGAGCCTCAAGGTGCTTCATGTGCTTGCTGTTGAACGCGGCAAAGACGCCGCCGTCTTTCAGGTCACACTGGATGTTGTACTGGGCTACGCGCTCGCGAATGATGCGTCCGCCTTCAAAGGCCATATCGCCTAGCAATCGTGCCTGCTGAGCGCCCAGGGTGCGCTCGATAACGTCGATGTCGCGGCTGTAGCTGTTGACGATCTGGCCACCGTTACGACCGGATGCGCCAAAGCCGACCTTGACTGCTTCCAGTACGGTGACCTTGAAGCCCTGTTCCGCCAGGTGCAGGGCGGCAGAGATACCGGTGAAACCGGCACCGACGATGCAGACGTCGGTTTCATGGCTGCCTTGCAGGGCGGGGCGCTCGGGCGCGGGGTTGGCTGAGGCTGCGTAGTAGGAAGTGGTGTGTCGGGTCTCGGCCATGGGGGCACCTGTGCAAATGTTTGTTGAAAATATTTGACAATATGCGCCGATCCTAACGCTTGGGATGCTCTATTGCTATAGGGTGATCAAAAAAAACGACAGTCAGGGGTGTGCGGGTTCGGTCTCTGCCGCGCCACCTTGTGGTGGCGCTTTTGGCAATGGTTTGCACAGTAATACGAAGATCATCGAGCAGCCGAGCATCAGGGCAATCAGATGGAAGGCATCGTTGTAGGCCATGATGGCGGCCTGCTGATGCACCTGGTTGTTCAGCAGTTGCAGTGCGCTCTGCTCATTGCCCAGCTGGCCGGTGAGCAGGTGCATGCGTTCTTCGAATGCCGGATTGCCCGGGGTTATATGCTCACGCAGGAAGTCGAAATAGTATTTGGCGCGGCTGTCGAGAATGGTCGCCAGCGCGGCGATGCCGATAGCGCCGCCAAGGTTGCGCAGAATATTGTACAGACTGGAGGCAGAGCCGGCCTGCGAAGGCGCAATCATGGCGGTAGCGATGATCGACATGGGCACCAGGACCATGGGCTGTCCGAAGGCGCGGAAGATCTGGATGGCGATAAACTGATCGCCGGCAAAATCCAGGCTCAGGCTGCCGCTGTAGAAGCTGGCAAAGGCGAACAGAAAGAACCCGGTCGCGCAGATCAGCCGCGCATCGATAAAGCGCATGAGGATCGGTACCAGCGGAATGATCAGCAACTGGGGGATACCCATCCACATGATGACCTGACCGATCTGCAGCGCGTTGTACTGCTGAATCTGGGCCAGGTAGACCGGCAATACGAATACGGTGCCGTACAGGCCGACCCCCAGACCGATATTGGCCAGGCTGCCGAACAGAAAGTTGCGATCCTTTAGCAGGCGCAGATTGACCAGAGGGTTTTCTCTGGTGAGCTGAATGATGACGAAGCTGATCAGACTGACAAAGCTGATGACCGCCAGTGCCAGCATCAGATTGGACTCCAGCCAGTCCTTGCGATGGCCTTCTTCCAGAAACACCTGCAGGCAACCCAGGCCGACCGCCATGGTAACAATGCCCATGTAATCGCCCTGGCGCAGCAGATCCCAGCGTGGTTGCGACTTGTCCAGCCCGTACATCAGCCCGGCGGCCATCAGAATGCCGGGGACGATGTTGATGTAGAAAATGTATTCCCAGCCAAAATGTTCGGTCAGCCAGCCACCGATGGTGGGGCCGATTGATGGAGCAAAGGTGGCGGTAATGGCAAACAGTGCCATGCCCTTGGGGCGCGAGGAGGGCGGCAGCTTGATCAGAATCAGGGTAAAGGCAAACGGGATCAGCGCGCCGCCGGCAAGGCCTTGCAGCGCACGAAACACGATCATGCTTTCCAGGCTCCAGGCCATCGAACACAGCAGCGACGCGATGACGAAGATGGCCGAGATGGTTACCGCAAAGCGGCGTGGTGAAAAAATGGTAGTCAACCAGGCCGCGAGAGGGATGATGATGATCTCTGCCACCAGGTAGGAGGTAGAAATCCAGGAGCCTTCTTCGATGGTGGCCGACAGCGCGCCCTGAATATCCTTCAGCGACGAGTTGATGATCTGAATGTCCAGAATCGCCATGAAGGCGCCGAGAATGGCGCTGAGCAGGGCGATCCAGTCGCGCCTGCCCGGTGGTGGTATGTCGTGGGCGGAGCCGGCGTTAGTCACGCAGATCGACCTTCACGTGCACCGACATGCCGGGTCGGATCAGGCCAGCCAGCGGATTGTCTTCATCGACCACCAGCTTGACCGGGATGCGCTGAACCACCTTGGTGAAGTTGCCGGTAGCGTTGTCCGGCGGGAGCAGACTGAATTGGGCGCCCGAGGCGGGGAAAAGGCTCTGTAAGGTGCCGGTCACTGGCTGATCGGGAAAGGTGTCGAATACCAGTTCGGCCCTCAGCCCTTCGTGCATACGGCTGATCTGGGTTTCCTTGAAATTGGCCTTGATCCACAGTTCGGTATCCGGAACCACTGCAAGCAAATTGCTGCCGGGAGAGACGTTCTGGCCGATGCGCACATTACGCTGACCGATTCGGCCGGCGACCGGGGCGTGAATTTCGGTACGTTCAAGGTCCAGGCGGGCCTGCCCGACTGCCGCCTCGGCTGCCTGAATCTGGGCGTCCAGGCGGGCGATGTCGGCGGCAAGGGTATCCTTGGCCAGTGTTTGTGTCTGCAGCTCTGCCCGTGCCTTGCTGACCTGCGCTCGAGCCACTTCCAGCTGCGCCCGGTAGTTGCTGAGCTGTTCTTCGGAGGCATAGCCCGACTGGCGCAGTGGTGTGATGCGCTTGATATCGAGCTCAACGCGCCGCTGCTCGGCTTGAGAGGCTTCAACGTTGGCCTCGGCTGCCGCTATCAAGCTGTCCTGCTGTCGTAGCCGTGATTGCGCCTGTTGCTTCTCGGCGCTGCGGGTCGCCAGGTTGGCGGTCGCTTGCGCCAGGGCAATTTCGAAGTCGCGGGGATCAAGCCGGACCAGCAGGTCGCCCGGTACAACGGCCTGGTTGTCATCCACCAGTACCTCTGTCACCTGTGCAGAGAGGCGACTGGATACCAGGGTGATATCGCCCTGAACGTAGGCGTTGTCGGTTTCTTCGTAGAAACGGCCTACCAGCCACCAGTGTCCGACGGCGACCAGACCGGCGATTGCGCAGAGGAGAAGGAAAACGAACAGGCGTGCTCTAACTCGGGCTGACATACAATTTCTCGATTATTTTTCTGCCTGCACTCTAACACTGTTCCGCAGGGTGCCGGAGGCGCTAGAATCTGGAAACTTTGTTGCAGCGAGGGAACAGTAAGCATGGGTTTGGATGATGCGTTGATCTTCACGCGGGTTGTGGAGTGCCACAGTTTTACCAGCGCTGCGACGACCTTGGGTATGCAGAAATCAACGGTCAGCCGCCGTATTGCCCAGCTTGAAGAGCGCCTGGGCGTGCGCCTGCTCAACCGTACGACGCGCAAGTTGCGGCTCACCGAAGTAGGGCAGGCCTACTACGAACGTTGTCGCCAGATCATGCAGGAGTTCTCCGAAGCCGAGCAGGCCATCATGCAACTGCAGCGCGAGCCCACGGGCCTGTTGCGCGTCAGCTCGCCCATCGAATTCGGGCAGCTGTTTCTCGGAGGTGTCGTCGGTGAGTTCATGCGCTGCTATCCGGCCATTCAGGTTGAGGTCGAGCTGACCACGCGTGCTGTCGACCCGGTCGAGGAGGGCGTTGATGTGGTGATCCACCTCGGGCGGCCACAGGACTCCAGCCTGGTCGCCCGGCGACTGATGACCAGCCCCCGGCAGTTGTACGCCAGCCCGGACTACATCAAGCGTTGCGGCATGCCGGCCGAGGCGTCCGAACTGACTCATCATCGCTGCATTCACGCGTTGGCCGATGGTGCGCGCAAGTGGCGGTTCGATCAGCCGGCGATTAGCGTGCCCATCTCGCCGGTACTGGTAGTCAACAACATTACTTTCGCGCGCGAGGCGGCGCTGGCCGGGGTCGGTATCATCAACGTGCCGGCGTTTATTGCCGAGTCCTGTGTCGAGGAAGGTACCCTGGTGCGTGTGCTGGAGCAGGCCGAACTGCCCTCCGGGGAATTGTACGCGCTCTATCCATCGCGTCGCTTCCAGGCCATGAAGGTGAAGGCGTTTATCGACTTTGTGGTTGAGCGACTGCAATTGCGATCGTCTAGTTATATAGAGGTTGAGGGCTGAGCCCTGATAAAATTCGCCCCATTGTGTAGTTCGTCCCGGATTGTCCGGGTCACCTGATCGAGAGAGTTCATGACTGTTCGTACCCGCATCGCACCTTCCCCTACCGGTGATCCTCACGTTGGCACCGCTTACATTGCCCTGTTCAACCAGTGTTTTGCCCGCCAGCACGGTGGTCAGTTCATCCTGCGTATCGAGGATACCGACCAGGTCCGATCCAGCGCCGCCTCCGAGAAGCAGATTCTCGATTCGCTGCGCTGGCTGGGACTTGAGTGGGATGAGGGGCCTGATGTTGGCGGCCCGCACGGCCCCTATCGTCAGAGCGAGCGCAGCGCGATCTATCACGAGCATAGTGAAGCGCTGATCGAGAAGGGCCATGCCTTCCGCTGCTTCTGCTCCAGCGAGCGTCTCGATGCGCTACGGGCCGAGCAGATGGCGAACAAGCAGACGCCCGGCTATGACGGCCACTGCCTCAGCCTGAGCACCGAAGAAGTCAGTGCGCGGGTTGCTGCCGGTGAGTCGCACGTTGTGCGCATGAAGGTCCCGGCCGATGGCATCTGCAAGGTGCAGGACATGTTGCGCGGCGAGATCGATATCCCGTGGGAACAGGTGGACATGCAGGTGCTGATGAAGGCCGATGGGCTGCCGACCTACCACCTGGCCAACGTGGTAGACGATCACCTGATGGGTATTACCCACGTCCTGCGCGGCGAGGAGTGGATCAACTCGGCGCCAAAGCACATCCTGTTGTACCAGTATTTTGGCTGGGAGATGCCACAGTTGTGCCACATGCCGCTGCTGCGCAACCCGGACAAGAGCAAGTTGTCCAAACGCAAGAACCCGACCAGTATCACCTTCTACGAGCGCATGGGTTATCTGCCCGAGGCGCTGCTGAACTACCTCGGCCGCATGGGCTGGTCGATGCCGGATGAGCGGGAGAAATTCACCCTCGCTGAAATGGTCGAGCACTTCAACATTCAGCGTGTCTCGCTGGGTGGGCCGATTTTTGATATCGACAAGCTGTCGTGGTTGAACGGGCAGTGGATTCGTGAGTTGTCGCAAGACCAGTTTGCCGCAGCAGTGCAGCAGTGGGCGCTGAATCCGGCGTACCTCAAGCCGATGATCTCGCTGGCGCAGACCCGGGTGGAAACCTTCAGTGATCTGCCGAACCTGCTGGGCTTCTTTATGGCCGGCAAGGTTGATCCCTCACCTGAGCTGTTTGTGCACAAAAAGCTGGACGCCGACGGCGTGCGCAAGGCGCTGCAGTTGTTGCTCTGGAAGCTTGAAGCGCTGCGCGACTGGGACAAGGACAACATCACCGGTGTCATTCAGGCTGTCGCAGCCTATATGGCACTGAAGCTGCGCGATCTGATGCCGCTGCTGTTCCCGGCGATCACCGGCCAGGCCAGCTCGGTCTCGGTACTGGACGCCATGGCACATCTGGGCCCGGACCTTACCCGTTACCGTCTGCGTCAAACCGTCGAACTGCTGGGCGGCACCTCGAAGAAAGAGAACAAGGCGTGGCAGAAGGAGCTGGAGGCTATCTAGCCTCCAGCTGCAAGCTGCAAGCTGCAAGCTGCAAGCTGCAAGCTAGAAGCTGAAAGCAAAAGCAAAAGCAAAAGCAAAAGCAAAAGCGGCGCGGGGTTCGAGCCTCGCGCCGCGATTCGCCGCCACCCCAATCAGCTTGCGGCTTACAGCTTCCAGCTTGAGGCTTTGTTTTAGATAAGTTGCTGTTTTGCGTAAATTTCTGTTGACACCCTTGGGCTTCGCTCTTAATATTCGCCCCGTCCTTGAGACGGGGCTATAGCTCAGCTGGGAGAGCGCCTGCATGGCATGCAGGAGGTCAGCGGTTCGATCCCGCTTAGCTCCACCAAGTTTTTTTGGTCAACGTTCGCGTTGACCTGTTTTATACACTGCTGAACAGATTCCAGCCTGTTCAGAGAAGGGATTGCGTCCCCTTCGTCTAGTGGCCTAGGACACCGCCCTTTCACGGCGGTAACAGGGGTTCGAGTCCCCTAGGGGACGCCATTTTTACCGGCACACGTGAGTGTGTCAGGGTCGCAAGACCTGGGGCTATAGCTCAGCTGGGAGAGCGCCTGCATGGCATGCAGGAGGTCAGCGGTTCGATCCCGCTTAGCTCCACCATTTAGAAGGGCCGGCGAATTCGCCGGCCTTTTTTTTATCTGTTATTCCTCGACCAGGCAATCTACCCGCCAGTAGCGTTCGCCTTCTATCAGGTCCTGACGCAGGCCGTGAATGTCGTTGCCAAAGCCGGGGAAGCGGGTTTCCAGGTCGATTGCAGCGGCCAGGTAGGCGGCGATGGTGTTATCCGTCGGAAAGCGTTCTCCCGGCATGATGACGGGGATTCCGGGCGGGTAAGGCACCAGCATCACGGCGCTGAGCCGGCCACTGAGGGCGCTTACCGGGACGGCTTCAGCCTTGCCTCTGACCATTTGCTGATAGGCATCTGCCGGGCGCAGTGTCATCTCGGGCAGTTCGGTGTACATCGCGCGCTGCAGGTGCACCAGAGCATGCTGTTTGTAGCATTGATGCAACTGCTGACACAGGTCGCGCAGGCCAAGCCCTGCGTATTGTGGCTGCCGGGCGATCTCGGGCAGTGTGCTTTCCAGCGGTGCGTTCTGATCGTACAGGCGCTTGAATTCGCGCAGTTCCGACAGCAGCGTGCTCCATTTGCCCTTGGTTATCCCCAGCGAAAACAGAATGAGAAAGGAATATAGACCGGTCTTCTCCACGACCAGGCCGCGACCGGCAAGGAAGCGGGTGACAATCGCTGCCGGGATGCCGCTTTTGCCAAGCCGTCCCTTCTCTTCGATGCCTGGAGTGAGCAGGGTGACCTTGATTGGGTCGAGCAGCGCATAGTCCTCGGCCATGGCGCCAAAGCCATGCCAGTCGGAATTGTTGCCGAGTGTCCAGTTCTCCGCTTGCAGCTGTTCTGCGCCCAGTGCCTCCTCTGGTTCCCAGACATCGAACCACCATTCCTCATCGGTCAGCTGTTCGGCGGTCTGCTGCATGGCGCGACGGAAGGAGAGTGCCTCGTCCAGGGTTTCCTGAACCAGCGACTCGCCGGCCGGGCCGGCCATCATGCCGGTGGCAACGTCGATCGACGCAATCATGCCGTAATGGGGTGAGGTCGAGGTGTGCATCATGTAGGCCTCATTGAAGCGCTCGTGGTCGAGCTGCTGATCTGCGCTGTCGCGTGCCAGGATGATGGACGCCTGGGACAGTGCGGCCAGTACCTTGTGTGGCGACTGGGTGGCGAACACAAGGGGGTGGCCGGTTCGGCTCGGCTGGCTATGGCTCATGCCGTGCCGGCCCTGATAGAAGGGGTGGAAGGCTGCGTAGCCGTACCACGCCTCATCGAAGTGCAGCACGTCAACGCGCTCGCGCAGTTGCTCGGCGACCATGTCGGTGTTGTAGCACAGGCCGTCGTAGGTCGAGTTGGTCAGGACTGCAAGGCGAATGCGGGCGCTGTCTGTGCGGTTCTGCAGCAGGGGATGGTTGCTGATCAGGTGAGACAGGTGCTCGCTGCTGAAACTCTGGCGGGCTATCGGGCCGATGATGCCGTAGTCGTTACGCGAGCCGGTCAGATAGATGGGGATGGCGCCAGTCATGATGATCGCGTGCAGAATCGACTTGTGGCAGTTGCGGTCAACCAGTACCAGGTCGTCACGGGTAACGTAGGCGTGCCAGATGATCTTGTTCGATGTGGAGGTGCCGTTGACCACATAGAAGGCATGATCTGCGCCGAAGACGCGGGCGGTGTTGTGTTCGGCGTCGGCAACCGGGCCGGTATGGTCAAGCAGTGAACCGAGCCCCGGTACCGAGACCGAGAGATCCGAACGCAGAGTGTTTTCGCCGAAGAAGTCATGGAAGGCACGGCCGACCGGGCTCTTGCGAAAGGCGACGCCACCGCCGTGGCCGGGTGAGTGCCAGGAGTAGCTGGCACGGCTGCTGTACTCGAGCAGGGCCTTGAAAAAGGGTGGAAGAAGCTGAGCCAGATAGCTGCGGGCGGTGCGCGCAATTTGCCCGGCAATAAAGGGCAGAGTGTCTTCAAACAGATAAATGATTCCGCGTATCTGGTGCAGTTCGCGCAGGGCGCCGAGTTGCTCGGGGTCGATGGTCTGGCGGGTGGTAATTGCCATGATCGGCAGCTCGGGAGAGCGGCTGTGCGCAGCATCAAACAGCGCCTCAACGTCGTTTATTTTGCTGAGTGCCTCGGGCGTGAAGAGGATGCAGGCGAGCCCGCGATGTGCCTCGGCAATCAGTCGGCCTTCTTCCAGCTGCTCTGCACCCAGTACCTCAAAGCCTTCATTGCCCAGAGCCTCGAGCAGCGCGGCCAGTTGGCGGCCTGCAACGTTGTTCTGTCCGATGGCGGGATGGATGACGAGGATCGGGAAGTTGAGCTGTTTGAACATGGTGCGTCCCTGATGTTGGCAGTGCCTCCAGACTAATCCAGGTTGGCGTGCTTTGCATGCAGGTGTGCGGCTTGGCTGGTGTCTTTGTAGTACCATCGCTCATTCAGCCAGCAACCACGTCGCAAGGAGATGCATGTCAGTGAATTGGGATCTGCCAACCCCTTTTGTTCAGCCTATCAAGGTCGTGTCCGAGGATATCGACGAGCTTGGGCACGCCAATAATGCAGTGTATGTGCGCTGGCTTGAGCGCTGTGCCTGGGAGCATTCCAAGTCGTTGGGGCTGGGGCTGGCGGAGTATCGTGAGCTGGATCGGGCGATGGCGGTACTGCGCCACGAGATCGATTACCTGGCGTCGGCATACGAGGGTGACGAGCTGGAGATGGCGACCTGGATCTTTACCTGGGATCGCAAGCTGCGAATGACGCGGCACTTTCAGTTGGTGCGCAAAAGTGACGGGGTCACCTTGCTCCGTGCGCGTACCACATTTGTCTGTATCGAGTTGTCTTCCGGTCGCCCAAAGCGTATGCCCGAGGCCTTTATCGAGGGTTATCGCAAAGGTATGACGCAGGCCCCGGAAGGGTTCTGAGAAGGCCCGGCGCAGGGCGCCGGGCAGGCGCTCAGCGGTACTCGCACAGGTAGGCGGTATCGCGCTCGACCTTCAGGTTGAAGCGACTGTTGGTCGGCACAGTGAACTGATCGCCAGCGTTGTAGGTGGTCCATTCGTCGCTGCCGGGCAGCTTGACGGTCAGCGCGCCGTTGATGACGTGCATGATTTCCAGTTGGCTGGTGCCGAACTCGTACTCGCCTGGAGCCATTACGCCGACAGTGGCTGCGCCTTCGGGTTGCTTGAAGGCGATAGAGGCAACCTGACCATCGAAATACTGATTTACCTGGAACACGCGCAATACTCCTGCAGATGAAAGGGCGCTCATTATGCCGAGGGCTGATCTGGCGGGCAATTGGGGTTATGCAGGTTCGACTGTAGGGCTGGGCGGTCGTTGGCGTCTGACAACAAAGAGGTGTGCTATGGCAAATGTTGCATTTATCGGTCTGGGTGTCATGGGCTACCCCATGGCGGGGCATCTGCAGCGCGCGGGGCATCAGGTTACGGTTTATAACCGTACTGCCGAGAAGGCGGCGCGCTGGGTGCAGGAGTATGGTGGCCGTTTTGCCGACACGCCTGCCTCTGCCGCGCGAGGGCAGGATTTTGTGCTGCTGTGCGTTGGCAACGATGATGATCTGCGAGCTGTTGTGTGTGGCGAGCTGGGTGTATTTGCCGGCTCGCACAAGGGGCAGGTGGTAGTGGATCACACCACGGCATCGGCCGGCGTGGCCCGCGAGCTGGCGCAGGCCGCTGCGCAACTCGGTGTAGGCTTTCTGGATGCGCCTGTTTCCGGTGGCCAGGCGGGGGCGGAGAAGGGGCAGCTGACGATCATGGCTGGTGGTGATGAATCGGTATTCGACCTGGCGAGACCGATTCTGCATTGTTATTCGAAGATGCTCCGGCATATGGGTGAGGCGGGCAGTGGTCAGTTGACCAAGATGGTGAACCAGATATGCATCGGTGGCTTGCTCCAGGGGTTGGCCGAAGCAATGCATTTCGCTCAGCGTGCCGGGCTGGATGGCGATGCCGTGGTGTCGGTGATCAGCAAGGGCGCTGCGCAGTCCTGGCAGATGGAGAATCGCTACCGAACCATGCTTGATGGCGAATTTGATTTCGGATTTGCGGTTGACTGGATGCGCAAGGACTTCGCCATCGTGTTGGATGAGGCCCGGCGCAACGGTGCGCAGCTGCCGGTTACGGCGCTGGTTGACCAGTTCTATGCTGATGTCCAGGCGATGGGCGGCGGGCGCTGGGATACATCCAGTCTGATCGCCCGTCTGCAGAAGGGTGATTGATGGACTGTCGTGCAGAGTGCGGCGCCTGTTGTACGGCGCCGTCCATTACCTCGCCGATTCCCGGCATGCCTGGCGGCAAGCCCGCTGGCGTGCCCTGTGTGCAACTGCTGTCTGATATGCGCTGTGCGATCTTCGGCTCGCCTGAGCGCCCTGCGGTCTGTGCGGGATTCTTGCCGGAAGAAAGTGTTTGCGGCAGCACGCGGGCTGACGCTCTGCGGATTATTGGTTGGCTGGAGTCCGAGACAGGCGCAGCCTAGCCTTGCTGCAGCGGCCTGCCGCGACGACGTAGAGCGCCACCGAATACGTTCACTGCGAGTCCCAGCATGATCAGTAGCGCGCCCAGAATCTGCATCTCATTGAGCTTTTCGCCGAGAATCAGGCTTGATGAGCTGAGGCCTACCACCGGAACGAGCATCGAGAAGGGCGCAACCCGGCCCGCCGGGTAACGGGACAGCAGTCGGCTCCAGAGGCCGTAGCCAATCAGCGTGGCTCCGAATGCCAGATAAAACAGGGCAAAAATGGCGGTCCCGCTGACCTCTGACAACGCCTGGTGAATCTGTCGCGGACCTTCGAGCCAGAATGACATTGCCATGAACGGTATTGGCGGGATAAGGCTGCCCCATACCACCAGACTGGTCAGGTTAACCTGTCCAACCTGCTTGGTAATGATGTTGCCGCAGGCCCACATCAGGGCTGCACACAGCGTCAGGATCAGGCCCAGCGTTGTCATGCTCGAGCCGCTTTGCAGGCCGATCAGCAGCAGTCCGGTCGCGGCGACCAGAAGGCCGGCCAGGTTGTGGATACGGGCCTTTTCGCCTAGTAGCGCTGCTGCCAGCATCAGGGTGAAAAATGCTTGCGACTGCAGCACCAGAGAGGCCATGCCTGCCGGCATGCCGCTGGTCATGGCGCTGAACAGGAATGCGAACTGCCCGAAGGAAATGGTCATCCCGTAGGCTATTAGCCAGCGCAGGGGGATGCGTGGTCGGGGTATGAAAAATACGGCCGGAATGGCTGCAAGCGTGAAGCGCATGGCGCCAAGTAGCATCGGCGGCAGGCTGTCGAGCCCTAGCTTGATAACAACGAAGTTAAGGCCCCACAACAGGATCACGGCGAGCGCGCGGAGCAGGTCACTCAGGGGCATTGGCAGGTATCTCGTGTGTTTGGGTAGCGGTCTATCCAATCACGAAAGCCCGCCGGGCAAGCCATACAGTCAGGTGCCATGTGAGCTGAACAGTTTGATGCGTGCAAAAAAATCCCCGCACATGGCGGGGATTTTTTCACTCTCGGCGCAATTACTTGGAAGGGTAGTCGCGCTGGGTTGAGCCGGTGTACAGCTGGCGCGGCCGGCCAATCTTGTACGGACCGCTGATCATCTCGTTCCAGTGCGCAATCCAGCCCGGCGTGCGGCCGGTGGCAAAGATAACGGTGAACATTTCGGTCGGAATGCCGATCGCTTTCAGGATGATGCCTGAGTAGAAATCGACGTTCGGGTACAGGTTGCGCTCCTTGAAGTACGGATCGTTGCGCGCAATCTCTTCCAGCTTCATCGCCAGTTCCAGCTGCGGATCGTTGATGCCCAGTTCGGCCAGAACTTCGTCGCAGGTCTGCTTCATGACCTTGGCGCGCGGGTCGAAGTTCTTGTAGACGCGGTGACCGAAGCCCATCAGCTTGAAAGGGTCGTCCTTGTCTTTGGCCTTGGCGACGAATTTTTCGATGTTCGATACATCACCGATCTCGTCCAGCATGCGCAGTACCGCTTCGTTTGCGCCACCGTGTGCAGGCCCCCAGAGGGCAGCGATACCGGCTGCAATGCAGGCGAACGGGTTGGCTCCGGACGAGCCGGCCAGGCGTACGGTTGAGGTGGAGGCGTTCTGCTCGTGGTCGGCGTGCAGGACGAATATACGGTCCATTGCCTTGGCCAGTACCGGGCTGATCTTCTTCTCTTCACATGGGGTATTGAACATCATGTGCAGGAAGTTTTCGGAGTAGCTCAGGTCATTGCGCGGGTACATCATGGGCTGCCCCATGGAGTACTTGTAGACCATGGCGGCCAGGGTCGGCATCTTGGCGATCAGACGAATCGCGGAAATTTCGCGATGATGCGGATCGTTGATATCCAGTGAGTCGTGGTAGAAGGCAGAGAGGGCGCCGACAACGCCGCACATGATGGCCATCGGGTGCGCATCGCGGCGGAAGCCGTTGAAGAAATTCTTCAATTGCTCGTGAACCATGGTGTGGTTCTTGATGGTGTTGTCGAACTTGGCCTTCTCTTCTGCGCTGGGCAGTTCGCCCTTGAGCAGCAGGAAGCAGGTCTCCAGGAAGTCGGATTTCTCGGCCAACTGATCGATCGGGTAGCCGCGGTGCAGGAGTACACCCTTGTCGCCGTCGATGTAGGTGATCTTGGATTCACAGGACGAAGTGGCCATAAAGCCAGGGTCGAAGGTGAATACGCCTTGGGCGGTCAAGCCGCGTACGTCCACAACGTCGGGGCCCATGGTCCCGGAATAGACTGGCAGCTCGATGGGGGCCGCGCCCTCGATGATCAACTGCGCCTTTTTGTCAGCCATTGATGGCCTCCTGTTTTGCTGTATCGAAAAGGTGACCCCCCACGCAGGGCCCGCATCACTATAAGGTGATAAATCGGTTTGTCAATTGTGCGGATAGTGAAAGGAAATGAGGTCAATTAAAAGGTTTAATTGCAAGCTTTTCTTGTTGCCTGGCTAGACTTGGCACCGCGGAAACAGAGCGTTTCCCGCCGGTCGTTCCGTTGTAATCAACGGTCTAAGTCACTATACTCCTTGACCGGCAAAGTGACCCGCAGGGCTTCGCCAGAGGCTGCTGGGGCGGGTCATTAAAGGTGTCACAGTGCATCTTCCTATAATCCAGCCCTGTCCACAGGGCCCTGAGTGTGAATATAGCCGTGAATAGCAAACGACCCGTCAACCTCGACCTCAGGACTATCAAGCTTCCTGTAACCGCATACACGTCAATTCTGCATCGCATTTCTGGCGTGATCCTGTTTGTCGCCATCGCTGGGCTTCTCTGGATGCTCGACACCTCTCTCACCTCCGAGAGCGGCTTTGAGCAGATCAAGAGCTGCCTGCAGAACCCACTGGCCAAGCTGGTCATCTGGGGCATTCTGTCCGCGCTTCTCTACCACCTCATTGCCGGTGTGCGTCATCTGGTAATGGATGCGGGGATTGGTGAAGGGCTGGAAAGCGGCAAGCTTGGTTCGCAGGTAGTAATCGTGGTTTCTGCCATCGTGATTGTTCTTCTGGGGGTGTGGATATGGTAACGAATGTCACCAACCTGTCTCGCAGCGGTCTCTATGACTGGATGGCGCAGCGCGTCTCCGCTGTAGTGCTGGCTGCTTATGTGCTGTTTTTGCTTGGCTACCTGATTTGCAATCCGGGGCTGACCTTTGCTGATTGGCATGGTCTGTTTTCCCAGAGCTGGATGCGCATCTTCAGCCTGCTGACACTGGTTTCGCTGAGTGTGCATGCGTGGGTTGGGATGTGGACCATCTCGACCGACTACCTGACTCCCATGGCCCTTGGCAAATCTGCCACCGTTGTCCGCTTCCTGTTCCAGGCGGTCTGCGGTCTGGTCATGTTCGTGATTTTCGTCTGGGGCGTGCAGATTCTCTGGGGTAACTAAATGTCTAACATTCGCACACTGACTTTTGATGCCATCATCGTGGGTGGTGGTGGTGCCGGCATGCGCGCTGCACTGCAGCTGGCTCAGGGTGGTCACAAGACCGCTGTTGTAACCAAGGTATTCCCGACTCGCTCGCACACCGTTTCGGCCCAGGGTGGCATCACCTGCGCCATCGCCTCTGCCGATCCGAATGACGATTGGCGCTGGCACATGTACGACACCGTCAAGGGCTCCGACTACATCGGTGACCAGGACGCAATCGAGTACATGTGTTCCGTTGGCCCGGAAGCGGTCTTCGAGCTTGAGCACATGGGTCTGCCGTTCTCCCGTACCGAAACCGGGCGCATCTATCAGCGTCCGTTCGGTGGTCAGTCCAAGGGTCCCGATAACCCGACTCAGGCTGCCCGTACCTGTGCTGCAGCCGACCGTACCGGTCACGCACTGCTGCACACCCTGTATCAGAACAACGTCAAGCACAACACCTCGTTCCTGAACGAGTGGTATGCCGTGGATCTGGTCAAGAACCAGGACGGTGCTGTCGTTGGTGTTATCGCCATCTGCATTGAAACCGGCGAAACCGTCTATATCCGTGCCAAGGCTACCGTGCTGGCGACTGGCGGTGCAGGTCGCATCTATGCCTCTACCACCAACGCCCTGATCAATACTGGCGACGGCGTTGGCATGGCTCTGCGTGCTGGCGTGCCGGTGCAGGACATCGAAATGTGGCAGTTCCACCCGACCGGTATCGCCGGTGCCGGTACCCTGGTTACCGAGGGTTGCCGTGGTGAAGGTGGTTACCTGATCAATAAGCACGGTGAGCGTTTCATGGAGCGTTATGCGCCGAACGCGAAAGACCTGGCTGGTCGCGACGTTGTTGCCCGTTCCATGGTCAAGGAAATTCTGGCCGGTAATGGCTGTGGTCCGGATGGCGATCACGTTATGCTCAAGCTGGATCACCTGGGCGAAGAAGTTCTGCACAGCCGTCTGCCCGGTATCTGCGAACTGTCCAAGACCTTCGCTCACGTTGACCCTGTTACCGCGCCGATTCCGGTTGTTCCGACCTGTCACTACATGATGGGTGGTATTGCTACCAATATTCACGGTCAGGCGATTACCCAGGATGCCAACGGCAACGACAAGATTGTTGAAGGTCTGTTCGCAGTAGGTGAAGTGGCCTGCGTATCGGTACACGGCGCCAACCGCCTGGGCGGTAACTCGCTGCTGGACCTGGTGGTCTTCGGTCGTGCTGCCGGTCTGCACCTGGAGTCTGCGCTGAAGGAAGGTATCGAGCACCGTGGTGCCTCTGAGTCCGACATCGATGCGTCGCTGGCGCGCCTGTCCGGTCTGAACGAGCGTAATACCGGCGAAGATGTTGCTCCGCTGCGTAAGGAACTGCAGAACTGCATGCAGAACTACTTCGGTGTATTCCGTACTGGCGAATACATGCAGAAGGGTATTGCCCAGCTGGCCGATCTGCGTGAGCGCATCGCCAACGTCAAGATCGAAGACAAGAGCCAGGCATTCAACACCGCACGTATTGAAGCGCTGGAACTGCAGAACCTGCTGGAAGTGGCCGAAGCCACTGCGATCGCAGCTGAAGCCCGCAAGGAAAGCCGCGGTGCCCATGCGCGTGAAGACTTCGAGGAGCGCGATGACGTGAACTGGCTGTGCCACAGCCTGTACATGCCTGAAACCAAGCAGCTGAACAAGCGTGCGGTTAACTTCGCGCCCAAGACTGTTCCGGCATTTGAGCCTAAAGTGCGTACTTACTAAGGGTGATCGATATGTTGCAAGTTAGTGTTTATCGTTACAACCCCGAGAGCGACAACGCTCCTCACATGCAGGATTTTCAGGTTGATACCGGCGGCAAGGACATCATGGTTCTTGACGTGCTGGCCCTGATCAAGGAACAGGATGTAGGTTTTTCCTACCGCCGTTCCTGTCGTGAAGGTGTGTGCGGCTCTGATGGCATGAATATCAACGGCAAAAACGGCCTGGCGTGTATCACTCCGCTGTCTTCCGTGGTCAAGAACAACAAGCTTGTTCTGCGTCCGTTGCCTGGTTTGCCGGTAATTCGTGACTTGGTTGTAGATATGAGCATCTTCTACAAGCAGTACGAAAAAGTGCAGCCGTATCTGCAAAACGACACGCCGGCGCCCGCTATCGAGCGCCTGCAGTCACCCGAAGAGCGGGAAAAACTGGATGGCCTGTACGAGTGTATTCTCTGTGCTTGCTGTTCGACTTCCTGTCCTTCCTTCTGGTGGAACCCGGACAAGTTTATCGGCCCGGCTGGTCTGCTGCAGGCTTACCGCTTCCTGGCGGATAGTCGCGATGAAAAGACCGACGAGCGTCTGGCTTCCCTGGATGATCCGTTCAGTGTATTCCGCTGCCGCGGCATCATGAACTGCGTGAATGTGTGCCCGAAGGGTCTCAACCCGACCCGTGCCATTGGTCACATCCGCAACATGCTGCTGCAAAGCGGTACCTGATCGGCTTAAATTGCATTAAGTTGGCCTGTACCGGCTCCTGCCATAGGGAGCCGGTCAGTTTTTTAACGAACCGCAGCCCAAAAAGCAGCGGTTTGTATGTACCTAAACCAGCAGGGGCACTCGGGTAACACCCGAACTATCTGTCGGGGCCGGCAATTTTCCGTTAAACGGGATAGGTGGCGGCAGGATTGGAGGCAGCGACACTGCCACTAGTCAACGCCAGCAGTTTCGCGCGGATGGCTGAGTCATTGAATGACTCGCCAATTAATGGTCTTAGCGCCAGGTGGTGTCCCCTTATAGAGGGTGACCAAGCATGCCAGACAGCGTAATGCAGCAGCTGTGGAGCACCTCTCACCTTGACGGTGGGAATGCGTCCTATGTTGAAGAGCTTTATGAGCTCTACCTGCAAGATCCGAACAGTGTTTCCGAAGAGTGGCGAAGCTATTTCCAAAAGCTGCCCCAGGTAAACGGTCACGCCGGTTCGGACGTTCCCCACTCCGCAATTCGCGACCACTTCCTTCAGCTCGCCAAGAGCAATCGTCGTCCGCAGGCTGTCAGCGGCGGCGCAGTCAGTAGCGAGCACGAGAAAAAGCAGATCGATGTTCTGCGTCTGATCCAGGCTTTCCGGATGCGTGGCCATCAGGCTTCCACTCTTGATCCCCTGGGCCTTTGGAAGCGCGAAGAAATCGCCGACCTGACTCTGGCCGATTACGGCCTGACCAATGCTGATCTGGACACGGTGTTCCGCACCGGTGAGCTGCAGATCGGCAAGGATGAGGCGACCCTGCGTGAAATTCTGGATGCGCTGAAATCGACCTATTGCTCGACCTTCGGGGCCGAGTACATGCACATCGTGGATTCCACCCAGCGCCGCTGGTTCCAGCAGCGTATCGAAAGCGTGCGCGGCAAGCCCCAGCTGGGCGCTGATACCAAGCGTCACCTGCTCGAGCGTCTGACTGCTGCTGAAGGTCTGGAGAAGTATCTGGGTACCAAGTATCCGGGTACCAAGCGTTTTGGTGTGGAAGGGGGTGAGAGCCTCATTCCCATGCTGGATGAAATCATTCAGCGTGCAGGCTCCTACGGCACCCAGGAAGTTGTGCTCGGCATGGCACACCGCGGCCGATTGAACGTGCTGGTCAACACCCTCGGCAAGAACCCCCGCGACCTGTTCGACGAGTTCGAAGGCAAGAAGAAGGTCGACATGGGCTCCGGTGACGTCAAGTACCACCAGGGCTTCTCGTCCAACGTCATGACCTCCGGTGGCGAAGTCCATTTGGCGCTGGCCTTCAACCCGTCTCACCTGGAGATTGTTTCTCCGGTGGTCGAGGGGTCCGTACGCGCCCGTCAGGACCGTCGCCTCGACGTGACTGGCGACAAGGTGCTGCCGATCAGCATTCACGGTGATGCAGCCTTTGCCGGTCAGGGTGTGGTCATGGAGACATTCCAGATGTCCCAGACCCGAGCCTACAAGACTGGTGGCACCATCCACATCGTCATCAACAACCAGGTTGGCTTCACCACCAGTCGTCAGGACGATGCGCGTTCCACCGAGTACTGCACCGACGTTGCCAAGATGATTCAGGCGCCGATCTTCCACGTCAATGGCGATGATCCGGAAGCGGTTCTGTTTGTAACCCAGCTGGCCGTTGACTACCGCATGCAGTTCAAGCGTGACGTCGTCATCGATATGGTCTGCTACCGCCGTCGCGGCCACAACGAAGCCGACGAGCCCTCCGGTACCCAGCCGCTGATGTATGAAGTCATCACCAAGCACCCGACAACCCGCGAAATCTACGCGGAGCGCCTGGTTGCCGAAGGCGTGCTGAGCAAGGAAGACGTTCAGGATTACTTCGAGGAGTACCGCAACGCGCTGGATAACGGTGACCACGTGGTCAAGAGCCTGGTCAAGGAGCCGGACAGCAGTTCGTTCGTTGACTGGACGCCGTACCTGAATCACAAGTGGACTGCGCGTCACGACACCAGTTTTGACCTGAAGACCCTGCAGGAGCTGGCCAACCGCTTGACGGATCTGCCGGACGGCTTGGTGCTGCAGCGTCAGGTTGGCAAGATCATCGAAGACCGTCGCAAGATGGCTGCTGGTGCTCTGGCGCTGAACTGGGGCTTCGCCGAAACCATGGCTTACGCCACGTTGCTGCACGAAGGGCATCCTGTGCGCATCACTGGCCAGGACGTGGGTCGCGGCACCTTCTCGCACCGTCACGCTGTGCTGCACAGTCAAAACGATGGCCGTGCCTATGTTCCGCTGCGCAAGCTGAGCGACAACCAGCCGCGTTTCGATATCTACGACTCCTTCCTGTCGGAGGAGGCCGTACTGGCGTTTGAATACGGTTACGCAACAACCACGCCCAATGCGCTGGTTATCTGGGAAGCCCAGTTCGGTGACTTCTTCAATGGTGCCCAGGTGGTCGTCGACCAGTTCATCACCAGCGGCGAGCACAAGTGGGGACGTCTGTGTGGTCTGACCATGCTGCTGCCGCACGGCTACGAAGGGCAGGGTCCGGAGCACTCGTCCGCCCGTCTCGAGCGCTTCCTGCAACTGTGTGCCGAGCACAACATTCAGGTGTGCGTGCCGTCTACTCCGGCTCAGGTCTACCACATGCTGCGCCGCCAGGTGATTCGTCCGCTGCGCAAGCCGCTCATTGCCCTGACTCCCAAGTCGCTGCTGCGCCACAAGCTGGCGACCTCGACTCTGGAAGAACTGGCCGAAGGCTCCTTCCAGACCGTGATTCCGGAGATCGATGCCATCGATCCGAAGAAGGTTGATCGCGTCGTTATGTGTAGCGGCAAGGTCTACTATGACCTGCTGGAAAAGCGTCGCAATGACGAGCTGGACAACGTTGCGGTTATTCGTATCGAACAGCTGTATCCGTTCCCTGAGGACGATCTGGCCGATGTGCTGGCACCCTACAAGAACCTGAAGAAGGTTGTCTGGTGTCAGGAAGAGCCGATGAACCAGGGCGCCTGGTACTGCAGCCAGCATCATATGCGTCGTGTACTGTCTCAGCACAAGACCAAGAATCTGTATCTGGACTACGCTGGACGTGAGGCTTCTGCCGCGCCGGCCTGCGGCCATCCTTCCATGCACGCTGAACAGCAGGAAAAGCTCCTGCAAGACGCCTTTACCGTCTGAGCTACGTCAGACAACAGAGATTAATAAGGATCGACAATGGCTATTGAAATCAAAGCCCCAACTTTTCCGGAATCGGTGGCTGACGGCACTGTTGCCACGTGGCACAAGCAACCGGGTGATGCGGTAAAACGCGATGAGCTGCTGGTAGATATCGAGACCGACAAGGTCGTTATGGAAGTGCTGGCGGAAGCTGACGGCGTCATGGGCGACATTGCCAAGGCCGAAGGCGACACCGTACTGAGTGGCGAAGTCCTGGGCGTGCTGAAAGACGGTGAGGCTGCTGCAGCGCCGGCTGCCAAGCCGGCTGAGGCCAAGGCCGAGGCGGCACCGGCTGCTGCCGAAACAACTGGTGAGGAGCCGATGCTGTCGCCGGCTGCCCGCAAGCTGGCTGAGGAAAACGGTCTGGTCGCGTCCGAGATCTCCGGTACCGGCAAGGGCGGTCGCGTCACCAAGGAAGACGTGCTGAACGCTGTTGAGGCGAAGAAGAACGCTCCGGCTGCCAAGCCTGCTGCACCGGCAGCGCCGGCTGCCGCTGTTGCGCTGCCTGAAGGCGATCGGACCGAGAAACGCGTGCCGATGACCCGCCTGCGTGCGCGTATCGCCGAGCGTCTGGTTGATGCCCAGTCCAACATGGCCATGCTGACTACCTTCAACGAGGTCAACATGAAGCCGGTCATGGACCTGCGCAGCAAGTACAAGGACCTGTTCGAGAAGAAGCACAACGGCGTGCGTCTGGGCTTCATGTCCTTCTTCGTCAAGGCGGCTACCGAAGCACTCAAGCGCTTCCCGGCGGTCAACGCCTCCATTGACGGCAACGACATTGTCTACCACGGCTATCAGGATATTGGCGTTGCCGTATCCAGTGACCGCGGTCTTGTTGTGCCGATTCTGCGCAACACCGAGCACATGGGCCTGGCAGACATCGAAGGCACCATCGCCGATTACGGCCGCAAGGCTCGCGACGGCAAGCTGACCATGGAAGAGATGACCGGCGGCACCTTCACTATCTCCAACGGTGGTGTATTCGGTTCGCTGGTATCCACGCCGATCGTCAACCCGCCGCAGGCAGCTATTCTGGGCATGCACAAGATCCAGGAGCGGCCGATGGCGGTCAACGGTCAGGTTGTCATCCTGCCGATGATGTATCTGGCACTGTCCTACGACCACCGCCTGATCGACGGCAAGGAAGCGGTGAGCTTCCTGGTTGCCATCAAGGACCTGCTGGAAGACCCGGCTCGTCTGCTGCTGGACGTTTGATCGGTACTACGGGTTTTTAGCAGCAGATTACTCGCCCGGCACCCAGTGCCGGGCTCCGTTTTGAGTTCTGCTGCCAACAGAGGATTTGCTCATGAGTCAGAAATACGATGTGGTAGTCATTGGCGCGGGCCCTGGCGGCTACGTTGCCGCCATCCGTGCCGCGCAGCTGGGTCTGAAGACCGCCTGTATTGAGAAATACGTCGGCAAGGATGGCAAGAACGCCCTTGGTGGCACATGCCTGAATGTTGGCTGTATCCCGTCCAAGGCACTGCTGGACAGCAGCTGGAAGTACTACGAAGCCAAAGAGGGCTACAAGGTCCACGGCATCGACGTCAAGGGCATCAGCATGGATGTTCCGGCGATGGTCGAGCGCAAGGACAAGATCGTCAAGCAGTTCAGCGGTGGCGTTGCGACCCTGTTCAAGGCCAATGGTGTTACCAGCATTGAAGGTCACGGCAAGCTGCTGGCCGGCAAGAAGGTTGAAGTCACCGCCCCCGATGGTACCGTGACTGTACTGGATGCTGAGAACGTGATTCTGGCCTCCGGCTCCGTGCCGATCAACATTCCGCCGGCACCGCTGACCGACGATATTATCGTCGATTCCACCGGTGCTCTGGACTTCACCTCTGTACCGAAGAAACTGGGCGTTATCGGCGCTGGTGTGATCGGTCTGGAACTGGGTTCGGTATGGCGCCGTCTTGGCGCTGAAGTGGTCGTATTCGAAGCGCTGGATTCCTTCCTGAGCCTGGCCGATGAGCAGGTTGCCAAGGAAGCCCTGAAGACCTTCACCAAGCAGGGTCTGCAGGTTCGCCTGGGCGCGCGCGTTACCGGTACCGAGATCAAGCGCAAGCAGGTCACCGTGTCGTTTACCGACAGCGAAGGCGAGCAGCAGCTGACCTTTGACAAGCTGATTGTGGCCGTTGGCCGCCGTCCTTACACCGAAAACCTGCTGGCCTCCGATTGTGGTGTCGATCTGGACGAGCGTGGCATGGTGTATGTTGATGACTACTGCGCCACCAGCGTGCCGGGCGTATACGCCGTCGGTGACATGGTTCGCGGCCCGATGCTGGCCCACAAGTCGTCGGAAGAGGGCGTAATGGTCGCCGAGCGCATCGCCGGGCACAAGGCCGCGATGAACTACGACCTGATCCCGTCTGTTATTTACACCCACCCGGAAATCGCATGGGTCGGCAAGAACGAGAAGCAGCTCAAGGCTGAAGGCGTCGAGTTCAACGTCGGCGTATTCCCGTTCGCTGCCAGTGGCCGTGCGGTTGCTGCCAACGACACCGGCGGCTTCGTCAAGATGATCGCCGATGCCAAGACCGACCGCGTATTGGGTGTTCACGTTATTGGCCCGAGCGCTGCCGAACTGGTTCAGCAGGGCGCCATCGCGATGGAATTCGGTACCAGCGCAGAAGATCTGGGCATGATGGTCTTCTCGCACCCGACGCTGTCCGAGGCGCTGCATGAAGCGGCACTGGCGGTAAATGGCCACGCAATTCATGTCGCCAACCGCAAGAAGCGTTAATATAGCGCGCTGACCCGGCGGTCGCAGTGCGACAGTCGGGTCAACAGCGCAGCTTAAAGGACAACTTTGGCCGAGCAATCGGCCAGGCCACGATAGGGTGGTCAGCCGTGTTGCCGGATGCCGGTTTGCCCGTCACGAGCCCGTCGAAAAGGGCGAGTGCAGGCAGCAGGGCATGTAAAGGATGAGACATGTGCGGGTCAGCAGGTCTCCGGCAGAACGGCATTGGTGGTTACGGTCCCCTAGGACAGTGGCTATAAAACGTAATTCCTACACGATCAAAACGGTAGAAAAGCATGAATCTTCACGAATATCAGGGGAAGCAGCTGTTCGCTGAATACGGCCTTCCAGTATCCAAGGGTTTTGCTGTCGACACTCCGGAAGAAGCGGCTGAAGCCTGTGACAAGATTGGCGGCGATATGTGGGTCGTCAAGGCTCAGGTTCACGCTGGTGGCCGCGGTAAAGCCGGCGGTGTAAAGCTGGTCAAGAGCAAGGAAGATGCAAAAGCCTTCGCCGAGAAGTGGCTGGGTCAGCGTCTGGTTACTTACCAGACTGATGCCAATGGTCAGCCGGTCAGCAAGATTCTGGTTGAGTCCTGCACCGACATCGCCAAGGAACTGTACCTGGGCGCGGTAGTTGATCGTTCCACTCGCCGTATCGTCTTCATGGCCTCCACCGAAGGTGGTGTCGAGATCGAGAAGGTTGCGGAAGAGACGCCTGAGAAGATCCTGAAAGCTACCATCGACCCGCTGGTTGGCCCGCAGCCCTATCAGGGCCGTGAGCTGGCATTCAAGCTGGGCCTCGAAGGCGACCAGATCAAGCAGTTCACCAACATTTTCGTAGGCCTTGGCAAGCTGTTCGCCGACTACGACCTGGCGCTGCTGGAAATCAATCCGCTGGTGATCAAGGAAGACGGCAACCTGCATTGCCTGGACGCCAAGATCAACATCGACGGCAACGCCATGTACCGTCAGCCCAAGCTGCGCGCCATGCACGATCCGTCCCAGGACGATCCGCGTGAAGCCCACGCTGCCAAGTTCGAACTGAACTACGTTGCTCTGGAAGGCAACATCGGCTGCATGGTCAACGGCGCCGGTCTGGCCATGGGTACCATGGACATCGTCAACCTGCACGGCGGCAAGCCTGCCAACTTCCTGGACGTGGGCGGCGGCGCGACCAAAGAGCGCGTTACCGAAGCGTTCAAGATCATCCTGTCCGACTCCAACGTACAAGCGGTTCTGGTTAACATCTTCGGCGGTATCGTACGCTGCGACATGATTGCTGAAGGCATCATCGGCGCCGTTAAAGAAGTAGGCGTCAAGGTACCGGTTGTTGTTCGTCTGGAAGGCAACAACGCCGATCTCGGCGCCAAGGTATTGGCCGAGAGTGGCCTGAACATCATCGCTGCAACCAGTCTGACCGACGCTGCCCAGCAAGTCGTCAAGGCCGCGGAGGGTAAATAATGAGCATCCTGATCAACAAAGACACCAAGGTCATCTGCCAGGGCTTCACCGGCTCGCAGGGTACTTTCCACTCCGAGCAGGCGATTGCCTACGGCACCAAGATGGTTGGTGGCGTTACTCCGGGCAAAGGTGGCACTACTCACCTGGGCCTGCCGGTGTTCAACACCGTTGCTGAAGCTGTTGAGGCAACTGGCGCCGAAGCCAGCGTGATCTACGTTCCGGCTCCGTTCTGCAAGGACTCCATCCTTGAAGCGGCCAACAGCGGCATCAAGCTGATTGTCTGCATCACCGAAGGCATCCCGACTCTCGACATGCTGGACGCCAAGGTCAAGTGTGACGAGCTGGGCGTGCGCCTGATCGGCCCGAACTGCCCGGGTGTCATCACCCCCGGCGAGTGCAAGATCGGTATCATGCCGGGTCACATCCACCTGCCGGGCAAAGTCGGTATCGTTTCCCGTTCCGGTACCCTGACCTATGAAGCGGTCAAGCAGACTACTGACGCCGGCTTCGGTCAGTCCACTTGCGTCGGTATCGGTGGCGACCCGATCCCGGGCTCCAACTTCATCGACATCCTGAAGATGTTCCAGGAAGATCCGAAGACCGAAGCGATCGTCATGATCGGTGAGATCGGCGGTAGCGCTGAAGAAGAAGCGGCTGCGTTCATCAAGGCCAACGTCACCAAGCCGGTTGTATCCTACATCGCTGGTGTTACTGCTCCGGCAGGCAAGCGTATGGGTCACGCTGGTGCGATCATCTCCGGCGGCAAGGGTACTGCAGACGAGAAGTTTGCTGCTCTGGAAGACGCTGGCGTGAAAACTGTTCGCTCGCTGGCCGACATCGGCGCAGCGCTGGCTGAACTGACTGGCTGGACCATGAAGTAATTTTCATTGGTCAACGGTAGTGACAGAACCCCGCTTCGGCGGGGTTTTGTTTTATCTGCCATGCTTTCCCACATCGCTGTGTGCCGGGGCACATGGGTCGCAGGATATGAGTCACATGAAGGTATTTGACCGGATTAGCGTTCTGCATCTTATGGCAGGGGCGCTGCAGGCCATGCTCGCATACGGGTTATACCAGTCGGCCGAGTTGCATGTCTGGCCGGCAACCCATGCTGCCGCCTATATCCCGCTGTTCATGGTAATGGTCTTTCTGCCGCTGAGTTTTTACTGCGCCAGTGAGGCGATTGCGGTGCGGCGCTGGCTGCTGAGTATTGGCGTAGCGCTGGCTGCCGCACTGGTTGGTCTGCATCAGGGCCTTACGACCGGCAGCTTGCGTCGACATGCCGAGACTGCTGCCGGTTGGTCGCCGTCGCAGGTAGGGGACTACCTTGGGCCTGCCTTGATCTTTTTTGTGGCGGCGTTCCTGCTGGTTCCCGCACTGGCACTCATATCGCGTGATCGCTGGCGAGTAGATTACGCTCGTTGGGTTGACGCCTTACTGCGTAACGCGCTGATTCTTGCGCAGGCTGCGCTGGTTCTTGCGCTGTTCTGGGGCGTCCTGGCGTCTGCTGCAGGATTGTTCAAGCTGGTGGCGTTGACCTTTCTCGCGGATCTGATTGAGCAAGCGTGGTTTTCAATACCTCTGAGTACGCTGGTGTTCGCCCACGCAGTGTCGGTAGTTGTTCGCATAAATCGGGTAGCCGACTTTATTTATCTGCGTGCGAGGCAGCTTTGCGGTTGGTTGTATCCCTTGGCTGCGCTGCTGGGGATCGGGTTCGTCGGCAGCTGGGGCGTACAGGGCATCGAGCGACTGCTCTCCACCGGTCGTGCTGCCAGTCTGTTGCTGTGGTTTGTGGTGCTCAGCCTGCTACTGCTCAACCTGGCGTCGCGAGGCGGCGCCGAGCCGGTTGCTGGAGGGCGCGCGATGCGCGCGTTAACGGCGCTGGGCAAGCTGGTGTTGCTGCCGATGGTGGCAGTGGCCGGTTATTCGCTCAGTTTGCGTATCAGTCAGTACGGTCTGACGCCGGAGCGTGTCTGGGCAATGGTGGTTACGTTGATTGTCGGGTTGCTTGTGGGCGGTTACGTACTGGATGCACTTGTCGCGCTGCGCGGCCGTTATCCAGGCTCGCTGATGCCCGCGACCAATGTTGTTGCTGCGGTAGTCACGGTGCTCGCGATACTGTTGCTACTCGGAGGCCCGCTTGATCCAAGACGTTTGAGCGTAAACAGTCAGATGGCGCGACTGGATGTGTCGGGCGGAGACGATCAGGCGTTGGTCAACTTTCTGGCCTGGCAAGGTGGCAACTACGGTGTGGCGGCGCTGACGTCGCTTGCCCGCGAGGCGAGTGAGAGCGATAGCGGGGCGGCGCGCCGCTCGGCCATGGCTCTGCAGATGCTTGGGCGCATGCGCGAAAATCGCAGCCGGTTGCATGAGCAGGTTGCTTCGCTACCGGTGTTCCCCCGTACGAGCACTGTACCTTCTGCGCTGCTGGAAAGGTTGGGTGATGAACCGCTGCTGGCCGGCTGCAGTGCTCAGGTAGCTGATAATAACGCGTGTCTGATTTGGGCCTTGCAACTGGAGGTCACCGGCCAGTCCGCTTTTGTTGTACTGGGACGCGAGTTCACAGAGCAGCCACCCTTTGGCCGAATCTGGTTTGAAGACGAGCAGGGCGGCTGGCAGATCGGCGGTACGCTCGGCCCGGCTCAGACGCTGGATGGTTGCGAGGCCAGCGATTACCGCCCGGCAGGTTTGTTCGATGCAGTAGTGCAGAACAGGGTAGAATTCGCCGCCAAAAACATACGGGACCTGGTTTTTGACCGGTTTCGGATTCCCACGACTATCTGGTCTGCCGACGGTTGTCGGTAGCGTCCTGGGCTTAAATTCAGATTCGAGGGTACAGGGATCAGTCACTCGTACAACGAACAGTCAAACTCAAATCTATGACCAAACAACTTACACCCGTTGATGTACTCGCCCTCGGCTTCATGACCTTTGCACTGTTTCTCGGTGCGGGCAACGTAATCTTTCCGCCCGGTGCGGGCCTCGCTGCCGGCGAAAATATCTGGCCAACGGCCTTTGGTTTTCTGATTACCGCTGTTGGCCTGCCGCTGTTGACGCTGATTGCACTGGCTCGGGTTGGAGGTGGTCTGGCTCAGCTCACCGGCCCCCTTGGGCGCGTGGCCGGTGTGCTGCTGAGCGTTCTCGTGTATCTCGCGATCGGGCCGTTGTTTGCTACGCCGCGGACTGCTGTCGTCTCCTATCAGATCGGTGTGGTGCCTTTTGTCCAGGATGGTTGGCAGGCCTTGCTCGGCTATTCGATCGTGTACTTCTCGGTCGTCATCTTTCTGGCTCTGAAGCCGGGTCAACTGGTTGATCGCATCGGTAAGTACATCACTCCGGTACTGCTGCTGGGGTTGCTGATGCTGGGGGTTGCCGCGCTCCTTTTTCCCGCTGGTCAAATGCACGCACCCTCCGAGCAGTATCGCTCTGCGCCACTGATTCAGGGGTTTTTGCAGGGCTATCTGACCATGGACACGCTCGGTGCTCTGGTGTTCGGTATCGTAATTACCACGGCGATTCGTGACCGCCAGGTCAGCGAGACGCGTCTGATTACCCGTTATACCGTGCTGGCTGCCGTTATTGCCGCTGCCGGCTTGTCGATGGTGTATCTGGCTCTGTTTTATCTGGGCGCGACCAGTGGCGCACTGGTCGGTGAGGGCGTCAATGGCGGGCAGATTCTGGCGTCCTATGTTCAGCACCGTTTTGGTGTTGCAGGCAGTGCGCTGTTGGCCCTGGTAATTATTCTGGCGTGCCTGACAACGGCCGTTGGCTTGCTGACAGCCTGCGGCGAGTATTTCAGTCGCTTGCTGCCGCTCAGTTATCGGGCCGTTGTCTGGGTGTTTGGCCTGTTCAGCATGGCGGTTGCCAATCAGGGGCTGGACAGCCTGATCAGTGTGTCCATCCCTGTGCTGGTTGGTCTGTACCCGCTGGCGATCGCGCTGGTTTGCATGAGTCTGCTGTGTGCAGGGATGGCGCGTCCGCAGAATCTGATGCGCCCGGTCATGCTGGTCACCTTGGTGTTTGGTGTGATTGACGGTTTGAAGGCGGCCGGTCTGATCAGCAGTGCGGGCGCCTGGATCGATGCATTGCCGCTGTCGGATCAGAGTCTTGGCTGGTTGTTGCCGGTCGCTGTAACCCTGTTGGCCTCTATACTCGTCGAGTATCTGCGCCACGGCAGTCTGCATCAGCAACAGGCGGGGCGGTGATGCCGCTCTATTGCAGGTATTAGCGGTGGTATCTGAGGAGAGGTAATGCTGTCGATTCCGGATGCGGGAAGTCTTTGGATCAATCTGCTGGCGATCAGCTGGTTTTTGCTCTGCTGGGTTGGCTACACCTACTATGCGTTGCGCAAGGGCCGCGACACCGCGTGTCTGGCTACTGTGCTGCACCTGTATCGTCGAGACTGGATGAACCGTCTGCTGATGCGTGAGCAACGCATGGCTGATGCCAGCGTGATTGGCAATCTGGAGCGAAACACGTCATTTTTCGCGTCCAGTACCCTGCTGATACTCGCGGGTCTGATTACTGTTATCGGGGCGTCAGACAAGGCTGTTGTGCTGTTGCACGAACTGCCCTTTGTTGCCCAGGTTGGGCGCGAGATATTCGAGCTCAAGCTTCTGGTACTGACGGCGATCTTTGTCTATGCGTTTTTTACCTTCTCCTGGGGTATGCGCCAGTACAACTTTGCCTCGGTGCTGCTGGGCTCAGCGCCACTGCTGGGCGAGAAGAATGTCACCGAGGCAGAGCGCAATGCCTACGCCGAGCGCATGGCCCGGGTGCTGTCCATGGCAGGCAATGAATTCAACCTTGGTCTTCGTTCCTACTACTTTGCTCTGGGAACGCTTACCTGGTTCATCAATCCGCTGCTCTTCATTTTGACCGTTGCCGGTGTGGTGGTGGTACTGTATCGCCGTGAGTTTCATTCGGACGTGCTGCATATCATGATGTTCAGCCCGGCGCCGATACCCCCGTCCGCACAAATGGAGAAAACGGAATGAGTGTGCCTCTGTGGTGTTTGTTTGTCGCAGCGTTACTGCTGGTGTTTACCAAAGTCCCGGTTGCCATTGCGCAGGGGCGTTCGGGCAAGGGGTATGACAACGCGCATCCGCGTGCTCAGCAGGCGGCATTGACCGGCTGGGGTGCACGTGCGCTGGCGTCTCATCAGAATATGATTGAGGCGTTTCCGCTGTTTGCGGCAGGGGTGCTGGTAGTACAGGTAACGGGAACCGCTGGCAGCCTTGCCAATCTGCTGTGCCTGCTTTTTATTGCCTGCAGGATTGTCTACAGTGCACTGTATCTCATGAATCAGGCGACGTTGCGCAGTCTGGTCTGGATCGTAGGCTTTGTCTGCTGTCTGGGCCTTCTGCTGGTGCCCGCGCTGGCCTGAGGGCGGGGTAGACAGGCATGCCGGGAGGCATGCCTGCACCACAGAGTTGTTACTCCTCCATGGCTTTCTCCATCTCGTTTTTGGAGTCGGTAGCCGCATCCTGAACTGCGTCTGCCTTTTCCTCAATGTAGTCGGCGGATGCATCGTACGCCTGCTCAACATTGTCCTTGGTCGCGTCGTACGCCTGCTCGACGTTTTCCCTGGTCGCGTCGTAGGCTTGCTCAACCTGATCACCGGCTGCTTCAACCTTCTGTTCCAGCACCTCGCCGGCGGTCGGCTCGTTACCGGTCATTTCCTGCGCTTTCTGCTCGGTGGCGTCGGCTACATCACCTGCGGCCTCCTGCATGCTGTCTACGGCATCAGACATGGACTCGCGTGCGTCCTCCATCTTGTCTTCCGGGCTCTCCTGGCAACCGGCCATCAGGCCTACGCTCGCCATCAACATCACTGCGGCAGCTACTTTCTTCATTGCTTCTCTCCTTGATAGTCAGGGCAGTACCCTTGCCCCTTCTTATTGTGCTTCTTGGGCTTTCTGCTCTATGGCCTCGCCTGTGCTTTCGACAGCGTCACCCACGCTGTCTACCGCGTCAGACATTTCCTGCTTCGCATCCTCAAGCTTGTCCTCGGGCTCCTGCTGGCAACCCGTCAGCCAAAGACTGGCAGTCAACGCCAGTGCCGCGGCAACATACCCTTTGCTATTCATCTGAACTCTCCTGCAGATCAGTGGATTCAACGGGTTAGTGCTGTCGGTGTGCGCCAAAGTTCAATCCGAGACCAACTTATGGAGTCTAGTTCACGTTCTGGGTACTATGCTCGGCTTTATCGAGTATTCATCCCGGGGTCGTATTGTCGATGAGTGAAATAGAACTGCGCGCGCGCAATTTTCTGTCCGTACTGCGCCACTGCCAGCATTTGCAGATGACGGTGGAGCGGGCTGATGAGGATGGCCTGGTGCTGCGTCTTCCCTACAGTGATCAGATAGTAGGAAACCCGGTAACCGGTGTTATTCACGGCGGTGCCATTACAACGCTCATGGATACCTGTTGCGGTATTTCTACCGTCTGTTATCTGCCCGAATTTGAAATCTGTCCGACCCTGGATCTGCGGATTGACTACATGCATCCGGCGGAACCGGGCAAGCCGATTTTCGGTTTTGCCGAATGCTATCGGGTGACTCCGACAGTTATTTTTACCCGGGGTATTGCCTATCAGGATGACCGCGAACAGCCGATTGCCCATGTTGTTGGTACCTTCATGCGGATGGGCAAGGCCGTCGATCCGGCAGATCTTGGCAAGCGGATCGATCAGGGGGACGCATGAGTTTGAGTGAGCAGCAGGTGCAGCAGATAATTACTCGTTCCCACGAGACCGGTGACTACAGTGCGCTGGTCGAGCTGATTCCCTACGCCCGCATGATCGGCATGCAGGTAACGCGTTTGGGCAACGAAGCGTTCTTCACGCTTCCCCGTCAGGACATTAACATCGGCAACCCGGTTCTTCCCGCGCTTCATGGGGGCGTGATTGCCGGCTTTATGGAGCAGTCTGCAATGCTCCATCTGATGATGTTCATGAACAGTGAAGTGTTTCCTAAAATCATCGATTTTTCGGTGGATTACCTGCGTGCCGGCTTGTACCGTGATACTTATGCTACCTGCCAGGTCTGGCGGCAGGGCAGGCGGGTCGGCAACGTCGCGATTACTGCCTGGCAAACGCACTCCAGTGAACCCATCGCCACTGCGCGGGCGCACTTCAAGCTGGACTAGACACATAATCGGGAGCGATTCGGGCGACATGGAAGCCTTATTGATTCTGGGTGGAGTGGTAGTGCTGGCCGTTTCCTGGGCCTGGCTGGTGTTTGCCTGCCTGGGCCTTGGCCCGGGGCCGCTAATGCTGGCAACCCTGGTGCCGGTGGTGACGCCGCTGGTGCGCGGGCGCGGTTACCCGGTGCTGCCAAGGGTGTTGATGGTGTTGGCCCTTGTGTCGTTCACGGCGGGGGTGGCGCTGCTCTATCGCGATGAGCCCGAGCGCTTCGAGCGATTGTTCAGTGGCAACTGGTCTGCTTCTCCGACCGACATGGCCCTCAGCGGAACGCTGATGGGGCAACCGTTCCTGCCCGATCAGGTCTACTGGCGGGGTGATCAACTGGTGTTCGCCGAAACGGCCACCGGCAATCGAACGCTGCGCTCGCTGGTTGTGCGTTTTGATCAGGCATCCTCGCTTCTGCAGGGAACTGCCATCGACCTGTTGCCCGGTGACGATGGTCCGTGGCCCGAGCTGGTGATTCAATGGTATACCGGCGCGCTCTCTGCGCCGGGCCTTCAGCGGATTTCGTCCGGCTACAGCCTGAGTATCTCGCTTGCGCCGGCCGGGGCAAAACAGGCTGATATGACCGTCCACCTGCACCTTCCTGCGGCCTATGCTACTCGCCTTGGCGGCCATAGTCTGCTTGATGAGCGCCCGGAATGGCTGGGCAAGACCTCCGGCCAGCCAGAGCCGGTCAAGGTCGAGCCTGCTCCGATGCCGATGCAGCCAGTCGGTTGGCAGGAGCTGAGTCTGCAAACACTGCTTGAGAATCCGGCTGGTTTCGCCGGCAGGCCTGCCCGGGTGCTGACGACCGGTGGACGGGAGTTCGAGGGGGTACTAAAGGCGGTTACCGATGACCGGCGAATCGTTTTGGCGCTCCCTCAGGGTGCCAATCAGGTCGACTTTCAGTTCCATCCCGAGGATGTCGCACGAATCGAGTCGCGCCCCACGCGCTGACAGGCCCGCTAAACTTTCCGCAGGGCCTTGAAAATAATCGGATTGTCCCCATCTCTTGATGCATCGCCGGACTGGCCGGCTCGCCATGAACAGCATCAATGGAGACACTTCGTTATGACCGTGGACGCTCATAAGGAAACACTCGGCTTCCAGACTGAGGTCAAGCAGCTACTGCACCTCATGATTCATTCGATGTACTCGAACAAGGAAATCTTCCTGCGAGAGCTGATTTCCAACGCATCGGATGCCGCAGACAAGTTGCGATTCGAGGCTATTGCCGCTCCCGCGCTGCTCGAAGATCAGCCCGACCTGCGTATTCGTATCAGCGCTGATTCGGCAGCCAATACCCTGACTATTGAAGACAACGGCATCGGTATGTCGCGTCAGGAGGTCATCGATCACCTGGGGACTATCGCCAAGTCGGGTACTGCGGCCTTTATGCAGCAGTTGACCGGTGATCAGAAGAAGGACTCTCAACTGATTGGCCAGTTTGGTGTCGGTTTCTACAGTGCCTTTATCGTCGCTGACAAGGTCGAGGTGTTTACCCGCCGTGCGGGGCTGGCGGCAGAGGAGGGGGTGCACTGGGAGTCGGCCGGTGAAGGTGAGTTCAGCATCGCCAATATCGAAAAGCCCGAGCGCGGCACCCGCATCGTTCTGCACCTGAAGGCAGCCGAGAAGGAATTCGCCGACGGCTTCCGTCTGCGCAATGTGATTACCAAGTATTCCGATCATATTTCCCTGCCGATTGAGCTGCCCAAGCAGCATTTTGGCGACGAAAAGGATGCGCCTGCCGAACTCGAGTGGGAAAGCGTCAACCGCGCCAGCGCGCTCTGGACCCGTCCGCGCACCGAGGTGTCGGATGATGAGTACAAGGCGTTCTACAAGCACGTTGCCCACGACTTCGAAGATCCGCTGAGCTGGAGTCACAACAAGGTCGAGGGCAAGCTGGAGTACACCAGTCTGCTGTATGTGCCGGGTCGTGCGCCGTTCGATCTGTATCAGCGTGAGGCTCCGCGTGGGCTGAAGCTGTACGTGCAGCGGGTGTTTATCATGGATGACGCAGAGCAGTTCCTGCCGCTGTATCTGCGCTTCATCAAGGGTGTGGTCGACTCCAATGACCTGTCGCTGAACGTATCACGCGAAATTCTGCAAAAAGATCCGGCCATCGACAGCATGAAGTCAGCGCTGACCAAGCGCGTGCTCGATATGCTGGAGAAGATGGCGAAGAAGGAGCCTGAGCAGTACGCAACTTTCTGGAAGGCCTTTGGCAGCGTGATGAAGGAAGGCCCGGCTGAGGATTTCGCCAACCGTGAGAAAATCGCTGGTTTGCTGCGCTTTGCCTCAACCACCCAGAGCGATGACAGCGAAGTGGTCAGCCTGGATACCTATATCGAGCGCATGGTAGAGGGGCAGGACAAGATCTACTATCTGACTGGCGAGCGCTATGCACAGGTCAAGAACAGCCCGCACCTGGAGATCTTCCGCAAGAAAGGCATCGAGGTGCTGCTGCTGACTGATCGCATTGACGAGTGGCTGATGAGCCACTTGAACGAGTACAAGGGCAAGCAGTTTGTCGATGTCGCGCGTGGCGACCTAGATCTTGGCAAGCTCGAGGCTGAAGAAGATAAGCAGGAGCAGGAGAAGGCTGCGCAAGAGAAGGCCGATCTGGTCAAGCGTATCCAGGAGGTGCTCAAGGATGACCTGCAAGAGGTGCGCGTCTCCCATCGCCTGACCGACTCGCCGGCAGTGCTGGTGATCAATGAGGACGACATGGGCCTGCAAATGCGGCGCATTCTGGAAGCCACCGGGCAGAAGGCGCCGGACAGCAAGCCGATCCTGGAGATCAACCCTTCGCACCCGCTGCTTGACCGTCTGGACGCCGAGCAGGACGAGGAGCGCTTCGCTGATCTGAGTCGAATTCTGTTTGATCAGGCCGCTCTGGCTGCCGGCGAGTCGCTCAATGATCCGGCGGCCTATGTCCGTCGTCTCAACGCGCTGCTGGTTGAGTTGAGTCGCTAGACTCTGTCACAGCGGGGTGTTTGCGCCCCGCTGTGATGCAGGAAATAAAAAACCCCTCTGCCCTGGTGGGCGGAGGGGTTTTTGTTTTCGGCCCGGGAATATCAGGCCTGGTGGTAACCGAAGATCGATTTCACTTCAAGGAAGTCCTCGAAACCGTAATGGCCCCATTCACGGCCGTTACCCGACTCCTTGTAGCCACCGAACGGGGCACGCGGGTCAAGCTGGGCACCATTGAGGTGGACCATGCCGGTACGGATGCGGCGGGCAACCTTGCGAGCCCGGTCCAGATCGCCGGAAGACACATAGCCGGACAGACCGTAGCGGGTGTCGTTGGCAATGCGTACTGCATCGTCTTCGTCTTCGTAGCCGATGATCGACAGCACCGGACCGAAGATCTCTTCGCGGGCGATGGTCATTTCGTTGTTTACATGGCTGAAGATGGTCGGCTTGACGTAGTAACCCTTATCCAGACCTTCCGGACGGCCCGGGCCGCCAGCGATGACCTTGGCACCTTCTTCTATGCCGGCAGTGATCAGGTCCTGAATCTTGGTCCACTGGGCCTTGGATACAACCGGGCCGATGACGGTGTCTTCAGCGTTCGGGTCGCCGGCCTTGACCTTGGCGACAACGGCCTGGGCAATGGCTGCGACCTCATCCATGCGGCTATTGGGTACCAGCATGCGCGTGGGTGCGTTGCAGGACTGGCCACTGTTGTTCATGCAGGACATGACACCGTGGGCGACCATCTTCTCGAAATTGATGTCGTCGAGCAGGATGTTGGCCGACTTGCCGCCCAGCTCCAGCGCGACTCGCTTGATGGTTTGTGCGCCGTTGGTCATGACCTGGCGGCCTGCCGCAGTGGAGCCGGTGAATGACATCATGTCGATATCCGGGTGAGCCGACATGGCCGCGCCGACGGTCGGGCCGTCACCGTTGACCAGGTTGAATACGCCCGCCGGTACGCCGGCTTCGTCCAGGATCTCGGCAAGGACCAGTGCCGACAGCGGCGCAATCTCGGAAGGCTTGAGCACCATGGTGCAGCCGGTAGCCAGCGCCGGTGCGACCTTGCAGGTCAGTTGGTTCATCGGCCAGTTCCAGGGGGTGATCAGGCCGCAGACACCGATCGGCTCCTTGGTTACCAGGGTAGTGCCAATGGTTTCTTCGAATTCGAATTCCTTGAGTGCGGCAAGCGCGGTAACAAAGTGGCCCAGCCCTGAGGGAGCCTGCGCAACCTTGGCCAGCTTGGCCGGCGCGCCCATTTCCTGGGAGATGGCAGTGGCAACATCACCCATGCGCTTCTTGAAAACCTCGATGACGCGCTCGAGCAGGGCAATGCGCTCTTCGCGAGTAGTCTGGGAGTAGCTTTCAAATGCGGCCTTGGCGGCAGCAACGGCGAGATCCACGTCTTCCTTATTGCCGAGGGCGATAGTGGCAACGGCTTCTTCGGTGGCGGGGTTGATGACGTCCAGGGTTTGAGTGCCTTTGGGCGCAACCCAGTTGCCGTTGATGTAGAACTGCTGGTAATGGCTCATTCTGCATGGCTCCTTGTTATTGGTGTAGTGCATAAACATCGCACCATAGCATTGTCGCTGGCGGCGCTTCAGCAGATTTCTTGTGAAGCAGTGTAAGTGACGCCGTGTTGTCGTCTTTCGATACAGAACGCATCCCTTTATAATGCGGCGGCTTATACCTGTCGAATACTTGACTGAATTGCTTGGATATTGCATAGTGGCGCGGTGAATTCATCCGCTCGAGAGCGTCTATGCGATTGACCACCAAAGGTCGTTACGCCGTCACAGCCATGCTGGATCTGGCGTTACACGAGGACCAGGGGCCCATCACGCTGGCAGACATTTCCATGCGTCAGGGCGTCTCCATCTCCTACCTTGAACAGCTGTTTGCCAAGTTGCGTCGTGGCAAGCTGGTCGAGAGTGTTCGTGGCCCCGGCGGCGGTTACCGACTGGCGGGTGGGGCTGCAGCCATCAGTGTTGCGCAGATTGTCGAGGCCGTGAACGACTCGATGGATGCCACCCGTTGCCTTGGAAAGGGCGACTGTCAGGATGGCGCAGTGTGTCTGACGCATCATCTCTGGTCCGATCTGAGTGCAAGGCTGCGACAGTTTCTGGACGAGATCAGTCTGGCAGATCTGGTGTCACGCGAAGACATCCAGCGCGTCAGTTCGCGCCAGGATCATTGTGTATCCAAAGTACGCAGCACAGTCAGCGCGCTTGAGCGCATTATCTAAAGAGTCACAGAACTCTCCATGCACGCAGCGCCCGCGGGCGGATGCGTGCCTGAATCAAGAAGTAGCGGCCTCGCTTCTGGCGCAGGTTGCAAGATTGAGGTGATACCGTGACTGAAGAAGTCGAAAGCCTGATCAGGAAGGACTACGCGGCGGGGTTCCATTCGTCCATCGAGTCCGAAACCCTGCCTCCTGGACTGAATGAAGACGTTATCCGGTTCATTTCTGCCAAGAAAGGCGAGCCTGAGTGGCTGCTCGAATGGCGGCTCAAGGCGTTCCGCTCCTGGCAGGAGATGGAAGAGCCAACCTGGGCCCATGTGCATTACCCGGAAATCGACTTCCAGGCGGTCTCCTACTATTCCGCGCCCAAGAGCATGGACAGCAAGCCCAAGAGTCTCGATGAAGTAGACCCGGAGCTGCTGGCCACCTACGAAAAGCTGGGTATTCCACTGCACGAGCAGGAGATGCTGGCGGGTGTTGCCGTTGACGCAGTCTTTGACTCGGTTTCGGTCGTTACCACCTTCCGGGAGAAGCTACTGGAAGCGGGCGTTATTTTCTGCCCGATCAGCGAGGCAGTGCACAAGTACCCGGAGCTGATCAAGCAGTATCTGGGCAGCGTCGTGCCGCAGAAGGACAACTTCTACGCTGCGCTGAACTCAGCCGTATTCTCCGACGGTTCCTTCGTCTATATCCCCAAGGGCGTTCGCTGCCCGATGGAGCTGTCGACCTATTTCCGCATCAATGAGATGAACACCGGGCAGTTCGAGCGCACCCTTATCGTTGCGGATGAGGGCTCCTACGTCAGCTACCTGGAAGGCTGTACCGCGCCGATGCGTGACGAGAACCAGCTGCACGCGGCGGTTGTCGAGCTGGTTGCGCTGGATAACGCGCAGATCAAGTACTCCACCGTTCAGAACTGGTATCCGGGTAACGCAGAAGGCAAGGGCGGGATCTACAACTTCGTGACCAAGCGGGGCGTGGCCCACACCAACGCGAAGATTTCCTGGACTCAGGTTGAAACCGGCTCTGCCGTCACCTGGAAGTACCCCAGCTGCATCCTCAAGGGCGACAACAGCGTTGGCGAATTCTACTCGGTAGCCCTGACCAACAATTTCCAGCAGGCCGATACCGGTACCAAGATGATCCATCTTGGCAAGAACACCCGCTCGACGATTGTTGCCAAAGGTATTTCTGCCGGCCGCAGCGACAGTGCCTATCGCGGCCTGGTGCGTATTAACCCGGGTGCTGATGGTGCGCGAAATTATACCCAGTGTGACTCGCTGCTGATTGGTGATCGCTGCGGCGCGCATACCTTCCCGTATATCGAAAGCAAGAACCCAAGCGCCGTTGTGGAGCACGAGGCAACAACCTCAAAGGTCAGCGATGACCAGTTGTTCCTGTGCCAGCAGCGTGGCCTCGATGCCGAAAAGGCGGTCTCGATGATCGTCAACGGCTTCTGCCGCGAGGTGTTCAAGGAGCTGCCCATGGAGTTTGCGGTGGAAGCCGGCAAGCTGCTTGAAGTCAGTCTCGAAGGTTCTGTGGGTTGATCGCCGGCTGGCGCAGCTCGAAACGGTTAAAGTAATTTATCAGGCATAAATGATGCTAAATATCAAAGACTTGCACGCGAAAGTTGAAGAGAAGGATATCCTTAAAGGGCTGTCCATCGAGGTCAAACCGGGCGAAGTTCACGCCATCATGGGGCCCAACGGTTCGGGCAAGAGCACTATGGGCAACGTGCTTTCCGGCCGGCCCGGTTACGAAGCCACAGCCGGCAGCGTGACCTTCAAGGGGCACGACCTGCTGGAAATGGAAACCGAAGAGCGTGCACGCGAAGGCCTGTTCCTGGCGTTCCAGTATCCGGTGGAGATCCCCGGCGTCAGCAACATGGAATTTCTCAAGGCGGCTGTTGATGCCAAGCGCAAGCATCAGGGGCGGGACGAAATCTCCTCGGTCGACTTCCTCAAGCTGGCTCGCGAGACATGCAAGCGCGTCAACCTCGACGCCAGCTTCCTCAAGCGCGGTGTGAACGAAGGGTTCTCCGGCGGTGAGAAGAAGCGCAACGAGATAATGCAGATGATGCTGCTGGAGCCGGATCTGTGCATTCTCGACGAGACCGACTCCGGTCTGGATATCGATGCTCTGCAGGTGGTTGCCGACGGTGTCAACGCGATGCGTGACGGCAAGCGCAGCTTCCTGGTGGTAACCCATTATCAGCGTCTGCTCGACTACATCGTGCCGGATTACGTGCACGTCCTGGCCGGCGGTCGTATCGTTAAATCCGGCGACAAGAGTCTGGCTCTGGAACTGGAAGCCAAGGGTTACGGTTGGCTCGAAAACGAGGTGGTCTGACCCATGACTGATTTTCAACAGACAGCCTTGGAGCTTGCCGCCGAGCAGCAGACGCCGGCATGGCTCGCAGCGCTGCGCCAGCAGGGTGCCAGCACCTGGGCAGCTGCAGCCTGGCCTGGCCGCAAGACCGAACACTGGAAGTACATTTCTCTGGCTCCGCTGCAGCAATGCGAACAGCTTGGTTGGAGCAGTGAGTCTGATGATGTCGCGCTGGACGCCGTAGAGCAGATCGAGCTGGACGCTATCCGTCTGGTGTTTGTCAACGGTCGCTTCAACGCCGCGCGCTCCAGTGCCTTGCCAGCCGGCGTCGTGCGTTTCGCCGATGCCAATACCGAACAGCAGGCATTGATTCAGCAGCATCTGGGCAAGGTCGTCGACAGCGAGCGTCATCTGTTTGCCGCCCTGAGTAATGCCTGGGCTGCAGATGGCGTGCTGCTGCACGTTGCTCGGGGTCACAAGCTGGAAAAGCCGGTCTATATCGTCAACGTCTCCACTGCGCAGGCGAATCCGGTCGCGGCCAGCCAGCGCGTGCTGGTGGTGCTGGAAGACAATGCCGAGGCCGAGCTGATCGAACATTACGCTTCCGATAGCGTCAGCCAGAACGGCTTCGTCAACAGTCTCACTGAGGTCGTGGTCGGCAATAATGCGCAGGTGCAGCATTACCGCATCAACCTGGAGCAGGAAGATCTGCTGCACGTTGGCGGTGTTCACGTGAACCTGCGGCGCGATGCCCGCTTCCACGGCTTCGCCCTGGCCCAGGGCAGCCGCCTCAAGCGCATTGACTATCAGGTCAACATGCTGGGCGAGGGAGCACATCTGGAGCTGAACGGCGTCTACTTGCCGCGCAACCGCCAGGTGATCGACTATCACACCAATGTTGAGCATTGCGTGCCGCATTGCACCAGCAATGAGGTATTCCGCGGGATTATTGGTGACTCGGCCAAGGCGGTATTCAATGGCCGGATTCATATTCATCCGCAGGCGCAGAAAACGCTGGCCGAACTGAGTAACAAGAACCTGCTCACGTCCCGCACGGCCGAGATCAATACCAAGCCCGAGCTGGAAATCTACGCCGACGACGTACGTTGCGCCCACGGCGCGACCATCAGTCAGCTGGACGAAACCTCGCTTTATTACCTGCAGAGCCGCGGCGTAACCAAGGCGGATGCCATCACCATGCTGAGCTTTGGCTTTATCAATGAGCTGCTAAACCAGGTGCCGGAGCAGGCGGTGCAGGATTATCTGCGTCCGCGTCTGGTGTCGCTGTTCGGCCAGCCAAGCGAGATGGTAGGGCAGATCGGTTATGAATGACCTGGCCAAACCGTTGCCGTTCGACGCCGAGCGCGTGCGTGCCGACTTTCCGATCCTGAATCAGGAGGTCAACGGCCACCCGCTGGTGTATCTCGATAACGCCGCGACCACGCAGAAGCCGCGCGCGGTGATTCAGGCGCTGGTCGACTACTACGAGCAGGACAACAGCAACGTTCATCGCGGTGCTCACGCGCTGGCAGATCGGGCGACACAGAAGTTCGAGGCCGCACGGGCCAAGGTTGCCGCGTTTATCAACGCACCCGAGGCGCGCCAGGTAATCTGGACCCGAGGCACCACCGAGAGCATCAATCTGGTGGCGTCCAGTTGGGGGCGGGGCAATTTGCAGGCCGGTGACCGCGTGCTGGTGTCGGCGATGGAGCACCACTCCAATATCGTGCCCTGGCAGCTTATAGCGGCGGAGAAGGGTGCCAGCGTTGAGCCGATTCCGGTGGATGCTGACGGCACGCTGGATATGGCAGCGCTGGAGTCGATGCTGGATGAGCGTGTCAGGCTGGTTGCCTGTGGCCATGTGTCCAACGCCCTCGGCACTGTTAACCCGGTTGCCGATATAGTGCGTCTGGCCCATGCTGCCGGCGCGCTGGTGCTGATTGACGGGGCGCAAGCCGTCAGTCACTGGCCAGTCGATGTGCAGGCGCTGGATTGTGATTTTTATGTTTTCTCCGCGCACAAACTGTTCGGCCCGACCGGTCTGGGTGTGCTGTACGGCAAGCGTGCGTTGCTCGAAGCCATGCCGCCTTACCAGGGCGGCGGTGAAATGATCGAAACCGTCAGCTTTGCCGGCACTACCTTCAACCAGCTTCCCTACAAGTTTGAAGCGGGTACCCCGGATATTGCCGGCGTGATCGCTTTTGGCGCGGCGATCGACTACCTCAATGAGCTTGATCGTGTCGGCGCCGCCGCCCACGAGCAGGCGCTGCTGACCTATGCCGAAGAGCGTGCACGGGCAACGCCCGGTATTCGCCTGGTTGGCACCTCCGCGCACAAGACCAGCGTCATGAGCTTTCTGCTGGAGGGCGCGCACCCCAATGACGTGGGTATGTTGCTGGATCAGCAGGGCGTTGCGGTGCGAACCGGCAATCATTGCGCGCAGCCGATCATGGAGCAGTTTGGTATTCCGGGTACTGTGCGGGCCAGCTTGGCGTTCTACAACACCAGAGCCGATGTGGACCGGTTGTTCGAGGCGCTGGAAAAAGTACGGCAGTTTCTGATTTAGGAGTGCTGCAGATGAGCGTTGAATCCTTTGATCCCAAACAACAGGCGGTGACCGTTACCCCGGCTGCGCTGGCGCATTTTCGTAGGCAACTGAACGGGCAGCAGGGCAAGGCGGTGCGTCTGAGCGTGAAGAAGAGCGGCTGCACCGGCTTTATGTATGCCATTGATCTGGTGGAGCAGGGGCGCGATAGCGATTTGCACTACCAGCTTGATGATCAGGTCGAGTTGCTGGTCGACAGTGACAGTATCCAGGTGCTGTCGGGCACCGAGATTGATCTGGTGCGCGAGGGCATCAACCAACAGATCAAGTTCATCAATCCGAACGTCAAGGACGAGTGTGGCTGTGGCGAAAGCTTCAGCGTTAACTGATCTCGCTCCTGTCTACCGCGCGCCCGGTTGGGCGCGTTTATTTTTGAGGAAACCCGATGGAACGTCGCATGGTGGTAGCCCGGGCCGATTGCCCGGCACGCCGAGTTCCCGATGGAACACCCCTGACCATCCCGAAAGACACCTTCGTAACCATTACCCAGGCGCTGGGCGGCAATTACACAGTGACCTACAACGGTCAGATGGTCCGGGTCGATGGTACTGATGCCGAGGCGTTGGGTCTTGAACCCGAGCTGCTGTCGTTCCCCGAGCCGACCGACGACCAGATCCGCGAAGAGCAGGTCTGGGAGGCCCTTAAAACCGTTTATGATCCGGAGATTCCGGTTGATCTGGTCAATCTCGGCCTGATCTACAACGTTGCTATTGACCAGTCCGAGCACAAGGTGACCATTCAGATGACCCTGACTGCCCCCGGCTGCGGTATGGGGCCGGTGCTGGTTGGCGATGTTGAATACAGGGTAAAGCGGGTGCCCAATGTCGAGCACGTCAAGGTTGACCTGGTGTTCGATCCGCCTTGGCAACGGCACATGATGAGCGAAGAGGCACAGCTCGAAACCGGCATGTTTTTCTGAGGACGGCAACACATGAGTCGATTTGGTACGGAAATCACCAGTGAAGATATCGTTGATACTCTGTCGTTCTTCGATAGCTGGGAAGACCGCTACAAGTACATCATTGATCTGGGCAAGGAATTGCCGGAGCTTGATGCAAGCCAGCGAACCGATGAAAACCTGGTGCGCGGCTGCCAGAGTCAGGTCTGGCTGGTCGGCCACCGCGATGGTGACAGGCTGTATTTCGATGCCGATAGTGATGCCTTTATCGTCAAGGGGCTGCTTGCTGTTGTTCTGGCGGCCTACAATGGCAAGCGGGCAGAAGAGATCAGAGCATTCGATATCGAGGATTACTTCTCACGGCTCAACCTGCTCAAGCACCTGAGCGTCACTCGTGGTAACGGCCTGCGGGCCATGGTACAGCGTATTCAGGCTGCGGCGGCCTAACGGCTGCCGCATCTGATTTCGCAGCAGTTGTACTGAACAGTGGTAGCAGTTATGGTCACATTCTGACTTTCTGAGCGCGCTGCCTGGTGCGCCAGCAAACAACAATAACAACGCAAGAGCATTCTGAATGAGCGCCTTCTGGTCCAGACTGAAGGATGACTTTCAGCTGTCGATCATTACGCTGGTCGGGAGTCTCGCCGTATTGGGCGTGACACCGTACGCGGTGTATCGGCTTGGCCAGCGCAACTGGCTGGTCGGCTTTACCGACAGTTTCCTCGTGGTGGGCACTGTGCTCGCCGTATCCTATGCCTGGCGTACCGGCAATACCGTTCGTCCCGGGCAGTTTCTCGCCGCAATCTACTCCATCGGAGCCTTTCTGGTCAGCATCAAGCTGGGTACCAACGGCCTGTTCTGGATGTATGTGCTAATCCTGTTCAATTTCTTTGTGGTGCCGCCGCGTCAGAGTGTAATGGTGACGCAGGTAACCCTGCTTGCGGTTTGTCTGTATGGCTGGCTGAATCCGCAAGAGGTATTTGCCAGCCATTACCAGATGGGTTCGTTTATTGTCACCTATGAACTATCCAGCATATTTGCGTTTGTGTTCGCGTCTCGTGGTCGCGCTCAGCGGCGTGAGCTTTCGCAGCTTGCGACTGAGGATCCGTTGACTGGCATCGGCAACCGGCGAACCATGAACAAGGAGCTGGATATCGCTGTTGCCGACAGCAGGCGATACGACATACGTTTTGGTCTGCTGGTGCTCGATCTTGATCATTTCAAGCAGATAAACGACCAGTTTGGACATGCTGTCGGCGATGATGTGCTGGTGCGTTTCGTGCAACTGGTCGACGCGGCCTGCCGCCCATCTGATCGCCTGTTCCGGCTGGGTGGTGAGGAGTTTGTCTTGCTGGTTCCCAATGTTACCCGTGAAGGCCTTAATGGCGTTGCAACCAAGATTCAGCAGTGCGTCCGCGAGGTTTTGAGGCGGCCGGACGGGCAGGCTGTGACTGTTTCCATTGGCGGTTGCATGCTCAATGGTCACCCGGAGCGCGAGTCCTGGCTGCATGAGGCTGATGCGTGTCTTTACGCCGCAAAGGACGCAGGGCGTGATCAGATCGTGATCGCAGCGCCTTGAGTGTCGCCCGGTTGCAGTGCTCCTCCTGTCTCTCTACTATCGACTGACATGCTCTGTCTGGAGGTATCTCCATGAGAACAACGTATTCTGATGGCGCCTTTTGGCGCAAGCTCGCATCCCATGCCCGGTTGGCCGGGCGTGAGGTAGTCGAAAAGGCGCTGTGCCTCTACTACGCGGCGCGCCGTCCTGAAACGCCAGCCTGGGCCAAGGCGGTCATTGTCAGTTGTCTGGCGTACTTTATCGCGCCTCTGGACGCGATTCCTGATTTCACCCCGTTGCTGGGCTTTACCGACGATCTGGGTATGTTTGCCAGTGCGTTGGCAATGGTTGCAATGTATATAGACGGTGACGTCAGAACAGCAGCGCGTCGAAGGGCCGACAGCTGGTTCGGCCCTTTTATCGAAGAGGTCGACGAGGCGCGCTAGCTGCCTAGTGCTGGCTATATACCCGTTGGCTGCCGTCAGCCTCGACGGCAATGACCTGGTAGGCCTGGTGGTGCTCGCCCATTTCCATTCCGGGCGAGCCGATCGGCATGCCCGGTACGGCAAGGCCCTTTATGGTGCTGTCATCTTCAAGAGCCAGAATGTCGCTGGCCGGGACATGCCCTTCAATGAAGACGCCCTTGTAAATCGCCGTATGGCACGAGCGCAGGGCCGGGTCGACTCCCAGGCTCTGTTTCATCGCAACGACCTCAGAGGTGACGTGGTCGTTGACCTCAAGGCCATTTTCCTCAAGATGTTCGATCCAGGCGTGGCAGCAGCCGCATGAGGGATCGCGGTATACATCGATATCGGCAGCCTGAGACAGGCTGCTCACCAGCAGCAGACCGCCAGCGATCAGGTTTTTCATTCTCTTGCTCTCCTCGGATATCCGACTTCCGGCGCTGCATCAGGCCGGGCGCTCTGATACCATGCGCGCCGTCAGGTTCAGACCGCTGAGACTAGCGGGTTAGTCGGCGAGTGTCATCCGCAAGCCTTGGTCAAGCAGGTATATGGTCGTTGCATGATGTTTCCTCTTTTTCCTGGTGTCTTTCGTTGTCAGCATTCTCCAAGGCGAAGTCGTCTGGGGGCGCTGTACCTGCTGCTTGTCTGTCTGTTCGCAACTCCCGCTTCGGCAATGCAGGTGGTGTTTATCAGTCCGGGCAAATCCAATGAGCCATTCTGGATGGATGCGATCGAAGGTCTGCAGCACGCGGCAACGAGTCTGGGGGTTGAGCTGGAGGTTCTGCACGCCGAACGCGACCACCTGGCCCAGCTCAGTTTGGCCAGGGATGTGTCCCGGCGGCCGTCAGGCCAGCGCCCGGACTACCTGCTGGTGTCGGCGGAAAAGCAGGTCCTGCCGGGGCAGTTGCAGATCGCCGAGCAAGCGGGCATCCGGGTATTTGCTGCGTATAACGGTGTGCTGGAGAGCGAACGTGAAATGCTTGGCTATCCCCGCGATCGGCTGAAGCACTGGCTAGGCAGCCTGGTGCCTGATGCAGAGGAAGCCGGCTACCTCAGTGCCAGATCCTTGATCCTGCAGGGGTTGCAGCAGTTTCCGGCGAGCAGGTCGCAGCGGTTGGAGATGATTGCCATATCGGGTGACAAGTCGACTGACAGCTCTCGCCGGCGGACTCGTGGAATGCAGAGAGCGGTCGCCGAGTTTGCCGAGGTTCGCTTGCGTCAGAATGTCTACGGTGAATGGCGACGGGACAATGCCCGTTATCAGACCCCCATTTTGCTTGAGCGCTATCCGCAAACGCGACTGGTATGGACCGGTAATGATCTTATGGCCTACGGCGCTATTGAAGGTGCACGCAGTCTCGGTCGTACGGTCGGGCGTGATCTTGTGGTGTCGACTGTCAACATGACTGAGCAGGCAACCCGAGCATTGCTTGATGGCGAGGTGCAGGTCGTGGTCGGCGGCCATCATCTTGCCGCAGCCTGGGCGCTGGTAGTGTTGTACGACTACGAAAATGGTGTGGATTTTGCCGACAGCGAAGGCCTGGAGATGGAAAAGAGCATGTTTGCTCTGTTCGATCGGTCAATGGCTGAGGATTACCTGGGCTATCTTGCGGCCGGTCGGCCTGCGGTGAATTATCGCCGGTTCAGCAAGGTGCTCAATCCGGCAGTCAAGAGCTATGACTTCTCGATTCGCGGCTGGCTGGCAGCCGCGAACGAGGCCGTGCTTGATGCTGGCGGACGCTAATCAGCGTTTGGCGATAATCCAGACTGCGTGAACGATGCCGGGAATGTAACCGAGCAGGGTGAGCAGGATGTTAAGCCAAAAGGCGCCACCGAAACCCACCTGCAAAAACACGCCCAGCGGTGGCAGCAAAATGGCGATCAGTACGCGAATCAGATCCATGTGTTGGTTCCTTGTGTCCGGAAGTTTCATGCATTGTGACCCGCAGTACCATTGATCGTTCAGTTGCTGCTGATATCCAAACGCTTCCCGGTAATGTCTGTCGCAGCTGGCTACCGCCAGAATGCCCTGGAATGAGGGGGGCGCCGTCTCTGGCTGGCGATCCGGCTGGGCAGCTGGCAGAGCCTGGCTCTTGCGTTCGGTAGCAACAGAAAAGGCCATCCGGTGCCCGCGATAGCCTTCTTTTAATCTAATTAGATCAACAGGTTGGAAGCCTTACTTAAGACGGCGCTCAATGCCCATCTGCATCAGGATCTTCGCTGAAATCTCTTCTACCGAGTAGTGCGTTGAGTTAAGGAAGGGAATGTTCTCCTTGCGGAACAGGTTCTCCACTTCCCGTACTTCAAATTCGCACTGCGGGTAGCTGGAATAGCGGCTGTTGGGGCGGCGTTCGTTGCGGATGCTGGCCAGACGGTCTGGGTCGATGGTCAGGCCGAACAGCTTGCTCTTGTTCTGCTTGAGCGCCTTGGGCAGCTGCAGGCGCTCCATGTCGTCCTCAGTCAGGGGGTAGTTGGCGGCGCGAATACCGTATTGCAACGCCATGTACAGACAGCTTGGCGTCTTGCCGCAGCGGGAGACACCAACCAGGATGATATCGGCCTGGGCGTAGTGGTGTGTGCGCGCACCATCGTCGTTGTCCATGGCGAAGTGCACCGCGTCAATACGGTCTTTGTAATGGCTGTTGTGCTGGATCGAGTGGGTCTTGCCTACCGAGTAGGACGAGCCGTCACCCAGTTCCTGTTCCAGCGGCGCCAGGAAGGTCGAGAAAATATCGATCATGTAGCCATTGGATTTGGCCAGCTCCTGACGAATCTCGCTGTTGACCACGGTATCGAAAATGATCGGCCGCGCTGCATCTTTCTCGGCAGCAGCATTGATTTGTTGTACCATGTCACGCGCTTTTTCCACGGTATCGACGTACGGGCGCAGCAGCTTGGTGAACTGGATGTTCTCGAACTGTGCCAGCAGGCTTTGACCAAGCGTCTCGGCGGTGATGCCGGTACCATCAGAAATGAAAAAAGCGGTGCGTTTCATTCACGAAGCCTTAAGATGTCGTGTCTCGGTTACCGGGTAGCCCGCATATATGTCGGAGCAGCCCCCAAAGATCGGCATTGTGGCGCATTTGCAGCGGGCAGACCAGTATGCTCCCGCCGCCGCACAGACTTATTAATAGATTGACGGAGAGATCACCTTGTTAGAGTACGTAGTGTCCTTCGAGCAGCTGGGTGTCAATGACGTCGAGCGCGTTGGCGGCAAGAACGCCTCCCTTGGCGAAATGATCAGCAATCTGGCCAACGCCGGCGTGACGGTTCCCGGTGGCTTTGCAACCACTGCAGATGCGTATCGGGAGTTTCTCGAGCAAAGTGGTCTCAATGATCGCATTCACGCTGCACTGGACAAGCTCGACGTCGATGACGTTAACGCTCTGGCCGAAACCGGTGCGCAGATTCGTCAGTGGGTTATGGACGCCGACTTCCCGCCGGCGCTGGATAAGGCAATTCGCGAAGCCTTTGCCAAACTGTCCGACGGTAACCCCAATCTGGCCGTTGCCGTGCGTTCCTCCGCTACGGCCGAAGATCTGCCCGATGCCTCTTTCGCCGGTCAGCAGGAAACCTTCCTGAACATTCGTGGTGTGGATAACGTCATTCACGCTGCCAAGGAAGTATTTGCCTCCCTGTTCAACGATCGCGCTATCGCCTACCGCGTACACCAGGGCTTCGACCACAAACTGGTTGCCCTGTCAGCGGGTGTGCAGCGCATGGTGCGCTCCGAAACCGGCACTGCCGGTGTGATGTTTACCCTGGATACCGAATCCGGTTTCCGTGACGTCGTGTTTATCACCGGCGCATACGGTCTGGGCGAAACCGTGGTTCAGGGTGCGGTTAACCCTGACGAGTTCTATGTTCACAAGCCCACTCTGGCTGCCGGTCGCCCGTCGATTCTGCGTCGCAATCTGGGCAGCAAAGCGATCAAGATGGTCTACGGCGACGAAGCCAAGGCCGGTCGTTCGGTCAAGACTGTCGACGTTGATCTGGCTGAGCGCAGCCGCTTCTGTCTGTCCGAGGAAGAAGTGGTGAATCTGGCCAAGCAGGCCGTCATTATCGAGCAGCACTACGGTCGTCCGATGGACATCGAGTGGGCCAAAGACGGCGACGACGGCAAGCTCTATATCGTTCAGGCCCGTCCGGAAACCGTTAAGAGCCGCAGCAGCGCCAACGTCATGGAGCGTTACCTGCTGAAAGAGAAGGGCACTGTGCTGGTTGAAGGTCGTGCCATCGGTCAGCGCATTGGTGCCGGCCGCGTGCGCATCGTCAACGACGTTGCCGAGATGGACAAAGTCCAGCCGGGTGACGTTCTGGTCTCCGATATGACCGACCCGGACTGGGAGCCGATCATGAAGCGCGCTAGCGCGATCGTCACCAACCGTGGTGGTCGTACCTGCCACGCGGCGATTATTGCTCGCGAACTGGGTATTCCGGCTGTTGTCGGTTGCGGCAATGCGACCACTGAGCTGAAGGACGGTCAGGAAGTGACTGTTTCCTGCGCCGAGGGCGATACCGGTCTTATCTACGCAGGCCAGCTGTCCTTCGACATCAAGACCAACAGCGTTGATGCGATGCCGCCGCTGCCGTTCAAGATCATGATGAACGTCGGCAACCCCGACCGCGCCTTCGACTTCGCCAACCTGCCCAACGAGGGCGTGGGACTGGCGCGTCTGGAATTCATCATCAACCGCATGATCGGCGTTCACCCCAAGGCACTGTTGAACTTCGACAGCCTGCCGGTTGACGTCAAGGACAGCGTGCAGAAGCGTGTTGCCGGTTACGGTTCGCCGGTCGATTTCTACGTCGACAAGTTGGTTGAAGGCATCAGCACGCTGGCTGCGGCGTTCTGGCCGAAGAAGGTCATCGTGCGCATGTCGGACTTCAAGTCTAACGAATATGCCAACCTGATCGGCGGCAAGCTGTACGAGCCGGAAGAAGAAAACCCGATGCTGGGCTTCCGTGGCGCCTCGCGTTACATCAGTGATTCCTTCCGTGACTGCTTCGAGCTGGAATGCCGTGCAATGAAGCGTGTACGCGACGAAATGGGGTTGACCAACGTCGAGATCATGATTCCGTTCGTGCGTACCGTTGGCGAAGCCAAGCAGGTTGTGGAACTGCTGGGTGAAAACGGCCTGAAACGCGGTGAAAACGGTCTGCGTCTGATCATGATGTGTGAGCTGCCTGCCAACGCGCTGCTGGCCGACGAGTTCCTGGAGCACTTCGACGGATTCTCCATTGGGTCCAACGATCTGACTCAGCTGACTTTGGGTCTGGACCGTGACTCCGGCATCATTGCGCATCTGTTCGATGAGCGTAATGCTGCAGTCAAAAAGCTGCTGAGCTACGCTATCTCGGCCTGCCGTGCTGCCAACAAGTACATCGGTATTTGTGGTCAGGGTCCGTCCGATCATCCGGATCTCGCGCGCTGGCTGATGGAGCAGGGTATCGAGAGCGTGTCTCTGAACCCGGATTCGGTGATGGACACCTGGTTCTTCCTTGCCGAGAATGACAAGTAAGCATCAGTACCTTCAAGTTCAAGGAGAATGCCATGCAGCACTATGTAACGCCGGATCTGTGTGATGCCTATCCCGATGTGGCCGTGGTCGAGCCGATGTTCAGCAACTTCGGTGGCCACGATTCCTTCGGTGGTCAGATCGTCACCGTGAAGTGTCACGAGGACAACTCGATCGTCAAGGAGCAGGTCGATCAGGACGGCACCGGCAAGGTGATGGTGGTTGATGGTGGCGGTTCCATGCGCCGCGCCCTGCTGGGTGACATGCTGGCCGAGAAAGCGGCCAAGAACGGCTGGGAAGGCATTATCGTGTACGGCTGTGTGCGTGACGTTGACGTACTGGCGCAAACGCCGCTTGGAATCCAGGCGCTGGCCAGTCACCCGATGAAGACCGACAAGCGTGGTATCGGCGATCTGAACGTCGTCGTCACCTTTGCTGGCGTGACCTTCCGCCCGGGTGAGTTCGTCTACGCCGATAACAACGGCATCATTGTCTCGCCTGTCGCGTTGACCATGCCCGAGTAACGTCGGCCCTGGTGGTATCGGGCAAGGGGGAGGGTGGCAACACCTCCCCCTTGTTGCATCTGGGGGCCGTATTTCCGTCACGGCTTCATCCCTGCAGGAGAATAGAGTCATGTCCAACGACGATTCGCTTGAAAGCCAGCTGCGCGCAATGATGCGCGACGAAAGCGCCGGCGATGCAGAACGCTCCGACGATCAGCGACTGGATCGGGTTCTGCACCGGGCGCACATTCACGGCGCGGTATTCGACCTGCTTGGACTGGTAGCCCGCTGGGGCTGGGTGCTGACCGAGGGAGGCGCGCGTGGTGTGCGTAACCTCAAGCCCAGTCGTCGCCAAGCTGACAACTCAACCCCTTCCGACCTGTAGTCAAGAGAGCTTAGCCATGGAATTCGATGTCTGGAGTCAAAGCTTCGTTGCGGCCATGACCACGCTGTGGAGCAAGGTTGCCTCGTTTATTCCCGATCTGATTGCGGCGCTGATTATCGTGCTGCTTGGCCTTGTCGTGGCCAAGGTTGTCGACGCGGTGTTGAGCAAAGGACTGGCCAAGGTCGGTCTGGATCGACTGATGAGCGGCACCGGTGTAAACAAGATGCTTGCCCGGGTTGGCATCAACAGTTCGGTGTCCGCGCTTACCGGCAAGATAGCCTATTGGTTCATTCTGCTGACCTTTGTCGTGTCGGCATCGGAGTCGCTCGGTCTTGCGCGGGTGTCTTCTACGTTGGACGCCATCACGCTTTATCTGCCCAAGGTTGTCGGCGCGGCGCTCATTCTGCTTGGTGGTCTGTTGCTCTCCCATCTGGTAAACGGCGTTGTGCGCGGCACGGCCGAAAGCATGGGCATGGAGTATGCGTCCGGGCTTGGTCGCTTTGTCCAAGGGCTGCTGGTCATCATCACGGTATCACTGGCGATCGGTCAGTTGCAGATCGAAACCGCGCTTCTGAATCTGGTGATCGCTATCGTGCTGGTCTGTTTCGGCGGTGCGGCCGCTCTGGCACTCGGGCTGGGCAGTCGTCAGGTGGTCGCTCAGATCATTGCGGGTATCTACGTGCGTGAACTCTATCAGCCGGGTGATCGGATCAAGGTCGCTGGCGTCGAGGGTGTGGTGGAGGAAATAGGCACCGTCAAGACGCAGATTCTCAGTGACGATGGCGAGCTTGTCTCTCTGGCCAATCGCTTGCTGATTGATGAGCCGGTGCGGCGCTGAGCGCCGCTTTAGTCATACGGAAGACATTACTACCTTGGTCAGTCTCAGCCGTCCACGCCGCCACTACAATCCGGCCGACCTCGATGATGAGGAGCTGGTGCTCAGGGCAAAGAGTGAGCTTATTCACACTACGACAGCCTATGAGGAGCTGATGCGGCGCTATCAGCGAACTTTGTTTAATGTTTGTGTTCGGTATTTAGGTAACGAGCGGGACGCGGATGACGTTTGTCAGGAAGTAATGCTGAAGGTTTTGCACGGACTGAAGCAGTTTGAAGGCAAGGCCAAGTTTAAAACATGGCTATATAGCATTACTTATAACGAGTGCATAACGCAGTATCGTAAAGAGAAACGCAAGCGCCGCCTGCTTGATGCACTCAGCCTCGACCCTCAGGAAGAGGCGCAGGAACAGGAGCTGCAGCCGCAGGCTTCAAAGGGGCTGAACAGTCTTCTGGTCCACGTCAATCCCATTGACCGGGAAATTCTGGTGTTGCGCTTTGTAGCGGAGCTGGAATTTCAGGAAATTGCAGACATTATGCACATGGGATTGAGCGCGACTAAAATGCGTTATAAACGCGCGCTGGAAAAACTGCGAAACCAGATTGACAGTCCTTTTATATAGGGCTTGTATAGTTGTTAGCAGGATTCAGTTATACTGTCGCGGAGTTTTGCGCAAGCTTAACGTCTTAATGGATTTGATGGGGATTCAAAGATGAAATTGAAAAACACTGTGGGTCTCGTTGTTGGTGCTGCTATTGCTGCGTCCAGCTTTTCTGCCATGGCTGCCGGCAAAGCCGGGTCGGTCGAGGTTGAAGCCTTTGCTGACCGTTACTTCACCGACAGCATGTATGGTCTGAACGATGGCACCCTGGTGGGTGGCAGCATTGGCTATTTCGTCACCGAGAACGTACTGCTCAACGCTGGTCTGGGTAAGTACCGGAACCTGGAAGTCGATGACGTCGCCAATGAAGATGTCGACGGCAAGCTGGCTCAGATCGAAGCGGTTTACCACTTCGGTACCGGCAATGTCCTCCCCTATATCTCTGCCGGTCTGGCTCACCAGGAGCTCAAGGCTGACAGCGACAACACTGATGATCGCACTACCATGGCCATGGCCGGTGTCGGTATCAAGAACTACCTGAACGAAAACTTCTTCGTCAAGGCTGGCGTTGATGCGCTTTACGGTTTTGACCACGGCAATACCGAATGGCAGGCAGGTGTAGGCCTGGGTATCAACTTCGGTGCCAAGTCCGCACCGGTTGCCGAGCCGGCTCCGGCGCCTGCTCCGGTAGTGGCTCCGGCTCCTGCTCCGGCTCCCGAGATGCAATCTGTTCGTGTTGAGCTCGATGTGCTGTTCGACTTCGACAAGGACACCATCCGTCCTGAATACCGTCAGGATATTCAGAGCCTGGCCGAGTTCATGAAGACCTATCCGTCGGTTACTACTACCGTTGAGGGTCACACTGACTCCGTCGGTAGCGATGCCTACAACCAGAACCTGTCCGAGCGTCGCGCCAATGCGGTCCGCGAAGCACTGATCAGCGAAGGTGTTGATGGCTCTCGCGTCAGCTCTGTCGGTTACGGTGAAGCCCGTCCGATCGCAGACAACAGCACTGACGAAGGTCGTTCGATGAACCGCCGCGTTGAAGCTGAAGTTGAAGCCCAGGTTGAAGTGAAGTAATTCACTTTCCAGGGAACAAAAAACCCGGCCATCGGCCGGGTTTTTTATTGTCTGAAATATCAGGTTTCGCTGCTTTCCGGTTCGATTGAATTGACGCCGGGGAAGCGCAGACGGAAATCTTCCGGCATTGGACGAACCTTGCCGGTCGCAAAATGGAAAAACACAAAACCGGATTTTGCCAGTGCAACGAGTTCGCCGTTGCTGGCCTTGCTGATGCGAAAGATGATGTCGCCGCCGTACTTGTTCAGGTCCATCAGGCCGACTTCAAAAATCAGTGCGTCGCGGGCGAAGGCTTCACGAAGATAGGTGGTGGCAAGGTCGGTAACGATAATGCCAACGCCTTTCTCGCTCACTTCTTCGATACCGAACTGATACAGAAACCGCGCTCTGGCCTCGGAGATCATCGAGATCATCGAATCATTGGCCAGGTGGTTGGCGCCGTTGATGTCGGTGATACGAACTGTGAGCTGCGTGGTGAAGTAAAACTGGTTCTCGGGAAAGTCGAGTTGCAGACGTGCCATAACTGATAAAGCCTTGTTGCGTGAACCATAGGGCAGAAGTGGTGCGCATTCTACCTGAGAGGGTTGCTGCTTGATAGAAAAAAGGGGCTGCCCATGGCAGCCCCTTTCTCACACCGGAGTCTTGCGACTCTGAATCAGTGGCCTATCAGCCGAACTGGTTCATGGTGTTGTCTTTACCGCCGGCTTTCAGAGCAGCTTCACCAGCGAAGTACTCTTTATGGTTGTCGCCGATGTCGGAGCCAGCCATGTTCTGGTGCTTGACGCAGGCGATACCCTGACGGATTTCCTGACGCTGAACGCCCTTGACGTAAGCCAGCATGCCTTCCTTGTCGAAGTAGCCTTTTGCCAGGTTGTCGGTGGACAGCGCAGCAGTGTGGTAAGTCGGCAGGGTGATCAGGTGGTGGAAGATACCTGCTTCACGGGACGCATCGGCCTGGAAGGTACGGATCTTCTCGTCAGCCAGTTGAGCCAGTTCGGTCTCATCGTACTCAACGCTCATCAGCTTGGCGCGGTCGTATGCAGAAACGTCCTTGCCTTCTTCAACCATGGCATCGAATACCTGCTGGCGGAAGTTCAGAGTCCAGTTGAAGGACGGGCTGTTGTTGTAAACCAGCTTGGCGTTCGGTACGACTTCGCGGATACGGTTAACCATTTCGGCGATCTGACCAACGTGCGGCTTCTCGGTTTCGATCCACAGCAGGTCGGCACCGTTTTGCAGGCTGGTGATACAGTCCAGAACAACGCGGTCAACACCGGTGTCCTTGCGGAACTGGAACAGGCCGGAAGCCAGACGCTTGGGCTTGAGCAGTTTGCCATTGGACTTGATTACAACGTCGCCGTTCTGGATGTCGTCAGCGCTGGTGATGTAGTCACCGTCCAGGAAGCTGTTGTACTGGTCGCCCAGGTCGCCCGGCTCGTTGGTGACGGCGATCTGCTTGGTCAGGCCGGCGCCCAGGGAGTCGGTACGGGCAACGATGACACCGTCGTCAACGCCCAGCTCGAGGAAGGCGTAGCGAACAGCGTTGATCTTGGCGAGGAAGTCGGAGTGCGGAACGGTTACTTTGCCGTCCTGGTGACCGCACTGCTTCTCGTCGGAAACCTGGTTTTCGATCTGGATGCAGCAGGCACCAGCTTCGATCATCTTCTTGGCCAGCAGGTAGGTCGCTTCGGCGTTACCGAAACCAGCGTCGATGTCGGCGATGATCGGCACTACGTGAGTTTCGTAGTTGTCGATCTGGGACTGGATTTCAGCAGCCTTGGCCTGGTCGCCAGCTTCGCGAGCAGCGTCCAGAGCGGTGAACAGCAGGTCCAGTTCACGGGCATCAGCTTGACGCAGGAAGGTGTACAGCTCTTCGATCAGAGCGGCAACGGAAGTCTTCTCGTGCATGGACTGGTCAGGCAGCGGGCCGAACTCGGAACGCAGGGCAGCAACCATCCAGCCGGACAGGTACAGGTAGCGCTTGTTGGTGGTCTTCAGGTGCTTCTTGATGGAGATCAGCTTCTGCTGACCGATGAAGCCGTGCCAGCAACCCAGGGACTGGGTGTAGACAGAAGAGTCGGCGTCGTACTCAGCCATGTCTTTGCGCATGATGGCCGCGGTGTACTTGGCGACGTCCAGACCGGTCTTGAAACGGTTCTGCGCGCGCATGCGAGCGACGGACTCAGGGTTGATAGCGCTCCAGCCACTACCTGCTTTTTCTTTCAGCTCGGCAGCTGCTTTGATGTCGTTTTGATAAGCTGACATGGTCAATCCTTCAAAGTTTTCGTTAGGTTCAGCACGATTTGTCGACCCAATGCTCCGCTGCTGCGGTTACGCTCAAAGGACAGTATGAAAAGGAGGAGACTGGCATGGTGCCAAGAGGAGAGGAGGTGACAGTCTTGCGAGCGCTAAGCCATCGATAATGGCGTTTGCCTGCTGGCGTAAACTGTTCAGCTTTAATTGCTTCCCCGTCCCTCAGGACAACTTGGTTCCAGTCGCCACCTCGTCATTCGGCCTTGTGGGCTGTAAAGACACGCATCGAACCGTTGGTATGGGTGCGAAGCGGAGACCTTGAGGTCTCTGGCTAGCGGGAGCGACGCAATGATGGGACTTCGAACCTGATAAGTCAATGCCGTTTGTAGTGATTTTTAATCGGCACTACAAGGTTCAGGGCGTGACGCATCAGTCAAGTCGGTCTACTTTCAGGCGCAGCGTTCCGCTCTCCACTCGCTGGGTGCTGATCCGGCGGCCGAGGTCACTGTCATTGCCACCGTTCGACTCGTCGATTCCGCCAATGGATACCCACTCTCCCAGCCGAGCGGTGACTACGGTATCGGCTTGCTGCACGTCTATTACGCCGCTGTGCTGCGGATTGAGCCGATTATTGTTGGCGCTGATGGTGATGGTCGCGAGGTCGCCGCTGAGGCGAACGGTGGCATAGAAGCCCTGCGTCACGTCGCGGTACTGGGTCTGTTGAACAAGCTGGCCGTAGACGTTGGTGGTCGTGGTTGTGATCGGTACGCTCTGGCCGCCCTGAATCAGAACCGGGTAGCCTTCATTGGCGGTGATCTGGCGTACACCGTCGTTAGCGCCTGTGGTGCGACGGTTGATGATACGGGCGGTATTACCGTTGCCATCCGGCTGGCCGACAATGATCTCGACCGGTCCGGTATCTGCACTGCCGTCGACGCGGTAACCGCGCTGGCTGCCACTGCTGCTGCCGCTGCTGGCAACGCTGATCAGCAGGCGGGAGGGTTGCTTGTCCAGCTGGGCGATCAGCGCTTTGATCTCGCTGATGCGATTTGGCTCGGCTCTTATCAGGAGCTGGTTGCCGTAGGCCGAAACGCGCTCATTGGATTGCAGCATCGGCTGCAGGGCAGGGATGAGGTTTTCCGCAAGGTTGTATCCCAGCGGAACGATCTCGGTCGTGGGGGCCGCCTGCAGCGGGCTGGCTGCCAGACAAAGCAGGCAGAGCAAGGTTGCCAGGATGCGATGTTTCATAGCAGAAAACTCCTGATGGCCGGATCGGTCTGGCTGCTGTTCCAGCGCTCATCAAAGGTATCGCTCCAGCGCTTGACCTGATCCCGCGAAGTCTGGCGGACAAAGCCCTCGCGCTGGCGTGCTACGGGCAGCATCAGAAACCCCTGTTGGTCAATCATGGCCTGCGCATAGCTTTGTCTGGGCAGGTCAGGATGCTGCTTGCGTACCTGGCAGAGGCTCGGGAAGCGACGGGCAAGGCCCAGCAGGGTATGACCGCTGAGGAAGTCGTTACTGACTTCCTGCAGCAAGACCTGAATGCGTGCCTTGGGATTGCGGGCAATCAGACGCCCGCAGGCCTGCAGTATGGCCTTGCGGTTGAACAGCCACAGCGCCTGCTCGGGAGCGAAGATGCGCACGCTCTGCAGGCAGCCGTCAAGCAGTTCGATCAGTTGCTCCTGCGCGTTCTGCTCGGTGATCGGGATCATATCCGGATCGCTGTAGTCCGGTTTCGCTGGGGGCTCTTCGTCTGGATTGTGGATGGTGAAGCGACCCGGCGACACAAACTCGATGTGGGGCAGGTGGTCGGATTTCTGTGTGTCATCGCTCCAGCGCATGTCCTGATGTTCGATGCCGGCATCAAGATAGATGTCCGAGCAGACTTCAAAGCCCAGGCGCTGATAAAAGGGAACGGCGTGGGTTTGCGCTGACAGGAGCAGCGTGTGCATGCCCTTGTCGATGGCGTGCGCCATGATGGCCCGCATCAGGCGCTCGCCGAGGCCAAGGCCCCGGTGTTGCGGCAAAATGGCGATACGGCCAATATGGCCGTCCTTCAGCAGTCTGCCGGTGCCGACCGGGTGGCCGGCACGCAGCAGCAGGAAGTGGGTTGCGCCTTCATCCTGCGCGTCCCACTCCAGGTCTTCCGGGACCTGTTGCTCATCGATGAATACCCGTTGACGAATGTCGCGCAGGGCCTTGCCTGCCTGCCAGTCAACGGTTGTCACGACGACATCACTCATCCTGCCTCTCCATTAGCAAAAAGCCTTTCTCCACCAGCTGTTCAAGCAGCTCCTGGGCGTCTTCCTCGCTGGTCCAGCCGAGCAGTAACTCGGCCGGCAGTGAACGCTGATTACAGATTAGCTGAACCAGCGGAAGCAGCGAGCTGCCAACGACGCAGTGTTCGCCGTTGGCAAACAGTCGCAGGCTGCCATCGTTGGCCTGCCAGTAAGCCAGGCGGACTGCCGGGTTGGTGCACAGGCCAATGCCGTCATTGAGCGCGTCCATCAATGGTTCCGGCTCTCCAGCATAGGCCTGGGCCAGCTCCGGATACTTTGCTTCGGTCATGTGTCGACCGAACCAGGTTGCCAGTGCCTCTTTATCTGAGACCAGTTCCAGTACGCTTTGTTGCAAGCGGTCGATCGCTGCCTGATCGATGGCGGCCGGGTCCTGGGGCTGGCTGATACCAGCATCGGTGTAGCGCTCGTCGTCACTGAGCAGGTGGGCAAGATAATCCGTGAAGTGCACCAGCACTTCCTGATGGCTCGGGGCGCGGAAGCCGACGGAGATAGTCATGCAGCCGGTTTCGGCGATGCCATCGTGGGCAACCCCCGGGGGAATATAGAGCATGTCACCGGGTTCCAGCACCCACTCGTCCTGGCAGTCGAAGTCGGCGAGGATGCGCAGATCCGGGTGGTCGAGCAGCGGACTGTCGACGGTGCAGTGCTGACCAACCCGCCAGCGGCGCTTGCCGTACCCTTGCAGCAGGAACACATCGTAGTTGTCGTAGTGCGGGCCCACGCCACCGCCGGGTGCGGCGTAGCTGATCATGATGTCGTCAATCCGCCAGGTCGGCAGGAAGCGGAACCGGTCGAGCAGGTCCGCGACCTCCGGAACGAACTGATCCACGGCCTGGACCAGTAGTGTCCAATCCCGTTCAGGCAGCCTGGAGTAGGTGTCATCAGGGAAGGGGCCGCGCTGCAGTTCCCACGGGTGAGCACCGTCCTTGATGATCAGCCTGGACTCAACTTCCTCTTCCAGCGACAGGCCAGCAAGTTCGTTTGGCTCAATGGGGCTTTCAAAGTTGGGGAAGGCCTGGCGGATCAGCAGCGGTTTGCGTTGCCAATACTCGGCGAGGAAGCGTTCTACGCCAATGTCGCCAAACAGCGAGTCGAATTCAGTTGTCATCATTCTGGCTCCAGAATAGACAACGCCCGGTCAATCCGGGCGCTGGGGAAGGTTTGCCGGCCCCCACGGGGCTGGCAGATCAGATGCGTTTTGCTTGTGCCACGGCATTGCCGATGTAGCTGGCCGGGGTCATCGCCTTGAGCTCGACCTTGGCTTGCTCCGGAATCTCCAGGCTATCAACGAAGGCTAGCAGGGCGTCGGGGGTAATGCCTTTGCCGCGGGTCAGGTCCTTGAGTTTTTCATAGGCGTTTTCAACGCCGAAACGGCGCATGACGGTCTGAATCGGCTCGGCCAGGACTTCCCAGCAGTTGTTCAGATCCTCAGCCATGCGGGCCTCGTTCAGCTCCAGCTTGCCGATGCCCTTGAGTGACGATTCATAGGCGATGACGCTGTGGGCAAAGCCGACGCCCAGGTTACGCAGTACGGTCGAGTCGGTCAGGTCGCGCTGCCAGCGGGAGATCGGCAGTTTGCTTGCCAGATGCTGCATGATGGCGTTGGCGATGCCCAGGTTGCCTTCGGAGTTTTCGAAGTCGATCGGGTTGACCTTGTGCGGCATGGTCGAGGAGCCGATTTCGCCGGCAACGGTCTTCTGCTTGAAGTAGCCCAGCGAGATGTAGCCCCAGATGTCGCGGTCGAAGTCGATCAGGATGGTGTTGAAGCGAACGACCGCGTCGAACAGCTCGGCGATGTAATCGTGCGGCTCGATCTGGGTGGTATAGGGGTTGAACTGCAGGCCCAGCGTCTGCTCGATGAATTGCTTGGCGTTGGCTTCCCAGTCCAGCTCGGGGTAAGCCGACAGATGAGCGTTGTAGTTGCCGACGGCACCATTGATCTTGCCCAGCAGCGGGATGCTCTCGATTTGGGCGATCTGGCGCTCCAGACGGTAAACCACGTTGGCCAGTTCCTTGCCGAGCGTGGTCGGGGAGGCAGGCTGGCCGTGGGTGCGCGACAGCATCGGTACGGCGGCATGCTCAATGGCCAGGGCGCGAATGGCGGCGGCAATCTGGCGCATCAGCGGCAGCAGCACTTCATCGCGGCCGGCACGCAGCATCAGTGCGTGGGACAGGTTGTTGATGTCCTCAGAAGTGCAGGCGAAGTGAATGAATTCGCTGACTTTTTCCAGCTCCGGAAGCTGCTTGGCCTGCTCCTTGAGCAGGTACTCAACGGCTTTCACGTCGTGGTTGGTGGTGCGCTCAAACTCCTTGACGCGTTCGGCGTGGGCCATGTCGAAGTCTTCAGCCAGGCGATTCAGGATCGCATTGGCTTCGGCGGAGAAGGGCGCGACTTCGCTGATGCCCGGGTGAGCGGCGAGGCACTGCAGCCAGCGCACTTCGACCTGTACACGGAAGCGAATCAGACCATATTCGCTGAAAATAGAACGCAGGCTGGCGGTCTTGCTGCCATAGCGGCCATCAACCGGGGATACGGCGGTCAGGGAAGAAAGTTGCATAGTTCTCTCGTCGAGCTGCTGGCGGAAAAGGGCCAAATCATACACCAGCCGGGCGGGTTTTGCCCGACTTGGAGGGCAGATACACGCTGATCAGGCTGGCGGCGAAGATCAGGCCGGCACCGGCCCATGATGACCAGCCCGGCACCTCACCCCACAGTGCCCAGGCAAACAGACCGGAAAACACGATAGCCAGGTAGCTCAATGGCCCGATTTTGCCGGGCGGAGCGAGGGCGTAGGCCTTGGACATCACCAACTGGCTGACGGTCGCAACCAGCCCGACAGCAATCAGCAGGCCGACTTGTTTCAGCGTCAGCGGTTGCCAGGCCCAGGTCATCGGGATGGCGGACAGCAGCGCCGAAAACGTCGAAAAATAAAACACGATACGGGTCGCAGGTTCACTGTTGCTCATCGCCCTGATGGAGACGAATGCGCAGGCCGCAAGCAGGCTGGCGGCGACGCCGGCGAGGGCCTTGGGGTCAAACAGCGCGCCGCTGGGCTTGGCGACCAGGATAACGCCAACGAAGCCGATGGACACCGCCAGCAGCATGCGCCCGGTCAGGCTTTCCTTCAGCCACCACCAGGCCAGTACGGGAGTAAAGACCGGTGCTGCGTAGGTGAACACCATGGCATCGGCCAGCGGCAGATGGGCAATGGCGTAGAAGAAGCAGTACATCGCCCCCAGGCCATAGAAGGTACGCAGGAAGTGGTTACCAAGGCGGCTGGTACGAAAAGGGCCAAAGCCGCGCACCAGAATGATGGGGATGAAGAACAGTACGCCGATCAGGTTGCGGGCGAAGACGACGGTTTCGTTATTGACGCCCTCTGACACTTCGCGGATCAGCACCCCCATGCAGGCGAACAGCAGAGCCGACAGCGCCAGCAGCATGGCGCCGGCGCGGGGCTGGTCCTGGCGGACCAGTTCAACCACGCAGCACCGCGCGAGTGGCGTCCAGCAGCTTCTTGCGTTGAAACAGCAACTGCCAGCGATGACCGCCAACCTGGCGCCAGAGCGTCGCAGAGCGAATGCCGGCCAGCAGCAGCGTGCGCACCCGGTTGGCGACCTCCGGCTGCTGCAAAAAACGCATGTCACCATGGACCTGAATGCGCAGGCGCAGCGTGCTGATGGTGTCCTGGTAGGTGCTTCCGAGCGACGCCATGACGTTGTCGTGCAGCAGGCCAAAGTGCTCGACCTGGTTTTCGGCCTGGGCAATACGCTGGCCGAGTACCTGCAACATGTCCTCGCGCTTGGCCAGCTGACGCTCAAGGGAGAGCAGGTTCATGACGTAGCGCAGGGCATCGCGCTGGAGGGCTCCGGTATCGCGCTCGAGCATGGCCTCCAGTGCTTGCAGGCCGCTGCGAATCTGGTGCGGGCTGCCGCCGTAGACATCAATGACGTTATCCGGTGAGCGCTTGAGGATGCTGGCTACCAGGCAGGAGCCCGGGCCCTCAGCCAGCTTTCCGCTGCGCGCCAGGCGGTCGACCTGAATGCCGGCCTCAAAGGTGGCGCCTAACGCAATGACCTGATCGGTGGCGCGGCTCACGGTGCTTCTCCGCTGGCAATGGCGGTCTCGATCACGCCACCACCCAGGCAGATGTCGCCGCTGTACAAGACCAGCGACTGGCCGGGCGTTACCGCGCGTTGTGGTTCGTCAAAGCGAACCAGATAGCCGTCTTGGGTCTTCTCCAGCGTGCAGGCCTGGTCGGCCTGCCGGTAGCGGACCTTGGCAGTCAGGCGCAGAGGTTCGGTGATCTCGATCGGGTTTACCCAGTAGATTGAGGAGCAGGTGAGGGCGTCGGAGAACAGCCATGGGTGGTTGTTGCCCTGGCCGACAATCAGCACGTTGTTGGTCAGATCCTTGCGCAGCACGTACCAGGGTTCATCACTGGCACCCTGAAGGCCGCCAATGCCCAGTCCCTGACGCTGGCCGATGGTGTGGTACATCAACCCGTGATGCCGACCGATCACGGTGCCGTCGGTGGTTTCGATATCGCCCGGCTGCGCTGGCAGATATTGCTTGAGGAAGTCGCTGAAGCGGCGCTCGCCGATAAAGCAGATGCCCGTCGAGTCTTTCTTGCGGGCGGTGGCCAGCTCGTAGCGTTCGGCGATGCGACGCACTTCGGGCTTTTCCAGTTCGCCAACCGGGAACAGGGTGCGGGCAATCTGCTCGGCACCGACGGCATGCAGGAAGTAGCTTTGGTCCTTGTTGTTGTCGATCCCGCGCAGCAGAACGGTCTGACCATCGCGCTCTGCACGGCGTACGTAATGACCGGTTGCGATCAGGTCGGCGCCCAGCGACAGGGCATAGTCCAGAAACGCCTTGAACTTGATCTCGCGGTTGCAGAGGATGTCCGGGTTGGGAGTGCGGCCGGCCTTGTATTCTTCCAGGAAGTGCTCGAAGACGTTATCCCAGTACTCTGCGGCAAAGTTGGCGGTATGCAGCTTGATGCCCAGTTTGTCGCTTACAGCCTGGGCGTCTGCCAGGTCTTCCATCGCAGTGCAGTACTCGGTGCCGTCGTCTTCGTCCCAGTTTTTCATGAACAGGCCTTCGACCTGATAGCCCTGTTCCAGCAGCAGTGCGGCTGAAACGGACGAGTCGACACCGCCGGACATGCCGACGATGACGCGAGTTTCGGAGTTGGGCGTGTTTGGCTGGGTAGACATGTCAGCGAATCAAATCCAGTGAATAGTGCGGTTTATTCAGATAATCCTGCACGCAGCCCAGAACCAGATGGCTGCGCAGATGTTCAGTATTGTCGACAAGTTCGTCGAGCGACATCCAGCGCGCGCGAATAATACCTTCGTCCAGCGTTCGTCCGGCGTCATGACTGATAGGCTTGGCACTGAAACAAACGCGCTGATAGGTCTCGCCGTTGGCCGCCTGGAACAGATAGATGCCGACGACAGTGGTAAGCTCGACGTGCCAGCCCGTTTCTTCCAGGGTTTCCCTCAGGGCGGCCTGGAGCAGGGTTTCGTCGGCCTCAAGGTGGCCAGCGGGTTGATTCAGGACAATACGCCCATCGCGCTTTTCCTCGACCATCAAAAAACGCGACTGATGTTCGATAATGGTGGCGACGGTGACGTGGGGTAGAAATCGCATCGCGGCTCCTCGGCAGGTGCGATAGGGTAGCGCAAACCACCGATTCGGTGAACCTCCGCTGCCGGCTTTGGTAAAGCGGAGGAAAACGGCTAGGATTCTGAGTGGTCGTGTTTTGTAGTGTGGTTGTAGTGTTACTACATATTGTCGACTGATCATCCCTCATTGATAGCTCAAATGGCGGTGGAGGGCGGCAGGTCACGAGATTGTAGACAAAAGTGCGTGACATTCTGTAGGAAAACTACAACAATAGCGCGGCTGAAAATCCGTATTCATGGGATGTTGGGGGTTACCCGCCTGCCGGCATCGCCTGTGGCAACGACAACATAAACGGAGTCAAAGATGGGATACCAAAAGATCAAGGTGCCGGCCAGCGGCGACAAAATTACCGTTAACGCCGACCTTTCCCTGAACGTACCCGACAACCCGATCATCCCCTTCATCGAGGGTGACGGCATCGGTTTCGATATTTCCCCTGTCATGATCAAGGTCGTCGACGCTGCTGTTGAAAAAGCGTACGCCGGCAAGCGCAAGATTTCCTGGATGGAAGTCTATGCGGGCGAGAAAGCCACTCAAGTCTATGATCAGGACACCTGGCTGCCGGCTGAAACGCTGGACGCCATCAAAGAGTATGTTGTTTCCATCAAAGGCCCGCTGACTACTCCGGTAGGCGGTGGTATCCGCTCCCTGAACGTTGCCCTGCGTCAGGAACTCGACCTCTATGTCTGCCAGCGTCCTGTTCGCTGGTTCGAAGGTGTGCCGAGCCCGGTCAAGAAGCCGGGTGATGTTGACATGGTCATCTTCCGCGAGAACTCCGAAGACATCTACGCGGGTGTCGAGTGGAAAGCCGGCAGCCCGGAAGCTGAAAAGATCATCAAGTTCCTGACCGAAGAAATGGGCGTCAAGAAGATCCGCTTCACCGACATGTGCGGTATCGGTATCAAGCCGGTTTCCGAAGCAGGCACCAAGCGTCTGGTTCGCCAGGCTCTGCAATACACCGTCGACAACGACCGTGACTCCCTGACCCTGGTTCACAAGGGCAACATCATGAAGTTCACCGAAGGTGCCTTCAAGGACTGGGGTTACGAAGTTGCTCGCGATGAATTCGGTGCCGAGCTGCTGGACGGCGGTCCGTGGATGCAGTTCAAGAACCCGAACACCGGTAAGAACATCGTAGTCAAGGACGTCATCGCTGACGCCATGCTGCAGCAGATCCTGCTGCGTCCGGCCGAGTACGACGTTATCGCTACCCTGAACCTGAACGGTGACTACCTGTCCGACGCGCTGGCCGCTGAAGTAGGCGGTATCGGTATTGCTCCGGGTGCCAACCTGTCCGACTCCGTTGCCATGTTCGAAGCGACCCACGGTACTGCGCCGAAGTACGCTGGTCAGGACAAGGTCAACCCGGGTTCGGTGATCCTGTCTGCTGAAATGATGCTCCGCCACATGGGCTGGGTTGAAGCGGCCGACCTGATCATCAAGGGCGTTAACGGTGCCATCGCCAACAAGACAGTGACTTACGATTTCGAGCGTCTGATGGACGGTGCGAAGCTGCGCAAGTGCTCCGAGTTTGGTGACGACGTCATCGGCGCCATGTAAGCGCAAAGATGCGGGTCGTGTTGAGCGATCCGCATTGGCTGAAAACAACAAAGCCGGCGAAAGCCGGCTTTGTTGTTTGCGTGATCTGAATGGTCACTCAGTCATGCATGAGGCTCGTTGCGCCTTCATTTTCCACCTGTTTCTTGCTAGGTTGCTCAACGGTGGACTGGATGTTGATGGCGTGCAAGCCCTTGGGGCCCTGGATAATGTCAAACTGAACCGGCTGACCGGCCTTGAGCGTTTTGTAGCCGTCCATGTGGATGGCGGAATAGTGCGCAAAGAGGTCTTCGTCCCGCCCGTTCGCTACGATAAATCCGTAGCCCTTGGCATTGTTGAACCATTTGACCTTACCGTTCTCCATACTACGTCCCTCTGATAGCTTGTCACATCATGTGAGTGGTGTGGTTCTTGCTGACCAACTGGGTGTTCGGGATGTAAATGGTGACTGGTCAGTCAAGCACTATTACACTTTTAACATCGAATCGGGGCAAGTCAAGCAGCCCCCAAAGTAAGCTGTGTACCAGTACGCAGTTTTGCGATGAGCGGCATCTTTTCTGGCTTCCAGCGGTGATACGGCAAATGTTTTCAATGACAGATTTTCAACTAACCTTAAATCACGGGTCGGGTGAGCCCGAACATGAGGATGATCACGGCCTGGCGGTCGAGACCAGCAAGCCTCAGCTCAAGCCCCCGTCCCGCTATAAGGTCATCATGCTGAACGATGACTACACACCGATGGATTTTGTTGTGGAGGTTCTGGAGCGTTTCTTTGCCCATAACCGGGAAAGTGCCACACAGATCATGCTCAAGGTGCATACTGAAGGTAGAGCGGTCTGCGGCATCTATACCCGGGATATAGCCGAAACCAAGGCCGCGGACGTCAACGACTACGCGAGGGAATGCCAGCACCCGTTGATGTGTCAGATTGAACGGGAAGCGTAACAAGGCGAATAGCATCGCATACGAGGTGGCAACATGCTCAATAGAGATCTCGAGATCACCCTGAACCTGGCGTTCAAGGATGCGCGCAACAAGCGGCATGAATTCATGACCGTTGAACACCTGTTGCTGGCGCTGCTGGACAACCAGGCCGCGATCGAAGTGCTCAACGCCTGTGGTGCGGATCTGGAACGCCTGCGGCGAGAGCTAACCGAATTTATTGACTCCACCACGCCGCTGATCCCGAAGCAGGATCAGGAGCGTGAGACCCAGCCAACGCTGGGCTTTCAGCGCGTGCTGCAGCGCGCGGTATTCCACGTACAGAGCTCCGGCAAGGGCGAGGTGAGCGGAGCAAATGTTCTGGTCGCGATTTTCAGCGAGCAGGAAAGTCAGGCTGTGTTTTTCCTCAAGCAGCAGCAGATTGCGCGTATCGACATCGTCAACTTCATCTCGCACGGCATTTCCAAGGTTCAGAGTGATGCCGAGCAGCTCGGTGACGAGCAGGAGTCCATGGATGAAGAAACTGCAGAGGGCGCTACCGCCAGCAATCCGCTGGAGGCCTACGCCAGCAATCTGAATGAGATGGCGCGCAAGGGCCGGATCGATCCGCTGGTTGGGCGTGCCTCGGAAGTCGAGCGCGTTGCGCAGATTCTCATGCGTCGCCGCAAGAATAACCCGCTGCTGGTTGGTGAGGCAGGTGTTGGCAAAACGGCGATCGCTGAAGGGCTCGCCAAGCGTATCGTTGACGGCGAAGTGCCGGATACGCTTTCCGAAGCAGTGGTCTACTCGCTGGACCTGGGGGCGCTGTTGGCCGGTACCAAATATCGCGGTGACTTTGAGAAGCGTTTTAAGGCGCTGCTCAAAGCGCTGAAAAAACGCCCGCATGCGATTTTGTTTATTGATGAAATCCACACCATCATCGGTGCTGGCGCCGCTTCAGGTGGCGTGATGGATGCCTCAAACCTGCTCAAGCCGCTGCTGTCGTCCGGTGAGATTCGCTGCATCGGGTCGACCACGTTCCAGGAATTTCGCGGCATTTTCGAGAAGGATCGTGCGCTGGCGCGCCGCTTCCAGAAAGTTGACGTGGTCGAGCCGTCGGTCACTGACACCATTCAGATTCTCAAGGGGCTCAAGAGCCGCTTCGAGGAGCACCACGGTATTCGCTATACCGATGAGGCGTTGAAAGCGGCAGCTGAATTAGCCAGTCGCTATATCAATGACCGCCACATGCCGGACAAGGCGATTGACGTTATCGACGAGGCTGGCGCCTATCAGCGCCTGCAGCTGCCGGAAAATCGTCCGGAGTTCATCGACGTTGCCGAGGTCGAGGCGATTGTTGCCAAGATCGCGAGGATTCCGCCCAAGCACGTGTCCTCCAATGACAAGGAACTGCTGAAGAATCTGGAGCGCGACCTCAAGCTGGTGGTATTCGGTCAGGACAGCGCTATCGATGCTCTGGCGACCGCGATCAAGCTATCGCGGGCAGGGCTGAAGTCGGCGGATAAACCGATTGGTTCCTTCCTGTTTGCCGGTCCAACCGGGGTGGGCAAGACCGAGGTGACCCGTCAGTTGGCCAAGAGCCTTGGAGTAGAACTGCTGCGCTTTGACATGTCAGAGTACATGGAGCGGCATACCGTCTCCCGTCTGATCGGTGCGCCGCCGGGCTACGTCGGTTTCGATCAGGGCGGTCTGCTGACCGAAGCGGTTACCAAGAGCCCGCATTGCGTATTGCTGCTTGATGAAATCGAGAAGGCGCATCCTGAAGTCTTCAACCTGCTTTTGCAGGTGATGGACCACGGCACCTTGACCGACAACAACGGGCGCAAGGCGGATTTCCGCAATGTGATCATCGTGATGACCACCAACGCCGGTGCCGAAACCATGTCGCGCGCCTCGATCGGCTTTACCAAGCAGGATCACAGCACCGATGGCATGGAGATCATCAAGAAAGCCTTTACACCGGAGTTTCGTAACCGTCTGGATGCCATCATCCAGTTTGGCCGCCTGACCCACGAAAGTATCAAGTTCGTGGTCGACAAGTTCCTCACCGAACTGCAGGCCCAGCTGGAAGACAAGCACGTACTGCTGGATGTGGACGAAGATGCCCGCAACTGGCTGGCCGAGCATGGCTATGACCCGCTGATGGGCGCGCGGCCGATGGCACGTTTGATTCAGGACAAGATCAAGCGTCCGCTGGCCGAGCAGATTCTGTTTGGCGAACTGGCCGAGCAGGGCGGTACGGTGCATGTCACGCTGCGCGACGGCGAGCTGGAAATCGAGGTGCCGGAGGCGGAAGTCGCCTGAAGGCATCCGCTATGAAAAAGACCGGCATGTGCCGGTCTTTTTTTGTCTCGATCAGACGCTGAAGCGGGCCCAGATTGGTGCGTGGTCGGAGGGTTTTTCCATGCCGCGTATGTCGTAGTCGATGTCGCTTTCCACGCAGTGCTCGGCCAGCGCCCGGCTTGCCAGCACCATATCAATGCGCAAGCCGCGCTTGGGCGTGTCTTCAAAGCCGCGGCTGCGATAGTCGAACCAGCTGTAGCGATCCGACTCGGGATTCAGGTGGCGGAAGGTGTCGATCAGCCCCCAGCCCTTGAGGCGCGCCATCCAGTCGCGCTCTTCCGGCAGGAAGCTGCATTTGCCGGTACGCAGCCAACGCTTGGCGTTGTCCGGGCCAATGCCGATATCGGCGTCGGTATCGGAAATGTTCATGTCGCCGATGATGGCAATGCGTTGATCCGGCGTGAACTCGCCCTCCAGGTGGCTCTGCAGATCGGCGTAGAACTTCTCCTTGGCCGGAAACTTGACTGGATGATCGCGGCTTTCCCCTTGCGGGAAGTAGCCATTGAGCACAATCAGTGGCTCGCCATCGGCGCAGGGGATGGCGGCGCTGATCATCCGGCGCTGGGCATCATCTTGATCAGTTGGAAACCCCTTGCGCACCCACAGCGGTTTCTGGCGGGTCAGCAGGGCAACACCGTAGTGACCCTTCTGGCCGTGAAAGGCAACGTGGTAACCCAGCGCTTCGACATCGGCCAGCGGAAACTGCGGATCGTCAACCTTGGTTTCCTGCAGCCCGATGACATCCGGGTTGTGGCGGCTCACCAGTTCCTGCAATTGGTGCGGTCGAGCCCGCAGGCCATTGATGTTGAACGAGACGATCTTCATGGGCGTGTCCTGGCAAGTCGGTAATCGGCTGCTCGGTTTCAGAGCAGTCAGTGGCCGCTAGGGTAGCCTAAACAGAGCGGATTTGGGACCCGCCAATAGGCCTGGCATGTTAGCATTCGGGTTGCGAAAACCTGCCGGGATGGAGCTCATGCGTCGCGCCTTTTCACTGTTGTCTCTTGTCTTTGCCGTGTCTGCAGCGCAGGCCGGGGTCAAGGTCACAGTCGAGCCTGCAAAAAGGGCCCTGCGTGAAAATATCGAAGCCTATATCGGTCCGGTTGAAGCCGACAGCCATGCCGAAATGGCGCGCCAGTTACGTTATCTCGATCAGCAGGCAACACTCGCAGCCCAGGCGCTGGGCTACTATCAGACCCGTAACGAGTTGACTATCAGCGGCCCCGAAGACGACCCCGTGCTGAATGTGCGCGTCGAATCGGGCGAGCCGGTGCGGCTGGACCGGGTGGATGTTCAGGTACTCGGCGCTGGTGCTTCAACGCCGGCCTTTGCGCTGGGTGTCAGTGATCTGCTGCGCGAAGGGCAGGTGCTCAATCATGGGCAATACGAAACACTCAAGACACGCATAAGCAATCGTGCACTGCGCTACGGTTACTTCAAGGGGCAGTACCTCAAGCGCGAGCTTCGCGTCGACCCAGAGCAGGGCAAGGCAGACGTCGATATCCGTTACGACACTGGCCCGCGTTACAGCTTCGGGCCTGTTCACTTTTCCGAAACCCAGTTCAGTGACGACCTGCTGACGCGCATGGTGCCCTTCGAGGCCGGCGCACCTTATGACGCGGATCTGGTCGGCAAGCTGAATCAGGATTTGCTCTCCAGCGGTTACTTCAGGGGCGTGCTGGTGACCGCCCCGGCCGACCGGGCGGTTGGCGAGCAGGTACCGGTCGAGGTGGAAATCACCGAGCGTGATCCCAACTCGCTCGGCTTTGGTGGCGGTTATTCCACGGATGTCGGCGCCCGGGCGCGAATGACCTGGGACCAGCACTGGATCAACCCGCAGGGCCACAGTCGCGGGGCCAGCATGGAGCTGTCGCTGCCGCGTCAGGAGCTCAGTGCCTTCTACCAGGTGCCGCTGGATGACCCGATCACCCACCAGCTGCGCTATTTCGTCGGCTGGCAGAAGGAAGATATTGACGACGTTCAGACCCACAGCTTTGCGCTCGGTGCCGAGGTCAACAAGCGTCTTGAAAGCGGCTGGCAGCGCAGTGTCGGCCTGCGCTTGCAGCAGGAGGTCTTCTCGCTAGGTGATGACAGCGGAACCGCCACCATGCTGATTCCCAGTCTGGTGCTGCAGCGCACGCACTCCACCGGCGGGATGGACCCGCAGAGCGGCTACAGCATGTTACTGGATGTTCAGGGGGCCAAGGAGGGGGTGCTGTCGACCGTGGACTTCGCCCGTGTCATGGGCCAGCTCAAGGGGCTCCATACGGTGTTTGAGCGGCATCGCTTTCTGGGCCGGATCGCGCTTGGGGCTGTTGCTACCAACGACTTTGCCAGTATCCCGCCGTCACTGAGATTTTTTGCCGGCGGTGACCAGAGCATTCGCGGCTATGACTACCAGAGCCTGTCGCCGGTCGACAGCACCGGTGAAACCATTGGTGCGCGCTATCTGATGGCCTCCAGCGCCGAGTACCAGTATGAGTTCATCCGCAATTGGCGCGCGGCAACCTTTGTCGACCACGGCAACGCGGTCGATTCACTGACAGACCCGCTGAAAACCAGCGTGGGTGTCGGCATCCGCTGGGCGTCGCCCATCGGTCCCATCCGCTTCGATCTGGCACGCTCACTGTCGGACCCGGACGTGGGTTTCAAGATTCACTTTTCGATGGGGCCTGAGTTGTGATGCGCTTTCTGCTTAAGGCCTTGCTGCGTGGGCTGGTTATCCTGCTGGCGCTGCCGTTGCTGCTGGGCCTGCTGCTGGCCAGTGACTCGGTAAACCGCTGGCTGTTCGAGCAGGCAGACAACCAGCTGCCACAGTTGTCACTGGCCTTCGAGCAGGGCAACCTCTGGCGTGGCTGGTCGTTCGGCAGCGTGCGCTGGCAGGACGATAGCCTCGACATCGGCATTGATCGGCTGGCAATGCAATGGAGCCCCTCCTGCCTGTTCGGTGCGACGCTGTGTATTGATAGTCTGTCTGCAGACAAGGTCAGCATCATAACCCGTGCCAGTGAAGCGACCGAGGGGGCGTCCGTTCTGACCCTGCCCGAGGTGCAGCTGCCTGTCGCGCTGGAGGTCGGTCGGCTCCATCTGGGCACCCTGTCGCTGGATGGCGAGACGGCCTTGTTGCGGGATCTCGACCTGGTTGCCTTTGCACGCGATGACAAATTGGTCGTGCAGACGTTCAGCGGTCAAGGGCCGGATCTGCGCTGGCGACTGGACGGGTATGTGCGGATGCAGGATGACTGGCCGCTTGAGCTGAATGCGGAGCTGACGCTGCCTGCGGTCGATGAGCGTGACTGGCGTATGCGGCTCAGGGCGGGCGGCGATCTGCGTGAGTTGCAGTTGCAGGCCGATAGCCGTGGCTATCTCGCGGGTCAGTTGAATCTCGAGGCAAACCTGTTTGAGGCAGGTTATCCGGTCCGCTTGCACTGGCGTGGCGAGGACTTCCTGCCGCTGCGCAGCTTTCCGGAGACGCTGACGCTTCAGGGGCTCACGCTTGAGCTGGAGGGCAGCCTGGAAAACGGTTACGCGCTGCAGGCCGATGCCCGCTTGCCCGCCGCGAACGGCGAGGTTGACCTGACCCTGAGCGCACTGGCGACAACCGTCGGTATCGATCAACTGGCGCTGGTGCTGGCGGTTGCCGACGAGCCGGCCCGTCAACTCTCCCTCAGCGGCACAGCGAACTGGCGCGATGAACTTGAGGCAGACGTCAAGCTGGCGCTGGACCGGTTTCCCTGGCAATCGCTTTACCCGGTCGACACCGGCGAGGTGGTACTTCAGCAGTTGGCTGCTGCCGCCAGCCTGCGCTCGGGGAAAATTGATGCCCGGCTGGACGGCGAGCTGACCGGAGTCGCCGGGCAGCAGGTCATGGTTGGGGCGCAGGTCAGCGGGGATCAGCAGGCTCTGCAGATCAGTCCGCTCAGTCTGTCGACGGCAGCAGGCAACGCTACCGGGACTCTGCAGCTGGGGTTGCAGCCCGTGCTCAGGTGGAACGGTCGGTTCGAGCTGGATGGTATCGACCCGGGTATCTTTGTTGCCGCCTTGCCAGGGCGCTTGAACGGCCAACTGAATAGCACTGGCACCCTTGAGAACCAGCAGCTGCAACTGGCGTCAGACTGGAGCGTGCAGGGCGAGGTGCGAAATGAGCCGCTGCAATTTGCCGGCGCCCTGAACAAGCGTGCGGAGGTGTGGTCGATCTCCGGGCTGCGTCTATCGCAGGGCAGCAACCGGATAGCCGGCCAGGGACAGTGGGGCCCTGAGGTCAATGGCCAGCTGAGTCTGCAGCTCAACGAGATGAAAACACTTTGGCCCGGTCTGAGAGGCATGGCCAAGGGCGAGTTGCAGCTTGCCGGCAGTCGTGATGCTCCGCAGATCACGGTAGCCGTCAATGGCGAGCAGCTGGGCTATGACGACCTTCGTGTCGACAGGCTTGCCGTACAGGCTGACACTACCTTGAGCGAGCGCCTGCCGCTGTCCCTGAACCTGTCGGCGGATCAACTGCGCAGCGCTGATACTGCGCTCGGCAACCTGCAACTGACCGCGAGTGGCGAGCGGGCCGGGCATGAGTTGCAGCTACGCCTGCTGGGCGGCGTCGCCGAGGCTGAACTGTCAGTGTCGGGCAGCCTGTCGGATGTCGCCTGGCGGGGGGAGTTGAGCCGGGGTGTGCTGCGTTTCGAGCATCTTGAGCTGTTGCAGGCAACACCAGCAGCGCTTCGCTACCAACTGGCCGCAGGGCGGCTTCAGCTGGCCGGGCACTGCTGGCGTCAGTCCGATGCAGAGCTCTGTTTCAGAGGCGAGCAGACGCTGATGCCGGATCGCCAGCTGGACGTTGAGTTGAGCGCGTTCAATCTGGCGGATCTTGCCGCCTGGCTGCCGGAGGACTTTGACTGGGAGGGCCTGCTTGACGGCCAGCTTACGCTGCAGCAGAACGCGGGCAGAGCGCCCGTGGCGGATATTCGGTTGGGTTCGGACGACGGCGTTATTACCGTTGATGATGGCCGTGAGACCCTGGCCTTTCCTTACCAGCGTCTGCAGCTGACCAGCGAACTGCAAGCAAAAACTGCCACTGCACAATTCGAATTGCGCAGCGATGTGATCGGCCGGCTGGCGATCGGCGCTGACGTGCGCGACCCTGCGGGCAACCAGCAGTTGAGCGGTCGCTATCAGCTAGAAGGTCTGAAGCTCGACTTTCTGCGCCCCTTCCTGCCGAATGTCGAGCAATTGCGGGCGACCCTCAATGGTGACGGCCAACTGTCCGGCGTGTTGCGCGCTCCGGTGGCGACTGGTCTTTTGACAATGCGCGATGGGCTGGTAAGCGGGCCGAACCTGCCCATCAGTCTGGAGCAGCTTGAGGCCGACATAGCCATTGATGGGCAACGGCTGAATATCGACGGGCGCTGGCGCAGCGGTGAGAAGGGCGAAGGGGCACTGCAAGGGACCGTCGGCTGGGCACCGCTGGACGTTGCCCTGCAGTTGAACGGGCACGATCTGCCGGTCACCGTTGAGCCCTATGCCCGCGTGCTGGTGGCTCCTGCGCTCGACATCAGCCTGAGTGGCGGTAATCTGCATGTTGGCGGTGAGCTGGCGGTTCCGGAGGGGGATATTGTGGTGCGCGAGTTGCCAGCCAGCGCGGTGCGGGTTTCACCTGATACGGTTATTGTTGGCCAGCAAGCGCCCGCCGTCACCGAGGAGCTGGGTATTACCGCCAGGGTCAGGTTGATCATTGGTGATCAGCTCAGGCTCAATGCCTTCGGCCTCAAGGGTCGTCTGAAAGGTCAGCTGGAAGTGCAGGAAAACCTGAATGCCAATGGTGATCTGCAGATACTGGATGGCGAGTTCCGTCGCCTGGGTCAGGACCTCAGGCTGCGTCGCGCACTGTTGCTGTTCTCCGGGCCACTCAGTCAGCCCTATCTGAATATCGAAGCGATTCGCCGGGTGGACGACGTCATCGCCGGCCTGCGCGTGACCGGTAACGCCCGGGCGCCCACCACTCGGGTATTCTCGGAGCCCGGCATGTCACAGCAGGAAGCCATGGCATATCTGATGCTGGGGCGTCCATTGGGGCAGGAAGGGGACAGCAACATGCTGGGGCAGGCAGCTCTGGGTCTTGGGCTTGCAGGCGCGGCGCCAATCACCCGGCATATCGGTGACGCTCTGGGGCTGGAGGATTTTGTTGTCGAGTCCGAAGGGCAGGGCGTTGATACCCAGGTCGTTGCCAGCGGCAGTCTCACCGACAAGCTCAGTGTGCGCTATGGTGTGGGCGTGTTTGAGCCGTCCAACAATCTGGCGCTGCGCTATGAGCTGTCACGACGGTTATACCTTGAAGCGGTCAGCGGCTTTGCCAGCTCGCTGGATTTCTTCTATCGTATCGACTTCTGATTTCCGGGCGGGTGGCGCTCAGCGGCCCGTTCATTTGAACACCCATGCTGTGCCACGGCACATTGAAGGAGTCATTATGTCCAGCGTTACTCTGCGCGGTAATCCCATCTCCATCGGCGGCACCTTCCCGGTCAAGGGCGACAAGGCTCCGGCCTTTACGCTGGTTGCCAAGGACCTGTCCGACGTCAGCCTGTCCAGCCTGACCGGCAAGCGCAAGATCCTCAACATCTTTCCCAGCGTCGACACCCCGGTTTGCGCGACCTCCATCCGCACCTTCAACGCCAAGGCCAGCAGCCTGGAAAATACCGTTGTGCTGTGCATCTCAGCTGACCTGCCGTTTGCGCAGGCACGTTTCTGCGGTGCCGAAGGTCTGGACAACGTCATCAACCTGTCCACCCTGCGTGGTCGCGAGTTTATCCGCAACTACGGCGTCGACATCGAAAATGGTCCGCTGGCCGGCCTGACCGCGCGCGCTGTTGTGGTTCTGGATGAAGACGACAACGTACTGTACAGCGAGCTGGTCAGCGAAATTGGCCAGGAGCCAGACTACGAAGCCGCACTGGCAGCGCTGTAAGCGCCGGGCGGGCAATGGAATTATCTGAACTCTGTGCGTCTACCCCATTGACTCAGCAGGGATTTCCAGTAACATTGCCGGCCGTGGAGGGATGGCAGAGCGGTTGAATGCACCGGTCTTGAAAACCGGCGAAGGTGAAAGCCTTCCCAGGGTTCGAATCCCTGTCCCTCCGCCATACAATCAAAGAACCCGGCCTTGTGCCGGGTTTTTTGTTTTTCACGAGAGTTCGCGCTGAGATATCTGGCATGATCGACTCCGTGTTACAGGCGAGGAGCGTTATTACTCTGCCATGGCGGCCGCGCAGTGGGGGGCATCGTGCACCGAATTACCCGGTCTGTTCCTCTGCCACCTTTGCCATCTTCCGTCCTGAAGCCCCGTATACAGGGGCTTTGTTGTATCCAGATCTGCCTATCCGTTATTTCGATACGGTATGGGTGGCGCTGTATGTGATTTGTTCCTGTCTTCTGATAGCTTGGCGTGGACCAGCGGGCGTTCGTGTGCCGGATGATGCAGGCACGTGGCACGCTGGCAGGATCTGCAGTTTTGTTCGTTGTCGATAACCCTCTATTTTCTCAGCGAGTTAAATGTCTATATGACGCTGGCAATCATTGCTGTTGTTCTGGGTTTGGTTCTTCTTGTCTGGAGTGCTGATCGTTTCGTCGAAGGATCGGCTTCAACCGCTCGCCATTTCGGTATGCCGCCGCTTCTGATCGGCATGGTGATCGTGGGGTTCGGTACATCGGCCCCAGAGATGGTGGTATCGGCGCTGGCTGCCTCCCAGGGAAACCCGGGGATCGCACTGGGCAACGCGTATGGCTCAAACATAACCAATATCGCCCTGATCCTCGGTGTAACCGCGTTGATCAGTCCTATTGCCGTCCATTCGCAGGTGCTTCGCAAGGAGTTGCCGATTCTGACGGCGGTGACTGCGCTGGCTGCATGGCAGTTATGGGATGGTCATATCTCCCGACTCGACGCCGTCATATTGCTGTGCGTGTTTGCCGGCTTGATGGCCTGGACCATCTGGCAGGGGCTGCGCAAGCAGAGTGATGCGCTGGGAAGCGAAATGCAGCAGGAGCTGGACCAGAGCGTCATGCCAATTCGCCGGGCGGTTTACTGGCTGATTCTGGGGTTGGTACTGCTGATAGTCAGTTCCCGGATCCTGGTTTGGGGGGCCGTCGAGATCGCGCACGTGTTTGGCGTGAGCGACCTGATAATCGGCCTGACAATCGTTGCGGTGGGCACGTCGCTGCCTGAGCTGGCGTCTTCGGTTATCGCGGCTCGCAAAGGCGAGCACGATATCGCCCTTGGCAACATTCTGGGCTCAAATCTCTTCAATACCCTGGCTGTGGTTGGCATCGCAGGCATGATTCATCCATTGTCTGTCGGGCCGGAGGTATTCAATCGAGACATGCTGGTGATGATTGCGCTGACCGTATCGCTGTTTATTGTTGGCTACGGATTTCGCAGCGCCGGGCGTATCAACCGTGTGGAAGGGGCTGCGTTAATGACAGCCTATGTGGCCTACACGACCTATCTGATCAGCACTGTATTCTAGCGCCGGAGTATGTCCGGCTTGTTCTGACTGGCAGCCTGAGATGCCGCGGTGGCCACAATCAGCTGCCGCCCGCCCGACTTTGCTGAAGCCGGGCGGGACTTCGCCGGGTTCTTGTGGCTCTGAGCATGGGAGAGCCTTGGCCGGTCACGCTTCCTGGGCTGCCTGCTGGAGCAGCTCGTCCAGGATACGCAGCCTGAATTGGCGCTCCAGGGTGACCGCAAAGAATTGCTCGGCAACGTCGGGTACCTCGGCGTAGAGTTGCAGCGCGCCGCTGCGCAGTTCGTCCTGCACGACGACCGCCGGCAGCAGGGCAACGTCACCGGAATCCCTGGCAAGCAGGCGCAGCATGGCCATGTCATCCACTTCTGCACATATGGTCGGTTTGAGGCCGTTGCTGTTGCAGTACACCTCGAATTGGCTGCGCACATCGCTGCTGGGGCCTGGAACGATCAAGCGCACCCGTTGCAGATCGCGCTGCAGATCAAACGGGGTTGCATGCTTGCGGGGCGGGCCGATCAGGCACACTGCCTGACGGGCGAGCCGGCGACATTGCCAGCTGCGCTGGTTATCTGCACTCACCGCCTTGTTGGTAAGCACGACGTCCAGTTTATGCACGGTGAGGCGCTCGAGCAGGTCATCGATGCTGCCGGATTCCAGCGTGATGCGCAGATCGTCACGACCGAGAAAGGGTCGCAGCAGGTTTTCCTGGAAGTTCCGCGACAGCGTGGCCACCGCACCAATACGCAGTATCCTGCTGGCCTGCCGGCTGCTTTGCAGTGTGGTTTGCAGTTCGCTGCCAAGGGCAAAGATGTTTTCGGCGTAATCAAGCACCAGCTGGCCTGCTTCGGTGAGCTGCAGGCTCCGCCCGGCGCGCAGGAAGAGTGCATGGCCCAACTGATCTTCCAGCGCGCGGATCTGGGTCGACAGGGCTGACTGGGATACATGCAGGCTTTCGGCAGCACGTGTCAGATTGCCTTCTTTGGCGACGGCCCAAAAGTAGTGCAGGTGGTGGAAATTCAGTCGACGCATCAAGTTCATTCTCTTTTAGCTAACAATCTATTCTTATCTATCTATTTTTATTATTTCAAGCACTCCCCGACACTTGGCCAGTCACGTTGTTGCGGAGTGCCTTTCATGCCGAGTTTGTCCATTTCCCTGCTTCAGTTGCTGCCGATGATCTATGCGGCGGCGCTGCTGCCGGTTGTCCTCGCACGCTCCGTGCGGGCTTTATGGTTGCCTGCACGCGTTGCGACTTTTCTGGCCCTGCTGTTTGTCGTCATGGGCGGATTTGAGGCAGCCTCTGATGGGCTACGCAATGATCGCCTGGGGTTATTGATGGCAGGTCTGATTGGTCTGCTGGCCATGGTGATCGTCGAGTATTCCCATCGCTACCTGGAGGGTGAGGCAGGGCAGCGAAGCTACGTACTCTCGTTGCTGGGGACCCTGGCCTGCGTAGCTACAGTGGTGACCAGCACCGACCTTTATGTGCTGGTGGGTGCCTGGATCCTGTCCAGTCTGTGCCTGCATCAGTTGTTGACCTTCTATCGCGATCGGCCACAGGCAATTGTGGTCGCGCACAAGAAATTTCTCGCCAGCCGGCTTGCCGATATTTGCATGCTGATGGCGACTGTTCTGCTTGTGCGAGCAGCGGGCGACAGCAATATCGTCGTCATCCTGCAGGTGCTTGACGTGCGCTTGCAGGCCGATGGTCAGCCAGGCTGGGACATGCAGTTGGCCGCACTGCTGCTTGCCATGGCGGTGATTCTCAAGTCGGCACAGCTGCCGGTGCATGGCTGGCTGATTCAGGTAATGGAGGCGCCGACGCCGGTATCAGCTCTGCTGCATGCAGGCGTAGTCAATCTGGGTGGTTTTCTTCTGCTGCGCTTCGCACCGCTGTTTTCCGTAACGGTACCGGCGCAGACCCTGCTGGTAGTGGTCGGCGGTTTAACCGCAATGCTGGCGGCACTGGTCATGATGACGCGGGTAAGCATCAAGGTACGCCTGGCCTGGTCCACCTGTGCGCAGATGGGGCTGATGCTGCTCGAATGCGGGCTTGGGCTGTGGGAACTGGCGCTGGTGCACTTGCTGGCCCACTCGCTCTATAAAGCCTATGCCTTCCTGGCAGCCGGAGAAACGGTAGCTCATGCGCGTCATCACGCGCTGCATCCGAAGGTCCCGGTTCCAGCGCTGAGCAGCCTGCTTGTGGCCATTGTGTTGGCTGGCGGCGTGCTGATTGTACTGCAGGCGTTCGTGACGAACCTGTTGCCGGGACATCAATTGCCCCTGGTAGCGTTGGCTATCCTGGCCGTTGGTCTCGCACCCTGGTGCCTGCGTCGCGGCCAACTCGGGTACGGCCTGCTGATGTTTTGCCTGCTGCTTGGCACTTATCTGCTCTGGCATGAGATCGCCGGATGGATACTGGCGCAGCAGTTGAGCCCGGCCCCTGCCGCATTGAACATCTTCGCCGTTGCGCTGTTTCTGACGTTGTATCTGATTCAGGCCCAGATTCTGGCCAATCCTGCGGGTGCTTTGGCCAAGCGTCTGTATCCGCTGGCATTCGCCGGTTTCTCCCTTGATGAACACTTCACCCGCCTGACCTTCCGGGTATGGCCTCCGCGCCCGCAGCACCCTGTTGCCCCGACTCATGGAGATCGCCAATGACCGCGTTTGAATCTTTCACCGGCCTCGACCGGGACGCACTGCACGATGCCGTTCGTCAGTCTTGTGCGAAGATAGCGCCGACCTGGCCGCTGGACCGCATGATCGCCGTCAACCCGCTTTGGGAGCGCAGGGAGCAGGCGTGGCATAGCGTCGCCGAGCAGCTCTGGCAGCGCGCAGGTATCAGCCTGACCCTCAAGCCCGACGACTACCGCAGGGCCTGGCATGACGGGGTCATTGCCGAACGTCATCTTCTGCAAGCGCAAACTGAGCAGGGGGGATCACTCAGCGTCGAGCAATTGTTGCGGGCGCTGGATGAGTCGCCGGCCGACCTCAACGGGCTGCCGCTGCTGGAGGATATGGCCGATCCCAGTATTACGCTGCCGGGATGGCCGGTACTGATCAATCAGCAGATTGGTCAGTGCTGTGCGGCCTGGTTCGACCACGAACAGGCGGACTGGCGGCCAGGCGAAAGCGCCGGTCTTTACCAGGCCTGGCGCGCCAGCATGCTGGAGGACAGGGGATTGAGTGTGCTCAGTGCCTGCCCGCAACTGCATCAGCGTATTGAAGAGCTGCCTTGCGAACCGCTTGCCGCGCTGGCGTTTGCGGTGGAGCGTCTTGGGCTCAAGCCGGATGAGTGGCACCTGTGGTTCGATTGTTTGCTGTTGCGCAGTCTGGGCTGGGCGTCCTGGTGTGCCTATCTGCGCTGGCAGGCCCGATTGCAGGGGGAGGACGATCACTCCGTCATGGCGCTGCTGGCAATCCGCGCGGCCTGGGAGTCGTTGGTCGATGATCGTCAGCGCGGCAACGGCAGCCGTTGGCAACAGTGGCGTGCGGACTGGCAGGCCCGTCTGCACCAGCCGCCATCGGCTGCCTGGCGCGCTTTGCAGTTGTGGCAGCGGGCCGAGGAACTGTCGTGGCAGGAGCAGTTGCATAACCGGCTGTGTCAGACGCAGCCGTCAGCGACGCCCGAGGTTCCGGTAGCCAAGCTGTTCTTCTGTATCGACGTGCGTTCCGAGCCGATGCGGCGGGCGCTGGAGCAGACCTGTCCGGCAATCGAAACGGCGGGCTTTGCCGGCTTTTTCGGGCTGCCGATTGCTTACACGCCGCTGGGAACAGGAGCGACACGCCCGCAGCTACCCGGTCTGCTGGCGCCTCAGCTCCAGGTCAGTGACAGCAGTGGCGATGCGGCAAGGGATCAGCGTCTGACCCTGCTGCGTCAGAGCCGTTTGACCCGCCGGGACCGCTGGCGACTTTTCGAACGACTGCCCGCTTCAACCTTTACCATGGTTGAGAGTATCGGACTGGGATACGCCGGTGCCTTGCTGGGGCGTACCTTCGGGATAACAGGCAACGACGTTGAGCCGCACCGCAGCGCCCTGCAGCTGCGCGAGTGGGCCCAGCTGGCACCGCAGCTACCGGCCATGACAGCAGCGCAGAAGGGTGATCTGGCCGAGCGTATTCTCAAGGCCATGGGGATTTACGGAGCGGTGCCGGCACTGGTTGTGTTACTCGGACACGGCAGTCAGAGCAGTAACAACCCGCAGGCAGCGGGCCTGGATTGCGGCGCCTGTTGCGGGCAAAGCGGCGAGGTCAATGCGCGTCTGCTGGCCAGACTGTTCAACGAACCGGCTGTGCAGGCACAGCTGCGCGAGCGGGGCGTCGACCTGCCACCCCAGTTTCATGCTCTGGCCGGGTTGCACAATACAACCACGGACGAAATTCGGATTTTCGATCCTGAGGCGATTCCGGCGGCCCTTCAGGCCAATTGGCAGCAATTGCGTCAGGCGCTGGATACGGCCACAGCCAAGGTGCGTCAGCAGCGAGCCGCCGGACTTGGAATGGAAGCACTGCAGGACCAGCCTGACAGGTTGTTGAGCCGCCTGCGCCGGCGTGCGCGCGACTGGGCCCAGACCCGGCCGGAGTGGGGGCTGGCCGGCAATGCGGCATTTATTGCCGCGCCGCGTTCCAGAACCCGTGGTATCGATCTGCAGGGGCGTGCCTTTTTGCATGACTATGACTGGCGTCAGGACGAAGGCGGCGGGGTGCTGGAGCTGATCATGACCGCGCCGATGGTGGTAGCCCACTGGATCAACCTTCAGTACTTCACGTCCACTACGGACAACCTGCGGTTCGGCAGTGGCAACAAGCTGCTTCACAACGTGGTGGGGGGGCATATCGGCGTGTTCGAGGGGAACGGCGGCGATCTGCGGATCGGCCTCGCCAAACAATCGCTGCACGATGGCAAGCAGTGGATGCATCGGCCGCTGCGGCTGCAGGCCGTGATTGAAGCGCCCCGGGCGATGATCGATGAGGTGATCTCCACTCATCAGGCGGTGCGTGACCTCGTCCACAATGGCTGGCTTGAATTGCTGCGCATGGATGGCACGCCGCTGCGGCTGGAGCGTCGCACGGCCGGGGGCTGGCAGCCGCTGCCCGGGTTTGAATAGAGTGGGTGGTCGCGCTGTACCGCCAAGCGGTGCAGCGCGCCTGGAATTCGGGCGGTTGGTTATCTGTCCGGGTGCGACATGATGTTGGCTGCAGCTTATGCAGGAAGGGTATGGCCGAGCGCCCGGTCGGCCATTGTCGTTACGGATTGCAGCGTTCGCAGTGCCCGGGGTCGGCGAGTTGGTTGGTAGCGATGCGTTCCTGGTACTCGCACGCGGGGCATTCCCAGATATAGGCCGCCGCCAGGGGAGTGCTCAGGTCGCAATCGGCACATGACAGGCCAGGCTCGCTGCGTGCGATGGCGTAGCCCGGCGCACTGCAGCGAGGGCAAAGACTGCCCAGCTGTTTTGCCAGTTGCTCGCCTGCCTCGCGGATCATCTGCTGGCGCAGGGGGTTGAGGTGGGCCCGCATGTCGGTTTCGAGCCAGACCGCTGGGTGCTGACTGAGCAGGGTAGCGATCTTGTCCAGCAACCAGTCGCGGTCGCGGATGCCTTTCTGGAACCAGGGTTCATCCGGTCGCCCGAGAATCAGTGCATGTGAAGGGAAGCGTGTCCTTTGCATGAAGGATTCTGCGGCCTGCAGGCTGTCGATCTCGCCCTGCGCATAATTTGTAGCCCCCGAGCTGGCCATGACGTAGACGGCATACTGGCGTTCGTCGTCCCACAGGCAAAGGATCTCGTAATTCCATGGCATCCAGCCAAGATGCGGATCGGGGCCGAAGCTGCCCTCGCTGCCCAGACCGTAGCGCGTTGCTGCCAGAGAACAGGCCAGTTTGGCCTTGCGAAGTGCGGTGTCGTGGGCACTGCCCTGGCGCGGTATTTCCCGGCTGAAGGTGCCGAAATTATCGGTGTCGTAGCTGCTGATCGGCTGGACATCCAGACCCAGCGGAGCCAGGGCATCGGAGACCAGATGCGCCTTGTCGTGGCAGGTCAGGAAAGCGACGCAATGCGCCGGAGATTGGGCCGCTTGATGCGCTGGACGGGCGAAAGTGATGTTCATGAGCAAGGTCTCCTTGCAGGGATCTTGCATGCAGTTTGAACAGTAATGGCTATAGTAAAAAATAGATTATTTGGCAGGAAACCATAGTCAAGAAGCTATGAAAAGACAGCATTTCCACACGCGCCAAACGACCTTCAGACAGCTGGAAACCTTTCTGGTGGTTGCCGAGCGTCTCAGCGTAACGGAGGCGGCACGCGTGCTGCATCTGGCCCAGCCGTCGGTATCGACACAGATTGCCAAACTGGAACAATCGCTCGGTTTGAAGCTGTTCGAGCAGATTGGCAAGCGCCTGCATCTGACCGATGCCGGTAAAGAAGTGCAGGCTGGCGCCCGGCAGATTTTTGCCGCGCTGGATCACCTTGATATGCGCCTGGCCCACCTTAACGGCCTGACTGCAGGCCAGTTGCGTCTGGGCGCCGTTACCACGGCAAAGTATCTGGTACCGCGCCTGCTGGGACCGTTCTGCCGCCAGTATCCCCAGGTCGAGGTGGAGTTGAATATCGCCAACCGCTCCGAGGTGATTCGCCGCCTCGAACGCAATCTGGATGATCTGTATGTGTTCAGCCAGCCACCCAGACACCTTGATCTGGATGTCATTCCCCTCGCTGACAACCCGCTGGTAGTTATTGCGCCTGCAGGGCATCGGTATGCCGGCAAACGCCTGCGCTGGGAGCAGCTTGTTGATGAGCCCTTCCTCAGCCGAGAACCCGGATCGGGCACAAGGCTGGCTGTCGAGGAGCACTTTGCCCGTTTTGGCTGGACTGTGCGTCCGCAGATGACGATCGAAAGTAATGAGGCGATCAAGGAGTCTGTCGCCGCAGGGTTGGGCATCGCCATTCTGTCACGGCATACCCTTATTCATACCGCGCCTGGCAATCTCGTCGAGCTTGATGTGGAGGGGTTTCCGATTCCGAATCGCTGGTACCTGGTGCGCTGGCGAACCAAGAACCCGTCTCCCGCAGCGCAGGCATTCAGCCGTTTTGCCGAGATACCATCCGATACGCCAGCTCTGCCGCAATAGCCACTCAGTTCAGGCGCTGGCTGGCACGCGCCAGTCGGTCGTGCACTGCCGCCCAGGCCTCGTCCGACGGCGGCAATTGAATATACAGGCGCCTCAGGTCAAGTGCGTCCAGCTCATAGAGTGCTGCATACAGGTTGGCAGCATAAACGTGGGGATCTGCGCCGAGATCCAGTGCCGGGCCATGGGTGGGTTGCGCGTTTGTGCACCATAGCCAGCCACTATCCGCCGACCCAAGCGCTTCAGTTGGCGTCTCCCGGAACGTCAGCGTGGTGGTTGTCGGTGCATAGTGCCGGTGGTGCTGACCCGGTGCACGAGGGCCACCGTCCCGGTCCGCCAGCGGCTGACCCAGAACAGCCTCCAGTGCAGACTGGCCCAGCATGCCGGTGCGCAACAGGCGAGGGCGATCACCCGGAAGAACGCTGACAATGGTCGATTCCAGGCCTACCTGGCAGCTTCCTCCGTCGAGAATCAGCAGGTCACTGCCGGCAAACTGCTGCGCCACATGGGCTGCACAGGTCGGGCTGATGGACATGTAACGGTTGGCCGACGGCGCAACCAGAGCACCGCCAAATGCGCTCAGCAGCGCCCGTGCTGTGGGATGAGCCGGAACCCGCAGGGCGACGCTGTCCTGGCCGGCGGTGACCAGACGTGATACCTCGTCGCGTGCGGGCAGGACCAGTGTCAGCGGTCCCGGCCAGCACGCGGCCATCAGCTCTTTGGCTGCAGTCGGTACGACAGATGCCCACTCAGTGGCCTGTGCGGCGTTTTCCAGATGCACGATTAACGGATTGTTGCCAGGGCGGCCCTTGAGTGCGAATACCTGTTGCACCGCCGTGTCCTGACGGGCATCGGCGGCGAGTCCGTAGACGGTTTCGGTGGGCATCGCGACCAGTTGGCCGGCGCGCAACCGGGCAGCGCAGTCGTTGAGGTTCTCGGTAATCCGGGGCATTGGAGCAGCGTTTCTGTGGTGGCGGAAAGCTCGGCATTATACGCCTTTGGCTGCGTCAGCGGATCTTTGCGCGGCGCTTGTGCGAAGAGCTGGGGCTGATAATGGCGTATTCATAAATGCCCGGGAGAACAGGGTTGCTGATATGCTTGCCCGGTTGGGTTCGCGTTACGCGCACTCGCCGGTTTCTAGGGGTGAATAATGGCCGCTGAAGTAGTAGTCGAGCGAGTAGGGAATGCAGGCGAAGGTGCCACTGACGGCTTCTTTCGTGCGGTACTGGACGGTCTGGAAGACCAGATTGCCGTGCTTAATGAACTGGGCGTAATCGTTTTTGTTAATCACACCTGGCGCACTGTGGCACAGTCCAATGGCGTGGCTCCGGAGTTTGACTGGACTGGGCTGAATTATCTCAGTGTCTGCCGTTCGGCCATCCGTTGCGGAGACGCCGATGCCTCATCCGTCGCGGATGCACTGGAAGATCTTATATCCGGTCGCGCGGAGACCTTCTATCACGAATATCCGTGCCATACCCCTGAAGCGAAACAGTGGTTCATTCTCAGGGGCGCACGTACCCTTTTTTCAGGCAAGGTTTACGTCGTCCTCAGTCATCACAATATCACCCGTCGCAAGCTGAGCGAGCAGGCAGCCGAACACTCAGCTCACCACGACCCTCTGACCGCACTGGCCAACCGCCGCGGTTTTCAGACCTTCCTGGCCAAGGCGTGGCGTCGTGCCCGGCGTGCGATCAGCCCCATCAGCGTGCTGATCATCGATCTGGACAACTTCAAGTCTTTCAATGACAGCCTGGGCCATCTTGAAGGAGATCAGGCACTGGTGAAAGTCGGCGCAGTGCTGGCGGCGTGCGCGCGCCGGGAAACAGATATGGCGGCGCGCTTTGGCGGCGACGAATTCGTGCTGGTGATGCCGGATACCGATGCCGCCGGGGCCGAGACAGTTGCGCGAAAAATCGTTGACGAGGTTAATCGTCTGCACCTTGTTTGCGCTGATGGGGTTCAGGTCAGAGCCAGCGTCGGTTTGGCAAGTCGCATTCCCGAGCAGGCGCAGGACTGTCCTGATCGCTATGCGCTGCTGCAGCTGGCCGACGATGCCCTCTACAAGGTCAAGGACAGTGGCGGTGGGGCTGTGCGCCAGGGCTAGCGAGAGGGAGGTGCGCAGCAAACCCGACTCTCCAGCCATGCAGCAGCCCTCGACTGCCGGTTACCACTCGATGCGCTCGCCGTTGTAAGTGAAAAAACCGCCGCTATCGGCTGGCGTGCCGTTGTCGATAACGGCCAGCAGCTCCCGGGCCGCCTGTGCGGCGGGACGCGCTGCAGCGGCGCCACGAAACGGCTGGGACAGCGCTGACTGGACGGTGCCCGGATGCAGACTCAGCAGCCGCGCCCTGGGCGCACGTCGAGCCAGCTCGATGGAGGCGGTTTTGATCAGCATGTTCAACGCCGCCTTGGACGCGCGATAGGCATACCAGCCACCCAGCCGGTTATCACCAATGCTGCCGACTTTGGCAGAGAGCAAGGCCATGGCGCCCTGAGGATCCAGCAGCGGCAGGAAATCGCGCAGCAACAGCGCCGGCCCCAGCGTATTGACCTGAAAAACCGCCTGCAGGGCGTCTGCATCCAGTGCTGACAGGCTCTTTTCCGGCCGGATGCCCGGGCGATGGAGCAAGCCGCTGCTGACGATGATCAGGTGGTACGGCGCGTGCTGTGCAACGGCCTCAGCAGCCCGGGGAATGGAGGCTGCATCTTCCAAATCCAGCGGGGGCGCGCTGTTGCGGCTCAAGCGCGTCACCAGCGCACACCCCGGATCAGCTTCAAGCGCATCACAGAAGGCCTGACCCAGCGCGCCGCTGGCGCCGATGACCAGTGCGCGATACCCGTTGCCGAATGATTTAAGCGCTGTCATCAGTTCTGGCGACGGAAGAACAGGGTTACCTGGCCCAGCTCGACGCCGAACTTCAGCATGCTTGATCGGTTGATCAGGGTATCTTCGTCCATCAGGTACATCCAGTCGTCAAAGGTCACCACATAGGTAGTGTCGTCGACCGGCAGGTTGAGCTGGTATTGCCAACGCAGGGCGTTACCCGCCAGTTCACCGATGGCTTCGCCGACCACGTCATCGGCGGTACCGCGCCAGCGGTCGGTGCCATCCGGGGTCAGGGTCCAGACCCGCTGCTGGGTGGTGCCGTCGCTGTAGAGAAAGCGCTCATCGAGAATCAGGCGATCGCCGTCGCGTTGGCTGGTGATGTCGACATGGAAGCGCTTGATGACCTGACCGCTGCGGTCCTGGAAGATACCCCAGGCTTCGACCGGGCGGTCGAAGAAGCTGATCAGATCCAGTTTCGGTTGTTCGCCTGCATAATCCTGCACCGTGACGCTGCCGCAGCTGGCAAGCCACAGACAGCAAAAAAGCACCAGAAGCCGTTTCATGTTCCACCTCGTATTCGGGGTCAAGATTGCCTGATACCGTTAACTACGCCAACGCACCAGGGCGTGGCCGGACGAGCACCGGGCGCTAACGACAAATCCTATACGTAATATTTGTGATGTACAGCATTTGAATAACTTTTACCTGTACCTTTATCGGCACAAACCCGCGCGATGGTTGTTTTACCGGGGATGGCGTGAAGGCAGGAAAGCCGTAGAGGCGAGGTTGTACAACGGCCTGGCAGCGAGCTGAAAGCGAGGAGCGGGGTGACCGTCAGCGAGGCTGACGGTCGGGAGTGGCAACGACAGGGCTTACTGGCGTTCGAGGTGCTTGGCGTGCATCTGGCGCAGACGTTCGCTGCCATCTTCGGCGTGGGCAGACAGGGTGGTCATGAACAGGGCAGACAAGGTCAGGGCAATCAGGTATTTCATCGGGGATTCTCTCCGGGCTGTGCGCGGTGACCGTCACCGCATTGCCTGGCCACGATAGGGCACCGCCGGGAACCGCCGGATGACCCGGGGATTACAGTGTTGTCATGTTGTGGTGTGCGGGAACACCAGTTCAAACCGTACGCCGTCGTCCTCGTTGGTGACGCTGGCGTAGCCACCATGCTGGCGCATGATTGCCTGCACTATGGCCAGCCCCAGCCCGCCGGTGCTGCCCGGCGCGCTGCGCGAAGGGTCAGCCCGATAAAAGCGGTCGAACAGGTGGGCCAGATGGGGCTGTTCAATGTGGGCGCCCCGGTTGGTTACCGCAAGCACACACTGGCCTTCGCTGTGGGCGCTGCTGATGGTAATGTCGCTGCCGGTATCGGCGTGACGGATGGCGTTGGCAATCAGGTTGGCAAGGGCCCTGGTCAGCATCTCCGGGTCGGCCTGCAGGCTTCCCTGACAGTGGTTTTGCAGCCTCAGACCGTGCTCCTCGGCCATGTCCTCGAAGTAGTCGCACAGCCGTGCAGTCAGATCGTGCAGATCGACCGTTTGACGTTGCACTGCGGTGGTCGGGTGCTCACTGCGGGCCAGAAACAGCAGGCTATCGATCATTCTCGCCAGGCGTTCAAACTCCTCCAGGTTGGACTCCAGCACCTGCTCATAGCGGTTGACCGAACGGGCCTTGCTCAGCACCTGCTGGGTCTGGCCTATCAGGTTGTTCAGCGGGGTTCGCATCTCGTGGGCCAGATCGGCCGAGAAGCGCATCAGCTGTTGATAGGCAGCGTCGATACGTGTCAGCGCCTGATTCAGGTTGTGCTCAAGCCCATCGAGTTCGGCGTAGGTACTGCCGGTGTGCAGGCGGGTGTGCAGCCGAGCGGCATCCAGCTCGGCGGCCTGTGCCGCGAGTTGGCGCAGCGGGCGCAGACCGCGACGGCTGATCAGGGCGGCAAGCACAAAGCTGAGCAGGCCCGCGCAGAGCAGGGCGATGAACAGATTGTTGCGGTAGGCCGCCAGCATGTTCTCGCGCTCGCTGAGCAGATGCCCGGCCACCAGCGTCAGCGTCTGGCCGTGGATACGGCTTTGCTGGGTAACCAGTCGATAGGATGGCTCACCCGAGCCCTCGTGAAAATGCGGCTCCGGGCCGGCGTGCAGATCCGGTAATGGCAGTTCGCGGGGATTGATGCTGATCAGTACCGTGCCGCTGCTATCGAGCACCCAAAGGAAATGTTCGGTATTGCCGAGCATGTTGGCGTACAGCTCGGGTCGTGCACGCAACGCCTGTATATCCGCTGCGTCGCGCAGCAGGTTCGCCATGCGGTCGAGCCGTCCGAGCAGGGTCTGGTCATCGCGCCAGGCAATTTCCTGCTGCAGCGAGCGGTACAGATACAGACCGATGCCCCCGAGCACCAGCAGGCTGACCAGTGCGAAGGCCAGCGCAAGGCGCAGGCTGAGTGAGCGCCGCCAACGGTTCATGGGGCCTCGTCCAGCTTGTAACCCATGCCGCGTACGGTGTGAATCAGCTTGAGATCAAACGGGTCATCAAGCTTGGCGCGCAGACGGCGCACGGCAACGTCAACCACATTGGTGTCGCTCTCGAAATTGATATTCCAGACCTCCGAGGCGATGCGGCTGCGCGACATGACTTCACCGGGGTGGCTGACCAGCAACTGCAACAGTGCAAATTCGCGGTTGGTCAGATGAATGCGCTGGCCCTGGCGGTGTACCTGTCGCCGCAGAAGGTCGACCTGCAGGTCCGCCAGCCGGTAGAACTCGACCTCACGCAGGGGTGCCCGGCGCAGCAGGCTGCGCACGCGGGCCAGCAGTTCGGCGTAGGAGAACGGTTTGACCAGATAGTCGTCGGCCCCCAATTCCAGACCCTTTACCCGGTCCTCAACGCTGTCGCGGGCGGTCAGGAACAGCACTGGCGTGTCGGCGCGGCTGCGGATCAGACGCAGCAACTGCCAGCCGTCCATACCGGGCAGCATGACGTCGAGTATCACCAGATCAAAACGGTCTTCTTCCATCAGATGGCGCGCATCAAGGCCGTTGAGCGCGATGTCGACCTGAAAGCCGGACTCGCTCAGTCCGCGTTGCAGGTACTCGGCTGCCTTGGGTTCATCTTCTGCCACCAGAATGCGCATCGTGTTCTCCTCGTTCAGGCTGACAGAGTAGAGCCAAGCGCGCCGGATGCCCATTACAAAAGCGTAATCTGCCGGCAATGCTACCGATGGCCTGGGCGCTGCAGCATGCGGCTGTGCTTGAGCAACCCAGGAGATTCCGCAGATGCACATATCCAAACCAGTCCTTGCGCTGGCCGTCGGCCTTGGCGCCGGTGCCGTGCAGGCCGACACCGTTGCCATTGCCAGCCGCCCCGACCTCACGCTGTCACTGGCCAATCAACTGGCCGATGCCACGCTCGCGGCCTGCCACGCCCGGCAGCGAACCGCTGTGGTGGCCGTGGTCGACCGGTCCGGCCAACTGGTCAGCCTGCAGCGTGACGACAACGTAGGTCCGCACAACACCGTTGCTGCCCAGCGCAAGGCCTTTACCGCGCTGTCGACCAAGACACCAACGCTGCTGCTCGCCGAGCGAGCCCGAAGTAATGCTGATGCTGCCAACCTCACGACCCTTGATGAGCTGTTGCTGCTGGGTGGGGGTGTGCCCGTGCTGGTCGACGGCGCAGTCATCGGCGCGGTGGGCGTGGCCGGTGCTGGCGGCGCCGAAACCGATCAGGCCTGCGCCCAGAGCGCTATTTCACAGGTATTCCCGGCGCAATAACGCGCATTTATCTCACTGTCTGGAGTTATGTTGATGAATCGTATCCTTGTTACCGCTGGCGCTGTGCTGCTGGCAACCATGAGCAGCCTGGCCGCCGCCGCGAACAACCCGCTCAGCGTGCACGTACTCAATCTTGAGAGCGGCTTGCCGTCACCGGACGTTCAGGTAACGCTGGAGCGTCTGCAGGGTGAGCAATGGCAGGCACTCAGCGAAGGTGTGACCAACGCACAGGGCCGCATTACCGGGCTGTATCCGGACGATCAGACGCTCACGGACGGCACCTACCGCGTGACCTTCAAAACCGGTGACTGGTTTGCGAAGCAGCAGGCCAAGACCTTCTTCCCGGAAGTGCCGGTGATCTTCGAGGTGGATGCCTCTGTACCCCATTACCACATCCCGCTGCTGCTCAGCCCCTATGGGTTCTCAACCTATCGCGGCAACTGAGCGATTGGTGCCCCCTGGGGCGCTGCCCGCCGGTAGCGCCCCAATCATTTGTTCTCTGAATAGCCCCTCAACAGCAGACTGACCAGTCCGGTAATTGGCAGGATCGTCCGCCTTGTGCCCCTTATCAGGGGAGCCAGCCTCTCTACAATGGGGTATCGCCGCGCTGCGCTTGGCGCGGTCATCGCATCGTTCACGTCCACCGATGCCGACAGGTGCCTCGCATCTGCGCGTCGGCCAACAACGACAACAGGGGGCGGGCATGAGTCAGCGTGTGTTATCCGGTGACAGTGAGTACCTTAAAAGCGGCTACGCCAAGGCTTACCAGTCGACTGCCGGCAGTCAGGAGGCGGTCGATGCCGCCGAGCTTGAGCGGCTGCATTCAGCACTGTTGCGCGACGGCTATGTGATTCTGGAGCGAATTGTCCCCGAGGCACAGGTCGAGCAGATCAGCGCCGAGTTGCGCAGCCTGTTGCCCGCGCACTGCGGGCGCAACGATTTCGAGGGCACGCTGACCCAGCGGCTCTACGCGGTGATTACCAAGACCCTGGCCTGCAACCCGCTGGTGGAACATCCGCTGGTGCTGGGGTTGCTGGATCGAGTACTGGCGCCGAATTATCTGCTGTCGCAGTTGCAGGTGATCAACATTCTGCCCGGCGAGCAGGCGCAACCGCTGCATCACGACGATGCCTTCTACCCGGTGCCGCGTCCACGTCCGCATTTCGGCGCGGCGACCATTATCGCGATGGACGACTTTACCGCCGACAACGGCGCAACCGTGGTGATCCCCGGCAGCCATACCTGGGACGGTCATGCGCCAACGCCCGACGACTGCGCCAGGTCGATCCCGGTGATCATGCCCAAGGGTTCGATGGTGCTGTTTCTCGGCACCCTCTGGCATGGCGGTGGCGCCAACCAGAGCGCCGCACCGCGTCTTGCCGTGACCGCGCAGTACTGCGAGCCCTGGGTACGTCAGCAGGAGAACTTCAGCCTGTCTGTTCCGCTGCCGCGCGCCCGCGAATGCAGTCCGCATATTCAGCGGATGCTGGGATATTCGATCCACCCGCCGTTCATGGGCATGGTCAACGGCATGCATCCCAGGCGGCTGCTGGAAGACAAGCCCAGCTGACCCACTCCTCACTCACTCCTGATCAAGAAGCAGTAACGCTATGGCTACAGACGGTCTGATTTATCCGCTTACCACGCCTGCACTGGGCGCGACGCTGGAGGTGCAGCCGGGCGTGCTGTGGATTCGCATGCCGCTGCCGTTCAGGCTGGATCACGTGAACCTCTGGGCGCTGCGTGACCGAGATGGCTGGACGCTGGTCGATACCGGCGTCTGGACAAAGCAGGCGATGGCCGTCTGGGAACAGCTGTTTGATGAGGTATTGGCTGGCCTGCCGGTGACGCGCGTGATTTGTACTCACCGCCATGCCGATCATGCCGGTCTGGCCGGCTGGCTGGTCGAGCGTTTTGGCTGCGAGCTGTGGATGCCGCATATCGAATATCACGCCTGCAACGCGGCGCGGCTGCAGGGCCGGGAAGCCCCCGAGGTGGAGCTGGCGTTCTACCGTCGTGCCGGCTGGAATGACAGCGCGCTTGCTTACTGGCGCGACAACTACGGCGGTATCTCCAGCATGGTGCACCCGTTGCCCGAGCGCTTCCGCCGTATCGGTGACGGCGACGTTCTGAGCATTGGCGAGCACGACTGGCAGGTGATCGTCGGTCAGGGCCATACCGCCGAGCATGCCTGCCTGTATTGCGCCGAGCTTGGGTTATTCATCTCCGGCGATCAGGTATTGCCGCTGATTTCATCCAACGTATCGGTGCAGGCCCGCGAGCCGGATGGCGACCCGCTGGGCGAGTGGATGGTCTCAATGCGCCGGATTCGCGACAGGGTCAGGGACCGCGTGCTGGTGCTGCCCTCCCACAACGATTGCTTCCGCGGCCTGCACGCGCGAATCAATGATCTGGTAGACAGTCAGCAGCGCCTGCTGGAGCGGCTGCATGCCGAACTGCGCGAACCCCGCCGCAGTGTCGATATTTTCGAGTGTCTGTTTGGTCGGCCGATTGGCATGGATGACGGCATCGTGCTGGCGCTGGCGACCGGTGAAAGCCGCGCCAACCTCAACTGCCTGATTGCGCAGGGCCAGGTCGAAATGCAGCGCGATGCCCACGGTGTGGAGTGGTATCAGGCCTGCGGGCACTGAATCAGGTGGTCAACACTGGGCGAGCGTGCTTACAGCCAAGCCGCTCGCGCATCGCGTCGCTGGCGGCCGGCCCCGGCTGCAGTGTGCACTGTTGCGGCGCGAGCACGCGGCCATCCTCCGGGTCGGTAAAGGCCAACTGCAAGCGCCTGCCGATGTCACGATCCGCCACCTGCACGCTTTCGCCCTCAGCGGCATAGTGGCGATTGCCCCAGTCAACGAAGGCAAAATCTTCCCCCTTGGCCGTCGGCACGCTCTAGTAGCGCAGTGGCCGCTGGCTGTAAGGCACCCGTTCCAGCATCCCGGCCTCGACCAGTGCGCTGAGACGGCGGGTCAGCATGTTCGGTGCAATGCCTAAACTCTGAGAGAACTGGTCGAACCGGCGCAGCCCTTGCAGGGCGTCACGCATCGGCAAAATACTCCACCACTCGCGAACCTGATCCAGGCTGCGGGCAATGGGGCATTCGACGTGGGTGAGCTTGTTTCGCTGCATGAATGTGATCGTCCGGTTGCATACAAGATACCGTCTTGGGGGACTCTGTGCTTGATGAGGTACAGGGGAGGGAGTGTAGGAGGGAAAAGCAGATGGCGCGGGCGGCGGCGTGGAGCCGCCCGCAACCTTTCCGATTTCAGGCCCTGAGGCCCAAACTCAGAACCAGGCGTCCTGCATGTCGTAGGTCAGGCGGTTGCCGGTGCTCAGCAGGCGAGCCTGGCTGGCGAGGCTGGCCAGTTCCCAGTCCATGAAGTAGCGCGCAGCGTGCAGCTTGCCCTGGTAGAAGTCGGCCTCGCTGCCTTCTGCGCCAGCCTCCAGCGCGCGTTCGGCCACCAGTGCCTGACGCAGCCAGATCCAGCCGACAACCACGCGACCAAACAGGTCGAGGTAGGCGGTGGCGTTGGCCAGACCCAGGTCGACGTCAGCAGCGACCTGTTGCAGCAGATCGCTGCTCACCTGATCCAGAATGCCAACCGCGTCGTTCAGCGCCGCGGCCATGCCAGCGCACTGTTTGCTGGTGCCGGCTTCGGCAATGCTGGCGCGCGCTGCGGCGAGGAACAGGCGGTAGCCCTTGCCGCCGCGCTGGCTCAGCTTGCGGCCCAGCAGGTCGAGGCCATGGATGCCTTCGGTGCCTTCGTGGATCGGGTTCAGGCGGTTGTCGCGGTAGTACTGTTCCAGCGGATATTCGCGGATGTAACCGGAGCCACCGAGGATCTGGATGCCCAGATCGGAGGCGATCACGCCGTACTTGGACGGGTAGGACTTGACCATCGGGATCAGCAGATCGAGCAGCTCGTTGGCGTCTTCACGCTCGGCTTCGGTGGGCGCGGTGTGCGAGTCCTCGAACAGGCTGCTGGCATACAGGCACAGGCTCAGGCTGCCTTCGGCGTAGACCTTCTGCTGGAGCAACATGCGGCGTACGTCAGCGTGCTGGACGATGCGCACCTGGGTAGACAACGGGTCCTTGCTGCCCGGCAGACGGCCCTGCGGGCGTTCGCGGGCGTAGTCGAGCGCGTGAATGTAGCTCTGATAGGCCAGCACGGAGGCGCCGAGGGCAACGCCGATACGGGCTTCGTTCATCATCTGGAACATATACGACAGGCCCTTGTTGGCCTCGCCGACCAGATAGCCGACCGCACCGTCCTGCTCACCGAAGCTCAGTACGGTGGAGGTGGTGTTGCGGTAGCCCATCTTGTGCAGCAGACCGGCCAATGCGACGTCATTTCGCGCGCCCAGGCTGCCGTCCTCGTTGACCAACACCTTGGGTACCAGGAACAGCGAGATGCCCTTGACGCCAGCCGGTGCGCCTTCGATACGAGCCAGCACCATGTGGACGATATTGTCGGTCAGCTCGTGGTCGCCGCCGGAGATGAACATCTTCTGGCCGAATACGCGGTAGCTGCCATCTGCTGCCGGGCGCGCGGTGGTGCGGATGTCGCCGAGGGCAGAGCCCTGACCCGGCTCGGTCAGGGCCATGGTTCCGCTGTAGCGGCCGTCCAGCATCGGCGGCAGGAAACGCTCGCGCAGCGCATCGCTGGCGAAGCTCTTGACCAGGTTGGCGGAGCCGATGGTCAGGAAGGAGTAGCCGGAAGTAGAAATGTTGGCGGCGCTGAAATACGCAACGCAGCTGCGCAGGATGACTTCCGGCAGCTGCAGGCCGCCGTCTTCGGCGTCGTGGTGCGCGGCGTGGAAGCCGGCTTCGGCCAGAGCATCCCAGGCGGCTTTGGTTTCCGGAATCAGGGTGACCTTTTCGCCGTCGAAGGTCGGCTCGTTGGCATCGCCTTTCTGGTTGTGCGGAGCAAGAAATTCGGCAGCGATGCCGCGGGCGGTCTCCAGCGTGGCGTCGAAGACGGCGCGGTCGTGCTCGGCGTAGCGCGGGCGTTGCAGCAGCGCCTCGGTGTCGAGCATTTCGTACAGCTGGAAATTCAGCTCGCGTTCGTTCAGCAGTTTGTCGGACATGATGGCCTCGTCGGCAGGGTGGATCACAGGCAGACGTTGTAACAAGCTGGCCGTGGGTTTGCGTCAAACCACGGGTGGATTTGCAGGTTGAATTTTGGGTGGAGACGGGTGGAGATTCAGGTCAGCAAATTCAGTGTGCGGGCAATCTGAATGGCCTGCTGCCGCTCGGCGGCGCCGAGTTTGCGGAACAGGTTGTTGATGTGGGTCTTGACCGTGCTGAGGCTGACGTTGAGACCGTCGGCAATCTGCTGATTACCCTGGCCGCGGGCGATCCGTTGCAGCACGTCCTGCTCACGTCGGGTCAAGGGATCGATCAGGGTCTGCTGCGGATCGGCGTCAGCAAGCAGGGCCTGCAGTGGATTGTGCAGTTGCTTGCTGGTCGGCAGGTCGGGCAAGCCTTGCTGGCGCCGGAAGGCAGGTGACAGTAACTGACGCAGTTCGTTGCGCAGTTCCGTGCCTTCGTGCTGGAGCAATTGGCCCAGGCGGTGGCCAAGGCTCAGCTGTAAAGCCTGCTCCAGCGCCGAGTACAGTTCGGCATGCTGATGCCCGTTTCGGGCGATCCGAGCGTTGAGCAGATGCACCTGCAACGCGAGCAGTCGGTTGCCCTGTGCGCTTGCCTGCTCCTGCAGCTGGTGGGCCAGCGCCTGCGCCGTTCGAGTCTCCCCCTGATGGCAGAGCACCCAGCCGTGGGCCAGGCGTTCTTCGTAGTGCAGTGCCTCGCCGTAGTGCTCTTCACACCAGGCCCATTCATCCAGCCACTGGGCAATAGCGGGCTCGTTCTGCTGACGCACCGCCAGCCGCACCCGCCAGGCGCCGGCAATGCGATAGATACCGTACAAGCGGTATTGCCAGGCCAGTCTGCGCGACTCATCCCAGAGCTTGATTGCCTGCTCGGGCTGACCCCAAGCGTCGTACAGACAGGCCTGATGATGCAATACCCAGGGCAGGGCTGCGCTGTGCACCACCTCCAGCGCGGCTGCCTCGGCCTGGGCCAGCTGCTGGCGCGCTGCCTCGAATTTGCCTTGCTGCATCTGGACCAGCGCCTGGCCAATGTTGAGGAACAGGTCGTAGAAGGTGTTGGAAGTGGCTGCCGGGTCGTGCTGCAGCATGCTCACCAGGCGCTGGTCAGCCTGCAGGGTATCGCCGCGGGCAAGATCGATCTGGGTCAGCAGCAGGTGCAGGTTGTGGGTGTAGCCGCGGAAGGCGAACTGGGTCAGTTGCTCCAGTGCCTCATGGGCCGCCTGCTCGGCGCAATCCAGGTCGCCGAGCGCCAGCAGGCAACTGGCGCGGTTGTAGAGCAGCACAGCGCTGGCGGCAGTGCGCTGGGGCCAGTGACGCATGCAGCTGTCGGTCAGACGCAGACCATGCCGGTAGTTGCCGCCCAGCACGGCAAGTCTGCTGCGCAAAAAGGCGATGGTCTGGAACAGCCGCTCGGGGCGATCGGCGGGTACCTGCGCCTCACGCACCAGGCGTTGCAGGAGCAGCAGGCAGTGGCGCGCACGCTCGATATCATTGGTGGCGATTACGGTGCTCGCTTCGGTGATCGCCAATGTCAGGTGATCGGTGTCACGGTCGGGCAAGTCCATCAGGAAGTCGACGATGGAGTCGACCTTGCCCTCGCGCAGCAGGTCAAAACTGTGCTGTTCGACCTCGGCCAGCAAGCGGTTGTAATCGCCGCCGCGCCCCAGCTGGTAGACCGCCTCGCCATAGCAGCGATGCTGCAGCAGCCAGTCGGCAGCCTGCAGATGCAGAGCACGCAGTGACGCTGAGTCGCGGCGTTGCAGGTGACGAAGGCAGGCGCTGCGCAGGGCGGGGTGGTAGCGGTGGGTCAGCACATCATCGGGGTTGGGCTGAATGAACAGTTCGTGGCGAGTTAGCCAGCGCAGGGTACGCTCAGGCTGCTCGTGCCCGCTTAGCAGGGCGGCCAGCTCCGGGTTGAACCCACTGACCACCGCTGTTTGCTGAAGAAAGTACTGTATTTTGGGCGGCAGACCCTGCAGCAGCGATTGGCTGAGGTAGTCGGCGATATATTCGCTGGCGTCTGCGTTGTCGGTGCGTGCTGCCAGCGCAAGCAGCACGCCGCTGATCCAACCTTCGCTGCTGGTGCGCAGCTGGTAGATGCTGTCGTTATCCAGCAGGGCGCCGCGTTTACTTGCCAGTTGTGCGATCTGGGTGTTGTCGAGCGACAGCTCACTGGTGCCGATCAGCTGTAATTGCTGGTCCCGGCGCAGGTGCGCTATTTCCAGTTCGGGTAGTCCTTCGCTTGCCGCGACGATCCTTAGCTGGGGTGCGGCGAAGCCAATCAGCTCATTAAGCAGCCGTCGGGTGCCGGGCGAGCGCAGCAGATGAAGGTCATCGAGAAACAGGGTGAAAGGCCGGGAACGGGCCTCGAGTGCATTGAACAACGCGGTGCCGAGTGTCTGCTCCTGTTCAGGGGACGACGGCAGCAGGCCGAACAGGGCAGCGAGATGCTGCAGAAACACCGCTGGCTGGTTGTCTGCGCTGCAGCATCGCAGCCAGCCCCAGTCTTCGTCCATGTTGATGGCGCAGGTTGCCATCAGTGTCGTCTTGCCGTAACCGAGGGGGCTGGTCAGCAGGGTCAGACGGTTGCCTGATGCGCTCAGGCGCTGGATCAGTGCATCGCGTTCAAGCATGGCTTTGGGTAACGGCGGCGGGCGCAGGCGTGCGCGGTTGAGTATGACCGCTGGCGCTGTTATCACGTTGCCTGATTGCTGCAGCTCTGTCATTGACCTGCCCGTTACCCTGAACAAGGTGGCCATTATACGGCTGGCGCGCATTCCGCATAGACCTGGGGCATCTCTTGACCCAAGCGGCCTTGCGCCATCACTGATCAAATCTATGCTTCAAGAAACTGCAATATAATTCTAGGGCATAGCGAGTTTGACCTCCGCAAGCAGTGCTGACGCGGAGATCAGTGTGTGCACCGACTCGTTGTAAAGAGCGGATTTGAGTCAATGAGGGATGTGTGCAATGGCCAGGCACATGAGCGGCAACAAGGAAGAATTGCGCCACGACGCCGAGGTGGTCATCCACCTTGCCTCACCTTATTTGCTCGCCGAGTGGGATGGCGCGCTGGATGCGGTCGTCGGGCCTGACACCGCGATGCGGATCACGCAGGGGGCCGGGCTCGGTCTGCTGGTTTCACCGCTGTCTGCCCGGCGTCTTGATGAGCTGTTTATCCAGTTGTCGAAAGGTCGCAACAGACGTCGCCAGATGATCTTTCTGATTGGCGAGCGCTGGATACTGCTGTCATTCGACGGTGTGCGTCCGGGGCCCGGACTGGTGCGGGTGCACTTGCAGGACGTTACCCCACTGAAGCACGGAGAGCGCGCCGAGCACGAAGCTGGTCAGCGTCTGCTGACCGCACTGGAAACCGCCTGCATAGGGGTGTGGGAATGGTATCCGGGTGATTCGTTCATAGCCCTGTGCGAGCGTCTTGCGCAGTGGCTGGGGGTGGGCGCACATGCCTGCGAGCTGTCACTGGACGCATGCCTGGCGCGGGTGCATGAGGGTGATCGGCAGCGACTGATTGATCTGGTGCGAAGCAGATCGTTCAGTCGCTCTACCAGCGAAATTCACGAAGTAGAACTGCGCGTCAGCGTCGGTAGGGATAATTACCGCTGGATCGTGGTTGCAGCAGCATCACTGCCAGCGGAGGAACAGGGGGTGTATGCACGGCTGTGCGGCAGTATTCGGGATGTGACTGAACTGAGACGACTTGAGCTATTGGATCTGCGCCAGCAGCAATTGATGTCGTTGGCGGCCGAGGTTCAGCAGGCCTTTCTGGTGGATCAGAGTCTGGTGGCGGCCTGCGACCGATTGTTTGAGCCGCTGCTGGCAATAACGGACAGTCAGGTCGGCTTTATCGGCATTCTGCGTAACAGCGAAGACGGTTCGCAGTATCTGGAGGTGCCCAGCATCTCCAATATCAGCTGGGATGACGCCAGTCGCGCCTGGTATGCCTCCCACCGGGCCGAGGGGCAGTCCCTGCGCTTTCACTCGCTCAACAATCTGTTTGGCCATGTGGTAACCCACAATACAGTGGTCTGCACCGATATGGTCAGCCGTCATCCGGCCAGTCGGGGGCAGCCGTCCGGGCATCCGTCGATTGATAATTTCCTAGGTATTCCGCTGCGATTCAATGGTGAGGCTGTGGGGATGATTGCGGTTGGCAACCGGGAGGGTGGTTACAGCGGCGAACAGATTGAGTTGCTGGCACCGTTCGCGAGCGTGCTGGGCACCATGATCCGCGCCCGCCAGCTGGAAGAGCAGCGCGCTTTAGCCGAAGCTGCGCTGTTGCGTGAGGCAACCCATGATGCCCTCACAGGACTGGCCAATCGCAAATTGTTTTTCAGCATGGCCGACAGTCTGTTCGAGCAGGCATTGCGCTATGGCCAGCAGGTCTCGCTGGCGGTCATGGATATCGATTTTTTCAAGTCTGTAAACGATAAGTTCGGTCATCAGGCGGGAGACAGGGTTCTGCAGGTATTTGCCCAGACACTATCCGATGCGGTTCGGCGGTCGGATGTGCATGCGCGGGTAGGGGGAGAGGAGTTTGCGGTGTTGCTGACCCAGACGTCAGAAACAAATGCGCTCGATGTGCTGGAGCGATTTCGGCTATCGCTGCAGGCGTGCTGCATCCAGCTCGACGACGACATCGAAATCGGCATTACCGTCAGCATCGGCTACTGCGACTTTTTTGATGGTCTGCACGATGTTGATAACTGGTTCAATCTTGCGGATCGGGCGCTTTACCTTGCCAAAGCGCAGGGGCGTAATCGGGTGGTGCCATGGACGCCCGTTCAGACGGGCAGCTAGTGCCCGTTCCGAACGGCGACCGGAAGCGAGTGAGCTCCCGCTACTGCGGGTCATCGGCCTGCGGCGCCGGCTTCTGTGCCGGTGCTTCGGCCAGCGGGTTGAACTCCTCGGCAAAGATCTGCCAGAAGGCAATAAACAGCGCTGCAATCAAGGGCCCGATGACAAAGCCGTTGATGCCGAACAGGGCGAAGCCGCCGAGGGTAGACAACAGCACCAGATAGTCCGGCAGCTTGGTATCACGGCCAACCAGCAGCGGGCGCAGCAGGTTGTCGACCAGGCCGATTACCAGCGCGCCGAAGGCGATCAGGATAATGCCCTGGGTCCAGTGCCCGATTGCCAACAGATAGATCGCGACGGGGCCCCAGATCAGGCTGGCGCCGACCACCGGGATCAGCGACAACATCATCATTACCACACCCCAGAGCAGCGCACCGGGGATGCCCAAAGCCCAGAAGATCAGCCCGCCCAGTGCGCCCTGAACTGCGGCGACCACGAGGTTGCCCTTGACCGTCGCCCGGGTGACCTCGGCAAACTTCCCGAATAGCTGGTATTCGCGCTCGTCACCCAGCGGCAGGGCACGAACCAGCATGCGTACCAGCTCTGGACCGTCGCGCAGCAGGAAGAACGCCAGATAGAGCATCAGCGCCAGACTGGCGAAAAAGCTCAATGTGCCCTGGCCCAGCTGGAACGCGTTCTGGGCGAGGAAGCGGCTTGAGGTAACGGCGGCGTTGGTGGCAAGGGCCTTGACGCCTTCCAGGTCAATGTTGAGACGGTGAAACAGGCTTTCGACCAACGGGAAGCTGGTCTTCAGCTTTTCCATGATCGCTGCCGGGTCCAGCTTGCCGGTCTGTACCCGTTCATAAAGGGCATGGCCTTCCTGAACAAACGAGGTGATAACGAATACCGCTGGCAGGATGCACAACGCCATGCACACCGTCAGGGTCGCCAGGGCTGCCATGTTGTCCCGGCCGCTCCAGCGCTTGCTCAAGCGCAGCTGCAATGGGTGGAACAGCAATGCGATCACGCATGCCCAGAAGACGGCGCCGAAAAAGGGTTTGAGCAGATAGAGAAACAGCAAGGTTACAACGACCAGCATCAGCAGAAAGGATCGTTGTTCAAGTTTTGCCTGCATTGGCTCGGGCTCCTGCCATGGAAAACCCGATTTGAGCAGAAAATTGCAACTTTTACACCTCTGCGGCTGCCTCGGTTACCTTGCATCTGTGTCGCGTTCAATCCGCTACGTTGGTGGCAATGGCATGACAGTGCGGGCGAATTAAAGGGGGAATGATGGCCTGATATTTCTTCCGTATTTAAATTTAAATCAATTAATTAGAGGTTTTTTCTAACTCATCTTGTTCAATGTGAGGCTGCGGGTGCCGATCCTCCACCAGCGCGGCAGCAGCTCGCGCACCGTACGCTGGCCGAAGCGGTCGTCGAGCAGATAGACCACGCCCTGATCCTCCGTTGTACGAATGACTCGTCCGGCCGCCTGCACTACCTTTTGTAGCCCTGGATACAGGTAGGCGTATTCGTATCCGCTGCCAGCGCTGCCGTTGAACATGACCTCCAGCCGCTCGCGCATTTCTTCGTTGACCGGGTTGATCTGCGGTAGCCCGAGGGTCGCGATAAAGGCGCCGATCAAACGACGCCCCGGCAGGTCGATGCCCTCGCCAAAGGCCCCGCCGAGCACGGCGAAGCCGATGCCTTGGCCGTGCTCATGGAAACGCGCCAGGAAGGCGCTGCGCTCCCCCTCATTCATACTGCGCGACTGAGTCCAGACCGGGATATCCGGGTACAGGTGCTGGAACTTCTCCACGACCTGTTCGAGGTAGGCGTAGCTGCTGAAGAAGGCCAGATAGTTGCCGGGCTGGCGGGCAAACTGCTCGGCCATCAGTTCGCTGATCGGTTGCAGGCTGGCAGTACGGTGCTGATAGCGGGTAGACAGGTTGCGGATGACCGAGACGCTGAGCTGATCGGCATGGAACGGCGACTCGACTTCAAGCCACTGGCTGTCCTCGGGCAGCCCGAGCAGATCCCGGTAGTAATGGGCCGGGCTCAGGGTCGCAGAAAACAGCGTGGTGCTATGGGCGGTGGTGAAGCGCTGCTGCAGGAACGGAGCCGGCACCATGTTGCGCAGACACAGGGTCGACAGGGTGCGGCGGCCACTGGCGCCGGCATGGCGGGTGATGTCGAACAGTGAGTGCGGACCGTAGGCTTCGGCCAGACGACAGAACAGCATGGCGTCGAAGTAGAACAGAATCAGCGCGTTGGCATTGCCATCGGGCTGGTCTGTCAGATGTTCGGTAATGGCGCTGACGGCTTTCTGCAGGCTGAGAATGAACAGGTCGGCAATCGCCGGGTAGATCTGATAGTCCTCGGTCTGATCGCGGTGCAATGCATTCCAGTGCCGGGCGACCCGGTCCAGCGGTGCTTTCAGCGTCGCCGGGGCCTGTTTGCGCAGGGTGTTGAATACGCCCTGATCCAGTTCAGCGGTATACATGCCGCGGGCGCGATCAATCAGGTTGTGGGCTTCATCGACCAGTACGGTGACGCGCCAGTCATTGAGGACTGTCAGCCCGTAGAGCAGGGCGGTCATGTCGAAATAGTAGTTGTAGTCGCCTACCACCAGATCAGACCAGCGGCACAGCTCCTGGCTGAGGTAGTAGGGGCAGATACGGTGTTTCACGGCGATGCGGCGCACGGCGGTCTGATCGAGCCAGTGTTCGGCAACGGCCTCGGCACGGGCGGCCGGCAAGCGGTCGTAGAAGCCTTCGGCGAGCGGGCAGGATTCTCCGTGGCAGGCCTTGTCCGGGTGCTCGCAGGCCTTGTCGCGGGCGATGTGCTCCAGTACGCGCAGGTTCAGTGGTGTCTCGCTGTGCGCACGCAGGCTTTGCAGGGCGTCTAGCGCGAGCTGACGACCGGGCGTCTTGGCAGTGAGAAAAAACAGCCGATCCACCTGCTGCTCCGGCATCGCCTTGAGCTGCGGGAACAGGGTGCCGAGCGTCTTGCCGATGCCGGTGGTGGCCTGGGTCATCAGCGTCTTGCCGTCACGCGCCGCGCGGTAAACCGCCTTGGCCAGTTGGCGCTGGCCGGCACGGAAACTGGGGTAGGGGAAGGTCAGTTGCTGCAGCTGCTGGTCGCGGGCACCACGGTGATGGGTTTCCTGCCGGGCCCAGGCGATGAAGCGGTCGCACTGCTGGGCGAAGAACTGGCGTAGCGCGTCGGCGGCAAACGTCTCACGAAAGACGGTTTCCTTTTGGGTGACCACGTTGAAGTAAACCACCGCCAGATCGACCTCTTCCAATTCCAGCTCGGCACACAGTAGCCAGCCGTAGACCTTGGCCTGCGCCCAGTGCAGCACCCGATGGTTGTCCGGGATGCGGCTGATGTCGCCGCGGTGGGTCTTGATCTCTTCCAGCAGATTTTGCTCGGGGTCATAGCCGTCGGCCCGTCCTGCTACCAGCAAGCCGGGATAGCTGCCTGCGAGCGTCAGCTCGCTGAGGTAGCCTGCGCCGCGGCGTGAGACCACGGTCTGGTGCCCGGCGATGCCTTCCTGCGCGGTGGGCGCAGGGGTAAAGCGCAGGTCCAGGTCGCCCTGTTTGGCGGTAAATTCGCACAGCGCGCGCACGGCAACTTGGTAGCTCACGGCGTCTCCCACTGCACATGTACTACCTCAACCGGCATCGCGTGCTCGGCACAGAACGCCAGCCAGCGGCGCTGGTTGTCTTGCAGGCGATCGCCGGGCCCTTTGACCTCGACCATGCAATAGCGCTGCTCGGCGGGCCAGAACTGGATCAGGTCGGGCATGCCGGCGCGGTTGACGCGGATGTCTCTGAGCATGCGTTCACACCAGAGCCGCAGGTGGCGGGCAGGGATGCACTGCAAAGCCAGTTCCAGCAGTGTCTCATCGAGCAGCCCCCAGAACACAAAGGGCGACTGCAGCCCCTGTTTCTGCTGCCAGATGCCGCGAATATGCTCGCGGTAACTGCCATCGTCCAGCCGGGCCAGCGCGGCATCGAACAGCGCGGCGCGACGGTCGGCAAAGTCGGCGTCGTACAGATCGGCTGGCCCGCTCTGGAACGGGTGGAAGAAGGCGCCGGGCAGGGGCGCAAAAATCGCCTCCCAGCAGAGCAGGCCAAACAGACTGCCGATCAACGCATTCTCGACGTAGAACACCGGTGCATCCGGCGCAGCCAGATGGGCGGCAACAGCCAGCTCAACACCCTGCGGGTCCGGCCCCGGCAGTATCAGTTGCGTGGTTTTCGTTTCGGGCTCCGGCACGGGCTTGGGCACCGGTTGCTGGAGTTTGCGCCCCAGCCGCTTCAGTGCCCGCTCGACCAACTGCTGCTCGCTCGCAGTGTGCGGCGCCGCGTGAGCCGTGGTTGCCAGCGCGTAGGCCTGTTTGTATTGCTCCAGCCGTTCGTGCAGCCTGATTGCCCGCTGGCGTGCCTCGCTGTGGCTGCACTGGAGGTAGAGTGCCAGCGCCTGCTCCAGTTGCTGCTCGCGTTCCAACTGCTGGCCAAGCTGAAAGCGCAAACGCTGATGCCGGCGTTCGATCCAGGGGTTGCTGGTAGTGAAATGCGAGAGCTGGTCGACAATCGTCATGGCGTCGCCGCCGGCCTCAAGCTCCTCCCGGCAGCGCCTGAGATAGAGGTACTGGTCAACATCGCCTGGCTGATGAAAACTGCGCGAATGGGCCGGAAACGGCACCGACTCGTACTGCTGGAGGCCGAGTTCGGTCAGCACGAACTCGCTCCAGTCCTGCGCCAGATTGCCGAAAAACAGCAACCTTAAACGGTCGCACAGATCGCTGATCTGCAGGCTCAAGACATTGTCTGTCGGGATGCCTGGCCAGGCGTGCCAGGGCCTTGGTGCGTGATTGCCGGCCAGCAATGCATCGATCAGCGTCTGCTTGCCCAGCTTGCCGGCCTGTTCAACCCCCAGATCCAGTGACGCCAATTCCGTCTTGAGCAGCAGCCTGGCGAGGCTGGATACATCGATGGGGTCTTCAGCGGACAACCAGCTCAGCTCCAGCAGAGGCTGCGCCGCGGACTCAATATCGCCGATCTCGTCATAGCACAGCCGGCTGACCCGGAAATGATCGCCCTTGCGCATGATCAAGCGCACCAGCAGCGCCCGTGAGCGCTCGGGCAGAGTCGGAAAATGCTGAACAAACCGGCGCTCCTGCTCACTCAGCAGATCGTCATAGCGCGCACCCACCCACTCCAGAACAAATTCGAAGTTGCGCAGGTAGTAGAAGTCGGTCGCGAGCAAAGCGGGCATGGCTTGAATTGGATACTGGTTGAATGTCCAGCATTGTGCGCATCTGCGTGGGTGAATTCAAGCCACACTGGCCGCCAACGTTCAATGTCTGAATGATGGAACATAGTGTTCAGCAGGGGATGCTTGCTGCACTGACACCGACCTCCTAACGTGAGGGGCTGCTCAAACAACAAAAACAGGACAGCCCAATGACACACTTTCATGGTTTTCAACCGGGTATGGGGCGTCGCCTGCATGCCGCTGCCGATGTGGCACCCGATCTCCCCGCTCCGGATACCGTTCGCTATGAGCTGCTGGGTTTCATGGAGGGCTTTCCGCCGGCCCCCGAGAAGCTGGTTACCCGCGAAAACTACCTGGTCGAGTACCCGAAGCTGCGCTGGGCGTTCCAGCATATGCGCGAGCTTGTGCCCTCACGTCAGATCAGGCGTGGCAGTGGTGCTACCAGTGAGTTGCCTCGCGGTGCCGATCTGACCGCTCAGATCGACGCGCTTAGTATCACATTGAATGACGGCAGCGAAATCGACTTTAGCGAGTTTCTTTCGTGCAGCTATGCGGACGCCTGCATCATTCTGCACCGCGGCAAGGTGATCTATGAGCAGTATCCCAATCAGCCCGATCCGCTCAGCCCGCACATGCTCTGGTCGGTGACCAAGTCGTTCACCGGTCTGGTGGCGGCGATGCTGATCGCCGAGGACGTTATGGATCCGAACGCCCAGGTGACTGACCTGATTCCTGAACTGGCCAGTTCCGGTTGGCGTGGTGCCAGCGTTCAGCAGGTGCTGGATATGACAGCGGACATCAAGTACTCCGAGGTCTACGCTGACGGCACCTCGGATGTGAAGTACTACGGCCTGGCCGCGGGCATTACCCAGTCACCGCAATGGACCGGACCAACCCGTCTCTATGATTACCTGCCGACCATCGGTGCAGCCCGCGAGCACGGCCGTTATTTCGCGTATCGCACGGTTCACACCGAGGTTCTGGGCTGGCTGATTCGCCGCGACAGCGGCAAGGATGTGGCGACCCATATTGGTGAGCGCATCTGGAGCAAACTGGGGGCAGAGGAGGACGCGCTGTTGCTGCTCGACCCGACGGGTACCGAATGGGCTGGTGCGGGGCTGAATGCGACTTTGCGAGACCTCGCCCGTTTCGGCGAGATGATGCGCAATGGCGGAAAGTGGAACGGTCAGCAGATCATTCCCGCCGCAATCATCGAGGATTTGCAGCGTGGTGCGGATCGTGACGCCTTTGCCGATTTCGGACGGCGTGGCATGGACGGCTATTCCTATCACAACCAGTGGTGGATCAGTCACAACGCCGATGGCGTGTATGAAGCCATGGGGGTGCATGGGCAACTGATACATATCAATCCAGCGGTTGAGCTGACCGTTGTTCGGACTGCCTCACACCCGATTGCCAGTAATGAGTTTACCTATGAGATGACAAGCGCAGCGCTGTCTGCACTGGCTACCCTCCTGCGCTCCTGACAAGCTCAACCGGGCAGCGTTTGCTGTCCGGTTTACCCTTTCTGATCATTGGTGCATAAAAATATTTAGTCTTATCAATATCTTGCAAAGATCTTGTCAGCAGGTTTTCTGGTATCAACTAGCCATCCGCCACATCTCGTCTAGGCTTGAACTTGAAGGGATGCAGGCCAACAGTCATCAAGTCGTTCCTCTCCCAATTGATCGAAACCTGTCCAGTATCGACACAGAACGTCGACCGGACAGGACGCGCCCGTGACGGCCCCGTTGCAGATGTTGAAACAGGAAACGTTTCATGAGTACGAGATCACAATCTGCGGTTCAACGCTCCATTCTCATCTCCAGTGTTATTGCGTTCGTCGCAGGGGTGGCTGTTGCTCTGGTGGGGCCGGGGTGGTTGGCGGTTGTGGTCGCGCTGGGTGTTTCTGCGGGGCTATGCCTGTCGCTGATTGGTCGCTCCGGGCCTGATGTTAACGCGCCGGACGGCTCGATACATTCGGGTGCTCAGCCCGAGATGCGTGCGTTGAGCGAGTTGGGACGCCTGCAGCCGCCCGAGCTTGAGCTTTACCGGCAACAGTTGCAGGCGATGTCTGCAGTGATTACCGATGGTGTGGGCCTGATTAGACAGGCCTTCACCGATATTCACGAACTGCTCGCGAGCCAGCAGCGGGCTGTGCGCAAGATGCTGCCGCACGGCGCTGCCGGTGATACCCATTCCAGCCTCGACAGTTTTGCCGAGCACACCACGGAAACACTGGATACGGTGATTCGTAATGCTGCGAGCGTTGGTGAGGATCTCTCCGAACTGGTCAGCAAAGTGACTGAAATCGCTGACCAGATGCCCGAGCTGATGAAGGCGGTGCACGAGATTGACCAGATCGCTGGCCAGACCAACCTGCTGGCGCTCAATGCTGCCATTGAAGCAGCACGTGCTGGTGAGCACGGCCGAGGTTTTGCTGTGGTGGCGGATGAGGTGCGCAACCTGTCGCGGCGTTCTACGCTTTTCAGTGACGAAATCAAGAGCAAGCTGGGCGCGATCGAAAATGCAGTGGTGCACCTCAGCAAGCACATGGGCGATATCGCAAGTCAGGACATGGACTGGCTGACGCATTCTCGACATAAGGCAGAGCAATCTATAACCGCCCTTCAGCAGATGGCAGAGCGTGATCGCGCGCTCACTAACGAAATCGACAGTCTGGCGTTGCAGTTGATTGATGCGTCCGAGCGCGCCACCCGCGGTCTGCAATTTGAAGACATCACTACGCAGACAGCCGGATACGTGATCAGTCGCATGGCGCTGATGCAGGAGGTCGCCTCCGCGCTGTCCAGGCTGGAGGGCGAGGAGCTGGTCGCTGAACTTGAACGAATCGGTGCGCAATTAACTGCATTTCGTGCCAGCCCGGTCAGTCAGAACTCAATGGCCAGTGGAGAGGTAGAGCTGTTCTAACACCAATTTTGCAACCTATTGGTTATCGACATCGGGAGATAAAGCAGTATGGCAAAGCACATTCTGGTCGTCGACGATTCCGCATCGATTCGGCAGATGGTCGAGCACACGCTCAGAACCGCAGGCTATGAGGTAACGGCTGCAAACGATGGCCAGGCTGCGCTGGATCTGTGCGAGCGTAGCCGGTTTGATTGTGTCCTGACCGATCAAAATATGCCGCGTATGGACGGCCTTACACTGATCAGGAAACTACGTTCAATGGGGGCCTACAGTCGAACCCCAATCCTGGTGCTGACCACCGAAGCCAGTGATGACATGAAGAGCCAGGGCAAGGCAGCCGGAGCCACCGGCTGGATGGTCAAGCCGTTCGACCCTGCCAAGCTGCTGGCGGTCGCGTCCAAGGTTCTGCCCTGAACCTGCGCCGGCTGCGGAGATCATCATGAGTGTCGAACTGAATCAGTTTCACTCAGTGTTTTTCGAAGAGAGTCAGGAACACATCGACACGATGGAGCGCCTGCTCATGTCGATGTCGGTCGATAACCCGGAACCGGAAGACCTGCATTGCATATTTCGTGCGGCGCATTCCATCAAGGGCGCCAGCGGCATCTTCGGATTTGATGCCCTCGGTCAGATTACTCACATCATGGAAAACCTGCTGGATCAGGTGCGCAAAGGGCAGCGTCCGCTCAGTAACGATCTTGTAGATCAGTTTCTTGGCGTGATCGATTGCCTGCGACAGGTGCTAGACAGCTATCGCAACCAGCAGGACATCGACTGGCCAGAAGTCGAGCGCACTACCAGTCTGCTCGAATCGATATTGGGAGTGGCAGTAGCTGACGAACCGCAAGATGACGGCTTTGGTTTCTTTGACCAGCCGGCCACCACCGACGCAGAGGCAGACGATGACTTCGGCTTCTTTGACCCGCCCGCCGTTGCTCAAGCGTCGGACGAGGCCGGCTGGGGCCTGTTCGAGGCAGCCGATACCGACACGGCCGCGTTGAGCGCGGCGCAGGTGGCAGGCGCGTCGGGAAGGGATGGCAACCCGGTCAAAAAGGCTGCAGCAGGTGAGTCGTCCACCATTCGCGTCGATGTGGAGAAGGTTGATTCATTGATCAACCTGGTCGGCGAACTGGTTATTACCCAATCGATGCTCAAGGTACTCGGCGACGATCTGGGTGGCAGCAATTCGCGCCTCGGCTCAGTGCTGGCGGAGCTTGAACGCCATACCCGGGAGATACAGGAGTCGGTCATGTCCATTCGGATGATGCCGGTTTCCTTCGTTTTTAATCGGTTTCCGCGGGTGGTGCGTGACCTTGCCCGAAAGCTGGAAAAACAGGTTGAACTGGTGCTGGAAGGCGAGCACACGGAACTGGATAAGGGGCTGATTGAAAAGCTGGTAGATCCGCTTACCCATCTGGTGCGCAACAGTATCGACCATGGCATTGAACGACCGGATGTGCGTCGCGATCGTGGCAAGCCGGAAACCGGCACCATCACCATTAGTGCAGCCCAGCGGGGCGGCACAATTCAGATTTGCATTGACGACGATGGTGCGGGGCTGAATCGCGAACGGATTTTGGCCAAGGCTCGCGAAAACGGTCTTAGCGTCAATGATGACATGAACGACGCCGATGTCTGGGATCTGATATTCCAGCCCGGCTTTTCTACCGCCGAAGTCGTTACCGATGTGTCCGGTCGTGGCGTCGGTATGGACGTGGTTCGACGCAATATTCAGCAACTGGGTGGACGGGTCAATATCGCCAGCCGTGCCCTGCAAGGTTCCACTATCACCATCACTCTGCCGCTGACGCTGGCGATTGTCGACGGCATGGGCGTCATGGTTGGTGACCAGACCTTCATCATTCCTCTGGTCAGCATCATCGAGTCCATGCGTCCCTATCCTGAAAACATCGAACAGCTGGCCGGTAGCGCGCTACTCCATGTGCGTGATCAGTTTTGGCCGGTGCTGCCGCTGTATCAGGTTATGGACGCCGTGCCGCAGCACACCTCACCGGCAGACGGCATTGTGGTACTGATCGAAACCAGCAAGCGGCGCTATGGCCTGCTGGTTGATGAGCTGGTTGGCCAGCAACAGGTTGTGATCAAGAGTCTCGAGCAGCACTACAAGCGGGTTCCTGGCGCGGCCGGAGCCACGATCATGGGCGACGGCAGCGTCGCGCTGATTCTCGACGTCGAGTCGCTGGCCGATGTCGTACCGACACTGGACGAGGAGATCGCATGAGCGGGCAGAAAGATCAGGCTGCTGGCAAGGCGGACAACGACGGTCCTGCCAGCGAGTTTCTTACCTTCGTGCTAGGTGACGAGCATTACGCCATCGACATCATGGCAGTGAAGGAAATACGCGGATATGAGTCCGTGACCAAGATTGCCAAGGCCCCGGCCTACATCAAGGGGGTCATCAACCTGCGCGGGGACATCGTGCCCATCGTTGACCTGCGTATCAAATTTGATGTCGGTGAGGCGACGTACAACGAGTTCACCATCGTCATTGTTCTGCAGATCAATGAGCGAATGGTTGGCATCGTCGTCGACAGCGTATCGGACGTCATTGCGCTGACCGCATCTCAGCGGCGGCCGCCACCGGAGTTTGGCGTTGCCTTTGATAGCCGCTTTCTGATGGGGCTGGCAAAGGTAGGCGGCCGTATGGTCATTCTCGTCAATATCGAGGCCCTGGTTACCAGCAGCGAGCTGGGACTGGTCGATGCTGCGCTGAAGAAAATGGAAACCTGAAACAACGATTGCGTCTGCCACAACCAAGGAACAGGACGTCCGGGGCATTGCTCGGTAAGCCTGGCACCTGGAGGAGAGTTACATGCAACAGTTACCTTCGTTTCGCGTTGTCATGCTGTCAGCGGTACTACCCAGTGCTGTGACAGCCGTTGCCGCCTTGCTGGCGCTGGCAGGCGTCGGTGGGCCACCTGCGCTGACCGCCTGGTTGGTGATCGCATTGGTTGGTGGGTTGGCTGGTATTGCCGTTGGGCTGGGCGGGCTAAACAGCATTCGCATGAAGCTGGGTGCTGAGCCGAGAGAGCTACGCAGCTTGATCTGTCAGATACTGCAACGGGTTCAGGCCAGTGCAGAGGCGTCTGACAGCGTCATGACCTTGCTTGAACGCTTGCAGGAAAACGTCGCTGCGCGGGTTGATCGGGACTCGTTCAACACGCGTATCCGTCAGGCGGTTGATAATGCCAACACCAACATCATGATTGCTGACGGCGAGCGCAACGTGGTGTACATGAACGATGCGGTGCTGCAGATGCTGCGTGATGCCGAAGACGAGATCCGCAAGGACCTTCCCGGCTTTTCCGCCGAAACCGTGCTGGGTGGCAGCATCGACCGCTTTCACAAGAATCCGGCACATCAGATGGGCATGCTCAGTCGTTTGCAGGACACGCATCGTGCGCAGATTACCCTCGGGCGTAACACGTTTGGTCTGATCGCCAATCCGATTTTCAGCGAAACCGGCGAGCGTCTGGGGACGGTGGTTGAGTGGAAGGATCGGACCCGGGAGCTGGAGGCCGAGAAGCTGGCCATCTTCAACACCCGCATTCGCCAGGCGGTAGATAATTCCAGCAACAACATCATGATCGCCGATGAGAACCGTGATGTTGTGTACATGAACAAGGCTGTGGAATCGATGCTGCGGCGCTCTGAAGCGCAAATAAAACGCGACTTGCCAGCCTTTGCTGTTGATAAGGTACTTGGGGGCAGTATTGACCGCTTCCACAAGAATCCGTCACATCAGATGCATCTGCTCAGCAGCCTCCAGGGCACGCATCGCGCACAGATAGAGCTTGGTGACAACACCTTTGGGCTGATAGCCAATCCGGTCTTTGCTCCGGATGGCAGTCGCCTTGGTACGGTAGTGGAGTGGCTGGATCGAACAGACGAACTGAAAGCCTCTGATGCGGTAACCAGTCTGGTGGCTGCAGCCGCTGCCGGCGACTTTTCCCAGCGCATTGCCAGCGAGGGCAGGCAGGGGTTTTTCCTCGAACTGGCCAACGGTCTGAATCAGTTGATGGAAACCTCGGACAAGGGCCTGAAGGATATTGCCCGGGTACTGGGCGCCATTGCCGAAGGCAACCTCACCGAGAAGGTCAGCGCTGAGTACGAAGGTACCTTCCTTGAACTGAAAAACTTCTGTAACCGCACAACAGACAACCTGTCCGCCATGATTGGCGAAATTCGCGGCGCCTCGAGCACCATCATGACTGCCTCAAGTGAGATTGCCCAGGGGAACGCCGACCTGTCGAGCCGTACCGAGCAGCAGGCATCCAGCCTGGAGGAAACGGCGTCCAGCATTGAGCAACTGACCTCGACGGTCAGGACCAATACCGACAATGCCAAGCAAGCCAATGTGCTGGCCGAGCAGGCAACTGATATTGCGACTGAAGGCGGTGACCTGATTCGTCAGGTAGTCACCACCATGGAATCCATCAACGAGTCGGCGCGCAAGATCAGTGACATCATCGGGGTCATCGACGGCATTGCCTTCCAGACCAACATCCTCGCACTCAATGCTGCTGTCGAAGCTGCGCGAGCTGGCGAGCAGGGCCGTGGGTTCGCGGTGGTCGCCACCGAAGTGAGGACTCTGGCGCAGCGCTCGGCTGAAGCGGCCAAGGACATCAAGCAGCTGATTTCCGACTCCGTGTCCAAGATCGAAGGTGGTAATACCCTGGTTAACAAGTCCGGTGAAACGATGACTGAGATCGTAACCGCCATCAAGCGGGTTAATGACATCATGGCGGAAATCGCCGCGGCCTCGGTAGAACAGGCCAGCGGGATTGAGGAGGTCAACACGGCGGTTAGCCAGATGGACGAGATGACCCAGCAGAATGCCGCGCTGGTCGAGCAGGCCGCGGCGGCCGCCGAGAGTCTGCGCTCGCAGACCGAGGGGCTGCAGCGTCAGATCGGTGCGTTCAAGCTTGACCAGAACGAGAGTGATCAAGCGCCTTTGGTGCACATAGCGCCGGTGCGTAAGGAAATGGCCGCGGGCAAGCAGTCCAAGGTTGCTGCTGAACGCAAGACCGACGACAGGAGCAGCAAGCCCAGATCCGGGAAAAAACTGAATGCACCGGAGCGCGATGATGACAGCGACTGGGAATCCTTCTGACAGGGTGATGCGCCGTGACGACAAGGACGGATCAACCCGAGCGCGAGTTCGAGTACTGCCGGGAGGACTTCGAAGCTGTGCGCAAAATGCTGTATGCCCGAACTGGCATCAGTCTGGCCGACAGCAAGTTTCAGTTGGTCTACAGCCGCCTGGCCAGGCGTTTGCGTGCGCTGCGGCTGAATTCGATAGGCCATTACTTGCGTTATCTGCAAGCACATGACGAGGAGCAAGAGCACTTCGTCAATGCCCTGACCACGAATCTGACGTCGTTCTTTCGCGAGCCGCATCATTTTGTAGTGCTGGAGCGTTTTCTGCGTGAGAAGGCCGGGCAGGGGCGCCGCTTCAGGCTGTGGTGCGCGGCTGCCAGCACAGGCGAGGAAGCATATTCGATGGCGATGGTCGCGCTGGAAGCGCTGGGCAGCAATCCGCCGGTTTCGATTATTGCTACCGATATCGACAGCCAGGTGTTGCAGCACGCGCAGCTGGGCATATACACCCAGGAGCGCTGTGCCGGCTTGTCGGCCGAGCGACTCAAGCAGTTCTGCCTGCGTGGCAAGGCAGGTTCAGGGCAGGCCGGGATGGTCAGGATGCGCAGGGAGCTGCAGCGCCTTATTGAGTTCAGGACACTCAATTTGCTGGCTAGCCAGTGGTCGGTTCAGGCGCCATTCGACATTATTTTCTGCCGTAATGTGATGATTTATTTTGATAAACCAACGCAGGGAAAACTGCTGGAGCGGATGATCCCCATGCTCACCGATGACGGGCTCTACATAGCCGGCCACTCGGAAAGTTTTACTAATGCAGGCAGCCTGGTCAGGCTGGTGGACAGGACCGTTTACGCTCCGGTTGGGAGAAGCCGATGAGTTTGGCAGAGATGGCGATAAATCAGTATTACGATCGTCATTTTGAGCGGCAGGCGACCAAGATTCTGCCGGGAGAGTATTACTCTACCAGCCAGCCTGAGGTGATTGTCACCGTACTGGGCTCCTGCGTCGCCGCATGTATCAGAGACCGGGTCAACGGTATCGGCGGCATGAATCACTTCCTGTTGCCTCTGGATGGCTCGGCCGAGCCTGGCAACCCCACCCAGTCGGCTCGATATGGTGCCTATGCGATGGAGTTGCTGATCAATCAGCTCCTCAAGCTGGGCGCCAGGAGGGAGCGTTTGGAAGCCAAGGTCTTTGGCGGTGCCGCTGTGCTGCGCGGGATGAAGCTCAACGACGTAGGCAAGCGTAATGCGGAATTTGTAACGCGCTATCTGGATAACGAGCGCATTCCCGTTATCGCCTCCGATCTGTTGCAGGATTTTCCACGTAAGGTCTATTTCTTTCCGGAGACCGGGCAGGTCTGGGTCAAGCGGATTGTCACCATCAAGAACGATACGATTTTCGAGCGGGAGCGTGAGTACCGTATGCGGGTCAAGCAGGAAGTAGCCTCAGGCAGTGTGGACCTGTTCCGGGAGTAGATGATGACGATATCGGTTCTGGTGGTCGATGATTCTGCGCTGATACGCCAGGTCCTCGGTGAGCTGATTCGGACCGCGCCAGGTTTCAGGTTGGTCGGGACCGCAAATGATGCCTACGCCGCGCGTGATCTGGTTAACCAGTTCGCGCCGGATGTGATCACCCTCGATATCGAGATGCCGCGGATGGATGGTCTGACCTTCCTGTCCAAGCTGATGAAAGCCAGGCCGACGCCGGTGGTGATGGTGTCTACGCTGACCGAGGATGGGGCTGACGCGACCCTGCGGGCACTTGAGCTGGGGGCGGTGGATTTTATTGCCAAACCCAAGCTGGATATCCGCAAGGGGCTGGAAGAGTACCGCGACACCTTGCTGGACAAACTCCGGGCCGCTGCGCAGGCTCGGGTGAAGCGGGCTGGCCCGGCCTCCAGCGGCAAGGCGGCCTTGCCCAAACAGATTGACTATCAGGGCACCGAGCATGTCATCGCCATTGGCGCATCCACTGGCGGTACCGAAGCTATTCGTGCGGTCCTCGAACGGCTGCCAGTGGGGATGCCGGGTATCGTGATGACCCAGCACATGCCGCCTGGTTTTACCACCTCCTACGCGGCCCGCCTTGACCGGCTTTCTCGCCTGCGGGTCCAGGAGGTAAAGGGTGGCGAACGGATTTTGCCAGGGCATGCGTATCTTGCGCCCGGTGACAGGCACCTGCTGGTCGAGCGTTACGGGGCGGATTTGGTGTGCAAGCTTTCTGACGCCGAGCCGGTGAACCGGCACAAGCCATCGGTCGATGTGATGTTCGACTCGGTGGCGCAGACCTGCGGTGCCAGCGCCACCGGCGTGTTGTTGACTGGAATGGGCAAGGATGGAGGGCAGGGGATGTTTACCATGCAGCAGCGCGGCGCGCTGACCATCGCTCAGGATGAGGACAGCTGTGTGGTGTTTGGGATGCCGAAGGAAGCGATTCGGCTAGGGGGCGTCACTGAGGTTCTGCCTCTAAATGACATCGCCGAACGCCTTGTTGCTCATGTCAAACAGGTAGGGCGTGGCAACCGGGTATAACGCCAGGCTGTCGCGCATTACAGAGCGCCGAATACCTTGCGTGCCATGCTGGTGGCCGCCGCTGCCGGGTTGCTGCGAATAGTTGCTTCCTGTTGGGCAATCATCTCGAACAGGCCGTCCAGCGCCTTTTCGGTGACGTAGGTCTCGACGCTGGTCGCGTTGGCGTCGACAACGCCAAACCCTGCTGCCTGAGAGGCAAATGCGTTGTATTGCTGGGCTACGCCAACCTGGTCGGTGGCCTGCTTTACCACCGGAAGGAACAGGGCGCGAATTTCTTCTCGGCTGCTGCGTTCGAGATACTGGGTTGCCGAGTCGTTACCGCCGGTGAGGACACTCTTGGCGTCTGTCAGGCTCATCCGGCTGATGGCGTTAACCAGAATGGATTGCGCCTGGGGCACCGCGGCCTCTGCGGCCTGATTCATGCTGTTTTCCAGCGCGATGATCTGGTTCCCCATTCCCATCATTTTCAGCGTGCGTGCAGCGCTACCCAACTTGCCGGGCAGTTCGATGCGCACATCCGGGTTGTTGCTGAACCCGCCGGGCTTGCCAAGTTCGCTGACGGCCAGCTGCGCGCCTTGGGTCAGCGCCTCCTTCATGGCGGTTGCGGTGTCCTGTTGGGTAAGGTCGGACAGCGACAACGCCATGGCCTGAGCCGAAAGAAACAGGCTGGTGAGCAACAAAGCAACGTGTTTCATGGCTGTCTCCGCTCCAGTGGTGTTCCTTCACTCTAGACGATGTCTGCCAGTGTGGGCGTTTTCCGTGTATTCAAGGCTTACTGCCCAGGGCGTGTCTTTAGTCTAATAGGTTGGTCATTTTTATTTCTTTATTTATTAAAGACAATAAAAATCAGTGCTTTATATTTATAAGTTTATGTGTTTTCAAGGTTATGTTTTGCGATCCTGAACGTCCGTTCTACCAAAGTCTTACTCTTCACCAGCGCATCCCGGTGCTACCGTTACTGGCGTAATAACAACAATGGAGACGCTAATGTCCATGTCAAAAGAAGAGGCAGCGCGCGGTTACTGGCGTGAAAACCTCAAACTCATGCTGACCCTGCTGGTCGTCTGGTTTGTGGTTTCCTTCGGTGCCGGCGTGCTGTTCGTAGACCAGCTCAACGCCATCCAGTTCTTCGGCTTCCCGCTGGGGTTCTGGTTTGCCCAGCAGGGTTCCATCTACGCCTTCGTGGTGCTCATCTTCGTGTACGTCTGGAAGATGAACCAGCTCGATCGCAAGTACGACTTCCACGAAGAATAAGAACAGGATCCCTGCGATGGATACCCAAACTCTGATCTATCTGTTCGTCGGCGCGACCTTCGCGCTGTATATCGCCATTGCCATCTGGTCTCGTGCGGGCAGCACCAGCGAGTACTACGTGGCGAGCAAGGGCGTGCACCCGATTGCCAACGGTATGGCTACCGGGGCTGACTGGATGTCTGCGGCATCCTTCATCTCCATGGCCGGTATCATTTCCTTCACCGGCTTCGATGGCTCGGTCTACCTGATGGGCTGGACCGGTGGCTATGTGCTGCTGGCTATGTGTCTGGCACCCTACCTGCGCAAGTTCGGCAAGTTTACCGTGCCGGAGTTTGTTGGCGAGCGGTACTACTCACAAACCGCGCGGGTGGTGGCGGTGATCTGTGTGATCTTCATTTCCTTTACCTACGTGGCAGGCCAGATGCGCGGTGTTGGCATCGTGTTCTCCCGTTACCTGGAAGTGGATATCAACACCGGCGTCGTGATCGGCATGGCCATCGTGTTCTTCTACGCCGTTCTCGGCGGCATGAAGGGCATCACCTATACCCAGGTGGCGCAATACTGCGTGATGATCTTCGCCTACATGGTTCCCGCCATCTACATCTCCATGCTGATTACCGGCAACCCGATCCCGCAACTGGGCTTTGGCAGCGAGGTTACCGGAACCGGGCAATCGGTGCTGGAACGCCTGAACGGTCTGGGCGCTGAGCTGGGTTTTGGGGCATACACTGACGGGTCCAAGTCGACCATTGACGTGTTCTTCATCACCATGGCGCTGATGGTTGGTACTGCCGGTCTGCCCCACGTTATCGTTCGTTTCTTCACCACACCGACCGTGCGTGATGCCCGTAAATCGGCCGGTTACGCGCTGCTGTTCATCGCGATTCTCTACACTACTGCGCCGGCGGTTGCTGCGTTTGCTCGCACCAATCTGCTGACCTCGGTGCCGAACGTCGCTTACGAACAGGTGCCGACCTGGCTCAAGACCTGGGAAAATGCCGGTCTGATCGCGTGGCAGGACAAGAACAACGATGGCGTGATTCAGTACGGCCCGGGCGCGCCGTTCGTTGGCGCTCCTAAGTTTACTGATGAGCGTGGTGCCAACGGTGAGCGTCTGATCAGCAACGAGCCGACTGCTGCTGCCACCGAGCTGTACGTGGACCGCGACATCATGGTTCTGGCCAACCCGGAAATTGCCGATCTGCCCGGTTGGGTGGTTGCGCTGATTGCAGCGGGTGGTCTGGCTGCGGCGCTGCCCGGGTTGCGGCGGGTGTCGCCATCGCCATTGCCGGTCTGTTCGGGATCTACCCACCGGCCTTCGTGGCGCAGGTGGTCGCCTTCGCGTTCGGCCTGGCGGCGGCCTCGTTCTTCCCGGTCATCGTCATGGGTATTTTCTCGAAGAAGATGAACAAGGAAGGCGCTATCGCGGGGATGATTGTCGGTCTGACCTTCACCTTCAGCTATATCGTCTACTACAAGTTCATCAACCCGACTGCGACCGCAGACGACTGGTGGTTCGGTATTTCTCCGGAAGGTATCGGTACCCTGGGTATGATCTTCAACTTCGTCGCTGCAGTACTGGTTGCATCCGTAACCAAGGCGCCGCCGGAGAAGATCCAGCACCTGATCGAGGATATTCGTATCCCGCGTGGAGCAGGCGCTGCGGTTGATCACTGATCAGCAGCACTGAAACAAAAACGCCCCGCATCATGCGGGGCGTTTTTTATTGCCTGTCGATCAGAAGCGCCAGGTGGCCTGAGTTGCCAGGCCGTGTGCCTGGTTGCGGAACTCGGCGGTGTAGTCCGCGGTGTTGATCTCACCCTTGGCTTCACGCAGGTAGGAGTACGCGATATCCAGCGTCAGGTCTGGTGTAACATCCCAGCCGGCGCCTACCGAGAAGACCTTGCGGTCCGATACCGGGATACGCACGGTGCGGTGGGTGTCGTTGGTTGGTGACGGATCGGACGTGAAGCCGGCACGCAGAACCCATTGCGGGTTCAGTTGGTAGGATGCACCAACCGCCCAGGAGACGATGTCGTCCCACTTCATTTGTTCTTCAATGCTGCCGAAGTTAGGCTGGTAGGGTGCCAGCAAACCGCTGTTCTCAACCACGATCTTGTCCAGACGGCTCCAGCGGGTCCAGGTGCTGCCGGCGTAAACGGTCCAACGGTCATCCAGTTCCCAGGTGATGGAGGTGTCGATCGATTCGGGCATGGTGATGTCCAGCGCGGCGTCGTAGCTGCCGTCAGGCCCGATTTGCGGGTTGAAGCCGCTGAACCGAGTGCGGCCTTCGAGGCCGAAGTCGATGGCCGAGTGGTAAGTCAGGCCCCAGCGCACCTGATCGGTAACCTGCACCAGCACCCCAGCGTTGAAGCCGTAGCCGGTGTCATCACCCTTGATGTTGACTTTGGCATCGCTGCCCAGCGCCGCAAGCGGTTGGCTGGTCAATTTGCCACTGATACGGTTGATGGTCGGGCCAAAGCCGACGGATACACGGTCGTTGACCTGGTAGCTCAGAGTGGGCTGCAGGGTAACGACCTGAACCATGCTATACAGACCATGCGAGCGTCCCTGGAAGCCTTTCTCATAATCGCTGATCACGCCGAAGGGGGCGTAAACGCCGATGCCGGCGTGCCAGTGGTCGTTCAGCGGGGTTACCAGGTAGGCGAACGGAATGGTTGCCGTCGGAACCATGTCGCCCTTATTGGTGCCCGAGGCGAAACCCTGAGCGTCATCAATATCGGTAGAAGCGAAAATGGTAGCAAAGCCACCACTGACCTCGGTTCTGTCCAGCCTGGACATGCCGGCCGGGTTACCAAACAGGGTGCTGGCGTCTTCGGCGGCGGATGAGCGTCCTGCAAATCCAGTTCCCATGCCGCTGGCGCTTTGTTCGTTGATGCTCAGGCCATTGGCGCTGACGCTGCTGGCGGCGAGGGTGACGGCCAAGGCAACAGATGACTTCAGCCAGGCGTGTCTGTTCATGGAATGCTCCGGATAGGGATGGGTGATTCGGTGAGGGCGCGCACGCTATCAAGAATCAGTGCCATTTGCCAGAGCTGCTTGTCGATAAAAGCGGATTTAGTGGCGCAAAATGACGGCAAAATACCGGTTGTCGCGCTACATCGCGCCGATTCGAGCCTGTCGCAAGCGGCGCCAGTGACGCAGGCGGGAATCCAGGTCTGCCAGGGTTTCAAGTTTTTCCCGGCGTGCCAGTGACAACAGAATCAGCATCAACTCGGCCGTTGCCAGTGCATCAGCAGCAGCATGATGACGTTGCTGATTGACGACCTTGAAGTGCTGTTGCCACTCGTCGAGGCTTTGCCTGCGCCCCCCGGCAGGGCAGAGCATGGGGGCCAGCTCGGCAACATCAACAAAGCGGTGTCGCAACCGGTGGCCCAGCTCGTCACGCAGGCCGCGCTGCAGCATGCGATGGTCGAAGGCGGCATGGAAGGCCACGAAGATGCAGGTGCCGGCAAAGTCCATGAAGTCCAGCAGGGCGTCAGCAGGCGCTACGCCGTCTGCCACCGCACTGGGGGCGATGCCGTGAATCAGTACCGACTCGGTAACACGGTGGTTTTCCTGGTAGAGGGTGCATTCGTACTGGCTGCCCAGGTCAATCAGGCCATGTTCGATCACCACTGCGCCGACCGACAGAATACGGTCGCGGTTGACGTTCAGCCCGCTGGTCTCCAGATCCACCACCACAAAGCGACAATCATCCAGCGGGGTATCATCCAGTGGTTGCGGGGCAGGCAGTGCGTCGAGCCGCTGCTGCTGTGCTGGCGATAGCCCGCGGCGGCGAATGCCCAGCCAGGAGAGAGGGTTCACAGGTTATACCTCAAGGCCAGACTGGCCTGCAGCCGCTTGGCCTGGCGGAACGATTCACGAAGAATGCGACGGTCGAGCTGGTTGAGCGTGTCCGGGTCCAGCCGGTTGCTGAATGTCTTGCCATCGCGTTCCTGCTGCTGGTGCTGCTGCATCCGTACCAACTGAATGAACTGATAGCCCTCGATATAGGCGTCGGCATCCTGGGGGTCGAGCACCCTGCGTTCGCGCAGTTGCTGCAGGCGCTCAAGGGTGTTTGTGACGCTGATACCATTGGCCAGTGCCAGCAGTCGGGCGCCATCCACAAAGGGACTCAACCCCTGCACCTTGGTATCCAGCGTGTCTTTCTCGGCGCCGCTGCGCGCCACTACAAAGTCACGCAGGCGGCCAATAGGTGGCCGGTTGAGCAGGGCGTTTTGCGCCATCTGCTGTTGGAACAGCGTGTTGCCGCCGATCTGGCGCAAGACTTCGGCAAAGAGCTGTTCCGGGCCGCGTTTATCGCCCCATACGACCCGGAAATCGAAATAAATCGAAGAGCTAAGGAGGTTGGCCGGCGTGGTGCTGCGTACCAGACGTGAAAACTTGTCCCGCCATTCCTGGGCGGACAGACACAGCTCCGGATTGCTGGCCATGATGTTGCCCTTGCACAGGGTAAAGCCGCATTCGGCGAGTGCATTATTGATATGGCGGGCCAGCGGCAGCAGACGTTCGCGGTGCGCATCGGCCTCTGCGCCCGATGCTGCGCTGAACAGCATGCCGTTATCCTGATCGGTATGCAGGGTCTGCTCCTGGCGTCCTTCGCTGCCAAAGCACAGCCAACTGAACGGTATACCAGGATCGCCGTGTTCCTCCAGGCTGAGCTCGATGACACGACACACCGTGTGATCGTTGAACAGGGTGATGATGCGGGTGATCTGCCCGGAGGATGCGCCGTGTGCCAGCATGCTGTCGACCAACTGGTGAATGTCGCTGCGCAAGTCACGCAGCCGTTGGATGCTTTCGGCCTGACGCAGCGTGCGGGCCAGGTGCACCAGGTTGACCCGTTGCAGCGAGAACAGGTCCCGCTCGGAGACAACGCCAACCAGCTTGCCATCATCGACCAGACAGATGTGTGCAATATGCCGTCTGGTCATCGCGATGGCTGCGTCGAACGCGCTGGCGGAGGAGGGGAGCGCAGCTGGTTGCGGTGTCATCACGGTCGCAATGCTGTTGTTCAGGTCAGCGGCATCATTGGCAATCAGTGCGCGCAGGTCGCGCAGAGTGAAAATACCCGCCGGCGCCTGCTGCGGATCTATGATGACGATACTGCCGACCCCGGCTTCATGCATCTGCTTGACTGCATTGCGAATGCTGGTCTCTGGTGGGCAGCAGATAGGTTCGCGCCCGATCAGGCTGTCCAGCCTGGTATCCAGGGAGTAATGCGCTCCCAGGGTTTCGCTCGCCTGTTTCTGAGCCTGTTGATTCACCTGTTCAAGCAGGCTGCTGACACCGCGCAGGGCGAAGTCCCTGAACGGCATTGACTGGCTGAAAAGGGTAACGAAGTCGTCGCGGTTGATCGTCAGACAGAAACTGTCCTCTGCTGCGCGGTGAAGGGTGCGCGTAGCCCGCTCCCCCAGAAGGGCCGCCAGCGGAAAGCACTCGCCGGTACCGATTTCAAATGTGGTATCGGGCTCGTCGTTGCCGGAGATTACGCGTTCACCGCGAATCAAACCCTGCTTGACGATGAAGAAGTGTTGAACGGGGCCATCCTGGGGCTGGAGAATGGGGTCGCCAGCGGCAAAAAAACGCAGCTGGGCGTGCTCCACCAGCCAAGCCAGATGACCCTGCTCCATCAGATTAAAGGGCGGGTAGCCAAGCAGAAAGCCGATGATGCCCTGAATGTTCTGCATGACCGCTGTTTTGCCGGCCTGGGTAAACTTGTCGTTTTGGTTCATGGGCTATGCGCCTGTTGTTTGCCGCCAGTGTTGCGTGCAGTACCCAAAACGTCCATCAGACCATGGTAGCTGAGTCATTGGACAGGTACCGGCAGTTCGCGCAGCTGGACAAGTGATTTCATCTGGCTGGTCGTTTTGGTATCGTTGCGCCTAAAACACGTCGATCATTGTCTGACAGAGCATTTCCTTGTCGGGCAGGATGGTGCGTTCGCCCATTATAGTAAGGCTGCGTGTCGGGATGCTGCCTCCGCTCCCGGTGGGATAGCTCGGTTCGGTTTGTTCAAGGGGTAGGACTTGATCAAGGTACTGGTAGTCGATGACCACGACCTGGTGCGCACAGGCATCAGTCGCATGCTGAGCGATGTCCCGGGCCTGTCTGTCATAGGCGAGGCCGATAGCGGAGAGACTGCCGTTGTTCGCGCCCGCGAGCTTAAGCCTGACGTCATCCTGATGGACGTGCGCATGCCGGGTATCGGTGGCCTTGAAGCTACCCGCAAGCTGGTCCAGCATGACAAGCACATAAAGGTGATTGCCGTAACCGTTTGCGACGAAGAGCCCTTTCCGACGCGTCTGATGCAGGCTGGGGCCGCCGGTTACGTTACCAAGGGGGCGGCGCTGGACGAAATGGTGACGGCAATACGCCAGGTTCACGCCGGACTGCGCTACATCAGCCCTGATATTGCGCAACAACTTGCCCTGAAGCAGTTCAACCCGGGCGGCAATTCGCCCTTTGATTGCCTTTCCGAGCGCGAGATGCAGATCGCCTTGATGATTGTCAATTGCGAGAAGGTGCAAAGCATTTCCGACAAGCTTTGCCTCAGTCCGAAAACCGTCAACACCTATCGCTATCGCATTTTCGAGAAGCTGGGCATCACCAGTGATGTCGAGTTGACCCTGCTGGCGGTGCGCCACGGCATGGTTGATCCGTCCCGACAGTGAGCAGCTCACCCGTATTCGATGCCAAGGCCTTTCTGGCCTCGGCCAGCAGCAAGCCCGGCGTGTATCGCATGTTCGATGCCGACGGCGAACTTCTGTATGTCGGCAAGGCCGGCAATCTGAAAAAGCGCCTGTCCAGCTATTTCCGCAAGACCGGGCTCAGCCCCAAGACCGAAGCGCTGGTCGCCCGCATTCAGCAGATCGATACCACGATCACAGGTAATGAAACCGAAGCGCTGTTGCTGGAACAGAGCCTGATCAAGGCTAACCGTCCGCCTTACAATATTCTGCTGCGGGATGACAAATCCTACCCTTACGTGTTTCTCTCCAGTAACGATGACTTTCCTCGGCTGGGCCTGCACCGTGGCAGCAAGCGCGCCAAGGGCCGTTATTTCGGCCCGTATCCGAGCGCCGGTGCCATTCGCGAGAGCCTCAACCTGCTGCAAAAAACCTTTCTCGTGCGTCAATGCGAGGACAGTTATTACCGTAACCGCACGCGGCCCTGCCTGCAGTATCAGATCAAACGCTGCAAGGCGCCGTGCGTTGGGCTGGTCGATGCGGCGGAGTATGCCGAGGACGTTCGCCATTCGGTCATGTTTCTGGAAGGACGCAGCAACGCGCTCAACGACGAACTGACCGCGGCGATGGAGAAGGCAGCCACCGCACTGGATTTTGAGCGGGCCGCTGAATTGCGTGACCAGATCGCCTTGCTGCGCCGGGTGCAGGATCAGCAGAGCATCGACACCGAGCAGGGGAGCGCCGATATTGTTGCCGCAGCGGTCGCCCCGGGTGGCGCCTGTGTGCACGTCATCATGGTGCGAAACGGTCGAGTGCTTGGCAGCAAGAACCATTTCCCGCGGGTGCCGATCGAGCAGCAGCCTGGTGAGGTGCTCGCTGCGTTTTTGCCGCAGTATTACCTGGGCAGTGCCGAGCGCGAGGTGCCGGCGGAAATTATCGTTAACGCCGAGCACGAGGACTTTGCTGTCATTACCCGTGTGTTGAGCGAGGCGCGCGGCTTCAACGTCAGCATCAGTCCGCGGGTACGTGGTACTCGGCGACGTTGGCAGGAGTTGGCAAGCAGTAATGCCGAGCAGTCACTGGCCAGCCTCCTGAGCAACCGTCAGCATGTCCAGCAACGATTTGAAGCCTTGCAGCAGGCGCTGCAGCTTGACGACATGCCGACGCGGCTGGAGTGCTACGACATCAGCCACTCCAGCGGAGAGGCGACGGTCGCTTCCTGTGTGGTGTTTGGGCCCGAGGGGCCGATCAAGAGCGACTACCGCCGCTTCAATATCGAAGGTGTTACCGCAGGCGACGACTATGCGGCAATGCATCAGGCTCTGATGCGCCGTTTCTCGCGGATCAAGGACGGTGAGGGCAAGATGCCGGATATCCTGCTGGTCGATGGCGGCAAGGGCCAGATGAACATGGCGCGTGATGTGCTGCAGGAGCTGGCTATCCATGATCTGACGCTGGTTGGCGTTGCCAAGGGTGTAACGCGCAAGGCAGGCATGGAAACCCTGTTCCTCAACACCCCGGACAATGAACTGGTATTGCCCGGTCACTCGCCTGCGCTGCACCTGATCCAGCATATTCGTGACGAGGCACACCGTTTTGCGATCACTGGCCACCGCCAACGGCGGGGTAAGGCCAGAACCAGTTCCAGTCTTGAAGGTATCGCGGGCGTCGGCCCCAAGCGCAGACGAGAGCTGCTTAAACATTTCGGCGGTCTTCAGGAGTTGAAGCGCGCCAGCGCAGCCGAAATTGCCAAAGTACCGGGGATCAGTAAAAAACTCGCAGAACAGATTTATGCTGTTCTGCATAGCGATTAGAATGGCCTTTCGTCCAAGGCTGCGGAACCCATGAACATTCCAAATATCCTGACCCTGCTCCGGGTCGCGCTGATACCCATTTTTATCCTGCTGTTTTACATGCCGTTTCACTGGAGCTACCTTGCGGCAGCACTGGTCTTTACCATGGCCAGCGTGACCGATTGGCTGGATGGCTATCTCGCGCGAAAACTGCAGCAAAGCACACCATTTGGGGCTTTTCTGGACCCGGTTGCTGACAAGCTCATGGTAGTTATCGCGTTGGTCCTGCTGGTTCAGCACCATGCCAACTTCTGGGTTACCGCTCCGGCCGCCATCATCATCGGTCGTGAACTGGTGATTTCTGCATTGCGTGAGTGGATGGCGGAAATGGGCGCGCGAGCACATGTCGCGGTGTCCAAGCTCGGGAAGTACAAAACAGCGCTGCAGATGGTGGCGCTGGTTGTGTTGCTGGCCAACCCCCCGGAGCTTACGCTGTGGGTTATTGTGGGCTACATATTGCTGGCGATGTCGGCGGTGCTGACCTTGTGGTCCATGGTGGTCTATCTGATCGCGGCATGGCCCCATCTGCGCCCGGACAGTGATCAAAATTCCTCCAAATAACTTTTTTTGAATCAATAACTTGACAGGCCGGCGCAGATGGATAGAATGAGCGCCGTCCGATGCAGTGAGCAGTCTGGCAATCTCAGGCAGCAAGCGTTAAGGCATTGCAAGGCATTTAGCGGGATCAGCTCAGATGTTAGAGCACGACCTTCCGAGGTCGGGGCGGGGCGCGTAGCTTCGCGAGGTCTCGCGACCAGATGGTCAAGTAGTAAAGGTTTTTAAGCGGGAATAGCTCAGTTGGTAGAGCACGACCTTGCCAAGGTCGGGGTCGCGAGTTCGAGTCTCGTTTCCCGCTCCAGTTTTTGTTGCGCTGACGTCATCCACAGCGCAGCGTATCTCTTTTGAGGCCGGGTGGCAGAGTGGTCATGCAGCGGATTGCAAATCCGTGTACGCCGGTTCGATTCCGACCTCGGCCTCCAACTTTTCTTTCGCCCGGATGGCGAAATTGGTAGACGCAAGGGACTTAAAATCCCTCGACCTTTAGGTCGTGCCGGTTCGACCCCGGCTCCGGGCACCAGTTTCCATGCGGGCTTGCGTGATACGTAAAAACCTCCTCTGATCTGTAAGCCGGTTGCGGTCCTTGATGGTTTGCACTCCTTTTCTGTTCTCGTTATTGCGTCCCTATGTCGATGCGTTTGCGCGAGCGTTCATCTGCGCATGTTCGAGTTAATCGGTCATTTGCGCACTAGCCAATCTGATTTACTCCCGTTGCCAAAACCTTTCTCAGCGAATTGCGTTTCACGCTTTGCGCTCTCCGCAAGATTGCGTTTGCACAACCTCCTGTCAGCTGATGTGAATCAGGATTGCCGGGGTTTGTCCTGCGATATACTCCCAACAAATCAACGCAGGAGAGCGCGCATGAGCGGTGAACAGTTCTGGGTCACGGTAGCCATCTTTACGTTGGGGGTCCTGCTTATCGGTGGCGGCTTCTCTCGCTCACAAACGCCGACCGGCATGGCGTTGATCTGGGGTGGTGCGCTCTGCATGCTGGCTCTGGTTTTCTACTATATTCCCCGAAGCGTTGCGCTCTAATCGGTCGCAGGGATCTGCGAGCGTATTTCCCCGCTATAGGCAACCACTCGGTTACGCCCGCTTTTTTTGGCCTGATAGAGTGCGATATCTGCGCACCTAAGCAATTTGTCTGCATCCTCAGCCTGCTCGGGAAAGCTCGCGACACCGGCGGACAAGGTTGCGCTGATCTGCTGGCCTTGCCACCGAGCGCCGGCATCGGAAAACCCTCTGGCATATTCCTCGGCACGAGCTGCTGCGGTGGCACAGTCGGTGTCCGGCAGTGCAATTAAAAATTCCTCCCCGCCAAACCGGCAAATAATGTCACTGCCGCGAGAGTTGCGTTTGAGCAGGTCAGCCAGTGATATCAGTAGTTGATCGCCAGCCTGGTGACCGTAGGTGTCGTTGACTGATTTGAAGTGATCGATGTCGATCAGAATTAGTGCCAGGGAGGTTCCGTGGCGTCTGCAGTAGCTCAACTCTCTTGCAATGGTGACGTCGAAGTAGCGGCGGTTGTATGTGCCGGTGAGCGGGTCCCGGTCGGCGAGCTCGCGCAGCTGGTTCTGCAACTCGGTGTTCTCCTGCAGTTGCTGCTGGAGTGCCCGGTTGACCTGCTGCAACGTCTCCTGGCTTTCGTGCAGTTGATCGCGTGCTTCGCGGATGCGCTGATTTCGCGTAAATGCCACGTTACCGACCATCATCAGATAAAGACTCAGACCGGTGATGCAGAGGAGGTTGGATATCCAGTTGCTGTACAGCGTGAGGTGCAAAGGCTGCAGCCAGGCCGAGAAGGCGATGCCGCAAGCTAGCGCGAAGAGCGACTGCAATAGCCCTCTGGGCCCGCGAAACACCATAAGGTTAATGGTGACGCCCATTAGCATGGTGTAGCTCAGCCACAGGGGGAAGCCAAGCCAGCCTATCCAGACTCCAAACAGCACAGAATCACATAACAGACTATTCAGCTCTGTTGCCAGGGGAGCGTCAGAGCGCCTTGCTCGCAGGTACATCAGGTGTGGATACAGCAGGAACTGGAGAGCAAGCAGTGTCCAGGCGAGCCATCCATGCTCAAGCCCTGCAAAGTGAACTCCGATGGCCGCGAACAGCAGTGCGAACGAGCCGGTACGATTGCGGTAATTGAGTTGCACGATCCAGTGCGAATTTTCCGGCGTAGTGCCTTTCATGGGGTCTGCCGCTGGTGGAGTGTCCTGCACCGATTGTAGCCTGCACGTTGCCATGGGGGTAGGGCGTGTCGTGGTAACAATGCTGGCACGTCATCAAGGCTTAACCTTGGAGTAATCCGTCTGTCACGCCGTCATGGCGCAATCCTCGTTGCACATCATTGAGGAGACGGGTATGCAGATCACGGTTATTGGATGCGGCTATGTTGGTTTGGTGACGGCTGCCTGTTTTGCCGAAATGGGTAATCGGGTTGCGTGCGTGGATGCTGATGAGGAGCGTATTGCGGCGCTTCAGCGTGGAGTATCACCGATCTACGAACCCGGAATAGAAGGGTTGCTGCAGACCAATCAGCGTGCGGGACGGCTGACGTTGCACCCTCAACTGGGCCCAGGGCTCAGCCACAGTGACGTTGTCTTCATTGCGGTTGGCACACCTCCGGCGCTGGACGGCTCTGCCGACATATCCCAAATTCTTGGGGTGGCAGCGCAGCTCGGGGCGCTCTTGGACAGCCCGTCCATCGTTGTCTGCAAATCAACGGCGCCGGTTGGTACGGCCTGCCGGGTGCAAGCGATTCTAGACCAGCTTTGCCAGCGCCGAGGGTTGGGCTGGCAGCATCGTGTGGTGAGTAATCCGGAGTTTCTCAAGGAGGGGGCCGCCATCGACGACTTCATGCGGCCTGACCGGATTATCCTCGGTACCGAGGATGCCGGCGCCGAGCGAACCATGCGCCAACTGTATGAGCCGTTTGTCCGCAACCATGACCGCATTCTTTGCATGCCGCGGCGTGCGGCGGAAATGACCAAGTACGTGGCCAATACCTTCCTGGCGACCAAGATTTCGTTTATCAATGAAGTCGCCAGCCTGTGCGAGCTGCTTGGTGTCGACGTAGAGGAGGTGCGCAAGGGGATTGGTGCTGATCCGCGTATCGGCCACCATTTCATTTATGCCGGTTGTGGCTATGGCGGATCGTGCTTCCCGAAGGACATCCGCGCGCTGCTGCACATGGCGCGGGAGCATGATACGGAGTTGCCGATTCTGACCGCTGTTGAACAGCGAAACCAGGCGCAGAAGGGCTGGCCGCTGCGCATGTTGCGCAAGGTCTATGGTGAGCGTTTGACCGGTTGTACCGTCGCTGTTTGGGGGCTGTCGTTCAAACCTGGCACTGATGATATTCGCGATGCGCCCAGTCGCGAGCTGATTGATGAGTTGCTGGCCGCCGGCACGATGGTGAAGGCGTTTGATCCGGTAGCCGGTGACAACATCGCCCGAGCCTATCCGGCAGCTATTGCAAGGGGTCAGCTGCAATTGTTCTCCGACCCCTATGTCGCGCTAAACCAAGCTGATGCGTTGGCGCTGTTGACCGAGTGGAAGCAGTTTCGGCAGCCGGATTTCGCACTCATGGCCCAACTCATGCGTGCACCTGTCATCATTGATGGCCGAAACCAGTACGATCCGGCAGTGGTCGGAGCGCACGGCTTTCGTCATCTTGGTGTCGGCCGCTTGCCGGTAGACGCGCCTGCGCCACTGCTGCGCAAGGTAGTCTGAGCCAATGCCTGTTTTGGGGTATGCTTGAGCAATTACTCAAGTCCAGGCAGGAATACAGCCCATGTCCCAGTATGATTTTGATCTCTTCGTTATTGGCGCCGGCTCCGGCGGTGTGCGTGCCAGTCGAATGGCAGCAGGATTCGGAGCCAGGGTGGCTGTAGCCGAGGATCGCTATCTGGGCGGGACCTGCGTCAACGTAGGCTGCGTGCCGAAGAAGCTGTTTTCCTATGCGGCACATTTTGCCGAGGACATTGCCGACGCGGCCGGGTATGGCTGGGATGTTGCTGCCCCCGGTTTCGATTGGCCGCGTCTGGTCGCCAACAAGAATGCCGAGATCAGTCGGTTGAACGGCATCTACCGCAACCTGTTGCTATCCGCTGGCGTGCAGTTGATTGAAGGACGGGCAAGATTCATCGACTCGCATCACGTAGAGGTAGATGGTCGGCGTTACAGTGCCGAGCGTGTTCTGATTGCAACAGGAGGGTGGCCGCACGTGCCGGACTTCCCGGGCAACGAGCACGTTATCAGTTCCAACGAGGTGTTCTTCCTCGATGAGCTGCCAAAACGGGTGCTGGTCGTTGGGGGTGGCTATATTGCCATCGAGTTTGCCGGCATTTTCCATGGTCTTGGTTGCGAAACTACCCAGCTCTATCGTGGGGAGCTGTTCCTGCGCGGCTTTGATCGCAGCGTGCGGGAACACATGGCCTCTGTGCTCGCCGAGAAGGGAGTCAGGCTGCGGTTCAACGGCGACGTCGCCCGCATTGAGCGTAATGCTGATCAGTCACTGAGCGTGACCCTCGCCAGTGGTGAGCAGATGGAAACGGATCTGGTGCTCTATGCCACGGGGCGGCGCGCGCACACCGATGATCTGGGGCTGGAACACACAGGTGTGGAGCTGGACGATAAAGGCAACATTCGGGTGGATGAGCACTACCAGACTACCGACCCGGCGGTGCTGGCGATTGGGGATGTGACCGGCACCGTGCAGTTAACACCGGTGGCGTTGGCGGAAGGCATGGCGCTGGCGCGTCGGTTGTATCGGCCGGAGGAGTATGTACCGGTTGACTATAACGACATTCCGACGGCGGTGTTCTGCATTCCCAATATCGCGACGCTTGGTCTATCGGAAGAGCAAGCCCGTGCCGATGGGCATCGTCTGCGTATCTATGAAAGCCGTTTTCGTGCCATGCGCAACACTCTGGCTGGCCGCAGCGAGCAGAGTCTGATGAAACTGGTGGTCGACAAGGACACCGATCGGGTGCTCGGGGTGCATATGGTCGGGCCCGAGGCGGGCGAGATCGTGCAGGGGCTGGCGGTTGCGATCAAGGCAGGCGCAACCAAGGCGGTGTTCGATGCCACGCTGGGTATTCATCCCACAGCAGCCGAGGAGTTTGTGACCATGCGCACTCCCAGTCGAGAGGATTGATCAGGGCCACTTCGGAGTGCTGCCTGAATGAGCTGGTTCTACGTCTTCGATCTGTTTGGTGTAGCGGTATTTGCCATTACGGGCGCGCTGATGGCCGGGCGCAAGTCGATGGATCTGTTTGGCGTGCTGGTCATTGCGATCATCACTGCCCTGGGTGGTGGCACTCTGCGTGACGCCATACTCGGTAATCACCCGGTAAGCTGGATTCGCGACGACGTATACATCCTTGTTGCCACGCTGGCAGCTGTCGGCACGGTGATCTGGGTCCGACTGACCCGGCCCATCAATGAAACGGGGCTGCTGGTTGCAGATGCATTCGGCCTGGCAGTATTTACCGTGATAGGTACTCAGGTCGCGCTAAATTGTGGCGTGCCGGTCAGTGCTGCCGTGATCATGGGGGTAATGACCGGGGTCGCAGGTGGGGTCATGCGGGATATCATCTGTAATGAAATCCCGCTGATCTTTCAAAAGGAAATATACGCCACTGCGTGTATTGTCGGTTCCCTGGCTTATATCGGCCTGCAGTCATTGGGATTGCACGAAGACCTCGGCATCGCCATCTGCATTGCTCTGGTGCTGACGATCAGGCTGGCTGCCATCCGCTGGCATCTGGAACTGCCGCGCTTCCATCTGCTTGATCGCGATCGCCCCGATCAGTGATGCATGTGACCCGTGTCGGCGTTCGAGGATGCTGGCTCATCCTCTGCCTGTACATTCACCATTACTTGTACGTCGCCGGCCCGATCAAAGTGCAGGGTTAACGGAAACTGCTCGCCTGCCTGCAAGGGTTGCTTCAGATTGAACAGCATCAGGTGGTACGAGCCGGGCTTGAAGAGAACGGTCTGACCGGGGGCAAGCTCCAGGTGATCAACACGCTGCATTTTCATCAGTCCGTCAGCGTGGACGTGTTCATGAATCTCCACTTTTTCTGCGGCCGGGGTATCGGCACCCAGAAGCGTGTCACTTTGCTCTCCCTGATTGCTGATCTGCAGGTAAGCGGCTCCGGTTGGTGCAACAGGCGGCAGAGCGCGCGACCAGGGGTGGTCAATGTGTAACGATCCGGCTTCAAACTCGTGGGCATTTACCAATTGGGCCATTGCGCAGCCGATCAGGAGCAAGGAGAAACGATTGAATCGCATGTCAGATTCCTTGGTATACGGGTGTGGTATCAGAACAATACCCCGAAACAGCAGGTTGCATGAAGTGACAATGCGCCGCTGGTGGCTTCTTCAGGAACAATGATGGAAATGTGGATTGGTTAGATAAAATGGGTGTCGATATAGCTTTTCGCCACTATTTTTTTCCCGCAAACTGGGCTTGCTGAAGTGACCTTGTCACCGGCAGTCTCCCCTGAGAAGTTGAGTACGACATGACAGAGCGAAGGCGATTGGAACGGCATCAGATGAGCAGCAGTCTGGAGGTTTTTGACCTGGATACCGGAGACCACCTTGGTCGTGTGGTAGACCTTCATGAGGAGGGCCTGATGCTGCTCAGCAATCGTCCGGTTGATCTGAACCGGGCCTTTTCTCTTCAGGTCAATCTGCCGATGACCCTTAATGGCGTGAATGAATTTCTGCTTGATGCTGAAAGCCTGTGGAACCGTGTCAGCATCAACGGCGAGCAGTTCTGGACCGGTATGCACTTTATCGACCTGCCGGAGGAGTCCCGGCAATGTATATCCAAAATGGTCGCCAGCCGCTGAGCGGTGGCGACCGGGTTTCTTCTGGTCAACTTGCCAGGTACTGCCCCGGCGTGAGGTGATTGTCCCAACGCATGGGATAGGTTCCACGCAGCAGTGCCTGATCGCTGTCTGCCGAAAGCTGATATACGCCCCCCATCCCTGAAGATACGATAAATCCGTTCTTGCCGTGGGGCAGGGCACCTGCAACGTCCGTCACCGGTATGCGCTGAATGACCTTGCCCGAGTGGTAGTCAATGATCAGCGCCAGGCCACCGAGAGGGGCCGTGACAACGGCACAGGGGCTTTGCCGACTGATTGCGATGCTGGCGGTATAGTTCCTGAGTGGCAGCAGTTCCTCTACTGGCCAATCCAGTTCGCTGAAGACGCCGGTGGCCGTGTCGAGACGTGCGACCAGCGGGGGTGACTCCCATTCCGGCCCTTCATACTGATAGCCGGCGATGACGATACCATCAGGGCTCACATCCAGATGTCGGCAGCTGAGTTGATGATGTGAGGGGGTGTAGCGTGCGCTGATTGCTCCGGTACGTCGGTCCATCAGTATCAGCGCGGGCGCCATTCGGTCGAGGTTAAGCTTGATGCGGTCGTAGTCCGGGTGGGTTTCGATACCGCCAAGGGCGACAACCAGCGTAACGCCATCAGGATGCAGGCGCAGCTCGTGCGGCCCGATGCCGGCGAGGTCGTAGTCGGCTACGGCGCTGTAGCCGTCAAACGCATCGTAGACTCGTACCAGACCCGCAGCGGTGCGGTAATTGTTCATGGTGACATAGAGGTAACGTGCATCCTGGCTATACACACCATGGCCGTAGTAGTGGTAGCCGTCGCCTGCCTCAATGGTGCGCTCCAGCTCGCCCCGGCGCGTGTTGAGTACATGCATCAGTCGTCCGGGCCGGCGGGCAAAAACGACGACATGATCTCCGTGTGGCTGCGCACATCCGCCGTGACAGCGCTCTGGAACAGGTATCTGCAAGCGAGCCTGGCCGGCAGCATCGACGGCGCCGATATAGTGCTGCCCGGCTTCATCGTCTACGGCACTGACCAGGGTCAGCGGCGGCGCATTGTTTGATGGCCAGCGCGTGCTGCAGGCTGTCAGTGCTGCGAATGAGCCGGCTGCCAGGGACGCTTTGAGAAAGCGGCGTCGATCAAGCATCGATCAGTCTCCATCACTGGAGTTGAACCCGCGTACCACATTGAGTTCGGCGGCGATCGGCCCGGTCAATAGTTGGCCGGTCGCACGTACGTCGGCCAGCAGCGCGTTCAGACTGGCGATCCCTTCCTCGCTTTCAAGCAGCGGTGTGATATCGGCAGGCAGAGTGTCGAATCGGGCCAGGGTTCGGTTCAATTGAGCACTGAATTGTTCGGCCAGAGGCAGGGCATCATTCTCGGCCATCAGGGCATTCAGCCCGGGAACGAAATAATCGGCCAACCCCTGCAGTGACGCCTGGATCATGTCCAGTGATTGCCCCGAGCGCCAGGCGTCTGCCAGGTAGGGGTTGGGCTTGCCGTTGCCTCGTGCCCCCAGGGGCGCTGCCAGACGCCAGTCGGCCATGATCTCCAGGGCGTGCATGGCTGCAGTCAGGGTGCCGTTGTCATAGTCCGCGACCTGCAGATAACGCGCCTGCAACTGTTGCCAGTCACTGCTGAGGCCGCTCGCGTTGGTTTGCAGGTTGTGCGCGATTGCCGTCAGTAACTGACAGGAGCGCGCATCTGGCAGCGCTTGCTCGCCATCGGCTACCTGGGCATCGAACAGCAGATACTCGGCGGCCGGAAAGCCCTGGATGGCAACGCTGTCGCGGGCAAGCGCCTGTTCGGTAATTTCACCACGCTCGGGCTTGAGCCAGTAGCGGGCCTTGTTCGCGGTCAGATTCTTGGGGTCGGGCCAGAATTGGAACTTCCAGGCACGAGTGTTCTGCTCAATAGGGCCAAAATCCACGAAGCGAACCGACTGCCACGCTGCAAAGGCGCTGCTCCATGCGGCCTTGACCTCATTGAGGTCGTCGCTGCCGGGCGCGGCGCAGTATATGTCTGCCCGTTGGGCGAATTGTTCAGTCTGGCTTGCCAGCTGTTGGTAGCCATGCCCAATCTGGGCATGCCAGGCTGCTCGGGCGGAGGTGTCCTGCGCCTGCGCTGCGACGCTAATGCCCAGGGTGGCAGTGGTGGCCAGAAGTAACCGGGAAAGGGTCAAGGTCATGTGTTGCCTCACAGGGAGTTGAGGAAGCGAATCAAGGCGTCACGCTCATTCTTTGGCAGTTGACGGTAGCCGTCGGCGGCTGCGCGCGCCTCGCCGTCGTGCCAGAGAATAGCGTGTTCAATGGTCTCCGCCCGGCCATCGTGCAGAAAGCCGGCCTGCGGGTTGACCACCTTGGTCAGGCCAAGCCCCCACAGCGGCGGTGTGCGCCACTCGTTGCCATCGGCGAGAAATTCCGGGCGTCCATCTGCCAGCCCCGGCCCCATGTCATGCAGAAGAAAGTCGGAGTAGGGCCAGATGATCTGGTTGCTCAGTTCCGGCCGCGTGACCTGACCGGTGGTGTGCCTTGGGGTATGGCAGGCGGCGCATGTCAGGTCATTGAACAGTTTTGCACCCTGCTTCACGATCGGATCGTCCATGTCCCGGCGGGTCGGGACAGCCAGACTGCTGGCGTAAAACTCGATAAAACTGGCGACTTTGTCGGTTACCTCGGGCTGGCCGCCATCGGGGAAGCGTTCGCATTCCTGCTCTGAGGTGCAATCGGTGGATGGGGCGACGGTGGAGGTCAGACCCATATCACCGGCAAAGGCGTCCATGCTTTGCTGCAGGATGGAGGGTTGCCCGGCCTTCCAGCCAAACCGGCCGACAACCGTCTGTTTGCTGGTACGGTCCCAGACCCGGTTGGCGCGTCCAGAAATACCGTCGCTGTCAGCGTCGTTCGGATCTTCGTTTGCCAGCAGGGCGGACTCGGGAATCGCCTCGACCAGGCCCAGCCCGATCATGGGCGACGCCACCCTGGGTGAGGTCAGAAGGTTGTCCGGCAGCGGGCCGTAGTTGGGGTTTTCGATATGGTAAACCGGCTTGCGCATGACGATCTCTGTGCCGTCTGCAAGTGTCTGGGTGACGGGTTGCCACTCAACGATCATATCTGCTTCCGGCTTCATGTCGGGAATGGCTGAGGTTTGCAGCTGGCCGCCATACACGGGTGCAGGTTTGAGGCCATGTTCGCGCAGCAGGTCTGCATCCTGTGCCGGGTCCGCCGGAACGGAGAGGCGCAGGAACAACGACACCGAGGGCATATCGATGGACGCGGGTGCGTGCCCACGCCCGTCCTTGAGGTGGCAGCCCTGACATGAGTTGGTGTTGAACAGCGGCCCGAGGCCGTCGCGGGCATCGGTGCTCGCAGGAGCAACAACCCAGGGGTTGCGGAAAAAACTGTTGCCTACGCTGAAGTCCAAACGCCTGGTCATCGACATGTTGGCCAGCGGCAGGGAGTATGCGTTTTGGTCGTGTTGGCTGACACTGCCGGCACCACCGGTGAGCGGCGTGCTCTGAATCGGGTAGGGGGCTTCAGTGGCCTGGATCAGGTTGGAGAAGAGTACCGCAGGTACCAGTAGGGCGCTGGCACGCAGAAAAGAATGAAGCATGGATTGCGTTTCACTGTGCCTGGAGTAAGTATCAGCAGGGATCGTTTCTGTCAGGACGCCCGGCGGGCCAGCCGCCGGGCTCCGAAGCTACGCCAAATCAGAACTGGTGGCCGGCATCGTCGGGTTCGAGAGCGTCTACGCCAACAACAGCCGCTACCTGCTCAATCGAACCGGTTTGTTCGACCAGAGCACTAATGGCGTTGTTGATAATCTCTGCACCTTGGGTGTTTTCGGGTGCAATCATCATATCAAAGGCAACCGGGTTTTCCGCTGCCTCGGCGATCTCCTTCATGTGACCCAGTGCCGCAACGCTGGCGTCCAGCTGGCCGATCAGCTGCTGATTCAGTTCAGGTTTGATCTCGCCAACCAGGTCAGCCAGCGATGCGCCGCTCAGCTCGGTACCGTCCACCCGCTTGTAGTTGCCGGTATAGACATTCTGAATGCCGAGCGCGTTGTAGTAGTGGGAGTTATGGGTGTTGTCACTGAAACAGTCGTGCTCGTCCTCATAGGAGTTGGCTTCCAATGCGACCTTCATGCGCTCACCGGCCAGCTCACCCAGTGACAGCGAGCCCATGCCGAACAGCATTTTCTGATAGACAGCTGTAGGCTCCAGTGCTGTCAGTTCGGCACGGTAGTTACTGTCAACTCCGGGTTTCCATTGATCCACCATCCAGTTGAGATCTGACACCAGCAGATCGGTGACCGCATCGAGGTAGGCTGCGCGGCGGTCGCAGTTGCCGTTTGTGCAGGCCTCTCCGGTTGCGTAATCGGTTGCCTTGCGCTCGCCGGCGCCTGCGCCAAAGCCGTTCAAATCCTGGCCCCAGAGCAGGAACTCGATAGCGTGGTAGCCGGTAGCAACATTGGCCTCAGAACCGCCAACCTCGTTCAGGCTGGCAAGCAAGTCCGGTGTGATCGTCGTCAAGTCCAGGGTTTCACCGCCGACGTTAAGCTCTGTGCTGGCAATGATGTTGGCGTTGGCGCCTTCGTTACCCAGAGCATGCTGATAATCGTCTGCCTTGACGTAGTCGATCAGACCCTCGTCCAGTGGCCATGCATTCAGCTGACCTTCCCAATCGTCAACCACGGCGTTGCTGAAGCGGAAAACCTCAGATTGCTGGTAGGGAACGCGCGACTGCAACCAGGCCGCCCGCGCGGCAGCCAGATTCTCTTCGGTAGGCTCGGCAATCAGGGCGTCGGTGGCCGCGTCTAGCGCTTTCGCGGTTGTCAGTGCGTCCTCGAAGGTTGCCAGCGCCAGGTCTGCGTAATGATTGACTATGGCGGCAGGGGCAACGGCTGGAGATTCAGTAGCACTTGCAGGAGATTGTTCAGCGACCGGCGCTTCAGGTGCGCTCGCTTCTGGAGCGCTGGTTTGCTTGTCGTCGCTGCATGCGGTTAGAAGGAAAGTAGTCGAAATTGCCAGCGCAAGCGCCTGCAGAGGAAAACGCACGGCCATGTAAAGCTCCCTTTGGATTGCGATCAATCAAATAATGATAGTGATTTGCATTTGTGATTATATGCGGATGACAGCATATTGCAATGCAGCGGGACTTGGCGGGCGAGACCGGCAACCCTTTGCCATACTGGGGGGCACCCATGACAAGAAGGCGGAGGTAAATCATGTCCAACCATCATGTCTACAAGAAGGTGGAAGTTGTCGGCTCGTCCCCAAACAGTATCGATGATGCCATTCGGGTAGCGATTGCAGAGTGCGCAAAGACCATTCGCTACATGGAGTGGTTTGAAGTGAAGGAAACCCGCGGCCATATTGCGAACGATCAGGTCGCGCATTTTCAGGTGGTTCTTCAGGTCGGATTCAGGATTGCCGGCAGCTGACGCCACCGGCGGTGTGACCGGTGTTCAGCTGTTCAGTACCTGCCAGCGCAGCGCCATGGCACTGTCGGCAGCGGCAGCGAGCTCTTTGCCCTTGGTAACAAAATGAGTGCGATAGTAGCTCTGGTGCTCGGCGTGTTCGTGGAAGTGGTGAGGCGTCAGGACCGCGGTCAGTACCGGCACTTCGGTTTCCAGTTGAACCTGCATCAGGCCGCTGATTACTGCGTTGGCGACAAAGTCGTGGCGGTAGATACCGCCATCGACCACCAGCCCCGAACAGGCGATCGCGCCGTAGCGCCCGGTTTTGGCCAGCAGCTTGGCTTGCAGGGGGATTTCGTAGGCACCGGGAACGGCGATCACATCAATCTGTTCCGGATGGTAGCCCCGCGTTGCCATTTCCTCGCGGAATCCGTCCAGACAACGCAGTACGATGTCGGTGTGCCAGGACGCGTGAATGAAGGCAATGCGCTGTTGCGAAGGTAGAAATTGGGTCATCGTCTTGCTCTGATTCATGGATAAATCCTGTGAGATTGAATCAGGGCGAACGGGCAGCGCCACGTCAACTCGCGTCGACGCGGGTGCTGTCGCGTTCTCTCCTGTCCGGACTGTAACCGTCGGCTCTGGCATCTCACCAGATCTGCTGACCTCTGCATTTCAGAGCGCTCGCGGGCTTCGGAGCCAGGCTCCGTTACCGCCGGTGGGGAGTTTCACCCCGCCCCGAGAACGATGCCGCAGTGGCTGCGGCGGCGGACAATATAGGGAAGCTTGTCGCGCCGGTCAAAGCCAGTGGTAGCTAAAGTCCTTCGATAAACGACCGATATGAATGGATATCCATCACTGCGAGGGGCGCAATCATGCGTATCGGCGATCTCACCTGGACTGATCCTGCTACCCGCAGTAACGGGACGGGCGGCGTTACGGAGCGGTCGCCGGAGGCTGTGCCGCAAAGCAATCGGGAAATTGCAGAAAGCGTCAAGGTCGCGCTGTCGGAGCGGGCTGAAAAGGCGTTGAAAAGCAGCAGCAATCAGGATATCGACGACAGTGATTTGCCTGAAGTCATCAAGCGGCTGCTCAAGCACATTCGCGAACTCAAACAGCAGATTGCCGAGGTACAGCAGCAAATCACTGAGTTGGCGCGTCAGCAGGGGCTACCGGACGAGGAGCGCAGCACCCTGATGGATGGGCTGCGCAGCCAGCTCGCCAGCCTTTCCTCTGCATTGAGTACGGCCTATGCCAGTCTTGCCAAGGCAATGAAGCAGCAAGCGCTCAGCGATGAGCAACGCGCCAGCATGCTCAAATTGCTTAATGAATGAGCGTTGTTTGATTGCTGCAACAGTCTGTTCACGACGTCCGCGACTTTAGTTCGACAAAATACGAATAAATAGGCGTAGTATGGCTTCCCCTGCACACTAGGTATCGAGAGTTGCCATGCCAGACCTATCCGACAATACCCGCAGCATTGCCAGTGGACTGATGTTCTTCCTGGCTGCCTGCTGCGGCCTTATCGTCGCCAACCTGTATTATTCCCAGCCTTTGGTGGGGCCCATCAGTGCGTCGCTGGGCATGAGCCCTGAAGCCAGCGGCCTGATAGTGACGTTGACCCAGATCGGTTATGTCGTCGGCCTGCTGCTGGTAGTGCCTTTGGCCGATCGTCTGGAAAACCGGGCGCTGATCAGCGCAATGGTGTTGCTGCTGGCTTTGGCGCTGGTTGGTACGGCGTTATCCGAGAGTGCACTCGAGTTTTTGTTGTGTTCGCTGATAATCGGCATTGGCGCGGTTGCGGTGCAGATTATTGTCCCGCTGGCGGCCCACCTTGCTTCGCCGGAACGACGCGGGCAGGTGGTCGGTAATGTGATGGGCGGACTGATGTTCGGCATCATGCTGGCCCGACCGATATCGAGCTTTGTTGCCGATCTGTCATCCTGGCGCTGGATGTTCTTCATCTCGGCCGCTCTGATGGTGTTGCTGGTACTGGTGATGCATCGCCTCATTCCGCGCCGTATTCCGACCGCCAGCATGGGGTATCTGGCGCTGCTGCGCTCGATGGCAACGCTGGCGGCACATACTCCGATACTGCAGCGTCGGGCGCTTTATCAGGCGATGATGTTTGGCGCCTTCAGCCTGTTCTGGACAACCACTCCGCTGCTGCTGGCGGGGCCTGACTTTGATATGTCGCAGTCAGGTATAGCACTGTTCGCGCTGGCAGGCGTCGCTGGCGTGGTATCTGCGCCTGTTGCCGGCAGGCTGGCAGATCGTGGGCTGACCCGTGTGGCTACGATCAGCGCGATGCTTTGCGTGATGGTTGCCTTTGCCATGACGCATATCGTCGCGCCCGGCTCAGCGCTGTCACTGCTGTTACTCGTTGCCGCTGCGGTGCTGCTTGATCTCGGAGTATCCGGTAACGTCGTGCTTGGCCAGCGTGCGATTTACGCACTGGGTGAAGCCGAGCGCAGCCGATTGAATGCCATTTATATGGCGACATTCTTTGTTGGCGGAGCGGTGGGTTCCGCCGCGGGGGCGTGGGCCTATGTCAGCGGCGGTTGGCTCGTGGCCTCCCTGCTGGGCGGCGCAATGCCGCTGTTGGCCCTGATCGTGTTGCTGGTCTTTGATCCGGATAAACCCTGCCAAACCGAGGTTCAAACTCAATAACGGCCTGGTGGCTTGGCCAGACGACCTCGCCACCGAAATGCTTATGAGGGAAGCGTCAGCCTGACGATCTCATCGATGACCTCCAGCCCCGGCTCGACGAGGAAGTCCGGATCAGCGTAGGCCGGGTTTGGATACTGATAGTAGCCACTGCCGGTCTGTAGTCCGAGCTTGCCCTGATCGAGAAAGTGGCGCTTGATGTAATCCGCGTTCTTGAGCGCCTGCTCGTCTTGATTAAGGCTTCCCCAATACTGGGTGATGTCGTAGACGGTCTTCATGCCGACGACGTCGATCACGCCAAACGGGCCCATGCTCGCTCCGCGGTTCATCACCATGTAGGTTCGGTCGACGGTTTCCGGTGTGGCAACGCCGTTGGTTACCAGGGTTTGTGCGGCCGAGAGCAGCGGCACCAGCAGCGAGTTGATGACATAGCCGTTCTGCGGTTTGCGTACCGGCACCGGAATCATCCCTATTTCAATGGCAAAGCGCGTGATGCTGCGCAGGGTATGCTCGCCTGTCCCTGCGTGAGCCATGATCTCGGCAAGGTTGATCGACCAGATCAGGTTGGCGAAGTGCAGCGCGCAGTAGTTGGCAGGCCGCCCGGTATCCTCGGCAAACTGGCTCGGCAGCAGCGTCGATGAGTTGGTGGCAATGAGGCACTCGGCGGGCAGCAGGGGAGCCATGTCACGATAGACCTGTGACTTGACCTCGGGAATCTCGGGCACGGCTTCAATCACCAGATCGGCAGCCCCGACCGCATCTGCCAGATCAGTGCTGTAACGCAAGCGGGCGCGAGTCTGTTCAATTTGCTCGTCAGTAGCGCCAAGGTCTTTCTGGTAAATGGCTGCATACTGCTGATGTGCGATCTTGCAGCGCTCCAGCCCTTCATCGAACAGGTCATAGACCACAACCTGTTTGCCCTTGTATGCGCTGTGCCAGGCGATCTGGCCGCCCAGTACGCCGGCGCCCAGTACTGTCAGGTTTTGTATTGAGTTGTTCAAAGCATTATCCCCATTGTTATGCTGCCCGGCTGTTGCTGCCTGCTGTCTTGTTACCGGATTCTGAGTTGCGCGGCAGGAATTCGAGGTTGTCGTCCTCAAGCACCTCGTCGAGCAACATCACACGATCTTGTTCATAGGCATTGAGCAGACGCCATGGCAGGCTCCGACCCTGGCGGGGCAGAATCGCATTCGCCCGCTGCACGTAGCCCGACTCCAGTGCGCCCATGACCGACATGTCCGCAATTGCGCAGCCCTGATGGTCCCGAGGTGTAACCACTTGCATTCCTGTTGCCTGCAGGTGGTTGATCAATCGGCAGACGTAGCGCGCGGCAATATCGGCTTTCAGCGTCCAGGGCGCGTTGGTATAACCGAAAATCCATGCCATATTCGGTACGTTCTGCAGCAACACGCCCTTGTAGGTCATCTGCTGCTGCAGATCGAACGGCTTGCCGTCGATCAGAAGCTGCGTGCCCCCCAGCAGTTGCAGCTTCAATCCGGTGGCGGTGATGACAATGTCGGCTTCCAGCTCCTTGCCGGAGGCGAGTCTGATGCCGTGCTCGGTGAAGCGGTCAATGCGGTCTGTCACCACCGATGCCTTGCCGCTGTTGATGGCTTTGAACAGATCACCGTCCGGCACCGCACACAGGCGCTGGTCCCAGGGCATATAGCTGGGAGTGAAGTGTTTCATGTTGGCCTGATCATCCAACTGTTTGGCGACCTGTCTGAGCAGATAGCTGCGCATACGCTCCGGCCACCGTTTGGCGGCCTTGAACAGCCAGCGCTGGATCAGGATGTTGCGCTTGCGTGCCAGATCATTGGCCCACCGCTCGGGCATGATCTTGCGCAGAACTTCGGTCAACTTGTCACGTGCCGGTACGGTCATCACGTAGGATGGAGAGCGCTGCAGCATCGTGACGTGGGCTGCCTGATCGGCCATGGCGGGCACGACTGTGACAGCAGTGGCGCCGCTGCCGATGACAACGACCCTCTTGTTCCGATAGTCGAGATCGGCCGGCCAGTGCTGGGGGTGAATGCATTGCCCCTGGAATTGCTCCACGCCCGGAAAGACGGGCAGATAGCCGGTTTTGTGATCGTAGTAACCGGTGCAACTGATAAGGAAGTCGCAACTGAAGTGGCGGGCCAGACCGGTATCCAGATCCCGGGCGCTGACGATCCATTGCTGCTGCTCGCTGCACCACTGAGCCTGCTCGGTTTCGATCCCGAAGCGGATCAGTTTGTCGACGCCATACTCGCTGGCGGTTTCACTGATGTAGCTACGAATGGATTGGCCGTCGGCGAGTGTATTCAGGTCATTCCACGGCCTGAAATCGTAACCGAAGCTGAACATGTCAGAATCGGAGCGTATTCCGGGATAGCTGAACAGGTCCCATGTACCGCCAACGCGCTGGCGGCGTTCGAGGATTGCCAATCGTTTGCCGGGGCATTCCTGTGATATGTGCACAGCCGTACCGATACCGGAGAGGCCGGCACCGATAATCAGCACATCGAAGTGCTCATTGGTCATCGTCTTGTTCTCTTTTTATTTTTGGTGCGTACGGACGACTATAGACTGCCAGCCAAGCCCCATGGCTGGCTGGTTCAAAACGGCAAATTAATCGGCATTTAGTGTCAAAGAGGGAGGCAGGTGCGCAGCCGTGCGGCACGGCTGCGCGGTTGATTAGCCGGCGAGTTCGGGCTTTCTGGCAGGCAGCAAGAGGGCGAAAAGTACGCTGACCAGTGCCGAGGCAGCCAGGGCACCGAGAAACGGCGGCAGGGTCGGAACGGTGTCCGGGAAGCTGGCAAGCAGCAGCCCCTGAAGCGCGCTGCCAGTTGCAATCCAGCCGGGCAGCACTGCGCCGACCAGCCCTGCCAGTGCACCCGCTATCGCAGCTGCCGGTGACATCCGTTGCCACAGGCCCAGCAGGACCGGCACAACCGCAGTGGCGCAAAGCAGATCGGCAATCAGAAACAGCCGCAGAACCGAGATGCCCTGCAGGGCGATAATCACCACCGGAATCATCAGAACAAAGGTAAACCAGCGAGCAGCGGCAAGACTCAGTCCTTTTCGCTCTGTGACCGCCAGCGACACGATAGCGTTCTGCAAGGTATCGACCGAGGAGGCAACCAGGGTGATTGCCAGCACCAGCGCCGGCAGCGCCAGCCAGCCGGGGGCATCACGCAGCATCGCGAAGAACGGAATGGGTGGGGAGCCAACATCTGCACCGCTCATGACCGTCATGATACCGAGGCCGCCAACCAGCGCGACAACCAGAATGGTCGCCACACCGCCAATCAGCGCGCCCTGGCCCAGTGCCTTTTCGTCCTGCGCGGCCCAGAGCCGTTGCCAGTAGCCTTGATGGAACAGGTTGGCTGCAGTGACGGCGATGACAAGGGTTAGCGCAACGCCGAGTGCGGCTGACGGGGGTATGCCGGGAAGCGCTGTATCCGGGCTGAACGCGGGCAGCCGCGTCGCAGCAACGCCGCCGACCAGCAACATCAGCGCAATCAGCAGCCATCCCTGCCAGCGGTCGGTTGTCATGCTGGCCCGCAGACCGCCCCAGGCCGTATAGATCAGCGTGGTTACGGCAACGCCGATGACAATCAGGCTGCCATTGATGTCGGACAGCATCGCGGTAATGGCGCCGATGGCGGTCAATTCCGCGACCAGAAAACAGGCCATGTACAACAGTGATATCAATCCGACCCAGCGGCGTACGCCGCCGCCATAGCAGTGCTCGGCGAACTCGCCAATACTTCGCCCTGCCGGCAGTCTTCGACGAATAGCGGGCCCACACAGGGCAAACACGATAAAGGGCAGGGCGGCGCCCAGCGCATACCCGGCCAGACCAAGGGGACCGACCAGTACGCCGACTTCCGGTGGAGCAAAGAGGATCCAGCCACCCATGCCTGAGGCCAGAAACGATAGGCCAATGGCCCAGCGGTTCTGGCTATTGCGCGCCGTAATAAAGTCGTCGAGAGCCTCGTTTCGGCGGGTTCGCAGACCAACCCAGACAAACAAAAGCAGAACCGCAGCCAGGGCTGCAATCGTCATATACAACATGTCGCGCTTCCTCCGCCGGTATGATCCGGATCAGGTTCCAGGGTTTGGCCAGCCTGGGCTTGGCGTGTTCTCAGCCCGATGCATGGCACCGGACACCCCTGGCGACAAATAAAGTGGGATAGATGTTTAACGGCAAGATGATGTCACAGATTGGCCAGACCACGTAAGCTGCCGCATAATCGGATTGCACACAGTCTGACCAGCAGACGCGATTCGCGTACTCATTGCAACACCGCCAACAGTGTGCAGGTGACGTTGCCGGCCGGAGTTCCGCAGACAAAAAATGCCAGACAACCAGAATGTGGACAGGCTTGCCATCGAGACCGTGCTCGACAGTCTTGATGCGCTGGTCTATGTCGCCGATATGGATACCCACGAGCTTCTGTTTCTCAACGCCTACGGGCGTGAAAAATGGGGAGAGCCGGGTGCGCGAAAATGTTGGCAGGTACTGCAGAAGGGCCAGACAGGGCCGTGCGCGTTTTGCACCAACCCGTTGCTGCTGGATGAAGAGGGAGTTCCAACCGGCGTCTATCGCTGGGAGTTTCGCAATACCCTCACGGGCCGCTGGTATCAGTGCCGTGATCAGGCAACCCGCTGGCCGGACGGGCGTCTTGTCAGAATCGAAATCGCAACCGACATTTCCGACATCAAGGACTTGCAGGACCAGCTCACACAAGCGCAACGCCAGGCAGAACAGCTCGCCAATGAAGACGCGCTGACCGGGTTGGCCAACAGGCGAGCGCTATTTGCCCTGGGGAACGCAGCGCTTGAGCAGGCGCGCAGGCAACGGCACCCGGTGGCGCTTATTTCGCTGGATGCCGATCACTTCAAGCAAATCAATGATCGTTTTGGCCATGCTGGCGGTGACGCTGTTCTGCGTGCGCTTGCCGGCGTGCTGAAGCAGCATACACGGGCCGCTGACGTTGCGGCTCGGCTCGGAGGAGAGGAGTTTGCGATTCTTCTGCCGGCGACGGGGCTGGATGAGGCGAGGGAGCTTGCGGAGCGCTTGAGAGCGAAGATCGAAGCGCTGAGGTTGAGCCACGGTAAGGAGACCATTCAGGTTACTTGCAGTTTTGGGGTTACAGCGTCGCAAAACGGTGAAGCCAGCCTGGATTTGCTGCTCAATACCGCTGATATCGCAACCTATCGAGCCAAAAGCACGGGTCGCAACCGGATTGAGGATCAGGGTTGGGTACAGATTGGCTCTTGAGGCTGTCGGGGTCAGACCGTTGCATCGACCGGAGTTGCCCGCAAGACGCATTGTTGCGATAGGGATGTTGCCAGACGATGGACAGTAACAAGACTCACTCTGCCCGACACCTTGCCCCTGAACCGCCGCTGTGGCGCCTGCTGCTTCCGCTGGTTCTTGTTCTCTCGGCCGTCGCTGTCTGGTGGTTTACTGCCGGGGAAGCCGAGCCCCCTTTGCAGGCGCCTGCTCTGACCGCCGAGCAGCAAAATGTGCCCTTCGTTGACGTTACCACAGCCGGCAGTCGGCACTATGTTGGCCGTCAGAGCTGTATCGCCTGTCATGTCGAGCAGAGCGCCGACTTTGTCGGGTCGCACCACGATCAGGCCATGCAGGAAGCAAATGCCGATACCGTGCTTGGCGATTTCAATAACGCCAGCTTCAGCTACGGCGGCGTAACCAGTACCTTCTTCCAGCGTGACGGCCAGTTTCTGGTCAATACACTCGGTCCGGATGGCCGCCAGCAGGTCTATGTTGCCGAGTACACCTTTGGGGTCTATCCGCTGCAGCAGTATCTGCTGGCGATGCCGGGCGGCCGTTATCAGGCGTTCAGTGTTGCCTGGGATGCACGGCCGGCTGGGGAGGGCGGCCAGCGCTGGTTCCAGCTCAACCCTGATGTCAATGGCGACGACCCGGTCAAGGCGCTGCACTGGAGTGGGCGTCAGTTCAACTGGAACCTGATGTGCGCCGAATGCCACTCGACCAATCTGGAACGCAACTTCAATGCCGCAACCAACCGTTATGACACTCGCTGGGCCGAGATCGACGTGTCCTGCGAGGCGTGCCACGGACCGGCTTCAGACCACCTGAAGTGGGCCGCTGCTCCTGACGCTAATCCAGATATGGCCAAGACCCTTGGGCTTGCGGTGCGCTTTGATGAGCGTGAAGGTGTGACCTGGCAGCACGACGACAACGGCACGCCCGGCCGCAGCAAGCCGCGCGACAGCGAGAAGGAAATTCAAGCCTGCGCTGCCTGCCACTCCCGCCGTGCGCAACTGTTTGATGACCCGCAGGATGCCGGTTTGCTGGTGGAAAATTATCTGCTCGCAACCCTTGATCAGGGTCTGTATCACCCGGACGGTCAGATTCAGGACGAGGTGTTTGTGCATGGCTCGTTCCTGCAGAGCAAAATGTATCAGGCCGGCGTGACCTGCAGTGACTGCCACAACCCGCACTCGCTGGAGCTCAGGGTCCCTGGCGATGGTGTCTGCCTGCAGTGTCACCAGGCCGACCAGTACCAGACGCCGAAGCACCACTTTCACAGCAGCTTGCAGGGCAGCGCCTGCGTGGACTGCCATATGCCGACCACCACCTACATGGAAGTGGATCCTCGGCGCGATCACAGCCTGCGTATCCCGCGCCCCGATCTGAGCGTCAGCCTCGGCGTGCCCAACGCCTGTAATCAGTGTCACAGCGACGAAACCCCCGAGTGGGCAGCAGAGCACGTCGAACACTGGTATGGCCATGTGCCGCAGGGGCTGCAGCAGTATGCGCACACTCTGGCAGCGGGCCGAGCAGGCTCTGTTGGCGCCCGGCAGGATCTGCTGACGCTGTTGGCCGACGAAGGCCAGCCAGCGATCGCCCGCGCGACGGCCGCCAGCTTGCTGCAGGCCTGGCCGGGGCCGGAGGTGGCACAGTCGTTGTTCGTTGCCCTGCGCGCGAAGGACCCGATCATTCGTCTGGGCGCGCTGGAGGCAATTGGCAGCTACCCGCCGGTAACCCGCTGGCAGCTTGCCAGCCCGCTGCTGGATGCGCCCGAGCGGGTGGTCAGACTGCAGGCAACCGCCCAGCTGCTGGACATTCCGCCGGAGCAGATGCGCGGTGACGACGTTGAGAAGCTGCGCCGGGCTCAGCAGGAATATCTGCAAGCACAACAAGCCAACGCCGATGACTCTTCGGCACAGTTGAACATCGGCCTGTACCATCAGGCGCGTAACCAGCTTGCGCTGGCGGAAGATGCCTACGCGCGGGCCTTAGAGCTTGATCCCTATTTCATCGGTGCCTACATCAATCTGGCCGATCTGTATCGCGCGTCGATGCGCGACCCTATGGCCGAAACACTGCTTAACAAGGGGTTGGAAGCGTTGCCGGAGGCTGCCCCGTTGCACTTCAGCCTGGGGCTGCTCAAGGTACGCAGCAAGGATATGGCCGACGCCCTGATCGAGTTGCGCCGCGCAGTTGTGTTCGACCCGCAGAATGCCCACTATCGATACGTGCTGGCCGTCGCGCTCGACAGTGCCGATCAGCGCGACGCTGCCCTGGTGCTAATTGCCGAAGGGCTTGATTTGACCCCTGCCAACCAAACCCTGTTGACACTGCAGCAACAGCTTCAGAACAAGGATGCAACGCAATGACTTTGGAAGTGATCGTCGGCGATCTTGGCGACGAAGTACATGCTACGGCGTTGAAGTCGTTGCTCGCTGAATATGCGCTTGACCCTATGGGTGGCGCTGCGGCGCTTGCCCCTGAGTTGCTCGAATCACTACCGGGCAAGCTGTCCTCACGGACGGACTACCTGTTTGTGCTCGCGGTTGCCGACGGCCAGTATGTTGGCCTGGTCAACTGCTTCGAGGGGTTTTCCACGTTCAAGGGCAAGCCGCTCATCAATATCCACGACGTGATTGTGTCACGCCGTTGGCGAGGGCAGGGCATTGCTCGGCAGATGCTGACTCAGGTCGAGGACATTGCCCGCCAGCGAGGTTGCTGCAAGCTCACCCTTGAAGTGCTGGAGGGCAACAAGGCGGCACAGCGTTCCTACCGGGGTTTTGGCTTTGAGGGTTACCAGTTGGTGCCGGAAATGGGCCGGGCAATGTTCTGGGAAAAGCCCCTCTAACGGCTATTGCTGCGCCTGACGCATCGCCTGACTGGCCTGCACCACCCGGTTGGCCGGCACGCGCAGTTGCTCCAGCAGATAGCTGGCAAATGCGGGAGAGTAGGGCTGCTTTGCTATCGCCCGCGCCATGCACTCCAGCCACTGGTCACGGAGCTCCGGGCCTACATCCCATTTGGCGTGAAAGGCGGGAATGCTGATGCCGCCATACTGCTGCTGAAACAGTCGCGGGCCGCCCAGCCAGCCTGACAGAAATGCGCTCAACTTGGCCCGAGCCGATGCCAGGTCAGGCGCGTGCAGAGCGCGCAGTTCCTGTGCCCCCTCCCAGCTGTCCATCTCCTGGTAGAAATCATCGACCAGCCGACGTATGCCGTCGATTTCGCCTGCGGCCTGATAGGAAGCATCTGCTGTGCCATAAGCTGGCGTGGATTGAGTCATGTTGAGCACCTCGCGTTAATGCCATGATGGTACGCCTTCGACACATTTTCTCCAGGAACCGTGCTGCGACCTGTCGCCGCACGCCACTCACTGCGCTTACCTGTCTTCCAGCGCGGCACATTGCCGCACCCCTGCAACAGCTGTTGCGGGGACCTCGCTTGAGGCTTGAACCCCGCGCCATGCGTGACTTGCGAGCATTTCTCATTTGTCTTCAGAGAATGCTTTGGTCGCAAATATGAAGTGCTGCATTGACCTGCGTCACTACTTGTTACAATTGCGCGGCTTCCGGAAATACTTTGTAATACTTTCCGCAACAGGTTCCAGGCGTCGCTCTGGTTCCCCACGGAAGGCGCCGCTCCCGCGGCCAGTTTGGCGATTGATGCTGTACGCCGTCTCAGTCTGCACAAAGACATTACGCTGACCCATAAAAACCACACGGCAGCACCTGACACGCTCATGCGGGAGCGTCACGGGGTGCTGTTGCGTGGGCTATTGGTCGGCTGGTGGGTGCACATCACTGGGGCCTGTTGCACCTCGTTCCCTGTCGGGCGCGAGGGCCTGTTCAACGACTAAGGCTGCAACATGAACCCGAAGCAGATAACTTCAATCCTGAAACGGCTCGCCTGGTTGCCGCTGCTGATGCTCGGCGGCTGCAAGATGGTGTTGCTGGACCCGAAAGGGCAGGTCGGCGTCGACGAAAAGTCGCTGATCATCACCGCCACGCTGCTGATGCTGATCGTGGTAATCCCGGTCATCGTGATGACCCTGGTGTTTGCCTGGAAGTACCGCGCAAGTAACACCAAGGCGACCTATCGACCCAACTGGTCTCACTCCACCGCGATTGAACTGGTGGTCTGGATCATTCCCTGTGTGATCGTCGCCATCCTCGGCACCATCACTTGGAAGACCACCCATGAGCTGGACCCGTACCGCCCGCTCGACTCGGACGTCAAGCCGATCGAAGTGCAAGTGGTATCGCTGGACTGGAAATGGCTGTTCATCTATCCGGAGCAGGGCATCGCCACCGTCAACGAACTGGCCTTCCCGGTCGACACCCCCGTCAACTTCAAGATCACCTCCCAATCGGCGATGAACTCTTTCTTCATCCCGGCGCTGGGCAGCCAGATCTACTCCATGGCCGGCATGCAGACCAAGCTGCACCTGATCGCCAATCATGAAGGCAGCTACGACGGATTCTCCGCCAACCTCAGCGGTGAAGGCTTCTCCGACATGAAGTTTCAGGCCATCGCCACCGATGAGCAGGGCTTCAACGACTGGGTCAGCCAGGTCAAGGCCAACACCGAGACGCTGGATCTGAACAGTTACCCGACGCTGGCTGCGCCGAGCAAGGCCGACCCGGTCCGTTACTACGGCAGCGTCAGCCCGATCCTGTACGAGACCATCCTCATGCAATACCACAACGGCGGTAAGCACGCGGCCGGCCACGAAGACCACGCCGGTCACGCAGGCCATGAGGCTCATGCAGGCGCCGAAATGGCTGGCATGCCCATGAACGCTGCCGAGGAGACCCACTGATGTTTGGCAAGCTGACACTCGAGGCCGTGCCGTTCCACGAGCCGATTATCATGATCACCCTGGCGGTCGTTGCGATTGCCGGTCTGGGGATCTTTGGCGCCATCACCTACTACCGCAAGTGGGGCTACCTGTGGACCGAGTGGCTGACTTCGGTTGACCACAAGAAAATCGGTGTGATGTACATTCTGGTTGCCTTGATCATGCTGCTGCGCGGCTTTGCCGACGCCATCATGATGCGCGGCCAGCTGGCGATTGCCGAAGGCGCTTCGCAGGGCTACCTGCCGCCTGAGCACTACGACCAGATCTTCACCGCGCACGGCGTAATCATGATCATCTTCATGGCCATGCCGTTCATGGTTGGTCTGATGAACATTGCGGTGCCGCTGCAGATTGGCGCCCGTGACGTTGCCTTCCCGTTCCTCAACTCGTTGAGCTTCTGGCTGTTCGTGGCCGGTGCCATTCTGGTCAACGTGTCGCTGGGGGTAGGGGAGTTCGCCCGCACCGGTTGGGTGGCCTACCCGCCGCTGGCCGAGCTGGGCTACAGCCCGGGCGTGGGGGTCGACTATTACATCTGGGCGCTGCAGTTATCGGGGTTAGGGACGCTGCTTACCGGCGTCAACTTCCTGGTGACCGTGTTCAAGATGCGCGCACCCGGCATGACGCTGATGAAGATGCCGGTGTTCACCTGGACCTGCACCTTCACCAACATCCTGATCATTGCGTCCTTCCCGATTTTGACCGCCACCCTGGCGCTGCTGAGTCTGGACCGTTATCTGGACATGCACTTTTTCACCAACGAGCTTGGCGGCAACGCCATGATGTACATCAACCTGTTCTGGGCCTGGGGTCACCCCGAGGTGTACATCCTCATCCTGCCGGCGTTCGGTATCTTCTCTGAGGTGATTTCGACCTTCTCCGGCAAGAAACTGTTCGGCTACACCTCGATGATCTGGGCCAGCGGAGCGATCACCGTACTGGGCTTCGTGGTCTGGCTGCATCACTTCTTCACCATGGGCTCGGGTGCCAACGTCAACGCGTTCTTCGGCGTGGCCACCATGATCATTTCGGTGCCGACCGGGGTGAAGCTGTTCAACTGGCTGTTCACCATGTTTCGCGGCCGCGTGCAGTTCACCACGCCGGTGCTGTGGACCCTGGGCTTTATGGTGACCTTCACCGTGGGCGGCATGACCGGCGTTCTGCTGGCCGTACCGGGTGCGGACTACGTGCTGCACAACAGCCTGTTTTTGATCGCTCACTTCCACAACACCATCATCGGTGGTGCGGTATTCGGTTATTTGGCCGGTTTTACCTTCTGGTTCCCGAAGGCTTTCGGTTTCAAACTGGATGAGCGTCTGGGCAAGGGGGCCTTCTGGTGCTGGATCACCGGCTTCTTCGTCGCCTTTATGCCGCTCTATGTGTTGGGCTTCATGGGCATGACGCGCCGCCTGAACCACTACGACAACCCGATGTGGCAGCCGTACCTGATCGTTGCCTTCTTCGGTGCCGGCCTGATTCTGTGCGGCATTCTGTTCCAGCTGGCACAGCTGGTGGTCAGTCTGCGCAACCGTGAATCGCTGCGTGACGTGACCGGTGACCCGTGGGGCGGTCGTACCCTGGAATGGTCAACCAGTTCGCCGCCGCCGTTCTACAACTTCGCGGTTACGCCGACCGTGCGTGCACTGGATGCCTTCCAGGACATGAAAGAGCGTGGCGAAGCCTATCTGCGCCCTGATCATTACGCGCCGATCCACATGCCGAAGAACACCTCGGCCGGCCTGATCATCGGTCTGCTGGGTGCGGTATTCGGTTTTGCGCTGGTCTGGCACATCTGGTGGCTGGGCGCGGTCAGCTTCATCGGCATGATCGCTACCTTCATCGCGCGCAGCTACAACGAAGACGTCGACTACTACGTGCAGCCTGACGAAGTAGAGCGCATCGAGAACCTGCATCACGCCAACTTTGAAGCGCCGCGTCAGGCGCTGAACACTCAACCCGTTGCGGAGCAGATCTGACATGTCGAGCACTGTAATGCACTCCAACCACGCCGTGGCGCATGACGACCACGCGCACCACGACACTGGCGGCAACACCGTATTCGGCTTCTGGCTGTACCTGATGACCGACTGCATTCTGTTCGCTTGTGTGTTCGCCACCTACGCCGTGCTGGTCAACCACACGGCCGGTGGCCCCAGCGGCAAGGACATCTTCGAGCTGCCCTATGTGCTGGGTGAAACCGCGCTGCTGCTGGTCAGTAGCTGCACCTACGGCTTTGCCATGATCGCAGCGCACCGCGGCTTCAAGGGCCAGACGCTGGCGTGGCTGGCGGCGACCTTTGTGCTGGGCGCGGGGTTTATCGGGATGGAACTCAACGAATTCCACCACCTGATTGCCGAAGGCTTTGGCCCGGACAAAAGCGCGTTCCTGTCGTCCTTCTTCACCCTGGTCGGCATGCACGGTCTGCACGTGACCGCCGGTCTGGTGTGGATGATCGTCATGATGCTGCAGGTCAGCCGGCGCGGTCTGACCGACCGTAACAACACACGCCTGATGTGCCTGAGCCTGTTCTGGCACTTCCTGGACATCGTCTGGATCTGCGTGTTCACCATTGTCTATCTGATGGGGACTATCTGATGAGTCATGCGCATTCCGACGCCGGTGCCGGCCACGGCAGCTACGGCTCTTACGCTATCGGTTTCATCCTGTCGGTGATCCTCACTGCCATCCCGTTCGCGATGGTGATGAGTGGGCAGTTCAGCCAGAGCGTCAACCTGATCAGCATGCTGACCATGGGTGTGATTCAGGTCGTGGTGCATCTGGTGTGCTTCCTGCACATGAACACCTCGTCCGAGGGCCGCTGGAATCTGGTGGCCTTCCTGTTCACCGTGCTGATCATCGTCATGCTGGTAGGTCTGGCCATCTGGATCATGGTCAACGCCGACATGCTGATGATGCCCTGGATGTTCCAGTGAAACTCAAACGCTACCTGCTGGTCACCAAGCCGGGCATAATCTTTGGCAACCTGATTGCGGTGGCGGGGGGGTACTTCCTCGCCGCCCAGGGGCAGATCGATCTCGGTCTGCTGCTGGCTACCGTGATCGGGCTGTCGCTGGTGGTTGCCAGTGGCTGCGTGATGAACAACTGCATCGACCGCGACATTGATCGTCATATGGAGCGCACGCGGGGCAGGGTGCTGGTCACCGGTCAGATCTCGCTGCCGGCGGCGCTGGCGCACGGTGTGGTGCTGGGCCTGGCCGGTTTCGGTCTGCTGTGGTGGTACACCACACCGGTGGCCACGGCGCTGGCGGCCTTCGGCTTCTTTATCTATGTGGGCGTGTACAGCCTCTGGATGAAGCGTCGTTCGGTATACGGCACGCTGGTCGGCAGCCTGTCAGGCGCCATGCCGCCGGTGGTGGGCTACTGCGCCGTGACTGGTCAGTTCGATACCGGCGCCGCGCTGTTGCTGCTGATCTTCTGTCTGTGGCAGATGCCGCACTCGTACGCGATTGCGATCTTCCGCTTTGATGACTACAGCGCAGCCGGCATCCCGGTACTGCCGGTCAAAGAGGGTATTCGGGTCACCAAACAGCACATCGTCTGGTACATCCTCGCCTTTGCGGCGGCAGCACTGATGCTGACGCTGTCCGGGTTTGCCGGCTACGGTTATCTAGTCATCGCGCTGCTGGTCAGCATCTGGTGGCTGGTGATTGCGCTGTCCGGTTACCGCGAAGAGGTGGATGATCGGTTGTGGGCACGCAAGCTGTTCGGCTTCTCGATCATCGCCATCACCGCGCTGAGTCTGATGATGTCGATCGACTTTCGGGTCATGCCATCGCCAACGCTGTTTGCCGGTCTTTGATTGAATGCGCCTGAGCTTAATGCTCAGGCGCATTTCCCCGCCTTAAGGCTGCTGGAGAAAGCGCAGCATCGCCTCATTCACAGCCTCGGGCGCCTCATTCTGAAGCCAGTGGCCAATCTTCGGCAGCAACTCAATCTGCAGGCTGGGTATACGTTTTCCCATCATCGCACGCAACGCGGGCTCATCGGCGCCCTGAATAACGCTGTCGGCCTCTCCGGCAATAAATAGCACCGGGCAGGTTATCTTGCTCTCACGCAATGGCAGCAAGCGGCGCCAGTTCTCATCCAGATTGCGGTAGTAGTTGATACCGCCGGCAAACCCACTATGCCGATAGGCATTCAGACAGTAAGCGAGCATCTCGTCGGTGAGCCAGGCAGGTTGCTCCTTCGGTACACCCAGGCGGCCAATCCAGCCACCGCCTTCGGAAAGCGACTTGCCCAGCAGAGGAGGGTGGCGCGGGGTCTCCGGTGAGCAGTAGAGTGCGCGCAAAATGCCTTCCGGGTCAGCGTCAAACTCGGCTTCGGCAACACCCGGGTCCTGAAAGTAGATCTGATAGAAGAACTGATCTTTGAAATAGCCGCGCAAAAACTCGATTGGCGGGACGTCAGCAACCGGGCGCAGTGGTACGCTCATAATGATCAGCCGCGCAACGCATTCGGGGTGCAACTGCACAAACTGCCAGCTGTTGATCGCACCCCAGTCGTGGCCGATCAACAATACCGGCGCGTCCGGGCTGTAGTGCGCGACCAGTGCTTGCATAAAGCCGGCAATGCGGGTGACGTTGTAATCATCAATTTGCGCTAGCGCCTCGGTTTCGCCGAAGCCGGGCATGTCAGGGGCGACCGCGGTGTAGCCCGCATTGGCCAGCGCTACCATCTGCTGTCGCCAGGAGTACCAGCACTCAGGCCAGCCGTGAATAAACAGTGCAACTGGGCCGGTTCCCACCCGTGCCATGCGGGTGCTCAGTCCGCTGATCTGTTGTTGTTCGAAGCGGATATCGTCCAGGCAGTACATTGTTCTTCCTTATATAGAGTAGGGCATGCGGCTTGAATACCGCCTAATCGGCTAGACAATCAAGCACGACCGTCATAGTACATGCTGACGTATTCAACGCCTTGATGCCCAGGCTGACTGGTGCGTGACTTTTTTGAATTAAATGTTATGTTATAACCAGTGTTAAAATCCGAGATTAACGTCATGCCTGAAAACCTACCTGTCACTGTCCTGTCCGGCTTCCTGGGTGCTGGAAAAAGTACCTTGCTTAACGCCATTCTAAAAAACCGTGACGGCCTGCGCGTTGCGGTGATCGTCAACGACATGAGTGAAATCAATATCGATGCCAGCGAGGTCCAGCGGGATGTCACCCTGAATCGGGCGGAGGAACGGCTGGTTGAGATGAGCAACGGCTGTATCTGCTGCACCCTGCGTGAGGACCTGCTGGAGGAAGTCGGCCGGCTGGCGAAAGAGGGGCGATATGACTACCTGCTGATCGAGTCCACCGGCATATCCGAGCCGCTGCCGGTCGCAGAGACCTTTACCTTCAGGGATGGGGAGGGCACCGCTCTGGCTGATATGGCCCGACTCGATACGATGGTTACGGTCGTCGACGGGGTCAACTTCCTGAACGACTATGAACAGTCCGCCAGTCTCGCCAGCCGCGGCGAAACCCTGGGTGAGGACGACGAGCGTTCGATTACCGACCTGCTGGTCGAGCAGGTCGAGTTCGCTGATGTCATCCTGATCAGCAAGAGTGATCTGATCAGCCGAGACGCGCTCGCGGAGCTGACGTCTATCCTGCGTAACCTCAACCGACACGCGAACATCCTGCCAATGGTGATGGGTAACGTCCCGTTGCGCGAGGTACTCAATACCGGCCTGTTCAATTTCTAGCGGGCTGCCGAAGCGCCGGGTTGGCTGCAGGAACTGCGCGGCGAGCACATTCCGGAAACGGAGGAATACGGTATTGGCTCTACCGTGTACCGAGCGAACCGCCCGTTTCATCCGCAACGTTTTTACAGCTTCATAAGCAGTCCGTGGCGCAACGGCAGGCTGCTGCGCTCCAAGGGGCTGTTCTGGCTGGCCAGCAAGTGGACTCTGGCGGGCAGCTGGTCCCAGGCGGGCAGCTTGATGCGGCATGGGCTGGCGGGACGCTGGTGGCGGTTTGTTGATCGCGAGCATTGGCCGACCGATCCAGACTTGCTCAAGGAGATCATGCAGCAATGGCGGCCAGAAAGCGGCGACTGCCGACAGGAGTTGGTGTTCATTGGTCAAGGCCTGGACGCCGACCAGTTGCGGCAGGATCTGGACAGTTGCCTGTTGTCCGATGCTGAAATGCAGCTAGAGCCGGCATATTGGGCGGCCCTTGGCGACCCATTTGGTTCATGGGTTGTTGAGGCGCCCGAGCCGGCCTGACAAAACCCGCGCTCTGGCCCGGTCGTACAGCCAGTTGAACACCAGGGTGTATGGCAGAAATAGTAGAATGAGGCCAATATCCAGCAGCAACGCCTCCATCAGCCTGACCTGCAGCCAAAGTGCGATGACCGGGACCATCACCACTACCAGGCCGCATTCAAACAGGCTGGCATGAAGGAGCCGAACCCTCAGGGTTCGGCGCCAGCCGCGCTGGCGCTCGATGTGTTGAAACGCGGCGGTAAATACCATATTCCACAACATCGCGATGCATGAAAGCGTCAGCGTCAACGCGCCGGCCTGGTGCAGCGGCTTGCCCGTTACCCAGGTTATCAGCGGTGCAAACACCATGACTGCAATCAGCTCAAAGAGTCCTGCGTGGAGCATGCGCTCGCGCAGAGACATTCCACCATTGGCAACATTCGCGGTCATGAAAACTCTCCGGTTATTCGACAGATGCATTCTCATAGGTTTAACCTGATGGACGAAGTTAGAATCCATCGGTGAATCCGATATGAAGTTGTCTCCTGAATCACTCGAAGCCTTCGCCCACGCTGCCAGCCTTGGCAGTTTCAGTGCCGCCGCGCGCCAATTGGGCAAAAGCCAGTCAACTGTCAGCGAAGCGATTTCACGGCTGGAGATTGATCTGGGGCTGACCCTGTTTGACAGAACCGGAAAGTCGCCCGTCCTGTCCGCTGCAGGGCAGGCTTTACTGGGCAGGGTAGAGGAGGTGCTGTCGGCGTCTGACCGACTGCAGCGTACTGCCAGTGCGCTGGCCGGCGGGCTGGAGTCACGGCTGACGCTGGTACTGTCCGATGCCTATCAGTCGGAGCATTTCAAGAGTCGGATCATGCAACTGGCCGAACGCTTTCCAAAGCTGGAGTTTGAATGCATATTTGCCGAAAATGCCGACATTATCAGCCTCATAAGCAGTGGCCGTGCCACGTTGGGACTGTTGCCGGTTGAGGGTCAGCTCCTGCCGGAAATAGGCCGCGCGCCGGTCGCCGAACGGGCCGAGTTCGCCGTTTATGCAAGCCCCGGGCACCCGCTGGTGCAGCAGGGGGACATTGAATCGAGCCAGCTCGCGCAGTGGCGACACCTTGGATTGAATACCTTGAGCGGATCTGCCCAGGGGCCGGAGTGGAAGCCAGTCAGCCAGATTCGCAGCTGGTCTGCCCCCAACTATCTTATTTTGCTGGATCTTGCGGTTATGGGTTTTGGCTGGGCGGTACTGCCACGGTGGCTCGTTGATGCCTATGCCGCCGACAAGCTGGTCGAGTTGACGCTGCCAGACTGGCCAAGATTCCAGGCGCTGGAGGTTGTCTGGTCTCGCAAGCGACCCTTGGGGCCAGCCGGGAACTGGTTGCGAGACGCGTTGGCCAGCCATCCTTGATATCGCATCTGCTGCTATGCTGCAGATATTGGTAAGCGGCTGATGTTGGAGCTATCGCTTGAACCTGCGCACCTGGCTTTATATTCCGCTGATTCTGGCAGTCACGGCCCTATCACCGGCGCTCGCCGCAGGTGAGCAGGCGTCGGCGCAACGCACGCTTAAAATCACCGCACTTGATTGGGAGCCTTATACCGGGTCCTCTATGGTCCATGGCGGTAATGCCATCCAGCATCTGCGAACCATTCTCGGCCAGTGCAACATTGACCTGCAGGTCGAGTTTTATCCCTGGCGGCGCGCCCAGCAGATCGCGCATCAGCCAGGCTATCTCGGTTTTTTCCCTGCCTGGCCGATAGAGGTGGGAGATGGCTTTGTTTCCTCAGGCGAGGTGACGCCATCACATCTGGCGCTGATGGCAATGGCCGATAGCGATGTCCAGGTTGACGAGATTGACGAGGCTTTTGCCAGTCACCGCATCGGTATTGTTAAAAGCTACATCTACCCGGAGCGATTTCAATCATTGCTGCAGCGTTTTCCTGACAGCATTGACCGTGGAGCCAGCAGTGAACTGTCATTGCTGAAGATGTTGAGCATGGGGCGATTTCATCTGGCTGTGTCGGACCCGACAGTGATGGAGTATCTGGCTATCAGACATGGAATAGACGATGTGCGGGTTGCCAGGATGCTATTCGAAGAGCCGCTGGTCATTGCGATGCGCGATGAGCCCGACAATCAGGAGAATATCGTCCTAGTCAGGAGGCTGCTGCAAGCACAAACTGCAACGCCGCCAGAGGGCGATCTGTGTTTGGTTGCTCGGTAAGTCGGTCGCGGAACAAGTCGAGCACAGTGGTGCGGGTGGCGGGCATTCTGACCAGCGCGTTCATTACGCGTTAATCGTAATACGCTATTTAACATAATATATATTATGCGAAGTGATGATTGCGAGCGCTACCAGTACTGCCAGCATCGAATCCTCCAGGCGTCCAACCTAGGCAATGCTGCTGTGAGCCTTGGCAAATTCGAGAAACCGGTCCGCTTCCACTGGTCTTGAAAACAGATAGCCCTGCGCATGATCACAACCCAGCGACGTGAGGATGCGTTGCACCAGTTGATGCTCAATCCCCTCGGCAGTCACTTCCAGCTTGAGGCTGTGCGCCATCTGGATCACTGCTGTAACGATGGCGCGGTTTTGTTCGTTGCTACCAATATGACTGACAAAGGATTTGTCGATCTTGAGCCGGTCGACCTGAAAGCGCTGCAGATACGACAGATTCGAATATCCGGTGCCAAAGTCGTCAATGGCGAGCTTTACACCCATCTGCTTGAGGCTGCGCAGCAGCTGCAGGAATTGATCCGACTTCTCCAGCAGCATGGATTCAGTCAGCTCCAGTTCCAGCATTGCTGCGCCCAGACCGGTGCTGGCCAGCGCGTCGGCCACAACCGACTCAAGGTTGTTCCGCCGCAGCTGTACCGCCGACAGATTGACTGATACGCCCAGACCTTTAAGCCCCTCGGTCTGCCAGCGTACCGCTTCTTGACAGGCTTGGCCGAGTACCCACTCGCCGATCTCGACAATCAGCCCTGACTGTTCCGCAACGTCCATAAAACGGTCTGGCCCAAGCAGTCCATATTCAGGGTGGCGCCAGCGCAATAATGCCTCTGCACCAATCAGCCGGTCTCCGCGCAAGGCAATGATCGGCTGATAGAAAAGTTCGAGCTCATCCCGAGCGATGGCATGCCGCAGTGCTTGCTCGATATCCAGTCGGTCGTGATTGTCCGACGCCATATCTGCCTGATGCACGATGTGGGTGTTGCGCCCTGCTTTCTTGGCCTGAAACATTGCAACCTCGGACTTCCGTACCAGAGTGTCGACGTCCGTGCCGTCATCAGGAAATACCGCAATACCGACCGACAGCGAGGTAAACAGTTGCTTGGCGTTGACCTCGAAAGGCTGCGATATGACCGACTGCATGCGCTGAGCTACACGGATTGCCGTTTGCAGGTCTTCGACATCTGCCAGGGCCATGACAAACTCGTCTGCGCCGTGCCGGCTGAGGGCATCGGCATCCCGCACTACCTGCCTGAGGCGCGAGGCTATTGCCTGTATCAGCTCGTCCCCCGCTGAGTGGCCAAGTGAGTCGTTGATGGTCTTGAAGTTGTCGATGTCCAGATAAAGCACCGCAATGCAGCCTTTACGCTGGCCGGCCATTTCGATCATCCGTGCAACGTGACTGTTGAACGATGCCCGGTTGCTCAGTCCGGTCAGGGCGTCGTGGCCTGCCAGATGGGTAAGCTTGGCCTGGGAGCAGCGCAGCCGCTTTACCTCCGATTCCAGCGAGCGCCGCATACAGCGCATCTCTCTCATCAGCCAGACTATGGTGCCGGCTGACAGCAGCAGAATGCTGCTCACCACCATCCAGCGCTGGAGCCCCATCGGCAAGGGGTGAAAAGAGTGATAACCGAGGGCTGCAGCTATGCTGATCACCGCCACGGTGATCAGCATTAGCGTCAGCAGGCCCCAGAACAGACGTTCTGATGTAATCAGGCCGGCAATGACAAGGATGGTCGGAAAGGCGATGAGCGCGCCGCTGTAGAGGCCCTGGTTGGACCACATCGAGTATCCCAGCAGCGCGGTAAGCGATACCAGTGCGAAGGCTGCAGCGTAATCCGGGCCGGGTTTTGCGTTGAGTCTGAGAGTCAGCAGGATACTGCTCAAGATGATCGCTACCAGGGCTGCTGCGACGTATTCGCCAGTCACCAGCGCGCGAGTTTCGACTGCAAGCAAGATCAGGATGACCAGATGTGATACCAGACGCAGTCGCCGGTGTTGGCGTTCACGCATGCGCAGAGAGAATGCCTCCCCTTCACCTTTTTCTATAGCTGCCGTTTCCATGGTCAATGTTTCCCGATCTGCAGCTCCAGGCTGCTGGTTAGCGGGGGCGCGTGAATGCACCCGCGAGCTGATTTTGCGCACATGCCGTCACGCTGAACGCTCTGATGAGGTTCAGGTGATAACCTACTCTTGGAAGTTGTGTGGCGCCAATAAAAAGGCGCCAATTTATCACGCTTTGTGGCGACTATGTTGCCGAAAGGTTTGTCTCAGGCGGTTTGGCTGACCTGACGCTATGCAGGCAGGAATCTAACCCATTATGCTTTGCACAGCCAAATTGGGCGAGTCCCACTCTTCACCGGATACATGGATGACTGAACTCAAGCAACAACAAGCCCGTGTTGGCGTCTCAAATGCTGCTTTCAGCCGTCAAAATGCGCTGTCGTGGCTAGTTCTCGGGATTGGTGTACTTGCGACCCTGTTTATCTGGTCCTATCTGGTCGACCGTGAGGAGCGTGCGGCGCATCGTGAGTTTGTCCTGATTACCGACGACATCACCTCGGCGATACACAAACGCATGATTGACCACGAGCAGATTCTGCTCGGCGGTGCAGGTTTGTTTGATGCTGCCATTGAGGTTGATCGATACAAGTGGCGCATACTGGTCGAGCGCCTCCAGTTGGCGGACAACTATCCCGGCATTCTTGGGGTCGGCTTTGCTCAGGTCATACGTCCCGGCTTTCTTGAGTCATTTGAACAGCAAGTTCGTGCCGAAGGCTTTCCCGACTTCCGCGTTCACCCTCAGGGTGAGCGCTCTCTCTATACCTCTATCGTCTACCTCGAGCCATTTGAAGGCCGGAATCTCGCCGCGTTCGGTTTCGACATGTATTCCGAACCCACCCGCCAGGCTGCCATGCAGGCTGCGGCCGAATCGGGGAAGTCCTGGGTAACTGGGCCGGTCAAACTGTTGCAGGAGACCCACGGCGTTGTTCAGGCCGGGATTCTGATGTACGTGCCGGTCTATTATGGCGGTTTGCCGGTCTCGACTACCGAGGAGCGGCTTGCAGCATTGAGGGGCTTTGTTTATAGCCCCTATCGTATGGGGGACCTGCTTGCCGGTATTCTCGGGTCGTTGACCCCGGGTGTCGGCTACCGGCTGCTCGACACTGCCCCCGGGCTAGACAACCCGACCCTGTTTTCCGATATCGACGATACGACCACCTCTCCCGCTCTGACGCGTACCGTGCAGCTGAGCCTCTACGGGCGCGACTGGCAATTGGAGTTTGAGAGTACGCCCGAGTTTGATGATCGTTACAACAACAGTGGCTGGGTACCTTTTGCCGGGCTGGGTATCAGTCTGTTGCTGTTTCTGATGGCTACCCTCCTCGTCCTGCGCCGCGATCAGGCGGAGCTATTGGCTCACGCAATGACCCAGCAACTGCGCAGCAGTAATGCCGCGCTGCGTCAAAGCGAGGAGCGCCAGCGCCTTGTGCTCAAGGGCAGTAATGATGGCTGGTGGGATATCTATCTGAATGACATGCGCTTCATTGCCTCCCAGCGCGCCTGGGAAATGCTCGGCTACCCTCCTACCTCCGATTTTCAGTCGCTGCATCGCTGGCAGGCTCTGGTGGCGCCGGAAGAGAGGCACAAACTGATAAAGCTGTTGCGTGAGGCATTGCAGTCGGACCAATCGGCGTTCTCGATTGAAACTTCACTGAGTCATCAAGCTGGCCATCGAGTTCCGGTCCTGCTCCGTGGCGCGATCCAGAGAGATGAAAGCGGCTTGGCTGTACGCGCAAGTGGAACAATGCTGGACTTGACCGAGCAGAAGCGGGTTGAGCAGATGAAAAGCCAGTTCGTTTCCACCGTCAGTCACGAACTTCGTACCCCGCTTACCTCCATTTCTGGTGCGCTGGCGATCGTCAACAGCGGCTCGCTCGGTGAGGTGCCTGCGCCCATGCGTAAAATGCTGGAAATTGCAGAGACCAATAGCCAGCGCCTGAACCACCTGATCAACGACCTGCTGGATATGGAGAAGCTCGCTGCAGGCAAAATGAAGTTCGAGCTTCGCACTTGCAGTTTGAAAGAACTGATCGACGAGGCTCTTTCAGCCAATCAGGCCTATGCCCAAAGCCGTGGAGTAAATCTGGTATCCCATGGCTGCCATGACATTCTGGTTCGGGTCGACAGCATGAGATTGCACCAGGTGCTGAACAACTATCTGTCCAACGCCATCAAGTTCTCTCCGCAGGGTTCGCAGGTCGTGATCGATGTAGCAACCGATCAGGATACCGTGCGGGTAAGCGTTACCGATCAGGGTGAAGGCATTCCTGCCGAGTTCCGGGATCAGGTGTTTGCAAAGTTTGCCCAGGCTGATGGTTCAGACAAGCGCAAACAAGAAGGTACTGGCCTGGGGCTTGCCATCTCGCGAGAGTTGATGGCGCAAATGGATGGCTGCGTCGGTTTTGACTCTGAGCCACCGAACGGCGCCACGTTCTGGTTGAGCTTGCCGATTGAAGCGCAGGCTGAGGTGCAGGCCGAGGCGACTGCCCAGGTGCAGACACCCAGCGTTCTGGTGGTTGATGATGACCCGATGATCGCAGACTTCATTGCACTGGTACTGCGAAAGGCCGGCTATCTGCCAACAACCAGTGTTACGTTGAAAGGCGCTCAACAGCAATTGCAGGAAACACACTACGACGCAATGGTGACGGATTTACGCTTGCAGGACGGACACGGCCTCAACCTGATTCGTGAGGTTCGGGCGCAGGCAGCGCTGGCACACATGCCGATTCTGGTTGTTTCCGCCTACTGCGACGAGGGACAACGACTGACGCACGGTCAGGTTGACGAGTTCCTGGCCTGGCTCGACAAGCCGGTTGATGAAAAGAAACTGCTGAGCATGCTGGACGCCGTCATGAACCGCGCCCGGGCAAAGTGAGGGATACCGTTTGTGGCGATTTTCACATGAATGGTAATAGTTGGACGCTTTCGGCGGCTTGATTTGCTGTGATCAAGCCGTATGATCAGGGTCTACCAACGGATTTTCGATTTCCGATACAGGAGCTGTACATGAACATGCAGGAACACAATACGACCCTTCAACATGCTGGCGTCAGCGAAGCGGAAGTCAGCAAGCTGTTCCGCAACACCTATTCGCTGCTGGCCATGACGCTGGCGTTCAGCGCCGTGGTGGCCTTCGTGTCCATGAGCCTCAATTTGCCGTACCCCGGCATCATTGTGACTCTGGTCGGCTTCTACGGCCTGCTCTTTCTGACTACCAAACTGCGTAACTCCGGCTGGGGACTGGTCAGCACCTTTGCCTTTACCGGTTTTCTTGGCTACACGCTTGGTCCGATTCTGAACGCCTATCTGTCGTTGCCGAATGGCGGCCAGCTGGTATCCATGGCACTGGGCATGACTGCGGTGGTCTTCTTTGGCCTGTCCGCCTACGCGATCCTCAGCCGAAAGGACTTCAGTTTCCTGTCAGGCTTCATCATGGCGGGCTGTATCGTTCTGATGTGCGCAGTGGTTGCCAGTTTCTTTATCCAGATCAGCGGTCTGCAACTGGCGATTTCCGCCGGGTTCGTCCTGTTCTCTTCGGCGGTCATCCTGTATCAGACCAGCTCCATCATTCATGGTGGTGAAGATAATTACATCATGGCGACCATTACCCTGTTCGTCTCGATTTACAACCTGTTCCTCAGTCTGCTGCAGTTGCTGGGTATCTTCAGCGACGACTGAATAAACCCGCTGCGTTATACTCAATGGCCCGCCTTCAAGGCGGGCCATTTTGTTTATGAGCGTGAAACCATGAAGTTTGCGATTGCCTTGCTGGCTGGTCCGCAGGATCCTGCCGCACGCAGTGCTCTGATGTTTGCCGAGGCTGTGTTGGCCGGCGGCCACCAGATCAGTCGACTGTTTTTTTACCGTGACGCGGTACACCTTGCTTCCACGCTAGGCGTGCAGCCGCAGGACGAGTGCGATCTGGCGCGGCGCTGGAAGGCCTTTATCAACGAGAATGGCCTCGATGCAGTCGTCTGCATCGCCGCCGCCCTGCGTCGAGGGATACTGGATGCCGCCGAAGCAGATCGCTGGGAGCGGCCAACGGCGAATACCGGAGAACCCTGGGTTCTTTCCGGGCTCGGGCAATGGGTCGATGCGCTGCAGACGGCAGACCGGGCGGTGACCTTTGGAACCTGATCTGAAAAGCCTGCTGGTCATCAGTCGCCAGCCGCCGACATCGATCGCCGCCCGGGAAGCATTGGACCTGGCACTTGCTGCTGCGGCTTTCGGCGTGCCGGTGAGCATGTTGTTCATGGACGCCGGCGTTCTGCAGTTGCTGCCGGGGCAAGAGTCCACACTGATTGAGCAAAAGCCGGTTGCATCCAACCTTCAGGCCTTACCGATGTTTGGTGTGGAAGACCTGTTCGTGTGCCAGCATTCGCTTGCCGAGCGTGGCCTGCAGCCGGGGCGATTCATCATTAACTGCAAGGCCGTTGACAGTGCCGAGATCGCGACCTTGCTGGAGCATCACGACCAGGTGGTAGCCTTATGAGGTCAACACTTCTGCACCTGCTGCGCCATGCCCCCCAGGATGACACCCATTTTGCCACCAGCCTGCGGGTTATCGGGCCGGAGCAAGGGTTGCTGCTGATCGAGGATGCTGTCTATGCGCTGCTGCCTCGCACCAGCGCGGTTAACGCCATGCAATTGTTACCGGCCAGCATCAGGTTGTTTGCTCTGGAGTCCGACGTTCTGGCCCGCGGCCTGGCGATAGATGACCTGCCGCAGCGAGTTAGTCTGATCGACTATCCGGGTATGGTCGAGCTATGCACCCGGTATGACAAGGTACTGAGCTGGTGACACAGACTATCCATGCAGATGGCCGCGACATTGCGGTCGACAAGGAAGGCTTCCTGGTATCGCTTGGCGATTGGTCCGAAGCCGTCGCACATGAACTGGCCCTGCGCGAAGGTATTGAGCTGACCCCCGCGCATATGGAAGTCATCCTCCTGCTGCGCCGCTTTTACCAGACCTTTCAGCTCTCACCGGCAATGCGTCCGCTGGTCAAGTTTGTTGGCCAGGAACTGGGTAAGGACAAGGGCAACAGTATGTATTTGCTGACGCTGTTTCCAGGCAGCCCGGCAAAGTTGGGCAGCAAGATCGCCGGGCTGCCCAAACCGGAAAACTGCCTCTAGCCGTCTGGTGTTCAGCGGCCTGCTAGGTCGCCTGGGGCAAGGTGGTCAAAACTACCAGCTGGTCGCCTTCGGCCAGCCGCAGAGGCTTGTCACGCTGCGGATTCAGCTGCAGCCGTCTGCCCTGCTCATCGGCCTTGAAGCGAAACACGCCCAGCGCAGTATCCCCGTGCAGTGCGACGATCGCTTCAAGGTCAGCGAAGGTGGTAACACTCTGCATCGGATAATGCCGCGGATCGAGGAACACCAGCTCCGGACCACCGGTGGTCAGCAACTCCTCGAACATCAGCCCGAGCTCGCGGCGCTGTGCTATCTGTGCCATCAGGTGACTCAGAATCATGGGGCTGACGATAGTCTCGCCGCGCTTGCGCACAACCAGGCTTTCGTTGGCCGGGTCGCTCAACTCGAGCAGAATCTGCGGACGGATGGCACGCTGGCGCAGCAGCTCGTCGACAATCAGATAACCGACCATGGCGCGGGCATCCGCTTCCTCTCCACTGTCCAGGCGATCGGACGACACCAGGATGATGCTGTCGAAACGCTGCGTCATCAACTGATCCAGCGCCCCTTCGACCATGTAATCCGCCTCTGTAAACTGGCAGTCGACACGGGCTGTCGCCGGGCTGTAGCTGCTGATCATAGCGGCCCGCTCGTCTGCGTTGACCACGGCAACATTGTGCACATCGAAGCGATACTCCCGATACCCTGCAAGCTCGTGGATCAACGCCGGGACACGCCGGTTCCAGCCGAGCACCAGCAGTCTGCGCATGCCACCCGTGCTGACTGGACGTGACGGACCGGATGCCGGACGCTGCAACGGGCGCATGCTGACTTCGACCTGTTCCCCCTGTGGCGCAGCATGCTCGTAGGCGCGAGCCAGCATCACCAGCTTGTCTCCGCTCCTGATCGTTTCTCCGGTCGGTGCGTTCAGCCAGGTTCGCCAGCGCTCGCCATCCGGGCGCATGAGGCCGCACACGATGGCATCAGGTGTACGGCTGCCTATGTCGGCCAGGGTCTGTCCTACGCAGTTATCGGTAGACCGGATATAAAACTCGTTGCCTTCATGCACCGTCATCACCTCGCCAAACAACTCCGGCAGCCCGGGATGAATGATCGATTGAGCAAACAGACGACTGACCAGAGCCTCGCTGGCGAGCACCTCCAGCGGGCCGGAGTAGGCGCGCTGCATGACCGCCATCTTGCGACTGTCATCAACCTCGGCAACGACGTAGGGTGGCGTTACTCCGCGCTGGTGGGCCTGCGCCTGCAGGGTAAGCAGTGCCTTGATAGCCTCCACATCGCTGCCGACCAGTGAGCCGGCGGTCTGATTGCGTCCGGGAATAAGGACGACCGCCGCTTGCAGGCAGGCGGCTCGATCCAGGTCTTCAGGCTGCAGGGCGGTGCCCGAGCGCAGAATGATGTTGCCCATGTGCTTGCGAATCAGCGGGACTGCGCGCAGCTCATGGACATGCTCTGCCGTAACGTCCTCAGCCAAAATGACCAGACGAAGGCGTTTGGTCAGACGCGCCTTGAGCAGGCGCTGAATCCCACCATTAACGTCCAGGATCTCCTGTACGAGCGGGATGGTGCGGTTGGTCCAACCGAGGATGACAATGTGGCCGCTGACGGTGACAGGCGTGAGTCCCTGTTCAAGCTTCACCATCATCGCAATCAGCCAGCGCGTCATGATCGCCACCAGGGCACCGAGAAAGACAACATAGCCGCTGAGCGTCAATACCGTGGAAACGATGCGCCGCCAGGTGCCCTCGTCATCGCCGAGATAACCCGGATCCGTCAGCCGCAGAAATGCCCACCAGACCGAGTCAGCAAGACTGGCCTCCCCGCCGGTTGGCCAGACCAGCCAGCCGCCAATCAGGGAGATAAGGGCAATGAAGGCAGCGACCACCAGCAACTGATAGTGCGCGCCCTTGATGAACTGACGTTCGACCAGATAACGCAGGCGGTCAACAAAGGAAAATGGCAACATGCGGTGAAGATCTCGCGGCGGCTTGTTCTTAACGGTGCGGGTAAATCCTGCTAGATTGCTGCATTGGACGTCTGGACAGGTACTCTGTTCAATCCGCATGAGCTACATCGAACATATCATCGGCATCGCCCTGGCGGTACTCTACTGGCTTTTTACCGCCGTGGTCACCTTCCGGGTCATTGGCCGCCGCAATCCGGTCAGCGTGACGCTATCCTGGCTGCTGGTTATCTATATCCTGCCGTTTGTGGGCGCCCTGCTCTATCTGATGCTGGGTGAACTCAACCTTGGCCGTCAACGTGCGCGTCGGGCCGAGGCGATGCTGGAACCCTTTCTCGCCAGCATTGCAGAGGACTTCAAAACCCAAAAGGCCCCCTTGCCCGGCGGGCAGCTGGTGCAGGGGATTCGCCAACTGATCGAAACTCGCCTCGGCATTGGCGCGTTGGGCTACCAGCAAATGGACTTGCTGGAGACGCCCGAGCAGATCTTCGATCGCCTGTGTCAGGATGTGCGTGAGGCCAAAAGCAGTATTCACCTGGAAACCTATATCTGGTTTCCCGGAGGGCGCATCGACACCTTGAGCGAAGCGCTGATCGACGCCGCCGGACGCGGTGTTCAGGTTTCCCTGCTGATCGATCACGCCGGCAGTCGTCCATTCTTTCGCTCGCGCTGGCGCAAGCGTTTCATCGATGCCGGAATCGAAGTGGTGCCGGCCCTGCCGGTGCGACTCTGGCGGGCACTGGCGCAGCGCGTCGACCTGCGTCTGCACCGCAAGCTGGTTGTCATCGACGGGCATATTGCCTATACCGGCTCGATGAATATGGCTGACCCATCGCACTTCAAGAAGGAGGCCAATGTAGGACAGTGGGTCGATATCATGCTGCGGCTGGATGGCCCTGCAGCACGAGGTCTGGACAAGGTATTTGCCTGGGACTGGGAGGTCGAGACCGGTATCCGTCGTCTGGCCCCTGCGCCGCCCAGCCCGCCAACCTGCTATAAATGGCTGTCCATTCTGCCGTCAGGTCCGGGCATGGGCGAAGATCTGATCACCCAGGCGGTGCTGTCCAGCATCTATCGCGCCAATGAAAGTATCACCATCAGTACGCCCTACTTCGTACCATCAGAGGCGATATTTGACGCGCTCTGCCAGGCTGCGCGGCGTGGTGTGCGGGTCAAGGTGCTGGTACCCGAGCGCAATGACTCGCATCTGGTTGGCTGGGCCAGCCGCGCTTACTATGAGCGTTTTCTCGAAGCAGGTGGATCAATTTATCTGTTTCGCGGCGGGCTGCTTCACACCAAGGCAATGCTGATGGATGGCCAGCTTGCGCTGGTTGGCAGCGTGAATCTGGACATCCGCAGCCTCCAACTCAACTTTGAACTCACAGTCCCGCTTTTTTCGCCAGAAGGTTGCGCTGTCATCAAGCGCCTGCTGGACGGCTATATATCGGATAGCGTTGAGCTTGAATTGGCGCAATGGCGGCAGCGTTCGCGTGGGGCGCGTGTGCTGGAACGCCTTATGTTCTTCCTCAGTCCCTTGCTCTAAATCAAGGAAACTGCTGCAGCGCTATTGCTTTCATGGCAATTCCGGCTAGAATCCAAATGAGATTGAATATCATTTGAGAGATTTGCCATGAAAATGTATCTGGTTCCAGTAAGTCTGACGGTCAGCATGATGGCGCCCGGAGCTCTGGCCGGCGCCGGTACGATTTCCGGCGCGAGCGGTCACCCTGCTGTCTTGCAGCTCCAGGCGCACACCCTGTCACTACAGCAATTGCTGGAGCAGCCGCTGGACCAGAGCGCGCTCAGCCTCCTGGAGGACCTCAGTTATCAGCTGGAGAGCGATCTGTTGCAACTTGGTTCTCCAGCTGCGCCGGTTGCCGACCCGCTGGAATCCCTGCATCGGGCGGTAGAGCACTGTGATGCCAGCGAGGTAAAGCGCTGTGCAGGTCTGTACCTTGCTGCTGCCCGGCGCTGGCTGTCAGGTCTCGCATGACTTGCTTATAGCTGTCCGGACAAGGGCAGCCAGCCCAGGCTCCAGCTCATGAATCGACGGAATCGGCTGGCATCAGGTTCGGCTTCCCAGGTTCGTCCCTCGGCCCTCCAGCGCAGATCACCCCGGCGATCCAGTTCGACCCTGAAGGCGTAGTCGTCCGAGGTCCAGCGCTCGAACAGCTCGACCATCTCCTGCGCCAACTCGGGATTCTCGATGTAGACGCCTGCCTCGGTATTGATTTTGATGGATCGCGGATCCAGGTTCACCGAGCCAATAAAAGTTGCCTGGCGGTCAAACACAAAGGTTTTCGCGTGCAGGCTGGCAAGTGATTCACCTAGGAATGGGCTGGCCCTTTCCTGCTGTCCGGCAATCGGTCTCAGCTCCCAGAGCCTGACGCCACCTTCGAGCAGCGGACGACGCGATTTGACGTAACCACTGTGTACCGCCAGTACATCTGTGGTTGCCAGCGAGTTGGTCAGTATCGAGACATCAACGCCACGCTCAACCAGCCCCAGAAGCAGCCGTTTTCCGCCGGTGCGCGGGACAAAATAGGCGGATGTCAGCAGCAGCTCTTCCTCGGTCTGTCTGATCGGCTCGATCAGGCTGCGGCCGAGGAAGGCGACCTCCTTCCCATCGCTGCGCGGGTCCGACTTGGACGGGTCATCATAGAACCAGCTCGCCTGGCCCCAATGCCATGAGAGGGCGTTGCCACCGAGATCACTGAGGAAACGCGACTCTGCAACCGCCCTTATGTAGGGATTGCGCGCAGCCTGGCGCGTCGCTGATCCGAGCTTTGCGCGCATTCCGGCAAGTTCCTCTGCCGTGCGCTCGCCAGTCATCATTGTGATCGGTATGGCGATACCGCTGTTCCAGTAGTTGTCAAAACTGTCAGCTGCGCTTTCGGCGATCGGGCCGATGGCGATGACATCGACGTCCTGAAAGTCGATATCGGTCAGAGAAAAGTACTCATCACCGATATTGCGCCCGCCGGTGATCAGCGCTGTGCTATCGGCAACCATCAGCTTGTTGTGCATGCGGTAGTTGATGCGGCCGAACTCGATTACCTTGCCCAGCAGCTTCATCCAGTTGCTGCGCAGGCTGACCGGGTTGTACAGGCGCACGTCGATATTGGGATGCAGGCCCACGGTAGCAATACCGACATCATCGACGTTGGCACCGACGTCATCTATCAGCAGACGTACTCGTACACCGCGATCAGCCGCGGCCATCAGCCGCTCAGTGATCAGCCCTCCGGTAATATCGGTGTTATAGATGTAGTACTGGATATCCAGGCTGTGCTCGGCCATGTCAATCAGCCGAATCCGCGCAGCGAGTGCATCTGCACCGTCATGCAGGAGGATGAATCCGGACTGCGTCGGGTCCGTAGAGCGTTGCTTTGCCAGATAGCGACCCAGCTTGGTTGATGTGTCCGCGGGCAGATAATAGGTCGGCAGCTCGCTGTGAGACATGCCGGCAGTCGCACAGCCTGTCATCAGACAGGCTGTGATCATCAGGCAGAACAGTCGTAACATGAAGGTATCCCGTTCAATGTAGCCGCCCTGCCCTGTACCGGCCCACGGCTAGGGGTTTTGCTCCTCGTACTGATCGCTTACAACCAGCTGGTAACTGACGCGGCGCACGCCTCGGTTATCGATCACGACATAGCCGGTTTTGGCCGGATTCAGACCCTGAGTATAGGCCGCGCTGTAGAGCGCCCGCCATGCAGCCTCGACCTGATGACGCTGCGGGTCGAAATCCAGGCTCAATACCTGCTGCTCCGGCTGTTGCGAGACACGATACCCCGCTTGAGGTACCGGCGAGCCGCTGACAGGGAAACTGACCTGGAAGCGCAGCAGATCGGGCGAATTGGCGCCAAGATCGTCGAACAGCAGATTCAGCGGTCCAGTCACCCTGACCTTCGCACGCCGGGTTGCAGTCGTGGCAACGTTGATCGCCATAGGGCCGATGTCTTCGGTCAGATCCGCCGGCGGCATTTCAGTCGGTCTACCGAACAATGTCATTGCAGGTCGACGAATCAGCTGGATCGGATAACTCTGACCGTCTTCACGGATAATCAGTTCATCGCCGGCGCGTATATCAATCGGCTTCTGGGCACTGACAGGCAGGGGTGCGTAAGTCGAGGCGCACAGTTCGGAAGCCTTGAAGCTATCGCGCTGATCGGTTGTCAGCGATTCGTTGGTTGATACTGCCCGGCAGATGGCCTGGTCGTAACCACGCCAGGCCTGACGCATGGCACCGGCATCCATCAGCGCTCTGATGGTCGCCTCGTCGCCGCTGGCTGCGGCGAGTAGCAATGCGGTCTGTCGACCGGTGGCCGCTTCTTGTCGATCCGGACCACCAACACCGGCATTTTCTACAGCGCGTGTTTCGGCATACAGGTCGGCCCCGGCTGCCAGCAATCTGCGTACCGATTCACTCTGCCCGTTCTGGGCTGCAGCCATCAGCGCGGTTCGCCCCCACTGGTTGCGTGCATTAACGTCAAATCCGCGCTGCAGCAACAGCGATACAGCATCCGGGGTCGCAACGGCAGCCATCAGTGCGGTGTCACCATCAGGACCGATCCCCCGATTTTCGCCCAGCACCTCGGTTTCATAGGCAATAAAATCGGACACCACATTCAGCGGCGCACCATTGAGTACGACGCTGTGCAGCGTGGCAAACTGCCTGCCTTGCTCAAGCGCGCCGGGTTGAGGGGCGATCGCATAACGCGCCTGATAGCGTGCAAAAGGTTCCGCTGGCAGCGCAGGCACCTGCTCCGGCAGTTCCAAGTTCTCCATGCTGCGGGCAAAGGTCTCGTGGAACAGCAGGTCGGCGGCGATGCCGGCCTCTGCTGCCGTCAGTCCCTGACCGACAAACATCGCCTGCAGCTCCTGATGCGCCGGAGCCAGCATCGGCATCAACCGACGGTAGCGTTGCTTGTTGCCGATATTACGCTCGGACCAGAGGAAGAACTGCTCCATGGCTGCGTCGTTACGCGCGGCGATGGCGCCCTGGCGACCACTGCGCTGGTATTCGTCAACACCCAGCAACGGCAGATTGAGCAAGGTCCACTGACGCTCTTTCCAGCGCTGAAACAGGTCGCGGCGTTCGCTCTGGGCATAGCCCGGCAGCGGGTCACCTGCGAGTTGCTCGAGCGCACTGTTGAGCTGTGCGTAGGTGGGTAATCCGCGCAGGTTGTCTGTACGCGGCGGTGTGAGATAGCTCTGGAACAGGCACAGTGGCTTGATGTCGCTGCCCAGTGCGTATACGCCGGCATAGGCTGACTCCCCGCGCGCAGCCGGCGAGTAGAAGCCCCAGGTTTCGTTGACCAGGGCAAACGACTCGCCCTGGTAGCTGAACAGATCAATACTGCCGTAATCCCCGGTTTGCGACGAGGATGCGTTGGCCCGACCACCATAGCCTGGTTGCTTGGCAATCCAGGCGGGCATGGTCCGATGATCCATCACCACCCGGTCATCGATCAGCAGCCCCCGCGCCCGTTGCTGGTAACCGGCGTACAGGCCCGGGTTGTAGAGTTCCACCCGATAGCGATGGCCGCCGACGCTGGCCTCACGATCCCCTTTGCGGCTGCCTGCCAGCAAGGTGGCGCCGGGCAGCGCGGTAATGTCTGCTTCGCCGTCTGCTACCAAGGAGCGGTTGAGGGCCGCGCCGATGGCGCCGCAGAATCCGGGTCTGAGCTCTTCAGCCACTCTGAACTCGGCATAGCTGGACCAGGCATGGCGCTGTGATGACGTGAACGCTGGTGGCGTCGGCCAGTTACGCAGCGCGTTGATGCGCTGGCGATACAGGGCGTCCAGGCACGCTTGCGCTGCCGTATCTGGTTGCAATGCGGTGCCAGCCTCGGTCCCCAGGCCGCAGGCTCCGGCACGCGACAGTTGCCACTGACGCTGATTGGCCTCCAGCAGCAGCGCACCGGGAAGATCCAGTGCGTTTACACGCTGGTGCAGCAACTCGGTCAACTGCCGATCCCGGGCCGCCAGGCTGTCGCTGGCGCAGATCTGCCGATGCACCTCCGGCAAGGCACCGCTGCAATCAAAGCCTGCCCTTCCGGCATCCGGCAAAGCTGACAGGCGGGGTGTCAGATCCGGTTTGGGTTTCGGCGGCACCGGTGCACTGGCACAGGCCGTCAGCAAGATCACACTTGAGGCCAACACAATACGCGTGGGGATAAACATGCCAGTACTCCGTAATCAGTCCAAAAAGATCGCTGTGCCGTAAATGGTGTAGCGCCCTTCACCGCCGCCGGGTGGCGGGGGGAACGGGCCTGACCGCCTGATGGCCTCACGCGCAGCCTGATCCAGCAATGCATCGCCACAGGGGTCGATCTCGAACCCGACCATCTGGCCTGCACCATCCACCGTGATTTCGTAGGGGATGTAGCATTGCCGCTTGAAGTCGTTGGGGTCGCCCCGATAGCCTGGCGGCGGCTTGTAAACAGCGCCCTCGGGCCGCTGCAGGTTGGCCGTTACTCGCCCCTTAACCGTGTTGGCATAGCCGGACGGTGCCATTCTCCCGCGTGTGCTGGTGGCTGCCGGTGGCGGCGTCGGTGGTGCTGCCCATTGCTGATTGGCACCAAAGCTGTGAACCGGCGGGCCGCGGGGCGTCGGCGGTGTTGCGGGCGCCGGGGGCGGCCTGCGAACGGTCGGTTTTGGCGGCTCGGGTTGCGGCTCCGGCTCGGGGGCTGGTGGCTCGGGCTCGGGTTCCCGCTCGGGTTCAGGTTCTGGCTCCGGCGGCGGTGGCGGCGGCACGTAAAGATCAACAGCCACCACATCCGGGCCGGCCGGCAGTGCCTGGTGGCGGAACTCCGCGCTCTGCAACCACGCCAGCAGTCCGATATGCAGGCCCAGGGCAACGATTGCCACCAGTATCCGGAACGGCCAGCTACTGCGTTCTCGGTAGGCGCTCATCAGGGCTCCAGTTCTTCCGAGGCGACCAGACTGATCTGTCCGTATCCGGCCTTCTGCAATGTATTCATGACCTGCATGAGGGTTCCGTATTCCACCGCCTTGTCACCACGCAGAAACAGGCGCGTTCGCACATCCCCGCCGGTCAGCTGGTTGACACCGGCGGCAAGGCCGGCCAGTACTACCGGCTGCTCTTGCACGAACAGCATGCCGTCGGCCTGCACGCTGACATAAACCGGCTCGTCCGGTGGCGGATTCGGTGTTGCGGCGTTGCTTGGCAAATCAACCGGGACGTCCACCGTCGCCAGAGGCGCTGCGACCATGAAGATAATCAGCAAAACCAGCATCACATCGACAAAGGGTGTGATGTTCATCTCGGCGTTCTGCTGGTAGTTGTGCCGCTTCACCAGCGGCCCGGAGTTCAGCTGGATGCCCATATCAGCGACCTTCATCCAGCTGACGTGAGACGCCGGCGATCATCTCTGCCGAGAAATTGTCCAGCGAACCGACAAAGCCGTTAATGTCACGGGCAAACTTGTTGAAGATCATCACCGCGGGAATTGCTGCAAACAGCCCCAGCGCCGTTGCCAGCAGTGCTTCAGCGATACCGGGCGCAACGACGGCCAGGCTGGCAGATTTAAGGGTGGCGATACTGGCGAAGCTGTTGAGGATCCCCCATACGGTACCGAACAGGCCGATAAAGGGAGCCGTGGCGCCGATGGTCGCCAGTACGCCCATCATGGTTCCCATCCTGGCCAGATCGCGTTCCTGAACAATGCCGGCGGTCAGCGCAATGCGTTGCAGCAGACGGTTGAGCCGGTCGGCATCGTTGCCCTCGGCGGGCAGCGTGCGGTAGTGACTCAGTTCGGCCTGGGCCACCTTCCACATCCGTCCCATGGCGCTGCGCTCAAGCTGCTCTCCGAGCTGATCAGCCTGACCGCCACGATAGGCCTTGAGGAACTGATTATTGCGGCGTTTGGCCGCACTGAAGACGAACAGCTTTTCGAGCAGCACAGCCCAGGTCAGCACGGAACAGAACACCAGCAGGATCATGACCGATTTAACCAGCGGATCGGCTTGCAGGTACATCTCACGCACGCCAAATGAGGTGTGCGCGACTGCCGGCTGGGCTTCTGGTGCTGCTGCCTGAATCGCCGGTACCGTTTCACTGACAGCGGCTGTTGCGGCGCTGGCTGCGGTTGCTTCAGGCGGCTGGTTATCGGCCTGGGCCAGTACCAACCCGGTTGCGCCGCCACCGGCGACAAGCAGCACCAGCAATGACAGGGTACGCAGACGCTGTTGCCAGCGGGCCGAGGTCGAGATAAACGAACGAGTGTGCATGCCAACTCCAGATTGTTGATGTTATGAGTGAGTCAGGTGCGATGCCGTATCAGGTGTCCAGGTTCTGGGGCGCCAGAATGGCGTGCAGTTCGGCGACATACTGACCGAATGCAACACGCCCCTTGGCGCTCAGGCAGACCCGCGTGCGCGGCTTCTTTCCTGCAAAATCCTTCTTGATTCGAACGTATTCGGCAGCTTCAAGGGTATTGAGATGTGCGCCAAGATTGCCATCGGTGGTATCGACGATGGACCTGAGCGAGACAAACTCCAGCCATTGATCGGATGCCAGCGTGTTGAGCGCGGCCATGATCTTGAGCCGCACAGGCTGATGGATGAGGTCGTTTGGCGACTGCATCAGCACCTCCTCAGCCAGAGGCCCGAGACCACAAAGGTGCCGCCCCAGCTGAGTGCAAGCCAGTACCAGTAGACATCACCTGCAAACAGGAAGCTGAGCATGCTGAGCACCGCCAGCAAGGCGCCAACGGCGATGTAACGGGGCCGTGACTGTGCGCCTCGAACGATGTAAATGGTGGCAACAAACAGGGGGACGATCATGCTGCCCTGGCGCGGAGACACAGGCCAGAAAATGACGTGCAGAATGACGTCAAACAGCAAAATGGAGAGAATAACCAGCAGATAGCGCCAGATTACGCCGGGAACTCGGGGGGCGCTGTGGACCGCCATGAATACACCGAGCAGCAGGCCGACAACCACCACACCCAGCCAGATTGGAAGCAGGTAGCCAGCGAACAGAGCGCTGCCGACGCAGCCGATGATATTGAGCAGCCCCCAGAGAATCAGTTGGCTTGCTTCAAATCGATAGTCCTGAAATCCGGCGACACGCGCCTGCACATTGCTGATCTCGCGCAGGGCCTGCGCCGCTTCCTCGCGTGAAGGCGGCATACATCATATCCAGCTTGTTTTATTCTTGTGCAAAGCACTCTATTGAACAGAGTTCGGAAACGCAATACATGATGAAGAAAAATGGTGCGGGCAGATTGCCCGGGGCAATGCCTGTTGGGTTATTCCGGAGAGCCGAGTTGAACAAAACTCCGTTGTTCGCCTTCTCGGCAGGCAGCGTCGTCAGCGGTGAGTGGCCAGCTGCAGCAGCGGTTGCGCCCGCTCTGCTTGGCCTGGTACAGCGCCTGATCGGCTCGTTCGACCAGCTCGTGCAGGGACAATGTGGAACCCGCCGGAACCGGCGTCAGCCCGATTGATACGGTATTGCTCAGCGTTAGCCTGCCTACCTGAACCTGCTGACGTTGCCAGGTTTCGCGAATCCGTTCGGCAAGCTGTCTTGCCTTGTTCATATCCGTGTTGGCTACCATCAACAGAAATTCCTCTCCGCCAAAACGGCAGATCAGGTCCCGTGTCTGTGAAGAGTCCTGCAATAACTCTGCAAATCGGGCCAGCACTGCATCGCCTGCGGCATGGCCATGGCGGTCGTTGATTGCCTTGAAACCGTCCAAGTCAAGCAACAGCAGCGCTGCGCTCTCCCCTGTCCTGCGGTTGCCTTCCAGATACCGCAGTGCCGCCTGTTCAAAAGCTCTGCGGTTGAACAGGTTGGTCAGCGGGTCGTGCATGGCCTGAGTCTTGAGTTCGTCCTGAAGGCTGCGCAGCAGGAACATGATGCAAATCATGGTGAAGGCATAGATGAATACGATGCCCTCAAGGTAATTCAGCGCTTCGACCGACTCGCCTTGCTCAAAGGTGGTGACGTTTGCATACGCTGGATCAAGCCCGTATAGCATCAACCGACGCAGATACAGGCCTGCATGAACAAGCCAGATGGCGCACCAGGCGTAGGTCAGGGTACGGGGTCTTGGTCGTACCCGGATAATTTCGTAGACCATGAGACCGGCGACCACGACTACAATCGCGCTGTGGGTCATGATGCTGAAACGAAGGGAATCCCTGAGCAGGAAGAAGGCTGCACCCTGCAGAGCTAGCAGAGTCGCCATGGTTGGCCAGAAATGGGGGGCAGCCCACCCCTGCTGGTGGCAGCGCGCTCCCCACCACAGTACAAAGTAGCCCTGGGTAATGACGATGGCGCTGAACCAGATCGGTATGTAGGCGCGTGCCGACTGTAAAAGAGCCCCGAAAACGACCATGCTGAGGCCAATCGCCCAGAAGCGAATGGACGGAACCCTGGGATTCAGTGCGGCGGCAACCAGCAGGCAAATCACCGCTGTGGCCGTGGTTAGCGCCAGCACCAGCATCAACGTCGTCAGATCAAGCACGCAACGGCCTCAGCCTGTAATTATTCTTGGAGCCAAAGAGTATCCTGTGCCGCCGCGAAAGGCTACGAGACCGTGCATATTTTCGAACACGTCTAGCTGCAGCGGCTGTCGCCCTGCTTGACCCAGATAAGTTCGTCGACCGCAAAGCCAAGCTCCGCAGCCCGCTTCACGAACTGCTGGCGCAGTGCTGCGTCCGGTTCGGGGTCACGCGACAAGAACCAAAGGTAGTCGCGATTGGGGCCGGAAACAAAGGCATATTGATATTCGGGATCCAGTTCGAAGATGGCATAGGTGCCGTAAAACGGCCCAAAGAATGATACTTTCAGGAACCCGGTATTCGGGTCGTCGACAAAGCGGGCACGCCCCTCAGCCTGGTTCCAGGATCCGCTTTGAGCATCACAGCCGCGGTTGATTACCTTGATCTCGTTGCTATCTGCGCGCGAGTACTCGGCACTGACCTGACTCAGCCCGCGTTCAAAACGGTGATCCAGCCGCGCGATTTCATACCACTGTCCGAGGTATCGGTCAGCCTGAAACGGCGTTACCGGCTCAATGCCATCCGGGAGTTGAACACAGCCCCCCAGCAGCGCCAGCCCGGTAAGGGCAAGCAATCCGTAAATACGGTGTTTCATACAGCCTCCGTCAGATAGGTCAGTACGTGATCCAGCAGTGCTGCGCTGCGGGTCAGGGTCATATCATCCACACTGAGAATCTGCCCGGCAGTTTGGACCCAGCGTTCCGGAGAAAGTGCCTGTGCGTCAGCGGTGACAAAGCGTTCAAGCAATGCGCGATCGGCTTCCAGATGAAATTGCAGGCCGATAACCGAACGCCCCAGCTGGAAAGCCTGGTTTTCGCAGGCATCGCTGGACGCAAGCAAAATGGCGCCCGGAGGCAGATCAAAGGTTTCACCATGCCAGTGCAGTGCGTGGAATTGACCGGGGAAGTGAAAGGCCGCGCCGTTATGATGGGTATTGCCCGTTACCCTGAACCAGCCAATTTCGCGTTCTGAATTGGCATACACCGGCTGGCCCAGCGCTGCGGCAATCAGTTGTGCACCGAGACAAATACCCAGCATCGCCTTGTCGGCGGTCAGCGCACGTCGAATGAACGCCTTTTCTTCCCGCAGCCACGGCAGGGCCTGCTCGTCGTTCACGCTCATGGGGCCTCCCATGATGATCAGCAGGTCAACCGACTCGAGCTCGGGGAGTGCGTCACCGGCATACAGCCTGCTGCCGCTTAGCGTATGACCGTGAGCGGTCAGCCATTGTTCGATCAGGCCCAGCCCTTCGAATTCCACATGTTGCAGATAATGCACATGCACTCGCCCGTCCCCCTTGCTGAAAAGTCCGTCCAAACTTGTCTATAAACAGCCCGGCGGCCAGAAGGTTCCCGATTAACGAGGCGCTGCCCGGCGCCAGGATTGGCTGCCAGGGACAGTCGTTTGGCTACACTCGGCCGCAGCGCCCGCGATAGCGCTCCCTATACTCGGTTGCACATAACCACAAAAAACCGGGACTTTATCATGCACCGCCCGCTCCTTCGCCTGCTTCCTGCCCTTGGCTTGAGTATCCTGCTGCCGTTCAATACCGCCAGCGCGGACTCGCGTCCCAACATTCTGCTGATTGTCGCCGATGATCTCGGTTTCAGCGATCTGGGGGCGTACGGCGGTGAAATCCACACGCCCAACATCGACCAGCTGGCTGCCAGCGGGGTCCAGTTCACCAACTTTCACGTGGCCGCAACCTGCTCGCCAACCCGGTCAATGCTGATGACTGGCGTGACCAATCACCTGGTCGGCATGGGTAACATGAAGGAGATCATGGCGGACAACCAGAAAGGTCAGCCGGGCTACGAAACCTGGTTGAACGACAGCGTTGTGACCTTGCCAACCCTGCTGCAAGATGCAGGTTACAACACCTACATGGCCGGCAAGTGGCATTTGGGCGACCGCCCGCAGAGTCAGCCGGTTGCGCGCGGTTTCACGCGCTCCTTTGCACTGATGGAAAGCGGTGCAGACAACTGGGAGGCCAAGCATTATCTACCGGGCGGCAGCGCCACCTGGATTGAGGACGGCAAACCGGTGAACCTTCCCGAGGGCTTTTATTCCTCGTTCACCTATGCCGACAAGCTGATCGACTACATCGACAGCGGTCGTGCGGACGGCAAGCCGTTCTTCGGCTATCTGGCGTTTCAGGCCGTGCATGCACCCCACCAGGTTCCTGAAGACTATGTTCAGCGCTATGCCGATATCTACGATCAGGGCTGGGATGCAATTCGCCAGCAGCGCTACCAGCGCCAGTTGGCGAGCGGGTTGTTGCCGGATACCGGTGAGAACGCTGTTACCGACGATTGGGGCACCTTCTATGCTCGTCGCCATATTGACTGGGCCAGCCTGAGTGATGAAGAGAAGGCCTATCGGGCACGGCAAATGGCGGTCTTTGCCGGCATGGCTGAAGCGATGGATACCAGCGTCGGCAAGGTGCTCAGCTATCTCAAGGACACCGGTCAGTACGACAATACCCTGATCCTGTTCATGAGCGATAACGGGGGAGAGTCGACCGTATTGCGTGAGGTCGCCCCGCTGTTTTACCGCCTGCGCTATGACACCGATATCGATGCGCTCGGCGCGCCCGGCAGCTACAGCGAATACGGCCCGGGCTGGGCCTATGCGTCCAATACTCCGTTCTACTCTTACAAGGGCTCGCCGTTTAGCGGTGGGATGCGCGTGCCGTTGATCGTCAGTCAGCCGGGTCGAGTCGCCGCCGGCACTCGAACCAACAGCTTTGGCTATGTGACCGACATCACCCCAACGCTGCTCGACATTGCCGGTGTCACGCCGCCCGGCGACCGCTACCGGGGCAGGCCTGTTCATCCGATCATGGGTGAAAGCATGCGCGCCCTGCTCGAAGGTCGGCAGGAACAGGTTCACGACGCCAGCCGCACGACCGTCTACGAACTGGCTGGTGGAATCGCCGTCTGGCGTGGCAATTACAAACTGGTTACCTCAAGCACCAATGCCATCCCGGCGCGTATCGGGCCGCAGTTGTTCGATACCGCCAATGATCCGCTGGAGCGACACAATCTGGCGCAGCAGCACCCAGAGATCGTGTCCGAGCTTTATCAGGCCTATCGCGACTACGTCGAACGCTACCGGGTGATCGAAGTACCGCCCGACTATCGCGCCTGGGAACAGGTCACGCGTAACGGCCGTGAACAGTTTATTGCCAAGAACCGTGTTGCTCTGGCATTGGCCGGTCTGGTTCTGCTGTTGCTGGTGGCAATGGCTGCGCGCTGGCTGCTGAAACGCCGTCGGCGCTGATGCCACCATCACCGGCAGCGATGGTGGCCGATTCCGGGTGTGATTTCATCTCGCTAGCCGGAAGGGATGCGAGCTAGGGTTGGCACCCGTGTCTGCCAAGGAGAATGACGTGAGTCTGGCCAAAGCCTTTTTTGATGTCGGTCTGTTTACCAATCAGCGCGATGCACAGCAGCGCTTCTGGAGCGAGCAGGTTGGCTTGCCCTTTGACCATACGCTGAAACTGGGTGGTGGCATTCTTCAGCACCGCTACTCTGCTGGTGAAGCGGTATTGAAACTTAATGACGCACGAGACCCTCTGCCCTCACCCGCTGCCATGCCCATCATCGAAATGCTGGTTGGCATTGACGGGCTGACACAAAAGCGCGCCCTGCAGGACCCGGATGGCAACCGCATCACGTTGCTGCCTGCCGGAACCGACGGCATTACCGGGCTGGCAGTGCGCCTGCGGGTAGCTGAGCTTGATCGCAGTCAACGGTTTTACACCGACGTGCTGGGCTGCGATCTGCTTGCCCCGGGTATGCTTCGCTGCGCAGATGCACGGATTCTGCTTGAACAGGGAGATACGCCCGCGTCGGACGATCAACCGGCGCTTGCCGCGCTTGGGCTGCGCTACCTGACCCTGCAGGTGTTTGACTGTGATCTCGCCTACGCACAGGCTATGGCCAATGGTGCCAGTGGGGCCCGTGAACCGGTGACCCTTGGCAGCACCGCGCGTATTGCCTTTATCCGCGACCCGGACGGGGTCTGGATTGAACTGTCGGAGCGCGCCTCGGTGACCGGCAAGCCGGTCGCCTGAGCCACGTCCTGGCTGTTACCCGCAAAGATAGGTGCCGGTGCCGACGGCAATCAGGGTACCGTCGTCGGCATGCAACTCCGAGCGTACCACCCCGACCTTATTGCCCGAGCGCAACAGGGTTGAGGTACAAACAAACTGTTTTCCGCGCCCCGGACGCAGATAATCGACACGCAAGTCGATAGTGCCCAGCTTCGACAGGCGCACCATTCGTTCCTGGACAGTGAGGTGGGCGTGACGATCAAAGGCTCCGATCAGCGCCATGGCGCCGCCACAGACATCGATCAATGAGGAAATGGCTCCACCGTGGAGGATACCCTGGGTAAAGTTGCCGACCAGATCTGGTCGCATCGCCAGACTCATTGCTACGCAGTCGCGTCGCACTTCGTCAATTTCGATTCCAAGCAGGCGATTGAACGGAATCCGATTGAAGAAGCCGTAAACGGCCTGGGACAGCTCTTCCGGCAGCGCGTCGGCTTCCAGGTCTTCTGACGGGGTAAGGTTGGCAGAATCGGTCATGATGTACTCCTGAAACAGAGGGTAAACCCTGCCCTAATTGCTTACCCGACGCCAGAGCGCCGGCAGCGCCTGTCCGGCATTTGGCGTTTTAGCCTTGTTCCGTACCCAGCACACCCTGCACCGGTGGCAATGCATCGGCCCTGAACCATTTAAGCTTGTCGTGCAGCGATACCACTTCGCCGACTATCAGCAGCGTTGGTGGCTTGATCGTTTCGCCTGCAACCCGTTCGGGCATATCGGCCAGGGTGCCGATCAGGACCTTCTGATTGCTCGTGGTGCCCTGCTGAACCAGTGCGATGGGCGTCTGGGCGCTGCGGCCATGGGCAATCAGCTGGCTGCAGATATCCGGCAGGCCGACCAGCCCCATATAGAACACCAGCGTCTGGCCAGTGGCTACCAGCTCACTCCAGGGCAGATTGGTGGTGCCATCTTTCAGGTGTCCGGTGACGAAGCGCACCGACTGGGCGTAATCGCGATGGGTCAGCGGAATACCGGCATAGGCCGAGCAGCCATTGGCTGCGGTTATGCCCGGCACGACCTGAAATGGCACGCCATGGGCTGCCAGCTCCTCGATCTCCTCGCCGCCGCGACCGAAGATGAACGGATCACCGCCCTTGAGGCGCAGCACGCGCTTGCCCTCCTTCGCCAGCCGCACCAGCAACTGATTGATCTCTTCCTGCGGCACAGCGTGATCGCTGCGCGCCTTGCCGACATAGATACGGTCGGCATCACGACGACACAGATCGATGATGGCCGGTGCTACCAGGCGATCATGCAGTACCACGTCGGCCTGCTGCATCAGCCGCAGAGCGCGGAAGGTCAGCAGGTCCGGGTCGCCCGGGCCGGCGCCGACCAGATATACTTCGCCGCGATATACCTGTCCCTGCTGACCGCTCAGCTCGGACTCCAGCAGTTGCGCGGCCTCGTCGTCCTGCCCGGCAAACACGCGCTCTGCCACCTCGCCCTGGAAGATGTTTTCCCAGAACGCGCGGCGCTGGTTGATGGTCGGCAATGCCTCCTTGACCTGCTGGCGGAAGCGTTTGGCCAACTGGGCCAGTCGACCGTAGGCAGCAGGGAACAGAGTCTCGATTCGGGCGCGGGACAAGCGAGCCAGCACAGGAGCGTGACTGCCGCTGGAGATCGCAATCAGCAGCGGCGAGCGGTCGACGATTGCCGGGAAGATGACGGTGCACAGGTGCGGGGCATCCACTGCGTTGACCGGAATACGCAGCGCCTGAGCATCTGCCGACACCCGGGCGTTGAGTGCTTCGTCATCCGTCGCGGCAATTGCCAGCACGGCTGCGTCCAGATCCGATGGCTGATAGCCACCCTCACGTATCGAGCCATTGCTGCCGGCAACCAGCTCGCGCAGCGCCGGCTCGACCTCGGGCGCCACCACATACAGCGCAGCACCCGCTTCGCTGAGCAAGCGAGCCTTGCGCAGGGCAATTTCACCACCGCCAACAACCAGCACGCGGCGGCCGGTCAGATTATGAAACAGGGGCAGGAATTCCATGCTCGCTTCCTCGGCATACATCATTAAAAGGCAAAGCGGGAGCCATTGGCTCCCGCTGTTGGTGAGGCTGGAGTCGTCGGCTTAGCCGATGCGCTCCAGTCCGCCCATGTAGCTGCGCAGGGCCTGCGGCACTTCAATGCTGCCATCTGCCTGCTGGTAGTTTTCCAGCACGGCCACCAGGGTGCGGCCCACCGCAAGCCCCGAGCCATTAAGGGTATGCACCAGTTCCGGCTTGCCGGTTTCCGGATTGCGCCAGCGCGCCTGCATGCGACGGGCCTGGAAATCACCACAGTTGGAGCAGGAGGAGATCTCGCGATACTTGCCCTGACTCGGAATCCATACCTCAAGATCGTAAGTCTGCTGGGCGCTGAAGCCCATGTCGCCGGTGCACAGGGCCATGGTGCGGTACGGCAGCTCCAGACGCTTGAGTACGTCTTCAGCGTGACCTGTGAGCTCTTCCAGCGCGGCAGCAGAGTCTTCCGGGCGAACGATCTGCACCATCTCGACCTTGTCGAACTGATGCTGACGAATCATGCCGCGGGTATCGCGACCGGCGGAACCGGCCTCACTGCGGAAACAGGGGGTGTGTGCGGTCAGCCTGATCGGCAGCTCCTCGGCGGCAACGATGCTCTGGCTGACGATATTGGTCAGCGAGACCTCGGCAGTCGGGATCAGGTACAGGTCGCGCTGGTCTTCACCGCGCTTGATCTTGAACAGGTCTTCTTCGAACTTGGGCAGCTGACCGGTGCCTTGCAGGGCTTCGGCCTGCACCAGATACGGTGTGTAGGCCTCTTCGTAACCATGCTCGTTAACATGCAGATCCAGCATGAACTGGGCCAGCGCGCGGTGCAGACGGGCAATCGGGCCGCGCATCAGGGCAAAGCGGGCACCAGACAATTTGGCGGCCGTTTCAAAATCCAGGTAGCCGTGCTGCTCGCCCAGTGCGACGTGGTCCTTGACCTCGAAGTCGAATGCACGCGGCGTCCCCCAGCGGCGCACTTCGACATTCTCGTTTTCATCCTTGCCTACCGGGACTGTCTCGGCCGGCAGGTTGGGCATGCTCAGCAGCATGGCGTCCAGCTCGACCTGGATTGCCTCGAGCTCCTGTTTGGCTTGAGCCAACTCGTTGCCCATGCGGTCGACGTCAGCCAGCAGCGGCTGAATATCTTCGCCACGCGCCTTGGCCTGCCCGATCGACTTGGAGCGACTGTTGCGTTCGGCCTGCAGACTTTCGGTGCGGGTCTGAACGTCCTTGCGCCGGGACTCCAGCGCCTCGAGCTGAGCGAGGTCCAGCTCATAGCCGCGGGTGGCAAGGCGCTCGGCGAGCAGTTGCGGTTGGGTACGAACGAGTTTTGCGTCAAGCATGGGTCATCATCTTCAACAGTTTCAGGTGGCAGCCGGTCAGCGCGCGAGCGACAGGCCGGCCCAGGTGGCGAACAAACCAACGCACACACTGAGCAGAATGTAAGCCAGAGCCAGCAGACCTTCACCGTTCTCCAGCATCCGGAGGGTATCCAGCGAGAAGGTCGAGAAGGTGGTAAAGGCACCAAGGAACCCCACTACCAGCGTTTGGCGCAGTATGGGGGACAGGTCCGGGCGATCCAGCCAAAGGCCGTATAGTACACCGATCAGCAGGCATCCGAGCAGATTCACGATCAAGGTCGGTAACGGGAACAGCTTGGGCCAGTGGGCAGCTGACCACTGCGCCACGCCATAACGTGCCGCCGCTCCCAGCGAGCCGCCCAGCATGACAGCCAGATACAGCTTAATCATCCTTCCTCCGTTGCCTGCTGCTCGCCGCATCCAGTGATCGCAAGTGCTGCAGCTTCTGGGCGATTTTCAGTTCAAGTCCGCGCGGGACCGGCTGGTAATAGCGGCGAGGCTCAAGCGCCTCGGGGAAATAGTCTTCACCGGCGGCATAGGCTTCGGGCTCGTCGTGGGCGTAGCGATAGCCCTCGTTGTAACCCAGGTCTTTCATCAGCTTGGTCGGCGCATTACGTAAATGCATCGGCACGTCCAGCGACCCCTGGCCGGCAACATCACGCATGGCGGTGTTGAATGCGTTATACACCGCGTTGCTCTTCGGCGCACAAGCCAGATAGGTGATGGCCTGGGCCACCGCCAGCTCGCCTTCCGGGCTGCCAAGGCGCTCCTGGACATCCCAGGCGTTGAGGCACAGCGTCAATGCGCGCGGGTCGGCGTTGCCAATGTCCTCGCTGGCCATGCGCACGACGCGACGGGCGATATACAGGGGATCACAGCCGCCATCGAGCATACGCGCGAACCAGTACAGTGCGGCATCCGGATTGGAACCTCGCACCGACTTGTGCAGCGCGGAAATCTGATCATAAAAGGCTTCGCCGCCCTTGTCGAAACGGCGGCGGGTATCACTCAGCAGCTCGCCAAGCAGATCGGCTTCAATCACGCCGCCCTGCTCCACCAGATCGGCAGCGATCTCCAGCAGGTTCAGCAATCGGCGGGCGTCTCCATCGGATGCATCCAGCAGCAGCTGCCGGGCCTGCGGCGCCAATTGCAGTTGCAGTGCGCCGAGCCCACGCTCGCTGTCTGTCAGGGCGCGATCAAGCAGACCACCCAGCGCGTCTTCATCAAGCCCCTTGAGCACATACACCCGGGCACGGGACAGCAGCGCGTTGTTCAGTTCAAAGGAGGGGTTTTCCGTGGTGGCGCCAATAAACAACAGCGTACCGTCTTCAACATACGGCAGGAAGGCGTCTTGCTGGGCCTTGTTGAAACGATGGACCTCATCGACAAACAGGATAGTTCGGCGGCCATTTGCGGCGTGGTTCTGGCGGGCAATGTCCACCGCCTGGCGAATGTCCTTTACCCCGGCCAGTACGGCAGACAGGGTCTCAAAGTGGGCGTCACTCACGGTGGCGATCAGCCGTGCCAGGGTCGTTTTGCCGACGCCCGGCGGGCCCCAGAAGATCATCGAGTGCAGAGCGCCCTGCTCAAGCGCGGTGCGCAGCGGGCGACCGGCCCCGAGCAGATGCTCCTGGCCAGCGTATTCATCGAGCGTGCGCGGACGCATTCGCGCTGCCAGCGGCTCGCGCGGCGCCGGCGGCGCAAACAGGCCGCGGTTATTCACTGATGACGTCGACTCCGTCCGGTACCTCGAAGGTGAACTGTGACCCGGCTACCGGTGCATTCAGCGCAACGTTCTGGAACAGGATATTGGTGCGCTGGCCTATCGGGTCATTGAGCTGCATGTCGTTGATCAGTCCGTCACGGAAAGACAGCCTCAGAGTCTCAAACATGGTGTCACTGGCCTTGGGCGTCAGCACAAAGTCATCCACGCTGCCACCCTGAGTCCAGCGGATGCTGAAATTGTCCGTGAGGGTGCTGACATCGCCCGACAGCAGCAGTGCCGGCGTGTGGGTCAGGCGCTGATCCAGCTTCTGAATAGTGACCTGCATGAGGTCCGGGTCATACAGCCAAACCTGTTGGCCGTCGGAGACCAGCACCTGCTCCAGCGGCGGATCGGTATGCCAGCGGAACTTGCCGGGACGCTGCAGGGTGACCTGGCCGCTGGTTTCCTGCAAATTGGAGCCGTTGGAGCTGAGCGTCATCTGGGAAAAGTTGGCGGTCAGGGTATTGGCTGCCGAGAGCAGCTCGTTCAGGCGCTGCGCTGCTGCGTCTGCATCGTCCTGCGCCAGTGCCGGCGTACCGAGCAGCGCCGCACACAGCCCCAGCCAACGCCAGCCAGACAGAAAATTCAACATAATAGTGCGTTTCTCCACTCAGTCGCGGATCGGCGGCGGTGCGATGACCTCGCGCGAGCCATTGGTATTCATTGAGGTAACCACGCCGGCCATTTCCATGGCTTCGATCATGCGCGCGGCGCGGTTATAGCCAATCTTGAGCTTGCGCTGTACTGCCGAGATGGACGCCCGACGGCTTTCGGTAACGAAGCGCACGGCTTCGTCGTACAGCGCGTCCTCCTCGCTGTCGTCGCCGCCGCTGCCGCCATCATAGCTGCCGCTGGTTGCGGAGTCGTCGGCACCGTCCAGAATGTCCTGGATGTAATCCGGCTCGCCACGCTGTTTCCACGCATCTACCAGGCGATGGACCTCATCATCGGAGACAAAGGCGCCGTGCACCCGCACAGGCAGGCTGGTGCCGGGAGGCATGTAGAGCATGTCACCGTGCCCCAGCAGTTGCTCTGCCCCACCCTGATCCAGGATGGTGCGCGAGTCGATCTTGCTGGATACCTGGAAGGCCATACGGGTCGGAATATTTGCCTTGATAAGACCGGTGATCACGTCCACCGATGGGCGCTGCGTTGCCAGAATCAGGTGAATGCCGGCAGCACGCGCCTTTTGGGCAATACGCGCAATCAGTTCCTCGACCTTCTTGCCGACGATCATCATCATGTCAGCAAATTCGTCGATTACCACTACGATCACCGGCAGCGCCTCAAGTTCCGGCGGCAGGTCATCCATGCTTTCGCGGCGATACAGCGGATCGGTCAGCGGTGTGCCAGCCTTGGCCGCGTCTTTAACCTTGCGGTTGAACCCTGCCAGGTTGCGCACGCCCATTGCGGCCATCAGCTTGTAGCGACGCTCCATCTCGGCGACACACCAGCGCAGCGCGTTGGAGGCCTCCTTCATATCGGTCACGACCGGTGCCAGCAGGTGCGGAATCCCCTCGTAGATGGACAGCTCGAGCATCTTTGGGTCAACCATGATCAGACGCACTTCCGAGGGCGTGGCCTTGAACAGGATGCTCAGCAGCATGGCGTTAACGCCAACCGATTTACCTGAGCCCGTGGTGCCTGCGACCAGCAGATGGGGCATTTTGGCAAGGTCCGCCATCACCGGGTGACCGCCGATATCGTGCCCAAGGGCCAGGGTGACCGGGGACTGGGCTTCGTCGAACTCGCGGGTTTCCAGCACTTCGGACAAGCGAACGATCTCGCGATCCTCGTTGGGAATCTCGATACCCACCGTGGTCTTGCCCGGAATGACCTCAACCACACGCACACTGATGACGGCAAGCGAGCGAGCCAGATCCTTGGCCAGGTTGGAAATCTTGCTGACCTTCACGCCCGGGGCAGGCTGAATTTCAAACCGGGTGATAACCGGCCCAGGCTGCACTTTCTCGACCTGAGCGTCGACGCCAAAGTCCTTGAGCTTGATCTCAAGCAGGCGAGACATCCCTTCCAGCGACTCTGCAGAGAAGCCCTTGGTTTTCTTGCTTGCCGGGTCCAGCAGCGAAATGGGCGGCAATGAGTCAGGGTCGGCTGTGTCGGTAAACAGGCGGACCTGTTTTTCCTTCTGGGTGCGAACGCTGGCCTCCACCGGTTTGGTATCCAGCGGGACAATTTCCGGCGGAGTGCGGTTTTCTTGTGAGGCCACATGCCTGGCCAGCGCTTCCTGGCGCTGAGCACGTGATGCGTCCGCCCGTTTCTGTTCCTCCGCGCTGAATGAGGGCTCCTTGCGCGGTCCGGGTGCCGGGCGCGGCTCGCGCGCCGGAGCAATCGCAACAGACGATACCCCGCGTCGGCCCCGCCACCCGGCCCAGGCGCGCTTGAGCAGATCAAACAGGTCCAGCGTAAGCCGCCCGGTAATATCCATAACCCGCAGCCACGACAGGTTGGTGAAAACGGTCAGCCCGAACAGAAACAGGGTCAGATACAGCAAGGTGCTGCCCTGCATGTTGAGCGCAGGGTAAGTCAGGTCGCGCAACAGTTGGCCCAACACACCTCCCGCGCCTGCGCCTTCGGGGAAGTGGGCACCCGGAGAGCCATGCAGCGCTGCCAGCGCCGTACCGGCAAACAGCGTCAGCACAAAGCCGATCAGCCGCCAGGAAAACAGCCAGCCGTTCCAGATCATGGGCTCATGGCGCCGACGGAACATCTGGTACACCTTTACTGCGACGATGAGCGGGAACAGAAATGCCAGGTAGCCGAGCGACAGCAACAGCACGTCGGCGATCCAGGCCCCCATGGCGCCCCCTGCATTCTGTACGTCGGCACTGCCGCTGCTGCGGGTCCAGCCCGGATCACTCGGCTCGAAGGTAAACAACGCCATGCACAGGTAGAGGCACAGGGCTATCATGGCCAGCAAGGCGCCCTCACGCAGGCGCAACGCCAGCTGCTCACGCCACGGCATCGACATTTTCTGGGCTGCAGTTTCCTTCAAAACAACGCTTCCATTTGGATTCAGGCGGATATTGTAAGGCTTGATCAGGCCGATTTCATAACCGCGTGGCACATTGATCGGACAGCAGACAGTCAGGCGCTCTGAATGTTCCGCCCCGGTGTACTGCTTTATTCATTCAGGACAATAGCTTATAACCCGAATCTGATAAACCATTTGAATTACTGAAGCGGACCTGGAGCACGTATGGCGCACCTGATCTGGTTAACTGCAAAGGACCTTGCCTTTCCGTCTGCCGATCATGCGATGGAAGAACCAAACGGGTTGCTGGCTGCCGGCGGCGATTTATCGGTTCCACGCCTGATCACCGCCTACCGGCATGGAATCTTCCCGTGGTACGCCCCTCGCCAGCCGATCCTGTGGTGGTGCCCTGATCCCAGAACGGTTCTGCGGCCGGACGGCCTGCATGTCTCGCGCAGCATGCGCAAGCTGATCCGCCAGCAGCGTATGCGGGTCACCCTCGACCAGGACTTCTCCTCCGTCATTCGCGCCTGCGCGGAGCCCCGGCACTACGCCGACGGCACCTGGATCACTCCGCAGATGCAGCAGGCCTACATCGATCTGCATCGTGCGGGCATCGCCCACTCGGTAGAAGTCTGGCAGGACGGCCTTTTGGTTGGTGGCTTGTATGGCGTTGCGCTGGGCAAGGTGTTTTTTGGTGAATCCATGTTCAGCCGAGCGAGCAATGCGTCCAAGCTGGGGTTCATAACGCTGGTTGAACAACTCGGGCAATGGGGCTTTGAGTTGATCGACTGTCAGATGCCAACGGACCACCTGTTCAGTCTGGGGGCCGAAAGCATGCCGCGAGCAGCCTTTTTGCATGAGCTGGCAAGGCTGTGCCCTCCAGATGCAGCAGACGCATGGCGACAGCACGCGCTTTGAACCCGCGCAAGGCTCGCCGTATACTCGGGCCAGTGCTGTCCGGGAAGACCCCATGACCGACCTGTCGCAACTCAAGTTTTACGCCACGCACCCTCATTCTTGCAGCTATCTGCCGGATCAGCGGGCGACGACGTTGTTCCTTGATCCGCAGCAGCCGATCAACCTGGAAACATACAGCCAGCTCTCTGATCTCGGGTTTCGGCGCAGCGGCGATCATCTCTATCGTCCGCATTGCAAGGACTGCAACGCCTGCATTCCTGCGCGTATTCCTGTCGATACCTTCACTCCCACCTCGGCCCAGAAGCGAATACTCAAGCGAAATCGTGACTTGCAGGTATTCGAGCTCAAGCCTGAGCTGACCGACGAGATCTACGCGCTATACGAGCGCTACATTTGCGCGCGTCATGCAGATGGCGACATGTATCCCCCCAGTAAGGATCAGTTCGCCTCCTTTCTTGCCAAGAATTGGGAGTTCTGCCGCTTTTATGCGTTCCGGGATCAAGAGGATCGCTTGCTGGCTGTAGCGGTTACCGATCAACTGAATAACGGATTATCGGCCGTCTACACCTTCTTTGAGCCGGATGAAACCCGTCGCAGTCTCGGCCGTTATGCCATCCTCTGGCAGGTCGAGGAGACTCGCAGACAAGGGCTCGCAGCGGTTTATCTCGGCTACTGGATCCGAAATTGCCGAAAGATGAACTATAAAACCGAGTACCGACCACTCGAGATGCTGGTGAATCAGCAATGGGTTCGCCTGACCTGAAACGACATAAACAGTAAAAATATCCAGCCAAACTTGGCTCAAGTGCGGTTTTCAGGCACAATTGGCCACCTTTTTTGTGGGTAACCAACCAATAGCCCACCCAGAATCCACCCCGAGAGGTCGTTGCTTAATGGCAAAAGAAGACAGCATTGAAATGGAAGGCACCATCATCGACACCCTGCCGAACACCATGTTCCGCGTTGAACTGGAAAACGGCCATGTCGTGACTGCCCACATTTCAGGCAAGATGCGCAAGAACTATATTCGCATCCTGACTGGCGACAAGGTACGCGTTGAACTGACCCCCTACGACCTGACCAAAGGTCGCATTACCTACCGCGCCCGCTGATAGTCGCAGTCCCCTGCCGGGCCTCCCTGCCCTCGCCCGGCTGATCGCAACGCCACCCAGACTCTGTCTCATCCGAGCAAATCGGGTGTGCGTTGTTGCGCCCGCCAAATCAGACCCCGATGCCCGACCGGCTTCCGACTCAAGCAGGTCAATTCGCCATAGTGCCCCGTGAGGCATCAGCCGACATTAAAAAACCCGCTGCGAGAGCGGGTTTTTTAACAGCCGGAAGCTTAGCGCGGCATGTACTTGCCGACTTCCAGTTTGCCGATAGCTGCACGGTGAACTTCGTCCGGACCGTCTGCCAGGCGCAGCGTGCGCTGCATGGCATACATGTGAGCCAGCGGGAAGTCGTCTGAAACACCCGCACCGCCATGCATCTGAATGGCGCGATCAATGACGTTCAGCGCAACGTTCGGTGCTACCACCTTGATCTGAGCGATTTCGCTCTTGGCGACCTTGTTGCCTACGGTATCCATCATGTAAGCGGCGTTCAGGGTCAGCAGGCGAGCCTGATTGATCTCGATGCGCGATTGGGCGATCAGGTCGATGTTGCCACCCAGTTGAGCCAGGCGCTTGCCAAAGGCTTCACGCTCGACGGAACGCTTGCACATCAGCTCGAGCGCACGCTCTGCCGCACCAATGGAACGCATGCAGTGGTGGATGCGGCCCGGGCCGAGGCGACCTTGAGCGATCTCGAAACCGCGACCCTCGCCCAGCAGTACGTTGGAGTATGGTACGCGGACGTTTTCCAGCACTACTTCGGCATGACCGTGCGGCGCATCGTCGTAACCAAACACTGGCAATGGGCGGATTACTTTCAGGCCGGGGGAGTCCATCGGCACCAGAATCATGGAGTGCTGCTGGTGACGCGGCGCATCAGGGTTGGTCAGACCCATGAAGATCATGATCTTGCAGCGCGGGTCGCAAGCACCGGAAGTCCACCATTTGCGGCCGTTGATGACCCACTCGTCACCTTCGCGGCGCGCATTGGCTTGCATGTTGGTGGCATCAGAGGAAGCAACGCCCGGCTCGGTCATACCGAAGCAGGAGCGGATCTCACCGGCCAGCAGGGGCTTGAGCCACTTTTCCTTGTGCTCTTCGGAACCGTAGCGAACGATGGTTTCCATGTTGCCGGTATCGGGAGCGCTGCAGTTAAAGGCTTCAGACGCCAGGCCGGAACGGCCCATCAGTTCGGCCAGCGGTGCGTATTCCAGGTTGGTGAGGCCTGCCCCAAGGTCGGACTCCGGCAGGAACAGGTTCCACAGTCCGGCTGCGCGCGCCTTGACTTTCAGCTCCTCAACGATGGCAGTGGGCTGCCAGCGGTCGCCTTCCGCTACCTGCTGGTGAAAGATGGGTTCAGCCGGGAACACATGCTCCTGCATGAAGCTGTCTACGCGCTCGCGCAGCTCTTTAACCTTGGGGGAGTATCCGAAATCCATAGTGGTTGCCTTTGGTTGGTTTGGTATCGACGATCAAAATGCTAGATGACGCTAATGGATTTATCTAACCTATTTTTGCCGTGTATTAACATTCATAAGCGATATATACTTGGCCCTTGTGCTGAACTGCCTTGTCTCGACGTGAGTCATTTAACTAAAGGAAGTTGCGATGAACCTCAGTAAGGTCGACCTGAATCTGTTCATTGTCTTTGACGCGATCTACACCGAAGCCAATCTGACAAGGGCTGGCCAGATCGTCGGCATCACTCAACCTGCGGTCAGTAACGCGCTGGCTCGATTGCGCGAGACCTTCAACGATCCGCTGTTCGTGCGCACGGCCCAGGGCATGGTGCCGACGCCAATGGCGCAAAATATCATCACGCCTGTTCGCAACGCCCTTCAGCTGCTGCGGGTGTCGGTGCAGGAAAGTCGCAGTTTCGTTCCCGAGCAGGCAACCAAAACCTATCGCATCAGCATGACGGACCTCACCGAGGCGGTCATTCTGCCGCATCTGGCCTCTCGCATTCGCCGGTCTGCGCCCAACATCAACATTGACAGTTTCCTGATCAAGCGCCGCGAAACCACCAAGGAGCTGGCCGCCGGGCGACTGGATTTTGCCATTGATGCGCCGCTGAATACCGATACTCAGGTTCGTCACGTCAAGTTGTTCGAAGATCGCCATGTCTGCGTGATGCGCAAGGGGCATCCGCTGGCCAAGAAAGACAAGATCACTCTGGACGATTATCTTGCCCAGTCACACATACATATCTCCAGCCGTCGCAACGGCCTGGGTCATGTGGATCTTGCCCTGGGCAAAATGGGTATTCAGCGCCGCGTTGTCATGCGTTCGCAGCATTATCAGATGGCGCCACTGGTCCTTGAGTCAACCGACCTGATCATGACGGTGCATGAGCGGTTCGCGCAGCGACATAACCTTCACTGGACGACGCTGCCAATCGATGATGTGCCTGCCATCGAAACCCACCTGTTCTGGCACGAGAGCACTGATCAGGATCCCGCCAACCGCTGGATGCGCGAGCAGATCATCGAACTGTCGCAGAAGCTGACCCGGGAACACCAAAAGCTGCGTGAAAGTGCCAGCGCTGCCACTGCCCAATAGCGTCAGACAGAACCAAAAAAGCCTGCGCATGCAGGCTTTTTTACTTTAAATACATGCATTAACTGTTTGATTTAAATTGCTATTTTTCTTGGACTCTCTGCTCTGGACTGTTCTGTTTCAAGAATCAACTGACGTGCCAGTACGCCAAGCGTCATGACCGCCTGCTCTGTCGCCCGATTCCATGGGATGCCGCAGTTCAGGCGCAGGCAGTGGTTGAACTGGTCGGAGTTGCTAAAGACCACTCCCGGGGCGATGCTGATGTTGTGGGCCATTGCACGGTTAAACAGCGTCAGCGTGTCTACGCCGCCCGGCAGGCTGACCCAGAGAATGAAGCCACCCTTTGGCCTGGTGATCTGAGTACCCTCGGGGAAATATTGCTGGACCGCAAGCTGGAACTGGCTAAGGTTTTTGCAATATTCCTGACGAATATGCCTCAGGTGCCGGTCGTAACCGCCGTTCTCAAGATAGGCCGCAACCGCCATCTGGCTGACACTGCAAGCCGACAGCGTAGTAAAAGTCTGCAGCTGCTCAATGGCCTCCTGATAGCGCCGCGTAACCAGCCAGCCGGTGCGCACTCCGGGTGAAATGGTCTTGGAGAAACTGGAGCAGTAAATCACGGTGTCCGAGCAGTCATAAGCCTTGAGTGCCTTGGACTGGCCATGATCAAACATCAGCTCGCCATAGATGTCATCTTCAATAATAGTGAGCTGACGCTGCGCCATCATTGCCACCAGCTTGCGCTGGCGCGCCTCCGGCATGGTAGCCCCCATCGGATTGCCCGCTCTTGCGGTCATCACCAGCGCCTTGATCGGCCACTTGTCCAGAGCACGTTGCAGCGCTTCCAGACTTAGTCCGCTGTCGGGGTCGGTAGGGATCTCGACGACCTTAAGGTCCAGTAGCTGGCACAGCTGCACCAGACCGTAATAACTGGGGGACTCGGTTGCAATCAGATCGCCTGGCCGAGTGACTGCACGCAAAGACAGTTGCAGCGCCTCCACACAACCATTGGTAATGACGACGTTGGCCGGATCTACCATCGCTCCGGCATCGCGCATGCGTATGGCCACCTGGCGCCGCAGCGGCTCAAATCCGGGACTGAAGGTGTAGCTGAAGGCCTTCTGGCTGTGGAAGCGCGTCACCTTGCTCATTTGCTGGTGCAGCGCCCGCAGTGGCAGGTATTCACTCGACGGCACTGCCGCTCCAAGCGGAATGGCGCCTTCACGACGCGCCTGCGACAGAATCTCGGTAATGATGCTGCTGCGCGTCACCGCGTAGGGCGCTTCAACCCTGGCAATCTGAGGGGTTGGTGCGGTCAGTGCCGGAGTCTGATGAACGTAGTATCCGGATTGTGGGCGAGCATGGATCAGCCCCTGATCCTCAAGGGTTGCATAGGCCTGCAGCACCGTGGCGTGGCTGACACCCTTCTGGGTGCTCAGCTTGCGTACCGAGGGGACTCGCTCGCCGGGACGGTATACGCCCTTCTGGATGTCTTCTGCCAGCTGCCGCGCAATTTTTTGATAGAGCAGACTGGTCATACTGGCTTCCTCCGACAGAGTGGTGACTGAGCGCGAAGACTAACTCGCAGCACTGCCGCTGCAAAAGCTACAGATACAATACAGTTGACCAGTACAGATCAGCCGTCAAGCATCTGTGTGCTGGCGGCCTGGTGGTTATTCGGCGACAGGTATGTCCGCAGCTTCGGTCGCCGGCCGAAACGGGGCCGCCCAGAGCTGGCGATACTTGTCGAGCAGCCTGCCCGCCTCGTTTCGCTGAGCCAGCTCCTGCATGCCCAGGGCCAGTGCAGAGCGCAGAGCTGGTGAATTGCACACCGAATTGTGGGAGACCGCGAGGTAAAGCGGCGCGTTGATAAAGGAGCCCTCAAGGGTATCGAGCTGCGCATCAACGCCCATCTGCTGGGCCAGAGCCAGCCCCTGATAACGCTCAAGCACTACATAGTCGAGCTTGCCGTCCAGCAGCTTGCGCAACGCCGCCTCACCGGTACTCAACCGCTCAAGCGCGAGATTGTCTGCTGCATAGGTGTCGAAGGACAGGCCGAAACGGCTGCCCTGCTGCGCAGCCCCGCGGCGGCCCTGAAGGTCTTGCCAGCCGCTGTAGGGGAACGCCGCGCCGCGCCGGACGAAGATGACGCTTGGCACATCGATGATCGCCGGGTAGACGAAATCCAGGGTCTGCAATCGCTCGCGCGACAGGTAAAGGCCAGCCATCACGTCAACCTGCCCTGCCTCGACCGCCTCCAGCGCCTTGGCTCGGGACCCCAGGTCCAGTACTTCGATGCGGATCCCCGAGTCTTTGAGCGCCAGTTGCAACATTTCAATGGCGACACCGGTCAGCGCCTTTTCACCTTCGGGCGCCCAAACCAGTGGGGGGTAGTCGGGATTGCCAGTAGCGACGATGCGCTCGCAGCTGTTCTCGACTGCAGCCAGCGTATCACCGCCAATCAGCAATCCGGCGCCAAGCGCACATAGACGGGTAAATTGCTGCAGGCTCGACAACCTCGACATGCTCATTCCCTTGCTCCGAAATGGATGTGGTACCACGACAGACTCTTCGTCGCAGTCTGAGTTCGGTGATCAGGCTGCAACACCACTGTGGAACCGAAAGTCGGCATCATCAGCGAAAATGGCGTCACGCTCAACCGCGGCAAAGCGGGCAATATGTTCGTCAATAGGTTCGCCGGCGTAGTTTTTGGCCAGGCGCAGGTAGTCCTGATAGTGGCGGGCCTCCGACTTGAGCAGCGAACGATAGAAATCACCCAGCTCCTCATCCAGATGCGGTGCCAGCTTGGCAAAGCGTTCACAGGACCGCGCCTCGATAAACGCACCAACAATCAGGGTATCGACCAGCCTGCCTGGCTCGGTAGTGCGCACGTGCTGGCGCAGACGCTGGGCATATTGGCTGGCAGACAGCCCTCGATAGCTGATGCCGCGCTTGTTCATGATGCTGGTAACCTGCTCGAAATGGCGCAACTCCTCACGCGCAAGTCGGGACATTTTTTGCAGCAGATCCGGTTTGTCGACGTAGCGAAACATCAGCATCAACGCAGTTGAGGCGGCCTTCTTCTCACAGTTGGCGTGGTCGATCAGCAGCTCTTCGGGATGGTTAAGTGCCTGTTCGATCCAGGCATCCGGGGTTCGGCAAGGCAGAAACGCGAGCAATTCTTCGGGCAGCATGGTGTCCGTCACAGGTCAGTTCTTAACGCCCGGCAGTATACCTGCTGAGAGTCTCTATCAGCAGCCCGAATAGACTTGGATCAACACAAGCCGGGTGAAAAGGGGCTACATTTAAGTCAACGTTCAAACACGTTAAAAAAATCAAGACAGGGAGAACCGCATGCAAGCCGTCAAACGCATTCTAGTAGTTGTCGACCCATCCCAGCAGGAGCAGGTTGCGCTGACCCGTGCCAGCCTCATTGCAGGTTTTATTGAATGCGAACTGCATCTTTTGGTCTGTGAGGACCGCCAGGACTACAGCGATCTGCTGGCACGCCTGCGAGTGGAACAGGATGCCAAGGGCATTCGCTGCAGTGTTACCCAGGACTGGCACAACAACCTCACCGACACCATTTGTCGCGCGGTTACCCGTGAGGGCTGCGATCTGGTGGTCAAGCAGCACCGCCCCGACAATCCGCTGCGCAAGGCGCTGCTGACCCCGGATGACTGGAAGCTTCTGCGCTACTGCCCTGCCCCCGTTCTGATGGTCAAGAATGGTGACAGCTGGATGAAGGGCAACGTGCTGGCGGCGGTCGATGTCGGTAATCACGACGACCAGCACCACGTGCTGCACGACACCATCGTCAGTCACGCAGCGGACATTGCCGAGATGGTCGGCGGCCAACTGCATCTGGTCAGTGCTCACCCTGCCCCGATGTTGTCGTCTGCAGATCCGGATTACCAGTTGAAGGAGCGTATCGCCGCCGACTACCTGGAAAAGGCCGGCCAATACACAACGCAGTACGGCATCGATTCGGCGCACCTGCATATTGCAGAAGGTCCGGCCGACTTCCTCATCCCCCAGGTTGCTGGCCAGCTGGGTGCCAGCGTTACGGTGATTGGCACCATTGCCCGCAAGGGGCTGGCTGGTGCGCTCATCGGCAACACTGCCGAAGTGGTACTGGATCAGCTCGACAGCGATATTCTGGTGCTCAAGCCGGAAGACACTCTGGCGCACCTGGAAGCGTTGCTGGAAAAGTAGCCCTGCATCATGCGACCGGCGGCATACGCCGGTCGTAATAGGCCTGCGACAAGACGAGAAACGTTTGATCTATCTCGTCTCGGAGCTGCCGGGTTGAGAGCCCTTCCCACCGGTCCCGTAGTCTCAGTCCAGCCGTTTGAAGCGGCAGATCTCCCGCCCGTGCCAGCCAACGCTGCACCTTGACGCCGAGCGGCATCGCCGCATCCACTGCCACTCTGGAGCACTCCAGCGCCTGATCCAGCTCAAGCGTAGAGACCAGCTCGAGCCGCGCCCAGACAACCTGATCAAGGAGCTGCTCAAGACGCTGCCAGACGGCCTTGCGCGCCGCCACATCGTATCGATTCCAGGCCACAATCTCATGGCTGAATCGCTTGCAGCCCCGGCACACCTGATCGCCGTATACCGTCGAACACAGACCGATACAGGGTGTTTTCTCGTAGTAAAGAGGTTGATCCGCCATAGACTCGAGTTGCCAACGCTTAAAATGCGCATGATAAAGGACCGGCCCTACCCGGAACAGCTGATTGACTCAGTGGGGATACAGCTGCGCTGCAACTTAACTTTACGTTCGGCATCCTGTAGAATCGGCCCGCCGTTAGGGCTGTGTTTCAGGCGTCAGCCCGCAACCCGTTACGTATCTGCCACCAGTTACCCCAGGTTGCCCCCCACCAGAACGGGTAGACGTCTGTCACAGTCTTATTGTCGCCACACTTTAGGGAAGCACTGAATAACTCCCTTGTCCAAGATGCTTATTCAGTGCTTCCCGGAGTCCGAGAGGATGACCGTTCCGACACGATCGGAACAGACTGATGAGGGTAATAACTGTGCTTGAAGCCTATCGCAAACACGTTGAAGAGCGCGCTGCTCAGGGCGTCGTTCCTCAGCCGCTGAACGCCGAACAAACTGCAGGTCTGGTTGATCTGCTGAAAAACCCGCCGGCAGGTGAAGAAGAGTTTCTGCTTGACCTGCTCACCAATCGCGTCCCGCCGGGCGTAGACGAAGCCGCCTACGTCAAGGCCGGTTTCCTCTCCGCTATCGCCAAGGGCGAAGCCACCTCGCCGCTGCTGACCAAAGAGCGCGCAGTTGAGCTGCTGGGTACCATGCAGGGCGGTTACAACATCGCCACTCTGGTGGAGCTGCTGGACGACGCAGCACTGGCCGCCACTGCTGCCGAACAACTCAAGCACACCCTGCTGATGTTTGACGCCTTCCACGACGTTGCCGAAAAAGCCAAGGCTGGCAACGTTCACGCCAAGGCGGTACTGCAGTCCTGGGCTGACGGCGAATGGTTTGTCAACAAGCCTGCTGTGGCCGAAAAGATTTCCCTCACCGTATTCAAGGTGCCGGGCGAAACCAACACCGACGACCTGTCTCCGGCTCCGGATGCCTGGTCCCGCCCCGACATCCCGCTGCACGCTCTGGCCATGCTGAAAATGGCCCGTGACGGTATCGAGCCGACCGAGCCGGGCGTTGTTGGCCCGCTGAAGCAGATCGAAGCAGCCAAGGCCAAGGGCTTCCCGGTTGCCTACGTAGGCGACGTTGTTGGTACCGGCTCTTCCCGCAAGTCTGCAACCAACTCGGTTCTGTGGTTCTTCGGCGACGACATTCCTTACGTTCCGAACAAGCGTGCTGGCGGCTTCTGCTTCGGCACCAAGATCGCTCCGATCTTCTACAACACAATGGAAGACGCCGGCGCGCTGCCGATCGAGTTCGACTGCACCGACCTGAACATGGGCGACGTCATTGACGTGTATCCCTACGAAGGCAAGGTCTGCAAGCACGGCACCGACGACGTCATCACCACCTTCGAGCTGAAGACTCAGGTGCTGCTGGACGAAGTTCGCGCTGGTGGCCGTATCCCGCTGATCATTGGCCGCGGTCTGACCGAGAAGGCCCGCACTGAACTGGGTCTGGGCGCTTCCGACCTGTTCCGCAAGCCCGATCAGCCGGCTGACACTGGCAAGGGTTACACCCTGGCACAGAAGATGGTCGGCAAGGCCTGTGGCGTTGAGGGCATCCGCCCCGGCACCTACTGCGAGCCGAAGATGACTACCGTAGGTTCCCAGGACACCACTGGCCCGATGACCCGTGACGAACTGAAGGACCTTGCTTGCCTGGGCTTCTCTGCCGATCTGGTCATGCAGTCGTTCTGTCATACCGCGGCATATCCCAAGCCGATCGACGTGACCACTCACCACACCCTGCCCGACTTCATCCACAACCGTGGCGGTGTTGCACTGCGTCCGGGTGACGGCATCATCCACAGCTGGCTGAACCGCATGCTGCTGCCTGATACCGTTGGTACCGGTGGCGACTCTCACACCCGTTTCCCGATGGGCATCTCCTTCCCGGCCGGTTCCGGTCTGGTTGCCTTCGCAGCAGCTACCGGCGTTATGCCGCTGGACATGCCGGAATCCGTTCTGGTTCGCTTCAAGGGCAAGATGCAGCCTGGTATCACCCTGCGTGATCTGGTCCATGCCATCCCCTACTACGCCATTCAGCAAGGCCTGCTGACTGTCGAGAAGAAAGGCAAGAAGAACATCTTCTCCGGCCGTATTCTCGAGATCGAAGGTCTGGATCACCTGACTGCCGAGCAAGCGTTCGAGTTGTCTGATGCGTCTGCCGAGCGCTCTGCTGCCGGCTGTACCATCAAGCTGAGCGAAGAGTCGGTTGCCGAGTACCTGAAGTCCAACATCGTCCTGCTGCGCTGGATGATTGCCAACGGCTATCAGGATCCGCGTACCCTGGAGCGTCGCGCCAAGGCTATGGAAGAGTGGCTGGCCAACCCGAGCCTGATGGCTGCCGATGCTGACGCCGAGTATGCCGCCGTGATCGAAATCGATCTGGCCGACATCAAGGAGCCGGTACTGTGTGCACCGAACGACCCGGACGATGCCCGTCTGCTGTCTGAGGTTGCCGGCCAGAAAATCGATGAAGTCTTCATCGGTTCCTGCATGACCAACATCGGCCACTTCCGCGCTGCCGGCAAGCTGCTCGAGAAGAATAAGGGCGCTATCCCGACCCGTCTGTGGCTGGCTCCGCCGACCAAGATGGACCAGTACCAGCTGACCGAAGAAGGCTACTACGGCATCTACGGCAAGGCCGGTGCGCGCATGGAAATGCCGGGCTGCTCGCTGTGCATGGGTAACCAGGCACGTGTTGCTGCCAAGTCGACCGTTGTCTCCACCTCCACACGGAACTTCCCGAACCGTCTGGGTGATGGTGCAGATGTGTTCCTGGCGTCCGCCGAGCTGGCCTCGGTTGCATCGATCCTGGGCAAACTGCCGACTGTTGAAGAGTACATGGAATACGCCGCGCAGATCGACAGCATGGCTGCCGACGTATACCGCTACATGAACTTCAACGAAATCGAGTCCTACCAGAAAGCCGCTGCGTCCATCCCGGTCGCTCAGCTCTGATAGCTGCCTCGTAAAAAACCCCGCCTCGTGCGGGGTTTTTTATTTTGCAGAATCTCAGGGCATACGGAAGAATATCTGTCCGAACTCCGATACTGCCCTGGCGGAGAAATCGTTGGCTTACCGGCCTACGACAACTCTGCGTCAGCCTGTGGGACGGAGTAAGAGCAGCGTCTCCGCGGTGTCCCAGCTAGTACCGATACTTTCGGCAGATGGCTGCATGAGAAGATAGAGTCAGATGCTTCGCTTGCCCTGGCCGGAATGCTGTCGGCGCATTGCAGAGCTTTTCAGGTTGACGCCCCCGCCTCGGGTGCGCAAAACCGGCGAACCCTACTCCAGCAGCGATGCTCCCAGCTTGAGTGCTGTCTCGGTGACCGCTTCCACCGAATGCCGGTAGCCGCTTTCCATCCAGTACAGAGCAATATGAATCACCCCGCCAAGAATACCGGCCTGCAGCATCTCGTCGAAGTGCTGACCGGGCTGTGCCAGTGCGCGGGTCATATCCTGGCTACTGGCTCTGAGGGAGCGGTCTATGGCTTCGTCAACTGACGGACTGATTCCCCGAATGTCGACCAGTAACAGGCGTGCCTCCTGGGGATGATCCCTCAGATAGGTGAAGTACGCCTGCAGCATTGCCCGGCTGCGGGCCGAACGGTCATCTCCGGCAGCTTCGGCTGCAGCCATATTCAGCTCGCGGACCTTGCGTGCGGTCTGTTCATAGCAGGCAATCAGCAACTCGTCACTGTGCCCGAAGGACTCGTAAAAATAGCGCTGGGTCAACCCTGCGGCGTCACAAACCTGCTTGACGCCGGAGTGCCGGTATCCGTGTTCGCCGTAAATACGTGTTGCGGCGTCGATCAATTGCTGCCGGCGCTGCGCCCTGCGCTCTTCGGTTGAGGAGCCACGATAGCGGCGTTTGACTGAGGTAGCTGTATTCATTCGGTGAATTCTGACAACGGGGATTGCCAAAGAGTATATGACAATCTAGATTGTCACCACTACCCACGTGACGGGATACCACAATGACACAAGAACAATATGCATTTGAACCTGTACCACTGGATGTTCTTATCATCGGCGCAGGCCTGTCGGGCATCGGCGCCGCACATGCACTGAGCAGTCAATGCCCCGACAAGCGCTATCTGATACTGGAGCGCCGCGCGGCGATCGGCGGAACCTGGGATCTGTTCCGCTACCCTGGCATCCGCTCCGATTCGGACATGTATACCCTCAGCTACAGTTACAAGCCCTGGGCCAACCGCAAGTCCATCGCCGACGGCGCGGACATCAAGCGCTATATCGAGGAAATTGCCGAAGACTCGGGCGCCATTCATAACATTCGCTTCCAGCGTCGCGTGGTATCCGCCAACTGGTCCAGCGAACATGGGCGGTGGGATGTGGTCGCGTTGCTTACCGACGCAGAGGGTAATGAGCAAGAGGAGCATTATCAGGCACGTTTCCTGTTCTCTTGCTCCGGCTATTACAGCTACGACGAAGGCTACCGCCCTGCATTTCCAAACGAAGAGGCATTCAAGGGGCAGATCATTCATCCGCAGTTCTGGCCTGAAAACCTTGATTACACTGGCAAGCGCGTCGTTGTCATCGGCAGCGGTGCAACGGCAGTTACTCTGGTTCCCTCGATGACGGCGAAGGCTGCCCACGTAACCATGCTGCAGCGCACTCCCAGTTATGTGGTTGCCCGGCCGCAGCGTGACGGCGTTGCTCAGACGCTGCAGAAATGGCTGCCACTGCAGGCTGCGCACTCATTGACGCGATGGAAGAACGTGTTCCTCACCCAGTTCTTCTACCGTATCGCCCGCAGCCGACCGGAGCAGTTCAAGGAACGAGTGCTGCACATGGTCAAGACGCAGATCGGCGATGTTGACATGAAGCACTTCACCCCGAATTACAAACCGTGGGACCAGCGCCTCTGCGCGGTACCGGATGGCGACCTGTTCCGCGACGTGCGCGCCGGTCGCGCCAGCGTCGTGACCGATACCATCGACAGCTTCACCGAGAATGGCATCCGCCTGAGTTCTGGTGAAGAGCTGGAGGCCGACATCATCGTGACTGCGACCGGGCTCAAGGTGAACGCCCTTGGCGATGTGACTGTGTGTGTTGACGGGCAGCCGATGCGCTTCAATGAACGCATGTCCTACAAGGGCATGATGCTCAGTGACGTACCCAATATGATAGTGACCTTTGGCTACACCAATGCTTCCTGGACGCTGAAAGCCGAGCTGACTGCCAACTACGCCTGCCGCCTGCTGCGCTATATGGACAAGCACCACTACCGTACCGCCGTTGTCCGCCGCGACCCGTCGGTGCAGGAGCAACCCTTCCTGGACTTCACTTCCGGTTACGTTCAGCGCGCTGCCAATGTGCTGCCCAAACAGGGGGATCGTGCGCCCTGGCAGGTGCATCAGAGCTACCTGAAAGACAAGCTGACCATTCAGTACGGCCGTATCGACGACGACGTGATGCAGTTTCAATAACAAGGAAAACAGACAACATGCAGATCAAGGATTGTGTAGCAGTACTGACAGGCGCCGGCAGCGGCATCGGCCGGGCTCTGGCAGTGGCGCTGGCCCGTAGTGGTTGCCATCTGGCACTCGTGGACCTCAACCCCGATTCTCTGGCGGAAACCGCGACACAGGCTCGGGCGCTTGGTGCCAGGGTCAGCGAGCATCCGACAGATGTATCGGACCGGTCAGCCGTTGCCGCATTACCGTCAGCGGTCGTTGCAGAGCATGGCAGTGTTGATCTGCTGATCAATAACGCCGGCGTCGCACTGGGCGGCACCTTCGATCAGGTCAGCGAGGAGTACTTCGACTGGCTGATGTCGATCAATTTTGACGCGGTAGTAACCCTGTGCCGGGCATTTCTGCCGCTGCTCCGACAGCGGCCTGAGGCACGTATCGTGAATATCTCCAGCCTGTTCGGGCTCATTACCCCCGCCGGCCAGACCGCGTACTGTGCGAGCAAGTTTGCGGTACGCGGATTCTCCAACGCCTTGAGACTGGAGCTGACCAACACCAATGTTGGCGTCACCGTGGTGCACCCGGGAGGCGTCGCCACTGCTATCGCGACCAGTGCCCGCTCTCCTGACAGTGAAAGTGACGCAGAGAAGCAGAGGAAACTGGCGCGTGCCAACCGACTGCTGCGCATGCCACCGCCCAAGGCGGCACAAATTATTCTCAGGGGCATCGAGCGCAACAAGCCACGGGTTATTGTTGGCAACGACGCCCGCATCCTGTCATGGCTGGAGCGTCTTATGCCGGTCAACTACTGGCGCCTGCTACCAGGGCTGGCCGACAGCGACGCGTGACGGATCATACGAGGAGATCAACGTGAATTATCTGTTCAGTATTGTGCTGATCGTGCTGTTGCTGGGGATTGCCGGGCTGTACCTCTACACCCTGTTCATTGCCAAGCGCGTAGAGCTGGGGATGCCGCCAGAAGGCAGTTTCATTACCGTGATGGGAAATCGGATCCATTACATCGAGCAAGGCAGCGGGCCCGATTCCATTTTGCTGATCCACGGGCTCAGCGGCGTAGCGCAAAACTTCGGTTATGGGGTCATCAGCGAGCTGGCCAAAACGCACCGGGTGATCGCCATTGACCGTCCGGGTAGTGGCTATTCGATCCGCCCTGCCCGCTCGTCCGCCTCGCTTGCGGTGCAGGCCGATGTGGTAGCCGGGGTTATCGATGCGCTGCATCTGGGCAAGCCCTTGCTGGTCGGTCACTCGCTGGGAGGTGCTGTTTCGCTGGCAACGGCGCTGCGTCATCCCGACAAGGTAAGTGGTCTGGCGCTGGTCGCACCGCTGACCCACATGCCAAGCAAGGTTTCGGCTGCCTTTGCGGCGTTTTCGATACGCCAGCCCTGGCTGCGCGCGCTGGTCGGCTGGACGCTTGCCGTGCCCTTGTCCATCCGCAAACGCGAGCAGGTCATGGATATTGTGTTCGGTCCCGAAGCCGTTCCTGCGGACTTCCCGATCCGCGGTGGCGGCCTGCTCGGCCTGCGTCCCAGCCACTTCATCGCAGCCTCGAGCGATATGAACGCGCTGGAAAGTGTGATGCCGCTGATGCAGATGCGCTATGACGATCTGAGTCTTCCCATCGGGGTGCTGTATGGCCGCCACGACCGCATTCTTGACCCGCAGGAACAGGGGCAGGCTCTGGCCGACCGGTTGTCGATCGTGGAGCTGGAGCTAATCGACGGTGGGCACATGCTGCCAATCACCCAGCCCGACACGACGATCGATTTCATTCGTCGCCAACTTCAGCGTCAGCAGGCCGCCTGACGTTTTCCAGCAAGCGGCGCCGTTCTGGCGCCGTGATCCAGGTCACAGCCTCCAGGTTCATTCTGAACCCCTCGCACCTCCCCCGGTCACAGCCAATGTGTTTACTGAAGGAGGAACCACCGATGAAACACTGGAAAGTGCTTACCCTTGGCCTGCTGGGCCTGTTCATTCTTGCCGGTTGCGGTAATGACTATCTGGTTCGCACTACTGATGGCCAGATCATGGAAGCTGAAGACAAGCCGGAGATTGACGACGAAACCGGCATGATCGAATTTGAAGATGCGACCGATCGCGATCGGCAGATGCAGCAGCAGGATGTCGAGGAGATCATCGAGCGCTGAGTCACGATGGTGATCGCGCTAAATAGCTCCACCAGGCCCTCCAGCAAAATCGCCCCAGGCTGGAGGGTCGACGCGGCGGGCTCATGCTATGCCCCTTACCAAGGACTCCCGGCACCCTGCCAAGCTGCTCCAGCACCGGCCCTTTGATCCACGGGAACAGGCCACAGCACATTGCCCGGCCAACTCTGTCGCGGTAGTGAAGCTGCCGCCAAGCAGCCCGTCGGCTATAGCAGGTTGAGATCAACGCAAGGCTGGCAGCCTAACTTTCGGGCGGATAAACTACGCGGTTTCCAACGACAGGCAGTTACTGCCAAGGTTTTCCGTGAGGTCCCTGATGTCCACCCCGTCCAACGCCCCCAAAGTTGGCTTTGTTTCACTCGGCTGCCCGAAGGCATTGGTCGATTCCGAGCGCATTCTGACCCAGCTGCGCACCGAAGGTTATCAGGTGGTCCCCACCTACGAAGACGCTGATGTGGTGGTGGTCAACACCTGCGGTTTTATCGATACCGCCAAGGCCGAATCGCTGGACGCTATTGGCGAGGCCATCGCCGAGAACGGTCGCGTTATCGTCACCGGTTGCATGGGCGTCGAAGAAAGCGCGATCCGTGACGTGCACCCGAGTGTGCTCGCCGTCACCGGTCCTCAGCAGTATGAGCAGGTAGTCAATGCGGTGCATGAAGTCGTGCCACCGAAACAGGATCACAATCCGCTGATCGACCTGGTACCGCCACAGGGCGTCAAGCTGACTCCCCGCCATTATGCCTACCTGAAGATTTCCGAGGGCTGCAACCACAGCTGCAGCTTCTGCATCATCCCATCCATGCGCGGCAAGCTGGTCAGCCGTCCGGTGGGTGAAGTGCTGAGCGAAGCCGAGCGTCTGGCCAAAGCCGGTGTCAAGGAGGTGCTGGTCATCTCCCAGGACACCAGCGCCTATGGTGTCGACATCAAGTACCGCACCGGCTTCTGGAACGGTCGCCCGGTCAAGTCGCGCATGACCGAAATGTGCGAAGCGCTCAGTGAACTGGGTATCTGGGTGCGTCTGCACTACGTCTACCCCTACCCGCACGTGGATGAGCTGATCCCGCTGATGGCCGAGGGCAAAATCCTGCCGTATCTGGACATCCCGTTCCAGCACGCCAGCCCGACCGTACTCAAGGCCATGAAGCGCCCGGCATTTGAAGACAAGACCCTCGCGAGGATCAAGAAATGGCGCGAGATCTGCCCCGAGCTGACTATCCGCTCAACCTTTATCGTCGGCTTCCCGGGTGAAACCGAGGAAGACTTCCAGTACCTGCTGGACTGGCTGACCGAAGCCCAGCTCGACCGCGTTGGCTGCTTCAAGTACTCCCCGGTCGAAGGCGCGCCGGCCAATGATCTGGGGCTGGAAGCGATTCCGGAAGATGTGCAGCAGGATCGCTGGGAGCGTTTCATGGCGCACCAGCAGGCGATCTCCACTGCACGCTTGCAGCAGAAGATCGGCAAGACCATGCAGGTCATCATCGATGAAGTTGACGACGAAGGCCCTATCGGCCGCTCGATGGCCGATGCGCCGGAGATCGACGGTAACGTGTACCTCGACACCGACGAAGACCTCAAGCCGGGCGATATCGTCAGCGTTGTAGTCACCGACGCCGACGAGTATGACCTCTGGGCGCAGCTGGCCTGAAGGATCACTTACGCCGCAGGCCTGCTTTGCACCTGGCTGCGGCGTAGTGGCCCAAGATATTACGCAAGCAGCTGGCGGTGCCGGTACAGTTGCTGCCAATGTTCGCCGGGTTTGCTGCTTACCTCGGTATCGAAGTAGTGGCCGACCCGACGCCGATCCTGCGGGTTGTCTTTCAGCGCCGCACCGATCATGAAGTGCAACAGGTCTTCCGGCGCCATCTTGCCGTCCCGGTAGTACCAGGCGTAGACCATCAGCGCATGCGCTACCGCTACCGCTTCTGCCGTTGACATGACCGCCGCCGCAAGCCGGTCGGTACTGCGCCCGCTCAGCGTCTGACCACTGCGCAGTTCATGAAAGATGGTAACCAGCATCTCCACAATGGAATGGTCAGGTGCCATATCTACACCCGACTGGCGCGCCAGCATGGTTGCCTCGCGCAGCACGATATCCATTTCTGCGTCGATATCGTCAATCGGCTCAATGGTTTCAAAGTTCAGCCGGCGCTTGAGCGCCGCACTCATATCAAACAGGCCACGGTCCAGCGAGTTTGAAGTTGCAATGACGTTAAACCCTTCCCGGGCATAGAGCACGCCATCCTCGCCCTGCAGTTCAGGAATCTGCAGCTGACGTTCGGACAGAATCGACAGCAGTGCATCCTGAACCAGCTGCGGGCAGCGGGCCAGCTCCTCGAAGCGAACCAGCTTGCCCTGCTCCATACCGATAAACAGCGGGCCGGGAATCAGCGCCTCGCGACACGGCCCGAGCTTGTCCAGCAAGCTGGTATTCCAGTCGTAGATCAGTTGTCGATAGTGGGAAATGGTGCCGCCCTGAATGGTCAGCCGTGATTGGCCAGAGACACCGCAGGCGATCAGCTCCGACAGCCAGGACTTGGCGGTACCCGGCTCACCGATCAGCATGGCGCCCCGGTTGGTGGCCAGTGACACGATTACCCGACTGACCATCTCGCGCGGCGCAACAAACTTGCGCTCGATACCCAGTGCCTCGTTGCCGAGCACAAAGTGCTCGATGGCGGTTGGCGACAGCAGCCAGCCTGGTGGGACCGGCCCGTGATCCTCCTGCTGCAGCATGACCAATTGATCGTGAAAGCGGTCTTCGGCGGCCGGCCGCTGGATAGCCTTGTCTTTCATGTCCATTCTCCTCAGGCCTTCCATTGACCGCGTTTTTCCGGTGCCATGCGTTCCTGTGGCAGGATACGCGGCAACTCGCTGAGCGGAATATTGCCCTGGATAACGTGATCCAGGGCGCTGTCACGCATCGTGTACAGGCCCGAATCGAGGGCCAGCGCACGCAATTCGCCGACCGGCGTATGGCGAGATACCGCATTGCGCAACTCACCGTTGAACTGCAGATACTCGATAACCCCGACCCGGCCACGGGTGCCGGTGCCATTGCACTGTGGACATCCCTTGCCGCGATAGCAGCGAAAACTCCGGGGGATTGCCTTCGGAAACAGCTCCTTGAGAATCTCCGGGTCAGGGTCATCCTCGATCTTGCAGTGCTCGCAAACCCGTTTGGCCAGTCGTTGGGCAATAACCGCCAGCAGCTCACTGGCCAGCGAGTTCGGATGGACGTTGAGATCGAACAGGCGCTGCACCGCATCTACCGCGTCGTTACAGTGAAGGGTCGACAGCACCACGTGGCCAGTCTGGGATGCACGAATAGCTTCAAGCGCGGTTTCATGGTCGCGAATCTCGCCAACCAGAATGACGTCCGGGTCCTGGCGTACGAACGAGCGCATGGCGTCAGCGAAATTGAAGCCGATGTCAGGGCGTACCCGGGTTTGCTGAATGCGGTCGATGGAGTACTCGATCGGATCCTCAACCGTGATTACCTTGCGCGTCGTATCCTCAGCCAGCAACTGCAGGCCGGCATTGAGGGTCGTGGTCTTGCCCGAACCGGTCGGGCCGACTACCAGCACCAGGCCGGCAGGGTTACGCAGCAGGCGGCGATACGCGTTGGCGATATGCTCCTGCATCCCCAGTTTCTCGATGCTGATCAGCGAGGAGTTCTGTGGCAGCAGACGGATTACAACGTGCTCGCCATGCAGCGACGGCTGAACCTGAACGCGCAGATCGAAGCGCGCGTCACCTACCCGCGCCTGGGAACGCCCGCCCTGCGGCAGTCGCCGCTCGGCGATGTTCAGCTCGGAGCGCAGTTTGATCACGTTGATCAGCCCTGCATACTCGGTCGGCGTGATGTAGTAGTGATTAAGGTCGCGCAACTCGCCGTCGACACGCAGCCGCACACGAATATCAGCGCCATATCGCTCCAGATGGATATCACTGGCCCGGTCTGCAACGGCGTCCAGCAGTAATGCCTCATACAGATTGACCAGTTTGGCTTCGCTGTTCTCACCTTGGGAGACGAGCAGGTCGCTGTCGCCGCCCTTTACTGTCGTTTCGTCGATACGGTCGAGGGTCTTGCCACCGCGCTCAAGCGCTCCCCAGATGCGCCGGTAATCAACCGGCGTGACCAGAACCCGGTCAATCTTCAGCCCCGGGAACAGTTGCTGGACTTCATCCATCGACGCATTAGGGTCACGGCAAGCCACTATTACCGTCTTGCCATCGGACTTGATTGGAATGATGTGCTCGTGACTCAGGTAGGCGCGTGAGATGTTGGCATGCAGTTGCGGATCAATCCGGGCCATGACCTCACTGGCACTGAGCAGTGGCAGGCCATAGCGTTCCGACAGCGCTCTATACAGTTTTTGCGCGTCCAGATTCTGCAGGCGGCTGATCTCGTCAACCAACAGGGTACGATTGCGGGCGGCCTGGGCTCGCGCCTCGCGCAGCATGTCTGGCGACACAAAGCCCAGTTCGACGTAAATGTCATCGCCGTTGGTAACAAACTCGACATAGCCATGTTCGCTGCGCGCTATGCGCTTGTTGCCGCGATTGATGTATTTCACCAGCATCTGGCGTGAGGCGTCACCGATCTCGACGCAGATGAATTCGCCGCGTAATGCCAGTTGGTCCCAGAGCGGTTCTCGAGTAGTAATCTTGGGTGTGGAAACTACGATCAGGTCGAATGGGGCCAGATCCGCAGCCCCCAGGCTGGCATCGGCGCAACGGACTGTTACGTTCGTCAGCCCCTGGGCAGCAAGCGTCTGGCGAGAAAAGTCCGCCAGTTTCTGCAGCCGCTCAATTGCTATGACCTCTTTGGCCAGCATGGCCAGCACCGCAGTGAGATAGCCAGAACCCGAGCCCAGATGCAGTACCCTGGCATCCGGGCCGAGATGACATATCTCAAGAATCTGCGCGACCGTTTTTCCCGGCGGAATTCCCCTGCCGGATACCCGATGCTCCCCATCACCGAGGACAAACGCCCCGCGGTCAACACTGGCCAATGCATGTGCGTTACGCTCAATCCGATCCTTGCTCTGCAAATCAGCCCCCTTGTGACCGGTCCCTACGTTTGCTCGTGACATTTTATCTGACTGTCACTGGTACATTCTAATACGCACCTATGACCGACAAACTGATCATGGTCAACTGCTTTATGCCACTGCATGCGGCGCCAGGCCAGCAGGGTATTTCCTCCAGCCGGATATTGACATGGCGTGGGGCCTGAACCATTTTGATTGGAAACGGAAATGTCCGTCATATCTCAGAGACACGTCCATGAAAGCGGAATCTGGCCTTGGTGAAGATACCACCATAAAGCTGCACTCCCTGTTCGATGCAGTGGGTGCCTATGTTTACGCCAAGGACCGCAGCGGCCGATACCTGTATGTCAACAAGGCGGTATGCGATCTTTACCAGCGCCCCCTGGAAGACATTTTGGGTCATGACGATAGCACCTTCATGGATATATCTCTGTCGGCGGGCCTGGTTCGCAATGATCGCCATGTAATCGAATACGGGGCAGAAGTTCACGAGGAGGAGCAAATGCTACTCCTGCATGAAAGCAGGCCGCGATCGTTCTGGACCATCAAGGTTCCGATCCGCGACGCCAGCAACAACATTATCGGGCTCAGTGGCATTTCATCGGAACTCGACAATATCTACGCCAACACCTCCGACGCCATCCGTCACAACCGACTGCTAAACACCATTCTGTCCAACGTCGACGCCTATATTTATGTCAAGGGAGCGGATGGCACCTACTTGTATGCCAATCAGCAGGTTTCCTCGCTCTACGGGCAGAATAACGACGATGTAATCGGTTTGAACGATATCGATATTCACGGACCTGAAGTCGCCGAACGGCTGATGAAGCTCGATCGCCGGGTGCTCGACTCGCAACAACGCCAGGCCAGCGAGGAAGTGTTGCTTGACCCCAGTGGCGCTGCCAGGCACTTCTGGTCGGTCAAGATGCCAATCAGTCTGCCGGGACACCCCAATGCATTGATAGGCTTTTCATCGGACATCACGGAATTGCTGACGTTGCGCCAGGATATCGCCCTGGCCAAAACCATCGATCCGCTGACCGGACTGTTCAATCGCGATGCACTTGAAGACATTTTGAACCGCAAGATCAGTGCTGCCGACCAGCGCGCAGATACCCTGGCCGTGATCATGCTCAATCTGGACCAGTTCAAATACCTGAACAACACCCTTGGCCACGCTGCCGGCGACGACATTCTGCGGCAGACAGCACAGCGTCTGGAGACGGCCAATTGGCTGAATGGACACCCGGCCCGTCTGGTGGGCAACACCTTTGTCGTGGTCCTGCCGAACCTGGCCGCCGGAGCCGGCGACGCAGCCTCAATGGCCGAGCGTATTCGGCTACTGATCGGCATGCCCTATGTGCTCAATAACCAACCCTTTCACCTGACGGCGAGTCTGGGCGTCAGCCTGTATCCCGAAGACGCTGATCACGCTCAGGCGCTGCTGGCAAACGCCGAATCGGCCATGTATCACGCCAAGGAGCTGGGCCGGGATCGCTGGTGCTTGTATTCATCCTCGCTGGGAGCTGCGGTCAGTGAGCGACTGGATCTGGAGCGGGACCTGCGTGCGGCGCTCGCGGCCAATCAGTTTGAACTTTACTACCAGCCCAAAATATCGGCCCGCAATGGTCAGACCGTCGGTGTAGAGGCACTGATTCGCTGGGATCGTCCTGGCTACGGCATGATGGCACCTGACCGGTTTATTCCGCTGGCCGAACAACTTGGTTTGATTGTTCAGATCGGCGACTGGGTTATTGATCGAGCATGCGAGCAGGTTGCCAATTGGGCGCGCGAGGGGCTGGCAATCTCGATTGCGGTAAATCTGTCTCCTGCACAACTGGTCGAGAGGACCCTGGTCGATCGTGTGGCTGGATTCCTGGAGCGGTACCGTATCGGTGCGGACATGATCCACATGGAAGTGACCGAATCGATGATGCTCAACGATCCGGAAGAGGCCATCGTGCACCTGCAGCGGCTGCGCAATCTGGGCCTCACTCTCTCGATTGATGACTTCGGAACAGGTTATTCATCGATGGCCTACCTCAAGCGTTTACCGGTAAACCGGATCAAACTCGATCGCAGCTTCATCCAGCAGATTGCTACTGACCCTCGTGAGGCTGATCTGTGTGCGGGCATTATTGCTCTGGCGCACAAGCTCGGATTGTCGGTCGTGGCCGAAGGCGTAGAAACCATAGAGCAAAAACAGATTCTGGCAGCCATGGACTGTGACCTGTTTCAGGGCTACCTGTTCAGCAAGCCGCTGCCCGGTAACGAGGCGACCCGTTATCTCAGGGCTCAGGCCCAAATCACAGAAGCCGCCCAGCTTGTTTAGGCAGGCAGGTCTGCGGGTAGCGCTCACAACAGAGGAATAAGGCCTATGGATAACCTGGCGCTACAGTGTCAATGCGGTACCGTCAGGGGCCGCGCAATCCGGGTCTACCCTGTCGATGGTACCCGTGTGGTCTGTTACTGCCGGGACTGTCAGGCATTTGCCCATGCACTCAATGCTGCCGAGCGCGTGCTGGACGCCCAGGGCGGCACGGATATTTATCAGTTGCCGCCAGCGAGGCTGCAGATTCATCAGGGGCATGACCAGATCCGCTGCCTGCGTCTTAGCTCCAAGGGGCTGTACCGCTGGTATGCAGGCTGCTGCAACACGCCAATCGGCAATACGCTCGGACCCGGGGTTCCACTGGTCGGGTTGATTCACAGTTTTATCAGTGACCCCTTTGCCGAGCAAAAGATCGGACCCGTGCGCGCACGAGTCAACCTCAAGGGTGCCACGGCAGAGATCCCCAGAGACAGTGTCAAGACCGCGCCAGGCCAGGTATACATGCGCAAGTTGCTGTTGCGGATGCTGTTGTGGAAACTGACCGGCAAGGCTCGCCCCAATCCTTTCTTTATGGGCAAGAGCCCGAGCGTAACGCCAATAATTCTCTCGCCAGGCAGCGCTGTCGAACACAATGGCGCCACCGACTGACAACAAGCCCCTTCCGCGTCTTGTTGCGATTTTCGCTGCCGCCTGCGGCCGGAGCCATTGGTAACAGCGCTGCTGTGGGTTAGTATTTCGCGCAAAGGCGGCACAATACGCCGGCATTTACCAAGGACGGACCTAGTGCTTTTCACTCGTACCCGGCAGATGGTTTTCTGGCTGCTGCTGAGCTGCTTCGCTTGCTTTGCCGAGGCACGAATCGTAATCGAAGCACTGCCGGTCAATTTGACCGACTTCCGCATCGACTACTACATCGACGATTCGCAGAATCTGGATTATCCCGAGGTCCGCGGCAAAACCTTCAGTGAAACCGCCAGTAGCACGTCCCTTGGCACCAATGCACGCGTTGCCTGGTATCGCCTGTCGCTTGAAAACCGGGCAAGCCAGAGGTTAGATCTCAATCTGCATTTACCCCATGCCTACCATGTGCAATCCATTCGGTTTTATGAAGAACGTGATGGCACGCTGGTGCGCAGTGAAAGGCTCAACCTTGATCAGCCTGCAGATACCGGGCTGATGTTCCGCGGCAGTGCCATCTATCAGCTCACACTGCCCGCGGCAAGCAGCACGACGCTATATGTGCGCAGCCACGCCTATTCGCACCAATGGTTTGCGCTGAACATATACGACCTTGAGCATTCCCGACGAGCGCTGGTGGGCGTCTCAAACGACATTGCCCTTATGGTCGGAATGATGCTCGCGCTGGTGTTTTACAATCTGCTGCTTTACTTCGCCACCAGCAAGATCGAAAACATTTACTACTCCTGCTACCTGATCTCCGGTCTGGTCTGGATTGCCCTGTCATATGGTCTGGTTGCCAGCCTGTTCGATCTCTATGGTCAGGCTGTGTTCATGCTCAATCTGTCGCTGATCACCATGCCCATCTTCCTGTTGCTGTTCATGATGGCCATCTTTGAGACTCGCCAGCACTATCCGCTTGAGCACCGTTGCCTGCAGTTCGTTCTGGTACCGCTGTGTGGCATGTTCATCTGGGGGTTGTTTGACATTTCCGCCGCGCTGAAGCCGGCCAGCAGCGTGGCGCTGGTGATGATGATCGTCACGCTGTCGGTCAGTATCTCACTGCTTCGCAAGGGCAACCCGCTGGCCAAGTATTTTCTTCTGGGACACCTGCTGTTCGTGTTGTTCAACACACTGGCGGTGCTGTTCTACAAGGGACTGATTGAGCCGAACTATGTCGCCAGTCATGGCGTAGGCATTGGTATCGTGCTGGAAGCACTGATGCTGGCGTTCATTATTTCCCACCGCATCAGGATACTTGAGCGCATTCGCGCCTCGCAGGATGAGCTGAAACGTCAGGCCGCGACGGATCCGCTGACCCGGCTGCATAATCGCCGGTATTTCGCTGCAACGGCGGAGGCCCTGCTGAATCAGTGTCGTGCTCAACAGCAGCCTGTGGCCATGGTGATGGCCGATATCGATCATTTCAAGGCCGTCAACGACACCTGGGGCCACGCGGCTGGCGACAAGGTGATCGAACACATCGCCCGGATTCTGAAAACCTGCAGTCGCAACCGCGATCTGCCGGCACGCTTTGGTGGCGAGGAGTTTGTCATCCTGCTGCCGGATGCTGACCTCAATCAGGCTCTGCAGTGCGCGGAGCGCATTCGTTCGGAGGTCGAACGCAGCCGGTTTGACATTGGAACTGACGCTCCGCTGCATGTCACGCTCAGCCTGGGCGTGACGCAGCTGGATACCGCCCACGACAGCATTCAATCAGGCTTGTCACGTGCCGACGAAGCACTTTATCAAGCCAAGCACGCCGGCCGAAATCGAGTCTGTTTCGCGGACACGCCTTCGCGCACGTCAGACTAGATCGTTACATTATCAGGCTACCAATCAGGCCAACCGCCGAAGACTGTTTGATCGCCTTGAGTCGACAATCAAACTGGACCAACTGATGAACCGAATCAAACTTGTGCTCTTGTTCCTGCTGGCTCTCATTACCGCAGCCTGGCTGGCCGCGGACACGCTGATGCCTGACCCGTTTGGCTATTTCACCTTTCGCAGCGTGTTCGTTCAGTATTCCGGCCTGCTGGGTATCGCGATGATGAGCGTTGCAATGGTTCTGGCTACCCGCCCACGCTGGCTGGAGCGCCATCTGAACGGCCTCGACAAGATGTATCGCCTGCATAAATGGCTCGGCATTGGCGCGCTGATCGCCAGCACCGCGCACTGGTGGTTTGCCAAGGGCACCAAATGGATGGTTGGCTGGGGCTGGCTAACCCGGCCCGAACGCAAGCAGGATGGCGCCGCACAGGTCTTGCCTAGCATTGAACAGTGGTTCCGTGACCAGCGCGGACTCGCCGAGTCGATCGGCGAATGGGCGTTCTATGCGGCCGCCATCCTGATCATTCTGGCGCTCATCAAGACGTTCCCTTACCGATGGTTCAAGAAGACCCATAACTGGCTGGCGGTTGGCTATCTGGCGCTGGCCTGGCACAGTCTGATACTCGTGAAATTCAGTTACTGGAGCCAACCGGTTGGCTGGTTGACGCTCATACTGCTGATCGCCGGCAGCGTCTCGGCCGTTATGGTGATAACCGGACGCGTGGGCAGGGGTAACCGTGTCGTGGGGCAGATTGAGGAGCTGACGCATTATCCGGGCCTGGACGTTATCGAAGCCAGGATCGCGCTGCGCGAAGGATGGCACGGACATGCTCCGGGGCAGTTTGCCTTTGTTACGTCCAAGAGCGGTGAAGGCGCCCATCCTTATACCATTGCCTCGGCCTGGAACCCGTCAACGCCAACAGTCACCTTCGTGGTAAAGGCGCTTGGCGACTGGACCTCGAAGCTAAAGACCTGGCTCAAGGTTGGCATGCGGGTGAGCGTTGAAGGGCCTTACGGCTGTTTCGACTTTTCCGATCCGGCGCCGCGACAGGTGTGGATCGGCGCGGGTATTGGCGTCACGCCTTTCATCGCACGTATGCACTCCCTCGCACAGCAGGGCGGCGAGCATAACGTCGATTTCTTTCATGTGACCCGCGATGTTGACCAAATGGCACTCGACAAACTCACTGCGGATGCCGCTGCGGCCGGTGTCCGCCTGCATCTGCGCCTGTCCTCCCGCGATGGGCACCTTACGGCGGAGCAGATCAGGACCGTGGTTCCCGAATGGCGCCAGGCCAGTGTCTGGTTCTGTGGGCCGACGGAGTTCGGCCAAACGCTGCGCCGCGACTTTGTCAGTCAGGGCTTGCCTGGCGCACGGTTTCACCGGGAGCTGTTCGAAATGCGCTAGCCCTACCGAGTGCTCTCACTGATGCATTCAGCGTGGCGACTGTCTCGCTTCCCGCCCGAATTGAGTGTTCAGGCGGCACTACCGGAAATGTGCTGTTGCAAATTCCCCGCGACGTGCTCCGCCCTGCCCCGGTAAAACTGCTCCCGATCAGTCATTGCCGGCGCGGCGCCGAGTATATTGATCGGCAACAGCATCGTCGGACCGGTTAGCCTGCACGCTGTTTAAAGCAGCGTCGGCAGCCCGCGTCAGGGAGTCAGGGAGCAAGGCATGGACGGGAATATTTTCGTACAGATCGGCATTCTGCTGGGGTTGTCTGTTCTCGGCGGCGCCCTAGCGCAACTGCTGCGCCAACCGCTGATCGTCGCCTTCATTGCGGTTGGCATTCTGGCCGGCCCTTCCGGGCTGGAACTGGTTGCCCAGAGCAGCGAGATCGAGCTGTTCGCCCGCCTCGGCATCGCCCTGCTGCTGTTTGTGGTCGGCCTGAAACTGGACCTGCATATCATTCGAACAGTCGGGCCGGTAGCACTCGCTTCTGGTCTCGGTCAGGTTGTCTTTACCTCTGTTGTAGGGTACCTGCTTGCCCTGCTGCTCGGTCTGTCGCACGTGGCGGCTATCTATGTTGCGGTGGCGCTGACTTTTTCCAGCACCATCATTATCGTCAAGTTGCTCTCCGACAAGCGCGAGATTGATGCCTTGCACGGCCGCATCGCGGTCGGCTTTCTGATTGTCCAGGATATCGTGGTGGTGCTTGTCATGATCGGTCTTACCGCATTCGGCAAGGCCGATAGTCAGGTAAGCCTTGGCTGGGAAGCGCTGCAGGTTATGCTCAAGGGGATGGCAATGCTGGCCGTGGTCGCCTTGCTGATGCGCTATGTGCTGCCCGCGCTGCTGCAACGCCTGGCCCACTCGTCCGAACTGTTGATGCTGTTTGCCATCGCCTGGGCGGTGCTGGGCGCGGTGGCAGGCGACGTGCTGGGGTTCAGCAAAGAGGTGGGCGCCTTCCTCGCCGGTGTATCGATCGCCTCTACTGCATTTCGCGAACAGATAGCGGCGAGACTGGTCAGCTTGAGGGATTTTTTGCTGCTGTTCTTCTTCATTGAACTGGGCGCTGCACTGGACCTCGGCATGCTCGGCGGGCAGATCGGCGCATCAGTGGTGTTTTCGCTGTTCGTGCTGATTGGCAACCCGATAATCGTCATGATCATCATGGGCGCAATGGGGTATCGCAAGCGGACCGGCTTTCTTGCCGGGCTGACAGTCGCCCAGATCAGTGAATTTTCATTGATTCTCGCGGCGCTTGGCTACAGCCTTGGGCATTTGCAACAGGAAACTGTCGGGCTGATAACGCTGGTCGGCTTGATTACCATCAGCGTCTCCACTTATATGATTCTGTACTCCCACGCGATATATGAGCGTTTGGCGCCCTGGTTATCAATTTTTGAACGAAAGGTTCCTTACCGCGAGCGCGATGGTTTGCCCGATGGGCAGGATACTGTCGACGTGCTTTTGATTGGTCTTGGGCGCTACGGTGCCGCGCTGGCTGATAACCTTCGGCGCCGCGACTGCAGGCTGCTCGCTGTGGATTTTGATCCAGCAGCGGTTCAGCAGCATGTGCGTGACGGTTATCAGGTGCGTTACGGCGACGCTGAAGATCCGGAGTTTATCGCCACCCTGCCGCTGGGCAGCACCAGTTGGGTTGTGAGCACTGTCCGTGAACGCAGCGTCAACCTGATGCTGTTGCATGGCTTGAAACAGAGCAACTATCGTGGCCAGGTGGCCATAGCCAGTTCCGCTAGACACGACAGCAAGGTGTTGGCAAAGGCTGGCGTGGATCTGTTGCTGATCCCCTACGCCGATGCGGCCAAAGAAGCGGCAGACCAATTGCTGGCACGGACGGCAGCGCGAGATTCCGCACCGGCTGCCATGCCGCAGTGAGATATCTGCCACGGCCGATGGCACGCTGTAACCTGCGGTAGCAACAGCCGATACGTTGACGCAGACTTGCCAAGGCGCCTGCCAGGCGCGAATATGCCGCGGCATTCAACTCGGCGCTGCCTGCGCCCGCCTATCCCTACTTGTCGGAGCGCCGGTCATGCATCCTGTGCTGATCTCCATTTCGCTGCTGGTGTGCAGCAATATTTTCATGACATTCGCCTGGTATGCCCACCTCAAGGAACTCAATAACAAGCCCTGGATCATCGCGGCCCTGATCAGTTGGGGTATTGCCCTGTTCGAGTACCTGCTGCAGGTGCCCGCCAATCGCATCGGTTATACCGCGCTGTCGGTCGGTCAGTTGAAGATTATTCAGGAAGTCATCACCCTCTCGGTGTTCGTCCCCTTCTCGGTCATGTATCTGAAGGAACCGTTGAAACTCGATTACCTGTGGGCAGGTCTATGCCTGCTGGCTGCGGTCTACTTCATGTTTCGGGACAAACTGGCTTAACTGCCGAGGCAATTCGGGTCATGCTGCACAGGTACATTCCCCCCGTCTGCAAGGAGCGCACGTGCTGATCCCGCTGTTGGTCAATCTGATGATGCTATTCGGTAGTCTGGTACTGTTTTTCGCCGCTGCCGGTATTGCCAACAATTGTGACAACCTGACAAAGCTGGAAGAGCGCATTCTCAACAGCAGTCTGTTCGTACCTGGACCGCTGCACCTTGTTGCCCTGATTGCCATAGCCCTGGCCGCCATGGGCCTGATCCCGATAGACGATCCAGCCTGGCTATACCTGCCGGCTCTGGTAAGCACCGGCTACTGGGTATGCCTAATCGCCATCAATGCCCGGAAAAACCGGTATCTTCGGGCAGACTGATCTGTCCTGACCGCCTGACTGCCATTATCCGGAGTTACTGAAGCGCCGGACCTTCACGTGTTGCCAACACCATCGCGTGCCCAGAGCAGCGCTTTGTGCAAGCTGGCTCGCTCGGGCTACAGGCGCGTTTGTTAATGAGAGATATATGGGTCTTTACACTGTACGCACATACAGTAGAATGAGCGGCAAAACCGGCCAAGCCGGTCACTCCACTCGCCAACAAGCCAGAGGTGCGCATGGCCGTTGAAATTGTTTATCGCAGCAGCAGAGACCCGGAGCAACTGTTCATGGATAAAGCCCAAGCCGACCGTCATGACAAGATGCTGGAGCTGGCCGAAAATCTGGGCGAGGTACTGCAGCGTGCCGTTCCGCAACTGGGAGAGCAACTGGCTGAAGAAATCAGTATCTACATGGCGCGCAACCGCGAGGTCTTCGCCAAGGCTTTCAAGAGTAACCCCGAGGCCCTCGCCGAACTGGATGCGTCCGGCGCGGCCTGATGCCGTTACTGGTACATCCAGAAGTTCGGATGCGCTTGCGCAACCTGAACAGGACGGACTGAATCACGACGGCTGATGATGCGTTTGATCATGCTCATGGTGTAGCTCCTTTGCTTGCTGTTTCGAACATGGGAGGCATCATGAGTCATATCGCACGATACTAAAAACGAATTAGATCTATTTGATTTATTGAGAAAAGCAATTAACTGCGCAGGCACGGCCGATGTCGCTGGCCAGCCCTTTGCTGCTCCTTTCCCAACCTGCGCTGACACTAGGCAACCACACCTTCCAGTGCTTTAGCCCTTCCCACCACTCCGTTGCCCTGTTTCCTCCGGCAACTGCTACGCTGACAGAAACGAACGCAATATCGTTAAGCCACACCTGAACGTCACCGTTGTGCCAATCGCATCTCGCAGGGGGCTTTGGCTATGAACCTGCTTCGCCGTTTCTCCATACTTCAACGCCTGGTTACTGTGACCTTGCTGGTGTTGATCATAGTGCTCGGGCTGGTGACGGCCTTCGCAGTTGACTACCACAAGACGCTGCTTGATGGTCGGGCAATAAAAACCCAGCACCTTGTTGAGTCCGGGCTGGGCGTCCTCCAGTATTTCCATCAACGGCAACTGGGCGGCGAGCTGACCGAACAACAGGCGCAGCAGCAGGCCGCCGCCGTTCTGCAAGGGATGCGTTACGACGGCAATGAGTATTTCTGGATACATTCCGATGACCTGCGGATGATCATGCATCCCTTCAGCACGCAGCTGGTAGGTAACAGCGTCGCCGACATCCAGGACCCCGATGGAAAATACCTGTTTCGGGAAATGGTTGCGGTGGTGAACACGCAATCAGCCGGCTTTGTCGACTATATGTGGCCCAAACCCGGCGTTACTGATCCAGTACCGAAAATCTCCTACGTCGCCGGCTTTGAACCCTGGGGCTGGATCCTTGGGTCGGGCATCTATCTTGACGATATCAGTGAGACCTTCTGGGCCGATATGCTGCCCAAACTTATGGTTGCAGCGCTGGGTCTGATGTTGCTGGTGGGTGTCAACCTCCTGATCGCCCTGAGTGTCAACCGCCCACTCGCCCAGGCAGTGGCGGCAATGAACGACATTGCAACCGGCGACGGAGACTTGTCACGCCGCTTGGACGCCAGCGGCTTTGATGAAATCAGCGAACTGGCGGCAGGGTTCAATGCCTTTACCGACAAGCTGGCGCAGGTCATAGACGAATTCCGTGAGGTGGTAGCAAACAACCGTCGTATCTCCAATGAAGTTGGCCTTGCAATGGGCAAGGCGGAGGCCTCTTATAACCAGCAGAACAGCGAACTTGACACCATTGCATCGGCGGTTGAGGAAATGAGCGCCACCTCCGACGAGGTCGCTCAGCGCATGTCGGACTCCGCAGAGGCTGCCAGACAAGCCAGCGGCCACGCCGCGGACAGTCAACGCACGGCAGATACCACCTCGCAGAGCATGCGCATGCTTGCCGGCGATCTCGCCCAGGCCGGTGCGGCCGTGGATGAATTGAACGCGCAATCGAATACCATTGACTCGGTGCTTGAAGTGATACGCTCCGTTGCAGAACAAACCAACTTGCTGGCCCTCAACGCGGCAATCGAGGCGGCACGCGCTGGTGAACAGGGACGGGGCTTTGCCGTGGTAGCAGACGAGGTGCGCACGCTCGCCAGCAGAACACAGGCATCAACCGACGAGATTCGCAGCATCATCGACTCATTGCAGGCCGTCACCGCCAAAGCCGTCAGCTCTATGCAGAGCAGTCACCGGCAGTCCGAAAACATGCAACAACAGGTCGAGAACTCGCGTTCTGCGCTGAAATCCATTGCTGTATCGGTCGATACCATCACCGATATGACCAGCCAGGTGGCTGCTGCTGCCGAACAGCAATCAAGGACCAGTACCGAGATCTCAGCAAGCCTGAGCCAGCTCAGTAACTTGGGCGACAAGGTGCTGAGCGAGCTGCAGGACACCGCGCTCAACACCCGAAAGCTGACTGACTCGGCGCAGCAACTGGAACGCCTTATCGGTCACTTCAAGACCGGACACGGATAGAGCTGTGCGTTCGCGCCTTTATCAGCAACCTTGCTACTGCGGCGCCAGGCCTGTCGGGATGGCTATTAAGGGGCGTTTAACAAGCCCGATGTAGTATGACAGACGTTTTCGGCGCCCTGACGGATTTCCTGCATGATTGAGCTGACCTGTTGTATGCGCCCGTTTCCTTCCTCTGCGGTCATACTTGCCGAGCCGATCGTGTCGGTTACCTTGCGAGTCAGATCACGATTACGCTGAACAACCTCGGCAATTTCCGCAGTGGACTTGCTCGTACGCGCAGCCAGCTGACGCACTTCATCAGCCACAACCGCAAAACCACGCCCCTGCTCACCAGCGCGAGCTGCCTCGATTGCGGCATTCAGCGCAAGGAGATTGGTCTGGTCGGCAATGGCCGAAATGGTTGCCACGATCTCTTCGATATTTTTGGACTGCGCGTTGAGGTGCGCAATCAACTCGCTGGCATCTGCCATCTGAGCGGCGATGCGTGCCGAGGTATCAACAGCCGCCTGCAGCGATGCCATCCCCTGCTGCGCGATGGCGGCTGTTTCCTCGGAGGTACTGTTCGCAACCTCTGCTGCCTGACGTACGGCCTGAGCCTGCTCGATCCTGTCGGTGATATCGGTGGCAAACTTGACCACCTTCAGGACATTACCCTGGTCATCCACAATGGGGTTGTAGGTCGCTTCCAGCCAGATAGTCCGGCCCTGACTGTCCAGCCGGTCAAACTGCCCCGACTTGAACTCGCCACGCCCCAGTTCCGCCCAGAACTCCGGATGCTGACGAATAAACGCCTCATTGCAGAACATCCGGTGGTGCTTTCCAATGATCTGTTGCAGCGAATAACCCACTGCCGACAGGAAGTTGCGGTTGGCGGTGATGATCTCGCCATTTGGGGAAAATTCGATCACCGCCAGCGACTTGTCCAGCGCAGTCAATAACGCCTTCTGCTCCAGTCGGGCTGCGTGTTCGGCCGTCACATCACTTGCCAGCATAACGATCTTGCTGATTGTGCCGCTCGCATCCGGCACCGGAACATAGGTGGCTTCGAGCCAGAGGGGCTGGCCGCCGGCGCCCAGTCGACGGTAGGTCCCGGCGCCGGACCTGCCCTGTGCCAGAGCAGTCCAGAACGCATGCCTCGCGCCGTCAGACCGCTCCTTGGCGTCGCACAAATGGTCGTGTGACTGACCAATCAAACGTTCGCGGGAGTAGCCCAGTAACGTCAGCATTGCCGTATTTGCATCAATAATCTGGCCATCCGGCGTGCATTCAAGGCAAGCCATGTGGGTTTTCAATGCGCTGATTTGCGCTTTTTGCTCTGCCAGATCGCGGCTCTGATTCTTGTACAAATATTTAAGTTTTCTGTTAAACATGCAAGAAGGCTCTGCGGATGAGAAATAAACAGGAATCGATTAATTTGCGAAAAAATAACAATTACAAAGCACTATGATGCATTTTTAGGTGAGCGTCTTGGCAGGGAGTGCTAGTGCCACTACACACAAAAGCTATCAAAAGTTATACGCAATATATACAAGCCAGAGCAAAAGGTCAGGCAAAACCGTGCCACCGGGCTACGCGGCACCCGGAGACAGGCAACAAGAAGATGTTTTGGGCTATGTATCAGCCGCGCCGCCATGGGGCCGGCGACGGCTGGTTACAGGTTCCTCAGAGCGAGGACAGATGCGGCTGGAGAATTTCGTACAGGGCAGGACGGTTAGTCTTGATCTCTTCAGCACTCAAGCCTTCCAGCGAGTGCGGGTACTTGAGCCAGGCGTCAGTGCTGTGCAGATAGTAATGCGGCTCCCAGTCCAGCTCATTGCGGCTGGGTTTGTAGTACGGAACAGCAACACGGATATCATTGGGCGTGTTCAAACGTGCCTTGTTACGCAGCTCGTTGATTATCGCTTCGAGCGAGCGCCCGGTATCAAACAAGTCATCAACGATCAGCAAAGAATCCTCGTGGGTCACATGCTTGACCAGGTAGTTGAGGCCGTGAACCCGGACCTCTTTGCTCTGCTGATCAATGCCATGATAGGAGGATGTGCGAATCGCGATGTTGTCGGTATGAACGCCGTGATAGTCGAGGAACTCCTGGACAGCGATACCCATAGGCACGCCACCTCGCCAGACCGCTATCATGAAGGTCGGACGAAAGCCGGAATTGAGGATCTGCGCGGCCAGACTGAACGCGTCTTCGAGCAGACTTTGTGCGCTAAGGTATTGTTTATCAGCCATAAGACCGTAAGCTTCTCCAGAATCGCGACATGATCACACCAGAGGGAGCCGCCTTGCAAGCCATGAACCAATCCAATTCCACGCAACAAAGGCCGCGCAATCGCCGTTTCCTTGATGAAAACCAGCTCATCGAAGACGCCTTTCGCCTGGGCGTCCAGGTATTTGAGAGCGGCTTTCGCCCCAACTTCATCGTTGGCCTCTGGCGCGGTGGCAGCACCGTCGGCATCTACGTACAGGAATGCCTGCAGACGCTCGGGGTAAAAACCGACCACATTGCGCTGCGCACCTCCTACCGCGGCATGGACCATTACGACGCGATGGTCGCCGCACCGGAAGCGGAAATCCGCGTACATGGCACCCACTATCTGCTCGACAACCTGAACAGGGAAGACCGCCTACTGATCGTTGATGATGCATTTGGTACCGGGCACAGCGTTCAAGCCGTAATCGGCAAGCTGAAAGGCCAGCTCAAGCGCAACATGCCAATCGACACCCGCATTGCAACGCTTTATAAGCGTGCCGGCGCCGCAAAAACAGACTTGCAACCTGACTTCTGCCTGCACACCACCGAAGACTGGCTGGTGTTCCCCTACGAGATGAACGGCCTGAGTCGCGCTGAAATCGACGCCAACAAGCCGTACCTCAGTTCTATCCTCGACTCGGTAAAGCCGCTTGTCTGACTGCACGCCCGGTGGTGCGCTCACACTGCCGGGCTATCAATGTCCCCCTGCCTGCCGTCTAACCCATTCGGGCTAATCACTGGACTGTGGCGCCCTCACTGGTTACCTTTCATCAACACCTGCGCGTTTGTGACAACAAAAGACAATAAAAATGAACATGCATAAAACGCCCGGTCTGTGGATGCGTATTGCTGTCGCCAGTCTGCTGCTCGCTCCTACGACCTCTGCCATTGCTAATGACCAGGACTTGCCGGTATTGACAGCGGGTTACATCCAATTCCCGCCGATTGCCTACACCGACGAACAGGGGCATGCTCGGGGGGCAATCATTGAGCTGACCAACGAGTTGGCCGCGGCAAGCGGGTATCGGGTGGATTGGAAGTCCTATCCGATCAATCGGATCTACCGCAGCCTGGACACTGGCGACATTGACTTATGGCCCGGCTCACCGCAGGTGCCTGCCCTGCAGGACTTCACTGTTGAATCCAGCTCTCTGGGAGTGCGAGTAAAACTCTGCGCATTCGCACTGCAGGGCACGCCGCGGATCAGCCACTACCAGGACCTTGCCAACCACGATCTGGTGCTGATTCGCGGTTACACCTATCGCGAGCAGCTCAACCGGGTGATCTCTGAAAACCATTACCACCCGATTGTTGCTCCGGACCACACCGCAGCGATGGAAATTCTGCTGCGCGGCCGCGCTCAATACCTGATCAGCTATGGCCACCCGATGCAGGAAGCACTGGCTGACTATCCACTGCATGGTGCGCGCTGTGATCAACTGGATGAATGGCCACTGGTATACGTGATTTCAAAGCGCAATCCGCAGGCTGAGGAAATCGCCGAGGCGCTGGATAGCGCCTATCTGGAATGGCGCGAAGCAAACCCCGAGCCGCGCCGACTGCGCGGCGTGCGCAATCGGCTGGCGACAGCACACTAGACTGTCGCTGGCACTTCCCAAACCTCGATATTACGTCGCCGCCCTACCCTCCAGGCGCGACCAAGACTCACCGCATCTGCCAGCCCCAGCTCCGCCAGCTGCGCCTGAACAGCGCCGCGTTCGGCTAAGGGCAGTGCCCGCAAGGTATCGGACGCGCGTTGCAGTACATACAGCAGATATGGCTCTACACCGACCTCTATCGGCGCCCCGCGAAAGCAGGTTTGCACCATGCCGACTTGCCGGATCTGCGGCTTCTCCGTCACCGGCGTGCCACTGGCCGGTTTCAGTTCGGCAACCCAGGCGTCAAGGTATGCCAGTTTGTCGGTCAGCTCAGGGAAGATGTCCTCGGCAATATGTACAAGCACCGGGATCAGAGTGGGCGGTAATGCATCACCGGCGGGAAACCCCGGTTCGGCTTGCGCATACTCGACGACATCGAGCCCCGGCGCCGTCATGCGTTCGACCCAGCGATGAACTCTGGGAGCGCGCTGCTGCATGATGGCCAGCGGCACCGGATCACGGCCAAGGTGCGCAAACATAGGCCCGATCAGGCCGTAATCGGCGATCGACGGTTGTGTGCCCAGCAGATACGGCCATTCGGCAAAGTGCCGCTCCAGGCGATCAAGCAGCTGCAGAAACGACGCTTCAATCAACGGAATGCTTTCGGCGTTGACGCCCAGTCTTGGCAGGTATGAGTTCATCCGCCCCATGATCTGCTCGGCCATTTTCGGCCCGGAACCGAGCGTAAAGGCACAACGCAGGAATGCCTCCTGCTCTGCCCGATAGGACCAGCGATAGTGCATCGCATGCTTGAGCATCGCCTGACCACCGTAGTACTCGATGATAATCGCAACAATGCGCTGCAGCGGTGTTTGCGGGTAGGCCGGCCATGGCACGCCCTGCGCCTCCAGATGATCGATGATATCAATGGTGTCCTGAATCACCGCGCCATCAGGCGTTTCCAGCACCGGGATAATGCCTCTGCCTATTTGCGGCAGGATGCGGTTTGCGAAGTCGGGATGCCAGGTTGGTATCTCGATATAGGGCAGCCCCTGGTTACGCAGATAACAACGGGCCTTGCCGGTATACAGCGAATGCGAGGCACCATACAGGCGATAGGCTGAGGCAGATTTCATTGGGGCTCCCGGGTTTATTGTTCATTCTTCCTGCAACGGATACTGCCAGCGTCACAGAAGGCAGACAAGATGGGAGTTTGTCTCGCCAATACCGCCTCCCCCGTTTCAGAAGAGGCGGCAGCCTGGATTCACGCCGCGAGAGGGCTACGCCAGTCGTCCGACCCCGACGTACCGGACACCTCATGCGTCCAGACAATCTTGCGATAGGTGAAATAAACATCCTCAAGGTGAGTGAACTGGGCTTTGCTCGGATCCTGGCAGTTAGGCATGTGCGACTGCACATCCACGATGATTGCATCCTGCAGTTCGATGGTGAAATAGTGCTCCTGGGTGCCGGTAGCCGAGGTGCGATACCACTCTAGACGGCAGCGAGACAGCCGTTCACCCGAGGTAAGGGCGCTGAAAATAAGCGGTGAGGACTTGTCGAACACCTTGGTAATCATCAGCGGTTTGTGCACCCGTTGCCCCGTCGGCTGACCCGACTGCGGGTCGCGCGGAATAATGACCTGATGATTGAAGCCCTGCACCAGCACCTGATCTTCGTGCCCTTCCTGAAAAATGTTACCGACCGAATCTTCAGTGAACGTGCCAGCGGTGATCAGGCCCTGCTTGGTGCCTTCAATGGTGAGATAGGCTGGGGTTGGCATCTGTGCTCCTTGCGTGTGTCAGTGATCCCGGAGATGCCGGGTTCAGGAACACCTACAAAAGCCACGCCAGGTAATTTAAATCGATTTATATCATTACCTTATGAAGCAAACCTCACAACGGTTCTCGAATCAGGGCCGCGCTCCAATCCTGAAATTGGGCAATTTCCACCGGCCTGCTGCGCAGCTACCTGCGCAACAGGCTCAGTGACCGGGCCTTACTGCCGCGAGATAACGCCCCGTCAACCACGCAGCGCCCAGCATTACCACGGCGCCTATCAATGCGTTGGTCTGCAGTGCCTGGGTGAAGCTGACCTGCACGGCAGACATGACCGTCGCGGCCAGCGCGTCCGGCAAATGGGAGGCCAGCCCGAGCGCGCCGCCAACCGTATCGCTGGCGACTTCAAGCTGGTGGTCGCTCAATCCAGGCGGCATCAACTCCAGCATGCGGTAACGATATACGGCCGCACCAATGCTGCCGATCACCGCGATACCCAGCGCCATGCCCATCTCGGTTGCGGTTTCGGAGGTTGCTGCAGCCGCGCCGGTTTTCTCCGGTGGTGCCGAGCCGATCACCAGATCGGTCCCCAGAATCATCATCGGCATGATACCGATGCCCAGTAACACCGTGGCCAGCACCATCAGTCCCGGTCCGGGATAGCGGCCGATCAGCAGCAACGCAACAAACCCGGCAACAGCAACCAGCAAGCCACCACTGATCAGCACCCGCGGAGCAAGCCAGCGGGCCATGCGCGGCACCAGCAGGGATGCTGCGGTCTGCAACAGCGCCGACGGCAGCATGACCAGCCCTGCCTGCAGCGGCGTCATGCCCAGTGCCCCCTGCAGATACTGGAAAATCAGCAGCCAGGCCCCGGACAACGCCAGAATGCACAGCATCATTGCCGCGACGGACACACTGAACGCGGGTTGACGAAACAGCGCGAGGTCGAACATCGGCTCGGCAAGCCGACGCTGACGGCGAACAAACAGGGTGCCAACCAGCAAACCGGCCAGCAGAGCGCTGCTGGCCAGCAGATTGAGTCCATCACGGGCGCTGTCCTTGATGCCAAAAATCAACAACAACACCGCACAGATGCACAGCAACGCGCTGGTCAGATCCAGACGCCCGGCCTGCTCGTCACGAAACTCCGGCAACAGCCAGGGACCGACCAGCAGCAACAGCACCATTACTGGTACAGCCAGCAGAAACACCGAGCCCCACCAGAAGAACGCCAGCATGACGCCGCCAACCAGCGGGCCGATAGCACTGCCGACAATAAAGCCGGTCATCCAGATGGTTATCGCCAGGGTGCGTTCGTGCTCGACGTGAAACATGTTGCGAATGAGGGCAAGGGTTGATGGCATCAGCGTCGCCCCGGCAACACCGAGCAGCGCACGGGTGGCAATCAGCATCATTGAACTATGGGCAAAGGCTGCAGCCAGGGAGGCCAGTCCGAACGCCGTGGCGCCAATGAGCAACAGGCGACGCCGGCCGATCCGGTCACCCAGTGTTCCCATGGTGATCAGGAAACCTGCCACCATGAAACCGTAAATATCGAGGATCCATAGCAGCTCGGAACTGGACGGCTCCAGATCGGCACTCAGGTGGGGAGCCGCCAGATGCAGCACTGTCATATCCAGTGCCAGCAGCAACGTGGGAAGTACAAGTACCGCAAGGCCCAGCCATTCGCGGCGGCCAGCACGTGGATACTCGGGAGAAGGTGAAACGGGTGTATTTGGCATGGTGCCTCCTTGCAGGCGCCCTTATACGCCGGTGCCAATCGTCTCGGCAAGATACAGTTGCAACGGCAAATTACGCCGCAGCAGTCCGCGCAGGCGCTGCCGGGTTCGTGCCAAGACTCCCTTCACTGCGCCCCTTCTGCTATCATCCCAGCCCTTTCACGTTCAACCGCAAAGTATCCCAAACGCCCATGTCCGATATCGCCGCGACTCGTCAGATCCTCGTTACCAGCGCCCTGCCCTATGCCAATGGTTCAATCCACCTTGGGCACATGCTGGAGTACATTCAGACCGACATTTGGGTTCGCTTCCAGAAGCTGCGCGGTCACCAGGCCGTGTACGTCTGTGCTGACGACGCGCATGGCTCCGCCATCATGCTGCGCGCCGAGAAGGAAGGCATCACCTCCGAACAGCTGATCGCCAACGTCCACGCCGAGCACTCGGCCGACTTCGCGGACTTTCTGGTCAACTTCGACAACTTCTACTCCACCCACTCGGAGGAGAACCGGGAGCTGTCCGAACTGATTTACACCCGGCTGAAAGAGGCTGGCCACATCAGCACCCGCTCGGTGACCCAGTACTACGATCCGGAAAAGGGCATGTTCCTGGCTGACCGGTTCATCAAGGGCACCTGTCCCAAGTGCGCGGCTGAGGATCAGTACGGCGACAACTGCGAAAAATGCGGTGCCACCTACGAGCCGACCGAACTGAAAGACCCGCGCTCGGCCATTTCCGGCGCTACCCCGGTACTGAAGGACTCCAAGCATTTCTTCTTCCGCCTGCAGGACTTCACCGACATGCTCAAGCAGTGGACCCGCAGCGGTGCCCTGCAGGACGCGGTCGCCAACAAGATCGCCGAATGGCTCGACAGCGGCCTGCAGGAATGGGACATCAGCCGTGACGCGCCCTACTTCGGCTTCGAGATTCCAGGCGAGCCCGGCAAGTACTTCTACGTCTGGCTGGACGCACCAATCGGTTACATGGCCAGCTTCAAGAACCTCTGCAGCCGCCGCCCCGAGCTGAGCTTCGATGGTTTCTGGAATGCGGACTCCAGCGCCGAGCTGTACCACTTCATCGGCAAGGATATCGTCAACTTCCACACCCTGTTCTGGCCGGCGATGCTGGAAGGTGCAGGCTTCCGCAAGCCGACTGCGGTCAACGTACACGGCTACCTGACGGTCAACGGCCAGAAGATGTCCAAGTCGCGCGGCACCTTTATCAAGGCGCGCACCTATCTGGATCACCTGAACCCCGAGTATCTGCGCTACTACTACGCGGCAAAACTCGGCCGTGGCGTGGAAGACCTCGACCTGAACCTGGAAGACTTCGTGCAGAAGGTCAACTCGGACCTGGTCGGCAAGGTAGTCAACATCGCCAGCCGCTGTGCCGGCTTCATTCACAAGGGCAACGGCGGCGTCATGGTCGAGGCCAACCCGGCTCCGGAGCTGAGCAGCGCCTTTGTCGACGCGGCACCGAGCATTGCCGACGCCTACGAGAAGCGTGATTTCTCCCGCGCCATGCGCGAAATCATGGCGCTGGCCGACAAGGCTAACGCCTGGATTGCCGACAAGGCACCGTGGGCGCTGAACAAGCAGGAAGGCAAACAGGACGAGGTCCAGGCCATCTGCGCCCTGGGCATCAACCTGTTCCGCCAGCTGGTGATCTTCCTCAAGCCGGTGTTGCCGACGCTGGCGGCCGACGCAGAGGCATTCCTCAATGTTGCGCCACTGCGCTGGGACGATCACAAGGCGCTGCTGACCAACCATCAGCTGAACGCGTTCAAGCCGCTGCTGGCCCGTATCGAGCCGGCGAAGATCGACGCCATGATCGATGCCTCCAGGGAAGATCTGGCCGCAGCCGAGAGCACAGCCCCGGCGGGTAACGGCGAGCTGGTCAAGGAGCCGCTGGCCGAGGAAATCAACTTCGACGCCTTTGCCGCCGTCGACCTGCGCGTGGCGTTGATCGAGAAGTGCGAGTTCGTTGAAGGTGCCGACAAACTACTGCGCCTGAGCCTTGATATCGGCGATGCCAAACGCAACGTATTCTCCGGCATCAAGAGCGCCTACCCGGATCCGAGCAAGTTGGAAGGCCGCCTGACGCTCTATGTTGCCAACCTGGCACCGCGCAAGATGAAGTTCGGCGTTTCCGAAGGCATGGTCCTTGCGGCAGGCCCGGGCGGTGAAGAGATCTTCCTGCTCAGCCCGGATCAGGGCGCCAAGCCGGGCCAGCGGGTCAAGTAAGCGGTAGAGCAATCGCCGGGCGGCTGTGCCGCCCGATTAGCCGGGACCGGCCGAGCAGCCAGAAGAGCTGCACAACGCCGGCCACACATGGGGTTGGGTTACATGGCTGAATTTGCCCTTATTCTGGTCAGTACCATACTGGTCAACAACTTCGTTCTGGTGCAGTTCCTCGGGCTGTGTCCGTTCATGGGTGTTTCCGGGAAGCTGGAAACCGCGATCGGCATGTCCGCCGCGACCACCTTCGTGCTCACGCTGGCCTCGATCCTCAGTTATCTGACCTTCCAGTACATTCTGGTGCCGCTGGATCTGCAGTTTCTGCGTACCATTTCGTTTATTCTGGTGATCGCGGTAGTCGTGCAGTTCACCGAAATGGTGGTCCACAAGACCAGCCCGCTGCTGTACCGGGTGCTGGGTATCTTCCTGCCGCTGATTACCACCAACTGCGCGGTACTGGGCGTCGCCCTGCTGAACACCAACCGCGCCGAACAGACCTTCATGAAATCCGCCACCTACGGCCTGGGCGCGGCTATCGGCTTCTCGCTGATCCTGATCCTGTTCGCCGGTCTGCGTGAGCGCATCGCCATTGCCGACGTCCCGACGCCGTTCCGCGGCGCCGCCATCGGCATGATCACCGCGGGCCTGATGTCGCTGGCATTCATGGGCTTCACCGGCTTGATAAGGTTGTAAGCATGTCGATGATCATTACTGCCATTGTCGTCCTGCTGGGGCTGGCGCTGATTTTCGGTGCCGTGCTCGGCTTTGCTGCTGTTCGCTTCAAGGTTGACGGCGACCCCATCGTTGACCAGATCAACAACCTGCTGCCGCAAACCCAATGCGGCCAGTGCGGCCACCCGGGTTGCCGCCCCTACGCCGAAGGCATTGCCAATGGCGAGCCGATCAACAAGTGCCCGCCCGGCGGCGAATCCACCATTCAGGCGCTGGCTGACCTGCTTGATGTCGAGGCGCTGCCGCTGGACGCCGAGCACGGCGAAGAAAAGCCGCGCATGGTTGCCTATATCCGCGAGGCCGAATGCATCGGCTGCACCAAGTGCATTCAGGCCTGCCCGGTCGATGCCATTCTTGGTGCAGCCAAACAGATGCACACCGTGATTGTTGACGAGTGCACCGGCTGCGACCTTTGTGTAGAACCCTGCCCGGTTGACTGTATCGACATGCTGCCTCTGCCGACCACACCGCAGAACTGGAAGTGGGATTTTCCGCTGCCCAGTTCAGCCCTGATTGCTACCGACGCCAGCCGAGGGGCCGCCTGATGACCGCAGCCAGCCCTATTCGAATCTGGGACATCCCCGGCGGCATTCACCCGCAAGAAAACAAGCTGCAATCGCTCGGCCATGGCATCGAAACCCCGCCGCTGCCGCGCGAGCTGATCGTGCCGCTACAGCAGCACATTGGCGCCCGCGCCGAGCCCTGCGTCGCCGTTGGCGAGAAGGTACTCAAGGGCCAGTTGATCGCAGAGGCCAGCGGCTTTGTCAGTTGCCCGCTGCACGCGCCGACATCCGGCACCGTCACCGCCATTGGCCCCGCACCCTATCCGCACGCCTCCGGGCTCGAAGAATGGGCCATCCGCATTGAGGCTGACGGTGAAGACCGCTGGTGCGAACTGGACCCGATCAGCGACTTCCGGGCACTTGAGCCCGCTGCGCTGCTCGACATCATCCGCGCGGCCGGTATCAGCGGCCTGGGCGGCGCCGGGTTCCCGACCGCCGTAAAGCTCAAGGCACGCCCCGAGCAGAAGATCCACACGCTGATTATCAACGGCACCGAGTGCGAGCCCTACATCACCGCTGACGACAGCGCCATGCGTTACCGCGCCGAGCAGATCGTCAGCGGCATCGAAGTGCTGATGCACATCCTGCGCCCGGAGCAGGTTCTGATCGGCATCGAGGACAACAAGCCCGAAGCGATCGAAGCCATGCGCGCCGCCGTTGGCGAGCGCCCCATGCAGGTCGTGGTCTTTCCCACCAAGTACCCGTCCGGCGGTGAAAAGCAGCTGATCCAGATCCTGACCGGCAAGGAAGTACCCAGTGGCGGCCTGCCAGCCGATCTCGGCATGGTCTGCCAGAACGTCGGCACCTTGCTGGCGATCCACGACGCGGTAGTTCTGGGCCAGCCACTGATCAAGCGCATCACCACTCTGACCGGCGATGCCCTGAGCCACCCGACCAATGTTGAAGCGCTAATCGGTACGCCGATACGTGACCTGCTGACCTTTGCCGGCCTGCAGCCCGAAAAACTCTATCGACTGGTCATGGGCGGGCCGATGATGGGCTTTACCCTGCAGAGCATGGACGCGCCCATCGTCAAGACCACCAACTGCCTGCTGGCCGGTAGCAAGGCTGAACTGCCGCCACCGCCACCCGCCCAGCCGTGCATCCGCTGTGGCTTGTGTGCTGAAGCCTGTCCGGCCAGCCTGCTGCCGCAACAGCTGCACTTCTTTGCCCTGGGCAAGGATTACGATCAGCTCAAGCGCCAGAACCTGTTTGACTGTATCGAATGCGGCGCCTGCTCATACGTCTGCCCCAGCAGTATTCCGCTGGTGCAGTACTACCGCGCGGCCAAGTCAGAGATTCGCGCACTCGACCTTCAGCAGCACAAGGCCGACCACTCACGTCAACGCTTCGAGCACCGCCAGGAACGCCTGCAGCGCGAGGCCGAGCAGAAGGAACGCGACCGTATCGCCCGTGCCGAAAAAGCCGCCCGCCTCAAGGCCGCCAAAGAAGCAGAAGCGGCCAAACAGGCCGATCCCGACGACGCAGTGCCTGCTGCCGACGCGCCTGCGCCGAAGGCCGGCGGCCTGACGCCGGAGCAGAAGCAGCTGAAGATCGCTGCGGCAACCGCCCAGATGGCGCTGAAAAAGGCCCAGAAGCAGCTGACTGCCAACCCGGATAATGCAGACCTGCAGGCGCAGATCCCGCAGCTGGAACAGGCTGCGCGCGAGGCGCAGGAGGCCTTCGACAAAGCTCAGGGTGAAGTCAGCAGCCAGCCAGCCGCGCCCGCGCCACAGGCAGCCGGTGAAGACGACGCCAAGAAACTGAAGATCGAAGCCGCCATGCTGCGCGCCGCGCTCAAAAAGGCCGAACGTGCGGCTGGCGACAGCCCCAGCGACGAACAGCAAGCCGAAATTGCCAAATTGCGCGAGCAGGCAGAGGCAGCCGAAGCACGCGTACCGGCGACTGCGGCGGCAAAAAAGCCGGTCGATGAGAAGCTCAAGCAAGCCAAGCTCGATCTGGCCATGGCCCGCGCTGCCACCAGGAAGACCGAACGCGCGCTCGCAGAGTCGCCGGAGGATGCTGACCTGCAAGCGCAGCTCGCAACCCGGCAGCAGGCACTCAGTGCGGCTGAGAAAGCACTGCATGAAGCGGAAAACAGCAGCCCCATTCCGCCTCCAGAACGCCAGCGTGTCGACAAGAAGCCCGTTGATGAGCAACTGCGTGAGCTGAAAACCAATCTGGCCACCACCAAGGCCGACTTCAAGCGCGCCGAACGTGAGCTCAAAGACGCGACCGAAGCGGGGGCTGATACCGCAGCCGCTGAACAGGAACTGGCCACCCGCCGGGCAGCGCTCGACATCGCCGCCAAGGCCTTCGCCGACTATATGGCCAGCAAGGAGACCAACTGATGGCGCTGGTTCGCATGACTTCGCCACACGCCAAGGGCAACAACCACACCCAGACCATCATGCTCTGGGTACTGGGTGCGACGCTGCCCGGCATCCTGGTGCTGACCTGGTTCTACGGTTTCGGCACCCTGATCAACATCCTCTACGCCAGCGCAGTCGCCCTGCTGGTCGAATCACTCGTCCTGGCGATTCGCAAGCGACCGATCGGGTTTTACCTGCGTGACGGCAGTGCGCTGGTAACCGCCTGGCTGCTGGCCTTGGCGCTGCCGCCCTATGCCCCCTGGTGGCTAACTCTGATTGCGGTCAGTTTCGCGATCGTTTTTGGCAAGCAGCTCTATGGCGGCCTGGGTCAGAACCCGTTCAACCCGGCGATGCTGGGCTACGTGGTAGTGCTGATCTCCTTCCCGGTAGAGATGACCAGCTGGCCGGCCTGGCGCGGCATTGAAGCAGTGGTGCCCGACGTTCACGCCACCCTTGGTCTACTGGACGCCCTGAGCAGAATCTTCCTGCCGGTCAGCAGCGAGATCGACGGCTGGACGCTGGCTACCGCGCTGGATGTGGTCAAGACCAACAACAGTCTGACCATGACCGAGTTGCAGGCCGCCAGCCCCGCGTTCGGCCAGTTTGCCGGTTACGGCTGGGAGTGGGTCAACCTTGCCTACCTGCTCGGTGGGCTGGTACTGCTCTACAAGCGCGTTTACAGCTGGCATGCCCCGGTTGGCATGCTGGCGGCACTGGCGGTGATGAGCCTGCTGTTCTGGAATGGCAGCGGATCGGACTCAAACGGCTCGCCGCTGTTCCACCTGTTCAGCGGTGCCACCATGCTCGGCGCTTTCTTCATCATCACCGATCCGGTTTCCGGTGCCACCAGCAAGCAAGGTCGCCTGATCTTCGGTGCCGGCGTGGGTATTCTGGTCTACGTGATTCGCGCCTGGGGCGGCTACCCCGACGCGGTGGCCTTTGCGGTGTTGCTGATGAATCTGGCCGCACCGACCATTGACTACTACAGCACGCCGCGCACCTATGGCCACAGCAAGGCCAAGCGCGGTATGGGCAAGACGGACTGAGCCATGGAAAATCCTACCAGCACCAGCAGTTCGATCCTGCGCAACAGCCTGATTCTGGGCCTGTTCGCCATGGCGACCGTGGGCATGATTGCGGTCACCCAGCAAGGCACAGCGGAGCGCATTGACGAAGCCCAGCGCCGGGTTCAGCTCAGCGCGCTGAACGAGATCATTCCCCACGACCGGCACGACAACGATCTGCTGGCCGACAATTTTGCCATCGACGACCGTCAGTACCTGAGTCTGACCGGTGCGAAAGATGCCTACCGCGCACGCAACGACGGCGCTGTCAGCGCCGTGATCCTGCCGGTCGTCGCCCCTGACGGCTACAGCGGCCGCATTGACCTGCTGGTCGGCATCAATGCCGATGGCAGTATCGCCGGGGTGCGCAGTGTCAATCACCGTGAAACCCCCGGTCTGGGAGACAAGATTGAGACCGCAAAAAGCCAGTGGGTGCTGGACTTCAACGGCAAGAGTCTGAGCATGCCGGTGCCCGAACAATGGGCGGTAAAGAAGGATGGCGGCGAGTTTGACCAGTTTACCGGCGCAACCATTACCCCACGGGCCGTCGTCAAGGCGGTCTATCAGGCACTTACCTATTTCGACGCACACCGGGCCAGCCTTCTGCAGCTGGACGAGGAGTAATCCATGGCGACCAAGACGCTCTCCGAGATCACCGCTGACGGTCTTTGGCACAACAACCCCGGTCTGGTTCAACTGCTCGGTCTCTGCCCGCTGCTGGGTGTCAGCAGCTCGGTGGTCAACGCACTTGGTCTGGGTCTGGCGACCATCCTGGTGCTGGCCGGCTCCAACCTTGCCGTGTCGCTGATTCGCAGCGCCGTGACCGACGCTGTGCGCCTGCCCGCCTTCGTCATGATCATCGCCGCGCTGACCACCTGTATCGAACTGCTGATGCAGGCCTTTACCTATGAGCTGTACCAGATCCTCGGCATTTTTATCCCGTTGATCGTCACCAACTGCGTGATCCTTGGTCGTGCCGACGCTTTCGCCTCGAAGAATCCGCTGCTGCCCTCGCTGGTCGACGGTTTCATGATGGGCCTGGGCTTTACCCTGGTGCTGATCGTGCTGGGCGGCCTGCGCGAGCTGGTCGGCCACGGCACGCTGTTTGCCGGCATGGACCTGCTGCTCGGCCCGACTGCCGCAGATTGGAAGCTGGTGGTATTCCCCAACTACAAGGACGTGCTGTTCGTCATCCTGCCGCCCGGTGCGTTCGTCTTCATGGGCCTGCTGATCGCCCTGAAGAATCTGATCGACGCCAAGGTCAAGGAACGCGCCGCAGCTCGTGAAGCCAAACCGGCCGCGGCAGGCAGCAAGCGGGTGCGTGTCACCGGCACCATCAGCTGAAACAGGCGACGCGATGAACAAGGAAAAGCGCTACGAAATCTTCCGCCGGCTGCGCGAGGATAATCCTCATCCGACTACCGAGCTGAAATTCAGCACGCCGTTCGAGTTGCTGGTGGCGGTAACACTTTCGGCGCAGGCGACCGACGTTGGCGTCAACAAGGCGACCGACAAACTGTTCCCGGTCGCCAATACTCCGGAAGCCATCTATGCATTGGGTGTCGATGGCCTGAGCGAGTACATCAAGACCATCGGCCTGTACAACAGCAAAGCCCGCAACGTCATTGCCGCCTGCAAGATTCTGATCGAAGAGCACGACAGCCAGGTGCCGCAGACACGCGAGGCACTCGAAGCCCTGCCCGGCGTCGGCCGCAAGACCGCCAACGTGGTGCTCAACACCGCTTTTGGCCAGCCGACCATGGCGGTGGACACGCATATTTTCCGCGTCAGCAATCGCACCGGCATTGCACCTGGCAAGAACGTGCTTGAGGTCGAAAAGAAGCTTCTCAAGCACGTGCCCAAGGAGTTTCTGGTAGACGCCCATCACTGGCTGATCCTGCACGGTCGCTATGTCTGCAAGGCGCGAACGCCGCAGTGCGGCAGCTGTCGTATAGAGGATTTGTGCGACTACAAGCACAAGACATCCGACTGAATCCCAAGCGCGATCCCGCCTCCGGTAACGCAGTGAAAACACACTGCGTTTCTTCGTCAAATTCAATTGAAAAAATCTATTTCCGCAAATTCGTATCTGCGTTTATAAGGTGCGCAAATGACATGTTCAGCGTGGAGTTGAGTCATGAGCCAAGCCAAATCAGATATCGAACTGGACGACGACGAGTTCATCGAAGACGATGACACCCCCGATACCGACAGCGCACCCATTTCCAAAAGTAGCCTGACCAAGCGCCGCTTGATCGACAACTATCTGGAAGAGCGACGTCTGCAAAGGGAGCTTAGCGACTTCGATTTTGATTGACATCCCTGAAAGCGCAGGCCCTGCCCTGCGCTTTTTTTCGCCAAGAGCTATCGCTCATATCTATCAGCGCAATTAAACAAATTCGATTCATTAATCGCTTGGCTCTGACTACCCTGACAACACTACTAATGATTCTTGTTAAGCGTGTTCAGGGATACCGCCATGACCAAGACCATCACCTTCGCCTGCATGCACTTTTCCATCGCCTTCGGTGTGGTGTACCTGCTGACCGGCAGCATCATGATCGGTGGTGCGGTCGCGTTGATCGAGCCGGCCATCAATACCGTGGCGTTCTACTTTCACGAAAAACTCTGGAATCGGCTGGAGCGCCGCCGGCATGTTCGCCGGGCGCGCTTGCCGATTCCGCTTTCTGTCTGAGCCGAAAAAAGCGGAACTTTATCCCCGATTTGCGGTTAAATCTCCTGAATCCCTCAGGAAGAGAACCCGCTTGCTACGCTTTCCCGGAATTCGTGCCCTTTGCACTGCCCTGCTTGCCTGCCTGCCTCTGTCGGTGCAAGCCGAGCCCTATGCCTACCCGGTGTCCAACCCCTTTATGGCAACCGTTGCAGGCACTCCTGAACGGCTGCAGGCTGCAGTCCCCCCGGAAGTAGAAGTACAGCAGGTCGACCTCAAGGTTCGCGTGCTGCCCGAGCGCCACCTGCCGCCGGCACTGTCCCAGTATCGCGATCTGCACTATCGAGTAGCCTGGCACGATAAGCCCGCCCCGCTGATCTTTCTGATTGCCGGCACCGGCTCCGGCTACGACAGCAGCCGCATGGATTACCTCAAACGGCTATTTTGGCAGGCTGGCATGCATGTCATCGTACTGTCCTCGCCTACCAATCACGACTTTATTGCCGCCGCCTCGCGAAGCGGCATGCCGGGCATTGCTGCAGACGATGCGCGGGATCTGCATACCGCCATGAGCATGGCCCTGGCAAAGGCGCGCAATGAACTCGATCTGGAAATCACCAGCTACCGACTTGCCGGTTTCAGCCTGGGCGCACTGCATGCGGCCTTCGTCGCCGAGCTGGACGAGCACCTGGGCCAGTTCGATTTTCAGCGGGTATTGCTGCTCAACCCGCCAGTGGATCTGTATGCCTCGGTTCGGCGGCTGGATGCGCTGTCCTATACCCGTATTGCCGGCGTCAGCGACAACGACAGTTTTTACGAACATATCTTTCAGAAACTGTCCCGTCACTTTGCCAGCCGCGGCAACAGCGATATTCAGGCCAGTCTCTTCGAGGAAATTCAGAGTTCACCGCAAGCCCTGACCGATGCGGAGCTGGCCATGCTGATTGGCGCCGTATTTCGTTTCGCAGCCGCCGATCTGAACTTCATGAGCGACCTGATCAATGGCGGCGGGCGCTATGCTCCGGCTGATCAACGTCTGAAGGTCAGCACATCACTCACACCCTATCTTCGCCGCGCGCTGTTCTGCGATTTCAGCTGTTATGTCGAAACCCAATTGCTGCCGGCCTGGCAAAGCCGCAACGCCGACGGCGACCTGCAACAGATGGCGGAACAGGCCAGCCTCAGACACCTGAGCGCGTTTCTGCACGGCAATGCGAAGATTGCCGTGGTCAGTAACGCCAGTGAGCTGATTCTGACCCGCGACGATTACCATTTCCTTGCGCAGACCTTTGGCGAGCGCGCCTTTCTGTACCCCTCGGGTGGTCACGGGGGCAATCTGGACTATGCGCCGGTAGCCCGACGGTATCTGCAATTTCTACAGGGAGGCTCGCAATGAAGGCGTTACTCAATCTGCCCCTGCTGGCCTGCCTGATCAGCGCGCCAACGCTCGCCGCCGAGCCGGTCGACACAGTGCCGCTGTACAGTGACCCGCTGCTGGAGCTGGACATCGATGAAAGCGAAAATCGCTACCAGTTTGAACGCTCCAGCCTGCGTGCACTCAACGTGCAGGATCCAATCGAGGGCTTGAACCGCCGCATCTATCGTTTCAACGCACAATTCGATCGCTATGTGTATTTGCCCGTTGTACGCACCTATGCATGGGCCACTCCGCGGCCAGTTCGAACTGGCGTATCCAATATTTTCAATAACCTGGGTGAGATTCCTAATCTCGGAAACAGCTTATTGCAGGGTAAGTTCAAGCGCAGCGGGCAGACCACCGCTCGCCTGCTGTTCAACAGTATCTTCGGGCTGGCCGGGATATTTGATGTAGCCGGAAAAATGGGACTGCCCCGGCAGAAGGAAGACTTCGGCCAGACACTCGGCGTCTGGGGCGTGCCACCGGGCCCCTATCTGGTTCTTCCGTTTTTGGGGCCATCCAGCCTGCGCGACGGTACCGGACGAACCGCAGACTGGGTGCTGGAGGATTACGTCAACTACATGCACAGCCGGGACGTTATGAACGACTATCAGGCGACCTGGGGCATTTGGGCGATTGATCTGCGTTACCAGACACCCTTCCGCTATGGCGCGCTGGACAGTCCGTTCGAATACGACCAGGTACGCTACCTGTATACCAAGTTGCGTGAATTTGAGGTCGACAACTAGCCGACGCGGAAAATGATGTGGTCTTCCCAGTCGTCGTCCGGCACGCTGCCCTCAGCCAGCATCTGACCGGACTGGGAGATTCCCGCTTTATGAACGGCATTGCGATCACCGCACACCAGATGGTGCCACGGCGGCAGGTCCTCACCTTCGGCTACCAGGCGATAGCCGCAACTGGGTGGCAACCAGGCAAAATCCTGCGCCTTGCCCGGCGTCAGCTGAATGCAGTCTGGCACGAATTGGCGACGGTTCGGGTAATCGCTGCAGCGGCAGGTCTTGAGGTCGAGCAGCTTGCAGGCAATGCGGGTGTAGTAAATCGCCTGCGGTTCGTCTTCATCTTCCAGCTTCTGCAGGCAGCACAGGCCGCAGCCATCGCACAGCGACTCCCACTCGTCCTGATCCAGCTGCTCCAGGGTTTTGCGCTTCCAGAACGGCTCAACACGCATCGCCATCGCTCAGCCCTCCTCACGCAGACTGTCACCCAGCCAAGCCATCAGGCTGGCCAGATCGAACGGCCAATCCAGTTCGGCGCCGCTATCTACGCGCTGCAGCACAGGAATGCGCAGCTGGTAGCGTTCCATCAGCTCGTTGCTGTCGACGATATCTACCTGATTGACCTGCACATCCGTCATCAGCGGCGCCAGCTCGGCAAGAGCCGCATCACACAGGTGGCACCCCAGGGTGCCGTAAAGATTGAGCTGAATCATTGGCTGCACACAGAAACTGGAAAGCCGGCATTCTACCCTGTTTGCCCTTCTCTGCCGACCACGCTTGGCAGCGATGCCGCCATCCAACATACTCAGGGCACTGCCTATGGAGAGTTCTATGGATTGGGAAACACTACTGTGCCGCGAGCGGCTGGGTAAAACCTTCACCAGCGATGAGGAATTGGGCCGCACCCCCTTCCACAAAGACCACGACCGCGTCATCTTCTCTGGGGCTTTCCGCCGGCTCGGCAAGAAAACCCAGGTTCATCCGGTCTCCAGCAACGATCATATCCATACCCGCCTGACCCATAGCCTTGAAGTTGGCTGTGTGGGCAGATCGCTCGGCATGCGGGTCGGCGAGATGCTGCGCGGGCAGTTGCCGGAATGGTGCCAGCCTGCAGATCTGGGTGTCATCGTTCAGGCCGCGTGTCTGGCCCATGACATTGGCAACCCGCCCTATGGCCATTCCGGCGAAGACGCCATACGCCACTGGTTCAGGCAAGCTGCCGACCAAGGTCTGCTCGATGCCTTGAGTGATGCCGAGCGCAATGACTTCCTGCACTTCGAAGGCAATGCCCAGGGATTCAGGGTGCTGACCCAGATCGAATACCACCAGGCCGAAGGCGGCATGCGCCTGACCTACGCAACCCTGGGCGCCTACCTCAAGTATCCCTGGACGGCACGGCATGCCGATACGCTTGGCTACAAGAAAAACAAGTTCGGCTGTTATCAGGCCGAATACCCGCTGCTCAAGCAGATTGCCGAAAAGCTCGGGCTACCCGCCCAGGGAGATCAGCGCTTCAGTCGCCACCCCCTGGTGTATCTGGTCGAGGCCGCTGACGATATCTGCTATGGCCTGATTGACCTGGAAGACGGGCTGGAAATGGATTTGCTTGCCTACGCTGAAGTTGAGCAAGTCCTGCTCGATCTGGTCGGTGACGACCTGCCGGAAACCTATCGGCTACTCGGCCCCCAGGACTCCCAGCGCCGCCGGCTGGCCATTCTGCGCGGCAAGGCGATAGAACATCTGGTCAACGCTGCTGCGGAGGCCTTCATTGAGCAGCAACCAGCGCTGTTGGCGGGCGATCTGGAGGGTGATCTGGTCGAGCACATGCATGGCGCGGCCCGGCGCTGCGTACTCGACGCCAAGCAGATGGCACGCAAGCGCATCTTCCAGGACAAACGCAAGACGCTGCACGAAATCGGCGCCTACAGCACACTGGAAACACTGCTGGATGCCTTCTGCGGCGCAGTCAACGAGCTGCATGCCGGTCAGAACCTCAGCTTCAAGCACCAACGCATTCTCGATCTGCTGGGCCACACCATACCGCAGGCGGACTGGCCGCCCTATCGCAGCTATCTTCGGGTAGTGGATTTTATTGCCGGGATGACCGATCTGTATGCAGCCGATATGGCAGCCCAGATTCGCGGTATCAGTCGGAACTGAGCGCTCGCCTTTCAAGCCGGGCAAGTAGCATGTCTACCAGTAATAACTGCGCGCTCAAGGCCTGCGTGGCCGTCTGAAAGTAGCCAGCTGAGTCAATTCCCGGCTCAGGGCTGTCAAGCAGAGCGCTGATGCGTTCGAGCAGTACATCGAGCGCATCCTCCGCCGCCCTGACCGGATGGTCGACCAATGAGCGCAGCTCCGGATCCGAGGCCAACCGTGCCAGCACGGCATAGCACTGCTCACGAAGCTGCGCCGCCAGCGCCGCCAGCTTCGCCCGCGCGCCCGCCTGATTCTGGCGATTGGCCGCAATCCCGGTACCTATCGCCCGGGATTGACCAACGATCTCGGTGTTACGCAATAACTCCAGCCACAGACCGTCGGCCTGCGGCGCAAGCCGGCCGAGGCATACCAGATCATGGCGTTCAGCCAAGCCCTGCACCGTTGCCAGCAGATTACGTATCATCTCGTTGTGGATGAGAAGCATCGACTCCGGATCCTGCTCCTCCCTGCCCTCCTCGAGCTGAGTCCAGCACGCCAGTGCATCGTGCCAGCTGCCGTGCCAGTGGAGGGAGGGCTGATAGAGTTGACAGGTTTCAAACAACTGATTGACCTGCTGGTGGACCGACCAGCGCCGTGCTTCAAGGCTCCGCTCACCGGACATGACCCCGTAGCTGAGTCCCCGGTGACGTTGCACCTGCTCGACAAGCTGGCGCAGCACACGAATCTGGGCAAGGACCGAGAGTAGGGCCTTGCGCTCACGGCGACGCCTGTAGTGGACGCTGACGCCCCATCCGATCAGCACTAACACCACTATCGCTGCAAGCACCGCCCCCATTCTCACTCCTCCCCGAAAGCCAGATCAGCTTCCGAGTTCATGCCACGGCAGACAGAAGTTCAATTCGGTAACCATCCGGGTCTTCAACGAAGGCCAGTACCCGAGTACCGTGTTTCATTGGCCCGGCCTCGCGCACGATCTTGCCTCCAGCCTGCCGAATCTGCTCGCAGGCAAGATAGACATCCTGAACTTCAATCGCGATGTGCCCGTATCCGGATCCGAGATCGTAGGAAGAGGTGTCCCAGTTCCAGGTCAGTTCCAGCACGGCGTGGTCCGCCTCGTTTCCGTAGCCGACAAACACGTTGGTAAAGCGTCCTTCTGGATAGTCCTTGCGCCTTAACAGGGTCATACCCAGTACCTCGGTGTAGAAGGCCACGGACTTTTCAAGATCTCCGACCCGGAGCATGGTGTGCAGAATTCGCATGATCGCTACCCTTGCGTGTCGATGCAGCCAAAGCTACCGGTTTACCACCACTGCTAGCAACATATAAACGAAAACGCCCGGCGAAATTGCTTCCGCCGGGCGTTTTGTCGTCACAATGAATGCTGATCAGATCAGCTTGCGACCTTTACCGGCTGCGATGCGCATGCGCAACGCGTTCAGTTTGATGAAGCCGGCGGCGTCGGCCTGGTCGTAAGCACCGGCGTCGTCCTCAAATGTAGCGATGTTGGCGTCGAACAGAGAGTCATCAGACTTGCGACCAACAACCATGATGTTGCCCTTGTACAGCTTCAGGCGAACCACACCGTTTACGTTCAACTGGGACGCATCGATCATCTGTTGCAGCATCACACGCTCGGGGCTCCACCAGAAACCGTTGTAGATCAGCTCGGCATACTTCGGCATCAGGCTGTCTTTCAGGTGCGCAACTTCACGGTCCAGCGTGATGGACTCGATAGCGCGGTGGCCCTTCAGCATGATGGTGCCGCCGGGGGTCTCGTAGCAGCCACGGGACTTCATGCCGACGAAGCGGTTCTCAACGATATCCAGGCGACCAATACCATTGGCACCACCGACCTTGTTCAGGTAGGTCAGGACCTCAGCCGGGGTCATGTCCTTGCCATCGATCGCGACGATGTCGCCCTTGCGGTAGGTCAGTTCGATGTAGGTGGCCTGGTCCGGTGCGTTCTCCGGGGAAACAGTCCAACGCCACATGTCTTCCTCGTGCTCGGTCCAGGTATCTTCCAGCACGCCACCTTCATAGGAGATGTGCAGCAGGTTGGCATCCATCGAGTAGGGAGACTTCTTCTTGCCATGGCGCTCGATCGGAATGCCGTGTTTCTCGGCATAATCCATCAATTTTTCGCGGGACAGCAGATCCCATTCGCGCCAGGGAGCAATCACTTTCACGCCAGGCTTGAGCGCGTAGGCACCCAGCTCGAAACGAACCTGATCGTTGCCTTTGCCGGTAGCGCCGTGGGAGATGGCGTCACCACCGGTTTCGTTGGCAATTTCGATAAGCCGCTTGGCAATCAGCGGACGGGCGATAGAGGTACCCAGCAGGTACTCGCCTTCATAGACGGTGTTGGCACGGAACATCGGGAACACGAAGTCGCGGACAAACTCTTCACGCAGGTCGTCGATGTAGATTTCCTTTACGCCCATGGCCTGAGCCTTGGCGCGTGCAGGTTCCACTTCCTCACCCTGACCGAGATCGGCGGTGAAGGTGACCACTTCGCAGTTGTAGGTTTCCTGCAGCCATTTGAGGATGACCGAGGTATCCAGACCGCCGGAATAGGCCAGGACGACTTTGTTGACTTCTGCCATTACATGCTCCCTTAAGCAAGACTGAACCGCCACCCCATAGGGAATGGGCGAAAGCATCTATTCTAGCGCCAGAGCAGCAGGATTCACAGGGGAGAGGTCTTCGACTTTCGGGTCTTGTGCCGATTGAGAAAGCAGATCCAAGGGCTGCGCGTCAGTCGTGCTGCAGCCGCACCATTACCCGGCGATTGGCTGCACGACCTTCGGCGGTGCGATTACTGGCGACCGGATAGCTGTCGCCGTGAAAACGCATTGTAAACAGGTTTTCGTCAACGCCCTGCTCGGTCAGGTAGTCCCGCACGGCAAGTGCGCGCTGGCGCGACAGTTCCCGGTTGTCCAGGCGGTTGCCCTGATTATCCGAGTGGCCGTCGAGAATGATACCACTGAGGCTTTCATCGGCATTTATGTACTGCAGGATGGCGTCGAGCCTGGTTTTGGCGTCGGCGCTCAGATTGCTGCCTCCGGCACCAAAGCTGATGATGCTCTGAGCTGCCTGCGACGCACTGATCGGCAGCAGGCCGCTGATGCACTGTTGAAAGTCCAGCCGCGCCTTTTGATAGCCCACACTGGAAACCACCACCCTGACTGGATCGCCCCCTACCTGGCTGCCACGCATGATGGTTGGCTGCAGGCCCGAGGCCAGTCCGGCGAGCATGCGGCCAGCCTGCTCATAGGGCGCCGTCATGGTATAGGTACCCGCGCCTACCACAATTTGCCCGACCGGCTGGGCGGCCGTCCCCGGGCGCCAGGGGGGCGGATCGTTGAATACCTGGGCCGGGCCGGGGCGCATCGGGTTATCCCAGGCTTTCAATTCGAATTGCGGATGCTCTCCGGCACGCCGCACAAAACTCGCCTCACCGTATCCTGCGACTGACTGAGTCAATCGGCAGGCAAACTGATCCCCTTCGACCTGCCATTGCACGTCTTCCATGCGGGTCTGAAAGGTCATTGCCTCGGCAGAAAACGCTAGCGCTGCCAGAACGACCAGAGGGATTCGTGTCACACGGTTCTCCGATTGCCGCCCCCTGAAAACCGGGGCGCCTGCTTCTATTGCCTGTGTCATCGGCGCGTGCGGGAAAAACTTTATCCTGCAAATCAAAAAAATGCCGGGCGTCACCTCAATCGGAATTCTGGCCCTGCACGGCGCACCCATAGCGACTGATCTGCCGGCTAACCTTGCGCACAGGCGCCCTCGGAGTGTCAAAGCCGGGTTGATTGGGTTAGCATTGCGCCATTGATCTGGACTGGAACCCCACGCATGACCGACCGCCTGACGCTAATTCGCCCGGACGACTGGCATATTCACCTGCGCGATGGCGCAGTACTGCAGCACACCGTACCGGATGCAGCTCGCGCCTTCGGCCGCGCCATCATCATGCCGAACCTGGTACCCCCGGTACGTGACGCTGAGGAAGCCGCCGGGTACCGCGAACGCATTTTGGCTGCACGCCCGGCCGGCTCCCGTTTTGAACCGCTAATGGTCCTGTACCTGACCGACAAAACCTCTCCGGAGATTGTGCGTCAGGCGCACGCCAGTGGCCTGGTGGTTGCCGCCAAGCTTTATCCGGCCGGTGCCACGACGAACTCGCAGTCTGGCGTTACCGCGCTGGAGAACATCTATCCGGCGCTGGAAGCAATGGCCGAGGTCGGCATGCTGCTGCTGGTACATGGTGAGGTCACCCATGCCGAGGTCGATATTTTTGACCGTGAGAAAGCCTTCATCGACCAGCAGCTTGTCAAACTCGTGGACCGCTTCCCGGCCCTGCGTGTGGTGTTCGAGCACATTACCACCGCTGATGCGGTGAGCTTTGTCAATCAGGCTCCAGCCAACGTTGGCGCAACCATTACTGCGCACCACCTGCTGTTTAACCGCAACCACATGCTGGTTGGCGGCATCCGTCCGCACCTGTTCTGCCTGCCGGTACTCAAGCGTCAGACTCACCAGCAGGCGCTGTGTGATGCAGTCGTATCCGGCTCCAGCAAATTCTTCCTCGGCACCGATTCGGCTCCCCATGCCCGCCATGCCAAGGAAGCCGCCTGTGGCTGTGCCGGATGCTATACCGCTCACGCGGCCATTGAGCTGTATGCAGAGGCCTTCGATGAACTCGGTGCCCTGGAGAAACTGGAAGGTTTTGCCAGCCTCCACGGCCCCGATTTTTACGGTCTGCCACGCAACACCGACACCATCACCCTGGAACGCGACAGCTGGACCGTGGCCGATCAATTGCCCTTCGGCGATCAATGTATTGTTCCACTGCGTGCCGGCGAACAGATTCGCTGGCGCCTGGTCTGACCTTCCACATCGACACAGCAAAGGATATTTCGTGAGCGAGTTCGACTTCGAAGGCGAAGAACAGGATGTCTTGCCAAGCGGCAAGGCCAAATCCCCTCTGGCCTATCGTTTCCGGGGCTTTCTCCCGGTGGTCATTGATGTTGAAACCGGCGGTTTCAATGCAGCGACCGATGCGCTTCTGGAAATCGCAGCCACCACCATCAACATGGATGAAGAAGGCATGGTCTACCCGGACCACACGACCTTCTTTCGTGTCGAGCCCTTCGAGGGTGCCAACATTGAACAGGCGGCACTGGAGTTTACCGGCATCAAGCTGGATCACCCGCTGCGCCAGGCAGTAAGCGAAGAGCATGCATTGACCGAGATTTTCAAGCACATCCGAAAGGCCGTTAAATCTGCCGGCTGCAAGCGAGCCGTTCTGGTTGGGCACAACGCTTTCTTCGATCTGGGCTTTCTCAACGCCGCAGTCGAGCGCACACAGATCAAGCGTAATCCGTTTCATCCGTTCTCCTGCTTCGATACTGCGACGCTGGGCGGCCTGGCTTACGGTCAGACAGTGCTGGCGAAAGCCTGCAGCGCTGCCGGTATCGACTTCGACGGCCGCGAGGCCCATTCGGCGCGTTATGACACCGAGAAGACAGCAGACCTGTTTTGCACCATTGTCAATCGCTGGCGCGAGATGGGTGGCTGGCCACCCGTAGAGTAATCCGCACGTAAAACCCGGCTTCAGGCCGGGTTTTCGTTTCCCCATCAGGGTTGCCCGACCGCGGCGCTGCGGTTAAGGTCCTAATGGATTTCAAATCATCCACTACACTGAACAGGTGAATGTGTTCGGCCCTGTTACAGGATCGGGCCTCGCACGCTGGCGGGCTGCTGTCTTGCAGTCGCCACAGACAATCAGAAAAAGGAGCTACATCACATGATGCGCAAATCCCTTGCCCTGCTGTTCTCAGCCACAATCGGATACGCTTCACTGGGTGCAACAACCGCGGCAGCCGAAACCTTTGTCACCATCGGTACCGGTGGTCAGACCGGTGTTTATTACGTGGTCGGTCAATCGGTCTGCCGCCTGCTCAACCGCAATTCAGCCGAACACGGCATTCGTTGCAACGCTCCCTCCAGCGGTGGTTCGGTCGCCAACGTCAACGCTATCCGTGGCGGCGAGATGAACATGGGCGTGGTGCAATCGGACATTCAGTACAAATCCTATGAAGGCATTCAGAGCTTTGAATCCGAAGGCCCCTTCAGTGATATGCGTGCCCTGTTCGCCCTGCATGGTGAGCCGCTCACTATTGTAGCCCGCAACGACGCCAACATCGCCGGCGTTAAGGACCTCAAGGGCAAGCGCGTCAACATCGGCAATCCGGGCTCCGGTCAGCGCGATACCATGGACGTTGTTATGCAGGCGCTGGGCTGGACAGTTGACGACTTTGCCCTGGCCTCTGCGCTCGATGCAGCCGAGCAGGCAGCAGCACTCGGTGACAACAACATCGACGCCATGGTGTATGTCGTCGGTCATCCGAACGGCTCCATTCAGGAGGCCACCACCACTGTCGACGCCAACCTGGTATCGGTATCCGGGCCGGAAATCGATCAGTTGATCAGCGATCGCCCCTACTACGCCAAGGCGATCATTCCGGGCGGCCTGTATCGTGGCAATGACGCCGACACCGAGACCTTCGGCGTGCGTGCAACGCTGGTAGCCTCTACTGCTACCGATGACGAGACTGTCTACCAGACAGTGAAGGCGGTATTCGAGAACTTCGACCGCTTCAAGCGCCTGCACCCGGCCTTTGCCACCCTGAAGGAAGAGGAAATGATCAAGGACGGCCTCTCGGCACCGCTGCACGAAGGCGCCATCCGCTACTACAAGGAACGCGGCTGGATGTAACACCAAACGGGCCATCCTCAGGGGTGGCCCGGCTGTTTTCGGTTACCCGATTTACCTTGCTGCCGCCATTTCGGCAGCCCCGGACGCGGGTCCACGAGATCTCGTTCCTATCGCGGCGCCCACAGGCATGCTGCACCGGCAGGACAACTGCCGCACCATAATCAAAATGCACAGGAGAAGCGCGCAGCCATGAGCCAACCAAGCGACGCCACCGACCTCAACACTGAACTGGAAGATCTGGTCGCCACCAGTGATACCGGTGCCCGCAAGCCCACCGGCCTGGCCAAAAATCTGCTGATGGGCATTGCAGCGATATGGTCGCTGTTTCAGCTGTGGATCGCCTCGCCGCTGCCTTTTCTGGTCGGCTTTGGTGTATTCAACAGTACCGAGGCGCGCTCGATACACCTGGCTTTTGCGGTGTTTCTCGGCTTTATGGCCTACCCCGCGTTCAAACGCTCGCCGCGAGAGTATGTGCCGGCTATTGACTGGATTCTGGCGCTGATCGCCGCTTTCTGCGCCGCGTATCTCTATCTGTTTTATGCCGAGCTGGCAGAGCGCCCCGGCAGGCCGACAACCCAGGATGTCGTGGTTGCCGTGACGGGGCTGATCCTGCTGCTCGAAGCTACGCGCAGAGCGCTCGGCCCGCCACTGATGATCGTCGCCCTGGTCTTCATCATCTATTCGGTGGCCGGCCCCTATATGCCCGGCATCCTCGCACACCGTGGCGTCAGCCTGGAAGCGCTGACCAACCACCAGTGGCTCACCGCACAGGGCGTATTCGGCATTGCATTGGGCGTATCGACCAGCTTCGTCTTCCTGTTCGTGCTGTTTGGTTCACTGCTCGATAAGGCCGGCGCCGGCAACTACTTCATCAAGGTTGCCTTCTCGCTGCTTGGGCATTACCGAGGCGGACCGGCTAAAGCTGCTGTGGTCGCCTCCGGCATGACCGGCCTGATCTCGGGCTCCTCCATCGCCAACACTGTTACCACCGGCACCTTCACCATCCCGATGATGAAACGGGTCGGCTTCTCGGCGGAAAAGGCCGGCGCGGTTGAGGTTGCCTCCTCGGTCAACGGCCAGATCATGCCCCCGGTGATGGGCGCTGCCGCCTTCCTGATGGTCGAGTACGTCGGCATTTCCTATGTCGACGTCATCAAGCATGCCTTTTTACCGGCGCTGATTTCCTATATCGCACTGATTTATATCGTTCATCTGGAAGCGGTCAAGGCCGGTATGCAGGGCCTGCAGAGCAGCAATCCACCCCGTCCGCTGCTACGCAAGATCATTGGCTTTCTCACCGGCCTGCTGCTGTTGATGGCGCTGTCATTCGCGGTCTATTACGGCCTTGGCTGGCTCAAGCCGGCGCTGGGGGACGCCGCCGGCTGGGTGATCGCCGGTGCCCTTGCCATCGTTTATATCGGGCTGCTGAAGATCGGTTCACGCTACCCGGAACTGGAGCTGGACGCCCCCAACTCCCCGGTGGTTCACCTGCCGCAGACCCGTCCGACGGTCATGTCCGGGCTGCATTTCATCCTGCCGGTGATCGTGCTGATCTGGTGCCTGATGGTTGAGCACCTCTCCCCCGGGTTGTCGGCATTTTGGGCAACGATCCTGATGATCGTGATCATGCTCACCCAACGCCCGCTGATGGCGGCGTTTCGTGGAGGTGGCGATACCGGCAGCGCGCTACGTCAAGGCTTTGAAGAACTCTGGCAGGGGCTGGTAGCCGGTGCGCGCAACATGATTGGTATCGGCATCGCCACCGCGACCGCAGGAATTATCGTCGGTGCAGTCTCGCAAACCGGCGTTGGCCTGGTGCTCGCTGACCTGGTCGAAATCCTGTCAATGGGCAACCTGATGCTGATGCTGATGCTGACCGCGGTGCTCAGCCTGATCCTTGGTATGGGCCTGCCGACTACCGCCAACTACATCGTAGTTTCGGCCCTGCTGGCACCGGTCATCGTGACCCTGGGGCAGGAAAGCGGCCTGCTGGTGCCCCTGATCGCAGTGCATCTGTTCGTGTTCTATTTCGGCATCATGGCCGATGTGACGCCGCCAGTTGGTCTGGCTTCCTTTGCTGCAGCTGCGGTATCGGGTGGCGACCCTATCCGAACCGGGTTTCAGGCCTTCTATTACAGCCTGCGCACAGCCGCACTGCCCTTCCTGTTCATCTTCAACACTGATCTGCTGCTGATCGACGTGGACCTGCTGCACGGCATCATCATTTTCGTGGTGGCCACCATCGCGATGCTGATCTTCGCAGCGGCCACCCAGGGCTGGCTGGTCGTCAAAAGCCGATGGTATGAAAGCCTGCTGTTGCTGCTGGTCGCCTTCACGCTGTTCCGTCCGGGCTTCTGGATGGATATCGTTCATGACCCCTATCGTTCAATTCCGCCCGCGCAGCTGGAGCAATCCCTTGAGCGACTTGATAAGGGCAGCAACCTGCGTGTTCAGGTCGCCGGGGAAGATGACATCGGCCAGCCACGGACCTTCTTTGTGCTGGTCCCGGTTCCCGAAGGGGCCAATGGCGCTGAACGCCTGGACAAACTGGGCTTGCTACTGATGGAAGATGGCGACCGGACAATCGTTGATATGGTGACCTATGGCAGTCCCGCAGCGGATCTGGGCTTTGAGTTCGACCAGGAGATCGTCGAAATTCTGGCTCCGGTAGATCGCTGGGCCAAGGAATGGATGTGGATTCCGGCCGTTGGGGTATTCCTGCTGGTATTCGGACTGCAATGGCGTCGGCGCCCCGCCGGCGCCCATGCGTAAGGAAATGATCATGTACGACAAGATACTGTTGCCCATCGACCTCAACCACAAGCAATCATGGGAAAAGGCGCTGCCAACCGCTCTGAACCTGTGCCAGACCTATCAGGCATCCTTGCACATCGTGACCGTTGTTCCCGACTTCGGCATGCCTCTGGTCGGCGGCTTCTTTCCGCGCGAATTTGCTGAACAGGCCAAAAAAACCATCAGTGACGGGCTTAAGGCCTTTGTTGCCGAGCACGTGCCCAAAGGCGTCAAAGTGCAGCGCATCGTCGCCGACGGCAAAGCTTATGAGGCTATCCTCCGGGTCGCGCGCAAGCTGGATGTTGATTTGATCGTGATGGCGTCTCACAAGCGTAAACGGCTTGAAGACTACCTGCTTGGCACCAACGCGCTGCGCGTCGTGCAACAGTCAAAACGGTCCGTGATGATTATCCGCTAATACTCCAGCCCATTTGGCACAGAATCTGCGTCGATATTGCGGTGCGATATGGGCTGCCAGCCTCCAACATAGCGTTTTTGCCGGCTCGCAATTGCGATGGCTTGGCAAAGGCGCTTTTGCCTGTGTGAACACCAGCCAACAGACAGTTAAAAGCGCTTAGCAGTACCGACAGGACTATCGAATGAGTACCTCGTTCTGGAAATCAGGCCACACCCCCACGCTAATTTCGGCGTTTCTATATTTTGATATCAGCTTTATGGTCTGGTACCTGCTGGGTCCAATGGCGGTGCAAATCGCTACCGATCTGGCGCTTGACGCGCAGCAACGGAGCATCATGGTTGCCACACCGATTCTATCCGGCGCGCTCCTGCGGCTGCTGCTTGGCTTTTTGGCGGACCGCCTGTCGCCGAAACTGGCAGGTGTCATCGGCCAGTTGATCGTCATACTCTCGCTGTCGATCGCCTGGCTGCTTGGTATCGACAGCTACGAACAAACGCTGCTGCTGGGGTTGGGTCTAGGCTTTGCGGGCGCGTCCTTTGCCGTTGCCCTTCCGCTGGCGTCACAGTGGTATCCGCCCGAGCATCAGGGAACAGCCCTGGGCATAGCCGGTGCCGGCAACTCGGGAACCGTTCTGGCCGCCCTGTTTGCGCCGGGCCTGGCCTATCTGTTCGGTTGGCAGAACGTGTTCGGGCTGGCGCTTATCCCGCTGAGTATCACCCTGCTTGTGTTCTTGCTGCTGGCACGCAATGCGCCTGATCGCCCGCCGCCAGCCGCGCTTGCGGACTACGCACGTGCACTGCGCAATACGGACAGCGCCTGGTTCATGTTCTTCTACAGCATCACCTTCGGCGGCTTCATCGGCCTGGCCAGTGCGCTACCCGGGTACTTCAGCGACGAATACGACCTTGATCCAGTTCGCGCCGGTTATTACACAGCGGCCTGCGTGATGGTCGGCAGCCTGATGCGGCCAGTTGGCGGACCGTGGAGCACAAGGCGCGGCAACCAAGGCCGACCAGGATCCCCGGCGGCCTTGTCCATGGCATATCAGGCTTTGACGGGCTTGATCGCGTCAAGCATGCGACCCATGGCTGCGTGAATCGCATTGACCGCCTTAAGTGGGCGGACCATGACCTTGAAGTCAACGATCTTGCCTTCGTCATTCCACTGGATCATGTCGATGCCATTGATGGTAATGCCGTCAATCTCGGTCTGAAATTCCAGTACCGCGTTGTTGCCATCAACGACTTCACGCAAATACCGGAAATGCCCGGGCTCGTTCAATGTCTTGAACGCCGCGGAGAGATACAGCGTTGTGATCGGCTTGCCAACCTGCGGGGTATGCACCACCGGCGAATGAAACACCACCTCATCAGCCAGCAGATCCGCCAGCCCGCTCGGGTCCTGTGCCTCGACAACCTTATGCCACCGCTCGATTACACTGCTCATTGCTCCTCCTTGTTGTTATCCGCGTGAAGCCTATTGTTGGCCGCTTTGTCGAGCAGCGGCAAGGGAGATTCAGGTGGTGAATTGGAAGGTAACGGATTTGACGTGAAAGGCAGTTATTTGCCCTTCAGTAGCGGATAGCAAGCCGTAAACAAGATAGTCAGCTGGACTTAAACATCATTCTTCCCGTCTCAGCCAGCACAGTTGACGCTGGTTGCCAAATCACGAGGGTTAGTCTTTTTGAGTTATTGGGCTGATGGCCAGTTAACGCTAATCTCAACTAACTCTGTCGCCAAAACCATCTCAAGGGAATGACACATGATTCGTAGCTGTTCACGACTATTCGTCCTTTTTATAACCTTGGCGCCGTTTGCCTCAATTGAAGCTGCGGTGAGTATTGGGGCCGCAGAAGCGGAATCCCGAGCAGAAGCCTGCAGCGAAGCCAGAAGTAACTCCAGAATGCGGGTTCCTAACAATGTTTCCTATCAAAATACGCAGTCCTGCGACTGCGAGTCAATCGACGATGAAATGGAAGAGCTATGGTACTGCGAGGTATCCACTCATTACACATTACGCGAGCAAAGAATAACTAGCGGCTCCAATACACCAAGTAACAATGGAACAGGCGCCAACATTCCCAGAAGAAGCATATATGTATCTCCCGGGTTCAACTGATACGCCGCTCCCCCAAAACCCCCAAAAAAGATCAGGTTACATGATGAAAAAAACTGCGCTCGCCATACTAGTATTTGTTTTTACCAGCACCATAAACGCCTACACACATGCAGAGGACCTAAAATATATTTACTGCATTGCAGATGAGATTAATGTTTTAACTTCTCCGCCACGGCGCTATATGACAGATGTGTTTTTTGTGGCCAGAGATGAGAGCACATCATCACTGGAGTCGGAATTTGTTCGTCACCTGGAGGGACAGTTTGGAATCAGCAGAGCGCAGCTGTGGAGCAACTGCCCTGTCTATTACAGTCTGGACGCAGCCAGACGAAATCATCGCGATTTTGCCAGCACCTCAAAATATAATGTTCAGCCATCACTTTTTGTTAAAAACTAGCCATGCCCTGTCTTGACTGCTCATACCAGCAAGATGAAATCAAAAAAAATCCAGGTGGCGCATGAAACCGATCAGTGACGGTGACGGTGACGGTGACGGTGAGAGGGTATAACCGACCATCGACCAAGCATGCGCTACCCAGATGTTTTTTTCTTCTAATTCCGGTATGGGAAATATCAAACCATTTAACTTACCGACATATCAGAATCATCTAGGCGACACGAACTAAGAGATCGGCCAGTTATCTGACCACTACGATGACATGACACTCCACAATCGTAGGCTAGGCAGTTGCGCTCTCCCGTTGCTGATCCGCCCACAGCCGTGCGTAGGCACCCTGCCTGACCAGCAGTTGGGCGTGGGTGCCCTGCTCCACTACCTCGCCCTGGTCAATCACTGCAATGTTGTCGGCGTGGACGATCGTCGAGAGACGGTGGGCGATGGCCAAGGTGGTACGACGCTCGGCAACCAGGTTGAGGGCGTCGAGAATGCGGCGTTCAGCGTGGGTATCGAGCGATGCCGTGGCTTCATCCAGAATCAGGATCGGTGGGTTCTTGAGCAGTACGCGTGCGATGGCAATACGCTGCTTTTCGCCGCCGGAGAGCTTCAGGCCACGTTCACCCACCGGGGTATCCAGTTTCTGCGGCAGGCTGCGCACGAAGGTATCCAACTGCGCCAACTCCAGCACCCGCCAGATCTCATCCTCACTGGCGCCGGGTGCCCCATAAGCAACGTTGTAACCAATACTGGCGTTGAACAACACCGTATCCTGCGGTACCACGCCGATGGCGCGGCGCAGACTATCCTGGGTCACGCTGCGAATGTCCTGACCGTCGATGCTGATGCTGCCGCTGTCTACGTCGTAGAAACGGAACAGCAGCCGCGCCAGCGTGGATTTACCCGCACCGCTGGCACCGACAATCGCCAGGGTCTGTCCCGCCGGGATATCGAGAGTAATGCCTTTCAGCACCTCACGCCCCTGATCGTAGCGATAGTGCACATCATGAAACCGAACTGATGCTCCATGCAGTTGCAGCGCCTTGGCATTGTCAGCGTCCAATACCTTGAGCGGCGCGCGCAGCAGCGTGAACAGCCGCTCGATGTTGGTCAATGCCTCGCGGATCTCACGGTAGACGAAACCGAGGAAGTTGAGCGGAATGAACAGCTGAATCATGTAGGCATTGATCATCACCAGCTCACCAACGGTCATGCTGCCGGCGCTGACCTCGCGCGCCGCCAGCACCATCATCAAGGTGACAGCCCCCGCGATAATCAGCGCCTGCCCCGAGTTGAGTGCCACCAGCGACAGGCGGTTCTTCATCCGAGCCGCTTCCCAGTCCTGCAGGTTGCGGTCGTACTCGCTGGCTTCAAACGCCTCGTTGCCGAAGTATTTGACCGTTTCGAAATTCAGCAGGCTATCGATGGCGCGGGTATTGGAGCGGTTGTCCATCTGATTGCTTTCGCGCACGAAGCGGTTGCGCCACTCGGTGCACCAGATGGAGAAACTGCCATACAGCAGCACCGCCACCAGCACGGCCGCCGCGTACACCGCGCTGAAGTTGGCGAGCAGAATCACACTGATCAGGCCAATCTCGATCAGCGTTGGCAGAATGTTGAACACCATAAAACGCAACAGAAAGCTGATGCCTGACGTACCTCGTTCGATGTCACGGGCCAGACCGCCGGTGCGCCGCGACAGATGAAAACCGAGGTCAAGCCGGTGCAGATGCTGAAACACCTGCAGTGAGATGCGCCGCATCGCCCGCTCGGCAACGCGGGCAAAGACCGCATCGCGCAGCTCACCGAAAAATACCGACGAGAAACGCAGCACACCGTAGAACAGCAATAACGCTGCAGGCACCAGTACCAGTGCGTCAGCGGCGTTTTCAAAGTGATCAACAATCAGTTTGAGCAACCAGGGCACCGCTACGCCGGCCAGCTTGGCAACCAGCATGCAGAGCATGGCCAACACCACCCGCCCACGAAACTCGCGCAGATAGGGCAACAGATCAAAGATGATGCGCCAGTTGACCGGGCCACCGGCGTACTGGCTGTCGGAACGTGGGCGCACTGCAACTCTCGGCAGAAAAAGGAATGGCTGAAAACACAAAGGGCCTGAGCGCAAACGCGTTCAGGCCCTAGAAGTGTACCGCATGTAGGGCGGCGTAGCTGCGCTCAGTCCTCGTGCGGAATCGGGTCCGGGTTACGGTCCCAGCCGACCAGCAGCAATGTGGTTGCGATACCGATCAGCAGGCCTATCCAGGGCTCGAAGAACGCCAGTGCGGCACCGATCAACACCACCGCGCCGCGGGAGGTGTTGTTCTTGGGAATCGCCATGGCGATATAGGCGCAGGCAAACCCGGTCAATACCAGCGTCAGCGACAGCGCAATCCCAAGCAGCGGCTTCAGCCCGGTCAGCAGCGGCAGCAGGAAGAACAGGATCGGAAGACCCATCAGGTAATAGGACGCCAGACCGCTGTGCAAGCTGCCCATCGCTTCCTTGCCCTGTTTCCAGCGCTGCATGATGATCACGTGCACGCCGGTCCACAGTGCCCCCTGGGTCGGGAAGAACGGCGCGCTGATCCCCATAAGCGCGTTACGAATGGCCAGCGAGATGTGCGAGCGGGTCGGGTTGATGTCGATGTGCTCATCCTGGCGATTTTGCAGGCCTTCACGAATGACTTCGTTACCGGTCACCAGATCGCCGAACAGGATCACGTAGGTGATCAGGGCCAGCGGCATCCCCTGAATGAACATCTCCATGCTTGGCCAGCCAATGGCAAACGGCGACACTTTGGCCCAGGCATCGCCCAGCGGCGGAATCAGGATGCCCCACTGAATGTCGTAGCTCACCTCACCCACCATCGGGCCGATAATGCCCGCCAGCACAAAGCCGGGCAGCAGGCCGAGTGCGCCAAGCAGCGCGAAGAAACGGTATTTTTCTTTCAGTTTGGCCATGGGCAGGCTGAAAGCAAAGATCAGGCAAACCGCGCAGGCGATGGTCGTTGCGATCGGCTGTTGCAGCAGAAAACGATCAGCGTCATCGACCAACACCCTTTTCAGCGCAGCGATAGCGGCACCAAGGATGATCCCCGCTTTCAGCGTGTCGGGTAGCCAGAGCATGAAACGTTTGCCAAGCCCGGTGATACCCAGCAAAAACAGCAACAGCGCAAAATCCAGAGATAATGCAGTCATCGCCTGGAAGCGCTCATCCGGGGTTTCGTAGCCACCAAGCACAAAGGCAAGTACCAGCGGCAGGGCCGGCGTAATCCAGCCCGGTGCGTAAGGTTCGCCGAAGACGATGATCGACGAGGTGATCAGAATCGAATGAATAAGCGAGACGGCGACGGCCTCTTCGAAGCTCAGACCGAAAAAGCCGGTCATCAGCGGGACCAGCGACAGGCCTGTTGCGGCTGCGATCAGCAGGCCCTGAAAGAACTCCGGCCAGCACAGCTTGGAGTGATAGAACGGCAAGCGGAAGGTAAACGGCCCCCAGCGCCAACCAGGTTGTTCAGGTTGCGACATACCCATCTCCAGTATTGTTGATTGTTCTTCTTATTTGGCTCACCCGACGGTGGGCCTGCTCTGATTATGCCAGCCAGAGCGGCTGGCGGGTGACCAAGGTGTCACCATCACTGTTGTCGATGAAGCGAACGTGCCGCAGCTTATCCGCCAACCAGACACAGCAGCAGCGGTAGCGAACGCACTCCGCTGCTGCCCGTTTCAGTCCATCACCTCAGCAAAGAATTGCTTCATGGCCGAGAAAGCACGCTTGGCAACAACCGGATTGTACTCAGCCTTCCCCGGCATCGCCGCGTAGGGGTCGCTGAACGAATGGACAGCACCACCATAGCTGATCAACTGCCAGTCAACATTGGCAGCACGCATTTCCGCACTGAAATCGGCAACCTGCTGATCCGGCACGAAGGGATCGTCCGCACCGTGAAGAACCAGAACCGGCATGCGAATAGCCTTGGCGTCATCAGGGTTGGGGGTATCCAGGTTACCGTGGAAGGAGACGACGCCGCGAATTTCCGTACCGGAACGCGCAAGCTCAAGTACCGTTCCGCCGCCAAAACAGAAGCCGATGGCCGCCAGATTATCAATATCCAGCGGGACCGCCCCCTGTTGGGCACGCAGTACGTCCAGGGCGGCATTGGCTCGCGCCCGCATCATCGGCCGATCGTTGCGGACCGTGGTGGCCGCAGCAGCCGCTTCGTCCGCATTCTGCGGACGGATATCACGGCCATACATGTCTGCTACAAACACCACATATTCAGAACCGGCCACCTTGGCCGCCTTCTCGGCCGCGGCCTCGGTGACCCCCATCCAGTTGGGCACCATCAGCACCCCCGGGCGCGGCGTGGTGACCGCCTCATCAAAGACCAGCAACCCTTCATAGGGCTGGCCGTCGATTTCGTAAAGCACCGTCTGCACGGTGATATCCGCCTGCGCCATACCGGCCAGACCGCTCAACACCAGCGTTGTCAGCGTTCGTTTCATTCCTGCCTCCTGGGTCATTGGTATAACAAGATAGCTCAGCATACTCCGCACGCAGGCGCAGAAAAGGTTCTTTGCGGAATTTCTGTGCGAACCGCCCCTGCGGTTTTCCATTGCATCGACGTGCTGTTGCCGAGTCAGTATTTCGCCTCCACGGCGAGCCAAGGGGGGCTGCTTGCCCAGCCCCCCTTGGCGATCCCCCCGGGCACCCGGCTACGCGGCCCTGCGGGTACGCTGCGTTGCTCGGCTTGGCAGGGGCCGGCAGAACTCGGCTCTGCGAGCCTCAGACAGGCTGCCGTCCTGTTTCCTGCCAACCCTGCGCTACTCGCCCGCGTAAACGGGACGAACCCCGGTGCACACTTCATCATTGGAGCATTTGGCACGAATCATGAGGCATTTCTTGTCCGGTTCGCACAATCACAAAAAAGCCCCTGTTCTTTCGAACAGGGGCTTCGCTTACCGCATAGGAGTCGATTAACCGAGCGACTTGACCGCTTCGATCATCTGCACCATCACCTTCTGGGCATCGCCATACACCATCGAGGTGTTGTCGAGGAAGAACAGTTCGTTCTCGACACCGGAGTAGCCCTTGCCCTGACCACGCTTGACCACGTAGGCCTGACGCGCCTGATCCACGTTGAGGATCGGCATGCCGTAGATCGGGCTGGACTTGCGGGTACGCGCGGCCGGGTTGACGACGTCGTTGGCACCCAGAACGATGGCAACATCGGCCTGTGCAAACTCTTCGTTGATGTCTTCCAGGTCATGAATGATGTCGTACGGTACACCGGCTTCAGCCAGCAGTACGTTCATGTGACCCGGCATACGGCCGGCAACCGGGTGAATCGCGAAGCTCACTTCAACGCCCTGCTTCTGCAGCAGTTTCACGAATTCGTACAGCTTGTGTTGCGCCTGGGCAACCGCCAGACCGTAACCCGGTACGATAATGACCTTGTTCGCATAGAACATGGAAATCGCCGCATCCGATGCGTCACAGGCCTTCATGGTGCCCTGGATTTCGCCGTCTGAGCCATCGTCTTCACCACCGAAGTCACTGAAGATGATGTTGCTGACCTGGCGGTTCATCGCCTTGGCCATCATCAGAGTCAGCAGCGTACCAGCGGAACCTACCACAGTACCGGCAATGATCATCGCCGGGTTTTGCAGTACAAACCCTTCAAAGGCAACCGCCAGACCGGTGAAGGCGTTGTACAGGGAGATCACGACCGGCATGTCTGCACCACCGATCGGGGTGGTCAGCAGCACGCCCAGTGCCAGCGCAACGGCAAAGAACACCAAAATCAGCAGAATCGGCGTTTCTTCAGCCCCCACAACCGCCATGACGGTGACAACCGCACCGATGAACAGCGCACCACACAGCAGCGCAGCGTTGACGTACTGGTGCTTGGGCAGGCGCCAGGCCTTGTTCATGCGGCCATCGAGCTTGGCCCAGGCAATCAGCGAGCCGGACAGTGCAACTGCACCGATCAGACCACCCAGGATCGCCAGCACGGTCACAACCGGGCCGTGCGCCAGCGCGTTGCCGGACAGCAGCTCGGTGGCAGCAATCGCGGCAGCAGCACCGCCACCCATGCCGTTATAGAGGGCAACCATCTGCGGCATATCGGTCATGGCAACACGCTTGCCACTGATCCACGCCCAGCCGATACCCAGACCCAGCGCAATTACCAGCAGGATCACGTTGGTGGTCAGGTACGGCTCGGCGCGTGCGCTGACGTCAAAGCCGTACAGGAAGGCGGCAGCAACCGCCAGCACCATGCCGCCACCGGCGACAACGATACCCGAACGCGCGGTAACCGGGCTGGCCATGCGCTTGAGGCCGTACAGAAACAGAAATGCTGCGACAAAGTAGGCCGCGTCAATCAAAAACGTACTGAACATGGTCTACTTACTCCTTGTCCGCACCAGAGGCTTTATTGGTCGGCTTGAACATTTCAAGCATCCGCTCGGTGACCACATAGCCACCCGCCGCGTTGCCTGCGCCCAGCAGAACACCAACAAAACCGATCACCTGCTCAAGGGTGGAGCCTGCGTTCAGCAGGGCCCACATGGCACCCACCACCACGATACCGTGGATGAAGTTGGAGCCGGACATCAGCGGGGTGTGCAGAATGGCCGGAACCCGGCCGATGATTTCGTAGCCGGTAAACGCGGCCAGCAAAAAGATATACAGGGCAACGAAGCCTGTAATGGTAGTTGTCATTTCCATCAAACCGTCCTCAGGCCAGCTGTTCGACAGCGGCGCGCGCTGCGTCATTGCGGATTTCACCGTCGTGGGTCAGTACCGAGCGAGCCAGCACCTCATCTTCCCAATCCAGCGACAACTCGCCGTCCTTGACCATCAGGCCAACCAGAGCCAGCAGGTTACGGGAGTAGAGCTCAGAGGCGTGCTCAGCGAGGTGACTGGCGATGTTCAGTGGTGCAACGATGGTTACCGGACCAACTTCCACAGTGTCACCAGGCTGAGTCAGCGGGGTGTTGCCACCGCCTTCTGCCGCCAGGTCGATGATCACCGAGCCGCTCTTCATGCCCATGATCTGCTCTTCGGTCAGAATCTTGGGGCTTGGCTTGCCGGGGATGGACGCAGTGGTGATGATTGCATCGGCCTGCTGAACGTGACGGGTCAGCACATCATTGACCTGTTTCTGCTCTTCAGCCGTCAGCTCACGGGCGTAACCGCCCTCGCCTACCGCAGATACACCGGTGTCGACGAACTTGCCGCCAACCGACTGTACCTGTTCACGGACTTCAGGACGTACGTCGTAGCCTTCGATCATCGCACCGAGGCGCTTGGCGGTTGCCAGCGCCTGGAGGCCGGCCACACCAGCCCCCATGACCAGAATCTTGGCCGGACGCAGGGAGCCCACCGCTGTGGTCATCATCGGCAGAATCCGGTGCAGGTGAGTACCAGCCATCAGCGCAGCGTAGTAGCCAGCCAGAGCAGCCTGGGAAGACAGCGCGTCCATTGCCTGGGCGCGAGTAATACGCGGAATCAGCTCCATCGCAAAGCAGGTAATACGCTTGTCACGCAGTGCTTTTACGATTTCGGGCTCGCGCTGTGCATAGATGAAGCAGCACAGAATGGAGCCTTCCGGCATTTCCTGAATGTCTTCCAGCGACGGTGGCTGCACTCGGAAGAACAGCCGGGTCTCGGCCGGAGCCGGGGCCACGGCCGCACCGGCCTGAGTGAAGTCATTGTCGGGAATCCGGGCCAGCAAACCAGCACCGGGTTCGACACAAGGCTCGATGCCAAGCTTCTGCAACTTGGCAACGACCGCAGGCACCAGCGCGACACGTTTTTCGTGGCGCCGGGTTTCTTTAGCAACATACAAACTGATAGCCATGGTCACTCCTGGGAAAAAATCCCGCGAAGCATACAACAGTTTGCAGCAGAAAGCGCATCAGTACCGAGACGATTCAGGGCTTTGTTCCAAGCATATTGATCGCATCAAACTCATGCTGAGTCTCTTGCATCAGCCGGTAATTGTCATGCTGCCAGGGATGAAAGTCCTCACGATAGAAGTCCCGGTAGGCCGACCAGAGCCCTGAAAAGAAACCGTTACGGCCCCATAACCAGCGCATGCCCCGATACCAGCTGCCCACATCGGTGAGTCGCCCGTCGCGGCGCATCATATGCCAGACACCTCGAGTCACATCACGCAGGAAGAAGAACGTCGACAAGCGCATGGCCCTGCGCAGTTGGGCCCGGTCACCGGATACCTGCATGTAGAGATCAAATGCGACCGCCTTGTGCTCGGTTTCCTCCAGGGCGTGCCACCGCCAGACCTGCCGCATCGGCTCAATAGCGCCGTCAAACCAGCGCATTTCACGCAACACCGCGTCCGCCATGATGGCAGTGAAGTGTTCCATGGCAACCGTGGCCGCGAGCCGGCGTTCAGGGGAAAAGTGGGCGTTGGCATAGCGGATACGGCGTCGCACCGGCTCGGTCAGCGCAGTAACGTCATATCCCTGCGCCTCAAGGCGGCGGTTGTATTCGATGTGTTCACGGCTGTGATGCCCTTCCTGACCGATAAAACCCTTTATCAATTGCTGCTGCCTGGGGTCCTTAACGCGGTCGCGGAAGTAGCGCACCGAGTCGATAAAAAAGCGTTCGCCATCAGGAAACAGCAACGACATGGCATTGAAGAAATGGGTTTTGAATGGGTCGCCGCCATGCCAGTACCGCGGCAGAGGATCAGGGAGTTCGAATTCGATACGACGAGGGCTGATCGTCAAATCATCCGGAGTAACGGCAGTCATGGCTCACCTCTTAATGCGCTGCATTGTTGTTATCGGTTTTGCATCAACATCAACGTGATCGGGCTATCTTCGACCCATTCGGACGATTTGACAACACTCATTTTCAACTGGCGATGAGCGGCCAAGACGCTACAGTAAGACGTAACATTCTGTTTCTGCACGCATGCCAACCGACAGCGGGGGACGTCATGAATGCGTTGATAGACGGGCTCAACACGATTTTCTGGGGTTACATTCTGATCTACGGCCTGCTCGCCGTTGGTGTCTTTTTCACCATACGTCTGGGTGCCTTGCAGTTTCTGCACTTTGGCGAGATGGTTCGCTCTCTGCTCGGTGCTCGTGAGAGTGACAAGTCCGGTATCTCACCGTTTCAGGCACTGTGTACCAGCCTTGCATCGCGGGTTGGCACCGGCAATATCGCTGGCGTGGCGGTAGCTCTCTATCTCGGTGGAGCCGGAGCCATTTTCTGGATGTGGATGGTTGCACTGGTGGGCATGGCTACCGCTTACGCAGAAAGTACCCTGGCCCAGCTCTACAAGGTCCGTGACGGTGAAGGGCAATATCGCGGGGGGCCGGCTTTCTATCTGGCAAAGGGACTTAAAGCGCCATGGGCCGGCAGCATTTTTTCCGTTTGTCTGATCCTTTCCTTCGGCCTGGTGTTCAATGCCGTTCAGGCCAACTCTATTGCTGATGCGATGGAGGGCGCCTTCGGCTTCAACAAGCTGATGGTCGGTATCGCTGTCGCCGCGGTCGCGGCCCTGGTGATTTTTGGCGGCCTGCGGTCCATCGCCCGCTTCGCGGAATTCGTGGTGCCCTTCATGGCGGCTGTTTACGTACTGATGGCGTTGGTGGTGCTTGCCATGAACTACAGCGACGTCCCGGGGGTGCTGGCGACTATCGTGAAGAGCGCCTTTGGCCTCGAAGAGGCGGCCAGCGGTGTCGCCGGTTCCGTCACGGCAGCAATGCTCAACGGCATCAAGCGTGGCCTGTTTTCCAATGAGGCAGGGATGGGATCGGCGCCGAATGTGGCTGCAACTGCCACACCCACACCGCACCACCCGTCCTCACAGGGCTTCGTGCAGGCGACCGGGGTATTCATTGACACCCTCGTCATCTGTACCGCCACTGCGGTCATGATTCTGTTGTCAGGCGTATTGGAACCGGGCAATGGCGTGACCGGCACGCAACTGACCCAGCTCGCAATGGAAAGCCATATCGGCGATGCCGGTCGCTACTTTATCGCGTTTGCGATCCTGTTCTTTGCCTTCACCTCGATCATCGCCAACTATTCCTATGCCGAGAATGCGATGATCTATCTGGGGCTTGGCGGCAAGTTGGGCATGTTTTCACTGCGCTGTGCAGCGCTGGCGATGGTCGTCTGGGGTGCATATCAGGCGGTAGGCACGGTATTCAATGCCGCCGATGCCTCCATGGGGTTGATGGCGACTATTAACCTGATCGGCATCGTGTTGCTATCAGGCACCGTTGCCAAGCTGACCAAGGATTACCTTGCCCAGCGCAAGGAAGGTCTGGTGCCGCACTTCAAGGCAGAAGAGTATCCGGAACTGAAACACAAGATCGACCACGATATCTGGTCTTGAGCACAACCAGGGCTCGAGCGGACTCGAGCCCTGGTTCAGCCTTTTATTTCCTGCAGTGAATTACCGCCGTCCACCACCAGCATCTGACCGGTCATGTAGCTGCAGCCCTCACTGGCAAGGAACAACGCCACCCGTGCGACTTCGTCCGGCCGCCCGGGTCGCCCGATGGGTGTATGACGCCCCGCTTCCAGTTCGGCAGGCAGGCTTGAGGGGGTATGAATCCAGCCAGGTGCGATGGCATTGACCGTGATCCCCTGCCCGGCCACCTCGTGTGCAATCGAGCGGGTCAGGCCGACCATCGCCGATTTGGCAGCACTGTAGCCGGCGGTACCCGGAAAGGTCACCAGTGGCCCGGTCACCGAGGCAATATTGATCACCCGACCAAAACCGGCAGCCAGCATGTGTCTGAGGACCGGCTGGCTGACATGTACGCAGGTATTCAGGTTCAGATCTATCTCGCGTTGCCAGTGCTGAAATGCCATCCGGTGAAACAGATCACCAATCGGCTCCTCAATCCCCGACTGCGACATGCCGGCGTTGTTAACCAGAATATCAATGCGCCCAAAGCGCTCCATGACCTGTTCAACCAACTCCGCTGCCTGCTCCGGGTGAGTCAGATCAGCCACCACCGCCAAACTCCGCAACCGCTCCGGATCCAGCTCGTTCTGCCGCTGAAAAATGCGGTTGGTCGTCGAGGTCAACACAACCGTCGCTCCCGCATCATGAAACATGCGTGCGATAGCGAAACCGATACCGTCAGCACTGCCGGCGCCGGTGACCAGAGCCACGCGGCCCCGGAGGTCCGTCATGTCGTGCGGCATCACTCAGCCAGCCGCCAGGTGGTGCCACCCTTGCCGTCCTCAAGTACAACGCCCATAGCAGTCAACTGGTCGCGGATACGATCAGACTCGGCCCAGTTCTTGTCGGCACGGGCTTGCAGACGCGCCGCAATCAGCGCCTCGACTTCAGCGGCGTCGACCTTGCCAGCAGCGCCGGCCTGCAGGAACGCATCGGCATCCAGCTGCAGAACACCCAGTACTTCGGCCAACTGACGCAGGCGCGCGGCCAGCCCGGCAGCTGCGTCAACGTCAGCGTCCTTCAGGCGATTCACCTCACGGACCATGTCAAACAGCACAGCGCAGGCTTCCGGAGTGTTGAAGTCGTCATCCATCGCCGAGCCAAACCGCTCGGCAAACTCGTCGCCGCCGGCAGGCGCCGCCTCGGGCAGCCCCTTGAGCGCGATGTAGAACCGCTCCAACGCGCCCTTGGCTTCCTTGAGGTTGTCTTCGGAGTAGTTGATGGCGCTGCGGTAATGGCTGGAAACCAGCAGGTAGCGAACCACCTCTGGATGGTACTTTTCCAGCACCTCGCGAATGGTGAAGAAGTTGCCCAGACTCTTGGACATCTTCTCGCCGTCAACCCGAACGGCACCTGCGTGCATCCAGGCGGCGGCGTACAACTCGCCGGTCGCTGCCTCGCTCTGAGCAATCTCGTTCTCGTGGTGCGGAAATACCAGATCCGGGCCACCGCCGTGGATGTCAAAGGTATTGCCCAGGCAACAGGTCGACATCACCGAGCACTCGATGTGCCAGCCCGGCCGACCCTCGCCCCAGGGCGAACTCCAGCTCGGTTCACCCGGCTTGGCGGCTTTCCACAGAACAAAGTCCAGCGGGTCCTGCTTGGCTTCGTCAACCTCGATGCGCGCGCCGATTTTCAGGTCTTCGATCTTGCGGCGCGACAGCTTGCCGTAACCTTCGAACTTGCCGACGCGGTAATACACGTCGCCATTACCCGGTGCGTAGGCATAGCCCTTGTCGATCAGCGTCTGAATCATGGCAAACATGCCATCGATATGCTGACTGGCACGTGGTTCCTGGTCCGGGCGCAGCACATTGAGACGCGCCTCATCCTCATGCATCGCGGCGATCATGCGCTCGGTGAGTTGCTGGAAGGTCTCACCGTTCTCATTGGCGCGCTTGATGATCTTGTCGTCGATGTCGGTGATGTTGCGCACGTAGGTAAGGTCATAACCGCGGTGGCGGAACCAGCGCGCCACCACGTCAAACGCAACCATCACGCGCGCATGACCGATATGGCAAAAGTCATACACGGTCATGCCGCAAACATACATGCGCACCTGATTATCGACCAGCGGCTTGAACGCTTCCTTGGACTTGGTCAGGGTATTGTAGAGTGCGAGCGCCATCAGCCCCCCCAGGAGTCACGCAGGGTGACAGTGCGGTTGAAGACCATGGCATCGGGGCGAGAATCGCGTGAATCGACGCAGAAGTAGCCCTCACGTTCAAACTGGAAGCGATCATCCAGTGTGGCCTCAGCCAGCGACGGCTCGGCGCGGCAACCGGTCAGTACCTGCAGGGAGTTCGGATTGATATTGTCGAGGAAGGTGGTGCCCTCTTCGCCCTTGTCCGGATTTGCGGCAATGAACAGACGGTCATACAGGCGCACCTCGCACTCGATGCTGCTGCTCGCCGGCACCCAGTGGATAACGCCTTTGACCTTGCGGCCTTCCGGGTTCTTGCCGAGGGTATCCGGATCGTAGCTGCACAGCAGCTCGACGATGTTGCCGTCAGCATCCGTTACCGCTTCGTCAGCGCGAATCACGTAGCTGCCACGCAGACGCACTTCACCGCCCGGTTCCAGGCGCTTATAACCCTTGGGCGGATCAATCATGAAGTCTTCACGATCAATGTAGATCTCGCGCTCGAACGGCAGCACGCGTTCGCCCATATCCTGCTTCGGGTGACGCGGCAGGCGCAGCTCTTCGGTCTGACCTTCCGGGTAGTTGGTGATGGTTACTTTCAGCGGCTTGAGCACGCACATGGCACGCGGCGCGTTGGCATCCAGGTCGTCACGGATACAGAACTCGAGTACGCCCATGTCGACCACGCCATCAGAGCGGGTTACGCCAATACGCTCGCAGAACTCGCGAATCGCCGCTGGCGTGTAGCCGCGGCGACGGAAGGCGCTCAGCGTGGACATCCGCGGGTCATCCCAGCCATCCACGTGCTTCTCGTCAACCAGTTGCTTGAGCTTGCGCTTGCTGGTCACGGTGTAGTTCAGGTTCAGGCGGGCAAATTCGTACTGACGCGGATGCGCAGGCACCGGCAGATTGTCCAGGAACCACTCGTACAGCGGGCGGTGATCTTCAAATTCCAGGGTGCAAATCGAGTGGGTAATGCCCTCGATGGCATCCGACTGGCCATGGGTAAAGTCATAGCTCGGGTACACGCACCACTTGTCACCGGTCTGGTGGTGATGGGCGTGGCGGATACGATACAGAATCGGATCGCGCAGGTTCATATTCGGCGCCGCCATGTCGATCTTCGCGCGCAGCACCTTGGCGCCGTCGGCGAACTCGCCGGCGGTCATGCGCTGGAACTGGTCCAGGTTTTCCTCAACGCTGCGCTCACGGAACGGGCTGTTCTTGCCCGGTTCTGTCAGGCTGCCGCGGTATTCACGCGCCTGCTCGGGCGTCAGGTCGCAGACATAGGCCTTGCCGGCCTTGATCAGCTCGATGGCCCAGGCGTGCAACTGATCGAAGTAATCGGAGGCGTAGCGCACATCGCCGCCCCATTCGAAGCCAAGCCACTCGACGTCGGCCTTGATCGCATCAATGTATTCCTGCTCTTCCTTGGCCGGGTTGGTGTCGTCAAAACGCAGGTGACAGACACCGCCAAACTCCCTGGCCAGGCCGAAGTTAAGACAGATCGACTTGGCGTGACCAATGTGCAGGTAACCGTTGGGCTCCGGCGGAAAGCGGGTAACAATGTTGCTGTGCTTGCCGCTGTCCAGATCAGCCTGGACGATCTGGCGCAGAAAGTGGCTTGGGGGCGTGGCGTCGGGTTTGTTCATAAGGTCGGCAAAACTCGCTCAGGTGATGCGCTCGGCATCAGGGATTACTCGGGAGCCCGGACTATCGCAATAGTCGCGCGTCCCTAGGCCATCATGACCAAAACCCGTATCATACCCGAAACTCGCAGGTGCCTGAATGCAGCAATGCAGGCAGCATCACCCCCAACCTGTTCGACTGCCCGAGGAATATCCGATGGTCAAACTGCACACCAACTATGGCGTCATCACCCTTGAACTGTTTGCCGACAAGGCGCCGGTGACCGTTGAGAACTTCAAGCAATATGTCCGCGATGGCCACTACGACGGCACCATCTTCCATCGCGTGATCAGCAACTTCATGATCCAGGGCGGCGGTTTCGAGCCCGGCATGCAGCAGAAAGACACCCGCGACCCGATCAAGAACGAAGCTGATAACGGCGTCGCCAACAAGATCGGCACCGTCGCCATGGCCCGCACCCCTGATCCGCACTCCGCCAGCGCCCAGTTCTTCATCAACGTAGCGGACAATGATTTTCTGAACTTCTCCGCACCCACCATGCACGGCTGGGGTTACGCGGTATTCGGCAAGGTCACCGACGGCATGGATGTGGTTGAGAAAATCAAGGCGGTGCGCACAACTTCCCGTGCCGGCCACCAGGACGTGCCGGCCGAGGACGTGATCATCGAGCGCGCCGAACTGGTCGACTGAGACCACGCCGCCGATGCGATATCTGTTTATTTCGGATCTGCATCTGGAAGCAAAACGCCCGGATATTACCCGGGCGTTTTTGCGTCTGCTCGAAACCCGCGCCGCGCAATTCGATGCCCTTTACATCCTGGGTGACTTTTTTGAAGTCTGGCTGGGTGACGACACCATCGACGAACTCGGGTGCGAGGTCGCCGACGCCCTCGCCCGCCTGACCAAGCATGGCACCAAGGTATACCTGATGCACGGCAACCGCGACTTCCTGCTCGGCCGACGTTTTTGCCGCGCAGCAAACTGCACCCTGCTTAAAGATCCTACAACCGTCGAGCTTAATGGCGAGCGAGTGCTGCTGATGCACGGCGACAGCCTCTGCACCGACGATCTTGGCTATATGCGTATGCGCCGCTGGCTTCGCAACCCGGTCAGCCGCTTTGTGCTGCGCAACCTGCCGCAAGGCACACGCCACAAGCTGGGTCGCAAGCTACGCGACGAAAGTCAGGCACGCACACAAATGAAATCCGCCGACATTACCGACGTCAACCTCGGCGCAGTCGCCCACACCATGCGCGCCAAAGGCGTGCTCACCCTGATCCACGGCCACACCCACCGCCCGGCAATCCACGACCTGATGATCGACGGCCAGCCCGCGCAGCGCATTGTGCTCGGCGACTGGGACAAGGCCGGCTGGGCACTTGAGGTGGACGAGAACGGCAAGCGCCTGGAGTCGTTTCCACTGTCGTAGGGGCACGACACGCCGTGCCCGGGGTCCAGATTGCACGGAACGAGATACCGATACCCCCACGAAATACCCCTCGGGCCATGCCGGGCACAGCATGCTGTGCCCCTACGCAAAAATGCCCCACTCACAACGAGCAGACAACAAAAAACCCCGGCTCTCGCGAGTCCGGGGTTTTCTTGCAGCTTGCGGCTTGAAGCTTGCCGCTGGCTCTAAGCCGTCGGCTTAGAGCTTACCTTCCAGCTCCGGTACCGCCTCGAACAGGTCGGCAACCAGGCCGTAGTCGGCCACCTGGAAGATCGGCGCTTCTTCGTCCTTGTTGATCGCAACGATCACCTTGGAGTCTTTCATGCCGGCCAGGTGCTGGATCGCACCGGAGATACCGACCGCAACGTACAGCTGCGGTGCAACGATCTTGCCGGTCTGACCGACCTGCATGTCGTTCGGTACGAAGCCTGCGTCAACCGCAGCGCGCGAGGCACCCACAGCAGCGCCCAGCTTGTCGGCGACCTTGTACAGCATCTCGAAGTTGTCGCCGTTCTGCATGCCGCGACCACCGGAGATGACGATCTTGGCACCCGCCAGTTCCGGACGGTCGGACTTGGCCAGCTCTTCACCAACGAAGCTGGAAACGCCAGCGTCGTGGGCAGAGGCAACCGCTTCAACCGCAGCGCTGCCGCCTTCGGCAGCAACGGCGTCGAAACCGGTGGAGCGAACGGTGATGACCTTGATCGCAGCACTGGATTGCACGGTGGCAATCGCGTTGCCGGCGTAGATCGGACGCTTGAAGGTGTCAGCGCTTTCAACGCCGATGATCTCGGAGATCTGATCAACGTCCAGCAGTGCAGCAACGCGCGGCAGGTAGTTTTTGCCGTTGGTGCTGGCCGGAGCCAGGATGTGGCTGTAACCCTTGCCCAGTTCAGCGATCAGCAGGGAAACGTTTTCCGGCAGCAGGTTCGCGTAGGCAGCGTTGTCGGCCAGCAGGACCTTGTTGACGCCAGCGACCTTGGCAGCAGCGTCGGCAACAGCGGCACAGCCTGCGCCGGCAACCAGAACGTCGATGTCGCCACCGATGGCCTTGGCGGCTGCAACGGTGTTCAGGGTCGCCGCGTTCAGCTCGGCGTTGTTGTGTTCAGCAATAACCAGAATGCTCATGTTCAGATCACCTTGGCTTCGTTCTTGAGTTTGTCGACCAGCTCGTCAACGCTCTTGACCTTGATGCCAGCGCTGCGGGCAGCCGGGGCTTCAACCTTCAGGGTGGTCACGGTCGATGCGGTGCTCACGCCCAGATCTTCCGGCTTGACGACTTCCAGCGGCTTCTTCTTGGCCTTCATGATGTTCGGCAGCGACGCGTAGCGCGGCTCGTTCAGACGCAGGTCAGTGGTAACGATGGCCGGCAGCTTCAGAGCAACGGTCTGCAGACCGCCGTCGATTTCGCGGGTGACCTTGACGCTGTCGCCTTCAACAGCCACTTCAGAGGCGAAGGTGCCCTGAGCGTAGCCGGACAGCGCAGCCAGCATCTGGCCGGTCTGGTTGTTGTCGGAGTCGATGGCCTGCTTGCCGAGGATGACCAGCTGCGGCTGTTCCTTGTCGACAACGGCTTTCAGCGCCTTGGCGATGGCCAGCGAGCTCAGCTCGTCGGCGGACTCGACCAGAACGGCGCGGTCAGCACCCAGTGCCAGCGCGGTACGCAGTTGTTCCTGGGCGGCGGTCGGGCCGACAGTGACAGCGACGATCTCGGTAGCAACGCCTTTTTCTTTCAGACGCACTGCTTCTTCTACGGCGATTTCGCAGAAGGGGTTCATCGACATCTTGACGTTGGCCAGGTCAACACCGGAGTTGTCCGCCTTGACGCGAACCTTGACGTTGTAGTCAACGACCCGCTTAACCGCTACAAGTACCTTCATGATTGCCTCATTCAATGTGTAGCCAAAACAGGGCCGGCCATAATCGTGACTATAAAAAGAGAATCGTTCACGATCAGACCAGATGGAGCCCGACGTTCAAAAGCTCTCTATCATGACTTTCCACGCACAGGTGGTCAATAGGAGCAATTCGACTAAAGGTCTAATAAACGATCAAAACGCCATCTTAGCGTTGGAGCGCAAAACACGGGCTGTTATACTCCGCGGCTTAATCGATCATGGCAGATCAACAAAGAATCGATACATGTGACGGGCCTAGAGTTAGGAGAGAGATAGTGGAACGCGAATTCATGGAGTTTGACGTTGTCATCGTAGGTGCCGGCCCCTCTGGCCTGGCAGCTGCATGTCGAATCAAGAAACAGGCTGCTGAAGCCGGTCAGGAAATCAGCGTCTGTGTCGTAGAGAAAGGTTCCGAAGTCGGCGCCCACATTCTCTCCGGTGCCGTATTCGAGCCGCGCGCCCTGGAAGAACTGTTCCCCGATTGGAAAGAGCTTGGCGCTCCGCTGAACACCGCCGTCGTTCGCGATGACATCTATATGCTCACCAGCGAAGAGAAGGCAACCAAGCTGCCTGACATGCTCGTTCCCAAGACCATGCACAACCATGGCAACTATATTATCTCCCTCGGCAACCTGTGCCGCTGGCTGGCCGAACAGGCCGAAGGCCTGGGCGTAGAGGTATATCCGGGCTTTGCTGCCCAGGAAGCCCTGATCGATGAGAACGGCGTTGTTCGCGGCATCCTGACCGGCGACCTGGGCGTTGACCGTGAAGGCAACCCGAAAGACGGGTTCTACACCCCCGGCATGGAACTGCGCGCCAAGTACACCCTGTTCGCAGAAGGCTGCCGCGGCCACATCGGCAAGCAACTGATCAAGCGTTTCAACCTGGATTCCGAAGCCGACGCCCAGCATTACGGTATCGGCATCAAGGAAATCTGGGACATCGATCCGGCCAAGCACCAGCAAGGTCTGGTTGTTCATACCGCCGGCTGGCCGCTGGACATCGTCGGTACCGAAAACACCGGTGGTTCCTTCCTGTATCACCTGGAAAACAACCAGGTAGTCGTTGGCCTGATCATCGATCTGTCCTACTCGAACCCGCACCTTTCGCCGTTCGACGAATTCCAGCGCTACAAGCATCACCCGGTCATCAAGCAGTACCTGGAAGGCGGCAAGCGCGTTGCCTACGGTGCACGCGCCATCTGCAAGGGCGGCATCAACTCTCTGCCGAAGATGGTCTTCCCGGGCGGTGCTCTGATCGGTTGTGACCTCGGCACCCTGAACTTCGCCAAGATCAAGGGCAGCCACACTGCCATGAAATCGGGCATGCTGGCGGCTGACGCTATCGTCGAGGCCCTGCAGGCTGGCCGCGAAGGCGGTGACGAGCTGACCAACTATGTTGATAGCTTCAAGTCCAGCTGGCTGTACGAAGAGCTGTTCGCAGCGCGTAACTTCGGCCCGGCAATCCACAAGTTCGGCCCGCTGTTCGGTGGTGCGTTCAACTACATCGATCAGAACTGGTTCGGTGGCAAGATTCCGGTCACCCTGCACGACACCAAGCCGGATTACGCCTGCCTGAAGAAAGCCTCCGAAGCGACCAAGATCGACTATCCGAAGCCGGATGGCGTACTGAGCTTCGACAAGCTGTCTTCGGTCTTCATGTCCAACACCAACCATGAAGAAGACCAGCCGATCCACCTGACGCTGAAAGACCCGAGCATTCCGCTGGAGAAAAACCTGCCCCTGTACGACGAGCCGGCACAGCGTTACTGCCCGGCTGGCGTATACGAAGTTGTCAGCAATGACGATGGCAGCAAGCGCTTCCAGATCAATGCGCAGAACTGCGTACACTGCAAGACCTGCGACATCAAGGATCCGTCCCAGAACATCAACTGGATCGCGCCGGAAGGCACGGGTGGCCCGAACTACCCAAACATGTAACGCGCAAGCGCTGCAGCGGCAAGCACCAGGCCGCACCTAACAAAAAACCGGCTTTGGCCGGTTTTTTGTTATCTGGCAGAGCCAGTCAAAACATCAAGTCGCCGGTTGCACGTCAGACAAGATCTCTCACCTGACCTTGCGCACCCTCCTCTTGCGGCAATACATCCACCGCCACACTGAGGCTGTGGTCGCCGCCCCCGGTCATGACCCCCTTGAGCGGCGTAACATCCGCAAAATCCCGGCCCCAGCCGAGAATGATATAGCGCTCATCCGGTACGCAGCCGTTGGTCGGATCCAGCTCCAGCCAGCCCCAGCCGGGCACAAATACCGCCAGCCAGGCATGCGTGGCATCGGCTCCCAGCAGCTTCTGCTGCCCAGGCGGCGGCAACGTTTCCATATAGCCGCTGACATACCTGGCTGCGAGCCCTAGGGAACGCAGACAACCTATGCCCAAATGGGCAAAGTCCTGACAGACACCGCGCTTGCTTGCCAGCACATCCTGAAGCGGCGTTGCCAGTGTGGTGAACTCCGGATCATAGGTGAACTCACTGAAGATGCGCTGATTCAGCTCCAGTACGGCATCGACCAGATTGCGCCCCGGGGTAAAGCTGCTGCGTGCATAATCGGCCAATCCCGGACTCTGAAAAATAAACGGTGAGTCAAGCACATACAGGCGGGCATCCAGAGCATCGCGATTGGTTTGTCGCGGATCGTGTCTCAGCTCCTCGGCCGCCTGCTCCCAGCTGATACTGGAAAAGATATCGGCGCTGGCCCTGGGATGGGTAACAATTTCACTGGTGACCGTTACATCAAGGCTTTCGTGCAGCGACTCGATCGAGAAGTACACCACCCGATTGCCGAAGAAGTCGATGCGCTCCCTCATCCGATCAGGGATAGGCGTGATTACCAGTTGGGTGTTGCTGCAGTCCTGCCAGGGCAATACCCGGGGCAGGATGCGCGCCTCGTTGTGACTTAGCGTCACAGCGCCGCTGTACTGATAATGCGTGGTATGCCGCAACAGATATCTCAACGTGGAGACCTCGATTCAGGGCTGGCCGGTGTAGTGCATACTTACCAGCTGGCGGGGAGCTTCAACATGACTAAAGTGGCTATGCGAGAGCGCGTTGGACAATTCAGACATAGGTTCTATCAACTGATCCAGCAGGTTGCTCAAGGCCTCCCGCGCAGCGGGCGAGCCTTCCAGGTCGGTCAGGGTCTCAATATCGACCAGGTGCAGGCAACTGGTCGCCTGAATGATCAGCCGCTGCTCCAGATTGCGATAGGGCGAGCTACCCGGTGAGGGCAGCTTGGCAATCTGTCGACCCAGACGCTTGAGCATGTAGCCGACCGAGCGCGGATTGGTTTCATCAAACAGCAGCAGGTCGAGAATGGCCAGCGGGTGCAACTGCGAGCGATAGCGACGCCGGTACACCGTCAGGTTATCGGTCGTGGCCAGCACCACCTCCCAGAGCGGAATACCCGGTTCATCGGCATCCAGCAGGGCCAGCTTCAGCAGCTCCAGAGACCCGAGTGTGCGCTCGATAAAGCGGCCAATGTCGAGGAAACGCCAGCCGTAGTGATGCGGCATGGTTTCGTTGCACAGGCCAAAGAATGCAGCAAGATCCAGCACCATCGCTTCCAGATGGCGCTGCCCTACCACGACACCTCGCGTTCGCGACATACTATTAAAATGCTGCCGCAAGCTGTTGATCGCGCGCCAGGTGTCGTCGCCCAAATGATCGCGCACCGCCCGGCTATTGCGCACAAAGTGGGCAAAGATGGCAGGCAACCCGTCGGGCAGGTCATCAGCAAACAGCTGCAGCAGACGATCACGCGTTACGATATATTCACGCGGAAAGCGGCTGTTGGCAGGCAGGCTTTCGTCCGCAAAGGCATCCGGATCGACGGCAATATCCAGCGCCCGCAACAGGTCCGGCATCAGTTGCGAGCCACTCTCCTGCCGGTCATCCTGCAGCAGCCGGGCGAGCGCCTCGCGCAGCAGACGGCCGCGAATATCCAGCCGCTCGCCATAGCGCCCCATCCAGAACAGACTCTCGGCAACACGGCAAGGCAAGTCCTTGCCGTCACGGGTCACGACAATCGGACCCAACGCCTGCCTCAGCAGACTGATGTGCGGCTGCGGCACCGGTGCTGTGACCCAGACATCCTTTACCAGGCGGCTTTTCATCAGCGGCGCGCCTGGCTCCCCGACCCAGGCAAGGCCACCTGGCATCACCCGATAATTGCGTTCATTGACCGGTTTGGTCAGATCATCAGGCTCTACCAGACTGAAGAATCTCAGCGTGGCGCTCTGGCGCTCGAAGGTCTTGGTCTGCGGATTGAACCCCGGCGCTACCGCCGGTGCGATGTGTCGCTGGGCGGTAAACAGATACGGATGGCGCTCCATGCTGATGCGCAGGTCACGCAACGCCTCAAGGCCCATCTGGTCAGCGCGATAGAGTCGCCCCGGCTTGCTGATATCACGCAGAACCCAACCATCCAGTTCAGCGCGTACCTGCGCCAGTGCGGCCGGATCTCCGCACCACAGGGTTTCCCGGCATGGCAGCAGCAGCTCTTCCCCCAACAACTCACGGCACAGGCTCGGTAGAAAGGCCAGCAGGCCGGGATGCTCCAAAATGCCGGCACCCAATGCATTGGCGATATGTACGTTACCGCAGCGTGCGGCCTGCAACAGCCCCGGCACCCCCAGCAACGAGTCAGGACGCAGCTCAAGCGGGTCACACCACGGATCGTTGATCTGCCGCAGGATAACATCCACCTGCTTCAGGCCACCCAGGGTGCGCATGGAAACCTGGCCGTCGCGCACCACCAGGTCATCGCCCTCGACCAGCGAGAAGTTCATGTAATTGGCCAGCCAGGCATGCTCAAAGTAACCGGGGCTACCCGGGCCTGGCGACAGCAGAACGATATTCGGCTGCTCTCGGTGTGTGCTGGCCAGGCTGGCCAGGCAGCGATGCTGAGCCTGCAGAAAGCCCGCCAGCCGTTTGATCGGCGCATCGCGGTAGAGACTGGGCAGCGCGCGGGCCAATGTGATGCGGTTCTCCAGCGCGTAACCCGCGCCACCCGGCGATTGGGTCCAGTCAGCCAGGACCTGCCACTGCCCCAGACTATCTCGGATAATGTCGGTACCGTGGAAAATCAATAGCGGTCGCTCCACCTGCGGCGGATCGTCGGCGGCGGAAAACAGAAACCCGGGATGGGTGTAGATCAACTCGGGGGGCAAGAGGCCTTCACTGATGATTCGCCGGGCACCATAGAGGTCGTCAAGAATATGCTCCAGCAGACGACTGCGTTGTTTCAGCCCAGCCTCCAGCACATCCCATTCCTGAGTGGGAATGACCCAGGGCACGCAATCGAGTTGCCAGGACCGCAACTGACCCGGATCGTCCTCGTAAGGATTGAAGGTGACGCCGTTTTCATGCAGCAGGTTCTGCGCTTCTTCCGAGCGAGCAGCCAGCACGTCGGGCCCGAGCTGGACAATATCATCCAGCACGCCTTGCCAGTGAGCGCGCGGCTGCTGGTTGTCGCTCAGCAACTCGTCATGTCCGTCATGCCCTGGATAGTCCCCGAGAATGGCATTGACTGCGGGGTCCAGATTGGCGAGGTGTTGCATGGAGCGGTTCCTGGTTCAGGCTGAGGTCAGCCGAGTGTGCTGGGTGACTGACGATTATAAACCAGAGCTGCCAACGACAGCGCGGCGCAAATCCAGGGTGTGCGGATACTCCTGACCCGGCGCCTGCCGCACCTCCCCTGCCTTGCCCTGACTATGACCATAGCTCCAGAACCGCGCCATGCGCCGCGCCTCAGCCTCATTGGCGTTAACCGGGAAATGCTCGTAATTGCGGCCAGCCGGATGCACCACATGGTAGGTGCAGCCTCCAACCGAGCGGCCGTTCCAGTTGTCGATCAAGTCAAACACCAGCGGCGCCTGGACACTGATCATCGGATGCAGCGCGGACGGTGGCTGCCAGGCGCGGTAACGCACCGCGGCTACCAGTTCGCCCGGCACGCCGGTTGCCTGCAGTGGCACCTTGAAGCCGTTGCAGGTCAGCTGATAGCGAGCCGGATTGAAGTCATGCACCTTGACCTCCAGCCGTTCGACCGAGGAATCCACATAACGGGCGGTGCCACCACCGGCAACCTCCTCCCCCAGCACGTGCCAGGGTTCAATCGCCTGGCGCAGCTCGATGCGGGTATCTCCGTATTGGACCTCACCCGCATGCGGGAAGCGGAACTCCAGAAACGGCGCGAACCACTCGTCACGGAAATCGAACCCGTGGGCACGCAGGTCGCGCAGTACATCGCACAGATCACGCCACAGATAATGCGGCATCATCCATTTGTCATGCAGCGCTGTGCCCCAACGCGCCAGCGGCTGGCGGTAAGGCTCGGCATAAAAGCGGGCGACCAGCGCTCGAATCAGCAACTGCTGCATCAGACTCATGCGCGCATGCGGCGGCATTTCAAACCCGCGCAACTCCAGCAGCCCGAGCCGGCCGGTCGCGCTGTCGGGCGAATACAGCTTGTCGACACAGAATTCGGCGCGGTGGGTGTTGCCGGTAATATCGGTCAGCAGGTTGCGCACCAGGCGGTCAACCAGCCAGGGCTGCGGTACCTCGCCGGACGGCATCTGCGCCAGCGCAATCTCCAGTTCATACAGCGCCTCATGCCGGGCTTCGTCAATCCGTGGTGCCTGACTGGTCGGGCCGATAAACATGCCGGAAAACAGGTAAGACAGGCTCGGATGGTGCTGCCAGAAGGTCAGCATGCTCGCCAGCAGGTCCGGCCGGCGCAGGAAAGGTGACTCGGCAGGCGTGCGACCACCGAGGGTAACGTGGTTACCGCCCCCGGTGCCGGTGTGGCGGCCATCGAGCATGAACTTCTCGGTACCGAGCCGCGTCAGTCGTGCTTCCTCGTAGAGAGTCTCGGTATTGCGCACCAGCTCAGGCCAGCTGGCCGCGGGCATGATGTTCACCTCAATCACCCCTGGGTCCGGAGTGATCATGAATTTCTCGATGCGGTTATCCGATGGGGGGGCGTAGCCTTCGATGCAGACCGGCAGATTCAGCTCGGCGGCGGTGTGTTCAACAGAAGCCAGCAGCTCCAGGTAGGACTCCAGCCGAGCCAGTGGCGGCATGAAGACAAACAGCTTGCCGTCACGCGGCTCAATGCACAGCGCGGTGCCGATAACGCCGCAGTCGATCAGCTCCGGCCGCTGTTCCTGCCAGTCCTGTCCGGCTGCAACGTGGTGAAGCGAACCCTCCCCCTCGGCGTACATTGCACTGTAGCGGCTGGCCACTTCGCCATGCAGATCTGCCAGCGGCGCCTGCTCCTCGAACAGTGACGTCGGCTGCGGCTCCTCGCGGCGGGCGATCGGCAGCGCCGACAGCGGCAACCGCAGGCCCATCGGTGAATCGCCGGGCACCAGATAGAGCTGCTCGCGACGCAACGGCCAACTGCCGCTGAGCCAGCCGCCCTGCGTCGCCGCCAATGGCAGCGTGTAGCCGACCGTCGCATCCAGGCCGCGCTCCAGCAACCGCGCAAGGCGCAGACGGTTGTCATCGTCCTTGAGGTCTTCGCCGCGCAAATCGACGTCAATCGGTTGCGTGCGCTCCAGCCAGAGGTAATAGTAGGCATCCTCGAAACAGGGGATCAGATGCGAGTCCGAGACGCCAAGGCGCCGTGTCAGCGCCTGCGCAAACTGCAGCGCCTTGGCATCGTCCACGCCGTAGTCCCGATCCATGTCGGCCAGCCAGCGGTCGTCCTGCCACATGGGCTTACCGTCGCGGCGCCAGTAACACGCCAGCGCCCATCGCGGCAGCGGCTCACCCGGATACCATTTTCCCTGTTGATAATGAATAAGCGACTGGGGCGCAAAATGCGGGCGCAGACGCCGTAGCAAGGTCTCGGAAAGCCCTCTTTTGGTTGGCCCCTGGGCAGCAATGGTCCATTCTGGTGCATCCATATCATCAATGGAGACAAAGGTTGGCTCGCCGCCCATGGTCAAACGTACGTCCAGCGCCTGCAACTGCGCATCTACCTGTTCACCCAGCGCGAGAATCTCTGCCCACTGATCTTCAGTGTACGGTTTGGTTACACGGGGATCTTCGTGCACCCTGGTGACGCTCATATTGAAGGAAAACGTCACCTCGCAGGGCTCGGTTGCACCGCTAATGGGCGCGGCGCTGGCAGGCTCAGCCGTGGCGGCCAGCGGCAGATGCCCTTCGCCAGCCAACAGGCCCGAGGTTGGATCCAGCCCGATCCAGCCTGCTCCAGGCACAAACACCTCGGTCCAGGCGTGCAGGTCTGTGAAATCGGTTTCGGTACCGGACGGACCGTCAAGCGCCTTGACGTCGGCCGTCAGTTGAATCAGATAGCCTGAAACAAAGCGCGCTGCCAGCCCCAGATGACGGCAGATATGCACCAGCAGCCAGGCCGAGTCACGGCACGAACCGCTGCCCAGCGTGAGTGTCTGTTCCGGGGTCTGTACGCCGGGTTCCATCCTGATCATGTACTGAATTTCATTGGCCAGACGCTGATTCAGCGAGACCAGGAAATCCGTAATCGAGCGTTCTTCACGGTCAACCTTGCCGATCCAGCCAGCCAGTTTCGGGCCCGCTTTTGGCGTTTCCAGATAGGGCGCCAGCTCTTTTTTCAGCTCGTCCCTGTAGTCGAAAGGGAACTGCTCGGCGTATTCCTCGACAAAAAAATCAAAGGGATTGATCACCGTCATCGGTGCGATCAGCTCCACCTCAATAGAGAGGCTGGTCATCTTTTCAGGAAACACAAGGCGCGCCACATGGTTGCCGAACGGGTCCTGCTGCCAGTTGATGAAGTACTCACCTCCGCTAACCTTGAGGCTGTAGGCATCAACTGGCGTGCGGCAGTGCGGTGCGGGACGCAACCGGATGAGATGGGGCGCAACCGAAATCGGCTTGTCGAACTCGTAGTGGGTTTCATGCCGGAGTGCAACGCGAATAGTCATGTTCCGTTATCCCATCAATGTATGCGGTCAATCCATCCAGCCGATCAACGAAGCAATGGCTGTGCCAATCGGCGAGCGTCCTATTTTGTTAACACGGTTGGGTGACAATTATTCGAGTGCACCCAGCGTCTCATGCCCTGATCCGGTGCATCTGGTATGGCAATTGCAAGTTGCAGAGTATCCCTTCCCCTGGCGGACAGAGTAGCTGAATGAGCAAAGTAAACTGGGACGATTACACATCCAAAGGCTTCTACGATGAACTGATAAAGGCACCAGGGCAGCCGCGACCGGAGGCGGAACTGCTGTGCCAATACCTCGCCAACCTCGATGCCCGCGAGCTGAGCGAACACAAGACGGCGGCCGAAGTTGCCATCCAGCTGATGGGCATCACCTTCACTGTCTACACCGAAGGCAACATGATCGACCGAGCCTGGCCCTTCGACATCGTGCCGCGCATCATCCCGCTGGCCGAATGGCAAAAGACCGACGCCGGACTCAAGCAGCGGGTACAGGCGCTCAACATGTTTATCGACGACCTTTACCACGACCAGAAGATCGTCAAGGACGGCGTGGTGCCGCGCGAAGTGCTGGCCCAGTCGGTCAACTTCCGTCCGCAGTGCGTCGGCATCTCCACGCCGCATAACGTCTGGGCACATATCTGCGGCTCGGACCTGGTGCGCGACAAGGACGGCACCCTCTACGTGCTGGAAGACAACTTGCGTGTGCCGTCTGGTGTGTCGTACATGCTCGAGAACCGCAACGTCACCAAGCGCGTCATGCCCGACCTGTTCGCCACCGGCCAGATTCAGCCGGTCGACGACTACACCGCGCAGTTGTACGACATGCTCGCGTCACTCTCGCCCCGTCCCGGCGACGACCCGTGCATCGTCATTCTGACCCCCGGCATATACAACTCCGCCTACTACGAGCACTCCTACCTTGCCCAGCAGATGGGCGTGCAGCTGGTTGAGGGCACGGATCTAGTGGTTGGCGACGACGACTGCGTCTACATGCGCCGCATCGACGGGCTGGCCCGGGTCGACGTGATCTACCGCCGGGTCGACGACATGTTCATCGACCCCGAGGTGTTCAACCCCGAGTCCATGCTCGGCGTGCACGGCCTGATGCGCGCCTGGCGCAAGGGCAACGTGGCACTGGCCAATGCGCCGGGCGCCGGCGTGGCCGATGACAAGGTGATCTACGCCTTCGTGCCCAAGATCATCGAGTACTACCTCGGCGAGCAGCCGCTGCTGCCGAATGTACCCAGCTACCTGTGCATGTTCGAGGACGACCGCAAATACGTGCTCGACAACCTCGACAAGCTGGTGGTCAAGCCCGCCAACGAGTCCGGCGGCTACGGCATGCTGATCGGCCCGCACGCCAGCAAGAAGGAACGCGACAAATTTGCCGAGCTGATCAAGGCAGACCCGCGCAACTACATGGCGCAGCCAACCCTCAGTCTTTCGACCTCGCCAACCCTGTGCGGCAACAACCAGATGGAGCCACGTCACGTCGACCTGCGGCCGTTCATCCTGTCCGGGGAGTCTACCTGGGTTACCACCGGCGGCCTGACCCGGGTCGCACTTACCAAGGGATCGCTGGTCGTCAACTCCTCTCAGGGCGGCGGCAGCAAGGACACCTGGATCGTAGACCTGGCGGGGAACTGACCAATGCTTTCACGAGTTGCCGAAAACGTTTACTGGATGGCCCGCTATCTGGAGCGCGCCGAAGATACCGCTCGCCTGCTGAGTGTGAACAGCCACCTGTTGCTGGACCTGCCGCGCGCAACCAAGCTCGGCTGGTCCGAAATCATCGCCATTACCGGCAATGACGAATTGTTCGACGAGTTCTACCCCACCCGTGACGAAGCCAGCGTGCTGTCGTTCATGTGTGGCGACCGTCGCTACCCCGGCTCGATCCTCAGCTCGCTGGCCGCCGCGCGGGAGAACCTGCGCACCACCCGCGACGTCATCCCGCGGGAGATTTGGGAAGAGGTCAACCAGCTGTACCTGAGCGTTAAGGAGCAGGTTGGCTCAGGTATCACTCCGCGCCGGCGCGATGCATTTTTGGGCCGGGTGATCCGCAGCTGTCAGACCGTCAATGGTCTCATTGAAGGTACGCTCAGCTATACGCCGGTGCGCTCCTTTCTGATCGTCGGACGACAGCTCGAACGGGCAGATATGACCACCCGCATCATTGATGTGCGCTCGGCCAATCTGCTGCCGCGCAGCGCAGAAGACCTCAAGCCCTTCGAGACCTTGCAGTGGATGAGTGTGCTCAAGTCACTGACTGGCTACCAGATGTACCGCCAGCATGTACGCCTGCGTATCCGCGGGCCGGACGTGCTCAGTTTTCTGCTGCAGGACCAGCTATTCCCGCGCAGCGTCGCCTGCTGCATGGACCGTCTGGCAGAAGCGCTGCAAGGTTTGCCACGTCATGAACTGGCACTGAAGGAAGTCGAAACCTGCCGGCAGGACCTGAGCAAGCCGGACGTAACGCTGCTGGCTGCAGAACCGGATCAGTTGCACGCCTTTGTCGATGAAATCCAGATCGATTTCGACGACCTGCACGCGGCAATCAGCCAGACCTACTTTGCCCAGCAGGAACTCAATCAGAGCCAGAGTCAGAGCGCGAGCTGAGGCCCCCCGCTGCCGAGAGCTCAACACCTCGGCGGCGGGACACCTCAATCAGGCAGCTACGATCGGGATCAGGCGCGGGCGGGTCGGATTGGACGGCAGCGGGGGCAAGCCGTGAGCGGCTCTGGCGCGCTGACAGTCCGGGCTGTCCAGCCCGTTTTCACCGTGAAATGGGAAGTCACGGCAAGGACTCGGGCGCTTCTCGTAGATACTGCAGCGAACGCCCTCACCGACCGTTCCCATCAGACCCACACAACGCGGCTGGGGCTGATTGGTGCCCTGCATGCAGGCACGGTACGGTGTTATCTGTTCAGTAAGCTGGGTGGGTACGTCACCCCCTGGGGCACTGTCAGTTTCTCCCCAGTAAAAAGACACCCTGAATGTGGCGCAACAGGCACCGCAGTTCAGACAGGGCGAATGGTCGCTCATTTCATCGCAATCCTCATGCTGCTCCGGAGCGCGTTTTTTACTCCGCGCCGCGTCGCCGCACAAGAGCCCGGAGACAGCGCCCCGAACTTTATTTTGTAACCACCATCACGACGCTGGATGGCAGACCATTTGGCCGCCGCAGCGCTTTCTGCTTCGCCGCCGGACAGGCTACTATCGACGGCTCACGAACAAGACGGATAGATCCATGGCAAACAGCAACTGCATCGCCGGCGTTGACCTGGAACGGCTCTCGCGCATCGGCACTCACCTGCAATCGGCCTATATTGACGCAGGCAAGCTGCCCGGCGCTCTGACTCTGGTGGCGCGCCGTGGCCAGGTTGTCTATTGCGAAGCACAAGGGCTGAGAGACGTAGAGCGCGGCCTGCCGGTCGAGCGCGATACGCTGTTCCGCATCTACTCGATGACCAAGCCGGTCACCTCTGTTGCCCTGATGCAGCTGTACGAACAAGGTCGCTTTCTGCTGGATGACCCGGTCCACAAGTACATCCCCAGCTGGAGCAACCTGCGCGTCTACAAGACCGGCAGCCATCCGCACATTCTGACCACGCCCTGCGAGCGCCCCATGACCATCCGTGACCTGCTGACCCACCAGTCCGGTCTGACCTATGGCTTCATGAATCGCACCAACGTCGACGCCGCCTACCGGGCGCTCAAACTCGATGGCGGCCCCGGCCTGACCCTCGACCGTCTGATCGACGAACTGTCACGACTGCCGCTTGAGTTCTCGCCCGGCACCGCCTGGAACTACTCGGTGGCGACAGACGTCTGCGGTTATCTGGTGCAAGTACTGTCGGGCTTGAGTCTGGACGACTACTTCAAGCGCCATATCTTCGACCCGCTGGAGATGACCGACACCTTCTTCACCGTCCCGGCCGACCGCATCCCACGCTTCGCCGCCTGCTATCAGTTCCAGCCCGGCGGCAGCTTCAGCCTGCAGGACGATCCGCAGGACTCCAGTTTCACCAAAGCCCACGACTTTCTCTCCGGCGGCGGCGGCCTGGTCTCGACCATCGACGACTACTACCGCTTTGCCCAGGCGCTGGCCAATGGCGGAGAGCTGAACGGCGCCCGTATCATCGGCCGCAAAACGCTCGAATTCATGCGCATGAACCACCTGCCCAACAATCAAGACCTACCTGGTGTCTCCGTCGGCTCGTTCAGCGAAACACCCTACGAAGGCAGCGGCTTCGGCCTCGGCTTCTCGGTCAAGATCGACGTCGCCAAATCGCAGACCAACGGCTCGGTCGGCGAATACGGCTGGGGCGGCATGGCCAGCACCAACTTCTTCGTCGACCCGGTTGAGGATTTGCTGATGGTGTTTATGACGCAGCTGATTCCGTCGTCGAGTTATCCAGTGCGGCAGGAGTTGCGGGCGATCATCAATGGCGCGTTGGTGGATTGAGGTTTGCAGGCTGCTTTGCCGTATGGCACCGGCGCCGCTGGATAGTCTCAACCCATTGCAGTTCGTCGTTAAGGCTGATTGCCAAGCTGGCAGGTGATTCGTTTTTCGCCTTCACGGCGAGTCAGGGGAAATGCTTGCCCATTTCCCCTAACGACCCCTGGGGCACCCCGGCTGCGCGGCCCTTCGGGTTCGCTGCGTTGCTCGGGCCAGCGGGGGCCGGCAGAACTCGGCTCTTCGAGCCTCAAACAGGCTGCTGTCCTCTGTCCCGCCGGCCCTGCGCTACTCGCCCACGCAAACGGGGACTTCTAGTCCGCGCTACGACATAGGTTTGCGTAGGGGCGCGGCATGCCGCGCCCGACTCACACGAACACCAATCCGTCACCCAATCGTCACACTCCCCTGCCACCATCGGGCTATCCCACGCCCGAGTGCATCATGAGCGACGCGCAACACCTGATTCAACGTCACCTCCCAGAGCACACCCAGCTCGAAGCCTTGTTGCATCAGGCGGCACGTCATCTGCGCGTTACCACCCCACTCAAGGTGCCTGTCAACGGTCTGGATATCCCAATCCGGGTGATTGAACTCGGCAGCCGCTCACCGCAGGCGCCGGTTATCGGCTTTTTTGGCGGCGTACACGGGGTTGAACGGATCGGCACGCAGGTGCTCATTTCCTGGCTGCACAGTCTGGTCAACCGGCTGGACTGGGACGATCAGCTGCGCGAGCAGCTTGAGCGCGTGCGGCTGCTGTTCATGCCGATGATCAACCCCGGCGGGATCTGGCATCACCGGCGCAGCAACCTCAATGGGGTGGATTTGATGCGTAACGCGCCAGTGGATGCGATGGGGCCGGTACCCTGGCTGGTAAGCGGGCATCGCATCAGCAGACGTCTGCCGTGGTATCGCGGCAAACTGGGCGCCCCGATGGAAGCCGAGTCAGCGGCGGTGGTCAGCGTCGTGCAGCAACGGTTGCTGTCAGCCCCCTTCGCAATGAGTGTCGACTGCCACAGCGGCTTCGGTCGCCGCGACCGGCTCTGGTGCAGTTACGCACGCAGCCACAAGCCGATTGAGCACATCGCCGAGGTGCTGAGCCTCAAGCAGCTGTTCGAGCAGACCTACCCGCACCACCACCCGTATATCATCGAGCCGCAGTCGATCAACTACACCACCCACGGCGACCTCTGGGACTACCTCTACGACCACGGTCTGGAACACCACCCACAAAACCTGTTCCTGCCCTTTACCCTGGAAATGGGCTCCTGGCTGTGGGTGCGCAAGAATCCCCGGCAGATGTTCGACTACTTCGGCTACTTCAACCCGGTCATCAGCCATCGAAAACGCCGGGTCCTGCGCCAGCATCTGCCACTATTCGAGTTTCTTACCAACGCCACCCGCTGCTGGCAAAACTGGATTCCAGCTGCTCGGAACCGCGATCTGCTCACCCGGCAGGCAATCGACCTGTGGTTTGTCGACAAGCCTTAACCATCCCGTCGTCAGCCTGTCACACCACACTGCCACCCTTCTGCCCCAGCCCAAACATCATCAGGAGCAGGAAATGAGCGGACTCAACCGGCGTGATTTTCTTCGTGCATCAGCGCTCGCTGTCGGCACCATCGTGGTATCCAGCGGCCTTCAAGGCTGCCTTTCCAGCAGTTCTTCAGACGACGCTGCTCGCGAGCTGAGCTTCAATCACGGCGTAGCCAGCGGGGACCCGCTCGCTGACCGCGTCATCATCTGGACCCGTGTGACTCCGCTCGATGGCCGCAGCGCCGACATCAGTGTCGGCTGGGAAATAGCGACTGACGCGGCATTCACCGACCTGGTTCACAGCGGCACAGCAACCACCGGCGCTGCGCGGGATTACACCCTGAAGGTCGATGCGCAGAACCTGTTGCCAGGTACCACCTACTACTACCGGTTCAAGGCTGCTGATGTAATCTCGCCGGTCGGCCGAATGAAAACCCTGCCGGCAGGCAGCATCGATCAGGTGCGCTTCGCGGTAATGTCCTGCTCCAACTACCCGGCCGGTTATTTCCATGTCTACGCCGCGGCAGCAGCAGAGTCAGAGCTGGACGCAGTCATTCACCTCGGCGATTACATTTACGAGTACGGCAACGGCGGCTACGCCACCGAAGACGCCGCAGCCCTTGGCCGCTTGCTGCCCGACAACAACGCTGGCGAAATCCTCACGCTGACGGACTATCGTCGCCGTTATGCGCTGTATCGCACCGACACCGACCTGCAGTCGCTGCACGCCGCTGCGCCCTTTATCGCCGTGTGGGATGACCATGAAGTGGCCAATGATACCTGGCGTGACGGCGCAGAAAACCACAACGAGGGAGAAGGCGACTTTACCGCCCGCAAGCTGGCGGCCCTGCAGGCTTATTTTGAATGGATGCCGGTGCGCCCTGCTTCGGCTAACGACGAGGAAACCATCTATCGCCGCTTCGACTTCGGCGACCTGGTCAGTCTGCATATGCTGGACACCCGGATAATCGGCCGCGATGAGCAACTGGACTACGCCAACTACATCGGCGCCAGCGGGTTTGACGCAACGGCTTTTGCAGCCGATGTCAGCGACAGCAACCGCACCCTGCTCGGCCAGACACAGCTGAACTGGCTGCAGACCCAGCTCGCGACCTCGACTGCCATCTGGCAGGTGCTGGGCCAACAGATCCTCATGGGCCGCATGCTGCTGCCGGCGGAGATGCTGACCGCGCTGCAGAGCCTGGGTTCAGGTGAGCTGACCACGATGCTCACCGAGTTGGTAACCATCAAACTGCGTCGGCAGGCCGGCGATCCGACTCTGACCTCTGAAGAAATAGCGCGTATCGAGACCGTTATCCCGTACAACCTCGATGCCTGGGATGGCTATGCCTATGAGCGGGAAGTATTGCTGGGCACCGCACGCGGTCTGAACCAGAACCTGATTGTGTTGGCGGGCGACACCCACAATGCCTGGGCCAACAATCTGGCCACCCTCAGCGGCGATGCCGTCGGTGTGGAATTTGCCACCGCCTCAGTCAGCTCGCCCGGGCTCGAAGAGTATCTGGGTCTGAGCGATGCCGAAGTGCCGGGCGCCGAACAGGCGATCACGACGCTGGTCGACGCTCTGGAATACCTGAATGCCAATCAGCGCGGATATCTGGTCGTCACCCTCACCACCAATGATGCAGTCGCAGACTGGCGCTTCGTGGATACAGTGAAGTCGTCAACCTGGAACCTGGACACTAGCCGGGCCAAAAGCCTGCGCACCTTGCCAGGCGCTGCAAACCGGGTTCTGGTGCCGACGCTCAGCTGAAACTTAGATGTCGACCCTGCCGCGCAGCTGCTTGGTCTGACCGCGCTTGACCTTGCCTTCCACCCGTTTGACCTGCGAACTGCGGGTCGGACGGGTCGGGCGGCGCTTCTTCTGCACTACGCTGGCAGCCAGAATCAGCTCGCGCAGCCGGTTGAGGGCGTCTTCGCGGTTCATTTCCTGGGTACGGAACTGCTGAGCCTTGATGATGATCACGCCATCACCGGTAATGCGCGAGTCACGCAGCGCCAGCAAGCGCTCCTTGTAGAACAGCGGCAGGCTGGAGTTATTGATGTCGAAGCGCAGATGGATTGCGCTGGACACCTTGTTGACGTTCTGACCGCCCGCGCCCTGTGCGCGCACAGCGGTCATCTCGACTTCCCAGTCGCCGAGCTGAACCTGGTTGGAGATATAAATCATGGCGCCACCGTTGGTGTATGAGCTGAAACACCGGCGCTCCCGCGCAGATGTCAACCCGCGCAGCATACGCCGATGCTGCGCGACAGGCAAAACCCTATCAACCGCGGGCTTGCTGAACGAAGTTGATAATCCAGTCGAACATCAGGTCGCTGTCCACAGCAGCGTGCAGAGACGCCTTGCCGGCGCGTACCCGAGCGGGCGGTATTGACGCCGTGCGCATATCCATCAAGGCCTCGGAATAAGCTTTTTCGAACTCCGGATGGCCTTGAACACTGAGAAAGTGATCGCCGTACTGCAACAGGTAATTCGGGCAGAAATCACTGCCGGCGATAACTTGCGCATGGGGCGGCAACTCAACGACCTGGTCCTGATGACTGACGATCAGATCGATCTTGTCCTGGATCGGCTGCATCCATGGCTTGGGCTCATGGATCTGGTTAAAGGACACGCCAACGCCCCAGCCACGCTCAGACTTGCGAACCTCGCCCCCCATTGCCGTGGCCATAACCTGATGCCCGAAGCAGACCCCGATCAGCGGTTTGCGCTCGCTCCACAGAGTGGCGATAAAACCTTCAAGTGAGCGAATCCAGTCCAGCTGCTCGTAGACGCCATGCTTGCTGCCGCTGATCACATACAGATCGCACTCATGCGGATCGCCGGGCAACTCACCCTTGTGGGCCGGGTAGATACGGTAGTCCATCTGCGGCAAACGCTTGCGCAGTGCCAGTTCGAACATCTCCGGGTAGTTTCCGTGCGCGGGCAGCAGGAGCTCGTTCACATCATCACACTGCAACAGACCTACTTTCATGCTAATTCCTTCCATCAAAACGGCGCCGTCACGCCAGCAGCTTGATCATGGCGTCCTGCCTTGAACTCATCCTCACAGCCCGGCACGCCCTTGCGGATGCAGGCTGAGAAATCCTCGTCTCCAGTCACCGCCCTTGCCCGTTCTGTTATTCGCCCGAGCCGCTTTAACTCGGCCAGCGAATAACCGGGCTGCAAGCCACCCTGATGGTATACGTAGTTGTCCAGAAAACCACTGAGCAGCAAGCGGATATCCGAACGCAGATCAGGACGAATGCGTTGCATCAGCCGGAAGACAACGTTGGTGCAGTTGGCGTGCAGCGTGTGATAGAAGCGCGGCGACACCGCCAGCCGATTGGCAACCTCGACGTAGCCCAGCAGCAACGCGCGGCCGGCGGCAGGTGTCAATCGGGTGCGATACAGGTACATATCCTCATCCCGGTGGTTGGTGCGTACCTTGACGATATCCTGCTCTTCACTGGCGACGATGTTGAGTTCGAAGTGTTTGAAGAAGCCTGCAATCGCCGAGTAATCACCACCGCGGGCGCGGCGAATTTCGACCGACCAGGTCGAATATCGGCCATCGGCAAACCCGAAGGAAACCAGCATATGCGCGATTGAGCGATGGCCCCAGAATGACAGAAACATGTCTACCGATTGCAGCGTCGAAAGCGCGTATTCACGACTCTGCCAGCGGATATCGTAATCGTCGGCACTGCGCCACTCGAAGCAACGCACCCGCTGCAATCGCAGAACGTCCCCGTCGACAGTCCCAGTGGTCGTATAGGCCATATCGTCCGCCCAGTCACAGTTGCCTTTGGGCAGCACGCCTCGCCACCACAGCAGCAAGGGGCCAAAAGCAGCCAGGAAGCACAGCAGCGCGTCAATGGCCTCGCCGCGTGAGGTCAGACTGAGTACCAGCGTCATGACCAGCACCCAGCAACCGAGTGGCACATATCGTAACCACAGACGTCGCGGGCGATGGAACCACAGCGCGGGGATCGCCCAAAGCGATACCAGCACTACCATCAAAGCCTGCACTGTCTCCAGCATGACGCCTCCCCAACGGATCGCCGTTGAATACAGCGCCCTACAGGAGCGAAGTCTACACCCTTGGCGCCCCGGTGCCATCTGCCTTAGTGGCTATACTGCAGCCAGGGGAAAGGAGAAACAGCATGGGCAGACAGATCTTTGCATTGATGTTGCTGTTAACCGCCGGCGTGACCGGCGCAGACGAAACGAATGATTCCGATCTCTCCCCTTGGGCGATCGATACCATTACCCCGATCCACGACAGCGTGACGCGCTGGGTCGACAACACCGCCCGCAACATCGACGGTTTTTTTGGCACCATCGACAGCGACAGCGTCGACAACGAGTCCTACCTGCGCCTGAGTACTGACTTCGACTGGGCCGAATCCGAAGAGTTTGATATCGACCCCGGCATCCGCTTCAAACTCGATGTACCAACCACAGAAGAGCGGCTGCGGCTGATTATCGAGAGTGATCCCGAGGAGAGCCGAGGCACCCTTGAAGAACAAGGCGCCGAACGGCTGCGTAATGACACCGATGGCCTTGGCGATACCGTCGCTGGCCTGAGCAGACTGGGCAGCCGCGACAAACGCGAAGGCTGGCAAACCCGTGTTGGCGCGGGGGTAAAACTGCACTGGCCGGTCAATCCGTACCTGCGCTACAGCGCTGAGCGGCTCTGGCAACTGGGCGACAGCCCATGGCAACTATCCAGCTACAATCGCGCCTCCTGGTTCGAGCATGACGGCTACTCTGCTCGCTCGCGCTGGGACGTTGGCCGACCACTGGACAGCACACGCCACCTGCGCTTTGTCAGCCAGCTGCAATGGCAGGAGGATTACGACCAACTTGAATTCTCGCAGAGTGCGCAACTCAACAAGGTATTGGGCAAACGCAGTGCCATTCGCTACTCGGCGGTCATAGTCGGCGGCAGCTCCTCAAACCCAAGGGTCAACGACTATTACCTGCAGGCCGACTATCGGCGCGACATCCATCGCCAGTACCTCTACTGGGATATTGTGCCCGCGTTGCACTTCCCGCGTGAAGCCGATTTCAAGCCGCGCTGGGCCATCAGTCTGCGACTGGAAATGTTGTTCAGGGCACACCTGACGCGTGAATAAAATGCAGGATCAGAGGCATAACCTATACTGAGCGACGATTGTGACTAGCGTTACTCACGAGCTCCAGGGATGAAGATACGATGCCGATCCGCATGGAACAGGGTAAATACGTACTTCAGTACTTTTTCCTTATCTGGTTGCCACTGACCCTACTGACCGTCATCGTGACCAGTGCCTTGATGCACAACCAGCGTCAGATGGCGCGGGGCACCGCGGCGATAGAGCAGCAGGCACAGGTAGAGTCCGCACAGAGTCTGCTGAGTAGTCGGTTGTCCCGCATTCAGGCCGATGCCCTTTACCTCGCCGGCCAGCTCGCCTTGATGCAATCGGACGAACAGGCAACGTCAACTTTTGAGACCTTCCAGCGATACCACCCGCAGTACTACCAGATCCGCCTGCTGGACCTGAACGGACACGAACACATACGCGTGGAGCTGACCGACGGGCAGCCTTTGGCTCTACCGTCGACACGCCTGCAGGACAAAAGTCAACGCTACTATGTTCAGCTCGGTCTGCAGCAGCCAGTGGGCAGCGTTTACCTGTCTCCGTTCGACCTCAATATGGAAAACGGCGAAATCGAGCGCCCATTTCAACCGACAATTCGCGTCGCCACCCCAATTGCCGATGCCGACGGGCAAACCAGGGGCCTGCTGGTCATCAATTACCGCGGCCAATATTTGCTCGACGCGCTGGCCTCGCTAGACAAGCCCAATAAGGCGGCACTCTGGCTGGTGAACGCCAACGGTTACTGGCTAAAGGCAAGCGATCCCGCAATAACATGGGGGTTCATGCTGCCGGAACGTAGTAGCGCCAACCTGTCACAGCAGCACGTGTCCCTGTGGAGCCAGATGATACGGGAAGACAACGATGGCAGTGCCGTGTCCGACGATGCCATGTACCGCTTCGTCAGCGTCGACTTCGACCCCCGCAACGATATCCCCCTGAGTCAGTCGCTAGGCAAGCTGTACATTGTCTCCGAGCTCGCTAATAAACAGCTATTGGGCACCAGCCAGAACGCCGGCCGGATTTTCTGGCAGGCTGCAGCCCTCGTCATCCTCTTGTTCGCCATGCTCTCGCTGCTGCTGGCCCGTACCATCGCCCAGCGCCGAGCCACTGAACAAAGTATGGCAAGTAATGAAAAGATGTTTCGCGCGATGATTGAAGCGGCACCGGATGCCATCATCATCACCGATACCGACGGCAATATCACCCTGGCAAACGAGCAGACTACTGTCATGTTCGACTATGCGGAGCAGGAACTGGTTGGCCAGAAAGTGGAAGTGCTTATTCCGACAAACCTTGCCGAGCGCCACGTACAGCACCGCAGTGGCTACATGATGGAGCCCAAATCCCGTTCGATGGGCCTGGGGCTCAGTTTGTATGCACGACGTAAGGATGGAAGCCATTTGCCCGTTGAAATCAGCCTGAGCTCTATTCAAACAGCCGATAGCAAGCTGGTTTTCTGCGCCATTCGGGACGCTACCGAACGCCGCACCACCGAACGCAAGATCCGCCAGCTTAACGAAAGCCTGGCCCAACAGAACAACGAACTGCAGGCCGTTAACAGTGAACTGGAAGCTTTCAGCTACTCGGTATCCCACGACTTACGCGCGCCACTCAGGGCGATCGACGGTTTTAGCAAGATTCTCCAAAGTAGCCTTGAAGGCAAACTCGACGCCCAGGAAACCGACTACTTCAATCGGATCCGCAAGGCTGCGCAGAACATGAGCCGCCTGATCGATGACCTTCTGATGCTGGCCCGAGTAACGCGCGCCGAGGTCAAGCTTGCCAGCCTCGACCTGAGTCGCACTGCTGCAGCAATAGCCGAGCGGCTGCAAGAAAGCCAGCCGGAGCGCCGGATTGACGTGCAGATAGAACCGAACATCAGAGTTCAGGCAGATCCAGCGCTACTCGGTGTAGCGCTGGATAATCTCCTCGGTAACGCGTTCAAGTTCACCGGCAATACCGCAGAGCCGCGAATCGAGATCGGCCGTATCGACGACCCTGAAGGCGACGTGGTGTTCGTACGCGACAATGGCGTCGGGTTTGACATGAGCTATGCTGACAAACTATTCACGCCGTTTCAGCGCCTGCACAGCGCAAGCGCATTTCCCGGGACCGGAATCGGTCTGGCCTCTATCGCGCGGGTCATGAACAAGTTGGGTGGCAGTATCTGGGCCGAATCCAGCGAGGGCCACGGAGCGACATTCTATATACGATTCAAACGCGCAAGGAGCGAGCAATGATGGAAAAGCCGATATTGCTTGTGGAGGACAATCAGGACGATGTGGCCTTGATGCTGCATGCTCTGCACAACAACCGTATCCGGACGCCAGTGGTCGTTGCAGAGGATGGCGAGCAGGCACTGGCGAAGCTTTTTGGCGCGCAGAATGCTCAAGTACAGCTTGCGCCTGCACTGATCTTGCTTGACCTCAACTTGCCCAAGCTCAATGGGCTGGATGTCCTGCGCGAACTGCGTTCCAACGACAGCACGCGTATGGTCCCGGTGGTAATTCTGACTTCTTCACTGGAGGAAAGCGATCGCTTGCAGGCCTATCAATCGGGTGCCAACAGTTACGTTCGCAAACCGGTGGACTTTGAAGAATTTATCGCTGTCGCCCAGCAGTTGGGCAGCTATTGGCTTGGCCTCAATCAACCCGCAATGGACACCTGATCGGAGCGCTATCATGGGTGGAGACGTAACAGGCAGCCGCTGGAAGGTCCTGATGCTGGAGGACAATGAAGACGATGCTCTGCTAATCGTCCATCACATGCAAACGCATGGCATTGTTCTTGAGTGGGACCGTATAGAGTCCGAACCAGAACTGCGCCAGCGCCTGGCATCCGAACAGTGGGACGTAGTGCTGTCCGACCACAGTATGCCGCTGTTTGACGGTGTCACTGCCCTTCGCATAGTGCGCGAACTTGATCCAGACATACCTTTTGTATTCGTATCCGGCACCTTGGGTGAAAAAGCCGCAGTCGCCGCAATCAAGGCCGGCGCCCAGGACTTTATCGGCAAGCACGACCTCACGCGCCTGGCGCCCTCGGTAGAACGGGCCATCACCGAACAGGCCCTGCAGAAAAAACATCGTATTGCGCAAGACGGACTGCGCAAACTGTCCCAGGCGGTAGAACAGGCTGCAGACAGTATTTTCATCACCAGCCGTGACGGCCAGTTCGAATATGTAAACCCCGCTTTCGAGCACATGACAGGCTACACCGCCGAAAGTACCCAGGGGCAGACACCTGATCTGCTCAAATCAGCCGATCAGGACCCATCCGCCTATGCCGAGTTGTGGAATACCATCCTAAGTAAACAGGTGTATCGGGGCACGCTCATCAACCGCAAGAAAAGCGGCGAGGCGTTCTTCGAGGAAAAGGTAATAACCCCTCTAGTCAACCCCGCCGGGCAGATAACTCATTTCGTATCCACTGGCCGCGACATTACCGAGCGCGTGCTCGCCGAAGAGGACCGCTCCCGCCTTAACGCCATTCTTGAAGCGACCACTGACATAGTTGCCGTAGCCGATGCCAGTGGCGAGGTGCTCTATCTCAACAAGGCTGGCCACGCGCTGCTGGCCAGATCGCTGAGCCTGCCTGACGTCGCGACCGGTGAAGCAAAAACTCACAATGCCCTTAACGCAGCAAAAGTACTGATTCGTGGAGCCCTCGCCCAGGCCGAAAAGCACGGAGTCTGGGAACGCGAGTCAGTGCTTCAGGATAGTGCCGGGCAACAGATTTACCTGCACCAGGTTGTCATGTCGCATCGTGATCAGAACGGGCGTATTGCCTACTACTCGACCATCGCCCGCAATATCAGCGAGCGTAAGCAATTCGAGGCTCAACTTCAGCATCAGGCGACACATGACTTGCTGACCGGGCTGGCCAACCGGGTTCTGCTGGCCGAACAGTTGCAAACGGAAATCCAGCGCTCAGCACGGCTCAATCACCTCACAGCTGTCATCTTTCTGGACATGGACAACTTCAAGCGGGTCAACGATAGTCTTGGCCACAGCATCGGTGATCAACTCCTGCAGCAGGTAGGTGTTCGGCTTGGCCGGCACATTCGGTCAAACGATATTCTTGCCCGCTATGGCGGTGATGAGTTTGTCATCGTAGCTAACGACCTGAACGACGCAGACACCATCACCAGCATACTCGACAAGGTAAAAAGGGCTTTTGAACAGCCGGTACGTATTGCCCGTCAGGATATCTTCGTCAGCTTCAGCGCCGGTATTGCGGTCTATCCGGACGATGGCGATGACGTCGAAACCCTGCTGCGCAATGCCGACTCCGCGATGTATCAAAGCAAGGCGCTCGGTGGACGCTCTTTCCGCTTTTATGCACCAGCCATGAACGAGCGCCAGCAACGGCTGCTGGCACTGGAGTCAGAGCTCCACCGGGCACTGGAACGTAACGAGTTTGTACTGCACTACCAACCCCAGGCTGATCTCGAATGCGGAAAGGTAACCGGTGTTGAAGCCCTGATTCGCTGGCATCACCCCAGACACGGACTGGTTGCACCGAATGATTTCATTCCCTTGCTGGAAGAAACCGGGCTGATCGACGACGTTGGTCTGTGGGTTCTGCGCCAGGCCTGCCAGGATATGCTTCGCCTTGCAGCAGAGCTCGGACAGGCGCCACGGGTGTCGGTCAACCTGTCAGCGCGCCAGTTTTCCTCTCAGCGCCTTGCCGAGCAGGTAGCGGCGGTGCTGCGCGATACCGGGCTGCCGGCAGAGCAACTCGAGCTGGAAATCACTGAACAGATGTTGATCAATGATCTCGAGTCTTCCCGCTCCACACTCGGGGCGCTCAGGGATCTTGGCGTTACTGTAGCCATTGACGATTTTGGTACAGGCTACTGCTCGCTGGCCTACCTCAAGCGCCTGCCACTGCATGTCTTGAAGATAGACCGCACCTTCGTATCGGGGCTGCCGGATGACCTCAACGATCTTGCTATTGTCGAAGCCATCACCCTGCTTGCCCACAAGCTGGACCTGCAGGTCATCGCCGAGGGCGTAGAGACAGCGGCACAACTTGAAACACTGCGCGCGCTGGGCTGTGACATGGTACAGGGCTACTATCTGAGCAAACCCGTCCCCCTGGACAGGCTGGAAAGTGCCGCTGCACTGACCGTCTGAGCTAGCCTCGGTAGCTCCCGCTTAGTCTTCTTCACGCAGCCGATGACAGAAATCGCCCGCATCCAGCTCATTGAGCTCCTCACCCTCCAGCGGACCTTCCCAACGGCTATGCGGCGGCTCAAGCTCAGGCAGCGGTGAATGCGGCAGGTTATTCTCGCCCGGGTGCTGTTGATCAAATGACATGGCGTACCTCCTGACAGAATCGACGTGTACCTGTTAATTCAGTCAAGCAAACCCTGCGTCAGGTTCCAGCTGACTTGATGAGCGGTCAACAGCTCACCCGGGAGTTACAGCCAACTCCAGGATAATCCTGTATAAACGCCAAAGCCCTCACCGGGCGTCAAACGCGCCGCTTCCATGCCGTTGTCGTTATACCCGGGCGTCACGGTTGCGGCGTAGTGCTCATCAGTCAGATTGCGCAGCTCCAGCCAGGTCTGCCAGTCGCCCTTGGGCGCATCGTATCCCAAGGTAGCGCCAAAAATCGTGTAGCTATCGGCATTCCAGGAGTTGGCGTAATCCACCGGCACCTTGGATGCAAACTGGGCATTTAGCCCTACGTAAACACCGACCGGATGCTGATAGCGCAGCTCACCCTGGTAGTAATGACGCGGCAGTCCCGGCAGCGCATTACTGCCAAAGGTGTCGTCGTCACGGTAGTGGAAATCACTGAAGGTATACGCCTGACGCAGCGCCAGCGCGCCCAGCTCGTCGCCCTGCCACAGGGTGCTGGTCAATCCCGCCTCGATACCCTGATGCACGGTCGCGCTGGCATTTGACTCGGCAAAGATGTTGGGCTCGATCTCGATGGTCAGCAGTTCGTGATTGACCCGCGAGTAGTACCAGGCCAGATCCCACAAACCGACGAGCGAATCTCCACGCGCACCCACTTCAAAGGTCGTCGCGGTCTGGTTATCCAGACTGACCGGGGTGCTTTGACGGTTGCTCCAGGGCTGGTTGCTGACTGGGAAGCGCGTCGGTGAGCCCCAGATCATCGACCACGGGTGCGGCGGCTCAACCGAACGGGACAAGTTGCCGTAGACCTCGCTACCGGACTCCAGCTGATAACGCAGCCCCAGACGCGGCGCGTAGTCCCAGGTGCCTTCGTTGAGCTTCTCATCGGTGTCCGGCCAGGTCACCTCGACCTCACGCTGGGTGTAGATCAGCGCCAGTCCGCTGCTCAACCACAGGCGTGGTGCCAGCTCCAATTCGTTGCTGACGTGCAATACGTTGTCCGAGCCCTGATGGGTGTATTCGCGCATCAGGGTGCCTACCGGGTAGACAGTACCGTCTGCGTTAAGCGGTTGGTAGGCCGTTTCCTTCGCATCGCTGCTGGGCAGATTGGTGGTGGTGCGCCAGCCGACAGTGGTGTTTGAGTTAAGGCCAAACAGCTCGTGTTCGCGCTTATAGTTCAGGGTGGCGCTGACGTCGCTGTAATCCACCCGGATGCGGTACGGGCTTTCCATCAGGTCCATCGGATAATGGTGATAAACCAGCCCCATTTCCAGCGTGCTGAAGTCGTCGAGTCGCAGCGTGGTCTTGTTTGCCAGCCAGGTGCTGCCCGGCTGCTCACGCTTGGCATCACGGGCGATATTTCCGGCGTTGGCTTGAGTCGGATCATCGTCCATCTGCGACTGGGTCAGGCGGCCCGGCGTCTGATGCTCGGTCTCCCGATAACGCAGGTAGAAACGGGTTTCCAGATCCGGCGTCAGCTGCAGGCCGACGTTGGCGACCACACCCTTGCCGCTGCCGGCGGCGTGATCCTGCTGACCGTCGTAGTGCAGGTCGGTGATACCCACGTAATAATCCAGATCACCGATTACCTGACCGGATGCGATGTGGCGCTTGAGGTAACCGTCGCTGCCCGCCTCCATGCGCAGCTGCAGACGCGGCGCATCAAACCCGCTGCGGGTGATGTAATCAACCGCCCCGCCCAGTGCCAGTGCGCCGCGCTCAAAGCCGTTGGCCCCGCGCAGTACCTCGGCGCGACTGAGCCACAGGGGCTCCAGCAGCTCATACGGCGTACCGCCCGAACCGGTCAGCGGCAGGCCATCGAGCAGGATATGATTACCCGACGCATGCGCTCCCGGGCCGCGGTTGATTCCCGAGCCGCGAATACTGATCTTCACACCTTCGTTACCTGGCGACTGGGCATATACGCCCGGCTGATAGGCCAGCACATCGGCCACGCCAGCCACCCGTCCCTGTTCAACCTGCTGCATGTCGACCACATTAGTGCCGCCGGGCACCTCGCTCAGCGCTTCACGCGCTCTGGCAATCTCATCAAACGTCTCGCCGGTTACCGTCACGGCGTCCAGTTCGGTAACAGCTTGCGCCTGAGCAATTGCAGGAGAGCCCAGCAGGCAGGCCAGACACAGCGGCGCCAAACGTGACGGCGGGGTTAACAGATTGGACATGCGGCAACTCCAGCAGCAGACAGGAACAGTGCGAACGGCGCATTTTACTGGTTTCCCCTGCGCGAACAACCAAGCGCAATGCCAGCAACTGCGCCGGTTTCACACGGATCAGCCCCCTGCTGACAAGAGCCGCTGGCGAGTGCAGCGCACAACTCTCGCGGAAGCCGCATTCCAGAGCGGCCAACGGTCATCAGGGCGTTCATGCACCCCTTCGCAAGGCGGTATTCCCCGATTACCAGCGCCGCCAAACTTGACGAGGTGCGGCAGCTTGCCGTAACAAGGACATCCAACAACAATCGCCCGCCCTTGTCGCGGCAAGCCAAAATGGACGCCGACATGCCAGTTCAGGAATCCGCTCAACTCCCCGTCAGCCATCGTGACTTCGGCCGTGTCTCGGTCTATTTCGGCGAGCGCAGCGGCAAGTACCCGGACGGCAATCAGATCCTGATTCGCGGTAGCGAGGTCCGTACGGCGCTGGATACCCCGCTGGTGTCCAACCATATTGGCGCCGCCTTCGACGACAGCGAACTGGTGGTGCTCGGGCACGTTCACGAAGACCACATCGCAGGCCTGCACCGGCTGCCCAATGTGCCGGTCCATGCTCATATCAACGACTTGCCGACCGTGCAGAGCTGGGACGGCATGCTCGCTGCCTACGGAGACATGGACCCGAGCCAGGCAGCCGCGATGCGCGCCAACTTTGAGCGCAAGTTCCATTACACCCCACGCCCCGACGCCATTGGCTATGAGGACGGCGCGCTCTGGGATCTGGGCAGCAACCGTATCACCGCCTTCCACCTGCCCGGCCACACCGCAGGCCATTGCGCCCTGCTGATCGAGCCCGAAGAGGTGCTGTTTATCGGTGATATCGACCTGACCGGATTCGGTCCCTACTACGGTGACGCCTGCTCCAACCTTGCGGATTTTCGTCGCAGCCTGGACGCCGTTGCGCGCATTCCCGCCAAGGTCTGGGTCACCTCGCACCATCGCGGCATCTACACCGACCGCGAACAGTTCCTGCACGATCTGGCTATTTATACTGCCAAATTGACCGAGCGCGAGAGCAAGCTGCTGACCATGCTGCGGAGCGGTCCACGCACCTTGTCCCAACTGGTTGAACAACGTCTGCTCTACCCGCCCGGATACGACGCAGCCTGGGTTAAGGGCGCGGAGCGAAGGACCATCAGCCAGCACCTCGCCGAGCTGCTGGCCGATGGTCGGCTGGTTCAGCATGAGGATCGCTACCAACTGGCCTGAACAACTCCCGCGCCAGCGGCGTATGTGCACAGGATGGCGCGATCCGCACTTGCTTGCCTGCGTCGGGCTCGCGACACTGGACGAACCCTTTCAGCAGCTCGGTTAATCTTTGCCATGGCACAGACTGCACCCACCGCGTCCAGCGAGCACCTCGACAAGATCGTCAAGGGCCTGCGTGCCTGTGTACCGGCCAACAGCCTGGAGGCGGCGCTGCAACGCAGCCATCTGACGCTGCAGCCCCATGCCCGGCGTGTGCCGCTGGCAGCCATTCGCCAGCTGGTGACAGAGCTGGCCGAGGAACAGCAGGATCCGTGGCTGCTGGTCCGCGCCTTCAGCTATCTGAACTATTCCGAAACCTTTCTGGCAACCACCTATCTGGGCAACGCCCGCACCCTGCGTGATGCCATCAATTTGAGTCAGCGCTACTTTCAGCAAAACAGCGACCTGGCCAGTCTGGCGCTGGAGCAAAGCGGCGCACAGGCCCGAATCGTGGTAACGCCAACGCCGGAGGCAGAGGCCACCGAACAGCAGTTGCTGGCGACCCTGTATGCGCTGCTGCGCATCTGCCAGGGGCTGGGCTTGCAGCAGGCCGGCGCGGCCATGGCCGGTTTCTCTGACGCCGCGTGTGAAGCCTGCCGGCGTCTGCTGCGTGTCCCGGTGGAGATCCTCGCAGGTGCCAAACGTCTTGAACTCCGGTTTCCTGCGCTGGAACTGGCCCGTGCGCTGAATACTGCGCAACCCAATATTGCGCGCCTCGCACGCAGGGAGCGTCAGCTGATTCGCTCCCATTCCGGCCACAACTGGAGCGAGTCCGTGCAATTGCTACTGACAGCGCTGCTGCCCCGCGGTGAAACCCGCCTCTCACGCTGCGCCAGCCTGCTGGCGGTGGCACCTCGTACACTGCAGCGCAGGCTGACCGCCGAGCAGCGGCCGTTCAGTGCGCTGCTGGACAGCGTTCGCCAGCAGCTATGTCTGGAGTATCTGCACAGCGGTCATGCCGATGCCACCCTTGCACTGTTACTCGGCTATCGCCAGACCAGTCAGTTCTATCGACAGTTTCGCCTGTGGTTCGGCTGCTCACCGAGCCAGCTGCGCCCACACCTTACCCCTGAAACAACCAAAACAAGAGGACGCTCCCATGCGCTGCCGCACCCTGCTTCCGGCGCTGCTTCTGCCCCTGGCTCTGGCAGCCAACGCCACGGATAACGCACTCGACGAACGCCTGGTCAGCGGCGCCGAGGCCATTGCGCCCAAAGCCATTGCCTGGCGCCATGACATTCACCAGCACCCTGAGCTGGGTAATCAGGAACACCGCACCGCTGCGCTAGTCGCCGAGCACCTGCGCAGGCTCGGGATGGACGTACAGACCGGCGTTGGAACCACCGGTGTAGTCGGCCTGCTGAAGGGCGGCAAGCCGGGGCCGGTGGTCGCCTTACGCGCCGACATGGATGCCCTGCCAGTGCTTGAGGCAACAGGTCTGCCCTTCGCATCCAACGTCCGCCAGCCGTATCTGGGTGAGGAGCGCCCGGTCATGCACGCCTGTGGCCATGATGCCCATGTTGCGATCCTGATGGCGGCCGCCGAAGTCCTCGCCAGCGTAAAGGACGAGCTGCCGGGCAGCGTGAAATTCATCTTTCAGCCTGCCGAAGAAGGCCCCAGTGACTATGCCTACGATGGCGAGCGTCACTTCGGCGCCCGACAACTGGTGGAAGCGGGTGTGATGAAGAATCCGCAGGTAAATGCCGTCTTTGGCTTGCACGTCAGCTCTGCCATGCCTACCGGCCTGATCGGCTATCGCAGCGGCCCGGTGATGGCCAGCTCAGGTGATTTGCATATCCGCGTTCAGGGCAAGCAAACCCACGGTGCCCAGCCATGGGATGGGGTCGATCCAATCGTAACCAGCGCGCAGATCATCAACGGACTGCAAACCGTTGTCAGCCGGCAGACCAATATCATGCCCGCTCCTGCGGTCGTCACCATTGGCACCATTCATGGCGGCAGCCGGCACAACATCATCCCCGAAGAGGTTGTCATGACCGGCACCGTGCGAACCTTCGGCGATGACGTCCAGCAACAGGTCAACGAGCGTATCGAGCGCACGGCAAAGGGAATTGCACAAGCGGCTGGGGCCAGCGCCGAGGTAAAAATCATCGACAATTACCTGACCACCACCAACAACCCCGCACTGACTGAGCGCATGTTGCCGACCCTGCGCCGTGCAGCACAGGGCCGGGTGGTGGTATCGCCGATGGTCACCGGCTCGGAGGACTTCTCGTTCTATGCCAACGAAGCACCGGGCCTGTTTTTCTTTCTGGGCGTCACGCCAATGGACCAGATGGGTAAGGCCGCGCCGAATCACTCGCCCGGCTTTGTGGTCGACGACGCAGCGCTGGTGACCGGCGTGCGGGCACTGAGCATGCTCGCAACCGACTACCTGCAACAGACACAGAACGATAACTGATCTGTGACTGCCCGGCGCCGGGTTATCCGGGCCGGCAGCACGAGCTGCTGCAACCGCTCTTACCTCGCCCGCAAATAGCGGCCAAAGCCCTGAACCTTGCCCAGTTCGGCTACCGGCTCGCCCTCTTCCACTGCAACCTTGCCGTTGATCAGCACGTTGCGCACGATGCCCGCGTTGCGGTTGACCATGCGCTCCAGCCCAAAGCCCTCCATCTCTGCCCACGTTTCGATATCCAGCGGCTGACCCAGCTGCGACGGATCCAGCACCACCACATCCGCACGGTCACCCACCCGCAGCGTGCCGGCATCGATCCCCATCCATTGGGCCTGCTCGCCGGTCAGGCGATGTACAGCTCGCTCCAGGCTCATGGCCGGGTTTCCCTCGTCGATTGACTGCTTGATCAGCTGCAGAAAGCGCAGCGGCAGGTTGTAAAACGCCATATTGCGAATGTGTGCACCCGCATCCGAGAAGGTGATCAGCGTGTCGGGGTTGCTGACCATGGCCCGCAGCCGGTCAACCCGGTGGTTGCCGATGATGGTGAACCAGCGCAGCTTGCGGCCGTATTCGACCATCAGATCGAGGAACAGGTCGACTACGTGCATCCCCTTCTCATTAGCAATTTCGGCGAAGTCTCGCCCCACGTAACGCTTTTCGGGGCAATCAAGAATAATGGCGTCGCCAAAGTCACGCTGCCAGACGCGCGGCGAGAACTTCTCCGAATAGAACCTGCGAAATTTGCGCCGGTAGGCCTCGTCCTTGAACAGCGCGTTCTGCTCGACCTCGGTCTTCAGGTTACGCGCCATTTCGCCGGCACCAAACTCCTCGAACACCACATGGTCAATGCCATCGGCATAAATCGCAAAGGGTGTCGGCAACACCTGCCAGCGAAAATCGCCGCCCAGCAAATTGGTTACCCGCGCCGCCAGTTTGGCCATCGGCGCAACCGTCTTGTTGCCCTTGAGGTCAAGCATGGAAATCAGTGTGGTTTTCAGCGGCTTGCGCAGCACGCCCAGCGCCTCGCCCAGGTACTGAAAAATTTGCAGCGGGTTGGCAGCATTCGGCGCGCCCTGATGGACTCGCCCACGACGTCGCAGATGCGCATTCAACCGTTTTACCTCACTCCAGCGCGCGTAGGTGCTGGGCAGGCTCTTGGACCACTCGCGGTCGCCATCGATCTTGTCCCACTTAAGGCACATGCTCGAAAGGCCGAGAAAGCCCTCGTCCAGTGCCTCTTCCAGCAACGATTCCATCCGCAGCAGTTCAGCTTCGGTTGGCCGCACGGCGCGATCGGTGGAACGGTGCAAGCCCATCACCGCAACCCGCAGATCACTGTGACCCAGAAAGCTGATTACGTTAGGGCCCAGTGGCTGGCGCTCAATGAAGGCTACCCACTCGGAGGGGGTGCGCCAGGTCTTGTTCTGCTGCAGGATCGGCAGGACCTTTTCACGTGGCACGGTCTCAACCCGGGTGAAGATATCAGAAGCATCTTCGGCGTCGGAGCAGACCATACTCAATGAGCAGCTGCCTACCAGGACCGTGGTCACGCCGTGACGCACCGATTCCGACAGACTGGGCGCGACGATGAGCTCAGCATCGTAGTGGGTGTGGGTGTCAATAAAGCCCGGCGTGACCCAGCAGCCGCCGGCATCGATAACCCGGGCACCGGTTACATCCAGCGGACCCTCGGAGATGTCTGCGACCACGCCATCACGAATTGCCACATTGCACAAACGAGACGGGCCACCTGTACCGTCGAAAAACCGGCCGTTATTGATCACCACATCAAACATGGCCACACCCTCTATTGTTGTTATTAAGAGTGTCAGACTAGGCAACAGCCCGGAGCAAAACTTGACATTTTGCGACACGCCGCCAAATCTGCAACTTGGCCAATAGCGCTCGCAGGAGACGCCATGACTATCCGGTATGTTGTACGCAGTGCGGCGATAAGCGGGTTTCGCGTCGAAGCCGGAGACGCTGCCGACCTGCTCCTGCGTAAGGCCGGTATCGATCCGGCACTGCTCGACAGCGAGGATCATCAGATCGAGATCGAACAGCTGCAGCGTCTGCTGGCCGAGGCAGCCGAGCATCTCCAGCGCCCGGATTTCGGCATGCGGGTTGCGCAGCACCAGGGCATTGAAATGCTGGGCCTGCTCGGCAAGGTCCTGAGCAATGCCACCACCCTGCAGGAGGCCTTCGGCATAGCTCAGCGATACATGAGCCTGCATAGCAGCGCCGAACACTGGCAGTTGCAGACCTTCGCAGGACAGGTCCACATCATCCGCACCGAGCACAACAACCCAAGCCCGCATGCACGTCAGTATCACGAGATGTCCGTGGCGGCGTTTTTGCGGGTCGCACGCCTGCTACTTGGCCATGCGCAACGCCCGTTACGGGTGACCTTTGCCCATAGCCGGATCGGGGCGCTCAGGCAGTATCTAAACCATTTTGGCTGTGAGGTGCTGTTCGATCAGGAACACGACAGCCTGGTGTTCCCCGAAGCGATGTTCAGTGCTGTCTTCAACAGTACGCGATCCGACGACGGCAAAGAGAGTGAGCAGTACCTGGCCAATGCCCGGGAGCGGCTGCAGACCAGTCTGGAGCTGCAGATTCGCAACCTGATTACCGAGCAGCCGGGCCTGCAGCACATCAGCATCGACACCATTGCAGCACAGCTTGGGCTGCACCCGCGGAGCCTGCAACGCCGGCTGCAAGAGGAGCAGATCCGCTTTCGTGATCTGGTACAGGATGCACGCATCCGCATGGCCTGCTGGCACCTTCAGGCCTCACGCTGTGACGTTACCAGCCTGTCAGACCGGCTTGGTTACAGTGACCTCTCCTCGTTCAGTCGCGCCTTCAAGCGACGCATCGGCGTGTCACCGGCCAAATGGCGGCAGCAGTTCAGACAGGCCGCTGCCGTCACCTCTCCTTAGGGGACACAAGCCGCTGCGGCTGGCCCCTACAACCCCAGCTCGGACAGCCCCGAATGTTCAGCCGGCCTCGGGCCGAGAGGCCAATGGAAAGGCGCTTCTCAGGTCGGATGGGGCGCTCGTTGATACAGGCGTACCTTTTCGATTGCCGTCTCCCGGGTAAATGGGGTAACGGCTGACGTTGTTCAGTACTCACCTTCTACTCCTGGGGCGTACCCGATTCATTAACAGATAGGGACTCATCGGCCCACCTGCCGGTGCGACCCAACGCCGGCGAAAAGCCCTCAAACTGCCAGCGCAAAGCCGACCCGCCCGGCCGCCAGACCGCACGCTCGACCTCCAGATGCCAAAGGTGCTCAACACCTTCGTAGCGCTCGGCTTGTGGTGCGTCCCATTGCAGCTCGACCCGACCGGTAATTTGCAGCAGGTCACCACTGGCGAAGTCGATAAACAGCAACCCCGCACGCGGATTGACCAGCAGGTTGCCGAGGGTATTGAAGAAGCGGTTGCCGGAAAACTCCGGCATGGTCAGGCGGTCTGCTGTCACTCTGACAAAACCGGGCCAGCCACCGCGATGAGACACGTCCACCGCGGCATCCTGACCGTCGCGTGGCAAGCCACTGGCGACGAAGCAGGTATCAGCAGCACTGATCAGCTCGCGCATGCGGTCAGTCAGGCTGTTGGTTACAAGGGTGCCCGCCTCTTCCGGGGCACCAGCCTCTGCGAGCAACTGACGTTGCTGGATGAACTGCGGACAGTTGCCAAACGCCTGCTCGACCCGAATATCCAGCCCGTTCGAGTCAATCGCGCTTATCTGCCCTGACAAACGATTGCGCCGTCGGGTAGTCAAATCGATGCCCAGCAACCCAACCGCCCCGGTCTCAAGCAATGCCTGAGCACAGGGATCCGCGCCGCTGAGCCGGGTATCCAGCCGCAGCGTCGACGGATCGGGGGACCAGGCAAAGCCCGGCGCCCCCTCCAGCATGCCAGCCCAGAGATCACCGTTGGCTGAAACGGCACCCACGACAACAAAGTTCAGCAGCGGATAGAACGCCCGATGCTGCTCAGGCAGCACCGGGCTGAGCACCCGCGGTCCGATCTCAGCCATCCGCTCGGCAACACCGAGGCGGCGCTGCAATTCGCGCTCGCCTGCATGCCATACATCAGCGTTACTCATGACGGAGCCCTCTGTGCCCACTCGCTCAGGCGCTTTGCAGGCCAATGGCGGAACGCGCCATCGGCACAAAGCCGGGCAAACTCTCAATCTGCGCCAGCCATGCTTGCACCCGCGGATACTTGCTCAGCGAAACGTTGCCTTCCGGTGCGTGCGCCACATAGCTGTACAGCGCGACGTCCGCGATGGTCACCTGCTCTCCCGCAAGGTAGCTGCTGGCAGTCAGAGCACGTTCAACCAGGCCCAGCAAATCGTGCGACGCATTGATGGTGGACTCGGCATCATAGGGTGCGCCAAACAACGTGATCAGCCTGGCGCGCGCCGGTCCAGCGGCCAGCTCGCCGGCGGCGACCGACAACCAGCGCTGCACCCGCGCGGCGCCTGCGGCATCGCGTGGCAACCAGCGACCGGAGGCATCGTACTGAGTGGCGAGGTACACCAGAATGGCGTTCGAATCGCTGAATACCTGGCCACGGTCCTCGATAACCGGCACCTGGCCGAAGGTGTTCAACGCCAGAAAGGCCGGCTGCTTGTGCGCACCGGTGGCCAGATCGACAAATACGGTTTCATGGGGAACGCGCAGCAGCGACAGCATCAGTTCAACGCGGTGCGCGTGGCCGGACAGAGGGTAACGATAGAACTTGATCGGATGTGACATGTGAGACTCCAGTATCTATGACAGGTAAAACGGGCTGCGGTGGTAGCCGCAAATGCCCGCGGGAGTCTCATCTTCTTACCTCGCACAAAAGTGAGGAATAACCGGCAACAGCAATCCTTTATTGCGAAAACTGAAATTACCCTTCATTCAATGCCGGGTGTACTCGCAAGCGCGCGACGGCCAGATCCACGAAGCTGCGGACCCGCGCAGCGGCGCGGCGACCTTCCCGGTAGACCACATGCACCGGCAATACCGGCAACTCGAATTCCTGCAGTACCGGTTGCAACCGCCCCAGCGCCAGCGACTCATGCACCTGATAGCTCATGCAGCGCACCAACCCCGCGTCCCGCTCGGCAGCCGCAATCGCCGCATGATTGGTTGCACAGCTCAAGCGTGGCAGCAGCGCGTAACGCTTTACCGCGCCCTGCTGCACAAACTGCCATTCCGGCGTACGCGAGTCGGCAGATGAATGCACTATCTGATGTTCAATCAACTGCTCCGGCCGCGAGGGCGTGCCATGCGCGGCAAGGTAGTCCGGACTGGCGCAGATGATGCGCCGCACATCACCGACCTTGGCAGCAAACAGTGACGAGTCAGGCAATGCCCCGACCTGCACCGCGACCTCAATTCCCTCCTCGTGCAGATTGGGTACCCGGTCCTGATACACGCCAAACACCTCGACCCGCGGATGCGCCTGAAGGTATTCCAGCAGGATGGGCGTCATCAGCGACTGCCCGAAGAGCAGCGGCATGGACACCTGCAACCGCCCCTGAGGTGACGTGTGCAAACCGCTGGCAGAGCGGTCGGCGTCAGCCACTTCCGCCAGAATACGCCGGCAGTCCGCAAGAAAGCGCTCACCGGCCTCGGTCAGGCCCACGCCCCGCGTGCTGCGCTGCAACAACTTGACACCGATACGCTGCTCCAGCGCATCGATTGCCCGCGTGACCGTGGGGGCCGACAGATACAAGCGCCGCGCCGCCTTGGCCAGACTCATCTCGTCGGCCACCGCCCCGAATACCGTCATTTCCTGAAATCGGTCCATCAGTGCGGCCCCCTGCCCTGCAACGCGCTGTTGGCGCTCAGCTGGGCGACGCAGAAATCAACAAATTCACGTACCTTGGCCGGTATCCTCCGCCCGCCCTGGTGAACCACATGAATCGGCAGTGGCTCTAATTCATAGTCTTCCAGCAGCAGTTCCAGCGCGCCGATCCGAACCTGCTCCGCGACCTGATAGGACAGCACCCGGGTGATGCCCCAGCCCAGTTTCGCCGCGTTGATTGCCGCCTGGTTTGCAGTAACAACCAAGCGCGGCTCAGGTATGACCTGGATTCGCCCCTCGGGTCCACTGAACTCCCACTCAGTCAGCAGTGTGCTCGAGGCAGACATCACAACCGACGCGTCTGCCAGCTCGCTCGGGTGCGATGGCCGGCCGTAACGCGCCAGATATCCGGGCGAGGCGCAGACGACCCGACGGACCTCACCAACGCGAATGCTATTGAGATTGCCATCAGGCAATTCACCGATCCGCACCGCCACGTCAATTCCTTCGTCAAGCATGTGCACCACCCGGTCGACCAACAGCGCCTTGATCTGTACCGCGGGATGGTTGGCCAGATAGTCGACCATTACCGGAGTCACGAACAGCTCACCAAACAGCACAGGTGCAGTCACCGTTAGCAGGCCCCGTGCCTGCGCATGCACGCCACCCGCCGATTCCTCGGCTTCGTCCAGCTCGGCCAGAATCCGGCGGCAGTCTTCAACGTAACGCTGACCTGACTCGGTCACATGCACACTGCGGGTTGTGCGCGCCAGCAACAAGGTGCCGAGCCGTTGCTCCAACGCAGCAACAGCACGGGTAACGCTGGGTGCAGACATGCCAAGCTTGCGTGCGGCAGAGGCAAAGTTCTGCTCTTCTGCAACGGCCTGAAATATCTGCATTTCCTTGAATCTGTCCATGGTCCACTCCGGTTCACTGCCGATCAGGTTAGACCAATAATTTCATTTACAACAATAGTCACTTTCAAAATCAGGCTGTTCTTTGATTTTTTGGATGCACTTACAGTTCAAACCGTCGCTGCACAGCACGACACACCATTGACTGAAATTGCATGAATCGAGGAGCTACACCATGACACTGAAAAACGCTTTTATCGCCAGTTCGCTGGCCGTTGCCCTGGGCTTTGGCGGTGCCGCACTGCTGACCGCAACCACCACCTATGCTTATGACGAAACCTCAACGTCGGCGATCAACGTCGATGAGCAGCGCGTCATTCTCAAGGGTTACGACACCGTCTCCTACTTCCAGGGCAATCCGGCAGAGGGCAGCAGCCGCTTCGCCGTCGAGCATGGCGGCGCCCTGTACTACTTCGCCAACGCCGAGAACATGAAGACCTTTCAGGCCGATCCTGCGGCCTACGTGCCGCAGTACGGCGGGTACTGCGCAATGGGCGCGGCGCTGGGCAAAAAACTGGATGTAGACCCGAGCCAGTACAAGGTGGTCGACGGCAAGCTGTACCTGAACGTTAACGCGGACGTATTCAAGAAGTGGGCTGAAGATGTGCCTGGCAACATCGCCAAGGCCGACACCAACTGGCCGCTGATCAAGGATCTGGCGCCGAACGCCCTGTAACCCGGTACTGCGGCGGTAGCCTCGCTGCCGCCGCAGCCATTCGCGCCCATCATCAATGAGGTAGTTATCATGCTTTCCCCCTCTGCACACCGGCCCCTGCAGGCTCCGCTGCAGGACGTTCTGCTACTGGCCGCACGCATTTTCCCCGGTGCCGTGTTCTGGCAGTCCGGACGAACCAAGGTCGACGGCTGGCAACTCAATGACACCGCGCTGTACCTGTTTCAGGAAGAGTATCGCCTGCCGTTGATTGACCCGGTGATCGCCGCTGCGTTGGCAACGATCGGCGAGCACCTGTTACCGGTGATGCTGTTGCTGGGGTTAGCCACACGACTCGGTGCGTTTGGCCTGCTGACCATGACCCTGGTCATTCAGCTGCTGGTCTACCCTTCGGCCTGGGCCACTCATGGCACCTGGGCAGTTCCGCTGTTAGTGCTGCTGTTGCACGGCGGTGGTCGCCTGTCGCTCGACCACCTGATCGGACGCTGGCTGAACCCGATATCCACTCCACGCGCCCCGCATTGCACTCAGGCGCACTAAGCACCGTGCGTTCGCGAACCGCACCCCTATATATTAGAAAGAGGACCTTCATCATGGATCGTCGACACTTCAACACCGCGCTGGCCGCCTCGCTGCTCGGAGCTGTACTTGCAGCCAGCCAGCATGCCAGTGCCGCCGGCATCAACGCCGGCAAGGAAAAATGCTATGGCATCTCACTGGCCGGTCAGAATGACTGCGCCGCAGGCCCCGGCACCTCCTGCGCCGGCACCTCCAAGATTGATTATCAGGGTGATGCCTGGACACTGGTTCCGTCCGGTACCTGTACCAGCATCGAGACTCCACACGGCATGGGCTCGCTGACGCCAGTCAAGCGTCCCTAGGAGGTGGACATGCACTACTTCCCCCTGACCCGAGGTGCCGGTGTTGGCTTCAAGCCACAACATTTTGAGGCTCTGCTTGCAAATACCAGCGCTGTCGATCTGCTCGAAATCCACGCGGAGAACTATTTCGGCGAGGGGGGAATTCTGCATCACCAGCTGGAGCAACTGCAGACGGAGCTGCCACTCTCAATTCATGGTGTAGGTTTATCACTCGGAGGCGCAGAGGCGTTGAACCCGCAGCACCTGCGGCAGCTGCAGCGCCTGTGTGAACGCTACCGCCCTGCCCTGGTTTCAGAACACCTTGCCTGGGCCTTTAGTGACGGGCAGTTCCTGGCGGATCTGCTGCCGGTTGTATACAGCAGCGAGGTACTCGACCGCACGGTTGATCACGTTGCCCGATTGCAGGATACCCTCGGTCGCCGGGTTCTGATCGAGAACCCCGCCACGTACCTGACGTTTGCCCAAAGCGAATTACCCGAGGCCGAGTTCCTGGCTGCGCTGGTGCAACGCAGCGGCTGCGGCTTGTTGCTGGATCTGAACAATCTGCTGATCAGTTGCCACAATAACGGCGGCCGGGTCGACAGCTACCTGCAGACTATCCCTCTCGACGACGTGGGCGAGGTACACCTCGCGGGCCATAGTGCTAAGCCTGTGGCTAACGGTGGCACCTTGCTGATCGACGATCACGGCAGCGCCGTTGATAGCGCAACCTGGGCTCTTTATAGCCATTTCCTGCACATCGCTGGCAGCAGACCAACCATCATCGAACGGGACAATGATGTCCCGTGCTGGTCCCGGCTGGTACAGGAGGTCGATGTCGCACGCGCTTGCCTGCTCGAATCCGACCGTACCAGGGAGGCGACCAGATGAATACGCACGATCAGCGGCAGTTCACCAGGGCGCTTACCCAGTCCGCTCCCGAGACACCCTGTCATCTTTTCAGCGGCAAGGCGCGGGATGTGGAGCAACGCTTCGATATCTACAGAAACAACGTCCGGGCGGCGCGCATCAGCGCGCTGCGCCAGGTCTACCCTGTGCTGGATCGCCTGCTGGGCGAGAGATACTTCACGGCCGTCGCTGCTGCCTTTGTCAGCAGCCAGCCGCCAACGTCTGCTGTTCTGCACTGCTATGGTGACGGACTTGGCGAGTTTTTGATGTCGTTCCCGGCAGTGGCGCAGATGCCGTGGCTGCGTGACATAGCAGACCTTGAGCGGGCACGTTTAAAGGCGTTTCATGCCGCAAACCAGATCCCGTTCAAGCCGATTCCAGACGACAGCGCGCTGTCCTGGCTTGAACAACCACTGGCATGGCACCCGTCGCTTGCCCTGCTGCGCTCAACCAGCCCGCTGTTACGGATATGGCAAAGCCAGATAGACCAGCTGCCGATGCCTCGCGCCGAAGACTGGCAACCGGAAAACGTGCTGGTGTGGCGCCCTCAGTGGCAACTTCACACGGAGCGGATAAGCTCGCTTAAGGCTGATCTGCTAGCGCCCTTTCGGTCAGGCAGCACGCTCAGTCAGGTGCTGGCGTTTAGTTCAGAGGATGAAGCCGAAGCCATACCGGCACTGGCAGAACTGGTAGCCTGGGGGTGCCTTTGCCCCGCGTGACATTGTGCGCCTGCATGCCAGAGCACCGCTCATGGATCGGGCAGGCGCGCAAATCATTTTGTTCAGAATCCGGACTCCCGAATAAAAAGCGCAATCAGACGCTGCAACTGATGCAGCAATGCACTCCGTGGCTTGCCTTCAATGACGGCCACGCCGACCTCCCTTTTCTGTCGAAGAACCTCGGGTACAGGGCCTTCAAGCGTCATTTCGACGCGATAATGTGCGGCTTCCGGTATCAGCCGGTCATCCTTGAGTCGTGCGGCGATAGGGCCGCCCGCGTCAGAGCCGAGCTCTGCGTAGGGCAACGCCGGAACAGCGCTGATATCAATTTGTGCAACCCGCACAGATATTCGCTCGCCCTCACCCGAGGATGCGACAAATACACCGACCTGCCCGTGTTCAAGAGAGGTCAGATAACGCTCGTTTACCAATCCTTCAATAATCAGTTGGTCATTGTTGACCAGAGTAAGAATCGGCTCATCGCGTCCGATCCACTGGTTGTCGGACAGGCTTCCCATGGCGCCGACAAACCCGTTGATCGGAGCCCTGACGACCAGCTTCGCCTCCCGCTGACGCAACCCGGCCAACTGTTCATTCAACTGCTGGAGACGCTCAAGGTTGACCGCCTGAGCGACCTGGTCATCACGAAAAGTCGACTGACGAGAGAGCTTCAGGCGAACCAGCTGAAGCTGTTCCAGCGTTTCCTGCACTTGCTGCCTGAGTTCCGGCGACTGCAATTGCACAAGTACCTGACCCGCCGTCACCTGATCGCCGGACTGCACGTAAACAGCCACTACCTGAGCCGGCTCCGACGCAAACAGCGATTGCACCTGCTGAGCACGCAAGACGGATGGCAGCCGAACATCAACCGACAAGGGCAGCAACATCCAGACTAGCGCCAGCAATGGCAGTGCCCACCCGACCAATCGCCAGCCTGTCCAGTGAAAATCAGCGCGACGCTCTCGCCACGTACGTACTTCCTTGAATATGGGCATGACGATGAACCAGAGCACCTCGACAATGAATAGAAAGATGCCAAGCACCTTGAAGAAAAAGTGATACACCAGCAGAGCAATACCCAGGAACAGGAAAAAGCGGTACAACCATGTGCCCCAGGCATAGAGGATCAGCAGCCGTGCGCGTCGACGTGGCATCGGCTCCGGCAGCGGATCATTCAGCCCCCATAGCCAGCGACGCAACCGCCAGCGTCCGAGTTCGAACGCACGCTGTTGAAGGTTCTCTACCCCAATCAAGTCGGAAAACGCGTAGTACCCGTCAAACCGCATAAACGGACTGATGTTGACCAGGACAGAGGTAACCCAACTGGTGGTCGCAATAAAAAACGCGGCACTGCGCAGCGAACCATCCGGCAGGACACCCCACAGGAACGTGGCAATGAGCGCGAGATAAAGCTCTGTTCGGACGCCAGCAGTGACAATACGCAGGCGATCACGACGGGACTGCAGCTTCCAGGCATCCGTAGTATCGGTATATAGCACCGGAAACATCACCAGGAATGCGACGCCCATGGATGCCACTCTGCAACCTAGTCTTTGCGATATCAGCGCATGCCCCAATTCATGGGCACTCTTGACCAGCACCAGCGTCAGACCGTAAAGCAGAAACCCTTCCAGGCTGAAGAAGTAAAGAAAGGTCGCACTGAACTCGTCCCATTGACGCAGCACCAGCAGACCGCCCAGGACTCCGAGAACCATAACGATCCGATGAGCAGTACTGCCGAGCAGCCATGACAGCTTCGGACCGACTTTATTCAGCCAGTTGTCAGGCCGAAACAGCGGGATTCGAATAAACAGATAGTTATGCAGTAACCATTGCAGGACACTGGGCCGGCTGCCCTGCTGTTGACGATAAAAGGCGTCACTGGCGCCGTTGCTGCGGGCAAGCACCAGGTTGTTTGCAATCAGAAAATCGGAAAACGCACGAATCTCCTCGACCGCATGATCCAGCCCTCGGGCCTGCAGAAATGCATGCATCTCTTCCAGCGTGCGGCCTGGCTGCCAGTGGCGAATCAGCGCCAGGGCGTCTATCGACAGGGTGAAATAACGGTTACGCACTCGATCATGCAGCAGATAACGTGGCGCACCATCTTCGTCATGCCCTCCCGGCAGCAGCTTCAGGTCCTGCCTGAGTGCAGGTAGCCTGAACTCTACCATCCCAGCCACTGCCGAACCGAGGTAATGGGGCGGCGAAACAGGTAGAAGAAAATGCTCACCTTCTCACCGTACACCTTGGCGGTACCACGCAGGCCAACACGGGGAGGCTCTGCCTGCCGCTCAGACTCGCTGAGCTGTGCGATCAAACGGTAGGCCAGCTGCTGATCCGGCGTTGTCTGTGGTTCGTAGCCGGACTCACTGAGCTGTGCCGACCAGGCATGCAGAGGATCATTGTCGAGAAAAACCCTTACCTCCGCTCCCGACACCAGGGAAATCGAATCCTTGACCGGCAGCATGATTCTGAACTCCACCTGGGTCGGATCCGCAACCTGCATAATCCGTTCCCCTACCCTCACGGGCCGGCCCTTCCAGTCGTCCGGGTTGTCCAGTACGGCAACACCCGGCCGGTCAGCCGTAATCACCGAGCGCTCCAGCTGGTCCCGGGCAAACTGCCACTCGGCCTGTCTCAAACGAACCTGCGCTTCCAGCTCGGCGAGCCTGGCTTTCTGCGTGGGATCCAGAAAGCCGCCCTGCTGAACAGTCTTCAGTTCGGCCTCGGCAACGGATAACGCCTGCCTGGCAACCGCCTCCTTACTGGCAAGCTCACTTTGCTCAAGCTCGATCAGCACATCGCCCGGGCGCACCTGCTGATTGGGCTTTACCGCTACCTGCCTGACCACCCCTTCCAGGGGGGCTGCAACAACATGGGGAGACTTCGGTACCACTTCAACCGGCGCCAGGGTGCTCAGGCGCACCGGTAGCAGCATTATCAGCAGAACCGCCAACAGGCTGGCCAGCCACACCTTGCGGTGCTGCAGATTGCTTTTCAAACGAGTGAACTGCTGACCGCGACGCAGCGCAAAGAGCGCGTGCCCGGCACTTCCCGCCAGATGCTGCAGCACACTCTGCTCGGCCTCGCTCCAGTTTTTGTCTCGCAGAAGAAGCAGAACGCCTGCAACCTCGCCATTTCTGGCCTCGATACGCAGCGGTTGCCAAAGGATATGGTCGGGCAGACCAAGCTCTCGCCATTCGTTGGCAAGGTCCGCGCTCAGATCAGCCGGCCTCAGCTGGGTCTGATTTTCCGGACTCCCCTGCCCAATTACAAAACGCGCCAATTGCTCAACCCAGGCGATGTAGGGTGAGGTGTAATCAACGGTAGGCAAATCAGACGCGGCAACGACATGCGGCCGCTGCATACGCTCACCGACCAGCAAAACGCTCTGGGTGTATGGCACGCAGGTATGTGTCTGATTGACCAATGTATAAAACAACTGCGCAAGGCTTTCAGCCTTGCGCAGTTGCTGTTCAAGCCCCAAAAGGGCCGCGACAGTATCGCTCACCAATACCCCTTAAACTGACTGGAGCATCGACACGAGTCGGCTGCCATAGTGGTCACGCGCCGCTATCTCCGCAGCCAACTGGTCATTCAGCGGAATGAATCCCGTTGACTCGACGTCAACAGGCTCGACTGCTTCCGTATCAGCGCCGGCCGCCCGCTTGAACAGCTCCTCAAGGTCAAGCTTGAGCTCAAGCACGCGAATCTGCCCGTCGGAGCCGATCGCCTGAACCCTGATACTGACCTCTTTCTGACCAGCAGGCGGATTGCCGATTGTGACCGAACCAGTGGTCGGGTCCAGCTGAACCCACCCAGGCAGCTGCTCACCGCTCGACAGTGTTCCGCTGTAACGCTGGGTACCACCATTGGTACTGGTGTCCTGAATCGCGATGACGACCTGGCCTTCAGAGTTACTCTTGATACTGGTTACCACCAGGGAAACAACATCGAATGCATCCCGCTGAACCTGGGTGAACTCTACCTGACCCGCCTCGTTTACGTTGACGTCAATCGAAGCGCGAACGGTCGTTGACCCATCGGGATTCCTGACCTGGACCGCGATAGCGCCCGGTTCGGACAGAATGACCTGCTCGGATCGACCTTCACCATCGTTGTCCGCACCCTGCAGATCATCAGACGGCTCGCTACCTTCACCAATGGCATCTTCAACAACACTTTCGAAGCCAAGGCCGGACGACGGCATAAAACCACTGGAATCCAGCGGGTCACGCGTGTCACCGCTCTCGCTGACAAGCCCATCTGGCATACCCGACTGCGGGAGTTCAACCGGCTGGGAGTCAGTATCAGGCGCTGGGGGCGGAGTACTGCCCGGGCCGGGATTGGCCGGGGCTTCGTTAGGCACGGCAGTCACCGTCAGCTCGAACACTCTGGAGACAGTGGCACCCTCGGCATCAATTGCCGTTACCTGAACCTCGAACACACCGGGCTCGCGCGGCGAACCTGAGATTGAGCCGGTCTCCGAGTTATAAACCAGCCCGCGCGGCAGCCCGCTGATGCTGAAGTCCAGATCCTCTCTGCTTAGCGTCGAGTCCTTGTCGGAGAACAGACTGTCCACTTCGAGCGCATAGCGGTCGCCCAGCTGCACAGTGGTTTCCTCACGGCTCAGCTCGCGCGCGGTGACTTCTGGGGCATCGTTGGTACCTATGATCCGAAAGTTCACAACAGCCTGATCGGTCGCGCCCTGACTATCTTCTACTGTCACGGTGTAGCTGAAGCTGATTTCATCTCCTGCATTGAGGAAATCCAGGTCAAGGCCACGGACATCGTACGTCCAACCAATGCTCCCTTCGTTATCAAGCTCGGTGGCACCAGTGCTGAATGCGTCAACCAGCGCCTGAGCCAGCCCAGCAGGCAGCGTACCTACGACACTGTTATCCGCGCGGCTCCAGGTGATATCGTCATTTGACTCAAAGCTGACGTCGATCGTGTCCGTCAGATCGACATCCGCAAAGTGCACCTCGCCGGACTGCACCAGATCCTGGGCGGCAGCGTCACCTGCCTCGGTAAAGTCCTCAGGCGCGTCAACGGTGACCTGCGGTGCATCGTTGCTGCCGGTCAGGGTAACGGTCACATCCTGGGTCGCCGTGCCACCATTGCCGTCATCAACGGTGATGGCAAACACCGCGGTAACGACTTCACCCTCAGCCAGGAATTCCAGGTCACCAGCGTCGATGTCGTAAGTCCAATCGATAGTGCCGTTGTTGACGTTTCCATCTGCCGGGCTGATGCTGAAGGCATTCTCGATCGCTGCCAGCTGCTCGGTGGTCAGCGGCAGATTGGTGATACCATCAGCTCGCTTGGCGGTAACCGACTTGGTTACTTCGCTCGCCGTTGGGCGGTCGGTCAGATCCACATCGGTAAAGGTGATCGAGCCACTGTCAGTCAGATCGGTGCCGTCGATGATCTCGCCGGTCACATCCACCACGGTGATCTTTGGCGCATCGTTGCTGCCGGTCAGGGTAACGGTGACGTCCTGAGTAGCCGTGCCGCCATTGCCGTCATCAACGGTGATGGTAAACACCGCGGTAACCACCTCTCCCTCAGCCAGAAATTCCAGGTCGCCGGCGTCAATGTCATAGGTCCAGTTGATGGTACCGTCATTGTCATTACCCGCCGCCGGGCTGATGCTGAAAGCATTCTCGATCGCTGCCAGCTGCTCGGTAGTCAGCGGCAGATTGGTGGTGCCATCAGCGCGCTTGGCGGTAACCGACTTGGTCACCTCAGTCGCCACTGGGCGGTCGGTCAGATCCACATCGGTAAAGCTGATCGAACCGCTGTCAGTCAGGTCACTGCTGCCATCAGTGATCTCGCCGGTCACATCACCCGCGCTGATCTCAGGCACATCGTTGCTGCCGGTCAGGGTGACAGTCACGTCCTGGGTCGCCGTACCGCCATTGCCGTCATCAACGGTGATGGTAAACACTGCGGTAACCACTTCACCCTCGGCCAGAAATTCCAGGTCGCCGGCGTCAATGTCATAGGTCCAGTTGATGGTACCGTCATTGTCATTACCCGCCGCCGGGCTGATGCTGAAAGCATTCTCGATCGCTGCCAGCTGCTCGGTAGTCAGCGGCAGATTGGTGGTGCCATCAGCGCGCTTGGCGGTAACCGACTTGGTCACCTCAGTCGCCACTGGGCGGTCGGTCAGATCCACATCGGTAAAGCTGATCGAACCGCTGTCAGTCAGGTCACTGCTGCCATCAGTGATCTCGCCGGTCACATCACCCGCGCTGATCTCAGGCACATCGTTGCTGCCGGTCAGGGTCACGGTCACGTCCTGGGTCGCCGTGCCGCCATTGCCGTCATCAACGGTGATGGTAAACACCGCGGTAACCACCTCTCCCTCAGCCAGAAATTCCAGGTCGCCGGCGTCAATGTCATAGGTCCAGTTGATGGTACCGTCATTGTCATTACCCGCCGCCGGGCTGATGCTGAAAGCATTCTCGATCGCTGCCAGCTGCTCGGTAGTCAGCGGCAGATTGGTGGTGCCATCAGCGCGCTTGGCGGTAACCGACTTGGTCACCTCAGTCGCCACTGGGCGGTCGGTCAGATCCACATCGGTAAAGCTGATCGAACCGCTGTCAGTCAGGTCACTGCTGCCATCAGTGATCTCGCCGGTCACATCACCCGCGCTGATCTCAGGCACATCGTTGCTGCCGGTCAGGGTGACAGTCACGTCCTGGGTCGCCGTACCGCCATTGCCGTCATCAACGGTGATGGTAAACACTGCGGTAACCACTTCACCCTCGGCCAGAAATTCCAGGTCGCCGGCGTCAATGTCATAGGTCCAGTTGATGGTACCGTCATTGTCATTACCCGCCGCCGGGCTGATGCTGAAAGCATTCTCGATCGCTGCCAGCTGCTCGGTAGTCAGCGGCAGATTGGTGGTGCCATCAGCACGCTTGGCGGTAACCGACTTGGTCGTCTCTGCCGCCGTAGGCAGATCAGAGGGATCTGCGTCAGTAAAGGTGATTGAACCAGTATCTGAGAGCGGACCGCTATCATTGATGGCGCCATCGGTATCGACGCCTGTCACGACTGGGGTATCGTTTACTGCGTTAATGGTGATGTCGAGGGTAGCTGCTTCCAAAGTGCCAAATCCAGCTCCACCGTACTCGACGATATAGCCGCTAATAGCACCGTTGTTAAATGCATAATCATTCCATTTTCCATTACTGGAGATGAAGTGCGCGTAGTCTTCTTCGCCAGCATTGTTCGGTTCACCGTCGCCCCAGTTTTCATAGTTGCCGTCAACCGAGCTACCGCTACCCGTACCAGTCCAAAATAAAGTGCCCGCCTCTGGCCCGGTTACCCAGCGCCATTGCCCTTCAATAGCAGCATCGCTGGCACCCATCCAGCCATCGCCACCCAGCTTCGGAGTAATAAAGGCATTTTCCTCAGCGGAGGTTACGGTGGCCAGATACCCCTTCAAGCCAAACAACTCGCGGCTCTCAGCGGCAGCCTTAGCGTCCGCCCAGGTCATACCGGGTGCACTGACGTACTCGTAGTAATGCCCATTCGCAGGGTTGTAGAACAAGCCCTGCTCATCCACCCGATAGGGTTGCCAGCTGGTGCCGCTGTCGTCACTCGCTTCGATTGTCAGCTGGTCGCTGCCAAAGTAATCGGCATCACCTGCGTAACGAAGCGAGTTAAGAGCGGCCTGAACATCGCCAATAGCACCCGAGAACACCAGAGTGTGGCCACCGGACTGGGAAACAGAGACCGAACCTGGATTATCCAGAGTCAGGTTGCCATGGTTTGAACTGATACGAACTGTGACGTTGTCCCCTTCAACATCCGTCAGGGCGAACCCGTTGATGAGAATCGAAGAGTCTTCGTTAAGTGTGACGGATGACTTGCCGGTAATGGAGACCGGATCATTGACGGCCGCGACCTGAACATTGACCTGCAAGCTGGCAGCAGACACCCCGTTCTGGCTGTCAACGGCTTTCACCGTGAAAGCCGAGAGTACGCCGTTGGCATTACTGCCCGGCAGCCAAATCAGGCTCTCGCCTGGTGCCAGCAGTGTAGTACCGGCAACGACATCGCTGAGTACCCCGCCAGACTCGCGGCGCAAAGTACCACTGAGAATGGAATCGATACGGAACGATACCGAGGCATCCTCTTTGTCGGAGGCGTTGGCCAAGGCTTGCAGTTCTGCGTAGGTAATGGTCCTGGCAGTATCCTCCGACGCGCCGGTTACAGTCCCGGTGCTGTTATCAATTACCGGGATATCATTAACTGCGGTAATGGATGTTCCAAGACTAACCGCTGCAGCCGAGACTGCTGCTGTGCCGCCGGTGCTTCCAACAGCGGTAGTATCAAACGCTTGTCTGGTCGCACCGCTGGTGAAGGTAATGCCGGGATCAGAGCTGTCAACAGCATGAACACTGAGGCTACCGGGCGCGCCATTGTAATCCGCCGCAGGAACGAACCGCAGGCTCGCAGTAGAAGACAGCAGCAGACCTGCATCGGCCGACACAGTACCAACCGCTAGCCAGTTGGTGCCATCAGTGGAATATTGCCACTCGCCCTGCGAGGAATCGCTGGCGTCGCCGGTGATGATGATGCCTGCCAGTGAATCCTTCGGATCAAAGGACGCATCGACATCCGAGAACAGCGAGCCAAACAGAGTACCGACACTGCTACCTGCAGGAGCCGTGGTGTCTTCATTGACAGCGCCGAGTGATGCATTGCCACTGAACGAGGGAGCGTTGTTGCGTTCAGCGATAGTGACCTGACTGGTATCGGAGCCGGTATTGCCAGCCTTGTCCATTACCGAGACGGTAACGGTGCGGGTCAGTGTATTGTAGTCGACCGCGGTATTTTCGTAGGTTATGCGCTGGGCAAGGGAGGTCAGTACAGAGTCACCAACTGGGCCCGGCGGGTTGGCTTGGGTGACCTTGACGTCGTCGATCATCAGCTTGCCACCGACCAACGTTCCGCCAGTAAAATCGTACGACCCTGCTACAAAGACAAATCGGTATACCCCTTCCTGGCCAGCTGCGATTGTGATCTCCTCGCGCGCCCAACTGGTCTCCTGATTCGAAGCGGTACCGGTACGATCCAGAATTGTGATGGTTTCACCGGTATTGACGTCGATAATGTAGCCAAACGCATCATAGGCATCACCGCCGCTAAGCGCCTTCCAGTCGAAGGACACCTTATCACCTACCTGAAGCACTACCGCCCCATCACTATAAACGGCCGGCCCTCGAATTACGCCATACCCTTGGTCGATATATTCTTGCCCGGTATCAAGCTCGATCGCTAAATCGTTCGCATCGGAACCAGCATAATTCGATAGTTTGGCACTTTGAGTAAAATTACCCCCGGTAGTGTTATCGCCTATAGACCCATTGCTGGCGGGGTAGGTTGGGTCAACTGGGGTAAGTTGCCCGGCGATTTGGTCAACACCCATGCGCAGACGTTGCATGACCGATGTCCAGCCTGAGATAACCGTCGAACCGTTGGTGCCATCCTGGAAGTCGCCGTTTTCAAATGCGTTGGAGAAGTTGATTCTCAGCGGCTGGCCATTTTCACCGTTCTTGATCGGGTCAACGCTACCAATCACAATCGCGACAGACCCGTTACCCCGGTAGACCGTGGTGCCAACGATGGATACCTCACCGTTCACGGTTGAGGGTGTGCTGTCACTGATGAAGCCCAGCGACTCTGAGGACGTCGCACCACCAATTTCGAAGTCGATATAACCGCCGGTATAATCGGTGCCGCCACCGATGGTCACATCGCCGTCAATCAGCACAGCCCCGTCACCTTCGCTGTACTGGAGGTCATCAAGGTTGGAGATTACCAACGGCGCCAGCGTGCCATCGTACCCAGCAGCAACCAATGCAGTGGTCTCGACCGAACCACTGGTCACCTCCAGCTCCCAATCCCCGCCGAGTGCCTGGGCACCGGTCAGGTCTTCGGACGCAGCAACATCAGCGCTGGTAAGTTGCGCTACGGCATCCAGAAAACCCTGCCCCTCGCTATCAGAGCCGACGTAGCAACCGTAGAGCATCAGGTCACCCGACTCGGTCAGCGTTTCACCCAGCGCGGCGAGCAGTTGCGCATTGGCATCCAGATTCTCACCATTAAGCGTCAGTGTGCCGAGTTTCAGCTCACCCACATCACCGTGAGAGAACAGGTGGATGGCATCAATACCCGACTGCCCCTGCAGCGCGGCGACCATTTGTTCCAGGCCGTTCTCGCTGCTGTCTATCAGAATGACTTCAACACCGTCATCCAGCCCATCGACCAAGTCCTGATAGTTGTCTACCGAGGTATCGACAAAAGCGACTTCGCGGCGATTACCAGGCTCACTTGCCGTGGGCGCCGGCGCAGCAAAATGCATGCTCTGTTCGGCCGAAGCGGTATGCGTTGCGGCCTCCTGAAAAGCCACGTCCGTGGTCATTTCTACAGCGGTAGCAACCGCAGCACCATCAAGCAGAATGCGCGGCTCCAGCGCACTGATCAGGGGCTTGCGGCGAAAGCGAACTGCGTTAGCGGGGGTGTGTTTTTTCATGTCCTCTATCCCTTTAGGGCACCGGCCAGATGGTCTGTTTCAGGGGCTGACTTGTTCTTCGGCGGGCGCGGGCTCGCTGAATACGGCAGTCGCGCTCATACCGGGTATAAGTTGCGTGTTTTGTGGCAATTTGGCTCTCAGCAGGACTGTCTGGCTGACAGCATCAATTGCGGGAATAATCGCCCTAACCTCGGCAGATTCGGGTTCGGCAAGGTTGTCCACCAGCAAGCTGATTGGCTGGCCCACGGTCAGCCAGTTCAGCCAGGCTGCAGGCACAACCACTTCCGCCTCGAGGTTCTGGTCACCCACAACCTCAATCAATTCCTGTTGCTGGCGAATATTCTCGTGGGCGTTGACCCGCAGACCGACAACGCGGCCTCGCCAGGGTGCCTTGATTACACAGCGGTCGGTGTTGAGACGGGCAATTTTCAGCTCAGCCAGAGCCTGGGCATATTCTGACTGCGCCAGAGCGACATCCAGCCCACCGATTGAGTTCAAGGCATCAAGCTCACGAGCATTTTCGCTTTTGATTCGCGCTGCCTGAACTTCAGCAGCCACCTTCTCGGCCTGGGCGTCATACAGGGAACAGTCCAGATCAACCAGAACTGCTCCCCTTTCAAAGGCCTCACCGGGAAGGTAAGGAATGCGCTCAACGCGCGCAGCCAGCTCGCCCGAGAGTACGGCGCGATCCAGTGACTTGATCACTGCTCGCGCCTGGTACTCGGCCTGAGCCGAAGCCGCGCTTGCCAGCAGGGCCAGCGACAGCCCCAGATTGAATTGCTGACGCATCAGCTGGTCTTGTCGCTGGCGACGACTTGATCAGACTCAACTGGCACAACGGCCTCCGCAGACTGTGCACTTTGAGCTGAATGCTGCCACTGATCAAAGCGCTGTCCGATCTCCTGGCCCAACGCCTCAACATTCAGAGTCTGATAATCCTGCGGGAGCAGATCCATGCCGATGGTCACAAAGACACGACCGTAGCTGTTCTGCAGATCGGCATACGCAACATCACGGCGCAGCTCGGCCAGGACAGTGTTAAGCGACTCACGAATCAGGTCGAGCTGCGACATGCGCTTGTGCTCCGCAGCATTGCGGGTCTGCTCGCCAATGCGCTCGGCAACACCGAGATACTGAGTGGCCAGGTCGAAGCTTTTGCGCGCCTGCTCATAGCGGATGCGAGAGAGATGCACCTGAGTGAGAACCGCCATGGAGGTAGCCAAACGCTGCTCTTCGGTCAGCGCCTCGCGGGTCTCTGCCATCCGACGCTCAGCGCCAATCTTGAACACGTCCAGCATGTTCCAGCTGATCTGCGCGCCGACACTGGTCCAATCCTGGTTCAGCAGATATTCGTTACTGTCCTGGTACGAGCCGGCGGTCAACTGAATACCCGGCAGCAGGCTCAGCATTGCTGCCTTTGTCTCTGCAGCAGAAATGCGTTTCTGGTAGTGAGTTTCGACCAGCTCAGGGCGCTGCTGCAGCGCCTGCTCTTCCATCTCGGCCAGGCCCACGCTCAGCTCAGGCACCACAAAAGCCGGATTCGACACGTCAACCAGGGAGAACTGCGTGCCCGGCTTCAAACCCATGAGGGCCGACAATTCGGTCTTGGCTCCCATAAGGTCCTGACGCAGGGCCTGCAGCGCGCGGAGAATATCCAGTAACTCACGCTGGTAATACAGCGCATCCAGCGGTGAACGCAATCCTTGAGTTTCCACCTGGCGCGAGTTCGCCAGTGCATCACTGGCCTGATCGATAAGAGGATTGATCTTGCTCAGCAGGCGCTCTGCCGAGACTGCTCGCCAGTAGGCAGCGCGCACGTCCTGGGTAATGTTGTGAACAACCTTTCGCTCACGCTCCCTGGTAATCAGATAACGATCCGCATGCTGCTGAGCACGAACATAGGACAGACCAAAGTCGAGGACATTCCAGGAGAAGGCAACATCCTGAGTATCACGCTCACGACCCTGTGAAACGGAGTAAGCCGGGTTCGGACCCAGCGCATCCGGCTCGCCATCAGTAAAGTTGACGCTGGCAGACGCTGCGTATTCACTGCGCTTCGAATAACCCGCCGATGCCGTCAGCTCAGGCAACATCTCATGGCGAACAAGATCGATTTGCCCTTGGGCCAGAGCCGCTTCCAGGGACTTCAGTTTCTTATCACGATTGTTGAGAACGGCGCGGGCGATCGCCTCATCCAGAGAGATCGCTGCCTCAACAGCCTGCTCCTGCGCCAAGCGTTCGATATCCGAAAGCGCTGTCGTTTCAAGGCTTTGCGGACTAATCACGTTGGGAGTAACAGAGCAACCACTTGCGAGGGCAACAACAGATAAAGCTAGCAGGGACTTCTTAAGCATGAACTCTTCCTTCGGTAGAAGATCGGACCAATCCAATGGCGACGTGCCAGCATACTAATCATTCTGCAAATTAAAAAACAAGTCTATTTACAGCGAAAAGCTATAAGCAAAGATCGGTTGATTCAGGTCAATGTTCTCCAGAGGGGAACTCATTGCGCACACGCGAAAACGCCAATTAAATAGCGTCAAAAAAAACAACATGCAGCATCCAGCGACAGGATCAAACACGGCAGTCGAATAGCACTACCAACACAGAAGTCGCATTAGCAATCAGAACTTCTGCCAGCCAAATGGGGCTATATCGCCCCAAAAAACCAGCCAACTGCAGCAATTATTGCAGCCTTGCAGCCAACCAGGGTATTAGCGGAATGTAATACCCGATCGCATAACGGCAAGTACAGAGCACACTTGGCGCTCTGATAAAGCACAATCGTTCCTCAGCTTACTGGGCAATGAGCTGCGGTTTTCAGAATGGAAGAGAGCAACAAGAAAAAAGCAATACGGACTAAAAAAACAGACACTTAAGCCGCTAACTTATAAAGTTAATGCAGCATGAGACGATACAACAGACACAATAAAGCGTTAACCACACTAAATAAATCACCAAAATAAACTCTGGCTGTTAAACGCTGGAAGCCAAACCTTATTCCTGGCTGCGCGCTGTTACGAAAAAGCCCCTGGCTTTGGGCCAGGGGCTTTACTCGCAAATCTGGGCCATCATTACCTGATGCCCCTAAACTGTTAAACCGCTGCGTTGATCGGCTTGTCAGGATACCAGGCATCCTGCAGAGGACCGACTTCGCAGACAGCCAGTTCGCTGCGCGCCTTGAGCCAGCTCTCGACAGCCTGACGCTGCTCTTCGCTGACCGAGCCGCGCTCGGCCAGGCAAACCAGACCAAAGCCCTCGCCACCAACATAATCCAGGTTGTTTGCGTCCATTGCCTCAGCCAGGAACTGGTCCAGGAAGGCGTCAATCGCCTCAATATCAAGATCGCTCTTGAATTCGAGATTCAGCTCAAAGCCCAGCTCCTGAAACTCGTCAACACACAGCTTTTTGCGCAGGCGACGGGACCGATTGGTAGCCATAAGTTTTCCTCTTGAATGATGTCAGCGCGGATTGTAGCAGGGTAGCCCCGCTCCCGCTGGCCTTCCGACCAGCTGCACTGCTAAACCCGTCGCGCGGCGCCCTGTTACCGCGGACTGATACCAGTTGGCCTTCCTGAACGCTGATATGCCTTGCACTTTGTTTTGCCATTCAAGCCGAGATCGGCAAGTATCTTTCCCGGATTCAACGCCTTTGATGGAGAGATAATGAATCGTTTTATCTGGCTCTGGGACAACGCTGCAACACTGGCCGGGATAGCTACCCTGCTGGCCCTGCTCACGGCATTGACCATCTGGACTCGCCTGCTGCGACATCGAGCAAAGCCATTGGTGGTGACCGCCGCTCACTTTCGTCCCTCCTTGCTTCCAGGCGACTGGACGACGTTCCTGCGAATCAAGAACCGCAGCGATCGACCAATGGTCATCCAGCGTATCGACATCCTGGGACCGCAGATCCACTATCTGCGCTGCGTGGCGGGTGAACTGATCGAAGGCCGAAATGTGCAACCGGTGCTGGCGGCGTTCAGTCACGACAGCGCTACACTGGCTCCGGGCGGCACCTTCTCTACATCGAACCACGATCTTGACCATGACGCGGCCAACGAGCTATTCAGCAGCCAAAACCGGTTAGGCGTCATAACCGATCGCGGTGACTACTGCCTTGCCCTGCCGCGCCTGAGAGTAAACAGACTTCACACGGGCGATCCCGACTTTGAACTCGCAACCGACAGTCGCTGGGTGCATGAATGGAACAGGCTTAGGGTCATGATCGCCGGTCTGGTTTCTAACAGGTCAATCCGGCGACACATACTGGGCATCAGAGACGAGCGCGCCGGCAGCTGATGCCGAGCAGCTCGTGCGCCAGATTTCAAAGCAGCTCAAGAAATGCATCCACAGACATCGGCTTGCCAAACAGGTAGCCCTGAAAGTGCCTGCAGCCATGCAGACGCAGAATATCCTGCTGCGCAGGGTGCTCAACGCCTTCGGCGATGACCTCAAGTTCAAGCCCTTCGGCCATCGACAATATGGCTCTGACAATGGCGATGTTGCCTTTGTCATCAGGGAGCCCTCGGACAAAAGACTGGTCTATCTTCAGTTGGTCGAGCGGCAGGCGCTGCAGATACGCCATGGATGAGTAACCGGTACCGAAGTCATCAATGGCAAACCGCACTCCCATCTCCCTCAGCAGCTGCATTCGAGAGACGGCTTTGTCTACATCGGTCAGCAACAGGGACTCGGTTATCTCAAGCTTGAGCTGCAGTGCACTGGCGCCTGTCTGCTGCAGAATTTCCCTGACCTGACAGACAAAATCGTCCCGGTACAAAAGTCGTGCACTGATATTGACAGCCAACGACAGCGTCGCGGTCTGCGGTTGCTGTGCCCATCGCGCCAGCAGCTCACAACCCTGACGCAGGATTGCCAGATCCAGTGACTCTATCAACCCAGAGCGCTCTGCAATGTCGATAAACACGCCTGGCGCAAGCAGGCCCCGCGAAGGATGCTGCCATCTGACAAGCGCCTCGGCCCCTTCAAAATTGCCGCTGGCATCGGCCTGGGGCTGCAGATAGAGCACAAACTCTTCCTGCGCAAGTCCACGCCGAATGTCCTCCTCAAGCTCGATCCGCATGCTCACGACCGCCTGCATCTGCGGGTCATAGAAGCTCAGCATGTCCTTGCCTGCTGCCTTGGCGCTGTACATCGACAGATCAGCGTACTGCATCAACTCGTCAGCGGTGTGCTGCTCATCGTTGAACAGCACAATGCCGAGGCTCGCACTGCTGCTGAAAACCTGATCCTTGATCAGGTAGGGTTCACGCAGGGTTTGCAGCAGCTTCCTGCCGATGTGTTCAACCTGGGTGGCCGCTTCGGTCGCATTGACTTCCGGGCCCTCAAGCAAAACCACAAATTCGTCTCCGCCAAAGCGCGCTACCGTATCGCGCTCACGCAATGCGTGCCGAAGCCGCTCGGCAACCTGACACAGCATCCCATCTCCAATCTGGTGACCGTAGAGATCATTGACGTTCTTGAAGTCGTCCAGATCCAGAAAAATCAACGCGGCGTAGTGCTGCTCGCGACGGCAAACCACAAGCGCCTGCTCCAGGCGCTGACGCATCAGCCGACGATTGGGCAGATTGGTCAGCGGATCGTAAAAGGCCAGATGCTGAATCTTTTCTTCTGCATCCTTGCGCTCACTGATATCGGTCAGAGACGCAACGTAGTTGGTCAGGCGCCCCTTGGCATCGTGTACGGCGCTGATCGTCAGCCATTCGGGAAATGCCTCGCCACTCTTGCGGCGGTTCCATATTTCGCCCTGCCAGCCACCAGACTCGTAAAGCGCCTTCCACATCTGCTGGTAAAACTCCGCCCCCTGATGGCCTGAGCCGAGGATTCGCGTCGGCTGGCCCAGAACCTCTGCTTCGCTGTAGCCGGTGATGGCCGAGAACGCGCGATTGGCCTTGATGATTCGTGTCTGCGCGTCGGTAACCAGCATCCCCTGCTGGGACTCGAACGCGATTGCAGCGATCCGCTGATCAAGCTCAAGGGCTACCCGGTCGCTGATGTCGCGTGCCAACAGCACCACTGCTCGCCGCCCACCAACCATGACTTCCAGACGCCGTGCTCTGGCTTCAAAGGTTCTGATCCCTGCCAGCGTCTGCATGCTGTACTCGATTGACAGCGGTTGATCCGTATCCAGTGTCCGCGCGATAAACTCGAGAAAACGATCAGCCTGCTCCTTCGGCAATACGTCCTGCAAACGCCTGTTCAGCAACTTTGATTGCTCAGCAGCAAGCAGTTCGTGCTGCGGCGTGCTGACTTTAAGGTAGGTGCCCTGCTCGTCAAGCACCATAAACACATCCGGCACCGCGTCCGTCACTGCCTTCAGATAGGCCTCGCTCTGGCGCAGCGCATTGCGTGCCTGCCGCTGCTGCTCCACATCTTCCAACAGCAGACCAAGCAAAACAGCGGCCGGGATCAGCACAGCCAGTAGCGGTACCAGAGCATGTTCCAGAAACAGGGCATAATTGTCAGCCGGCAGCAGTGCGAGAATGAGCACCTCAAGCAGGTGCATTCCAGCGCTGAATATCAGCAACGAGAGCACGTTGAAGGGAATCCGATGGCGTCGATAGAGATGACGAAACAGCAGTCCCATCAATACGGGCATGGCCACGTTCAGTAACCCCGGCACCAGGCCGACACCGCCGAGCGACAGCCGGAACAAACCTGCCATCACACCGGCAATCCCCGCGACCAGCGGTCCACCGAAAAACGCGGCCATACTGAGCACCACTGTACGGCCATCGAAGATCAGCCCTTCAGCCAGCTCAAGCGGAATCATCATGCCAACAATGCACACAGCGCCAAAGAGTACTCCCGAGCACACCTTGCCAGGCAGCTCGTAGCCATCCAGGTAGCGCATGATCATTGCGTGAAGCCAGCAGAGCGCAATCAGCAGCGTCAGATTCTCGACCAGATCCAGAAACATCAAGTACCTCGAAAGCTGCTGACAATGGCGGCGGCAGGCGCGCGCAGTCTCGGATTAATATTGGGCGACAAGGCAAGCCTCCCGCAAAACCATAGGCGCAACTGGGACGCCCAGCCACCTAATAATGTCACATTGATGTCACTCAAAAACACGAACGCCAAATCGGGGCTGATGCCCCTTCCCCGGCGGATGCCGTTATTTTTCTAGAATGAGCTCCACGCGGCGGTTGGCTGCTCGACCAGTGGCGGTATCATTCCCCTGCAGTGGCTGCGTATCGGCATATCCCACGGCGACCAAGCGCTGACTGGCAATACCGTTGGCCTCAAGGTAACGCACCACACTGCCGGCACGTGCCCCTGACAACTCCCAGTTCGACGGATAGCGCAGGCTGCGAATCGGCAGGCTGTCCGTGTGCCCGGCAATGGTAATGCGGTGCTCACCCTGACGCAGCACAGGCAACAACTTGCGCAGCACCAGCAGACCATCAAGACTGAGCTCCGCCTCTGCCGGCGCAAAGATGATCTCGCTGCTGATGCGAAAACTCACACTCTGATCGTTGTAGATAACCTCGATGTCATCTCCCAGCGCTGAGGTATCCAGCCCGGAAAGCGGATCAGACGTCGGTGCCGGCGCAACCGGCTCCGTAATCGGCGGAGAAACGATCTGCACAGGAGCTGCTGTCTCGCTGAGCGTGTCGACCTGGACGCCGCCCGATGAGTTATCACGTACCGAGCCGGCAAACGTCAGCATGACCACCAGCATCACCAGCAGCAGCGTCAATACATCCAGATAAACAGTAAGCCAACCCTCCTCTTCAGGAGGCTCGAAGGCTTCATGAATAACCGGCTGTCGCCGTGCCCTGTGCGCAGCAACAGCACCTTCTCGCCGTGCCCGCTGCAGTTCAAGTTCGGTCAGATGCAGCTGCTTTTCAAGCAGGACGCTGCGTGCGCGATCATCGCCATCGCCCGGCAAATCAGTCATCTCGAGCCTCGCCGTGCAGGGCCGGCTTGCCCTTGCTGCCGTCATTGATCTCGTCCCGATAATGGGCCATGAACGACTTGAGCATTTCGCGCATCACCGCCGGGCTGCATTTTCGGTTCATCATCGAGATGCCCTGCATGATGGTATTCATCAGCGCGACACGATCCTCGGTGCGCCGCTCCAGCTTGACTGCAACCGGCTTGAACAGCAGGTTCGCCAGCAGCACCCCGTAAAAGGTCGTGATCAGGGCGACTGCCATCTGCTGACCAATACTGGTGACATCACCGTCGCCCAGCAGGAACATCAAATTGACCAGGCCGACCAGGGTCCCGACCATGCCAAAGGCCGGCGCGTAGCTGGCCATGACGCGGAACAGCTGCGCCTCGGCGTGCTCACGCGCACGCAAACGCGCTATGCGCCACTGTAGAAGATCCATCACATCCTCTTCCGGCGTCATATCCACCACCAGTTGAACCCCGGTCTTGAGAAACGGATTGGCAACCTGCTCAAGGGCACGCTCAACCGCCTTGAGGTCACCAGACATCCAGATACGATAGATTCTGATCAGCTCTTCGATGTCCTGCCGCGCATACAGCCGTTCATTGCGCATCACCGTTGCCAGCAGGCCGAAGATGCGCAGCACCTCGCGCATGGGGTAGCTGATAAAGGTCGCCGCCAGCGTGCCAAACAGCACAATCCCCAGTCCGGGCAGATTGAGAAACAGCCCCGGCGCCTCCGTTGAAAACACCAGAACAGTGGCAAGCAACAGCACACCGGCAATCATGCCGATCAGCGTGGACGGATTCATGCAGGCTCCATCAGAATGTAATTGGGTATCGCAGGATAGATAGGCCCGTTGCAGGACGCAGACAGACAGAAAATCCGACGCGATATCAGTTCTGAGAGAGTTTGCCCTAGCTGCAGGGATGGGTATAGCCCCATAAAAGAGGCCGCAGACAAGCCGGGCGCGAATACCCTCGGCAGTCACAGGATGTACTGCTATCGAAGGAAGACCGATGTATGGGGAAGTTGAAGCCTGACAGGTTTTGCAGAAGTGACTTATCAGCGCAAGGCGCGGCAACTGGCCAAGGCTACCGCGCTAATTACACCTGACTCATATACCAACCAGCAAGGGCTGCTCCCCGGATTACTCGGTGTACCACCCGACACACGCCAACAGATTACCGAGCCGGCGAATGGCAATGGTTTTGGATTCCACATGCTGGGTCACCGGATTGCGCCACTGGTAACTGAACTCGGCCTCGTCCTTCCCTGTCATCAGCGCCAGTACAGGATCACCGAGCGGGTTACCGGCATGATCGCGCAGGGTATCGAAGCGTGTCCCGATCAGTCCCGGGTTGTAACCGTGTGCAACGAAGCGACGCGTATCGCCATCGACCACGAAGGGGTAAAGGTCATCCTGATAAAAGGCACTGTCCAGATCGTTGATGCGCGCAATGGTGGCCTGTTGATTCGTGGTAAGTGCCTCGACGACCCTGTCCAGCATGACCAGCGCGCCCTGCTTGCCTGTGCGCGGCAGGTAATAGCCGACGGCAACGATGTAATCGTTTACCACTCGGTAGAAGGCCTTCTTACGCTCCTCCTTGCCTTGCTGCCAATTCAGCCAGCGATACTCGCTAACCTGAACACCATCAGCCTCCTCGACTGCCAGTACCTGCTGGAACGTCTCCTGCAGATGGTCATCCAGCAGGGATGCAATATTGCGCCCTATCAGCACACGGGATGGTCCTCCGCTGGCAACCATCACACCTGAGCGGTCAATAACGAAGACGTACAAGTCGCTTTCGGTGAAGTCGCCCTGCCTGCTGAAAACGGCAAAACTGCGCTCGCCTTCGGCTTTCAGGAACTCGGCTGCACGCTCGAGCAAGGCATTTGCCCGCTGTTCCTGTTCCCCTTCGGCGGCAATCAGCTGCGAGCAGAGCAGCATGGAAAGAAGAGCGAGACTGGCAGTGATGATGTTTTTCATAAGGACTCACAACACATAGGCGGATGAGAATAACCAGTCAAACTACCCTAGAAACTGTGAAGCGTCTGCGCGTCGTCCATTTGGACGACCTCAGCGCCGTTTGGCCAGAAACGCTGCGACTGCGCCGGCAAACGCCGGACGACTGGCACAGCTCACAAAGCTGTATTGCTCGGCATCCAGCTGAGTCGCCAGTTCGTGCTGCAATCCCAGATCGATCAGATCGATCGTCGCCCGCACTACCTGGGGGTCCAGCGACAAGATGCGCTTGAGCAACGCAGCCAGCTCGATATCAAGCTGCTCGGCGCTGACAACTCTCTGCACCAGGCCCCACTCACACGCCTGCTCAGCAGAGAGGCCGTGCCCCAGAAGCGCCATCTCAAGCGTTCTGCTGCGACCGATTCGTCGCACCAGCGACCACGACAGCCCCAGGTCCGGCGTTGTCGCGATATCGCTGTAGGCATAAACGAAGCGCGCCGCACTGGTAGCCAGCACCAGATCCGCCGCCGCTACCAGGCTCAAGCCCGCCCCGGCTGCAGCGCCCTGCACAACAGCCATAGTCAACCAGGGCGCAGAGTGCCACTGACGTATGCAGGCGTGCATGGGCTCAATGATTGCCATGGCAGCGCCAACCGGATCCGACTGCAGCGCCTGCAGATCACCACCGGCAACAAACGCCCGACCTTCCCCGCGCAGCAGCAGAACACGCACATCGTCACGGGAAAGCAGCAGCTCGGTGGCGTGAAAACATTCCTGCGCCATTTCAACGCTGAGTGCATTCATTGCCTGAGGGTTATTGAAGGTCAGGGTTGCGCAGCCGTCAGCAAGCTCAAGGCTGAGCTGGCGACCGGAAAGCAAGGTTGTCATCAGGTTCCTCCGGAAACGGCAACGGCTGGCACCTGGCCAGCCGTTGCGAACAGCACAGCTATTTTCAGCGGTTATCGACGACGATGAACTCGCGCAGTTCCTTGTGCATGGCAGGCACATCCGCCTCGTCCATGAAGAACTGCTGATACCATTCGCGCAGCTGATAAATAGGGCCGTCCCCTTCAGCAAGTACCGGCATGTCAACCCGGCGCTTGTGCGACCAGATATCCACGTCCTGATAGAAGGACTCGCGGTTCTGCTTGACGTAATCCAGTGCCAGCTGCTTGTTCTGCTCCTCAGTCCAGCCCGGAATCTTCTTGACCAGCACACCAAAGCGCAGCTCGAACTGATTCGGACCGACCGGCACGTGACAGTTCAGCAGGATGCTCTCTACCAGCAGGCCATCATACTCGGCGCGCATGCGGGTAAAGTGGGTAGCCGGGCCGTAGTAGGCAGAATCAGCAATCAGGTCACCGCCCAGACGCTCGGAGTCACCCATAAACAACTGGGTGCCAATATGCTCCTTGAACGTGTTGCGGAAGTACTTGGTCGGCGTGCCGTGGACCGGGCCAAAGTGCTGGGCATCAACGAGGTTGTCGACCAGCTCGCGCGGGTTGGTATCGATCATCATCAGATCCAGATGCCAGTCGTGATCCCACTCGTCGCTGTCAATTTCCGGCAAGTGCGGAATCTCAACGCCCTCTGCAGGCGGCTTGCCTTCCGGGTTGTTCCACACAAACAGCAGATTGTTCTCTTCACAGGTCAGCCACTTGCGGGTCTTGGCTTTCGGCGGAATCCGCTTGCAGTAGGGAATCTCGGCGCAGCGGCCGCTGGCGTCAAACGCCCAGTGGTGGAACGGACAGACAACCTTGCCGTTAACCAGTTCGCCCTGGGACAGGTCTGCGCCCATGTGCGGGCAATAGGCGTCCAGGATGCTGATGGCGCCCTGCTCGTCTGCGAATGCCAGCAGACGGGTTCCGAAAATATTCAGGGTGTGCAACTGGCCATCGCGATAGTCCTTGGCCTCACCCAGGCAGTGCCAGCCACGGGCATAACGATATTCCGCGGCCTCAACAGCTGGTTTGACATTGATTAGCTGATTCATCAGTTGGTCCTCACTGAGCATTTTTATCTTTGTTCACCACGGCTTGGTTCCGCCCATGTGAATACGCCCGCAAAGCGCAGCGGCCTGAACCGGTCGGACAGTAACCTCATCCGATGCAGGGCATCTTCGCGTCAGCGGGTAGTCTGTTCATCCTCCACTTGGACTAGACCACTCATCGACAACCTGATGTTCACGGGCAAATGGCTGGGCGTGTACGGTGCGTTTTTGATATGTGCCAGCGGTGTCCTGCCGGCAGAGCCAGAGCATGACCGCGGCAGGCACGTGGGGCGGCGCAGACCCGGCGCCGAGGGCGCGGATGCCCTCAACGCCGATGGTCGCCTCAAGGGCTTCAGTAGTGACCACACCGGGATTGAGCGTATAGGCGCGAATCCCGCGATGCCCCAGCTCTGCCTTGATCACCCCGGACAATCGCGAGACCGCCGCCTTTCCAGCGCCATAGGCGTATCCCCAGCCGCCCCGCGCGGCGGAGACGGGCGGATTGCTCTCGCCGGCGCCCGATGAGACGTTGATAATGACTCCCGCGCCCTGCTGCGCCATCGGGCCAACCAGTCGGCGAGTCAATAGCAAGGGGGAAATCAGATAAGCCTGCGAGACGCGCTGCAGCGTCTCAACCTGTAAGTCGAGCAGCGAGACGTTGAGGTCGCTGCCCTGATAGACCGCATTGTTGATCAGCACATCCACGCGCCCAGCCTGATCCAGCGCCTGATCTGCCGCGAGCTCTGCGGAGGCGCCATCGAGCAGGTCCAGATGAACGCAAAATACCCTGGCGCCCCGTTCTCGGGCCTCTGCGGCAACACTGCCGAGGCTGCCGGGCAAGGGTTTGCCATCGGCCCCGGTCAGACTGTATTGGCGCTGGGCCGCATCACCCTGCATGCGACCGGCCAACACCAGGTCGTATCCTGCGCTGGCAAAGGCCAGCGCAGCGGCCCTGCCGATGCCGCGGCTGGCACCGGTGATCATTGCTACCTGTTTCATTGCTTCCCCGCTCGTCTGATAAGGGGCCTCTAGCGGTCCCTTTTTCTCAGTATCAAGTCAGGTGGGGAGTCAACTCATCGTTGGTACGGACTATTCCTTGGCTGGAGCACGCGCTCAATGCGTGCGCAGTGAGCGCAGCTCAGGCCGCGCAATGGCTGAAGGCTTGACCGTCAGCGGCGTCACCTGGCCACGGCCAAGCGATACCACGCTGTTGAGCATCACACGCACCAGCTCGGCCTGGCGCCGAACACCGGTCTTCGAGAAGATCGAACGCAGGTGCGCACGAGCCGTGTTGCGCATGATACCGAGGTTCTCAGCGGCCTCTTCCAGCGACAGGCCGTTGGCCAGCTCCAGCGCCAGCGCTGTTTCAGCTGGGGTAAAGTTGAACAGTTCCTTGGCCACCCGGTTGTCGACCTGGGAGCGGCCTACCGAGTCGCGGATATACACGATCACGGTCGGCCGTCCCTTGCCTTCGGCCCATTCGGATGCCGGCAGCGCCTCGACTACAACGCCAAGACTGACCTCACCCGAGGGCCGAGCGATGGACAGGGCCTCACGGCTTTCCGCCGGCTGCTGGCCCTGCTGCAAATCCAGCGTCTCGCGAATCAGCCGGTGCAACTCGCGGTTATCGCTGGGGTAGCTGGCCTCCAGCCGGGTGCCGACCAGCTTGATGCCATCGGCCTCCTTCAGCATCGCCCGGGCTACGTCGTTTAGCTGCAGTACGCAACCGGTTTCGTCCAGCACCAGGGTGGCAACAGACAACCGGTTTATGGCTTCGGCGTAAACTGTGCCCAGTGACTCGCTGCGCCCGAGCAGATTGTGAACGTGCAGCGAGCGGCGCAGGTGTGGCAAAAGTCGATTGCACAGCGCCTTGTCTTCGGCACTGAATGCCGGCTGGTTGTGCCCACGGGTCACCCGCATGCGCAACATGCCGTCTTCCGGGGTAGTAATGTCGGCACCAAGGATGTGGTACACATTATTCAGGCGTGCGTAATCGGTGTAGTACGGGTTGGCCTCCCACTCCTCGGTGGTCATCACATCATCGATGGTAAAGCTGACGTCCGCCGGCATGCTCGAGAAGGGGCTGTCGTTATGGTAGTAATCAAAGTAGCGGACCGTACCGCTCCCCTCGACCTCCCCCGCAACCAGCATCAGACCAATGTTGTCAATTCCCGGAATGCGCAGAATGAGTGTGGCGTAGTTGGCCTGGAACAGCTTGCGCAGCTCCTCGACCGCGTCGTACAGGCGCTGAGTATCAAACGCACCGTCGTGGATACACCCAATCAGGTGATCGTAATGATCCAGACTAAGGCTGATACTGTGCGCTATCGGGTTTTGTGGTGTTACAACGTTCTTGTTATTCATGACTGTGCGACCTCTGCGTCGGGCTGCTCATTGGCGGCCCATCTTGTTTTTATTGATAAATACAGCAGTCTGAGTCTCTGTTGCCCGAGCTGCAGCAAAGTGCCCTCTGCGACAAAGTGTCTCACCTTACTTCGTTTTGCATTGTGCGCAAATGTCTGGAATGGCCATTGAGCATGGCTACAGAGGACATCAGCGCGTTATGTGTCGTTTTCCTCCCGCGCTTCGGTTTCAACGCCTCCGTCCTGCTGACCCAGTGAAACCACGCTGTTAAGGATCAGGCGCACCAACTCCGTTTGACGGCGCACCCCGGTTTTGGAAAAAATCGCGCGCAGATGGGCTCGAGCCGTATTGCGGCGAATGCCCAGCGAACTGGCAGCTTCCTCCAGCGACAGGCCGTTGGCCAGCTCCATCGCAAGCGCCGACTCAGAAGGCGTAAATCCGAACACCTGACGGGTCATGGCTGTACTGAGCATCGAGCGGCCTACCGCATCTCGCACGTAAACCACAACGCAAGGTTTGCCGTCGTCCCAGTCAGACTCCGGGACCGGTTCAATCAGCAACCCCAGGCTGACCTGTCCCGAAGGCCTTGAAATGGACAGCGCTTCGGCGATATTGCCATCATTGCTGCGACCGGCCGTCTGGGCGCTTCGCAGCGCCTGATACAGGCGCTTGTTGTCTCCCGGGTAATTGGCTTCCACGCGGCCGCCAACCAGCTTCAGTCCATCTCCGGCCTGAAGCATGTCCCGTGCGATCTGGTTGGCTTCCACGATGCCGCCGTTTTCATCGAGCACCATGGTCGCAATTGCCAGCCGGCCGATGGTCTGGGCGTACAGCGCGTTGAGCGACTCCTTGTGGCCTATCAGGTTGTGAATCTGCAGGGCCCTGCTCATGTGCGGAATCAGTGAGCTGCAGAGCAGTTTTTCCGCACGGGAAAAGTCCTGAGTACCATCTGGCCGGGTAATGCGAAATCGAAAAACGCCGCCGCCAGGAATCGCGACATCGACGCCCATCACATGCAACACCCTCTGCGGCTGGCAGTAACGCTTGTAGTAGTCGGACTCCAGCCAGGTGCTGTAGCTCATGAGGTCCGTTACCGTGAATACCCGGTTTGTCTGGCAGTTCACAAACGGTGTTTCAGCCCGGGGATAGGCAATGTAGGTGATGGTACCCTCACCTTCTATATCACCGCTGACTACCATCAGGCCCTTGTCGCTGCCCACCGGCGCACGCAGGATCAGTGTTACGTAATTGGCACGGAACAACTCGCGCACATGGCCCAAAAAGCGGCTCCAGCTATGGTCATCCAGCGCAGCATCATACAACTCGCCCAGCAGGGAGTCGTATGCTGCCGCCGGGACCATGGTGGCTTGTTCCTGGCTGATCTTGGTCATCTCAGTTCGGCCCGGCACCCTGCAGCGGGCTCCTCACCGCCGGACGCACCCGTACCAGCGGTTTGCTGCGCTGGAACCAGGCAGCCAGCCCCGGCAGCAGGAAAATCGCGCCGAATACGTTCACCAGGAACATGAAGGCCAGCAAAATACCCATATCTGCCTGGAACTTGAGCGGTGCAAAAATCCAGGTACCAACCCCGACCGACATGGTTACTGCGGTAAACAACGCCGCAGTGCCGCGCTGACACATAGCTTCGTAAAAGGCCATACGCAGGCTCTTGCCGGCCTTGAGTTCGTGCTGCATGCGCTCGTACAGATAAATCCCGTAGTCGACCCCAACACCCACCCCGAGCGCCATTACCGGCAAGGTCGCAACCTTGAGGCCAATCCCGAACATCGCCATGACGGCGCTGCACAGGGTGGCAACAATCGCCAGCGGGATCAGGATGCAAAGCACTGCGCGACCACTGCGGAAGGTGACCCAGCAAAACAGCGCCACTGCCAGCAGCAAAGATCCGTGCATTTGTGCTTCGGCCTGCTGCACCGCCTCATTCGAGGCAGCCATCACGCCCACGTTGCCGCCAGCCAGCATGAAGCGCAGCTTCGGTTCATCGATATTGGCGATAATGTGCTCAACCTGGTCAATCACATGAGCAATGGTGTCGCCGTCATGGTCATTGAGAAACAGCAACATCTGCATGGTTTGACAACCATCAACCACCAGACCGTTGGACGCCGAGTAGGCACGCGAGCCCGCCATCAGACCGCGGGACGAGCCCGGAATGGCCGCCCAGCGCGGGTTACCTTCGTTGTTGCCGGCAATCGAAACCTTGCCCATACCCGCCACACTCTGGGTCGAATTGACGCCCTTGATGCTGCGTGCATGAAAGTCCAGCTCCTCGACCGCGCGCATCACATCCGGGTCCAGACAGGCTTCGGTGACGTCGGTTTCCATGTAAATCGACAGTACATCAAGACCGATCGAGTACTTCTGGGTGATGCGCAGGTTGTCCTGGTTATAGCGGGCACTCTGGCGCAGCTCGGGGGCACCGACCCCCACATCGCCGACAATCAGCTCGCGGCTTTTCCAGGAACCGGCAACCAGCAGCACCAGACTGATTGCAAAGACCACCAGCGCGGGACCCGGCGTCGCCAGGACAGACAGCCTCCACCACAGTTGGTGCTTGCCGCCGTTGCGCGCCTCATGGGCTGCCCAGGCACGACGATCCAGCGTCAGCCAGGACAGGATGATCGGCAGCATCATCTTGTTGGTAAAGATCATCAGCAAGCCACCAATACAGGCTGAAATCCCCAGCTCGCGCACAATCGGAATATCGATCAGCATGATCACACCGAAGCCCAGTGCGTTGGTAACCAGCGCAAGCGCACCGGGGATGAAGATCTTGCAGCAGGCCACTTTGGCTGCTTCCCTCGGTTCCAGGCCGTTGAACAGTTCCTGTTTCCAGGCGTTGCTCATCTGTACCGCATGCGACACCCCGATCGAGAAGATCAGGAACGGCACCAGGATCGACATTGGATCGATACCCATACCAATCAGCGGCAGGATCCCCAGCAACCAGACCACCGGTACCAGTGCAACCAGCAACGCGACAACGGTCTGTACCAGTGAACGCGAGTAAGCCCACAGCAGCAGCGTGGTAATGATGAAGGCGATCACGAAAAAGCCCATCACCTCAACCAGGCCATCAATCACATCGCCAACCAGCTTTGAGAAGCCGACGATATTGATCTCGATATTCTCGTTCTCGTACTTGCTGCGAATCGCCTCCAGCTGACGGGCAATTTCGGCATAGGACACACGCTCACCGGTGTCCGGGTTGAACTCCTGCAGTTCGGCATTGACGATCGCCGCAGTCAAATCATTGGCCACCAGTCGACCGATTTCACCGGACCGGGCAGCGTTGCTGCGAACCTGCTCCAGATCCTCGGGCGTGCCGCTGAATTGGGGCGGAATAACCACATCACCGACGAAACCGTCTTCCGATATTTCGACATAGCGCACGTCGGGAGTGAACAGCGAGCGTACACTGGCACGCCGTACGCCGGGGATGAAGAACACCTCATCGGTAACCTGGCGCAGCACCTCGAGGAATTCCGGGTTGTAGATATCCCCCTCGCCCAGCCAGTTCACACTTACCAGGATCGTGTTGGCACCCGAGAACGTCTCGCTGTAATGCAGGTAGTTCTCCATGTACGGGTGGCTGGCCGGAATCTGCTTGTTGAAGCCAGGATCCAGTCGAATCTGGGTCGCGCTGTAACCCAACCCGAGAGTCAGCAGCATGAAAAACCCGAGAATGAGCTTGCGGTGGTTCATCAACAGGTCGGCAAAACCTTCGACCCAGCGATCCAGTAAACGAACATGCCTGGTCATGACTACCCCTTATCGACCTGTATGCGCCAGAAGGTCTCGGTCCCGCTGTTGCAGACCGAACTGTCCGGCGACGAAAAATTCTCTGTTAGGCAGAACCACTGCCGACGTCAGCGTCCCCATGCCGCGCATGAAGCCGATGTTGCGAAGCTCGCCATCGCCTGTCAGGTTGACGTAGGCACCGCCGGTCCCGACGATCACTACGCCATTGGCATCAGCGGCGTGACCGTAAAGTGGCAACTGGTGAGGCAGCTGGATTTGGCTCCAGTTAATGCCATCGTCGTGGCTGACGAAGACATGCCCACGCATGCCATAGGCAACCCAGCTGGCGTCTTTGAGATGGGCAACCCCGAACAGAGAGCCACGATAAAACGGCTCCACTGCCTGCCACTGATCACCGCCATCGGTGCTGCGCAGGACAAGCCCCATTTCGCCAACCAGCAGCTGCATGCGCTTGCCGTCACCAGCCAGGTCGTTCAGATGCTCGCCATGGATATCCAGCTCAACACTGGTCCAGCTCTGGCCGGCGTCGGTGGAATGGAAAAAGCGGCCAAAGCTGCCATAGGCAAACACTTCCTTGCCATCGGCACTCCAAGTCCCCATCAGCGGCTCGCCGGCTTCCTCGTCATTCATGATGACGTCCCAGCTATCACCGCCGTCGGTGCTGCGAAGAATCAGTTGATCATGGCCGACGGCCAGCAGCAGATTGCCACCCAGCCAAGTGATACCTGTGAGGGTGACCGGCAGCTGGTGGTCGCCATAGGTCTGTTGCCAGCTGTCGCCATCGTCGTCACTGACCATGATGGTGCCGCGCTCGCCAACCGCGACCATGCGGCCGTCAAAATGCACCAGATCATTGAACTGGATACGGGCAAGGTCCATATCCAGCTCAGCACCTTGGCCATCGTGGCGGGGGGAAAACGCGTAGAACACCAGAGCGGTGACGACAATGCAGAAGGCGTAGCTAATCAGTTTGCTCATGATGCATTCCTGCCTGTTGAGCTCCTCGGGGGAGCACATTGTTTTTATTCGGCTGAGCGCCTGTCCCAATCTGAGACAAAGCGTCGCAGCAGCACCAGCATCGATATTCGGGCACCAGGAACGTGACAACATCGTCCAAACGGCTTACACCCAAATGCCAGTATGCAAATCTGCGCAAACCTGCGAGGTAGACGCGGGGAAGCACGAGCCCGCTGAAACGCGGGCCCGGCTCTCAGACGTTAATTGGAAGAGGGCTCAGTCGAGCTCGAACAGGCCGGCGGCACCCATGCCGCCACCGATGCACATGGATACAACGACATAGCGGACACCGCGGCGGCGGCCTTCCAGCAGCGCGTGACCGACCATACGAGCACCGCTCATGCCAAACGGGTGACCAATGGAGATCGCACCGCCGTTGACGTTAAGGCGATCATTGGGAATACCCAGCGCGTCACGGCAGTACAACACCTGGCTGGCAAATGCCTCGTTGATCTCCCACAGTCCGATATCCTCGACCTTCAGACCAAAGCGCTGGAGCAGTTTCGGGATGGCGTAAACCGGGCCAATCCCCATCTCGTCGGGCTTGCAGCCGGCCACAGCGATACCGCGGTAGGTGCCAAGTGGCTTGAGGCCGCGCCGGTCTGCCTCGGCACGACTCATAAGCAGGCAGGCGGCCGCGCCATCAGAGAACTGCGAGGCATTACCAGCAGTGATATGTTCACCCTGGGCAATCCACTGGCCATCTTTCCAGACCGGTGGAAGCGATTGCAGGCCTTCCAGGGTAGTGCTCGGGCGATTGCACTCGTCGCGGTCGGCGGTAACCTGTTCGTGACCGGCCGGCTTGCCTTCCTTGTCGAACAGCAGCTTGCTGGCTGTCAGCGGGACGATTTCATCGGCAAACAAACCGGCCTGCTGGGCAGCTGCGGTGCGCTGCTGGCTTTGCAGCGCGTAGGCATCCTGCTCGGCGCGACTGATGCCGTAACGTGCAGCAACAATCTCGGCGGTTTCGATCATCGGAATGTAGGCAGTCGGCATGACCTCCAGCACTGCTTCGGAGCGCGCGCGGTGAGCGTTCTTGTGCTTGGTCTGGGTCAGCGACAGCGATTCAACCCCGCCGCCGATGGCAATTTCCAGCTCGCCGGTCATGATCGCCTTGGCCGCTTCACCTACCGCCATCAGGCCGGACGCGCACATGCGATCAAGCGCCATACCGGGCACGGCATCGCCAAGGCCGCCGGTGTAGGCACACAGCCGGCCAATGTTGTAGCCCTGGGTGCCCTGTTGTACGGCGGCGCCCATGATCACATCACCTACCTCCTCCGGCTTGATACCCGCGCGCTCAACTACCGCACGCACCACGTGGCCGCCGAGAACCGGGGCCTCGGTGTCATTGAAGGAACCACGGAAGGATTTGGTCAGCGCGGTACGCGCAACGGAAACAATAACGGCATCTTGCATGCTATGAGACTCCTCAGGCAGCGGGATTGAAGGTGTAGCGGCTAATGGTGTCAACGACGCAACCCGGGCGGTCACTGCCTTCGACCTCGACGGTCACGCGCACGACGACCTGCACAGCGCCATTGGCGAGGGCCTCAACCCCGGTAACCTCACCCACGCCGCGAATACGTGCGCCAACACGCACTGGCGCGGGGAAACGCACCCGATCGCAGCCATAGTTGACACCCATCTGCAGGTTCTCGACCCGCATCAATTGCGGCAGGAAATAGTTCACCAGTGACAGGGTCAGGTAGCCGTGGGCGATGGTGCCGCCGAACGGGCCCTTGGCCGCCTTCTCGGGATCAACGTGAATCCACTGGTGGTCACCGGTTGCATCGGCAAACTGGTCGACCCGAGGCTGCTCGATACGCAGCCAGTCGGTGGCGCCCAGCGATTGACCGACGGCGGCTTGCAGCGCCGCCGCCGAGGAAAATACGGTAGTCATTGCTTTACTCCTGAAGGCGCACTCAGGCGCGCTGGGAACTGACGGGCAGAATTTCGCCGGTCATGTAGCTGGAATAGTCGCTGGCCAGGAACATCATCACGTTGGCCACCTCCCAGCACTCGGCTCCTCGGCCATAGGCCTCGCGGGCTTCAAGCTCACGCAGCAGCTCTTCCGGTGCCGATTTGCGCAGCATCGGGTGCACCGCCAGCGACGGGGCGACTGCGTTAATACGCACGCCCAGCTCGACCGCTTCCAGCGCCGAGCAGCGGGTCAAGGCCATTACGCCAGCCTTGGCTGCGGCGTAGTGCGCCTGCTCTTTCTGTGCCCGCCAACCCAGCACCGAGGCGTTATTGACGATCACAGCGCCCTGCCCGCGGGCTTTTACGCGCTGCAGAAAATAGCGGGTCATGCGCATGGTGCCGTTCAGGGTCACATCAATGACCTTGTCCCATTCGGCGTCTTCCATGTCGATCAGCATCTTGCTGGTACCCAGACCGGCGTTGTTGATCAGCACGTCAGTGCCACCGAGCTTGTCTTCCGCGAAGTCGATCAGGGCGCGCACCTGGTCTTCGTCGGTCACGTTGCAAACCAGACCCCATACAGCATCGAGCCCGGTTTCGGCCTTCAGCTTGTCGACCGATGCGGCCAGCCGGCCTTCGTGCACATCACTAATAACGATGGCGCGACAGCCCTCTTCCACCGCCCGGGTGGCGGCAGCGAAGCCGATGCCGGCGCCGGCTGCGGCGGTGATAAGGACTGACTTGCCTTCAAGCAGGCCGTGCCCGGAAACGTACTGCGGATTGGTGATCATGTTGCTCATTACAGGTTTCCTTTGGCTTCTTTGGGCATGCCCAGTCCGCGTTCAGCAATGATGTTGCGCTGAATCTGGTTGGTGCCGCCGTAAAGGGTGTCGGAGCGGGTGAACAGGAACAGGGACTGCAGGCGCGTCAGGTTGTACGGTGCGGACTCGACCATCTCGGCCTCCGGCCCCAGCACATCCATAGCCAGCGCGCCCAGGTTGCGGTGCCAGCTGGCCCAGTGCAGCTTGTAGACCAGGGCTGCGGGTCCGGCGTCGTTACTGCTGTCCTGCGAGAGCATGCGCATGGCGTTGTAGCGCATCAGACGCAGGCCGATATGGGCCTCGGCAATGCGCTGACGCAGCGCCGGATCGCGTGCCGCGCCGTTGTCCCGGGCGATACGCACAATCTGGTCCAGCTCGTTCTGGAACTGCATCTGCTGGCCGAGGGTGGAGACGCCACGCTCGAAGCCGAGCAGGCCCATCGCAATCTTCCAGCCATCGCCCGGGGCGCCAACGATGTCAGCGGCGACCGCATCATCGAAGAACACTTCGTTGAACTCGGAGGTGCCGGTCAGCTGCTCGATGGGCCGTACGGTGACGCCCGGCTGATGCATCGAAACCAGGAAAAACCCCAGCCCCTTGTGGCCACGTGACTCCGGATCGGTGCGCGCAACGACAAAGCACCAGTCGGACTCATGAGCCAGCGATGTCCATACTTTCTGGCCGTTAAGAATCCAGTGCCCATCGGCATCCTGCACCGCACGGGTGCGGACGTTGGCCAGATCCGAGCCGGCGCCCGGCTCGGAATAGCCCTGACACCAGAGCTCGGTGCCAGCCAGAATACCGGGCAGGTATTTCTGCTGTTGCTCGGGGCTGGCAAAGGCGATCAGCGTCGGGCCGGCAAGGCCCTCACCAATGTGCCCTACCCGCCCCGGCGCACCGGCACGGGCATACTCTTCATGGAAGATCACCTGCTGCTCAATGCTGCAGCCACGGCCACCGTGCTCCGTGGGCCAGCCAACGCAGGTCCAGCCGCCTTCGGCCAGCTTCTGCTCCCAGCGTTTGCGCTCTGCCGGGAACATGTGCTCGTCACCCGGGCCACCACGAAAGCGCAGTTGCTCAAATTCGCCGCACAGGTTGTCTTTCAGCCAGCCGGCAATCTCGGCGCGAAAGGCTTCATCGGCTGCGGTAAAGGTCAGTTTCATGCTCGGCTCCTCAATCCAGCAGCAGGCTGGCAATCAGCTCACGCTGCGCCGCACCGGCACCCAGGTACAACTCACTGGCCTTGGCCCGCTTGAAGTACAGGTGCACGTCGTATTCCCAGGTAAAACCGACACCACCGTGCAGCTGAATGGCGCTGCCGGCGTTGTGGAACAGGGTGTCGGAGCAATAGGCCTTGGCCATCGCTGCCGCTTCGGCCAGCTCGGCTGCCAATCGCGCATCACCCTCGGGGTTTACACGCTCCTCGGCGATACAGGCGGCATAGTAGACGGCCGAGCGGGACACCTCGCACTTGAGCAGCATGTCGGCCGCCTTGTGCTTGAGCGCCTGATAACTGGCAATCTGGCGGCCGAACTGCACGCGCTCCTGCATATAGGCAACGCTGATATCAAGCACCTGCTGGGCCGCGCCCATTTGCTCGGCGGCCAGCGCCACCTTGACCAGCGCCAGGATGTCGTCAAGCAACTCACCAGCGGCCTCGTCGCCAGCCATGCGCGCCGAGACCGGTACCAGCACATCGCTGAACTGCAGGCGGGCCTGGCGGCGGGTCTGATCCAGCGTTGGTTGCCACTCGCGACTGATACCCGCGGTGTCGGCCGGCACGGCAAACAGCGCGACGCCGTCGCGGCCCGCAGTGCCCGGCGCTCGTGCGGCAACAATCAGCAGGTCAGCACTGTGGCCATCGATCACATAGCGCAGCTCGCCGCTCAGGCGATAGCCCTCATCACAGGCTTGCCATTGCAGACCGATGGCCTCGCAGCCCCACTGACCGCCAAAACGGGCCGCCTCGGTACCGGTCCAGCCCAGGGTTGCCGTCAGTGCGCCATCGACGATGGCGGGCAGGTACTGCGCCTTCTGCTCATCGGTGCCAGCCAGCAGCAACGCGTTGACGCCCAGCCCGACGGTGGCGAAGAACGGCGAGCACAGCAGCACCTTGCCCATCTGCTCCAGTACCGCAGCCAGTTCGACCTGGCCAAGGCCCATACCGCCATAGGCTTCCGGCACGGTGATGGCCTGGAAGCACAGTTCCTGGCAGATGCGCTGCCACAGGTCCGGGTCATAGCCGAGTTCGGTTGCCATGGCTTTGCGCACGGCAGACGAATCCGACACGTCCTGCAGGAATGCCGCGGCAGTGTCGCGGATCATTCGCTGCTCATCGGTGAAACGAAACTCCATGGTCAGGCCTCGCTTTAGCTGCCGTAGACTTTTTGCGCCGGAACTTCGTTTGCCAGCAATTGCTGCATGGCGGTACCGACCTCTGCTGGTGCCCAGCGCGCGCCCTTGTCGACGCCTTCGGTAGTGCGCCAGCCATCAGCAATTGAGATCTTGCCGCCCTCGGCTTCGAAAATCCGACCGGTAATGGCCGCAGACTCGCTACTTGCCAGCCAGGCCAGCACCGAGCTGACGTTTTCCGGCGCCCAGTAGTCGAAGCTGCCATCGTCCGGCTTGGCCATGCGCTGGGCCATGGATTCAACCGCGGTAGTCATGCCGGTACGGGCCGCCGGCGCAATGGCGTTGGCGGTAATACCGTAGCGACGCAGCTCGGCCGCCTGATTCAGCGTCAGCGCAGCAATCCCGGCCTTGGCCGCCGCGTAATTGGATTGACCAATCGAGCCCTGCAGCCCGGCGCCGGAAGTGGTGTTGATGATGCGCGCGTCAACGCGGTGTCCGGCCTTGGTCTGATCGCGCCAGTAGTGCACCGCGTGGGAGCTGATACAGAAGTGGCCCTTGAGGTGTACCGCCATGATGGCGTCCCACTCGGCCTCGCTCATGGAAGCAAACATGCGGTCACGGTTGATACCGGCGTTGTTGAGCACAACGTGCAGATCACCCCAGGTTTCAATCGCCTGACGGACCGCATTTTCGCTGTCGGCGTAGTTGGTGATATCGGACGTGTTGACTGCTGCCCGGCCACCGGCGCAGAGGATTTCATCCACCACCGCAGCAGCGGCGTCACCGTTGATATCGTTGACCAGAACACAAGCGCCTTCAGCTGCGAAGACGCGTGCGTGGGCGGCGCCCAGTCCACCACCGGCGCCGGTGATGATAACCACTCGATCGTTCAGAATTCCCGTGCTTGGGGTATCAGTCATGCCGCGACTCCTCGTAACAGTGCTGTTTTAGCGTGCGAGGATTGTTGCGTCGCGGGCATGCCGGGATCATCGTCCGTAGAGACTACGATCCCGCTGGGAGGGTGTTATGGCAGGCGTAATTCGGATTCGATGACTTCGGAACTGACTCGGCTGGCGTCCGCATCAAGCCCACCCTTGCCCATTGAAGCAACACTGTTGAGCAGCACTCGAACCAGCTCGGCCTGACGGCTGGCACCGGTTTTCGAGAACATCGAACGCAGATGGGCGCGGGCGGTATTGCGCATGATGTTAAGAGCCTCGGCCGCCTCTTCAAGAGACCGACCATTGGCCAGGTGATAGGCCAATGCGGTTTCCGCCGGGGTGAAGTTGAACAGCTCCTTGGCGATTCTGTAGTCGACCTGAGAGACCGCCACCGCATCACGGATATACACCATCACCACTGGCTGGCCTTGCCCTTCCGCCCACTCGGCACCGGGTATGGGCTCGACCACCAGACCCAGGCTGACATCCCCTGAGGGCCTAGCGATGGCCAGAGTGGTACGCGACTCCGTGGGCGGGCGCATGCCTTTTACCTCCGCCGCGCTGCGAATCAGCTTGACCAGCTCACGGTGATCACTGGGATAGCTGGCTTCCAACCGGGACCCTACCAGCTTCAAACCGTCGGCCCGAGCCAGCAGTTCACGGGCAACATCGTTCATCTGCAGAACGGTACCCCCCTGATCAAGCATCAGCGTGGCAACCGACAGCCGCTTGATGGCATCGGCATGCAGGTGACTGATTGATTCACTGCGGTCAAGCAGGTTGTGCATGCGCAAGGTGCGCTGCAGATGCGGGATCAGGCGCTGACACAGGGCCTGATCCTGTTCGGAGAAGGCAGGCTGATCGTGGCCCCGGGTGACCCGAAAACGCACCACGCCCGTCTCCATCGCCGTCACATCGGCGCCCATCACGTGATAGACATCACTGGGTCTGGCGTACTCGAGGTAGTAACGGCAATTCTGCCAGTCCTCACGCGACATCACCGAATCATTGGTGAATACGGTATCGGTTGGCAGATCGACAAAGGGATTGTCATCGTGCAGGTGTTTGAAGTAGGCGATACGGCCGCGCGCTGCGCGATTACCGGCCACCAGCATCAGTGCCAGGTCTTCCACATCGGATATCCGCAGAATCAATGTGCAGAAATTGCCATTGAACAGAACCCGCAAGCACTCCAACGCCTCGTAAAGGCTCTCGGTACACATCGCGCCATCGTGGATAGTGCCGATGATGCGGTCATATTCATCCAGCGATAGCGCCTGATCGGACAGCGCTCGCGAACCCGTGTTGTCTGTTGTCATGGTCCCACCTGGTGCCGACGCAACCCTGCCTGGCGTGGTTGTTGTTCTGACCATCCATGGGCCGCTCCGGGAGTTAATCCGGCAACTCGGAGTGTAAGCGCAAAAAGCTCATACACCCCGCATATGCCACTCAAAGGCGTTCAATGATAGTCACGTTGGCCTGACCGCCACCTTCACACATGGTCTGCAGGCCAAAACGCGTGCCGCTGCGCTCGAGTTCGTGCAGCAAGGTCGTTATCAGGCGGGCACCGGTGGCACCCAGCGGGTGACCAAGGGCAATGGCGCCGCCGTTGACGTTGGTGCGCGCCGGGTCGTAGTCCAACTCCTGTTGCCAGGCCATGACCACCGACGCGAAGGCCTCATTGATCTCCACCCTATCGATATCGCTCATCTGCAGCCCGGTTTTGCGCAGCGCGTGGCGGGTCGCCTCAATCGGCGCGGTCAGATGCCAGATCGGGCAGTCACCACGTACGCTGATGTGGTGAATACGTGCCCGCGGCGTGAGCTGGTAGCGCTTGAGGGCCGCCTCGGAGACCACCAGCAGCGCAGCCGAGGCGTCCGCAGTCTGGCTGGATACGGCCGCGGTAATACCCGGGAACTGGGCATCAACCGGCTCCAGTGAAGCCATCTTCTCCAGCGTGGTCTGGCGTGGCGTCTCGTCTACCGACAGGCCCGCCAGCGGGGCAATCTCGCGCTCAAACAGACCACCGGCAATGGCGCGCAGCGCACGCTCGTGGCTCTCCAGTGCGAACTGCTCCATAGCCTCACGGCTGATCTTCCAGTGATCGGCGATCCGCTGGGCGGCGTAGAACTGGTTAACCGGCTGGTTGCCAAAGCGTGCCTGCCAGCCCTCGCTGCCGGAGAACGGATCAGGGAAACCGAGCGGCTGACCGGCCAGCATCGCCGAGGAAATCGGGATCTGGGTCATGGTTTGCACACCGCCAACGGCGACCACATCCTGGGTGCCACTCATCACCGCCTGGGCGGCAAAGTGCAGAGCCTGCTGGGAGGAACCGCACTGGCGATCCACCGTGGTGCCCGGGACATTCAGCGGCAGGCCGGCGGCCAGCCAGCTGGTGCGGGCGATGTCACCGGCCTGCGAGCCGATGGTATCGACACAGCCAAAGATGACGTCGTCATATTCATCGGCCGGAATGCTGTTACGCTCGACCAGCGCCTTCAGCGCATGGGCGCCCAGGTCGATGGCGTGAATGGCAGAGAGACTGCCCTTGCGTTTGCCGGTCGGGCTGCGCAGGGCGTCAACGATATAAGCTTCAGGCATCGGTAGCTCCAAAGGAGTGGTGCGGGCCAATCGGTGCGTCGGCGGCCAGCACGGCTTCGGCAACGCGCGAGGTGTGGAAGGCACGATCGCCCCAGGACGAATCCAGCGCCCAGGCACGCTTCATGAACATCTGCAGGTCAACTTCCCAGGTGTAACCCATGGCGCCGTGCACCTGAATGCCATGACGGGCGGCAACCCATGCCGCCTCGCAGCAGGCCAGCTTGGCGTGGGACACGTTGAGCGCGGCTGTCGGCTCGTTATTGGCCAGTGCGTGGGCCGCGCGGTACAGCACCGGCTTGGCGAACTCGATCTTGCCGGCAACATCGGCCAGCTTGTGCTTGACGGCCTGGAAGCTGCCGATGGCCTTGCCGAACTGCTTGCGCTGAACCGCGTAGTCAACCGACAGGTCGAGCATGCGCTGGGCCAGGCCCAGACTCTGACCGGCTACTGCCAGGGCACCGCGGTTAAGGGTCTGATCCCAGATCGCACTGCCCTGCTCGGCACCCACCAGGCGGGTGGCGTCGCCGGGCTGGAAACTGACGCGACTGAGACGGCGGGAGCTGTCGATGCTCGGGTTGCGCTCGAAGCTGACGTGCTCGCGCTTGAGGGCATGAATTTCGCCCTGATGCGCCTGCAGTACCACGTCGGCCAGATGCACATCGGCCACCAGCGGGTTGACCGGGTGTCCGACCGCAATGCGCACGTCACCGTCGACAATCCGGGCCAGCAACTCATCACGCAGCCCGGTGCCCGCTGGCAGCGCGGCCAACAGACCGGTGGCCACGTAGGCGGTATCGGCCATGGAGTCGGCAATGGCGTAGTAACCCAGTTCCTGGGTCAGCAGCGACCAGGCGATATCATCCATGCCCAGGCCGCCCTGCGCCTCAGGGACCGACAGCGCGGTGAGGCCCTGTTCGGCCATCTTGCGGCGCATCTCGGGTGAGCGACCGTCTTCGGTCTCCCAAATCTCGCGCAGGGTTTCCGGCGGCGCTTCGGTCATCAGAAACCGGCTGATGGCCTCGCGGAAGGCGAGCTGATCTTCGGTAAAGGTAAAGTCCATGATCGCCCCCCTCAGGCCTTCGGCAAACCGAGCATGCGCTCGGCGATGATGTTGCGCTGAATCTCGTTGGTGCCGGCATAGATGGGGCCGGCCTGGGCAAACAGGAAGCCTTCCAGCCAGCTGCCGCCGTCGACGGCTTCCGGCGCGCTGCCGCGCAGCTCGCCCCGAGCGCCGAGAATTCGCATCGCGGTTTCGTGCATTTTCAGATCCAGTTCGGACCAGACGATCTTGTTGACGCTGGCCTCGGCGCCAACCTTCGCGCCCTTCTGAACCAGGCCAACGGTGTGGTATGACGAGTAGGCGTAGGCTTGCGCGCCCATCCAGCTTTCAACCACGGCGTCGCGCAGACCCGGATCGCGGGCTGCCACTTCGGGGTTGGCCTTGAACAGCTCGATAAGCCGTTTGGCAGTGTGCTGGAAACGCGCCGGTGAGCGCAGCAGCAAGCCCCGTTCAAACCCGGCAGTGGCCATGGCTACATTCCAGCCCTGGCCTTCGGCACCGATGCGGTTTTCAACCGGCACCCGTACCTCGTCAAAGAAGATTTCGGCAAAGGCTTCCTTGCCGTTCAACGCCTTGATCGGGCGAATGGTGACGCCCGGGCTGTTGAGGGGAACCATCAAATAGGTCAGACCGTGATGTCGCTGGCTGTTTGGCTCACTGCGAAACAGGCCAAAGGTCCAGTCGGCAAAACTGGCGCGGGTGGACCAGGTTTTCTGGCCACTGACAACGTAATAATCGCCGTCGCGCACGGCCTTGCTGCGGATCGCTGCCATGTCGGAGCCGGCGTTAGGCTCGGACCAGCCCTGCGCCCACATATCCTCACTGGAGGCGATACGCGGCAGAAAATGCTGTTTTTGTTTCTCGGTGCCGAACTCCATCAGGGTCGGACCCAGCAACAGCTGGCCGTTCTGATTGACGCGCATTGGCGCGTTGACCGCGTAGTACTCTTCCTCGAAGATCAGCCACTCGATCAGGTCGCAGCCGCGGCCACCCAAGTGCTCCGGCCACATGACCATGGACCAGCGGCTTTCGTACAGCTTGCGCTCCCAGGCCCGGTGTTCTTCAAAGCCTTCCCGGGTGTCGTAACTGGCCAGCGGTTTGCTGGGTACATTGGCTTCCAGCCAGGCGCGGGCCTCGGCCCGGAAGGCGTTTTGCTTGTCGGTATACGTCAGTTGCATGCTGGCTGCCTCAGAAGCTGGCGTCGCGTTTTTCAACGAACGCGCGGCGGGTTTCAGCCGAATCCGGCATGGTGTAGGCCTCGAGGGTGAAGCCCTGCTCCCAGCGGTACTTGTCTTCCAGATTGCCGTCTTCGATGCCGTTCAGCGCTTCCTTGGCAATGCGGATCATGGCCGGGCTCTTGGCGGCGATCTTCTCGGCGATGGCACGAGTAGCAGCCGGCAACTCGTCACGCTCGACCAGTTGCTCGATGAAGCCGTACTGCATGGCGTCCGGCGCGGTCACGGTTTCGCCGGTGAAGAACATGTAACGCACCTTCTGTACCGGGAACAGGCGCTGCAAATGGGCACCGCCGCCCATCGCGCCGCGGTCGACTTCCGGCAGGGCGAACGTGGCACAGCGTGAGGCAACCACGATGTCGGCCGCTCCGGTCATGCCGATGCCGCCACCCAGCACGAAGCCGTGCACGCCGACGATGACCGGCACCTGGCAACGGTGAATCGCCTTGAAGGTGGCGTAGTTGCCGGCGTTCACCTTGACGATGCGCTCCGGGTGGGCATCCAGTTCTTTAATGTCGACGCCGGCACAGAAACCGCGACCTTCGGAGCGGATGATCAGCACGCGCACATCCGGGTTGGCGCCCAGCTCATCGATGGTGGCGGCCAGTGACAGCCACTCGTTACTGTCCAGTGCATTGACCGGCGGTTTGCAGATCACCAGTTCGGCGATGCCGTTCTCGATCTGACTGCTAAAAGCATTGCTCATGCGTGGGCACTCCCCTTCTGCTCAACGCCCGCTGGCGTCGAGTCCTGCTGCATACGTTGCTGGAGCCGATGCAAGCAGACATCAGCCTCCTGGACTATTTCATCGATCAATTGCTGACAGCTGAGCAGGCGATCAATCGCCGCCGCGACCTGGCCACTGGGCAGGATTCCTTCGTCAGGGAAGCCTTCGACCATCGAGCGCTGTAGCAGAATCGGCTGGTTGGCCGCCATGATGACCTGCGAGGTGGCACCCGGGTCTTCACGCACGGCGCTGAAAAAGGTCTTGAGCATGTGGCCCGCGGTCATGCCGGTCTGCGCCTTCCAGCGATAGGCACTGCGCAGCGCAATCATCAGTCGGCCGATCGGGCCGGCGGCTTCCAGCTTGCGGATGAACGGGTTGTCGACCATGCGGTGACGCATGCCGTCCACTGCCAGCGTGACCCTGATCTGCTGGGTATCGCGGGTGGCCAGGTAGCGCTCCAGAGTCTTCGCCGGAGTGGGCGAATCGCTGCTCATCATGAAGCGCGTACCCATGGCAATGGCTTCGGCACCGGCAGCCAGCGCCGAGGCCAGTCCGCGACCGGTTGAGAAACCGCCGGCGGCGATTACCGGAAGCTGCACCGCGTCCAGCACCTGGGGCAGCAAGATACTGGTAGGAACACCGCCGGTGTGACCACCACCCTCGCCGCCCTGAATGGTGATGATGTCTGCGCCCATTTCGGCCGCCTTGATCGCATGCTTGAGAGCGCCGACCGTTGGAACGCACAGAACGCCTGCGTCCTTGAAACGCTGTACGGTCTGGCGGTCCGGACCGCGGCCGTAGCTCACGGCACGCAGCCGGTACTTGATCGCCAGATCAACGCACTGGGCGGCGTTGTCCTGAAACATGTGAAAGTTCAGGCCGAAGTTGCTGCCGCCTGTGGCGTCAACGACCTTGCGAATCTCGGCCTCCAGCTGGTCCGCCGCGATGGTCGCTCCAGCGAGAAAGCCAAAGCCGCCGGCGCGCGTGGTGGCGATCACCAGATTGGCATCCGACACCCAGCCCATGGCGGTCTGAATAATCGGGTAGCGGCAACCCAGCGCTTCGGTCACACGGGTGTTGTACCAGCTCATTTGCTGCCACCCTCGCCGGCCTGCGCCTTGTTGGCCGCCGCCATGGCCTTGCCGTCAAAGCCGCCCAGCTTGTCACCCGAGATCTGTTCGTTGTGAACATGGGCGAAATGGTGCCAGGCGAATACGGCTTCCATGCCGGTACGCTTGCCCTGAAGATCCTCGATGTGATTGACCGCCTGCTTGGTCAGCGCCAGCCCCATGCGCGGCTGTTTTGCAATCTTGCCGGCCACCTCCATGGTGGTGGCTTCCAGCTGATCACGCGCTACCACCCGGTTGACCATGCCCAGCTCGTAGGCACGGGCGGCCGGCATACGCTCACCCAGGAACAGAAACTCCTTGGCAATACGGGGATGCATTTCGAAGGCGTGCGCAAAGTATTCGACTCCCGGAATACCCATTCGCACGACCGGATCCTGGAAGAATGCGTCGTCGCTGGCGATGATCAGATCACACACCCAGGCCAGCATCAGGCCGCCGGCGATACAACCGCCCTGGACCATGGCGATGGTCGGCTTGGGCATCTCGCGCCAGCGCCGGCACATATTCAAATAGACTTCCTGCTCGCGCACATAGAGGAACTCGCCACCCGGTTTATTGGTGTGGTCCCACCACAGGTGCTTGTGTTCGAAGCTCTTGGTCACGTCGCGGCCAGGGGTGCCGATGTCATGCCCGGCAGAAAAGTGCTTGCCGGTTGAGCACAGCACGATAACCTTGACCGCATCGTCGTTGATCGCGCGGCGGAAGCAATCGTCCAGCGCATAGGTCATCTGCGAGTTCTGCACATTATTGAACTGCGGACGACTCATGGTGACGACGGCAACACCATCGTCGACCCGATAGGACACCGGTTCGTCGGTCTCGTAGACCGCCGTATCAGGGCGGTCCACAAATTCGTTGTGCTCACTCATGCGCGCAGCTCCTCGGCTGAACGAATGCCGGCCGGATTACCCTTGAGCTGTTTGGACCGCAGGTTGTGCGGGTCCAGCCTGGCAATGGCGGCCAGTTGCTCGGCGGTCGGATGCGGCGTCTCGCCCAGGTTGTCCACTTTCAGCAGCGGGAAGCCGGTGCGTTCCTGGACCAGTTCAAAATCAACGCCCGGGTGCAGGGATACCACGCGAGGCGCATTATCCGGACCGTTCCAATCCATTACGCACAGGTCTGTTACCGCCACCCCGATGCTCATCAGGTCGCGGCGCATGCCCGGCCTCCAGCGCTCGGGCTTGAAGCCGACACCGGAAACCATGTCCACCTCACCGGCAACAAACACCCGGCTGTTGTGGTTGGGCACAAAGAACGAGTTGCGGTGGTTGATGCTGTTACCCGGCAGACCGCGGACACCCAGCATGGCAACCTTCGGCTTGTGGTAGTCACCGACTACCGACAGGTTGGTCTGCGCCCAGCGGTCGATCTGGGTCGGGCCGACCATGGCGTGACGGCGGCCGTGCCATACGCAATCAAAGATACGTTCAAAGGGCATGTAACCGGCGTACTTGGGCTGGTAGTCGCCACGCGGGCCAACCGGCACCGGCTCTTCTACCAGGAAGGCCTCGCTGTCGGTCATCAGCAGTTCCGGGCTATGGCTCACCTTGGCCAGGCTTGCGCCCAGACGGGGAATAATTCCCAGGCCAGATGCCAGCCATTCACCGTTGTTACGCCAGGCCTCGGAGGCGGCCACAATCATCAGTTCAGCCAGGCTGAATTCGGGCTTGCTCATGGTCGACTCCTTAGAAAATGGGCATTGGCAGCTGACTGATGCGCTCGGCACCGCCGTTACGCTCGAGGTATTCGGCATCGCTGCAATTAACATGGGTTTCTGCGTACTGTTGCCAGCCGTCGTCTTGCGCGGCACTGTCGCTGTAGGCTTTGAGGTGCTGCATGTCCCAGCCGTAGGCCGGGCCGCAGGCGGTCGGATGGGCACCGAGCGGGGCGTGAACCACGCCGGATACCAGCGAGCGCTCAAACGTATTGAAACGCGCGGTCTCGGCATCCAGCTCCAGCTTGTCTTCCACCTCTTCGGCACTGACATAGCAACGCTCGGCGGCGCGCGCGAAGTGCTGGTCGAAATACACGTCGTTGCCGGTAATCAGGGTATTACCCAGGCGGTCGGCGCGGTTGACGTGAACAAAGGCCACATCCAGGTTCAGCGCCGGCATGGCCAGCAGCACTTCACCGTCGGCGTAAGGCGAGGCAATGGTGCGCAGTTCGGGGTTATGGGTCAGCACATCGGTCGCCAGACCAGCACGGGCCGGCAGGAACGGCAGACGCATCGCGGCCGCCTTCAGCCCCCACTGGAACAGACCTTCGTCCAGCTCCATGACGTTCAGCTCGCCAGCCTGACGCGCCTTGCGGAAATAGGGCTCCAGTGGAATGGCATCCATGGTAGCGAAACCGAAGATCAGCTTTTTCACCTTGCCGGCCGCGCACAGCATGCCGACTTCCGGGCCGCCGTATGCAACAACGGTCAGATCCTTCACGTCCGAGCGCAGAATTTCGCGCACAATCGCCATCGGCTTGCGACGCGGGCCCCAGCCGCCAAAACCAATTGTCATTCCGTCGCGCAGCTGGCCAACCACGTCGGCGGCCGTCATCAATTTATTCACCTTCAACCCTCCTGCTGACCGGCACCGAAGTCGTGCCCCCAGATGCTGACCTTGGTAAATTCGAAGGCCGTGTGTTTGTCCCAGTCCACCTGCAAGCCACCCCAGCCGTACTCCAGATCAAAGCCTGAGGGGGTTTTCATGTAGAACGAGGTCATTTGGTCATTGAGGTGTTGCCCCAGCGTTGCCGACAGCGGAACCTTGTGCGCAACCCGACGATCGTGCGCACGACCCACCTCGGTCATCGAATCCACTTCCACCATCACGTGTACGCACTTGCTTGGGACGTCGTATTCGGCAATGGCCAGGCTGTGGTGACGTGCGTTGCCACAATGCATGAAGTGGATACGAATGGCCGGCCCATTGGGATCGGGGCGGAAATTGAAAATATCGGAGATGGCAAAGCCCAGAACGTCACGATAAAACGCCGCGCAGGCATCAAAATCCGGTGCCGGCAGCACAGTGTGACCCAGCCCCATGTCGCCGGTCAGGAAGCGCGGTACGCCTTGCGGCGAGACAAAGGGTTCGCAATCGGACAGGTAACCCCAGGTCAACTCGTGACGATTGCCACAGGGATCAAACAGCACGGCAGCTTCGTTGACGCCACGCTGACGGCAGAACTCGGCACTCTGCAACTCGAACGCCACCTGCTTGCTGCTGAGCTTCTCAAGCAGCGCGTCAAAGGCCGGCTTGCTGCCCAGCTCCCAACCTGATGCCAGATAGCGATCGGGGGCACCCTCGACTACCAGCATGCGAAACGGACGATTATCCATCTTGATGTAAAGGCCACCACCCGGCGCCTCACTGGTCATCATGCCAAGCACGTTCTCGGCATAATCACGCCATTTATGCAGATCATCGATCTGCGCAACAAAATAGCTCAACGCGCGTATTTCACTCATGCCGCCACTCCTCATTTATTGCTTTTCGGGCTTGTGAGGATTGTTGCGCGCGGCACCTGGCCAATCATCGTCCATAGAGACTAACGGCCAGCGCCGCAGCTGCGGGCCTCGCACGAGATAACCGTCGAATAAAAAAAACCGCCTCCAGCATCAACTGGAAGCGGTAAAAAGACCGTCTCGGGGACGGTTGGGTCGAACGTCAGCTCGATTACATGTACAGAATGACCAGATCATTGATCACGGCCGGTCGATCCTGGCCGACCACATGGATATTGAACTCCATGATCATCTGGGTGCCGCGCGGCAATACCTCAACCGACTTGACCCTGACCCGCGAATGCAGCAGCGAGCCGGCCGGCACCGGGCTGGGAAAGCGCAAACGCTCGGAGCCGTAGTTGACCATATTGGTGAAGCCGGTTACCTCGAAGGACAGCGGCACCTGCATGCGCGACATCAGCACCTGCACCAGCGCACCATGGGCGATCGTGCCGCCGAAAGGCCCTTCCTTGCGGGCCCGTTCCGGGTCGGTATGAATCCAGTAGTCGTCGCCGGACAGCCGGGCAAAATCGTCAATCAGCGCCTGATCAACCAGGATCTGGTTACTCCAGTCACTGAACTGATCCGATACCAGCGCTTTCAGCGCATCGATATCCTTTACGTCGATCCTGGTACGCGCCGGACCAGCGTCGGCCGCCGGCGCCGGCGGTGCCTTGGGCACTTCATCACGCTCGACAAGATCGACATCGACACCGGTGTAACGCAGCAGCACGGTGCCATCCTCACTGACCCGCGCCCGCACCGGTTTGACCGCCATACCGACCCGGATATCGTCCGGCGCCAGGCCAACCAGCGTGGTATTCATCCGCACGCCTTGTTCCAGCTCGACAACCGCCAGAATCTGCGGCTCGGCTCCGGCAAACTCCGGCAGCGTAGGAATGCGCGCGACAGTGAAGGTATAGAGAGTGCCGGCACCGCTGACCTCTTTCCAGCTCAGATCATGGCTGAGGCAGTGACTGCAATGACGGCGCGGATAGAACGTCCATTGCTGGCAGCTGTTGCACTGCTGCAACTGCACCCTGCCTTCCTTCAAACCGTTCCAGAACGGCGCAGAGATCGGTGTCGCCAGCGGCATTGGTTTGTTCGACATGATTAGGCCCCCTGAAGAATCAATACGCCCTGCTCGCTCATGACACCGCCGGTGCCAGAGACAAACACCTGATCGCATACTCGAAGCTGGCGATCCCCCGCCTTGCCGGCAATCTGCTGGTAGGCTTCCACCACCTGAGAGAAGCCGCCGGCCGAGCCAGCCTGACCAAAGCTCAGCTGACCGCCATGGGTATTCATCGGGAAGTTGCCCTTGAAGGTCAGGTCGTTTTCCATGACGAATCTCATACCCTCGCCCTTGGCGCAGAAACCGGCGTCTTCCAGACTCAGCAATACGGTGATGGTGTAGCAGTCATAGACCTGTGCGGCGTGCATATCCGCCGGGGTCGCACCTGCCATAGCAAAAGCGGTGCGCGCGGCGGCAGCCAGCGGGGTCTCGGTCATGTCCTGGGCGTAGCTGGGAGACTTGTAGCCCAGCCGCTCACCGAAGCCGGTGACAAAGGCCGGACGCCCCTTGCTGCGCTCGGCAAGCTCGCGCGAGGCAACGATGACCGCTGCGCCACCCGCCACCGGCATGACGATCTCCAGCACATGCAGAGGATCTGCCACCATGCGGCTATTGAGGACATCATCAATGCTGAGCGTCTGGCCGCGGAAAATGGCATCGGGGTGAGCCTGAGCGCTGGTGCGCTGGTCAACCGCGATCTTTGCCATCGCACGCTGGTCGTAGCCATATTGGGCGGCGTAGCGCTGGGCGATCATTGCATAGCCGGTGTTCTGGCCCATGTGACCGTAAGGCAGGTCAAATTCGGCCTCGGGCGCCCCGTACTGGGTGCTGTGCCCGCCAAAACGCATGGCGCGGGCCATAGCCGAGGGATCGTCATCCGGTCCGAACGGCGCCATGCGTTGCGGAATGACGCACAGCACGGCCTGGCAAATACCCAGTTCGATGGCGGCTGCCGCACGCCAGATCATGCCGACGGCGGTGGTTCCGCCAAGATCGACCACTTCGGCAAAATTGACGCCGATACCCAGGTATTCTGCAGCCATCGCCGGCACGAAGCTGGACGCTTCGTGAAAGTGCGGCCCGTTAATGCACAGACCGTCAATATCGCTGGCCTTCAGGCCGGCATCCGCCAATGCCCGCGCGGCCAGATCGGCGACCTGCTCCAGATGAAACATTTGTGGAGCCGTGGAATATTTTTCCGGCTTGTACTGCGCGGCGCCAACAATGGCTGCCTGTCCTTTCAGTCCCATACCCTGCGAACCTCTTGTAGTTGTAATGACTGTGTCGATTGTCATCGGCCCGAAACAGGTCTCCATCGTCCGAAAAGCCTACATGGCCAAAAAAACCGGCAGCAGATAACCGTTTGGACGAGGCCGGTAATGACCAGAGCGCGCATGCTGACGGTTCAAAAACAAGAACAAGGAGAGAGTTATGCCCCGTTTCACCGCGGCGCGACTGACCGGCGTGCTGCTGTCGCTGGTTGCCGCAAGCAGCCCGATCAATGCCGACCAGCAGCCCGATCAGCAGTGGCCTCATCACGGAAACAACCAGGCCGAAACCCGCTACGCTCAGGCCAGCCAGATCAATACCGAAACCATCGGTCAGCTGGGGCTGGCCTGGCACTTTCGCTTCGATCGACCACGGGGCGTCGAGGCCACGCCCATCATGGTTGGAGATACCCTGTATGTCAGCGGTCCCTGGGGGCTGGTATATGCGCTGGATGCGCGCACTGGGGAACTGCGCTGGCAACATGATCCACAAGTAGAACCCGGCAAAGGCGCTGTCAGTTGCTGCGATGTGGTCAATCGTGGAGTCGCGGTGGCGGATGGCAAGGTCTTTGTCGGCACCCTGGACGGCCGGTTACAGGCCTTGGACGCCACTAGTGGAGCACTGCTGTGGGAAACGCTTACGGTTGATCCACAACAGCCGTATAGCATCACCGGAGCCCCCCGCGTCGCCAATGGTCTGGTAATGATCGGCAACGGTGGTGCGGAATTTGGTGTGCGGGGCTACATCTCGGCCTATGACAGCGCGAGCGGCGTGCTCAAATGGCGCTTTTATACCGTACCCGGCAATCCGAACGATCCGGCTGACGGCGCTGTGTCCGACACGCCCCTGGCGCAACTGGCAAGTCCGACCTGGCAGGGGCAGTGGTGGACACTGGGCGGAGGAGGCACCGTGTGGGATTCGATGGCGTTCGACCCCGAATCCGGGCTGTTCTATTTTGGCGTCGGCAACGGCTCACCCCATGACCGTGATCTGCGCAGCCCGGGCGGCGGTGACAACCTGTTTCTATCCTCCATCATCGCAGTGCGCGCCGATACCGGCGAGTACGTCTGGCATTATCAGACAACCCCCGGTGATAGTTGGGACTACACCGCTACCCAACATATGATTCTGACCGAGCTGACGCTCAATGGCGTGGAGCGCAAGGTGCTGCTGCAGGCACCAAAGAACGGTTTCTTTTACGTTCTGGATCGGCTGACCGGCGAACTGCTCAGCGCCGATAACTACGTTCCCACATCCTGGGCCACCCATATCGATTCGGCCAGCGGCCGGCCGGTCGAGGTTCCCGGAGCGCGTTATCCCGAAAGCCAGCCGGCGCTGGTGACCCCATCGCAGATTGGCGGCCATAACTGGCAACCGATGGCGCTCAACCCACAAACCGGCCTGGTCTATATTCCGGCCCAGCAAAGCACCGCGTTCATGCAAAAGGCCAACGATACGACGGTGCGCCCCGGGCGCTGGAATACCGGGGTGCAGGATCACCCGATGCCCACCAGTGCCGAGGCGATAAAGCAGGCCAAAAGCGGTTTCAAGGGTTTTCTGCTGGCCTGGGATCCGGTAACCCAGCAAGAACGCTGGCGCGTTGAACACCCGGGCCCCTGGAACGGCGGCGTCTTGACCACTGGCGGCAGTCTGGTGTTCCAGGGTGTGGGTGGCGGCGGTTTGCACGCCTACGACGCCCGCGATGGCAAGCCGCTCTGGCAAAGCGACACCTGGCTGGACATTCTCGGCGGGCCGATTTCCTACGTATTGGACGGCGAGCAGTATATTGCCGCTGCTGCCGGCTTTGGCAGTTCCATGCACCTGACTGCCAGCTTGCTGCTGCCCCGTCGAGGAATGTCGGTACCAGGGGGTGTGTTTGTCTGGAAGCTGGGAGGCCGCCAATCCATGCCGGCTATCCCCGAGCGTCCCGAAGCACCACCATTGCCGGCAGTCCAAGCTTCGCCCACCCAGTTGCAATCCGGCGCGCAGCTGTTCACCCGTTACTGCATGGTCTGCCATGGCGCCGGAGCCGTTGCCGGCGGTGGCATTCCGGATCTGCGCTACTCGCCGTACCTGCAGTCGGACGAGCTGTTTCGCTTGCCACTGCTGCAAGGCACCTTGCAGCAACGCGGAATGCCCTCCTTTGCTGACACCCTGAATGGCGAAGACGTCTCCAGCATTCGCCGCTACATCATAGACAGCGCCGGCAATACCCTCGGAAACTGAGCGAAACACCGGTCGGCACCTGCCGGCCGGTGCAATAGCCCTGTGGAATTACGCCGTCTTGCCTAGTCCATTTACGGCACGCCGAATGCCGCCTGCTGTGTAACTTTCCAGCCCTTCTGTGATCGCCAACAAGGGAGTGAACAATATGCACGCGATCAAACGGCTGCTACTGGCAGCCACCCTCACCAACACCGCCGCAGTCTGCGCCGATACCCTCGAGCTTCAGCAACTGGGACTGCGAACCGCCAGCTCCCTGCTCATGCTGCATGGCGAGCACAACGGCAGTGAAGACCTGAACCATTTCTATCGGCTGCGGCACCGACTGGAAACCAGCTGGAGCGAGCACAAGGCAGACGCCAGTCAAGACGAAACCCTTGCCATGCAGCGCCTGTTGCAAAGCATTGATACCGCTGTAGCCCAGCTTCACCAAAACGGCGGCATCGAGCTTGAGCACGCGGAGAAAATGAACCGTGAATTGCGTCTGATGCAAAGCTTCTGGTTTCAGGCCGCCGGTGACGACCGCGGGCAGCTGCAACTGGCATTGCTTGACCTGAATTATCGCTACCTGCATCGCAGCTACATCGGTATGCCTGAGCCGCTTAGTCTGCCCGGATCCGGGTACTACAATGCCGCCAACCTGGAACTGATCAACACTCTGGATAGCGCCCTGACAGCTGTCAGCGCACCAGATCACAACGGTGCCCGCTGGCTTATGCTCAAACGCATGTACGGCGACCTTGATAGCAACTGGGCACAAACCCCAACTGCACCGGTGGTGGTCAACCTGAATGCCAACCAGTTGCTGTTCGAACTCAACGACGCCCTGAAACCAACCCCTTGACTCCTCTACTCCGTCAGCCTGCCGGCTGACGGGGCCATTGTGCGAGTCTGGCCTGCCTTCCGCGCCCCCCTCAGTCTGCCCCGGTTAAAGCAGTTGGCACGCTGCACAGCAGCTAATTGTGTGGTGGCTGGCAACGGTGCCAATGACCGCTGTTAGGCAGGCATCTGCAGTACCATCACACCGAACCTGTACGACAAAAAAACCCCCTGACTGGCAGGGGGTTTTCATCATTGATGTGATGTCACCGTCAGCAAACTATCGACCGCGGGCGCGCATCATGTCCGGCGTAAAGAAGTTGGGTTCAATATTGCCGGCATTGATGATCGGCCCCTTTTCACGCTCCTGGGTCAGCGTGTAGCCAACATACTGACCGCTGGAAAGATCATGGTAGAAGGAAGCCCCAGCCTGCCATGCGCTCATATCCGGATGGTAGTAGTAAGTCACGAACGAGTGCTTCCAGAGGTCGCCACGATTGTCATAGAAATCGGCAATCACGGCATGCCAGGTATCCTCGTCGAGATACATCATGCGTTCGCGGTAAAGATGACGGCTGTTTTCCTTGAGGTTGGCCTTGATGACCCAGACCCGGCGCAGCTCGTAGCGAATATGCTCGGGGTTGGCGTGGTTGGGGGTCAGCAGCGAATCATAGGTAATGTCACTGCTGTTGATAGCAAAGTCGTTGGCCGGAATGTAGATCTCTTTCTTGCCGATCAACTCCCAGTCATAGCGCTCCGGCGAGCCATTGAACAGGCGGTCGGAGTCGATGGTCATGGCGCCGTTGGAGCCACCCAGCGGCTGGTCGAAGCCGTAGCCTGGTGCCAGCCGGACACGGCGGGTGCCGGTGTTGTAGGTCCAGGCAACCCGGGGCGCCGTCTTGTAGTTATAGGGTTCATGGTTAACGGAAATGTTGCCGCGCTCGCGCAGCGGCATCAGCACCTCGGTCATGCAGAAAGATGAGGCACCGTCTTCGGTACGTGGCTCACCCGTTGGGCTGGATGCCGGAGACAAACAGACGCCATTCACACGACCCCAGCCAATTTCACCAGTGGGCTGTACCGATGCCAGATCACGCACTTCATCCTGGGTCCAGGCACGATAAGGCAGCTGGTGATTCCACAGCACTTCCATCGCGTTCTTCGGAATCGGGAACGGGTTGCTGCCAAGGCCGGTATAGCCCATGCCGTCATCTACCAGCTCGGCATTGAGGGCGTTCCACTTGGCGCGCTCACAAACGTGCTCCGGGTAGGCGAAATCGCGGTGGCTGGGATACACCTTGATCTGAAAGGTATCCGGGTACTGCTTGAACATCGCCAGCTGGCCTTCGGTCAGATTCTCGGCATGTTCCTGCGCGTTGGCTGCGGTGATAACCAGAACCGGCTCTTCGTTGGCGTAGGGATCAACCGGGTGTGAACCGGAATGGGGCTCGGCGTTCCAGCCTGGGACCTCGCCAACGTACTTGCGGGTATAGGGCGGAATGGTACCGGCGGCGTTACCGGCGGCTTCGGCACCAACGCAAGTCAGGTCCTGGCCAAGGCGCGCGGCTTCCTCCGGACTGACCTTGGCGTGGGCGGTCGCGGACAGCATTGCAACAGCCGCGGCGAGTGAAATAACTGCACTGTGTTTCAACATTATTTTTATCTCCAGTGTATCGGTGCGCCCCGCTCCAGCGGGGCGCAAACCTTAGGCGTCATCAGAACGAATACTTGGCCGAGAAAGTGATGTTGTCCCGGTCGGTCAGCTGGCGGTTGGCGCGCAGGCTGGCGGAGCTCAGGTAGTTGGTGTAGGTGGTGTTCAGCTCCAGGTTGCCCAAGCGTTTGAAGGTGGCACCGATCCCCAGACGCTTGTCGTGCTGACCGGCACCAATGGCGCCCTGCAATGGGGTCCGACCATCAACCACGTGGGCAAAGCTGACCGGCACACTGAGATCCCAGCCGGCAAAGATGCCCGGGTAGCTCAGGCTGACCTGCAGGGTGTAAGCCGTGGAGGACTTGGTCTGCCAGTTGTTGCCGGAGTCGTAGGTGAAATCCTTGCTGCCGAATACCGGATCACCGTCAACGCCATTGGCGCGCACATGTACCACCTCGCCGAGAATGGTGGTCGCATCGGCCCACGGCGCAGCACCCAGGGTGCGAATAAAGCTGAGCTGGAACTGCTGGCCACGGCCTCGGGTCGCGGTCGGGCCTGCCGGCGTCATGACATTGACCGGCGCGCCGTCGCGGTAGCTCCACTCACCGCCAATCTGGGTATCACCCCACAGGGTGGAGAAGCTGACACCGGTCAGCTTGATGTCGTCGAAGTACTCAACCTGATATGTGGTTGGCAACCGAGGATCAAGCGGATTCAGCCCGAAACCGCCCAGCGATATACCTGACGGGTTGCGATCATGGTAGCGAACGTGGAACAGACCCAGCTCCCAGGTAAGGCTGGGACGGTACATGACGCGCACACCCCATTGACCGCTGTCGCCAGGCTTGTTGGTGCCGGCGTAATTGGCCTGCTGATAGAAGCCTGGTGCCAATTGCAGCAACAGAAACTCCCGACCCGGGCCGGTGACGTCAGAGGTAGAGAGGTAAGAGCCCACCGGGCTCAGATCATTACCAGCCCACTCGTACTGATAGTAGGCAGCCACACCAACATCCGGGCTGATTTCCCAGTTCGCCGATACCTGCCCGAGAGGCAGCAGGACTTCCTTGGTCTCAACACCGGGCTGGCCGGCCTTGACCACATCTACCGCCGACTGGACGCCGTTTACACCTGGATAGAACAGGCCTTCACCCCAGGCCACCATATGCTCACCGGCGCGCAGCGAAAGCCGCTGGTTGGCAGGCAGGTCGAAGTTGCCATACACGTAAGCGTCGAGAATGCGCCCGTAACCACCGGAAAAGCGCTTGGTGTCACTGGTGAATTCATCAGCGGCACCAGCCTTGTTGACTGTCGCTGGCGAACGGTTGTCGTTACTGCGGTGATAAACGTCATCGTAGAACGCGTTGGCGCGCAAGACTGCCCCGTAATTGCCATGAGTCAGAATCATCTCGGCCAGCGCACCAACACGGTTGGTGGTCAGCGAGTGCTTGTCGAAGTTTCGGTTACCATCGTCACCGTTGATATTCGACAGTAGCTCGGAATCCTGATCGCTCAGGCGCATGCCGATGCCATAGCTGGTGGTCACCGACCAGTTGAGTTCTGTGTCGCTACCGAACGAAATCGGTTCCCCTGCGTAGGCGCCGGCTGCGCCAAGCGTGGCAACAGCTATCGCCAGGGAGGCAAGTACAAAACCTCCCGAAGCATGTGGTAAAGCATTCTTGTTTTTGTTGTTCATGACTGCTCCTAGTTTTGGGGGGGAACACCCCCCGGTTTGGGTTGCTTACACGTGAATGTCTCCGGGCGAACCCACTGTCTGTTCATCGGCTCTGGCCAGGCTGTAGCGCCACACCGAATCACGTAGTTCGCGCCGTACTGCGCCCTCTTCCATGAGGTAATTGAGGTGAGCCAGGGTCTCGCCCATGGCCATCAGATGATCGAAACCGTTGCGCACCCGAGTGAACAGCAGCGCCCTGGCCTGCTCTGCCGTCAGCGGTTCCTGCAGCGCCACCAGCAAGCGATCCAGATGCCGGTCGTGATGCTGCTGCAACTGCGCCAGACGCTGGTGCAGACCAAAGAACGGCCGCTCATGGGCCGGCAGCACCAGCACCGAGTCAGGCAGCTGACGCAACTTGCGAATGGATTGCAGCCACTCACCAAGCGGGTTGGCATCAGGCTCGGTAACGGTGATGCAGATGCTTGAGGTAATACGTGGCAATACCTGATCACCGGAAATCAGCAACTGGTCTTCTTCGCTGTAGAGGCAGGCATGCTCAGGGGAATGCCCTGAGCCCACCACAACTCGCCAGTAGCGATCGCCAATGCGCAGCTGCTGACCGTCACGCAGACGGCGGTAGCTGTGCGGGACGTCAATACTGAAAAAGGCCTTGTTGATCGCCGGAATCATTTGCTCAATGTCGCTGTCGGCCATGCCCGCGCGGCGATACAGCTGCATGAAGGTCCAGTGCGGTGCATCGCTTGGGCTGCCCTGAAACGTCAGCGACTGATACTCGCCAAAGGTCATGTAGGCCGGGCACTGAAAGCGATCGACCAGCCAGCCGATCAGGCCGGAGTGATCGTAATGACAGTGCGTAGCGATAACGGCCAGCACCGGTTGCCCGGCGAACAGGCCGGTGAATACCTGCTCCCAGACCGCACGCGCCGCATCCGTGGCCAAACCGGTGTCCACCACAACCCAGCCATGTTCATGGCGCAGCAGATAGAGGTTGATATGGTCCAGCGCGAACGGCAGCGGCATGCGCAGCCAGTAGATGCCGTCAGCGACCTCGCGAACGTCACCCATCGCCTGCGCCTGCTCCCAGGGGAAGCGCAGAGGCGAGTCGACGACACCGGCGTGCAGGCTGATATCGGTCATGCGCTTTCCCCGGCAAACGCCGGCAGAGCGTTGCGTGCCAGTACCTCGTCACTCAGCGGCTGATAGGTCCCCGTCATGGCATCACGAACGTACAAAGGGTCGCTGACCTGGGCAGGAGAGTAGCCCTGACGCTGAAGATCGACCTTGCGCAGCTTGAAGGTACTTGTCATATCCGCCATTGCCGAGACCCTGACAAATACCGGCACCGCATAGTGCGGCACTCGCTCTGTCGCAAATGCGTGGAACGCGTCGGGATCAAAGGTTTGACCGGGTTGCATCAGAATGGCCGCCATGCCGGCGCGGCCCTCGTGCTCGGGAACCTGAACGCCGTAAATGTTGATCAGTTCCAGACCAGGGAAGTCGCCCAGCGCATCGGCCACTTCCAGTGTGGAAACGTTCTCGCTCTTCCAGCGGAAGGTGTCGCCAATACGATCAACGAAATAGCAGTAGCCATCCTCGTCATAACGCAGCAGATCACCGGAGCTCCACCAGGCGTCGCCGTCGGCAAACACATTGCGCAGGATCTTCTTCTCGGTCGCCTCCGCCGAGGTATAGCCCTCGAAACGGCCGGCACCGATCTCCGGGTGATTGACGATGTAGCCGACAGCCTCGCCTACTTCGCCCGGTTGGCACTGGATATAGCGGCCCTGGTCGTCGCGAACGTGGGTCTGGGTCTCGGTATCAAACTTCAGCAGCCGCAGGTTGGTCTTGTCCCAGAACGGCACTCGGCCACAGGACCCTACCCGGTTGTCTACGTTGAGTGTGGCCGCGTTGGCCTCGGTAGCACCCCAGCCCTCGAAGATATCGATTTCACCGAACCGCTCCACCCAGCGCTGCCAGACATCGCGACTGAGACCGGCGCCCAGCATGCAGCGCAGGCTGTGATCACGGTCATTCGCCTGCGCCGGCTTGTTCAGCAGGTAGCGGCAGATTTCGCCGATGTACTGAAACACGGTTACCTGGTTGCGGCGAATGTCGCTCCAGAACTCACTGGCGCTGAACTTGCGCCGGAACACAATGGCAGCACCGGAGGCCAGTGCTGTCGAGGTAATCGAGGTGGCCGCTGCGCCGTGATACAGCGGCAGGCAGCAGTAGAAAACGTCCTCTGGCTTGACCTCCAGCGTGACCTTCATGACATCGCCCGAGGTCATCCAGCGCATATGGCTATAACGGGCCGCCTTGGGCAGACCGGTGGTACCGGAGGTGAAGATATAGAGCATGTCATCTTCGGCCTTGATACCGACCCGCAGCGCCCGGTCGGGACGCGCATCGGACGCTGCCGCAACCGCACTGGCGAAACCGCTATCCAGATAGCCGGGGAAGGCGCTATCCGCCGGCTTTTCAGCATCAGGCACCAGCCAGCAGGGATAGGCGGCGGTCTCGCTGGTATCAAGAAATACCTTCAGGCATTCCTCACCGATAATGACCGCTTTGGCCCCGGTGCTTTCCAGCGCATGGACCAGCGGCTTGCCGGTGAGGTGATAATTGATAAACGCAGTGGTGACACCCAGCTTGCTCAGGGCGAACCAGCAGAAGAAAAAGTCCGGCCGGTTTTCCATTGCCAGAGCGCAAACGTCACCAGCGCGCAGGCCCCGCGCCAACATGGCATTGGCGTAGCGATTGGCTATGCGCTCGACCTCGGCATAGGTGAATCGCTGGTCCTGATAGATCAGGAACGGCCGTTGCGCATAACGATCCACCTGAGCCTCGATCCGGTCGGCGAGCGTATAGGCGTCACTTGGCTTGATCTGCAGCGAGGCCGCCGAGCGCAGGTCCAGTTTCGCCTGCGTCGCCTCTCGGGATGGCAGCTCAAAGCGGGATTCTTGTTCTTGTTTTGCCCTGGCTTGAGTGGTCATGCATGTTCCTCCAGCGGATTGGCGCCTAGCGCCGGATAGTCGATGTACCCCTTTGGACCGGGTGAATAGAGCGTCTGGCGATCAAACTCGGCCAGCGGTGCGCCAGCGCGGATGCGCTCTACCAGGTCGGGATTGGCGATGTAGTGACGGGCAAACGAGACCGCATCAGCCGCGCCCTGCTCTATCGCAGCCTGCGCGGTATCAGGCTCGAAACCGTCATTGATGATCAGCGCCCCGGCGAACCGGCTGCGCGCCAGCGCAAAGGCGTCGATCTTCGAGCTGTGGGCCCGCATGATGTGCAGATAGGCCAGATCCAAGCCCTGCAGCGCATCCAGCAGCGCGTCAAAGGTGGCAGCCGGGTTGCTGTCGGCTACGTCGTTGTAGCGGTTGGCCGGACAGAAGCGGATCCCCACCCGACCGGCACCGATGGCATTCGCCATCGCGTCCAGCACCTCACGGGTAAAGCGCACGCGGTTTTGCGGGCTGCCGCCGTATTCGTCGGTACGCTGGTTGGCGTTTTCCGACATGAACTGCATCGGCAGGTAACCACTCGTACAATGCAATTCAACACCATCAAAACCGGCAGCACGGGCATTCAGCGCGGCCTGCCGATACTCGCTGACCACCTCGGCGATCTGCTCGCGGGTAAGGGCCTCGGGCTGCTCGGTTGGCGCCAAGCCAACTGCATCGGTAAACAGCTCGGTCTGCGCGGCTACTGCCGACGGAGCAACGGTACGCGCGCCCTCCGGCTTGTTGTGCCTGCTGGCAACCCGGCCGCAATGCATCAGTTGCAGCACGATGCGGCCGCCACGGGCATGCACGGCTTCGGTCACCTGACGCCAGGCGGCGATCTGCTGGTCGTTGTAAATCGCCGGCGTGCGGCAATAGCCCAGACCGTCAGCCGACGGCGCAGTGCCCTCGGCGACAATCAGCCCGGCACTGGCGCGCTGGGCGTAGTACTCAACCATCTCGGCGGTCGGCACCGCACGATCATCTGCACGGCTGCGGGTCATCGGCGCCATGACGATACGGTTGGCCAGTTCGATCTCGCCAAAGCGAGCCGGCTGCATCAGAGCATTCATGCCGGCCTCCTCAGCGCACACGAATCTTCGGCGGCGGGGTGTCGCCCCGCATGCGCTGAAGAAACTGTTCAAGGGGAGCCGGCTCGGCCACTTCCGGCAGATGATCGCGCTCGGGCGCACCAGCCCAGAACGACTTCCACGACGCGAACAGATCATGGAAGGTGCCCGGATAAGGCGCACGACCCGGCCAGCGCATTTTCATATCGCCGATCGGCGGCTTGTTCAGGTCAGTGGCGTACCAGTAACACGGCAGACGGCGGCGGAAATACCAGCGCCCATCAATGCGCTGATAGTCGTCCCAGTAGAGCATTTGCATGATGACCCACTCAGCTCCGGTCTCATGCTCGTTCTTGGAATACACCACGCCAATGGCGTTATCCGGATCGGTAAACTCAATGATGTGCTGACCGATATGATGCGAGGTGCCGGTAAACTGCCAACGCAGGGTGTCATCGACCCAGGCCTTGAGATGCTGACGGCCGGTCTTTTCGCGTCCTACACGGATATCCGGCGCAAACAGGCCGACGTGCGCATCCAGGTCGCGCATATCCAGTGACAGTGCGTATTTACCAGCCAGCTGGCGGATCTCCTCAATCGACTCAAGGCGATCCAGGCGCTGTACCAGGGAATTCTGATCCATGTCTTGCCTCAACTTCAGGCAGGTGCGAGCACGGGGCTCGCCCTGTTATTCAAAAACGGTGTAAAGGTCGGAACTGCGGCCACCATCAACGGCCAGACTGGCGCCGGTAATGTAGGAAGCTTCGTCCGAGGCAAGGAAGAACACGGCATTGGCGAGCTCGTCGGCCTCGCCTACCCGTCTCATGGGAATCAGCTTCTCGGTGTTGTTGCGCGAAGCATCGTCACTCAGCATGCCGGCAGTGGCCGGGGTAGCGACCACGCCCGGAACCACTACGTTGCAGCGCACGCCGCAGGCAGCGCCCTCGGAAGCGACCGCACGACTGAAGTTGATGACTGCTGCCTTGGCTGCGGAGTAGCCGGACATCCAGGCGGTGCCAAACACGCCACAAATGGACGCGATGTTGACGATGCTGCCGCCGCCCTGCTTCTTCATCAGTTGCATGGCAGTGCGGGTACCCCAGAAGGTGCCGTCAACAGTGGTCGCGAAGTTGGCGTGCCAGTCGGCAGTGGTCATCTGATCAACGCCGCCCCAGGTATAGGCCATGGCGTTGTTGACCATGACATCAAGACGACCGAATTGCTCTGCAGTTGCCTCGATGGCACCAACGAAGGCTGCCTCGTTGCTCACATCGGCTACGCGGTAGCTGGCCTTGCCACCGGCTGCGGTGATCTCGCCAACCACGTCGCGCAGCGGACCTTCACTGCGACCACAGATCACTACGGTAGCGCCTTCAGCGGCCATTTTCTTCGCGGTGGCCGCGCCAATACCGGAACCACCGCCGGTTACGAAACACACCTTGTTATGCATACGTGCAGTCATAATCTGTCTCCTTACAGGAAGGCGGAGCCGCCGTTGATGGTCAGGTTCTGGCCGGTCACGAAGCTGGCGTCATCGCTGGCCAGGAACACCACCGCGCGAGCGATTTCAGCCGGCTGACCCAGACGACCCAGCGGAATGGCAGCGACCATCGATTGCATCCACTCATCGGGAATGCCGGCCATCATCGGGGTGTCGGTCGGGCCTGGAACGATGGTATTGACGCGAATTTTCTGCGGCGCCAGCTCCCGCGCCAGGCTGCGGGTCAGGCCCATCACGCCGGCCTTGGATGCGACGTAATGACTGGGGCCTTCACCGGTCACTGCACCGGTGCTGGAGAAGTTGATAATGCTGCCGGCGATACCGCCGTTGACCATCAGGCGGGCCGCTTCACGAGCACACAGGAAGCTGCCCTTGAGGTTGACGCCCACCACGCGATCCCAGTGCTCAACGGGGGTATCCAGAAAACTGTCGACGGAGCCCGTGCCGGCGTTGTTGACCAGCACGTCAAGGCGGCCCGCCTCACTACTGATACGCTGCATGGCTGCCTGGACAGAGGCTTCATCCATGACGTTGCAGACCACGGCGCGAGCCTTGTCACCGTACTCGGCAACACTGGCGGAGATAGCCTCTTCGTTGATGTCTGCGGCGTAGACGATCGCCCCTTCGGCAACGAATTCACGCACGATGGCTGCACCCATTCCCTGGGCGGCACCGGTAACGAAGGCAATCTTGTTATTGAGTTTCATGGCTGCTCCTGTTGGCCCGATTGCGACGATCGGGTTGATTACGGTTGCAGCAATGATTCACGTGACAAAGCAGGCAAACATCGTCCGATGAGACTAAGCAAATTGGCCCATCCAGAGCGCCTGGCGAGGTCTTGAGAAGCTGGTCTGAACGGACGATGAAGATCGCTGAAAGCGCGCGGATGATCCTGTTTACGTACAAAAACAAAAGGAACACAACACCATGAATGCTCCGCCGAGAACCTCGGTTCCCCATGCACCGGTCGTTACCTGGCGCACCCACTACGCACTGTTCATGCTGGCGATCATCTACATCTTCAACTACATCGATCGTCTGGTTGTTTCCATTCTGATTGAACCGATCAAACTGGAGTTTGGTGTCTCCGACACCCTGATCGGCCTGCTCTCCGGGGTCGCTTTTGCCCTGTTCTACACCGTTTTCGGGTTGCCTTTCAGTCGCCTGGCCGACCGTTTCGGTCGCAAGCCCGTGGTTGCACTGGCGTGTATCGCCTGGAGTGTGATGACCATGTTGTGCGGTCTGGCCGGCAGCTTTGCGGTACTGCTGCTATGTCGTATCGGCGTCGCCGTCGGAGAAGCCGGCGGTTCGGCACCATCAGTGGCCATGGTGTCGGATCTCTATCCACCCAAGCAGCGCACGCGGGCGCTGGCGGTACTGATGATGGGGCCGGCGGTCGGTGCATTGGTCGGCCTGGGCGTGGGTGGCTGGGTCGCCGAGACCTGGGGCTGGCGCTGGGCATTTATCGCGACCGGCGCGCCCGGGGTCCTGCTCGGCCTGCTGCTGGCCTTTACCGTGCGTGAGCCAGCCAAGCCCGCTGACACGTCGGCGCAAAACAGCAATGACAGTTTCTGGCGCACTATAAGCAGCCTGCTGGCGACCCCGTCCTACCTTCTGATCATTGTCGGCGGCAGTCTGGCGGCGATCGCCGGCTATGCCATTGCCACCTGGAATCCCAGCTTCCTGATTCGCTCCCACGGCCTGAGCCTGAAAGAAGCAGGGCTGCTGATGGGGCTGGGGGGCGGAGTAATCTCCGTGTGCGGAACACTGGCCTGCGGCTGGTTCACCGACCGAATGGTTGCCCGGTCCCCGGCATGGCAGCTGGGCGCCGCTCTGTTTGGCAGTTTGCTGAGCATCCCCTTCTGCCTTGCATTCTATCTGTGGCCAGCAGGTACCGCGTTCCAGGTTGGCAGCGTTGCGGTACCCACGGCAGGACTGTTCTACATCGGCTTTGCCTTCTTCGGCATGTGGTGGTCGGTACCCTGCTTCGGTGCCATGAGTCACCTGTTCCCGCCCAGCAGACTGGCGCAGGGCACGGCCATTCTGTTTATGGGTATCACCCTGTTCGGCGTAGGCCTCGGCCCGCTGGTGGTTGGCGTGCTGAGCGACCTGTTCAGCCATATTGCCGGTACCGAAGCTCTGCGCTACTCGCTGGCCAGCACCGTTTCCCTGCTGGCTTTGTCCTGCCTGTGCCTGGCACTGGCCATTCCCCGCTACGTTCGCCAGATCACCACCACCAAGGTCAATTGAACCGACCCAAAACCATCAGGAGTCAAAATGAGCAACACCAATCAGGATCTTCCGCTGCCAGTCGGCAAATACGCCAAGCTCGACACCGGCCTGACTGTGCACTACCTCGATATCGGCAAAGGTCCGGTTATTGTCTGGCTGCACGGCAGCGGCCCGGGTGCCAGTGGTTTCAGTAACTTCAAGGGTAATTACCCGGTTTTCGAGCAAGCCGGTTACCGCAATCTGGTACTGGATCTGCCCGGGTTTGGTCGTTCCGACAAGCCGGATACGGTCAACTATGATCTCGACTTTTTTGTGCGCAACCTCAAGGCACTGCTTGATCAGCTCGAAATTGACAGCTGCACCCTGCTCGGCAACTCGCTGGGCGGTGCCATCGCTCTGGGCTTCGTGCTGGCTTACCCGCAACAGGTCGACAAACTGATTCTGATGGCCCCCGGTGGTATCGAGGAGCGCGAAACCTATTTCCAGATGGAAGGCATTCAGCGCATGGTCGAGGTATTCGGTCAGGGTCCGATGGGTGTTGAGCAAATGCGCCAGGTCATGACCCTGCAACTGTTCGATCCAGGCCAGCTCCAAGAAAGCCTGCTGGCCGAACGTGCAGCTGTCGCGGTGACCCAGCCAGGCAACCTGTTTTCCACCATGCTGGTGCCGAACATGACCGAGCGCCTGAGCGAGATCAAGGCTCCGATCCTCGGCTTCTGGGGCACTAACGATCGCTTTAATCCGCCGGCCGGTGCCTTCAAGATCCTGGATAACGCCCCAAATGCGCGCTTCGTCATGCTCAACCGTTGCGGCCACTGGGTGCAGGTAGAGCACCAGCACATGTTCAACCGTGAATGCCTCGAGTTTCTGGCCGACGCTTGAGTCTCACCCGGCGAGCCACATCAACTGATGTGGCTCCGAGAGTCCCCATGTCTTACAAAAATCTTCTTTCAGCCGGCCGGATCGGCCGGCTGCATTTGCGTAATCGCATCATCATGGCGCCGATGGGCTCCAACTTCGCCGAAGCCGATGGCACCTGCGGCGAGCGCATTCAGGCGTATTACGAAGCACGTGCTGCCGGCGGCGCCGGTCTGCTGATCATGGGTGTCTGTGCCGTAGCATTCCCTGCAGGCACCGCCGAGCCCTATCAGGTTGGCGTCTCCGAGGACCGGTTCATTCCCGGACTGAGTCAGCTGGCTGCGCGGGTACACAGGCACGGCGCCAAAATTGCCATGCAATTGCAGCATGCCGGCAAGACCGCTGCGCGCGATATTGCCGAAGGTCGCGAGCTGTGGGTGCCGTCCATGCCGCCGCCAATGAAAACCGACATGATGGCCGCTCTGACGCCCGAGGAGCTGCGCGGATTTATCAGCGGTAACAGGGGGCGCCCCAGCGTGCGAGTCATGGACAAGGCAGACATCACGCAGATGATCGAGTGGTTCGCTAGCGCCGCAGTGCGTGCGCAGCAGGCCGGCTTTGACGGAGTCGAGATCCACGCGGCCCACAGCTACATCATTGCCGGCTTCCTCTCGCCCTACTACAACCGGCGCGACGATGAATACGGCGGCAGCATCGACAACCGCGCCCGGCTGATGCTTGAGGTGCTGCGGGAAGTACGCCGGCGCACCGGCGAGGACTTTGGCGTCTGGTTGCGCCTCGATGCCGCCGAACTGCATACCGAGGGCGGCATCACTCTGGACGAGTGCAAGCAGTTTGCGCGCATGGCCGAACAGGCCGGCGCCGATGCGGTTTCAGTATCGGCCTACGCCACTATCAAATCCGGGGTAGCCTTCACCGAGGCACCACTGGTGCAACAACCCGCAGGGTTTCTCGAGTGGGCCACCGAGGTCCGCAGCGCAGTCAGCATACCGGTCATCGCAGTAGGCCGGATCGAACCGGAACTGGCCGACAGCGCCATTGCCGACGGACGTTGCGACTTTGTTGCCATGGCCCGCAAGATGCTGGCCGATCCCGAGTTGCCCAACAAGCTGATGCGTGGCGATGCGGCTGCGATTCGTCCCTGCATTTACTGCTACGTCTGTGTCAGTCAGATTTTCGTCAATGAACGGGTCAAATGTGCGGTCAATCCGTTTACCGGCAATGAGTCGCGTAAGCTGATACTGCCTGCCGATCCTGCCCGTCACGTGGTAGTGGTAGGCGGCGGACCAGCCGGTCTGGAAGCGGCCAGACTGGCAAGCCTGCGAGGCATGCGGGTTACCCTGCTTGAGCGCAGCAGTCAGCTGGGAGGCACGTTGTTCTTTGCTGCCCTGCCCTACCCGGAGAACGGCAAGTTGCTGGATAACCTGGTATATCAGGTCCGCCAGTTGCCGATTGATATTCGCCTGAACACCGAGGCCTCACCGCAGCTGCTGCGTGACCTGGGCGCCGATCATGTGCTGGTTGCCAACGGTGCCAGCCGGGTGCCTCCTCATATACCCGGTGCGGACGGGGCTCACGTCTGGAGCGGTGATGAGCTGCGCCGGCTGATGACCGGTGATCGCGCCCAGCAGGTAGCCCGCAGCAAATTATCCGTATTGCAGCGCGGCATGCTCATGACTGGGACGCTGATTGGCGCGACCCGCAGTACCTCAGCACTTCGCCAGCTGTCACGGCTCTGGATGCCGTTGGGCAAACAGGTGGTGATCATCGGCGGCGGACTGGTTGGCCTCGAGCTGGCCGAGTTTCTTGCCGAGCGCGGTCGCAGTGTAAGCGTTGTCGAACCGACGGAGAGTTTTGGCCGGGAATTGTCCATCGTGCGTCGCTGGCGCGTGCTCGACAACCTCCGCAAGCACAGTGTTGCAATGCATCGCCAGACCAGCGTGGTAGCGATCGACCAGTGTCAGGTGCACTGTCTGGACGAAAATGGCGGTGCTTTCAGCCTGCCTGCCGACTCTGTCGTCATCGCTCTTGGGGCGGCTCCGCAGGGCGATCTGGCCGAGCAACTGGCCAGGTCCGGTATTGCTGTCAGCCGGATTGGCGACTGTAACGAGGTGGGATATATCGAGGGCGCCTTGCGCTCGGCCACCGACGCGGTACTTGCGCTGTGAACAGCGGCCGCGTCCTGGTCCATACGCTCTAGTCTCTATAGAGGATTCGCCGGCGCGACCACACGGTCACAATACAAACATGGCGTATTCGCCATGCCTCCGTTAGTGGTGAAGCTGCGCGACCGGCTTTGCGACCACGCACAGCGTGCAAACGCTGTTTTTTGCCGGCACGGGTTCTCCTCCGTGTCGGTTTTTTTTGATCTATCGCATACGCTGACCAGCATCCCTCCCTGAGTGCCTGCGCTACGCGGCCTCTCGCTCTTGGGCCGCGCCGGGGGACGCAGCTAGTCCCGCCCCCCCAGCACGGCCGCCTCCTGTTGTCGATAGCTCAGTCCCGCCCGGGACCGGCAAGTCGGCCAGCCAGCATGAAGGCCAGTGGCGACACCAGCAGCGACAGGCAAAAGGCAACGGGCCAGGCGACGACAAATGCAGCAGCCCAAGTGCCCAGCGCTTTAACGCTGAATCCCAAATTCAGAAAGCTGAAAAAGCCGGTCATAAGAAAGGCCATCATCCCGGAGATGAAAACCTGAGCAACGATGATGACGCGTTTACTGTGCATGTGCATGAACTCCTCAGAAGGTCCGGGAGTGCATGGGCAGCGGAGGCGGCACACGGCATCTCCCCCGGATGGAACAGGGTGATGCTGTGGGTTCTGAAAACAGACTAATTCCCGCGTGGGCACGAGTGCCGGAATAACCACACCGGCATATCATTTTTCGACCGGGCGATGCTAAGTGGCGACTGCCCCGCCGTCAAGGCTGCGCAGCTCTATTCTGCCGGCTGCGGTGCCCAACTAACGCCGTTGATATGCGAACCGCCGTCAACAAACAGGGTGTTCCCGGTAAGGTAGCGGGCAGCGTCGCTGGCGAGGAATACCGCCACCGGACCGATATCGTCCTTTGGGTCTCCTACACGCCCCATGGGGTTGGCGGCCGCCATGGCCCTGGCATTATCCGGGTTGGCCTCGGCAAAGCGCTGATAGGCAGCGCTTGCCGCCCCCGGGCAGATAATGTTGCAGCAGATCTGATCAACCGCCCACTCGCGCGCCGCGGTGCGGGTCAGACTGCGCAGGGCCTCCTTGGCGGCATTGTAGTCGCCACTGTACATATGCGCGTTCACTCCATTGAGCGAGCACAGGTTGATAATCCGCCCGCCTCCCTGCTGGCGAAAGTATGGCAACGCCGCCTGCATGGCCCAGAATGCCGCCATCACCGCCATGTCATAGCCGCCGCGCAGCTGCTCATCGGTCAGCTTTTCCAGCCGGGTCAGCCGACCGGCCTTCCAGGCGTTGTTGACCAGTGCATCAAGCCGTCCGAAGTGAGCATGAGCTGCGTCCACCATGGCGATTACCTGCGACCGATCGGTGACATCCACCACCCGACTGGCCACCCGCCCCGGGTGACGTTCATTCAATTCCGCCTCGGTAGCGGCAAGTGCCTGCGCATTGATATCGGTAAGCATCACGCCGGCTCCGGCCTCCAGCATGGCTTCAGCCATACCGCGACCAATGCCCATGGCGCTGCCGGTAATCACTGCAACGCGATTGTCCAGAAGCCCCATGCTAGATCCCCAGTGCCTGTTTGATCACCGGCTTCTGCAGCTTGCCGGTCGCGTTGCGGGCCAACGGCTGGTCGGCGAACCAGATACGCTCGGGAATCTTGTAGGCTGCCAGGTGCTCAGCCATGAACGCCTGCAGTTGCTCGGGCTCCAGTTCTCCGTTGCGGTACACTGCCAGACCGACCACTTCGCCAAAACGGCTATCCGGGCAGGCAAAGGCAGCAGCCTCGATTACGGCCGGGTGTGCGGCGGCCACCTGCTCCACTTCCAGTGCCGAGATATTTTCGCCACCGCGAATAATGATGTCCTTGATACGGTCGGTAATGCGGATCATGCCATTGTCGTCCAGGCAGCCGACATCGCCACTGAACAGCCAGCCGTTATTCAGGGTTGCGGCGGTTTCCTCCGGGCGGTTCCAGTAGCCCCGCATCATCGCCGGCGAGCGCAACCATATCGGCCCTTCGCTGCCGGCAGGCAAAGGCTGCTCAGGCGATTCGCCAATGCACATATCAACAATCGGAAGTGGCCATCCCGCGGTAGTCGGGAACAGTACAAACTGATCTCCGGCATGGGCGGCGCCAATACCATTACCCTCGGTCATGCCGTAGCCGGTCCCAACCATTGCCTGCGGTTTCACACTCAGCAGCCGCTCCAGCAGCGCCGAGGAGGCAGCACCGCCACCAAGCCCAAGGGAAAACAGGCTTGCGGTTGCCTCGGAATCAAAGCGCGGATGAGCCAGAAGCTCCTGCATCATCACCGGTGCACCATTGAACTGAGTGCAACGCTCGGTTTCGATCAGCCGCAGCGCCTCCTCCACATCCCATTTGTACATGATGACCATGCGCCGACCGTTGCGTAGCATGCTAAGGAACTGAGCATGCAGACCGCTGACGTGAAACAGCGGGAAACACAGCAGTGCCGTGGGCTGCAGCCCCGACGCCATGATCGGCTTGATTCGCTCAGGCGAACTCATGGCGGCCATTGCGCCCTGATAGTCCAGCGCAAACAGTGCCTGACCCAGCGCCTGGTTGGTCGACACCACGCCCTTGGCGCGGCTGGTCGTCCCCGAGGTATAAAGGATCAGGGCGTCATCCTCCGGCGCCGGCTGGTGCAGCGTGGGCGGCGCGGAAGGCAGCGCCATCATGGGTGCCCACTGGGCCGCCACCGGCTCGTCACCGATGCCGTCAACCAGCAGCACCCGGGTGCGCTCGGGCAAGTCGTCGATGACCTGCTGCCAGCGTGGAAGGTCACAGATCAGCAGCGCAACATCCGCATCCTCGATGCAGTACAACAACTCGTCATGCAGGCCCCAGCTGTTCAGCGGCACCGGCACAAGGCCCGCCTGTACGCAGGCGACAAAGGCAATCATCCACTCGGGACGATTGCGCATGGCTATCGCTACCCGCTGGCCGGGCTGCAGACCCAGTGTCTGCTGCAGCGCCGCCGTCAACTGATCGGCGGCCGCAAAGAAGCTACTGACGGTATAGCGCTGATCCTGCCACAGCAGAAATGGCACGTCGCCATGGCGACGACCGGCCTGAATTGCTTCCACCAGAGTGGTCGGCGCATTACGAAAGCGCTTGCTGCCGTCGGCAGCCGTATCGAGCGCAAAGGGAGACTGGTCGTGCAGCAACTGGCCAATGCTGGCACGAGCAGTAGTCAAAAAAGTGTTCTTGTCTGTCATCTGGGTAGCCTGAGTCTTGTTGCTTTTATTGGTACTGCAACCCGTTTGCGGCTAGCTCAGCCGCACGCCGGCATAGCGCGATACATGAAAGGCACTGTGCCCGAGCTGAGACTGCGCCATGCGAATACGCTTGAGGAACAACCCCAGGTCGTATTCATCGGTCACGCCAATGCCTCCGTGCATCTGGATCGCTTCGTTGCTGATCAGCTGGGCCGCTTCATTGGCTTTCCACTTGGCCAGACTCACCAGTTGTCGGCGTTGAGCCGGGTCGACCTGATTACGATCCAGCGCCTCAAAGGCTGCCATCACGCTGCTGCGCATCAGCTCCAGCTGGACATACAGTCGCGCCGCCCGGTGCTGCAGCGCCTGGAAGCTGCCTATTGGGGCATCGAACTGCACCCTGGTGCGCAGGTACTCAAGGGTCATGGCAAAGACCGCTTCGCAGCAGCCAAGCAGCTCGGCTGCAAGACAGGCTCGACCGCGATCCAGCGTCAGCTCGAGTGCCGCCTCGAATTGGTCGCTGGCGAGCAGTGCAGATGCGTCCACCGCTGCGTCTTCAAGCAGCAGTTGCGCCATATTGCGCGCATCAATCATCTGCCGACGCTGCAGCGTCATGCCAGCCGTACCGGCGGGTACGGCGAATACCCCGCGCTGACCGTCTTCGAGGCGCGCAATCACCAGCCAGCCGTCGGCCTCCAGGCCATCGATTACCCAGCTCTTGCAGCCACTGAGCCGGTAACCACTATCGGTTCTGATCGCACGGGTATCGCACAGATCCGGCTGGTGGCGGTCGGCTTCTTCGAGAGCCAGCGCCCAGCGCTGTTCGCCCGCGATCAGACCCGGCAGCAGGCCCTGCGTCTGACTATCACTGCCCAGTTGTTCGATAAGACTGCCGCACAACACCACGCTGCTTAGCAAGGGGGACGCACTGAGGTGACGACCGATCTGCTCGAAAATCGGCGCAAAGCCGGCAAAACCGAAGTCGAGCCCGCCCTGGTCCTCGGCGAAGGCGACCGCGGACCAACCCAGTTCAACCATCCCCTGCCAGACCTGCGGGTCAAAGCCAACGGCCGCGTCGGCGTCGCGCAGGGCGCGTTGGGCAGCCACCGGGGAGCGTGCCGCCAGGAAGTCCTGCGCACTGTCCAGCAACTGCTGCTGGTCTTCGTTGTAGATCAGGCTCATGAGCGCACTCCCTGGACCGGGTCCGGCAGGCCAAGCACCCGCTTGGCGATGACATTCAACTGTACTTCCGACGAGCCGCCGGCAATGGTCTGGGCAAAGCTCATCAACCAGGCCCCGGTCAGATCGAGATCACGACTGGCGAATCCGTCACCGCTCCAGCCCATGGACTGATTGCCCAGCAACTGCAGCAGGATTTCGAACTTCTCGCGTTCCTGCTCGGTATGCACCAGTTTGGAGATAGCCATCAGACCGGAGACGTCCTGACGGGCGCTGAGGCTGTCGATCATCCGGCGATTGGTCAGACTGAAAGCCTGCTCATCCATCAGACAGGCAACAGCCCGCTGCTGAAGTGCAACTTCGTCAGCATCTTGCGGCGCCGGCAGACAGCGCTTGACGTATTCATCCAGGTCAAAGTGGGTAGGCAGTGCCGACTCACTGAACCGGGACATGGCACGGCGTTCGTGCTGCAGCAGGGCCTTGCCCAGCTTCCAGCCGTCGTTAATTTCACCAATGAGCTGCGAGCGCGGTACCCGAACATTGTCAAAGAACACCTGACAGAAAGAGGACTTTCCGCTGATCAGATCAATCGGCGAGACGCTAACACCAGGCGACGTCATATCCAGCACAATCAGGCTGATACCCTTCTGCTTGGGCACCATGGGGCCCGTGCGCACCAATGCGTACATCCAGTCGGACTTGTTGCCGTAGGAGGTCCAGATCTTGGTGCCGTTGATCACGTAATCGTCGCCATCAAGCACTGCCGTCGTGCGCAGGCTGGCCAGATCCGAACCGGCATTGGGCTCGGAGAACCCCTGGCACCAGCGAATTTCACCACGCGCCATCGGCGGCAGAAAACGCTGTTTCTGCTCCTCGCTGGCATACTCCAGCAACACCGGGCCAAGCATCCAGATACCCAGATTAATCTGGGGTGGACGACAGTGCAGGCGCCGCATTTCGGCATCCAGAATGGCGCTGCGGCGCACATCCAGACCACCACCGCCGTAGGCAACCGGCCAATCCGGGCAAAACCAGCCCTTGTCTCTCATCCGCTCGAACCAGAGCTTCTGGTCTTCACTGCAAAACTCGACATTGCGCCCACCCCAGACCATCTCCTCTGACGGCATCGGCGTGCGCATCGACGCTGGGCAATTGGCTTCAAGCCAGGCCCGGGTTTCGGCGCGAAACTCTTCCAACTCGTTCATGCTATACCTGCTCGCTGTTACATCCGGGCCAGACCCGGGGAGACAAAGTGTGTTAGCGACTCTACGAGGGCGACCGGCGACCGGCGTCGTCCGTCCGGACGACGCCGTAAACAGCTCAGCTCGACAGTGCAGCTGCGCTGCGGCCGGCCATGCGGCCAAAGAATGTGGAGTCGCCAAGCGAAAGACCGGAGCTGTAACCCTCCCCCCAGCGAGGCAGGCCGCAGGCAGTTCGGCCGGCGGCATAGAGCCCGGTAATGGTTTCACCGTCAGCGTCAAGCACCTCACCGGTGGGTTTTGTCGCCAGCCCGCCCAGGGTGAAGGCGTGCGCCTGGAAGTCACCCTTGCAATAGCTCAGGGCGGCAAATGGCGGCTCCGTAAGCGGTCGCAGCCACTCCTCGCTCTTGTGAAAATGCGGGTCCTCACCGGCAGCGGCATAGCGGTTGAACTCCTCTACCGTGTGCACAAGCGCGCCGGCAGGCAGCCCAAGCTCCTGTTCGACCTCCTCCCAGCTTTCACCAACGGCAGCAATCTCAAGATCTTCCTGCAGAATCGGTCGACCGAATATTTCGTTATCGACCAGTAGCCAGGCGCGGCCCTGAGACTGCCGCAACACTGCGTGGGCGACCCGGCCGTGGTAACTGTCCTCGTTGACAAAACGCTGGCCGTGGCCATTTACGAAGATTCCCTTGACCAGCGACGCCGGCGGAAAGAACGGCAGCGTCGCGAAAAATTCCTGCATGTTCAGCGTGGCGGCACCAACACTGATGCCCATGCGAATGCCGGAGCCATCATCATTGCCACCGGTGACCGGCAATTGGCAATCCAGGGCCGACGGAACGAAACGGCGGACCATGTCGGCATTGCAGATGAACCCGCCTGCGCAAAGGATCACGCCACGGCGCGCTCGAAGATAGCGAATCTGGCCATCCTGGCGCGCCACAACGCCAACCACACGCCGGTGTTCGCCAATCACCAGTGCCAGGGCCCGGCTGTTGCAATGCAACTGGGCGCCCAGCGCCACCGCCTGATCACACAAGACCTTCATCAACAGCTGACCGCCGCCCCAGCCGGTGAACTGTACGGTGTGCCCGCGCGGCGCCGGTTGCGCCTCGGCACTCCAGGGCCAGGCTTTCTCGTTGCCCGACCACAGAAGCGTGTCGTCGGTCGGCGGTTCAATCCACTTGCCCGGCAGATAGGTACCCTTGAAAGGCACCCCCAGTGCGCGCAGCCAATTGAAGTGCTGCACGGCGTTCTCGGCATAGACATCTACCCGCTCGGCGTCGGCAGCCGGACCGCCCGACATCATCAGGTAACGGCGCAGATCATCCGTACTGTCACTGAAGCCGTGCTCACGCTGCACGTCAGTACCGCCGTTACCGCCGACATACACCTCACCGCCCGAAAGTGCGGCGCTACCACCACCGGCACCCGCAACCTCCAGAACTACCACATCAGCCCCGGCGTTACGCGCCTCGATGGCCGCACAGGCACCCGCCGCGCCAAAGCCAACAACCAGCACATCGGTTTCCATGTCCCAATGGCCAACCTGTGCCTCCGACACCGCTCTCCCCGGTGAATAACGCACGTCTTCGCTCATGCAAACTCCTGCATCGAAATAGTAATGGGGGGGGGAATTCAGCTCGCCGCCGGCAAGCTGTTCAGCACCGGATCTCCCGCGCGCCCAAGCACACAGGAGGTCCCGCCCTCGGTGTACATCATGGCCACGCAGCGGTTGCAGGCCGTGCAGCCGCTCTGCGTCAATGCACCGTGCTGCAGGTCGCGCACCCAAGCCGGGTCGTGAATCAACACCCGTCCCATCGCCATCAGGTCGAACCCTTCGTCGCACAGGGTGGAAACCCCCTCGGCGGAGGTCAGGCCACCGAGATAGGCCAGCGGCACATTTACCGCAGCGCGAATCTGGCGCGCATACTTGAGCAAATACAGCGGCTTGAACTCACGCGGCTTCTCGAACCGCTGCTGCAGGTACATGGCCAGTTTCATGATCGGATTGGTGACCACCGCTCGGTTCTCCGGCGGGAAGGAGGAGCCAAACATGGTAGTGATGGACTCGGCGTTCATCCCCGCGCTCAGCACCAGCGCATGGGCGCCTTCCGCTTCGAGCGCCCTGGCAATGGCAACCCCTTCCTCAATGTGGTTTCCGCCGCGCACGCCCTCGGTAATGCTGAATTTGCACAGCACCGCCATCTCGCGCCCCACCGCATCCAGCACGGCGCGCAGCACTTCGCGGGGAAAGCGCAGGCGATTTTCCAGGGAGCCGCCGTATTCATCGGTGCGCTTGTTGTACAGCGGCGAGAGAAACTGGCTCAGCAGGTAGCCGTGGCCCATGTGAATCTCTACAGCATCAAAGCCGGCCTGCTGCGCGAGCCGTGCTCCGCGTGCAAAATCGGCGGCAATACGCTGCATATCGGCGCGGGTCATCTGGCGCTTGAAGAACATACCGCTCATCAACCCGATTTTGTTGAAGCCGCCGCTGGCCGACAAGGGCCGGCGCTGACCGGGCTGGGGGGTAAAGACAAAACAGCCGCCGTGGGTGATCTGTGCCGAGACCGCGCCGCCTTCGCGGTGCACCGCATCGGTCAGCGCACGCAGGTGCGGCAGAGTTTGCTCATTAAGCTGAATCTGGTTGGGCAAGGTGCAGCCGTCATCGCTTACCGCACAGTAGGCAACGGTGGTCATTGCCGCGCCACCAGCAACAATACCGGCGTGGAATTGCACCAGCTGCCGTGATGGCACACCATTGGGCGACATGCCTTCATTGGTGGCGGCCTTGATAAAGCGGTTTTTCAGTTGCAACGGGCCAATCTGTACGGGCACAAAGGCGCCCTGCACCTGGGTGCTGGTATCACTGCTCATGCGGTTCTCCAAGGCTGCGACCGGTTACCACCGAGTGCAGACGGCAGACCGTTTCCACGATCTGCCAGCGGCCCTCGCTTTTGCGATAACGGTCCTGATAGGTGCCGCCCAGCTGGCGTGTAAGCCCGCTGTCGGCATCAAGATTGAAGTAATAAATGGCCCAGCAAGCGCTGGCGGTGTTGTCCGACTCCAGCGTGATTTCCGGGTTGGCTGCGTGGTGCAGGTCGATTACCTGCGGCTGACACGCCATCTCCCGGTACACCTGGATGAACGCCTCACGATCACGGAAGGTGCCGATCGGACCAAAGTCGATCCAGATCTCGCCCTCGGCAAAGCAGTCAGTAATGACCTGCACATCCTTGCGGTCACAGGCGTTGAGATAGCGGTGTTTGAGGGCGCGAATCGCCTCCAGATCCTCCAGCCGCTGCAAACGTTGCAGAATGTCGTCCATGCTCAGCCCACCCTGGCCGGATGCACCGCCGGCGGCGCACCCAATTGCTGTCGTAGCGAGGCCGGCTGCCGGCCATCCGTATCTCGCAGGCCATAGGCCAGAGCCTGCTCGGCAACAATCAGCGTGTGGCCGTTAAGACGCTCAAGCTCGGGGTCGCTCCACAATGAGTGGATTACCCTGCCGGTGAATTGCGGTGTCTCCGCACGCTCAAGAAAAGCCGCGTAATCAACGTTGTCATCAGCGCCAGCCAGGGCGCTGCGCTCGGTCTTTTGCAGTCCGAGCCAGAGCGATACAGCCTTGACCGGTGTCGACTCAAGATCGACCGCCATATCAGCTGCCATTTTGTCGCAGCCGGCTTTCTGCGCCCCGTACGCGGGGCCGTGCATATAGCAGTTGGCGCCAAAGCTGGAGATAAATACGATCAGGCCCTGTGTGCTGCGCAACAGCAGCGGCATGGCGCAGTAACTGGCAACGTAAGCCGAGCGCAGCCCAACGTCGAGCATCTGTGACATGGCCAGCGGCTTTTCCCAGAAAGGCCCCGGCGCAGTCAGCTGCGGAGGAAGGAAGGTGGCGTTATTGACCAGCAGATCAAGCCGCCCCTGCTCACGCTCGATACGCTCGAACAACGCAGCAACCTGTGCATCGTCAGCGTGATCGCATTGCACCGCGATGCCGTGACCGCCGGCATCACTGACAGCCGCCGCGCTGGCCTCAAGATTGCCACTCAGCCGCTGCCCGCCAACCGAGTCGGTACCAATACCGGACAATGTACGGCCACTCAGGTAAACCGTCATGCCAAGTGCGCCAAGCGCCTCGGCTATCCCGGCGCCAACACCTCGGCTGGCGCCTGTCACCAGGGCGATACCCGCGCAAGATCCATTGTGCATCTGGCTTTTCCTTTTCTTGTTTTCACCCGATTGTGAAAACTCGCCAGTGCAGCAACATCGTCCAAGCAGACGATACCAACCGTTCGTCGCCAGAAGCCGTACCTAACCCGTTTGGACGAGGTACAGACTTGTCGGATCGGCAAAATACCGCCTTATCTGAATACCCCAATTGGCTCATACAATCTCAAGAAGAGGGCCTTAGCATGAACAGATCACGACTCCATCTCTGGATTTGTGGCAGTGCCGCAGCGTTGTTGCTGATGCTGATGACCGCCGCGCTCAACTCGCCGCTGGCGCAGTATGATCAGCCGCGCTGCGCTGGCAGCCAGTCCCTGTGCCCCAGCGGTCCCCTGCCGGTAGCCAGGCTGCTGCCCTAGCAGCCGCCGAACTCCGTGCCGCTCGGCGCATGCAAGCGGCCTGCGTGGCCCGAGCGCTGGCTCTTCTGCATTGACGAGTGATCCATGAACACGGATGCGCGCTACATCTTCTGGCTGCTGGATTTCCTTGCGCACCAAGGCGTTGATACCGACGCACTCCGATCAGCGCACGGCCTGGACGATCTCAAATCCATGGACATGCCGGTAAGCAGCCGGACCCACACGGCACTGCTCCTGGACGCCATGGAGAAGACGGGAGATCCGGGGCTCGGGCTCAAGCTGGGCTATCAGCGATCGCTGGCAACCTATGACCAGCTTGCCTTTCTGATGCTCAGTTGCTCGACCTTTCGCGAGGCAAACACCACCGGACTGAAGTACCAAAACTACCCCGGTCGTTTTTCCGGACATTCGATCATCACGACCTTCAGCGAAATAGACGGTCAGGGCTGCTATCAGGTCAACCTGAACGAAGACCTGGGGCCCCTTCGGCTGCTGGCCGTTGAAGAACTGCTGGCCAATATCATGGCAACCGCTCGATGGGTACTGGGTCAGCCCTTACCGGTAACAAGGCTTCGTTGCGACTATCCCGCCCCCAATCACGCAAGCGAGTACCGGGCCATTTTCAACTGCGAGCCCCAGTTCGATACACCGGTTATCCAGCTGTTCTTCGACGCAGCAGTCCTCGATGCACCGATGCCGAACGCCAGCCCACAGAGCGCCAGACTCTATGAGGCAATGTGCGCGGAGCACAGCATCCGGCGCATGGGGGGAAACATGGCCTGGCGGGTATGGCCGCTGATCGTCAAGGACCCTGCCAACCCGCCAAATGCCGATCAGGCTGCCGCCCAACTCTGCTGCAGCCCAAGGACATTGAGACGCAAACTGCAGTCGGAGGGCTGGCAGTACCAGCAGATCATTGACCGGGTCCGTGAAATCCATGCCCGTCGCGGTCTCAGCGATCCGACCCTGTCAGTCACCCAGCTGGCCTTTCAACTGGGCTACTGCGATCACTCCGGATTTCTCAAGGCGTTCAGGAAATGGACCGGCATAACGCCGCGAGAATTCAGAAGCCGCCTGCTGTAGACCATCTCTGGCCACTCAGGCCTGTTAACTGGCCAAACCTTCCAATGCCCGGCGCCGGCCACTCCTTAGCATCCTTCAACACACACAGCCAAAAGGATAACCCCCCGTGTTGAAGACAGAGCATTTGAATAAAGCCATGTTCGAGAAGTTCGCTCCGCGCAGAGGCGAGCGCGCGCTGCTTCCCGACCTGACACCAAAGGCCGAGGTGGCACTGATGTGCCGCATGCTGTTCGCTGAAGGCTGGAACGACCATATCGCAGGCCACATAACGGTTCGCCAACCGGACGGCAGCATACTGACCAATCCGTGGGAGCTCACATGGGACGAAGTGACAGCCAGCGATATCATCACCCTGGACCAGCACGGCAACATCCTGGACAGCCACTGGAATACCACTCCCGCCATTGGTCTGCACCTGCAGCTGCATGATGCCCGTCCCGATGTCAACGTCGTCGTTCACAACCATCCCAAATGGAGTGGTATCTGGGCCAACTTGCAAGAAACCCCGCCGATCTATGACCAGGCTGGTGCCTACTGCGGCTCAGAGCTGCCGAATTACAACGAGTATCTCGGCACCTTCGAGAACAAGGCCACCAGTATGACCGCAGTCGAAGCACTGGGTGACGCAAAGTGGGCCTTACTCGCGCACCATGGCGCGCTCGTCGTAGGGCGTGATCTGCGCCAGGCGCACCTGCGAGCTGCGACGCTCGAGTGGCGCTGCCGACGGGCCTATGAGGTTCGCCTTGCCGGTGGTGCAGAGCCCTTGGCCGAGGAGGTAATCGCACAGATCGGCCTGCCGGACGCAAACGGCTTTCCATTTCTCTGGGAAGCAATGGCCCGTCGTGAGCTTCGTCGCGATCCAACCGTTCTGAGCTGAGGAAGAAAAACCATGAAACTGACGGTTAAGCCGCTGGACAATATTGGCGTTGAAATTCAAGGCTTCGACATCACCCGCCCGCTGCAAGAGGCAGAGCGGAAACAACTGATTGCCCTTTGGCATCAATACGGTGTTCTGGTCTTCCGTAACCAGGATATTACCCCTGAAAACCAGATCGCATTCAGTCGGCACTTTGGCCCTCTGGCCCTGCATCCCCTGAAGGCGACGCGATCAGAAGCCTATCCCGAGCTGTTCGAGATCGAAAGCGGTGGCGACAAGGACAAGTCGATGACCGCGATATACAAGGGAGAAACCATTGTCGGCCGACTGGACTGGCATATCGATCTGCACTACACCGGAAAACCCAACCACGGCGCCGTGCTTACAGCCGTCGAAGTCGCCGGCGAAGGCGGATTGACCGGGTTCGGCGATCTGGCAAAGGCCTACGATGCACTGGATGACAAAACCAGGGAGCTGATTGCCAGGCTTGAAGTGTCCTATGCCTTCAGCATGCAACGAAGACACATGCGCTATGTGGACCTGGATGGATATGAACCGGGCCCGCACAGCCCGAAGAAACCCGCGGATGTGAAGTTTCCCGACTTCCCCGAGTCGGTTTATCCCATGGTCATGACCCATCCGGTGACCGGAATGAAAGTTCTGGGCATCGTCGAGCAGTTCCTCGATCGGGTGATCACCCCCTACAAGGCCGGCCTTTCCAACGATGAGTCGATTGAATTGCTGGAACGCCTGGTGGCGCATACTCGCGACCCGCAATTCCATTATTTCCATCAGTGGCAACCGGGAGACATGGTGCTCTGGGACAACTGGCGCGCCATGCATTGTGCGACCGGCACCCCTCCCGGCGTACGCCGGCGCATAAACCGCACCACCATCGAGGGTGATGTTCAACTGGGCCGTGTTTTGCTTGAGGAGTAAGTCATGCGCGTTGTGATGCTGTTTGACCTTCCAGCCATGCGCGAGGCCATTCAGGCCGCTGTTCCAGACGCAGACATCCTGACCCTGCCGCCCCCTGGCCAGATAGCCAGCCTGGGGGCGGTAGATGCGGTCCTCGCCCCCCCGGGAGCCAGTCAGGCGCTGGGGCAGCTACTGGCCCGGCACCCGGAGATTCGCTGGATTCATGTGCTGGGCACGGGGATTGACGACTATCCGCTGGAGCTGCTTCACGGCAGGCAGGTGACCTGTTCAAGGGGGGCGACTACCGCGCCCATCGCCGAGTGGGTTATGGCGATGATACTCGCGCAGGCCAAGAATCTGCCGTTCAGCTGGGTCACCCAGCCACCACCGCACTGGTGCATGGCGCAGCTGGATACGCTGGAGGGTAAAACACTGGGGATACTTGGCTTTGGCAACATTGGCCAGGCCATTGCTCGCAGGGCTCTCGGGTTTGACATGAAGGTACGGGTCACCATGCGCACCTATCGTCCTGCAGGTATGGCAGGCGTCGAATCCGTAACCGACATCGATGAGCTGATCACAACGGCGGACCATCTGGTACTGGCGCTTCCTGCAACCGCCCTGACCGAAGGACTGATGAGCGCAGACCGACTGTCGCTGATGAAGCGCGGCAGCCACCTGATCAACGTATCACGTGGCACCCTGGTCGATACCCGGGCCCTGAGGGAGCATCTGGATAGCGGGCAAATTGCCCGCGCCTCCCTTGATGTGGCAAACCCTGAGCCATTGCCGGCAGGTCACTGGCTTTACCAGCACCCGCAGGTACAGCTAAGCCCCCACATTTCCTGGAATAGCCCTCTCAGCCAGCAGCGCATGAGCGAGGCATTTATCGACAACCTTCTGTGCTTTGCATCAGGTGCCGAGTTGAATGGTGTCATCGATAGCCAGGCAGGCTACTGAGCACCTGCACTTGGGCACTTGACGAAGGGGAAGTCTGAAGACAACCACAGCGGCAGCCCTGTTTGGGGCCCCGCTGTGGTTACTACACTTAACGCGAGCGCGGCATACCCAGGCCGAACTGCGCCACCAGCTCACGCTGGATCTCGTTGGTGCCGCCACCAAAGGTCAGGGTGACACAGGCACGCACGTCATATTCCAGCTCGCCAAGCAGAAACGCCGCAGCACTGCCGTCACGAATCAGGCCATTGGCACCGACCACTTCGGTCAGCTTGCGCAAAATCTCCACAGCCGATTCCGAACCGTACACCTTGGTGGTCGAGGCCAGCGCGACGTCCATCTGGCCGGCCTCAAGATCCGCCGCAATGCGGAAGTTGATCAGGCGCATCGCCTCCAACCGGGCATAGCATTCAGCCAACAGCGAACGCACCCAGGCATGATCCATCGCGCAGCGTCCCTGTTCATCCTTGGCCCGGGCCCACAGATACACCTTGCGGAACATGCCCACTACCCGATCAGCCCATGAGCCAAGTCCGAGACGTTCGTGGTTGAGCTGGGCAGTGACCAGCTGCCATCCCTTGTTCAGCTCACCGACCAGGCGGGTTCGCGGCACAATGACGTTGTCATAGTAGGTTGCCGCGGTCGGGTTGCTGCAGGTCGGGATGAGCGTGTTGGAGAAGCCCTCGCTCTTGCAGTCGACAATCAGGATCGATATTCCCTTGTGACGCAGCTCTTCGGGATTGGTCCGCGCAGCCAGCCAGATATAGTCGGCAGAGTGAGCCCCGGAGGTCCAGAGCTTATTGCCGTTGACCACAAAGTGGTCGGGCTCGACCCGCGCACTGGTCTTCAAAGTAGCCAGGTCAGAGCCGGCGCCCGGCTCCGAGTAACCAATGGCAAAATGGATTTCCCCGGCAGCAATGCCCGGCAGAAACGTCTCCTTTTGCTCCTCGGTACCATAGGTCATCAACGAGGGTCCAACGGTACTGATGGTCACGAACGGCAGTGGTGCGCCGGCAATATTGGCCTCTTCGAAGAAGATCAGCTGCTCGGTCGGGCCGTAGCCCTGACCGCCAAACTCCTTCGGCCAGCCAACCGCCAGCCAGCCATCCTTGCCCATCTGCCGTACCAGCCGGTGAGAGGTAGCACTGCCCTCTTCCCCCCGCAACTCACGACGCAGATCGTCGTTCATCAGGCTCTTGAAGTAGTCACGAACTTCCAGGCGCAGCTTGTGCTGCGCCGGTGTCAGGTCAACGTACATGCTGATCTCCTCAGGCTACACCCAGAATCAGGCCACTGGTTGGCACGCCGGTACCGGCTGTTACCAGCACGTTCTCGACGTTATCCACCTGGTTTACCGAACTGCCACGTACCTGGCGAACACCCTCGGCAATACCGTTCATACCGTGGATGTAGGCTTCACCAAGTTGACCGCCGTGGGTATTGATCGGCAGGCGACCGCCACGGGCGTGATGGCCGGCACGAATGAACTCCTTGGCTTCACCACGATCAGCGAAGCCGAACGACTCCAGTTGCGGCAGTACAAACGGCGTGAAGTGGTCATAAATAACCGCTGTCTGAATCGCATCCGGGCCGATGCCGGCCTGACGATAGATCTCGCGGGCGACCACATCCATTTCCGGCAAACCGGTGATGTCCTCGCGATAGAACGAGGTCATGCTCTGCTGACCGTCGGCGATCCCCTGCGAGGCGCCCTTGATGATCACCGGCTTCTGCTGCAGATCGCGGGCGCGCTCAACAGAGGTGATGACCATCGCCACCGCACCATCGGATTCCTGGCAGCAGTCCAGCAGGTGCAGCGGCTCGCAGATCCAGCGCGATTGCTGGTGCTCCTCAAGGGTGATCGGCTTCTCATAAAAGAACGCCGCGGGGTTGGTTGCCGCAAAATCGCGGGCGGCAACCGCGACCCGACCGAAGTCTTCCGAGGTCGCGCCAAAGGCGTGCATGTAGCGACGGGCAAACATGCCGACCCAAGCCGCAGGGGTATGAAAGCCGTGCGGCATGTACCAGCCGTAATTGACGTTATCGAAAATCGGTGTCGCGCCAAACCCGTAACTGCCGGTACCGAAGCGATACCAGGAACGCTCGTTCATCGCCCGATAGACCACTACGGTCTTGGCCACACCACTGGCAACCGCCATGGCCGCGTGCATGACCGGACCACAGGCCGCCCCGCCACCGTGCGGCACCTGCGAGAAAAATTTGACTTCCTTGCAGCCGAGCAGACGGGCGATCTCGTACTCCGGTACCTTGTCGACCGAGTAGGAGCTGAAGCCATCCACTTCCGAAGGGTCGATCCCGGCGTCAGCAAGCGCCGTCAGGGTCGCCTCCATGGCCAGGCGCAATTCGGTACGTCCGGAGTTCTTGGAAAACTCGGTCGCACCGAGGCCAACAATAGCGGCCTTACCGCCAAGTGCATCAGTCATCTTGCTTCTCCTTACGCAGGCAGAACCACGGTGACCTTGCCGGTCGCGTGGTTGCCCATGGAATTTTTACCCTTCAGCGCGACCACCAGTGTCCGGCTGGCCTCATCGCGCTCGACCACTTCACCGGTGAAGGTCATGGTGTCGCCCGGGTAGTTCGGCGCGCCCAGTTTCAGCTGGATATCACGGAACACCGCCAGCGGGCCGCTCCACTGTTCTACAAAGCGCTGCGCCAGTGCGGTCGTGGTGAGAATATTCATGAAAATGTGTGGTGACCCCAGTTCACGGGCGGCCGCAACATCGTGGTGGCCCGGAAAGTAGTCACGGGTGGCAATGGCGCCACCATTGATCAGCGTAACGGTGACCGGAATCACCAGTTCGGGAAGGTGTTCGCCCACCTGGGTTTCAGCAAATGCTCTGGTTTTCATCGAGGTCATATTTCCATCCAAGCGTGTCATTGTTGGCCAGCCAGTCGCCAAGGCGCTCAAGAGTGGCTGCCGAGCCGCCGAGCACCAGGCTCAGATAACGGCTCCAGTAGAGGAAGCGGTGAATCGGGTACGTCAGATCGACGCCGATACCGCCGTGGACGTGCTGGGCCCGATGACCGACCAGATGGGCAGCCTCGGTGCTCAGGTAGCGAACCGACAGGGCCTCGGCCTCACTGGCCAACGCGCTGTCAAGGCGATAGCAGAGCTGGTAAAGAGCGCTGCGCAGCGCCTCCAGGGCGATATGAGCATCGGCCATGCCCATCTGGACCGCCTGGAACGAGCCGATCGGACGATCGAACTGCACACGTTCGCTGACATAAGCGACCGTGCGACGCAGCTGTTCTTCACTGACACCCAGCTGCAGCGAGGCAGCCGCCGCGACCGCGCGTTGCTCAAGCCAGCCGACTGCCTGCGCCGGCAGGACCTGATCGGCCTTGATGCACACGCCATGACAGTGCACATCGGCGGCGCCGAGGCCGTGGTTCCAGGTCGCAGAAACCAGCTCGACCCCTTCTGCCAGCGGGTCAAGCAGTACCAGATGCACGCCGTCGTCGCCCTGTGCCAGAACCAGCACGGCACCCGCCTGGGCTGCCAGATCGACCGCGCCAACGCTGCCATTGAGCAGCAGATAGTCGTCGTGCTGATCGAGCTGCAGGCCAATCCCGTGGCTGTTCGACAGGCCATTCAGAGACAGGCTGAGCAGCTGCTCGCCCCGGGCGGCCGAGGCAATCAGGTCGCCATGACTGTCTGCGGCGAACCGGGCAAGGCAGGCAGCAGCCAGCTGGTGCTGCCACAGCGGCACATGCCCCAGGGCCGTGCCCTGAGCGCGCAGAACACAATGCAGGTCGGTCATGCCCATACCCGAGCCGCCAAACGCCTCCGGAATAGCCAGCGCATGCAGCCCGGTCTCGATACAGGTTTGCCACAGCTCGGCCATGAACGGCTGGCCCTCGAGATCAAACGCACGCATGCGCTCGTCTGTGCAGTAATCGCTGAAAACGCTGCCTGCCATCTCGGCAATGGCACGCTGATCTTCACTCAACGAAAAATCCATGCTCGCCTCCTCAGGCCGCAACAACGCGAAATTGCGGCAGGGTCTGTTGATCGTCAAAGCGGTGGAATTCAACCTGCACCCGCTGGCCAATCTCCAGCGTTGCCGGATCGGCGCCAACCAGGCCGGCGATCAGACGTACGCCTTCGTCCAGCTCGATCAGGCCTATCGGGTTCGGGTAGTCAAACGGCGGTACTTCCGGGTAATGCATCACCACAAAGGAATACAGCTGCCCCTTGCCCGACGCCTCAATGCTGTCCCAGTCAAAGCTGTGACACTTGATGCATACCGGCGCCGGAGGATGACGCAGGGTCTGGCAATCGGTGCAGCGCTGAATCAGCAACTTGCCGGCTTCGCAGCCCTCCCAGAAGAATCGGGTATCGTCACTGACGCCGGGCAGCGGCCGCTTCATGGCCTTGGCCTCTGCCGGCTTGGCGGCCGGTTTTTCCTGTGGGCGCTGGGCCGGCTTGAACTTGAAGACCCTGAACAGCTGGCGGCCGACTTCCTCGTCGCCAGCATCCTGCTGGGAGAAATAGGTCATCAGCACGGTAACGAAAAATCCGGTTCCCAGCGGGGTGGTTTTTTCTTCGGATACGCTGTCGAGCCGGCTGGTGAAGTAAAGACGCTCGCCGGCAACGATCTGACGGTCGAAATACAGGTCGGAGTTGACCGCTACCACGGCCGGATAGCCGTGGGGCTCAATGACCTTGAGCACCTCAAAGTTGTTTTCGGTGCTGGAGCCCTCCGGGAAGTTCTCCTGGTCCAGACCGCCCATGCCCCACACCTGCAGCATGCCCGGTGGCGCCACCACGTCAGCGTACCCCTGCTGCCGGGCAAACTCCGGATTGGTGTAAAGGGGGTTGTCGATGCCCATGATTTCGCACCAATGGCGAATCATCGGCGCGTTAACCCGGTCCCAGGCATAGACACGACCGTACTCGCGTCCGACCATGGCCTGAACCTCGTCGATGAGTGCTTGATCAGCCAAGTTCTTCTCCTGATTGTTTTCCAAGACACGCCTCAAAGGCGTGGTCGCGTTAGGTCACGCCTTGCCGGCAGTGGACGCGGCCAGAAAGGCCGGTGCTTCTCCACCGCCGTGCAACAGCAGGTTGGTACCACTGAAATAGGCCGCCATCGGTGAGGCGGCATACAGACAGGCATTGGCGATATCCTCGGGCTCACCCATGCGTCCGGCCGGAATGGTCCGGCCAACCGCGGCAATACCCTCTTCATCGCCGTAATGCAGATGAGACTGCTCGGTACGAATCAGACCGGGGCTGACACTCAGAACCCGGACCTTCGGCGCCCATTCAACCGCCAGCGAACTGGCCAGTGAAACGACCCCGGCCTTGGCCGCGCCATAGGCAGCTGTTCCGGGCGACGGCCGGCTGGCAGCAACCGAGCCGATGAACACGATCACCCCGCCAGCAGCCTGCTGCTGCATAATGGCGTTGGCCTGCTGGGCCAGGTTCAACGGCGCCAGCAGATTGAGTCTGATGATGCTTTCGCTGAAGCGCGGAGAGGCAGTCGCGGCGTCGGCATTGGGGCTGCCGCCGGCGTTGTTGATCAGCACATCAAGGCGGCCGTAATGTTCATGGACAGCGCCCAGAGCCTGCTCGGTTGCCTCGGGGTCACGTACGTCCAGACTCAGAAAACGTGCACTGCGACCATCGACTGACGGCAGCTGCTCGGGCTCGCTGCGCCCGCAGACCACAACATTCGCTCCGGCCGACAGGAACGCACAGGCAATTCCCGCACCGATACCGCGCGTTCCCCCGGTGATGACGACAACTTTGCCGGTGTAATCCAGGGAGGCACTAACTGACTGCATGAACGGTTCCTCTGCTTGTTTCATGAAGTCACTGTATGGGCGCTCAGGCATCGGCGATTCGTCTGAATGGACGATGAGCTACCACCCGCAGCTGAAGACAATCGGCCACAATGTCCCCCTCCGCCCGGAGTCTTCCGATGACCGATTGCGCTAAGTCGGTGCTGTTGATTGACCGACCTGCCCCCTTTGTTACCCGCCTTACGCTTAACCGCCCGGCGGTCACCAACGCGCTCAGCCTGGAGCTGCAAGCCGCGCTTTCCAGAGCCTTCACCGAGGTTGCGACAGACCCGCAAACGCGCTGTGTCATCCTCACCGGCGGCGAACGGGTGTTCGCTGCCGGCGGTGATATTTCGAGCATGGCCGATGTCGGTGCCATTGATATCCTTTGCCGGCATACCGAGCGGGTATGGGCACCGATCCAGCACTGCCCAAAGCCGATAATTGCCGCGGTTTGCGGCTACGCCTATGGCGGCGGTTGCGAACTGGCCATGCACGCCGACATCATCATTGCCGGTCGCAGCGCACGCTTCAGCCAACCGGAAATCCGCATTGGCATCATGCCCGGCATTGGCGGAACCCAGCGGCTGGTGCGCGCCGTAGGCAAGGCAAAGGCAATGCAAATGGCGCTGACCGGCCGGCCAATCAGTGCCGAGGAGGCCCACCTGGCCGGGCTGGTGAGCGAGCTGGTTGACGACGATCAGGTTGCTGCGACCGCTCTGGAGCAGGCGAAACTGATCGCCGGCATGCCGCCGCTGGCGGCAGAGCAGATCAAGGAGGTCATTCTGGCCGGCATGGACGCCTCGCTGGATGCGGCACTGGTCATGGAGCGCAAGGCCAATGCCCTGCTGTTCGCCTCCCGCGACCAGAAAGAAGGCATGCAGGCATTTCTGGAAAAACGTCGCCCCGACTTCCAGGGCAACTGACCGGCGCGCTGGTCACTCGCGATCACCCCAGGCGACCCGGCCAATTCCGGCCTTTCTCGAATCGAGTGAGACCAATGCGCTGGCCCGGCACGGAACGTTCGCCAGCCACTCCGACATGCCACAATGAACCAATAAAAAACCCCGCCTGTCTTGCGACAGGCGGGGTTTTGTTATGGCCTGAAATCAGCGACCCGAGCGGCGGGCAGCCTCCGGACCAAAGTCACGCTCACTCAGGTTACCCGTGTTGAGGGTATAGCCGTTGGGCTGCTCGTTGACCAGGTTGAAGGCCAGATAGCTCTTGGCCTGCAGATCGTGGTACAGACCTACTCCCGCCTGCCAGGTATTGGCTTCATAGGCGTAGAAGTAGTTGATCATCGAGGTACGCCACAGGCCGCCACGTGCATCGTAGTTGTCGGCCATGACCATCAGCCAGCTGTCCTCATCCACGTACATGTGACGGGTCGGGTACAGGTGACGGTAGCTGTCCTTCAGGTTGGCCTCGAGCACCCAGACCCGGCGCAGTTCGTAACGCATGAACTCGGGGTTGGCATGGTTCGGCGGCAGCAGCTCGTCGTAGGTCACATCGTTGGAGTGAATGCGGTAGGCGTTGGCCGGAACGTACATCTCCTGCTTGCCCACGATCTTCCAGTTGTAGCGCTGACCGGAGCCGTTGAAGATCCGCACCTCATCCACGGTGATCGAACCGCCACTGCCCGGGAACTGCATGTCATACCCGTATTCGGGCGACTGACGGACACGACGGGTGCCCGGATCATAACGCCAGCTTTGACGCGGTTCGGTAGCGTGGTTGTAGTATTCCACACCGGTGTTGATTTCACCCCGATCACGCTGCGGCAGCAGGGTTTCGTTCAGATAGTAGGCCGACGGACCTTCGGTCTTGCCGAGCACACCCGGTTTCAGGTTCGGGGCGTAGTTGCGCGAGCGTACCTGCCCCCAGTTGATGTTGCCGTTGGACAGCACATAGGCGTTGTCGGAGACCAGCTCCTCGGTAAACGGACGGAAGGTGAAGAAGGACGAGGTCCACATCAGCTCCAGACCGGTTTTCGGGAACGGGAACAGGATACCGCCAGTGGTGGCCTGCACGCCCTCACCGTCGTTCACGAGCTGTGCAGAACGGGCGTTCTCCAGGGTTGCCTGGCAGACGCTGTCAGCAAAGCGAAAGTCGCGACGGGTCTGGTAGACCGGCATCTGGAAGGTGTCCGGGTAGGCTTCAAACAGGGCCTTCTGACCGGCCGACAGGCGATCGGCATACTCGGCCATATTCGCCGCGGTGATCACGAACAGCGGCTTGTCTTCCGGGTACGGATCAATCGGATGCTTGCCTGTGCCCTCAAAATTGACGTGTGGCGGGGTACCCAGCCACTTGCCGGTCCATTCGGTGATGCTGCCGTCGGCATTGGCTGCCTTCTCCGCGCCGACGCAGGTCAGTTCGTTGCCCAGCTTGGCAATTTCCTCGGGGGTTGCAGCAGCGTGCACCAGCCCTGCCTGAACCAGCAGAGTCGCAATGCACAAGGGTTTGATCATACGCATGGGAAACTCCATCAGAAGGTGTATTTGGCGTTGAACGAGAGGTAGTCGCGGTCGGCCATGGTGCGGCCCTTGGCGATATCCGGGGTCGACAGGTAGTTCACCCAGGTCGCGCCCAGCTCGAAGTTGCCGAGGTAGCTGAAGGTGGCACCCAGGGTCAGGCGCTGCTCGTCACGGCCCAGGCCCTGGCGACCGCTGCCGTCAACGCTTTGCTGCAAAATCGCATTGGTGGTCAGATCCCAGCCGTTGAAGATGCTGGGATAATCCAGATACGCACCGAGACCGATCAGGGTGCCAGCGCGGGTCTGGCCGTCGTAGACGAAGTCGTCGAACTGGCCGTCCTCACCCGGGAAACCACCGGTCACGGTGAGGGTGTCAACGTCCTGAATGCGCTCATGCACCACTTCACCCATCAGCGTGGTCTGGCTGGCAATCGCACTCGGACCGAGGATGTAGACGAAGTTGGCGCTGGCCATCAGCAGCTCGCCAGGTGTCGGCGCACCGTTGCTGAGATAAACCGGCGCACCATCGCGCAAGCTGATGTCCGACCCCACCTGCACGTCACCGATCTTGGAGGTCAGGCTCACACCGGTCAGCTTGATGTCTTCGAAATAGCCGAATTTCAGCGCCGGGACGCCCGGGCCGTAGCCGACGGCATTGATGCTGTCCAGCGACGAATACCGGGTAGCGCCGCTGGCGTCAAAGAACATGGCCGCGACCCGATCATGGTAGCGGTAATGATAGAGACCGACCTCGGTGTTGAAGTCGATGTTCCAGCGTACGCCCAGACCCCATTGGCCGGAGTCACGCGGATCATCTGCCTCAATGCTGTTGGCTACGGTAAAGGTTGCATCAGGCAAGGCCGCGACTGTGCCGGGCGCGAAGCGGTAGAACTGCGAACCCGGGCCGAAGAAGTCGCCACCGAAGAAGTCGCCGACCGGGTTCAGGCGGGTCTTTTCCCATTCCAGCTGGTAGAAACCAGCGAGAGACAGATGCTCATTCAGTGTCCAGGTGAACGACAGCTGATTGACCGGCAGATAGGCATCCTTGGCCTCGGTGCCCGGCACGTTGAACTTGGTGGCATCAACGGGTGCCTGGCCCTGGCTGATGTTCGGCCAGAACAGGCTCTCGCCCCAGGCAACCAGGTGGCGGCCGGCGTTGAGTGACAGATACTGGCTTTCGCCAATCGGGAAGTTGCCGTACACGTAGGCATCGAGCAACTGGAAGCGGCTGCCGCTGTCGCGGCGGGTGGTCGCGGTAAAGCGGGACTCATCACCAGGTGTACCCACAACACGGTTGACGGTCGCGGCGGAGTTGTTGTCGTTGTCGTTCTTGTAGACGAAGTCATAGAAGTGACTGCCGCGCAGGATCGCGCCAACGTTGTCCTTCTGCAGCATCACTTCGCCAAACAGGCTGACGCGGTTGTTGACCGGGGCATGACGCTTGAAGTTTCGGGTCGCGTCATCGTTGTTTGGATTGGCCAGGTAGTGGCTGTCAGGGCTGCGGGTACGCAGCGAGTAGGTGTAGTTGGCGGTTACCTGCGATTCAATGGTCAGCCCGTTATCAAGGTTCAAGGTGGGCAGGGCCATGGCAGCGGCAGGCGTCAGCCCGGCCGCCAGCGCCAGCACCAGCGGCTTGAGCACAGCGCCGTGGCAGCCATTGTTGCGATTGTTGTTATTCACTGTTCGCTCCTGATGTTTATCCATGTCATCCCGAAAGCAGGACGCCGGAGAAGTATCGGAAGCGAGGCAAAAAAACACTTACCTCAAACGGAGTAATCCGTGCGAATAAGGAAAAAATCGCTGCCACACGGGGCATGTGGCAGCGCGAAGAGCCTCATCAACCGGCCAGTTGACGGGCCAGCAATAACTTGTCGACTTTGTTGGAGGCATTGGTTGGCAGCTCCCGGTAGAAGGCAATACGGCGCGGAACCTTGTAGTTGGCCATGCGCTCGCGGGACCAGCTGATAAGATCGGTATCGCTCACCTGCTCGCCCTGGCGCAGCACCACGCAGGCACAGCCCACTTCGCCCATACGCTCATCCGGCACGCCCAGCACCGCAACCTGGGCAATGGACGGATGCTCACTCAGCGCCGCCTCGATCTCTGCCGGGTAGCAGTTGAAGCCGCCGACGATGAACATGTCCTTGAGACGCCCGGTAATGCGCAGATTGCCTTCGGCATCCAGGCTGCCTACATCGCCAGTGTGCAACCAGCCCTGCGCGTCAAGCGCTTCGGCGGTAGCCTGATCGTTGTTGAAGTACCCCTGCATGACGTGAAAGCCGCGCAGGCAAATTTCGCCCTGCTCCCCCTGACTCAGCGCATTCCCCTCGGCATCGAGTATGCCCAGCTCCGTGCCGGGAATCGGCTTGCCACTGGTGCCGGCAATGGTCTGCGCCGAGTCCTGCGGGTCACAGATGGTGGCAAGACCGCCGCATTCGGTGAGGCCATAGGCGGTGGTAACAACGGTGAAGCCGAGCTCTTCGCGCATGCGCTTGATCAACACCGGCGGGATGGTCGAGGCTCCGGTAACCGCAACACGCAGACTGGACAGGTCAGTAGCGCCCCGACGGGGATGATCCAGCATCGACAGATACAGGGTTGGTGGGCCTGGCAAAATCGTGACCTTGTCCTGCTCCACCCGACGAAACACATCGTCAGCGTCGAACATTGCCTGGGGCAGGATGGTAGCACCACCGAGCAGGCAGGTCAGCCAGCCGGCCTTGTAGCCAAACGAATGGAAGAACGGATTGACAATCAAGTAACGGTCACCGGGTACCAGCCCAATGATCCTCACATACTCGTTGAATGCGCGCAGACTTTGCCCATGCGCATACATCACGCCCTTGGGCTTGCCTGTGGTGCCGGACGTAAACAGCAGATCCGACAGATCATCAGGACCAACCGACTGCGCACGTTCCAGAGCCTGCTGCGCAGAGACAGCCTGCCCTCCGGCCAGAAAGGCCGACAACGCCTGCTCCGCCGCAGCGGACTCGCCAATCACTACCACCTGCTCCAGCCCGGCGGGCCGCACCGGTGCCAGCATCGCCGGGTAATCGTTACCCAGGAACTGACCCTGCGCAAACAGCAACCGGGTACCACTGCGGTCCAGAATATCCGCCGCCTCACTGCCTTTCATGCGGGTATTGAGTGGCACCATCACTGCCCCGGCTGCTTGCAAGCCGAGGGCCAGCAACACCCACTCGATACTGTTCGGAGCCCAGATCGCTACCCGGTCGCCATGGCCAATTCCCGCGGCAATCAGCGCCCGGGAAACCTCGAGCATACGCTCGGGCAACTCTGCATAAGCGATACGCTGCGCCCCATCCTCCAGGGCAATGGCATCACCATGAAGCTGCGCAGCGCGCAGAACCAGCGCCGGAATCGACGCCGGCAAATCAGCCGGCGAGGGAAACACTGAAGACATCGGGGAAATCTCTTGTTGGATCAATCGGGAAAACGCAAATGCACCTTGTCGCTGGTGGCCACAGCCTGACAGGCCAGGGTCCAGCCCTCGCTCAGTTCCTGCTCGTCCAGCGCATCGTTGTGCAGCAGATCTACCTCACCGGATACCAGCGTGCACATGCACGAAGCGCAGGACCCAACCAGACAGGAGTGAGGCGGCTCCATGCCCTCACGCTGCATGGCCGAGAGCAGCAACTCACCGGGCTGGCAGTCGATCTCGCGCACCTCGCCATCCAGTTCAACGGTGAGTGTTGTCGCCAAGGCACCTTCGTGCTCAACCACACCGCCCTGCGGCTGCTCACTCTCACTGGGCAGCGAGACAAAGCGCTCAACATGAATCGCCGCCGGCGCAAGACCGGCCTGCTTGAGCGCAGCCACGCCCGCATCCATGAATGGCTCCGGACCGCAGATAAAGGCTTCGGCGTGCTCAAATCCGGCTGCCAGGTGCGCCAGCTGCGGTACATTCGGGTGCCCCTGAACACTGGCAAGCCAATGCACTACCTGCAGACGCTCCGGATACGCCGCTACCAGTTGCTGCAACAGATCACGGAAGATCACAGACGCCTCGTCACGGTTCGCGTAGATCAAGCGAACACGGCCGGTTGCCTGGCTAAGCACCGAACGCAGGATCGACAGAACCGGCGTCACTCCGCTACCGCCAGCCAGCAGCAGGAAGTCACCATCGAGCTGACGCGGCACAAATACGCCAGCCGGCGGCAATACCTCGATCCGGTCGCCCGGCCTGATCTGATCGCACAGCCAGTTGGACCCTCGCCCATCTGCCACACGCTTGACCGTGACCCGCAGGTTCTCGCTGGCAAAGGGTGAGCTGGACAGGGAGTAGCAGCGCGGCAACCAGTCGTCCTGGTAAGGGATACGCAGGGTCAGAAACTGCCCCGGACGATATCTGAAGCGCTCTGACTGCTCCTGCGGAACGCTGAACTCGAAAGAGCAACTGTCGTGCGTTTCCTGAATGACCTCCGCAACCTCAAGCGCTATGTAATTCATGCTCATCTCAAATACCCATCACGGCTTGTCCGCTATCCACACGCATTTCGATGCCATTGATTGCCCGCGACTCGTCGCTGGCCAGATACAGCACGGCATTGGCAACGTCGCTCGGCAGGCACATGCGATTCATCGGGTCGGCATCAATGGTGAACGCAGACGGATCCATGCCCTTCGGATAGCCGCCCAGGGTCATGGGTGTCATCACCCCGTCGGGGTGCACCGAGTTGCAGCGGATCCGATACTTGTGTTTGCGGCAATGCACTGCCACGGCGCGGCTAAGGGCGGCCACCGCACCCTTGCTGGCGCTGTAGGCAACGTAGTCTTCCAGCCCCAGCAGCGCTGCCAATGAAGAGATGTTGACGATCGAACCGCCGCCACTGTCTTTCATCAGGCGCACCGCCATCTGGGTACCCAGGAAGACACTGTCGGCGTTGATGCGCAGCAGCCTGTGCCACTGTTCGAGGCTCTCCTGCTCGATATTGGCCTTGAGCAACACCGCCGCGTTATTGACCAGCACATCCAGGCCAGCCCCCCGCTCGGCCAGATGCGCCGCAAGGGCGTCCCAGCTCTGGGGGTCGGAGACATCCTGACGCACAAAACTGGCCTTGCCGCCGAGCGAGGAGGCAAGCGCCTGCCCCTGCTCGACGTTCAGATCAGTCAGCACCACCTCTGCGCCTTCGGCAACAAACAGGCGAACACAGGCTTCACCAATACCGCTGGCGCCGCCGGTTACCACGGCGACCTTGCCCTGCAGACGTCCGCTCATGCTGCCTTCTCCCGCTGTTGAACTGCGCTTGCCAGATGCAGAGCTGCAACGTAACCAAAGGTCATGGCCGGCCCCAATGTGCCGCCAGCACCCGGATAGGTGGTTCCAAGTACCGAGGCGGAGGTGTTGCCGATCGCGTAAAGCCCGTCGATGGTTGAACCGTCCTCACGCACGACCTGAGCGTGCTCGTTGGTCAGCAGGCCGCCCTTGGTGCCGATATCGCCGGAGTACATCGGCATGGCATAGAACGGACCCTTGCCGATCGGCGCCAGGCAGGGATTCGGGCTGACGTTGCTGTCGCCGTAGTAACGATCAAAGACGTTCCCGCCACGGGCAAAGTCGAGATCATCGCCGGTGGCCGCGTAGCCGTTCATCTTCTCCACGGTTGCCTTCAGACCGGCGGCATCTACACCAATCTGGCCAGCCAGCGCGTCAAGCGTATCGGCCTTGTAATACAGGTTGTTCAGCCATTCCTTGCGCAGGCGCATGTCCGGCATGATCTGGGCCGGCATCAGCGGGCCCATGGCGTAGTTGAAGCGGAAGTGACTGTCGAAGATGGCCCAGGCCGGAACGCATTTGCCGCCGGTCTGTTCATTGTTGCGGTACATCGCATCAACGAACTCCAAATACGGCGCCGCCTCATTGACGAAACGCTGACCCAGGCCGTTGACCACAATCGCCCCCGGGAAGGCGCGCTCAGCGAAAATACCCCGGGCACGGTCTTCACCCGGCACCAGCAGGCTCGGTGCCCACCAGCCCCACTCCATCAGATCGGTGGCCGCACCGATACGTTGCGCCGCTTCCAGTGCCGCACCGGTGTTCGCACCAGCCGGTGTGGCGCTCCAGGCGGCCTTGGTCGGCTGCGGCAGATACTTGTCACGCAGCGCCTGGTTTTGCTCAAAGCCGCCACTGCCGAGAATCACGCCACGACGTGCACGCAGCACTTCTACCCGACCCGCTCGCTCGACCTGAATGCCGCAAACGCGGCCATCCTCGATCACCAGATCGGTAAAGTTGGTGTTCAGCCACAGCGGAATATTGCGATCCATCATGGAGGCACGCAGGCTGGCCACCAGCGCATTGCCCAGCGCGGTGCGGCGGTCACGGCGGCTGCCGGTCTTGCGTCTCCAGCGAAAATCGAGCTTGTAGCGCAACATCATCCACAGCACCATCAGGCGCCAGCCACGGCTCTTGGACATGGCCTTGTGCGCATCACGTGCGGTCCAGGCAATACGCCCCATCAACATGTTGCCCGGCGCGCCTTCGCGCAGATTGTCGAGTTCGTCGCCCAGCTGACTCAGGTCGAACAGCTCGGGGTCGAGACTGCGCCCGCCCGGCAGTGAACCCGGCATATGCTGGTAATAATCGGGATACTTTTCGGCCACCGCGTAGCGGACTCGGGTGTTGTCCTCGAGCCAGGCAATCATCTCCGGGGCCTTGTACAGGTAGGTTCGCAAGCGGCGTTCATCTACCCGGTCGCCAACAGCAGCCTTGAGGTAGGTCCAGGCCAGCTCCTCACTATCGTTGCCGCCAATGGCCTTGAAATAATGGTTGTTGGGAATCCAGATACCACCGCCGGACAGGGCGGAGGTGCCGCCATATTGCGCGGTTTTTTCCACCATCAGTACGCTCAGGCCCTGATCTGCGGCCGTTATTGCTGCGGTCATGGCGCCGGCACCGGAGCCGACCACAATCAGGTCGTATTCATTGTTGTTATGCATAGCGTTGCTCGTCGACAGTTTTGGGAAGGTCGGCCGCCCATCCCGGGCGGCCGGTTCTGATCAAACGTACGGATCAGGGTTGGGCAGGCCGAGCTGAACCGCTCCGTAGGCGCGACCGAAGGCGGCGACGTTGTTGGAGATGTGGCCACGAGCCTGGTGCAGATCGCGGAAGATACGAGCAACCGGATTGGTGTTGTACAGGCCGGACGCCGCCATGCAGCGCAGCAGCTGATTGACCTTTTCGGCGCAGACATTGGTCACGTGGGCAGACTGGTAGCGGTACAGCAAACGGGTTTCCACCTCAGGAAACTCGTTGCGCTCGGCCAGCTCGCAGAGGTGATCAAAGTTGCGTTCGAGCACCAGTTTGAGCTGGTCCAGGGTCAGAATGGCATCGGCCACCACTTCCTGGGCCAGCGGGTCCTCGGCGGTCTTCGCACCGTGCTTGCCAATGTGTGCCGCCGCATTGGCACAGAACGCGTTGATTGCACCCTGCAGCGCGCCCATACAGGAGCTGGAGACCGCGCGGGTAAACACCTGGGCAAACGGAATCGCGTAAAGCGGGCTAGTGTTGACCAGCCGGCCCGGCGTCGCTTCCATACTGGTGTTGTTGGTGCGCTGAACGCGGTGGAACGGAACAAAGGCATCTTCGACAACAATGTCGTGACTGCCGGTGCCGCGCAGGCCCAGAACATCCCAGTTGCGCTCGATGCGGTAGTCACTGCGTGGCACCAGGAAAGTACCGTGCTCGCTGCCCTCGCCATTGGCGTCCGGCGGGATGATGCCGCCGAGCAGGGTCCACTTGCAGTGCTCACTGCCGCTGGAGAAGCCCCAGCGACCGCTGATGCGATACCCACCCTCAACCGGCGTCACTTTGGCTACCGGCATATAGGTCGAGCCGATCAGGGTCTTGTGATCATCACCCCACACTTCTTCCTGCGCTTCCAGCGGATAACGTGCCAGCTGCCAGGGGTGCACGCCCATGACACCGTAAATCCAGGCAGTCGACATGCAGCCTTCGGCCAGGGTCATCTGGATTTCGAAGAAGGCGCGGGGATCCAGCTCATACCCGCCAAACCGCTTCGGTTGCATAGCCTGGAACAGGCCGGCTTCCTGCATGTCAGCGACGGTTTCATCCGGCACCTTCATTTCGCGATCAGCTTGCTCGGCACGGGCCTTGAGCGCCGGGACTAGCTTGCGTGCAGCCTCCAGCAGCTCCAGTTCTTTTTGTGATTTTACGCGAGTGGCAACCATCTCTTGGTCCTCCAAAGACTTTTTCGTACCGCCAAACAGCGCGGGTTGTCCTGATTATCCGAACGCCGAACAGGACACTCATCGTCAATGTGGACTACTCATTACCCCTCGTTTGCGCAGCGAGGCGCCCAGGTTCAGCCAACCTGAAAGCGCCCTGCCATCAGCTCGAGCTCTCCGGCCAGGCGTTCCAGTTCGACAGCAGCAGCTGCACTTTCGGCAGCCGTACCGGACATGTGTCGAACACCGACCGACACCCCCTCGACCTCACGGGCGATTTCCCGGGTCGCGGTCGACTGGCCGTTAAGAATGTGACTGATCTGATTGACCGCCTGGATTACCTCACCGGTGCCCTGGCGAATGGTCGCCATGGCCTCCGTCGCTTCGCTGGCCAGCTTTACACCGCTTTCAACTCGGACCACGGTCTGCTGCATACCGGCAGATGCGGTGCGCGTACCATGCTGGATCTGCTTGACCGTTTCGGCGATTTCCAGAGTCGACTGCGAGGTCCGCTCGGCAAGCTGCCGGACCTCCCCTGCCACCACCGCGAATCCGCGCCCCATATCACCGGCACGCGCAGCCTCAATCGCAGCATTGAGCGAAAGCAGGTTGGTTTGCTCTGCCACCTCGTTGATCACCTGGATTACGCTGCCGATCTGACCGGAGAAGCGCTCAAGCGCCTGCATGTGCTCCGCCGTAGAGGAAACCACGCTGGCGATTTCCCGCATCTCGGTAGCCATCTGGTTAATCAACTGTTCGCTGGAGCGACTGGAGTGCTCGGCCTGCTCCGTGATGTCCCGGGTTGATTCGGCATGGCCGCGAACCTCGTCGATAGATACCGACAGCTGCTCGACCGCAGCCGACATACTGCTGACCGCCTCAGCCTGCTGACGGGCGAGTGTCGATGAACTATCGGACAGACCGCTCATTCCGGAAGAAGAGCGGCCAAGCATGCTCACCTGATCGCGCAAGCCACCCAGCAAGCGACCGAGGTTATCGCGCATGCGCGCGAACTCGTGTATCAGATCGGTAATCTCGTCGTTACCAGAGGCGATCACCGGTCGACTCAGATCACCCTCGGCGATGGCCTGGGCATGCCCGGCTACCGATGACAGGCCCAGGCGCAAACGACGAATCAGCAGGCCACCCACCAGGCCACCGGCCAGCACCCCGATCAATGCCAGCAGCAGATAGGCCATCACACTGTAGCGGTAACGCTGCTCGGCCCGGTGAAAGTCTGCCTCGGTTTTTTCCTCCTGGTACTGCCGCAGATTGGCCAGCTCCTCGGCAGCCAGTCGGCCTTCTTCGGCCCCCATCTGCAGAAAAACCCGGATACCGGCGATGTTGAAATCGTTCAGCGCCAGCGAGGACAGCATGGCGTCGAGGTCCTCGCTCCACAGCTCGTAATGCTCATCAAAGGCGGCAAGCAGTTGCAGATCACGCTCATCCAGCTCGCGCTCGGCAAACCCGGCCCTGTGCTCCTCGAGTTCGGAGGTGTTGGCCCGAATCTCGTCCAGCAACACTGACAGGGCCCGCGAGTGCAGCACTGCCAGATTACCATCGGGGTCATACTGGAAGGCGGTGATCACCAGCCGGCGATTGCGCTCAAGCAGGCGCTCAATGTCGGTCGCCTGACGTATCGCCCCCAGACGCTCGTAGTGAGCCGTGTGCAGGCTGTCGCGCGCCAACTTGAGGCCGTACCAGCCAAGGGCTACCGCCGACCCGAACAACACCAGCGCAAGGCCGGCCCAAATCCACAGGCGGCTGGCCAGGGTAACGCGTCGCGAGCTGAATAACATGTTTGCTCTCCATGCACAGACAAACCGCGCGACGTTCCCGCCCCGCGGCTGTAAACAGATCAACTGAGGGAGATATCAGCGCGTAATTTGCGCTTTCATCGCATCGGTAAAGCCGGGATGGTACGGCGCGAGCATGCCCCACTCGCCGCGGGGATCGTAGGCAGGCGCCTTGAACACCGTGCGGGCATGACTGAACTCAACAAAGCCTTCCATTCCGTGGTAATGCCCCATACCCGAGGCGCCTACCCCACCGAAGGGCGCATCCTCCATCGCGGCGTGCATCAAGGCATCGTTGATTGTGACCCCGCCGGACAGGGTGTAATCCAGCACCCGGCGCTGCTCCTGCTCATCGCTGCCGAAGTAGTACAACGCCAGCGGCCGCTCACCCTGATTGATCTCATCGATCACGTGCGGCAGCTCGCTGTAAGTCAGCAAAACCAGCGCCGGACCAAATATTTCCTCCTGCATGATCCGGCTCAGACGCGGCGGATTGACCACAATCGACAGCGGCCGACGACGCTCATTCTGCGCTACCGCAACATCAGGGCAGCGCACAACCTGCACCCCCATCTCCTGCACTTCTGCCAGGCAGCCATCCAGCCGCGCCAAATGGCGCTCATTGACCACCGCAACACAATCAGGATTGCCGGCAACCGACGGATACAGTGCCGCCCAGGTGCCGGTGAAGGCATCGATGAAGGCATCACGCCACTCGACCGGGACAAACACCAGGTCCGGCGAAATGCAGATCTGACCACTATTGGTACCTTTGGCGATGGCCAGCCGGCGCGCGGCGTCGGCAATATCGGCAGAACGCCCGATCACCACTGGCGACTTGCCTCCCAGCTCCAGCGTCACCGGCACCAGGTTTTCAGCCGCCCGGCGCATGATGTCGCGACCGACTGACGTGCTGCCGGTAAACACCAGGTGGTTGAACGGCTGGGAAGCAAAGCCCTGACCAACCTCAATGCCACCATTGATGACCGCCAGCTCCAGCGGATCAAAGCGCGCGTCGATCGCGCGCGCGAGCACCTCGGCCGTGCGCGGCACTACTTCGGAGGGCTTGAGCACAGCTCGATTGCCAGCTGCGAACACACCGGCCAACGGACTGAGCAAGGTGAACAGCGGCGCATTCCAGGTGCCGATAATGCCTACAGTGCCCTTGGGCTGATACTGCACCCATGCCTCACCACCCAACTGGTCATAGGGAGCGAACACAGGACGAGGCTGATCGGCGCTCCATTGCTCCAGATGATCTCGCGCATGCTTGAGCGAGGCGAGCGCACCCAGCACGTCATTCATCAGACTGAAGCCGGGATGGCGACCGCCAAAGTCCTCATCCATTGCCGCAGCCAGCGCCTCATGCTCGTCCACCAGCAAATCAATTACCTGCTGAATGCGCCGCTGCCGAACATCAACACCCACTCGCCCCTGACGGTCGGTGGCCTGACGCTGCAAGGCAAGCAGCTCGGTCAATTGTTGCAATGATTGCAGGTACGCGCGCACGGATCACTCCTTCGCCCTACTGGGCTGTTCTTGTGTTTGCCGGTCAGGCTAGCCGACCAGAACCTCCGTCACGTCGTCCATTTGGACGACCTCCCGGTGCCGCAGCGTTAGTCCATAGAGACGATGAACATAAATGCTGCCAACTCAATACTTTCGCCACGTTCCGCAGCAACAGTGAGGCAGCACATGACTGCTACAGCCAGTTTCAATCCAAAGGCGTTCCGTGACGCCCTGAGCACCTTTACTACCGGGGTGACCATCATCACCACTCGCGGCACGGAAGGCGAACCGATCGGCATCACCGCCAACAGCTTCAACTCGGTTTCGCTCAACCCGCCGCTGGTGCTCTGGAGCCTGGCAAAGTCAGCCTTCAGTCTCTCTGCCTTCTCCAGCAACAAGCACTGGAATGTGCACGTGCTGTCGGTCGAGCAGGAAGCCCTGTCGGGACGCTTCGCCTCGCGCGGCGAGGACAAGTTCGCGGGCATCGAACTCGATCGCGGCATCAACGACATTCCGCTACTGCATAACTGCACCGCGCGCTTTCAGTGCCGCACAGCGTTCATGTACGAGGGCGGCGACCACGTGATTTTCGTTGGCGAGGTGCTCGGCTTTGACAAGAGCGAGCTGCCACCACTGGCATTCCAGTCAGGCCAGTACGCGCTGGCCGCCCGCAAGCCGCGCGAGGGTGTTCGGCTGTCCAATGCCCAGTCACACCCACCCGAGTGCAGCTACACAGAGGACCTTCTGGGCTATCTCGCCGGACGAGCCCACTACCAGCTGGTGGCCTACCTGCGCACGCTGCTGCAGAACCATCGACTGGATGAACACGCGTTCTTTGTCTTGTCGGTCCTCAGCATTCAAGACCGCCTGACCCTGGACCAGATCAATCACTTCGTTGCCTATACCGGCCGAGAGGTGACCATGGCGATGATGCTGTTTCTGGAAAAACAGCGTTATGTCGCCATCGAGATGGACGGTGAAGACCAGCGCTTCGTGCTGACTGCTGACGGCCGGGAAGTCTCTCTGGAGCACGTCGCTGTTGCCAAGGCAGTTGAACAGGACATCACCGAGAAGCTCGGTGCCGGCGATACCCAGGCACTGAAGATTCTTCTCAAGCGCCTGATCCACGCAACCGATCCCGGCCTCCCCGACCTCTGGCAGGCCGAACCCCAAACCAGCGACGCCCACTGATATCAAGGAGTTCTCATGGCTCTCATCGAGCAGTTCACCCTGCAGGGCAAGGTCGCCCTGGTAACCGGTGCCGGCAAAGGTATTGGTCGTGCCATCGCGCTGGCCTATGCCGAGGCAGGTGCCAGCGTCGCCTGCGCGGCACGCACGCTGAGCGACGTAGAGTCGGTTGCGGCAGAAATCCGCGCTGCTGGCGGCAAGGCCGTCGCTGTGCAGTGTGACGTGAACGACGCCAGGCAGCGCGAAGCCGCGGTCGCGGCAACCCTCGATGCCTTCGGCAAATTGACTCACCTGGTCAACAACGCCGGTGGCGGCGGCCCGAATCATCCGCTCAAGCTCAGCTGGCAGGAGTTTGACCAGTCCATGCATTTTAACGTCACCACTGCCTACCACTTCATTCAGCTGTGCGCACCACACATGTTTGAAGCGGGCTCCGGCAACGTGATCAACATTACCTCCGGCGCTGCCCGTTACATCCAGCGTGGATTCAGCCGCTACGCCGCAGCCAAGGCCGCGCTGACCCAGCTTGGCTTCATGCTGGCCCAGGATTTTGCTCCGACCATGCGCATCAACGCGATAGCACCAGGCCCGATCATGACTGACGCGCTGGCTGGTGTGATGACCGATGAAATTCGCGAGGTGATGGAGCGCAACACGCCGCTCAAGTGCCTTGGCGACACCCAGGATATCGCCGCCGCGGCCCTGTACCTGGCGACCCCCGCCTCGAAGTGGGTTACCGGCAAGGTGATCGAAGTCGACGGCGGCGCCGAATCCAGCGTTTTCCCGACCTGAAGGACACCAGAACATGGCATTGGACCCGCAATTGATTACCGCTCTGGGTGATGAGCTGTTCAGCGCACTGCGCGAACGCCGCACCCTGACGCCGCTGACCAGCCGCCACCCCGAGATCAGCATCGACGATGCGTATCGCATATCGCTGCAGTTTCTAAGCCGCCGCGAGGCCATGGGTGAGCGTTTGATCGGCAAGAAGATTGGCGTTACCAGCAAGGCCGTACAGGACATGCTGAACGTGCATCAACCCGACTTCGGGTTTCTCACCGACCGCATGCAGGTTGCCAACGGCGCCACTGTCAGCCTGCGCGAGTACAACCTGATTCAGCCGCGTGCAGAAGGCGAAATCGCCTTCATTCTGGCAGAGGACCTGACCGGCCCCGGCATCAGCGCTGATGACGTGCTGGCCGCGACCGACTCAGTCACGCCCTGTTTCGAGATCGTCGACTCTCGCATTCACGACTGGCAGATCCGTATCCAGGACACTGTCGCCGACAACGCCTCCTGCGGCGTGTTCGTGCTCGGTGACCAGCGCACCGATCCGCGCACACTGGACCTGGCAGCCGCCGAGCTGACCATGAGCAAGAACGGCGAAGCGGCCGGTCGCGGGCTCGGTTCTGCGGTACAAGGCCATCCCTGCACCGCTGTCGCATGGCTGGCCAACACCCTTGGCGAACTGGGCATTCCATTCCGCCGTGGCGAAATCATTCTGTCCGGCGCCCTGGCACCGCTGGTGCCGGTCACTGCCGGCGATCATATCCAGATGCATATCAGCGCGCTTGGCAGTGCCAGCATGCGCTTTACCGACTGACACTCAGGGAGAATCTCATGAGCAAGAAAATCCGCTGTGCCCTGATCGGACCAGGCAACATCGGCACCGACCTGCTGTACAAGCTCAAGCGCAGTGAATGGCTGGAGCCGGTCTGGATGGTAGGTATTGACCCGACCTCCGAAGGCCTCAAGCGGGCCGAAGAAATGGGCCTGAAGGTAACCTGCGACGGTGTTGACGGGCTGCTTGAGCACGTCGAGAGTGATGATATCCGCATCGCCTTTGACGCTACCTCAGCCTATGTCCACGCCGAAAACAGCCGCAAGCTCACCGAGCGCGGCGTGCTGATGATCGACCTGACTCCGGCCGCCATCGGCCCGTACTGCGTCCCGCCGGTCAACCTGGCAGAAAACCTCAAGGCCGGTGCAACCAACGTCAACATGGTTACCTGTGGCGGCCAGGCCACCATTCCGCTGGTCGCTGCGGTATCTCGCGTGCAGCCGGTTGAGTACGCGGAAATCATCGCCACTGCCGCGTCCAAATCAGTCGGTCCCGGCACCCGCAAAAACATCGACGAGTTTACCCGCACCACCGCCAGCGCGATCGAAAAGGTCGGCGGCGCGCGCAAGGGCAAGGCAATCATCATCATCAACCCGGCCGAGCCACCACTGATCATGCGTGACACGGTGCACTGTCTGGTTGAAGGCGAGCCGGACAAGGCCGCCATCACCGCCTCGATCGAGCAGATGATCGGTGAAGTGCAGAAGTATGTTCCCGGCTACAAGCTGGTCAACGGCCCGGTATTCGACGGCAATCGGGTCTCGATCTTCATGGAAGTTGAAGGTCTGGGTGACTTCCTGCCCAAGTATGCCGGCAATCTGGACATCATGACCGCTGCGGCAGCCCGCACCGCCGAAATGTTCGCCGAAAATCTGCTCAAGCAAACCGCCCTTTAAGGAGGCACGCCATGGACCTTCGCGGCAAGAAGATTACCGTTCACGACATGTGCCTGCGTGACGGCATGCACCCCAAACGCCACCAGATCAGTCTGGATGAAATGAAGTCCATCGCCGTTGGCCTGGACGAAGCTGGCATTCCGCTGATTGAGGTCACACACGGTGACGGTCTGGGCGGCAGCTCCGTCAACTACGGATTCCCGGCCCATAGCGATGAAGAGTATCTGTCTGCAGTTATTCCGCTGCTCAAGCGCGCCAAGGTGTCCGCCCTGCTGCTGCCGGGCATCGGCACCGTTGACCATCTGCGCATGGCCAAGGACCTGGGCGTCAACACCATCCGCGTTGCAACCCACTGCACCGAGGCCGACGTCTCCGAACAGCACATCACCAAGGCGCGCGAGCTGGGCATGGATACCGTCGGCTTCCTGATGATGGCGCACATGAACAGTCCTGAAGGGCTGACCCAGCAGGGCCTGCTGATGGAAAGCTACGGGGCCAACTGCGTCTACATCACCGACTCTGCCGGTTACCTGCTGCCTGATGACGTCGCTGCCCGCGTCGCCGCACTGCGCGCAGCCCTCAAGCCTGAAACCGAGATCGGCTTCCACGGTCACCACAACCTGTCGATGGGCGTTTCCAACTCCATCGCTGCAATTGGCGCCGGCGCCACCCGCATCGACGCAGCCTGCGCCGGACTCGGTGCAGGCGCAGGCAACACGCCGATGGAAGTCCTGATTGCGGTCTGCGACCGCATGGGTATCGAAACCGGCGTGGACGTGTTCGGCATTCAGGATGTCGCTGAGGATCGCGTTGTTCCGATTATGGACTTCCCGATTCGCAGTGACCGTGACGCCCTGACCATGGGCTATGCCGGCGTGTACGGTTCATTCCTGCTGTTCGCCAAGCGCGCCGAGAAGAAATACGGCGTGTCTGCCCGCGAGATTCTGGTCGAGATGGGCCGTCGCGGTATGGTCGGCGGCCAGGAAGACATGATCGAGGACACCGCACTGACACTGCTGAAACAGCGTCAGGCCTGACCCTTAATGCGGTAGATACAACGGCTCCGTCAGGGAGCCGTTGTGCTTTCAGGAGTGTGCAGGATGAGCAACGCTGCTGTTACCCGCGGCCTGGGCTGGCGCGCCCACGGGCTGCTGTCGGTGCTGGTTTTTGCCTACGCCGGCTTCTTCATTGGCCGCCAGATCATGTCGATAATGATCGAGCCGATCAAACAGGAGTTCGGCGCTTCGGACACCGCAATGGGACTGATCTCCGGGCTGGCATTCGCCGCAGTTTATGCATTGATGGGCCTGCCCGCCGGCCGCCTGGCTGATCGAGGCAGCCGGGTGCGCCTGCTGGCGTTCGCCGGCCTGCTCTGGGGAGTGTCCACCCTGCTCTGCGGGCTGGCCACCAGCTTCTGGCTACTGGTGGCAGCACGCATGCTGGTTGCCGTTTTCGAGGCACCGGTTACCCCCGCCTCGCTATCGCTGATTGCCGACCTGTACCCGGTGCAGCAACGCTCGCTGGCGATCAGCTTTTTCACCGGTGCGCCCACGGTTTCGGCCATGCTTGGTCTTGGTGTCGGCGCCTGGGTCATCGATACCTGGGGCTGGCGCAGTGGTTTCTATCTGGTCGCCAGCCCGGTGTTGCTGGTTTCGGTAGTGCTGGGCCTGCTGGTGCGTGAGCCTCGGCGCGGCTACTGGGATGCCAACGGCAGTACCGTTCACGCGCCCCGCCACAACCTGCGTCAGGCCGCGGCGCATTTGTTCAGCAACCGCCCGTATCGGCTGACGGTGCTGATCTGCACGCTGTTCAGCTTCAGTGGCTTTGCCTTCGCCATGTGGAATACCAGCTTTCTGATTCGCTCCCACGGGCTGTCATTGCAACACGCAGGCATTCTCGCTGGCGTAGTAGTCGGCGGCACTGCGACTGTCGGCGGCCTGTTCAGCGGCTGGCTGACCGACCGTCTGGTCGTTGTCGACCGACGCTGGCTGGTCTGGGTGCCGCTGATCGGCCAGAGTATCGCGCTGGCATTTATGCTCAGCTATCTGATGTGGCCGGTACAGACCGCCTTCCATATCGGCAGCATGCCGGTACCAACGACCATGTTCTGGTGCGCGCTGATGGGCTTTTTTACCGTCTGGTGGGTAGCTCCGCTATTCAATCTGCTGACCCAACTGGTCGACAGCTGGGAACGCGCTACAGCCGTTGCCCTGCAGACCATCTGTACAACGGTAGCGGGCGTCGGCCTCGGTCCGCTGTTCATTGGCGCCTTGAGCGATATGCTGGCGCCGTTCAGTGGAGACGAGTCCCTGCGCCAGGCGATGCTGCTGGCCAATATCAGCCTGTTTGTCGCACTGTTGCTGCTGTTGCGGCTGCTACGCCAGCCACACTTCCGGCAATAAAACACAAAAGGCCCCGAACGGGGCCTTTTGCTGCGGCGCAAACTACGATCAGAACCGGTTGGGACGTATCATCGCGTCCATGCCGCCATCAGCAAATACCACCGTGCCGTGCATAAAGCCGGCCTGCGAAGACAGCAGAAAACGGATGACGTTCGCCAATTCCGCGGGCTGGCTTCCACGTCCCAGCGGTGCGACAAAGTTGCGCGTCGCCTCGCCATAACGTGCATCCTCTGTGGACGCCTTGTACAAAGGCGTTTCAACTACGCCCGGTGCCACCACATTGAGCCGTACGCCCAGTTTGGCCCACTCGTGAACCTTGCTGCGCACCAGCAGGCTGACCGCCAGCTTGGAGCCGGCATAGGCCAGACTCGGATCCTGATCGGCAATTGCCGCCAGCGCTTCAGCTTCATCGCCCTTGAGCAGGGTCTGAATGATCGGATGCTGATCGACACCCGGCTGCACCGCAGCCACTGAACCGACCACCACCGCCGATGGCTCAGTGCCCTTGCTCAGAGCCGGTGCCAGGCCATCGAGCAATGCTTTGACCGCAAAATAGTTAACCGCAAGGATCAGCCCGGTATTGGGGGCAGTTACCCCCAGGCCGGCACAGAGCACCAGATGGTCCAGGCGGTCGCCACAACGATCACGTACTTGCGAGACCGCTTGCTGACGACCTTCATCAGTGGACAGGTCTGCATTGATGTCGGCGTTGGCACGGTCGATACCGATGACACTGTGGCCAGCCTCGCGCAGCTGCGCACAGAGCGCAGCGCCAATACCCGAGGCGGAGCCGGTAACGGCGGTAATGGGCATAGTGGTTCTCCTGATTGTGATTGTTGGGCCCTGCCGTCACTGTGCTTAGCAGCGCAACGGAGGGCATCGTCCGGTGGGACTACACAATCTCGGGCACCCTGCTGAACCACGGACGGGCCTGCTCAAGCTGGCTGGCCAACCGCAGTAACGTGCGCTCCTCACCAAAGCGTCCGGCAAACATCACCCCCACCGGCAACCCATCCTCACTCCAGTACAGGGGCACCGACATCGCCGGCTGACCGGTAATGTTGTATACGGAGGTGAGCGAAGACATCCGGCCAGCCAACGCCCCAAACTCCTGAACCGGCAAGTCCATGGTGATGGTGCCAAGTGGCGGTGGAAGATGCGGCATTGTCGGGCTCAGAATCAGGTCGTACTGTTGCAAGAACGCTTCCATATCATGGCCGGCACGGCGCAAGGCAAGCACGCCGTTATTGTAATCAACGGCCGAGACCTGCCTGCCCCAGCCCAGCATCTGCCAGTCCACCGGCTCCAGATCAGCCTCTGTTGCAATCCGCCCCAGCTGATGCTCGCGCAGCGCCACGCTCTGTGCCAGGCTGACCATACTTACCAAGCCGGATGCACGTCCCGCGGCCTCCAGATCCAGCTCCGGGGTTATCTCCTCGACCACATGCCCAAGCTCGGCGCACAACGCAGCGGCCTGCTCAGCCGCCTTTCGGCACTCTGGCTCCAGTTCTCCGCCCTGCAGCGGTGCAGCAAGCAAGGCGATGCGCAGCTGTCCCGGCTTGCGGCCAAGCTGTTCCAGATAGCGTCCCTGGCTGTCCTGCTTTGCCAGCGCTCTGCCCGGCTTGCGCCACGCCAGGCAGTCCAGCATCGCGGCGCTGTCCCGAACACTGCGGCTGATTACGTGTTGTGCCGACAGCCCACCGCGCACGTCAGTATCACCACTGCCGATGGGTACCAGCCCGCGGCTTGGCTTGAGCCCAAAAAGGCCACATGCAGAAGCAGGCATTCGGATCGAACCGCCACCATCGCTTGCGTGGGCAACCGGAACAATCCCTGCTGCCACCGCAGCAGCCGCACCTCCTGACGAGCCGCCGGCACTGCGATTCAGCTGCCATGGGTTATGCGTCTTCCCCCACAACGTGCTCTCAGTACTGGGACAATTTCCAAACTCGGGGCTATGCGTCTTGCCGAACACTACCAGACCCGCTTCACGTACCTTGCGCATGTAAGGGTCATCCTGCTGCGCGACGGCATCGCGAAACATTCGTGAACCCTGGGTAGTAACGGTGCCCGCCATGCTCACGCCCAGGTCCTTGAGCAAAAACGGTACACCTCCGAAAGGCCCGTCCGGCCGACCGGCCTTGAGCTGTTCTCGGGCCAGATCGTAGTGTTTCAGTACGACCGCGTTGAGCGTCGGGTTGACCTGCTCGGTCCTAGCAATAGCCAGCTCAAGCAACTCGGCTGCGCTGACCTCGCCGCCAGCAAGCAGGCCAGCCAGCGCGGTTGCGTCCTGCTTGCGATACTCGTCAAAACGCATATTCTCAGAGCCATGGGCAACGGTCGAAAAGCCCAGCGGCAACGCCAGCCCACTCAGCCCAATACCGGTTCCCGCCATGAAACGACGACGTGATATGGATGTCATGATTCACTCCTGTTTTTGTACTTGTCATGGAAGAAACGCCACAAAGCCCTGCTTCAACTGCTGGGCAGAACTTGAATGAGTATGAACCTGAACCGCAGCCAGCAAGCCTGGCGCGGGACCAGTCAGACCCGGTGGTCTCTCGGGGTGCTGATCAAGTTGCAGCCAAAGCAACGCATCGAAAGGAAAGTCGCTGCCAACCACCGGACTGAGCAGATCCAGGCTCATCCTGCGCAGCCCTCGAATATCACGGCTGAGGGAACGCGCCCAGGCCTCGACTTCGCGCCGAAACTCTGTCTGCGAACGGCCGGCGCGGGAAAACAGCAACGCATATCTCAGCTGTGACAGCGCGTCGTCAGTCTTTGCGCCCTCAACCATCACAGACTCTTCAGACATGGCGACGCGTATCCGCTCTGGCCGCATAAACTTGCGCTCATCGTCACGCATCAGCGCGCGCGAGCGCGACTGCATGGCCTGTCTGATATCAAATCCGCGTTGCATCTGAAACTCGCTGATGCAATCAAAATCAAGCCCGCCGACCTCGTCGACCAGGTGATTGCGGGTGTACTGCCGGTAAGGAAAATGGGCGATAGCCAAAGGGCTGTGAATTTCTTCGTAATAGCGCCGAAACGCATCGCGCGACAGATCGGCGCGTCGGGTCAAAAGGGAAATGGCTTTCATGCATCGCTCGCGAACAGATGAGATTCTGATGTTCGAGATTCAATGCCAGACCGAAGAGCCGCATCGTCCGTTTGGGTATTTGTGCCAGCCGGCAACTTCAGGTATCAGGCTCTCGGCTAACCCAAACCCTGTTCCAGAGCAGTGCAGAACCGCGTCCAGTATGGTTCGCTCTGCCTGCTCCCAAAACCCTTCGATGGGCAACGACCGGGTGTCGGACCTGATTTCTCAGGAGAGCATAAAGTCAACCGGATCACGCCATTCAATGACACCGGTAGTTACTTCGGGCAAAAAGAGAGGGCGCAATGCGCCCTCCCGAGCAGTCACTTATACGGTGACCGGATTTTTTACCTCTCTGTCCACCATGTCCTTGCCCAGGCGGGTCCAGGTCAGCAGGAAGCATAGAGCGCTGGCAGCGTAGAGGCAGGCCATTATGACCATGGAGGTTTGCAGACTTTGCGCATAGACCTGCCCGCATACGTCCTGCAGGTTCTGGTTCAGTTGACCAACCACTGCGGGATGACACTGGTTCCGTGCCAGTTCGCCAGCCGCCACACCAAGATCGGCGATACCGGACTTGAAGAAGATGTCCGAGATTGCGCCAATGAACAGCGGGCCGAAGCCGTAGCCAATCAGGTTGACCAGCAGCAGCATCACCGCCGTGGCCATAGCGCGTACCCGCATGCTTACCACGCCCTGGCCGATGGTGTACTGGGCGGCCAGGTAGCCATACTTGACGAAGCCACCGATGATCAAACCGATTGCCGCGTAGAACAGGTTGTCCGTGGTGAAGGCGAAGATATAAAAGGGAACCGACAGCAACAGGCCCGCCGCCGGCACCCAAGCGATGGCGCCCGGGTGCTTCTTGTAAATTCTGGTCGCCAGCCACCCGGTAGCAAAGGTACCAATGGCGGCTGACAGGGCAACCGGTGTGTTGATCCAGATCGCAGCCTGACCGGCAGTGATCTCGTAGGTCCGGACCAGAAAGATCGACTGGAACGAGGAGATACCATAGCCGCAGAACGCAGCGATGGTAGCGCCGGCAGTCATCAGCCAGAAAGCAGGCTTGCCCATCAGCTCATGGATCGCTTCACCCAGGCTGGCCCGCTCTTTTTTCACGGCGACCGGCGGATCGGTATAACCTCGCGGAGGCTCCTTCACCGTGAGTTTGAAAACCAGGGCGACCAGCAGGCCAGGCAAGCCGACGACGAAAAAGGCGGTGCGCCAGTCAAATACATCGGTCACCCAGCCGCCAACCAGGTTGGCAACCATGGTGCCGAGCGTTACGCCCATGGCGTAGAAACCCAATGCCTGTGAGCGCTCTCGAGGGATGAAATAGTCCGCGATCAGCGAGTTGGCCGGCGGTGTGCAGCCCGCCTCGCCAATACCCACACCAACGCGGCACATCAGCAGAATCCAGAACGCGCCGATGGTCACCGAGCCAATAGTGACTTCCGTCGCCAGACCGCAAAGCGCGGTCATCAGCGACCACAGGGCCACACAGACCGTCATGATCCAGACACGATTGGCGACATCTGCAAAGCGTGCCAGCGGAATGCCAACGGCGGTATAGAGCAAGGCAAAACCGAAGCCGGTGAGAAGCCCGAACTGGGTGTCTGTAATCCCCAGGTCCGGCACCAGGTCAGGGCCGACGACGGCCAGCAGGGCGCGGTCAACGAAATTCAGGATGTAGATAAATGTCAGCGCAAGGAGCACATAATTGCGATAAGCCTTGGAGCCGTAGCCGGCCAGTTGGCCTTGGGCTGCGCCCTCTGCGGCAGTGGTGGGTCTCATGGACATAAGCCTTCCAGGTATATTGTTATTGGTCGATGCGGACTGTAATCCCACACTGGTATTACCTACTGCAAGCACGGTCTGGCCTGAAGAACAGCATAAAAACCCTGCCCCGCAACCGGACGAGCCGACCCACTATATCGGCATAGCGGGATACAGTGGCGGACAGAATTGTTGAGTTTTGTCGCCGGACTTATTCACCTCAGGCGATTACCAGGCTCAGGCTCGCATGCGTCATCCGTGCGCATTACGTTACAGGGTAATAGCGAAACGACCAGTCAGGATCGAGCCAAACAGCCGGTTTGAATACCCGCCCATAAACAAATGCCATAGCTTGAGCGGCACGCTGCAGAAACGCACGCCTTTGCAGCCTGCAGTGTTTACTGCCTGTTCTGACCGAGTCTGCTGGTGCACAGACCTAACACTGCAGCAAGGGAATACGACGTGCCCTGCGCCGTCATGTGAGTTTTGGCAGCGCCATCTGACTGCATTGTTAACTGCCAATCCGAATCAGTCGGCATAACAGGTCACTCGACGGTCATCCTCAGGATGGATAGAAGATCGCTGACCATGCCAGCGAAGGGATGATCCCGAGGGATCAGCGGGCTCACGAGGAAGTGGTGGGAGTTGACTAGGTTCCAGGCCCGGATATTGCCGAGATCAGTAGCTGCGAATTGCACCGACCTTGCGCCAGACGAAAAAAAGGCCAGATCAGTCTGATCTGGCCTTTCGATTGTTTGGTCGGGACGGAGTGATTCGAACACTCGACCCCTTGCACCCCATGCGATTTTTTAGTGGATTTCCATGAATCTCCATAGACGTCACCGGACGGCACAAACCCTAGTAAATACGCGGCATACAGGCTAGATTAGCATCCACAGACGTCCACCACCATCCACCGACAGCCAAGCGATTCGGTGGGGCAAAAGTGGGGCAAAATTCTAAGCCACCGTTTTATACAAGGGGTAGAGAGTGGCCAAAATCACCGCCAAGCAGCTTGAAGCACTCACCACGACTGACGACGGAAAAACTCTCCGGGAAGATGGCGGATTGGTTGGTAAAGTACGTGCTGGTGTCCGCGGGATCACCGTACTCTTCCGCTACGAATTCAAGCTCGATGGCAAGAAAGGTGACCACCGACTGGGTAGCTGGCCGAAGAAGTCTCTAGCCCAAATTCGTGCTGAACGTGATGACGTACGCGCAACAGTCAGCAAAGGCGTTGACCCAACCTCCGCCCGCAAGGCAGCCAAGATCGAAGCGCAAGCCGCCATTGCTGCCACAATCGCTGAAGCCGAGCGCCAGGCGAGTGAGAGCAAGACCGTTCAGGATCTGTTCGATACCTGGCTGGCTGACGGTGTCGCTCGCCAGGACGGCAATGCCGAACTGCAGCGCAGATTCAAGAAAGACGTCCTCCCCTTCATCGGCAAGACTCAGATCCGCAGCCTGACAGACAAGGACCTACTCAGCGTCCTGCGCAAAGTCAAAGCACGCGGGCTCAACCGCTCTGTTGTGATCCTCAACAACGACTTAGGCCAGATGCTGCACTGGGCCGAGAAACGCAAACCCTGGCGCCCGCTGATGGCTGACGGCAACCCAGCTGACCTGATCGACGTGAAGAAACTACTCGATCATGACTACCAGGAAGAACGCGACCGCGTGCTGTCCCCTGATGAGATTCGCGAGCTCTGGAACATCTTCATCAAGCTGGAAGAGGACTACACCGCCCTGCCCGCCGGCAGCAAGTACAGCGGCATTCGACCAGTCAACGAGCGTGTGCAATGTGCCGTCTGGATTTGTCTGAGCACCTTGTGTCGCATAGGTGAACTGCTCAAGGCCGAATGGAAGCACGTCGATCTTGAAAGCGGCCGCTGGTTTATTCCAGCCGAGAACACCAAAGGCCAGCGCGGTAAACGTCAGGACCACCACATTTTCCTCTCGGACTTTGCAAAGGAACAGTTCCAACGCCTGCAGCACGAAACCGGCTCTACACCATTCGTGTTTCCAAACCGTTCCGGCGATGCCCACGTCAACACCAAAACCGTCAGCAAGCTGATTGGCGACCGTCAGTGCGTGTTCAAAGGCCGCAGCAAGCCTCTAGCTGGGAGACATCATGACGACAGCCTAGTGCTGGCGAAAGGCGCGAACGGCGAGTGGACGCCACACGACATGCGCAGAACCGGCGCAACCATGATGCAAGCGCTGGGAGTCCCCCTCGACATCATCGACCGCTGCCAGAACCACCTGCTGGGCGGGTCCAAGGTCAGACGGCATTACTTGCTGCACGATTATGCTGAGGAAAAGCGGCAGGCTTGGGAGATGCTTGGTAAGGAGCTGCAGTTGATTTTGAGTTTGCCTGCCGAAACATAGCTAAGAGCATACTGGCATTCAAACGAACAACACCGGGCTCAGCCCCGAAACTGAGCCGGTGTCAGGTGAGTACTTGCCCTGTATTGCCGAACTCTCAAGGTGCAGGAGAAGCAGTGCCTATCTTCGAGGGGGCATTCAAGTACTACAAATTGCAGCGCATGAGTCAAATTAAGTACTTACGGTATCCCTGCATTAAGTCCCCATAGGACTCAACCAACCAGCGGTAATCCTCGTACCAGTCTGCAAGAGCATGCCGATACTGATACTGCCCCCGACGAGTACTTTGCAGCATTCGCAAATGCCCAAGAATAGCCTCGTAGCGCTGTGGCGTCCCAGGCTCGCCCCAGGCACTCCGGTAGGATTGGGGGAACGCGTCCGGGATCACACCAAACACAGCGAACTCCAGCACCTGACGACGCTCATCACGAGGTAAGCCGGTTTTTCCTACCCTATACCCAAAGACCTTCAAAGGAGACTGCTCAAGTCCGTACCTGTCATTCCCAGGTTTTCTTCGGCTGCTTTTACTAAAGCGCGACACGGCACTCCGTACTACGGGAGGAGGCGTATGCCGAATACGGGAGTGTAAATCTCGCTGGTAGCTCTCTCGCTCGGCATTGGTGTCTGGCGCAACAGAGTAATGCCGCCTTGAGCGTGGACGGGGTTGTGAGTGTTCCGGTCGCTCGGAAGCGCTTAAGTCAGGCTTGAATGGCTCCTGTGGCTGCTGATAAGAACCATAACTTGCGGAGTTCGACTCACGGATCAACCACACCGCAAAAAACAGAACGAAAAAAATCAGCGCCATTGCTTCAAAGAAATTATCAGACAGCATAACTTCAAAACAAATCTCAAGCGTTTACAGTTTTGTAAGCATCGGGGAAGTCATTTCCACTCAAACTAATTTCGCACGCACTACTGATACAGAGTCAGTCTGACCGGTCTAATCCCCGTAAAACAAGGACATACATTCCGGAAAATCACAGGATCAGTCAAGCCTCAGAAAATCCGTCGCTCAGCTCCGAGACAGACGTGGCAGCGTTGCCGCTCACGTCTACCTGTGGGATACGCCAACAACATGAGGGCCAAACTACCGGTCAACGTGCGCGAGTAGTTTAGGCCAGCTACACCTTCTGCGCCTGCGAAGGTAAAGTGCTTCCACTCACGTGATGAAGCAGCAAGATGATCGATACATTTGACTCCTCCCCTTTTCCTCTTGTGCGAATCACCGGCAATGGCCCCGGCGAAAAAGGCAGTGGGAGCCCCCCCACTCTCGACGTGACATTCAACCTACCAACGCTAACTGAACCCAAGGGTAACCAGGTATTCATCCGAAACGCTCGCGTCGCTGAGCAGGCTGATAACGGGCCGTTCGTAGTGAGCGCGCGCTGCCTGAGCAACAGCGCGCTGTTTCAACTACAGCAAAGACTGAGCAGCATCAGCGTGGACCTAACCCGGCGTCTTGGTTGCCTGCCGTCCTCTGGCCTAACCGCGATTCAATGCTTTTCTGAGATCGCAAATTCTGTATGTGTAGATCGCGCGCCCCTACTACCGTCGCTTGCGCGCCATTCCGACATGGACAGAAGAAAGCCTTTGGCATGTGTGTTTCATAACTGGCTAGGTGAACGAAGATTAGCCATGGAGATCGGCACCCACTCTCCTGCTCGAATCACATGGCCTGGTCTTCATTACCCAGGCCCGGATGGCGGAACAGAACAAGCTAACCCGCTGCAAAGGCTTCTCGACATATTCAACGAACAGCAGCCTTGTGAATCCCTTCGTCGAGAGCTTCAATTGCTCGCTGGTGCCTCTAACAACTCGTGGCTAGCCTCGCTAACCCCAGCCACTCTTGAGGACTTGGAAGTCAGTTTTTTTCTGCCCAGAAACACGCAACATACCAAGCAATGGTGGCTATATGACAATGAGGCCTCGACTGCCATCGACTTGATACTCAAGCGCCTGATATGGAGCCAGCAGTACCTAGCCAATTGGTAGTTTGCTGAAGGAGGTTTATGGCTCACCCTGCAACGAAGGCATTGCAAAAACATCTGATAAGACCTTGAACGCCTCTTCTTTGCGTGAAGAAGAGTAGTCCTCTCGATCGTGGTAGTAGCAATAGATATCGTCGATGTGAACCGGCCGCTCCGCCAACTCGCTCATTGGCAGCATGGTCGCGTAGTCCGAAACCATGTCGATCCATTCTCCGTCCCGATCCCGAAAGTAGCTTTTGGGCACCCTATCGAACAACGACTTTCTGAATGCACGCATATGCGCCCAAACGTTCCCGCCACCATGCCGGCGCGCACTATCGTAAACCGGTGTGCAGAGCTGCGCAGGTTTGGATGGCCGGAACATCGTTCCGTTGATCAAATCTGCACCAGCTGCGACTTCTTCATGAAGCCGCTCAACAACTCTCGACGACATCAGCGCATCATCCTGATCAAGGACAACAATCAGTGACTCAGGGTTAGTGCAAATACGTTCAATAGCTTCAATAAAATTCGGCATGTAGCCTTGGCGCTGCTCTCGCCGAATAAGGGTAGTCCTCGCAAGCAGATTGCGCAGTAGCGAGGGAATCCTAGCCTGCCAAGCTACGCTTCCTCCATCCTCAATCAGGATGATGCCGAAAGCTTGAGAGCGCTGCTTTCGCAGAGAATCCAAACATCGCGTCAATTTTTCTACCGGAGTATTCCTGCCCTTCAGCAGAAAAACGACACTCTCAGCACGTACCGGATAGCCCCAATGCGCGTCGCGCACCAGGTCGAAATGGTTCTTTTGGCCGTCGGGCACCAGCCCTTGCCCTATGAGGTCTCGCAGCACAGGCAAGTTGATACAGGCCTTATCCTCGTTCCGTGGATGGATATAAAAAGATCGACTATCACCGCCTCTTAAGCTGACTAATTCAGCTTTAGGCTGATGTCGCTCTAATGCCCTGTGCCAGGTCAGCTCAAATTTGCCGGCCGCGCAGGGATTGGATATCGGCAGTTGTTTGAACAGTTTCTTCAGATCTAGGAGGCAGAAGCGCACCTCTGGAACGTGACCACCAGCGGGTGAGCTGTAAGGGTTAAAGCCAGACGTACCCTGAGGGATGTTGAAGCCAACTGAAAGCACGCGGGGGTCACTACAGGCATGCTTCATCTCCGCCAAATAGTCATGCCTTGCGTCACATCTACCAACCAGCACATCACTGTCACATTGCAACACGAATCGCGTATCGACTTGCTCAAATGCCCAGAGCTGCGGATACAGCGGCGCGCGGCCGCACGTATGAGTATCTAGAACAGTTTCGTTTGCGAACCAGCGTGAGTAGACATCTCGGATACTGCTCTCAGTGCTCGGCGAGATAAGAACCGTATCAATCACTCCCTCAGTTTTCAGATGCTCCGCGATCGCCAAAACATCCTTTAAGCTTCCGCGGCAATATTCCCGCAGAAAGGGGCCTTCAAAGGTGTCAACCGCCAGACAGACTCGTTTGAATCTCGATGGATAACTGAGCTGACTCACGATGTGCTCGACTTGAGAGCGCAGCACATCTGCATCTTGTGCACAGGCTTTGATGAGCAGCGTGGTCTCGCTATCGAGATAGTAGGCTTCAGGCTCATCCTGAGGCGATTCAACGTCGTGAAGCGCACATACCAGACGCCCAAAGAAGCTTTCAAATCCAGGCAGTCCTTTAAGGCTCTGATGCTGAGGAATGGTTGACTCTCGCCTCACCAGCTCCTGATCGCGGTAACCCAGCACACCTATCGCGTAAAGCCTGGCAGCCGAGTCAACAAATCGCGGAACAGAGAACGGCATTATATCCTTACCGATATCTATGTTTACCAAACGACCGTCATGGGTCAAACGCAGGTTGGCCCGGCTGACGTTCGACACAACCAGTCCAGCATTGAAGCAGTCAGCAAGAAACGCAAACACCTGGTCTTCTGACAGGACGTCGGTCAGCTCTCGATAGTCTTTCCAATCATATCGGCATCGGACGCCTCCACCACCAGAACCCTCCCACGTGAGATGACGTGCAATGGTAGATGGAGCGCGGCGCAAACGTCCGGCCAGCTTGGTAGCTTCAGGCCAGGTCATGCTCCATGGGTAAAAGCGTTTGACTACCTGGCTGTTTTCTAGAGTTACAACGCCCTCTAAACCGAACCCCAGAACAGGCACTCCTTCGTCCAGTAGCGCGACCCACTGCTGCACTGCATGCGCTAGTTGGATACGCTGGCGGGACCATTCCTGCTTGATCCGATTCTCGCTCGTTACCTGCCCCGAGAGCGAGTAGCAGCAATAGATAGACTCGCCGACAACGGCACCCTTCTGCGGCTTAAAAACAAGCAGCGATGCCACCAACCAATGGTCTTCTGCACTACGAATATCCGGATAGCGAATGCTCGATTGGGTTCGCAAGATCAGGTTGCACGAAGGAAGCTCTTGCTCCTGATCACCAAGGCAAAATGCCTGTATGAACGCGAGTAATCGATTGCGATTGAACAGCACCGCTTTGTCCGCAACGTTAACCCTTGAGAGAGTACGTTGGCCCATACGAAGGTAGTTGCTGCCGATTACATACTGAGCACCACTGGCTTTGCCTTCTGCAACTAAGGTTGCTAACGAATCCTCAGCAGCCAGCACATCATCGGCGTCCAGACGGGCAACCCACTCGGCGCGGGAAAAGTGATCATCAACATAGTCCAGCAGGGCATTTCTTGCCCTGGCTGCAGTACCACAATTGCCATGTAAAACGACAACGCCTGGGTGATCTAGCGTGAACCTGCACGTCTCCTTCCAATCATCTGTCGACTGATCATCAAGGATAACAATACACGCCTCACCTGATTGAAAAAGCGTTTGCCGCATGGCTGACTCCAGTGCGGCGGGCAACTGATCGCGCTGATTGTGCAACGCAATCGCGATGATGACTTGAGCATCACGAGCCACCTGAGATCCAGCCTTAGAACACGATATGTTCCGTGGCGATAGTCCTACTGAGAGTTGCTTTGGAGCTGTACGTTGGTAGTTGCTAGCCGCCGGTGTAGGCACCAGTGATTTGGCTTTCGTCGAATCCGAAATAGGCGTTTGCGCGCTCAAAGAACTGCTTCCTTATTGCAGGTGTCATCCGTCGTCCATGAAGCTGATAAAACATGGCGAGTCCCCGAAGCTTCTCAGCCCCGCCCTTTCTGGAAAGCTGGTCAGCCGCGGTACCAAGATACCAAGTAGCTGTGTGCTTGCCAGTAAACCCGACAGACACGTTCGGTACGGACAGCACTCGTACAGCTAGGTCACGATCGTTACAACTTGCCAGCCCCTCTGTGAAGCCCCCTGCGTTGATCAACGTTCGGAGGGAAATGAACGTATTCGAGCCCTGCCACCCCGGATTTCCTGCGAGAAAGTCGTCTGCGGTTAATGCGAGCGGTGGTGCGGTAGGAACCTCTATACCCTCTTTAAACAGTCGCAAACCAGAGACGACTACACTCGGCATGTCGTTCGTCATTGCACAGTTACGGCACAGCTGCAGGTGGCTAGGATCCCAAGTATCATCGTCGTCAAGTATCGCGACATAAGCATCCGGCCAAATGGTCCGAATTAGCCCGATGCCCGTGTTCCAGCTGCCGGCAGCACCATGTGCACCCTTGTTACTCAAAAAGTGCACAGGGACTCCCTCAACCCCCCCCCGCAGCTGATCTTGCTCACTCTCCGTTAGTGGTCTCTCATCGGAAACAACAACCAACGCATCTGGCTTACGTGCCTGGGAGGAAATACTGGGCAAAGATCTACCAAGCAAGTATTCAAAGCGCGGCTTAGTCGCAACCAGTGCAATTAGCGGAAGGAAATCGCCGGAAAGCATCATGCTTCGACCACGCCATCAAGCAAGGGGAAGTACTCGTTTGAGGTAGCCTGTTCTGCTGTTCGGTCTCGGCGATTGCGGGTCCAGGCCGCCCGTAGAAGAGGCGTGTCCACGTCCAGTTGCTCTGCGTAGGTCTGTAGGGCGGCAACGTCTTTAGGCAAGCAGCGCCCTCCCCATCCTCTAAGCCCATCTGGCCCTGGAACTTGCCAGTGAGTCGATCCCATACGCTCATGGTCCTGATGAAACGCACGCTGAAGCTCATCCCAACTGCACTGGCTACCACTGCGCTGGAAAACATCGAACATCTCGTTCATGAAGCTAACCTTCATAGCCAAGAAAGCATTTTCTTGATACTTCAAGAACGCAGCACTCACGGCGTCTGGGAGGATCGATGTGCGCATCTCGCCAGTGATATTACTGTGGTCGTGGAAAAGCTCAGCAACAACATGGCAGTCTCTTTCACTACCGCCAAGTACCAGCGAACGCATCGAGAGCATGTCTTCAATTGGGCTGGCTTCACGCAGAAACTCAGGACTGACTACGAGCCGCAATGCAGGGAATTGGGCGAGCGTTTGTGCCACTGCATCAGGAGGAACTGCCGACTTCACGCAAATGACGGGGTAACAGTCAGAGCTCTCGCCCGATGCCTGCTGGAGACCAGCTATTACATCGTAGAAAGCTGTCAGATCAGCATTTCCATCTACTTTTGCGGGAGTAGGTACCGCCAAAAAGATAATTCGACAGCTCGAGACCAAGGCCTCCAAGGTCGACGCTTGAGACCCTAAGCGCGGGTCACTGATTCTGACATCGCAGCGAGAGTCAAATGCGGCTTGCAGTGCCTTACCCACGGTACCAAAACCGACAATGCCAATCACTGGCCTAGCAGTGTTCTTCATTAACAGCACTCACAGGTTGCAAGAGAGCTAAAGTCTTGAGTAACTGGCCCTAGTCCCTGGGTATGACGCTAAAGCGCTTTTTCGCCGGTGGCCCGCACGCTACGACTTGGGCGCGAGACTTTATCAGTCGATATAAAGCCCATCAAGAACTGAGTCGCCCCGAGTTTCGTAGACACCTGCCAGCCATTCCTTCAATTAACCGGCCTGCTGTTAGACCTCAGTGCCCCCCGTGAGCGCCTACTCAATAGCTATTCCAAAGCCAGCTAATTGGTTTGGTTAACCATTTACCGCCCCTTGCCCGTAGTGGCTTTCCAGTAATGCAATCATCCGTCTTTGGTGCTCGGCGATCTCGTCTACCCCCCAACGCTTGTCGGCCTGGTCATAAATCTCAAATATCGCCTTCAACTTCAATGCGTCATACCGGGGTTTGTCCCTAAAGTCTTCGCGCTTTTTACCAACCGTCTGGTTGCTGTATGACGAGTTTTCGCCCGGACTCAGCAACACCAGGTTGCCGATCGCATCCAGCGACTCCTTGGACAGGGACTTTTTGTACTCCTCATGCTGAGGATGCACGTGCTCCACAGAGTTCTTTGATGTGACTCGGTATCGCTTGAGCTTTTCATCATCCTTGTCACCGTTTTTCCAGAGCAGGTATTCCAGCTTCTGAAACCAATAATGCTCGAAGCCAGTCCCCTTCGCGCTGGCCAGATACCGTGAAACAGATGCCCAGCTATCAGTAGCCGGCGCATCCCCAACGGCGATTTTGAAACTGGCCTCTTTTTGGGTTTCTGTTGCAAGCGAAAGCTGATTGTCGATCTTTTCCAAGGCCGACAACGCTTGCTCATACCCCATATCTGGATCCAACACCAACCGTGCGAGAAAAGCGGTCAGCCAGTAATGCGCGGAACGGTCACCCGTAAAGTTTCGCACCGCTTGCAACTGAACCAGCTCGCTCAACTCTCGCGCACTGCGGTTGATGTAGTATTTTCCGCCGGATTGAGAACGGCTCATGTAGGTGAGTCGCAGCTGAGGGTCGGCGCTGTCATCATGCTCCACCCACTTCACCACCCAAGTGTCAAACTGGTATCGAACCTGCCAAAGCAACTGGATGAAAGACTTGATTTCGACCTCGTCCTTGTTGAGCAAACACTCAAAACAGGCCATCAGGTTGGACGCCTTAATTCGTGCGCTGATATCCGGCCAGCCCCTCAATGCGCAGAAAACCCGCAACGCGTGAATCAACAGCAGCTCGAAGCTAACGATTGAGCGACAGTAGACGGTTTCGTCTTCAATGCCCTCCTGGACGTCCTTGTCGGCCTTCAGCTCAACATTCGCTGAGGCATCACCGGCTTTGACCTCCTCTAACAGCGACGCAAGCGTCTTACCGCTCAATGTTCCCGAGCGCCCTTCGCTATCAACTGATTTCTGCTGAATGCCACTACTCTCATAGCTTTTGAGGGCTGAATACTCAATGGCATTCCAGTTGGCATTGGGGAACAGCTGTCGGAGATTACGTTCGAAATAGTTCTCCGTATGCTCACAGGCCTGCCAGATTGCGCTGTATAGCGGCAGGTCACTTGTCAGTTTACGGAAAAGTTTGGCCTTCAACAGGTCGACCGGCTCCAGCTGAATACCTGCAGTATTCATGCTGGCAAACAGGCGGTTGAGGTCCATGCTCGAAGGAACGATATTGTTTACCCAGCTCACCTTGCGGTAGATATAGTCGGCAAACCCCTCTCGGCTGAAACTCTCATTTTCAGGCAGCTTCTTTACCTGCTGTTTGAGCACGCGCAGGTTCGCATCCAGATGAGTCAGGTAGGCGTCATTCTCGATGGCATCAGCCCCTGGACGCGTCATTCGATCCAACCCCGCATAACTCCCAAGGAGATTACTCACTGCGTCACGGATCTCGAACGTCAATCTAGGCTTTTTACCAAGGATAGAAACCTCCGCCAAAGGCGTGGTCACACCAGCAGCCTTGAACGCCAGTGACAACAAAATCAAAGTAGTCGTGCGCTGTTGACCGTCAATCAGCTCGTAAGTGAGCAGCTCTCCCTCATCACGAACAGCTGACAACACACTGCCGATAAAGTACTGAGGCTCCCTTGTCATGAAGGCGTCCCGGATATCGTCAAACAGTTTGAGTACATCCTCATCACGCCATACATACGGGCGCTGATAGCTGGGAATGACGAAGGCCATACCGCGAGTGCGGACCGCTGCCAGCGTCAGCACCTCGGTGCGCACATGATGCTCCGCAAGCGCCCTCATCTCCGCCCTCCCACAATTTGCTGGTGTAATGCAGCAGCGAAGCCACTTTCGTACTGCCCTGCATCCAACTGCAAACCAAACTGCTTGCAAACTGCGTCCATAAACCGCCGCTTCACACTGTTCTTGTCCAAATTGCTTGAATCCACTCTGAGGTTGAAGCTGTCCAGGAATTCAAAGCACTGCTCGGGGGTATAGCTGGCGGCGATCCAGTCCAGAATCGGATACTCTCGAACAAAGGCCGGAACAGAGTTCTCACGCACAGACTTTTGATTACTCACTCGTCTCGAATACACCACACGAAACAGCTTCTTAGCCGCTCGCTCCAGCTGGTTTTCACCAAACTGGCTGATATAAAGCAGAAGGCAGGCCTCGTAGAGTTTTTCGAGATAGCCGCAACCAGACAAGCCTTTTAGCCACTCGATGAACTGCTGATATTCGCGCAGATGCGGCAGGTCAGGCCGCTGCCAGTAACGCTGATACAAGCCTTGAAAGTAGGCAAGATAACGTATGGTGTTGATGCCTTCATTCAAAGGCTGGCGCACCTCGTAGCCCTGCTGATCGGCGTGCTGGACCACCTCCCCGGCAAGCCCGACCTGACGGCGAATACGTCCGTAGGCGACATCGCCGCCGATGCCGACCTGCTTCGCCAGCTCGGCAACGATACAGTCACGCATTAACTTGGTTTGATTATGAGAGGGTAGCTCCCGAGAGCCGATGCTTTTCCAAAATCGCCCCTTGAGCAGAGCGCCAACGGTACTGTCCAGCGGCCCCATGGCCTCCCACTGCCGGGCAAACTGCGGTTGATGCAGTTTCTCAACGGCCCGTAAATGATGCGCCTTGATGATATCCGGCCCACCCAGCCGCACGCCGCCAGTGTTCTGGGTCTCAAAGAAGCGATAGGCATCGTCTTCGGACTGGGTAATCACCAGAGAGAATTGCAGCTTGTTAAAGTCGATCTGGCTTTTCACACGATCCAGACGGTCGCCGAGCCATTGGAGGTTGTGCTTGATCTGCTGCTGGCTGATGGGGTGCTCATAGACTAGGCCGCCAATGCTCGACGGGGCAGTATCAAGCAGGCAGCCAATCAGCGCTAGGGTGGTGATGCGCTGCTGGCCATCGATGATATTCAACCGGTCGCCTTCCTGATGCAGGATCAGGCTGCCTAGATAGTAAGGTAGTTCGGTGTCTCGCCGTTTATGTAACGCGATATCCTCTAGCAAGATATCCAGTTGCATGTCCTGCCAGCAATAGGGGCGCTGGTATTCCGGTATAGTCAGCTTTCCCACCAATGTTTCACCACTGCTGGTGACGATGGCACCAGCACTTAAGGTTGACTCTGGATTCAAGCACTCCGAGAAAAGTTGAGCGGCACTGCAAGTGGCGACCTGAACTGTCATAGCGGATCAGGCCTCCGCCTTGCTCAGTTCAACCAAAACATCCGTAGACCACTTCTGCTCAGCATTCATCACGTTGGCCTTCTGGAATCGCTCAGCCATCAGCATTAGCTGATCGTTCACGGACTCTGTGAAGTCGAACCAAACCTCTCTCGACGACGCATAGCGCAGCAGCCAGTAGCCCATTCCCTGGTCAAACCGCACTTTCAAGCGCTGCCCATCTGTAAACTCAACGAGCAGTTTGCGATGGTGGGGCACTTCGCGATTGGAGGCCTGAATATCGAGCTGAACCTTTGCTCCGGTTTTGACCGACAGCCACATGCGTCCAAACTCCTCGAAGTCGTCAATACTAGGCCAATCGTCAAAGACTCTTCGGCTTTCCCCACGTGGCTGCTTGAACAGCGTTTGGACATGCACGTCAGCGTCAGTAGAAAGGCGATCCTTGAAGAAACCCAGAATGGAGCCCAGCAGGCTCACTGATGGCGGATTCTGGAAGTAACGATCACTATATGAAAGCGACGCGACTGTGCCTGACTTCAGCAAAGCATCAATCGTCGGGTTGCTTGCTGCGATAAGCGACCAGAAGCGTTGGCCAAAGTCGCTGGCAGGCCCATTGAGCTGATCAAAGATCTCAATATCCAGGGTCGAGGCATTAGCCACACTACCTGGTAAAGCCATACCCAGCTCCGCAGGTACCAGGTTTGCCAAAGGCTGAAGCCGAGATACCACAACCAAATCCGCACCCTGATGCCAGCCATCACCCGGCAAGGTCGACTGCGATGATCGGGTAGCGATCGTCGCCAACCCGCTACTCTGCACAATCTGGGCAACCACATGAGGCCACTTGTCCGCCACATCGTGACATATGTTGATGCCGATCGACTTAAGTCTGCGAAGATCTTGAAGGACTTCGTTGCTGTACTCGCAACGCGGAATCACAAGGGTCACAGCCAACTCATCAGATAGCAGGTAGTTATATAGCGCGCGGCTAAACTGAGGGGCCAAGAGATCCCAATCACATGAATCACCGCTTGCCCAAAGCACTATCTCGCTGGCGCCCTCGTTGATGTGACGCCGCAGCACTTGCTCAATATTACCGGCAGCGTAACGGGCATCCTCAAGGGATAGCTTATCCTCCTCCGCTAACCCGATATGATGTCCAAACTCATCACCTAACCATTCCAGGGCCAATTGACGATCAATCTTGTCGTGATCATGCCGCGTATGAGAGTCCAACAGACAGTCGCCGCATCCGTGCTGGCAACTCGCACACCGGAGCCGTTCAACCATTCCCTTCAGTAGTGGCTCTACATGCAATGGAGCACTGGTCGCGAATCCTGCTCCTCCGCTGATCACGTCATACAGCTGAATAACGAGTGCAGCATCACCGGATTCCAACCGCGCCGGCCGCGTGGAATAACCTAGCTCTGATACAGATATACCCAGAATGCTGGCGAGCGAATTACGCAAGGCAATGGAGAGAGTGATCCCGACAGTACGCCCCAATTCAGAATCAGGTAGATACTCGCCAGTAACCGGGTGGCGCAGCAGGACTTCAAATACGTCGGTATAGGTCGTCGCGCCCAGCGTCACATTGGCGAGCAAACTGCCGGCGCCCGGGCAAGGCATCCTCTTGTTGTTGTCGTCTTTGTCCTCTTTGGTCGGGCGCGGGGAAACGTGATCCGACGAAGGAGACAATGACGGCGGAAACTGGTCATGCGCCAACATGGACTCGGCGCGGCCACAGCTCATGCAAAGTGCATAACCTGCGCCCGTGGCACCCAAACTGTGATTGAAAACCCGGCCATTAACTCCGTAAGCCATGCTGCCAAGCGCCGGATTTGGCAGCGGCACACTCGCCGCATCAACAAAGATCCATGACGGTTCAACCGGGATATAGCGCTGATGTTCGATGTCATTGGTAGCGTTCACATAAGCGTCTGTGACGAACCCTTCAGGCTCGAGGACCTTACGAGTATTGCTTGCTTTAATGGTCGCCCCACACTCGCGGTTCGTACAAATTAACGCATCGCCCTTTACCAACCCTTCTTCGTATCCCAGGCTACCGCAGGCGTCACAGCGCCACGCCATATTCAGCTTTTGAGCTTCGTTAGTAGCTGCGTTGATGTTGTGCCAGTGAAGCGAAACGCCAGCGGAACGGAACACACGGCCATCGAGGACAATGTCAGCACCAGGCGCATATTCTCGTATCGCGATAGAGAGGTTTCGAGACGGCAGCCCCTTGTAACGAGCCACGTTATCTTCACGGTCTCGCTTGGAACTTGAATCGCTCTGCTTGCCGCGGAAATAATCCTCAACGGTAAAATTGTCGAAGTTAACCACGTCTGTAGGGAACCCGTAGCCCGGCAAGAAGGTTCGAGCGGCAAGGTCACGTAGCAGGTACTCTTTGCAATGCCTGCTTTTTTCCATCCTGATACGTTTCTGATAAGGACTGTCCGGCTTGGCCTGCGACTCCTCAGCTACCAGGTAGCGATACTCGTCCAACCAGCGACTCTGCAGTATCTTGATAGATTCAGCCGTTGTATGACGTAGCTGATCAGCCGCGACACCATTTAATGCAGTCCCTTTTACTAGCGCCCGCAACGCGTCATCAGCAGTGGATACCGCCACGCCCAGCCAGTCGATGAAACGTGTACATTGAGACTGCCCCACGTCCTCACCAAAGAACCACTCGGTGTTGAGATTAGTGCGTTCGGTTTGTGTCGTTCCAACCATCTCATGCCAAAAGGTTGCCAGCAGCAGCGAGTTCACATGCCGTTGCACCAACCGCTCAGAATTCAGAGCCACTGCTGGCGCGGGGATCTTGGTTTCGAAAGGCCAAGATGGATTGCTAAACACCTGCTGATCATGCGGGTTGTTTTTACAAAGCGTGTAAGACAATGCCCTTGATTCTTTGCTTCGGCCAGCACGACCGGCGCGCTGAAGATAGTTTGCCGGGTGCGGTGGCACGTTGTTCATCACAACAGCAGAAATACCGCCAATGTCGACCCCCATCTCCATGGTGGTGGAGCAGTTCAATACGTTGATCTGCCCTTTCTTGAACATATCCTCATACTTTTCCAAACGCTCTGCAGCCTGTTGGGCAGAGTGCTCGGCCGTGCGGTAATAGAATCCGCCTTCGACAGTGCGGTCACTAATGTCCGTCCAGAGATTGCGCTCACGCAGCACCTTAATAGCTGGGTCGGCATTCACAGCAGTCCGCGTTTTCTGCAGTCCGGGGAGGTAATCCTCTTGAGACCGATCAAACGTCCAGACCTTGGGCATGTCTATCTCCGGCGCTTGGAACGACGCCCGACGGGCCTCACTCAGCTTCGAGAAGTCCACACGAGCAGGCAGATAAGGAGTCAGACCTTTGAACGTGGTATCGAGCAACTTATTGGAAACCGGGCACACATATGCCCGGTCTACCAGGGAAAAGCCAATATGCTCTCTGGGCAGATAGTGACGGTTACCATCTGATTTGAACGGCCCACCGGGGCGGCTTAGCTCAAGCCACGCAGCCTTCAACCATGCATTGACCAGATCGACGTCCACCGGGTTGGATGGGCTTAGTCCTGCACCTAGCAGAAGAAGCTTGATCAGGCGTTGATCATGCTTTCCTTCACGGATTTGCGGCCAACGTTTTACTCGCGCTTCATCCCATTCCGTCGAGTCCGGTTGGCGGAGGACCTTGGATGAAAAACGGCTGCCTATCCAGTCAAGCCAGCTTGCTTCCACAGAAACGTAGCTGTTCTCCCGCACATGGAAGTCCAGCGCAACCTTCAAGAAGTCATGCCAATCTTGAGCTGAGAGCCCGCGCTGCTGCCACTGTTCAGGCAGCGGCCTCGACTCATCAAGACCTCTGTATGTCAGTTTCACCAAGCCCAGGGTTTCCAGGCTGTTCTGGCGTTTTGGACGACGCATGAACTCTCTGAACAGCAGCATGTCTGCCAGCTTGTGCGGGCCGTCCTTGTCGCTAAAGATCTCTGGCTTTTGATACTTGTTGTAAAGGAGTATGGAGTCCTTCAGATCGGACTTATGCTTCAACTCCTCCACCATGGTGCTCCAGTCCAGAGACACCAGACTGATTTTTGGCTGGCCGTTTTGAGGATCTGCCAACTGGGCCGTCAGCCGCTCCAACTCCTGCCTGGCTTTTTGCTCGTCCTCGCGCAGTCCAACCTCTTGATAGAGTTTGATGTCATCTTCGAACTTGGCAATGAGGCGACGCAGCACATCTGGTGACACATTCGCACTCGCAGTATTTGAACTAGCTTTAGCAGCTTGATGCCACTGCAAAATCTCAACAACCAGCCCACGCAACCGGCTACGCTCAGCCTCCTGCTGCATGCGGACAGCCATACGCGCAGTACCCTGTCGGCTGTCAGTGAAGGTAATCAGCCGGCGACCACGCCCAGGCAGAGACTGGCTCCCATGTTGATTGGCCCCTCCATCAGTTTCAAAATCCGGACAATGCTCCAGCACTGTAGGCACTGCCTGAGAGACGTAGAAAGGCGCACCCAGCATAGCCCGCCTAAATGGCAGCCCGCCCGCAAATCCGGTGTACTGGCACTCAGGATTGGCACAGCAAAGATCCTCTGCGTCGTTAATCGAAAGCTCGACTTTGCTCAAGGAAGAAGAAGTGAAGGTGCCATCAATTTTGTCCAACTCAACCGAAATATAACCATCGGTCGTGTCGGTAAGCGCTGACATTACGAGCGGGGTGTAGCCGGCTTTGATCACACTGGAGTCGTCTGCCAAAGCAGAGTCCTCGTCAAATGCACTCTCAGACAACAGCGAGAACTCATCGCCGGCAGATCGTTCCCACTGGGTCAGACGCTCGTGCCGGTCAAGGCCCAGCAGGTGTGGCTCGTTACATTCACGACAGAATGTGAGTTCGAAAACCGGACTACCGCAATTGCACTGTGAACGCTGGCCTGCGTAGACATTTCCGAGCGGCCACCCCTCCTCCAGCGCAGTGCCCTTCTTGGCAGAACAGTTTCTATCAAAGCAGGCCCATAACCCATGCGTGACTCGTTGAAAAAAATGCGCCCTGAGCTGCAAGAACGCAGCAGCATTTGAAGTTGGCCGCGTGCCAGAGCACACATCCAACCACTGCAGGACACGCCGTTGATCAAAGGTCTCACCGAACTCACGGGAAAGCCGTGCAGCGATATCCGCAACACCCAAAGGCTTGGGCGATAGCACAAGCATGTCCCTGATACGGCGTGCTTCCGGAGCGTGAATTAGCGCCTCAAACCGCTGTGGGTTTACATCAGGTTCTGCGCTATTCGGTGGCGCCATCTGTAACAAGGCATCCAGCGCCACCGGCGTTTCCTTGCTAGGTGGGAGTGTGGGGATAACCCTGCTGCCACCGAGCACATCGATATTGTCTATCGGGACACCAGAGAGGTCAGCCAGAAACTGCTTTAACTGAGCAGCAGCGTCGTCTCCAGCCAGGGTCGCGGAGGTGGCGACAAAACGAACGTCGCTCGGCGACACTCCAAAAGCAGTCATAACTCGACGTAATTGAAGTGCCAGCTCCGCTGCCTGAGAACCTACGTAGGAGTGAGCCTCATCCAGCACAATCCAGCGTAGAGATTTTTGCTTTTTGGAAATTTGTACAATCGGAGCATCAATCTGCCGCACCATCATGTATTCAAGCATGGTGCCATTGGTAACCAGGATGGGCGCTGGCTTCTCACGCATAAGCTCACGCGAGAGCACCTCGTTCGGCTTTCCTTTTTGCTCTGTCTTGACCTTTGCATGCAGCTCAGGGGTATTGCCGTTGTAAAGGCAGTAGCGAATACCCTCACCAAAAGATCGCGTCCAGGCGTCCAGACGCTCTCGCTGTGAGTTGATGAGGGCATTTAACGGGTAGAGAAATAATGCGCGCACGCCGTTGAGTGACTGACCATTATTAGCCTTCAACTCCCGATACAAATCCTCCAGCACAGGCACCATAAAACATTCAGTTTTACCCGACCCCGTGCCGCTGGTAACTACGACTGAACGACGCTTTTCCAGCAACGACTGCCAGCTTGCAAGTTGATGAGAAAAGGGCTTCCAGCCTGCAGCAAATCTATAGCGACCATTGTTCTTGGCGTCCAACGAAGCAACCAATTCGGGGCTGAGCAACCCTTGATCGCCCGTCAGTTCTTGCATTGTAGAAGCCGATTCCTGCCAGCCAAAGGTCTGCTCAAATAGAGGTGGAGCCAGGAATGCGCCCTCAGACCCAGGCTCACCGCTCATGATGCTCGACAAATGCTTGCGTAAACCAGGGTGCGCGATGCTCAGCATACTCAGCGTCGACTCGGTTGTACGCGACAGCGACTGGTCTACCAGCTCAGAAAAATAGGAGGTCATATCCTTACAGATCCTTGTCAGAACTCAACAAATTGCGCAGCAATGAAATTTGATACAGTGAGCTGAACCAACGAGAGTCAAGATCACGAATCTGCCGCAAGAAGAAGATCGTATTGGCACCATCGCCGAAAACGTCAGATACTTGGGCCTTGCCACTCGCAACCGCTGCAAGAAAAACAGGCAGATATACAACAGCATTTCTGAAGCTCATTTCTGGCTCAAAGTTGATAACGCACTCGTCCTGAGCCGCACACCAACGCTGCAGTTCGCTTCCTCTGAAGTCAGGCCATTCCGCATCAGCGCGGTCATGGAGAAGCTCCTGATACCAGTGCCCCCTGACAAGCAGCTGCAACACTGGCAGATCCAGTTGCGCATCCTGGTCTAGTGGCTGATTGGCCAAATAACGTTGAATGTTTTCGCCAAAGGCTGGTACCGCCTCCCCCAGTTTCTTCGCCATCCGTTCGAGCACAGCCGAGGCAGCCTGCTCCGGAATCCCTTTAACCTTGAGGAATGCACCAAAACGCTGCCCTGCACGATGCAGGTGCCGAATAGGGAAACACTCCCACAGGAACGGGAACTCGGTTTCAATACGTCCGATAAAGGTGGCGTCCATTTCGAACTTGAACAGAGCCATTGCGAGAGCGCACGGATGCGCGACGAGGGCCTTCCATACTTCAAAGGTACCGAGTGGCAGGTATCCGAACTGATCGTATAACGTGCGCAGGAACTGCCAACCACTGTGCATTGGATTCACGGCCATTGAGTCTAAAACCGGCAAGAATGCACTTGTCTCTGCCTTAGGGTCGAACGCAAGGACTGCCTTTTGCAGGCTGTGGATGACTTCGTCCTGAGAAGGTGAAGCCGTGTTGCCAGCCAGAAAAAGTGGCCTAAAAGTCACGCTTGAAGCTTTATTCGGCACTACCAGCCAAGGGCCCTCTTTGGCTACCAAGGCGGGTAGCTCATATTCCCCGGTAGCAACCCCTTCGCTGAATCTGGATGATAAAGCAAAGGTTTTACGTGCAGGCTCATGAAGCAACATTAACTCTGGAACCGGATAGGTAGCAGCACGTAAGTTGGCTGCAGAGAGCAGATTACGGTCAGAGTCGAGGAAGACTTCAGTTTCATACTTCCGAACACGATACGATGCTTCATGCCCTCCGCCAAACACCCTCAGCTCAACAACTTGATCAATCCCGGACTGAAGCGAAAAAAGGTCCATAACCTTGTCTCTAATACTGAACAAGCTCACTTCAACGGGCTTCTCTCCAGCAAGGTAGCGCCAATGGTAGTGGGCTGAGTTGGCAACGCTGCCGCGCAGACTCAGCTCCAACTCAAATCGAGTGGGCGCCCCTGGCTTCCCGAAGAGAAACACGCGTGTACCAAGCAATTCATCTATCGAGATCTCTCGCTTCAGCGGCGTACCATCAGCGGAGAATGCCAGGCAGCCAGAGGACGGGAACGGCACCTCTACCGTAATTTCGTCACCAAGGAGGTTAGGAGTGATTGTCAGCTCCAGCTTCGCAGGCGGCATACCTTGCGCGTCCAGCTGAAACTCGATGTGATCCGCATGTTTGATCTTGTGAGCAAGGACACCTGGCGCTTCGATAGAGCTCAAGCAGTTGTGCGCGGTATAAACGAGAACGCTGCCTTTGTCTGGCTGATCTCCTCGTCGCAACTCAATGCGAAAATCCGACGGCAGCACCCCAAGCCGCCGCCGCATAAGCGTGTCTCCGTTCTTATTCCGTACGGACAGATACTGGACACCCAGAAGCTCTGGCGCGGAGCACTCTGTTATACGCCGACCGGCGACAAACAGATCCCCTTTCATTTCCGGTGCCTGCCCTTCAGCCTGCGGCCAATAGACCCGCGGCACACCAAGGAAGGTACTTTGGGGCTTGGTGGGCCAATCGAGGGAAGCGCCAACCAGTTCGGGGCGTGCGGTGGAGTCATGGTTCCATCCCGTGCGTATGCGAAACACCTCATCACACATAACCCGGCTCTCTGCTCTCCCCCGCAGGATAAATGAACGAAGGGACAAAACTTCTGGACCAACCTCGGGCAGAGCGCTGTCGTCAACAAACTCACAAGACGCGCCCTTCGGGACTACGAGCAGAACCGTTTCCGAACGGGATGAAAAAGAAGCCTGGCCGCACAGCTGCCAGCGATCATTGACGCGTTCAAACCCAACCGGCACATCTCCCACTGCGGCAATGCTGTTTGGCACAGGTACAGCTGCCAACACCAATCCGCCCGCTGTCGCGACAAGAGACAAGCTGGCGCTGTAGTCTTTACGTCTCAGAATTACGTTCCGTCTACGCAGACGAACACGCGCAACGCCATTCTCTACTGTTGCGTACCCCGGCCCTAAAGACACGAGTTCGTTGTCGCCTTCTCTTAATGCGAGATCAAATCGGGTAGTCGCTGGCTGAAAGGCAAGGTTGAACGAAATGATTTCCGGCATCGACAGCTGCAGTTTCAAACACTCCGATGGCTCTTCCCAGTAATGGACACACTGCCATCCATCGCGCTGCCGTCTGGTTTTTGCTGTTTCAACCACAACCCTTTTTAGCAAACCATTCAGGAGTTCTGTTCCGGTCGAGTGATCCAGCGGAAGCGGGAATACCTCGCGCCACTGCGGGTAGGAAACATCAAGCCTTTTTACTGGCTCCGACTCGTTGTATAGGTCATAGAAGCTGGCGAAGGAAACCAGTTGGTCTGCCATCCCCGCGATCAACTCGATAGACGTACTCTCAAGGAACGCCTGAGGTAGCCCAGCGTGTGCTACCAGTACCTCTACCTGCTGATAGGTGTTCTGCCCCATCGCATGGGCCTGATCATACGATCTCAAAATGCGAGTAAACAGTGCCTGGAATTTACTGTCGGACTCGGCCAGAAGCTTGAACGGCAGTCCGCCCTCTCCAAACAGAGATCCAAGAAAATTGCGCCGATCAGAGTCATATACTCGTATCGGGCGCTTCCAGAAGCCCTCCAGGCCTTTGGGTACAGCGCGACTTAAATCTCCTGCACTGATCGAATAACCGAGTACCTGCCAGATTGGATCCCACGTCCAGCCATGCTCTCGTTGATACTCATGACGGTACCACTCAGAACAAAACAAGACGAAGCAGGCGCATGCCGCCGCGTCCTTGCTAGCTGCTTCGAAACCGGGAAGATCAGAGAGCAGTTGACCAAGCGCTCGATACTCTTCCGCACTGCAGTGGTAGCCATAAAGTGGGCGCTGATCAGGGCCGCCAAGCGACCGTCGTTGAAAAAAATCGCGGAGCCACGCTGCGCAACTGAATACGGACGTTGCATTAGAGTTCATACAAGCTAGATCCTTCTATGCTGACAACTACGACCGGATGGAGACAAAGATGGGGGTCGAAATATAAAGGTCCATCCATGAGCCCGGCACAAAGTGTGATGGCCATCACTTTAGCCAGCGAACAGGGCACGGTAAAGCGCTTGTTGGCGCCGACGCACTTTTGCCGCCCGCCATTAAAAAAGGGCCGGTCATCCATGACCGCGGGTTCCATCCCTGCCCACTCCCAGCGAGCACAGTTGGATGATATGTCGCGTTAGCTGACAGACCAATAATGGTCATGCATACAGGTCAAGTTTTCAGGCAGGTGCGCGAACTTGCCCATCACGCCTAGAGGCGCGCTACTTGGTCGCTTACTTAGTCGGTTACTTGGTCGCGGCTTGCAGCAGGCAGCGGTTTTGTAAGTCCCAGGCCGCCACCTGCCACCGAGAGCTCATCGGAAAAGCAATCGTCCTTGCATCAACCCGAATCAACATGCCATCTTGTTTGACACGTCTTCACAAGCGACACTTATGTGTCAGCTTTTCAAGCAGGTAAGGACACCATGAAACGTAGCAACACCCCCGAATCCGTCCGCTGGGATCTTGCCCTTCGCTATCGTCTGATTGAGACGGTAGCCTGGTGGGAAGGCCGGTTGACCACACAGCACCTGATGCAGAGCTTTGGCATCAGCCGTCAGCAAGCGTCCAAAGACATCAACACCTATATCACCGAGCATGCCCCGAAAAATCTGGAGTACGACAAGCACCTGAAGGGCTATGTACCGAGCAAGCGCTTCCAGCCGCGCTTTATCGACGACAGCGCCAGCGCTTACCTGCACTTGCTGAACCAGAGCCACGATCGCGCGCCGCACATTGAAGGCCTGGCGCTGGCCTATGCGCATACCGAGGTGCTGGATGTGCCGGACAGATCGGTGCGCCCGGAGGTGCTGCGGCCGTTGCTGAAGGCCTGCCGTGAGGGCCAGCGACTGGAGTGCGACTATGTGTCGTTCACCACGCCCAATGGCGAAACACGCCTGATCGCGCCGCACACACTGGTATTTACCGGCATGCGCTGGCACGTGCGCGCTTACTGCGAGAAGAACGGGGACTATCGGGACTTTGTGCTCAGCCGCTTTCGCGGTGCGCCGGACTTGATGGATGACCTGTCGGACAATACCCGCGAGTCTGACGCTGGCTGGAACACACAGGTTTCGGTAATCATCGAGCCAGACTCACGCCTCAAGCCGGAACAGCGGGCCATTGTGGAAGCAGACTACGGCATGCAGAACGGGCAACTTGAAATCCAGACCCGCGGCGCGCTGGTGCAATACGTACTGCAGCGCTACCAGATCGACCCGACCAAGGTGCACGCCAAGCCCACTGCCCAGCAGATTGTGGTGGGTAATCTTGAGCAACTGCAGCAGTGGTTTTACAAGTAAAGGTCACAGTCGTCCGGACGGCCATGACCCAACCAACTGAACCGCGCCCTTCAGTCTTCAGTCAGCGTCTTGCAGACCGTCATGAAGAAACGCGCCGGCTGGCCGTCAACCATCTCGACGTAGCCTTCGCGCCGCTCCTTACACCAACCTGCGTCCCAGTCAGCCGCAAACCGTCTGAGCTCGGCATCCTCTTCGCACTGAGCAAGAAATTCCTGCCAGGCTGTGTTGAGGTGCCCGAATGGCAGGTCAGGCACCGCACCAAGCGGGTCTGCAACCCGCTCTCGAGCTTCGATTTCAGCCACGGTGAGTGACTCGAGCAGGTGATCTTCGGCTACAGCGAACTCGGGTATGGGATCGTCCGACCCAAACGGCCGATCCAGTAGAGGAAGCAGAAGCAGCACCGGCCAAATCACACTACTGAGCAGAATCAGTGGTAGCCAGCGCCGCTTGGGTGGCTGCCAGTCGGGGTCAAGGGCCTGTGCTGCCACCTCGGTTATTGGTGGGGCCTTAGCGTAGGCTCGCGCGCCCTTGATACTGAAGCCGATGCCGACCAGCAGGCCAATGCCAAGATACAGGTAAAGATAAATCACTCCCCTGCCCCCTCTTTCACGCCCGGCCTCGGAAATGCGGTAAACGCCCCCACGCCATATCCCTCAGGTGCATCGGGGGTGTCGGAGACGCCGTTGTGTTTCTCCGTGGAGGCGACAAGCACACCGCGCTCAAAATCCAGCAGCAGATCACGCTCATAAATACTCGCGTAACCCGCATGAACGTACTTCAGCAGCTTTCCGCGTGGAACCCTGATGCGGCCGGAGTACCAATGGGCGAAAACCCGTTCCGGATATCCCGGAAAAACCGACTTCAGTGACGCATCCTCGCCATTACTCAGCCAACCCTGTATCGCAACCAAGTACAGCCGGTCTTCCAATAGCTCCCAGGTGGCAACATAACCACGCATGAGCGCCGTGGAGCTAGGTTCAAACTCAGGATAGGCACCGCCCAAACGAAAGTAAGTGCCGAGCGGCGCATCGCAGATGGTCATCCGCTGCCCCTTGTAGAAAAGCAGGTCGCCGATCTGAGCAGTCATCAGGCCTCCGATGGCGGGTCAGGTAATTCAGGCACGGAGAACGCCGCAGCGCCGAGCAGCAACGCAACCCCAAACATGAACAACCCCATACCCCAAGACTCCGTCAAACCCAACCAGAGCCCGTAGCCCATGGTCGCCAGTTGGAGCATCAGGATGCTGGCGTTGAAAATGTACTTGATCAGAATGCTCATGCCGCAATTCCTCCTACCAAGAACAAAGCCCGATGAGACTCATGACGCGACGGCGCTTACGCTAACGCTCTCGAAGCAACGCCGGCCTTAATGCGATCGATCACCTGATCTCTGAACTCCGCATGTCCATAACCCGCGCGCGGATGCGCTATGCGGTAGCAGGTGGCACCGGCTGCTTCAAACTCCCAGAGCTTGCCCGGAACCAGCTTATCTTTAGCAGTTTGGTAACCGCCGAAGTGATCAGTGAACAGGCTCCGAATAACCTCATCGGCTCCTTTGATACCCGAAGCAAACACGATGTAATCCGGCTTCAGAAGCCGAATCTGGGTTACCAGTAGCTGCTGAGAGACGGAGACGACCTCATTGAACTCACTCGCAGGGCGATTTCTCGGGCTCTTCTTGTCATAGTCCCAGGCGAACAGGTTCGCGTAGATCAGCGCCCTTGGGTGCAGGCCAAGCTCCCTGGCCAGTCGGAAGTAGTACTGCATAAAACGGCTTCTGGACGTCTCGACGACCTTGTCTCCCTTCAACTTGAAGTGAGTTCTGTAGCGTCCGAGAGACTCATCTACAACCTCCGATACCGCAACGCCACCGAGCCCCGCAGCCCGCTTGATAGTATTTCTTGGCGGAGACGTATTGGTGTTCCAACCTGCCGTCTCACGACCGACCAGCATGACTTTCGTCTCAGCTGCCCAATACTCCTCAAACGGATCAGGCAGAAACACACCCGAGTACTTGTCTTCAGCCAGGTTGAACCGGTCAATCTGCAGCCCCTGCAGAATGCGCACGTATTCCTGTTTCAATGCATCCATTCGTTACATCCTCTATCCATTTTCAGATTCGTCGTCGACTAGCCAGTCAATGCTCATGGCGCCTTGGCTTATGCGCACGATACCCCTTTTCCAGCGAGATTGACCGCACTGCGCACGATACTGAATGAGGCTGTCCAGCAGCTCCATCAGGTACAGCTTGAAGCCCGACTCACCTGCTTGAACGAACCAGTCGCCCTCAGTCGACCAGGACGCGTGGCTCAATCTAGCTTCATCGTCGTCCGCGACAAAGCGCACCTCGCCGCAACAGTCCGCATGTTCCGGGAATTGCCGACTCAACATCTTCAAGCGCAGGGTTTCATAGCCTGCATCAAACTCGGTTTTACCAGCATCCATAGCGTCCCCCTGCAACCGGCGGTGCAACTTACCTAGCCAGCATGGCAGCCCGTGCGACAGCCGCTGTCGCATAAAGATGGACACTGACGTTTTAAAAAAACAAGGAGCCAACCATCAATGACTATCCCGCTCGAACCAGCAAATTTCATCGCCCCCATCTCCGTGATCGAACGGAAATATCCCGGCGGCTGGCAGCAGTGCCAAAAGGACCACAACGATGAATCCGGTTTCCCTTTCCCAGCCTGGTACGACGACCAGCTGTTTCGAGTTGGCGGCAAGAGCATCTATCTTCTAAAAATTGTCTTCAGCCACTGGCCGAATATGGGCTTTCGAATCAAGCGTAAGGTTAAGGGCCAAGCAGTATGGCACCAGGGCTGCTTCATTAGAGGTGGCGACATTACACCAACATTACCGTGCCCCTGGTTGATGGTAGCTGACGATGGCATGTCAGCCTGGATGAAACCGGGGCATCCGTACGAAACGAACCTCAGTAAACGCAGCTAAGCTTAAAAGCAACCATGCTCTAGTGGGCTTGGAGCTCTCGCAGGCCCAGCGCGACACCAATTCACCAACCCGGATAACGCCGACGCAGCTCGGCCTCACCACCCGTCTCATACCTCGCCGGAATGTCGACCAGGTCCAGAGCCACCTGCGTAATCACATCACGCAATTCCAGCTCCTCCAGCCAGCGTTCAGGAATAGCTTGCGGGCCGTAAATCAAGCCAAGCACGTTGCCTGCGATCATCCCGGTGCTGTCGCTATCACCACCGTGATTGACGGCCATGATGATGCCGTCTTCGAGGCTTTCTGCCGCCAGCGCGCACCAGAGCCCGATGGCAAGTGCTTCGTCTGCAACCCAGCCGCCGCCTAGATCAGCAATGCGCTCGGGGTTGGGCCGCACGCCCTGCTGGTGCAAGCGCAGTACATATTCCACAAGCCGGCGGGTTTCCTGCATGCCGGGTTTGCCGCCGTGTGCCTGCAGGGCAATCACCACCACCTCGGACAATGGCAGCGACTGACGCCAGAGTCGGTTCAGGATGTCGGCAAACAGACCCGCTGCCAGATAACCTGTCGGATGGCCATGGGTCAGCCGCGCTGTCTCACTGGCCACCTCGAAAGGATTGAAAAAAAAGGCACAGGGTGCCACGCGCATGACACCACCGCAGCCCTTGCTGTCATTGACCGCTGGCTCACCGAACACCCGGATTTCCATCAATGCAGAGAGGCAGGTGTTACCTGGTGCACGCCGGGACCACAATTCCGGCTGTTCGATCAGCCAGCCATCCCGGCAAGGGCTCAATGCAGGTTCGAAACCCTGGGTGAGCAGCCAACGCTGCAGCGCATGGTGCACAACCGCAGGCACATGGCAGCTCCCCGTTTCACGCTGACGTACAAAAGCCCGCAGCAGCCCCTCAGCGGTGAACAGCATCATCTGGGTGTCGTCGGTTACCGCACCGCGTCGCCCATAGATCGGCGCCATCGAACGAATGCCCCAGTTACCGAAGCCGCGACGAATCTCGTCCCAAGACAGAAACTCGACCCTGGCGCCCAAAGCGTCACCGGCGGCACCTGCCAGCAAGCAGCCAAGCACGCGCTCAGCCTGAAGCGACATTGGCGCAGGCATCGACCATCGCCGTTCACGCCCACACACAGAAGCATGTGGCACGGCGCATTCGCCTTCGTCACCACCTTCAAGAGCAATACGCGGATGGCCGCATACATCGCGCTGCAAATAGCGCAGCAGCAGCTCCTGGCGTTGTGCGGTAGAAAGCGTGTGAGGGCTGGTCAGGGTTGCGTTCATTCAGTCACTCCGTGGTCATTGCTGAGTGACATGCTAGATTCGACATGCGACGATTCATGTCGCTGCGATTAGACACAAGGACTTGCAATGAGCCAGCACGATACGCTGATGCGCCACCTCGCCCTGCTGCGCATGATCCCCCGGCACCCCGCCAAGCGCGCGACCACTACCCTGCACGAGAAGCTCAGCGAAGAAGGGTTCACCCTGACGCCACGCTCCTTGCAGCGCGACCTTGAACGGCTCTCGACCTGGTTTCCGCTTACCTGCGACAAATCCGAAAAGCCCTATCGCTGGTCCTACGTTGCCAGCTACGCCAGTGACCTGCCGGCGATGGACACGGTCGAGGCTCTGGTGCTGGTCATGGCAGAGCAAGGATTGACAGACAAGCTGCCGCCCTCCGCACTCAGTCACATCAGCTACCGCTTTGAGCGCGCGCGCCAGCACCTTGAGAGTCTGCATGCAAATGGGTTTGCGTACTGGAGCAAGCGCGTTTCCAGCATTCCTGAAGGCAAGTCACTGATCGCACCAGAGGTGAAAGCTGGCATCTGGGATAGCGTATCGGATGCGCTGCTCAATCAGCAGGCTATCGAAGTGGACTATCTCAGCCGCTACAAACAGGCACCACAGCACTTCATCGTTCACCCACAAGGGCTGGTGACGCGAGGGCAGATAAGCTACGTACTTGCCACCATCAACCAACACGATGACATCCGTCAGTTGGCGCTGCATCGCTTTCAGGCGGTCAAACACAGCAGCGAAGCGTACCGGCCCCATCCGGACTTCAACGTGCAGGATTACATCACCGAAGGCAGCTTTGGCTTGCCAGTCACAACAGACCCGGTGGTCCTTGTTGCCCAGCTGAACAACCACGTTGCCTGGAAGCTGAGGGAAACACCGGTAAGCGATGATCAAACATTGTCTGAACCCGACGCAGATGGCTGGATTGAGTTACGCGCAACAGTACCAAACGACCAGCAAACCCTCTGGTGGATTCACGGCTTCGGTGCCGGCTTTCACGTAGTGCAACCGGCTGAGTGGCGAGATCATCAGGCGGAACAAGCGGAGAAGATCTTGTCGCAAGCCAGAAAAAACGGTTACCAGCCTGTACAGCAGGAGGTGACATCATGAGTTACGAACGCCTCAAGCAACGCCAACGCGCCGAACGCCACACCCACAACGAGAACCTTGCCCTGCGCACTCACCGCTCACTCAGCTGGCTCAATCGCGCCGAACAGGCCGAGGATCTCGACGGTCAATTCATTTTTCTGTGGATCGCTTTCAACGCTGCCTACGCCACAGAAATCGATGAGCGCCTGCGCCTGAGCGAACAGGAAACCTTCAAGGCCTTCCTCAACAAGCTGTGCGAACTAGATCAGCGGAACTCACTGGAGAAGCTGGTGTGGCAAGCATTCCCCGGCAACATCCGAGTGCTGCTGGACAACCCGTTTGTGTTTCAAAGCTTCTGGGATTACCAGAACGGCAAACTCAGCCACGAGGAATGGCAAGATCGCTTTAATCGCGGTAAACAACGCGCCAAAACCGCCCTCGGCTCCCGCGACACTGCCACCGTACTCGCCGTTGTTTTCAGCCGTCTCTACACGCTACGCAACCAGTTGATGCACGGCGGCGCAACCTGGAACGGGCAGGTCAACCGTGAACAGCTGCGCGACTGCGTCGCCATCCTCGGCCAACTGGTACCGCTGGTGATCGAGATCATGCTGGATAACCCGAACACCTTGTGGGGCGATGCGTGTTACCCAGTGGTGAGCGCATAAGGGATTACCTGCCACCTCCAGCAGCCATTCGCAGCAACAGGGACACCTTGCGCTTGATGCCAGCACTGGGTGGGTAACCAGATCGTAAAGGCCTGCTTTTACCCGCTCACGCTCCGGCCGCCCTGCGGACCGCCCTCGCCTTACTCCTGCCCCCACCGCATGGACTCTCAATAGACCGTGCACAAGGCATAAATCCGCGCACCCAATAAAGAATTAAAAATAGAATAAATTCCACTTTACATGGAATACGAAGGCACCTAATCTAGTCCCATCAAACACGGGGTAGACACCATGCGACTAGAAGACCTGTTCTGTAACTACGTGAAGCCAGAGGGCAAAATTCAGCCAGAAAATATCGCCAAGGAGGTACGCAGGGCGTATCGCGGACACCTCGCGGCCGAGGCTGAGAAGTATTGCTGCGATATCGATGCTCTTGACCAGATTCTGGGTGGGCCTGGAGCCTTCATCAGTCGAGCCGAGGCCTGTTACGAATACGCTGTTAACGGTCAACTGAAAAGCTCGGACAACAGCGCACGCAGTGACGACTGGCTGGATTTCGCATCATTCATCAACCAAGCCCGATGGGATGAAGAGTTCCACGGCACCGACTCCATCGCGCCGACCCTGGAGCACATTTTCAAGCTCGCCGCCATCCGCGCACGTCTGGATTGTGACATCCACGGTGACCAGGCCTACGACGCATTACCCGAGGTTCTGCTCGACAACGCCACCGGTTTTTTAACCCTGCCGGAAGTTGCCTTTCTTGCTCGCATGACCGAGAAGGCCGTGCGCAACGCTACGCAGCCGAGCGCCTCAGACCGCCTTGTGACGCGCAAACAAGGAAGCAGAACTGTCGTTAGCTCAAAAGAGGCAATGCGCTGGCTGAGCGCACGCCGAAACTTCGTACCGACCCAGTTCGTTTGAGTTATCGCCATGCAGATTACCAACCACGCACAAAAGCGAGCGCAAGAGCGGCGCATCAGCCCGGCACAACTGGAATGGTTGATGAGCTATGGGAAAGAAGCGCACAACAGGGGTGTCAGCTACTTGTATTTCGACAGGGAAAGCTTCCGTCAGCTGGTCACAGACGTTGATGACGCGGATTTCTGCCTAGCTTGCCGAAGCAGAAAGCTTTACCTCGTGGTAAACGGAAGCACGGTTATTACAGCAGGCCTGCGAGGCGACAGACTGAAAACACGCAAAGCAAACAAGCGTTTTAGCCAACGCAGAACATCAGGCCACCCAGGCACCCCACAACGCCGCAGCCGCATTCGCTAGGAAAGAATGAAACCATGAGCCAATTTGAAAAATTTAGCCGACTTATCGCCGATTCAACCGCGAGCTTCTCGGGTGCCGATCTACCGGTGGAGTTACTGCTTTCAACCGAAGGCAGCCTACAGACCTTCTACGCGCCATTTGACTACGTCAATCCGGCCGCAAAAATCGTTATCTGCGGCATCACTCCCGGCCACACCCAAGCGGTCAACGCGCTGAACGAAGCCAGACGGGCGCTTAAAGCCGGTGACTCGCTGGAGCAAGCCAAACGCAAGGCAAAGGAAACGGCGAGTTTCTCCGGCCCGATGCGCCCCAACCTTATTGCGATGCTTGATCACATCGGCGTTGCCGATCTGCTCGGAATCGATAGCTGTGAGCAGCTCTTCACAACACACAGCCACATCGTGCATTACACATCCGCGTTGCGGTATCCCGTCTTCGTTAACGGAGCCAATTACAACGGCACGCCATCCATGCTGGGCAAGCGCTCGCTGCGAGAGCAGATTGACCGCCATCTGGCGGAAGAGGTCCAAGCCCTGGGCGGTGACTGCCTCTATGTTCCTCTTGGCCCCAAGGTCGCTGACGCCTTCGAACACCTGCAGCGCAAAGGACTGCTCAGACCCGAGCAAATTCTGTCCGGCCTGCCGCACCCCTCCGGCGCAAATGCAGAGCGCATCAGCTACTTCCTTGGAAGAAAAGACAAACAGAAGCTGTCTGCCAAGACCAACCCGGACGTGATTGATACCGCCCGCAGACAGCTGACGGCAAAAGTAAGCAGCCTGATTGATAAAAGGAACGCCTGATGCGGAGGATTATCAGTTTGCCATTGCGGCTGATTGTGGCCCTCAAGCTAAGAAGCCTTCAGTTCGCCTTGGATATGGCTCAAGAACAGACACGAGACGCCCACGCTTTGCACTGCAAGGCTTGCCCTGCGCAAGCCGAGGGCTGCGGCCGCCCCGATGAATGCAAACTGGCACGCCTTAAAGACAGAGAGACCGTGTTAGCGCAGGCCATAGTCACCGCGCAGCACCGGCTGAACAATTTGGCTGGCAGCTAAGCTTTCAGCCACCTCTGGAATTGCCTCATAGAACCAAGTAGCCAAAACCATGCACACCCTCTTTTCAGGACCTTTTTTCGAGTACGTTCTAGGCAGGGAGCCACTGCTTTCAGCGGAGTATCTGACCTGCGGATCCAGCGCAATGTTGTTCCAATGCGAGGGCAAGCTATACCGGCTGACTACCGACGGATGCGGTCACAATTTTCTGTCTCAACAGTCTGCAAACGGCAATCCGGCGGTCGTGCAGATTATTGAAGACTTCGGCCCCGTGGCGCCGAATGACGCCTATCCGCAAGAGGAATACTACTGGCTGGCACAGGTGGAGTGGCTGGAACCCATCGACGCAGCCAGCCTGGTAGGGGAAAACCTGCAAGGCCTATTCGACACCCTGCACGATGATGGCGCTGTTATGCCCGAAGAACGCCAACCGTTCGTCGACGCCTGCAGGCAAGCACTCACAACCCATCCGGAGTTCAAACCGCTTTTGGACACGATTATCCGTGCGGCCTATTTTCTGGATGAAGGAGAGGGTTTGATCGACGTCAACCTGAGCAACGTCATGCTGAGGCCTTCAACAGGCGAGCTGGTATGGAGCGACCCGATACATGATTCAGTGATGACCTTAACTTCGACGCAAAGCAGTCAAATGGAGAGCGTACGCAGATTCGCTGGGCAGCTAAAAGCTTAACCTAATCGCCGGGGCACCCCAGGCAACTTGCCCCGTTTGTCCTTCACCAAGCCATGAATCAAAGGCACCAGCAGCAAGGTCCAGAACACTGACTTACTTCTGGAGCCTGGCTGCTTGCCGCTGAAGATGTTGCCGAAGTGCATGAAGAAGAACATCGCCAGCGGAATCTTTACGTAAAGCGCCAGCAGCATCTTCAATGGGTTGGGGTTATCAATCCAGGTTCGCGTCAGGACAAACAGCAACAGCAACGCATCCAGAACCACCGCCAGCGCGGCAAAGGCCCAGAGCAACTCATTGCCACCGTCATTGGCATCACTGCTTCCGCCACCTCCCAAGGTGAAGGCCAGCCCGGCGATAGCGGCTGGAATCAGGTACAGGCCACCAACCAGCATCACATCAAAGTGATTGCGATACACCACAATGCGCTGCCGCAGGCCCATCCAGATACCGATGGCAAACGGCAGCAACAAAGCCAGCCCAACACCGACAACCCACCAGGTCATTGGCACGGCGCTCATAGTCGACTCAGATACGGCCTCAGGCATTGGCGGGTTCCTTGTCAGCAGGCAAGTAACGCATCAGCAGCTCCCGCGCGTCGACACGCCAGATCGCCTTGAACACAATGCCCAGGCAATAGAGAAACAGCAGCGGAAGAATCAGCGTGCGCAGGATGAACAGCGCCATCACCATCATGATGGTGTTGGTTGCGTTGGACAGCGTATCCTGCAGCGCACTCCAGGCCGCTGGGTCCGTCAGCGTAGAAAATGTACTGCCCAAGGAGCCCATGAAACCGTCGGAGTCTTCCGATTTTTCCGCCGCGGCGCGCTCTCGCTGGATTAACGCCAATCCGTTTTCGGCTTTCTCTTGCTCATCCTCAAGCAGTTCCAGTTGATCCTCGATCAGGTCAACCTTAGCGATCGCTTCTGCGTGCTCTGGCGTGCTCGACAGCCCAATCACTCGTTGAACCGTATCCATACCCGATTCCAGCTCATCAAGCTCGGCCTTGGCATCGGCATACTTAGACTGCAGTTGCTCAGTCTGCTCCGCAATCTCAGCCATACGTGCGTTAAGAACGGTCTCGCGCTCCACGCGGCTTTCCTCTGCCTGTTCTGCCAGTTCCCTCAGCTCTGCGGCGTCAGCCCCTTCTAAATCCTGTGCTTCCACCTTGCTGGGAAGCGCCTCAAGCGAGGCAATACCCTCGTTGGATTGATCAGCCAGAAAGTACTCGCCAACAACGCCGTTAAACGCGACTACCACCACCAACGCAAAACGAAGGAACACGAGAAACGCAAACAGCCGAACAAGCTGGTTAAAGCCGGCCAAAGACGGGCGCAGCAAACTCACCAGCACCAGGGCACCGGAAAGTGTCAGAAGAACCTTGAAGAACAGGTCGGAAATAATGCCAAGCAGCAGCTTCTGGATCAGCAATGAGCCAATCGACAGCTTCATCAGAGAGGAGTAATCCTCAACCAGATCATTGAACGGATCCAGCAACTCCCCCAACCCCAACGATCCCGAAAAAGCGATCATGCTGACTTCAACCTCGACGCTCTGCAGCATCGAAATCAGCGCGTTCAGTAGCTTCGCCACGCCAAAGGCGACAGAGGCCTGCACCAGAGAACTGTCGATGTATTCGGTTGAAGCGCGATCAATCACGCCCAGCCAGGACACCATCATCAGCACGAGAACAACAGCCATTACGACAACTCGGCCACGGCCTTTCAGCAGGCCCGACCTCTGCAACGTCGGTTCCATATTCACTCCTTGAGTAACAATTGATCGAACGGGACTGCTATCTGTGCGATCCAGCTTCCCTGCGACCTTTGGAGACTAAAAGCACCAGCACACTGAGGCAATTAAAAATTCGCCTAAGCACCTAGCGCCGTTGGGGAATATAACAGCAGGGTGCGACAGCATCTGTCGCTAAAGAGAGGCAAAACCGTTATCACTCACCCGCTAATCGGATCAGTAACGCTGGAGAAAAAGCCTACTAGTCAGCAGCATCATCAGTCACTGTTATGGTTTGTGAGCTTGTTTTTAAAGGCCCGTTCTCATCGCTCAAGAGCATTTGACGGCTGTATTCGGTGAAATCACAAAGGTGGCGCGTAATCACAGCGACGATCTTGGCTATCTGCAACGCTTGATCGTCGTGTAAAGCACTCTTGCGAAACTCAACTACATTCTGCAGTGGCGAGACCCAAGCTCTATCTATTCGCCCTGCCCTAGCGAGCAAAGCGAAAACGTCATGATTGCTTTGCGGCACACCTAGACGCTCTCGCCAGATAAGATGCTGCCCCATACTCAGCGCTGCTTCACAGGCACGTAAGACGTTCAGAATCGCTGCGTCTTGACGGGAACAGTCAGTGCTGAAGCTGCCGGGATCCTTCTCGAACTCATCACGAGCCCTCTGCACACAACGCTCAATGATGGCAGCTTTATTGATCAGTACGTCATAAACCATTGAACCGCACCGAGTTTCATAGAACTCTCCACGCTTGAGGATTTTAGGCAATTAACGTGACCACTTCAGCTCTATCGGCATGCCAAGCTATTCCGGCCAAATATTCAGCAGATGCCGCGCCAAAGCTCATCTGACTCAACAATGCTGATAAGCCGGCGAGCAGTAAACCCTTCAGGAAACAACGAAACCCAACTCTTCTCGTCAAGCTGATCTATGGGCCTGAGGAGCTGCTTCTCGTCACGCAGAATGACCTCCAGCGCTTCGCGGGCTACCACCCTGAAGCCATCGACTGACTGGCCATCAAGCTCAATGGAGGTGTCGACGATCCAGGAACGCAGATCTGCTTCAGGCTGCTTACCGTGATAGCCCAATCTAGCGCGTAGGTCTTGATCATTTATCAGCGCGCAACACACCGCTACCTGCTTGCGCCGTAACTGCCAGGCGGCCTTGCGCAACGTGTTGGTTCGATGGAGCCAGACCTCATGGGCTGTAGATCGGATATAACCTGACTTAACCTCAAAGAGCAGCAGTACTCCCTCACTGTGGCAGATCAGGTCTACCTCTCCAGCATCATCTTCGTCTGTCGGCGCCGGTCGATATCCCACTTCAACAGCAAATCCTCGCTGCCGAAGGCTCTCCGCCAACGCCAGCTCTACTCGCTGAGTTTCTTCCTGCAAATCAGCTCTGCGGGCATTCACGCGCCGCAAGTTATTGATAGCTGCCGTCAGGTTATTTTGCTGAGCAACCACCCAAGGAAACTGAAAGCTGTATCGACCGATCTTGTAGAACGGCTGCTCGTACAAACGTGGCGCTGGCACACCTGGCTGCCGCCTGAGTTGCTGCGACAAAACCTTGAGGTCGCTGGTCCAAAACTTGAGAATCGCCTTAGCAGCATCGGAACTGCCTTGCGGATATTCCTCGCTTACCGTCCAGTCTTTAATCCTGCGGATCTTTTCATCCTCTTGTGACCAGGTCATGGGGAACCTGTTCTCCCCAGACAACAATCCTTCCAAGGCCAGACGACTAAGCGCCTGAGTAAGCACACCCGAATCATGCAGATGGCGCTGAAATGGTCGGATGTACTGGCTCTGAAAAAAAGCCGAGGTCAGCTCACTCGCCAATAGGACATGATGAAGCTGAACCTGAGTCCCATCATCGAGAGAAACCCGCTCACCCAGGCCATAAATCTGCTGCAATTGCAGCTCACTGCGCATTGCCTTGATATACGCCAATTGATTCAACTCGTGGTTTTCACGCGAACCGATGGTTTGCTCGGCCATATCAGAGTCGATGAAGGCCTGAACAGCCCTGTTCATCCAATAGTGCCAAAGCAGGTCGCCCTTTCGCTCGGTTCGCTGCCATTGCTCTGTTCTGGCGTTTGACTCGTTATAGATAACCGACTCGCCGGGCTCCAAGTGGTAACGACATTCCGGATCAAAGCAAAACCAGTCAATCGAACCCTCGTAGTCGATCCGCTCTTGGGTGGCCGCAACAAGAACAGCCAACCATTCAAGGTTTTCACGACACTTAGCTAGATCAGTGCTGAACGATTCAGGGAAAAGGATCGGTGACAGGTGATGCTTGAGTGACCGACCGAGACGCGGCTCGGTTAGACGAAAGTCAGCCTCCGGGCAAACCTGCAGTTTCCTCAGAATGATGCGGTTGTAAACCTGCCACTGCTTACCGTATCTATCAGCTGACGCATCATCAATAACGGCCTCATAGGCCAGCACACTGAGATAGGAAAACAGCTCCAGCAGAGACAACCGCTCAAGCTGCTTTTCAGCGTGGTCGACCAGCTCGTCAAAGGGCTTGAGCTGATCCAGTAACCGGTCACAAACAGCGAAGAATAACTCCCACTCATCCCCCACCAGCCCAGCACGAAGCGCTATCCATAAGGGAGAAGTGACACGCATGAACAACTTAGAGTAACGAATCGCCCACTTGAGAACTTCAGGATTACTGCTGGCGAGGTGCAACAGGAGCTCGGTACTGACCGCATTATCGAAATGCAGCACTCGACCAAGGGAAAGGCTGGCGAGTTCGGATTGAGCAAGCGCATCCTGATCAAGCCAAAACGATGCCCGTGACAAGCCCTGTGCACGCTCAAGTGCTGACAGCTTCTTACCTGCTGGCCGTTGATCAAGGAAGTGATGCAGGCACTCATCAAGAGCGCGGCCCTTACTGATCCCTGGATGATTCCGTTCATATACCGACTGGTAATACTGCCGGCAGCCCTCTCCCTTTTCAGTCATCCTACATCGCTCGCATCATCCTTAGGCTTCTAGTCTGAGCTTAAACTATCGGCAGGCCAAGACTCCATGGGGCATGATTTAATTGAACAGCAGCTCATCCTGCACCTCATGCTCCGGCAAGGGCGAGCCACTAAACCGCACCAGAAATTGAAACAATGTTGTCAGTATCGGCCCCTGATTTCCTGCTTGCTTTTCCATTCAAATAAATTTCAACCCTACATAACTCCCACGAGCCAACCCCAAGCCAGTCCGCTCAACTGGCCTGTCTCGTGAGGAGTTCTCTATGTCTCGATCCTGTCCGCGCTGTCGCTCGCAGCGCGTGGTGTTCTGCAACTACGGCAAGCGTATCGGCGGCACTGTAGGCACTGTTGCCGGTGCGTTCAGCGGCGCTGCGGCCTCGACTGCATCGGGCGCAGCGGCCGGTCTGCGCATCGGCATGCAAGTCGGCGTGTCAGGTGGCCCGACGGGCGTCGGTGCTGGAGCCGTGCTCGGTGCCATCACTGGTGCCTTGGCTGGCTGCATTGCCGGGCTGCGACTGGGCAAAGTGGTGGATGAGCAGTTGCTCTGCCGCTTTCGCTGCCTGGACTGCCACGCGCATTTCTGAGCCCCGCCCTTCCCTCTGACCTGTCTCTTTTCGTCTCTTTCCCATTGTCTTTGACCGCCTGGGCTCTATGGCTCGGGCGGTCTATGCCGTTTTGGAGGTTTCCATGGCACATCAAGTTGAAACTATGGCCTACGTTGGCACCACACCCTGGCATGGCCTGGGTAGCAAGCTGTCCCGTCATCAACCGCTGGAGGTCTGGCAGCATGAAGCCGGCATGAACTGGCACATCGAAGAGTCCCCGGTGCGCTTTCTGTCGGACTCGGCTGCGCATCTGGGTAGCATCCATACCTTCCCGGAGCAGAAGGTACTCTACCGTTCGGACACCAAGGCCCCGCTGTCGGTGGTCTCGCAGCGTTACAAGGTGGTACAGCCGTTTGACGTGCTGGAGTTCTACCGGGATCTGACCGAGTACGCCGGCTTTGAGCTGGAGACCGCCGGCGTACTCAAGGGTGGTCGCAAGTTCTGGGCGCTGGCCCGGACGGGGCAAGCCTCGGTGCTCAAGGGTAATGACCTGGTTAACGGCTACCTGCTGCTGGCCACCTCTTGCGACGGCACTCTCTCGACTGTGGCCACTCCCACCACCGTGCGGGTAGTGTGCAATAACACTCTGGCCATCGCGGTGGACGGCGCAGCCGAGTCAATCAAGGTGCCGCACAACACTGAGTTCAACGCCAAGGCGGTCAAACGCCAGCTGGGTATCTCGGTCGCTCAGTGGGATGACTTCATGTACCGCATGAAGCACTTGTCCCAGCGCAAGGTGAACACCGGTGAAGCGCTTGGCTACTTCCTGCGGGTGATCTGCGACACCGAGCAGGACGTGGAGGATCGCCGCGAGCTCACCCAGCACCGGGCCCTGCAGAAAGTGCAGGATCTGTACGCCGGCAAAGGACGCGGCTCTCAACTGGCGTCGGCACGAGACACCGCGTGGGGTTTGCTCAACGCGGTAACCGAGTACGTCGATCACGAGAAGCGCGCCCGCAGCATTGATCACCGGCTGGACTCAGCCTGGTTTGGTCAAGGTGCCACCCTGAAGCAAAAGGCTCTGGATCATGCCCTGGAGCTGATCGCCTGAGTTTCTCGCTTCATTTATCTGCTTCTCTTCTCAACCCCTTCATCTACCTACGCGCCTGAGCCCGATCAGTGTCTGCTGGTCGGGCTTTTGTGCGTCTGGAGTTTGCTTATGAACACGCATCAAACCACACCGACCACCAGCGCCAACAAAGCAGGACGTGGTGTCCTGCGCCTGGTCAGCACCAAAGACCTCTCTCGCAACGACTGGCTGGACGTGCGCAAGCGCGGCATCGGCAGTTCGGATGCCGCAGCCGCTATCGGTCTCAACCCCTACAAATCCCAGCTGGAGCTCTGGCTGGAGAAAACCAACCGTGACGTTGGCCTGGCCAAACCGAACCCGGATGACGACACCACCCCGGTGTTCTGGGGCGTGGTGCTGGAGCCGGTTGTCGCTTCCCAGTACCAGCGCCGCACCGGTAACAAGGTCCGCAAGGTCAATGCTGTCCTGCAGCACCCTGACGTGCCCTGGATGCTGGCCAACATCGACCGCGAAGTCGTTGGCAGCAATGAGGTGCAGATCCTCGAATGCAAAACCGCCGGCCTGAACGGTGCTCGCCTCTGGCGTGACGGCGTACCCAAGTACGTTGAGGTGCAGGTCATGCATCAGTTGGCCGTGACCGGTAAGCAGGCCGCGGATGTGGCCGTGTTGCTCGGTGGTCAACAGCTGGAGGTCTATCGCATCGAGCGTGACGGGGCGTTGATTGAGCAGTTGATCGCGCTGGAGCGCCAATTCTGGCACTACGTTGAGACCGACACGCCGCCACCGGCAGATGGGTCCGAGTCCGCCGAAGAAGCGCTGCGCCTGCTCTACCCGGCTGACGATGGCGAGCAGGTGAACTTCACCGAGAACGCCGCGTTGTCACAGGCGTTCGATGAGCTCAAGCAGGTTCGCGGTGCCCTGGCCAGCTTGGGCAAGCGCGAAGCCGAGCTCAAACAGTCTCTGCAGCAGGCCATGGGCAGTGCCAGCAAGGCGCTCTTCGCCAGCGGCAACATCAGTTGGAAGAAGTCCAAGGATGGGACGGGTATCGACCTCGACGCCCTGTTCAAGGACCACCCTGCCCTCAAGGCGCAGTATCAGTTCAGCAAGCCCGGAAGCCGGCGCTTTCTGGTCAGTTGATTTGTTTTATCTCCCATCACCCCCCTTCAGGCCGACTGCCCTTGTGGCGTCGGCCTTTTTGTTTCTTACAGGAGCATTCCCATGATCAAAGGCCTGGCAATCACCCCGCCCGTGCTCGGGCGTATCTCCATCGGTAAGGTGGTCGAGAAGAACGGCAAGCGCCTGCCGGAGAAAGACGACCAGTTCACCATTACCTCTCAGGTGCAGACCCGCGATGGCTGGCTGCCCCACCCACTCGACGAGCTGCTGCGCAAGGAGCAAGGCGGCAAGATCCGCAGCATTCCAGTGCGCTTGCTATTCAATGATCCGGAGCTGAACTTCCGCGCTGAATACAGCCTGTTTGACCGCACCACTGGTAGACCGCTGTGTGTCGGTAACGGGGAGTCGTGCAAGCGCTCAACGGCAGAAGGCATTCAAAGCCTGCCCTGCCCCTCACCGGATGGCTGCCCGCTGGCGCCCGGTGGCAACTGCAAGCCGTATGGCCGCTTGAACGTCGCCATTGGTGATGACGACCCACTGGGGAGTTTTGTGTTTCGTACCACCGGCTATAACAGCATCCGTACTCTGTCGGCGCGACTGAGTTACCTGCAGGCCTTGTCCGGAGATCGACTGGCGTGTCTGCCGCTGGAACTGCGACTGCGCGGCAAGTCCACTAGGCAAAGCCATGGTTCACCCATCTACTACGTAGATCTGACGCTGCGTAGTGGCCTGAGCCTGGAAGAAGCCCTCTCTCAGGCACACCAGCTGGATCAATCACGGCGCGATGCCGGCTTTGATCAACAAGCACTGGATGCTGCCGCACGCATGGGGCTGGTCAATGGGGCCTTTGAGGACAGTGAAGAAGACTCACACCTGGTACTCGAGGAGTTCTATCCAGAGCAATCAGTCGTTGAGTCAGCGCCAGCAGCCACTGCTCAGAAGCCCACTCCGCAGTACAGCAGCCGTCGAAGCCGCAACGGTAAGCCGACCCTGCACGACCTGATTCTTGAACGCACCCACAACCTGCAACAAGCCAACCCACCCGCCAGCGCCTGAGCGGGTGGTTTTTCTATATCCGGAGATCACCATGAGCAAGCAAAAGTCGTCGTCGGCGCTGCTGCCGACAGCGGGCATTGAGCTGTCCGAAACCGAAGTCCTGAGCTGGGCCCAGTCGATTCTGGAAGCCCGCTTTCATCGCAGCAACTACCTGACCAGTCCGAATCTGGTTCGCGACTACCTTGTGTCCCAACTGGCCCACGAGGAGCGCGAGGTGTTCGGCATCATCCTGCTCGATAGCCAGCATGGGGTGCTGCGCTTTGAGCGGCTGTTCTACGGCACCATCGACAGCGCCAGCGTCTATCCCCGAGAAGTCGTCAAAGCGGTACTCAATGCCAATGCCGCAGCCGTCATTCTCGCCCACAACCACCCAAGCGGTGTGCCTGAGCCCAGCCAGGCCGACCGCACACTGACCACCCGCCTACAAACCGCACTGCAAACCATCGATGTACGTCTGCTCGATCACCTGGTGATTGGTGGCACGACAGCGGTGAGTTTTGCTGAGCGCGGGTTGATCTGAACACAGCCGTAAAGGAGATCCAGCAATGATAAAGACCTGCACCATCTGCAACAGCGCCACATTGGTTCATCGGCAGAACCTGCACACCCTGGTCGTGATGGCCGGGGTACTTGATGTGCTGTTGCGTACTCATGTTGAGCGCCAGCAGGACGCGCAGACCAACCACGCACCGTGGGAGCAGTTGGGAAAGCTGGTGGCATTACTGGCAGAGCCAACGCCCTTACTGGAAGCAGGCGCAACTCAGGGAGCTGCTCTGGCAGATAACGTGGCAAAGCACTGGCTCGGCACCTTCGACAGCCTGTGCCTGAACTGCGGTTTCTTGCTGATGAATGAGTCCGACGACCCAGCGCCAGGGTGATGCTTTGTTATTTGGTTTTCAGGCGCTCTGTCAGTTGCGCCACCAGACGCAAGACCAGTTCCCGGTCAGCGGTGTCCAGCGGCTCCAGCATGCTGCGAAGGTTACGCACCTGATCGTCGACATGCGGGCTCCCCTCCGTCAGCAGATCCACCGCTTCACAACCAAATAGCGCAGCCAACTCATAAAGGCGGGCAACCGATGGCATGGCAATGCCCCGCTCCATCCGCGAGACCGCCTCAATGCCGATACCCAGCTTGCCGGCAACACCGTCCTGCGTCATCCCCGCATCACTGCGCTTTTGCGCAATCGCCCGACCGATGCTCGCGGTCAGGGCGTTTTTTGGTTTGGCCATACCCCCTCCTATCCGACCTGAATGGTTGGGCATCGACCGATTGACATAAAGGACTTGAAACGATGAGAATCAACTCTACAGGTAGATTTGACGCCAATTTCTACGCTTTGACTCCACTAATTAGAAAAGGAAAGGACGCCATGAAGCACTCTCTCCGCGCCAGCGCTCTGCTCAGCGTACTGGCTCTCACCAGTATTCCCGCCACAGCAGCCGAGTGGACCCGCGGCTACGGCATGGGCACGACTGAGTACACGGTCACCGATGAGTCCGGTAACGAGCTGTACATCGCCTGCCCTGACAGCGACGGTGAATATGTCCATGCCTACGCCAAGATCCAGGGGCAGTCCTACAGCTCGAAGAAGGATCCCGGTTTCAACGTCATCCTCGATGGCATCGAGTACGGCAACCCGTTCGACACCATGTGCCGCATCTGCGGTCAGGCTTTCCCGAGCTTCTGGGAGCACCTGCGAACAGCCCAAACCCTGCAGATCAGCCAGAACGGGCAAACCGTCACGCTGCCCACGACCGGCATAGACGTACTTAAGCCGCTCAACCACCCGGGAAACACCTGCCAGTCCGCCTGGTGATCAGGCGCCTATTCCAATAACGCTCATAAGGAGCCCGCTGTATGGAACAGAACAATCTCGAGCGACGAGATCCCCAGAACGACGAGGACGATTACATCGACGACACCTTGCCGGTCCCCGTAAAAGTGCTCGGCTGGGCGCTGGCAGCCTTTGCCTTCGCCATCTTCGCTGTAACGTTCAACAACTCCGGCATGGTGCTGCGTGCTGGCTTTTTCGCAAAAGCCTTCGCGGTATTGGTGGGTACCTTGCTCGGCTGGGGCGGTGCCCTGCTGGGTGATGCCATCTGCCGCTTTGCGCGCCCGTCTGCCGTGTTCACTACCGGCGGATTCTTCAGCCTGGTATTCACCAAGCTGTTCTGGATCGCGGGTCCTCAGCTGATCGGCATGGTTATTGGCGTGATGCTGGGCATGTCCCAGGTCCTGTCCCGCATATAAGGAGCAAGGATGTGAAAAATAAACTATTGGCGGTATTGGCGCTGAGCGTACTGGCAGCGGGCTGTTCTAGCCCTGAAGACAAACTGCGCGGACAGTTCTTGTCAGGCTGCGCGCAAAGCGGCGCGGATCGCGAGTTCTGCAACTGCGTTTTCGAACAGGTCCTGCTGAAATTCGACGTTCCTTACCTGGAACGCATGAACCGTACCGGCGTTGTAAGCGATGAGTTCGTTCAAGCCAACGTGGAAGCGGGTCTGTGGTGTAACCGGATCTACTAAGCAATAACACCCCAGCGGCCTGCGGGCCTGGCTGGGGTGTTATTTCTTTTTTGCGCTCAATCGGGAGGTCAGAAAGCCGAGAAATAGACCTACCGAACAAGGCAACAGATTGGCGAAATCCAGTAATCAGATACACGGAGCAGCGATAGCCTTGCGGCGAAGCTCCTGTACGAGATTATCAAGAGTATCCTTGGGCGAGTCCCTCAGAGCGCACTCATATACGACAATCACTCGCCAACCCATCTCCTCAAGCCTAATGCGATTTTGGCTATCGCGCTGCTTGTTCCCCGCCAGTTTCTCCTCCCAAAACGGTGTACGGCTCTTGGGAAGCCTGAAATAACGACAACCATGCCAATGCCAAAAGCAACCATGAACAAAGATAACGGTGCGCCATCTAGGCATAACGATGTCGGGTTTTCCCGGCAGCTTTGGATCGTGCAATCGAAACCTAATCCCCTTGGAATGCAGATATCGTCGCACCTGCAACTCAGGCCGAGTATTTTTCGAGCGAACCTTGGACATCATCTCGCTCCGCTTCTCAGCGCTGACGCTATCCGTCATGCGATCGCCTGCTCTACCTCAAACAAGTCGGCGATAGCGAAATTCGGATCATGCTGCTTGGCACACTCAACAATGTCCAACACGTGAGGACGCATTAACTGCGCAATAGCTTTCACCTTGGGCACCACCACTGCATTACCAAACTGCTTGTATGCCTGAGTATCCGAAACTGGTATCTCAAAAAGGGGCTCGCCCGGCATATCAAAACCCATCAGCCTCGCACACTCTCGAGGAGTCAAACGACGCGGCCTGTTGCCATGTTGGTATACCAAAACCTCGGAGCCGTCCTTGTAGTAACGAGCCGAAAGCGTTCTAGTTACGTCGTCTTTGCCATTCAGACCAAATCCGAAGCCGTTCCCTGCTGCGCGATGCTTGTCAGCATAGGCTTGAAGGTACTCCCAAAGCCTCTCGGTCAACGTGTACTTGTCAGCGACGAGAGCTTGTTCGCCCTCGGTAAAAGGAGGCTCTGGCTCTTCGTCACCATTTTGCGGATGAAGGATATCTCCAAGGACAGGAGCCTTCTCCGGAAAGACCAGCTCACCAAAATTGAACGGCACATCGTCGCGAAACCCAACGATAAAAATCCGCTCTCGGTGCTGAGGGACCCAATGCCGGGCATCAACAATTCGATAGTGAACGTTGTACCCCAGCTCATCCTGAAGTGTCTCCATTATGGTCTGGAACGTTCTACCCTTGTCATGCCCCCTCAGGTTTTTGACGTTTTCCAAGAGAAATGCAGCAGGACGGTGATGCGCGATGATTCGCGCGACATCAAAGAACAGGGTGCCCTGAGTTTTGTCTTCAAAGCCATGCGCGCGTCCAAGGGAATTCTTTTTGGAAACGCCTGCAATTGAGAATGGCTGGCAGGGGAAGCCAGCAACCAATACATCATGCTCAGGGATGTCCTCGGCCGCAATTTTCGTGATATCACCAGCAACGTCATGATCGCAGTCGAAGTTCGCCTGGTAGGTCATGCGGGCGTATTTATTCCACTCGCTAGTAAACACACACCGTCCACCAACGCCCTCAAAAGCCTTACGCATGCCCCCGATACCAGCGAACAAATCTATAAATCGGAATGCCCCGGGCACCCTGTCCGACTGCGCGCGACTCGCTCTAGCGATACGCTCGTTGATCACTTTGAGGGCAAGCTTTTCGGCTGGAATCTGCCCCTTCTCCCAACGATAGACAGTGCTTTTCGACTTTCCAGTCAGCTCCATCACGTCCTCGATGCTCATACCAGCCTTTTCGCGCAAAACCGTAAAGCTCGAGAGAGTTTCGTTGATTGCCATACTTCAGCCTTCCCCTGGGAACGTTTTTCGCATTTTGCATATTTTGGCCAATGGGAAGAGACTTGGCAACCTGGTATCATGTTGATCAGATCCCAAATAAGAGGAAAAAAAGTGCCAAAGTCACGTATTCCGGAGCTCAAAGGAACAACAGAGCAAGATGCTCAAGAATGGTTTCTGGCGATGCGAGATGCAGAGCTACTCTTCGACCCAAATGACGACGCCACTGAAATCGTGCATCGTGAGTCGAACGAACCGCTGTTCACACACCTAGAAGCCACAGAAGCAAATGCAATAGTTGACCGCCTGTCTCACTCCTTGGGCGACAAGCTAGACGCCGTCGTCTACCCGATCTATATGGAAGCGTTGGGACAACCCCCATATCCAGAAGACGATGACGACTCAGTGTAGTGGTCAACAATTCCCGGACAGTGATTTAAGTTTTTCTTCTACAACAGCCGGCGGCACGAGGCCGTTGTGCTGATGTGGTCTTGTCCAGTTGTAGCATTGCATTAGGTAGCGACCTATATCCTGCTCAGCCAGTGCAGCGGTCATGTAGCCTACCGTCGGAACCCACTCCGTTTTCAGGCTACGGAACAGGCGCTCCATCGGTGCATTATCCCAACAGTTTCCTCGCCGACTCATGCTCTGGGTCATCCGGTATCGCCATAGCCTCTGGCGGAAATGGCGACTGCTGTATTGGCTACCTTGATCGCTGTGGAACAAGACACCACTTGGGCGCCCACGCATCTCGTAGGCTCTGTCGAGCGCCTTTACGACCAGATCAGCATCCGGCTTGGCAGACATCGCCCAGCCCACCACTCTGCGACTGAACAAGTCCAATACTGCGGCGAGGTAATGCCATTTGCCCTGCGCCCAGATATAGGTAATGTCGCCACACCAAACCGTATTGGGGGCCTCGACAGTGAACTGCCGATCCAAAATGTTCGGTATGTCAGGCCGTTCCACTGTCGACTTCTTGTAGGCGTGTGTCCCCGGTTGCTTACTAATCAGGCCCTGCTCTTTCATCAGCGCTCTTACCTTAAAGCGACCGATCACTGTACCTTCTGCTTGGAGCATGGCGGCTATGCTGCGACTACCCGCGGCACTGCGGCTTTGAGTAAACAGCTCGTTCACTCGACGACGCAGCAGTAGCCGCTGAACATTAACGCGCCTGCATCTGGCCAGGTAGGCGTAATAGCTAGAGCGCGACACGTCGAAAACAGCACACAACAGTTGGACGGGATAGCGCTTGGCCAGTTGCCGAATCGACCTCAACGTCTGCGCCCGTGCTCCTCGGCCATCAAGAGCGCAGTGGCCTCCTTTAAGATTTTCTTCTCCAGCTCAAGGCGATTGATACGCGCCTTCAGGGCTTGAATTTCCTGCTGTTCAGCCGTGAGCGCCTTGCTGTTTGGCGTCACTCCACCACGCTCCTCGCGCAGTTGATCGACCCAACGCCGGAGAGCGGTTTCTCCGACACCCATCGACTTGCAGGCTTCTGCCACGCTATAGCCTTGGTCGACGACCAAGGCCGCTGCATCATGTTTGAACTCGACCGAAAAGGATCGACGTTGTTTGCTCATTGAACACCTCGCTGATGGCGATTCTACCGCCTAACTTGGTGTCCGGGATTAGTAGACCACTACACAGGGACCTATTGATATCGGCTCAAATCATTTTCGACACATGCTTGGGGAGCATGAAAGGAGATCAGTGGATTCGCCTCCACGCTGACTTGATCTTGATTCGAACCTGTTGATTGCATTCTGGCTCCGCATGAGAGCCCTGAGATGGCACCACCTTGATTGAGTAAGGCGCGTCAGGCGACGCTCTGGAAATTTCAAACACATCCCCTTCACCCGCACCTGCATCTCGAAAATACGCAGTCATGTATGTAATGCGGTACTCATTCCTTGTGCCGCTGGGGTCGTGCAGCTTGTTGTTGTAGTAGACGAATCTGAATTTCCGCAGCACCCCATCCTCGTCAATACATTCAATCCATGCATCTGGATTTTTAACCGAGGGGTCCAAGCTGGGTAAAAAAGACAGAAGCTCCCCCTCCGACTTGGGAATAAGGATCCCTCCCTGATGCCCTCCAGTCGCCCCTACGTCATTTGCACTCAATATCTTGCTGAACGCCTGCTTTATCATTTCTTCTCCGGTGCGATTTCCAGAGCTCGCTTAATATCGTCTGCATCCCTGGATGAAACCGGAATGCTTTCGCTGGCTAGCTCACTCTTCCATGTGGAACGGTCAATCATCACTTCTTCGACAGTGTCCTTGTAATAAAGACGATACACCGTAACGGGCTGAGTCTGTCCCCGGCGATGCGCTCTTGCGCTGGCTTGGGCCTCCAGTGCAGGATTCCATAGGGGCGTGAAATGTATGACCACCGTAGCAGCGGTAATATTCAAACCCGCCCCAGCTGCTTTGGGATTCAGAACCAAGCACCCTGGGCCAGTGTGCGCGGAGAACTCGTCAATGATCGGCTGTCGTGCCTCTTGGGGAGTCGCTCCGTTGATAGCGCCCCAATAGACATTCCCCCCGCCCGAAAACGCCTCTTTTATCAAATCGCCAACTTTGTTGAAAAGCGCAAAAACAATTACCTTCCTGCCGTTCAAAAAAGCCTCTTTCAAGAGCTCAACGACCCTCTCCATTTTGGGCGTAACTAGAGGAAAAGCTGCAGTACGCTCAACAGTGACATCAGAAACGTCCTGGTCGTCTTCATGCAGGCATCTTAGCCACGGATGAGCGCAGACCAACTGCAGCTGCAACGTAGCAACAAGCGCTCCAGCAACGGGGTACTTTTCAAACGTCTCTTGTCTAACCTGCAGATAATGCTCCACCAGCAACCCATCAAGCTCAAGCGGCAAGTCAATATCTATCCGTTCAGGAAGGTCCCCAGCCACATCCACCACACGGCGCTTGAGAATCACTGGGTCAGTGATAGCCCCTACGGCTTGGGCAGAGTCAACCGAATCGGGGTAGGCTTGCTCAAACTCACTTCGGGAACCAAGCAAACCCGGAATTGCAAAATCCATCAGCGACCAAAGATCCAGAAGACTGTTCTCAACGGGAGTGCCAGTCATCGGGATAGAGCGTCGACGAGGAATCGTTTCAATAGCTTTGCGGCGGTTGGAATCAGGGTTCTTGATTGCCTGAGCCTCATCACAAATCACCCATGACCATTCAAGGCAGGAGAAGATTGCGATGTCATTCACCATCGTGTCATAGGTGGCGATAACAACATGGGTTTTCTGAAGCTCTCGATAAATGCCGGCCCGCTCGGAACCACGATGAACTAGAACAGTTAAGCTCGGAGCAAATCGAGTAAATTCTCTCACCCAGTTTGCAATCAAACTCGTCGGACAGATGATCAGAGCTGGCGCCGACTCCTGCGGGGGTTCCAAAAGTAAAAGAGCGATAATCTGCAGGGTTTTACCCAAGCCCATTTCATCCGCCAGAATCAAACCACCTGTATGGGCAATCGTTTCCCTCATCCAATGCACACCACGCGCTTGATAGGGATAAAGGGTTGCCGTCAAACCGGGAACATCAAGCTCTCCCTCCAACTTTTCCGACAACGCGCGGCCCGCCTGCAAAAAGCTCGCGCTGGGTTCGACAGTCAAATCCAAACCCTTTGCTCTAATAAGCCGAACAGCCTCACTAAAAGACAGACTATCTGGGTCAGATCCGTTCAACGCTGCCTCAAAGACGGACAGAGAGTCTCTGGGCAATGGCCTGATTGTATTTGAATCAAGTACCCAAGCGTGCCGGTTGCTTGGTGCAGCATAAATCTGCTTCACACCCCGAACCAAGCGACACCCTGACAATCGCGCGACGATCTCCCGGCCGACCTTATCAATCACTACGACAGGATCGACAACGCGCTCTGAAAGGAGCAGACCATCGGGCAAGCTCTTGCGCAAATCATCGAAGGCTTCGGGAAGAGCAGAAAGGTCAATCACTTTGCTTACCCATCAAGCTCTGAATTTCATGGATACTGAACGGCAAAGGACGCCTCGTATGAACAGCACGGTGACAATTAGGACAAAGGGGAACCAAGTCAGTCCGCGGGTCATATGGTCGCGGCTCGGTGAGCACTGAGACTGGCTCTAAGTGGTGCACCTCAATGATCGAGCCAGCCTCACCATATAGCTTTAACGGCTCAAGACCGCAGGCTAAACACTTTTCTCCGTGGATGCGTATTGCAAGCAGCCTGTTGCGGGGATTTCGCTCTCGCTTAAGAACCACAGATTGCAGTATTGCCCCCTCGAAAGCGGGCTCTTCATGCTCCGGGGCTTCATCAACAAGATCGTAACCAATTAGCTCAGCCATGGCGGCCATCATAGGGACGATCACCTCATGGCAAGTTGCAACGACAGCCGCATCCTCCAGTGAAAGCTCAATATCTCTCACTTTCGCTGTCATCTGAAACGCACCATTAGTCACAGACCAGGAAGCAAGCGACTGCCCACTCACGTCAACCTCTATATCCGGCCGGATAGAGGCTACCAAGGCCCTAGCAAGCTGAATATCTTCGGATGAAGCATTACGTATTTGCTCGATCACCTGCCCCGAAAAACTCCCAAACGAGAGTGTGACGACATGACCTCTCAAACCGTAGGGCCGCAACTCGGCAACCGGCCCATGCTTTTCATCAAGATCTCCGAACCATATCCTTAGACCGGACCGAAGACCGCTATGATCGACTGAAGCACCAATCGCAGCACCGGTACCCAGCTCAAGCTCTCTCAGGATAAGATCCTTCTTACCTGCAATCATGTCAGCTTATTCGTCTCCCGCCATCTCTTCCGGGTCAGGATCCGGAACATTCCGAAGGAGCTTATGAAGATTTCTGGAAATTTCACTCCGGATATCCTCGAAAATAGGCTCCATTTCCTCGTTGGTGTTGTTCTGCTCCGCAACAGCGAATGCCCACAACAACAAATCCATCCCCTCGACCGCGAACCCATTGGCCGCAGCTCGCTTGTAGATTTTCTGGTAGAAATCGTGATGCTTGTTCAACAGCACTGCCGGTACATGCCCGCTATCACCCGAGCTCCTGAACGCAGGCTGCCAGAGCTCACCAGAAGTGATGTCATCTACAGCCTCGACGTACACCGTGTCTGGGCTAACGTTGCTTTGAACTGCAAGCTTCAGCGTGATTTTTGGCCCCAAGTTGTTCGATACAACAACTGACTGCTTGGTTGGGTCAACAGAATCCACCTGAGGCTTACTAGCGTTGCCAGTCTCCGCAATGTTTTTGTTGGCGCTGGTATGGTCGATTTTGTGGGAGTTCGCTGCTTCTCGGTTCTGCCGGCGGTATCTGTTACCGGCCTCGCGATACACAGGCTGAAGGAGCTCACGCAAACCGTCTTCCAAATCTGGATGGAAAAGAATCCGCGACTTCTTTACGTCTATCCGGAAAGCGTCATCAAGCTCATGACCGAAATCAAATTCGATCCTTAACAATGACGTGTGAGGCTCAGGAGCACCAAACACCTCCATCCACGTACCGTCCTGAATCAGGCGCCCCTCACGATAGACATAGAAACCCTGCGCCCGGTTTGAGATACGAGCATATGTACGCTCCTCATCTTTGGACATGTCGTTACGATGGGGCAAGATCCAAGCCTTGATGCTGGCCGTTTGTTCTGTACCATCGGGCAGCTCAACGACTAGAGTTTGCTTACTGGGGTGAAGTACTTGTTCAGATCGTTGGGGGTAGAAAGGATTCCACGGTTCAACGAGCATCTGGTTGATATAGATTTCGATATCACGTTCGCGGTCATCGTTCTTATCGAGAAAACGGTGATAAACGAGAGAGATATGTTTACTCAAGGCATCCGCCAGCCTGTTGATCGCGGCCTTCTCTTTCGCGCCACCCGGCTCGTAATCCTTGGTTAGGATCCTGTCACACTTTTCCCAGATCACGAGAGTCCCGCGGTCGCCACAAAGCTCTTCAAATGCCTCTTGCTCGTCCAGCGTAACTGGCTCTCTGAGCATCTCCCACTGCTTTTTGTCAGCTACATGCTCCAAGTCCCAAGTCAGTTTTGCCAATTCCTCATCAGGACTCTTTCTTGAAATCACGGTGTACTTCAGGCACACCGAGCTGGAGGCCGTCTTGAGCCCCAGCCCAAACTTGCCAAGACTTTCAGGGTTATCGCGCTCTGGTGCACCATACCTCATGGCACGATGAACGCCGCCCGCGTCCATCCCTTCACCATTGTCGCCGAAGTAAACGAGCTTTCGGCCATCTTCACGCAAAACGATCTCAACATTGATCTGATCTGCCTGAGCCGCGATTGAGTTGTCGATAATGTCAGCGGCTGCTGTTTTAACGTTGTAGCCAGTGTCGCGAAGACCAAAAATGAGTCGTGGCGCATCTGGCTCATTAATCAAGTCATGCATTCAGCAATCCTTATCTATCAGGGGTCTGGCGAGACCGACCCGTTCCATCGGTAATGGCCCCACTGGCGCAGAGCACTGAGTATTAGCGGCCGAAAGCCCCTCCTGCAGTCTTAGCGCAGGCAATAAACCGATCATATTCTAGACTGCCGCAGTGAACCAACCCTTGATGTGGCACCATAGGAGACTGCCATCAGGCCCAAGAGGGGGTAGCCAGCTTACTCCAGATCTATCATTCAGCATTGCAAATCCGGCAGGAGATGCATCGTCGGCTGCCTATAAGCGGTAGTCACAAGTGACGAAAATGGTTGACACTCGACTTGGTCGTCAGCCGCGGCGCAGTCCGATTCAGGTCGCCCACACCGACGAAGAAAACATTACGTCCTACCAAGTCAGAATGGCAAATGCAACGCCAGCTCCTGAGCCCTGCATTCACCACCAGGTTTGATCAACTATGGACGGTACGGGCTGGCAACTAGCGGATACACCCCGTCCTGTAGGCCCTGACACCTGCAGGCCTGATCCGCAGGTGCTGCCCCTTGTCCTTGACCAAGTAGGCCATCAGACTGGCTACCGCATAGCGTCCCTTCTCATCACGACGCAGAAACATGCCAGTACCTCTGTCGTCCTCTTCACCATCCCATTCGCGACTGCTGTCATGCCAATGTCCGCCACCCTGAGTAATCTCTGCCCACAGCTCACCGATACGCTCAGCAATACGAAAATGACGCCAGACCTGAGACCCATTGAAGAAGAACGCGACATGTAGATGAAAGCCCTGATCCTCGCCCTGCTCTACCCGGATGATGGAAGCCACCAAATGCTCAAAGATAGGATTGGTCCTGCGAGCTCTGGCCAGCTTGTTCATGTCATCAAACACCTGTTCGATGGTGAGCCGTTGCTTGGCCGTCTCCCGGTAGTAGAGGTTCAGCCTCAGCACGAGCGTCTTGGAATACCGGTCCATCACTCTCTGCACGAACTCACTGATGTCTTCAGCCTGGCGTTTGGCTTGATACCGACGGTCTCTGGCTCTGCGCTGATACCACTCTTGCTTGCTCAGCTCACGAATGCGCTCGATGAGCAGGTTCATGACCTCCGGTTCTGACAGAAAGCCACCGTTAGACTCAGGATCAGGACAGATATAGGAACGATCGATACACTCCAGCCTAATGTCATGGCAAGCATCGTAGAACAGTTCCAGGTTCTCACTGTAGTCGTAATCCATACGACCATCGAACAAGGCAAGCATCTGACTGAGGTAATCCAGCTTATCCCCTAGTTTCGTCTTGTGGTATGGCATGTCTGGGTGTGACTGAAGACTATAGGCCTGACCACCTCTGCGTAGAGCATCGTCTACGAGCTGATCGATCTTGACGCTGGCTTCTGCTTGGGAGATTGCAGGTGTGTAGTCGTTGAATGGGTGATGCATGGTATGTCTCCTCGGTTAGGTACATACCACTGGTCACTTGTGTATTTTTTAACCTGATCTCTCTGTCGTACTGGGTTGATCTCTTAGCTGTCTCTGTCCTGTATAGGGTGCTGTATTGGTGTTGCGTTGATTAGGATTGATGATTAGATAATCAGAGTCTATAGAGTATATAAATAGATCCCGATTCAAGCTGCCGGCTGATGCCCTGCGTGACAAGGACTTCCGGGAGAAACATCACGGCTGGGCTTGGCGAAAGACGCTGGACGAGTACAGGCAGGTTAGCTGATGCGGGAACGGAATCATCCCTCGCAGAACTCCAACTAAAACACGAAGAAAGGACTACGCGCACACGAATCGCTGAGTTACTCCTCAGCGACATAGAAGCCACGACCGGCAACGGCCAGCCGTGGTTTCTATGTCGCACTAACTGGCCACGCTCAACCGCTGGGGCTTCACACCATCTGCCAGGCTAACGTCCCGCTCCTCAATCCTGGCCAAAACCCAATCAAAGATCTCGGCATCAACCCAGCCTACCCCCCTGGTGTTGACTCCATCATGCCCGGCGGGTGCGAGATTAACAGGCTTAGGGAAAATCCCCTCTGCGATGTACTTGTAGATGGTGGAGCGTGCAAGCCCTGTCGTGTCAATTACGTCTTTCAGTCGCATGATCCTCATGAGCAGTCTCCTCTGTTAGCTCAGAGGATGTGGCGAAGAAATATAAAATTACTGCTTGCGCATCTGCCCTAACTCAAAACCCCGCATCAAGAAGGCGCTGTGAGAAGAAGCGGTGAAGCCACCCCGTGACTTGGCGCCAATGCGCGGATACAAGCCCTATACGTTCCCTGCTCAAACACGAATGGAGTTATCTGCAAGCGCTTAAGCTTCAGTTCGTCCAAACCAAGCACGCTCAGCCAGCGCTTTGCCATGCGCGCGACCTCAAGAGCGAAACGCGCTAGCTCATCATGAAGCGCCTCCAACATCGCAGGAGTCCAGCCCGCTATGTCGTCAGCACACTCAGAGGACACCAAAAACGTGCTTACCATATCAGCAACCCCATAATCGTGAGCAAAACTGGCATAGAACGCCTCTGGGGAGTCAAGCGCGTTCCAGCTTGAACAAATCAATGCAGACGCACTATCTAGCAAGCTACGCATCAAAACAGGAACTTCAGCGACTCGCAGTTCCGAGATGAACCGGTATGCCAGCAAAAGCTCTTTCTCGCTCAAGATCGCGCGGAACCTGTCGCGGTCTGCCTCAAAATACAGGCTCAACCTGCTGGGGTGGCTCGGTGCCCCCAGAGCGTCCAAATCAAGAAAAAAAATAGAATGCCGTTTTGCTGGCCTAAACCACCGACTGCTCACCCCTGGTACGACACTCAACACTCCCACATCCGACGCATCCCGAATATGACCCCGAAGCCGAGATACAGAAAGAGCGCAAAGTCTTCGCAATGAACGGAACTTGTCGCCGGGCACCCTCCCAAGCGAATCGCTGAAGGCGACGAGGATCACTAATATCAAGCGCATTGAGGGAAGCATGTTTTCAGACTTCGTCCGTGTCGGCGGACACTTATAAGCCCCAGTCCGGATAACCGATGAATCTCGGCGAGCAGCCCCACCTAGGATTAACCCACCCAACAATAACAGCTTGATCAGCTCGCCCTGCCCATCCCAAAACTCCCCTCCAATTGAGTCACAGACCTCTGGCTCAACCCGATACAGGTTAAAAGGCCTGGCACCGTCTGGATGCGTTGTAACTAGAGCAGAGACAAGCCCCGCACGCACCAGACTACCAAGACCAGAGGTAACTAGGTAAGGCGAGACAGAGAACCTTTCGGATAACTGTTCTACGGTAAAGCCGGCATCATGCGCATGGCACATCGATGCAGCGAGTAACAAGAAACGCTCGTTGCACTTTAAGCCGAATTTATCTATGAGAGAAAAGAAGTCTTCAAGCATGGCACACATTACCTTAAAAAATAGCCTAAATAACACCTATTTATTTTTATATCATAATTATCGTGACCGTAGCGGAATGATATCGGTATGATTTCGCAATAGTTTGCATTGTGACCGATAGCAACTCAGCGGAATCATCAAACGTAACGAGGAGGCATACATGGCGAGGAAGCGGGCCCCAGGGTTCTCCTGGCTAGATCTCGAAGATATGGATCAATTCACCTGGGCAATTCAGTACGTCAAAGAGCGGAGAAGAAGCCTCCAGCGGTACTCACGCCACCTCGAATACAGCAAACACGGATACCGTGACTTGGAGATCATTGGAGAGGACTTTGAGCGAGTAATAGACAGGCGCGGACCGCACGCGGCTGTGCTTGAGAAGTTTTTTCAAGACATGAAGGCAGCTGCTCGAGCCGCCAAGACACGCAAAAAACAAAGAGAGCAAGGAGCCAGAAAAGTCACAATCAGCAAAGAGGCCGGCGACCAACTAGCAGGCTTAGCTAGCGTCGCAGGGGCAAGCGAGAGCGCCATACTCGAAAAGCTGATCCAGCAAGCTTTTGCGCGCAAGGCACGAACCGAGCCACGCCTACAGGAAGCCCCGCCAACGCAGGAAATCGAAGCCGCCCTTGAAGCAACGCATCCTGCCCAGCCTCAACAGCAGACACCACTACAGACAAACCGACAGCGTCCACCGCGTGCGAGTAGCTACGTACACCCAACTCATCCAGAGAATGCAAGAGGTGTGGATGGCGATAACGCTGCCTGGATCACGAACGATAATACTCCCGTACTCTCCAGACTCATCGCACGGGTGACACAAGACCCCCACAGCGACGACGCATACGAAATAAGGCCAGAAGACACCCCACTTGAGCTAAACGGCTCACACTGGGCCGTAGAGGGAGACAAAGCCACTTTGAACCCAACAGGAGCCCCAACACCACCGCCAGCCACTGGAAGCAACCTTGAGGCCAACACCACATGCGAACAGGACCGATCGCCCAGGCAAACAATCAAAGCAAAGACGAAAGACCATCGAACTACCCCACACAGGCAAGGAGCCGCCTCCAACCGCAAGCGCGGCCGAAAGCGTGGCCGAAAGCGAAAGTAAGTCAGGAATCAAAGCCAAGAAAACACAGGCAAAAGGACAGCAGAAAAGACAAGGAAAAATAATACAAAATTCGGTGGGGCAAAAAGTGGGGCAAAAATTCCAGACAAATAAAAAGGGGCTAGACCATATCGATCTAACCCCTTGATTTTATTGGTCGGGACGGAGTGATTCGAACACTCGACCCCTTGCACCCCATGCAAGTGCGCTACCAGGCTGCGCTACGCCCCGACGATGCTTCGGTTTGTCTGCCGAAGCGGGTCGCATAATACATTAACTCCCTGAAATGAGAAAGTTTTTTTTCAGTATCAGCGAACCCGAAGAACGTTGAGCACTTCCTCCAGCTCGGCAATGGTCTGACGGATCAGTTGCTTGTACTGGGTGAGATCTTCGCGGGCTTCTTCACCGGACAGGCGCTGGCGTGCGCCGCCGATGGTGAATCCCTGATCGTACAGCAGAGCACGAATCTGACGGATCATGAGCACATCCTGACGCTGATAGTAGCGACGGTTACCCCGACGCTTGACCGGCGACAACTGGGGAAACTCCTGTTCCCAGTAGCGCAGAACATGGGGCTTTACTGCACACAACTCGCTCACCTCACCAATGGTGAAGTAGCGTTTACCGGGGATCGCCGGCAGCTCGTCGTTATGGCTGGGTTCCAGCATACGCTTCTACTCGTGCCTTGAGTTTTTGTCCCGGGCGAAAGGTCACCACCCGCCTGGCGGTAATGGGGATCTCTTCGCCTGTTTTCGGATTTCGGCCGGGGCGCTGACGTTTATCGCGCAAATCGAAGTTGCCGAATCCGGACAACTTGACCTGTTCATTGGCTTCCAGTGCGTTACGAATTTCTTCGAAAAACAACTCGACCAACTCTTTGGCTTCGCGCTTGTTGAACCCTAACTCTTCGTACAGCCGCTCAGCCATTTCCGCTTTTGTCAGAGCCCCCATTTCACCTATTTCCTTAGCGTGGCGTTAAACCCTTGCTCCAAGGACTGCAGCACTCTGTCCATGACAGCATTCACCTCATCATCGGTAAGAGTGCGTGACGAATCCTGTAACGTCAAGCCGATTGCCATGCTTTTTCTATGAGGATCAATACCTTTGCCCTCATACACGTCAAACAACCTGAGGTTTTTGAGATGTTCGCCGGCCGCTTGGCGAATGGCGCCGAGCAGATCCTGGGCCAATACCTCGCGGTCCACAACCAGTGCGACATCCCGTCTGACCTCAGGGAAGCGGGACAATTCGCTAAAGCGCGGCAGCTCGCCCTGACAGATCTTCGCCAATGCCAACTCGAACACAAATACCGGCCCATTGAGGTCAAGATCCTCAACCAGTTGCGGGTGCAGCGCTCCGATCAGGCCTACCTGCTCTTCACCATTGAGGATGCCGGCAGACTGGCCAGGATGCAGCGCAGGGTGGGCCACCGGTGCGAAGCGGAAGCTAACGCCGGCGGCACTCTGCGCCAGGATGGCTTCAACATCAGCCTTGACGTCGAAGAAGTCGACCTTCTCTGCCCCGTTCGCCCAGCCCTCAGGTTGACGGCTGCCAGTAACAATACCGGAAAGCATGACTTCCTGACGCAGACCATCTGCGCACGGAATGAAGCGCTGGCCGCTCTCGAACAGCCGCACCCGGCCTTGCTGCCGATTCTGGTTGTACTGCACCGCCTTGCACAGGCCCGGCCACAAGGAGGGACGCATGACTGCCATGTCACTGGAAATCGGGTTGGCCAGCGCCAGGGGTTCGATCTCCGGCTCGAACTGCTTGCTCAGGCCCGGCTCGATGAAGCTGTAAGTAATGGCTTCATGGTAGCCACGGGCGACCAGCAGGCGACGCAGCACGGTCAGCTCGCCGCGGGCCTCCGGCTTGCCAGCCAGACTGAGGGCTGCGGTCGGTGCGCTGACCGGCAGGCGGTTGTAACCATACAGGCGAGCCAGCTCTTCGATCAGATCCACTTCGATACTGATATCGAAGCGGTGACTGGGTACATCGATCTGCCACTGGCCATTACCAATCGAGGTAACGCCCAGCCCAAGACCGGAGAGATAACCGACCACGTCGGCCTCACCCATCTGCATGCCGAGCATCTGGGTGATGCGGTCATTGCGCAAGGTGATCTGCTTGAGTGAGGGCAATGCGCCCTGCTCGACCGCCTCGATGACCGGACCTGGCTCACCACCGACGATCTCCAGGATCAGTGCAGTCGCACGCTCGATGGCCTCACGCTGCAGTTGCCAGTCAACGCCTCGCTCAAAGCGATGCGAAGAGTCGGTGTGCAGGCTGTAGCCACGCGCCTTGCCGGCGATTGCGATGGTGTCGAAGAAGGCGCTCTCCAGGAACAGGTCCCGGGTGTTTTCGCTGACGCCACTGTGCTCACCACCCATGATGCCGGCCATAGCCAGCGGGCGTTCGTGGTCTGCAATCACCAGGGTATCTGCACGCAGGCTGATTTCCTGGCCGTCCAGCAGTACCAGCTTCTCACCCTCTTCCGCCATGCGCACGCGAATGCCGCCCTTGATCTCGGCCAGATCGAAGGCATGCATCGGCTGTCCCAGCTCAAGCATCACGTAGTTGGTGATGTCGACCACTGCATCAATACTGCGAATATCGCTGCGACGCAGACGCTCAACCATCCACAGCGGCGTTGGGCGTGACAGATCAACGTTGCGGATAACCCGCCCCACATAACGCGGGCAGGCTTGAGCAGCGACCAGCTCAACCGGGCGCACCTCGTCATGGACGGCTGCGATCGACTCAACCTTGACACGGCAAACCTCGGCGCCATAGTTGGCGCCTACTTCACGGGCCAGACCGGCGATAGACAAGCAATCGCCACGGTTCGGCGTCAGGTCGACTTCGATGATAGCGTCGTCGAGGCCAAGGTACTCGCGTACGCTCTGACCGACAGGGGCATCAAGCGGCAGCTCATAGAGGCCGTCGTGGTCTTCTGAAATCTGCAGCTCGGCAGCCGAGCACAGCATGCCGAAGGATTCGACACCGCGCAGTTTGGCCTTCTTGATCTTGAAGTCTTCGCCCAGTACCGCGCCCACCATGGCAAACGGGATCTTGATGCCGGCGCGCGCGTTGGGTGCGCCGCACACCACCTGGAACTCCTCGCTGCCATTGCTGACACGGCATACGCGCAGCTTGTCGGCATCGGGATGCTGCTCGGCACTGAGAATCTCGCCCACCACAACGCCGGAGAACTCACCGGCTGCCGGGGTAACGCTGTCTACTTCGAGTCCGGTCATGGACAGGCGCGCTACCAGTTCGTCACGGGAAACGTCAGGGTTTACCCAGGTGCGCAGCCACTGTTCACTGAATTTCATTATCGATTCCTGCTGTCAAAAGGGTTGCGGATGCGGCGCTCAACGGAACTGCTCAAGGAAACGCAGATCGTTGTCGAAGAAAATGCGCAGATCGCCCACGCCATAACGCAGCATGGTCAGGCGCTCGACGCCCATCCCGAAAGCAAACCCCTGGTATTTCTCCGGGTCGATACCGGACATGCGCAGCACCTCCGGGTGCACCATGCCGCAACCCAGGACTTCCAGCCAGTCGGCCTTTTCTTCACCGTTCTTGACTACGCGGCGGCGAATATCCACCTCGGCGGAAGGTTCGGTGAAGGGGAAGAACGACGGGCGGAAACGGACTTCGAGATCAGCCTCGAAGAACTCGCGCAGGAACTGCTCAATGGTGCCCTTCAGATCGGCAAAGCTCACACCCTCGTCAATCAGCAGACCTTCAACCTGATGGAACATCGGCGAGTGGGTCTGGTCGGAGTCGCAGCGGTACACGCGACCCGGACAGATGATGCGAATCGGCGGCTGCTGGCTCTCCATGGTACGTACCTGAACCGGCGAGGTGTGAGTACGCAGCAGGGTGTTGGCATTGAAGTAGAAGGTATCGTGCATGGCACGCGCCGGGTGGTGACCCGGAATATTCAGCGCCTCGAAGTTGTGGTAGTCGTCTTCCACTTCCGGGCCTTCCGCGACGGTATAACCGACGTGGGCAAAAATCTGTTCAATCCGCTCCATGGTGCGGGTAACCGGGTGCAAACCACCGGTAGTCTGACCACGGCCAGGCAACGTTACATCCACACGCTCGGCAGCCAGACGGGCATTCATCGCAGCGCTTTCCATCTCGGACTTGCGTCCATTGAGCACGCTCTGAACCTGCTCTTTGGCCTGGTTGACCAGCGCGCCAACCTTGGGACGCTCCTCGGCCGGAATGTTGCCCAGGGTCTTCATCACCTGGGTCAGCTCGCCCTTCTTGCCAAGATACTGAACGCGGATATTCTCCAGCGCAGCCACATCAGCTGCCTGTTTGATTGCCTCAAGTGCTTGTGCGACCAGGGCGTCGAGGTTTTCCATCAACACGTACTCCAGAAACAAAAATAGGGGAAGAGCTTTGAGGCTCTTCCCCTATCATTGACGTTGCCAGCCGCGCCCGAAGGCGCGGTGATTGTCGTAACGAGGGCTTAAGCCAGGCTAGCCTTTGCTTTTTCGACAATCGCGGTAAACGCCGCTTTTTCGTTCACGGCCAGATCGGCCAGAACCTTACGATCGATCTCGACGGACGCCTTTTTCAGGCCAGCGATCAGGCGGCTGTAGGACAGACCGTTCTGACGAGCACCAGCGTTGATACGGGCAATCCACAGCGCGCGGAACTGACGCTTGCGCTGCTTGCGGTCACGATATGCGTACTGACCAGCTTTGATAACCGCTTGCTTGGCAACGCGGAACACGCGTGAACGCGCGCCGTAGTAACCTTTAGCCAGCTTGAGAACTTTCTTGTGACGCTTGCGCGCCATGACACCACGTTTTACACGAGCCATTGCTTTCTTCCTCTAACCTGTAACCTTGATGATTAACGCAGACGCAGCATGCGCTCGACTTTTTGGACGTCAGCAGCGTTCAGCTGCGAAGTGCCGCGAAGTTGACGCTTACGCTTGGTGCTCATCTTGGTCAGGATGTGGCTCTTGAAAGCATGCTTGTGCTTGATGCCGTTCCCGGTTTTCTTGAAGCGCTTGGCAGCGCCACTTTTGGTCTTCATCTTTGCCATGTTCAGTTACTCCAAATTGAAGTGCATCAAATAATCGCAAGGCCTGGCGTTGCCCTGGAGATTACTTTTTCTTTTTGGGGGCGATGACCATCATCAGCTGACGACCTTCCATCTTCGGGTGCTGTTCCACGGTGCCGTATTCAGCAAGGTCGGTTTCGACCCGCTTCAACAACTCCATGCCCAGCTCCTGATGGGCCATTTCGCGACCACGGAATCGCAGGGATACCTTGGCCTTGTCCCCGTCAGAGAGGAAACGAATCAGGTTGCGAAGCTTGACCTGATAGTCACCCTCTTCCGTCCCTGGACGAAACTTGATTTCCTTGATCTGAATCTGCTTCTGATTCTTGCGCGCTGCGGCTTGCTGCTTCTTCTTTTCGAAGATGTGCTTGCCGTAGTCCATGATGCGGCACACGGGCGGTGCCGCATCGGGAGAGATTTCAACCAGGTCCAGCTTGACTTCTTCAGCTGCGGCCAGCGCTTCCTGAATGGATACGATGCCGATCTGCTCGCCATCTGCTCCAATCAGGCGCACTTCGCGCGCCGTGATGTTTTCGTTAATCGGCGGGCGTTGTGCGGCTCTTTTGTCTTGTCTCATCTCGCGTTTAATCTTTATTGCTCCGAATTCGGGCGGCCTCGTTGTGCCACAGCGCGAGATAGGAAATCAGCGAACTCGGTTACAGTCATTGAACCCAGATCTTTACCCTCTCGCGTGCGCACGGCCACGGTGTGCGACTCGACTTCCCGATCACCTACAACCAGCAGGTAGGGAGTCTTGTGCAAAGTATGCTCGCGGATTTTAAAGCCGATCTTCTCGTTTCTCAAGTCCGCAACCACTCTATACCCCATATCCTTAAGGGATTTCTCGACTTCACTGCAGAATTCGGCCTGATTATCGGTGATATTCAGTACCGCCGCCTGCGTCGGCGCGAGCCATGCCGGGAAGTCACCGGCGTAATGTTCGATCAGAATACCGATAAAGCGCTCGAACGAACCGAGTATCGCACGGTGCAGCATGACCGGGGTCTTGCGCACGCCATCTTCAGCAACGTACTGAGCGCCCAGGCGACCTGGCAACATGAAGTCCAGCTGCAGGGTACCGCACTGCCAGACCCGTCCGATACAGTCACGCAGGGAGAATTCGATCTTCGGACCGTAGAAAGCGCCCTCACCCGGCTGCAAATCCCACTTCAGGCCCGCTTCATTAAGTGCATCCTCTAGACCTTTTTCGGCGCGATCCCACAATGCGTCATCACCAACCCGGCTTTCCGGACGAGTGGACAGCTTCAGCTCAACGTCGTCAAAGCCGAAATCCCGGTAGACCTGCAGCGTCAGCGCGATAAAGTCGCTGGCTTCCTTCTTGACCTGCTCATCGGTACAGAAGATATGCGCATCGTCCTGGGTAAAGCCACGCACGCGCATCAGACCGTGCAGCGAACCGGAGGGCTCATTGCGATGACAGGAGCCGAACTCGGCCAGACGCAGCGGCAGCTCGCGGTAGCTCTTCAACCCCTGGTTAAAGACCTGAATGTGACACGGGCAGTTCATCGGCTTGACCGCGTAGTCACGGCTTTCCGACTCGGTGGTAAACATGTTCGCCGCGTAGTGCTCCCAGTGACCGGAACGCTCCCACAGCACGCGATCAACCACCTGAGGCGTCTTGATCTCTTTATAACCGGCGTCCAGCTGGACCTTGCGCATGTACTGTTCAAGCACCTGGTAGATAGACCAGCCATTGGGGTGCCAGAACACCATGCCCGGCGCTTCTTCCTGGGTGTGGAACAGGTCCAGACGCTTGCCGATCTTGCGGTGATCGCGCTTCTCGGCCTCTTCCATACGCTGGATGTAGGCTGCCAGCTGCTTCTTGTCCGCCCAGGCAGTGCCATAGATACGCTGCAGCTGCTCATTCTTGGCATCGCCGCGCCAGTAGGCACCGGAGATACGGGTCAGCTTGAACGCTTTCAGAAAGCGCGTGTTCGGCACGTGCGGGCCGCGGCACATGTCGACATATTCTTCGTGGTAGTAGAGGCCCATGGCCTTTTCGTCCGGCATATCCTCAACCAGACGCAGCTTGTACTCCTCACCACGGGACTCGAACACCTTGATGACCTCATCACGCGGGGTCACCTTTTTAATCACGTCGTAATTGGTGTCGATCAGCTCGGCCATACGCTTTTCGATGGCGGCCATGTCTTCCGGCGTAAAGGGGCGCTCAAAGGAGATGTCGTAATAGAAGCCGTCATCGATAACCGGACCAATAACCATCTTGGCGCTCGGATACAGCTGCTTGACCGCATGACCCACCAGGTGAGCACAGGAGTGACGAATGATTTCGACCCCTTCCTCGTCCTTGGCTGTAATGATCTGCAGGGTCGCGTCCCGCTCGATCAGATCACAGGCGTCGACCAGACGCCCATCGACTTTGCCGGCAATGGTTGCCTTGGCAAGGCCGGCACCAATGGACTGCGCAACGTCTGCAACGGAAACGGGATTTTCAAAAACGCGCTGACTGCCGTCAGGAAGAGTAATTACGGGCATGTGCCTCTCCTTCTCAGTGGTGACCCCTACGCAAGGCCACGTGATGGATGAACCGCCCCAGCGACTCGCCGCAGTCAGACCGGCATCACGATTGCCGGCAGCCCTTGCGGGCTACTGCAGAAGCACCTGAAGCGGTGCAGAAAGAAAAAAACCCGGCCACAGGGACCGGGTTTCTAATTTGGTAGGCACGATTGGATTCGAACCAACGACCCCCACCATGTCAAGGTGGTGCTCTAACCAACTGAGCTACGTGCCTGCGATGGAGGCGAACTTTACGCACCTCCCTTAACCCTGTCAACCACTAAGTTACTGAAAACCTGAAAAAAGCTTGAATCGCCAGCAGGGCGATCAACAAACAACCAGCACCTGATTATTCTTTATCCAAAACGCTCAAATAACGAGCAAAACCCCTGAATCCGATTCAGACCTGCATCAGTTGATCGCGCAATTTCTGGATCTGGTCACGCAACTGGGCAGCCGACTCGAATTCCAGATCACGCGCGTGCTGGAACATTTTTTCTTCCAGCTCGCCGATACGCTTGGTGATTTCGCCCGGTGTGCGCGGCGCAGAATATCCCGCCCCCTCTTCTGCCACCTTCTGCTGACGACGACGGCCACTGCGACTGCCAGGCACCACTGCACCCTCCAGAATATCCGCCACGCTCTTGGTAACGCCCCGCGGGGTGATGCCATGCTCCTTGTTGAAGTTGATCTGCTTCTCGCGGCGGCGTTCAGTTTCACCGATTGCGCGCTCCATCGACCCGGTAATACGGTCGGCGTAGAGTATCGCCTTGCCGTTCAGGTTGCGCGCCGCGCGGCCGATGGTCTGGATCAGCGATCGTTCGGAACGCAGAAAGCCCTCCTTATCTGCATCCAGAATGGCAACCAGCGACACCTCCGGCATGTCCAAACCCTCACGCAGCAGGTTGATGCCCACCAGCACATCGAAGGCCCCGGTACGCAGGTCACGGATAATCTCGACCCGCTCCACCGTATCAATGTCCGAATGCAGATAGCGCACCCGCACACCGTGATCGCCCAGATAGTCCGTCAGATCCTCGGCCATGCGCTTGGTCAGCGTGGTGACCAGCACCCGCTCCTCTTTATCCACCCGCAAGCGTATCTCGGACAATAAATCGTCGACCTGGGTGGTCGCCGGGCGTACTTCAATCAGCGGGTCAACCAGACCGGTTGGCCGCACCACCTGCTCGACCACCCGCCCGGCATGGGCCTCTTCATAGGGGCCGGGTGTAGCCGAAACAAAGATCGTTTGCGGCGATATCGCCTCCCACTCATCAAAGCGCATCGGGCGGTTATCCAATGCCGACGGCAGACGGAAGCCATACTCGACCAGGGTCTCCTTGCGCGAACGGTCCCCCTTGTACATCGCACCGACCTGCGGTACCGACACATGGGATTCGTCGATGATCAGCAGCGCGTTCTGCGGCAGATAATCAAACAGCGTTGGCGGCGGCGCACCCGGCTCGCGACCGGACAGGTAGCGCGAGTAGTTCTCGATGCCATTGCAGTAACCCAGCTCCAGAATCATCTCCAGATCAAAGCGGGTACGCTGCTCCAGCCGCTGCATTTCAACCAGTTTGTTCTGCTCCTTCAGTACCGCGAGACGCGCATCCAGCTCCACCTTGATATGTTCCACAGCCTCAAGCAATGTCTCACGAGGCGTCACATAATGGCTTTTGGGATAAACAGTTACGCGCGGAACCTTACGCAAAACCTCACCTGTTAGCGGGTCGAAGAAACTGATCGTCTCGACCTCATCATCGAACAGTTCGATACGAATGGCCTCGAGGTCAGATTCCGCCGGAAAGATGTCGATCACATCACCGCGCACACGGTAAGTCGCCCGGGCCAGCTCCATGTCGTTGCGGGTGTACTGCAGCTCGGCCAGCCTGCGCAGCAAGGTCCGCTGATCCACCTGATCGCCGCGATCAACATGCAGCACCATCCGCAGGTAGGATTCGGGATCACCCAGGCCGTAAATAGCCGACACCGTCGCCACGATGATGGCATCCGGGCGCTCCATCAGCGCCTTGGTCGCCGACAGCCGCATCTGCTCTATGTGATCATTGATCGAGGCATCCTTCTCGATATAGGTATCGGAGGACGGCACATAGGCTTCAGGCTGGTAGTAATCGTAATAGGAAACGAAGTACTCGACCGCGTTGTGCGGAAAGAACTCCTTGAACTCGCCATACAACTGCGCAGCGAGGGTCTTGTTCGGAGCCATGATGATAGCCGGCCGCTGCATCTGCTGAATGACATTGGCAATGGTAAAGGTCTTGCCGGAGCCGGTCACACCCAACAGGGTCTGGTGCGACAGCCCTGCCTCGAGGCCCTCGACCAGCTGAGCGATCGCTGTCGGCTGATCGCCGGCGGGCTGAAAGCGGGTTTGCAGATTGAACTCAGACACGGTCGACGATCTCCCACTATTACGACAATCGCACATCATACCCGACACAACCCCAACGCGTCCGTCACTGCCTCGCAGTGACGCTATCAGCAAAGCTGTCGTCTGCCTTGAGAGCGCATTCGCGGCAAAAAGACGCGCAACGCGAAGGGAACCCGATTGGAGTTATCTGATCAGTTCCTTATAATGAGCGGCCGCTAAGATGGCACTGACAGAACCCTGATGGCGGGGCAAAGCAACCCACCCTCGTCAATCCGCAACTTCAGTGCAGTCCCCTGGCATAGCCCGACACCCTACATTCACCTGTATCGAGTTTGCCCATATCATGAGTTTGTTTTCCCCGGTAGAACTGGCCCCGCGTGATCCTATCCTTGGCTTGAACGAAGCGTTCAACGCCGATACCCGTGCGAACAAAGTCAATCTGGGTGTTGGGGTATACAGTGACGAGTCAGGCAAGGTACCGCTGCTGCGCGCAGTACAGGCCGCCGAAGAAGCCCGCGTTGCCGAACATGCCGCCCGCGCCTACCTGCCGATTGACGGCCTGGCACCCTACGATCAGGCGGTGCAAAAGCTGCTGTTCGGCGCTGACTCCGCCCTGCTCTCCTCCGGCCGCATCATTACTGCACAGGCGCTCGGCGGCACCGGCGCCCTGAAACTGGGTGCTGACTTCCTTTATCGCCTGACCGGCAAGCGAACCGTCGCCATCAGCAATCCGAGCTGGGAAAACCATCGCGCGCTGTTCGAAGCCGCTGGTTACGATGTCGTCGACTACACCTACTTCGACCCGGCAACCAACGGTCTGAACCTGAGCGGCATGCTGGCGGACCTGGAAGCGCTGGCCGAAGGCACCGTGGTTATTCTGCACGCCTGCTGCCACAACCCGACCGGTGTCGATCTGAGCCTGGCTGACTGGGCCAAGGTCATCGACGTTGTTGGCCGCCGCCAACTTGTCCCCTTCCTCGACATCGCCTATCAGGGATTCGGCGAGAATCTCGAAGACGACGCGGTTGCCGTGCGCCTGTTTGCCGAGTCCGGTCTGCCATTCCTGGTTGCCAGCTCCTTCTCCAAATCCTTCTCGCTGTATGGCGAGCGCGTTGGCGCCCTGACCATGGTCACCGCCAGCAAGGAAGAAACTGCACCGGTGCTGTCGCAGCTCAAGCGCGTTATCCGCACCAACTACTCCAACCCGCCGACCCACGGTGCCAAGGTAGTTGCAGCGGTGCTCACCAACCCTGAGCTGTATGCCCTGTGGGAAGAAGAACTGGCCGAGATGCGTGACCGTATCCGCGACATGCGCGCAGCCCTGGTTCAGAAGCTGCAGGAAGCCGGCGTCGAACAGGACGTCAGCTTCATTCAGCGCCAGCGTGGCATGTTCTCCTTCTCCGGCCTGAGCAAGGAGCAGGTGGCACGCCTGGCAGACGAGTTCGGCATCTACGCTGTTGGCAGCGGCCGCATCTGTGTCGCGGCGCTGAATAACAGCAACATCGACGCCGTTGCCCAGGCAATGGCTGCGGTCATGAAGGCGTGAGTTTCACGCCTGATTGATCAATTGGCTTCAAGGCGTTGACTTCCATCATTTTTTTGGTAAAGTGCGCAGCGTCCATTCCGCGATAGCTCAGTCGGTAGAGCAAATGACTGTTAATCATTGGGTCCCTGGTTCGAGTCCAGGTCGCGGAGCCAAATTAAAAAACCCGGCTGATTGCCGGGTTTTTTATTGCCTGCGTTTTATCAGGCGATGGCAGCCAAAGCCTGATCCGCTTCAGCGCGGCCCTTGGCAGCCTCTTCCTCGCCCAACGCCTGACCTTCAACGTTGACGAATTCCACATCCAGAATGCCGATAAAGCCCAGCAACTGACGAATGTAGGGCTCCTGGAAGTCGATCGGCGTACCGGCATAGCGGCCACCACGGGCGGTCACCACATAGACCTTGCGATCACCTGCCAGACCTACAGGTCCATTTTCGGTGTACTTGAAGGTGCGCCCGGCCAGCAAAACGTGGTCGAACCAGCTTTTCAAGGTAGAGGTAATGCCGAAGTTGTACATGGAAGAGCCAATCACGACGATATCGCTGGCAAGCAACTCATCGATCAACTGTCCCGACCGGGCAGCGGCCGCCCGCTCCTCCTCAGTCTGTTCCTCGGCTGGCTTCATCCAGCCGCCAAGCAGGGTGCCGTCAAGGTGGGGGATCGGCTCAGCGCCCAAGTCACGGGTCACCACCCAGGAACCGGGGTTGGCCGCTTCAATCTGGCGCACCAGCTGCGCAGTGTATTCGCGGGTCAGCGACCCTTCCTGACGGGCACTGGATTGCACTACAAGGATCTTTTTCATGGCTCGACTCCATCTTTCGGTAAAGGATGGCGCCATGATAGAACCAATAAAAAGATAAAAAAGCGCAAAAATGCGCTAATACCAATCGGCTAAATTGATATATTCAGTTTACACTGCAGCGCACATCGACCCTGACGCGAGTGATAGCCCGCTGGAAAGACTGACTGACCACCGTGCTCTCCCCTGCGGCCAGCCGCACCCGGCGCGGCGCGGGCCGTTCCGGGCCGTTGACGAACGTCGCCTCGCACAGAGCCGTGTTAGCCCCGGCATTACGCAGCGTCACTGTTGCGATATTACTGATGTCCGTGGTCCGGGTTTCGATGGTCACCCCATCGAGATGCGCTTCCAGATCGATTGGAAAGGCCTGGGCAGCTGCGGGCAGTAACAGGCAGGTCAGTGCGCTGGCGGAGACGAGAGAACGCATCGAAAACTCCTTGCGGCAATACAGATGCACGACGCGTGCAAGCGTCGGGCGTGCCCCGAAACGAACACGCTCGAATACGATACGGCAGAGGATGGCAAGATGAAAGCACCACGTGTAACCCTCGAACAATGGCGCACCCTGCAGGCGGTCATCGACCACGGCGGCTTTGCCCAGGCAGCAGAGGCGCTGCACCGCTCACAGTCCTCGGTCAGCTACACGGTAGCGCGCATGCAGGAACAACTGGGCGTGCCGCTGCTGACCATTGAGGGCCGCAAGGCGGTGCTGACCGAGGCCGGCACGGTGCTGCTCAGGCGCTCCCGCCAGTTGCTGTCACAGGCCAGTCAGCTGGAAATGCTGGCCACCGAGATGGAGCTGGGCTGGGAGCCGGAAGTGCGTCTGGTAGTCGATGCCGCCTACCCTACCGAGCGGCTGGCCAGTGCCCTGCGCGCGTTCATGCCCCAAAGCCGTGGCTGCCGGGTGCAACTGCGCGAGGAGGTGCTCTCCGGCGTGGAAGATTGCCTGCTTGATGGCTCCGCCGACCTGGCCATTTCCGGGCTCAGCATCGCCGGCTTCCTGCCGCAACAGCTCAACTCGGTCGACTTCGTCGCGGTTGCCCACCCCGAGCATCCGCTGCACCAATTGCAGCGCAGCCTGACCCATGACGATCTGCAAGGCCACCTGCAGATCGTTATCCGCGACTCGGGGCAGCACAAGCCCAGGGATTCCGGCTGGCTTGGCGCCGAGCAACGCTGGACGGTAGCCAGTCTGGGCACCGCCGCCCGTATGGTCGCCAGCGGCCTGGGCTTTGCCTGGCTGCCCTGCCACGAGATACGCCACCTGATCAACGACGGCAAACTGAAAGCCTTGCCGCTGGAGAAAGGCGCCAACCGCTCGGTACCACTGTTCCTGTACGCCAACAAGGACCGCCCGGTCGGCCCGGCCACGCGCATTCTTGCCGACCTGATCATTGAACATTCGATGACAGACTGATGCAGCACTTCAATTGGCAGGACGTCCATGCATAGAATGCCATCTCTATTCGTCAGGGACGCCGTCCATGCCACAGATCCGACTGAACGACTGTGAATTCCATTACACCGACCAGGGCTCGGGCCAGCCGGTACTCTTGCTGCACGGTCTTGGTTCCAGCGAGCAGGACTGGGAATACCAGATACCCGCGCTCAGCGCCCATTACCGCGTGCTATGCCTGGATATGCGTGGCCACGGCGGCACCGACAAAACCGGCAAGGGCTACTCGATAGCCCAGTTCGCCCGGGACTGTCTGGCCTTCATCGAGGCAATGGGGCTGGAAAAGCCGCACATCGTCGGCCTGTCGATGGGCGGCATGATCGCCTTTCAACTCGCCACGGACGCTCCTGAGGTGCCGGCCAGTCTGACCATCGTCAATAGCGCACCCGAGGTCATCCCCCGTCGCCCGGCGGAACTATGGATGGCCGGCAAGCGCCTGTTTTTCGCCCACGTATTACCGATGTCGACCATCGCCAAGGGGCTCTCTCGCCTGCTGTTCCCCAAGCCTGAGCAGGTGAACCATCGGCAAACATTCATCCAGCGCTGGACCGCCAACCATCGACGCAGCTATCTGGCGTCACTGCGGGCGATTGTCGGCTGGGGCGTCAGTAACCAGCTGGACCGTATCAGTTGCCCGGTGCTGGTCGTCAGCGCCGATCAGGATTACACCCCGGTTGAACTCAAGCGCGAATACGTCAGTCGCATGGGCGACGCCAGGCTTGAGGTGATTGCCGATTCACGGCACGCTACCCCGGTTGACCAACCCGACGCTTTCAACACGCTGTTGCTGAATTTCCTGAGCCAGGTCGACAGCAGCCGCGTAACAACAACGACAGAGCCTGCCCAGGCAGGCCTTTCCACCCTCTGACCACGGAGTCAAACCATGCTCAAACACCTGATTGGTGCCACTACCCTGCTGCTGCTCAGCAGCACCGCGCTGGCCGAAAACCCGCGTGTGCAACTGACCACCAACCTCGGCGACATCGTTGTCGAGCTGAACGAGGAGCAGGCACCCATCAGCGCCGCCAACTTCCTGCGTTATGTCGAAGCAGGCCACTACGACGGCGTGATTTTCCACCGTGTGATCCCGGGCTTCATGATTCAGACCGGCGGCTTCGACAGCAACATGCGTCAGCGTGAAACCGGCAACCCGATCAAGAACGAAGCCGACAACGGCCTGCGCAATCTGCGCTACACCCTAGCCATGGCCCGCACCGGCGTAGTCGACAGCGCCACCAGCCAGTTCTTCATCAATCTGGATAACAACGATTTCCTCGACCACGGCTCACGCGACTTCGGCTATGCCGTGTTCGGCAAGGTCGTCAGCGGTGAACAGGTTGTTGAAACCATCGGCAAGGTACCCACCACCAGCCGCAGCGGGCACCAGAACGTCCCGGTCAACCCGGTCACCATCATCAGCGCCACCCGCCTGGAAGACGGCGCCGAGTAAGCTCGCTACTCAGCTGCCTGCCGGAATGGCAGGTAGCTGATTGCCTCCTGCTGATAGGCTTTCACTCCCGCGCGCTCGCGCAGCAAAAAATCCGCTACCGCCCCATGCAGGCCCGGCTGCAGCTTGTGCCATGACTGTGTCAACACCGGCTCAAAGCCGCGCACCAGCTTGTGCTCACCCTGCGCCCCGGCATCAAACCGCTTTAGCCCTTCAGCAATACAGCGCTCCATACCCTGATAGAAACAGGTCTCAAAGTGCAGGCGGTCAAACTCCTCAAGGCAGCCCCAGTAACGCCCATACAGGGTGTCGCCACCGACGAGAAACAACGCGCCGGCGACTGGCCGCTCACCCTGCATGGCAAACAGCAGGCGAACGCTGGCCTGGCAGTAACGGTTCAACAAGATAAAAAACTCAGGCGGCAGATAGGGCTCCTGTCCGCGCTTGTAATAGGTCGCCGCGTAAAACGGGTAGAACTGCCGCCAGACCGCCTCATCCAGCTGCTCGCCGGTCAGCCAGCGGAACTCGACGCCCTGATCGCGAATCGCCTGCCGCTCCTTGCGAAAGTTCTTGCGCTTGCGCGAGTTGCAGGCGGCCAGAAAGTCGTCGAAGCACTGATAGCCCCGGTTGTACCAGTGAAACTGGCAACCCAGGCGCTGCAGCCAGCCATGCTCCTGCAACAGATCGTTCTCGCTGCCAAGATTGAACAGCAGATGCAGGCTGGACACCTCACCGGCCTGCAACTCGGCATCCAGCCCGCCAAGCAGCGCACCGGCCGCCGCCGGATCCCGCGCAATCAAACGCGGCCCCTGCACCGGTGAAAACGGCGCCGCACTGAGGTATTTCGGGTAATAGCGCTGCCCCGCCCGTTCCCAGGCTTCGGCCCACTGCCAGTCGAACACGTACTCACCCCAGGAGTGGCTTTTGCGATACAGCGGCATCAGTGCCAGCAGCTCACCGTCCTGCTCGACCACCCGGTGTGCAGGCTCCCAGCCAGAGGCCGCGCATACCGCTCCGCTTTCTTCCAGTGCGCGCAGAAAGCCGTGGCACAGAAACGGGTAGTCTGCCGCGAGTAGCGCGTCCCAGCGGGCGGCATCAACATCATTGATCGAACGTAAGCGTTTCGGCACCATGGAGCAAAACCCATCCGGCAAATGACACAGCAGCCGATGATGACCGGCTGCCGATTCAGTAGCAAGATACCGGATGCAGCCCCGATCTGCCGCAGGCAACATCGATAGCAGACACCCCGGCGAGACACGGCAATGATCCATACACCTCCAGACAGTCTGACCCGGCAGCGCCTGCAGCAGATCCAGGCCCGCGATGCCGCCGCAGATGGCAGCTTTATCTACGCGGTCATCACCACGGGCGTGTATTGCCGACCAAGCTGCCCGTCCCGTCAGGCAAAGGCGGAAAACCTGCGTTTATTTACCAACACCGCCGAGGCCCGCGCAGCAGGCTTTCGGCCCTGCCTGCGCTGCAAACCGGATGGAGAACCCAACGCCGAACGGCAGGCGCGCGTTACCCGCTTATGCCGCCTGATTGAGCAGGCCGAGCAGGCGCCCACGTTGCAGCAACTGGCCGAAGCAGCCGGGCTGAGTCGCTGGCACCTGCAACGTGAATTCCGCAGGGAAACCGGCGTAACACCCAAAGAGTACGCCCGCGCTGTGCGGCAAAAACGTCTGCATCAACAGCTGGCCGACGCCCCGACAGCAACAAACGCCGCTTTCGCTGCGGGGTTTGGCTCGACCAGCCACTTCTACGCTGAAGCCCCCCGTGAACTCGGTATGCCTGCGGCGGATTATCGTCAGGGCGGCTCCAGGCAGCAGATCGGTTTTGCCATCGGCCCCTGCCCGCTCGGCCGCGTGCTGGTCGCCCTCAGCGCACAGGGCATCTGCTCGATCCTGCTGGGCGATGATGACACCCTGCTGGAAGCCGATCTGCGAGCACGCTTTCCGAAAGCCCAGTGCACGCCCGATAAGGGCCTTGGCGACCAGCTGGGCGCCGTGGTCGCGCTGATCGAGTCACCACACCAGGCGCAGCAGCTGCCGCTGGACATTCGCGGCACCGCCTTTCAACGTCGCGTCTGGCAGGCGCTGCAAGCCATCCCGCCCGGCCAGACCCGAAGCTACTCCGAGCTGGCCGAGGCCATGGGCTCGCCCAGCGCCGCAAGGGCGGTAGCCGGCGCCTGCGCTGCCAACCCGCTGGCTATCGTCGTGCCCTGCCACCGTATTGTCCGCAGCGACGGCAGTCTGTCTGGTTATCGCTGGGGCGTAGAACGCAAACGCGCGCTCCTGCAACGCGAGGCGCAGGGCCCAAAGGATGACTGAAGCCGGTACCGCACTGCGCCTCACCCTGCCCGCAGACTATCGTCATGCCGATGTGCAGCGCTTCTACGCCCGTGACCGCGAGCAGGTCTCGGAACGCACAACAGGCCAGCGCATCGAAAAGGCCCTGCACTGGCAAGGCCACCCCACCCTGCTGCAACTGGATTTCAGCGAACCCGGCAGCGTGCTGGCCCAGCTGTCGATTGCAGAACCCGACACCACTGCGCTCCTGCATTACCTGCGCAACCTGCTCGGCCTGAATCAGGATATCGACGGCCTGCGCATTGCCCACGGCGCGCACCCCGAGATCGCCCGACTACTCAGGCAAACACCCGGCCTGCGCATGCCGCAGAGCGCCAGCCCGTTTGAAGCCGCCTGCTGGGCGGTCATCGGCCAGATGATCAGCGTCGATGCCGCCATCTCCGTACGCCGCCGCGTTATTCGCGCACTGGGTACGCCACTGGCCAACGGCATGCATTGCCACCCCCAACCCGACGCACTGCTGGGCGCGACACCAGACGACGTGCGCAGCTGCGGCCTGTCCGCCAGCAAAGCCGCCACCCTGATACGCCTGGCCAAGGCAGTAGAAAGCAACCAGTTGCCATTGGACACCTGGTCCGCCACCACCCCGTCACCCGCCGCAGCTATTGCCGAAGGCCTCGCCAGCATCAAAGGCATCGGCCCCTGGACCCAGAGCTATATCCTGCTGCGCGGCTACGGCGTACTCGACGGCTCCATGCACGGCGACGTCGTCGTGCGCAAACGACTCGGCGCACTGCTCAACCTGCCCGAAGCACCGGACCAAGCCTTTACCCAACAATGGCTCGCCCAGTTCGGCTCCTGGAAAGCCCTGGTCGCCGCCCACCTCTGGGCCATGCCAGCCGACACCCAAGCCAAAGACTACTAACAGCGATAGTGCTGGCTGTGCAAAGTCGGCATCCTGGCCCCCTGCCGCTGGCCCCAATCCGCCGCGCATGTCTACAATGCCCCTGACCCACAAAACAACAGCGACATAAGGCTTTCTCGACAATGGCTTTCGGTTCCCACGGCAGTAGCGCCCTATGATCAGACACTGGTTCGATATTTTCCGCTCCGCGGTGCAGAACTGGCTGGAAAGCCAGGCCTTTATCTATGCCGCGGCTCTGGCGTTTTTCACGGTGTTTTCCATTGCGCCGGTGCTGGTGGTGGTCGTGGCGCTGGTGGGGTTTGTGTTGGGTGAGCGCGCGGTAGAGGGGCAGCTATTTGCGCAGCTTGAGGGCACTATCGGGCCTGAGGCGGCGGGGGTTATTCAAACGGCGGTGGCCAATTCGCAGATAGATCAGAGCGGCATCTGGCCGGCGTTGATTGGCATTCTGGCCACCATCGTTGGTGCAACCACGGTGTTCGGCAAGATGCAGCAGTCGCTGAACCAGATCTGGGGCGTGGCACCGCGCCCGTCGCGTAACAACCTTTGGCTGTTGATCAAAAGTCGCCTGCTGTCGCTGACCCTGATTCTGGCTATCGGTTTTATTCTGCTGGTGTCGCTGACGCTGTCTGTCGCCTTCAGTGCAGTAATGGCCTTTGCCGACAGCTGGCTGCCCGTTCCGGCACCGGCCATGGTGGCGATGGAGTTTTGCCTGTCTCTGGCGTTGACCACGCTGCTGTTTGCGGCGATGTTCAAGATTCTGCCGGATGTGCTGCTGTCGTGGCGTGATGTGCTGGTAGGCGCCTTTATTACAGCAGTACTGTTCGCCGCCGGTCGCTCCCTGATTGCACTCTATCTTGCCTACTCGGCTACCGCGTCGGCCTATGGCGCTGCCGGCTCGCTGGCCCTGCTGCTGCTCTGGGTGAACTATTCCTCGATGATCCTGCTGTTTGGTGCCGCCTTTACCCGCGCGCACCTGGAAGGCCGTGGTCTGGAAGTGCGGCCCAAGCGCACGGCGGTGCGCGTGCAGCGCGAGTTGATAGCCAAGGCGCCGCAGGACTGACCCCGTTGCGGCCAGTTCGGCTGCCGCACACAGGTATTTAGCAAGCGACGGCTGCCGAATCACGCGGGCTTATGCAGCCGGCGCAATCCCCCATCCTGCACGCAACTCCCGTAAGTTATGCCCACAACAATAAAAGATGGAGTACACGCATGAAGAAAGGGATTCTTTCGATCATTGTGCTGCTGGCAATCGCCTGCGGCGTTTTCTGGGTCACGGCCGACCAGGATATGCGCCGACTGGCGCTGAACCTGCCAACCAGCACCAATGTGCTGTTCTGGTCCGACGATCAGCGCGATGCCGGTTTCAGGGCGCTGGATCGCCTGCCGGTTCTGAGCGACTCCCGGGTAATCGAGGCGGGTGACAACGTATACCCCCTGCCCAACGGCGCACCGCTGGATGTGGGTGTGGACGTAGATGCCTACATGGACTCCCAGCGCGCCGCTGCACTGATCATCGTGCACGACGGCAAGGTACGGCTCGAAAAGTACGCCATGGACTTTGGCCCCGATGGACGCTGGACCAGTTTCTCGGTCGCCAAGTCATTTACCTCGACGCTGGTCGGCGCCGCGATTCAGGACGGTTACATCAAAAGTATCGACGACATGGTGTCGGACTATATACCGGACCTCAAGGGCTCGGCGTACGACAACGTGACCATAGCCCAGCTGCTTACCATGACCTCGGGCGTGGCATGGAACGAGGATTACGCCGACCCGAACTCGGACGTAGCCCGCTTCAACTCGCACACTGCCGAGCCCGGTATGGACGTGACCGTCAGTTATATGCGCCAGCTGCAGGCCGAGGCCGAGCCCGGCACCAAATGGGTGTACAAAACCGGCGAGACCAACCTGATTGGCGTGCTTGCCAGCTCGGCCGCCAACAAGCCGCTGGCTGAGTATCTGTCGGAAAAGATCTGGAAACCCTTTGGCATGCAACAGGACGCCACCTGGCTGCTCGGCTCCACCGGCCATGAAATCAGCGGCTGTTGCGTGCAGGCCGCCACCCGGGACTACGCCCGCTTCGGCCTGTTCATGCTCGGCGGCGGTATCGCCGGCGGAAAGCAGGTACTGCCCGAGGGCTGGATCACCGAGGCTACCCACAAACAGGTGGATATCGGCGTGCCGGGCCGCGGCTACGGCTATCAGTGGTGGACCCTCGACGACGGCGCCTACATGGCCCAGGGCATTTTCGGGCAAAGCATCTTTATCGACCCGAACCGCCAGCTGGTCATCGCCGCCAACGGTAACTGGCCGCAGGCCACCGACAGGCAAGGCGGCACCCAGGGCAAGGACCGTTTGACCTTTTACCGCCAGGTACAGCAAGCCATCGATGCCGAGCAACCGTAAAGCGGACCAAGCCGCAAGCGTGTCCGCGCGGTTGCACCGAGTGATCGGGCTACGCGTGGCCAAGGCTGCGCGATTCACCACCCTAGCGGCACATGCACAAAAAAATCCCCGCGTGAGCGGGGAATAAGGTGCAGCACACAAGCCTACGGGGTGTTACTCGATTACTGAGCGGCCCATTCGAGGAAGGCGTCACGGCTTTCCGGGCTGAGCATCAGGTAGATCTGCTTCAAGGTAGCAAGGGTCGATGCGTCATGCGGCAGCGTCTGGGCTGGCGCAGCAGCCTGCGACGGAGTCGGCACGGCCATCGGCACTTGCGCGGTAGCCTGGGGAGCCGCGCCAATCGGAGCGATACCGTGATCCCGGGTGGCGACCATGGTGCCAGAACCGAACATTTCGCCCAGCAGCGACACATAACGCGGACCCGGTTCGCTGACAACACGCTCGCCGGTGCGGGTGTTGACGGCAACGCCTTCGAAGTTATTTTCCATTTCCTGAGCCTGCTTCAGGTTGCCCGGCTCATCGAACTCAATGCGCCATAACTCGCCGGCCTGACCGTCGATGGTGAAGGTCGCGCTGCGGGTACGGACGATTTCGTGGCTCAGACCGCCGCCCACATCGTAGCCGTTTTCAAAGTACGCATTGATGCGGTACTTGCCCGGCTGCAGCTCCAGCTGACGCAGGTTGTTGCCGACCATACGATTGGCTTCCGGCGCAGGCTGACCGTTGATATTGAGGACCTCAAGGGTGTTGGGCATTTCAACAACCAGGACCTGCGAAGCAGGCTGTTCGGCGCCTGAGTACAGTTTGACGGGAGCCTGCTGGGCGCAAGCGGACAGCAGCGCGGCGGCGGCGAGACAGAGCAGTTGACGCATGGGATAGAACTCCTGGCACAAGTGAACATTGAGATCCGGTCGTGATCACACTTTATGACCACCTGGCGACGAGATTAAGACTGCAGGGTTTCACTTTAATGACAAAGCCGGACTGTTTTCTCAAACAGTCCGGCTTTGGGGTACTTCAATCCTGTCAGATGACGGGATCAGAAGTCGTAACGCAGGCCTACCGAGAAGCCGGTTGCGTCTTCGCCCAGTGCACCAGCCGGGTTGGCGGTACGTGCCTGGCTCCAGGGAGTCAGAGCAACGTTCTCGTCATTTTCAACCATGGCGTAGTTGGCGTAGACACGAACAGCCTTGTCCAGCTTGTGCTCGATACCTACAGCCAGCATGTCGCTGTCAAAGTTGTCGGCATCGGAGTCGCGGGTCAGCCACATGGCTTTCAGCGCAGTAGCGGAACCGACTTTCAGCTCGCCACCCAGACCGTAAGTGTCGGAGGTCAGTGCGTCCTGAACAGCTTGAGTCGCTGCCGGGTTGGTGTAGTCGACAGTCTGGTAGAAACCAACCAGTTTGAAGCCGTCAGTGATCTTGTAGGCAGCGGCAGCACGGATACCGTCGCGCTCGCCACGGCCGGTGTCTTCGTCGGCAGCTTCGTACGCCAAAGCCGCTTCCAGGGCGTCACCAGCATAGTTCAGGGAGCCGCTGATCACGCTGTCGTCGGTGTCGTCTTCATTGACGGTGCTTTCCTGAACGGAGTAGCCCAGTTTGGCGAAGAAGCCGTTCATGTCCGGCGTGGTGTATTCCAGAGTGTTGTCATAACGCTCGTCGAAGCGGGCGTTGCCAACGCGGGTCAGGTTGCGCATGTCGCCGACCTGATCGCCGAACAGGTTGGCCGGGCCGCGAGCTGCTTTGAAGGGGCTGTCGAAACGACCCATGCGAGCGGAACCAAAGTTGCCTTTCAGACCGACGAAGGTATCGCGGGTGTTGAAGGAGCTGCCGTTGTCGGTACCGAAGTCGATCTGCTGCTCAATCTGGAAGAAGGCAGTCAGGTTCGGGTTGATCTCGTGGTCGCCCTTGAAGCCCAGACGGGAAGAGTTGCTGGACAGGTTGGTTTCGGAGTAGTCCGCACCGTCATCCAGGAAATCGACGGATACGTGGGCGCGGCCGTAGATGCTTACATCGGCCATGGCGACTGCCGGAATGGCGGCAGCCAGTGCGGTTACGGCGAATCCAGCGAAGTGCTTGCGCAGAGTCATTGAGTCTTCCCTCAGTTATGTTTTGCGTTGACAGTGAAACAACACATTGGGGCTCGCCGGATGGGGCGGCGCCCGGTGTTGGAGGGAATACTGGCAGCGCCATATTTCAGATCAGTTGCGCGGACATGAACATTCGATGACAGGGGAACTTTTTCCGTACGCAGCACATCCGCCAGGAAGACGGAAACAGCTTTACCTTGAAAGCATCGAGATAGAGGGGTTCAGAGCAGTCGAGGATGACGCGGCCGACACCCGTCTGAAACGTACGAGCGCTGATTGACGAGTCAGTGATGGTCGCGGCGAACCGCCTGCATTGCCTTGATCAACGCGTCCAGCTCCGCCACATCGGCGTCTGGCAGCTGGCGGATGACCCGCTGACTAAGCCGCAGCTGGCGAATGAACCGTCGGCAACGCAGACAGACAGCCAGATGCGCCGCAACCGCCAGGCGCTGCTTGAACTTCAGCTCGCCATCCAGCAGATCGCTTGACCGCCCAACCAGCTCCTTGCACGTCAACATTCGCCCGTTACCTCAAAATGCTCCAGCGTCGCAAATACACTCAGACGGGCGCGATGCAGCAGCACCCTGACATTGGAGTGCGAGATGTCCAGCAGGTTACAAATGTCGGTTAATTCGAGCCCCTGCCGTTCACGCAGCAGCAACACACTGCGCTGCAGCTCGGAGAGCGAGTTCAGGGTATGTTCGAGGCAGTCACGCAATGCCTGCTCGTCAAGCAATGCTTCGGGTGAGTCGCTGTGCCAGAGCGGCAGCTCCCCGGCCCAGTGCCCGTCAGATGCAAAGCGTCGGTCGTCGATGGAGCCATGCGGCCCGGTCAGGTCGTCGAGCAGGACCTCGCGACGCTGTTTGCGCAGGCGCGACTTTGCGGTGTTGGCGGTGATGGTAAGCAGCCAGGTCTTGAGACTTGAGCGCGCGGCAAACCCGTTGAGGTTGCGCACGACCGCAAGCCAGCTTTCCTGCACCACTTCTTCGGCATTGGCGATTCCGACAATCGCCGTCGCGACCGCCCGCATGGCCCCCTGGTAAGTGGATACCAGCTGACGGTACGCGCCCTGTTCTCCGGCGAGCAGGCGCTGAATCAGATCCTGCTCGTCGGTCACACGGATCAGCCCTTGCGGACGATGACGCTACCGATGGAGTAACCCGCGCCGAAGGAGCAGATCACGCCGTGGCTGCCGACCGGCAGGTCAGCCTGGTGCTGGTGGAACGCGATGATCGAACCGGCAGAACTGGTATTCGCGTACTGGTCAAGCACCACTGGCGCTTCTTCTACGCTGGGGTCACGACCGAGCAGCTTGCGGGCGATCAGCATGTTCATGTTGAGGTTGGCCTGGTGCAGCCAGAAGCGCTTGACGTCGGCAACAGCGAGACCGGTTTCGGTCAGGTGCTCACCGATCAGTTCGGCGACCATCGGGCATACGTCGCGAAACACCTTGCGACCGTTCTGCATGAACAGCTTGTCGCGCGCGCCGATGCCGGACTCGTCACAGCGGTTGAGGAAGCCGAAGTTGTTGCGGATGTTGTTGGAGAACTTGGTCAGCAGCTTGGTGCCAAGGATCTCGTAAGGGTGTTCGCAGACCGCATCTTCGGCGCGCTCGATAACCACCGCGGTGCAGGCATCACCAAAGATGAAATGGCTGTCGCGATCGCGGAAACTCATGTGGCCGGTACAGACTTCAGGGTTGACCATCAGCACGGCGCGGGCCTGACCGAGGGCAACGGTATTGGCTGCATTCTGAATACCGAAGGTGGCCGAGGAGCAGGCCACATTCATGTCGAACCCGAAACCCTCGATGCCCAGTGCTTCCTGCACCTCAACCGACAGTGCCGGATAGGCGCGCGGCAGGTTGGAGCAGGCAACGATGACGCCATCGATATCAGCCGGTGTGCGACCAGCAGCTTCAAGCGCCTGATGGGCAGCCTTCACGGCCATCTCGCACAGCAGCGATTGTTCGTCGTCGCTGCGCTCGGGAATGGAAGGGACCATGCGATCCACGTCCAGGATGCCGCTCTTGTTAATGACATAGCGAGCCTTGATGCCCGATGCCTTCTCGATAAACTCGGTACTGGAGCACGCCAGGGGTTCAACGCTACCGGCTTCGATAGCTGCGGCATTCTCAGCGTTGAAACGCTCTACGTAGGCATTGTAACTGGCAACCAGCTCTTCATTGCTGATGCTCTCGGACGGGGTAAACAAACCTGTTCCGCTGATCACGACTCTGTGCACGGTCGGTCCTCTTCTCATGTAATGTACGCCGCTCCCTCAACGTCCGCTGCGCTACAGCGAGGGAACAGCTCTTGTGTGTGCGTAGGTTGCTGGCGCTGAGCCAGCCAGTCGGCAATCAGCGGGAAATGATCCTGCTCTGCCTGCGGATGGGTGAGCAGATCGGTGTGCCCGTAATGGCGCGAGCAACCCCGGCCCTTTTCCAGCAAGATTACCTGTGCATCATGTCTGCCCAACTCGTGGGCAAACCGTCTGACATCCTGCATGTGCCCCAACACGCGATCACGATCGCCAGCCAGATACAGGCTGGGGGGCCACGCCAGACTCTTCAAGGCGCTAGCATAGTCGAAACCATCCTCAAGATCACGCCATTCGCCGCGCTCCCAGGCCAGGCAAACGGTGTGAACATCGACGCTCTCATCGTGACTGCCCAGTCCCATTGAGCAGGCCGGGATGCGCCCCTTGAACCGACCGGCAACAGACGCCAACGCCCCCCAGATACAGCGCCGGGCAAAGCGGGTAAAACGGCCACCGGCCAGCGCTCGACGGCGCACGCCGAGCTGCACCAGCCCGCAGATCGAGGCCAGCAACTGGGGCTTGCGGATCAACGCTGCCGCCAGCCACACGCCACCCCAGCCGTGGCTGACGACAAACAGCCGCTGATCGGGGTGTTCGGAGCGCAGCCATTCAAGCAGGGCCGGAATATCGGCCTGCAACAGGTCCCACATGCGAATCGGCTGCGGCCCACCGAGCGCGGGCTGACTGTCACCGTGGCCGCGCAGATCGGCTACGTAAACGCAGCAGCCCTGCTCCGCAAGATAACGGGCCAGCCCGTGTTCGGCAGGCAAAAATACCCGACTGTCGGACATGGCACCATGCAGCAACAGGACCACAGGCCCCGACGTTGGCGCTGCGCCCAGGCGCTGCAGCTGCAATTGGCCGCCGTTGTCACTTGCCACCCGAATAGGCTCGATCACTCCAGTCACCCCGTCACGCCGTGCATTGTCAGCCGTGCTGTCAGGCGGTTATTTCCCGCCACAGTTTTGCCAGCCGCTTGCCCGAGACCGGCATCCGCGTGCCAAGCTGCTGGGCAAACAGCGACACCCGATACTCCTCCAGCATCCAGCGCCATTCTTCCAGTCTCGGGTCCCAGCGACCTTCGCGCTGGAAGCGCTCACTCAAGGCCTTGTATTGCTGCCAGTAACCTTGCAGCTCATCGGTCCAGGCGCGATCACGCGGCACCTGACCCGGCAGTTTGTCGAGGCGCTGCTCGATCGCACTCAGATACCGCGGGTACTGGCTCAGCCATTCGCCCGGCACCTGCCGCGCAAAGCCCGGGAAGACCAGTTCAGACAGTTGCTCGCGAACATCGTTCATGGCCAGCGCGTGGGCCAGTTCGACCTTACCCTTGAAGCGCTTGCGCAGCCCGTGCCACTGCTTGAGGATCGCCAGCACCTGACTCGCCAGCTGCTCGCACGCCGGCACCCAGTCGCCGCGGCCGGCCTCGATCAGCGCAGCCAACGTCTCGGCATCGCGGGGCAATGGTGCCCCGGCAGGCAAAAACACCCGATCAATCGCGCCCAGCAGCACATCATCGGTCAACTGCTTCTGGGTGCCCAGGTCACGGTAGTAGATGGCTGCGTCCTTGAGGGTGGTCAGCTTCTGGCGCAGGTAACGCGCCTGCTCGTTCAACTGAGGACTTTGCAGCAGCAGGCGCTGAATGCCAAATCGATGCTCACGCAACGCGACCTGCGGCACATCAAACAGTTGTTCGACCACGTCCTCGCCCTGCTCCACCCAGGCGGGATGGAAGTTGACGGCAATACCCGCCTGCTTGCGCACCAGGGTTTCCGGCAACGCATAGCTGCCGGGCACCTGGGCGGGCGCCTTGGGCTTGTCTTCAGCAACTGGCATCGCGGCCTGCAGCGGCAGACCGTCAATCTGGGCGCACAACGCGCTGTAATCGCGGCCGGCACAGATCGGCTTACCGACCGCATCGACCACCTCGATACGCATGCGCAGATGGTCTTCCAGCTCCACATCAGCCCAGGCATCGTCATCCAGCCGCACACCGGTCATGCGCGTCAGCTCGCGGCCGAGCGCCTGGGTCAGGCTGCCGTCGGCAAACGGCATGCGCTCCAGCGCGGCGCGGACAAAGTCCGGCACCGGGACAAAGTTCTTACGAATGGCCTTTGGCAAACCACGCACCAGCGCCACGCACTTGTCGAACAACAGCCCGGGCACCAGCCAGTCGAGCCGCTGCGGGTCGATACGCCGCAGCAGCGAAGCAGGAATACGCACGGTCACGCCATCTGCCGGATGGCCCGGCTCGAAGTGATAGCTGAGCGGCAGTGCCACACTCTCCCAGCGCAGCAGATCCGGGTACAGATCGGCGCTGACATCATTGGCCTCGCGCTGCAGCAGGTCATCGCGGGTCATGTGCAGCAGCTTGGGATCGGTCTCGCTGCTGCGCTTGAGCCAGCGCTCGAAACTCGCCAGCTGGTAGATGTTCTCGGGGATGCGCTGATCAAAGAAGCGGTAAAGCGTTTCCTCGTCCACCACGATATCGCGCTTGCGTGCCTTGGCTTCCAGTTCATCCAGCTGGCTGAGCAACTGCTGGTTGGCCTTGTTGAAGGCCGCCCTGCCGTGCCACTCGCCTGCCACCAGCGCCTGGCGAATAAACAGTTCGCGCGAGACAACCGGATCAATCGGGCCGAAGTGCACCTTGCGCTTTGGCACGATGATCAGGCCGTACAGCGAGACCTGCTCAAAGGCCACGACCTGACCGCGCTTTTTCTCCCAGTGCGGTTCACTGTGGCTGGTCTTGACCAGGTGCGCCGCCAGCGGCTCGACCCACACCGGATCAATCTTTGCCGCCAGCCGACCATACAGACGGCGGGTTTCGGTCAGCTCGGCGACCATCACCCAGGCCGGCTTTTTCTTCGCCAGACCCGAGGACGGATGCAGCAGGAAGCGGCGTTGCCGTGCGCCGAGATAATCGCCCTCCTCGGTCTTGTTGCCGAGGTGGCTGAGCAGACCCGCGAGCAGCGCCTTGTGTATCGGCTCGCCGGACGCAGGCTGTTTGTTTTCTTCCAGTCCCATGTCGCGGCAGGTGAGACGAATCTGCCGATGGGTTTCGCGCCACTCACGCAGACGCAGATAATTCAGGAAATTGCGACGGCACCAGCTGCGCAGCTGGCTTTGGGTCAGTGCCTGACGCTGGCTCTCAAAACCGTTCCACAGATTCAGGAAGGCGGCAAAGTCCGAGCCCTCCTCGTTCCACTGGGCATGGGCCTGATCGGCTGCCTGCTGCTTTTCCAGCGGACGTTCGCGCGGATCCTGCACAGCCAGCGCGCTGGCAATCACCGCCAGCTCGGCCAGGCAGCCCTGACGAGCCCCTTCCAGCAACATCCGACCAATGCGCGGATCAACCGGCAGGCGCGCCAGCTGGCGACCGATATCAGTCATTGCGCCGCTGCGATCAACCGCGCCCAGTTCCTGCAGCAAGGTGAAACCGTCGCTGATGGCCCGGCCATCCGGCGGCTCGATAAACGGGAAATCCTCGATGCGGCCAAGGCGCAGATGCAGCATCTGCAGAATGACCGAGGCCAGGTTGGTGCGGCGAATCTCAGGGTCGGTGAACTCCGGGCGAGCGAGGAAGTCTTCCTCGCTGAACAGCCGCACACAGATACCGGGGGCAACCCGGCCGCACCGGCCCTTGCGCTGGTTGGCACTGGCCTGCGAGACAGCTTCCACCGGCAGCCGCTGCACCTTGGAGCGCGGACTGTAGCGGCTGATGCGCGCCTCGCCCGGGTCAATCACATAAACGATGCCCGGCACCGTCAGCGAGGTTTCCGCCACGTTGGTTGCCAGCACCACACGCCGCCCGGCATGGGAGGAAAAAATCTTCTGCTGTTCGGCAGCCGACAGCCGCGCATACAACGGCAGAATCTCGGTGTGCTTCAGGTTGGCCTTGCGCAGGTACTCGGCGGTATCGCGAATCTCCCGCTCGCCCGGCAGAAACACCAGCACGTCACCCGGCGACTTGCCCTGACTGCGCTCAAACTGCTGAATCTCGGTCAGCGCGGCAACGATGCCCTGGTCGATGCTGAGGTCTTCCTCGACCGTGTTGCCCTCTTCGTCCCGTTCGGCGCTGAGCGCCCGATACCAGACATCCACCGGGTAGGTACGACCGGACACTTCAATCACCGGCGCATTGTCGAAATGGGCCGAGAACCGCTCAAGATCAATGGTTGCCGAGGTGATGATCACCTTCAGATCAGGCCGCTTGGCCAGGATGGTCTTGAGGTAACCCAGCAGGAAATCGATATTGAGGCTGCGCTCGTGCGCCTCGTCGATGATCAAGGTGTCATAGCGGGTGAGGTAACGGTCATTCTGGGTTTCGGCCAGCAGAATGCCGTCGGTCATCAGCTTGATCAGCGAGCGCTCTGAGGTCTGATCGGTAAAGCGCACCTGATAGCCGACCAGCTCACCCAGCGGCGTGCCCAGCTCTTCCGCAATCCGCGATGCCACGCTGCGCGCAGCCAGTCGCCGCGGCTGGGTATGGCCGATCACACCGTGGGTGCCGCGCCCCAGTTCCAGACAGATCTTCGGCAACTGGGTGGTCTTGCCTGAGCCGGTCTCGCCGGCGATCACCACCACCTGATTGTCGGCAATAGCGGCCTTGATCTGCTCACGCTTGTCGGCAATAGGCAGCGCGTCCGGGTAAATGATCTTCGGGATCAGCCGGGCGCGCTCGGCCACCTTCTCGCTTGAAGCGTTAAAGCGCTCCAGCCAGGCTGCAGCGGCCTTGCCCTGATCGTCCTTGGGCAGGCGCTGAAACTGCTGCTGCAGGCGATGACGATCGCTGGCCATGACCTGGGAAAAATCGGGTGCATTGGAGTGCTTGGCTGACATGATTGATCCTTGGCATTAAAAAACCCCGCCCGGCAGTGCCGGGCGGGGCTCTATTGTCGCAAAATCGAAGCGACCGGTGCAGCTTACTGGCTGGCGAGTTTCTTCAGCTCTTCGTCACGCAGTTCGCGGCGCAGGATCTTGCCGACGTTGGTGGTCGGCAGAGCGTCGCGGAACTCGACGTGCTTGGGCACCTTGTAGGCAGTCAGGCTGCTGCGCATATGGGCGATCACGTCTTTCTCGGTCAGGGTCGAGTCGGCAGATTTGACCAGGAAAACCTTGATCGCTTCGCCCGATTTCTCGTCCGGCACGCCAATGGCAGCACACTGCACCACGCCCGGCAGGGTCGCCATGACATCTTCCAGCTCGTTCGGGTACACGTTGAAACCGGATACCAGAATCATGTCCTTCTTGCGGTCAACAATGCGCAAGTAGCCGTCTTCCTGAATGATCGCAATGTCACCGGTTTTCAGCCAGCCTTCGGCGTCCAGGATCTCATCGGTTGCTTCCTGACGCTGCCAGTAGCCCTTCATTACCTGCGGGCCCTTGACGCACAGCTCGCCACGCTCACCCAGCGGCAGCTCGTTGCCGTCTTCATCGATGACCTTGCACAGGGTGGACGGTACTGGAATACCGATGGTGCCCAGCTGGATGTTGCTGATCGGGTTAACCGTAGCAACCGGGCTGGTTTCGGTCATGCCAAAGCCTTCACAGATATCGCACCCGGTAACCTGCTTCCAACGCTCGGCGGTAGCCAGTTGCAGCGCCATACCACCGGACAGGGTGACCTTGAACTTGCTGAAATCCAGCGCACGGAAAGCGGCATCGTTACACAGAGCAACGAACAAGGTGTTGAGGCCAACAAAGCCGGTGAACTGGAACTTGGACAGCTCCTTCACAAAGGACGGGATATCACGCGGGTTGGTGATCAGCACGTTATGGTTACCGCTGACCATCATTGCCATGCAGTGGAAGGTGAAGGCATAGATGTGATAAAGCGGCAACGGGCAGATCACGACTTCTTCGCCATCGATCATGTTCGAGCCCATCAGTGCCTTGGCCTGCAGCATGTTGGCGACCAGGTTGCGGTGCGTCAGCATCGCGCCCTTGGCAACGCCAGTGGTGCCGCCGGTGTACTGCAGCACGGCGATATCACCCGATGCCGGATTGGCTTCAGCCAGACTCAGGCTGCGTCCCTTGGCCATGGCATCGTTGAAGCGGACCATGCCCGGAATGTTGTAGGACGGTACCATCTTCTTGAGGTACTTGACCGCCGCATTGATCAGCAGGCGCTTGAGCGGAGGCAGCATATCGCCGAGCTCGGTGACGATGACATGCTTGACGCCGGTCTTGGGCACTACTTCTTCTGCCATATGCGCCATGTTCGCCAGGCAGATCAGCGCCTTGGCACCGGAGTCGTTGAACTGGTGTTCCATTTCCCGCGGGGTGTAAAGCGGGTTGGTATTGACTACCACATAGCCGGCACGCATCGCGCCGAACACGGCAATCGGATACTGCAAAACGTTCGGCATCTGGATAGCGATACGATCGCCCGGCTGCAGGCCGCTGTGCTTCTGAAGGTAGGCAGCAAAGTGACCCGAGAGAGTGTAAAGGTCACCGTAGGTGAGTGTCTTTCCGAGGTTGGTAAAGGCAGGCTTGTTGGCGAAGCGCTGGCAGGAGTCTTTGAGAACGGCGAGAACGTTGGGGTACTGGTCGGGATCGATTTCAGGGGAAACACCCGCTGGATATTTGTCTTTCCAGAAATTTTCAAGCATGTAGGCCGGCTCCTGAACAGGTATTGCTGCTGTCTTATCGTATGTTCGGTTGTCTTTTGGTGCTTTCAGCACTCTTGTCACGACACTCAGTCTGCCCCCAGGCAAGCGTCTATTTGACGCACCCGAGGGGCCAAAGAGCCCGAAGACTAGCAGCTTTTCCAGAGGCAGACCAGCACCCCGGACAGGCATCCAGGGTGCATGAAGCTTGGCTTTGAGCGCCTGCGAGAGTGACCGGCGGGTCACCCTCGCAGGCAGAGGATTACTGGTCGCGCAGCTCGCGACGCAGAATCTTGCCAACCGCCGACATGGGCAGCGACTCACGAATCTCGTAATGCTTGGGCACCTTGTACCCGGTGAAATTCGCGCGGCAGTATGCCTTGAGCTCGTCAACGGTCAGGCTCTTGTCGCTGGGCACAACAAACAGCTTGACCGCTTCGCCGGATTTCTCGTCTTCCACGCCGATGGCCGCCGCATTGGCGACCTTGGGATGGGCAGCCACCACGTCTTCAATCTCGTTGGGATAGACGTTGAAACCGGACACAATGATCAGGTCCTTGATGCGGTCAACAATCGACACAAAGCCGTCTTCGTCGATGATCGCCACGTCACCGGTACGGAACCAGCCGTCGGCATCCAGTACCTCTGCAGTCGCTTCCGGGCGATTCCAGTAGCCCTTCATTACCTGCGGGCCTTTGACGCACAGCTCGCCACGCTCGCCGATAGGCAGCTCGTTGCCGTTTTCATCAATGACCTTGAGGGCTGTCCCCGGTGCCGGCAGGCCAACCGAGCCCAGACGCGCCAAACCATCGCCCGGGCTGGAGGTCACAACGGGTGAGCACTCGGTCAGGCCATAGCCTTCACCAATGACGCAGCCGGTCTTTTTCTGCCAGCGCTCGGCAGTGGCCTTGACCAGTGCAGTGCCGCCGGAACCGGTACTTTTAAGGCGAGAGAAATCCAGCTTTTCAAACTCGGGATGATCCATCAACGCGACAAACAGCGTATTGAGGCCGACAATCGACGAGAACTGCCACTTTTTCAGCTCGGCGACAAAGCCGGGAATATCGCGCGGATTGGTGATCAGCACGTTATGGTGCCCGGCGATCATCATGCACATGCAGTTCACGGTGAAAGCAAAGATGTGATACAGCGGCAGCGGTGCAATGATCACCTCGCCAGGCTCACCGTTGATCTTCTGGCCGTTGCTGTCGAGCTGCTGCATGTTGGCGTACACCTGCAGCATGTTGGCCACCAGGTTGCCGTGGGTCAGCATGGCCCCCTTGGCAACACCGGTAGTGCCGCCGGTGTATTGCAGCACTGCCACGTCGTCCAGCGTGCGGGTAACACCGCTCGGGCGCCGGCCGTTGCTGCGCTTGAGTGCTGCCTTGAACGGTACCGCCTGCGGCAACGAGTAATCCGGGACCAGCTTTTTAACGTGCTTGACCGCAGCGTTGACCAGCATGCCCTTGAGACCGGGCAGCATGTCACCCATGCGCGCCTCAAACAGGTACTTGATCTCGGTATCAGGCAGCACTTCCTGCACCAGATGCCCAAACATGTTCATGTAGATCAGCGCCTTGGCACCAGAGTCCTGGAACTGGTGACGCATCTCCCGGGCGGTATAGAGCGGATTGGTGTTGACCACCACCAGTCCGGCACGAATCGCACCGAAAACAGCAATCGGGAACTGCAGCACGTTAGGCATTTGCACGGCAATACGGTCGCCGGGCTCAAGGTCGGTGTGCTGCTGGAGATAACTGGCGAAGGCGGCTGACAGACGATCCAGGTCAGCGTAGGTCAGGGTGACCCCCATGTTGCTGAAGGCTGCCAACTTGGCGTGCTTCACACAAGCCTGGTCAAAGACGTCGATAATCGAGCTGTACTGTGTCAGATCGATGTCGTTGGGAATCCCCGCCGGCCGTTTGTCAGCCCAGAAGGACGCATCCATTGTTATTCTCCTATTCCCCGGTGGTGCAGTTTCTTATATTGGCGACGCCAGTCGTTGGCATCGATTGAGCATTGAAGCTCTTGGCACTACTGATAAAGTGGCTCAAAGCTAACAGGGCTTTGCGCAAATACAAAATGCTGGAGTGTTTCATTTGATTTGTGAATACCGCTCCTCCCGCGGGCACTAGCATGCCTGCAGCGACTGCCCGTAAACAACAAGAACAACAAGCACAGGACGACTGACCGATGCCCTACTCCACCCTAGCGTTAACTGCACCTGACGGCGCCCGCCTGAACATTCACCACTGGCCCAGCGCATTGCCAGTGCGCGCCAGCGTCGTCATCTGTCACGGCATGGCCGAACACGGCGCACGCTATCAGGCACTGGCGGAACAACTGAACGCCACCGGCCTTAAGGTATGGGCGCTGGATCTGCGTGGTCACGGTCTGAGTACGCCCGAACTGGCTCGTGGGCAACTTACCCCCGGTGCCGGCTGGGAGGCATTGACCAACGACCTGCTGCAAGTGATCAGGCATGCCAGAGACGCTGCGCCGGAGCACCCGCTGATCCTGCTCGGGCACAGCATGGGCAGCTACGTCGTCCAAAGCCTGCTGCTCACCCATTCCGACTGCGTCGATCTGGCAGTGCTCAGCGGCAGCAACGCCAACCCCCGGATTCTCTGCCGTATCGGCCAGGTAATGGCAGCACTGGAAAGCCGCTTGCGTGGTGCCGATGCGCCCGCACACACCATGAGCACACTCTCGTTCGGTCGCTTCAACCGCGCCTTCGGTGCACCCCGCACTGCGTTTGACTGGCTCAGCCGGGACCCTGTTCAGGTCGACCGCTATGTAGCTGACCCGCTTTGCGGGTTCGTGCTCAGTGGTCACTACTGGCAGCGCCTGTTCGACGCGCTTGGACGTATTGCGACAGCCGATCAACTGGCGTCGATACGGCGCGACCTGCCCATTCTGATACTGGGCGGCGAGCGCGACCCCGTCAGCGCCGGAAACGGCCTGGCAAAGCTGCAGCAACGGTTGCACGCCGCCGGACTTTCACAGGTAGAATTGCGGCTTTATCCGGGTGCCCGGCACGAAGCCTTCAATGAGATCAATCGGGATGAGGTCATCTCCGATTTGCTCGGCTGGCTGGACCGGCACCTGCCCACCCCCGTGCAACGGAGCCGCAGCCATGCAGAAGCTTGAAAACCGCATTTACGACGAACTCAACATTGGCGACAAGGCCAGCCTTGCCCACCAGGTACAGGAGAGCGACCTGCTGCTGTTCGCTGCGGTGTCCGGCGACGTCAACCCGGTCCACCTGGACGAAGAATTTGCCGCAGCCACCCCGTTCAAGGGTCGCATTGCCCACGGCATGTTCTCCGGCGCACTGATCTCCGCCGCCATTGCCTGCGAACTGCCGGGGCCGGGCAGCATCTACATCGGCCAGGAACTGAGCTTTCTGCGCCCGGTACGCCTGGGCGACAACATCACCATTGAGCTGGAAGTGCTGGAAAAACTGCCAAAGAACCGGGTAAAAATCGCCACCCGCGTGATCAATCAGGACGGCAAGCAGGTTGTGGATGGTGTCGCCACCGTAATGGCGCCCACCGAGAAGGTCAGCATCGACCGTCCGCAGGCGCCGGCGGTGCAGTTGGGCTGAGAGGCAGCTTTCGCTGCCGCAGCTGGAAGCTACAAGCGGCAAGCCTCAAGCTAAAAACAAACCCGGCCTTGTGCCGGGTTTTGTTTTGGAGCTGGAAGCGAATGTGCCGAATCAGCCGCCTCAAGCAGCCCCTGCAGGGACTGCTTGTGGCTTATAGCTTGCAGCTTCTGGCTGCGGCGGCGAAGCCGCCGCCTACTTGCTGAGGTACTTCATCCCATCTTCCAGACCCTGCAGGGTCAAGGGGTACATCTTGTCCTCGACCAGCTCGCGAATCAGCTTGGTTGATGAGGTGTATTCCCAGGCATCCTTCGGGTACGGGTTAATCCAGATGAGCTTCTTGTACTTTTCCATGAAGCGCTGAATCCAGACGTAGCCCGCCTCTTCGTTCCAGTGCTCTACGCTGCCGCCCGGCTGAGTGATTTCGTAGGGCGCCATGGCCGCGTCTCCGACAAACACCACCTTGTAGTCCGGACCGTACTTGTGCAGCAGGTCCAGCGTCGAGGTGCGCTCGCTGGTGCGACGCATGTTGTTCTTCCACACCGACTCATAGACGCAGTTATGGAAGTAGTAATACTCCAGGTGCTTGAACTCGGTACGGCAGGCGGAGAACAACTCTTCGCACACCTTGATGTGCGCATCCATCGAGCCGCCGATATCGAACAACAGCAGCAGCTTGACCGCGTTACGCCGCTCCGGACGCATCTGGATATTCAGCAGACCCGCATCCTTGGCGGTGTGGTCGATGGTGCCGTCAATGTCCAGTTCGTCTGCAGCGCCCTGACGCGCGAATTTGCGCAGGCGACGCAGCGCCACCTTGATATTGCGTGTCCCCAGCTCGACCTGATCATCCAGGTTCTTGTATTCGCGCTGATCCCAGACCTTGACCGCCTTGCCCTGGCGCTTTCCGGCGTCGCCGACGCGAATACCCTCAGGGTTGAAGCCACCGGAACCAAAGGGACTGGTGCCGCCGGTCCCGACCCACTTGTTGCCGCCCTCGTGGCGCTCTTTCTGCTCTTCGAGGCGCTTTTTGAACTCCTCGATCAGCTTGTCAAGACCGCCGAGCGTCTGGATCTTGGCTTTTTCCTCCTCGGTCAGCATGCGCTCGAATTCCTTGCGCAGCCAGTCGTCGGGGATCATCGCCTCAATCAGTTGATCGAGGTTTTCCAGCCCCTTGAAATAGGCGCCAAAGGCACGATCGAACTTGTCGAAGTGCCGCTCGTCCTTGACCATGACCGTACGCGCCAGATAGTAGAACTCGTCCATATCGGCGAACACGACGTGGTGCTTCAACGCGTTGATCAGGTCGAGCAGCTCACGTACCGAGACCGGTACCTTGGCTGCCCGCATCTCATTGAACAGGCCCAGTAACATCGGGCACCTCCCTCTTAACGGTTCTGACGACGCGTCATGAAGGCGAGGCGTTCCAGCAGCTGGACATCCTGTTCGTTCTTGACCAGCGCACCGTACAGCGGCGGAATCGCCTTGGTCGGATCGCGGTCACGCAGAACGGCCTCGGGAATCTGATCAGCCATCAGCAGCTTCAGCCAGTCAACCAGCTCGGAGGTAGACGGCTTCTTCTTAATACCGGGTACCTTGCGCACATCGAAGAAGATATCCATGGCTTCGGACAGCAGTGTCTGCTCGATCTTCGGGAAATGCACTTCCACAATCTTCTTCATGGTCTCGCGATCCGGGAAGGCAATGTAGTGGAAGAAGCAACGACGCAGGAAGGCGTCCGGCAGCTCTTTCTCGTTATTGGAGGTAATGATGATGATCGGGCGCTGCTTGGCCTTGATGGTCTGATTGGTCTCGTAAACGTAGAACTCCATCTTGTCGAGTTCCTGCAGCAGGTCGTTCGGGAACTCGATGTCGGCCTTGTCGATTTCATCGATCAGCAGAATGGCACGCTCTTCGGACTCGAACGCTTCCCAGAGCTTGCCTTTCTTGATGTAGTTGGCAACGTCATGCACCTTGTCGACGCCCAACTGGGAATCACGCAGACGACTTACCGCGTCATACTCGTACAGCCCCTGATGCGCCTTGGTGGTGGATTTGATGTGCCAGGTAATCAGCTTGGCGCCCATGGACTCGGCCAGTTGCTCGGCCAGCATGGTTTTACCCGTGCCCGGCTCGCCCTTGATCAGCAGCGGGCGTTCCAGGGTAATGGCAGCGTTAACCGCCAGTTTGAGGTCGTCGGTTGCGACGTAGGACTGAGTACCTTCGAACTTCATCTGAGTGTTCCTTGGGCCGGAGCCCGGTGTAATAGAGACCAGGCATTGCACGAAAAATGGATCAAGCACTATAGCTTGCGACGATTTTCACTGTAAACGCGACATGGCACAACCAAAGGCTGGCTGATACCCCTTCATTATTGGCGACGAGATTTGCGCCACCACCGCCCCCGAAAGCACCGCGCATCGCATTGACGGGTGCCGGCGCCCGGCATAGGCTGATTGGCCTGATCCCCCCCTGCCCTGCAGCATTTACAACAAGGAGTCGTGCCATGAGCCGCATCTTCGCAGACAACTCCCAGGCCATCGGCAACACGCCGCTGGTTCGTATCAATCGCCTCGGCCCGAAGGGCGTGACCATTCTGGCCAAGATCGAAGGCCGCAACCCTGCCTATTCGGTCAAGTGCCGTATCGGCGCAAGCATGATCTGGGATGCCGAATCCAGCGGCCGCCTGAAGCCGGGCATGACCATTGTCGAGCCAACCTCTGGCAACACCGGCATCGGCCTGGCATTCGTTGCAGCCGCCCGCGGCTACAAGCTGGTGCTGACCATGCCTGCCTCAATGAGTCTGGAGCGCCGCAAGGTACTCAAGGCGCTGGGTGCCGAGTTGGTACTGACCGATCCGGCCAAGGGCATGAAGGGTGCTATCGAAAAGGCACAGGAGCTGGCCACCCAGCACCCGGAGCAATACATTCTGCTGCAGCAGTTCGAGAACCCGGCCAACCCGGCCATTCACGAAAAGACCACCGGTCCGGAAATCTGGAACGACACCGACGGCAGCATTGACGTGCTGGTCGCCGGCGTCGGCACCGGCGGTACCATTACCGGCATTTCTCGCTACATCAAGCTGACCTGCGGCAAGAAGATAACGTCTATCGCGGTTGAACCGGCGACCTCCCCGGTAATCACCCAGACGCTGCAGGGTGATGAGGTCAAACCCAGCCCGCACAAGATCCAGGGCATTGGTGCCGGCTTCGTGCCTGCCAACCTTGATCTGGGCATGGTTGATCGCGTTGAACAGGTCAGTGATGACGAAGCCAAGGACATGGCGCTGCGCCTGATGCGCGAGGAAGGCATTCTGGTCGGCATTTCCTGCGGTGCGGCCATGGCGGCAGCAGTGCGGGTCGCAGAGGAGCCAGCGATGCAAGGCAAAACCATCGTCGTCGTCCTGCCGGATTCCGGCGAGCGCTACCTGTCCACCATGCTGTTCAGCGACCTGTTCACCGATCAGGAAACCGTGCAGTAACAGCCGCGCCCGCCGCACCCTGACACGGTGCGGCGGATCGCAGCACACCCTTCCCAGTCTGCCCCTGACTGGCTATGCTGCGGGCATTCGCTCCCCTACCCGCAGGCGCTCTCATGTCCCAGGCTTCCGATCAGATAGCTCAGCAGATTCTTTCCGGCTTTGACCGCTACCGTCGCATCTTTCGCGACCTGACCGCCGGCGCCCGAGCGCGCTTCGAGCAAGCCCGCTGGAACGACATTCAGGAAGCCTCTACCCTGCGGATCAACGCCTACGAAGAACAGGTACAGGACACCGCTGAACGTCTTGCCGCATCCGAACTTGGCGAGCAGGTGCGCAATGTCGCGGCCTGGCCCGATGTTCGCCTCTCCTACATTACCCTGATTGATCAGCGCTTTGACGACGAACTCGCAGAGACCTGGTTCAACTCGGTATTCTGCAGCCTGCATCAGCACGACCAGATCAGCGACGAAACCATGTTCGTCCATAGCACCCGGCCGGTTAGCCGCCCGCCCTCACGCATCACCCTGACCCGTGGCTTCATCTCCGAGGGGTCGCTGCAGGGGCTGGCCCACCAGATTCTCAGTGAATACAGCTTCGATGTGCCCTGGGAAGACATGACCCGGGATGTCGAGATGATTGTCAGTGAGCTGCAGCAGGGGCTGCCTGACTGGGCGCAGATGGATCGCGGACTGACCGCCGAGATGGTGCAGAGTGTGTTCTACCGCAACAAGGGAGCCTACCTGGTCGGACGCCTGATCAGCCAACAGGAGCAATGGCCCTTTGTGCTGCCGCTGGTCAACCGCGAGCACCAGGGCATCAGCGTCGATACCGTGATCACCGATGAGTCGGACGTTTCGATCATCTTCTCCTTCACCCGCTCCTATTTCATGGTCGAATGTGCGGTACCCAGTGAGCTGATCGCCTTCGTGAAACGCCTGCTGCCCGGCAAGCATCTGGCCGAGCTTTATACCGCCATCGGTTTCTACAAGCAGGGCAAGTCCGAGTTTTACCGTTCGCTGATCGCCCACCTGGCCAATTCGGATGACCGGTTTATCATGGCGCCCGGGGTACGCGGCATGGTAATGAGCGTATTTACCCTGCCGGGCTTCAATACGGTCTTCAAGATTATCAAGGACCGATTTGCCCCCTCGAAGAACATCGAACGGGCTACCGTCATCGAGAAATACCGACTGGTTAAACGTCACGATCGCGTCGGTCGCATGGCAGACACCCAGGAATTTGCCGATTTTCGCTTTCCGCGTGATCGCTTCGACCCCGAATGCCTGCAAGAGCTGCTGGAGGTCGCCGCGTCAACCGTCATTGAGGAAGGCGATACCATTCTGATCCGGCACTGCTGGACCGAGCGCCGCATGACGCCACTGAACATCTATCTGGAAAATGCCAGCGAACAGCAGACTCACGACGCTTTGCTCGATTATGGCAAGGCGATCAAGGAACTGGCCGCTGCCAATATTTTCCCCGGCGACATGCTGTTGAAGAATTTTGGTGTTACCCGCCATGGCCGCGTAGTGTTTTATGACTACGACGAAATCAGTTATCTGACCGAGGTTAACTTTCGAGTCATTCCGGAAGCGCTTTACCCGGAACAGGAAATGGCGTCGGAACCCTGGTATTCGGTATCACCAAATGACGTGTTCCCCGAAGAGTTTCCGGTTTTCCTGTTTGCCGATCTGCACCAGCGCAGACTGTTCTCCAGATTGCACGGTGACCTGTTCGACGCCGGGTACTGGCAAGGCCTGCAGGAGCAGATTCGCGCGGGCCAGGTACTGGATGTCTACCCCTACCGACGCGCCACGCAAGGCGCGTAAAACGGGCATTTCCGGCTTACTGAAAAAAAATCTTGAAAGACGTGCCATTTCCTGAATCTGTCGTATACTCAATTTCGTTTATTCGCGCCGTGACGGGGTCTTGTTGAGGTCTTGACTTGTCCCCCTGAAAGGCGCAGAGTGAGCGCGTAGGTTTTCAAGAGATAGAGTTGTAGGCTGCAAGCGCACTTTTCAGTACGTAAGTTTGTCATTCTCGTGATCTTTGATTCCCACGCTTTAATTGAGTGCAAGCTCAAGTATTTCAATTTGATAGGAATTATCTGAAATGGCAACTGGTACAGTTAAGTGGTTCAACGACACTAAAGGTTTTGGTTTCATCACTCCGGATGGCGGTGGAGACGACCTGTTCGCCCACTTCTCCGAGATCAAGGTTCAGGGCTTCAAGTCCCTGGCTGAGAACCAGAAGGTGTCCTTTGACGTGACCACTGGTCCGAAAGGCAAGCAGGCTGCAAACATTCAGATCATCGGTTAATCCGAGAACTGAATAAAAAAACCCGGCTCAGGCCGGGTTTTTTGTTGCCTGCAGAATGCTAAAAACTACTCGCCTCCGCCGTCCCGACCGCGTACCCTATGCGGCATAAAAGCCATCCGACACCCCTGCTGCCGCCCGGGGTATCCCGCGGATGCAACACGTCTAACAGCCTCGTTTTACCCTCGCCCGACCAGAATCGGCCGCGAGCAGGAACGTCAGTCACAGGGGGTTACCAGTGGAAACCACGCCCAGCAGTCAGAACCCGGATGCACTCAAGGTCATCATTTTTCGTGCCGCAGAAGCGATCGTCAGTGAATTGGGCGCGTCGCAACTGACCTTCGCCAGCCTGAGCGAACGCAGCAAAATTGATGAAGCCACGCTGCAACAAATGTTCCCCGACCGCGAAGCGCTGCTGAGCGCCATGATCGAATACCGTCTTGAGCGTTTTCGCGTGCGCTGGGGCGCCTATGAAAGCGTATTGCCCGACGAGCCCATGCGCGAACTCAAGGCATTGCTGCTCAGCAACATGAGCGAATCCAGCGAGGAAAAGAACCTGGACTCGGCCATTTTCGCTGCCGCCGCCAGCAATCCGGCCTTGCTGCAGACCAGCTCGGATAACGTCCAGGGGCTGTTCGATATTCTGGAGAAGTCTCCCCTGGGGCTAGCCCAGGCGGCCATCCTGTTTTTCTCGGTACGGGGTTATCGTCTGTTCGAGCAACTGAACATGTGCCCTATGACCGACGCTCAGCGTACCGAATTCCAGGAGCAGATCATGCGTCTGGCACGCATGATGTATGAGGCTCGCAACGGAGAATAAGGGATCAGGCGTCGGCGGCGGCCGGCTCGTCTTCCTGTGGATGACGCCGGCGCCACCAACGCTGGACTGCAAGGCGGACCGCCGCAACCGGCACATAGCAGGCAAACGCCAGCGTCATCACCAGGCTGAGCTCGCCAAGCACGCGCGACTGGTTCTCACCGGTAGACAGAAACGTATCGAGCAGATAGATCAGGGTGGCCGGAGCCATCCAGGTCCCGTCAGCCTCGACGGAAACCGGTGTAAACAGCAAGACCGCCATGGCCAGACAAAGCGGCTCACGAATAAGCCACCAGCGGGTCAGAGCAGTCAGCTTCCACCAGACAAGCCAGCACCCTGCCGCCGTCGCCAGATAGATCCACCAGACCGTCTGATATTCTGCTTCGTTGAACATTGCCTGCCATCCGTCCGATCAAATCAACCGCGCCATGATAACGGTTTTTAGCCCATGAGTCCTGAACTGCACCAACCCATCGCCCGCCGCGAGTCCGGTGAAGATCCCTACCGCTGGCTCGAGCAGCGCGACACACCAGAGGTCATCCAATATCTGCAGGCGGAGAATGAGCACACCGACGCCTGGATGGCGCCCCATGCCGAGCTTCGCGAACAGCTGTTTCAGGAGATTCGTGGGCGCATCCGGGAGACCGATCTGGGCCTGCCCAGCCCCAAGGGCGCCTGGCTGTATTATCAGCGCACCGAAGCCGGCGCCGAGTATCCGCGCTACTACCGCTGCCGCCGGCCGGCCGACCAGAGCCTGCACATCGACACCAGCACCGAACAGTTGCTGCTGGACCTGAATCAGCTCGCCGAAAATGAAGATTTTCTCGAGCTTGGCGACTTCAGCGTCAGTCCGGACCAGCACTGGCTGGCCTACAGTCTGGACACCCAGGGTAACGAGGTATATCAGCTTTACGTTCGCTCATTGCTGAATGATGAAATCTACTCCCTGCCACTGGAGAATGCCGGTGGCAACCTGTGCTGGGCCAACGATAACCGCACGCTGTTCGCCATCAGTCTGGATGACAGCGCACGCCCGGCTCACCTCTGGCGTCTGCGTCGAGACGAAGAGCCGGTCAGGGTCTTTGACGAGCCGGACGCGCTGTTCTATCTCTCGGTCTATCGCAGCAGTTCCGAACACTTTATCTGCGTCTCCAGCAGCAGCAAGAACACCGGTGAGGTGCACTTTCTGCCGGCGGACCGACCGGAAGCGGCTCTGGAGTGTCTGGCCGCTCGACAGACAGGCCACGAATACGACGCAGACCATGGTGAGCAGGGTTTCATTATTCGCAGCAACAGTGCGGGAGAGAACTTTGGTCTCTACTGCTGTGATCCGGCCACACCGGGTCAGTCGAACTGGCGGCTACTGTGCCCTGCAGATCCGGCGCATACCCTGGAGGATGTCGAGGTACAGCGCGACGCGCTGATTCTCCAGTATCGATGCGATGGCCTTTGCCGGCTGGATGTCCTGCCGGTTGGCGCAGACGCGTATCAGGTACAGATGCCAGATGCTGCCTACAGCCTCCATGTGCAGTCCGGCGAGGAGTACCAGAGCCCGCAGGTTCGACTGCGCTATGAGTCGCTGAATCGACCGGCCGAGATTCGCGCTCTGAATCTCAAGAGCGGCGAGCAAACGGTGCTGAAGCAAACACCGGTTGAGGGCCCCTTCGATGCAGAGGCCTACCGGGTCGAACGACTCTGGGCTATTGCTGACGACGGTGCCCGCATTCCCGTCAGCCTGATCGAGCGCAGCGATGCAAGCGGCAGCGGTCCGCTTTATCTATATGGCTACGGTGCTTACGGCGCATCTATGGACCCGTGGTTCTCCCACGCCCGGTTGTCACTGCTGGATCGCGGCTGGCGCTTTGCGATAGCGCACGTTCGCGGCGGCGCAGAAATGGGCGAGTACTGGTATCAGCAGGGTAAGCTGGAGCACAAGGGCAATACGTTCAGTGATTTTATCCGCTGCGCAGAGCAACTGATCGAGCAAGGCAAAACGGATCCCGGCCACCTGGTCATTGCTGGAGGCAGTGCCGGTGGCCTGCTGATCGGCAATGTCATCAACCAGCGCCCGGAGCTGTTTCGTGCAGCCGTAGCAGACGTGCCGTTCGTGGATGTCTGGAACACCATGAACAACCCGGAGTTGCCGCTGACTATCGGTGAATACGAAGAGTGGGGCGATCCCAACGAGCCGGAGGTTGCCGCACGCATCAAGGGTTATGCACCCTACGAGAATGTTGGCGCCAAGGCCTACCCTGCCCTGTTTGTGACCGCGGGTTACCATGACGTGCGCGTGCAGTACTGGGAAGCGGCCAAGTGGGTTGCGCGGTTGCGTTCCACACGCAGCAATCAGGCACCGCTGCTGCTGCGCACGCAGATGAGCGCGGGGCACGGCGGCGCCAGCGGCCGCTACCAGGCCATGCGCGACATTGCCGAGGAATACACCTTCCTGCTGACCGTGTGCAGCGGTTAGGCACTGCAGCGCAAGCATAAAAAAACCGCCGGCCCTTGTGGGTGCGGCGGTTTTTTACGTTCAGACGATCAGAACCGTGAAGCCATGTCGTCGAATTGATCGGCTACCTTGCCTTCCGGAGCCGGGGTGATCAGGGTCACCACCACAATGGCGATGGTGGCAAGGATGAAACCGGGGATGATTTCGTAAAGACCGATGGTATCGATCTGCTTCCACACCACCACGGTAACGCCACCAACAATGATACCGGCCAGCGCACCAAAGCGATTCATCCGGCGCCAGAACAGCGACAGAATGATCGCCGGCCCGAAGGCGGCGCCAAACCCGGCCCACGCGTAGGACACCAGACCCAGTACGGTACTTTCAGGGTTGAAAGCGAAGACCAGAGCCAGCGCTGCGATACCCACAACCGCCGCGCGACCAACCCAGACCAGCTCCTGCTGTGACGCATCACGACGGAACAGTGCCTTGTAGAAATCTTCGGCCAGAGCAGAGGACGATACCAGCAGCTGGGAGTCGGCAGTGGACATGATGGCAGCCAGCACCGCAGCCAACAGGATACCCGCAACCAGCGGATGCATCAGCGCCTGAACCAGGGCGAGGAACACGGTCTCGGCGTCCGCCAGCCCTTCTTCACCGAAGTAACCGATGCCGATCCAGCCGATCACCAGCGCTGCCAGCAGGCACACGCCGGACCACAGGACCGCGATGCGGCGGGCGGTCGGCAGTGCGGCATCACTCTCGATCGCCTTGAAGCGCGCGAGAATGTGCGGCTGACCGAAATAGCCAAGACCCCAGCCCAGCAGGGAAATAATGGCGATAAAGCCCAGCGGCTCGCCTTCTACGTTGGTCCAGAGGTTCAGCAGTTCAGGGTTGCGTGCTTCCATGGCTCCGTGCACTGCATCCCATCCACCCACGACGTTGAGTGCCATAACCGGCACGACAATCAGCGCTGCGGCCATCAGCAGACCCTGAATAACGTCGGTCCAGGATACCGCGAGAAACCCGCCGAAGAAGGTGTAGGAGATAATCGCCAGCGTGCCGATGACAACTGCGAGCTCGTAACCAAAGCCGAAGGTGCTCTCGAACAGCTTGCCGGCTGCGACCAGACCGGAACTGGTGTAGAACAGGAAGAACAACAGGATGAACACGGCCGAGATAACCCGCAGCATCCGGCTGTTGTCTTCGAAACGGTTCTCGAAGTAAGCCGGCAGCGTCAGTGAGTCACTGGCCAGGTGCGAGTAAACCCGCAGACGGCGCGCCACGATCAACCAGTTTGCCCAAGTCCCCAGCAACAGACCGATGGCAATCCAGGATGCCTCGTAACCGGCTGACAGCGCATAACCGGGCAAGCCCAGCAGCAGCCAGCCACTCATATCCGATGCGCCGGCAGACAATGCCGCCGTGCCCGGGCCCAACGAGCGGCCCCCCAAAATGTAATCCGACAGGTTGGTGGTGCGCTTGTAGGCGATATAGCCCAGTGCGAGCATCACCCCGATGTACACGATAAACGTCGCCGTAACGACTGCAGTATTACCTTCCATTTTTATTCTCTCTCTTGGAGATTCGTGAATGGTTCTCGCGGGCCGGGGGTAACCCGATCCGCGAGCAGGTGGCTATTGTCACCCAACTAACCGGTTCACGCATCTATGGTTGCTGAACTGTCCGTGCTGCTGATTCATCCCTGTTGCTTCTTTTCGCCAGTCGCCGCCGCCTCAGGGCTCCCCGTCACCAAGTGAAAGCAGACTGGCATTACCACCTACCGCCGTAGTGTTGATGGTTCGCGTACGCTCCGTGACAAACCGTAGCAGATAATGCGGACCACCCGCCTTGGGACCAGTGCCGGAGAGGCCCTGACCACCGAAAGGTTGCACCCCGACAACCGCACCGATCTGGTTGCGATTGATGTAGACGTTGCCGATGCGCACCCGTGCGTCGATATGCTCTGCGGTATCCTCGTTACGCGTATGTACGCCGAGGGTCAGACCAAAACCGGTCGCGTTGATGTCATCGATGATCTTGTCGAGATCCCGTGCGCGCCAGGTTACAACGTGAAGAACCGGGCCAAAATGCTCCTCGCTCAGCTCGTTGATGCTGTCGAGACGGAAAGCGACCGGCGCCACGAAGTGACCGTTCAGCGATTCGGGTACCGGTGTCTCGGCGATCAGACGTCCGGCCTGTTTCATTTCTCGAATATGCTTGAGCAGCCCGTCACGGGCATCAGCGTCGATCACCGGGCCAACATCGGTGTCTCGACGTGCAGGATCACCCACATGCAGCTCGGCCATCGCCCCCTTAAGCAGTTCGATAACTCGCTCGGCGATGTCTTCCTGCACAAACAGCACGCGCAACGCAGAGCAGCGCTGACCGGCGCTCTGGAACGCCGAGTGCACCACATCGTTGACCACCTGCTCGGGCAAGGCAGTGGAGTCGACAATCATAGCGTTCTGACCACCGGTCTCGGCGATCATCGGCGCAATCGCGCCGTTGCGGGCGGCCAGCGCGCGGTTGATCACATGGGCTGTCTGGGTGGAGCCGGTGAAGGCCACACCGGCGATACGCGGGTCGGACGTGATGACGCTACCAACCTGTGCCCCATCACCCGGCAACAGTGCCAGCACGTCACCCGGCAGGCCGGCTTCATGCATCAGCTCAACGCAGCGTACGGCAACCAGACTGGTCTGCTCGGCCGGCTTGGCAACCACGGTGTTGCCGCAGACCAGCGCCGCGCTGACCTGACCGAGGAAGATCGCCAGCGGAAAGTTCCACGGACTGATACAGGCAAACACGCCGCGTCCTTGCAGATACAGCTCGTTGCTTTCACCGGTCGGCCCCGGCAGGGTGATGGTAGCGAAGCGCTGGCGCGCCTGCATGGCGTAGAAGCGGCAGAAATCAACTGCTTCACGCACTTCATCGATGCCGTCCTGCAACAGCTTGCCCGCCTCGCGGGTACACAGGGCCATCAGCTCGGGCATGTGTTCTTCGAGCTTGTCGGCGGTACGCTCAAGAATCGCTGCACGCTCATCAACCGGGGTCGCATTCCAGCGCACAAAGGCGCTGCTCAGGCTATCAATCGCGGAGCGGGTCTGATCGGCCGAGGCCCAGACCACCTCACCGACCTGATGGCTCAGCTCGTAGGGACACATGACCGGGCGCCCCTCCCCTTGCAGACGCTTGCCGTTAACCAGCGGAGCGCCGCTCCAGCGGGCATCCCACCACTTGTCCAACTCGTCCTTCAACGGCAGCCATTCGCTGAGGATGTTCATGTTCACACCGCGGGAGTTTCGGCGCGCGTCACCAAACAATGCAGGCGGCAGCGGAATGCGCGGATTGGCCAGCGAGGCATGACGCTTGAGCGCGTTAACCGGATGAGTCGTCAGACTGTCGACCGGTACACGCGGGTCAACCAGCTTGTGCACAAAGGACGAATTGGCGCCGTTCTCAAGCAGGCGGCGAACAAGATACGGCAGCAGGTCCTTGTGGGCTCCTACCGGCGCATAAATGCGCACCGGGCACTTGGCCTGCTCAATCACCGTGTCATACAGCGCATCACCCATGCCGTGCAGGCGCTGAAACTCGAACTCGCGGCGACCCGCCAGCTCCAGAATGCAGGTAACGGTGTGCGCATTGTGGGTAGCAAACTGCGGGTAGATATGGCCTTCGGTCAGCGGGCTGAGCAGGTAGCGGGCACATGCCAGATAGGAGACATCGGTCGCCTCCTTGCGGGTAAATACCGGGTAGCTGCTGAGGCCAGCCTGTTGCGACCACTTGATCTCGGAGTCCCAGTAGGCGCCCTTGACCAGACGCACCGGAATACGATCACCCTGGGAGCGGGCAACCAGCGTCAGCCAGCACAGCACCGGCAACGCGCGCTTGGAGTAGGCTTGTACGACGAGGCCGAAGTTGCCCCAGCCCTGCACATCCGGGTGGCGATATACGCGCTCGAACAGTTTCAGCGACAGCTCCAGGCGGTCAGCCTCTTCCGCGTCGATGGTAATACCCACGTCGCCTACGCGTGCCTGCCGCACCAGCGCCAGCACACTGTCACCCAACTCTTTGAGCACCTGCTCTTCGCGCGCGGTTTCATAGTGCGGATGCAAAGCGGAGAGTTTGATCGAAATCGTCGGTTTCGGGCTGCGGCCCTTGTATTTGTCGTCTACCAGCGCGGCGATCGCCTTGCTGTAGTCCTGGAAATACTTTTCGGCGTCGGCACGGGTCAGCGCCGCCTCGCCGAGCATATCAAAGGAGTAGGTGTAGCCCTGGTCGCGTTGCGGCTTGCCGTTCTTCAACGCTTCGGTGATGGTGCGCCCGAGCACGAACTGGCGCCCCATGATCTTCATCGCCTGCATCATGGCGGCGCGAATGACCGGCTCACCGCTGCGCTTGATCAGACGCCCCAGCACGGTACCCGGCGTGCCATCCTGACGCTGATCCATGTTGACCACCTTGCCGGTCATCACCAGGCCCCAGGCCGCGGCGTTCACCAGCGTATGCTCGCTCTGTCCGAGGTGACGGTCCCACTGCGCAGCGTTCAGCTTGTCACGGATCAGCGCATCGGCGGTATCGGCATCCGGCACGCGCAGCAGCGCCTCGGCCAGACACATGAGCATGATGCCTTCCTGGGTATCCAGGCTGTACTGCTGCAGCAGCGCGTCGATACTGTCGACCGCGTTTTCACGCTTGCGTACATCCACAATCAGCTGGCTGGCCTTGCGCGTAATCGCACTCAGATCCTGGTCCTGCGCGAGTTCGATCAACTCACGCAGATAGCTGTCCTCATCAACAGCGTAATTGGCACTGACCTTGTGCAGAAATTCCGTTGGCTGGCTGCGCAGGAAATCGCCCTGCAGCACCTCGCTGGCTTTAAACATTCTGGCATGCTCCTGGATTTGTCCGGCATCGCATCAACTGATGTGCGGACATATGAGTTCGCCTGTTACAACCCTAGACCATTCAGGCGTATCGGACGAATCATCCCGTTTGTTGTGATTTAGCCGGGCGCTTGCCGACCGGCTTACGGGCAGCGACAGTGCCCGATGCTCGACTGTAGAAGCGCAGGCGGACGGAATCTTGCGGAAAGCTCTGGGATTTTTGTCAAAATCTCGGAAGCAGCGCGTGCCATTCAGCTCGCAAATAGTGGCGATGAAGCGGCGCCAGGAAGACCAAACTGGTCAGCAATATCAAGGGAATCACGCGGCCTTGCGCCATTCAACACACTCAGGCGCGCCCGAGACGCAACCCCCGGGGCGTCTGTCCCCAGTAGCGGCGCACGGCGTGGCTGAGCGCACTCTGACTGGAAAAGCCGCAGCGGCTGGCAACCTCGGCGACCGGCATTGCCGTCTCCTGCAGCAGTCGGGACGCTTCGCGAAGACGCAGGGACAGCACGTGCTGATGCGGGGTTATGCCCGTCGACTCACGAAACAGCGCATGAAAATGACTGCTGCTCACGCAGACCTGCGCTGCCAGCGCGGCAACACTGATGGGGTGGTCGAGATTGGCCAGAATGTAGGCATCAAGTCGCTGAAGCTCTGCGGGCGTCAGTGCGGTTCGCCGCGTGGGCTGCGGCAACCCGTCTGACAGGCGCCGTTGCAGCGCCGCAAGCAGAACACCCCCAAGATGCCAGTTAAGGCCATCCTGATCCGGTGCGGGTTCAGTCAATGCATGCTGGGCAAAGTCCAGCAGGCCCTGCATGCGATGATCAAGCTGCATAAAGCGTGGCCGCTCGAACAGGCGGGCCAGGTCATCGCCCAGCCCAAGCTCTTGGCCAGCGCCGGGCAAATCCATGATCAACATATGATTCTGGCCACGGCCGGAGAACGCATGCGCCTCCCCGCCCGGCACAATGCAGGCATGCAAACGATTCACCGCGCCGCCCTGGCCTTGCACTTCAAAATCCGCGCAGCCGCTCAACCCGACAACCAGCTGGTGCTCGGGATGGGCGTGAATCGCGGTTTGTACAGGAAGATCCAGTAAGCGGGTTCGCATCAACGGCGTCATCGATCCGGAAAGAACGCTGTCATGCTGCCACAATCCGCAACAAATTTCCGCTATTGAAATAGCCGCCCGGCGTCGCCATCTCATCCCCAATAGATGTCCATAGAAGGTGAATCGATGAGCGATCAGGATACCGACTACATTGAACACGTCGCCGAGGATGCTGCAGAGTCCCGCGGTACAGGGCTGGTTCTGCCCGATCAGAACCTGCCTGACAAACTGTATTTGCTGCCGATAAACAATCGGCCGTTCTTCCCTGCTCAGGTCATGCCGGTGGTGGTTAATGAATCCCCCTGGCACGAGACTATAGAACGGGTCGCCAATACCCAGCACAAGGCGCTGTCTCTGTTCTACGTCGACGGCCCCATGCCTGCCGATGGTGAACTCGACCCGGATCACTTGCCGACTACCGGCTGCGCCGTTCGCATCCATCATGCCGTGCGCGAAGACGGCAAGATCCAGTTTATTGCCCAGGGCCTGCGCCGGGTTCGTATTACCCAATGGCTCAGCCACAAGCCGCCCTATCTGGTAGAAGTCGAATACCCGCACTCGCCCGCCGACGAGCGAGATGAGGTGCGCGCCTATGCCATGGCGCTGATCAACGCGATCAAGGAACTGCTGCCGCTCAATCCCCTATACAGCGAGGAGCTGAAGAACTACCTCAACCGTTTCAGCCCCAACGACCCGTCGCCGCTGTCAGACTTTGCCGCTGCACTGACCTCCGCCAAGGGGCCTGAACTGCAGGACATCCTGGACACCACCGGCATTCTGCGCCGGATGGAAAAGGTGCTGGTGCTGCTGCGCAAGGAAATCGATGTAGCGCGCCTGCAGGGAGAAATCACCGCCGAGGTCAATCGCAACATTGGCGAGCATCAACGCACCTTCTTCCTCAAGGAACAGTTGAAGATCATCCAGAAAGAGCTGGGCATGTCGAAGGATGACCGAACAGCCGACATCGAGCAGTTCCGTCAGCGCCTGGAGGGCAAAACCCTGCCCGATGCCGCCGCCCAGCGGATTGAGGAGGAACTGAACAAGCTGTCGGTACTGGAGACCGGCTCGCCCGAGTATGCCGTTACCCGCAACTATCTGGACTGGGCAACCGCCCTGCCCTGGGGAATCGTGCACCCGGATCGGATCGATCTGAAACGGGCAAGACGCATCCTCGACCGTGACCATGACGGCCTTGAGGATGTAAAAAGCCGCATTCTGGAGTTCCTTGCGGTTGGCGCCTTCCGTGGCTCGATCTCCGGCTCGATCATTTTGCTGGTGGGCCCGCCGGGCGTTGGCAAAACCAGCATCGGACGCTCCATCGCGGAAAGCCTGGACCGCCCCTTCTATCGCTTCAGCGTCGGCGGCATGCGCGATGAGGCGGAAATCAAGGGCCATCGACGCACCTATATCGGTGCCATGCCCGGCAAGTTCGTCCAGGCGTTGAAGGACGTGGGCGTGATGAACCCGGTGATCATGCTCGACGAGATCGACAAGCTCGGCGCCAGCCATCAGGGCGATCCCGCATCAGCGCTGCTGGAGACGCTTGATCCGGAGCAGAACAGCCAGTTCCTCGACCATTACCTGGATCTGCGTCTGGACCTGTCGAACGTCCTGTTTGTCTGTACCGCCAATACGCTGGACAGCATTCCTGCTCCACTGCTCGATCGCATGGATGTCATCCGTCTGTCCGGCTATATCAGTGAAGAGAAACTGGCGATCGCCAAACACCACCTCTGGCCACGTCAGCTGGAGCGCGCCGGGCTGCGCAAGAGCCAGCTGCGCATCAGCGACAAGGCTCTGCGCGAGGTGATCGAGGGCTACGCCCGCGAAGCCGGCGTGCGCAACCTGGACAAACAGCTTGGCAAGCTGGTGCGCAAGTCAGTGGTGACGCTGCTGGAGGAGCCGGATACGCGTATCAGCATCAAGCCCGCTGACCTGAAAAGGCTGCTCGGCACGCCTGCCTTCCGCACCGAGAAGCAGCTCAAGGGCACCGGCATCATCACCGGCCTCGCCTGGACCTCGATGGGCGGCGCTACATTGCCAGTGGAGGCGACCCGCATTCACACGCTGAACCGCGGCTTCAAGCTGACCGGTCAGCTGGGTGACGTGATGAAGGAATCGGCGGAAATCGCCTACAGCTACCTGTGCGCCAACCTGGCCAGCTATAAGGCCGACCGCGCGTTCTTCGACGAAGCCTTCGTTCACCTGCACGTGCCCGAAGGTGCCACGCCCAAGGATGGCCCATCAGCCGGCATTACCATTGCCAGTGCGTTGCTGTCACTGGCACGCCAGCAACCGCCGCGCAGCGGACTGGCGATGACCGGGGAAATTACCCTGACCGGGCATGTGCTGCCGGTGGGCGGCATTCGGGAGAAGGTGATTGCCGCACGGCGCCAGGGCATCCATGAACTGATCCTGCCGGAGGCCAACCGTGGCGATTATGAGGAGCTGCCGGCGTATCTGCGCGAAGGCATGACCGTGCACTTTGCCAGCCACTTCAGGGACGTTGCCAAGCGCTTGTTTGACTGAAAGGGTCGTTGCGCAGTAGCTGGCTCGCTCTGCCCTACCGCACAGTCCTGTTCCGTAGGCTGGATTAAGCGCAGCGTATCCACCGACGCTCCCGCTCCAGGGCGTCTGCAGGCACCGATGTGCCGCGCCTGGTTTGCTCCAGACATAAAAAAGGCGACCGCAATGGTCGCCTTCCGTTCATGCTCTCTCTCAACGCTTGTCCTGCTCATCGCTGGGGCTGCGCACCAGATCATGAGGCCCATCCAGATCGTCCAGTTCCTCGATTTCCGGGAACTCGTGGAGACTGCTCTCGAACGCCTCGTCATCAAGCGCAATCGGATCAAGCCGACTGGTCTTGCGCGCCGGCGTGGGCGTCAGGCCTTCGATCAGATCCCAGTCGGGATCCAGGGTGAAGTCACTGAGGTTCAGCTGGGATTCCGCCAGGTCGTTGTCAGCCTGATCGGTATCCAGCACATCGTCTACCGTATCGATCGGCGATACCGCCGCGTCCAACTGCGGGAAGCGGGCGCGCAACTGATCAACGCGTTGCATATCGCCACCCAGCTGAGAAATGGCGGCTGCCTGCTCAGTGAACCCCTCGGCATCCCCCAATTCACCCATGACCCGAGCCTGCTTGTAGCGCAACTCCAGATTCTCCGGCTCCTCGCTGATCGCCTTCTCCAGCGCATCACGTGCCTCGGCAAAGCGTCCATAGGTGATATACAGCTCGATGCCGGACACGTTGTCCTGCGCCTCATCTGCCACGGCCGCCGCTGTCACGCCGGCGGCAGCCGGTGCAACGCTGCTGCGGGGCTCGGCTCGGGTGACATCGGAGGTCATCTGGCGCGGCGGCGCAACCACCGGCTTGCCGGCTGGCTTGCCGCGCACACGGGCCACCACCCAACCGATCAGGAACGCCAGCAGTGCCAGCAGTACAGACCACCAGGCAAACGACGAATCGGCCTTCTCGCTGGCAATCGGTTGCTCGGCGGCCACACTGCCGGCTTGCGGATCATCACTGCCGGTCGGAGAGATGGTATCGCCACCGTTACCACTGCCCAGCGTGCCGCCCGCCTGACCCTGACCGGCTGCGGCTTCCTCAGCCTGACGGGCCGCGTGCAGCACATCCAGCTCGGCCTGCAACGCGGCGATCTGACGGTCACGGCTATCCAGTTCACTCAACAGCGTATTGAAACGCCCTTCAAGTTCATTGAGCCGGGATGCCAGCATCGCTGCCTCGGCTTCGGCGTCACTGACCGCATCTTCGTCGATGGTCAGGCGGCCCTGCCCCAGCCCTGCATCAGACTGGCTCTGCGCAGCCATTGCAGCGGCATCATCACGCATCTCGTCGGCGATCTGTGCCGGCGAGCCATCACCTGCTGGAACCGTGGACGGTGCGGAGGGCACTGGCGTCGCCTCCGGGGCGTCCTCCGAAGCCGGAGCTGGAGCGGGGCTAGCCGACACACCCAGTTGCCCCGCCGTCGGCAAGACCAGTGCCTGCCCGACCTTGAGTCGATTGATATCGCCGTCAACGAAGGCCTGCTGGTTAAGCGCATGAATGGCAGTCATGGTGGCCTGAACCGAAACACTCGCAGCCGGACGATTACGTTCGGCAATGGCCCACAGTGAATCACCGGCAACCGTCGTGTACTGATCGGCATCAGGCTGCGGCGTCAGATTTGGCAGCACAACCTGGCGACGCGGCGCCGGGCTCGGAGCCCTGGCAGCCGGGGCAGCGGGTGCAGCCGTGACCGACGCACGCTCAACCGGCGCAGCCGGACCAGGACGGTAGAGTGGCGGATCCAGCAGCACCGTGTATTCACGCAACATGCGCCCGTTGGGACGACGCAGCTCTACAAGGAAATTCAGATAGGGTTCGCGCACCGGCTGGGTGGACCGCACCTGCACCGTCAGACGGCGATTTTGCACCACGGGCGTGAAGCGCAAATCATTGAGGAAATACGGTTTGTCGATGCCGGCGTTATCGAAGTCTGACGTCTGGGCCAGCCTGACGACCACGTCGTCCGGGCCCAGGCCCTCCGAGCCCTGCAACTCGATAATGGCATTGAGCGGTTGGTTCAGCGCAGATTCCAGCTGAATTTCCCCAAGACCCAGTGCCCCCGCAACACCCGCATACAGCGCCGCCAGCGAGGCAGCACCACGGACAATCTGGCGTTTAACAGCCATACCCTTTCCTCATTTAACTGTGAGCCCCGATTGGCGCAGGGAACTCAACGCGTCCATTGCTATTGTGTAAAGCAACTTGCTGTTGCCGGCAACCCGCCCACCAACGCGACGCCACCAGCACGCCATTATGCCATCTAGCCGCATGGAAACGAATGGCAAGCCAGCCAGACAGTCAAAAAAATACTACGAAGACTGCCTGACGAGCACAAAAAGCCAATAAATTGGCCCGTGACACAGCGCACACTCTAGTGTGCAGTCAAGCAATCCGCAGTCCATCCTGTCAAGGCAGACGAGTTGGGTTAGAATGCCCAGCCTCACGATGCCACCCGGGGTCCTGCCATGTCAGAGGTAGACAAGCTGTTCGCCAGCCCTATCAGCAAGGTCGACGATTTTCGCTTCGACGACGCGGTCGCGCGCGTCTTTCCCGACATGATCAAGCGGTCGGTACCCGGGTACCCCACCATCATCGAAAGCATTGGCGTGATCGCCGGGCAATACGCCCAGCCCGGCACCCTGATCTACGATCTCGGCTGTTCCCTGGGCGCGGCGACCCAGTCGATGCGCCGTCATTTGCCCCAGAACGGCTGCCGGATCATCGCGGTGGACAACGCCGAAGCCATGAGTGAGCGCTGCCGGGAATACCTCAGCGCCCAGGATGCCATGCTCGAAGAGGCGATTCCCGCCGAGGTGGTAACCGCCGACATCAACACACTGACGCTGCAACCCTGCTCCATGGTGGTGCTGAACTTCACCCTGCAGTTCATTCCGCCGCATCAGCGTCTGGCGCTATTGCAGCGTATCCGCAAGGCCCTGCTGCCAGGCGGCGTTCTGGTGCTGTCCGAAAAGCTCAACTTTACCGACAGCCAGACCCAGAACACGCTGGAATCGCTGCACTACGCGTTCAAGCGCGCCAACGGCTACAGTGAACTGGAGATTGCCCAGAAGCGCACCGCGATCGAGAACGTGATGCGCCCTGACCCGCTGGAAGTCCACCAGCAACGTCTGCGCGACGCCGGTTTCAGCCACAGCCACCTGTGGTTTCAGTGCCTCAATTTTTGCTCAATGATTGCCCACACGTGATTGATTACACTCCGCTACTCGACTCCCTGAAATCGACTCCGCTCGCCAGCTGGCACACGCCACTTGCAGAGGGCCTGCAAGTGCGTCTGGCAGAACTGCAGCACGGCGACCTGGAACGTTGGCAACAGAGCCTGCGCAACCTGCCGCCACTCGAAGGCGTGCAGCATGACTTCAGCCGGAGTGTGACCCTGACCGGGGCGGCACCACTGCCGGAGGCCACACGACAGCAACTGCACGAGGCCCTGCAGGGGTTGCATCCCTGGCGCAAGGGCCCGTTCAACCTGTTCGGCGTGCACATCGACACCGAATGGCGCTCAGACTGGAAGTGGGAGCGCGTCGCGCCGCACATCGACCTGCGCGGACGCCGGGTACTGGATATCGGCTGCGGCAATGGCTACTACATGTGGCGCATGTGGCACGCCGGTGCCGCCATGGTGATCGGCGTCGACCCCAACCTGCTATTTCTCAACCAGTTCGAGGCGGTAAAGCACTACCTGCCGAATGCACCGGTCTGGCAGCTGCCCTTCACCCTGGAAGACCTGCCGGAGCCCAGCAACGCCTTCGACACCGTCTTCTCGATGGGCGTGCTCTACCACCGCCGCTCACCCATCGATCACCTGCTGCAACTCAAGGCCTGCCTGCGCCCGGGCGGCGAACTGGTGCTGGAAACGCTGGTGGTAGAAGGGGATGAGAACCACTGCCTGCTGCCGGAAGACCGCTACGCGCAGATGCGCAACGTCTGGTTCCTGCCGTCAGTCCCAATGCTCGAACGCATGTTGCGACGCGCCGGTTTCAGAAACGTGCGCTGCGTTGATCTGAATCAGACCAGCGTGGAGGAGCAGCGCAGCACTGACTGGATGCGCTTCAACTCGCTGCCATCGTTCCTCGACCCGAACGACAGCAGCAAGACCATCGAAGGCTACCCGGCACCGCTGCGCGCCACCCTGATCGCGGAGCGCCCGGCCTGAGGCGTCAACCGAATACCGTGACCGTTTGCCGGCTGATCGCGACCAGCTCGCCTGCTGTATTCCAGACCATCGCCGCGCAGTGACCGTAACCATCACGGGCGTGCTCGATGGTTGCCCGGTACAACAACCAGTCATCACCGGCAATCGCTGGCTGCGGCTGGACGAACTCGATGGTCCAGGTCAGTGAGCTGGCAGGAGCCCGCTCCTTGAGGTGCGGCAGCACCGCAGGCGGCCACACGTCGACCAGGCCGACCAAATGCACCTCGTCAAACTGCTCGAAGGTTTCATCAAACCGCATCCAGCCGCCCATTTCCCGCTTGCGGCTATTGGTGCAGGGGTAGTCGCCAAAGGTCCAGCGCGTATCAAAATAGCGCAGGAAGTTGGGCATGATGCCTTCGACATACGGAGTACGCTGACATTCGCTGGCCGGGGGCGCGCTGGGCGCCGGCTCTGCCGCAACGTTGACGCTGGACTCACGGCCCGCGCCAAAGCTGCCCTGCACAATGCACATGGTCTGCCCGTTCTGCACCGCCCGCCCCAGCACCTGCGTGACGGCTCGGCCCTCGCGCAGGATTTCGGTCTGCACCTGCACCGGCTCGCCCGGCTGCACCGGGCCAACAAAGGTGATTGCCAGAGAACGCACCGGCCGGGCGTCGGACAGGCTGGCGCGCATGCCGCGCAGCACCAGCGCAGCCACCAGGCCGCCATACCCGGCACGCCCCTGCGCCCACTCTGGCGGGATGGTAACGGATGCATTGGCGGACTGATCAAAGGCCTGAAGCAGAGCGGTGAAGTTCATCAAACAAGATCCTTAGCCGTGACAAAGCCGGCTATGGTAGGCCAGCGGCCTCTCACTGACCAGCCTTGCCCTTCGGTGCACTGACCCGCAAACCGCATAACCAGCCAAGTGCCACCCAGGCTGCCGGAATATCAGGCCAGTCCTCGGGGCCGGCGCCGGCCAGGTCATAGCCCGGCTCCCCGGCGCGCGCCATCAGTCGCTCATACCACCAACGCAGGTAGTGCCCCTGCCCGACCGGATATCGATTTGCCAGCTCGGCGCGCAGACGCAAGGGCAGCGAGCCGAACAGCCGCTCGTCGACCGCCCGGTAAACCCGTTGTTCATTGTCCAGATAAGCCGACTCCGCCGCCGCAGGCACCGCAAGCACACTGGCCAGAACCCGCAATTGAGTGGCGTACTCACGATGGGGTGTCAGCGGGTTGAGCTGGCTGCGCCAGTCAAGCTGCAAACGCTCCAGCGCCTCCAGCAGGGTAAACGGGCCGGCGCTGGGCGCATCCAGCAGGCTCGCCAGCCAACGCCGCTGACCGGACTCCAGACGCTCCAGCCAAACCAGCAGCTCGGCACTGCTGGAGCCGTCACGCGGGCGCCGGGTCACCGTTTCACCGTCACTGATGCCAGCCACCCTGGACATTCGCGCGGGCCAGCCCATCGGCAGCACTTGATCTCGCACCCGGACAAGGCGCTCGCCCCACCGATCCTGCTGCCGCTCCAGCCAGCGCTCTGCCAGCCAGCGGCGTCGTGATTTATAACCCGCCATCGATACCGCGCCCAAGGCGCTCCTTCATCATCCTGATAATGCCCCGATTGTCCTCTACCAGCTGCTGTTTTTCTGCTAAAGGTGCCGCACGACTGAGATCCAGCGTGAAATGCCCCAGCCGGGCACTGTAGAGCCCCACTCCCACACCCTGACCAATCCGCGCCGCGACCTTTTCCAGCAAGCCCGACAGCAACGAATCACTCAACGCACTCATGGCCACCTCGGTCCCGCCTGCCAGCGCGATATTGCGCAGCACATGGCGCGCCAGCCGCCAGCGGCTGAAGCGACCGATCGGCAGCCCGTAGCAGACGGCTACCCGTTGCATCAGCCGAATATTGCGCCAGACCACCAGCAACAAATCGACTGCGACCCAGGGACTGGACGCCACCAGCACACCGGTAGTAACCGACTCCTGACGGATAATCTGCCGCGCCTGCTGGTCGATCGGCTGGTAAAACTGCAGATTCAGCCGCCTGGCGACCTCCCCGGCGCTGTGGGAGCCGTCCAGCCCCGCGCACGCCTGGCGCAGGCTGCCGGCCAGCGGTGTATCAGCGTAGACACGCTGCAGGCGGTCCAGCCAGTCGACGGCCAGCCGCTGATCGTGTTCAGCCAGCGCCTGCTGCATTTCGGAGCGCAGCTGCTCGAGCGCGCTCAGACGATGCCGCTGTCGACGCAGATCACGCCAGGCCAGCAGCCCGGTACCAGCCAGTGCCAGACCCAGACCGCCTACCAAGCCCCCCCACAGCGGCTGCCACTGCCAGGCAGCCCAGCTCCACTGACCCCATTGCATGGCGGCGCCGCCAAGCCCGGCTAACAGAGCAAGGCGCGCAAGCCGGCCGGGCCAGCGACTGGCCGGTGGCGCATTCAGAGTTGACGGCAGTGCCGCTTGTGCCGGCTCGGCAAAGGCATCCGGCATGGCATCGGCGCTACCCACGACCTCGGTAGCCCGCTCGGTATCGCCCTGCGGCTCACCCTGCCAGGTCTCCAGAATTCGGGTTTTCTGTTCCGTGCTCACAGCTGCGCCCCCTCAATCAGCCAGGCCACCAGGTCGTCCATACGGTAATGGGGAAACGGCTCACTGCGATGCAGGCCCGGTGGCGGCCTGAGCGGCAACAACTCCGGACTGGTGAGCTGTAGCGACTGCGGCAGATGTGCCGGGATACTGCCCGGTCGGTAGCGCACCCAGCCCTCCTGCCCTTCCAGACCGGCGACCAGGTTCTCGCCTTCCTGACGGGTTGCCCGGATAGCCGATAACGGCAGCCCGAGCACCTCAACCCCGCCATGACGCACATCAGCCAGCCGATCGAGCATCAGGTCCTCCAGGCACTGCTGTACCGAGCGCTGCTGTTCAGGGCTGACCTTGTCGACCTTGGTTGCGCAAAAAGCCAACCGACGAATGCGCGGACGGAACCGCAACAACCGGGCCAGCAGACCACTACGGCCATAATCGAAGCTGGCCAGCACCGCCTCCATCGCATCGCGCAGATCGACCAGTGCCGGCTCCCCGGCATCCATTGGACCGAGCATGTCTACCAGCAACACCTGCTGATCAAGGTGGCGAAAATGCTCGTCATAGAAACCACGTACCAGATAATCGCGGTAGTAGTTGAAACGCGCCGCACAGACGCCAAACCAGCTGCTATCGCTCTCGCTGCTGTGCCGATTGGCCCTGAGCAGCGGAATAAACTGCAGCATCTGTTCGGCTACCCCGCTTCCCGGCTGCAGGAAACGGGCAGGCTGGTTGCGCGACAGCCCGGCGTCGCGACGGCAACGCAGCAGAAACTCGCTCCACGCGTCCTTCAGCGCGGCCAGCTGCGCGGCGTCCGCCGGCGCCGCCGGATCGATGTTCAGCAGTGTCTGGCGCAATTCGCCGGCCAGCGAACGTCGCGGCTCCTGCTCCAGCCACTGCGCCATCTGCTCGCACCATTGGCCGTAGTCCAGTTGCAGCAGCGGTAAATCGAGCAACCATTCGCCGGGATAATCAAGAATGTCGATACGTACCTGGCGTACAGGCTGCACCTTGCGCAGCAGTCCCTGGGGCCGAAAGCGAAGGTCAATCACCACCCGTGACAGGTCACTGGTCGAGTCCGGCCAGCGCGCAGGCGCGGAAGACAGGGCGGCCAGCGCGTCGAGATAGGGGAATGGCTGCTCGACGTTCTCGCGCTGCCAGCGCACCGACTCCAGCCGGTCAAAGGGTGCGCGCCTGGCCAGCAGACCCTTGCCATGATTCTCCAGTTGATTGATCAAACTGGTAATAAAGGTGGTTTTACCCGCACCACTGAGGCCGGTCACACCAACACGCAGCCGCTGCTGGCCAAGGGTCTCTGCGCGCTGGGCCACTTGCTTGAACCAGTTCGCACTTTTATTTTGCACGCTGCAGGCACTCCACAAATCGTTTATGGTCTATGACCAGTATTACACACCCACTTTTGCAGAGAGGCACCCCCGCATGGCGTATTCGGATACTCACAGCAAGGCAATCGGCTACCTGCTATGGATATTCGGATTCATGGGGGCACACCGCTTTTACTATGGTAAACCCTGGACCGGTACGCTGTGGTTTTTCACCCTGGGGCTGTTCTTCATCGGCTGGATCATCGATCTGTTTCTGATCCCTGGCATGGACCGTGAGGCTGATCGTCGGTTCCGCACCGGCCCCATCAACTTCAACCTGACCTGGATTCTACTGACGTTCCTCGGCATCTTCGGCGCGCACAGGCTGTATATGGGCAAGTGGGTTACGGCGATCATCTACTTCTTCACCGGTGGCCTGTTTCTGATTGGCGTGCTGTACGACTATTGGACGCTGAACGAGCAGATTTCCGTCGAAAACATGCGCCGCGAGTGGTAGGCCGGGCGCTGCCTGACAGCGCCCTCGCCAGCTGGGGCTTTGAGTTTGCATGACGTGCGGTGCGTGTTGCCGGGTAGGGTCGACCGGATTGAGGCAGCAGATACAACAACGCCGTCGCAAATGCGACGGCGTTGTTGCAAGACCCGGGCAGCACAGGATAGCTAAACCGGATCATTCCGATTCAGCAACTCCGGTGGCAAATGCTGAATATAGTCGTCTTCCTGCGGTGGCATCTGCAGATGAAAACCCTGCTCCTTCAGGTTATGCAACACCGTAAGGATGTCTTCCTGGGCCAGTTTGCGTTCCTCATGCAACACCAGATCCATCGCATGCTCCCCCCGCCCGAACAACTGTAACAGCGCCTCGGGCAGTTCGCTCAAGCCCTTTTCCCGGGGCACATACAGGTACATCCCCTGCTTTTTCGTGCTACGGAAAATCGAACACAACACTTTCATTCAACTACCTCCACCGCGCCGTTGGCGGCCTTCAACAATGCGTCACCCATCAGATCCCGACGCCAGCCGGTCAGCTCATCCGGCAGTCGATAAGGGCCGCAGGGATACCCGGTGCGCACCATGGCTTCGAGTACTTTCTTGCGCAGCATGATCTCAACTGCGATACCCCGTTTCTCGGCTTCCTCCTGCCCGACCTTGCGCAATGCCTTGAGCAGCCGATTGGCAGCAGGCGGCAATGGCTCCGGCAGCACCTCGGGGTAGTCTGACGGCGCAACTGCACGGCCCTCGCGAATCAGCTGCAAAATGGTTTCACCCTCGTGGCGTACGGTCCGCGGATGCATGTCCTCGATGCGCGACAGCGCCTGCAGGGTGTCTGGCTGCCGCTGTGCCAGCGGAACCAGGGTACGTTCACGCAGCAGCCGGTTACGGGCCATATCGCGAGCTCTGGACTCGCGTTCGCGCCAGGCCGCCAGCGGGCGCAAGATCGCCAGTTCGGCCGGTTTCAGCCGCCAGGCCTGCTTGACGTGCAGATACGCCTGCTCCGGCTCAACCACCTGACCTGAGGCTGCGACCTGCTCGGCGGTGTCGGCAAACAGCCACTCGGCCACGCCGGCCTCGGCGATCCGTGGCGCCAGGATCTGATAGAGCTCTGCCAGGTGCTGGGCGTCACGGGCGGCATACTCGATCTGGGCCGGGCTCAGGGGGCGCTGCAGCCAGTCGGAACGGGTCTCATCCTTGGGCAGATCGATATCCAGCAGCGCACTGACCAGTCGGGAGTAGCCCATGGAAAAGTCCATGCCGAGAAAGGCTGCCGCAAGCTGGGTATCGAACAGCGGCGCGGGCAACGCGCCGCACAGCCTGGAAAAGACCTCAAGATCCTCACTGCATGCATGCAGGACCTTGACTACAGAAGCATCCTCTAGCAGCGCGACAAAGGGCGTCCAGTCGCCAATACCCAGCGGATCAATGAGCGTGGCGCGCTCGCCATCGCCAATCTGGATCAGACCGGCAATCGGGTAAAATGTCTCGGTGCGAACAAATTCGGTATCAACGGCAACGAAGGGCAGCCGACGCCACTGGTCGCAGCAGCGTGCCAACTCGGCGTCATCATCAATCATTACGGGTTGCGTTAGCGCAGGGGTCATAAGCTGTCTTTTCTGGGGCCTTTTCCCGTCTGGTTCGCTCGCCTTGCAGCATCGGAACATGCTCCCGGTCGGGTAGCGATCTGCAGTCCAGGACGCAGGCAATGGATTATTCCCTTGGCAGGTCCCGCAGCGCCGCGCAGCTGACTATGATGCCAGCCCGAAGGATGAGCCGGCGCTTGCGTCACCCTCCGGCGGTTATACTGGCGGACCAGCCGTCACTGCCGAACAGAGCTTGACGCAAAAGCGGCTTCATCATGGTCATGGCGTACGGGAACAGACCCTGAAGTTGCGCGCAGTATAACCGAAGCGTCAGCACCCTGCCGAAGCCTGTGTTACATACAACCCTTCAAGTTTGACCCGGATCAACCGATATATCAGAGTGACGGCACATACTGACGGCCCTGTGCCGCCTGCCAGTCAGGATCACCTGTTTCAACATGCTCTGGAGTATGCATGCAAGCCTTCAAGAACCTGCCACTGAAATACAAGTTCTGGGCAGTCAACGGTGTTGCTTTCGCAGCAACGCTGATGCTCGTACTGGTTGCCATCTGGGTCGAGCAACGCAGCATAGAACAGACCCGACAGGAACTGGCCGGCGTGCTTGCCGGCGAACAACCCTCCGACGGCAAGGTGCACGGCCTGAGCTGGATCACAGCACCGACTGCCGCACAGACAGAGCCAGGGCGCTGGCTGGAGGCCTCCAGACTCGGCATTGCCGAAGATCGCTACATTGGCGCCTGGTCAGCCGCAGAGGGCCGCGCTCTGGCCGTGGAACGGCAGGGCTTCACCGCGCTGTTACTTGAACGCGCGCCACTCTATGCGATCGTGGTGGCAGCGCTGATGCTGATGGTGCTGTTCTTCTCGCAACTGCTGATTCTGTTCATCACCCGCCATATCATCACCCTGCGCGACGTCATGCTGGCAGTGGAAAGCACCGGTGACCTGACACTGCGTGCGCCTGGCAGTGCGCGCGATGAAGTCGGCTCGATGGCCCGAGCCTTCAATGCCATGCAGGAGTCCCAGCAGGCCGTCGTCGGCTCGGTACGCCAGGCGGCACTGGAACTGGATCAGCGTGCCCGCGGACTGGCCGAGACCATGACCCGTATGCGCGACGGCATGATAGTGCAGCAGGGAGAGACTGATCAGGTCGCCGCCGCCGTTAACGAAATGAGTGCGACGGTACAGGATATTGCCGGCAGCACCTCGATTTCCCGTGATCAGTCCAGTCAGGCCAATGCTCTCGCCATTCAGGGCCGGGACAAGGTACAGCAGGTTCGCAAGACCATCGCAGGCCTGGTCACCAGCATCGACCGCTGCACCGAGCACATGCACCAGCTGTCAACTCACAGTCAGGAAATCAGCGGCGTAGTGCGGGTAATTCGCGAGATTGCCGAACAGACCAACCTGCTGGCCCTGAACGCGGCAATCGAGGCAGCACGTGCGGGTGAGTCTGGTCGCGGATTTGCCGTCGTCGCAGACGAGGTGCGCGCCCTGGCCCAGCGCGTTCAGCACTCTACCGATGACATTCAGCGCATGATCGAAGCCCTGCAGACCGGCACCGAGGTAGCTGTCGAGGATATGCAGGCCAGCGCCGGGCTGACCCATGACTCGGTCCAGCAGGTTGAAGATGCCGGTGAGTCTCTGCAGGATATCGCTGCGGCCGTCAGTCAGATCAGCGAGGGCAACAGCGAAATCGCATCGGCGGTCGAGCAGCAGAGCCTGGCAGCGGATGCCATTACCCAGAGCGTGGTCGAAATCAGGGACGTGACCGAACGTACCGTAGAACAGACCGCGCACAGTGCCGACACCAGCGACCAGCTGGCTCGACTGGCCCATCAGCTGACCGAAGCGGTCAGCAAGCTCCGCACCTGAAACAGAGGCGGCGCCTTGCGGCGCCGCTCTGCCATTGCCCGGAAACACCAACCCGGGCCTATTTACTCAAGCACAATCCGCCCCTCGTTATTCGCCAGCGTGCTGGCGCCAATCCCCTTCACTTCGGCCAGCGAAGCTACCGACCCGAAAGCACCATGCTCCTCGCGGTAGGCAACGATAGCGTCAGCCTTGGCCTGCCCTACCCCCTGCAGCACCTCGGCGATCTCTGCCGCGCCGGCGGTATTGATATTGACCGTTGGTACAGACACTTCCTGAGCCCAGGCGGGAGATACCAGCCAGAGACTGAGAACAACACCCAAGATGCTAATCCAGTGACGCATTTTCCATCCTCCATATATGTGAGAAGTGCCGCACTGAAGGAACACGGCTTCAGCACTATCCCTGCGGCATGGAGGACGCTAAAACAAAAAGGCCGGAGAGCTGTGAACTCTCCGGCCTTGATGTGACAAAGCACGCAACTGCGCAGACAACTCAGCGCTGGGCGTCGAATCCACGCTGCAGATCGGCCTTGATGTCCGCCAGGTCTTCCAGGCCGATGGCAAGTCGAATCAGCCCCTCGCGGATACCCGCCGCTTCGCGAGCCTCGGCGCTCAGGCGGCCATGGGTAGTGGTCGCCGGGTGCGTGATGGTGGTCTTGGCGTCACCGAGGTTGGCGGTAATGGACACCATTCTTGTCGCGTCGATGAAGCGCCAGGCAGCTTCACGACCGCCGCGCAGCTCAAAACTCACTACCGCTCCAAAGGCACTCTGCTGGGCCTTGGCCAGGGCGTGTTGCGGGTGCGACGGCAAGCCGGCGTAGTAGACGCGCTCAACTTCCGGACACTGCTCCAGCCACTCGGCAATCTGCTGCGCGGACTCGCAATGGGCTCGCATGCGCAGACGCAACGTTTCCAGGCCCTTGAGGAATACCCAGGCATTGAATGGGCTGAGGGTCGGCCCCGCAGTGCGCAAAAAGCCCACCAGCTCCTGCATGTGCTCACGACGCCCTACTACCACGCCACCCATGCTGCGGCCCTGACCGTCAATGTATTTGGTTGCCGAGTGAACGACGATGTCGGCTCCCAGCGACAGCGGCTTCTGCAGCGCCGGCGTGCAAAAGCAGTTGTCGACTACCAGCAACGCGCCATGCTCGCGGGCAATCGCGCCGAGCGCGCCAATGTCGCCCAGCTCGGCCAGCGGATTGGACGGAGACTCGATAAAGAACATCCGGGTGTTCGGCTTGCAGGCGTCACGCCAGGCGGCCGTGTCGGTCAGAGGTACATAGTCGACCTCAATGCCAAAGCGCTTGAAGTACTTTTCAAACAGCGTGACAGTGGCGCCGAAGACGCTGCGCGACACCAGAATATGGTCACCGGCCGAGCACAGGCTCATAACAGTTGTCAGGATGGCCGCCATGCCGGAGGCAGTGGCAACAGCCTGTTCACCGCCTTCCATGAGAGCAATCCGCTCTTCGAAGGTGCGCACGGTCGGGTTCATATAACGCGAATAGACATTGCCGCTGGTTTCACCGGCAAAGCAGGCAGCAGCATCAGCGGCACTGCGAAACACATAGCTTGAAGTCAGAAACAGGGCTTCGCCATGCTCTGCTTCAGGCGTGCGCCGCTGACCGGCGCGTACCGCCAGGGTGTCGAAGCCGGCCCCGTCAAGATCACTGTCCAGACGGCCAGGTTGCCATTGTTCGGTCATGCAAAAACCTCGTTCATACAGGGCAGCGCTGGCGCTGCCGACTGGCATCAGTTGTTGTGCAGGCCGATGATTTCGCTGACCCGCTCGACCGTCGATTTGGCCGCGTCATTACGAGCACGCTCGATGCGATCCAGGTACTGTTCGTTGACATCGCCGGTGACGTACTGACCATCGAATACCGCGCAATCAAAATGTTCAATCTTGACCTTGCCGCCGCCAACAGCGTCTTTCAGGTCATCAAGATCCTGATAGATCAGCCAGTCGGCGCCGATCAGTTCGGCAACCTCGTCCGTGGTGCGACCATGGGCGATCAGTTCGTGGGCGCTGGGCATGTCGATGCCATACACATTGGGATAGCGCACCGCCGGTGCAGCCGAGCAGAAGTAAACATTCTTGGCACCGGCCTCGCGTGCCATCTGAATGATCTGCTTGCAGGTGGTGCCGCGCACGATGGAGTCATCTACCAGCAACACGTTCTTTCCGCGAAACTCCAGATCAATGGCGTTCAGTTTCTGGCGAACCGACTTCTTGCGCGCAGCCTGACCCGGCATGATGAAGGTCCGGCCGATATAGCGGTTCTTGACGAACCCCTCGCGGAACTTCACACCCAGCTGGTTGGCCAGCTCCAACGCCGAGGTTCGGCTGGTATCCGGGATCGGGATGACCACGTCAATGTCGTGATCCGGGCGCTCGCGCTGAATCTTGTCTGCCAGCTTTTCGCCCATGCGCAGCCTGGCCTTGTAGACCGACACACCGTCCATCAGCGAGTCAGGGCGAGCCAGATATACATGTTCGAAAATGCACGGCGAATATTGCGGATTCTCGGCACACTGACGGGTGAACAGTCGACCATCCTCGGTGATATACACTGCCTCGCCCGGCGCCAGATCGCGGATGAGGCTGAAGCCCAGCACGTCGAGCGCAACGCTTTCAGAGGCAATCATGTACTCGACGCCCTGGTCGGTGTGACGCTGACCAAACACGATGGGACGGATCGCATGGGGGTCACGGAATCCGACAATACCGTACCCGGTAATCATGGCCACTACCGCGTAACCACCCCGGCAGCGCTTGTGCACCTGGCTGACCGCGGCGAAGACGTCTTCCTCGGTCGGCTGCAATTTGTTGCGTACGGCCAGCTCGTGGGCAAATACGTTCAGCAGTACCTCTGAATCAGAGGTCGTATTGACGTGGCGCAGATCGGATTCATAGATCTCGCGCGACAGCTGCTCGACGTTGGTGAGGTTACCGTTGTGCGCCAGGGTGATGCCGTAGGGCGAATTGACGTAGAACGGCTGGGCCTCGGCAGAACTGGAGCTGCCAGCGGTCGGATAGCGAACGTGTCCGATACCCATCTGACCTACCAGACGCTGCATGTGACGCTGATGGAACACATCGCGTACCAGACCATTATCCTTGCGCAGGAAGAGTCGCCCCTGATCGCTGGTTACAATGCCGGCGGCGTCCTGGCCGCGATGCTGCAGGACGGTCAAGGCATCATAGAGCGCCTGATTGACGTTCGATTTGCCCACTATGCCAACAATGCCACACATGCCTGAGTACCTTCTCGATTAAGGGCGGCGCTGTCCGGGAGTGCCGGATCAGCGACCCGCCATTTGCAGAATGAGATTTTTCGACCAGTCAGCGACCAGCAGAAAATGGGGAATCACCACCGATTCGCGCCACCAGGCATCCGCTTCAACGGGGGCCAGGCTTAACAGACCGACTGCGACTACCACCAGCAGCGCACCGCGCGCTGCGCCGAAAACCATGCCAAGAAAGCGGTCGGTACCGCTGAGACCCGTTGCCTTGACCAACTGGCTGATCAGATAGTTGACCAGCCCGCCCAGCAGCAGCGTCATGACAAACAGAATGGAACACGCGGCGATGACGCGCAGGGAAGGCGTTTCAATATAGGGCACAAGCAACTCGGCGAGTGCTCCGCCAAACAGCCAGGCAACCAGGCCGGCAATAACCCAGGTCAGCAGGGAGAGGGCTTCCTTGACGAAGCCTCTGGTCAGGCTGATCAGGGCCGAGACTGCAATGATGGCGACGATAGCCCAGTCAACCCAGGTCAAAGACACGATGAAGTACCCTGTTCTACAAAGGCAGGCATTCTAGCAGAGCTGCGCGGCCCATCGAAACTGCATAATCAGCCTCGACCGCTATCGGCATCGTACGCCACAACAAAACCCTTGCTGCCGCGCTTGCGCTCCAGTTCATCGCGCAGGCGATTGGCTGCTTCACGGCTCGCCAGCGGCCCGACATATACGCGGGTGCTGGTCTTGCCTTGCACGGTTACGCTATGGGTGTAGGCGTTGTAACCCTGGGCGCGCAACTCCTTGCTCAAGCCGTCAGCATTGGAGGCACTGGAAAAACTGCCCAGCTGGATAACCCAGTCACCCGACGCGACCGGCGCAGGCGCGGGCGCAGCCGGCGTCGCTACCGGCTCCGGCGCAGATGCCGGGGCTGGCGCAACGGGCTGCACTGGAGCGGATGGGACGACTGCCGGCGCAGAATCAACCGGCACGTCCGGCAGCGCGACAGGCAGCTCCGGAACCTCCGCAGGCGCGGGCAGCGGCGCGGGCGCGACGGGCTCAATTACCTGCGGAGCCAGCACCGGCGCCTCAGGCACATCAACCTCAACCTGTACCGTCTCGTCCTGCCCAGACAGCAGCATCGGCAAAAACACCACAGCCGCAATGATCAATACAACCGCACCAATGATGCGCTGTTTCAGACCCTCATCCATTCTGCGCTACTCCGGCATGTTCAGATAGCCAGAGTATGGCGTCGGCGACGCAGAAAAACGACCCGAATATCACAACTTCGGTCGCCGAGTCGGTTTGCTCCAGCGCCTTCTCAATCGCCCGGGCGATGGATGCATGGGCTGAAGCCGGCTCGCCAGCCGCGGTCAGGCCCTGGACCAGATCCTCGGCAGAGCGGCTGCGCGGGCTTGGCAAAGGGGCGGTAAACCAGTGTCCGAACACCCCGTGCAACTCTGCCGCAACTCCGTTCAGGTCCTTGTCAGACAACAGGCCAAATACGGCTACCCGCGGACGCGCCGCATCGGCACCCAGACTGGAAGCCAGAAAACGAGCCGCATGCGGGTTGTGACCGACATCCAGACGCAGATCACGCACCACTCCCTGCCACAGAACCTGGCGCGCCTCCAGACGTCCCGTTGCGGTAGCTGACCGCAGCGCCGCACAGATCAGGGTATCAGCCAGATCGAACCCGGCAGCCCAAAACGCCTGCAATGCCACAGCCAGGTTATCGCGCGGCAGACTGACCGCAGGCAGGCGCAGCTGACGGCGGTTACCAGTCCCGTCAATGCCGTCAAGCACCCAGGATCCATCAGCAAAACTCTGAACACTAAAGTCCTGATCGCGCTGGTACAGCCGACATCCCAGCCGTTCTACTGCATCAGTAAAGGGCGACGGCAAGTCACGTTCGCCACTGACAACAGGATGCCCTGCACGCATGATGCCGGCCTTCTCAAACGCAACCGATTCCCGCGTTGATCCCAGGTACTCCTGATGATCCAGACCAATGCTGGTCACAACCGCCACGTCGGCATCAACCACATTTACCGCGTCGAGACGACCGCCCAGCCCCACTTCAAGCACGACCGCATCCAGCCGCTCGCGCTGGAACAGCCAGAACGCGGCCAAGGTGCCGAATTCAAAATAGGTCAGGGAGATATCGCCACGGGCTGCATCAATGGCAGCAAAGGCATCGCAGATCGACTGATCATCGGCCTGCGCAGCATTGATACGGATGCGCTCGTTGTAGCGATGCAGGTGCGGGGAGGTGTAACAACCGGTACGCAGCCCGGCCGTGCGCAACAGCGAGTCCAGGGCCGCACAGGTCGACCCCTTGCCGTTGGTACCGGTAACGGTGAAAACGCGAGGTGCCGGACGAAGCACGTTCAGTCGCTCGGCGACCTCACGTACCCGTTCCAGCCCCATATCGATTTCGCTGGGATGCAAGGCCTCCAGCACGGCCAGCCACTGGCCAAGACTGCGCTGGGACATCAGGCCTCGTCGGCAACCTCTGCCGCTGGCTCAGGTGCCGGCGCGCCGGTCAGCATGGAAAGCAGGCTGGCCAGGCGGTCGCGCATCTCGCTGCGAGCGATGATCATATCCAGCGCACCGTGTGCCAGCAGGAATTCACTGCGCTGGAAGCCGGCGGGCAGCTTTTCGCGCACGGTCTGCTCGATAACACGCGGGCCGGCAAAACCGATCAGCGCGTTGGGCTCGGCTACGTTCAAATCACCCAGCATCGCCAAACTGGCAGAAACGCCGCCGTAAACCGGGTCAGTCATCACCGAAACAAAGGGGATGCCCTCTTCGCGCAGACGGGCCAGCGCCGCACTGGTCTTGGCCATCTGCATCAGGGAGAACAGGGCCTCCTGCATCCGCGCACCGCCGGAAGCAGAGAAGCACACATAGGGAACGCGATCACGCAATGCGGCTTCAGCGCCACGCACGAAGCGAGCCCCTACCACGCTGCCCATCGAGCCACCCATGAAATTGAATTCGAAGGCGCTGGCCACAATCGGCGCCCCCTTGAGCTTGCCCTGCATGACAACCAGCGCATCTTTCTCGCCAGTGTCCTTCTGCGCTGCAGCCAGGCGGTCCTTGTACTTTTTGCTGTCACGAAACTTGAGACGGTCTACCGGCTCCAGCTCGGCACCCAGCTCGGTACGCCCTTCCGGATCGAGGAAAATGTCCAGACGGCGGCGTGCGCCAATACGCAGATGGTGACTGCACTTGGGGCACACATCCAGATTCTTCTCCAGCTCGGGCCGGTACAACACTGCGTCACAGGACGGACACTTGCGCCACAGCCCCTCCGGTACGCTGCTTTTCTGTGCTTCGGAGCGCACGATGGAGGGAATCAGCTTGTCCACCAACCAGTTGCTCATCGCCTTTCCTTCTCTGAATTTGTCATGTCAGCCTGCCCTCCTGCGGAAGGAGCGGCAGCGCCTTGTTCAGCGGTCCATTGAACTGCGCATGTCAGCCACGATGGCAGCGATGGCCTCACGTGCCTTGTCCGGATTGTCCGCATTGGCGGCAATCTGATTGACCAGCACCGAGCCTACAACGACGCCATCTGCTACACCGGCAACCGCCGCTGCAGACTCGCCATCGCGAATGCCGAAGCCGACACCAATCGGCAGATCGGTAACGGTGCGCAGCATGTCCAGTTTTTCTGCTACATCGGTGACGTTCAAAGCACTGGACCCGGTCACACCTTTGAGTGAAACATAATAGACATAGCCGCTTGCCTGTTCGCAAATCAGCCGCGCGCGCTCTGCCGTGGTGGTCGGTGCCAGCAGGAAAATGGTATCCAGCCCCCGCGCCTTGAACAGCGGAACGACGTCTGTCGCCTCTTCCGGCGGCAGATCGACGGTCAGCACCCCGTCAACACCCGCCTCTGCCGCGGACTTGGCAAATTGTTCGTACCCCATCTTCTCGATCGGGTTCAGATAGCCCATCAGTACCACCGGCGTTTCATTATCGCGGCTGCGGAACTGGCGAACCATCTCGAGCACCTGACTCAGACTGACGTGATGCTCGAGCGCGCGCTCCATTGCCAGCTGAATCACCGGGCCATCGGCCATCGGATCGGAGAACGGAATACCCAGCTCGATGACATCGGCACCGGCGGCTACCAGATCATGCATCAGGGGCAGTGTAACCGCCGGATTCGGATCACCAGCAGTGATATACGGAATAAGCGCCTTGCGACCAGCAGCCTGCAAAGCGGAAAAACGGGCTTCAATTCGGCTCATGAATATCTCTTTTAAATGCTGATGCCGTCGATACCGGCGACGGTGTGAATATCCTTGTCGCCTCGACCTGACAGGTTGATTACCACGATCTGATCAGGACTCATGCGCGCCGCCAGCTTCATGCCGTAGGCGACCGCATGACTGGACTCCAGCGCGGGCATGATGCCCTCCACACGGGTCAGCTCACGGAACGCATGCAGCGCCTCGTCGTCGGTCGCATCAACATAATCAACCCGACCGATATCCTTCAGCCAACTGTGCTCAGGGCCGACCCCAGGATAGTCAAGGCCCGCGGACACGGAGTGAGTCTCGATGATCTGCCCCGCCTCGTCGGACATCAGATAGGTGCGGTTGCCATGCAGCACACCAGGCTTGCCCGCACTCAGTGGCGCCGCATGCTCGCCGGTCTCAATGCCAAGACCGCCCGCCTCGACGCCGTACATCCGTACGCTCTCATCATTGAGGAACGGATGAAACAGGCCAATGGCGTTGGAGCCGCCACCAACGCAGGCAACCAGCGCATCAGGCAGACGACCCGCCTGTTCCAGGCACTGCTGGCGCGCCTCGCGGCCAATCACGCACTGAAAATCACGGACCAGCTCAGGATACGGGTGCGGCCCGGCTACCGTACCGATGATGTAGAAGGTGTCATCGATATTGGTAACCCAGTCGCGCATGGCTTCGTTCATGGCGTCCTTCAGGGTGCGCGAACCCGAGGTCACCGGAATGACCTCTGCGCCCAGCAGCTTCATGCGATAGACGTTGAGCGCCTGCCGGCGCACGTCCTCGGCCCCCATATAGACCTGACACTTGAGGCCAAGACGCGCCGCCACGGTCGCCGTGGCAACACCATGCTGACCGGCGCCGGTTTCGGCAATGACCCGCGGCTTGCCCATAAACTTGGCCAGCAGCGCCTGGCCGATGGTGTTGTTTACCTTGTGGGCACCCGTGTGATTAAGGTCTTCACGCTTGAGATAGATCTTCGCGCCACCGACCTTGTCAGTCAGATGCTCGGCAAAATACAGCGGCGACGGGCGGCCAACATAATGGGCCAGATCGCGATCAAACTCGGCCTGAAATTCGGGATCGGCAGACAGCTTGCGATACACGCGCTCCAGCTCGTCCAGTGCATCCATCAGCGTCTCGGACACAAACCGGCCGCCATAGGGACCGAAATGCCCACGCGCATCAGGGACCGCAGAATAATCGATGGGGTTGGAGTCAGACACGCTTCACCTCTTGTACAAACGCGTTAATTTTTGCCACATCCTTGATGCCCTTGCTTGCCTCGACGCCACCACTGACGTCGACCGCCCAGGGGCGCATCTCACGGATCGCCTGATGCACATTGCCTGCTGTCAGCCCCCCGGCCAACACCAGATTCCATTCCCGCTTGAGCGGCACCAGGGTCCAGTCGAACACTTCACCGGTGCCGCCCGGAACACCTGGCTTGTAGCTGTCGAGCAAGATTCCGCTGGCCCCAGGCCAGCGCGATGCAACGTCGGCCAACTGATCTGCACACTGCACCCGGACCGCTTTCAGAAAGGGCCGCCCGAACTGGCGGCAATAGGTATCGGACTCATCACCATGAAACTGCAGCACGTCCAGCGGCACCTGGCCCAGCACTTCACGCACATAGTCCGGCTCGGCATCGACAAACAGGCCGACCGTGGTGACAAACGGCGGCAGCGCCGCAATGATATCGGCAGCCTGAACGGCAGTGACGGCGCGCGGGCTGGGTGCATAAAACACCAAGCCGATTGCATCGGCACCTGCTTCAGCGGCAGCCAACGCATCCTCGACCCGGGTAATTCCGCAAATTTTGATACGCGCCATGTAACCTGCTCCAGGGCCTGCCCCTAAGGGTCTCGATGTTAGCAGATCACATCAGGGGCGTCAGTTCGCCACATCAGGGAGTGCAGACAGAAAGTGCGGACCCAGATATCGCTCAGGCAGAGCAAAGGTCTCGGGGTAGGTCACATCGACCAGATACAAGCCGTAAGCCGGTGCGGTCAGACCGCCCTGCGCGCGATCGCGCACCTCAAGCACCTGCTGCGCCCACTCCACCGGCTGCTCGCCGCAACCAATCTGCATCAGGACCCCGGCAATATTGCGCACCATATGGTGCAGAAAGGCATTGGCACGGATATCCAGCACGATAAAACGGCCGAACTCCAGCAGTTCAAGGTGATGGATAGTCTTGATTGGCGACTTGGCCTGACAGCCAACCGCACGGTAGGACGTAAAGTCATGCGTACCAACCAGCGCCCGGGCGGCAACACGCATGCGCTGGATATCCAGCGGCCGGTAATTCCAGGTCACTTCATGGGCCAGATGCGCGGGCCGAATGGGATCGTTATAGATCACATAGCGATAGCGCCGGGCAACGGCAGAAAACCGCGCGTGAAAATCCAGACCGATCGGCGTAACCCAGCTCAGCGAGATATCCGCCGGCAGGTTGGCATTGGCTCCATGAATCCAGTTTCGCGGCGAACGATGCGCGTCACTGTCAAAGTGAATCACCTGGCAGGACGCGTGAACCCCGGCATCGGTGCGGCCAGCACAGAAAACCTGCACCGGATGATTTGCCACGCGCCCCAGCGCCTTCTCCACGGCCTCCTGCACGCTGGGTACACCCGACTGCTGGCGCTGCCAGCCGCGATAGGCCGTACCCTTGTACTCGACACATGCCGCCACTCTGGAAACAACAGCGGCCGCCTCAGGGGCGGCCGCTGTTGCGAGATCAAACTCTGTCATCAGTCAGCCAGGTGCTCCATCATGCTCTGTGCTTCCTGCTTCTGCTGGTCATTACCCTCTTCAATCACTTCGTTGAGGATATCGCGTGCACCTTCCTGGTCACCCATATCGATGTAGGCCCTCGCCAGATCCAGCTTGGTCGCACACTCGTCGGTGCCGGACAGGAAGTCGAACTCATCGTCCTCCTCGTCCGATTCAGTAGCCAGCGCCGCCTCTGCTTCAACGACAGCCGGAGCTACCTCATCCATCTCCGGCAGCTCGAAATCATCCAGCGACAACTCGGTATCAGCGGGCACCTCAATATCCTCAGGCAACGCCACATCCTCCGGCAGCTCAAACTCGATCGCGTCGTCCTCCAGCTTGATGTCAGCGTCAGCGGACAAATCCAGTGGCTCGGCAGCAACGGTTGACGCTGGCTCCTCGACCGGCTCGTCGCTCAGTGCGGCAAAGTCAGCCATCAAGTCTTCTGCCTGAAGATCGTCGGTCATGGCCAGATCGAAATCCGCCTCAAGAGATGGTGTTGACGAATCGGCTGCGGGCTCCGCTTCATCTGCGGGCAACGCCAGATCATCAACATCCAGCTCAAATTCGTCAAAATTGATGCTGTCAACCTGACTATCAGGCAGCTCTGGCTCAAAGGGCGCGGAGGCAGTCGGCTCCTCTTCCTGAGCCACAGGCTGTGCACTGCCGTCTTCCAGATCAAAGTCCAGATCAAAGCCCTCTGCTGCCGGCGCGGCAGGCTCAGGCTCGGCAACCGGCTCGTCAAATGCCAGCTCGGCGGACGGGGTAGTATCGCTGGCGTCCCCAAGATCAAACTCGCTGAAATCAAAGTCCATATCCGCGTCGACGTCAGCCTGATCGTTCTGACCTGCAGCGGACGGATCCAGATCGGCCAGATCCGTTTCGTCCCACTGCGCTGCGGCAGCAGCGGCTCCGTCAGCGGCTGCGGCCATCAGCGGGAAACGGGCATCCAGCTCAGCCACGCGAGCGGAAGACGGGTTTTGCGCAGTAACGGCAGCACGCTGCTCCAGATAGCCGGCGCTATCTTCAAGCAAACCGTTCACTTCCATCAGTTTCAGGCGCAGCTCCTCACGTGCCGGGTCCGCCGCCACGGCTGCCACCAGCACATCACGCGCCTCCTGCAGCTTGCCGTAAGCCATCAGAGCATCGGCTTCAACCAGCGGGTCAGCGGCCAAATCCAGCTCATCGGCCCCGTCCATACCCTCTGCGTCGGCCAGAGCAACATTGAAATCATCGCTGTCAGTGAGCTGATCACCATCCTGCTCGGCAGCGTCGGCAATGAAGTTATCCGCCATTGCCTCCTCGCGACGGGCGTTGCGACGCGAAATTGACATCAACACCAGCAGAAGCAGCAGAACCGCAACAACGCCCCCGCCGATCATCAGCATCTGATTTTGCATCAGCCCCTTGATAACAGCCATCGGGTCGCTATCCGCAGGCTCTGCAACCGGCGCAGGTTCAGCCGGGACCACAGACTCTGGCTCGGCGACTGGCTCTGGTGCTTGTTCCGCTACAACGGGCTCCTCGACAGCGGGCTCTGACGCCTCGGTTTCGGCAGGGGCTTGCTCGTCGACAGCTACGTCTTCAGCAGCCTGCTCCTCGGAAGTTGCCTCTGACGCGGCTTCCGGTTCTGCAACCATTACGCTGCTTTCGACGTCTGCTGCGGCGTCCGCCTCTGCTTCCGCGACGTCGGCCAGCTCGGCAGCTTCCTCGGCTGTTACCGCCGACTCCGCACCCGCGTCAGCGACCTGCTGCTGCAATGCAGCCAGCTGGGCATCTTTCAATTCAAGCAGGCGTTGCAGGGTTTCAAGCTGCCCTTGAACGTCATTCAGGCGATCGGTCATTTCCGCCTTTTCACGCTCAGCGGCATCCAGCTGCTCCTTGGTGCGATCCAGCGCATCACGCAGCTGCGCCCCTCCGGCATCGGCATTGGAGCTGCCGGCAGCCTCTGCCGCCGTGCCTTCGGTGCTCGATACCAGACGCAGTGAGTCCTGAGCATCTACGGCCTCGGGTGCTGCACCGGCCGACTGGCGCTCACGCGCATCGAGCTGAGGCGCCTGCGCCTGAGCGGCAGTCGGTGCCCGGCGATTGCGCCATGCACTGTTCTGCGCGGCGACCTCGGCAATCGCCTCGGAGTTGCTGCGAGCGGTCGCCTGCTGGGCGCTCGGCAAGGTCAGTGTTTGCCCCGCCTTTAGCTGATTGATATTACCGTTGATGAAGGCGTTAGGATTCAGGTCCTGAATCGCCAGCATGGTCTGGTGCACGCTTGCGCCCTGGGGGCGAGCCCGCAACGCCAGATCCCAAAGTGTGTCGGAGCGTGTGGTCGTCAGCTGGCCTGTTCGGGTACCTGAACTCGCTGCCGGTGCCGGCGCCGCGGCAGTGGGAGACGAAGCACTGGCCGGTGGAGCGGAAACGGCCGCAGCTGATGCCAGACCTGCCGCACTGGGTCGCGCCGCCGCAACCTGCGGTGCCGACGAAGACACGGGTGCAGAGATAGTGGAGCTGCTGACGACCGGCGTTGGCTGATACATGGGCGGGTCAAGCAGGATGGTGAACTCGCGCAGCACCCGCCCGGACGGCCAGCGCACTTCCATCAGGAAGTTCAGAAACGGCTCATTGACGGGGCGGCTGGAGGTAACGCGAATAACCGAGCGGCCATTGGGCTTGATGACCGGCTGAAACTTGAGATCGGTAAGAAAGAAGGTTCTGTCAATGCCGGCGCGTCCGAAGTCATCGGGCGACGCCAACATGGAGCGAATTTCATCGCCGGACAGATCACGAACCTGAGTAAGGTCAATCTCTGCATCCAGCGGCTGATTCAGCGCGGAGTTCAGATGGATATCGCCTACCCCTAATGCGTGAACCATCCCGGACGACATCACGGCACTTGCTGCGGCGACAGCGATAACCAATTTGCGAACCATAGCGGTAATCCTTTGCTCTTATCGTTTTCTCACGTCCCAACGCACCCCATGCTCGGACTGGCTTACGCCAAAGGCTCCCCACCCGGCCCGAGCAAGTTGCGAATGCAACGCCATGCCCAAACGGTCTTTGTCCTGCAAAACCTAACCTGCTTGATACAAAAACACCAGCAAGTATCGATTACAAATAGTCTTTTATCAACAATCCGGCCACTGCCAGACTGTTAAGTGCGACACCTTTTCGAAGATTATCAGACACAATCCACAAATGTGTGGTGTTCGGATCAGTGACATCCTGGCGAATCCGACCCACCCAGACCTCATCCGTGCCAGTGGCATCGGTTACCGGCGTCGGGAAGCCGCCCGGACCCTCCTTGTCCAGCACCTTGATACCCTTGACCCGACGCAGGATGTTGCCCACCTTTTTGCTGTCGAGCGGCTCGGCGGTCGTGACCTGCATCATCTGGGCGGTACCGTAGAACAGCGGCACCAGCACGCAGCTCGCCAGCACCGGGACATCTTTGAGCCCGAGCACATCAATCACGCCATTTACCAGGTCACGCTCCTCGCGGCTCGCCCCGGAAGCATCGATTTCGCTGGTGGCCGGCAACAGGTTGAACGCCACCTGCTTATCGAGGACACCGCCCTTCTCAATTGGCTGGCCATTGAGCAGTCGACCGGTCTGCATCGCCAGCCCTTCCACAGCAGCCTTGCTATGGGTAGACATTGACTGATAGGTGGAGATACTCACACGCCGCAGATCCGACATTCCGGCAAGCGCCTTCAACACCAGCGCACTCTGCACGACCTGAGCATCCGGGCAAGATACTGCACGGCGCTGCGCCGCATCGGCCAGCGCCTGAGGGTTCACCTCTGCAACAACACTGGCGCCCTGACCCGCCAGCAGACCTGTCGTATCGACCACCAGCGCACCGGCATCACGAATGGCACCGATGCACTGCAGGCCGAATTCCCGCTCGCCTGCGACGATCGCAACCGCGACCGATGAAAAATCAAAGCCGGAAAGCGCTTCAACCCGAACACTCTGGCCTTTGATCATGCGGCGCTCACCCGCCTCGTCGTCGACATCAACCAGCGCAACGGAGGAGAACGAATGCTCATGCTCGTCCAGCATGTTGACCAGCATGTCGCCAACCAGACTGCTGACACCGACAATCGCCACACCTGATGCTTTGCTCATACCCTGCCCTTCATCTATTTCACGCATTACACAAATACAAAGGGCATCCCGACGAAACGGGATGCCCTGATCGTTACCGCACACGCGCCAAACGCGCTGCGATCAACCTTCCTGCAGAATCCGCAGCATGCGGCGCAGCGGTTCTGCCGCGCCCCACAACAACTGGTCGCCCACAGTGAAGGCCGACAGATACTGCGACCCCATGTTCAGCTTGCGCAGCCGCCCTACCGGTACACTCAGGGTGCCGGTAACGGCAGTCGGCGTCAGGCCAACCAGGGTGTCTTCCTTGGTGTTGGGAATCACCTTGGACCAGGGGTTGTGCTGGGCCAGCAGTGCTTCGATATCTGCCAGCGGCACATCCTTGTTCAGCTTGATAGTCAGCGCCTGGCTGTGGCAGCGCATGGCACCGATGCGCACACAGATACCATCAACCGGGATCGGACGGCCGCTGCGACCGATGATCTTGTTGGTTTCGGCCTGCGCCTTCCACTCTTCACGGCTTTGACCGTTTGGCAGTTGCTTGTCGATCCACGGAATCAGGCTGCCAGCCAGCGGCACACCAAAGTTGTCCACCGGGAAGGCGTCACTGCGCAGGGTCGAGGCAACAGTACGATCAATTTCCAGAATCGCACTGGCAGGATCAGCCAGCTGATCGGCAACGGACGCGTTGATTGCGCCCATCTGACTGATCAGCTCGCGCATGTTCTGGGCACCGGCACCGCTGGCCGCCTGATAGGTCATGGCGCTCATCCACTCGACCAGCCCCTGCTCAAACAGGCCACCGAGACCCATCAGCATCAGGCTGACAGTGCAGTTGCCACCAACGAATGTCTTGATACCATCACGCAGCGCCTGATCAATGTTACGACGGTTGACCGGATCCAGCACGATAACGGCATCGTCTTCCATTCGCAGTGTAGAGGCCGCATCGATCCAGTAGCCTTTCCAACCCTCGGCGCGCAGCTTGGGATACACCTCACTGGTGTAATCGCCACCCTGACAGGTAATGATGACGTCCATCGGCTTGAGAGCTTCAAGGTCAAAAGCGTCCTTGAGCGCAGGAATGTCCTTGCCAATATCCGGACCTTTGCCACCCACGTTGGATGTGGTGAAAAACACCGGATCAATATCAGCAAAATCATTCTCGTCGCGCATGCGTTGCATCAGCACAGAGCCGACCATGCCACGCCAACCAACCAAACCAACTTGCTTCATAACAACAACCCCCGTGGGGTAACAGATTCAAAGACACATACGCCCGGCCGAAGCCGGGCGTAAATGGATAGTCGAACAGATTACAGGTTTTTCAGTGCTGCTACTACGGCATCACCCATTTCCACTGTACCGACCTTGCGGCACCCTTCAGACAGGATGTCGCCGGTACGCAGCCCCTGATCCAGCACCTGGCTGACCGCCTGCTCGATGGCATCAGCCGCCGCTACCTGGGCAAAACTGTAACGCAGCATCATGGATACCGACAGGATGGTTGCCAGCGGGTTGGCGATACCCTGGCCGGCGATATCCGGCGCACTGCCGTGACACGGCTCATACATGCCCTTATTGTTCACATCCAGCGACGCCGAAGGCAGCATGCCGATTGAACCTGTCAGCATGGAGGCCTGATCGGAGAGAATATCGCCGAACATGTTGTCGGTCACCATCACGTCAAACTGCTTCGGTGCACGGACCAGCTGCATGGCCGCGTTGTCGACGTACATATGCGACAGCTCGACTTCCGGATAATCCTTGGCCACCTCCTCGACCACTTCGCGCCACAGCTGGCTGGACGCCAGCACGTTGGCCTTGTCGACCGAGCAAAGCTTCTTGTTGCGGACCATTGCCATGTCGAAACCGACCTTGGCAATGCGGCGCACTTCGCTCTCGCTGTAGGGCAGCGTATCAAAAGCCATGCGCTCGCCGTTTTCCAGCGTGGTGCGCTCGCGCGGCTTGCCGAAGTAGATGCCACCGGTCAGCTCGCGCACGATCAGGATATCCAGGCCGGAGACAACTTCCGGTTTGAGCGTCGAGGCTTGCGCCAGCTGCGGATACAGAATCGCCGGGCGCAGGTTGCCAAACAGACCCAGCTCGGAGCGAATTTTCAGCAGGCCACGCTCAGGGCGCAGCGCAGGATCGATGGTGTCCCACTTCGGACCACCAACTGCACCCAGCAATATCGCGTCAGCGGCACGGGCGCGCTCCAGGGTTTCGTCAGCCAGCGGCACGCCGTAACGGTCGTATGCAGCACCACCCAGGTCGTCGAAACTCAGCTCGAAGCCGAGATTGAACTTGCTGTTGGCCACTTCCAGCACCTTGACCGCTTCGGCCATGATCTCCGGACCAATACCATCGCCCGGCAGGATCAGAATCTGTTTGCTCATGTGTTTCCTCGTAATCATTCATGGTGCACCGCGCCAGCCGCAGTGCACCCATTGTTCAGGTGCAGCCCGTGTCAGGCGTCGCGAAACAGCCAGGGTTGACGCTGCCTGTGGCCGGCTTCGAAGGCGCTGATCGCATCGGCGTCACGCAGTGTCAGGCCAATATCATCCAGACCGTTGAGCAGGCAATGCTTGCGGAAGGCGTCGATCTCGAACGCATATTGCTTGCCGTCCGGACGGGTTACGGTCTGCGCCTGCAGGTCGACCGTCAGCTGATAACCTTCGGTGGCCTCACATTGCTCGAACAGCTCGTCCAGCGCCTCGTCCGAAAGGATGATCGGCAGAAGGCCGTTCTTGAAGCTGTTGTTGTAGAAGATATCGGCAAAGCTCGGTGCAATCACCGTGCGGAAGCCGTACTCATCCAGCGCCCAGGGCGCATGCTCGCGGGACGAACCACAGCCGAAGTTTTCGCGCGCCAGCAGCACACTGGCACCCTTGTAACGTGGGAAGTTCAGCACGAAATCTTCGTTGATCGGCCGCTGGGAGTTGTCCTGATTCGGCTGGCCGACATCCAGGTAACGCCACTCGTCAAACAGGTTCGGACCAAAACCGGTGCGCTTGATCGACTTCAGAAACTGCTTCGGAATGATCTGATCGGTATCGACGTTGGCACGATCAAGCGGGCAGACCAGGCCGGTATGTTGGGTAAAAGCTCTCATCGGGGCACTCCTCAGGCCTGCATCAATTCGCGAACATCAATGAAACGACCGGTCACCGCTGCGGCAGCGGCCATTGCCGGACTCACCAGGTGGGTGCGCCCGCCATTGCCCTGACGACCTTCAAAGTTGCGGTTGGACGTGGATGCGCAATGCTCGCCACTTTCCAGGCGGTCCGGGTTCATCGCCAGACACATGGAACAACCGGGCTCACGCCATTCAAAACCGGCTTCGATAAAGATCTTGTCCAGCCCTTCCTTCTCGGCCTGCGCCTTGACCAGACCGGAGCCCGGGACAACCAGCGCCTGCTTGACGCTGGCTGCCACCTTGCGGCCCTTGGCCACAGCCGCCGCCGCGCGCAGGTCTTCAATCCGCGAGTTGGTGCAGGACCCGATAAACACGCGATCCAGCTTGATCTCGGTGATCGGCTGGTTTGCGGTCAGGCCCATGTACTTGAGCGCGCGCACGATGGAGTCGCGCTTGACCGGATCGCTCTCAACGGCCGGGTCCGGCACGTTCTGATCAACGGCCAACACCATCTCCGGAGAGGTGCCCCAGCTGACCTGCGGCTTGATGTCTTCGGCGCGCAGCTCAACGATGGTGTCAAAGTGCGCATCAGCGTCGGACACCAGATCCTTCCAGGCCTCGACCGCGCGGTCCCATTCGGCACCCTGCGGCGCAAACGGACGGCCCTTGACGTATTCGATGGTCTTTTCGTCTACCGCGACCATGCCAACACGGGCGCCGGCTTCGATGGCCATGTTGCACAGGGTCATGCGGCCTTCGACCGACAGATCACGAATCGCACTGCCGGCGAACTCCAGCGCGTGACCGTTACCACCCGCGGTGCCGATCTTGCCGATCACCGCCAGCACGATGTCCTTGGCGGTGACGCCGAAGGGCAATTGCCCCTCAACACGCACCTGCATGTTCTTCATCTTTTTGGCGACCAGACACTGGGTGGCCAGCACATGCTCAACCTCAGAGGTGCCGATACCGTGCGCCAGCGCACCAAATGCGCCGTGGGTGGAGGTATGCGAGTCGCCGCAAACCACGGTCATGCCCGGCAGGGTTGCGCCCTGCTCCGGGCCGACAACGTGAACGATGCCCTGACGCACGTCATTCATCTTGAATTCGAGGATGCCGAAGTCGTCACAGTTCTCATCCAGGGTTTTGACCTGAATACGCGACACTTCATCCGCGATGGCTTCCAGACCGCCCTGGCGCTCTGCCTTGGTAGTCGGCACGTTGTGATCCGGGGTCGCGATATTGGCGTCGATGCGCCACGGTTTGCGGCCAGCCAGTCGCAGCCCTTCAAACGCCTGTGGCGAGGTCACTTCGTGGAGAATGTGACGATCGATATAGATCAACGCGGAACCATCATCCCGTTGTTTGACGAGATGGTTGTCCCACAGCTTGTCGTAAAGCGTTTTCGCAGACATGGGTTACTCCTGGGCATCAGACTGTGGCCACCGTCTCCTGCAACTGCAGGCCCTGCGGCGGCTCTTTCACTGGGCACAGAATAAATTTTACCCAGAGATAAAACAAAGGAATATTATTTATAAAACAGATAACCAACTGGAATGCGAGATGGACACCGCCAACCTGCAAGCCTTTCTTGCCGTCGCCGAAACCGGTTCGTTTTCCCGTGCCGCCGAGCAGCTGCATCTGACCCAGCCCGCAGTCAGCAAGCGCATTGCCATGCTGGAGCAGCAACTCGATGCGCGCCTGTTTGATCGCATCGGCCGCCACGTATCGTTGACCGAAGCTGGCATGGCACTCAAGCCGCGTGCCGAACAGGTACTCAGCCTGCTCAATGATACGCGCCGGGCATTGAGCAATCTATCCAGCGAAGTTTCCGGCCGCCTGAGCATTGCCACCAGCCACCATATCGGCCTGCATCGCCTGCCCCCGGTGCTGCGCGAATTCACCCGCCGCCATCCGCAGGTGTCCTTCGACATCCAGTTTCTCGACTCCGAAGTTGCCTACGACAAGGTGCTCCACGGCGAAATCGAACTTGCTGTGATCACCCTTGCCCCCGAAGTCGAGGCGCCGGTGATGAGCGAGCTGATCTGGCACGACCCGCTCGACTTTGTCATCGCCCCGGAGCACCCGCTGGCCCGCCAGCCAACGCTCGATCTGGCACAGCTGGCCGACTATCCGGCTGTTTTCCCCGGCACCAATACCTTTACGCACAAGGTGGTCAGCGACCTGTTCGAGCGTCATCACGTACAACCACAGATCAGCATGAGCACCAACTATATGGAGACTATCAAAATGATGGTCTCCATCGGCCTGGCCTGGAGTGTTCTCCCACGCAGCATGCTGGACAGCCAGGTCAGCGTCCTGTCATTACCGGGCGTTCACCTGCAGCGTGAGCTCGGCTGCATCTGGCACAGCGGTCGCACCCAGTCCAATGCCGCCCGGGCGCTGATTGAACTGCTCCGAGACGCCCGTCAGCATCCAGACTGATTCCGACTTTCGGTTACTTGTCCAACCGCATGCGCACGGCTATCTTCAAGGAAGGAAGGAATCAGCCAAACAGCCCGGCAATTTGCGGGGCTGAAGCGGCGCCGGGGCAAGACGGCCCCACTGAATGGATCAGAAACCAATGCCAGGCAATACAGGCACTTACTCACCAGATGCCGTAGACGGGTCAGAGACGCCCTTTAATCTGCTGTTTCACGGCATGCCCTGCCCTGCCCTGATGATCGAACCAGATTCTCAGCGGATCATCGACCTCAACAGGGCCTTCACCCAACACTTTCAATGGCAGCCGGACCACGTTCTTAACCAGCCCGTCGCCCGCTTTCCGCTTTGGGGTCGCCCGGCGCACTGGCGCGCCCTGATCAGCGCGCTTGAACAAGAGGGCTGCCTGCGCGACCGACCCATAAACCTGCTGGGTCGTGACGGCAACTTGCAGCAGTGCCGCCTGAGCATGGACAGGATCGACAGCAACGGCCGGCAACGCATATTGCTCAGCCTGCTTCCGGTCATATCGCCACTGCCCTCCTGCACTGACGAATTCACCAGCAGCAACGTCCCGCAATTGATGCTGGACCTGGACAGCCGCCGTATCCTGCAGGTCAATCCGAGCTTCGAACGCCTCAGCGGGCTTGGCAATGAGGACTGTCAGGGCCGGACCGTCGCGGAGCTTGGCTTGCTGCCGCGCTCGGTCAGCGACCGCCTGCACGCCAGACTGGTCAATGGCGGGGTACTGGAGGGCGAGGAGTTCAGAGTCCGGTTACCTGGCGGCCAGAGCAGCGACGTTTCACTGCATGCCGAAACGGTCCTGCACCAGAACAGGCGCAGACTGATAGTGACGGTGCACGGTACCGGCCAGCTGAAAAACCGGGATCGCGCCCTGAGAGATAGCCAGGAACGCCTGCGACTGGCACTGGATGCCGCGCAGATGGGCATCTGGGACTGGAAACCGGGCAGTGACACCCTGCATTGCTCCGCCCGTGCCGCTGAGCTGAACGGCCTTGCGCCCGACGAGTGGCAGGGGTCGGCACGCGCCTTTCTGAGACGGATCGTCAGCGAAGACAAACGGGCCATTCGTCGCGCGCTGGTTACCATCTGTCGCGGCCATCAACCCCACTACCTCGTAACCTACAGGGTGCCGCACGGCAAGAGCGTACGCTGGCTGCAGGCCACAGCCACCCTGCACCTGGATTCTGCCGGGCAGCCTGCCCGCATCATCGGCACGGTTATGGACATTACTGATCAGCGCAAAAGCCAGAACGCTCTGGCCGAGAGCGAAGCCAAGTTTTCCATGCTGTTCCAGAGTGCGCCTGACGCCTATTGCCTGATCCATTGCGAAAGCCAGCGGATTATCGAGGTCAACCAGAGTTTTTCCCGAACCTTCGGTTATCCATTACCCGACCTGATCGGGCGCACGCCCAAGCAAGCCGGCCTGTGGAGCAACCATGAGGCAGACGCAGCACTCAACGAGGCCGCAACGGGCGCGCAAGAGCTACTCGAAAGACACTTCACCTTCGCCACACGCAGCGGCCATCTGCTGCTTTGCGAGACATCAACCACCCGCCTGCGCATCAACCGTCAGACCTGCGTGCTGTTCAGTTTCCGCGACATTACCGCACGCACCCAGGCGGAAGCCGCCCTGCGCGCCTCCGAGGACAAGTTCGCCAGAGCCTTCAGAGGCAGCCCAGATGCCATCACCATCAGCGAGAAACTGACCGGACGTTATCTGGAGGTAAACGACGGGTTTTGCCGCCTGACCGGCTATCGCGAGCAGGACGCCATCGGACACAGTGCAGACGAACTCAACCTCTGGGTGGAGCCAGGCCAGCTCGAGGAGCTGATTTACCAGATGGACCAGCAAGGCGGGGTCTACCATCGAGAGCTGGGCATGCGCAATCGCGCGGGAAGCGAATTGACCGTAGCCGTATCTGCCCAGCCGCTGAACGTAGAGGGACTGCAGTGCGTTCTGCTTACGGCGCGAGACGTCACCGAACACAAACGCATTGAAGCCAAGGTCAAACATCTGGCTTACCACGATGCGCTGACCAACCTGCCAAACCGGTTGCTGCTAAGTGATCGACTGAGTCAGCTCAATGCGCTCTATCAACGCCACGCTCTGCGTGGCGCACTGCTGTTTTTCGACCTGGATCACTTCAAGCATATCAACGACTCGCTCGGGCACTCCTGTGGTGATGCCGTACTGCAGGAGGTCACTCGCCGCCTGCTCGGCCGCGCCCGTGCTGAAGACACCGTGGCCCGGCTGGGCGGAGACGAATTTGTTGTACTGCTCAGCGGCCTGCACTCCAGCGGTACAGCCTTGCGCCAGGAGGTGGCCAATACTGCGCAGGCGTTGCTTGATACCATTTCCGAGCCAATGCAGATTGAAGGTCACGCCCTGCGACTCAGCGCCAGTATCGGTATTGCCCTGATCCCGGAACATGGCGACAGCGCCGAAGACCTGCTCAAGCGCGCAGATATCGCGCTCTACCGGGTCAAAGAGGACGGTCGCGACGGCATTGCCTTCTTCGAACAGGCCATGCAGGTCGCTGCCAGCGAACGCCTGGCCATCGAGTCGGAGCTGCGCAAGGCCTTCAGTGACAACCAGCTGAGGCTGCATTACCAGCCGCAGGTAGTCTACGGCAGCCAGAAGATTCTCGGTGCCGAGGCCCTGCTGCGCTGGCAGCATCCTGAACGCGGCCTGATTGGTCCATCAGCGTTTATCGACGTCTTGGAGCAAAGCAGCCTGATCTTTGATGCCGGCCGCTGGATTCTTGCCCGGGCCTGCGAGTGCATCGCCGGGCTGCTGACAGATCAACTGGTCAACCCCGACACATTCTGCCTCAGCGTAAACATCAGCCCCAGGCAATTCCGCCATCCCAACTTCGTGGGCGACGTGTTGGGTGCTATCCGCCAGCATGCCATCCCGACACGCTGCCTGAGCCTGGAAATCACCGAAGGTATCGTCATTGAAAACATCAACGACACCATCGACAAGATGAACGAACTGCGCCAGCACGGCGTGCATTTCTCCATTGATGACTTCGGCACCGGCTACTCCTCGCTCAGTTACCTCAAGCGACTGCCAGTCGACCTGCTGAAGATCGATCAGTCGTTCGTGCGCGACTGCACCGGCAATGCCAACGATGCCGAGATTATTCGCGCCATCATCGCCATTGCCTCCAGCCTGCATATGGATCTGATCGCCGAAGGCGTGGAAACCCGCGACCAGTTGAACTTCCTCCACGCCCAGGGCTGCGACCAGTTCCAGGGCTACCTGTTCAGCCCGCCGGTGGACGAGCACCGCTTTCGCGAGCTGCTGGCAAGCGGCGGCTTTGCACAACAGCACTGAAGCGCCAAGCCGTTCACAAAGCTGACGTTTCGAGGCGAGCTACGGGAACCGGATCAGGCCGACAGCAGTCCATATGCGCATACACCGCAAGATCGCGGACACAGTCATAGACATAAAGGAGTATCCATCATGAACAAGTCTATGTTGACGGGCATTCTGGTCGGCGCGGCTCTGGCCACGGCCGGCGGCGCCATTGCCGGTTACACCGCCTTTGCGGACAGAACTCCCACCGAGGCTGACGTTCTTGATGTTGTCGAGATCACCCAGACCCAGCGTACCCCGCGCGAAGTCTGCAACGATGTCGCCGTCACCCGGCAGAAGCCGGTACAGGACCAGAATCGAATTCTTGGCACGATCGCCGGCGCTGTAGTGGGTGGCGCGCTGGGTAATCAGGTAGGCGGCGGCAACGGCAAGAAGATTGCCACTGTAGCCGGCGCCGCAGCCGGTGGTTACGCAGGCAACCGCATCCAGGAAAACATGCAGAACAACAGCACCTACACCACCACCGAGCGCCGCTGTGAGACCGTCTACGACAGCCACGATGAAGTGGTTGGCTATAACGTCAAATACCGCATCGGTGACGAAACCGGTACCGTGCGCATGGACCACAAACCCGGCGCTACCATCCCGCTAAAAGATGGCGAGCTGGTGCTGAGCAGCAACTGATCATTGCTGGCGGTAAACGAAGCCGCAGCGCGCAAGCGTTGCGGCTTTTTTGCTGCCCCCACGAAAACCGCAGGGGCGCGACATGACGCGACCGCCGCCCCAAGGCATACCAAAAAAGCCGGCCACGGCATGCGGCGGCCCTACGCTAATCCCTCTGTACTTTCCCTGCACAACGCCAGCCAGCGCTCCACCCCGGCGCTGCGAAACTTCTGCCGGTGCAGAGCGAAGTAAAACCGGCGATGAAAGTCCCGATGGGGCACCGGCAGCGGTACCAGCCGGCCGCGCTTGAACGCATCCACCAGGGTAATCTCGGACAGGCAGCCCACACCAAGCCCTGCCTCCACCGCCCGCTTGATGGCTTCGGTGTGCTGCAACTCCAACTTGATATTCAGCTCGGGTAGCAGGCCGTGCATCGCCCACTCAAAGTGCTGGCGGGTACCGGAACCGGGCTCACGCACGATCCAGGCAGCGCTTAGCAAATCGTCGTCGGTCAGCCAGGGCTTGCCGGCCAGCGGGTGATCCGGTGCACAGAACACCACCAGCTCGTCGTCACGCCAATGGATCATCTCCAGATCAGGGTGTCGACTCTCCCCTTCGATCAGCCCCAGATCCAGCTCAAAGTTGGCCACCTTGCGCACGATGGCCTCGGTGTTCGCCACCTCCAACTCGACCCGCGCGCCGGCCTGCTCGCCCATATAACGGGCCATAATCTCGACCGCCAGATAGTTGCCGATACTGAGTGTCGCGCCGACCCGCAGGTGACCAAGCTCCTGGTGCCGGGCCAGCGCACTCTCCAGACCGCGCGCCTGCTCAAGCAGTGCCTCAGCCCGCGGCCTGATGCTTTCGCCCAGCTCGTTCAGCTGCAATCGCTTGCCTACCCGATCAAACAACTGCACATCAAACTGGCTTTCCAGATCCTTCAATGCACTGCTGGCCGCCGACTGCGACATCGACAGGCTGGCCGCTGCACGCGTGAGGTTTTCATGGAAAGCCGTGGCGAGGAATACCTCAAGCTGGCGAAGGGTGTATTTCATAATCGGTTTTCCCGAATAGTCATATATGAATTATCCGTTTAGCCGATAGATTAACCCCGCGTAGACTCGCCGACCAAGAGATCTTCACTACTGGAGGCGACATGTCAGGCTTCAACACCGAAAAAGTACTCAGCGTGCACCACTGGACAGACACTCTGTTCAGCTTCAGGACCACCCGTGATCCCGGTTTCCGTTTCAAGAACGGTCACTTCATCATGATCGGTCTGGAAGTCGAAGGCCGCCCGCTGATGCGCGCCTACAGCATCGCCAGCCCGAACCACGAAGACACGCTGGAGTTCTTCAGCATCAAGGTGCCGGATGGCCCTTTGACCTCGCGCCTGCAGAACATCAATGCAGGCGACCAGATCATGATCAGCCGCAAGCCCACCGGCACGCTGGTGCTGGATCACCTGATCCCGGGCCGCAACCTGTATCTGCTCAGCACCGGTACCGGTCTGGCGCCGTTTATCAGCATCATCCAGGACCCGGAAACCTACGAGCAGTACGACAAGGTGATCCTGACTCACGGCTGCCGCAACGTCAGCGACCTGGCCTATCAGGATCTGATCAACGACGTGCTGCCCAATAACGAGTACTTCGGCGATCTGGTACGTGAAAAGCTGATCTACTACCCGACGGTGACCCGCGAGCCGTTCCGCAACCAGGGCCGCCTGACCGACCTGATGAGCAACGGCAAGCTGTTTTCCGACATCGGCCTGCCGCAGTTCGATCTGGAACAGGATCGCTTCATGCTGTGCGGCAGCCCGAGCATGCTCAAGGACTGCTGTGAAATTCTCGACGCCAACGGCTTCAAGGAAGCCCGCCACGGCGACCAGGGCCACTACGTGATTGAGCGCGCCTTCGTCGAGAAATAAAGCCCCAAGTGTAACGAAAAAGGCCCCGGTGCTTTCGCACCGGGGCCTTTTCTATGCCCTGCTTCCGCGCGGGCCAGCGACGAACCAGATAATCAACCCCAGCAGTGGCAACAGCACCACCAGCAGAATCCACAACAGCTTCATGCCCATCTCGGAGCGACTCTGCAAAATATTGATGATGGCCCAGATATCCCCGATCAAGATCAGCAGCCCAAGCAGACCGCCACCTGTTCCCATGTTCATTGCCTTCCCCCTTGGCGTTGGTGTGTCCACCACACTATAGATCATGCGGAGAAGTCAGATATCCAATGGCAACAAGCCCGACAGTGTTGGCGCTTCAAGCGGATGGTACGTCAATGCCGAGTCTTCGGCTGCGCTGTCCTGCCAGCGGCAGTCAGTACCGGCGGCGGGCAAGATGGCCTGCTCAAGGCCTGCAGGCAGAGAAATACGGTCACCCGCGCGCAGCGCAATCACCATTGCCCAAGCGCCGGTACCAAGGCATAACCGCAGCCGTCCAGCCTGCACCGTTCGCACCACAGCGCCGCAGCAAAACAGGTTCGCCTCGGTGAGCTGCTCTTCCACCTGCTGGTAGGCCGGCATGCCATGAGCATCATGTATGCGGCTGACAGCGGCGGGCTGAGGCTCGGCATCTGCAATGGTCAGCGACAGCCCCCTCTCCTGCAGCGCGCACTGGATATCCTCAAGATGGGTCAGCACCCGTCGAGGGCACTGCAGATCACCACCGTCGTATATTGCCAGTATGCTCATCAATCCCCCGTGCTCAGTCCGCTTCTCGCAGCCGCAGGCTCAGGATGACCGCCGCAGCCAATGCTGCCAGAGCCGCCACCCCGAATGTCAGCGTAGGGCCAACGCCCTGCCAGGCATATCCTGAATACAGCGCCCCCAAGGCACCGCCCACACCCGCCAGCGTCGCATAAAGCGCCTGCCCCTGTCCCTGATACCTTTCGCCAAAGCGTTGCTGAACGAAGTGAATGGCGGCTACATGGAAGGCGCCAAAGGTGGCCGCGTGCAGGATCTGGGCAAAGATCAGCACGGACAAATGATCGGCCAGGGTGCCGAGCAATACCCAGCGCAATGACGCGATCAGGAAACTGGCGACCAGCAGCGCCCGCAGGCTGAACACACCCAGCACCCGATGCATGACCAGAAACAGCAGGATTTCCGCAACCACTCCAAGCGCCCAGAGCGCGCCGATCAACCCGCGCCCATAACCCAGCGCTTCCAAGTGAATACTCAGGAAGGTGTAATACGGCCCGTGCGAGAGCTGCATCAGCGCCACACACAGGAAGAATGCCGGTACACCCGGCCGCCAGAGTCGCCGGAGGAAGCCGTCAGCGTGCTCCTGCGCAGCGGCAGGTTGCTGCGGTGGCGCTGGCACCAGCGCGCTGCACAGACTGATCAGCAGCATGATGCCGAGCATGGCCATGGGATAAACCCCCATCCCCTCGCGCTGCAGCAGCATGCCGAGCAAGACGACGGTAAGGATGAACCCCACTGACCCCCAAAGCCGGAGCTGACTGTAACGGGAAGACTGGCTACCCAGATGCGCCAGAGTAATGGCCTCGAACTGCGGCAGCACGGCATGCCAGAAGAAACTGTGCAGGGCCATGATCGCCGCCAGCCACCAGTAGTCCTGCCGCCAGAAAATGCCGGCAAACGTCAGCGCCGTCAGCAGCGCGCCCACCCGCACAATCAACAGGCGCTGACCTGTCGCATCGCCCAGCCAACCCCAGAGATTGGGCGCAATGCAGCGCATCAGCATCGGAATGGCAACCAGCTCGCCAATGCGCGCGGGCTCAAACCCGAGGGACTCGAAATACAGTGAGAGAAAAGGCGCTACTCCGCCCAACAGGGCGAAGTAGGCAAAATAGAAACCGGACAGCCGCCAGTACGGCAGCGGAGAACCCGCGACGGCGCTCACGGCTGACCGTGCCGACTCAAAGCTGGCCCAGTACCGGGGTCGTCACCTTGACGTCGGCGTTCTGCGCGCGGTGGCGCAGCAGATGATCCATCAGCACCAGCGCCATCATCGCCTCGGCGATGGGGGTCGCGCGGATGCCAACGCAGGGGTCATGACGGCCCTTGGTAATCACGTCCACCGGCTGACCATTGACGTCGATCGAGCGGCCCGGTGTGGTGATGCTGGAGGTTGGTTTCAGTGCCAGGCTAGCGACAATCGGCTGACCGGACGAGATACCGCCGAGCACGCCACCGGCCTGATTGCTGAGGAAGCCTTGCGGAGTCAGCTCGTCACGGTGTTCGGTGCCGCGCTGGGCAACCGAAGCGAAACCGGCACCAATCTCGACGCCCTTGACCGCGTTGATGCTCATCAGCGCATAGGCCAGCTCCGCGTCCAGACGGTCAAAGATCGGCTCACCCAGCCCCGGCGGCACGCCTTCGGCGACGACGGTAATCTTCGCGCCGACCGAATCCTGGTCGCGACGCAGCTGATCCATGTAGGCTTCCAGTTCGGCAATCTTGTCCGGATCAGCGCTGAAGAACGCGTTGTCGTTGACACCATCCCAGCTCTTGAACGGAATCTCGATCGGACCCAGCTGACTCATGTACCCGCGTACCTGAACGCCCTGGGTTGCAAGGTACTTCTTGGCAATCGCACCGGCGGCAACGCGCATCGCTGTTTCACGCGCCGAAGAACGGCCACCGCCGCGGTAATCGCGCAGGCCGTACTTGTGGTGGTAGGTGTAATCGGCGTGGGCCGGACGGAACAGATCCTTGATCGCCGAGTAGTCCTTGGACTTCTGATCGGTGTTGCGAATCAGCAGACCAATCGGGCAACCGGTGGTCACGCCCTCAAATACGCCAGACAGGATCTCGACCTCATCGGGTTCCTGACGCTGGGTGGTGTGGCGGCTGGTGCCGGGCTTGCGGCGATCCAGATCACGCTGCAGGTCTTCGCTCGACAGCGGCAGGCCGGGAGGGCAGCCATCCACAATGGCGACCAGAGCCGGGCCGTGGCTTTCGCCAGCCGTGGTAACAGTGAAGAGAGTACCAAGCGTGTTTCCAGACATACCAAGAACCTGAGCTGAACATGGGCAGTGCGGCAGTATACCCGCTGGCCGATAGCGGTGACAGCCTGAAGACCGCCCGTTAGGCTACCCCCTTTTGCCGGAGCCACCCAATGAGCGAGCTGTTGCCGCTGCTGCTGCCCGAAAACCTTGCCCCGCAGTGGGCGCTACTGCTGATTCTGACAGCCGCGCTGACCTCCGCTGTCACTGCGGCCATGGGCGCCGGTGGCGGTGTCATGCTGCTGGCCGTGATGGCGCTGGTCATGCCGGCAGCCGCCATTATCCCGGTGCACGGCATGGTCCAGCTGGGTTCCAACGCCAATCGCGTGCTGCTGACCTGGCGAGACGTCAACTGGCGAGTAATCGCCTGGTTTGCTCCCGGCGTCATCCTCGGCGCATATGCCGCCAGCCTGCTGCTGGTGCGTCTGCCACTGGAGCTGGTTCAACTCAGCATCGCCGCATTCATCCTTGTGCTGTGCTGGGGGCCGGCGATCCCCAAGGTTGCCACCGGCCCCGTTGGCACCCTGCTCGCCTCCACCGTCACCAGTTTTGTCAGCCTGTTTGTTGGCGCCACCGGCCCGCTGGTTGCCGCCTTCATCAAACAGCAGCAGTCACACCGCCGGCTGCAAACGGTTGCCACCTTTGCCGCCGCCATGACCCTGCAGCATCTGCCCAAGGCCTTTGCCTTTACGGCTGCCGGCTTCATCTTTCACGACTGGCTGGCACTGATAGCGGCCATGATTGCGGCAGGTGCAGGCGGTACATGGCTCGGCCTGCATCTGCTGAGACGCATGAGCGACCAGCATTTTGGTCGAATCTTCAACCTGGTGCTTACCCTGCTCGCCATTCGACTTGCCTGGGAAGCTGTTCACAACTGGCTGGCATGAGCCGCTGCATGCAGGTATTTATGTTACAGAATGGCGCTGCGCGGCCGATAAACCCGGAGTGAAATGCGCGACAATGCATTCGCAAAATGCCAGGAACCCCCAATGAGCCCAACCGACACGCTGGATGAAGGAGTTGCAACGGAGCACTCAGCCCCGAAGGATCCGTTCGCCCGCGCCAAGCCGTCGGACTCCTACTGGGTCCAGTTAAAGCCGATATTCAAGGCTCGCATCCTGGTGCATCCCGAACGCCTGGCCCAGATCGCTGTAACCCAGGAAAGTATCGCCTCGCTGGAATTGCTGCGCCTGCAGGTACGCTTTGAAGGAGAGCCGCTGCCGGAAACGGGCAACCGCATGGAAGTAATGGTGGACCACAAGCGCAAGCGCGTGCGCTTCGGCCCGGTGGACGGTGTGCAGATAGTGCCTGCCCAGCGTGGCCTTGGCACTTTCATGCTGGCCCAGCTGATTCACTGGTGTCAGCGCTACTGCGGCGACTACGCCGTCACCCCCATTGCCCTGCACAACAGCGACTCTGCCAACGAAGACGCTCGCAGCGCACGCGACGCCATTCTCAGCCGAGCCGGTTTTACCATCACGCCGATCGAGAGTGAGCCCGGTGCTGCGCTGGCTCAGGCCAACCGGGTTAACGACCTGATAGGCAGCTGGAACACCGAACGCATACAGCCGCTGCAGATCAACACCCTGCTGGCTCAACTGCGCGAAACCGAAGCCCTCAATCAGAAACAGGAAGGGCGAATCAACCAGCTGCAGGCCGCCATCGCCAGTTACAAACGCTCAGACTTGAGCAACCGCTTTGCCATCGGCTGTCTGATCGCCTTCTCGATCTTTCAGGCGTTGATGCTGCTGTGGGTCGTACTGCGCTGAGCCAGACGCCAGGAACGCTTACAGGCTCTCGGCAAACAGTGACTGGAAGTGACGGCACTGCTCTGCACTCAGCACAAACACACCGTGCCCACCGTGCCGGAACTTGACCCACTCAAAATCCACCTCGGGCCATTCGGCCATCACATGGACCATGCTGTTGCCAACCTCGATCACCAGCACGCCATCCTCGGTCAGATAGTCCGCCGCTTCCGCCAGCATCCGGCGCACCAGATCCAGTCCGTCGTCGCCGGCCGCCAGCCCCATTTCGGGCTCGTGGCGATACTCATCCGGCAGCGAGTCCATGTCTTCGGCATCCACGTAGGGCGGATTGCTGACGATCAGATCAAAATGCTCACCTGCCAGCCCGTCAAACCCGTCGGACCAGCGCGCCTCGACACGCTCGCCCAGCTCGTGCATCTCGATATTCTGCTCGGCGACCGCCAGTGCATCGGACGACAGATCCGCCAGCACCACCTCGGCCTCCGGGAAGGTATACGCGCAGGCAATGCCGATACAGCCGCTGCCGGTACACAGATCCAGAATGCGTTCGGGGTCGCGCTCCAGCCAGGGTTCAAAGCGGCTTTCAATCAACTCGGCAATCGGCGAGCGCGGCACCAGCACGCGGTCATCAACAATAAAATCCAGACCTGCAAAGCGTGCGTGACCGGTCAGATAAGCCGCCGGCATACGCAGACGAATGCGCTCCTCAAGCAACGCTACCACCGCATCGCGCTCCTCGTCCGTAACCCGGCACTGCAGATAGTCCTGCGGGGTCTCCCAGGGCAGGTAAAGTGCATGCAGGACCAGCAGCCGCGACTCATCCCAGGCGTTGTCGGTGCCGTGGCCAAAAAACAGCTCGGCCTGATGGAAGCGGCTCACGCCCCAACGGACGAGATCCTGAATGCTCTGCAGCGCAGCGTGTTCGCTCATGGGTCAATCCTTGTCTGGTTCAGGCCGCCATTCTACCTTGCCGAGCGCCGACGACCAGCGGGCGGGGCAAAATCGGTAACAACGCCGCCAGCTCATTTGCATCCGGCTGCTGTTACACTTCGGTTTTTGCGCGATGATCAGCAGCATGACACAGGACTCCTTCTCCGACGACGATCTCGACCTGTTCCGACAGGCCGTCAAGGGCGCCAGGCCCATCAAGCACCAGCAGGCCGACGTTGGCAAACCGCCGCGCGACCGCGCCAACATTGCCGCAAGCCGCCAGCGCGCGACCGTCAGGCAGAACGAGGTGGTGGTCGATGGTTTGTCCGATCAGTTCGTGATCGACGTAGACCCGGAACAGGAACTGGCCTGGGCCTCCAATGGCGTGCAGGACTCCCAACTGCGCAAGCTGAAGCAGGCGCATATCCCGTTTGACGGCTCAATCGACCTGCACGGTCTGACGATCGAGCGCGCCCGCGAACAGCTCTGGGCATTTCTGGCCGAAGCGGTGAAGCAGGAAATCCGCTGTGTGCGCGTCACCCACGGCAAGGCCCGCCGACTCGATGGCCGCAAACCGATGATGAAGAGCCACGTCAACACCTGGCTACGCCAGCACGACAGCGTCCTCGCGTTCGCCTCGTGCATACCGCGCCACGGCGGCACGGGCTCGGTCTATGTACTGCTGCGCAGAACCATGCTTGAAGGCAGGGATGACTGACAGGAAGCTGGAAGAAAGGATGATGTGGTATCGCAATCAAGGCAAACGGTTCCTCCGCCGCTGACCGTGGACACGCCCGCAAGGCGCATCCACTAGCCTGTACATACCCCGCGATTACTCACCGAAACCGACGAAGTTAGCCACATCAGCCACTTCGCGCCGACGCGACACCACTGCGTTGGCCGGAAAACTCTCATCCGGGTAACCCATCGCCACACAGATAATGATCACCTGATCATCCGGAATACCTGCATGCTCGCGTACCACCGGCGAATGCATGATGCCCTGACTGTTCACCACACATCCAAGACCACGCGACCAGGCCGCGTTGACCAGGCCGTTCACCAGCGCGCCGCAATCGAACTGGGCAATGTCGCCCTCGCGCAGCTGACGGTCGTAGGTCACGACGATGGACACCGGCGCATCAAACTGGCGGAAGCCGCGCAGCACCCAGTCCTGACGCTTCTCCTTGTCGTCACGGGCAATGCCCATGGCTTCGAACAACTGCACGGCAATCTCGACCTGACGCTGACGATGCAGACCCTCATAACTCCCGGAATCGCGGGTTTCCTTTGAGGGCTTTACGCCGGTGATCATGCGCTCGGTATTCTCCGCGCGAACGCGATCCAGCGGCTCGCCGGTCAAGACATGCAGGTGCCACGGCTGCGAGTTCATCGACGACGGCGCCCGGATCGCCAGACCAATAACCTCTTCCAGCACCGCGCGCGGAACCGGCTCAGGCTTGAATGCCCGGATACTGCGTCGCCCCAGCACCACATCATCGTAATTCATTGTTGTTCTCCTACGACAAGTCCCGCCCGAAGCCCGTGCCTCGGCGCCATTGGGAGCGGACGTTAGCACAGCAGACGGCACAGCTGACCCGGGTCAGCAGGTTGAAATGGCGGGCTATCACATCGCTGGATAACACAGAACAGGCTGACGACGCTCTCAGGCACCATCACCATCCCCACCACTGCTGCACCTTCAGCACCAAGCGCCAGATCGCGCCCAGCAGCGAGGGAAACAACAGCGGAAACAACAGCGCGGCCAGGGCAAACGCAACAACAGTGACGAGCAGATAGCGGCTATCGAGGAAGCCACCCCAGTACGCCAGCTCCTTGTTGACGCCCAGCCAGATCAGCGCAGCCGTGGGAACAGAAAAGACCAGCGAGGCAAGCATGCTGAGCAGGCGCATTTGCGCAGAAGGGTTAACGGCAGCGGGTTTGGACATACTCAACCAGTTTCATCCATGAATGACGGGGCTCAATCATCAGCGATGACGCAGTCGCAGGCAATGCCCTGTGCTAGAGTAGCCACTCGAATCCAGCCCGGGTAAGCCTCATGTTTGTATACGTCCTCATCGCCTGCGACCGTCTTGATGAAAAGCAGGAAAAAAAGCTCAGGCAGAACCTGCCAGCGCTGCAAGCCGCCCTGCAGACCTATGCTGATGAGAACGCCGCGACCACGGTAACCCTGATCAACGACTGTGAAAGCGACGATTGCGAAGACTGGCAGCTGGGCATCAGCCAGCAAGTCAAGAAACCGCTTCACCTGAACCCGCCGGTAAACCTGTTCAACAGTCTCGCCGAGCAGTACGACATCGATTGCGAAGTGGGATTCATCGAAGACGATACCCGCGAAGCCGTCAGCTACTTCGGCAAGCACGAAGGGCGCGGCGAGGCCTTCCTGATCGCCGGCTATCTGGGAATCTGACCCCAGCGCTGCGCAGGCCCGAACTCCGTCAGCGCTGAAGCACTACCCGATTGCGGCCTGCAGCCTTCGCTTCATACATGGCCCTGTCCGCCCGGCCGATGGCGTCCTCGACCGGCATTGAGCCCGCCAACGCCGCCACTCCGAACGAGGCCGTGACCTGAATATCGGCAAACTCGAAATCCAGCCGGGCGATGGACAGTCGCAACCGATCCATGATCTCGCCCGCCTGTTCCACAGTGGTATCAGGCATGCAGACGATAAACTCCTCACCGCCATAGCGATAAATGCGGTCATAGGGCCGCAGATGCGCCTTGACGCACTGCACCACATCAACCAGGACCACGTCACCGGCTACGTGGCCATAGGTATCATTCACCTTCTTGAAGTGATCAAGGTCCAGTAGCGCCAGAGCACAAGCCTGCCTGCCCCGCTCCACCAGCGCCTGCTGTTTGCGCAGTTCCGTCAGCAAGCCCCGCCGCGTCTGAATTTCGGTAAGCGGATCACGGTTGTTGGCAACTTCGGCAAACCTGTCCCGGGCACTCAGCACCGATAACCGCATCGTCTCCCGGCAACGCTCAAAAAAGTCCCATTCTGCCGGCGGGATCACCAGGCCATCCGCCGACAGTTGCAGTAACTTCCGAGCCTCGCTATGTACCACCTCATGCGCCTTTTGCAGCGCAACGTACTCATCCCGGTCATCGAGCAGGCGAGCAGCGTCACCCGCCAGCCACTTGCCGAAGGAGCAATGCAAGTGCGCATCAACGCACAGATCCGCCCGCTCCGCAGGTACGTGCGCAATTAAAACCTTGAGCAGATTTCTAAACCACTGATCGTGAAGATAAATGGCGTGATCCAGCTCAAGAATACCCAACTGCAACTCATGATTGGTCAAGGCATCCAATGCGGTAACTCTCTTCGGAGACAAGGTCCCACGTGCATGACAGCGAAAGCCAAAAACCGGCAGCCCTCGTAGCTGCAGTCCTACCGGTACCGTCAGGCTAGATAATACTGCTTAAATTCATCAGCGGGCTCACGATCGGAAAAGAGATAGACCGCGTTGCCGATAGGGTCCGTAACCGAGAACCCCCTGTCACCCCATGGGTGATCCTCCAGCGGCATGGCAACCTTCAAACCGGCCTCAACCAGCCTGGCGTGCTCAGCATCAACGTCATCAACCTTGAAATTGAGCATCACACCCGTGCCGGCAAACACCGGCATCCCCTCCTGAGGCTGCATAAATTGCAGCGTCGGGCCATCAGCACCGATGCGCAGATTGACATACCAGCCGCAATCGAAAATAGCGTCTGCCGAGAAGTAGCGGGTGTAGAAGTCACGGCAGGCCGCGACGTCATTGGTGCAAAAGCAGGGGGACAGATCAGTGATGTTCATGATGACTATTCATTATGCGTATCAGCTTGCGGATAGGAGTCGGGCAATAGCACGACCCGGTATATGCCGTGCACGGCTCTAGCTGCCTGTTAAAGCGTTTTCAATTGACAACTAACGCCTCGATCCAAATAGAAACAAGTGCACTATATGGCACCGGTTGATTAAAATATGACAGCGGGTCATTTATATGCAATACCGGCTCAATACCACCAAAGCCATTCGGTACAAATGACATTCCAGTCAATACAACAACGTGCGACGACATCTGACCAGAACTAACGTGTAATATTATTGCTCGGTCAGAGCTCAGAGTTTGATACAACGTCATTGGATCCGTAGGCGGTGCCAAAGTACTAAAGCGCCCTCCAAACTAACCTATCAAGTATTGAATCTGTTGCATAGAACCTGTTCTAACACAGGCAGGATTACCTATTCCGGCACAACAATAATTTGGATGAACGTTATTAGCCATTGCAACTAACGCACATTGGGCAGGCGTCTGTGCCGCCCCTCTTGTCGCATAAATTATTTGCTGCGCCACCGCAGCCCAACACCAAACATGCGTTTCCTGTTGGATATTTGGGATCGGCAAATTTACCGGCGGCGGAATCGGCTGACCTCTAACACTAGCCGACAGAAAAAGCATGAAGATAAATATGAGTTTTTTCATTTTCAGCTCCTGTCGATGTTTGATTATTCTCGAATTCTAAAGCCCCGAACAATTGAGTTACATAATGGAAAATTATTGCGATAAAAAAACACAACGATACCGCGATAATTTTGGCACGTAGCTTGCTCCGCGTGCATCGGATTGGTAGATGACACCTGCATTACGCCAGCAATCGATAAGACGTTATCTATACTTTGCCGGCAGCTGCTCTTTGACCTGTTTATAGAACCTTTCATCCTGAATAAACTTTATCACCCATGGCATATATCTGCTTTTCGATGAACTTCTTTCACCAGCCTTTTTTACCGCATCAGAACCCAGAAAAATAATTAACGCGCCAATCAAGTCTATAAATGCAAAGAATCTTTCAACGGGAATACTCGTCTCCAATTCGTTGGCGTAATCATCTACATCACCAATACTTTCCACCTTATCCAATAATATATCAACGTCAGACAATGTTAGATGCTCAATAAGCCCTGCGACCTCCTTCTTGACACCCTTCTTGAGAATATATCCTTCAAATATTTTATTTATTCTTTCTTCTGTGTTCATTTATTCGCTCCGAAGGCTGCCAAAAAATTCAACTAACGCCGCCATAAACGGCGCGAGCTTGCGAGCGTCCGGCGACCGTAGGGAGCGAATTTAATGGCCTTGTTAAAAGTCTTTTCTATCCGTGCGCAGCCCATGAGCCACCCCTTCCATGGTATGTTTCAGCTGACAGTGAAAATTGCATGCCGCAGTGATTGCACTTGAATTTGTAATGGACGATATCATCCCACGGACCTTCAACAGAAGCTTGATCAAATGGAGTAGTCCAGGCCTCATCGTTTCCGCCAACAACACTGAGAGTTCCATCGGCGACATTATCCTTCGCTACCCTCATGGCCTTCCTAAGCTCTGACGGGTGTGAGATTTCAAATCTTACTTGTAGATCTTGGCACTGGGTACAATCGTTCATGACTTTTAACGCCGTTATAACCGGCGCAGCTTTGCTGCGTCCGGCGCCGGAGGCGCGTAGTTAATAACCTTGTTATGTGTTTTCACCATCAGGCGACCCCCGGTAAATTTCGTAGATTTCATCAATAATTGGCTGAATATCCAGCCTTACGCCAAGAGATTCAAAGATGCCTGACTCTGTAAAAAACGCTCTAAAAAAGTGATACGGAACTTCGTCTCTTCGCATCTCAGGCCCTACATATGCCGGGTACACATGTCCCACTATAGGTTTCGACCACAAATATTTATCTAGATTCTCATCTAGATGCTCAAGATGATTCCTTAGATCTTTGTTTCGAATAGCGCTATCACTTTTTATATTAAAAGTTTTGCGTAAATTTTGAGCGCGCTTTTTATGAACGTTATCAACACCCTTGCTAATGGGCCAAAAATACTTAGAAAGGCTAGCGGTATGAATTAATAAATTTTGTATAGAGTCAAGAATTGGGTCAGTGAGGCTATCAAGATCTTCTGCTGTGTTTGAGGCCTCTAGGCACTGTACAAGGAATTGAACAGAAGCAAGTGCAGACTCCAAATTGAACCTAATAGCTTGACCGTAGAACGCAAGATGAGGGGGTTGAATCCCTTGAAACCTATCTATGTAGTCTTTCATTTCTTCCATGCCGACTCACAACACATAACGCCCACAGCATGCGCGGCTTTGGAATGGAGGCGAAGCCGCAATGGAAAAGACGTCGCCGTGCCTGCGATTGTTAACTGCTTTAGATCCAAACATCGTTTTCAGCTGTTTGGCTCCCAGTCTCCTCGCCAGTATTCACAACTCCCCGCGGCTCGATAAGCAAAACTTTCGCCTCATTTTCCGCAAAAGGCTTGTGTTCGATTCCCTTAGGGACAACGTACATTTCGCCCTCAGAGAGATTCACATGCCCATCTCTGAAATCGATTCTGAGACTACCCTCAAGCACGATGAAAGTTTCATCTGTATCTTTGTGGTCATGCCACACGAACTCGCCCTGAATTTTAACGACCTTGAACTGATAGTCATTCATCTCAGCAATCACCTTAGGTGACCACTGCTCATTGAAAAGACCCAACTTGTTTTTGAAATTTACCGCCTGATAGTTCATCCGAACTCCTTTCCGATTGCAGTTAACAGCTGATTGGACCGACGGCTTCATAACTGCATATGAGTGACTTCCTCATAACAACACCTCCCGCCGCCCCGCTAGAAAAATAAAACTCTTTATAAGCAATAACTTACGATCAGCAGCGCAACCCAATCCGTATTCGCTTGACCGCTTCATATTCACGCTTCAATCACTCCCCTACCCGCCAATGTCGAGCGCGCAGGCGCGGGCACGCCGCCTCGACCGAGGTTGCTGATAGATGAATAGACAGGGAGTGAAGATGGGCACCATCCTTGGGCTCTCGTGACATGGCGGCTTTCCATACAAAGAAAATAGCGCTGTCTCCCTGACGGGTAAAGCACTTATTCCCTGTGGGGTTACACAGGCGAAGCTCCGTTGGTACGCCGCTCTGCCCGCAAACCGCAGATTGCCAAACCCACTGCCAGCGGCGGGTGTCCGGCGGCCAGTAGGATCATTTGCCCTGCTCCACTGGCTGCGCCCGGCCAGCCGGTTGGCGTAGCTGGAGTACATCCAAAGTCAGTAGATCACGCACTTGAGCTGGGAGCAGTCCGACGGGATGTTCAGTTCGTTGGCGGTACGTATCTGCCCACCACCTGTGGCAATACGTGCAGCAGTATCTCTCTGCTGCGATGCCAGAACGCTGACAGCAGCAACAGCATGGAGCCGATAAACAGCCCGGAGATAGCCAGGCTGGAGCTAAGCGAGCCGTAGGTCTCGAACAGTTCGCCGAAGGCGTACACCACGTAGATCAGTGACGACACCATCAACGCACGGCGATCCACGGTGATGGAAACAACCGCCAACAGCAGGTAAAGGACAATGACGGCAGCAATGCCGAACAGCCCGCCATTGCCGTCAAACAGACCCAGCGCAGAAAACACCGGATGCACGATCAACGGGGCAGCCAGCAGGTGCAACCAGAAGGCAACATCTGACTTTCTGGTGGTTCTATCAACGTCCTGCGCGTCCCAGCGCATCGCCAGCAGGAAGGTGGCCAGCCCTGCGCAGCAGAGGAAGTAGTTGGTGAACTCGCGCAAGCCTTCAATCTGCATCAGCAGCGCCAGCAGGAACGCAAGCAGGCTGGCGACACCGGCAGCGACGGTGATCGGTACATGAAACTGGTGCCAATGCGCCCAGGCCGCGATCGCACCGATGGCGGTAGCAACCATGATCGCGGTGTCTTTCTCTATTCCCGCCGCAACCTGCGCAAAGACCAGGAACGCAACCGTACTGAGTACAAAGGATGCCAACAGCAGCACCGCAGGCAGTGCCAGCTTGCGGCGTTTGACGAAGAATACCGACAACCCCCACGACAGCAGCGCAACCACACAGAAGCCCAATGCTGGCGACTGCAGGCCAAACACCCAGCCCGCCGACGCCAGCAGGATGAACGCTGCGATGCTGACGAAGATGTCGTTAAAGCCGGATATCAGCCGGAAGTTCTCTTCATCCACCAGGCGGGTATGGGCGCGACCTGACACAAAGCTGCGGAAACGCTCAACTGCCGCTTCATCCAGCACACCGTCCTTTACTGCTGCGTACAAATCTTCGTCTGTGTACATGGCGTCCTCAATTCTCTGGCTCACTTATCTTGCGACGGAGCGCTGCCCTCAACGGCGTTCAAGCGCTGAACGATGTTGCGCTGAACTGACCGATCCCGATGCTCAACGTGGTTTAATCCGCACGGCTGAGAGCCGTGCGCGCCGCTAAACGACAACGTTATCTATCGGGTAACGCGAGTAGTAAACGCACACGATCCCACAGCGAGAAAATGCGTACTAGCGACCGCATGAGCGCGCACTAAACAGGAAGCTGCAGCACCAACCGAACTGGCGTTCAGAACGCCAGCAGCACCTTATCAATTTGGCTTCGATGAGCTGCCAGTACGTCCGCTTCGATCTTCGGATATGACAACTGCCCTTCAAGGGACACATCATCCCAAACCACGTTTTTCCGAAAAACACTCACCCAGACGGTAGACTTTACCAACGCAGCAACCGGGCCCTCTTCTTTTCGCTCCCGAACTCCCGACCAATCAGCGACGCCTACCAGCACCTCTAAAACAGCTGACGCGTCATCGAGCTTATTTACACTAATCGCCGAATACATCACCGTCTGAGCATCTGACAACTCGGCAACCGACACCCGATCAGACCCAGCCAACGCCTCGTTTATGCTCGCGTTCAAAGTGAGCTGCTGGGTCTCGGTCATCGGAAAACCTGCCATCGCAACACCGCTATTGAGAATGCGACGGTACTCTGCGAGCTGCTGCGCATGCAGCAATGGCTGAATCTTCGCTGCGGAATTCACGCCCATATTTACTTGTGACATCAGCTCAGTGCCGTCTGCTGAGGACAGCAAGCGCAGCTCTTCCGACATAAAATAGTCGTACTCGTCGGTAGCAGACTGCGCATGAGCAAGCCCCTGCAGAACAATCACACATAGAACAGCAAAAAATATACGCATAACCTGCACTCTCCTTTGCATTACATCTTGACTGGGCTGACACCCAGGCTGAGCAACCGAACAACGGTGTCTCCTTGTCGATGCCAGATGGCTGTACGGTGATCGAATAACCCGCCCTGAATTGCCGGTTAGTCTTCAGCCCTGGCTCTCGCACTATTGAAGTCATGCGCCATCTGCAACTGCGCTCAGTTGAGGCGTTGATCCAGTGCTGCTAGGCAGCCCGAATGCTCTTCAAACAACTTCATCGCCAGCAACCCATGCCCCACCGCAGCACCGGCACGCAGCGCAGAGGCGATAAATACGGTTTCAGCCAGCTCTTCCTTGGTGGCACCCGCCTTGACCGCGTTCTCGACGTGGGCATCGATGCAGTAGGAGCACTGGGTAGACAAAGCAACAGCGATAGACATCAGCTCACGGTATTTCTCTGGAATCGCGCCGTCTTTGCGCTCGGCGGTGGCCTTGAGATTGAGGAAGGCGGTGGCTTCTTTGTTGGCGGCCTGCATCAGTTGCTTGGCGTAGACCTTGTCACTGCGGGACTGGTAGTCACTCATCTGAAGGGTTCTCTTGTTGTTGTAAGGATATCGTCCGGGCGAGCGGACACTCTGCCCGGTCAATCAGTGGCTGCCATCGGCCGCGCATCAGCGGGCACGACAGCAACAGAAGTGCCTTAGCGGCAGGACCCGGGAAGGTACTTCGCTTCCACGGTCGACTCGGTGCAGCGCCACTTGATCCCCTCGCCATAGCGCAGGGGCGAATACATCATGTAACCGTGTACGCCAATGCTGGAGGCCGGCCAAACAATAATGGCGCCGGTATTAATCTCTACCGAGTCCACCATTTCAGGGATCACAATGTCACCCGCAGCAAGCTGACTGTACCTCTCCGGCCACTCCTGGTGCTGCTGCAAGTAGTCTTCCACCAAGGGTTTGAGCTGCTCTGCCAACTGATGAGACTCAAGGATCTGCGAGCGACGGGTGTAGTCCTGATAGGCCGGCAAGGCGATAGCCGCGAGCATGCCAATGCTGAAAATGGTCAAGAAGATAAGCGGTACGACAATAACAACACCGCCCTTCTCAATACCGAGCGAGAGCCCCTTGTTGTACTTGTCGTTCCAGGCTTTTTGCGAGGTGGACAGAATCACAATACCCTCAACAAACGCCACCAGTGCCGGGATATAGGTCCAGCAGAACAGCAGATAGAAAACGCCCCACCACTGGCCGAGATAGAACCGATGTACACCGAATATGCCGGTGAAGAACGCCAGCGCCGCAGCAGCAACCCGACTCTTGTAAACGAAGTCACCACGAACAGCACCACAGCTTCGGCATTGAGGCGCCTCGCCAACCAGTTCCGTACTGCACTCAGCACAATATTTAGCCATTTTCGCTCCCTGTCTTATTGTATTTTTCCGTTGATTCCATCTAGCGTCGCTGCCAGCCATTCGGTTGGCGGATATCTACTTCCTGCGCAACAGCTTGAATGCGATGCCCGCTGCAGCCAGCGCTATCGGCCCTGCTACCTCAAGGATTTTTTTGATTTTGTGCGATTTGCTGGAGGCACAGGCCGGGCAATACTCCGCTTCGCCAGCCTCCAATTCTCTTTCACATTTTGCGCAGTTACGCATGCATGCTCCCCATGATTTCGGCTGGACTGATTTCTAGCTCGACCACATCGTGCTGCGGGTTGATAAGGTCCGCGATGTGAGAGGAGCTAAACGTTTTGCGATATTCGATAAACTGCTTCCAGCTTTGCTCAGGGAAGGTGTTGTTTACCTTGGGCGCCAGACGCGCGCGAACAGCTGCTACGTCGATCCCTGCCTTCTCGATTTTGCCGAGCCCCGAGTCAACCAGCTGCAGCGCCACCTCACGCTCATCCAGGAACAGATGACAACGTGCCATGGTCTGCAGGGCATTCAGACAGGCCGAGAAGGACTCCATCGCAATCTGGTGCTTCTCTTCGGCCTCGCGGGATTTGTTGCCGACCCAGTTATCGAAAAAGGAGAGTTTCTGGTCCGGGAGTTCGGCAATTTGCCGCGCCAGCGCGCTGACCGTCTTCTCAAACCCTCGGGTCAGCTCCGCGATGGCATGCAACGCGAGCCCCTCGCGCTTGACTGGGTCCTGCATGCCGCAAACCTGACTAAATAGCGACTTGCCGGCTTCAATTTCCGCGAGCCGGTCGCCATGAAACTCTTTAAAGACTTTCGAGACTTGCTCTTCGATACGATTAAGCTGCATCGCGATGCTGACCAGCAGCACCTGCGCGCCGACCGCCTTGGCAGCTTTCATCATCGACGGGCCGACTTCCTGAAATTTGGCGTGCTCGACGATCTTGCCATCCTTGTAGAACACGCCTTTGATGTTGCCCTGAGCATCGCGGTACAGCTGCGCGCCTTCCGGGGTCATCACCAGTTTGTAGACGGTGTCCTGATTGAGGCTGGATACAACTTCAGGCATGCCGGACAAGCACCGCAACTCTGAGACCAGCGACTTGCGTCTGCTGGCAAATGCCTGTTTCTCCGCATCGGTGAGCACTGTGCTCGGCGGCAAACTGGCTGGGATAAGCTCCTGACTCATGACTTCATTCCTATGGCCATCAGCAACTGTTACGTCCTTTTCTGCGTCCATTGCCACGCCAGATCAGCCCACTCGCGCACCGGTATCGGCGCACGAGTGCTGCTGTTGCATGGGAGTGCAGCGCTGCTCGGATAATCGCCTGAAAGCTTCGGTGTGTCCAACTGGCTGAGCCGCATTTGGCGCGCCCATACCAAAACGGCGACCGTAAAAGGGCCGCCGTCGAGTTGCCGGGCAAGTCTGTCAGATACAGGTACTGCCGCCGTCAACCGGCAGCGCGATCCCCGTGGTGAAGCCGGAGTTTTCGCCGCACAGATACATCACGGCAGCCGCGATTTCCTCGGCACGGCCAATGCGGCCAACGGGGTGCATGGCAGCAGCAAACTCGGCCTTGCGCGGTTCAATGGCAGCGGCGCGGCGGAACATGTCGGTGTCGATAACCGCGGGACAGACGGCGTTGACGCGAATACCCTGCTTGGCGTACTCAACAGCCACAGAGCGGGTCAGGCCCAGCACTGCGTGCTTACTGGCGGCGTAGATGCTCATCTTGGGGGCAGCGCCCAGGGCAGCGACAGAAGCGGTGTTGACGATGGAGCCACCACCGTTCTTCAGCATCAGCGGAATCTGGAAGCGCATGCACTGCCAGACGCCCTTGACGTTGACGTCCATGATGCGGTCAAACACGGCTTCATCGCCGTCGGCCAGCTTGCCCTGCTCGATTTCGATACCGGCGTTGTTGAAGGCGCAGTCCAGACGACCGTAGTCGGCTTCGATTCCGGCGATCAGCGCTTTGACCTGTTCTGCATCGGCAACGTTGCAGGCAACAAAGCGCGCATCACCGCCGGCCGCGCGAATGGCTTGCGCGGTGGCTTCGCCCTGTTCAGCGTCAATATCAGATGCGATGACCCGCGCGCCTGCGGCGGCGAAGGCCTCAGCGGTAGCCTTGCCGATGCCGGCAGCTGCGCCGGTGATCAAAACAACCTTACCGGAAAACTCCATGCTCATACGTTAACTCCTGACTCTAGAAGAGCGCCCACCGGCGCTCGGACACGCAGGATAGTAGCAACGCTGCGAGTCACGGTTCGACCAAAGTCAGGCCTGTTGTTCATGCATCATGCCTGGCGCTGATGCTGGTCACGCAACCACGCGACGATCTCCGCCTGATCGCCGCTGAACACCACGCGGGAGCGCTTGTTTTCGCGCTGATAGACGTACATCGGGTCGTAGTAGTGGGTCAGCAGCCCTTCGATCCAGCCGCGGTGGGCATGCACATCGCCGGTGCGCTTCTGCTCGGCCAGCGCCGCTTCCATCAGCGCGTTCAGCTCGCTGTGGCGGTCGCCGCCCAGCCGCTTGTAGATGCGCTGCAAGCTGCCCAGCAGATAGGTTTCAAACGCAGCGAAGGCGGCTTCCGGGTCGTCCGGCTGCTGGTCGCGGTATTCGGCCAGCATGTTGACTACATAGTCGCCAAGGATACGGGTAACGCGGTTCTCAAAGCTGTCTTCCAGCCAGACCAACGGTGCTTCCTGCATTTCCCGGTAGAGCGTCAGCGGCAACGAGCAACTGCCGACGATGCGGCCTTCGTCTTCCAGCACGATCTGTGTTACGCCGGCGGCGCGCAGCTTGAGGGCGTCAATCGCCAGCCGGTTTTCAAAATCGATCTGCGCCGGCTGCGGCGTGGCATGACGGCCAAAGCTGGAACCACGGTGATTGGCGCGCCCTTCCAGATCCAGGCTGTTATCCAGCGCAGTGATCACTTCGGTCTTGCCGGTACCGGTCATGCCGGCCACCAGAATCGGCGAGCATTCCAGCGCCGCAGCGTCCAGGGTGTCGATCAGAAAGCGGCGCATGGCCTTGTAGCCGCCAACCACCCGCGGATACTGCACGCCGGCGTCGGCCAGCCACTGCTGAACCAGTTGCGAACGCAGGCCGCCGCGAAAGCAGTACAGGTAGCCTTCGGGGTTGGCCTTGACATGCGCCAGCCAGGCGTCGACCCGCGCCTGCTTGACCTTGCCGCAGACCAGGCTGTGACCCAGCGCAATGGCGGCCTGCTGGCCCTGCTGCTTATACATGGTGCCGACTTTCTGCCGCTCCACGTCGACCATCAGCGGCAGGTTGACCGACTGGGGAAAGGCTCCTTTATCAAACTCGACCGGCGCTCGCACATCCATCAACGGCACATCGTTGAGGAACAGTGAGCGAAAATCCTCGGTGTTGTCGCGCATCAGATCACCTCGACGCGCGGGCCCTGGTCGTACTCGACCAGCTCACCAATACAGCCCAGCTCAAGCCCCAGATCAGCCGCCAGCGCCAGAAACTCGGCTTCACCGTCAGGCGCAACCGCGACCAGCAGCCCGCCACTGGTCTGCGGATCACAGAGCAACTGCTTCTGGGCTTCGCCAAGGGCGCCGATCTTGTGGCCGTAGCTGTCGAAATTGCGCAGCGTGCCGCCGGGCACACAGCCCTGCTCAAGGTAGTAGTCCACTGCCGGCAGCCTGGGTACGGCGGCAAACTGCAGCTGCGCCTTGAGGTTGGCGCCTTCGGCCATTTCGGTCAGGTGCCCGAGCAAGCCAAAACCGGTGACATCGGTCATCGCCTGCACCCCTTCCAGTGCGGCAAAACGCTGGCCCGGGCTGTTCAGCTGGCACATCAGATCGCGGGCTACGCCGGCATCCTCGGGGCGCAGTTTCTTCTGCTTTTCTGCAGTGGTCAGGATACCGATGCCCAGCGGTTTGGTCAGAAACAGGCGCGCGCCGGCTTTGGCCTGATCGTTTCGCTTGAGCTGGCTGCGCAGCACGTGGCCGGTCACGGCCAGGCCAAAGATCGGCTCCGGGGCATCAATCGAGTGGCCGCCCGCCAGCGGCATGCCGGCCTCGGCGCACACCTGGCGGGCACCTGCCAGCACTTCGCCGGCAACCGCGGCAGGCAGCAGATTGACCGGCCAGCCCAGAATGGCAATGGCCATCATCGGCGTGCCGCCCATGGCATAGATGTCGCTGATCGCATTGGTCGCTGCAATGCGGCCGAAATCGAAGGGGTCATCAACAATGGGCATGAAGAAATCGGTGGTGCTGACAATGCCCTGCTCGGCGTCAAGGCCGAATACGGCAGCGTCATCACGGCTGTCATTGCCCACCCAGAGCCGCTCAAACGCCGGGCCGGGCTGACCGACCGCGAGCATCTCGTCCAGCACCTTGGGTGAAATCTTGCAGCCGCAACCGGCGCCGTGGCTGTACTCGGTCAAACGAATGGTCTGGGTCATGCTGCTCTCCACCGACGGGACATCAAACTCAATCGGCGGATTCTAGCAGCGACAGAGGCACAAGCCTATTTTCCTGCCGCTCAGCAGTGGCGGCGCTCGAACTGGTCCAGGGTATCACTGGCGACCATGCGGCCCAGTTCGATCAACTCCGGCGCACGGTAGAACTCGAAGAACCGGCACAGCCGTTTGGGCACATTGAAGATGACATCGGGCGGATAGCCGGCAATCTTGTATTGGGTGAGCGAGGACTGCATGGCCTCAAACGACAGGTTGACCAGCTCGAGCATGCTGGCCGGGCCCGGTGGTGGCTCCACCTCCACCGGTGCACGCGTATCCTGACGGCGTGAATGCACCAGCTCCATCGACGCTTCACCTTCGGCCGCCAGCAGCGCGAGATCGTCGTCAGAACCGGCCTCGTCGACCCTGCGTCCCAGCCAGGACGGCTTGATTGCCGCCATCCACTGATCCCATTGCTGACGTATTGGCGCCGGGCGCTCGATGACCGGCATACGGTAGTGGGTACTTTCAATCGAGTTGAGGTTGACCGCCATGATCAGATCGCAGTGCGCCGACACCACCGGGACAATCGGCAGCGGGTTGAGCAGACCGCCGTCAACCAGCACACGATGGCCCTGCTTCACCGGCGAGAACAGGCTGGGAATCGCCGCCGATGCGCGCATCGCCTGATGCAGACAGCCGCTTTGAAACCAGACTTCCTGCTGATTGGTCAGGTCGGTCGCCACCGCGGTAAACGGGATACGCAGGTCCTCGATCTCCATTTCGCCGAGAATCTCGCGAATACGGCCAAATACCCTTTCCCCGCGAATGGCGCCGAGATTGCCGAAGCCGATATCCAGCAACCGAATCACATCCAGATAATCCAGCCCGGAGACCCAGTCCCGGTAGTCGGCCAACCGGCCGGCAGCATGGATCCCCCCCACAACCGCGCCCATCGAACAGCCTGCAATGCAGGCAATCTCGTAACCCCGGCGTTCAATTTCTTCAATCACGCCAATGTGCGCATAGCCCCGCGCACCGCCGCTGCCCAAAACCAGGGCGACTCTCTGTGCCATCTTGCTGTTACTCCTTAACAATCCCGGCTGAACCTGATTGACGCAGCCCACCGGCGTGATCATCATGCCGAAACTCTTTTTTGCTGCACAAGGCTCATCGTGAACGCTCGTACCAATCGCTCTGTGAAATTGCTGATCTGTCTTGTCGTGCTGTTGACCTTAGCTGCACTGACGGTGCTCTGGATAGTGCATTCGGCTCAGGCAAAGCGCGAAGGTGAGCTGCAACTGGAGGGCCTGCAAGGGCCGGTAGCGGTGTTTTACGACGCCTGGGGCGTGCCGCATATCGACGCGACCAACGAGGAAGATGCCTACCGAGCGCTGGGTTATGTGCACGCGCAGGACCGTCTGTTCCAGATGGATCTGTTGCGCCGCATCGGTGGCGGGCGCCTGGCAGAACTGTTCGGTGCCGACTCATTCGAAACCGATCGGTTCTTCCGCTCACTCGGCATCAGCCGCCACGCGCGAGATTATGCGGCGCGCCTGGACGCCGAGCCGGATAGCCCGCACGTTCGGCTGATTCACGCCTACCAGGACGGCATCAACCAATACATCGATCACGGCGGCATGCCGGTCGAGTACCGCCTGCTGCTGACGCGACCGGACTACTTCACTACCGAAGACATCGCCAACACCATGGGCTACATGGCCTACTCCTTTGCCGAGGCCTTCAAGACCGATGCCCTGGTCGACAGTATCAGGGGTACTCTGAGCGAGCGCCATTACCGCGATCTGGTGCCCAGCTGGCCGGACCAGTTGCCGCCCGTGCGCTCTTCGGGTCAGCCCTATATCGAGCTGCTGACACCGATGCTGGAGCAGATCAGCCAGGTCGAACGTACCTTCCCGAGCGGCCAGTTCCTTGGCAGCAACGCCTGGGCCGTCAACGCCGAGCACAGTGCCAGCGGTGCGCCGCTGCTGGCCAACGACCCGCACATCGGATTCGCCGCTCCGGCAGTGTGGTACGAGGCCCACATCCGCACGCCGGACAGCGAGGTCTATGGCCATTTTCTGGCAGGCATTCCCTTCCCGCTGCTCGGCCAGACCCGTCATCACGCCTGGGGCCTGACCATGCTGATGAACGATGACGTCGACTTCTACCGCGAGCGCGCCAACCCCGATAATCCCGAGCAGGTCTGGGCGGTTGATCACTGGGAGCCGCTCAAGGTTCATGAGGAAGTGATCAAGATTCGGGGTCAGGAAGATCGCCTGATCCGCACTCGCAGCAGCCGCCACGGCCCCATCATCAACGACCTGCCGGGCAGTATGGAACGTCAGCCGGTCAGCCTGTTCTGGAGTTTTCTCGACCCCGACAGCGACTCGACACGCGCCTTTTACGGCTTTACCCGCGCCACCAGCATGAGCGAGTTTGAAGCGGCGGCGGCATTGCACGGCGCGCCGGGCCTGAACCTGCTGTATGCCGACGTAGACAACAACATTGCCATGTGGGCGATCGGCAAACTGAAACGCTGGCCGCAGAGCAGCAACGGCTTTTCGCTGCTCAATGGCGGCTCCGGCCGTGACGATTTCCTCGGCTATCAGCCTTTCGAGAACAACCCGCGGATCATCAACCCGCGCGACGGGATTCTGTTCTCGACCAACAACCCGTACCCGGAACGCAATCCGCGGCGCAAGCTGCCCGGCTATTACGCCCCGACTGATCGCGCCCAGCGGCTGGAGCAGCTGCTGGCGAGCAAGGATCAATTTGACCTGTCGGATTTCAAGGCCTTTCAGCTGGACGACCAACGCCCGGTTGCCCTGAGCATGGTCGCCGATGCCTTGCCGTTGCTTGACGCCGAGCAATTGCCCGAGGACCTGCGCGAACCGGCAGCCGCTGCCGCCGCCCTGCTCGCCAGCTGGGACGGACGCTACGCCCAGGACAGCGCCGCGGCCAGCATCTTCCAGCGCTGGCAGGATGCGCTCTCGGAGGCGCTGTTTGCCGACGAACTGGGGCCGCGCTACAGCTTCTTCCGTAACACCTTCATGGCTGAGAAGACCCTCGCCAGCCTGTACTGGAAACCCACCTCGCCCTGGTGGGATAACCGCCAGCAGCCAAGCCTTGATGGCCGCCAGTCGGCTATTCAGCACGCCTGGCAGAACGCAATTGCGGGTCTGGTTGCCGACTTTGGCAAGGAGCCCGGGCAGTGGCAATGGTCACGTCTGGCCAGTTTGCAGCACCAGCACGCACTGGCCGAGCGCCTCCCCTTTGGCAGCTATCTGAACAGCGAACCGGTAGCGGTCAATGGTGGCAACGAGACGCTCAACAACATGGCCTTCGACCGCGGCGAGCAGCATTACCGCATCAAGGCCGGCCCGTCCACCCGGCGCCTGATTGATCTGTCGGACCCCAATGCCAGCCTGGGCATCAACCCGCTGGGGCAGGCCGGCAACCCGCTGGATGATCACGCACGCGATCAGGCCGAGATGTTCAATGAGGGCCGCTATCGCACGCAGTTGTTCGATTGGCTGTCGATTCAGGCCTTGCCGGATCGACTGCTGCTGCAGCCCGCCAGCCGGCAGCGCTGAAACGCTCAGCGTACCTTCCGGATAATCGCGCCCTCTGCCGGTTCCGGGCTGCCCAGGGTCAGGCGCTGCGCAGCCACGCCCGCTGCCTTGAGGGTCTCTGCCAGCGCTGGCGCATCGGCGCCATCAAGCTGCACCCGCAGCAGCGAGTCCAGGCGCATCATGCGCACCAGCAAACGACTCCAGCTGGCCATCAGCTCGGCGTCTCCGGCCATCGCCGGCAGCGTAAGCTGCTCTTCCGAGCGCAGCACCTTGAGCAGCGTCGAAGGTGTCGGATACAGCGCCTGTTCGACCGCGTCAGTCGGCGTGGTCTGCTCGAGATTCAGATAGCTGCGGCGGTTGCCGCGGGTAATCGAGTAGAGCGAGACAAAGCGCTGCGGTTCGGTATCCAGCCGCAGTGCCAGGTAGCGCTGACCGTCCTCCGGACCATATAACTGCGAGTTGTGCAGAACCTGATTGGCCCACAGGCTGCTGCTGCCGCATTCACGGCCGTCGCAGGCGTAAAGAAGGGTGTGGGGTTGCTCGACCAATTGACCGAGAACGTGGCGAAAGGCATCTTCGGGTGGGTAACCGTCGGTGATCTCCCAGGTGAGCTGCGCCAGCTCGCCGCTTACGCGGATCTCACGTTCAGCGCGCAGCTGGTTGTTAATGCGCCTTACACTGCCGATCACGACCGGGTGATCGATCTGTGCAGAGAGGCCTTCGCTGACAATCCGGGAATGGGGAAACGGACTGACCACCAGTTGCTCCAGCGCCTGCGCTGCCTGAGCCCCCGAGCCACCCGCCAACATGAAGCCACCTACCAACAGCGGCAGAGTACGAACCAATAAAGCCATGCGTCTCCCTAGACGCGCTCCGGCACACCAGGCCGTAGCGCACAGAACTGGTTGCCGAGAAGCCGGCAACGCAATGAACCTGCTCAGAGAATAGCGCGTGACGCCCTGGCGGTCAGCTCAAGCTTGTGTAGAAGTCTTTCAGAATCGCCGCGACCTGCGGCGCCGGCTCTTCCAGATGCAGGTGGTGGCCGCCGTCGACCCGGTGCACGGTCAGGTGCTCGAAGGCATCAATGCGGGCCAGCACCTCGGGGTGTTTGTGCATGACACCCTGATTGGCGAGTACCAGACAGGTCGGCGCCGTGATGTTCTCGATGAATGAAGACGCATGACGCTGGGTAAAGCGCAGCGGCGACGGCAGCATCAGCTGCGGATCGGTACGCCAGGTCCAGCCGCCATCGTGGGGCATCAGCCCACGCTCGACCAACGCTGCGGCCGCATCCCTCGAGATCGGCGTGGTGCCGCCCAGCACGCGGGCAGACACGGCCTTTTCAACGCTGTCGTATACCGGCTTGCGCTTGTTGCCCAGCTGCAGCGTGGAGTTGAAGAAGCGCGCCATCTGCCGCGGAGCGTCATCGGCTTCGGAGGTAAACGGCATCAGACCGTCAATCATCGCGGCGGCAATAATGCGGTCCGGCAGACTGCCGGCCAGTACGCCACTGATAATCGCCCCCATTGAATGCCCAAGCAGGGCAAAGCGCTCCCAGCCCAGATCCTCAGCCACCTGCAACACCGTGGCTGCCTGCTGCCAGAGGCTGTAGCCGGTCGCCGGCATGTGTCCGGAGAGGCCGTGGCCCGGCAGATCCAGCGCAACCAGATAGACCCCCTCCAACGACGGTGCGATGCGATCGAAGGTCGCCGCGTTATCGAGCCAGCCATGCAGCGCGATCACCGGCAGGCCGCCGGGCTCTCCCCAGACCTTGCCGGCGACTTCAATATGCGGCAGGGAGAAGCGAATTTCGTGACTGCTGATGGGCATGGGGGCCTCCGGGACCGTAGCGGAATTAAGCAGAACGCAATCTAACGGCCTGCACCGCGTCGGACAAGCGCCCACGTCTGCGTGAATGCATGCCCATATTTGGCACTTTTGCCCTGTGCTACTCGGCTTTCAACGGCACAATGGCCATGGTCAGGCGGGAAATACAGGTTTGATTGCCTGCATCGTCATGCAGCCGAATGTCCCAGACATGCGTGGTTCGCCCCAGATGCACGGCTTTGGCCACCGCCGTGACACGCCCGGAACGCACCGCGCGCAGATGATTGGCGTTGATATCGAGGCCGACGCAGTAATAGCGGCTGGTATCAATGCACTGATAGGACGCGATGCTGCCAACGGTCTCGGCCAGCACTACCGAGGCACCGCCATGCAAAATGCCATAGGGCTGATGGGTCCGCTCATCCACCGGCATACTGGCGCTGAGCCAGTCGTCGCCGGCAGCTTCGATACGAATATCCAGCAGGCTGTTGATGGTGGGTGACGGCGCATTCAGCCGCTCGAGATCAATCGGGGTTTTCCAGATACTGCTCATGTCGTCTCCTGCCGCTGCTCAGACTGATGCCAGACAACACTCTGGCCGCTGACCAGCCAATCGTGAAAGTGGGCCTGCCAGGTGGCTTCCACCACGTTCCGGCGCAGCTTGTGCGTTGGCGTACGAAAGCCGCCGTCGACATCCCAGGGGGTATCAACGACGACAACGCAGCCCAACCGCTCGCTGCTCGCCAGTGTTGCGTTGAGACGTTCCAAAGCCTCTGCCAGCGCGCGCCTGACGGCATCAGCCCGCTCGTATTGCCCGTCGCCAAGCCGAACCAATGCCAGCGGCTGCGGCAAATCCTGTCCGACCACACAGGCTTCGTCGACCTCTGGCAGATCCATCAGCACCTGCTCGATCGGTGCCGGCACCACGTAGCGTCCGCGAGACGTTTTGAAGATATCCTTGACGCGTCCGGTCAGACGCAGAAACCCCTCCTGATCAATCTCACCAACATCTCCGGTATGCAGGAAGCCCTGTTCATCCAGCACCTCGGCGGTACGCGCCGGCTCCTTGAAGTAGCCCATCATCAGCGTTTTGCTGCGCACCAGAATCTCACCCTGCTCACCCAGTCGGCACTCGACACCGGGATTGGGCAAGCCGATATATCCGGCCTTGGGGCGGCCGGGCCGGCCCAGATGGGAATAGCCGCAGTTTTCGGTCATGCCATAGCCCTCGACAACGACCAGACCGAGACGGGCAAACCATTGCTGCACCGCCGGCGCCAGGCGGGCCGCACCGCTGACGGCATAACGAACCTGGTCCAATCCAAGCCAGGCCAGCACGCGCCGCGCCTGCCAAGGGCCAATAACAGGCAAGCGCAGAGCCAGCTTCAACCAGCGCCCACGCCCGCTCTGTTCGACCGCGCGCATGCATTGCTGCCATACCCGAGGAGATCCAAACAGCAGCGTTGGCCGGGCACAGCGGGCATCCCGGACAAAGGTCTCCGCAGACTCGACAAAATACACCTGCTGCCCGCCCAGCAACGACGACTGTTCAATGAACTGACGCTCACCAATGTGGCTGAGAGATTGAAAGGAAAGCATGCGGTCAGTTGCCGAAATCACGAAAAGCCGCTGGTAGTTGGTCGCCGCCAGAAACATGCTGGCAAAGCTGAGCATAACCCCCTTGGGCATGCCGGTTGTACCGGAGGTATAGATGATTGTTGCCAGTTGGTCCGGACGCGGAAGAACCGGCTCGGCAAGTGGTTCGCAGGTTGTCAGCAGCTGCTCCCAGCCTGCCAGGCCCTGCCCTTTCGGTCCGTTTGGCAGGCTCACACAGGCAACCCCGTCTGGTACTGCATCGGCGATTTTTGACCAGGCCGGAAGCGGCCCGATAAACAGCGCGCGCAACTCCGCGTGCTCGATCAGCTTGCCGGCAGCATCGGGGGTCAGGTGAGGGTGCAGCGGGACCGACACATGCCCTGCCATCCAGATCGCCAGATCGGCGATGATCCAGTGCGCGCAGTTCTTTGAAAGCAGACCGATGTTGCTGGCCGCAGGCAGGTCAAGCGATTGCAGATAGCGGGCAATGCGACGGGCCTGATCGCCCACCTCGGCCCAGCTGTATCGGACGAGTTGGCCATCGCGCCCGGGCTCGAGAAGGAAGTCGCTGCGCGGACGCAGGCTTTCGTGCCGGAAAAAAGACTCCAGCGCGGTCTCTGGTTGCGTTGTCAGTGCGCCCATGCCGTGTCCCTTGAGGATTGTTATTGTTATATGTCGTCATATTGCGGTGACGGTGCGTCACTCGAATGGGGGAACACTATCCCAGCAAGCGGTGGCCTACAAGCGTCTTTATCAGGCGCCTTGCTCCGCCGGCGTGCGCTGCAGCACCAGTGATCCCAGTCCGGCGGCAACAAAGTCGGTTTCGATGCAGACCAATGCGGCGGTGGGCATCGGCACATGGGCACGGCGATGCCCCTCGCACAGCAGACTCACCAGTTGACTGACGAGCGGCTGATGACTGACCAGCAGCAGGTTCTGCTCCGGTCGCTCGGCCAGATAGCGCAGCACGTCGTTCGGCTCATCATCCGGCGTCAGCCAGGGTGCGGTGGCTATTGCGCGCTCAAACCCAATCTGCGAGCGGACCAGTGCGGCGGTCTGCTGGGCTCGCACATAAGGGCTGGCGAGAATACCGTCCAATGGTTGCCCCTCAAGCAGCGAGGCCATCAGACGCACTTCAGCTTCTCCGGCGACCGTCAGCGCACGTTCCGCGTCGGTGGCAGCCTGCGCCGCAGCCTGGCCGTGGCGCATGATCCAGATTCTCACTCAGCCTCATCCTCCGGCTGCCGAGTCCAGCGCGCACCTGACGCAGGCCAGTCACTGAACGGCCAGGGTTTCTGCTCGCTCACGCCAGTCAGATAGCGCCCAGTCTGCCAGGCATACTGGGAAAAACTGTCGCCCCAGCCGGCACAATCGGCGTCGGGCGCTCCGGTAAACAGGCGGTAGCCAATCTGGACCAGCGCAATCACCGCAATCGCCACTTCGGCGACCTGCCAGGCGAGAGCAAAAAACAGCACATAGACCAGCCGCAACCAGAAGTCGGCGCTGCACAGGTTATCGATAAACGAATTCACGAATTTTCCTCACGATTGATGGGCGCGGTCGACATCACGGCAGCGAACTCGACATCACTCTTCTGCTCGGCGGACATCAGCTTGGCAATTACGGCAGGCAACGGCTGGTTGTCGAAGACAATGGCGTACAGACCGGCCACCAGCGGCATGTAGACGCCCTCCTGTTCCGATTTCTGTTTCAGCACCTTCAAGGTATTGACGCCCTCTGCCACCTGCCCCAGCCGGGCCACGCCCTGCTCAAGGGTTTCGCCCTTGCCCAGGGCAAAGCCCACCTGGAAGTTGCGCGATTGCGGCGAGGTGCAGGTCACAATCAGATCACCCACCCCCGCCAGACCAAGGAAGGTCAACGGGTTGGCACCCATATGCACGGCAAAGCGGGTCATTTCGGCCAGTGCCCGGGTTATCAGCATGGCCTTGGTGTTTTCCCCCAGGCCGAGCGCCGATGCCATGCCGGCAATGATCGCATAGACATTCTTCAGCGCGCCGCCCAGTTCAACGCCATAGCGGTCCTGGCTGGCGTACACCCGCAGGTTGCGCCCACCCAGTACCGCCTGCACATCACGGCACAGTTGCTCGTCCTCACTGGCCACCACGGTAGCCGTCAGTTCTCCGGCCGCCATCTCCTTCGCCAGATTGGGACCGGACAGCACAGCTACCCGAGCCTGCGGCGCCTCCTGCTCGACGATCTGACTCATCATCAGAAAACCGGGCTGCTCAATGCCCTTGGTGGTGCTGACCACCTGTTTGCCGGCGAGCAGAGGTCCGATGTCCTGCAGCACACTGCGGAACGCACTGGACGGGATAGCCAGAAATACCAGGTCCGCCGAAGCGATAGCTGCTTCAATGTCGGTGGTAACCTGCAACCTGTCGTCAAGCACATAGCCCGGCAGATAGCGCGGATTTTCATGGGTTTCAACAATCTGACGGGCCACATTCGGGTCGCGCAGCCAAAGTGAGACAGGCACCCCTTCCGCAGCCATCAAATTGGCCAGCGTGGTGCCGAAACTGCCGCCACCCAGAACGCAGACGGGCGCTTTACGGTCGGTCATGCAACATCCTTGAACAATGAATCTGGCGCCAGTATAAGCCGAGCACGTCAGATCGCGCGATTTGGCTGTGTAAAAAGGGCGATGGCTGGGTAATATGAGCGAGCTTAAACCAACAAGAGCACAGTGCCGCGACCTATGCCTGCTTTCAGACGAACACTTCCGATCGCCCTGCTGGGTGCCATTCTCCCGTTACATGCTCAAGCGCTGGATGACGCGCTGCTGCTGGGGGAGGTGAAACTGCCAACGGTACTCAGTGCGACGCGCCTGAAGCAAAGCGCTGCGGAGGTCCCCGGCAGCATGACGGTCATCGACCAGCAACTGATTCGCGCATCCGGAGCCCGTGATGTGCCTGAATTGATGCGTCTGGTCCCAGGCATGATGGTCGGCTACAACAGCGGCAACGTAGTCAACGTCAATTATCACGGCACCAATATCACCGAAGCCCGGCGCATGCAGGTGCTGGTAGACGGTCGCTCTGTCTATCGCCCGGGTCTGGCTACTGTTGACTGGACCGATATCCCGCTGGCTATTGAGGATATCGAGCGCATCGAGGTGTTCCGCGGCCCCAATACCGCGGCCTATGGCGCCAATGCCCTGATGGGCGTGATCAACATCGTGTCCAGCCGACCGGAGTTCGGCCAGGGCAGCCGCATCAAAGTCACGCGCGGCAACCGCGGTGTCAGCGACGTCTACGCCAGCCAGGGCTTCAGTTTTGCCGGATCGCACGCTCGTCTGAGCCTGTTCGGCAAACAGGATGACGGTTTTGACTTTGATGAAGATGGCGCGGACTACCGCGACGGGCGCCGGCTGGACGCCTTAAATCTGCTCGGCACCACCAACCTTAACGCAACCCAGACCCTGACCTGGCAACTCGGCGCCAAGGAAGGTACCAAGCAGCGCGCCAACGATTACTCCGAGATGGCAGAGCCGATAGACTCAAGCTACGAGTTCGACCGGCAGATGTACCTGCAGCAGAGCACCGACTCTGATATTTCAGCCAAAGACTATTTCGTCCAGCTGAACTGGAAAAACGACATCAGCCCGAACCATCAGATTCAGGTCAACACCTACGCCCAGCACATGGAGCGCCTGAGCCACATGCTGGCATGTGACTCGCCGATCGTCTTCTCACCGGAAATGCGTGAGCTCTATCTGATCGGCAATGTCTATACACGGCGCATGAACTACATCCTGCGCAACCGCGCGGGAGTGTGGGCAGATCGCGACTTTTACAGCAACTGGCTGGTCAACAGGGACAATCTGGACCCGGCCTATCTGCCGCTGGTCGACAGCATCGTTGCCCAGCACAACGCCATCCGTAATGGTCCTCCGACCTGCTTCAACCTGAACGAAAACCTGCGCGAAACCCGCTACGAGGCCGAGGTTCAGAACACCCTGCAGATCAACGACGCCCTGCGAACGGTATTCGGGGCCAACCTGCGTTACGATCAGGCAAAATCCGAAACCTACTTCGGTGGCAAGGTGGAAAACTCGGTTGGCCAGCTGTTCGGTAACCTCGAATATCGTCTGGGCGAGCACTGGCTTCTGCACGCCGGGGCCATGGCCGAACAGGATCGACTCAGCGGGTTTTCCTTTTCCCCTCGTCTGGCCGCGCACTACTTTCTCGCCCCGGCCCACAGCCTGCGAGCTGTCTACTCCGAGGCAGTGCGCTCACCGGACATGTATGAAAACAACGCTTACTGGACCTATAAGCCCAGCAATCTGACTGGCGCACCAACCACCGGTGAGAGCTACTACGCCCTGGCCAAAGGCCCGGGCGACCTTGAGCAGGAGGAAATGCGCTCTTGGGAGCTGGGGTATAACGGCACATTCCACCGGATCGGTCTGAACGTCGACATCAAGGCGTTTTACGACGAAATCGACAACATGATCAGCCAGCCGCTTCAGGTAGTGAACTTCGAGCCGGATAACAGCAGTTTCGCTCACTTCAGCGGCGTGGAAGCCCAGACAGACTGGCGCCTCACCGGGCAGGACCGCCTGCGCCTGACCTATGCCTATGTCGACTTCTATGCCAGCAATCGCCTTGACCAGCGTCTTACCGCCCGCAACAGCGGGTCAGCTGCCTGGCTGCGCAGCTGGGGTGGCGGCATCGACACCAGCCTCATCTATTATGGGTCAGACATGCTCAATGAGCGCCGCTTCGAGCGTCTTGATGGGCGAATCGGCAAGCGTTTCGATATTGGCCGAACCAGCCTGGAGCTTGCAGCAAACTGGCAGTATCGACTGGACGACGAGGCACTGACCTGGTCAGAGAACCTGTACGACAGCCCCAGTCAGTTTTATCTGACAGCTGACTTCAGGTTTTGAGCAAGCGCTTGGAGCGAACCTACCGATTGACAAGACACGGACTGTCACCATGCTTTTTTGTGCATTCAGGAGCAGGCGAGTGAAACGCTGGCTGGCGGCGCTGCTGGTGTGTTGCCTGCCGGCGCAGGCTACCATTGCCGAGCAGTATGCCGTGATCATGCCCGGCACCTCGGCACTGACTCAGCAGTTCATGGCGTCACTGGGCAATGCCCTGCCCGAAGACCGAATCATCGAGTTGTCAGTAAACGACGCGGTACCGGAAGGTACCGATCTCGTCATCACCATGGGTCGGCAAGGCCTGGAGGCTCGCCTGCAGCAGCCCGACGGGCTGCCTACACTTGCGACCTACGTCACTGCCGAAAGCCTGCTCGCCACAGCCGCAGCAGACAAGCCGATGCACGCCCTGCTGGCCAACCCCAAGCCCGCGCGCCAGGTGGCTCTCGCCAAACTGCTGGTACCCGGTATACGACGCATCGGCATCCTGCTGACCGAGCAAACCCAGGCTGGGCTGCCAGAATGGCGCCAGGCCGCCGCGCAACAGAACACCGACCTGGTAAGCGTCACGGTTGACCCCCAGCAGAATCTGACCCGCAAGCTGGTCGACATCATTACCGACAGCGACATCCTGCTCGGCACCGATGACTCGCTGATCTACAACGCAGACAATCTGAAGACAATCCTGCTGACAAGTTACTCACGCAGCAAGGTGCTGATCGGCCCCAGCGCACCATTCATCGATGCGGGCAGCCTGACCACGACTTACAGCAGCCCCGACGACATGGCGCGCAGCACCGCCTGGCTGATCAAGCAGGGAGTGCCCGGCAGCGGCAGCTCCTACCCAAAACATTTCTCCGTTCTCAGTAATGCCCAGGTAGCACGCTCACTGGGTATCCCACTGCCGGACGACGCCACCCTCGCCCAACGCCTGGCCGAGCTGGAGCACGCGCAATGAGCTTTCTGCAACGTGGAACCATATACAGTCGCCTGATCCTGATAGCGACATTACCCGCCCTGCTGATGGGCGTGGTCGGTTTTACCTTTTTCACCACCGCACGCCTGGACGACGTCAACCGGGAGCTGCAGGTGACCGGTCAGCTGATTGCCGACCAGCTTGCCCCAGCGGCCGAGTACGGTGTGATCAGCGGTAACCTGGATACGCTGGAAAGTATGGTGACGGGCGCACTGAACGTACCGCATGTACGGGAAGTAACGGTCTATGACCGCTCAGGCAAGCAACTGCTCAAACTCAACCGCGACCACAGCGAGGAGACAGAGCTGCAGGTATTTGTCGCCGATATCATGCGCCAGCGCATCCCGCTGCAGAACGACCTGTTCCTGCTTGATGCCCCGGCGGCGTATCAGGACGAACAGCAACGCTACCTGGGTCAGGTACAGGTCGGCCTCAGCAACGCAGCCTTCATCCAGCGCCAGCAAAGCATACTGCTCAAAACCCTCGCCCTTGCCGCACTGGTACTGGCAGCAACTCTGGTGCTGGCCATCCGTCTGGCCAAGGTACTGGCCGACCCGATGGAGCGAATGGGGCACGCCGTCTCGCAACTCCGCAAGGGCAAACTGGACACCCGTCTGGACGTTACCGATGAACACGAGATCGGGCATTTGATGCACAACATCAACAGCCTTGCAGCGACCCTTGAGCGCGCCGAGAGCCAGCAGCAAGGGGCCATGCAGGATCTGGTGACCGCCCGCGAGGGAGCCGAAGCAGCCAACCGCGCCAAATCCGAGTTCCTGGCGATGATGAGCCACGAGCTGCGAACCCCCATGAACGGAGTTCTGGGCATGCTGCAGTTATTGGAAACCACCGATCTGAACAGCGAACAGAGCGAGTATGTGCATATCGCCGGCGAGTCGACCGACCATCTGCTCAAGGTGATCAACGACATCCTCGACTTCTCGCGCATTGAGCGCGGCGCGCTGGAACTTGAAGAAATTGCCTTTAACCTGCCCCAACTGATCACGTCATCGATCAATGTCTTCGAACACACCGCGCGCCAAAAAGGCTTGCGCCTGCTCTGCAACCTTACCGGGCACGAGAGCTGCGAGGAAGTCATCGGCGATCCGACACGCATTCGTCAGATTCTGGTCAATCTGGTCGGTAACGCGCTGAAGTTCACAGAACAGGGACAGATTGAAGTCAATGCCAGCTGGCGGATGACAAGTACCAACGAACTGTGGCTGGAGTGTGCGGTAATCGATAGCGGTATCGGCATCTCACCCGACCGTCTGGAAAGCATGTTCGACGCGTTCCAGCAGGCCGACAGCAGCACCTCCCGGCGCTTTGGGGGCACCGGCCTCGGGCTGTCCATCGCCCGTACCTTCGCCCGCAAGATGGGGGGAGACCTCACGGCCAGAAGCCGCGATGGGGAAGGCTCCTCCTTCATATTCAGCATTCCGCTCAGAACCACCGGGCACGCCACAGGGCAATCGCTGGAACCGGCACTTCCCCGCCCCGCCTTCAATCAACGCCCAGTACTTCTGGTGGAAGACAACCCGGTCAACCAACTGGTCATCCAAGGCATGCTGAAGCAGACGAATATCCTGTTAGACATCGCCGATACCGGCGAAAGCGCCCTGCGGATGCTTTGCGAACGCCCGGAGCGCTACGCCGCCATCTTGATGGACATTCACCTGCCGGACATCGACGGTCTGGAGGTCTGCCGACGCTATCACGCCCACTGCCGGGCCGAGGGCTGGATGGCTGCACCCTGTGTTGCTCTGACCGCCAGCGCCCTTGATATTGACCGCCGGGACTGCGAAGCCGCCGGCATGCAGGGTTTTCTCAGCAAGCCGATCAGCCGCCCGGCGCTGCTTGGCGCATTGGCCGCCTGGACAGAAACCGACAGCCATCATTCAAGCTGATCGCTTAACATTTCATCAACAATTAAGCGCCCCGGGACGCTGGATTCGACTTGACCAAATCGGGAGACTAGATGACGCAAACGACTGTCTCATCCCGACACAGACAGCCTGCTCTAATAAACCCAACAAACTCGAGCGTCCAGATCATGTCAACCGTTACCCTTGAATCGCCCTACACAACCCTTCCCGCCCTGATTGCCATTCATGGCAAGGATCGCGCAGAGCATCCCGCGCTGATCGAAGGCGAACAACGGATGACTTATCGGCAGCTGGACGCGGAAGCAAACCGCGTTGCGGCAGCATTGCAGCGCGACGGTGTAGAGCCCGGCGATGCTATCGCCATCTGCGGCAGCAACTCGATCAATTATGCGGTGCTGTTCGTCGGCGCCCTGCGCGCCGGCGTCACCGTCGCCCCGCTGGCGCCTTCATCCACCCCGGAAAGCCTGCTGGGCATGCTCGCCGACTCCGCCGCGAAACTGTATTTCGCCGATGCCAGCGTCCAGAGCGCCATGGCCGGCGTCCGGGATCGCCTCAGCATGCCGCTGATCAGCATGGACAACAGCGGCAGTGAAACGCACTACAGCGACTGGCTGGCAGAAACGGGGGCGGTACCGACCGCGGTAGAGATCACACCGGAGATGACTTTCAACGTCATCTACTCCTCCGGCACCACCGGCGAGCCGAAGGGCATCGTGCAATCCCATGGCATGCGCTGGTCGCACATCCAGCGCGGCTTGCCGTTCGGCTATGGTCCGGACTGCCGCACCCTGATCTCCACCCCGCTGTACTCCAACACTACCCTGGTCTCCTTCCTGCCGAGCATCGGTCTGGGCGGCACCGTTGTACTGATGGCCAAGTTTGACGCCGAGCGCTACCTGAAACTGGCCGAACAGCACCGCATCACCCACACCATGCTGGTACCGGTTCAATATCAGCGCATCATGGCCCGCCCTGACTTCGACAGCTATGACCTGGACAGCTACGTCATGAAGTTCAGCACCAGCGCCCCCTTCCATGCCGAGCTCAAGGCCGACATTCTCAAGCGCTGGCCGGGCGGTCTGATCGAGTTCTACGGCATGACCGAAGGTGGTGGCTCCTGCATGCTGGCGGCCCACACCTACCCTGACAAGCTTGCCACCGTGGGTATGCCACTCGACGGCCACGACATGCGGGTTATCGATGAAGACGGCGTTGAGCTGCCGCGCGGCGAGATCGGCGAGGTAGTCGGTCACTCGCCGGCGATGATGGCCGGCTACCTGAACAAGCCGGAGAAAACCGCAGAAGCCGAGTGGTACGACAGCACCGGCAAGCGCTTCATCCGCACCGGCGACGTCGGTCGTTTCGATGAAGAAGGCTTCCTGACCCTGATGGATCGCCGCAAGGACATGATCATCAGCGGTGGCTTCAACATTTACCCCAGTGACCTGGAGGCCGAGCTGCGCCAGCATCCTGACCTGCAAGACGTCACCGTGGTCGGCGTCGCCTCAACCAGTTGGGGCGAAACCCCGGTGGCCTACGTCGTGCCCTTTGCCGGTCGTGACGTCGATGCCGAACAAGTGCAAGCCTGGTTCAACGAGCGCGTCGGCAAGACCCAGCGTCTGAACCGCGTCATCATCACCGACGAGCTGCCACGCAGCGCTATCGGCAAGGTACTCAAGCGCGAACTGCGCGACCAGTTCCTGGCCGAGAACGGCGTTCTGGCCTGATCCTTCCTGCTCTCCCGCAGGCGGGTCAGGACACAGAAACTTTGTCCTGACCCGCCTTCGCGGGTATCCTCAACGCCTCATCACACGCAAAACGTGGATGTTGTGACTTTCTTGGCAGGCGCTGAGTCTGAGCTTACGCGAGCAAAAAACGCTCAGCAGCCAACCGAAAGTGCAGTGCAGGCCGGCCTGCAGCGTGCATTAGCTTGACTCAGGTCATGCCAATGGCACAGCGAACGCCTTCAAGCTCATTTATCATGAGTGACCGCGCGCACTTTCGGATGCTTGCTGACACAGAACAAGCCGAATCAATAGTGCCCCGAAGACGGGGACGAGCAGGAGCCTCTATGACACGACAGAATGCGTACACCCGGGAAGAGCTGCTCAAATGCAGCCGTGGCGAGATGTTTGGCCCCGGAAACGCACAACTTCCAGCCCCCAACATGCTGATGATTGACCGTATTACCCACATCAGCGAGACCGGCGGTAAATACGGCAAGGGTGAAATCGTTGCCGAGCTGGATATCACCCCTGACCTGTGGTTTTTCGCCTGCCACTTCGAAGGTGACCCGGTCATGCCCGGTTGCCTCGGTCTCGATGCCATGTGGCAGCTGGTTGGCTTCCACCTTGGCTGGCTGGGCTTCCAGGGTCGCGGTCGCGCACTGGGCTCCGGTGAGGTGAAATTCTTCGGTCAGGTCCTGCCTACCGCCAAGAAAGTGACCTACACCATCCACATCAAGCGCACCATGAACCGTGCCCTGACCCTCGGCATCGCCGATGGCAGCGTTGCCGTCGATGGTCGCGAGATCTACAGCGCAGAAGGTCTGCGTGTGGGTCTGTTCACTTCTACCGATAGTTTCTGAGGATCATCACTATGCGTCGCGTCGTGATTACCGGCATGGGCATCGTTTCCTGCCTGGGCCAGGACCTGGACTCCGTTTCTGCCAGTCTGAAAGAGGGCAAATCCGGCATCCGTTTCAATCCCTCGTACGCCGAGATGGGTCTGCGCAGCCACGTTTCCGGCTCCGTGGACATCGACCTTGATGCCGCCATCGACCGCAAGGTCAAGCGCTTCATGGGTGATGCTGCCGCCTACGCCTACCTGTCCATGCAGCAGGCCATCGCCGATGCAGGCCTGGCTGACGATCAGGTGAGCAACGTGCGCACCGGTCTGGTTGCCGGCAGCGGTGGCGCCTCCACCCTGAACCAGATGGAAGCCATCGACATTCTGCGCGAGAAAGGCGTCAAGAAGATCGGGCCCTACCGCGTGCCGCGCACCATGGGCAGCACCGTTTCTGCCTGTCTGGCGACGCCGTTCAAGATCAAGGGCGTCAACTACTCCATCTCCTCTGCCTGCGCCACCAGCGCGCACTGTATCGGCCACGCAGCTGAACTGATCCAGCTGGGCAAGCAGGACATCGTCTTCGCTGGCGGTGGTGAAGAGGAACACTGGTCTCAGACCATGCTGTTCGACGCCATGGGCGCCCTCTCCACTCAGTACAACGAAGCGCCCGAAAAGGCGTCCCGCGCCTACGATGCCAACCGTGACGGCTTCGTCATCGCTGGTGGCGGCGGCATGGTCGTTGTTGAGGAGCTGGAACACGCTCTGGCCCGCGGTGCCAAGATCTACGCTGAAGTGGTTGGCTACGGTGCTACCTCCGACGGTTACGACATGGTCGCACCGAGCGGCGAAGGCGCAGTGCGCTGCATGCAGCAGGCGCTGGCGACCGTCGAAGGCACTATCGATTACCTGAACACCCACGGCACCTCTACTCCAGTCGGCGACGTTGCCGAACTGAAGGCGATCCGTGAGGTATTTGGCGATAAGGCACCCAAGATCAGCTCCACCAAGAGTCTGTCGGGTCACTCGCTGGGGGCTGCCGGCGTACAGGAAGCGATCTATTGCATGCTGATGCTGCGAGACAACTTCCTGACCGCCTCGGCCAACATCGAGGAACTGGACGAAAACGCCGGCGATCTGCCGATTCTGCGTGAGCGTCTGGATCAAGCCGTTGATCTGATCATGTCCAACAGCTTTGGTTTCGGTGGTACCAACGCCACCCTGATTCTCAAGCGCTGGAACGACGCGTGATCCTGATCCGCTGAAAAAGAGCCGCAGCTTTCGCTGCGGTTTTTTTGCCCACCGATCAGGCATCCTGCCCCACCTTCTGCACCACAACCACGCACGCTGCGCAGCCAGGAGCGGCACAATACCCCACTGCACGCATTATCCAGGCACTGGCTTGGTTTTTGCTTGCCCCTTGAATAATGGCAGAGTGACACAAACCGCCGACAAGGAGTACGTATGGGGATCTTCAATATCGCCCGCTACAACCGCGAGTCAGGCAGCAGCACAGATGCACTGTTGAAGGATATGAATCTCGCTGCCGAGCTGCCGCAGCAGTACGGCCCGCTAGCACACCTCAACACATTTGCCCGGGAACTCCAGAAACGCATCACCCTGAGTCTGCATGCCGCGGTGGGTATTGCTGCACACGCCCCCGAGTTGGCGCGCATCGCCGCCGACAGCCGTGCCCATGGTGAACAACTGGCCCAGTCTTCAGAGGAGATTGCCAGCGCCACCGAACAGGTCAGTACCACCCTGGACTCTGAGCTGGTTCCCGGAGCAACTGCGGTTTCACAACTGTCCAGCGAAGTCAGCACACAATTGCGACAGTGCGAGCAGGACAGCAGTAATGTTCTCAGCCAGGTCGATACCATTAATGGCTGCGAGAGCGAGCTGACCGCCCAGATCGGTGAAATCGGCAAACAACTGGAAGAAATCACCCAGGTCATCGGCATGATCGCCAACATCTCCCAACAGACCAACCTGCTGGCCCTCAATGCCGCCATTGAGGCGGCCCGGGCCGGCGAACAGGGACGCGGCTTTGCCGTGGTCGCCGATGAAGTCCGCACCCTGGCCGGCAAAACCACTGCCGCGACCGACAAGGTGGCCGAGATCATCGACAACTTCCGCAGCGGCATGCAGAACCTGAACAACGCCAGCGCGCAGATGCAGGCAGCGGTCGCCAACGGCCGCGAACGCATCATCAGCATGGATCGCAGCCTGAGCGAAGCGACCTCAGCCATGGGGCAGCTGGATCAGCGTATCGCCAGCATTGCCAGCGGTGCAGAGCAAATCGGCGCTGCGGTGCGTTCGGTGAGCCAGGATGTGCAGAGTGTTGCCGGGGTGGCCAGCGCGATGATGCAAAAAGCCTCCTCGGTACTGGAGCACAGTGAGGCAGTGCGCAGTGAGGGCGACCGGCTACTGGAAGGTCTCGGCGGCTTCCAGCTTGGTGTTCATCAGGTGATCCGCCAACGCGTCACCGAAATGGCCGCCAGCGCCGAGCTGGCCCGTGGCGGTGCCAGCGCAGAGCAAGCCATGCGGCGCTGGATTGATCAGGACGGTCGATTTGAGCTGCTGTATCTGGTTGGCGCAGATGGTGTGCAGGTCAGCGAGAACATTCTGAGTGCCGACCTGCAAGACGGCAGCCGCAGCAGTGCACGGGGTAAAAACTGGTCAAACCGCCCGTGGTTTTCAAACGTACGCGATACGCTTTCGCCGTTTATCAGCGACGTTTACCGCTCCGCCGCTACCGATGGCTTCTGCTTTACCCTGTCGGCGCCGGTGCTGGATGAACGCGGACAGCTGCGATACGTTCTGGGGGCCGATATCCGCCTTTCTGCGCTGCTCCAGGAAGGACACTCGCCGCAGGCGCATGGCAGAGTAAACGCGCCTGAAACGCATCCAGTCTGGGCGTAGAAACCAATAAGCCATAGCCGGGCAGCCGCGACAAGGCTGCCCGGCCTGCACTCAGAAGCGGTAATTCATACCCACTTCAAACGAGCGCTCGGGGCCGACATAGATACCCTGACGCAAGCCGGTAATGTAGCGCTTGTCGGTCAGATTCTTAACCGCACCCTGCAGACGCAGATGATCGTTCACCTGATACTGAGCCAGCAGGTCGTACAGGGTATAGGAGCGAATCTGACCACCCCAAATACCACCCTCGGCGCCAGACGGAATATCCTTGCGATTGCCGGCATCACCAAACTGCTCGCCCCGATAATGCACATTGAGCGCACCACTGAAGCGACCATCGGTGTAATTAAGCCCACCGTTGGCCAGGTATTCCGGCGCATAAGGCAGACGGTTGCCTTTGTTGTCACCAGAGCGGAATTCGGACTCGGGCACCCAGGTCAGGTTGGTATCGATACTGAAGCCACCACCCAGCTCAACGCTCAACGCAGCTTCAAGACCGTAATGCAGTGTCTTGCCTGCATTGGACTGCGACAGGTTCGGATCACTGTTGCCCGTTACGACCTGATTATCGAAGTTCATGTAGAACGCAGTGACGTCATAAGTGTAGGCACCATTGCTGCCACGCAGACCAAACTCATAGTTGTCTGAACGCTCACCGTCGAGCTTCTGATCTACCAGGCCGTCCAGTGCAACGCCGTTGGATGCAGGAGAGAACGCGCGGTAGGCACCACCGTAAAGCTGGGCAGCGGGCATCAACTGATAGGTAAAGCCGATTCCGGGCAGCCACTCGGTGTTGGAGGTGGTTTCAGATGCACCGTTATCGGTAAGCACCTTGCGCTTCTGCTCGTAGGACTCAACGCGCAGACCGGGCGTAATGGCCAAGCGCTCGCTGAGCACAAAGCGGTTTTGCACATAGGCGGCAACGCTCTCAGCACTATCCTCCAGATGACGGTCGTTGATACCGGTACGATCCTGATCGCGCGTGGCCCGGATACGCTTGTCATCCGACTCTTCCTGCATAAAACGCAAGCCAAACTCGGCCTCGCTCATCAAGCCGAATAGATTGTGATCCAGCATCAGCCGCGTTTCTGCACCCAGGCGCTCAAAGCTGCGATTGTTTCCAGTCAGCGAATCGGTATAAACCCAGCGACCAGCCGCATTGGAGGCCGCGGTATCTACCGAGTAACGCCAATAATCACGTGTCATCTCGCTCCAGTAGACCAGCGTCTGAAGAGTCGCCTGGTCGGACAGGAACCATTCGTGGTTGATATCAAAGGCACGGCGGTCAGTCAGAAAGTAATCGTCCGGTGCAGGATTGTATGTACGACCATCCCTGTAGTCCTGCAGGAACATTCCGCGATAGGAGATATTCGCGTCGTTCTCGTACCATGAGAATTTGACGCCGAGGTTCTGGTTCTCGCCAATCGCGCTACCGGCCTTCAGCATCAGATCGGTCATATCGTAGTCGCGGTCAAGAAAACCGTCGCTGCGCGCCTTAGTTGCGACCAGACCTGCGTAGGCATCGCCTGACAGGCTGCGACCACCGGCTTCGAGGGTAGCCTCACGAGTGTTGAACGACCCGATACGGGTGGACACTGCAACACCCTCAGGTGTTTTGGTCTTGTAGTTGATCACCCCGCCGATCGTCGAGGGGCCGTAGCGCAGGGACGACGATCCCTTGAGCACCTCAACACCTTCCATGCGCTGAATACGGGGATTGTAGTAGCGGTCATTTCCGATGAACAGGCCGGGCGCAACCGGAACACCGTCTTCCAGCACCAATGACTTGGACTCGCTGGCCGACAATCCGCGAATACCGATATTGCTGACCACTGCAGACTCTTCCTCGGTCTTGACGTTAATCCCGGGAATGCGACGCAGCACATCCTCTGTCGAACTCGGCTGCAGACGTTCAATTTCTTCCCGAGTAATAACCACGACGGCGCCGGTCTGGCGTGAACGGTCGTCTTCACCGTAACCGACAACATCGATTACAGGAAGGGTCAGCGTAGTTTCAGAGTCGGCAAGGGCATTGGCCGGCAGGGCTGCAGCGGCTACGGCAATCGCCACCAGGTGGCGCGCAAAAAACGGTGTTGTTTTCATGTGTGTTCCTGTTACTGAAATAGAATCTCCCCTCCCGGAGAGCACGAAACTGCACTATCCAAAGGCAAGGGCAGCACCAATCTCGGCCAGCAATCTAAATGCAAATGATAAATATTGTAAATTAGATAGATTGTTTAATTATATTTCGGTAGCGAAACATACTGCGCAAGGGAATAAACTGCAGGCGCGGCGCACCGCCCCGCCCCGCCGGATCAGGCTGGCAGCACAACTGCAAGAGAGGTAGAGCGCCACATACCCGTTATGACATACACAGGTGCAGCAAAGGATCAGAGCTGGTCGTCGCTGCGACGACCAGCGTCAGCACAATACGATGACCTCAAGCGGTCAGGCAGGCTCCGTTAATTGACGAGCACTCACGCGCCGGGCCATCAGCGCCATCAGCACGGTCAGCCCCCCGCAGACCGCCATCACCCCCGCCATCGGCATGGCGCTGTCGTCGTGCAGCACCCCGACCAGCGCCGAGGTGATACCGGCGATGATGAACTGCATGGTGCCCATCAGCGCCGAGGCTACACCGGCCTGATGGCCGTGTCCCGCCAACGCGCAGGCAGACGCATTCGGCAGCAACAGGGCGATAACACCAACACTGGCGTACAGGGGTGGCATGAACAGCCACAGGCTATCCACATCAAGCCAGGCAACCAGCAGCAGCGTCCAGGTTGCCAGCATGTAGACAGCGGCGATGCGCCTGATCAGTTGCAGCTGGGTCCAGCGGCGTAACATGCGGCTATTGAGCTGTGCCGACAAAATAAAGCAGGTCGCTACACTGCCAAACAACCAGGCGAAGCTGTCTGCCGGAACCTGAAACAGCTCCATGAACACATAAGGCGAACCGGCGATGTAGGCAAACATACCCGCCATCGCGACCCCGCCGGTCAGCGCATGAAACATGAACAGAGGCTCGCGCAGCAGCTCCAGGTAGCGTCCAAGCGACGTTCTCAGCGGCGGTGGCGTCAGATGCTGCGGCAGGGTTTCCGGCAGGAAGAAATACACCGCCAGGGCAAAGATGGCGGAAAACGCGGCCAGGAACAGGAAGATGCTCGACCAGCCGGCGAAAATCAGCAAGGTGCTGCCCAGCATCGGCGCCAGAATCGGCGCCACCCCCATGATCAGCATCAACTGGGAAAACGCCTTGGCTGCATCAATTGGCGCACACAGATCGCGCACCACTGCCCGGTTGACCACCATGCCCGCACAGCCACCCAACGCCTGAGCGAAACGCGCGGCAAGCAGCCATTCCAGAGTCGGGGCGAACGCACACGCCAGCGAGGCGAGGCAAAACAGGCCGATACCGAACAGCAGCGGCCCCCGGCGCCCATACAGGTCAGCTAGCGGACCATAAACCAGTTGCCCACTGGCCAGCCCGAGGAAATAGACCGACAGGCTCAACTGAACCTGCTCGGGGTCTGCCGCCAATGCGGCGCCAATGGCCGGAAAGGCAGGCAGATACATGTCGATGGCAAGCGGGCCAAAGGCACTCAGGCCACCCAGAATGAGCAGGATGTAAAACGGCATGAAACGGATATCCGTGGTAGCAATCGCCGTGCAACAGCGCACTGGTGCCATTGCAGAGACAGTCAGGGTCAGTCAGCAGACCGACATGATGCCAGAATATGCCGCCTACTGCCCTGCCGTGTCGCTGTCACAGACTGCCTGGTGGTACCGAAACGATCGGCGCTCGCCTGCTCAGTCTTCGTGCAAGCGTGCGTTCAGCTCATCAACCAAAGGTGCCCACTCGGCGTCTTCGCGCATCTGCTGGCTGAGAAAGGCCGACTGTGAGGGTGTCCAGAACGGCGCATCAACCAGGCGGGTATCGTGCGCCAGTGAATGACTGGCAAAAAAGGCATCGATGCTCTCTGCATCCGACGCCAAACCGAGCTGCTCAAACAAGGTGCCGAGGTCTTTCTGGTGCAGTTCCATAATGATTCTCCCTGCTGGGGTTGAACTCAGATCCTGTTTACACAGAGTAGCCCGTTTTGCTCAAGTTCCTTGCCCTGATGCCGGATCGTAACGATCAGCAGCAGCCTGCAGCCAGGCCTCCAGGTCCCTGCGACGCACCTTTTGCCGTTTCGCATCATTCAGACAGGCCAGCATGTAGTCGCGTCGGGCCGGGTCCTCGCCTGCCATCGACAGGGCCAGATCGCGATCGGTCCAGCGGCGAATGCGCACAAACAGCCACCAGTGAAAATACAGACCACTCAGGGTCGCGATCGCAATAATCAGATAATCCATGACTCCCGCCCTTGTATGCTTCTCAGCGCAAGCATGGCACAGTCACTCAGCTGCGGGTACCGCTGCGGCACTGGGTCGCGGCCGGTAGAACATCACCAGATTGCCGAACAGGATCAGCACCAGACCGATCACCGCCATGCCGGACCACTGGTAGCCCTCAAACACGGTTGACAGGCCCAGCGCAATCAGGGGAAACAGCACCGTTGCGTAGGCAGCCGCTCCGGCACCAATACGCCCAACCAGCGCAAAGTAGGCGGCAAAGCCGATAATCGAGCCGACGATCGCCAGATACAGCAGCGAGCCAATGTAGGTCGGACTCCAATCGACTGTGAAAGCGTCACCGCGCAACAGCGCCAGCAGCAGCATCGCCGACGCGCCGTACCCCATCGCATAGGCATTGGTGGAGAGGATATCCAGCCCCCGGCGTTGATGACGCACGCTGATCATGTTGCCGAGTGAAAAGCCATAGGTGCCCAGCAGGCTCAGGCCGATGCCGGTCAACACCAGCGCGCTGAGATGTGCCGAACGCAGGTCGTGCCAAAACAAACAGACAATGCCGACCAGCCCCAGCAGGTTGGCCCAGAGCAAACGCCGCCCCGGGCGCAGACCGAAAAACAGCGCGCTGTTGGCAGCATTGAACAGGGTCGCCAGCGAAAACAGCACCGACTCCAGACCGCTGTTGATATAGGCATTGGCCGAATAGAAACAGTAAAAGTTCAGCCCGAACACGCACACCCCCTGCAGCATGCAGAACAGATGATCACGCCCGCCGATGCGCCGCAGCCTGCCCAGGAGCGACAGCACCACCAGCATCAGCGCAGCCGCCAGCGCAAAGCGATAGAACACCGACACCAACGGCGCAACCGTGCCGGTCTGCATGGAGATGGCGATCCAGGTGGTACCCCAGATCAGGACGGTAGCGGCATACAGCAATACATTCATGATGCAGTCTCTGGTAATGGCGGCCCAGTATCGGCCCTGCGCGCTGCGCCGGCTTGCGCGGTCTTGCTGGCGACTTGCACAATCCTGCGCTTATTTGCCGGCCGGCGCGCTGCCCGCTTGGCGCAGCGCACCGGCCCGCATACCATGGACAGCAGGTCACGGCGCACGGAGCAACCATGTCAGACGAACGCTTTCAGGTATTCGACAGCCTGCAGCGGCACAACACCCGGCTGCGGGACAGCACGCGGCTGGGCAATGGCGTCGGGCTGGCCTCCTGGTACAACGAGCAGGACCTGATCGACCTGGAAAACGCCGATCACCACACCCTCAGCCTGTATATCGCCGATGGCTACCAGTCCTACTTCAAAAGCACCGACGGCTGGCACAACGGCGGCGGACCAGATCGGCTGTGCCTGATGCCCCGGCAGTACGCATCCACCTGGAATATCCGCGGACCGCTGTCGTTCGTTCACCTGTATTTCACCGACGCTCACCTGCGCCAGCTGGCAGAACAGACCTGGGATCGCAGCCCGCTGGAGCTGAGCGTCAACGAGCAGCTGTTTGCAGACGACCCGCAGATCGCCCTGCTCTACCGCCATTTTCTGCTGACCAGCAACTGGCACGACCGCAGCGACAGTCTGACCCTCAGCAGCGCCAGCAATCTGCTGCTCAATCACGTGCTCAAACACTACACCCAGGTCAGCTGGCAGGCCCCCGCCATCAAGGGCGGGCTTGCGCCGGCGCAGGTACGGCATATACGCGACTACATCGACAGCCATCTGGATCAGCCACTGCAACTGGCCGACCTGGCCACCCAGTGCCAGCTCAGCGAATACCACTTCGCGCGGATGTTCAAACAGAGTATTGGCCTGCCTCCGCACCGCTACGTGCAGCAGCAGCGTCTGGCAAAGGCGCAACAGTTGCTGCGTTACAGCAGCGCCAGCCTGCTGCAGGTCGCACTGCGCTGCGGCTTCAGTTCAGCAGCCCACTTCAGCAATCGCTTCCGTCAGCAGACCGGTATCAGCCCGTCGCAGTACCGCAGCCAGTGGCAACAAGGCCACTAGGCACAGGAGGCATCAGGTTGCGCGGCGCACCAATGTCAGCATCCCTGCGGCCGCAGCAAACAACCCGGCAAAGGTGCGATTGAGCAGCCGCTGCTGACGTGGTGAGCGCAACAGGCGCAGCACCCTCGCCGCCAGCCCCGTGTAACCCGCCATGACGATCAGGTCGACGGTAATCATGGTCAGCCCCATGATCAGATACTGACTAAGCAGCGGCCGGGAGACATCCAGAAATTGCGGCAGCACGGCCAGCATGAAGACCACCGCCTTGGGATTGCTGACATTGATCAGCAAGCCCCTGAACACCAGCGCCAACGGTTGCCCCAGCGCACGCGGAGCCTGCGTCTCGTCCACCTGCATGGTCGGCGCTCGCCACTGGCGCCAGGCCAGATACAGCAGATACAACACCCCGAACCACTTGATCAGCGTGAATGCCAGCGCAGATGCAGCCAGCACCGCACCGACGCCCGCCGCCACCACCGCAATCTGCACCACCAGCCCCAACTGCAAACCGAGCGCAGTCCAGTAACCACGGGCAAAACCGTAATTCAGACCGCTGGACATTGAGGCAATGGCACCGGCGCCCGGTGACAGGCTGATGATCCAGCAGGCAACAAAGAACGCCAGCCAGGTTTCGATCGACATCGAACGGCTCCAGAGAAATTCAGGTAAGCGGCAATGCTAGCAAAACCACCGGAGGCCGGCGCGATACAGCTGGCAGCAAAATCAGCCCTGAGCTGTACTGCGGCCCACCACCGCCAGAGGAACCACCCGCGCCTCGCGCTGAGCCAGATAACGGGTGCAGCTCACCCGCAGGAAAGACGCAAAATTCACCACCTCACCGCGCAGCTCCATCACCTCGTCATACAGCTTGGTGATCAGCTGATTGGTGGTCATGTCGTCCACCTCGGCGATCTCCTGCAGAATGTCCCAGAACTGGTTCTCCAGTCGCAAGGTGGTAACCACACCGCGAATACGCAGCGAACGCGAGCGCGACTCATACAGAATCGGGTCCGCCTTTACGTAGAGTTCACACATGCAGCTCTCCTCTGCAGGGGCTGACCGCAGCCAGCCCCCGGCAGCAATCAGAGTTCGATTCGGGCGCCCAGCAACTTCACGAACGCGGCCAGCCAGCGCGGATGCGACGGCCAGGCCGGCGCAGTCACCAGATTGCCCTGAACATGGGCCTGATCGGCAGCGATATCGATATAGGTACCGCCCGCCAGACGCACGTCCGGCCCGCATGCAGGATACGCACTGCACTCACGCCCTTCCAGCACACCGGCCGCTGCCAGCAGCTGTGCACCATGGCAGACCGCAGCGATCGGCTTGTTGGCCGCATTGAACGCCCGCACCAGCGCAATCACATCGGCGTTCAGCCGCAGATACTCCGGCGCCCGACCGCCCGGAATCACCAGCCCCACATAGTCATCGGCCTTAACAGCGGCAAAATCATGGGTCAGGGCAAACAGGTGACCCGGCTTCTCGGTGTAGGTCTGATCACCCTCAAAGTCGTGAATCGCAGTCTTGACCGTCTGACCAGCGGTCTTGTCCGGGCACACCGCATGCACCTCATAGCCCAGCATGCTCAGCGCCTGAAACGGCACCATGGTTTCGTAGTCTTCGGTAAAGTCGCCGGCCAGCAGCAGAATCTTCTTGGTGGACATCACTGTTCCTCCTTGCGGGTGTTTGAGCGCCCATCATGCGCCCTTGTTCGCGCCGACGGGTAACAGCGGGGTACTACATCACCTTGAGCGAGCGGATGCAGTCTGGTTCACAGATTCCGCCCCACCAACAACACCGGCACACATCCTGAATAGAACCTCAATAAATACTCACAACCTATTGATTTTATTTAATTTAATAACCAGCGAAGCGGGTAGAAAACTGATAAATCTCCAGTCGTAACGCGAACCCGATCACAGGGTGGCCGTTTGGCAGCCCCGCACCAGCTCACTAGCATGCGCCAACCCGGTTCGATTCGACTAGGCTGGGCGGACAGGAGGTCCGTCGGCACCCAGGAAAGGAAACCAGCATGGCATCAGTCGCTGTCACACCCGGCAACCGCCCCGCCGCAGACCTGCCCGATCTGCGCGACTGCGACGCCTATGTGCGACTGGAGCAGGTATTCTCGCTGCTCGACTCTCCACACCAACAGCCCCAGCCTGATTGGCAGCAGCTGGCCGATACTGCCAGCGATCTGCTTGCGCGGGGCATGGACCTGCGCGTTGCCGGCTGGCGAACGTTTGCGCTGATTCGGCTGCAGCAACTCGAGCAGGCAGTTGGCAGCCTGCAGCAGATTGCCAGCGCTCTCAGCAGCGCCTGGGAAAGCAGCCTGCCGGCGAGGGAGCGCGCCAGACTGGCAGCGCTGCAGTGGCTCCAAAGGTCGCTGGTGCGCCAAGCGAGCGCCTTGTGCTGCGCCAAGCACGAGCTTCCCGTGCTGCAAAGTGCGATGCACGCCATTGGTTCAGCCCTGCATGCCCACTCCGTGCCGCTCAGCAAGGACTGGCATCAGTTGGCAGGCAGCCTTGCACCAGCAGCGAGCGAGCGCACGGAGAGCGCAGCGCCGGAACCGGCCTCATCCGCTCCCAGCCGGGAGCCGGCCCCAGAGCGCGACTCAATCGGCAACGAACGCGCGGCGCAACAACAGCTACGTCGCCTGCAGGAAGCGGCGACGCCCCTGCTGCAGTGGTGGCTCAGCCAGCCAGATCAGCGCGTCAGTGCACTGCAGATGAGCCGCTGCCTCACCTGGGGCGGCATTGGGCAACTCCCCCGGCACGACGAACAGAAGCATACCAGCCTGCGTCCACCCCCGGCCGAACGGATCAAGCACTATGACACGCTGTGGCAGCAGCAAGAGTACGCCCGGCTGTTGCACAACCTCGAAAACAGCTTGCGCAAAGCGCCGTTCTGGCTCGACGGGCACTATCTGGCCGCTCGCTGTTGCCACGCCATGGACGATGCCAACGCGGCGTCAGTCATACAGGCCCATACCCGGTCGCTTGTGCAGCGCCTCCCCGGGCTGGAATGCCTGTGCTTCGACGATGGCAGCCCTTTTGCCAGCCGGGCCACCCAAGCCTGGCTTCAGCCCCCCGCGGATGCACAGCAGCAGAGCCAGCCAGATAACGCTACGGAGGGCGACACCGCCGCACCGCTGCGCTCCTCTGTCCCGGCTGATACGGCCATGCCGGCAGGCCAGACCGACGAGCGCCAGCGCGCGCTGTCACGGCTGCAATGGGCCCGCCGGCTGCTGGCCAACGCCCGACACCGGGAGGCAGAGGCCATGCTGGAGCCGCAACTGGCGCAGCTGCAGCAAAGCATGCCGCTTGCCATCTGGGACAAGCAGCTACTCGGCGAGACCCTCCAGCTGTTGCACCAGAGCCTTGTCCCACGGCGCGACAGCACCAGTCAAGAACGCTGCCAGGCGTTGCAGCAACAGCTGCACTGGCTGAGTTTCCAAGATCCCCTTGAGCAGGCCACCCGGCCTGAACCGCATGGAGAAGCCCTATGACAAAAGACACCACGGTCGCCCCGCGCGAGCGCATCAACGTGACCTTCACCCCAAACACCGGTGACCAGCAACAGGAGATTGAACTGCCCCTGAAGCTGATGGTGCTGGGTGACTTCACCCAGCGCCGGGACGAACGCAGCATTGAGCAGCGCAAGCCCATCGCAATCGACAAAAACAGCTTCGAGGATGTGCTGGCCAAACAGGATCTGCGCCTGACCTTCAATGTTCCCAATCGATTGCAGGAGGAGGACGCCGACAGCGAGTTGCCGGTCGAACTCGACATCCGCTCGATGTCCGACTTCAACCCGGCCAGCGTGGTCGAACAGGTCCCGGAACTGCGTCAACTGATGGAGCTGCGCGAAGCCCTGGTCGCCCTCAAGGGGCCGCTGGGCAACACACCGGCCTTCCGCCAGGCAATTGAAGCGCTGCTGCGCGACGACCATTCACGTGAACAGATCCTGACCGAACTCGGCCTCCCTCCGACCCCGTGACGCACCCTACAGGAGCCCTCTCCATGCAAAGCCAATCCACCGCTCGGGCAAACAAGCCGGTGACCAACGGCAGTCTGCTCGACCGCGTTATCGCCGAAACCCAGCTGCCCCGGGAGGACGAGTCCTATGCGATCGCCCGCCGGGGCGTGGGCGCCTTCATCAGCGAACTGCTGAAACCACACAACCGCCAGGAGCCAGTCAAGAAGGCACTGGTCGATCGGATGATCGCAGAAATCGACAGCAAGCTGAGCCGTCAGGTTGACGCCATCCTGCACCATCCCGACTTTCAGCAGTTGGAGTCGGCCTGGCGCGGCCTGAAGCTGCTGGTTGCACGCACCGACTTTCGGGAGAACATCCGCATCGAGCTGATCAATGCCTCCAGAGATGATCTGCTGGATGACTTTGAAGACAGCCCGGAACTTGTGCAGTCCGGTCTTTACAAACACGTATACACGGCCGAGTACGGGCAGTTTGGTGGGCAGCCGGTCGGCGCCATGATCGCCAACTACCAGTTTGGTCCGGGTACGCGGGATATTCGCCTGCTGCAACAGGTGGCCGGCGTGGCCGCCATGGCACACGCCCCGTTCATCGCAGCAGCCGGCCCCGCCTTCTTCGGACTCGAGAGCTTCCACGGCCTGCCCGACCTGAAAGACATGCAGGACCATTTCGAGGGCCCGCTTTTCAGCAAGTGGCAGGGGTTCAGGGAGAGCGAGGATGCACGCTATGTCGGTCTGACGCTGCCCCGTTTCCTGCTGCGCACACCCTACGACCCTGAAGACAATCCGGTCCGCAGCTTTGCCTACCGCGAAACGGTCAGCGACAGCCATGAGGACTACCTGTGGGGCAATGCTGCATTCGCCTTCGCCAGCCGCCTGACCGACAGTTTCGCTCGCTATCGCTGGTGCCCCAACATCATCGGTCCGCAGAGCGGTGGCGCCGTTGACGATTTGCCATTGCATCATTTCTCCAGCATGGGCGAGATTGAAACCAAGATCCCCACCGAAGTGCTGGTCTCGGACCGTCGAGAATACGAGCTGGCAGAAGCAGGTTTTATTGCCCTGACCATGCGCAAGGGCAGCGACAATGCGGCGTTCTTCTCCGCAAACTCGGCACAGAAACCCCGCTACTTCGGCAACAGCGCCGAGGGCAAGGCAGCCGAACTCAACTTCAGGCTGGGTACGCAACTGCCTTACCTGTTCATCATCAACCGCCTGGCCCACTATCTGAAAGTGCTGCAACGCGAGCAGATCGGCGCCTGGAAAGAGCGCACCGACCTGGAGTTGGAACTGAACCGCTGGATTCGCCAGTACGTTGCTGACCAGGACAACCCGAGCGCAGAGGTGCGCGGGCGCCGACCACTGCGGGCAGCCTCCATCGGCGTCGAGGATGTTGCCGGCCAGCCGGGCTGGTATCGGGTCAGTCTCAGCGTTCGCCCTCACTTCAAGTACATGGGCGCCGACTTCACGCTGTCGCTGGTCGGCAAGCTGGATCGCGAATGATGACCAGACCCGGATACGGCTCCTTACTGGAGCGCCTCAGCGGCAGCGACCGGTCCCGCTCCGGTCTGCCAGGCGCCGAGGCCGCCAGTGCCTCGGTGATGGCCCAGCTGGCGCGCATGCTCAGCACCCGCGCCGGCAGCGTACAGATGCTGCCCGACTACGGCCTACCCGAACTGAACGATATGCGACTGACGCTGCATGACACCCGGCAGCAGGCACGCGCAACGATAGAGCGCTTCATCAGCCGTTACGAGCCGCGTCTGCGCGAGGTGCGGGTCAGCTGTCAGCATGATGCTAGTGACCCGCTGCGCCTGGCCTTCATCATCAACGCCCGGCTCAACTTGCCGGAGCTGCAGCAGCCAGTCACCTTCAGTGTGCAACTCGACGGCCAGGGCAAGGCTGCAGTGACCCTGCAGCGAGACGACTCCGACATCTGAATCCACCATGACCTTCAATCACTACTTTCAGAGCGAGCTGAGCGCACTGCGTGAGCAGGGACGGCGGTTTGCCGAACATCACCCCGCGCTGGCGCCCTACCTCGCCGGCACCAGCACCGACCCGGATGTAGAGCGGCTGCTTGAGGGCGTTGCCTTTCTTACCGGGCGCCTGAGGCAAAAACTCGATGACGAGCTGCCCGAACTGACCCACTCGCTCATGCATCTGCTTTGGCCCAACTGCATGCGCCCCATGCCGGCACTGGCCATGCTGCAATTCGAACCGTTGCAACGACCGCTCAAGGCACTACCCATTGCACGCGGCACCGGGGTGGAGTCGCGCCCTGCCGACGGTATTCGGTGCCGCTTTCGCACAACCAGTGCGGTGACCTTGCTGCCCGTCGAACTGGCAGGCTGCCGTTACCAGAGCCATGCTACCGGCGCACGCTTGACCCTGACACTGCAGATGACCTGCGAAGGCAGCCTGACAGACCTCGATCTGCGCCGACTGCGCTTGCACCTGAGCGGCAATGCCTATTCAAGCCGTCAGCTGTACCTGCACCTGTGCCGCCATCTGGACGCCATTACCCTGCAGCCGCTCGATGCAGCAGGGCAACCGCTGACTCAACAACCATCACTCACCCTGCCCGCCGACCACCTGCAGCCCTGCGGTTTTGCGACTGAGGAAACCCTGCTGCCGGATACCGATCAGGGGTTCAGCGGCTATCGGCACCTGCAGGACTACTTTGCCTTCGCCGAGAAGTTTCTGTTTGTCGAGCTGAGCGGCCTTGAGCGCGAGGTCACGCCGGACAAACCTCTAATGCAGCAGGCACGCGGGCTGCGCATCGAATTCGACCTGCACCATCCGGACTGCCGCCAACTGACGCCAGACACCGATATGGTGAAGCTTTACTGCACACCTGTCGTCAACCTGTTCAGCCACGACGCCAGCCCGGTCAGACTCGATGGCCGACAGGATCGTTACCTGCTGCGCCCTGCGGGCCTTGCACCAGCCCAGTGCGGCGTCTTTTCGGTCGATCGGGTAACCGGCTGGAAGCCGGGCGGCATGGGTTACCGGACCTACGTTCCGTTCGAATCCTTCGAGCACGACCACACACTCGCAGGCCCCGATGCATCGCCGCACTACAGCTTGCGACAACTGCCGGCTCTGGATGGCGAACATCTGGAAACCCACCTTTGCTTCGGCCTCCAGCAGCAGGATCAGCAGGAAACCCTGTCCATTGAGCTGACCTGCACCAATCAGCAGTGGCCTGGCAAGCTGGCCCAGGGCGATATCTGCCATCCCTGCGAGGGCACGCCCGAGTTTGTGCAGTTTCGCAATATCGGGCGCATTACCCCAAGCTATGCACCGGCGCTGCACCGCCAGGGGTTGTGGCAGTTGATCAGCAGCATGGCGCTCAACTACCAGACGCTGGAGAACATCAGTGCCCTGCGCGAAGCACTCAGCTGTCACGACCTGCCAAGGCACTGCGACCAGAACGCAGCCAGGGTCAGCGAGCGCCGTCTGAACGCGCTGCGCTCGGTGCGGCACCGTCAGACCGACCGTCTGTTTCGAGGGCTGCCGATACGCGGCGTGCAGTCGGAACTGGAGATTGACGCAGAGGGCTGTAACGGCTCCGGGGAACTCTTTCTGTTTGGCTCGGTGCTGAACGAATTTTTCGCGCAGCATGCCGGCATCAACACGTTTCACGCCCTCTCCATCATCAGCTTGCAGGGAGAACGCTACCAATGGGTACCGCGTCTGGGTCACCAGCCCCTGTTCTGATTCGCCTGCAACGGGACATCCAGCATTACAGCCTGTATCAGGCACTGCTATGCCTGCTGGATCAACTGCAGCAGAGCTATCCCGGCGAGACGCCGGAAGCGCACTACCGACGTATCCGTTTTTGTGCCAACCCGGGATTGGGGTTCGCTGCAAGGGACATCGAACAACTGCAGATTGAACACGACGAGCACGGCCTGCATTTCGTCCTGCAGCTGAACCTGATCGCCCTCAGCGGTGCCAGTTCACCCCTGCCTGCCCACCAGGTTGAGCTGGCGCTGGGTGATGATCCGGGCTGCGGCAACGTCAGGGCCCTGTTCGACCTGTGCAATAACCGTCTGCAACGGCTGCTGTTGCCGATCTGGCAGAAGTATCGCTACTACAGCCGCTTTCGCAGCGGCGCCAGCGACCGGTTGTCCGGCAGCCTGCTGGCTCTGGCCGGCTTGCACAATGCGCCCGATAGCGGCCCCCTGCAGGCCCACCGTCTGCTGCCCTGTCTGGGGCTGATCAGCGGCAAGGCTCAGTCGGCCGACAGTATCGCGGCGGTGCTGCGTCAGTACTTCCGCTCTCCCTCAATCACACTGGAACAATGCCTGCCCAGACAGGTTTCCATCCCGGACGAGCAACGCTCGGCGCTCGGCCGCAACAACAGTACTCTCGGTAATGAGCTGATCCTGGGCAGCCATATCATGTCCATCGCCGGTGCATTTCGAGTGCATCTGACGCAGCTCGACTGGAACGACTTCCACCGATTCCTGCCACCCGGACAGGATCACCAGACACTGCATAACCTGCTCGCCTTTCTGCTGCGCACGCCGCTGCAGTACGACCTGCGACTGCAGCTGCAGGCCAGCGAGGTGCGGGCCCTGCAGCTGGGCAGCCGCAACACCTGCCGACTCGGCTGGACAACCTGGCTGGGCAGCCCGGCCGGCGATCCCGCCATTCTTCTCTGTTCCACGACCAAGGACGGTCTGCATGATTGCAATTGATATTCACCAACTTGTCAGCCTGCTCGATAGCGAGGTACACAGCGCCCTTGAGCGCGCCGCCGAACAGTGTCTGCAACGCGGCAGCGCCAACGTGGAGCCGGAAGACCTGATCCGGGCCCTGCTGCAACAGCGCGGCAGCCTGCTGCATCAGGTGCTTGCTGTCAGCGAGATTGACGCCGATGCACTGCTTGCCAGCTGCCATCCACCAACCCAATACCAGCAGAGCGGCCGCAATCCGAGCTTGTCCAGCATGCTGGTCAACTGGCTGCAACAGGCACTACTGGTCGCCACCACCGAGCTGCAGCAGCAACGAATAAACCTGCACGCACTGCTGCTTGGCTGGCTGCGCAACCCTTTGCTGCACCCTGATCCCCTGGCGCCGCTCAACATTGATCAACTGCAGCAGTTGGCCAACGCGCAAGACACCAGCCCTCAGGCCGACACATCACTGCTCAAGTCCTACACCCACGACCTGACAGAACAGGCGGAGGAAGGCGCTCTGGACCCGGTCCTTGGGCGCGAGCGCGAGATCAGGCAACTGGTCGACATTCTCTGCCGACGTCGCAAAAGCAACCCGATCATCATCGGCGATGCCGGGGTTGGCAAAAGCGCACTGGTCGAGGGGCTGGCACAGCGGCTGGTCGCCGGCGGTGTCCCGGATGCGCTGCGCGGCTGGCGACTGCTCAGTCTTGATCTGGGTCTTCTGCAGGCAGGGGCCGGTATGCGCGGTGAGCTCGAACGACGCCTGCAAGGCATACTGGCAGCCGCTGCCGACCCTGATAACCGGGTCATTCTGTTCATCGATGAAGCCCATACGCTGATCGGCCATGGCGGTGATGCCGGTACTGCCGATACCGCCAACCTGCTAAAACCCGCCCTGGCGCGCGGCACGCTCAAGGCCATCGCCGCCACCACCTGGAGCGAGTATCGGCGTCATATCGAAAAGGACCCGGCTCTTGCACGCCGCTTCCAGCCCTTGCAACTGCGCGAGCCCAGCCCATCCGACGCGATAAGCCTGCTGCGCGGACTGGCGCCTCGCTATGCCGAAAGCCACGGACTGCATGTAAGAGACGAGGCGGTTGTGGCGGCGGTCGAGCTGGCAGTCCGCTATCTGGCCGACCGCCAACTGCCTGACAAAGCCCTGGATCTGCTCGATACCGCATGCGCGAGAACGCGGGTAAACCTTGCAGCCGTGCCCGCCGCGCTGGACCACCTGAAGGCACAACAGGCTGACCAGGCACGCCAGCGCGAATCGATCGAGCGCGACCGACAACTCGGACTGCCAACCGACCCTTCCCTGCTTGAACATCTGAACCAGCAACATCAGGCCGGCACCGATACCCTGCAAAATCTGCAGCAGCAGTGGACCGCACAGCGGGAGCTGGCGCTGCAACTGGTCGGCTTGCGTCATCAGCGCGAGGCGCCGCATGCCGAACTGCGCCAGGCGCTGCAAGACCTGCAACAGACGCCGCAACCGCAACTGGTCTGCGCCGAGGTCGATCGCAATGCGATTGTCGAAGTAGTACATGAGTGGACAGGCATCCCGACCGCACAACTGAGCGGGCACTACCACGAACGCATCACCCGTTTCGGGGAACGCCTGCATGAGCGGCTGCATGGTCAGCCCGAGGCGGTAGAGCAACTGAATCGCAGCCTGCGTGCCAGCGCACTGGGCCTGTCCCGCCCGGACCGTCCTGCCGGCGTATTTCTGCTCACCGGTCCGAGCGGCGTAGGCAAGACGGCAACCGCGGAGGCCATTGCCGACCTGTTGTATGGCGGAGACGCGTTTCTTACTGTGATCAACATGGGTGAGTATCAGGAGCGCCATAGCCTGGCCCGGCTGATCGGCGCTCCGCCCGGCTACGTGGGCTACGGTGAAGGCGGCCAGTTGACCGAAGCGGTACGTCGCCGCCCTTACTCGGTGATCCTGCTGGACGAGGTCGAGAAGGCCGATCCGCAGTTGCTCAATCTGTTCTATCAGATCTTCGACAAGGGCCTGGCGAACGACGGTGAGGGTCGTGAAATCGACTTTCGCAACACGCTGATTCTGCTTACCTCCAATCTTGGCAGTGAGCACATTGAACGACTCTGTCGCGACGCTGAACGCCCTACCCCTGAGCAACTGGTCGAAGCCATCCACCCCCATCTGAACGCGCATTTCAAACCGGCGCTACTCGCCCGCATGCGTGTTTTGCCCTACTACCCGCTTGCAGCGCAAAGCCTGCAATCCATCGCCAGTCAGCGCCTTCGCGCGCTGCAGCAGCGTATGCAGGCGCGTGCGATTGGGTGCCGGTTCGATCCCCGGCTGCCTTCACTGATTGCCGAGGCGTGCAGCAATACGGGTGGCGCTCGTCATATTGAGCGCTGGCTTGAAGAGCGTCTGATAAGCCCCATCGCAGATAGGCTGCTGCAGAGCGACGAGCCGAACCACTGTGCACTGAACCTGTACGCCCGGGTTGACAACGAAGGAGAGGTGACCTGTGAGCTCGCGTGAAATGCTGCCGTTCAATGCGGCAGCTGCCGTACCCGATGTGACAAGCGTACTGACCGGACTGAGCGCGCTCGCGCAGTGCCAGAGCGCCGCCGAGCTGCAGCAAAAGCTGGTCGGATGGCTCGCAGAGCTGGGCAACTGCGCGCTGGTTCAGCTGTATCTGCTCGACGCCAGCCATAGCCGGCTGCCGCTGTGTTGCCAGTGGCTGGACGGCCAGCTCGGTGGCGAGCACGGCGAGGATGGCCTGACGGCACCGTTGCTTGCCTACAGCCTGAGCCAGAACACCCCGCTGCAACTGGACGAACTGGATCGCAGCCTGCATGCAACCCCCTTCCTGCCGGCGAGTTCGGCTGCCTGGCGCAGCCTGCTGTGTCAGCCCATTCTGGATCGCAGACAGCAAGTGGGCGGGCTGCTGGTGCTGGCCAGCCGGGCACGGGGTCTCGGCAGAGCACTAACCCTGCCGCTGGACATGGTCGGCAATATTGCGTTGGCGCAACTGCACGCAATGCAACAGGCCGAGCTGGCGCTGCAGGCACCCGATCTGCCACTGCCCGAGCCGGCAACAGCCAGCAAGCTCGGCAGTTTCGGGCTGATCGGTGAGAGCCCCGCCATGCAGCAGGTCTACCGACTGATCAGCAAGGTACTGCACAACCCCGTCACGGTGCTGCTCGGCGGCGAGACCGGTACCGGCAAGGAGCTGGTCGCCCGCGCCATCCACGATTACGGCTCACGCCGCAGCCAGCCCTTTATTGCTCAAAACTGCAGCGCGCTGCCCGAGCAGCTGCTGGAAAGCGAACTGTTCGGCTACCGCAAGGGGGCCTTCACCGGCGCCAACCAGGACCGGGAAGGGCTGTTCGACGCGGCCAATGGCGGGACCTTGTTTCTGGACGAAATCGGCGACATGCCGCTGGCCCTGCAAGCCAAGCTGCTGCGGGTGCTGCAGGAGGGCGAAGTGCGACCGCTTGGCAGCAACCAGAGCCATCGTGTCGACGTCCGTATCGTCGCCGCCACCCACCAGGATCTGTTCAGTCAGGTCGAGCAGGGAGGGTTTCGTGAGGACCTTTACTACCGCTTGAGCCATTTCCCGATTAGCCTGCCGCCGCTGCGCGAGCGCGGCAGCGATATCCGACAGCTTGCCTTGCAGTTTACCCAAGAGACCTGTGCCTTCCTGCAGCGCTCGCACTGCCGCTGGTCAGACACCGCGCTGGCCTACCTCGCGACTCAGCGTTTCCCTGGCAATGTGCGGGAACTCAAGGGATTGATCGCCCGGGCTCTTTTGCTGTGCGACGGCAACCTGCTGCTGCCGGAGCACCTGGACCTGCCCAACACGCCACCCCAGGCTCACCGACTGACGCTGCGCGAACAACTGGAGGCGGTAGAGCGCAACCTGCTCAACGAAGCCCTGCATCAGCACAACGGCAATCAGACCCTGACCGCCCGGATGCTCGGTTTGCCCAGACGGACCCTGCTCTACCGCATGCAGCGGCTCGGCGTAGCGCTGCGGCCACGATCACAGGCTCAATGCCTACCAAAATAGTATTGCACCGTGGGTGTATTCAACGTCTCATGACCTCTGAACCTCGCCATGGAGTAACCATGCAACTGCCCAAGGCAACCCTGCTGACCGCGCTCGCCATGCTGGCTTTTGCCGGCAACTCGGTGCTGTGCCGGCTGGCGCTGGACACAACCGCCATCGACCCGGCCAGTTTCACCAGTCTGCGGCTGATCTCCGGCGCCGCTGTGCTGTGGCTGCTGGTAACGCTGCGCGGCGGCGGCGCCTTCAGCCACGGTAGCTGGCCCTCTGCGCTGGCGCTGTTTGCCTATGCCGCAGGCTTTTCCTGGGCGTATATCCACCTGGATGCGGGCCTGGGCGCGCTGCTGCTGTTCGCCGCGGTACAAGTCACCATGATCGGGACGGGCGTTGCGCGCGGTGAGCGGCTGACGTTGCCGCAGCAGGTGGGTATGACGCTGGCGCTCCTGGGCCTCATTGCCCTGCTGCTGCCCGGTTCCAGCGCCCCGCCCTTGCCAGCAGCGCTGAGCATGCTGGCTGCCGGTATTGCCTGGGGCATTTACTCGCTGCGCGGGCGCGGTGCCAGCAACCCTACCGCGGTGACTGCGGGCAACTTTCTGCGCGCGGCACCGCTGGCCATTCTCCTCAGCCTGGCGCTGCTGCAGAGCCAGAACCTGGACAGCCAGGGGGTGCTCTATGCGCTGGCCTCCGGCGCTGTTACCTCGGGATTGGGCTACGCTATCTGGTACGCCGCACTGCCGCATCTGCGCGCCAGTGTCGCGGCAACCGTACAGCTGAGTGTGCCGGTCATTACCACGCTCGGCGGCGCGCTGTTACTGGCCGAACCGCTGACCCTGAGGCTGCTGCTCGCATCAGCGATGATCCTCGGCGGTATCGCGCTGGTGTTGCGAAAACAGGTGACCAGAGGCTGAACTTAAGGGCATGGCCGTCGTCACAATGCCTGGCATAGAACGTACTGCCTGATGCAAGATGGGCAACCGCCCCGCCCTGTCGCCTGCCTCCGAGGAAGGATTCCATGCAACTACTGTCCCGCCGTGCGACCTGGCGCATCGCATCCGTTACCCTGCTGCTGACCGTCCTGGTTATCGCCTGCAGCGCCGTTCAGACCTACCCGCACGCCGAACCGGTGGTGGCGACGCACCAGAGTTTCGACTATCAGCGCGACATCAGGCCGATTCTGGAAACCAGGTGCATGGCCTGTCACGGCTGCTACGACGCCCCCTGCCAGCTCAAACTGACCAGCGCCGAGGGCATTGAACGCGGTGCGTCCAAGAAGCAGGTCTACGACGGCACGCGAATTGACGACGCCGAGCCGACTCGACTGGGTATTGATGCCGACAGCACCGAAGCCTGGCGGCAAAAGGGGTTTTTCTCGGTATTGCATGACGCCAACGCCGGCGCAGCCCAGCAACTCGACGGATCACTGCTTTACCGCATGATCGAACTTGGCCACCGCAACCCGTTCCCGGCCGACAGCACACTGCCGGAAGCGATCAAGATCGGCACCAAACACACCTTCAGTTGCCCTTCCCCCGGCACCTTTGACGACTACGCCGAAGAGAACCCGCACGGCGGAATGCCCTATGCCACCAGCGGCCTGAGCGATGAGGAATTTGCCACCCTCAGTCGCTGGATCAGTGAAGGCGCGGTCACTGCGCCACAGCCCTGGAACCCATCGGCGCAGGAACAGGCAAGCATCGAGCGCTGGGAAACCTTCTTCAACCAGCGGGGTGCCCGAGAGCAACTGGTCTCACGCTACCTGTTCGAGCACCTGTTTATCGCCCATCTGCACTTCCCCGACATCGCCGGCAGCAGCTTCTATGAGCTGGTGCGCTCCGCAACGCCGCCGGGCCAGCCTGCCGAGCCACTGGCCACAGTGCGCCCCAATGACGATCCGGGCCAGCCGTTCTACTATCGCTTGCGCCCGCTGCGCGAAACGCTGGTCGAAAAGACCCACATCACCTATGCGCTGGATGCTCAGCGCATGGATCGCTGGCAGGAACTGTTCCTGCAGAACGACTGGGCCGTTGCCACCCCGCCCGGTTACGCCTACGCAGAACGCTCCAACCCGTTTATCACCTTTACCGCCATTCCGGCCAGGGCGCGCTATCAGTTCATGCTCGATTCGGCGGAGTACTTCGTTCGCTCCTTTATTCGCGGCCCGGTGTGCCGCGGCCAGATCGCTACCGATGTCATTCGCGACCAGTTCTGGACCGTGTTCGAAGATCCGCAGCAGGAGGCCTACGTCAATGATCCGCTCTATCGCAGCCTGACCACGCCACTGCTCGGCCTGCCCGGGCAGGACAGCGATCTCTCCGCGCTGGGTGCGGCGTGGCTGGAGTACAGCAGCAAACGCAATCAGTATCTGACCCTGCGGCACGACTATTATGCCGAGCGCAAACCCGCCGGGGCCGATATGGCCGAGATCTGGGACGGCGACGGCCACAACCGGGACGCGCTGCTGACCATCTTCCGCCACCACGACAGCGCATCGGTGCGCCGCGGGCTATGGGGCCAGGTGCCGGAGACCATCTGGGTCATGGACTACCCGCTGCTTGAGCGGACCTACTATGAGCTGGTCGTCAACTTCAACGTGTTCGGCAGCCTGTCGCACCAGGCTCAGACCCGGCTGTATTTTGACCTGATTCGCAATGGCGCCGAGCACAATTTCCTGCGTTTTGTCCCGGCACAGGCCCGCAAGGCTCTCTACGAGCAGTGGTATCAGGGCCATGCGCTGCTCAAGGACCGCATTGCCTACGCCGATGTCAGCCTCGATACCCCGGTCGCCATCCGCTACACAGAGGAAGATACCCGCAGCAACCCCGCTGTCATGGCCGCCTTCACCCGACACCTGATGGCCCGTGCAGATAGGGTAGACAGCGGCCCGGACACCCTGAACCGTTGCCCGCAGAACACCTGTCAACGTCCGGAGCTGAGCGACCAGCAGCGCCACATCGATCAGCTCCTGCGCCCGCTCGGGCAGGGCACCGCTGCCAGCGTTCCGGTCATTGCACTGCTGCCGGAGGTCAGTTTCATGCGTATCCATGATGGTAAGCAGCGCTGGGTATACACCCTTGTCCACAACCGCGCCCACAGCAACGTCGCCTTCATGTTCGGTGAAGACGCCCGTCTGCAGCCGGAACGTGACACGCTCACACTGATGCGCGGCACGCTCGGCAGCTATCCCAACTTCAGCTTCGACATTCCCCTGCAGCAACTGCCGGATTTTGTCGCCGCCTTGCGTGCCACACGCGACGAAGCAGGGCTGGGCGCGGTCGCCGCCCGCTGGGGTGTGCGTCGCACCAGCCCCCACTTCTGGGACATCATGGCGGACTTCAGACGCTATGTTGAGGAAACCGATCCGTCCCAGGCAGGTCTATTCGACATCAATCGCTACCAGAACCTGTAAACCCGACATTCCACGCAGCCCCACGGCTGCGTGGATGCGGACAACCGCAAAAACGGGTTTACACTGAGGACACGGCCGGTCGACGAAAACACGGCCACACAGAAGAGGATTCTCCATGCTGCTTTCCCCGTCACGTCTGCTGCTTGCTGCAGCCTTCGGCTGGCTGCTGGCGGGCTGCGCCCATAACGCCGCCCCGGAAGACGACAGCACGCCCGCCACCAAGGCAGAACAGCAAGTAGTGCCACAGACCCGGCAGGTGAGCGGAGCGATAAGCTACCGCGAGCGTATTGCCCTGCCGCCGGGCAGCGTCGCCCACGTCCGACTGCTGGATGTGTCACGCGCTGACGCCCCGGCCACCGTGCTGGCCGAACAGAAAACCACGCTGATCGGCATGTCGGTTCCGGTGCCGTTCGAGCTCAAGGTGGAACCCCGCATGTTTCTGCAGCAGGCGACCTACACCGTGTCCGGCCAGATTCGCGGGACCGACGCAAAGCTGCTGTGGACTACCGACACCCACTACCCCATTGACCTCAGTCAGGCGATCAACGACCTGGGCACCCTGATGATGATCAAGGTCAGCGGGCGGGTGCCTGACGACGCCGAGGTGATTGATGTCAGCACCCTGCTGCCACTGCAGGCACGGGGTAACGAGCCCGGCTGGATGCTGACCATCGACAGCGAACGGATGCGCCTGACCCGTCAGGACAGCAGCGCCGCCCAACTTACACCGACGCCGACAGCAACCCGTCAGGGCGACACCATACGCCTTGATGCCGGGACGACACATCAGATGGTTGTCGAGATAACCCCGGCGCTGTGCCACGACAGCATGACCGGCATGCCATACCCCTACCGGGTTCGGGTTCAGCGCGAAGCGACGGAGCTGACCGGCTGCGGCGGTGCGCCGGAAGCCCTGCTGACCAAACACACCTGGAAAGTGCAGCATATCGATGACAAGGCAGTGCAAAGCGACACCCCGGTAACCCTCAGCTTCACCGCGGACGGGCGTATGGGTGGTCAGGGTGCCTGCAACGGCTTTTCCTCCGGCTATCAATTAACCGGAGAGAACCTCACCACCAGCGCGATTGCAGCCACCCAGAAAGCCTGCATGGATGAGCTGATGGCTCAGGATCAGGCGTTGTTCGACGTGTTGCAGCAGCTGTCGCGCTTCGATATCGATGCGCAGGGCCATCTTCTGCTGATAACGGCAGATGGCCGCAAGATCGTCGCTGAAGCCCTATAACATCAGCTGCAGCATGGACAGTCAGGCCGCTATCGGGCATTATGCCGGGCGCCAATGACCCTGTACTCCGCAGGGTCAATCCCGCCATACCGAGGTACCCGCATGAGTGATCTGCCCCAATGCCCTGCCTGTCAGTCCCCCTACACCTACCAGGACGGCTTGATGTTCATCTGCCCGGAATGCGCCCATGAATGGTCGGCAGAGACAGCAGACGCACAAGCCTCCAACGACTCGGGTATCAGGGATGCAAACGGCAATCCGCTGCAGGACGGCGACACAGTGACCGTTATCAAGGACCTCAAGGTCAAGGGCTCATCGCTGGTGGTCAAGGTCGGCACCAAGGTCAAGAATATTCGCCTGGTCGATGGTGATCACGACATCGCCTGCAAGATCGACGGTATCGGCGCGATGAACCTCAAGTCAGAGTTCGTCAAAAAGGTCTGAGGCCGGTCAGCGGCGAAAGCGTACGTACTGACGTAACGGGCTTTCGCCGCGCCAGACAAACCCTTCCCAGTAATAGTGCATGAACGAAATCAGCAGGATTGCGATCCCGATGAAGGCATGCTGCTGATAGCTGTTAAGAAGCCAGGCAATCAGGATCGACGCTGCAGGCAGCACCACGAACGGCGTCATACCGGCAGATGGCAGCCAGCGATACAGCCAGCCTGCTGACGTTCTCACCTGCCGGTTGCGGTCATGGGTGATGTAAACGCTGAATGCCGTCAGGTCATGTATCAGGCGCGGCATCAGGATCACCAGCAAGGTGTACCCCAACTGATTGATCATCAGTGCACTGACCAGCAGCGCACCATTGGCCCAGATAAACCAGCACCCGAGGCGCCCTTCGCAAGCCCCCGCCAACCGCCAGGTCAACAGCAGCAAGATCACACAAAGGGCACCAGCCAACCCGGCCAGCAACGCATAGACATCCGTGCCGGCGACCCGAAAATGCCCCAGATACTGCCTCCCATAAACGTTCAGATAGATCGCCAGACCCGCGGCGATGGCTACCCACTTCCAGAAACGAAACAGGCGTCCTGGCCTGCGCCCGCTCAGCACAAGGGCAATGCCCAGCTGCTGCGACAGCACATGCAAGACGGTAAAGCCGGCAAAGAACACAAACAGCAACTGATAGCTCAGCGGTTGCGGACCATACCATCCGATCAGACAGATCAGCAGAAACGCCAGCAATGCCGGTAGCAGTTGCCGACGGTAATGCCGCAGGTAGGCGCGATCCGACAGCGTCAGTGCGCTGGCGATGATATGCGGCAGGCCGAACAGCAGCGCCCACAGTGCCCAGTCATTGGGGTCGTCCGGCAGCAGGTTGTGCAGCAGTGCTCGCTGCAACACCAGCGCATCGAACGTGATGACGGCAAACGAAAGCGGGATAACCGCATAGAGCGCCAGCAGCCAGCGCCCATCAACGTAATGGAAAGACAGATCGGATTGCACGGCAGGCCCGCATGAACAAGTGTGCGACCTACTTGATCACACCCTGCCCTGCGCGCCCATCACCCGAAACAGTGAGCCTCAGCCCACCACCAGCGTTGCCAGCCAGGCAACCAGCAGCGAACAGACCACGATAATCGTCAGCGGCTTGCGCAGCGCCGGGTACCAAACCGGCGCGACCCCGTGATTGACCGCCCAGATGTCGGCAAAATACAACGCTGCAAAGGCGACCAGAATGACCGGCAGCCCGAGGACGTTAGGCAATGCCAAGGCTACCCATCCGAGCAGCGGCGGGATGACCGAAAGCCCCAGCTGAACAGGAGCCTTGTCGCTGTTCTCCTCGGCGCGCATCGCCAGGCCCCAGTGAATGGCGCCCATGAAGGCCAGAATGATGGCGGCATAGGCCAGCAGCTCCTCGAGCACCCTGTCGCGCCAGGCCTCGGGGGTGAGCCAAAGGCCCAATGCCCCGGTTACAAAGGGAATGAGCCCCGCCAGGCCAAGTCCTAACGCCAGACGAGGGGGACGCGTTGCGCCGAATGGATGCATGCAAACTCCGCTGCCAACTATGCCGGGATAGGCCCAATCGATTATAAGAGTCGACGCTTGACTGGCAAGCCCGCCGAACGCCGCCGTGGCAGATTGCGCAGCAACCGCTTGAGGTGCGCGCGCAGCAGCGCCGCATCAGCGTTACCACCCGCATACTGCTGGGCAACGAAGCAGTCAAAAAACGCTGCCAGCAGGTCAGTCTGCGAGGGCAGTGCGCACCCAATACGCTGCTGCCAGTCCCGCGGCCCCTCCCCGGCCTGCGCGCCAAGGCCAAGCGGGCGCAGACGCCGATCAAGCTGCTGCCAGGCGCGTTGCGCCGGTGTGCCGGTACGCCGGGCGGGCCGCAGCCAGAAAAACGCCTGCACTGCCATCAGGGTAAACACCAGCGCCAGCACAATCACACCGATCCGCTGCCAGTCGGCAGTGCCAAGCCAGCGTCGGAACAGGGCCAGCTGCTCCTCCGAACGAAAATTCAGCACCCGCCGCTGCCACTGATAGTTCAGATCATCCCAGCTAAGGCGCAGGCTGTTGAGCCAACTGACGCCGCGGTAGCGCGCTCCTGACAGCGGCGCATCTGCAAGGAAGCTGCCTTCCTCGCGCATGGCCTCTTCCAGTCCGCGCTCGATGCGCGTGGGGGCAACCTGAAAAGTCGGATCAAAGGCGGTCCACCCGGTTCCCGGCAGCCACGCCTCAACCCAGGCATGGGCATCAAACTGATGTACCAGTAAATATCCACCCCTGGGATTCAGCTCGCCGCCCTGATAGCCGGTGACGATACGAGCCGGAATCCCGGCCGCACGCAGAACGAATGCCATGGCACCGGCGTAGTGCTCACAGAAACCACGGCGGGAATCGAAGAGGAACTCGTCATTGGCATGCTGGCCAAGCGGCGACGGCTGCAGCGTGTAATAGAACGGCTGTTCGGAAAAATGCGCCAGCACCGCCTGGATCAGTTGCGCATCACTGCCATACTCGGCACGCAGCTGTCGGGCCCAGGCACGGGCACGCGGGTCACCGCTGGGCGGCAGTTGCAGCTCACGGCGACGCTCACTGACCGAGAGCCCTTCCGGTTGCAGCAGGGCATCGCTATGGGCCGTGGCCGTATAGGCGAAGGTACCGCTGAGCGGCCGCAAGGCGCGCAAGGTGTCATCGGCCAGCCGGTTGACCTGGGGCGTACTGCTGACGCTCCCGCTTAAGCTATAAAGCCAGTTGCGACCGCTGGGCTCGGCAACCACCTGATAAACGAGCGCAGCGCCTGCCGTACTAAGGGGTGGCACGGTACGCTGTTCCAGACGCTGATCGTAGGACCAGGTGCGCCCATCAAAGCGACTGAGTGTCAGGGCCCGCCAGTACAGGGTCGATGCCGGCGGCACCTGTCCGTCGAACTCAACCCGAAAGGCCAGCTCCGGCGACTGCGCCAGATTGGCGATGTCCGCCGGCGCCATACTCTCGGACAGGCCGGTGCGGGCGCTGCTGCCGGGTACATTGACCGACCACAGCGGTGCCAGCCGGGGAAAGAACAGAAACAGCACCAGCATCAACGGCAGCGCCTGCAAGACCATAGCGCCGGCCCGGCGCAACGCGGCGGCCGGATCATTGCGCGCCGGGCTCTGCTGCAGGCCTACAAGCGCCGCTACCAGAATCAGCGCGCAGAATCCCTGGTAAAGGGCCAGCGGAATGCCCTGATCAAACAGAAACGCGGTCGCGATAATGAAGAAGCCGAGGTAAATCACCACCAGCGCGTCACGCGGGCTGCGCATTTCCAGCAGCTTGAGCATGAACAGCAGGAGCAGCAGCATCACGGTGGCATCCAGCCCGATCAGCGTGCCCTGGGAGAGATACACCGCCAGCCCGGTCAACAGCAGACCGCCTGCGCGCAGCAGACGCCCGGGATAGCCCCAGCGCATACGCTGAATCTGCACCCGCCAAAGTGCACAACCCAGCCAGAGCACCGCGATCCACCAGGGCAGGCGGGGCAAATGCGGCACCAGTACCACCAGTTGGGCAATCAACAGCCAGGCAAGGCTGTTACGCGGAATCAACGCGGTCATCGCTGCGGCTCCAGACCATACAGCGCCAACGCCCGCAGGCACTGCTCACGATGCGCAGGGCCGAGCGCCGGTTCGATACGCTGGCCGGGCAGCCTCAGTCCGTAGGCGCGGCGAGCGTTCTCCAGCGCCAGCACCCAACCGGTCATTACCCCGAGCCGTTCCTCCAGATCACGACCGACCGCGCTGGTCAGGTCAAGCCACAGACTCTGCTGCTGCGGCTCGGCGAATATTTTGCTGTGCAAACCCTGGCCGCGCGACCAGGCGCGCCAATCGAGACGCCTGCGCGAATCACCCGGCTGATAGGCGCGCAGGCCCTGAAAATCGTCCACCCCTTCGACCAGCGCCTGATCCTGATCGTGCTCCGCGCCCTCCGGCGCACTGCCGCGCGGCAACGGGCGGCTGACCGGTCTGGGGTAGACCAGCACCTGCCAGTCCAGATCGACCAGACTCCAGGCCTGAAACCAGCCAAGCGGAAAGCGCGTCTCGACCCTCAGCCGCTCAAGTGTTAACCAGCCTCGATGATCGGTCGGGTAATACAGGGTCAGTGCCTGCTCGCCGCCGGCGGGCACATCAACCGTATGCAAGCCAGCCTTCGGCCAGCTCAGACGCAGTGCCTGATGTTCCCGCCGCGAGCTGCTGAGCACCAGGCCCAGCGGGGCCTGCTCCCCCGCAAACACCGGCCTGCCACCGGTTGCCCTGAGCTGCACCCCGGCCAGATTGCGGTAAGTATGATGCAGGGCCACCCAGAACAGGCTGAGCAGCGTGAAGGTCAGGCCGTATACCAGGCTGTTCTGATAGTTGATAGCGCCTACCAGCATGATCGCCAGCAGCAATAGAAAGCCAGCGCCGGCCTTGCCCGGAATAATGAAAATACGCCGGTGATCGAGCCGAATCTGCTGCGCGGGCGGTATGCGGCGGCGCAACCAGCCACGGTGCCACTGGCGCAGGCGCTCACGTATTGCGTCGCTCACACCGGCGACACCTCGCTCAGCAACCAGCGCGCCAGACTGTCGCCGCCATGCCCGGCCGGATCGTGGGTGGCGCGCAGACGATGGCTGACCACGGCAGGCAATACCGCCTGCACGTCTTCGGGAATGACGTAATTGCGCTGTTCCAGCAGTGCCCAGGCGCGGGCTGCGGCCAGCAGGCCCAAACTGGCCCGTGGCGACAGCCCCCAGGCACACGCGTCACTGTTGCGGGTGTGGTTGACCAGCCGCAGGATGTAGTCGATCAGCGCTTCACTGGCGGTAACCTGCGGCACCAGCGCCTGCAGTGCACAGAGCTGCTCACGACCAAGCACGGTCCTGATGGCGTCCAGGCGGACCCGACGTGCATCGCCCTGCAGCAGGCTCTTCTCGGCCGCCTCGCTGGGGTAACCGAGCGACAGACGCATCAGAAACCGATCCAACTGCGACTCGGGCAGCGCGAAGGTGCCGGACTGGGAAACAGGGTTCTGGGTGGCGATCACGAAAAACGGATCGGGCAGCGGGCGGGTCGCCCCGTCAACCGTCACCTGGCCTTCCTCCATTGCTTCAAGCAAGGCGCTCTGGCTCTTCGGGGTCGCACGGTTGATCTCGTCGGCCAGCACCAGCTCGGCAAAGATGGGCCCGGGATGAAACACAAACTGGGCGGTATTGCGGTCAAATACCGAGGTGCCGAGGATGTCACCGGGCAGCAGGTCACTGGTGAACTGAATACGCTGGTAACTCATGCCCAGTACCCGGGCCAGCGCCTGCGACAGCGTTGTCTTGCCCATGCCGGGCAGATCCTCGATCAGCAGATGCCCTTTGGCCAGAATGCAGGCCAGCGCCAGCTTGATCGCCTGGGATTTGCCCAGCAGCACCTCACCTATGGCGTCCTGCGCCGCACTCAACACATCCTTCATGCTTACCTCTTCTCCGGGCTACCATGCCATGGTAGGTGCAAGCGCTGTTACGCGAAAGCCAAATGCAATAGCTTGTAACAGCCTGCACATCACCCATCAGGAAATCCGAGGGGGTTGAATGTCACTGTTTCGCACGATGGTCCTGCTGCTGACAAGCCTGCTGGGCGGCTGCTCGGCGCTGGCCCCGGTCAATTGGCTGGTGCCTGAAAACGGCTACAAAACCCTCACCGATCTGCCCTACGGTGACTTGCCACGCCAGCGGCTCGACGTATACCTGCCGACGGACCTGAAAGCCAACTCCCCGGTGGTGGTGTTCTATTACGGTGGTAGCTGGCGCAACGGCGAACGCGCAGACTACCGGTTTGTCGGCCAGGCGTTGGCCAGTCGCGGCATTATCACCGTGATCCCGGACTACCGGCTGTATCCCGAGGTCCGCTATCCCGATTTTTTGCGCGACAGCGCCAAGGCACTGGCCTGGACCCAGGCCAACCGCAGCAACTGGCAAAGCCCTGCCGGTCCGCTGTTCGTCATGGGCCACAGTGCCGGCGCCTACAACGCCGCCATGCTCGCGCTAGATCCGCGCTGGCTGGCACAGGAACAACTTGCCCCCGAGGTGCTCAGTGGCTGGATCGGTCTCGCCGGGCCCTATGACTTTCTGCCGATCATCAACCCCAATGTGCAGCCGGTTTTCTATCACCCGCAAACGCCGGTCGACTCCCAGCCGCTGGTCCACGCCAGTGCTGCCAGCCCGCCGGCCCTGCTGCTTGCCGGAGCCGATGACAGCCTGGTTGACCCGCAGCGCAACACCCGGCAACTCGCCGAGGCCCTGAGCGACTATCAGGTTGCCACGCAAAGCGCGATTCTGAGCGACATGGGGCACATCAAAATTCTGCTCACACTGGCAGCGCCCTTTCAGGACCGGGCTCCAGTGATTGAGCAGATCACCGGCTTCATAAGTCGGCACGGCAAGCGGGATGGCGGGCAGCAAGTCAGCACGGATCCGGCTGTCGCCTCATCCCGAACCAACTAGGAAAGAACGGCACAAGCAAGGGAAGTCAGGGCAACGCCGTCAACCGGACAAACCGAAAAACCCGAGAAGGCCGGGTGATGCTGGAAGGAAAGAGAACGAAGAGGTTAAGCGCAGAGACGCGGTACCGGCGGGTCAACGCCGCCGGTACCGCAGCCGATTACATGCCGACGGCCATACCGACGCCAGCCAGACTGATCAGGGCGCCCAGGCTGCCCATCACGACGCGCGCGGCCTTGCGCTCCTGCAGCCACAGGCCGCCAAACAGACCGGCTGCGTGCAATGCTGCGGTAGCGACCGCGAAGCCCAGCGCGTAGCTCAGCGCACCTGCAGCAGCAGGCATTTCAGCACCGTGGGCGTAGCCGTGGAACAGCGAGAAGCCAGCCACCAGCAGCGCCACCGGCGCAGTCTGGCCACGCTGCACAACAACCAGCAGCGCGCCCAGTACGATGACCGACCCGACGATGCCCAGTTCAACGCCCGGCAGGTGAACACCGGCCATCGCCAACGCCCCGCCAACCAGCATCACGGAGACGAACAGCAGCGGCAGCAGCCAGCGGGCAGCACCACCCAGCTTGGCGCCGCACAGACCAACCGCCACCATCGCCAGCAGGTGATCCATGCCCATCAACGGGTGCGTGATCCCGGCGGCCAGTCCCGAGACATCCTGGCCGGGGTGCGCCTGTGCCAGTCCGGGCAGCAGGGCAAGAGTGGCAATCAAGCCAAGGCGTTTGTTCAGTTGTGTCATGTCAGGCTCCTTGTTGCTGTGCAGTTTCCGGCAGAGCCTTGAGCATGCCCTGACGAACGATGAATTCGATGATCTGGTCCACGCCCTGACCGCTTTTGAGGTTGGAGAATACGAACGGACGCTCGCCACGCATCTTCTTGGCGTCACGGTCCATGACACCCAGATCGGCACCGACCAGCGGGGCCAGGTCGGTCTTGTTGATGATCAGCAGATCGGAGCGGGTGATGCCCGGGCCGCCCTTGCGTGGAATCTTGTCGCCGGCAGACACGTCGATCACGTAGAGGGTCAGGTCAGACAGCTCCGGGCTGAAGGTCGCAGCCAGGTTGTCACCGCCGCTCTCCACCAGCACCAGTTCCATGTCCGGAAAGCGCTCCTGCAGCTCGGCCACCGCGGCCAGGTTCATGGACGCGTCTTCGCGAATCGCGGTGTGCGGGCAGCCGCCGGTTTCTACCCCCAGAATGCGATCTTCCGGCAGCGCCTGATGGCGCAGCAGAAAATCGGCGTCTTCGCGGGTGTAGATGTCGTTGGTAATCACGCCCAGGTTGTAGTGCGGATACAGGCGCTCGCAAAGGGTGCGAACCAGCGCGGTCTTGCCGGACCCGACCGGTCCGCCGATGCCTACCCGCAGTGCAGGTCTGGAAGTCATGTGTCAGTGCTCCTTATGATCGAAACAATCGGGTGTATTGATGTTCATGGCGGGCGCTGGCAAAGGCCAGGCCCGGTAATCCTGCGCCGAGATCATCGGCGGACAGTGTGGCGGCGGTATCCACCACCGCAGGCAGATCGGGCAGCATGCGATCCAGCAACCGCTGGGCGTCGGTCTGCCCGAGCGGAATCAGCTTGGTAGCGGCGCCGGTCTGGTTTTCCAGCCAGCTCCAGAGCGCACCCAGCGCCAGCGCGCGAGCGCCGGTCTGCCAATGCTGGCCGGCCATTGCCAGTGCGGTCATCAGCGCAATCGGCTCGCCCTGCGGCCATTCGATCGCCGCCGGCACGGCCAGTGACTTGAGCAGACGCAGCAGCGCCCCACCCTGCTGGCTGTCTTCCAGATAAAGCTCAGCGGTTTCCCGGTTGGCCAGCAGCCAGTCATTCCAGGAGAACAGCGCGCCTTCGTCGTCGCGCTCCAGCGCGTCGTACTGGCGCAGCAGCAGCGGAATATCCAGCCGCGCCAGCGAGTGACCCAGCAAGCCGCCCAGCCAGTGCGCGGCGCTGTCGATGTCGGTTACCCAGTTCTGCTCGATGGCGTACTCCAACCCTTGCGAGTAGGCGTAGGCGCCAATCGGCAGCGCCGGACTGGCCAGCTGCAGCACACGCAACAGGGCCAGATCGGCGACTGGGTTCAGCTCAGTCATGGGCGTGCCCAGCAAGGCGCAGCAGCGGCGCGGCCGGCGTGGCTACGCTGTGGCTGTGGTTGTGATAGGCGCCCTTCTCCGGGTTGAACGGTGCGGTGATCTGCTCGACCTCCAACCCGAAGCCGACCAGCATGGCGTCCAGCACGTGATCGCACTGGTAGCGCAGTTCGGTGGCGTGCACCTCCAGCGCTACGTGGCGGTTACCCATGTGATAGGCCGCGCGGGCCAGTTTAAGGGTGTCGTCACAGACGACGCGCGAGAGTTTTTCCGGCGCGGCGGCAATCATCAGCACGCTGCCGTCGAGGCACTGCAAGCGGTCGCCCTGCGCCAGCACGCGGCCACGCGGCAGAAACAGACCCACTTCATCACCGGCGACCGTCTTGGCGCGCAGGCGGCTGCGGGTACGCAGCTCGTAGGCCAGCTCCAGTACGTGGTCATGGGGGCCAGACTCATCTTCCAGCCAGGCATGACATTCCAGCATCGTGCTCTCCTTAAAACAGGTAGTAACGCTGCGCCAATGGCAGCTCGTCAGCCGGCTCGCAGAGCAGCTCAACGCCGTCGGCCTTGACCACGTAGGTCTGCGGATCGACGCTGATGTCCGGCTGATAGTCGTTCAGTTTCATGTCGGCCTTGCTGATATTGCGAGTGTTGCGCACCGCTTCGAGGCGACGCTTCAGGCCCAGCTTTTCCGCCACGCCAGCATCAATCGCCGCCTGCGAGACGAAGGTCAGGCAGGTGGTGTCCATGCCCCGCCCGAAGGCGCCAAACATCGGCCGGTAATGCACCGGTTGCGGTGTCGGGATGGAGGCGTTCGGATCACCCATCGGCGCAGCCGCGATGGCGCCGCCCTTGAGAATCAGGCTCGGCTTGGTGCCGAAGAAGGCAGGCTTCCACAGCACCAGATCCGCCAGCTTGCCGACCTCAATCGAGCCGACCACATGACCGACGCCCATGGTGATGGCCGGGTTGATGGTGTACTTGGCGATATAGCGTTTGACCCGCGCGTTGTCAGACCAGTCGTCGTCCCCTTCCAGCGGGCCGCGCTGCACTTTCATCTTGTGCGCGGTTTGCCAGGTACGGGTAATTACCTCACCGACGCGGCCCATGGCCTGGGAGTCGGAGGAGATCATGCAGAAGGCGCCCAGGTCATGCAGGATGTCTTCGGCGGCGATGGTCTCGCGGCGAATGCGCGAGTCGGCAAAGGCCACGTCTTCAGCAATGGCCGGATCAAGGTGGTGGCAGACCATCAGCATGTCGAGGTGCTCGTCGACCGTGTTGATGGTGTAGGGCCGCGTCGGGTTGGTCGAGGACGGCAGCACGTTGGATTCGCCGCAGGCCTTGATGATGTCTGGCGCGTGACCGCCACCGGCACCCTCGGTGTGGTAGGTGTGAATTACCCGACCGTTGATGGCCGCCAGGGTATCTTCAACAAAGCCGGATTCGTTCAGGGTGTCGGTATGGATCGCCACCTGCACGTCGAAGGCATCGGCCACGCTCAGGCAGCAGTCAATCGCCGCCGGAGTGGTGCCCCAGTCTTCGTGCAGTTTCATGCCCATGGCACCGGCCTGAATCTGCTCTTCCAGCGGGTCCGGCAGACTGGCGTTGCCCTTACCGAGAAAGCCCAGATTCATCGGGAAGCATTCGGCCGACTGCAGCATCTTGCCGATATGCCAGGCACCCGGGGTACAGGTGGTTGCGTTGGTGCCGGTGGCCGGGCCGGTGCCGCCACCGATCATGGTGGTCACACCGGACATCAGCGCCTCATCAATCTGCTGCGGGCAGATAAAGTGAATATGCGCGTCGATGCCACCGGCGGTAAGGATCATGCCCTCACCGGCGATGACTTCGGTGCTCGGGCCGACGATGATATCGATTCCGGGCTGAATGTCCGGGTTGCCGGCCTTGCCGATGGCCTGGATGTTGCCATCCTTGATCGCCACGTCGGCCTTGATAATGCCCCACCAGTCAACGATCAGGGCATTGGTGATGACGGTATCCGGCGTCTCGGCGCGGGTACGCTGGCTCTGGCCCATGCCATCACGGATGACCTTGCCACCACCGAATTTCACTTCTTCGCCGTAGCGGGTCAGGTCCTTCTCGACGCTGATCCACAGTTCGGTATCACCGAGGCGAACGCGGTCGCCGGTGGTTGGGCCGTACATTTCCGCATAGGCCTGTCTGCTGATTTCCATTGTTCGCTTCTCCCAATCTGCTCAGAGACTGCCCATGACGTCGCCACGGAAGCCATACACCTTGCGCTCACCTGCCAGCGCTACCAGTTCTACCTCGCGGCTCTGCCCCGGCTCAAAACGCACCGCGGTACCGGCGGCGATGTTGAGACGAAAGCCTCGCGCCGCATCGCGATCAAACTGCAGCGCCGGATTGGTCTCGGCAAAGTGGTAATGGGAGCCGACCTGCACCGGACGATCACCGCTGTTGGCCACACTGATCACCAGCGTTTCGCGTCCTTCATTCAGTTGCAGCACGCCGGGGCGGGTCTGCACTTCTCCTGGAATCATGACGAGCTCCTCAGGGAATCGGGTTATGAACGGTGACCAGCTTGGTGCCGTCCGGGAAGGTGGCTTCGATCTGGACCTCGGCGAGCAGCTCCGGCACACCGGGCATCACCTGCTCGCGGGTCAGCAGCGTGCGGCCATAACTCATCATCTCGGCTACGCTGCGACCATCGCGCGCGCCTTCCATGATGGCAGCGCTGATATAGGCCATCGACTCGGGGTAATTCAGCTTTACGCCACGGGCCAGCCGGCGCTCGGCCAGCAGCGCGGCGGTAAACAACAGCAGCTTGTCTTTCTCGCGGGGGGTCAGCTCCATGAAGAGGGCTCCATCTCAAGTGTTCCAGATGCGTGGTGCGCAGGGTTCCCGCCCGTTGATCAACGGACGCAACTGCCGCCACAGACGAATAAAGGTATTGCGCGCATGCTCGGCATGCAGGCCAAGATAACGGCCGATCAGCAGCCCGTTGCGCTGGGTCAGCGCCAGCTCCGGGCAGTCGGTCAGGCTGTCACGCAGATCATCCATCTGCTGGCGGTCCAGCTGCACGGTCGCCAGCCAGGTACCACTGACGCCACAGCCGCCAAGCCCCCAGCGGGCTTCCAGCAGCGGGTCGCCACCAATGAACTGGTTGCGCTCGATATAGATCGGCCGGCCATCGCGCCAGACATCCAGCCGCTGGTCTACCTGACCATAGCTGAAGCCCTCTCCCGCTGCAGGGCGGCCCAAACAGAGCAGATCCCAAGCCACGCAGCGAGCGTCCACGGCGAGATCGATGCGGGTGATCATGCGCGCGTGGCAGCCCTCGAAGGCGATGGTGTCCTGCGGCAGATACTCCAGACTGCTGCCAGCCGCCAACGTAAAGCGATTGTGCTGTACCTGCAGGGTGCCGTTATCACGGGCACGGTAGAACTTGCCGGAGGATGGCGTAGTCAGGACAGCACAAGCGTTCTCCTGCATGTCGGCCTGCAGACGCAGATTGTCACCACTGACCAGCCCACCCGGCGGATGCAGAATATACAGATGCGGGCAGTCCAACCCTTCCGGGGTAAACGGACGCTGCACGCGCAGCGGGCCTCGATGACTGGTATGGGCAAGTTGTGTACGCGCACCGGAACGCACAAAGCCCAGCCGCAAACCGGCCTGCCAGTTCAAAGCGCTGTCATGCTGCTCCAGGTGCCAGGCGTGTGTCATGCGTGCTCATTCCCAATCAATAATCCCGATTTACAGAGCAAGTGCCATGCCACATAAGGAGTCCCGGGTTCCGGGGGACGCACGAGGACAGCGCAGCCATCAGCGCACCAATATGGATCACTGACCATTTGGACAGCTTTTACATGCACCATGATGAAGCACAATTAGAAACACTCACCGCCTTGCAACTGCGCGCCAATCTGGTAGGGTCGACGGGTCGGCGTCCTGTCGACGTTTTCCCTTACCTCATTTTTACCCAACTCTGATCAAGGAGTAGTGCCGTTCGCCATGAACAAATCCCCTGCAATCGTCCTGACCCGTCTGGATGTTCAACGCCTGGAAAAGGTAATGGCCGATATACCGGCCCCGCTGGAAATGCTCGAAGCGCTGGAGGACGAACTGCTGCGCGCACGCGTCATCAGCCACAAGCAGATCCCCAAGGACGTGGTTACGATGAACTCGACGGTGCGTTTCATTGACGAGGCCAGCGATCGGGAGTTTGTGCTGACCCTGGTCTACCCGGATCAGGCGGGCCGTCCCGGCACCATTTCCGTGCTGGCACCGGTTGGCATGGCGCTGCTCGGCCTGAAGATCGGCCAGAGCATCAACTGGCAGGGTCCGGCCGGCCGCCCCCTGCGCCTGAAGATCATTGATGTGCTCTATCAGCCGGAAGCCAACGGTGACTTCCACCTCTGAGTGATTGCCCCTGACCGGGGCAATGCACCGTATCAGGGCATTTCTTCGCTGCGTTCATGGGACAACTCGAGCGCAGCGCGATCGGTCCACTCTTCACTGAGTTCCGCCTTGACCGAGACGCCCAGTTCCTTGAACTCGTTGACCTGCTTGACCAGGTTGCCGCGTCCGTCGACCAGCTGGTCCCGCGCCTTGCGATAGGCCTGCGAGGCCTTGTCCAGACTGCTTTCAATGCCGTCCATGCTGGACAGAAAGGTGCGCAGCTTGTCGTGAATCTTACCGGCCCGGTCGGCCAGCTCCGCGGTGTGCCGGTTCTGGTCTTCAAAGCGCCACAGCTGGCGCACGATATTCAGACTGGTCAGCAACGTGGTTGGAGTCGCCACCAGCACATTCTGTTCAATCGCCTTCTGGAACAGGCTCTCATCCGCCTTCAGCGCCTCAACAAAGGCCGATTCGATGGGGATGAACATAAACACCATCTCCGGCGCATTCAGCCCCGGCAGCTCAAAGTAGTTGCGATCCGACAGCTCACGAATACGATCACTGACCGACTGCACGTGCTCACCCAGGGCAATGCGCCGCTCGGCCTCGTCCTCGCTGTTGATATAGCGGGTGTAGGCGTTGAGCGACACCTTGGCGTCGATGATCAGGTGTTTGTCCTGCGGCAGATAGACCAGCACGTCCGGGCGCTGGCGTTTGCCTTCGGCGTTGTTGATGCTGACCTCACGCTGGAAGTCCTTGCCGGCACGCAGCCCCGAGCGTTCCAGCACGTTCTCCAGAATCAGCTCACCCCAGTTACCCTGAGTCTTTTTCTGGCCGCGCAGCGCGGTGCTGAGATCATGCGCTTCCTGGGTAATCTGACGGTTCAGTTCCTTGAGATGATTGAGCTCTGCCGCCAGGGTGGCCTGCTGCTGGGTGTCCTTGTGATGAATGTCCTCGACCTTGGCGCGAAACTGGTCGATCTGCTCACGGAAGGGTTTCAGCAGCGCATCCAGCGACTGCTGACTGGTCTGGGAAAAGGCCTGCCCCTTGGCTTCGAAGATCTTGCCCGCCAGCTGTTCGAACTCCATCTTCAGCTGCTCACGGCTGTCCTTGAGCAGTTGCTGTTGCTCGGCAAAGTGCTGCTGGCGCTGCTCGAGGGAGCTTTCGAGGGTCGAGTGACGAACCTTGAGGTCTTCATACTCACTCTGCACTGCATCCAAACGGCCCTGCAGACGCTGACGCTCGCTGCGCAGCTCATCCAGCTGACGCCCCTGCTCTGCCCCCAGCGTCTGTGCGCGCTCGGCCTGAAGTTGCCAGTGCTGCTGCTGGGCCTGCTGTTCGCTGAGCCTTGATTGCAGCAACTTTTGCTGCTCACGCAGCTCGGCCAGGGACTCCTGAAGATGCTCAATGCGAGTCAGCTGCGCGCCGCGCTCACTGCCCTGCTGATGCAGCTCCAGCTGGGCCTGCTGCGCGGTAATCTGCGCCTCCCCGAGCTGCGCCTGCACCTCGGCAAGCTGCTCCTGCAGCGCGCTGCTGCGGCGCATCAACAGCCAGGCTGTGAGCCCCCAGCCAGCCAGCAATGCGAGGGAAAGCACAGGTAACAACAGAGTCAGATCAAGCGCGGGCATGCAATTCTCCTTTAACTGCCGCCATTATCCCTGCGCGCGCACTGGAATGTAACCGCCTTAGCGGCTGCGCAGCGACCCCAGCAGCCCGCGCACAATCTGTCGACCAAGCTGAGTGCCGATGGAACGCATGGCGCTGCGGCCAAACGACGTGATCATGTCCGTCACTTCATCGGCCATGCTCTTTTCACGCCGGCTGCGCGTGGTGCCCTGCTTGCGCGTTTCCGGCTTTTCTTCTGACAACGAACGCGCGGCCTGCTGTTGCAGCAATTCATAGGCAGATTCGCGATCAACCGGCTCGTCGTACACTCCCTTGAGCGGTGAGGCGGCGAGCATGGCCGCGCGCTCGGCGTCCGTAATCGGCCCCATCTGGCTGTCCGGAGGTCGCACCCAGATCTGCTGCACGATGGACGGCGAGCCTTTTTCATCCAGCACCGAGACCAGCGCCTCACCCACGCCCAGTGCAGTGATCACGGCTTCGGTATCCAGATCCGGGTTGGTGCGGAAAGTCTGGGCCGCAGCACGGACTGCCTTCTGATCACGCGGGGTAAACGCGCGCAGCGCGTGCTGCACCCGGTTGCCTAGCTGCGCTAGCACGGCATCCGGCAGGTCGAGCGGGCTTTGAGTCACGAAGTACACGCCCACACCCTTGGAGCGGATCAGCCGCACGACCTGTTCAATCCGATCCAGCAGCGCCTTGGGGGTGTCATTGAACAGCAGGTGCGCCTCATCAAAGAACAGCACAAACCGGGGCTTGTCGGCATCACCAACCTCCGGCAGCTGCTCAAACAGCTCGGACAGCAGCCACAGAAGGACACAGGCATAGCCGAGCGGGCTCTCCCGATACAGGCGCTCGGCATGCAGGATATTGACCACGCCCTGACCGTGCTCGTCGACCTGGAGAAAGTCATCCAGCGAGACGGCAGGCTCGCCAAACAACGGCTCCCCGCCCTGCTGTTCCAGACGCAGCAACGAGCGCTGGATAGCGCCGACGCTGGCCGGTGAGATATTGCCGTAACGCGGCCCCAGTTCGGCACGGTGCTCGTGGACATGATTGAGCATCGCCCGCAGGTCTTTCATGTCGAGCAGCAGCCAGCCCTGATCATCAGCGACCCGAAACAGAATATCGATGATGCCGCTCTGGGTTTCATTCAGCCCCAACAACCGCGACAGCAGTTGCGGGCCAAGCTCGGAAATGGTCAGGCGCAGCGGATGCCCCTTCTCGCCATACACATCCCAAAACACCACCGGCGCACCCTTTGGCTCCAGAGCGTCAATACCTACACGCAGGGCGCGCTGCTGCAGCTTTTCCGATACCACACCCGGTTTCGCGATGCCCGAGAAGTCACCCTTGATATCGGGCACCAGCACCGGGACACCCAGTTGCGAAAAGGCCTGTGCCAACACCTGCAGCGTAATGGTCTTACCGGTGCCGGTCGCGCCCGCAATCAACCCGTGACGATTGGCCATGCGCGGCTCAATCGCCACGCCGCCAGCCTGATTGCCACCTATCAGCAGCGGGGAAATAGTCATCAGCCTCTCTCCTGGTAACCGGGACGGACGCCCCGCAGGCATTATGAACCAGGTCGCCAGCGACGCAAGCTGACCTACCCGTTGCAGGCCGAACGCACCTCGCCCCACGCCCCATCACCCCCCATTAGGGGGGGTATAAACACGAAACCTATCGGACTACATTGAGATCCTGCGGCAGAACGGCGTCCCGTCACTGCTGCGAGCCTGGGATCCTCAATAACAACAAGCGCCCGGCGCGAGGACAACATGAAGAACATAACAACAAGAACGTTTCTGACCTGCAGCCTCAAACCCATGGTTGTCGCCATCGCAATGGCTTCCGCACTGCCTGCGCATGCGGTGCGATTCGACATCGGTGAAATCGAAGGCCAATTCGACTCCAGCATTTCCATAGGCTCCAGCTGGGCAACCGCCAGCCCGGACAAGGACCTGATCTGGGCCAACAACGGTGGCAACGCCAACGCCGCCAACACCGACGACAATCGCCTGAACTTCGACAAGGGCGATGCCTTCTCGACCATTTTCAAAGGCATCCACGACCTGTCATTGCAATACGGTAATACCGGCGTCTTCCTGCGCGGCAAATACTGGTACGACTTCGAGCTCAAGGACGGGCACCAGGATCTGTACGACATCGACGATGACAATCGCAAGACCGCGGCCCAGGCCTCCGGCGTGCAGCTGCTCGATGCGTTCCTCTACCACAACTATGCCATTGGCGACATGCCGGGCTCGGTCCGCATCGGCAGGCAGGTGGTGAGCTGGGGTGAAAGTACCTTCATTCAGAATGGCATCAACAGCATCAACCCGATCGACGCGGCCGCCTTCCGTCGACCCGGCGCGGAGATCAAGGAAGGCCTTATTCCGGTCAACATGCTCTACCTGTCCCAGAGCCTGACTGAAAATCTCGGGATGGAAGCCTTCTACCAGTTGGAGTGGGATCAGACGGTCATCGACAACTGCGGTACCTTCTTCGCGCCGAGCGATACCCTGGCTGACGGTTGCTACCAGGTCGGTGTTGGGGGAAGCCAAAATGGTGCCAACGGCGATCCAACCTTTGTCTATGTACCGCGCGCCGGCGACGTAGACGCCAGGGACGACGGACAATTTGGCGTATCGTTCCGCTACTACGCGGAGGAGTTGAATCAGACCGAGTTCGGCCTGTACTTCATGAACATTCACAGCCGCCTGCCAACCTATAACACTATCGCAGCTGGCGGCCAGACGGTCATTGGTGCAGAGCCCAATTCCCAGACCGGGCAAGTTGACGTGGCCCTGTTGGGTAACTATTTCCTCGCCTACCCGGAGGACATCCGGATCTACGGTGTCAGCTTCCAGACCAACGTTGGCGGTACTGCGCTGTCAGGTGAGCTCAGCTACCGACCAAACCAGCCAGTCCAGATCAGCTCCAACGATCTGACCGGTGCAGCCCTCGGTAACGCCGTTACGCCGCTGAACACCAGTGGCCACGTGCCCGGAGCTGTTCTCGGCGTAGCCATTCCCCCCGGCACCATCATTCAGGGCTACAAGCGTTTGCCCGTTACCCAGGCGCAGGTTACGGCTGTCCGTATCTTTGACAACATCCTCGGCGCACGCAGCATGACCGTCATTGGCGAGGTTGGTTACAACCATGTCAGCGGCATCAAGAAAGGCCTGGATGAACTGCGCTACGGCCGTGACTCACTGTATGGCTCCGGGCCGTTGCCATTTGGAGCGTGCGAGGGCGCACTTAACACAGCCAACCCGTCCGACTGTACCTACGACGGCTTCTACACCAGCAGCTCCTGGGGTTACCGCGCACTGGTCAACATGGAATACGAAGGCTTCGCGGGGGTGGCGCTCAAGCCCAGCTTCGCGTTTTCACACGATGTTGACGGCACCGGTCCGAACTTTGTTGAAGGCTCCATGGCCGCCAGCGTCGGCCTGACCGGGGTGTACAACAACAAGTACAACGCCAGCATCAACTACACCAACTTCTTCGGTGGCGACTACAACCCCAACACTGACCGCGACTTCGTTGCTGTCAGCGTCGGCGTTAACTTCTAATAAGAAACGGAGCAAGCGATGAAACCGATTCACAAACGATCCCTGCAGATTCTCGGTGGCGCCATGCTCAGCGCCCTTGCGCTGTCGGTCAGCGCAGCCGTCTCCCCGGAAGAGGCGGCCAAGCTGCAGACCACCCTGACCCCGATGGGCGCCGAACGTGCCGGCAACGCCAGCGGCACCATTCCCGCCTGGACCGGCGGCATGGCAACCGATGCGGCGCCGGTCGACGCCGACGGTTTTTTTGGCGACCCCTTCGCCGGCGAGCAGCCGCAATACACCATCACTGCGGCGAATATGGATCAGTATGCGGACATGCTGACCGAAGGCCAGAAGGCCATGCTCAGACGCTACCCCGATACCTATCGCATGCGGGTCTTCCAAACCAACCGCAGCGCTACCGTGCCGCAAGAGGTGTTTGACGCGGTCGCCCGCAACGCCGTCAATACACAACTGGCCGAGGGTGGAAACGGCCTGGAAAACTTCGACACGGCCTATCCTTTCCCGATTCCGCAAAACGGTGTTGAGGTTATCTGGAACCACATCACCCGTTATCGCGGTGGCAGCTTTACCCGCGTTATCGCTCAGGCAACCCCGCAGGCCAATGGTTCGAACACCATGGTGATTCTGCAGGACGCATTCAGCTTTGCGACTGCGCTGACCGATTACGGCCCGAAGATCTCCGATAACCTGATGTTCTACTTCACCCAGCGCATCCTGTCGCCCTCACGCCTGGCCGGTGACGTGCTGCTGGTGCACGAGAACATCAACCAGTTCAAGGAGCCGCGCGCCGCATGGATCTACAACGCCGGCCAACGTCGCGTTCGTCGCGCGCCTCAGGTAGCGTACGACGGTCCGGCCTTCAGTGCAGACGGCACCCGGGTCTCCGATAACTACGACCTGTATAACGGCTCACCCGACCGTTACGACTGGAAACTGGTTGGCAAGCGTGAACTGCTGATCCCGTACAACAACTTCGCTCTTGCCTCACGCGAGTTGAAGTACGATGACATCATCCAGGCGGGCCATATCAACCAGGATCTGGTGCGCTACGAAGTGCACCGCGTCTGGGAAGTGGAAGCCACCCTCAAGGAAGGCCAGCGTCACGTCTACGCCAAGCGCCACTTCTTTATCGACGAGGATAACTGGCAAGCTGGCGCTATCGACCACTACGATGGCCGCGGGGGATTGTGGCGCGTAGCAGAAGCGATGGCCCTGCAACGCTTCGATCTGAAAATCCCCGGATACGCTCTGGAAACGCTGTACGACCTGCAGAACGGACGCTACATGGCGCTGGGCATGACCAACGAAGAACGCAAGAACTACGACTTCAGCTTCAAGGCGTCGTCTGCCGACTTCACTCCCAACGCACTGCGCGCCTCGGGTATCCGCTGATACCCACCCTCTCCCCCTGTCGTTTCCGCTGCTCCGGGCGACAGGGGGCTCCTCTGGGAGCTGCAAGCCGCCAGTTTCAAGTGGCAAGCTGATCGCCTCCACTCCACTCCACCGCACTGCTCCTGCTGCCAGCCACCGCTGCCGGCTTTTTGCTTCTGCTTCTGCTTTTGCTTGCGGCTTGCGGCTTGCGGCTGTCGCCACTAAGCCTGCTGCACCATCACCGCAGCCTGGGCGCGATTGTCGACCTTGAGTTTGGCGAAGATGTTCTTCATGTGTGACTTGATCGTCTCGGGTGTGACGTTGAGATCACGCGCTATCTGCTTGTTCGACTTGCCTTCGGCCACCAACTGAATAACCTGCCGCTCCTTGACGGTCAGCGTCAGCAACGCACCGCTTCCGCCGCCTTCCTCCTCCGGCGTATCCAGCCCAAGCATGTCGGCAAGCTGAAGCTGCAGATCAGGCGGGCAGTAACGCGCGAACAAAGCGCCAATATCATGCCCGGGCAGGTCGCCAAGCAGACTGACCATTCCCGTGTCCCTGACAATACCAACGACCGACTCCAGCAGCGCAGCGGCACTGGCGATACCGCGCTCGCGGCTCAACAGCACGCCAGTAACGATGCCCAGTTCAACGTAATACATCCAGATCTCGCTGGTGCGCATTTGCTGCAGCATAGCCAGCGCCTCATCCAACAGCGCGGGTTCACAACGTTCCAGATCCAGCGCCAGCCAGAGACGCGACAATAATGCAAAGTAGGCTCGATCAACCCATTGGTCGGGCCAATCGAGCCGCGCAAGTTGCTGCAGCATGGCACTGCAGACATTGGCCTCACGCGGCTTGCGCTCAATCAGGTGCAGTCTGACCCGCTCCAGCAGCGCACGCGCCTGCAGCCTGGGCCAGCGACGCTCCAATGCCAGCGACTCAAGCTCATCCAGCACCCGCCGAGCCTGGGCAAAACGCGACTGATGAGCCAGCAGCCGAACCTGCGTCATGCAGGCAAATGCGGTGCACTCGATAAAGCTGCCGGTCTTGATGTAAGGCAACGCCTCCTGCAGCTTTATGTCTGCTTCTGCATACTCTGCGCGCAGGTAATGACCGAAGGCTCCCAACCCCTTGGGCAATGCAGTCAATACCGGATTGGGCCGACGCAAATCCGGGGCGAATAACTCGTCGGCCTGCTCCAGCAGTCCGTCCAGCGTCGCCATGCCCTGAACGATGCGTCCTTGATAGAACTCACTCAGGGCGTACAGCGATTTGCGGTAGCACTCATGCAGGAAGTAGCCACCATTTCCCTGCTGCAGGAGTTGGGTCGGGGGCAATGCGTATAACTGGTCCCAGCGGCAGGCGCGCATGTGCGCGCCACAGAGGATATTGAGCAACACGTTGCGAGCCCACGGGCTGCCAAGGCCTGACCTGATGCAGGCATCGGCAACCGGCGCAGCCAGTCCGTAGCGATCGTCGAGCGCCCAGAGCATGGCCTTGATCGCTTGTACTTCCCAATGCAGCGCCGACGCGTCCTCTCCCGTCTCAAGCTGCTGAATCTCTGCCTCCAGCTCCTCGGCAATACGCATGGCCGACGCGTATTCCAGCGCCAGCCCCATGGCCCACGCACGGGTTACCTTGAGTGCCAGCGAGCTGTTACCCGACTGCATCTTCCAGCGTTTTTCCATCAGTACCAGGGTGCTGAAGTCACCCTGTTCCATCAGGGTGGTAGCACATTCCTGAATCCATTCTCGCAGTTGCTCCACATCGCCGCTCAACATCCCAAGCTGGATCGCATCAAACCAGAGCTGGCGCTCGGCGAACCATCGGGCTGCGCCAAGCAGGAACTGCCGCGCCGCAACGTCATCCCGGGCCAGACAGGCGCTGCGCAGGTGCTCACGAAATAACGGGTGCAGGCTGAACCAGCTGTCCTGTTCATCCAGCACATTGAGGAATAATTGACGTCGCCGCAAAAGCTGCAGGAGCGCCTCTGCCGCAGAGTCACCCAGCAGGCTGCGCAGCAACGGCAGGCTGAACTTCTCCAGCAGCCCGATCGAGCACAACGCACGGCAGGTGCCAGCATCCAACTGGCCAAGCAGCTCGTCGAACAGATTGCTGATACTGCGCGGTATATAGCGCCCGCTACCCGGTGCCGGCGCCAGCAGGTACGCTCGCAATGCCGCTATCCAGCCATCAGCGGCCTGCTGGATGCTGCACAGGTCACCGCCCTGCTCGGGCTGCAGTCCGCCCTTGCGCAGCAGATCGCGGGTTTCATCGCTATCGAACCGCAGCAGCGCCGCGTCGATATCCAGCCGATCATCGGCATAACAATGCTCGACTATCGCCTCCGGCAAATCCTTGCGACCAATAAACACCAGATGAACGTGCTCGGGCGCGCGCTGAACCAGAAAACGCAGCGCCTCGATCAGCACATCATCCGCAATGCAGTGATAATCATCGACAAAGATCGTCAGCGGTTGCGCATGCTGCTCCAGATCGGCGAGCAGCAGGCTTGCCAGACACTGCGCACTGCAGGTTGAGAGGGGGGCAGCGCACGCCAGACAGTGATTGGCAATCGACGGGAACACATGATTGATAGCGCCACACAGGTAATACAGCAGACGGTGGGCGCTGTTGTCTTCGGTATCCAGCGACAACCAGGCAACCCCATGACCCAGACCGCTGAGACGCTCGGCCCAGATGCCGGCTAGCGTGGTTTTCCCGTACCCCGGTGGCGCTTCGACAATGGCGACGCGACGCTCGGTCAGTCGCTCGGCAAGCTGCTCAAGACGTGGGCGAGGAAGAACGCCTCGGCCACGACGCGGTGGGGTGATTTTGGTCGTCAGCAACACCGGTAGATCGTTGCCCCCGTCCTGCCCGGGGGAGGATTGCGGAGCAATCCATTCCACGCGATTCCTATTCATGAATTCGATCCATGCCGAGCACGGGCTGCCTGCGACAGCCTCTTTTTGTTATTCCACTACCTACCCTAGCAGAGCGGCAGCACAGCGCACGGCAACAGCGCCAGAGAGAAGGGGTGACCGCCATTGCCGGCCACCCCATCATACGAACGGCACTGTTTAGAGTAAATACTCAATCAGCATCACCAGTCACAGACTGAACGCCAACGGCTCACTCGGTTTCGACCTGAGTGGTTGGCAAGGCGCTCTCGTATTCACGCTGCATCACGTACAGCTTGATCTGGCGGGCCTGCTCTGCTGACAGGCTGTCCGCAAACGAGGCCATACCCTTGCCGCTGAACGCACCCTGCAAAACGATGGCTTCCCAGGCATCGCGAACGGCGTCGGAAGAATGACGCAGATCCGGGATGACGCCGCCGCCAACTGCTCCAGCGCCGTGACAGACCATGCAGTAAGTGGCATACAGGTCGGCCCCTGCGCTGATGTCAGTGGCGGCAGCGACCACCGGCTGCGGGACCCGATCGACCTGCTGCTGCAGCGGTGCCGGCGACAACGCGGCCTTGCCACCCAGCTTGAACACCAGCATGCGACTGACGTTCCGCGTGCCGACAGCAACGGCTGCATCGCCACCAAACAACGCCGCAGCGCCGCCCCATCCTGCCATCAGGGCAATGTACTGTTCGCCGTTGTGACGATAGGTCATGGGCGCGGCAATGACGCCGGTCTGTGTAGAGAATTGCCAAAGCGGCTGCCCCGCGTCAGCACTGTAGGCCTCAAGTTGACCTGCCGAGGTACCCTGAAAAACCAGATTACCTGCGGTCACCAGAGTGCCACCGTTCCAGTGGTTGGGCCGTTCCACCCGCCAGGCTGGTGCCTGTTTGACCGGGTCCCAGGCAATCAGGGCACCGGTTGCATACTCGCGCGGAAGCCCCCGGTTTTCCAGGCCGGCACCGGTGTTGAAGGCATTACGTACAACGAAGTTTCCGCCCTCGTTGGCGTAGGTCGCAGGTATCTCCTGATAGGGCAGATACACCAGTCCGGTGAGCGGGCTGTAGGACATCGAATGCCAGTTGTGTGCGCCGAAAGGGCTTGGCCAGATCAGTGCCGGCTCGGTTTCGTAACGCGCATTTGGCGCCTCGACAGGACGCCCGGTTGCCATGTCAATACGCTCTGCCCAAGTCACCTTGCCGAACTTCTCGGCAGACAGCAGCTCTCCGGTCGCCCGGTCAAGCACATAGAAAAAGCCGTTCTTCGGGGCCTGCATGATGACCTGACGCGGCTTGCCGTCGATCTCCAGCTCGGCAAGGGTCAATTGCTGGGTTGCGGTATAGTCCCAGCTATCCCCCGGGGTAGTCTGGTAGTGCCATACCAGTTCGCCTGTCTCGGGGCGCAGGGCCAGGATGGATGACAGATACAGATTGTCGCCGCCGCCAGGGCTGCGAACCTCGCGATTCCACGGAGAGCCATTGCCGGTGCCCACATACAGCAGATTCAATGCCGGATCATAGGCCATGCTGTCCCAGGCGGTGCCGCCGCCACCGAGATCCCAGCGGGTTTTCTCGCTCCAGGTCGGCAGCGCCTTTTCCAGCGCAGGCGAGGCTTGCGGCCCCTGGGCCGGGTCTGCCGGTACGGTGTAGAAACGCCAGCGCATGTCGCCGGTCGCCGCATCATAGGCCGAGAAATAGCCGCGCACACCAAACTCTGCGCCACCGTTGCCGATCAGGACCATATCATTGAGTACACGGGGCGCGCCGGTAATGGTGTAGGGCTTCTCCCTGTCGACTGTTTCCCGGGTCCAGACCGGCTTACCGGTTTTGGCATCCAGCGCGATCAACCTGCCGTCGAGCGTACCGACGTATACCTTGCCCTTCCACAGTGCGACGCCGCGATTGACCGCGTCACAGCACGCCTGGCGCCCCCGTGCACGGTCTACGCCGGGATCATAGCTCCACAGAATGCTGCCGTTCTCGGCATCCACCGCCATTACTCGACTCCAGGAGAGCGACGTGTACAGCACGCCATCGTGATACAGCGGTGTCGCCTCCAGCCCGCGGGTATTGTCCAGATCAATGGACCACGCCAGCCCAAGCTGATCAACATTGCCGGTATTGATCTGCTGCAGCGGGCTGAAGCGCTGCTGCGACCAGGTCCGATCGTAGCTCAACCACTCACTGCCATCGGTTTCTACCGTCAGCATCGCGGCGTTATCCACTGTAACCGCGGGTGCGGCAGTCGCCAGCACACATAATGACGCCACCAGGGGAAAGGCAATCAACTTCTTCATGGGCATGACTCTTCTGTTGTCGTTATTGTTGTCGTAGATCTGTTTATTGACGTTCAGACGGCATCGGCAGCGAACTGGCGAATCGCATCGGCAACCTGTGCCGGCTGCTCCAGCGCCAGCGAGTGACCGGCCGCCGAAATCACCCTGCACTGCCCGCGCCCACTGCGTTCGACTATCTGCTCGGATAGCGCCGTGCTGTAGGCATGGTCTTCAGCGCCAGCCAGGACCAGCAGCGGCACACGCAGGCCGGCAAGTTCATCGAGTACGGAGGCGCGATGGATGACCTCCCTGGCAGCTACGCCGATATCCGGCCCCAACTTGCGCATGTGCGTACGCCACCGAGCGCACAGCGCCGCGTGCTCGGGGCTGCGCAGGGTCTGATCCCCGAACATGATGTACATCAGGGTATCGACCTGATCGGCGGCACCTTCGGCAGCCAGCTGATTGACCAGCGGCTCGAACTCGGCCAGTTGGTGCTCCCGATCGGCGCTGCTGCCCATCACTATGCACCCCGCCAGACGCTCGGGATAACGGGCAGCAAGGCGCAAGGCAACGAAGCCCCCCATGGAATTGCCTGCAACGTAACAGGGCGCAAGGTCAAGAAGATCGATGAGAGCTGCCACATCCTCGGTGAGCGAATCCATGTCGAGCGGCCCGCTGCGACTACTCAAGCCCTGCCCCCGGTGATCGTAGGCAATGATCTCGAAATACGGGTGCAGCAACTCGATCAGCGGCTCAAACATCCGCCAGTCAAAAAACAGTGAATGGCTCAGAACCAGAACCGGCTTGCCCGGCTGGGGGAAGCGCTCGAAGTGCAGACGAACGTTATTTACCGTCAGGTAAGCCATGACCAGACCCCGCGTTGAATGTCGGAGCCTGATGCTAGGGTCAGGAACCCTGCAGGTTCAGCCCCCCTGTTGGGGGATATGGGGAGGATGAATGGATGGCTACAGCGGCAAGCGGCTGAGGCTAGCTGCAAGCTGCAAGCTGCAAGCGACAAGCGACAAGCGACAAGCAAAAACAGGCTGGAAGCTGGAAGCTGGAAGCTGGAAGCTGGAAGCTGGAAGCCAAGAGTTTGCGTTTGTGGTTGCGGAGAGAGCAAGACCTTACCGCCTGTTGCGCGGCAGACCCTGACTTGCAGCGTAGGCTGCACCCGATGGCAGGGGTGTAACTTCTAGCTTCTAGCTTCTAGCTTCTAGCTTCTAGCTTCTAGCTTCTAGCTTATGGCTTGCGGCTCAAAAAAAAACGCGCCCCGGAGGGCGCATTTTCAGACACTGCGAGCGGGCTTGCTCAGCCGCACTTGCTGTCGCCGCAAGCCAGGCAGGTCAGGCAGCCGTCCATCTGGATCGCAGCCTTGGTGTGGCACTTGCCGCACATCTGCGAACCTTCAGGATAGGCGTTGGCGCTGTCGTCGCAGTCGGCTTCAGTTTGCGCCTGGGGCTTGAGATTGGCGAACTCGGCGCGCTTCTGCTCAAGGTACGCCTGCTGGTGATCGTCCATCTCGTCCTTGATCATGCCGATGCGCTTGAGGTGCTGGTCCAGCACGTCGCCAATTTCAGCGACGAGCGAGGGGCTCCAGCGGCCACCGCGCTTCATATAACCACCCTTGGGGTCAAACACGCTGCGCAGCTCTTCAACCAGGAAGGTGCAGTCACCGCCCTTGCGGAACACAGCAGAGATAATCAGCGTCAGGGCTGAAATCCACTGATAGTGCTCCATGTTCTTGGAGTTGATGAAGATTTCGAAGGGACGACGACTCTCGTGGTCGCTGCCGGAGTTGAGCACGACGTCATTGATGGTGACATAGATAGCGTGCTCCGAGGTCGGAGTCTTGATCTTGTAGGTCGAGCCCTCAAGAAACTCGGGGCGCTTGAGCTTCTCGTGCATTTCCTCGATCGCCGGAGCAGCCTTGGCTTCCGGGGCCTTGGCCGGTTCATCGGGTTTGACTACAGCATAGTCGACAATCTTGCTGTTGATCTTCAGTGCCATGTCTTTCACTTCCTCGCCACGCCTGAGCGTGGCCGGTTCATCAGGTTTGCGAACTACCGTGTGCCGCCGCAGCGGCACGGGTTCAGAATTTGCCGTAGTAGCCTTCTTTCAGGGCGTCATACAGGTTGGCGGCGGTGTGCAGCTCGCCATCATACTCGATCTCGTCGCCACCCTTAGCCTCGATGAAGGTGCCATCGTCCAGCTTGAAGCGGTAGGTGGTGTTGGCCAGATCCTGTTCCTTGACCAGTACGCCCTGGAATGCTTCCGGGTTGAAACGGAAGGTCGTGCAACCCTTCAGCCCCTTGTGGAAGGCGTACATGTAGATGTCCTTGAAGGACTCATACGGGTAGTCGGTCGGCACGTTCGCCGTCTTGGAGATCGACGAGTCAATCCACTTCTGGGCCGCGGCCTGGACGTCAACGTGCTGAGTCGGGGACACGTCATCAGCGGCGATGAAGTACTCCGGCAGGTTGCGCGACTCGGCGTCCATGCTCGGCAGCGCATCAGCATTGATGAAATGACGGTACGCCAGCAGTTCAAAGCTGAACACGTCAACTTTCTCTTTCGACTTCTTGCCTTCGCGGATCACATTGCGGAAATAGTGGTGCGCGAAGCTCGGCTCGATACCGTTGGAAGCATTATTGGCCAGCGACAGCGAGATAGTACCGGTAGGCGCGATAGAGCTGTGGTGGGTAAAGCGCGAACCTTTCTCGGCCAGTGCAGCGGCCAGCTCGGCATCTTCGCCTGCCACCTGCTGCATATAGCGGCTGTACTTGGCCCACAGCACCTTGCCAGCGACCTTGTCACCGGCCTTGATACCGTCAGCAACCATTTCCGGACGCTTGGCCAGCATCGCCTCGGTCACCACAAACTCTTCGTCCATGATCGGCGCGGCGCCCTTTTCCTCTGCCAGCGCCAGACCGGTACGCCAGCCCTGCATGGCCATCTCGCGGGACACCTGCTCGGTGAACTCGAGGGAGGCGGCCTCACCGTATTTCATGCGTAGCATGGTCATGGCCGAGCCAAGGCCCAGGAAGCCCATACCGTGACGGCGCTTGCGGTAGATCTCGTTGCGCTGCTGCTCCAGCGGCAGGCCGTTGATCTCGACCACGTTGTCCAGCATACGGGTGAAGATGTCGACAACGCGACGGTACTCGTCCCAGTCAAACCGGGCCTTTTCAGTGAACGGATCACGAACGAACAGCGTCAGATTGATCGAACCCAGCAGGCAGGCGCCATAGGGCGGCAGCGGCTGTTCACCACAGGGGTTGGTTGCGCGAATCTCCTCGCAGAACCAGTTGTTGTTCATCTCGTTGACACGGTCAATCAGGATGAAGCCAGGCTCGGCGAAGTCGTAGGTGGAACTCATGATCATGTCCCAGATACGACGCGCTTTCATGGTGCGGAAGATACGGCAGGCAACCAGGCCATCCGCGCGGCTGACATAGCGCTCGTTGCTCGGCCACTCGCGCCAGATCACCTGTTCCGCATCGTTGACGTCAACGCCATCGGCTTCCATCTCGGCCTGATTCAGCGGGAACGCCAGCTGCCAGTCGGCATCGGCCTCAACCGCCTTCATGAACTCTTCAGTGATCAGCAATGACAGGTTGAACTGGCGCAGACGGCCGCCTTCGCGCTTGGCGCGAATAAAGTCCATCACGTCCGGATGACCGACATCGAATGTCGCCATCTGGGCTCCACGACGGCCACCGGCAGAGGATACGGTGAAGCACATCTTGTCGTAGATATCCATGAACGACAGCGGGCCCGAGGTATAGGCACCGGCGCCGGAGACGTAGGCGCCCTTCGGACGCAGGGTGGAGAACTCGTAACCGATACCGCAACCGGCCTTGAGAGTCAGACCCGCTTCGTGCAGCTTGGCGAGAATGTCGTCCATCGAATCGCCGATGGTCGCCGACACGGTGCAGTTGATCGTCGAGGTCGCCGGCTTGTGCTCAAGTGCCCCGGCGTTGGAGGTAATACGGCCAGCCGGAATCGCGCCGTGACGCAGTGCCCAGAGAAACTTTTCGTACCACTCCTCGCGCAGCTCCGGTGCTTCCACCTCGGACAGGGCACGAGCGACACGCTGAAACGTCTCGTCAACCGACTTGTCGATGGCTTTGCCATCCTTGGTCTTGAGGCGGTATTTGGTATCCCAAATGTCTTCTGACGCGGGCTGCAAAGGGATGCTGGTCACCACATTATGCAGGCGCTGCACCTTGGCTGTTTGACTCATTTCTGTCTCCTGAAAACGCGACCTGAACCACCATCTAGGGCTTGACGCAAAGGCTTTTGACCTGTACGCATCCCGGCCGACAAAACACTATTTGTTGTGCATTCCGGGCAATGCTAGACCCACATATGGTAAATATCAACATCAAAAAAACACGCTTTTTTGTGTTTTCCGGGTTGACAACCAGGCAGAGCGTTAACAACAGGAGAGTACTGTCCCGGCGTGCCCTGTACTGGCACGCCGGCGCAGATCGCGCACCTAATCGGCGCCGTCTATCGGAAAGAAGCGGCCACCACTCCATACACCGATTCGCTGCACACCTGCGACTTCGGCCTCAACCGCCAGGTCGGCCAATTCGTAGAACACCGTGCGACTTATCAGTGCGTCCAGATTGGCGCGAACTCTGATGTAGGGAGACGGCTCCCCGGATTGCGGATCAAGCTCAACGCGCAATGGATGCTCCCCATCAAGCGGGACCTCATCCTCGAGGCTAGTATGAAACAGCAGTTGCTGCTGCTCACCCTCGCCACTGACAGACAGGCGGACGGCGACAAAGGGCGCGTCGTCGACCTGGATCGCCCAGCGCTCCACCGGCGTTACCAGGTAGTAGCGCGCGTCTTCGTCAAGCCTGAGGATGGTTGAGAACAGCTGCGCCAGCGCCAGGCGCCGGATCGGATCACCCTCGTGATACCAGGTGCCGTCACGGGCGATACGCATATCCATCTCGCCACTGAGCGGCGGATTCCACAAATGCACGGGCGCAGGCTCACGGCGCTGCAACTCTCCGCGCTGCGGCAGACTATTGAGCAGCGACTGCGGCGGCGGTGCACGATCGGACATTTTTCCTCCTGACCGGACGCCCTCAGCGTCCCAGCAGTTGACCGGTATAATCCTGCAGCGGCGGGCGCAGCAGGTCTTCGGGCGAGGCCTTGTAAAACTGCAGGAAGCCACCGCGTGTCTCGATACGGGCAAAATCGACCAGGTGGCGAGTACCGACCTCCAGCAGCATCAGTTGCAGCACGCCCCGATCCAGCCCGAGATCCCCCCACTGGCCGGACTCTTCCCACTCTTCGATACTGCCCACGGCATCATCTGCTGCGGCAAACCGTGTGTAGAGCAGGTAGTCGTATCCGAAACTGCGAGCCTCGGCCAGCGCCTCCTCCAGCCCCAGCGGCTGCTGGGCACGGCGCACAACAGGAAAGACTTCGACGGCTGCGGCAAAGGCTTCCTCGGCAACCACATTGGGACGGGCATAGGGATTGCCGACGGGCAGGAAATGCCCCTGGGCAATATAGAGCTTGGAGTCGGATTGAATAACCCAGGTGCTGCTGCGCTTGATGCGGTAATGGTTGAGCACGCCGGCATCACCCAGATAGTAGCCGGCCTGATCCTGCAGATCGGAGGGCTTCATGCAGCCCGACAGTAGCAACACTGCCAACAGCATCAATGCGTAGCGCATAGCATCTCCTAGAGTCCGCGCATCCATTCTGGACGCAGGCCCGCCTGATCAGGCCGACTGATGGCGTGATCGATCTGCGCCAGCAACCGGTCCTTGTCCTGCCCCAGCTCGCCCTTCAAGACCAGGGCATTGGATGCATGGTCGCTGCGAAACGTGCTGTTGTCCAGCGCCAGCTCGGCAACGAACTGGCGCAGCTCGGAGAACAGTTGCTGCTGATTCAACTCGACAAAATCCGGATAACGCTCACGGAATCGCTCCATCCCCTGGGGGAAACTGACGACCAGCGTCGACACGAACTCCGGCTGGGTCTGGTTCAGCAATTTGGCGGAGTTCAGCGCGTGCTGCTTGCTAAGCGACAGACCGCCTAGGCCATTGAGGATCATCACCGAACGCTTCAAGCCAGCTTCCCCCGCCTTGATCAAGGCATCGGCTGTCGAAGCGGCTGTCTCGCCCTTGTTAACCCGCTCAAGCACCTCGTCATCGCCTGACTCGGCACCGACATACAGCATCGCCAGGCCGGCCTCACGCAACTCTTTCAGCTCTTCAACCGATTTGCGCTTGAGATTGCGCGGCAGGCAGTACGAGGTCACCCGCTCGACGCTCGGGATGTGCTCGGCAATGGCTTCGAGAATCCGCAGCAAACGATGGGTCGGCAGGACCATCGCATCCCCGTCGGCGAGAAAAATGCGATTCACGATATAGCGCTCGCCAACCCGGCGAATCTCGTCCAGCACTTCGGCCTCGTCGCGGGCACGAAACTTCTTCTGCGGCGCCGTGTACATTTCACAGAACGTGCACTTGTTCCACGAACAGCCGTTGGTCACCGGCAAAATCAGCGAATGCGCCTCACTCGGCGGGCGGAAAACCGGCTCGATATAACTGACCGGAAACGCCTCTTGCATAGCCATGCCCCTCTCCTCTGTACCCGGCGCTGAGCCGCACAAAACCGCACATCATAGCCAGTCTGACTGGCGAAGCAAACCACCCGGACGTGTTTAGCTCTGCGTGACAGAGTTCACATATAGTTTCTACGCATACGCATAACTCGCATTCGCCCTGAGGCCGGATCACTTTCAGCATATGCCTCAATCTTTTAAACAGTACAGGACAACAATAATGAGTACTGCTCGCCTGACGCCGACCTCGGCATCAACACTCAAGCTACTTTCCGTCGCCGTCGCGGCACTCACGCTATCCGCCTGCCTGTCAGGTGGCGGCGGTGGCGGTGCCGACGGCCCCAACCCCCTGGCGATTGAAACCAGCGAGGGCAAAGTCGTCGGTATCAGCAACGACGGCATCCGCGTCTTCCGTGGCATTCCCTACGCCGCGCCGCCGGTTGGCGACCTGCGCCTCGCCCCGCCGCAGCCACCCGCCAGCAGAAGTGAAACACTCAGACTGAGCGAAGAGTTCGGCAACAGCTGCCCGCAGTCCGATCTGACCACTGGCCAGCAGGTAGGCAACGAGGACTGCCTGTACCTGAACGTTTATGCGCCCGCTGAAGCGGAGGATCTGCCGGTGATGGTCTGGATCCATGGTGGCGCCTTCGTGTTTGGTAACGGCGGCGGTGAGTACGACCCGACGCGCCTGGTCGAACAGGACGTTATCGTCGTGACCCTCAATTATCGCCTTGGCAATCTCGGTTTTCTGGCCCACCCTGCCCTGGAATCCGACGCCGGTAACTTTGCCCTGATGGATCAGCAGCTGGCGCTGGCCTGGGTCAAGGAAAACATCACTGCCTTTGGCGGTGATCCGGCCAATGTCACAATCTTCGGCGAGTCCGCCGGTGGCCACAGCGTGATGAGCCACATAGTCTCGCCTCGGGCTGAAGAGGCGGACCTGTTCCAGCGCGCCATTGTCCAGAGCGGCTCCTACGCGCCCTTCCAGATGCCCAAGGCAACAGCGCAGTTCCTCGGCACATCGGTAGCCAATGGACTCGGCTGCACCGACCCGGAGACCGCTGCAAGCTGCCTACGCTCCTTGCCGGTATCGGCGTTCCTGGCGGCCCAGGGCTCGCAGTCAATCCCGGTTGTGGATCCGGACGACGACTTGCTGCCCAAGTCCATTCAGCAGGCACTGGCCGACGGCGACTTCAACAGCTCGCTCGACATCATGATCGGCAGCAACCAGAACGAGGGCACCCTGTTCGTCGCGCTGGATGAAGTAGGAGGCGATCCTATTGATGGCGAGGCGGAATACCGTGAGCGCGTTGCCGAGTTCTTCCAGCCCTACCAGGCGAGTATCCCCTTCGACGACGACCAGATCGCCACCGATTATCTGGACTTTGTTGACGGTGAGGCAAAACCCTTCGAGGCAGCCCTGTCCGGTATCTGGACCGACTTCATGTTCGCCTGCAACGCCTACTCGCAGGCCAGCACCTTTGCCGGCGCCAGCATGAATACCTTCCAGTACTGGTTCCGTGACGAGGACGCCCCCTGGACCCTGGTGCCGCCATTTGCTGTGAGCTTCCCGCTGGGGGCCACCCACGCCGGGGAAATCCCTTACGTACTCTACCCACAGGCCATCATGGAGCAGCGCTATACCGGCGATCCGGATGACCTGAACAGTCTGGCCGGCGAGATGGTCGACTACTGGACCCAGTTCGCCAAAACCGGCGACCCCAACACCACCGACGGGGTCGCAGCAGCCTGGCAGCAGGCAGCGACCGGAAACCTGATGACGCTGGACGTACCCAACGCAAGCAACGCAAATACGCTTGGCTTCCTGGGCTATCACCACTGCAGCTACTGGGCTGACCCGCCGCTGGTATTGCCCTGATCGACCAGATCGGCCTCGCCCGGCGGGGCCGATCGCCACTCGGCGCTCGGCAAGATAGCGAGAAAGTTATCCCGTGCAACCCCACGCGCTACCGTTTCCGGTAACGCATCAAGAAACGGCTCAAACCCGCGCATATATTTTCCGATACTGCCGAACTGCCCCACCACATCCGAGCCGAGCATAAAGCGCTCGGGGAAATCCTCGACCAGAGCAACCCAGTCAGGGTCCGGCTTGCCTTCCGAGTCAAGAAGATAGGGCTCGCGCAGCGTCCAGGACAGATCAATATACAGATTCGGGTAGGCGGTCAGCAGCCGGCGCAACGTCGGCAATAAAAACGGCAATTGTGTCTGATGGCGATGAATTTCCATGCTGGTGCCGGCATGCGCCCAGATAAAGCGTACCCGCGGATGGTTGCGCAGCGGCTCTTCCATTTCGGCCAGATAGAGCGGATTACGCTCACGCTGCGAGGTGATATTGCTGTGCACCAGCACCGGCAGATCATACTCCGCGGCCAGCGCATAGACCCGGTGCATGGCCTCGCTGTTGGCCCGCGGTGGTTCACCATGGATCAGCGCTGTCAGATCGTCGTGCCGGGTAAATACCTCGCCTATTCCCTGCCAAAAGCCGGGATACAGCTCGAGCATGCGACGGATGTGGGCATCTGCGTTCTTGTCGTTCGGATTGAAGCCGGATAGAAAGGGATGAAACCGCCGACGCTGGTCCGCCGGCATCGACGCGATCGCATCAGCGACCAGCACATCGGTTGCACTGAACCAGTAGGCGCCGCCATCGTCACCAGCGTAATAGCGCGGGCGCTTGGGCTCATTCTCGTGCCATTGCTTGGCGACAGGCACACCACTGATCATGGCATGATCGACACCGGCGGCGTCCATCGCCTGAATAAGCGCGCCCGCCCCTTCTGACTCCTGAAAGAAATCAACGTAATGCAGGTGGGCGTCGGTGTATCGATAGTCCCGCGCCTGGGCGGGGTTGCCTGCCAACGTGCCCAGCATGAGCACGCCCACAGCAAGTATGCGAAAGATGGGCAAGGTCTGACTCCTGACATGGCTGCCCAGTTTGAGACTGCCGGTCAAATCAGGAGTTCAGCACCAGGCTCGGGCTAGGCTTCCTCACCGTCCTTACGGCGTTTGAATCGATTGCCCATTCGCACGCCTACATCCATCAAAAATTGCATGTAGCCCTCCTGATCCTTGATCACGTCCTGCCAGAACGGCGAGTGGTACATGGCCATCGCGCCGTGCACCAGCGCCCATGCTGCACAGTAATGGAAGTAGGCAGGAACATCTTCCAGCTTGCCATCATCGATACGGGACTGAATCACACCGGTGATGTGATTGAAATTGGAGGTCCGGATCTTGTGCAACTCTTCGACCATGGCCGGCAACTGGTTCGACTTGACCACCTTTTCTTCCAGCCGGTCAAACAACCGATAGCGCTCAGGGTCGCTCATGCGAAACGCGAAGTACTCCCGCGAGAGGGCCGCCTTGTCGCGCTCGATGGACTCCGAATGCAGCAAATCAGCCAGATCTCGCTCATAGTCGAGCATCAACCGCAGATAAATCTCTGCCTTGGACTTGAAATGCTTGTAGATGGTCCCTTTGCCGATGCCGACCTCGTCTGCGATCATCTCGACGGTTACACTGTCTTCACCCTGCTCAAGGAACAGGCGCAGCGCGCTATCGAGAATTTCCTGCTCACGACGACGAAATTCGCGAACTTTACGTGACTCTTTCTGCATCAAGGTACCCGGATTCAAATTGGCAAAGTGCCCCATTATGCCAAGTTGATGACTCGCTGCCCAGATTTGCTTACAAGCTGACTATCCGGTTCAAATGTGTCTAAATATGGGGAAAAAGGCCCGTTAAGGCATCACCGCGCGTGCCAGTCCGATCTTTGGCCAAAATGGCACCACACATGAGGCTCGACATGGATCTCAACCAGCAATGGCAGCATGAATTCCCGCAGGATCCGAAACTCTGCTACCTGAATCATGCCGCGGTGGCTCCCTGGCCGAAGCGGGCAGCGGACGCCGTCAGCGCCTTCGCCCGCGAAAACCTGCATCAGGGTGCGCGCGACTATCCGCGCTGGAGCCGGACCGAAAAACACCTGCGTGAGCAACTTAAAGCCCTGCTTAATGCCCCCGCTGCCAGCGACATCGCGCTGGTCAAGAACACCTCCGAAGCCCTGTCCTTTGTCGCCCAGGGATTATCCTGGGCACCCGGCGATGAAGTTCTGATCAGCGATCAGGAGTTTCCCTCAAACCGCATTCCCTGGGAGGCATTGGCAGACCAGGGCGTTCGGGTTCGCAGCGTGGCGCTGGGCAACCAGCCGGAACAGGCGCTGATCAACGCGATGACGCCGCGCACCCGCCTGCTGAGCATCAGCTCCGTGCAATACGGCAGCGGACTGCGCATGGATCTGGAACGCCTTGGGCAAGCCTGCCGCGAACGCGGCGTCCTGTTCTGCGTGGACGCCATACAGACCCTCGGCGCGCAGCCACTGGATGTCCAGACGATTGACTGCGATTTTGCCATGGCTGACGGCCACAAATGGCTACTCGGCCCGGAAGGCCTTGGTGTGTTCTATTGCCACGGTCGAGTACGGGATCAACTGAAGCTGACCCAGCACGGCTGGCATATGGTTGAGGCGATGGGCGATTATGATCGCTGCGACTGGCAGCCGGCCCGTTCGGCGCGGCGATTCGAGGCCGGCAGCCCAAACACCCTGGCTCAACAAGCTCTGTCAGCCAGCCTGTCGCTGCTGCTTGAGATCGGCATGGATACCGTCGCTGCCGAACTCGACCGCCGCATCTGCCTGCTTGCCAGTTTGCTGGAGGCGATCCCGGGCGTGCGCATACTTAGCAGTCTGAGCAACGAACGACGATCGGGCATTCTGACGTTTTCAGTTGAGGGCGTTACGCTAAAAGAGCTGCATCGCCAGTTAATGGATCAGGGCGTGATCTGCGCGCTGCGCGGCGGTGGTATTCGCTGGTCACCCCATTTCTACACCAGCAGCGCTTGCCTGCGGCGGGCGGTCGAACAGCTGGAAGCACTGATTGCCTCGCAAAGAGATAACAACACTTCACGATAAAATACGCAGAGCGTATTCCAAATCAGTTTATAAACGCGGGAAATGAAGCTGGAAAGCAGGGCAATTTCGACAATACTGAAGTTATCAGGAACGACATACCCCCCAAGTGTTGATCCTGTGCTGGCAGGCACTGCCCTGCCTCTGTATCACTCCTAATGGTCTTAACCCGAATTCCTCCCCCAGAATTCGGGTTTTTTTTGCCTCGAAATCAGCTTTGCGCCAGAGGAAACAAGCGATGGAAGTTATCGGTAGTTTGCTCACGGAAATGTTCCAGAGCCTCACCGCGCAACTCGGCCAGAAATGCCGCCACTTCACAGACAAACTGTGGTTCGTTCGACTTTCCGCGATGGGGAACCGGCGCCAGATAGGGAGAATCGGTCTCAACCAGCAAGCGGTCAGCAGGAACCTGACGCGCCACCTCGCGCAATGCGTCGGCATTGCGAAAGGTCACCATGCCCGACAGCGAAATGTAATAGCCCATATCCAGCGCGGCCCGGGCCATCTCCCAGTCTTCGGTAAAGCAATGCAGCACACCGGCATTGGCAAGGTCTGCCTCGCGCAGCATCTCCAGCGTATCCTGGCGTGCCGCGCGGGTATGAATCACCACCGGCTTCCCCGTCTGCTTCGCCGCCTCAAGATGAATGGCGAAGGACGCTTTCTGCTGCTCGGCCAACTCGGGCTGGTAGTGATAGTCGAGCCCGGTTTCGCCGATGGCTACAGTGCGCGGATGCTGCAGTCGCTCGAGTAGCCAGACCAGATCGGTCGCCTTGCCATCCTTGAGATCGAGCGGATGAATACCGACGCTGCAGAACACATCTGCATGGCTGTCGGCCAGTTGCTGCACGGTAGCAGCGTTGTCGGCATCGACCCCGATACAGAGAAACTTGCCGACACCGCGGCCGCGAGCTGCATCCAGCAACGCATCAAGGGAGCCGTTGTAGGGCGTTAAATCAAGACGATCCAGATGACAGTGCGAATCAATAAGCATGAAGACTACATGGTGTGGGTCGGCCGATCCGATTGCAGCGCACCGGCCAGATAGGTTTCGATTTTGCTGCGCGCGGTATTATCCTGATCACTGAACTGGACACCGATACCTGCCGCGCGATTGCCCTGGGCACCCTTCGGGGTTACCCAGATAACCTTGCCGGCAACCGGGATCTTCTCCGGCTCGTCCATCAGATTCAGCAGCATGAACACCTCGTCACCGAGGCGGTAATTCTTGTTGGTCGGAATGAACAGCCCGCCATGCTTGACGAACGGCATGTAGGCCGCATAAAGCACCGACTTGTCCTTGATCGTCAGCGACAGAATACCGTTGCGAGGCCCCGGAGCCGTGGGATTAGTCATTGATCATTCCTTTCACTCAACGCGATGGCCGCCAGATTAACGTCTTTCGGCCAGCATTTTCCAGCGCGCAAGCAGCTTTTCGAGGAACAGCTGGCGATTGAGGTTGGCCTTGTTGTCGAATTGCCGACGGTGCTGCAACAGCCAATCCTGCCAATCGAGCAGCTCGCTTGCCTGAATCCGCGATGCCAAGTAGCCCAGAACCTTGTCCATATCGGCGCTGCTTGCCGCCTCCTGCGCCCCCTGATTCAGTTTCAGCAACTCCAGCGTCCAGGCGGCAAACCAGTCCAGCAGCAAATCAAGGGCGATGCTATTCCACTGCTCGGCCAGCCTGGGCGCGGATATCTGTCCCTTCAGCAGCGCCTTGACACCTTCAACCACCTTTTCCCGGTGGGCAACGGCCCCCTGCTGATGCAAGTCCAGCGCTCGCAACGGTGCGCCCATTGCCATCTGCAGCAGAAGCGTACGCTGAATGTCATCCGCATCCGGCAACTCGGAATCCAGCCAGCCCTGCGCCTGCTGCAGACCCGGCAAACCCAGGGGTTGCACCCGGCACCGACTGCGGATGGTTGGCAGCAACCGGCTGGGCTGATCACTGATCAGCAGCAGATAGGTCTCGGCCGTTGGCTCCTCAAGCGACTTGAGCAGCGCATTGGCGGCGTTCTGGTTCATTGCTTCAGCCGGATGCAGCACAACCACCTTGCGCCCGCCCTGCTGGGCGGTTTGACTAATGAAGCCAACCAGCTGACGGATGGCGTCAACGCGGATTGCCTTACCCTCCTCCTCCGGCTCGATCAGCAGCAGATCGGGATGACTGCCGGCCTGGCGCAGCAAACAGCTGCGACACTGCTGGCATGGGCCTTGAGGTCCAGGCTGATCACACATCAGCCAGCCGGCGAATGCTGCAGCGAAACGACGCTTGCCTGCACCTGCCGGCCCACAGAACAGATAGGCATGGGCAAACTGTGACTGACCAACCAGAGCAGCCCAAAGCGTCTCGTGCCAAGGTAAGGGAGTACGGGCCTGCTCAAGCACGCCAGTACTCCAGAATCTGCGCAATAACCGGCTCCAGATTACGCTGCACCTGGTCCAGTTCACCGCTGGCATCAACAACCCGATAACGTGCCGGATGATCTGCCGCACGCTGCAAATAGGTCTCACGCACCGCGTCGAAGAACGCCCGCTGCTCGCTTTCAAAGCGGTCAAGTGCGCTGCGCGCCCGCGCCCGCGCCATACCAACCTCAACCGGTACATCCAGCACCAGCGTCAAGTCCGGGCGCAAACTGCCCTGAGTCCAGTTTTCAAGCGCAGCAATGCGAGCAGCTTCGATCCCCCGCCCGCCGCCCTGATAGGCGTAGGTCGCATCGGTAAAGCGATCACTGATGACTACACGCCCCTGCGCCAACGCCGGCTTGATCACCCGATTCAGATGCTGGGCGCGCGCAGCAAAAACCAGCAACAACTCCGCATCCGGGTCCATCGGCTCTTCATGGTGCTCGAGCAGAATGCCGCGCATCCGCTCGGCAATCGGCGTACCACCCGGCTCACGGGTCAACAGCGGTTCACAGCCTGCGCGGCGCAATGCGTCGGCAACATAACCGAGGTTGGTTGACTTGCCTGCACCCTCAGGCCCCTCCAGGGTGACAAATACACCTGTCATTGTGCGCTCTCCGGTGCAGGGCTGGATCGATAGTCGCTGCGGCGCTTGAGCTGAAACGCACGTACCGCCCGATTATGCTCAGCCAGGGTATTGGAGAACACGTGCGAGCCATCCCCCCTGGCAACAAAATACAGGCTCTTGCCGTCAGCCGGATGCACAGCAGCTTCGATCGCCTCGCGCCCGGGCATGGCAATCGGCGTCGGCGGCAGACCATCAATCACATAGGTGTTGTAAGGTGTCGCCTGCTGCAGGTGGCGACGACGTATATTGCCCTGATAGTCCGTCCCCATGCCGTAAATCACGGTCGGATCGGTCTGCAACCGCATGCCGATGCGCAGCCGACGGGTAAATACACCAGCTATTTCGGCCCGCTCGGACGGTACTCCGGTTTCCTTCTCCACGATCGACGCGAGAATCAGTGCCTCGTACGCAGACTTGATCGGCAATCCCTCATCACGCTCTGCCCAAACCTCCGCCAGTACCTGCGCCATACGCTCGTGCGCGCGCTGCAGGATGTCCCGATCACTCATGCCCAGCGTGTACTGATAGGTATCCGGGAAAAAACGTCCCTCCGGATGTTCACCCTCATACCCCAGAGCCGCCATGACCTCGGCATCGCTCAGGTCTGGCGACAAGGTCTGCTCCAGGTGTTCGGCCGCACGCAGCGCCTGGCGCACCTGATTGAAATTCCAGCCTTCAACCAGTGTGAGGGTACGTTGAACAACCTCTCCGCGCTCCATCATGTGCAGCAGCTCGGCCGCCGTCATCTCGGGCTGCAGTGCGTACTCACCCACATGCAGCACGGCCCCCTTCATTTGCCACTGCCAATATCGACGCAGCCAGCCTGCGCCCTCAAGCACACCCTGCTGCTCAAGACGCGCAAAGACCCGCCCCGGAGTGCTGCCGGCCTCAACCACCAGCGTGCTCGGTTCCGTCAGCTGCAACGGCTGATGCAGCGCACGCTGCAGGGTGAGAAAGCCCCACACACCGCCGGCCAGACCAATGACACAAACCAGAAACAGTGAAACAACCAGAAACTTGGCAAAAATCTTCACAGATAAACCTGTTCAGCCAGGGATTGCAGCAGCCGGGTTTCGCCCCCGACCTGCCAGACCTGATCGTCCAGCCCTACAACCGGCCAGACCCCTATCAAACTATTGCAGCAAAATACCTCATCCGCCTGGTACAACGCGTCGCGACTGAGCCGTGCTACACGTGCCGGCTGCCCTCGCTCGGCCAGCTGGGCGAGAAGGTATTCGCGCATCACCCCCTGGACACCACAGCGGCCGAGATCTGGCGTAACCCATTGCCCTGCCACACGCGCAAACAGATTGCTCATGGTGCATTCGATCACCGCTCCCTGCTGATCGCACACCAGACCCTCGGCAAACGCCGGATCCTGCCATTCGCTGCGCGCCAGCACCTGCTCCAGCCGATTGAGATGCTTGATGCCCGCCAGCAGCGGCTGATCGGCCAACCGTGTTGTACAGGCAAACAGATGGACGCCATCACGCCGGTCAGACGGATACAGAGGCAAGGGGGAAATCGATATTACCCGCGACGGCGTTGCGTCAACCGGCATGGCATAGCCACGCTGACCGGTGCCGCGGGTCAGTATCAGCTTGACCACCCCGTCGCCGACCCTGGCTGCTGCGTTGTTCAGCTCGGCGGCAATCAACTCCGCCTGAAAGGGTATTCGCAGCGCGGCACAACCTCGCTGCAGACGTGCCAGATGCAACGCCTGCAACGGCAGTGTACCGCGGCAGGCACGCAGGGTTTCGAACAAACCATCACCGTAGGCAAGGCCGCGATCAGTGACAGGCAGGTTATCAGCAACCCGCCCGTTTACCCATGTCGTAGCCACCGGTGTGGGCTGGCTCATTCGCAGCGACGGAATACCAGGCTGCCGTTGGTACCGCCAAAACCGAAGGAGTTGGACAGCGTGACCTCAATCTTGCGCTGCTGCGCCTGGTGCGCAACGTAGTTCAGATCACACCCCTCGTCCGGGTTATCAAGATTGATGGTTGGCGGCGCCACCTGATCACGCAGTGCAAGGACACTGAATACCGCCTCTACCGCGCCGGCAGCGCCCAGCAGGTGTCCTGTCATCGACTTGGTCGAGCTGATGGCCAGATCACGGGCATGGGAGCCAAACACAGACTTGACCGCACAGGTTTCGGCAATGTCACCAGCAGGAGTCGAGGTGCCATGGGCGTTGATATAATCAACATCCTCCGGGTTCAGACCGGCATCCCTGAGCGCATTGACCATGCACTTGGCTCCGCCACGCCCGTCTTCCGGCGGTGCAGTCATGTGATAGGCGTCACCACTCATGCCAAAACCAACCAGCTCGGCATAAATGCGCGCACCGCGAGCCTTGGCGTGTTCGTACTCTTCCAGCACCATGGCGCCAGCGCCGTCGGACAGCACGAAGCCGTCCCGCTCACGATCCCAGGGGCGGCTCGCGCCCTGCGGGTCATCGTTGCGGGTCGACATGGCACGGGCCGCGGCAAAACCGCCCAGCCCCAGACCGGTAGTCGCCATCTCGGAACCACCAGCCACCATGACATCGGCTTCGCCATAGGCAATGTTGCGCGCGGCCATACCGATGCTGTGCGTGCCAGTGGTGCAAGCAGTGGTCAGCGCGTAGTTCGGCCCCTGAAGACCGTACTGAATAGACAGGTAACCTGCGACCATGTTGATGATCGAGCCGGGCACAAAGAACGGAGAGATGCGACGCGGGCCGCTGTTCAGCAACTGCTCACAGTTCTTCTCGATGTTGGTCAGACCACCAATACCCGACCCCATGACCACACCAATGCGGTCGCGATTCTCGTCGGTGACTTCGAGACCCGAGTCCTGAAGCGACTGAATACAGGCCGCCAGACCGTATTGAATAAACAGGTCCAGCTTGCGCGCTTCCTTGGCCGCCATGTACAGCTCGACGTCAAAGTCGCGAACCGAGCCGCCGATGCGGGTTGAGAACGCACTGACATCCATATGTTCGATCGGACCGATACCGCTTTTGCCCGCCAGGGCCGCCTGCCAACTGCTCTCAACCGAATTACCCAGCGGCGACAGCATACCCAGACCAGTTACAACAACGCGTCTGCGCGACACGGCACACTCCTTATTCAACTCGTGAAAACCGCTACAGGCCCGCGAGCCTGCGCAAAATCGCCCTATTGTCCGTGCAAATGCCGCTTGCGGCAACACGAACCGCGGCACAACCGACAGGTGCAAATAGCCGGATGCAAAAAAGCCGCAGCCTGGAAACCAGTACTGCGGCTTTTTTCGTCCTGCAAGCAGGCTACGTGATTACTTCTGGTGAGCGTTCACGTAGTCGATAGCTTCCTGAACGGTGGTGATCTTCTCGGCTTCTTCATCCGGAATCTCGGTCTCGAATTCTTCTTCGAGAGCCATCACCAGCTCCACGGTGTCCAGGGAGTCAGCGCCAAGATCTTCAACAAAAGAAGCACTGTTGGTTACTTCTTCTTCTTTGACACCGAGCTGCTCGGCAACGATTTTCTTGACGCGTTCTTCGATGGTACTCATACCTTGTTCTCACTCCTATTTGCAGTTCCGAGAAGCCGGACTGCGGGTAGTTTATAGAAACAATTCTCTTGGTTTCAAGCGCGAATCGTCTCTGACGCAAAGAGGTCAAAGCCTGCGGCTTCCACCCAATGAAACTCAAGCCAATATCGACCCCGGTCGATACCGGCAGTGAATTACATGTACATGCCACCGTTGACCGGCAGTGTAGCACCGGTGATGTAGCCAGCATTTTCGCTCGCCAGGAACGCAACAGCGGCAGCAATTTCCTCTGCCTGCCCCAGACGACCGAGCGGAATTTGCTCCAGCATGACCGAACGCTGGCTGTCATTAAGCGCACGCGTCATGTCGGTGTCAATAAAGCCAGGTGCCACCGCGTTCACAGTAATGGCTCGCGAACCGACTTCTCGCGCCAGCGCGCGGGTAAACCCTTCCATACCCGCCTTGGCCGCAGCGTAGTTCGACTGACCGGCGTTACCCATGCAGCCGACCACGGAACTGATGTTGATGATACGCCCCCAGCGGCCCTTGGTCATGCCCCGCAGGACTGCCTTGGACAAACGGTAGACCGAGCTGAGATTGGTGCCGATCACATCATCCCACTCTTCATCTTTCATGCGCATCAGCAGATTATCGGCGGTGATACCTGCATTATTGACCAGGATGGCCGGCGCACCGTAGGCCTCGGTAATGGCCGACAAAACAGCACTGACAGACTCGGCATCACGCACATCCAGCTTCATGCCGGTACCCTTGTAGCCCGCCTCTGCCAGCTTGTCAGCGATCGCCTGAGCGCCCGCATCGCTGGTAGCCGTGCCGACGACCACTGCACCCTGAGCGGCCAGCGCATGCGCAATTGCCTGCCCAATCCCTCTGCTGGCACCGGTAACCAGTGCAACCTTTCCTTCCAGACTCATGCCCTGCTCCTCAAGCAAACTGCGCGCGGAACGCATCAAAACCCGCCACGCTTTCCAGACTGTGGTTGTTGACACCTTTGGCGCAACGCTTGTTCAGACCACCCAACACCTTGCCCGGTCCACACTCGACCAGATCGGTTACGCCCTGCTCGGCCATGTAAACAACCGACTCTACCCAGCGAACCGGACTGTACAGCTGCTCGACCAGCAACTGACGCAGCGCGGTCACATCCGACGCCGGCCGCGCAGTAACGTTCTGCACCAGGGTAATCTCCGGCGCGCGCCAGCTCAGCGCCGCAAAGTCCTCAGCCAGCTGCTCTGCAGCTGGCTGCATCAGCGCGCAATGCGACGGCACACTGACCGGCAACGGCAGCGCACGCTTGGCACCAGCCGCCTTGCAGCCATCAATCGCCCGAGCGACGGCGTCGACCTGCCCGGCAATCACAACCTGACCCGGCGCATTGAAGTTGACCGCACTGACTACCTCACCCTGAGATGCCGCAGCGCAGATATCAATGATCTGCTGATCCTCCAGCCCCAGAATAGCAGCCATGCTGCCCTGCCCTTCGGGCACAGCCTGCTGCATCAACTGGCCGCGACGTTCAACCAGACGCACCGCATCGGCAAAATCAAGCACATTGGCCGCAACCAGCGCCGAATATTCACCCAGGCTGTGCCCGGCAACAAAGCCAGGACGCACGCCGGATTCGGCACACCAGAGTCGCCACAGGGCAACAGACGCAGTCAGAATCGCAGGCTGGGTGCGATCGGTGCGATTCAGATCCGCTTCGGGACCGTTCTGGCTCAGCGCCCAGAGATCGTAACCCAGAGCACTGGATGCTTCGGCAAACGTCTCAGTGATAATCGCGTGCTGCTGGGCCAGTTCGCTCAGCATGCCGACGGACTGGGAGCCCTGACCGGGAAAGACAAAGCCAAGGGTGTTAGTCATAACATCATCCTGTTATCAAAAGATTGCAGAGAGTCTAGACACCTGCGTGTGACATCGGAATTTGGATGCCGGCAATGCGCCCGGGGTCACAGCACGGCCCCGCATTCACGCACCCGACCGGCAATACGCTCCGGCAAGCGGGCCTGACACGCCTTGAGCGTATGCCCTATGGCAGCCAGAATCGCCTCCTCATCTGCCGAACCGTGGCTTTTCATCACCACGCCGCGCAGACCAAGCAGGCTAGCCCCGTTATAACGTGCCGGGTCGTGGCGCTCGCGCGTGCTCCGGGTGGCATGCAGCACCAGCGGTGCCAGCCAGCGCAGCAGCCAGCTATCCGCCACCGCACTGCGAAGCTCCGCCTGCAGGTAGCCCGCGACCCCTTCGCTGGCTTTCAGCAGCACATTACCGACAAAGCCATCACAGACCACTACGTCCGCCTCACCCCGAAACAGGCCATCACCCTCGACCGAACCAACGTAATTGATCGCCGGGCAGACCTGCAGCAACGCAGCCGCCTGACGTACCTGGCGATTGCCCTTATGGGTTTCGCTGCCGATATTCAGCAGTCCAACCCGCGGCGCCGGGTTACCGCTCAGCTCAGCGGCCGCGGCAGCGCCCATGATCGCAAACTCGACCAACTGTTCGGCCGGGCAATCCACGTTCGCGCCCAGATCAAGGACATGACACAGGCGCCCCGATACCGGCAACGCGGCCATGATTGCAGGCCGACGAATACCCTCAAGGGTGCCCAGCACCGCACGCGCAAGCACCATCAGCGCACCGGTATTGCCCGCACTCAGACAGCCATCAACCTGCCCGTCCCGGACCAGCTCAAGAGCAACACGCATGGAGGCATCGCGCTTACCGCGCAGCACGCTGGCAGGCGGATCATCAGCGAGAATCTGTTCACGGGCAGGACGAAATGACAGACGATCAGAATCAACAGCAGCACTACTCAGCAGGGGCTCGACGATGTCGGCAGCACCAACCAGAGTAATATGCAGGAAGGGGTACAGCGAGAGACTGCGCAGCGCAGCAGGGACAATGCAGCGGGGACCGCGGTCCCCGCCCATCACATCAATCGCAATGCGGATTGACGTGGACAAGACTTATTCGTCGTTGTCCTTGTTGATCACCTGACGACCACGGTAGAAACCGTCAGGGGAAACGTGGTGGCGCAGGTGGGTTTCACCAGTGGTCTTGTCGACGGACAAGGCGGAGGCGGACAGGGCATCATGCGAACGACGCATGCCGCGTGCGGAACGGGACTTTTTGTTCTGCTGAACAGCCATGACTAATAAGCTCCTAAGCTCAGGTATCGCGTTTTAATTTGGCCAGCACGCTGAAAGGATTAGGCTTCTCAGACTTTTCCTCCAGCTCCGCCGTCTCAGGGCGATACCCTGGCGGATGCTGACATGTTTGTTGCGGATGCATCGGAACTGCAGGCAAAGCCAGGAGCAGCTCGTCCTCGATCAGCGCATGCAGATCGAGCGGTTCATCACCCACAATAACCGGTTCATAGTGACGCGGAAGCTGTTTTGCCGCCTCGTCGCTCGTTACAAACCCCACATCACACTCGCTGTCGATCGGCACGACAACCTGCTCAAGACAACGCTGACACAACAACGGCGCATCGACCTGATAATGACCATGCATGGTTGCTATGCGCTGCTCGTCCCGGGAAAAGTACAGTTCAACCTGAACTTCTCCAGTCGCGGCCTGCAACACCGCCGAAAAGCGCTCAAGACTGCTCACCTTCACTACGCCTTTCAGCGTAATTCTGCGGTCAACCAGTCGAGCCGGTTCGATGTGCGGGGGTATGGTTCCAGACATAAGCGCGCAATTCTAGGGGCACAAACCCCGCCTGTCAAAACTATTTAAGCCCTTGGGCATGCCGTTCGGCAGCTCGCACAACAATCATCCCAGCCGCTACCATAAGCACCTCAACCCAGCGGAGATACAACATGCAAAAACTGGTTCTTGCTTCCAGCTCACCCTACCGCAAGAGCCTGCTTGAACGCCTTCGACAGCCGTTCGAGTGCGCCTCGCCGGATATCGACGAAACCCCGCAGCCGGGCGAAACCGCCGAGCAACTCACCCAGCGCCTGGCCCGAACCAAAGCGCAGACACTGCGTAGCCGATTCAGCGATCATCTCATCATCGGCTCGGATCAGGTCCTGCTGCTCGATGGGGAACCCGTCAGCAAGCCATTGAGCCACGCCGCCGCAGTCGACCAACTGACCCGCAGCAGCGGCCGCACACTCACCTTTTCAACAGCCCTGTGCGTCCTGAACAGCGCAAACGGTCACGAACAAACCTGCATCGAGCCCGTGCACGTCACCTTTCGCGACCTGAGCCCCGAGGAGATCGAGCGCTACCTGCAACTTGAGCAACCCTACGATTGCGCGGGCAGTTTCAAGTCGGAGGGACTCGGCATCACCCTGATTGCACGCATGCAGGGGAATGACCCGACCAGCCTGATCGGCCTGCCACTCATCCGCCTGCGCGCCATGCTCGCGAACGAAGGCCTCAACCTGCCCTGAACTCAGCGCAGCGACGGACCTTGCAACCCGAGGCGCGTCGCCAGCTCCGCTCCGACACTGGTGCCCAGCTGGCGAGTAAAGCGTTGCAGCGGCGACTCCTGACGGGTGAAATCGACCAGATCCTCAGCACCGATCACATCACGCGCAACGGCAGACGTACTCGCCAAACCATCAACCAGACCAAGCTCCAGCGCCTGCTCACCCGACCAGACCAGACCGCTGAACATATCCGGCGTTTCTTTCAGACGATCTCCACGCCCCTCACGCACACTGCGAATAAACTGCTCATGGGTGGTGTTCAGCACCTGCTGCCAGAAGGCACGCTCATCGGGCTTTTCCGGCTGAAACGGATCCAGGAACGCCTTGTGCTCGCCGGCGGTATAGGTACGCCGCTCGACACCCAGCTTGTCCATGGTGCCGACAAATCCGAAGCCGGCAGCAGTCACCCCGATCGAACCCACAAGACTGGCCTTATCGGCATAGATTTCATCTGCAGCGGAGGCAATGTAATAGGCACCCGAGGCGCCAATATCGGTAATAACCGCATACACCTTCACATCCGGATGCAGTGCGCGCAGCCGCTTGATTTCGTCATAGACGTAACCGGACTGCACTGGACTTCCACCTGGACTGTTGATTCGCAGCACAATGCCCTTGGTGTTTTCATCTTCAAACGCCTCGCGCAAGGCTCCGACCAGGTTGTCGGCACTCGCCTCCTCCTGATCGGCAATCACGCCGCGCACCTCAATAACCGCCGTATGCGGTCCTACCGCGGCAGAGGACCCCAACTGCCCAAGGGGCGACAACAGCGCCAGCGCCACAAACAGATAGGTAAAGGTCAGCAGCTTGAAGAAAATCCCCCAACGGCGTGACCGCCGCTGCTCCTGCAGCGAGGCATTCAGCGTGCCCTCCAGCAAAGCCCACGCCTTGGCGTCCTCAACAGCACCCTTGGAGTCAGCCGTAGACACCATTTCACCTTCAGTCCAGCGATCACGATCCATTACAGCCTCTCAGTCCGATTACCTGCCAATCAGCACGCTGAGCACGCAGCCACAACGGCAACTCGGCAAACACATCAATACAATGCAAGGGCGCACAAGCCAGCAGCTGCGCCCGCGATTGAGCGCCATAGCTGACGGCGACCGAACGCATCCCGGCATTATGTGCCATCTCAATATCAAAACTGCTGTCGCCAACCATCAGCGAGCGCGCGGCAGAGGTCTCAAGCATATCAACCAACTGGTGCAGCATGGCAGGATCCGGCTTGCTCACCGCCTCGTCAGCACAGCGCGTTGCATCGAAATAATCGAGCATATCGTGCTGCTCGAGAATTCGAGCCAGGCCCTTACGCCCCTTGCCTGTGGCCACCGCCAACCTGAACCCCTGCTCACGCCAGGTATCAAGCGCCTCACGCACACCAGGGAACAATGACACGCTTGCCTGATCCTCAGACAGATAGATATCTCGGTAGGCCTCGACCACAACGACATGCAGATGAGACTGCTGCGGAAACAGCCTGGCCGCCGCCTCGGACAGACTCAGACCGATAATCCCGCGCACCGCATCCGAAGCAGGCACATCGAGCCCGACCGCTGCCGCTGCGCGTTGCATGACACTGACGATATGACCAACCGAATCAGCCAACGTGCCATCCCAATCAAAAATCAGCGTATCAATTGCCGACATTGGCCAGCCTGCGCAGCGTTTCATCCCACATCGGACCCGGCTCGGCCTCAACTTCCAGCATGCTGCCATCAGCCATTTCCACCGACAGCGAGCGCGCATGCAGAAACAAGCGCTTGCCGCCCAGCTCTCGCAACTCGCGGGAAAAGTCATCATCACCGTACTTGGGGTCGCCACCAATTGGATGCCCCGCATACTTGGCATGCACTCGAATCTGATGAGTGCGACCGGTAATGGGCCTTGCCTCGACCAGGGTCGCGTAATCGGCAAACCGCTGCAGCACCTTGAACTCGGTCAAACTCTCCTTGCCGGCCGGATCCACCTCAACCATACGCTCGCCGGAGCGCAGATTATTTTTCTGCAAAGGCGCATGCACCTTTTTTGTCGACCCGGGCCAGCGCCCGCGCACCAGAGCCCAATACCGCTTATTGACACCATCACCCCGCAGCGCCGCATGAAGATGCCGAAGCACACTGCGCTTTTTGGCAATCATCAGGCAGCCGGAGGTATCACGGTCAAGCCGATGAACCAGCTCCATTTGCGGACAATCCGGACGCAACTGGCGCATTGCCTCAATAACGCCGAAATGCAGACCGCTACCCCCATGAACCGCCAGGCCAGCCGGCTTGTTCACCACAATAATTCCCTTGTCTTCAAACAGGATATTCTGCTCGAGCGCATTGAGAATGCCCTGCCCGACCAGCACCGGCTCGTCAGGCGCCGGCAGACGCACCGGCGGGATGCGCAACTGGTCGCCCGCCTGCAGGCGGTAGTCCGGCTTGACCCGACCCTTGTTCACTCGCACCTCGCCCTTGCGCAAAATGCGATAGACAAGCGTCTTGGGAGCCCCCTTGAGGCGCGTAATCAGATAATTATCGATGCGCTGCCCCGCCTGATCGGCAGAGATATCATCGAATTGGACTTGGGCAGGCAGTTCTGGAGAGGTGTTTTTCATCGGCGCATCATACAATTTTTCATTCAATTGAAGCACTTAAAAAATACTGCTATAGTCCGGCGAGCTGCCGATTCTGCAGCCGGGGATCTCAGGTCAAAACCACCTGCCAAACCCCAGAAACAACCACATGCAGCCCGGTCGCAGCAGGCAACACCCGCCGCCGACAGGACTCATGCTTACACCCTGGCCATCGTGATGAAGGCCAGAACATTAACCCGCTACCGACCAACAACGGAGCGGCACCCGATTCAGATGGGTACGTGTTTAGGTGGAGATGCACAGCTTCAGGATGATGTGACGAGCGTAGACACTTGCCAAACAGCGTGTCCCCGTCCCCAGTCCAGCTGATTCCTCCCCAAGGATTCCCGGCAGCCGCGCAAGGTGCGACGGCTGTATGGCTCGAAGGCCCCCGCAGACAATGCGCTGACACCCTAGAGCCCCTTCCGGCAGCCACCCGCTGCCGCGCCCGCCAGAACCGTTCTGCCGGGGGTCCAGAAGCAGTTTCTCTGTATGCAGTAGCTGTAACAGATTGAACTGTCGCCATAACCTGGCGATGTGAACTCTGCATCTCGGCCGAGTGCCGATGACAGAAACACACCTGACACCGAACCAGAGAGTCGCAGGTGCCGTGCCCGTGTAGACCGGAAAGCATCGGAAACACAACGGTACTTCATGAAAAGAATGCTCATTAACGCAACTCAACCCGAAGAGTTGCGTGTCGCCCTGGTAGATGGTCAACGCCTCTACGATCTGGATATCGAATCCGGCGCTCGCGAGCAGAAAAAGGCTAACATCTACAAAGGCCGTATCACCCGCGTCGAACCCAGCCTGGAAGCCGCCTTTGTCGACTTCGGCTCCGAACGTCACGGCTTTCTCCCGCTCAAGGAAATCTCCCGCGAATACTTCTCCAAACAGGTTGAAGGTCGCGTCAACATCAAAGACGTTCTGAAAGAAGGCCAGGAAGTCATCGTCCAGGTCGACAAGGAAGAACGCGGCAACAAGGGCGCAGCCCTGACCACCTTCATCAGCCTCGCTGGCCGCTATCTGGTGCTGATGCCGAACAACCCGCGTGCCGGCGGCATTTCCCGACGCATCGAGGGTGAAGAGCGCAATGAACTGCGCGAAGCCCTGAACAGCCTCAACGTCCCTGCCGATATGGGCATGATCGTGCGCACCGCAGGCCTTGGCCGCAGCGCCGAAGAACTGCAATGGGACCTTGACTACCTCCTGCAGCTCTGGGAAGCCATCAAGGGTGCCTCCGAAGAACGCAAGAGCCCGTTCCTGATCTATCAGGAAAGCAATGTCATCATCCGCGCCATTCGTGACTATCTGCGCCAGGACATCGGTGAAGTGCTGATTGACAGCCCAGAGGTCAAGGAAGAGGCCCTCAACTTCATCAGCCAGGTCATGCCGCAGTACGCGAGCAAGGTCAAGCTGTATGAAGACCCCGTGCCGCTGTTCAATCGCTTCCAGATCGAAAGCCAGATCGAGACCGCATTCGAGCGCGAAGTGAAGCTGCCGTCCGGCGGCTCTATCGTAATCGACCATACCGAAGCCCTGGTCTCCATCGACATCAACTCCGCCCGCGCAACCAAGGGTGGCGATATCGAGGAAACCGCACTGCAGACCAACCTGGAAGCGGCTGAAGAGATAGCCCGCCAGCTGCGCCTGCGCGACATTGGCGGCCTAATTGTTATCGACTTCATCGATATGACGCCGGCCAAAAACCAGCGCGCCGTTGAGGAACGCGTTCGCGAGAGCCTGGAAGCCGATCGCGCCCGCGTTCAGGTTGGCCGCATCTCTCGCTTTGGCCTGCTGGAAATGTCTCGTCAGCGCCTGCGTCCGTCGCTGGGTGAAACCAGCGGTATCGTCTGCCCTCGCTGTAATGGCCGCGGCACCATTCGCGATGTCGAATCCCTGTCGCTGTCGGTTCTGCGCCTGATCGAAGAAGAAGCCCTGAAGGAACGCACCGCTGAAGTCCGCGCCCACGTGCCGGTACCTGTTGCCACCTTCCTGCTGAACGAGAAGCGCGACGCCCTGGCCAAAACCGAAGCCCGCACCCGCGTGCGCGTACTGGTGCTGCCAAACCCGCACATGGACACCCCGCATTTCGATGTCCAGCGCCTGCGCGACGACCACGAATCTGTCCTGAACGGTGAAACCAGCTACAACGCCACCAGCACGGTTGAAGTGGAAGAGCCGGCTCCGGTTAGCCAGACCCGCGCCATCGTACGCCAGGAAGCCGCCGTCAAGGCACTCTCCCCTGCACGCCCCGCGCCGACTCCGCCGGCTGCCGTTGAAGCGGTTCAGGCAGCCCAGCCGAACCTGTTCAAGGGCCTGATCAAGAGCTTGGTCGGCCTGTTTGCCAGCGAGCAGCCTGCGGCCGAGCCGGCCAAACAGGAAGAGCAAGCCAGCAGCGAACCGAAGCGTGAACGCAGCAGCCGTAATTCTGACGAGCGCCGCAACAACCGCAACCGTCGTCAGCGTGGCGAACGCGGGGAGCGCGGGGAGCGCGGGGAGCGTGCCGAACGGGGTGAGCGTAACGAACGCAACGAGCGCGGCAACCGTCAGGACACTGAGCGCAAACAACAGCCGCGCACCGAGCGCAGCAACGAAGCAGAAAGCACAGAAGCGCGCAACGAGGGTGGCAATCAGCAGCGCCGCCGTCGTCGTCCGGCTCCTGCTGCTGCGCCACAGGCGGATACAGAGCAGCAGAGCAGCCGCGAGGACAGCCCCGTCCAGGAGCGTCCGCAGCGCGAGCGTCGGCCGCAACCGCCGCGCCCCGAGCAGACTGAGCCGGCCGAGCAGATCGAAGATCAGGTCAGCGCCGCCGATGTGGCCGACGAAAGCGTCAGCGCGGAAACCGACGCCGGCGAAGGTGAACGCCCCAAACGTCGCTCTCGCAGCAGCCAGCGCCGCCGCAACAACCGTCGTCGTCCGCAAGCCGAAGGGACCGATACCGAGAGCCAGGGCGATAACGCAGACGCAGCAACCTCAGCCTCAGCTGACAGCAACCCGGACGCAGCCAGCATTGCAGCAGTAGCGACAGCAACCGCCAATACCGGGGACGCACCGGCCGAGGGCAAGGCTGATGACGAGCAGCAGGCCGAGGTTACCGACCTGCAATCACCGGTCGAAGCCAGCCTGAGTGAAGCGGCAAGCAAGGCAGAGGCCTCCATCGAGACAGCCGTTGAAGCCTTCAGCCAGGCTCAGCCGCAGGAAGCCAGCATCGAAGCTGAAGCCAAAGTCGAAGCTGAGGCCAAGACCGAGAGCCCGGAGAGCGAAGCACCGGTAGAAAGCACCGAGGCAGCGGTCTCCAGCGAGCCGGCAGCGGTCGAACAGCCAGCCGAAGAGCCAGCGCCTGTCGCGCAGGTAACTGCAGAGGTGGAACCCAAGGTAGAAGCCAGCCAGCAGCCGGCAGCAGAAGTACCTGCAGAAGCGCCCAAGGTCGAAGCCGTCGCCGAGCAGCCGGTTCAGGCCGAAAGCAGCATCCCCGCCCTGACAGAGAGCGGCCGCGCCTACAACGACCCACGCGAGATTCGCAAGCGCCAGCTTGAAGCCAAGCGTCAGGCCGAGGAAGAAGCGGCCAGGGCCGCACAGGTACAGCCTGAGCAACCTGCCGCGCAGGAAGCCGTTGTCGATCAGCCTGAAGCGCCGGCAGAGGCTGTCGAGCAAAAGGCTGCAGAGGTAGAGCCGAGCCAGCCTCAACAGGTTGATCTGCTCACCGATGCTGCTGCCGAGCAACCTGCAGATGCTGCAGCTGCCGACGAAGCCGTGCAGGCCGACGCTCAGGTAGAGCCATCGCCAGAACAGGCCGAGACGGAACAAGCGCCGCGCAAGCCTGAGCCGACAGGGGGCGACAAGCCCTGATAGTCGGCAACGAAAAAGGGGATGCATTGCATCCCCTTTTTTATGCGCCCAATATCTTCACCACCAAGGTTATAGACCGACCACCGGCGGCTCCTGCTCGAGCATTACACCGTAACGCTGCAACACGTCCTGCCTGATTTTCTCGGCCAGCCCGAGTACCTCGGCACCACTACCTCCGCCCGGATTGACCAGTACCAGCGCCTGCTCACTGTGCACGCCGACCGGCCCCTCTCGATAGCCTTTCCAGCCCGCCTGATCAATCAACCAGCCCGCCGCCAGCTTTACCTGTCCGTCAGCCTGCGGAAATTGCGGCATCGCCGGGAACCGGGTGGCGAGCTGATCTGCCGCCAAGCCCGGGACCAGTGGATTCTTGAAAAAACTTCCCGCATTGGGCACGACGGCCGGGTCCGGCAGCTTGCTTCGCCGAATCGACATGACCAGCTCGGCGACAACCCTTGCATCCGGCCGACTCAGGCCCGTCGACGCCCAGGCCGCAGCGAGCGGCGCGTAATCCACTCGCAACTGGGCACGCGTGTGCAAACGCAGGCGAACACGGAGAATGACAAAACGCCCGGCGGCACGCTTGAACACGCTGTCACGATAGGCAAAATCGCACGCATCACGGGTAAAGCAGCGAATTTCGCCGGTCTCGCGATCAAGGGCATCCAGGCTGTCAAACAGATCACGCACTTCGACACCGTAGGCGCCAATGTTCTGCACTGGCGCAGCGCCCACCGTACCCGGAATCAGCGCCAGGTTCTCCAGCCCGCTCAAGCCAAGATCCAGCGACCAGCCCACGAGACGATGCCAGTTCTCCCCTGCCTCGGCCTCGATCAGCACGTCACTGCCCCGGCGCTGCAAAATCCGCCGCCCCCGACTGCACATCACTACGACGAGCCCCGAAACAGGACCCGCCACCACGATGTTGCTACCACCTCCCAACAGGGTAACCGGCCAGCCACGCGCGTCAGCCTGCGCGAGCGCTTCGCGCAGCTCGACGTCAGATTCCACCCGCACCAGATACTCGGCGCGTTCGCGAATAGCCATCGTGTTGAACGGTTGCAGCTCAGCGTTGGTCTCCAGCGTCAGCATCCGTTGTGCGCCTCATCCAATAGCCCGGCGGAGGCCGCCTCCAGCATGTCCAGCACCTGCTCAAAGCCTTCATCACCACCGAAATACGGATCGGGTACCTCTGCGGGCAAGGACGGCGCATAACTCATGAACAGCCGAATTCGGGCAGCACAGTTGGCTGGCGCGACCCGCAACAGGTTCTCCAGGTTGCTGCGATCCATCGCCAGTATCAGATCGAACTGTTCAAAGTCGTCTGCGCACACGGCGCGGGCACGCTGGGCACTGAGATCGTAACCGCGGCGGCGGGCTGCCAGCTGGGCCCTGCGATCAGGCGCCTCTCCGGCGTGATAGCCGCCGGTACCGGCCGAATCCACCGTGTAGTGCGCCTGCAGCCCGCGTTCGGCGAGCATGGCCTCGAACACACCCTGCGCAGTAGGCGAGCGACAGATATTGCCCAGACAAACAAACAGAACTCGAGTCATGCCGACCCCAGCAGTGCCCGCACCCGCTCGAGATCCTCGGCGGTATCGACACCAGCCGGCAATGTCTGGCAGGCATCAGCGACGTGAATACGGGTACCGAACCAGAGCGCACGCAATTGCTCAAGTGACTCGGCCGTTTCCAGCGGACTGGCAGGCCAGCCAACGTAGGCATGAAGGAAGCTGACCTTGTAGGCATAGATACCCACGTGGCGACGGAACGGAATGGCATCCGGCAACGCCGCCGGGCCGTTTGCAAACTGATCACGACACCAGGGCATGGGCGCTCGACTGAAGTACAGCGCGTAGCCCTGATGATCACAGACCACCTTGACCGCATTGGGATTGAACAGGGTCTCGCTGTCGTGAATCGGCTCAGCAAGGGTAGCGATACCTGCGTCCTGCGCCGCGATCAGGTTGGCCGCCACCTGATCAATGACCGCAGGCGGAATCATCGGCTCATCACCCTGCACATTGACCACACAGGCGTCGTCCGGCAGACCCAACTGACTCACTACTTCCTGCAGGCGATCAGTCCCGGTCGGATGGTCCGCCCGGGTCATGATTGCCCTGGCGCCAAAACCAGCACAGGCATCCATGATGCGCTGATCATCGGTGGCCACAATCACCGAGGCCGCACCGCTCTTGCACGCCTGCTGCCAGACATGCTGGACCATCGGCTTGCGGTCAATCAGCTGCAATGGCTTGCCCGGTAATCGGGTGGAGGCATAACGTGCCGGGATGATGACGTGGAACATGTTCAGTCACCCAACTTTTCATCGGCATCCAGAGCCCGCGCTTCGGTTTCCAGCATCACCGGAATACCATCGCGCACGGGGAACGCCAGGCCGTCGGCGCGGCACCACAATTCCTGCTTGTCGTTACTCAGCACCAGCGGCCCCTTGCACAGGGGACAAGCCAGTACATCCAGCAATTTAGGGTCCATCAGTTACTCCTGCTTGATTTCATCGGAAGGAGAAGGCAACAGGCGGTACAGCGCCGCCGCGAAAGCCTCACTCAATTGAGCCTCAACACTCAGATACCACCAGTTTTCTTGCGCCTGCGGCGCGCACTTCACCGCATCCTTCTCGGTCATCACCACCGGGCGGTCCGTCGGAAGAACCGACAGTATGGACGCGTCGTAATGCGCGTGGTCGGGAAAGATACGGGTATCAAAATCAAAGGCCAGGTCATCGAGGGTGCGAAAAAAGCGCTGCGGATTGCCGATGCCGGCCATGGCTGTCACCTGACGTGGCCCGGACCAGCGCGCCGCGGCAACCCGCTCCCCGGTTACCAGATTGACCAGTGCCCGAGGCAACAGTTGCATGCCAAAGCCATCGACCGCATCGCCGGCGGCACCATTTCTGACCACCAGATCAACCGACTCCAGTCGCTCGGCCGGCTCACGCAGTGGCCCCTCAGGCAGACAGCGCGCGTTACCCAGCCCACGCTGCTGATCCAGCATGACCAGCTCGACAGTGCGCCCCAGCGCGTAATGCTGCAAACCATCGTCGCTGATAATCAGGTTTACATCCGTGGTGGCGAGCAGATGACGCGCAGCGGCGGGCCGATCAGGGTCAATCACCACCGGCACGCCACAGCGGCGGACCAGCAAGGCTGGCTCGTCACCACAGACCGCAGGATCATCGGTGGCAGACACGCTCCACGGATAGCTCGGTGGCCTGGCCCCATAGCCACGGCTGACCACCCCAACCCGATAGCCACGCGCACGCAGATACTCGACCAGCCACACCACCATCGGCGTCTTGCCAGTGCCGCCTACCGTGATATTGCCAACCACGATCAGCGGCACTGGCGGCTGCCACTGCGCGCGCGCACCGGTCAGATAAGCCTGTCTGCGACGCACCGCCAGACAGCGATACAGGGCAGAAAGAGGCCGCAGCAGAGCCAGCCAGGCAGCCTTGTCATACCAGGCACGCAGCAGTCGCTGCTCCAGCGAGGGCACGCTCACTGCTGCGCGTCCGCCTCGGCTTCACTGGTGGTCAGGCGCAGGCGATTGAAACCGAGCTGACCGGCGGCGTCCATGGCGGTAATGACATATTGGTGCGGGGTCTGGGCGTCTGCACTGATCACCAGAGGGATCTGGCTGTCACCTGCGGACTCTTTTTGCAGCGCCGCCATCAGGGTCTTGAGGTCGGAGCTGATCAGGGTGCGTTCATTCAACGCCATCTCACCTGCCGCGTTGATGGTAAGTTCCAGCTGTTTGACGGTGCGGTCTTCCACCCGCTCACCCGATACGGCCTCCGGCAGATCAAGCTTCAGCTGGGTTTCGCGGGTAAAGGTGGTGGACACCATGAAGAAGATCAGCAGCAGAAACACCACGTCGATCAGCGGTGTCAGGTTGACGCTGACCTCTTCTATCTTCTGCCGGCGAAAGTTCACGCTCAGGCCCCCTTTGCGCCGCTGGCAACCTTCCGGCCGTTGCCGTTGCCGTTGCCGTTAAAGTCGACCTCGCGGTTACCCTGCATGACTTCGACCAGCTTGGTCGCTTCCTGCTCCATGGCAACGACCAGCTCGTCCACCCGGCGCACGAAGAAGCGGTGGAAGAACACGGCAGGAATGGCGACCGTCAGGCCGGCTGCCGTTGTAATCAGCGCCTTGGAGATGCCACCCGCCAGCACGCCGGTGTTGCCCGTGCCCTGGATCATGATCGCACTGAACACGTCAATCATGCCGATCACGGTACCCAGCAAGCCGAGTAGCGGCGTAATGGCTGCAATAGTCCCCAGGGTATTGAGGTAGCGTTCCAGTTCGTGCACCACCTTGCCGGCGGCTTCCTGAATACACTCTTTCATGATCTCGCGACCATGACGCGAGTTGGCCAGCCCCGCAGCCAGAATCTCACCCAGTGGAGAGTCGGCGCGCAGCGTCTTGAGTTTTGTCGAGTCCAGTTGACCATCCTTGACCCATCGCCAGACCTGTCCAAGCAGATTGGCCGGCGCCACTCTGCCGCTGCGCAGCGTCCATAGACGCTCGATAACAATGGCCACCGCGATGACTGACGACAGGATGATGGGCAACATCAACCATCCGCCAGAACTGATCAATTCCCACACAAGCGATCCCTCCCCCAAAAACGTTGCCTACTCTAGCACAGCGAGCCGGCTCAAAGGCCCGCGCAAGCAGCGCACTACTGTTTGTTATTCATGCCAGAAACGCCGCGCCCTGTCGCGCCAGCGCCACTCCGGAACAAGCGGCCGATCCGGGCTCAGGATAAAGCTGACCGCACCGGCGCTGCCAGTATAAATTGCTTCACTGCCCAATTCGCGGTACCGATCCACAACCTGCTGATGGGGGTGTCCGAAGGGGTTGTGATAGGCCGCGCTGAAGACAACCCAGTGTGGCTCAAGACGCCTGATGAAGGCATAGCTGGAAGAGCTGCGGCTGCCATGATGGGGCGCCAGCAGCACATCAGCGGGCGCCAGCTGCGCCAGCAATTGCAGCTCGTCCGCCTTGCCGATATCACCTGGCAAGAGCACAGAGCGCTGGCCTGCCCATATCTGCAGAACGCAGGAGCGCGCATTGCCGTCCTCCCCTTCGTTCTGCGCCTGCAACAGGCGAAAGCGCACATCGTCCCAGACCCACTCCTGCCCGTTAGTACAGGGCACAGCCGCCAGCGCCGCAGGCAGCTGCTCGGCCTCACCGCTGATCACCCGGTGCGGTTGCAGCCGCTGCATGACGGCAACCGCACCGCCGGCATGATCGGTATCAGCATGACTCAACAGCAGCAGATCCAGCTGACGGACACCCAGACCAAGCAAGCCCGGGGCGACAACCGCCTCGCCCAGATCGAATCCGCTGGCATGCCGTGCGGCGGCGTCGTACAACAGATCGTGGCGGGCGGTCTTCACCAGAACCGCCAGCCCCTGCCCCACGTCCAGCACGACCACACGCGCCTCGCCCGCCAGCGGACGCTCGTGCTGGGGCAGCAACAAGGGGAGAACACACAACACCCCCAGCGGACGCAACAGCCCAACCGGCAACAGCCAGATCAGCACACCCAGCAGGCCTATCATCCAAGCCAGCCAGCCGGGGAACGGCAGATGCAGCACAGCGCCCCACTGTGCCACCCAGTCCAACGCAAGCATCAGCAGATTGAGCAGGCGGGCCGCCAGCAGAAGCAGCAGATCCACCCCGAAAAGCAGGTCAAGCACAGCGCCAAGCAAAGCTGCAGGCACAATCAGCAGACTGACCCAGGGGATTGCCAGCAGATTGACGCCCATGGCGACGGTACTGGCCGGCATCCCCCACAGCAGCAACCAGGGCCAAAGGCCTGCGAAGGCAATCCATTGCGAGCGTCCCCAGCGCCACCATGGGGCACGGACGTGCAGCCGCCCTCCCATCCCCAGCAACAGCAGCCCCACCGCCATAAACGACAGCCAATAACCCGCCCGCAGCGGTGCAGCAGGATTGACCAGGGTGACAATGACCATCGCCGCCAGCCACAGCTCAATGGCCGGCAACTGACGCCGCCAAAGCTTCAGCAGCAACACCAGCGAGCACATCAGCAGTGCACGCTGAACCGGTACCTCCATACCGGCAAGCCCGGCATATCCGGCCGCTGCCAGCAAGGCAACAGGTGCGCTCAACCACAGCTGAGGGCGTGACCAGCGTAGCGGAAGGTAACGCAGGACAAGGGCTGTAAGGGCAAACACCGCTGCCGCCAGCATGCCGACATGCAGGCCGGAGATAACCAGCAGATGGGTTGTACCGGTTGCCTGCAGTCGATCCCAATCCGCCTGGTCAAGCGCCTGACGGTCCCCCGTCAGCAAGGCCAGCAGCCGCCGCCCGCCCTCAACAGCCTCGAGCGTGCCGGCCAGGCGGGCCTGCAATCGATCGCGCCACTGCCCCCAGCCCGGAGCAGGTTCAATGCGCTGGCCGGCTGTCACACTGCCGACTGCACCAATGCCCTGGGCATACAACCAGGCTTCGTAATCGAACGTGCCGGGATTACGCATACCGCGAGGCCGCCGCAGGCGTACCTCAAACCGCCAGTGTTCCCCCGCCGCCAGCGGCTCACCATCCCACCAGTGCAGGCGCATGCTCGGCAAAGCCTGCCCACTCGTATCGCGTACATCGCGCAGCAGAAAACGCCAGCCTGTTTGCGTCTGTGCGGGTAACGAGTCGATGCGACCACTGAGCTGAATACGCTGATTATCCAGTGCCTCGGGCAAACGCCGATCAAGCAGCAGTTGATGACCGAACAGGGCCCAGCAAAAGGCCAGCAGGAACGCCATAACAGGCCGGACTGCCGCCGCTGGCCGGAGATAGCAGAACACCAGCAAAAGCACGAAGCCGAATGCAAACGGCTGCCAGGGCGGCAGAGCCGAGAACAGCAGCGGACAGAGCAGCCCTGCCAGCAGGCTGAACAGCAGCAGGCGCATTTCATTCACGCAAACATCCTGTTTTGCTTTAGCCGTCAGGCAGTAGTGCCCGCCCGACATTCCATGCATAATTGGCCCACGCCAGCCAGACCGAACCCTGCGATGCCGCGCCGTTTCCTCAAACGCATGATGCCCCACCCCGACCGTATCAAGGGCAGCAAATCCCTGCAGTTCATGGGTAATTTGCTGCATGATCCGAATCTGTGGCATCTCAACCGACACAGCGTCTCACGCGCCATGGCGGTTGGCCTGTTCGTAGCCTTGATGCCAATACCGATGCAAATGGCCGTTGCCGCTGCCATCGCCATTATCGCGCGCTCCAACCTGCCAATTTCGGTCAGCCTGGTCTGGCTGACCAACCCGGTCACCATGCCGCCGATTTTCTTCGCCCAGTATCAGGTCGGCGTATTGCTGCTTGGCGCATCCGAGCGCAGCATGCCGATGGAGCTGTCAGTGAACTGGCTGATGGCTGAACTGCATCACATTTGGCAACCCCTGCTGCTGGGGTCGCTGGTGGTCGGCACCGTCGTCGCAGCACTGGGTTACGTGCTGACGCTGTTGTATTGGCGCATGTGGGTGTCACGCAACTGGCAACGACGCAAATTGCGACGTCGTCGCCAATCGCAGGAGTGAAGCCTCAGGCCGACAGCAACTGGCCCTGACGCAGGGTGAGGGTACGATCCATCTGCGCAGCCAGCGCAAGATCGTGAGTTACCACCAGAAAGGCCGTTTGCAGGGTCTGACTCAGTTCCAGCATCAATTGCTGGACACTCTCGGCAGTATCCTGATCCAGATTACCGGTCGGCTCGTCGAGCAGTACACAGGCAGGCTTATTGATCAAGGCACGGGCAATGGCAACCCGCTGCCGCTCCCCACCTGACAGCTCCGCCGGCTTGTGCCCGATGCGCTTGCCCAAACCGACACGCTCCAGCATGGCTGTGGCACGCTCACGCGCCTCGGCAATCGGCGTGCGACCGATCAGCAGCGGCATGCAGACATTCTCCAGCGCACTGAACTCCGGCAGCAGATGATGAAACTGATAGACGAACCCGAGCTCCTCATTGCGCAGCCGGCCCCTCTCCACCTCTTTCAGGGCGGACAGCTGTCGCCCGGCCAGCCGCACCTCGCCTGATGTCGGTGTATCCAGGCCGCCAAGCATATTGAGCAGCGTCGTCTTGCCGGAACCGGAGCTGCCGACAATCGCCACCCGCTCACCACGCTGGAGTTGAAGCTGAACATTATTCAGCACCCGCAAATTCTGCGGCCCGACGGCGTAGTCCTTGCACAGATCCCGACATTCGAGAACCAGATCAGTCATAGCGCAGCGCCTCCGCAGGCTCGGTTCGTGAGGCCCGCCAGGCGGGATAGAGGGTAGCAAGGAAGCTGAGACTCAGTGCCGTCACACAGATGACGACCACATCACTCCAGATCAGCTGGGATGGCAGGTAGCTGATGAAATACACATCCGAGCTGAGGAACTGAATACCCAGCACGCGCTCAAGCCAGGCCACCATCTCGGAGACATTCAGCGCGGCAAGCACACCCAGAATACCGCCACTGAGGGTGCCCACCACACCGATCAGCGAGCCCTGCACCATAAATATCCCCATGATCGCCCCTGGCGTGGCGCCCAGGGTCCGCAAAATCGCGATATCCGCCTTCTTGTCGGTCACCACCATAACCAGGGTGGAAATGATATTGAACGCAGCGACTGCGACGATCAGCATCAGCAGAAGACCAATCATGGTCTTTTCCATCTTGATCGCGGCAAACAGGTTACCGTGCGTACGGGTCCAGTCCTGGGCGTAGTAGTCACCCGGCAGTTCACGCACCAGATCCCAGGCCACCTGCGGAGCCTCAAACAGGTTCTTCAATTTCAGCCGAACGCCCTGGACCTGGCCCGGTTCCCAGCGACTGAGCCGGGCAGCGTCATCAACGTGAATCATGGCCAGCGAGCTGTCCAGCTCGGCACCCACCTTGAAAACGCCGGTCACGGTGAAGCGCTTGAGTCGCGGAAAGACCCCCGCCGGAGTAACCGAGGCCTCAGGCAGTACGAATGTCAGCTTGTCACCCACCGCCACGTTGAAGCGCTTGGCTATCAGCTCGCCGATCACGATGCCGAACTCTCCTGCCGACAGATTATCCAGCGAGCCCGATTGCATGTGGTTTTCCAGAATCGAGACGCGCTTCTCTGCCTGCGGCTCGATACCGTTGACCAGCACCGGCGCAACGCTGCCGTTGTGCGTCAACATGCCCTGAAGCTGAATAAAGGGTGCAGTGCCAACCACCTTCGGATTCTGCTCGAAGCGCTCGGCCAGCGATTGCCAGTCACTGATCGGCTGGTAACCGTTGATTGTGGCGTGTGGCACCATACCGAGAATCCGTGTGCGCAACTCCCGATCAAAGCCGTTCATCACCGACAGCACCAGGATCATGACCATAACGCCCAGCGTCAGCCCGAGCATGGAAATCAGCGAGATGAAGGAAATGAAATGATTTCGCCGCTTGGCGCGGGTATAGCGCAGGCCGATAAAAAAGGGTAAAGGTCTGAACATGAAAAGCGGTTTACCTTATGCTCCAGCCGCAGCCGGTGGATTTTGAGCGACATGTTACACTGAACATCACAGTCTGGTCAGCGCCTGCCGACGGCGCGAATAGAGAATCGCCATGCACACAGACCACGAAGACAGCCGCGAGTTCTTTCGTATTCAGGATCACATCCACCTGGACTGCAAGCCCATTGCCGGACCGGAAGATGACCTGGGGGCCAGGCAAAGCGCCCTGTTCAATCTGCTTGCCGATCTGCACATGCTCGACTACGAGTCGCAGCATCTGCTGCGGCAGATCAGTGAGCGTGACAGGGCTCTGGCCCAATACCTCAAGATCATCAACAAACGCATCGATCTGCTTGGCAAGACGCTGGCCCTTGAGCTGGGCGATGACCTGGGCGAGCCGCAAGGCGTTACCCTGAGCGAAGGCGGTGTCGATTTCGAAAGCAGTGTGGCCTACCCGGCCGACAGCTGGGTAGCTGCGCGCCTGGTCCTGCTGCCTGCACCACTGGGCCTGGCCATTCCGGCCCGGGTCGTGCGCTGCGAACCAGCTGGCTCACCCGGCCGCTGGCATGTCGCACTGAACTTTGACCTGATCAATGACGCCCAGCGTCAGCTGCTGGCGCGGCATATTCTGCAGAAGCAGGCACAGGACATACGCGCCGCCAAATCCACCTGAAAGGACCTCCGAGATGAAAGCTACCCCTTCATTGCTGTTATGCGCCTGCCTGGCTCTGGCCGGCGCCGCCCAGGCAGATACCCTGCGCATTCCCGTCGGCGAGCAGGCCGGCAGCCAGCACACGCCCCTGCCGCAGCGTGGCGCCAGTTTTGACAGCGTCACTGCGCGCTGGGGCGAGCCGAGCAAGCGCCACGCCGCGGTCGGCCAACCGCCAATTACCCGCTGGGACTATCCGGGCTTCAGTGTCTACTTCGAGTATGACAAGGTCATCGACAGCGTGCGTCAGCATACGCCAAAGGCCCCCTGATCCGACATGACACTGATTTACGGCCACCGCGGTGCACGGGCAGAAGCTCCGGAAAACACCCTGCCCAGCTTTCGCAAGGCGCTCGAGGCGGGCGTTACCCGGGTCGAGCTGGACCTGCATCTTTCCGCCGATCAGCAGCTGGTTGTCATCCACGACCCGACCCTGAAGCGGACCACCGGCCTGCGCGGCAAGGTTGCCCAGCATACCGCCGCGGAGCTGTCGCGCATCGACGCGCGTTTCGGTCTGCCCGGCTGGAAGACGCCCTGTGCTATTCCCACCCTTGCCCAACTCCTGCAGCAATGCCCGGAAATCGAGCATTACCAGCTTGAGGTAAAGAGCGGTTCAGAGCGTCAGTCACGGATCGTGCTGGATGCCATCGCCACGCTGACCGAACGATACAACATGCACAACAAGGCCGTCGTCACCTCTTCCAGCCGAACATTGCTGCGCTATGCCAGGCGAAGCAACTTCATGCTGCCAACCGGGCTGGTCGAAGAATACGGACTGCTGGATCCGGTAAAAAGCGCTCGCCGCTACGGTTGCGACTATCTGATTCTGAACTGGAAACTATGCAGCCAACAGCGCCTGCGTGCAGCGCAGGCGGCCGGACTTCACGTGTCGGTATGGACAGTCAACGACGCTGCGCTCATGCAGCGACTTGCCGAAATGGGGGTCGACAGCCTGATTACCGACCTGCCGTCACTGGCGGTGAAGGTAATCAATCAGGGGCGCGCATAGCGCCCCGAACACTCAGAACAGCCTGTTCAGGCCATCCAGCGCAGCTACCCGGTAGGCTTCGGCCATGGTCGGATAGTTGAACGTAGTATTGACGAAGTAGTTGATGGTGTTGGCGCCATCTTTCTGGTTCATGATCGCCTGACCGATGTGCACGATCTCAGCGGCCTGGTCGCCAAAGCAATGGATACCCAGTACCTCGAGCGTCTCGCGGTGGAACAGGATCTTCAGCAGGCCGACCGGCTCACCACTGATCTGCGCACGCGCAATACTCTTGAAAAAGGCCTGGCCAATCTCATATGGCACACATGCATCGGTCAGCTCGCGTTCAGTTTTACCCAGCGAGCTGATTTCAGGAATCGTGTAAATGCCTGTCGGCACGTCATCGACAAAGCGCCAGCCGTCGTTGCTGACAATATTGCCCGCCGCTGAACGCCCCTGGTCAAAGGCTGCACTGGCCAGGCTTGGCCAGCCGATCACATCACCAACCGCGTAGATATTCGGCACGCTGGTGCGGTAGTTTTCATCCACTTCCAGCTGACCACGGCCATTGGGATGCAGAGCCACGTTCTCAAGGCCCAGTCCATCGGTATTGCCGGTACGCCCGTTACACCACAGCAATGCATCGGCCTTCAGCCGCTTGCCGGACTTGAGCTGCAGGACAACGCCTCGGTTGTCCAGCCCTTCGATCTTTTCATACTCCTCGTTATGGCGAATCAGCACACTGCTGTTGCGCAGGTGATAACTCAGCGCATCGGAGATCTCATCGTCGAGGAAGCTGAGCAGCCGATCACGGGTATCGATCAGGTCAACCTTGACCCCAAGACCACAGAAAATCGAAGCGTACTCGCAACCAATGACACCGGCACCATAGATGATCAGCGTGCGCGGTGTATGGTTGAGCTTGAGAATGGTGTCACTGTCATAGATACGCGGATGACTGAAATTAACGTCAGCCGGACGATATGGACGCGAGCCGGTGGCAATGATCACCTCCTTGGCGATCAGCTTTTCCACCGCGCCGGAGCCGTCTACCACCTCGATGGTATGTTCGTCGGCAAAGCTGCCCTTGCCAAAGAACACGTCAACCCGGTTGCGGGCGTAGTAGCTGGTGCGCGAAGCCACCTGCTTGTTCATCACCTTCTCGGCACTGCGCAGAACGTCCGGAAACGAGAACCAGCGCGGTTCACCAATCTGCCGGAACATCGGATTGGTATTGAACTGAATGATCTGCTTGACTGAATAACGCAACGCCTTCGACGGGATGGTGCCAAGATGGGTGCAATTACCGCCCACTTCACGACGTTCTTCAACCACAGCCACCTTGCGACCATGCTTGGCGGCATTCATCGCCGCGCCCTCACCCGCCGGGCCGGAGCCCAGCACCACTACGTCGTAGTTGTATACGGCCATTCAGTCTGTTCCTTGTATCTCGCAAAAAGAGGGTGCCACGCGTCACCAACAGCGACTAGTCGACCTTGGTCGCGTCGCGGGCAAGATCAGCATTAAGCGGACGCTGCGGCGCACCGGCGTTGGCACTGGCCTCCTCACACTTGGTGACATCACCACCACAAATGCCGCAGGCCTTGTCGACACCTACCGCACCGATCCCACCGCAGGAGCCGGCAATCGGCTTGCGGCCCATCATGACACCCACAGCCATGCCGGCCACACACAACAGCATCACTACAAAGGCCATTAACCAAACCATGTTTTACTCCTTGCCCGGGGTCAGGGCATCAAAGCGGGGCGTCACCCTGGACTCGAACGTGTCACCCTCGCGAACAACAAAAAACGCGGCGATATCATGCGCCAGCGCATATTTCCATCCTGCCTCTTCGCCCATGATCATGAGCACGGTAGATAGCCCGTCAGCCTTCGCGGCAGAAGGATCAAGCACGGTTACCGACGCCAGGCGATGCATCACCGGACGCCCGTTACGCGCATCGAAGGTATGCGAAAACCGCTGTCCGTCGAGCTCGAAATAATTGCGGTAATCTCCAGAGGTCGAGACCCCCTCGCCGTCAAGCGAGACAATGATCTGGGCAACACGGTTGTCGTCGCGCGGCTCTTCAATGGCAATACGCCAAGGCCGATCACCGGGCTTGCGGCCAACGGCCTTGAGCTCACCGGTCAACTCCACCATATAGCTTTTGATACCGAACTGCTCAAGTCGTTCAGCTACCCGGTCAACCATGTAGCCAGCTCCCACGCTGCTCAGGTCGACGGTTAACGCACGATCCTTGCAGAGCTGGGTGCCCTGCAGGTGCAGATGCTGCTGGCCAACCGATTGCATTGTCTCGGCAAGTGCCTGCGGGTCTGGCACGCTCTGTAACTGAGGGTCGCCGTGGAAGCCCCAAAGCTGGAGCAATGGCGCCACTGTAATATCGAATGCTCCGCCACTCTCCTTATGCAGCTGGTCTGTCAGAGCAACCAGTGTCAGAACCGACTCCGGCATATCCATACAGGTCCCGGCCGGTGCCGCATTGAAACGCGCCAGGTCGGAATCGGAGCGCCAGGTCGATACTTCATCGTCAAAACGCGCCAGCATGGCGTCAATATCGGCCTGCAGGGTCTCGACATCCGGCGAGTCATCAACCGGCACCCACTTGATCGAATAGGTACTGCCCATGGTTGCACCATATATTTCCGCAACCGGGTCCACAGAATTGAAACAGCCCGTTAGGGCTGTTGCCAGGGCAACAGCAATAACGGGCCGGATAACGCTCAGCCGCATACTAGCCGCCGAAGTCGTCGAGCAGGATATTCTCGGGTTCGACACCCAGGTCCTGCAGCATCTTGATCACGGATGCGTTCATCATCGGCGGTCCACACATGTAGAACTCGCAATCCTCGGGCGCCGGATGGTCCTTCAGATAGTTCTCGAACAGGACATTGTGGATAAAGCCGGTCGGGCCTTCCCAGTTGTCTTCAGGCAGCGGATCGGACAAAGCCAGATGCCACTCGAAGTTGTCGTTCTCGGCCGCCAGTTGATCGTACTCTTCGACATAGAACGCCTCGCGCAGCGAGCGCGCGCCGTACCAGAAGCTCATCTTGCGCGTGGAGTGCAGGCGCTTGAGCTGGTCGAAGATGTGCGAACGCATCGGAGCCATGCCGGCACCGCCACCGATAAACACCATCTCGGCGTCGGTATCACGCGCAAAGAACTCACCAAAGGGACCGTACACGGTAACCTTGTCACCCGGTTTCAGCGAGAACACCCAGGAGGACATCTTGCCGGGCGGCAGGTCATCACGACCGGGCGGCGGCGAAGCCACACGGATGTTGAACTTCACCAGACCCTTTTCTTCCGGATAGTTCGCCATGGAATAGGCACGAATAGTCGTCTCATCGACCTTCGATACGTACTTCCACAGGTTGAACTTGTCCCAGTCACCACGGAATTCCGGCTGAATGTCGAAATCCTTGTAGTGGACGGTGTGCGGCGGACATTCCAGCTGCACATAACCACCGGCACGGAAGTCAACGTTCTCACCTTCGGGCAGCTTCAGGGTCAGTTCCTTGATGAAGGTTGCGACGTTCGGGTTGGAAGCGACAGTGCACTCCCACTTCTTCACGCCGAAGACTTCTTCAGGCACTTCAATTTCCATATCCTGCTTGACCGGAGTCTGGCAGGACAGGCGCCAGCCTTCCTTCGCTTCGCGCTTGGTGAAATGCGACTCCTCGGTCGGCAGCATCTCGCCGCCACCGCTTTTCACAATGCACTTGCACTGGGCACAGGTACCGCCACCGCCACAGGCAGAGGACAGGAACACGCCATTGCTGGCGAGGGTATTGAGCAGCTTGGAGCCGGCAGCCACAGTGACCTTGCGCTCACCGTTGATGTCGATGGTGACATCGCCGCTGCTGACCAGCTTGGAACGGGCGATCAGAATGATGGCCACCAGCGACAGCACGATCGCGGTAAACATTCCGACGCCCAGATAGATTTCCATGTTCATCAGTTACAGCTCCTCTTACAGTTGAACGCCGGAGAAGGACATGAAGCCCAGCGACATCAGACCAACAGTAATGAAGGTGATGCCCAGGCCACGAAGCCCGTCCGGTACATCGCTGTACTTGAGCTTTTCACGGATGCCCGCCAGGGCAACGATGGCCAGCGCCCAGCCGATACCGGCACCGGCGCCATACACCACGCTTTCACCGAAGGCGTAGTCACGTTCAACCATGAACAGGGAGGCACCCATGATCGCGCAGTTAACGGTAATCAGCGGCAGGAACACACCCAGCGCGTTGTAGAGCGCAGGCACGAACTTGTCGAGCAGCATCTCGAGGATCTGCACGATCGCCGCGATGACACCGATATAGCTGAGCAGACCCAGGAAGCTCAGATCAACGTTCGGCATGCCGGCCCAGGCCAGCGCGCCATCCTTGAGCAAGTAGGTGTAGATCAGGTTGTTGGCCGGAACCGTGATAGTCAGTACCACAACCACCGCAATACCCAGACCCAGCGCGGTCTGAACCTTCTTGGAGATGGCGATAAAGGTACACATCCCCAGGAAGAAGGCCAGCGCCATGTTTTCGACGAAAATCGCCCGCACCAGCAGGCTGATGTAATGTTCAATCATGGCTTACATGGCCTCCTTCATGGCACGGCTTTGCGGCGCCATCTTGAACTCTGCAGCTTCCACCTGATCCTTCTTCCAGGAGCGCAGCGCCCAGATGATCAGACCAATGATGAAGAACGCAGACGGCGGCAGCAGCAGCAGGCCGTTGGGCTGATACCAGCCACCGGCACTGACCAGCGGCAGAACTTCGATGCCGAACAGCTTGCCGGCACCGAACAGCTCGCGGATGACCGCAACGCAGATCAGAATGAAGCTGTAGCCCAGACCGTTACCCACACCGTCAAGGAAACTCATGTGCGGGGGATTCTGCATCGCAAAGGCTTCGGCGCGACCCATCACGATACAGTTGGTGATGATCAGACCAACGAAGACCGACAGCTGCTTGCTGATGCTGTAGGCGTAGGCCTTGAGCACCTGGTCTACCACGATTACCAGCGACGCGATGATCACCATTTGCACGATCATACGAATCGAGCTGGGGATCTGGTTACGCACAATCGAGATAAAGAAGTTCGACAGTGCCGTTACCGAGGTCAGCGCGATACACATGACCAGGGTCACGCTCAGGCTGGTGGTAACCGCCAGTGCCGAGCAGATCCCGAGGATCTGCAGGGCAATCGGGTTGTTGCTGAAAATAGGCTCGAACAGAACCTGTTTTGCAGTGGCCTTAGCCATGATTATGCCTCCCCTGCACGAAGATGTTCGAGGAACGGACCAAAGCCGTCTTCACCCAGCCAGAAACGCACCAGGTTTTCTACGCCCCGGCTGGTCAGTGTGGCGCCAGCCAGACCGTCCACCTGGTGTTCGGCATTGGGGTTACTCGGATCAACCGAACCCTTGACTACGCTAATCGCAGGCTTGCCGGACTCGTCAAAGACAACCTTGCCGGTCCATTGCGCCTTCCAGTTCGGGTTATCCACCTCACCGCCCAGACCGGGGGTTTCGGCATGCTGATAGAAGCCCAGACCCACGACGGTTTTCAGATCGCTTTCCAGCGCCATAAAGCCGTAGAGGGTGGACCACAGGCCATAACCGTGGATCGGCAGAATCAGGGTCTTGATACTGCCATCGGGGTTTTCCACTACATACACAGTGGAGTAGTCAGCGCGGCGACGGATGCTGGCAATGTCCTGTTCGCCATCCAGCTGCTGGGACATGGCCGGATCTTTCGACGCTTTCTGCTGATCGAAGGTCAGCGCATCAAAGGCGTCACTGAACTCGCCGGTACGCAGATCAACCAGACGCGGAGTAATCAGGGAAAACTGCTCCTGGATACTGCGGCCCTCATCATACAGACCGGCGATCTGCAGAATGTTGCGCTGCTTGTCCTGCAGTTTGTTGGTCGTCTGTACCGGTTTGAGCGCAACCGCGGCGGCGGATACCACAACGGAGCAGACCAGACAGACAAGCAGCGCGACCGTCAGCGTGCGGGCAACGGATTCTTTCTTAGCGGACATTACGTGCAAGCCTCCGTTTGATGTTGGCCTGAACCACGAAGTGGTCGATGAGCGGAGCAAACAGGTTGGCGAACAGAATCGCCAGCATCATGCCCTCGGGGAACGCCGGGTTGACGACACGGATCAAGATAACCATCAGACCGATCAGGGCACCAAAGAACCACTTGCCGGTGTTGGTCATCGACGCCGATACCGGATCGGTCGCCATGAAGATCATCCCGAAAGCGAACCCGCCCACAACCATGTGCCAGTACCAGGGCATGGCGAACATCGGGTTGGTGTCGGAGCCAATCATGTTGAACAGCAGGCTGGTGGCGACCATACCGAGCATCACGCCGGCAACGATGCGCCAGTTGGCGATCTTGGTCAGCAGCAGCACCGCACCACCGATGAAGATGGCCAGGGTAGACACTTCGCCCATGGAACCCTGCATGTTGCCGTAGAAGGCGTCCAGCCAGGTCAGGCCGCTGGCAACGATCTGCTCAACGCCGCCGGAGGCAGCCATGCTCAGCGCTGTAGCACCCGCGAAGCCGTCGACAGCAGTCCAGACCGCGTCACCAGACATCTGCGCCGGGTAGGCGAAGAACAGAAACGCACGACCGGTCAGCGCCGGGTTGAGGAAGTTTTTACCGGTACCGCCGAACACTTCCTTGCCGATCACAACACCAAAGCTGATACCCAGCGCGACCTGCCACAGCGGAATGCTCGGCGGCACGATCAGAGCAAACAGGATGGAGGTCACGAAGAAGCCTTCGTTGACTTCATGCTTGCGGATGGAGGCGAATACCACTTCCCAGAAACCGCCGACCAGGAAGGTCACGGCATAGACCGGGAGGAAGTAGGCTGCACCGTGGATCAGGTTGTCCCACAGGCTGGCCGGATCAAATCCGGCGAACATGGCGATCAGCGCCAGACGCCAGTTGTCCTGGGCAGCCAGCAGATCCGGGTTGCCGGCATAGATGCTGTTGGCCTGAAAACCGATGTTGTACATCCCGTAGAAAATCACCGGGAACGTGCACAGCCATACGGTAATCATCATGCGCTTGAGGTCGAGACCGTCGCGCACGTGGGCAGTGGTCTTGGTGACGCTGCCCGGGCGGTAGAAGAAGGTGTCGATGGCTTCGTAGAGGGCATACCACTTCTCGTGCTTGCCGCCCTTCTCGAAGTTATGCTCGATCTTGTCGAGGAATGAACGCAGGCTCATGTCAGCCCTCCTTCTCGATGCGAGTCAGGTTATCCCGAAGAATCGGGCCGTACTCGTACTTGCCGGCGCAGACGTAGCTGCACAGCGCCAGATCTTCTTCATCCAGCTCCAGTGCACCCAGCTTCTGGGCCATATCGGTGTCACCGACTACCAGATAACGCAGCAACTGGGTCGGCAGGATATCCAGCGGCATCACCAGTTCGTAGTTGCCTACCGGGACCATGGCACGCGGACTGCCGTTGGTGCTGGTATCAAAATTGAACAGGCGCGACGGCGCCAGCTTGGAAACGAAGATATTCAGAACAGAGTGCTTGTTCACGCCAGCACGCAGATAGTGCAGCATCTGGCGCTCGTTGCCTTCCTTGAGAACCGACACCTGGGAGTGAAAGCGTCCCAGGTAAGCGATCGGACCACGAACGGCGCGACCACCGAACACCGAGCCGGAAATCACCCGGTTATTGCCGGCTTTCAGCTCGCCAGCGGTCAGCTCGTCCAGATTGGCACCTAGGCGAGTTTTCAGCAGACGGGGTTTCTCTACCTGCGGGCCAGCGAGGGCGACATAGCGATCAGTCCAGATACGACCCTGGGTGAACAGCACACCGAAGGCGATCACGTCCTGGTAGTTGATCTGCCAGACGCTCTTGCTCTCGTTAACCGGATCAAGGAAATGGATATGGGTACCGGGCAGGCCTGCAGGGTGCGGACCGGCAAAGCTCTCGGTACTGACACCACTGACCCCTTCGCCCGGCAGGCTGACACCATCAGCCTTGCACAGCCATACCTTGGCCAGCCGTGCCAGAACCTTCAGACCGTTTTCGAAGTCTGCAGCGTGCTCCTTGATGATGACAGCCGGATCGGCCGCCAGCGGATTGGAGTCCATTGCGGTGACAAAAATCGAACTGGGCTCAGCATCGACAGCCGGGGTCTTGCTGTAGGGGCGGGTGCGCAGCGCAGTCCACAGACCCGAGCCGATCAGCTGCTCGCGAATCTGCTGGGGCGCCAGGCCATCCAGCGCTTTGGCGTCATGGGCAGGAAAGGTCTCGGCGTCATCGCCGTCGATCTCGATAACGACCGACTGCAAAACACGCTTGTCACCACGATTGATTGCGCTGACGACACCAGCGGCAGGCGCGGTAAAGACCACACCAGGAGTTTTCTTGTCGCTGAACAGAACCTGTCCAAGTTTGACCCGATCTCCCTCACGCACTTCCATGGTCGGCTTCATGCCGTGGTAGTCGAAGCCGACGACGGCAACACTACGCACCGCACGAGCGTCTTCAATGCGCTGTTCGGGAGAACCGGTGATTGGCAGATCCAAGCCCCGTTTGATTTTTATCATACGAATAGCCTAATCACTGTTTGAAATCTTCACGGGCGGGGCTGCCAAAGCGAACGCAAATGCGTTGTCCCATCCGTGCTGACAGCCAACGCAGGCACGAATCGGAGCAGCCTCAAACCCCCATAAAAAATCCCGCCAAGTATAAAGAGCATGACTACTCAATGCTACCGAGCCCCGGGATTTTTCGGTTTTTAAATTGCCCCCATTGATGAAATCGATAACACCGGCAGCCCTTTCGGGGCGATCCTGAAATACGCGGAAACACTGATCTTCAGACCCAGCGATCAGTTTGTCCGAAAAGCGGTCCAAACAACATGAACTGATCACAAATCATCCAACCAGGGAGATTCACATGTCACTGCCGAGCATCTTCCTCAGCGCTTTGCTGCTGCTCGCTTCAACCAGCGCCGCAGCAACCACCGAGACGACGCTGACTACCCGCAATCAGCACCTGTTTCGCTACCTGTTCGTGGATGTCTACACCGCCACACTGTACGCCCCGAGCAACGGCAACCTGACCGGTATTCTCGACAGCGGTCAACCGGTTCGACTAACCCTGCAGTATCACCGCTCGATAGACCGGGATGACATGATCAAGGCCGCGCAGGTCACACTGGAGCGCCAGCACCCGGCATCCCGACTTGCCCAACTGCAAGCCGACATCGACCAGTTGCACACCCATTTCGTCGACGTCAGCGAGGGAGACACCTACAGCCTGGATCGCACTGCCGACGGAGAACTCCAGCTGTACCATAACAATCAGCTCAGTTTCAGCAGCAAGACGCCGGGGCTGGCCGATGCGTACCTTGGCATCTGGCTTGGCCAGAACGGGCTGTCTGACGACCTGCGCAGCGCCCTGCTGCGCTAGCAACACAGCAAAAGCAGAAACCAAGCAACAAAAAAGGCGCCGAAGCGCCTTTTTTGTTGCTGACATATCCGATAATCAGACCGGGAACGCCGGCGGATTGACGTGAGCCATATCTTCCAGAATGCGCACAACCTGGCAGCTGTAACCGAACTCGTTGTCGTACCACACATACAGAATCACGCGATTGTCGTTGCAGATCGTTGCTTCGGCATCGACCACACCGGCGTGACGCGACCCCACGAAGTCCGTGGAAACCACTTCCTGCGAGTTGGTGAAATCGATCTGCTTGTGCAGCTCGGAGTGCAGCGCCATGTGACGCAGGTAATCGTTGACCTCGTCGCGATTGGTCGACTTTTCCAGGTTCAGGTTCAGAATCGCCATGGAGACGTTCGGCGTCGGAACACGAATGGCGTTACCGCTCAGCTTGCCAGCCAGCTCCGGCAGCGCCTTGGCAACCGCCTTGGCTGCACCGGTCTCGGTGATAACCATGTTCAGCGCGGCACTGCGACCACGACGGTTGCCCTTGTGGAAGTTGTCGATCAGGTTCTGGTCATTGGTGTACGAGTGCACAGTCTCAACGTGACCATTGGCGATGCCGAACTTGTCGTTGATCGCCTTCAATACCGGCACGATAGCGTTGGTGGTACAGGACGCCGCAGAAATGATCTTGTCTTCGGGCGTGATGGCAGCGTGGTTGATGCCGTGAACGATGTTCTTCAGGTCGCCCTTGCCCGGCGCGGTCAGCACTACCTGGGACGCGCCCTTGCATTGCAGGTGCTGGGACAGGCCGGCCTCGTCGCGCCATACACCGGTGTTGTCCACAACGATGGCATCTTCAATGCCGTACGCGGTGTAATCGATGCTGGTCGGATCGCTGGCGTAGATAACCTGAATCAGGTTGCCGTTGGCCGTGATGGTGTTGTTCTCTTCATCAATGGTGATGGTGCCCTGGAAGGAGCCGTGAACCGAATCACGACGCAGCAGGCTGGCACGCTTGGACAGATCGTTGGCTGCGCCCTTGCGGACAACGATGGCGCGCAGGCGCAGGCCATCACCGGCACCGGCCTTCTCGATCATGATGCGCGCCAGCAGCCGACCGATGCGACCGAAGCCGTACAACACCACATCACGACCCTGACGGCGCTCGCCGGTCTTGCCGATAACACTGGCCAGCTCGACCCGCAGGAAGGCATTCAGGTCGTCGCTGCCGGAGGCACGGAACTTGTTGACCAGACGGGCAAGATCGATGGAGGCCGGGCCCAGGTTCAGGTCCAGCAGCTCCTTCAGAACCGGGAAGGTGTCATGAACCGACAGCTCATTGTCATCGATCTGACGAGCGAAACGGTGGGATTTCAGCAGGCTGATGACCGAGCGATTGACCAGGCCACGACCGTAGACGGAGGTGACAACGTTATGCTCACGGTACAGACGGCCAATCAGAGGAATCATCGCCTCAGCGGTGGCTTCACGGTCCGTCCAGTTTTCCAGACACTGCTCAAATTGGGCTTGAGTCACGGCTTTACCTTCCAAGTCTTGATAACTAAAGGGCGCATATTATGCTTTCAGCGCGCGCCATAGGCAATCTTCCGGACAAAATCCAGCCGGCGCGGGCACAAACGCAACGAGCACGGTAAACTGCCTGCCGTTGCCAGCCTAGCATCGGCCAGCACGCCACCGAACCGACCTCAAGAGTTATCGCATGCCCGCATCAAAGCTGCTGCTATCTCCTCCATTGACGGCCGCCACCGGCAACCGCCTGTACTGGTCCGGCCTGCAGGGCGCCGCTCGCGCCCTGGCCATCGCCGAAGGTGCCCAGCAGCACGACGGCCTGAGCCTGGTGATCACACCCGACACCGCTGCCGCCGACAGTCTCGAGCAGGAGCTGCGCTTTTTCGCACCACAGCTCCCCGTCATCAGCTTCCCCGACTGGGAAACCCTGCCGTACGACCGTTTCTCTCCGCACCAGGACATCATCTCCCAGCGCCTTAAAACGCTGTTCCAGCTGCCTCGCATCGGCCAGGGCATCCTTGTTGTACCCATGACCACGGTGCTGCACCGGCTGCCGCCGCGTGAGTTTCTGGGCGGCTCGGTCCTGCTGCTGGAGATTGGCCAGCAACTGGACATCGACCGGATGCGCATCAACCTCGACGCGGCCGGCTACCGCTGCGTCGACACGGTCTACGAACACGGAGACTACGCGGTACGCGGAGCGCTGCTGGATCTCTATCCAATGGGTAGTGCACTGCCCTACCGCATCGACCTGCTGGACGACGAGATCGAGACGCTGCGCACCTTTGATCCGGAAACCCAGCGCTCGATCGACAAGGTAGACCGCATCCACCTGCTGCCGGCCAAGGAGTTCCCGCTCGACAAGTCTGCGCTGACTGGCTTTCGCGCGCGCTTTCGCGAACGCTTTGAAGTGGATCATCGGCGTTGCCCGCTGTACATGGACCTCAGCGAAGGCCTTGTTCCACCAGGCATTGAGTACTATCTGCCGCTGTTCTTCGACGAACTGGCCAGCCTGTTCGACTACCTGCCGAACAATACCCGGCTGTTCACCCTGCCCGGCATCGAGCAGAACGCCGAGCACTTCTGGCAGGACGTACGCACCCGCCACAGCGAACAGGGCGTAGACCCAACTCGCCCGCTGCTGCCGCCAGGCGAATTGTTTCTGCCGGTAGAGGAAGCCTTTGCGCTGCTCAAACAGCATCCGCGCATTGTCTGCCATCAGGATCGTCCTGACGAATCGCAGGCCAGCGTATTTGATTGCCCGCTGCCGCCCGACCTGGCGATCGACAACAAGCTGGAAAACCCGCTGTCGGCTCTGCAGCGCTTCCTGCAGCAACATCCGGGGCGCACCCTGTTCGTCGCCGAAACCGCTGGCCGCCGCGAAGCACTGACCGAGCTGCTGGCCCGCATCCGGATCAAACCGGATGACGTCGACAGCTGGCCGGCCTTCAGCACCGGCAGCAGCGCCGTCGCCATCACTATCGCGCCGCTCGACCAAGGCATGCTGATCAACAGTGCCGCCGTTGCCCTGATTGCCGAAAGCCAGCTGTTCGGCCAGCGTGTCATGCAGCGCCGCCGCCGTGGCAAGGCGACCGATCTGGGCGACGCGGTCATCCGAAACCTGACCGAGCTGCGCGAAGGCGCGCCGGTGGTTCATATCGACCACGGCGTCGGCCGCTATCGGGGTCTTACCAACCTGACCGTTGAAGATCAGCAGGCCGAGTTTCTGGTACTGGAGTACGCCGACGAGGCGACGCTGTACGTGCCAGTCGCCAACCTGCACCTGATTGCCCGCTATTCCGGCAGCGATGACGACAGTGCGCCACTGCACCGCCTGGGCTCTGATCAATGGCAGAAGGCGCGTCGCAAGGCCGCCGAGAAAGTTCGCGACGTCGCTGCCGAACTGCTCGACGTATATGCCCGCCGCGCCGCGCGCCAGGGCTTCAGCTTCGCCGACCCGGAACAGGACTACCAGAGCTTTGCCGACGACTTCCCGTTTGAGGAAACCGCCGACCAGTTGGCCGCCATTGAGGCGGTATTCAAGGACATGACCAGCCCGCAGCCGATGGACCGCCTGGTCTGCGGCGATGTCGGCTTCGGCAAGACCGAGGTCGCCATGCGCGCGGCCTTCCTCGCAGTGCACAGCGGCAAGCAGGTTGCGGTGCTGGTGCCGACCACCCTGCTCGCCCAGCAACACTACAACAGCTTCAAGGACCGCTTCGCCAACTGGCCGGTGCGCGTGGAAGTCATGTCGCGCTTCAAATCCGCCAAGGAAGTCAAAGCCGCGGCCGCCGAACTGGCCGAGGGCAAGGTCGACATCATGATCGGCACCCACAAGCTGCTGCAGGGCGACGTCCAGTTCCAGGATCTCGGCCTGGTGATCATCGACGAAGAGCACCGCTTTGGCGTGCGCCAGAAGGAGGCACTGAAAGCACTGCGCAGCGAAGTCGATGTGCTGACCCTGACCGCCACCCCAATCCCGCGCACCCTGAACATGTCGTTTTCCGGCATGCGCGACCTGTCGATCATCGCCACACCGCCCGCACGCCGCCTGTCGGTCAAGACCTTTGTCATGGTCCAACAGAAGCCCGTGGTCAAGGAAGCGATCCTGCGTGAGCTGCTGCGCGGCGGCCAGGTCTACTATCTGCACAACGACGTCGAGACCATCGAAAAATGCGCTGCCGATCTGGCCGAACTGGTGCCGGAAGCGCGCATTGGCATCAGCCACGGCCAGATGCCCGAGCGTGCACTGGAACAGGTGATGCGCGATTTCTACCATCGCCGCTTCAATATTCTGGTTACCAGCACCATCATCGAAACCGGCATCGACGTACCCAGCGCCAACACCATCATCATTGAGCGCGCCGACAAGTTCGGCCTGGCCCAATTGCATCAGCTGCGCGGGCGCGTTGGCCGCAGCCACCACCAGGCCTATGCCTACCTGCTTACTCCGGAAGGCCGAAAGATAACCAGCGACGCAGAGAAACGCCTGGAAGCCATCGCCGCCGCCCAGGATCTGGGCGCCGGTTTCACTCTGGCCACCCACGACCTCGAAATTCGCGGCGCCGGCGAGCTGCTGGGCGAAGGCCAGAGCGGCCAGATTCAGGCGGTCGGCTTTACCCTGTACATGGAAATGCTCGAACGCGCCGTCAAGGCGATCAAGCAAGGCAAGCAGCCTGAGCTGGAACAACCACTGGGCGGCGGAACCGATATCAATCTGCGCCTGCCGGCGCTGATTCCCGAAGACTACCTGCCCGACGTGCACGCCCGCCTGATCCTTTACAAGCGCATCGCCAACGCCGCAGACGAGGATGCTCTGAAGGATCTTCAGGTTGAAATGATCGACCGCTTCGGCTTGCTGCCGGAACCGGTAAAAACCCTGTTCCGGATCACCTCGCTGAAACTGCGTTGCGAGCCGCTGGGCATTACCAAGATTGACGTGGGTGCCGAGCATGGCCGTATCGAGTTTGCTGCAGATACCCGCATCGATCCGATGGTGCTGGTGCGTATGATTCAGGACAACCCGCAGCGCTATCGACTTGAAGGCGCTACGGTATTTCGCTTCAATTCGCCCATGGGCAATGCCGAGCTGCGCCTGAACACGGTCGAAGCCCTGTTCGAGCGCCTCGCCAACATCCCGAAAGACACCCCTCAAGGCAAAGGAAAACGCCCATGAAACTGCTGAGCAAACTGCTCTCGATTGCCCTGCTGTCCACCCTGGCCGGCTTCTCGCTGGTGGCCAGCGCCGAAGAGTATCTGGTCGAAGTCGTCTTTTTCGGTCAGCCGTCGGCACCGTTGGTACAGGGCAGCAATCCGGAGCTTGATTGGGAAGTAGACGCGGTAGATCTGGAAAACACTGCGCGAACCGATGTTCGCGCCATCGACCAGACCCGCTACCGCCTCAGTGACCAGGCCCGCAAGCTGGAGCAGAACGGCTATCAGATCTACCTGCATCAGGCATGGTCACAACCACTGGATAACGACCTGGTCGTCGCCCTGCACCGCGGCAATCCAGAAAACGGGGTTTATCCGATTCAGGGGCTGGTTAACCTGCGCCAGGCAACCCTGACCGAACTGAAGGTAGCGTTCTGGCGCAACCGCTCAGCGGCGGAACTGCAACTGCAGTCCGAGACGCCACTGATTTCCGAGTTCCTGCATCAAACCCGCGCATTGCGCCCGGGTGAAGTTCATTACCTGGACCATCAGAGCCTTGGCATGCTGGTCACCATCAGCCGCTGATCACCTCAGCCCGCCGCACGCTCAGGCGTGTGGCGGGCCCTGCAATAGCCGCTGCAGCACAGCCTTGACCTGCTGCATGCCTGCCACGACAACCGCCTCGATAGCTTCCATGGTAATCACCTCGGTCGCCTTGCCGGCCGCCGGATTGACCACCAGCGCCAGACAGGCGTAGGCGAGCCCCAGCTCTCGGGCCAGCGCCGCCTCGGGCATACCGGTCATGCCGACCAGATCCGCGCCATCGCGCTCCAACCTTCGAATCTCGGCCGCAGTTTCCAGCCGCGGCCCCTGGGTTGCCGCGTAGACGCCAAACGGCAGACAACCGATATTCTGCGCCTTGAGGGCGGCCAGCAGCTGCTCGCGCACTGGCTCGTCGTACGGCGAGGTGAAATCAATGTGGGTGACGCTTTGCAGATCATCCTCGAAGTAAGTCGAGGCACGCCCCCACGTATAGTCGATCAGCTGATCCGGCACGCAGAACGTGCCGGTCTGCAACTGCGGGTGAATACCGCCGACCGCATTGACCGCAACGATGCGATCAACTCCGGCTTCCCGCAGCGCCCAGAGGTTTGCCCGGTAATTGACCCGATGCGGCGGTATCCGATGCGGATGACCATGCCGCGCCAGAAAACAGACCGCCTGCCCGTCAATACGGCCACGGACAACCGGCGCAGAAGGCGCACCCCAAGGAGTCTGAATCAGCTCTTCACTCTCGATTTCCAGACCGTCCAGGGCACTGAGGCCGGTACCACCGATAACACCCCAAATCCCGCTCACGCGTCATTCTCCTGCAGCTCACGCACAGAATCGCGCGGCCGCCCGTCGGCAAGCTGAGCGCCGCGCAACTCAAGCGCATCCGGCAAATGAATGGTCGACGTCGGAAATGCGACCTGGGCCTCATGCTTCTCGACGATCGCCAGAATCTTCAACAGCACATCCTCCTTCACCCGGTGGAACTCGGCCCATACCGGCGTCGTGAAGCAGTAGATAAAGAAATCCACCGACGACGGCGAGCAACGATCAAAGAACACCATCAGAGTCTGTTCCTGATCGATATCCTCATGCGCCTGCAGCATCTTGCGCACGTCCGCCACAATCGGCTCCATGCGCTTGATATCGTCATAGCGAATACCGATATGCTCGTAGATTCGCCGATGGGTCATGCGTGAGGGGTTTTCCACCACAATATTGGCGAACACCGCGTTGGGGATGTATAGCGGGCGCTTGTCGAAGGTGCGAATCCGGGTCAAACGCCAGCCGATATCCTCGACGGTACCTTCAATGTTGCGATCCGGCGAGCGTATCCAGTTGCCCACCACAAAGGGGCGATCCAGATAGATCATCAGCCCGCCGAAGAAGTTCGCAAGCAGATCCTTGGCAGCAAAGCCGACGGCAATACCACCAATACCACCAAATGCCAGCACCCCGGAAATGCTGTATCCGAGCGACTGCAACACGACCAGCGCCGCAGTGATGACCACAGAAGCCCTGAGCAACTTGCCAATCGCACCAACCGTCGTTTTGTCGGCCGGTATTTCCCGGTAGGCCGGATCAACAAGCCGCTGCTCAACCTGCTGCATCATGCGCAGGACAAACCAGGTCAGCAGCCCAATCAGCAGCAGCCGCTGCACCTGATCCAGCACCGCGGCCAGATCGTCATCCATCTGCAGCGCAGTGATCCGTGCGGCCCACAGCAGCCCCATACTCCAGATCAGCACCCAGGCCGGGCGCCGCGCCGCATCGACCAGCGCATCGTCCCAGATATTGCGGGTTTTCTCGGCGCGTGCCTGAACGTGATCCAGCACGCGCTTGGCAATGTAGGCGCAGACCAGCGACGCCAGCACTACCGCGAATACGTGGTAGATCCAGGCCTCGCCAATCAACGGAAGCTGTTCAAGCTGCAGCTGCTCCGGCAGCTGTTGGATTAAATCATTCAAACCAGATCAAACTCCCTCAACAAGGAAACAGCCTGACGCCATTCGGGCGTCGCACGGTAGTCTGCACCAGCAGGGGCGCCTGTCAGCATGCGAGCGATGCGGGGCGGGCTTTGCAACCCTTGTTTCTGCGCGTGTACCAGGCCTTCTTCCGCCGCCGCACGGTCATTGCAGATCAGCAGCATGTCGCACCCCGCCGCCTGCGCCGCGTCAATCCGCTCGGCCATACCGCCGACCGCATGCGCACCAGCCATGGTCAGGTCATCACTGAAAATGACGCCATCAAAACCCAGCTCTGCGCGCAGGATGTCCTGCAGCCAGCGGGTCGAGAATCCGGCGGGCAACGCATCAACCTGCGAATACACCACGTGGGCCGGCATGATGCCGTCCAGCTTGCCGGCCAGCCTCGCAAACGGTACGAGATCGGTACGCCGAATACCGTCCAGCGAGCGCTCATCCACCGGCAGCGCAAAGTGCGAATCCGCCTCGGCCCAGCCGTGGCCAGGGAAGTGCTTGCCGGTGGCCGCCATACCCGCCGCGTGCAGACCATCAATATAGGCACTGGCGAGACGTGCCACCCGATCAGGATCGCCGCCCAGCGAGCGATTACCGATCACCTGACTACGACCGTAATCAAGATCAAGAACCGGCGCAAAGCTGATATCGATACCACAGGCCAGCATCTCGGTCGCCATTACCCAGGCAGCAGCCCGGGCCACCGCGTCAGCCTGCGCGTCAGCCACCGCAGCGACGTCGGCCAGCGCGGGCAGCCTGAGTACGTCACGGCGCAGGCGCTGAACGCGCCCGCCTTCCTGGTCTATCGCTATCAGCATGTCCGGGCGCTCCTTGCGGATGGCCCTTACCAGCTCGGCGACCTGGCGCGGCGATTCTGTATTGCGCGCAAACAAGATCAAGCCGGCGACTTCCGGCTGACGCAACAACTGCCTGTCCTCTGCTTCCAGCCAAAGGCCAGGCAGATCCAGCATCAAGGCACCCTGTTTCAATATTGCTTCTCCTGAAAACGACAGCGCATCATCACTGCGCGTCAATCTGAACGCTACAACCGACCGGCGTGCGCTCGAACAGTTCCAGCATGTCGGCATTACGCAGACGAATGCAGCCATGGGACAGCGGCGCACCCATCGGCTGATCGTCGCCGGTACCATGCAGATAGATATAGCGGCGCTGAGAATCAACCCGGCCACCGCGGTTGAATCCGACCTGCTCACCGCAGAGCCAGAGAATTCGGGTCAAAATCCAGTCACGCTCGGGAAATTGCTCCGCCAGCGCCCGGGTCCATACCTCCCCGGTGGGACGCCGGCCGATGAACACGGCACCCAGCGGCTGACCATCGCCGATTCGAGCGCGCACCCGATGGGCGCCGCGCGGCGTGCAGCCAGACCCTTCCTGCTCGCCAGGGCCATTAAGCGCTGTGGATACGGCATAACGACAGACAACCTCGCCAGCGCAGAAGCCAACCAGGGTCTGATCGTTCAGGGAAATATGAATATGATCGAGCTGCATGTCACCTCCAGCGCTGCGCACACCTTAGCGGACAGCGCAGCGGAGGTAAATGCAGGTTACAGCGCCATCGCCTCGGGCCGGCTCAACGTCGCGCTCTCGGCGCGCATTCCGGCTGCCAGGAACGGAACCATCAGCCGCAACACATCGTCGACCGGACGCGGCTCGCCCAGCTCCGCCTCCGCAATCGCACGCAGCGCCTTCATGCTGGACATGGTGAAGGCCGCGCTGCCGAGCATAAAGTGAACGCGCCAGAACAGCTCCTGCGGAGGGATGCCCGGCACAGCACTGACCAGAAGCTGCATATAACGCTGAAATACCTTGCCATACACCTCGCTGAGGTATTTGCGCAGATGGCCCTGGCTCTGGTTGAATGCGAGCCCTAGCAACCGCATGAAGGTTGAGAGGTCATGGCCGTTGCGCGGCTTCACTGCCAGCGCCTGCTGAACCAGCATTTCGAGCAGAACCTCAAGACTGGGTGGCGCGCCCTTGTCACGCGACTCGCGCAGATCCAGTTCCTTCTCAAGGCTGCTGACGAAGGGGTCCAAGAACCGGACGAACACGGCCTGAATCAATGCCTTCTTTGAGCCAAAATGGTAGTTGACCGCGGCCAGATTGACGCCTGCCTTGCTGGTGATCAGACGTAGAGAGGTTTCCGCGAAACCCTTTTCGGCAAAAAGCTGTTCTGCGGCGTCAAGTATTCGCTTGACCGTGTCGGACTGCGCCATGCGCTCCCCCAAGTGAGGCAAACATTCGTTTCAAACATACGTTTAAAACGATTTTAGTGTCAACCCCAGACTACCTCCCCGCCCACGTAAATCCCATCCTCCCTTTGGCAAACCGGTGAACAGCGACACGAAAATTAGGGGTTGCCGGAGCAAAACAACTGTATATAATCTCAGTTACTGGATAAAAACACAGGCAACCCGCCATGCAGAAACTTACCGCGCGACAACAGCAGGTTCTGGCGTTCATCAAGGAATACATGGACAGCAACGGCTACCCGCCGACGCGCGTCGATATTGCCAAGACTCTGGGCTTCAAGTCGCCCAACGCAGCCGAAGACCATCTGCGCGCCCTGGCCCGCAAGGGCGCTATCGAGATGATCCCCGGCGCCTCGCGCGGTATTCGCCTGCCGGAATCGGATAGCGAAGCCAGTGATGACCAGCTTCCGGTGATCGGTCAAGTGGCAGCCGGTGCGCCGATTCTGGCGCTTGAAAATATCGAAGACCATTGCCGTATCTCCCCCGACTTTTTCACCCCCCGCGCCGACTACCTTCTGCGGGTCCATGGGGAAAGCATGAAAGACATCGGCATCATGGACGGCGACCTGCTGGCAGTACACCGTACCAGCGAAGTCCGTAACGGGCAGGTCGTAGTGGCCCGCATAGGAGAAGAAGTCACGGTAAAACGCTTTCAGCGCCAGGGCCGCAAGGTCTCGCTGATTGCAGAAAACCCGGACTTCAGGCCGATTGAGATCGACCTTGCAGAACAGGAACTTACCATTGAAGGTTTAAGCGTCGGAGTTATCCGCCGCTGAGGAGCTGATCATGCAGTACGCCCGCACCGAGCAACAGACCCTGACCCAGACCGACCTGTTTCACAACGCCCTGATGGCAACACGCCTGAAGCACCGTGCCTTTGCGCAGCCAGCACAGGCACTGCCGCAGGATGATGAACAGGATGGCAGTTACAGCGAGATGACCCTGCATGGCAGCGCCCGCCAGTGCCTGCAGTGGCTGGCCCCGGTGCTGCGCGAACTGAGCCAGAAAGACAGCCGGCGCTGGCTTACCCTGATCGACCCGCCCGCTGCACTCAGCCAGCAATGGCTTCGCGGCGCCAACCTCGACCCTCAACGCATCATGATCGTGCGCTCCAAGGCCGGCATGGACAGCCTCAAACTCTGCTGCGACCTGCTCAGGATGGGCGGCAGCCATACCGTTGTCAGCTGGCTTGATCACGACAGCTGCATTGCCCCGCGCCTGGAACGAGCGGCCCAGGCCGGCCGCTGCCACAGCCTGAACGTCCATCTGGGCTGAAAACAGATACAAAAAAGGCCAGCTCAATGCTGGCCTTTGAACTATCGCGGTGTCGATTAATGCAGGACACGGCTTTCAGGGATGGCGTCGCCGTCGTCATCCTCATCCATCATCTGGCCAGCGGCCTGCATACCGGCACTGATCATCGCCTTGGCAACTTCAATATAGCTTTCCTGCAGATATTCCCGCGCATCGCGGGAAAACTCGATCACCACCAACGGCTCACCCTCTTCGTCGGAACGGCGCAGAGCAACCTTGCCATTGGCGAGCTCGACGATTTCAAGGAAGGGTGAAGGCATTGCGGATATCTCCTGTCTGAACTGCGCGCAGTGTAACACAGCGCCGTACTCACGGCATCCGCGATACCGCCTTCACCATTCCTGCATGCCGTCGCGATAGGCACGTACGCGACGGGAAACCTCCTGCAGGGCTTCCTCGGCTTGCACACTGGTCCACTCGGTGACCGGCGTGGCACTGGTGGCAATCAGCGAGTTGGTCGAGTTGTCGACCGGCTGCGGCGGTGCCTGCAATCGCTGCCAGGCGGCAATGACACCGGCCAACCAGGTACCAGCGCTGTCAGCCAGCTCGGTGAGTTCCGCCAGCTCGGGACCGGGAAACCGACTGACTACCGCGGGTACCAGCACCGATTCGACCTGACGCGCATCAACCAGCGGCCAGCGGTACCGGTCTGCCACCTCATGAATCAGCGCCAATACGCCCCGGTAGAGATGAAAGACCGCATGCTCACGATGATACTGCGCCTGCGTCAGTGCATCGATCGCGTCGCTCTGCTCTGCCTGCTGCCAGGACTCGATCGCACGGCGGGCAAAATACAACGCCTGATTGGTGCGGGTATAGACTTCATTAGCCATAGTTGCCTGCCTTACCGCTTGGCCTTCTTGCTGCGGCCGTCATCCACCGACCACTGCTTGCCATCATGGAAAGCCCGCCATCCTGTGGGCTTACCCTCAACTTCGGTCTGCACGTACTGCTCCTTGGTCTTGCGGCTGTAGCGCACGACAGTCGGATTGCCGTCAGGATCAGCCACCGGCGCATCCAGCAGGAAGTGGTATTTCGGATCAATCTCCGCCTTGTGCGGAATCAGCTCCTTGACCAGAGGCGCCCGGGTTTCCCGGTTTTTCGGGAACTGGCTTGCAGCCAGGAACAGGCCGGAAGCACCGTCGCGCAGTACGTATACATCATCAACCTTTTCACACTTGAGTTCCGGCATCGGCACCGGATCCGCTTTCGGCGGCGCGGCCTCACCGTTACGCAGCAGCTTGCGGGTGTTCTTGCACTCGCTGTTGGTACAGCCGAAATACTTGCCGAAACGGCCGGTCTTGAGCTGCATTTCGCTGCCGCACTTGTCGCACTCAAGGGTTGGACCGTCATAGCCCTTGATCTTGAACTGACCTGTCTCGATCTCGAAACCCGAGCAATCCGGGTTGTTACCACAGACATGCAACTTGCGCCGCTCGTCGATCAGATAACTGTCCATCGCGGTGCCGCAGATAGCGCAACGATGCTTGCCACGCAGCACGCGAGACTCGCCTTCTTCGTCATCTGCCGCCACTTCATTGCCCGGCACCAGGTTAATGGTCGCCTTGCAACGCTCTTTCGGTGGCAGGGCATAACCGGAACAGCCGAGGAACACACCCGTCGAGGCCGTACGAATCATCATCGGTCGACCACAATCCTGACACGGGATATCGGTCATCGTCGGCTGATTCGCGCGCATCCCCTTATCTTCACCAGACGCAGAGGCGGCACTCAACTTGGCACTGAAATCGGCATAGAAATTATTCAGCACCTGCTTCCACAGCACTTCACCGTGAGCGACGTCATCCAGTGACTCCTCCATCTTCGCGGTAAAGCCATAGTCCATCAGGTTCGGGAAGCTCTCGTTCAGGCGCTCGGTAACGATATCGCCCATCTTCTCGGCGTAGAACCGGCGGTTATTCAGGGTCACGTAGCCACGATCCTGAATCGTGGAAATAATCGACGCATAGGTCGAAGGGCGGCCAATGCCACGCTTTTCCAGCTCCTTGACCAGGCTGGCTTCGGCGTAGCGCGCCGGCGGCTTGGTGAAGTGCTGCTTGGGGTCCAGGCCCTGCAGCGCCAGCACATCATCAACCTTGATCTCCGGCAACACCTCGTCTTCGCCGCCCTTGCCCTGCTGCGGCATCACCCGGGTATAGCCGTCAAACTTGAGAATGCGGCCCTTGGCACGCAACTCAAACTCGCCAGCGGCTACCTGGATACTGGTCGACAGGTACTTGGCCGGCGTCATCTGACACGCCACAAATTGACGCCAGATCAACTCATACAGACGTTCAGCATCGCGCTCCATGCCTTTGAGATCGGTCTGCTTGAGCTTGACGTCGGAAGGACGGATGGCTTCGTGTGCTTCCTGCGCGCCTTCCTTGCTGCTGTACAGGTTCGGCTTTTCCGGCAGGTAGGCGTCGCCAAAGTTGCTTTCGATATAGCTGCGCGCCATCGCAATGGCATCCGCCGACAGATTGGTCGAGTCGGTACGCATATAGGTGATGTAACCCGCCTCGTAGAGACGCTGGGCCATCATCATGGTTTTCTTCACACTGAAACCCAGGCGCGTACTGGCAGCCTGCTGCAGTGTGGAGGTAATAAAGGGCGCATTCGGACGCGAGCTGGTCGGCTTGTCCTCACGCTTGACCGCCTTGTAGGCCGCCTTTTCAAGCACCGCCAGCGCGGCATCGGTCTGCGCCTTGTTGGTCGGGCGGAAGGTCTCACCGTTCTGCTTGACCACCTCGAAGCGGACACTTTCTGCCTTGGGCGTGTTCAGGCGCGCATGCACCTCCCAGAACTCCTCAGGCACAAAGGCACGGATTTCGCGCTCACGATCAACGATCAGCTTGACCGCCACCGACTGCACGCGGCCAGCAGAAAGCCCGCGAGCAATCTTCTGCCACAACAGCGGCGAAACCATATAACCCACCACGCGATCAAGGAAACGACGCGCCTGCTGGGCATTGACCCGGTTCATATCCAGCTCACCAGGCTGCGAGAACGCCTCCTGGATAGCCTTTTTGGTGATTTCGTTGAACACCACGCGCTTGTAGCGTGAATCGTCGCCACCGATGCTCTCGCGCAGGTGCCAGGCAATGGCTTCCCCTTCGCGGTCCAAGTCCGTTGCGAGATAGACGGTGTCGGCATCCTTGGCCAAACGACGCAGCTCGTCGACGACCTTTTCCTTGCCGGGCAGAATTTCGTAGTGGGCCTTCCAGTCGTTCTCCGGATCGACACCCATGCGCTTGACCAGTTGCGCCCTGGCTTTCTGCTGCTTTTCCTGCTCGCTGGCAGCGGTCTTGCGCCCACCCCTGGGTTTGCTTTCGGTCTTGCCACTGCCGCTGGTGGGCAGGTCGCGAATATGGCCGATACTCGACTTCACCACATACTCGTTACCGAGATACTTGTTGATTGTCTTGGCCTTGGCTGGCGACTCCACAATGACCAGTGCTTTTCCCATGGATACTTTTTTTCCTGACCCGAACTGAACTCGAAACTGGCGACTCAGCCACATCACACGGCAAACTGCCGGATGGGCTGGAAGGGCCAGAGCCTACACGTCTTCGCTGATAAAGGTAAAGCGCGGATGTGACTCGCCGTCAACCTCGACCACTTCGTTGAACATGGCCAGCGGTCTTACCCAGAGGTCGAAGTCGCCGTACAGGGTTCGATACACGACGAGCGGCTCCTCGGTCTCCGAGTGCCGCGCCAGACCGATGACCTGATAGTCCTTTCCTTTATAGTGCCGATAACGTCCCGGACGCATTACTGCCCTCCTCTGTATCCAGTGTCAGCATCAATAAAAAAGCCGAGGCACAAGGCCTCGGCTTTCGCTACCACCTGCAGACTTCAGACACGCTCGAAGACTGTGGTGATACCCTGACCCAGACCAACGCACATGGTAGAGATACCGATAGTGCCGCCGTTCTGTTTCATGACGTTCAACAGAGTACCGGAGATACGTGCACCGGAGCAGCCAAACGGGTGACCCAGGGCGATCGCACCGCCGTGCAGGTTCACTTTCTCGTCCATCTTGTCCAGCAGCTTCAGGTCTTTCAGGACCGGCAGTGCCTGGGCAGCGAAGGCTTCGTTCAGTTCAACGAAGTCGACGTCATCCATGGTCAGGCCGGCGCGCTGCAGTGCCTTCTTGGTGGACGGTACCGGACCGTAACCCATGATCGCCGGATCAACACCGGCAACCGCCATGGAGCGAATGACCGCCAGCGGCTCAAGACCCAGGGCCTGGGCGCGCTCGGCAGACATCACGATCATGCAGGAAGCGCCGTCAGTGATCTGCGAGGAGGTACCCGCAGTGACGGTACCGCCTTTCGGGTTGAACGCCGGGCGCAGGGCAGCCAGGCTCTCGATGGTGGTTTCCGGGCGAATGGTTTCGTCCTCGGTGAACACCCGCAGGAAGCCGTTCTCGTCGTGGCCTTCCATCGGGATGATTTCATCCTTGAAGTTACCTTCGACGGTGGCCTTGTGCGCCAGACGGTGAGAACGCTCACCGAAGGCGTCCTGCTGCTCGCGGGTGATGCCATGCATCTTGCCCAGCATTTCAGCAGTCAGACCCATCATGCCGGACGCCTTGGCAGCGTACAGCGACAGTGCCGGGTTCGGATCAACACCGTGCATCATGCCAACGTGACCCATGTGCTCGACGCCACCGACGACGAACACATCACCGTTACCGGTCATGATCGCCTGAGCAGCGGTGTGCAGCGCACTCATGGACGAACCACACAGACGGCTGACGGTTTGCGCGGCACTGGTGTGCGGAATCGGGGTCATCAGCGACGCCATGCGTGCGATGTTCCAACCCTGCTCCAGGGTCTGGTTTACACAGCCCCAGATCACATCTTCGACTTCTGCCGGATCGATCTTCGGGTTACGTGCCAGTACGCCGGTAATCAGGTTGGCGGACAGGGTTTCAGCACGCACGTTGCGATACATGCCGCCCTTGGAACGGCCCATCGGGGTGCGGCCGAAATCGACAATTACGACGTCTCTCGGATTCAGGCTCATAGATTTACTCTCGCTCTGTACGTTCCGCGGTTAACCGAAGAATTTCTGACCGTTCTTCGCCATTTCACGCAGCTTTTCAGTCGGTGCGTACATGGCGCCGAACTCGGCGTATTTATCAGCAATGGCAACAAACTCGGCCACGCCGATGGTGTCGATGTAACGCAGGGCGCCACCACGGAAGGGCGGGAAGCCGATACCGTAGACCAGACCCATATCTGCGTCAGCCGCGGATTCGACGATGCCATCTTCCAGGCAGCGTACGGTTTCCAGGCACAGCGGAACCATCATGATTTCGATGATTTCCTCGTCGGTGAACTCGCGCTGCTCCAGAACCACTTCTTTCAGCAGTTCATAAGCCTTGGCGTCGACAACCTTCTTCGGCTTGCCCTTCTTGTCCATCTCGTAGGCATAGAAGCCGCTGCCGGTCTTCTGACCCAGACGGCCGGCGTCGTACATGACGTCAACAGCGGTGCGGGTCTTGTCGGCCATACGGTCCGGGTAGCCTTCAGCCATGACGTCACGGCCGTGGTGACCGGTGTCCATGCCGACAACGTCCATCAGGTAAGCCGGGCCCATCGGCCAGCCAAACTTTTCCATGACCTTGTCAACGCGCTGGAAGTCGGCACCCATGCCGATCAGGCGAGCAAAGCCACCGAAATACGGGAACAGGATACGATTGACCAGGAAGCCGGGGCAGTCGTTGACCACAACCGGGGTCTTGCCCATCTTCTTGGCGTAGGCAACGGTAGTAGCAACCGCTTTGTCGCTGGACTTCGCGCCACGGATAACCTCAACCAGCGGCATCATGTGTACCGGGTTGAAGAAGTGCATGCCGCAGAAGTTCTCCGGACGCTTGAGCGCCTCGGCCAGATAGGTGATGGAGATAGTCGAGGTATTGGAAGTGATGATGGTGTCTTCCGTTACCTGACCTTCCACTTCTGCCAGCACCGCGTGCTTGACCTTCGGATTCTCGACAACCGCTTCAACCACCAGGTCAACTTCCTTGAAGTCGCCGTAAGACATGGTCGGACGGATGGCGTTCAGCGCCTTGGCCATTTGCTCAGGCTTCATGCGGCCTTTGGCAACACGCTTGCCCAGCAGCTTGGAGGCTTCGTCCAGACCCAGCTGGATGCCTTCCTCGCGGATATCCTTCATCAGGATCGGAGTGCCCTTGACGGCAGACTGGTAGGCGATACCGCCACCCATGATGCCTGCGCCCAGTACGGCAGCCAGCTTCACATCACCAGCCTGCTTGTCGTACTTCTTGGCTTTGTGCTTGAGCACCTGATCGTTCAGGAACAGACCAACGAGGCTGGCAGCAACAGAGGTCTTGGCCAGCTTGGCAAAACCGGCAGCTTCAATTTCCAGCGCCTTTTCACGGCCGTGGTTGGCGGCCTTCTGGATGGTCTTGATCGCTTCAACCGGTGCCGGGTAGTTCGGGCCAGCCTGACCGGCGACGAAACCCTTGGAGGTTTCAAACGCCATCATCTGCTCGATGGTGTTCAGCTTGACCTTTTCCAGTTTGGGCTGACGCTTGGCCTTGTAGTCGAGCTCGCCGGCGATGGCACGCTTGATCACGTCAATGGCAGCCGCCTTGAGCTGGTCATCGGCAACAACCGCATCAACTGCACCGGCTTTCAGCGCCTTGTCGGCACGCTGCTCGGTACCGCCGCAGATCCACTCGATGGCGTTGTCCACGCCGATCAGGCGCGGCAGGCGAACGGTGCCACCGAAGCCCGGGTAGATACCCAGCTTGACTTCCGGCAGACCGATCTTGGCGCTGGCGGCCATGACACGGAAATCGGCAGCCAGACACATTTCCAGACCACCACCCAGCGCGATGCCATTGATGGCAGCAACGGTGGGAACGTTCAGGTCTTCAAATGCGTTGAAGATCTTGTTGGCTTCCAGGTTTCCGGCAACCAGATCTTCTTCCGGCAGCTTGAACGTACCAACGAACTCGGTGATGTCGGCGCCGACGATGAAAACGTCCTTGCCGCTGGTGACAACAACGCCGGTGACATCGGCATTGTTCTGGATGGCCTCTACCGCCGCCTGCAGCTCGGACAGAGTGGCGCTGTTGAACTTGTTGACCGACTCGCCCTGCAGATCAAATCTGAGCTCGACGATGCCGTCTTCAAGGCCTTGAACCGTGATGGCTTTACCTTCGTAAATCATCAACTGATCTCCACGCTATGAAAAGCACATGAGAAACACCGGCCAGCCACGTCTCTTTGCCGACACGTCGCCTGCCAGTGTCATGAACGATCCCGATAATCGGGGGACACGCTGAATCAAAAAATTCATACGACCGTTTGATTCGGGTGCGCACACCTTCTTTGAATTCAGCCCTGTTGTCAATTGGGGGACGGCATCAGCGCCGCCAAAACAGCTGTCTTCCCCCAACAAAAACAACAAATAAATTCTTTAAAAACAATTAGATAAAAAGAACACCCAATTCCAAACCAGACCATCAACTTTCTCTTCAAGCAATGCAGCCTGCAGCAAAAAACCCGTCTCCACAGCAGTCGCGGCTGCCGCCAGGCCATGAAAAAACGGACGGAAACAGTCTGCATCAACGCCCTGATCGGCGCTATGCTGAGAATAGACGAGGTTCGCCAGGCAGCCGCGGAAGCCCTCGAAGAAACGGGCTGCACCTTGCTCGACAAGACTGCTAGTATCGCTGCAAAAAAGGAGAAAGAGCCGATGCTGTACAAACATGTGCTGGTCGCGGTTGACCTGATCGAAGAGTGCCGCGCTGTCGCTGACCACGCCCTGCAGCTGGCCAAAGCCCTGGATGCAAAGCTGTCATTGCTGCACGTGGTAGAACCGCTGGCAATGGCATACGGCGGAGATGTACCCATGGACCTGTCGATGCTGCAGCAACAGCAGTTCGAGCAGGCAAAGGAGCGCATGCAGCTGTTTGCTGCGGATTACGGCCTGCCTGAAGAACAGCTGCAGATTGCCTTCGGCCATCCGCGCCAGGAAATCCACCGGGTCGCCACCGAGCAGGATTGCGACCTTATCGTCGTAGGCAGCCACGGCCGCCACGGCCTGGCGCTGCTGCTGGGTTCAACCGCCAACGACGTACTGCACGGCGCGCCCTGCGACGTGATCGCAGTGCGGCTGGGGAAGAAGGGCTAGCGCCCCTGCGGGAGCTGCAAGCCACAAGCCTCAAGCTGCAGGAGAAACCCGGAAGACAGCCTTCCCTCGCTTGTAGCTTGTAGCTTGTAGCTAGAGCGAGATGGCTTAGCCGCCCGCCATATCCTCCAGCTCCGCCCAGCGCTCCATGGCGGCGTCCAGTTCGGCCTGTTTGGCTTCCACTGCCGCCAGCACCGGGGCAGTCACCTCATGGGACTGCAGGTAGAAATCGGGATCACCGACCTGCACCTGCAAGGCTTCCAGCTCCGCTTCCAGCTTTTCCAGCACCGCAGGCAAGCCATCCAGTTCGCGCTGCAACTTGTAGCTGAGTTTGGGCTTGGCGGCTGCTGCCGGTGCTGCCGGAACCGGCTCAGGGGTCGGCTCGGCAACAGGCGCACTCTGGGGCTGCGCCTTTTCACCCCACTCCGCGAGTTGGTCAACACTGCCGCCCTGCCGCAGCCAGTCGGCATAGCCGCCGACATACTCACGCACCCTGCCCTGACCTTCAAACACCAGACTGCTGGTGACCACGTTATCCAGAAACGCCCGGTCGTGGCTGACGATCAGCACGGTGCCGTCGAAACCGGCGAGCACTTCTTCCAGCAGTTCCAGGGTTTCCACGTCGAGATCGTTGGTCGGCTCATCGAGCACCAGCAGGTTGGCGGGTTTGCTGAACAAGCGCGCCAGCAGCAGCCTTGCGCGTTCGCCACCGGACAGTGCCTTGACCGGCGTACGGGCGCGCTCGGCAGAGAACAGAAAGTCCCCGAGATAGCTGATGATGTGGCGGCGATCGCCATTGATCTCGATGAAGTCGCGCCCCTCGGAAATATTGTCGATCACGGTCTTTTCCGGATCGAGCTGATCACGTAACTGATCGAAGTAGGCGACCTCCAGCCGCGTGCCGCTATGAATGCGGCCACTGGTTGGCTGCAACTGCCCCAGCAGCAGCTTGAGCAGGGTACTTTTGCCGGAACCGTTGTTGCCGATCAGACCGATCCGATCCCCGCGAATCACATTAAGCGACAGGTCACGCACCAGCGGCGCGCGGCCAGGCCAGGCAAAGCTGACATTCTCGACCTCAATAACCCGCTTGCCGGACGCCTCGGCAGTTTCCAGCTGAAAGCTCGCCTTGCCCTGACGCTCAATACGCTGGGCACGCTCTTCGCGCATCGCCTTGAGCGCGCGCACACGGCCTTCGTTACGGGTACGGCGGGCCTTGATGCCCTGACGAATCCAGACCTCTTCCTGCGCCAGCTTCTTGTCGAACAACGCATTGGCTGTCGCTTCGGCTGCCAGCTGCTGCTCCTTGTGCTCCAGGAAGCTGCGATAGTCACCCTGCCAATCAATCAGCTGACCGCGATCCAGCTCAAGAATGCGGGTCGCCAAGGCCTGCAGGAATGCCCGGTCGTGGGTGATAAACAGCACCGCACCACGGAACTCCAGCAGCACGCTTTCCAGCCAGGCGATGGTATGAATATCCAGGTGGTTGGTCGGTTCGTCCAGCAGCAGCACGTCCGGCTCTGCCACCAGCGCCTGCGCCAGCAGCACCCGGCGGCGCCAGCCACCGGAGAGCTCCGACATCTGCTTGTCGGCCGGCAATCCGAGCCGGGTCAGGGTGGTATCGACCAGTTGATCAAGACGCCAACCGTCCTTCGCCTCCAACTGCCCCTGCACCTTCTCCAGCCGCGCCAGCTCGGCGTCACCCATATCACCGGAGATCAGATGATGATACTCGGCAAGCAGCTCACCGACACCAGCCAGACCGGACGCCACCACGTCATAGACGGTCTTGTCATCGGCCGCCGGCAGCTCCTGCGGCAACTGCCCCACCTTCAATCCCGGGGCAAACCAGATCTCGCCTTCGTCGGCTGTCTGCTCACCGGTCACCAGGCGAAACAGGCTGGATTTACCCGCACCGTTGCGACCAATCAGGCAGACCCGCTCGCCACGATCGAGCTGAAAGCCCACTTTATCCAGCAGCGGATTGAGCCCGTAGGCCAGAGATACATCGGAAAACGAAAGCAGCGGCATAACTCACCTGTTGGCTATCAAGCCGGACATTCTACCCTGTGCGGCGGCAACACATAACCGCCACCCGGCGATTGATTAAGGAAGCACTGATTAATTCCACATGCCCGCTGCGAGCGGAACCGAGCAAGTGCCCGCTTCCCCCTATGCCGATATCAGGCAAACCGCTAAGCTGTAGCAACAGCCTTGTCGTCCGTCGCACTCGCGACGAGCAGCTGACGTTCAATCGCGCTACACCGCCCTGCGGCAGGATCATCATGCGTTACCAAACCCGCTTCGCTCTTCGTCACACCCTTATCGTCATCAGCGCTCTGCTGCTGCCCGCGCTGTCGCACGCCGACGGTCGCATCGAAAGTCAGCGACTGGCCTATGACCGGGCCCTCGTCAGCATAGAAAAGCAGCAGTGGGCCGTGTTCCAGCAGCTCGAACCCGGTCTGCGCAGCTACATTCTTTACCCCTATGTGCGCCAGGCCTATCTGAATCAGACCTTTGCCAGCGCATCAGACGAAGATCTGGCCCGATTCGTTACCGGGCACAGCGACCTGCCGTTTGTCGCACGACTCAAGGACCGCTGGCTGACCCGGCTGGCCAGTGAGGGCAAGTGGGCACTGTTCGATCAGCACTACCTGCCCGGCGACAGAAACGCCAGCCAGGACTGTCGACGCGCCATGCACCAATGGGACCTGGGCGACCGCGCCGGCGCCATGCAGCAGGCCCGCACGCTTTGGACGGTTGGCCGCTCTCAGCCCAATGCCTGCGACCCCCTGTTTGAGCGCTGGCGCGCCGCTGGCGGCCTGACGGACGAGATCGTCTGGCAGCGTATTCGACTCGCCCTGCTCTACCGACAGGACGCGCTGGCGCGCTATCTGACCAAACTGATGCAACAGAATCAGGCACTGGCGACCCTGTTTGTCGACACTGCTACCCAACCGGCCAAACTGGCCGATGCCGACCGCTACCGGGGCCTGCCGGCCAGCAAGATGGCAGATATCGCCACAGTCTCGCTGCGCCGCATGGGCCGTGACGACGCCAGTGGGGCCCTCGCCCTGTGGCCACATTACCGCGACCTGCCGTACAGCGACGAAGACCGCCTGGCCATCACCCGTGACATTGGCGTGCGTCTGGCCAAGAAGATCGACCCGGCGGCGCTGCCGTTCATGGCCGCCAACGATCCACGCATGCAGGACGACGATGTCAGCGAATGGCGTGTGCGACTGGCCTTGCGCACCCGCCAATGGGATACCGCCCGACAGCTGACTGAACAGCTGCCGGCGTCACTGGCCGAACAGAGCCGCTGGCGCTACTGGCGCCTGCGCAGCACTCAGCTGTCCTCCAGCTCCGCCGGTGAGCTGGTCAGCGAATACAAGTCACTCGCCCAGGAACGGGACTTTTACGGATTCCTGGCCGCCGAGCGTGCCCGCCAGCCCTACGCCCTCAATCACCAGCGCGCCAGTGTCGCCGACGAGGTAATGCGCAGCGTGCAACAGGATCCGGGCATCCTGCGTGCCCGCGAGTTCCTTGATCGCAACGACGTTATCAGCGCCCGGCGGGAGTGGTATCACGCCGGCGAACGCTTCAATCGCGAGCAACTGATTGCCCAGGCGGTGCTGGCAAACGACATGGCCTGGTACTTTCCGGCCATCCGTGGAGTCAGCCAGGCGCAGTACTGGGACGATCTGGATATCCGCTTCCCGATGGCCTACCAGCAACCGATTCAGGATCAGGCCCGTGCACGCCAGATCAACTCCACCTGGGTCTACGCCATCACCCGTCAGGAAAGCGCCTTCATGGCCGACGCCCGCTCGCATGCCGGCGCCATGGGCTTGATGCAACTGATGCCCGCTACTGCACGGGAAACTGCGCGTCGCTACGCCATTCCCTATTCAGGCAACCACGACGCGCTGATCCCGGAACGCAATATCGCACTGGGCGCCGCCTATCTGTCCGGCCTCAGCCAGCAGTTCCGTGGCAATCGCGTCCTCGCGTCTGCCGCCTACAATGCCGGCCCGGGTCGCGTGCGGCAGTGGACACGAGGCATGGGCAGCCTGCCCGCCGATGTCTGGATCGAATCCATCCCGTTTGATGAAACCCGCAAGTATGTGCAGAGCGTGCTGAGCTACGCGGTGATCTACGGCCAGAAACTCGGCATTCAGCAACCAGTGATGGAGCAGCACGAGCGCTATCTGGAACCGTAAGGATGCCAAAGGGTTGGGGGCGCTACGCCCCCATGATGCGTGGGGTGGCCTAAGCCAAAGGCGTGTCCACCGCAATGGCTCAGGCGTCGAGAAGCTGCAGGCGCGTGCGCACGGTTTCTACCAGTTGATCAGGTTGGAACTTGGACAGAAATCCGTCACAGCCCACCTTCTCGACCATCGCCTTGTTGAAATTGCCAGACAGGGAGGTGTGCAGCACCACGTAGAGGTTCTTCAGGCGCGGATCCTGGCGAATCTCGGTGGTCAGGCGGTAGCCGTCCATCTCCGGCATTTCCGCGTCGGTAATCACCATCAGCAGCCGCTCGTTGATGTCTTCACCCGCATCAACCCAGGCTTTGAGCATCTTCAGGGCTTTCAGACCATCCGTTGCCACATGCAGTTTCAGGTCCAGCTGGGCCAGCGTGTCGCGCACCTGATTTACCCCGGTCGGCGAGTCATCCACTACCAGCACCTCACGTCCGCGGGCACGCTCAAGCAGCGGATCCTCCAGCAGCGCATCACTGACACGGGTATTGAACGGCACGATCTCGGCCAGCACTTTTTCCACGTCGATGATTTCAACCAGCCGCATATTCTCCAGACGGGTAATGGCGGTCAGATAATGCGCGCGACCTGCACCCCGCGGCGGGGGCTGCACGGCATCCCAGTTGAGATTGAGAATACGGTCCACCGTGCGCACCAGGAAAGCCTGAACCGACAGGTTGTACTCGGTCACGATGATGGTGCTGTCGGGTTCGGCCTTCTGCGGCTGAAGGCCTATGGCTCCGGAGAGATCAATGACCGGAATGGTCTGTCCACGCAGGTGAATCACACCAACGACGTGCGGATGGCGCTGCGGCATCTGAGTCAGAGCCGGCAGCGTGAGCACTTCGCGAATCTTGAACACGTTGAGGGCAAACAGCTGGGGGCCGGCCAGCTGAAACAGCAATATTTCCAGCCGGTTCTCGCCTACCAGGCGAGTCCGCTGATCGACCGTATCCAGTACCCCTGCCATAACTCGCCTCGCCAAACCGTAAACTCAGGGACTGGCAGGATGCCAGCCCGGTTCAGGCAGTATAGCGCCAGTCAGGCGAGGAAAGACAAGTCGTGCTCAGTAGTAGGCGTTTTCGGTTACCGAGTGGTCGGTAGCGTCACGCACCCCGTTAATCTCCGGAATCCGCGCGATCATGGTTTTCTCAATGCCTTCCTTGAGGGTCACGTCCACCATGCCGCAGCCCTGACAACCGCCGCCAAACTGCAGAATGGCAATACCGCCCTCGACAACATCGATCAGCTTGACCTCACCACCGTGGCTGGCCAGCCCCGGATTGATTTCAGTCTGCAGCAGATAGTTGATTCGGTCGTTCAACGGGCTGTCATCGTTGACCATCGGCACCTTGGCGTTTGGTGCCTTGATGGTCAGTTGACCGCCCATGCGGTCGGTGGCGAAGTCAACGAGTGCCTCCTCCAGAAAAGGCTCACTGACCGCATCGATCCAGACACGGAAGGACTCCAGCGCCAGCAGGCGGTCCTCGGGCTTCTCTTCACCAGGTTTGCAGTAGGCGATACAGGTCTCCGCGTAGGGCGTGCCCGGCTGCGTGATAAACACCCGGATGCCGACACCCTCGGTGTCCTGCTTTGACAGCAGATCAGCCAAATACTCTTCCGCTGCCTTGGTAAAGATAATGCCTGCCATGAAATGCCTCTTGCTCAATGACCAGAGGGTGCAAGTGTAAGGGATGCGGCTGCACGAATAAAGCCCTACCTTTTTGCTTGGTTATTACCGTCAGCGCACAGAGATTCAGCCTGCCCGCGCTCCGTGGTATGCTTTGCGGCTTTTCAGCGCGCCATTTCGGAGTACCCATGTCTGACCGTAGCACCCGCCTGACCGCCCTGCGTACAGCACTGCAGCAGCGCATTCTGATCCTTGATGGCGGCATGGGGACAATGATCCAGAGCTACAAGCTGGAGGAACAGGACTACCGGGGCGCGCGTTTTGCGGACTGGCCAAGCGACGTCAAGGGCAACAATGACCTGCTGCTGCTGAGCAAACCGGAGGTCATTGCCGAGATCGAAAAGGCGTATCTGGACGCAGGCGCCGATATCATCGAAACCAATACTTTCAACGCCACCCGCATTTCCCAGGCTGATTACGGCATGCAGGAACTGGCGTACGAACTGAACGTCGCCGGCGCACGTGTTGCCCGCCAGGTTTGCGATGCCAAGACAGCAGAAACGCCGGATCGCCCGCGCTTTGTCGCCGGCGTACTCGGCCCGACCAGCCGCACCTGCTCCATTTCACCGGACGTCAACGACCCCGGTTATCGTAACGTCACCTTTGACGAGCTGGTCGAGAATTACACCGAGGCTACCCGCGGCCTGATCGAGGGCGGCGCCGACCTGATCCTGATCGAGACCATCTTCGACACCCTGAACGCCAAGGCTGCGATCTTTGCGGTCCAGCAGGTGTTCGAGGAAGATGGCGTCGAACTGCCGATCATGATTTCCGGCACTATCACCGACGCCTCCGGCCGCACCCTGTCCGGCCAGACCACCGAGGCCTTCTGGAACTCGGTGCGCCACGCCAACCCGATCTCCGTTGGTCTTAACTGCGCCCTTGGCGCCAAAGAACTGCGCCCCTATCTGGAAGAGTTGTCGAACAAGGCCGGCACCCACGTATCCGCGCACCCCAATGCCGGCCTGCCGAACGAGTTTGGTGAATACGACGAAACTCCGGCACAGATGGCCGTCGTGGTCGAGGAATTTGCCGCTGCAGGCTTCCTGAACATTATCGGCGGCTGCTGCGGCACAACCCCCGGCCACATCCAGGCCATCGCCGAAGCGGTTGCGAAGTATCCACCACGCGCGATCCCCGAGATTCCGCGCGCCTGCCGCCTGTCCGGCCTCGAGCCGTTCACCATCGATCGCAACTCGCTGTTCGTTAACGTCGGCGAACGCACCAACATTACCGGCAGCGCCAAATTCGCCCGCCTGATCCGCGAAGAGAACTACGCCGAAGCGCTGGAAGTGGCCCAGCAGCAGGTCGAAGCCGGCGCCCAGATCATCGACATCAACATGGACGAGGGCATGCTCGACTCCAAGGCGGCGATGGTACGGTTCCTGAACCTGATCGCCTCCGAGCCGGACATCTCCCGTGTGCCGATCATGATCGACTCCTCAAAATGGGAAGTCATCGAAGCGGGCCTCAAGTGCATCCAGGGCAAGGGCATCGTCAACTCCATTTCCATGAAGGAGGGTGTTGAACAATTCAAGCAGCACGCTCGCCTGTGCAAGCGCTACGGCGCTGCGGTCGTGGTGATGGCCTTCGACGAAAAGGGCCAGGCAGACACAGAAGCACGCAAAACCGAAATATGTCAGCGCAGCTACGACATTCTGGTCAACGAAGTCGGCTTCCCGCCGGAAGACATCATCTTCGACCCGAACATCTTCGCCGTGGCCACCGGCATCGAAGAGCACAACAACTACGCCGTCGATTTCATCAACGCCTGTGCCTATATCCGTGACAACCTGCCCTACGCATTGAGTTCAGGGGGCGTATCCAACGTCTCGTTCTCGTTCCGTGGCAACAACCCGGTACGCGAAGCCATTCACTCGGTGTTCCTCTATTACGCCATCCGCAACGGCCTGAGCATGGGTATCGTCAACGCCGGCCAGCTGGAGATTTACGACGAGATTCCGCCGCTGCTGCGTGACCGGGTGGAAGACGTGGTGCTCAACCGGACTGCGGAAGCAACCGAAGCGCTGCTGGCGATTGCCGATCAGTTCAAGGGCGACGGCAGCGTCAAGGAAGCCGAAAACGAGGAATGGCGCAGCTGGCCGGTTGAAAAACGCCTTGAGCACTCGCTGGTCAAGGGCATCACGACCTGGATCGTCGAGGATACCGAGCTGGCCAGGCAGGCCTGCGCGCGCCCGATCGAGGTCATTGAAGGCCCCTTGATGGCCGGCATGAACGTGGTCGGCGACCTGTTCGGGTCCGGCAAGATGTTCCTGCCGCAAGTGGTCAAATCGGCCCGCGTCATGAAGCAGGCCGTTGCCCATCTGATTCCGTTCATCGAGGAAGAAAAAGGCGACACCCCCGAGGCCAAGGGCAAGATCCTCATGGCTACGGTCAAGGGCGACGTACATGACATCGGCAAGAATATCGTTGGCGTGGTGCTCGGCTGCAACGGCTATGACGTGGTTGATCTGGGCGTGATGGTCCCGGCGGAAAAAATCCTGCAGACCGCCATCGACGAAAAGTGCGACATCATCGGCCTGTCCGGACTGATCACGCCGTCGCTGGACGAGATGGTCCACGTTGCCCGCGAAATGCAGCGTCGCGACTTCCACCTGCCGCTGATGATCGGTGGCGCCACCACCTCAAAGGCCCATACCGCAGTCAAGATCGAGCCGCACTACCAGAACGACGCCGTGGTCTACGTGACCGACGCCTCGCGCGCGGTCGGTGTCGCAACATCACTGCTGTCCAAAGAGCTGAAGAGCGGCTATGTCCAGCAGGTTCGCGAAGACTATGCGGTGGTGCGTGAGCGCACCGCCAACCGCTCGGCCCGTACCGAATACCTGAGTTATCAGCAGGCGCTCGACAACCGCCTGCAGCTCGACTGGAACGACTACACACCGCCAGCCCCCCGCGTACACGGCGTCCAACTGCTGGACAACATCGACCTGCGCACGCTGGCTGAGTACATCGACTGGACACCGTTCTTCATCGCCTGGGACCTGGCCGGAAAATACCCGCGCATCCTGCAGGACGACGTGGTTGGCGAAGCCGCCACCTCGCTGTTCAACGATGCTCAGGCGCTGCTGGAAAAAATCATCCGAGAGAAGCGCCTGACGGCCCGCGCCCTGTTCGGCTTCTGGCCGGCCAACCAGGTCGATGGCGACGACATTCAGCTGCGCGACGAGCAGGGTACCCCCCTCGCCCGCCTGCACCACCTGCGCCAGCAGAACATCAAGCCGGACGGCAAGCCCAACCTGTCGCTGGCCGACTTTGTCGCCCCTGAAAACAGCGGCAAGACCGACTATGTAGGCGGTTTTATTACCACTGCCGGCATCGGCGCCGAAGAAATGGCCAAGGAGTATGAGGCCAAGGGCGACGACTACAACGCGATCATGGTCAAGGCACTGGCAGACCGCCTGGCGGAAGCCTGCGCCGAATGGCTGCACGAACAGGTGCGCAAGACCTACTGGGGCTACGCCGACGACGAGAAGCTGGCAAACGATGATCTGATCCGCGAAAAATACCGCGGCATTCGTCCGGCACCGGGCTACCCTGCCTGCCCGGACCACACCGAAAAGGCCACCCTGTTCAGCCTGCTTGACCCGCAACAGCAATGCGGCGTCAGCCTGACCGAGCACTTTGCCATGTACCCGGCGGCATCGGTCAGCGGCTGGTACTTCTCGCACCCGCAGAGCCAGTACTTTGCAGTTGGCAAAATCGGTCGCGATCAGGTCGAGCGCTACAGTCAGCGCAAACAGCAGGAGCTGGACGGTGTCGAGCGCTGGCTCGCCCCGAACCTGAACTACGACCGCTGAACCGATGGCCCTGCTGCCGGCGCGCGAGCGGCTGACACGCATCACCACCCTTGGTCTGCCGATCATGGGTGGCATGCTCAGCCAGAGCCTGCTCAACCTGATTGATGCCGCCATGGTCGGCAGCCTGGGCAGCGAGGCACTGGCCGGCGTCGGCCTGGGGAGCTACGCCAACTTCATGGCTGTTGCGCTGGTCATGGGCCTGGGTGCCGGGGTGCAGGCCATGGTCGCCCGCCGCAAGGGCGCCGGTGCAACCGGCGAGATCGCCGGACCACTGAATGAAGGCCTGCTGATCGCCCTGCTGCTGGCCATTCCCCTGACGCTGATTGGCTGGACCCAGGCTGACGCCATCATTCGTTTTCTGGCCGACGACCCGGCAGTCGTAGAGGTCGGCACCCATTATTTTCAGTGGCGCGTGCTGGCGATTGCAGCCGTTGGCGCCAACTTCGCGTTCCGCGGCTACTGGAACGGTATCCACAACGCCGGCCGCTATCTGCAGATCCTGGTGATCATGCATCTGGCCAACATTGGCATAAGCTACAGCCTGATCTTCGGCCACTTCGGTCTGCCGCAGATGGGCGCCGAAGGCTCCGGCGCCGGTACGGCGATCGCTATGCTGATCGGCTGCGCGCTCTACTTTGCCACCACCCTCTACAGCGGCCGCAAACACGGCTTTCTGCGCGCCCGCCCCCGCTGGCGGGACATCCGCGCCATGCTCCGGCTGGCGGTGCCGAACTCACTGCAGCAATTCTTTTTTGCCACCGGTATCACTACGTTGTTCTGGATCATTGCCCAGATAGGCACCGACGAACTGGCAATCGCTCACGTGCTGATCAACCTGGCATTGTTCCTCATCCTTCCCGGCGTGGGCCTGGGTATGGCCGCAACCACGCTGGTAAGCCATAGTCTGGGCCAGAATGATGCAGAGGAAGCCTATCGCTGGGGTTGGGACGTGGTGCGGGTAGCAGCATGCACCCTGTTTCTGCTTGGCATGCCCTTCTGGCTGGCGCCGCACCTGATTCTCGGCCTGTTCACCCCAGATGCAGACCTGATCGCCCTCGGCGAATGGCCACTGCGCATCACGGGCCTGGGCATGAGTCTGGATGCAACTGCCCTGGTACTAACCCAGGCGTTGCTCGGAGCCGGTGCAAGCCGCACCGTGATGGGCGTCAACATGGGCAGTCAGTGGCTGCTGTTTCTGCCCTGCGCCTATCTGATTGGCCCGGTGCTGGGGGGCGGGCTGCTGGCGGTCTGGCTGCTGCAATCAGTCTATCGCTGCATCAACTCGCTGATATTTGCCTTCATGTGGCGCAGACGGCACTGGGCCGCAATCGATATCTGACCTGCGCCAAGGCGCAGGAGCGACTAAGCTGCTGAGAACGGATAACGTGGAGGCAGCATGAACGACTCACGGGACAAGCCACAACATGAAGAACCGATGCGCCTGCGCGACACCTTGCAGAGCGTGCTTGCCGCGGCCTTGGGCGTGCAGAGCAATCGCGCCAGGGAGCGCGACTTCTCAAAGGGCAAACCCAGCCATTTCATCGCCCTTGGCGTGGCTTTTACCCTGCTGTTTGTGATGGTAGTTCTGGGCGTCGTAAAGCTCGTGCTCTACCTCGCCGGAGTCTGAATCCGGCGCACCTACTGGCCGCTTACCCAGAATACCGCCGCCACCACTACGATAACGATCAGCGCAACCGATGCCACCGCATCGAGTGAAGACTGGTTGTTCTGTGACTGCTGGTCAGCCATGGCCTGGCCCCCTGATTATTGTTATGGTCACCCCCCAGTAAAGACCATGGTACCGGGCCGTACAAGGCGGTTTTCTATGTGCATTTTCAATCTAAAGATATAGATAAACATTCCTTTTGTGCATATTCAAAAACTGCTATTGTCTGCCCGCCCAAGCCTGATGGGCCATGACTAGCGAAGGGCCGTCAGTGCCCGATGAACAGGTTTCTGTATGTATATCTACGACGAATATGATCAGCAGATCGTCGAGGACCGCGTAAAGCAGTTCCGCGATCAGACCCGCCGCTTTCTCGCAGGCGAGCTGAGCGAGAGTGAGTTCCTGCCGCTGCGACTGCAGAACGGCCTGTACGTCCAGCGCTACGCCCCAATGCTGCGCGTTGCCATTCCCTACGGGCTGATTTCCGCCCGGCAGGTACGCAAGCTGGCCTTCATCGCCCGTACCTACGACAAGGGCTATGTTCACTTCAGCACCCGCCAGAACGTCCAGTTCAACTGGCCGGCCCTGGAGGATGTGCCGGACATTCTGGCCCACCTGGCTGAAGTGCAGATGCATGCCATTCAAACCAGCGGCAACTGTATCCGCAACACCACCACCGACCAATTTGCCGGCGTTGCCGCAGATGAGCTGGTCGATCCGCGTCCGTGGTGCGAGATCATTCGTCAGTGGTCCACTTTCCATCCCGAATTTGCCTTCCTGCCGCGCAAGTTCAAGATCGCAGTCAACGGCGCCGAGGCGGATCGTGCCGCCATCGGCGTACACGACATTGGTCTGAACGTCGTGCGCAACGCCGCTGGCGAAATCGGCTTCCGCGTCCTGGTTGGTGGCGGCCTCGGCCGCACCCCGATGGTGGGCTCGCAGATCTGCGAGTTCCTGCCTTGGCAGCACCTGCTGACCTACCTCGATGCCATCCTGCGTGTGTACAACCGCTATGGCCGTCGTGACAACAAGTACAAGGCGCGCATCAAGATTCTGGTCAAGGCATTGACCCCTGAAGTGTTTGCCGAAAAGGTCAACGCCGAATGGGCGCACACCAAGGATGGCCCGGCCACCCTGACCCAGCAGGAGCTGGATCGCGTTGCCGGCCACTTCTCCGCCCCTGCCTACGAGCAGTTCAGCGGTGACGATGCGGGCTACCTGGCCAAGCGCGAAGCCGAAAAGGGCTTCAACAACTGGGCCATGCGCAACGTTCAGGCGCACAAGGTGCCGGGCTACGCCGCCGTCACCCTGTCGCTGAAACCGACCGCGGTTGCCCCGGGCGATGCTGACGACAAGCAGCTTGAAGCCATTGCCGACCTGGCCGACCAGTTCAGCTTCGGCGAACTGCGCGTTACCCACCAGCAGAACCTGGTGCTGGCCGACGTGCGCCAGAGCGACCTGTATGACCTCTGGCAAGCCTGCCGCAAGCACGGCTTCGCAACCCCGAACATCGGCCTGTTGACCGACATCATCTGCTGCCCCGGCGGCGATTTCTGTGCCCTGGCCAACGCCAAGTCGATTCCGATTGCCGAAGCCATCCAGCGCACCTTTGATGACCTGGATTACCTGCACGACATCGGCGATCTGGACCTGAACATCTCCGGCTGCATGAACGCCTGCGGCCACCACCACGTCGGCCACATCGGCGTACTGGGTGTCGACAAGAAAGGTCAGGAGTTCTATCAGGTCTCCCTCGGCGGCAACAGCGGCCGTGATGCCAGCATCGGTCAGATCCTCGGCCCGTCCTTCTCGGCCGAAGACATGCCCAGCGTGATTACCAAGGTAATCGATGTGTACATCGAGAACCGCACCCCCGAAGAACAGTTCCTCGATACCTTCAAGCGTATCGGCATGGCACCTTTCAAGGAGCGCGTGTATGCAGCGACTAATTAAGAACGGTGCAGTCGTTAACGACAGCTGGCACGTTCTGGACAAGGACGCCACGCTGGACGGCCTGCCCAACAGTGACAGCATCATCGTCCCGCTGGCCCTGTGGCTGGAACACAGCCATGCGCTGAAAGCCCGCGACGGTGGTCTGGGTGTCTGGCTGGACAGCGACGAGGAAGTGGAAAGCATCGCCGGCGATCTGGATCAGTTCCAGGTCATCGCGCTGAACTTCCCGGTCTTCAGCGACGGCCGCAATTACTCCAACGCCCGCCTGCTGCGTGATCGTTACCAGTACCAGGGCGAGGTACGCGCCATAGGCGACGTACTGCGCGACCAGCTGTTCTTCATGCAGCGCTGCGGCTTTGACGCCTTTGCCCTGCGTGCCGACCGTAATGCCGAGGAAGCACTGGAAAGCCTGAAAGACTTTTCCAACTGCTACCAGGCTGCGACGGACCAGCCCTTGCCGCTGTTCCGCCGCCGCGCCTGATACGCAAATAAAAAAAACCGGGGCACACTGCCCCGGTTTTTTTGTGCCTGCTGCAGGGCTGCCGATCAGCCCAGATTAACGACTACCCGACCGATCATCTTGCCGGCCAGAATGCGCTCGATCTCGGCGGGCAACTGCTCCAGCGTCACCTCGCGCTCAAGATTGTGCAGATCGGTCTTCCATTGCAGTGACAACCGATCCCACATCGAGGCCTTGACCACCAGCGGCAGCTCTACCGAGTCGACGCCCAGCAGGTTCACATTGCGCAAAATGAACGGGAACACACTGGCTGCAAACCCACCGCCAGCGGTCATTCCGCAGGTCGCAACACTGGCGCCATAACGCAGTGACTTGACCACATTGAACAGAATGTCGCCACCGACGGTATCCACCGCGCCAGCCCACTGTTCCTTGAGCAACATTTTCTCGACACCCGCCGCCAGCGCAGCGCGATCAACGATCTGGCTGGCACCCAGGCTCTTGAGCATATCCACCTGATCAACCTTGCCGGTCGAGGCTGCCACCTCGTAACCCAGAGATGCCAGCATGGCCACCGCAATGCTGCCTACACCACCGGTGGCGCCGGTTACCAGCACCGGGCCCTGCCCCGGCGTCAGGCCCGCCTGCTCCAGCTTGTCGATACACAGCGCCGCCGTCAGGCCGGCAGTACCCAGCACCATGCTGTCACGCAGCGACAGCCCTTCCGGACGCTTGATCACCCAGCCGGCCGGCACGCGGATGTATTGACCAAAGCCGCCAGCGGTATTCATGCCGAGGTCGTAGCCGGTGACGATTACCTCATCACCGACTGCCAATTCAGGCACCGAGCTGGCCTCCACCACACCGGCTGCATCAATACCAGGGGTATGGGGGAAGTTCCGCGTCACACCCTTGTTACCGGTGGCCGAGAGCGCGTCCTTGTAGTTCAGGGAGGAGTAGCGCACACGAATGAGCACATCCCCTGCAGGCAGCTCATCCACATGCCGTTGCTTGATCTCGGTGACATACCGGCCGTCCTGCTCCGACAACACCAGCGCCTTGAATTCAGACATATCCACTCCTACCAGAAACGTTGATTGTTGAAGCGCGACACCCAGGTCAGCAACAGTCGGTCCGCCGCCTGGGCCAGCCCGCCGGACAACCGGTCCTGCAGGCGCTTGCGCTGCTCAAACTGCACCTCAAATACATCAGCCTGCCTGACCCGCTCACACAGGTACTGGTCACTGGTCTTGATCTCGTCGGCCAGCCCGCGCAGCAATGCCTCGCTGCCGAACCAGACCTCACCTGTGGCGACCGTCTCAATGTCCAGGCTTGGGCGATAGCGCGCAACAAACTGCTTGAACAGGCGGTGAATGTTTTCCAGGTCATCCTGAAACTTTTCCCGCGCCTTGTCACTGTTCTCGCCAAATACCGTCAGTGTGCGCTTGTACTCCCCCGCAGTCAGCATTTCAAAATCAATATCGTGCTTTTTCAGCAATCGATTGAAGTTGGGCAACTGCGCGACAACGCCGATCGAGCCCAGCATGGCGAAGGGTGCCGCCAGAATCCGATCAGCGATACAGGCCATCATATAGCCGCCACTGGCTGCCACCTTGTCGACGGAGATGGTCAGCGGGATACCCGCCTCGCGCACACGCACCAGCTGCGATGACGCAAGCCCGTACGCATGCACCATGCCGCCACCACTTTCCAGGCGAACAACGACCTCATCCTGCGGACGCGCCAGCTCCAGCACCGCCGTCACTTCATGGCGCAGATTTTCCAGCGCACTGGCCTTGATGTCGCCATGAAAGTTGAGCACATAAACGCGCCCGCGCTCATCCTGGGCTGCATCCTTGTCGCGGGCCTTCGCCTCCTGCTTGAGCTGCTTCTGCCGGGCCTTGCAAGCGCCCTTGCTGAGCACCATCAGCCCAAGCTGCTCGTGCATGCGCTGCAGACGGTCGTTCAGGCGTGTCACACTCAGTGTACCCTCGGTACGCTTGCTGCGCGCCTTGCCGGCAGCAATCATCGCCAGAATCAGCGCCACTACCACCAGCACCGTCAGGGCCTTGGCAAGAAAATAGACATATTGATCAAACCATTCCACAGTGTTCTCCCGTCTCTGCACAACCCGCTAAGCACAGCAAGCATACAGGATCATCAGGGCATGGGCGCAGGCCGTCCGGGGAAAATTCAAACGCCCGTATGATTTTTGGTTGACAGCTTCGCGAGCTTGCCCCTAACCTCCGTCTACATAACATTACAAGGCGGCAGATTGTGGGCAGTATCTATCTGATCAGGCACGGACAGGCATCACTTGGCGCAGCCAACTACGACGTCCTGTCCCCCCTCGGCATCCGCCAGTCACAGCTGTGCGGCGAACATTTCGGCGCGCTCGGCCTGCAGTTTGATGCCTGCTACGCCGGCACCCTGCAACGCCAGATCGATACCGCCCGCCACGCGCTCGACGCGATGAATCAGTCCTCCCTCGCGGTCCAGAGCGACGCCAGCTTTAACGAATACCACTCTGACCAGGTGCTTGAAAGCTACCTGCCGCAGGTGCTCGAAGCCATCCCCGACGCCGAGCACTACCTGAAGAACGCAGGACAGTTCCGCAAGGAGTTTCAGCGCGTATTCAGTCACGCCGTGACACTCTGGATCACCGACACCCGCGAGCGCCCGGGCTGCCCTTCCTGGCAGAGCTATGTCGAGCAGGTTGGCACAGGCCTGCGCCGGGTTATCGATGACAACCGCGGCAGCGGCCAGAACATCGCCGTATTCGCATCGGGCGGCACCATTACCGCCGCCCTGCAACTGATCACGCAAATGCCGGCCACCAGCGCCTTTGAGCTGAACTGGCAAATCGTGAATACCTCTGTAAGCCGCCTGCAGTACCGTGCAGACAAGCTGAGTCTGGCCTACTTCAACAGCCAGGCACATCTTGAGATTCACCGCCAACCCGAGTGGATCAGCTTCAGATGAGTCGCAGTGCGCATCCCGCGCCCTGCATTACCTAGCAAAGGAACCACCAATGACTACCGTTGCAGAAATCACCAGCCAAATGGAATCCAAGTTCAACTCAGCCGCTGCAGCCGGTCTGGATCTGGTATTCCAGTTCAACATCACCGACGACGAAAACTTCAACGTGACCGTCAAGGACGGCAGCTGCGCTGTAGCTCAGGGCGAAGCCGCCGATCCGAACGTGACCCTGATCATGGACAAGGAAACCCTGGTCGGCGTGATGACCGGTGAAACCGACGGCATGCAGGCCTTCATGGGCGGCAAACTGCGCGCCGAAGGCGACATGATGCTGGCACTCAAGCTGGGCGAACTGTTCCCGGCCTGATCCCATGCAGACCGGCAGGCCGCCGCTCATTGGCACCTGCCGGTCCCTGCACCACAATTGCACTTCGTACTGCAGACCTGCACCAGCAATCCTCACTTCTTCGCCTGCCCCCTGACCAAAAACTCAAAGAAGCAACATAAGCCTCTGTTTTTATTGATAAATAACAAACAGGCACGACGATTGCTCTGTAAATACCAACTTGTATCCAAGATGGTATTCAGACATGACACAACAGACCCTCGGCTTTACCCTCTCCGACTGGCAACAGGCATATCAACAGGAAGGTCTCGCTCCTGCAGCACTGCTCGGTGCCCTGCGCAACGAGCTGAGCACCGACGATAACGCCTGGATCAGCCTTGCCAGCGAGGCCCAGCTCAACGAGCAGTTAGCCGCTCTGGATGAGCGCCTGCAACAGGTGGAAGGCAACGTCGCATCGCTGCCACTGTACGGCGTCCCCTTCGCGGTAAAGGACAACATCGACGCAGCTGGCTGGGACACCACTGCCGCCTGCCCGGCCTTCGCTCACCAGGCTAGTGCCGATGCCACCGTCGTTGCCCGCCTGCGCGCGGCAGGAGCCATTCTGATTGGCAAGACCAATCTGGACCAATTCGCCACCGGCCTGGTCGGCACCCGTTCCCCGTATGGCGCCGTCAGCAACAGCTTCAACGCCGATTACGTCAGCGGTGGCTCCAGCTCCGGCTCCGCCAGTGTGGTTGCCCGTGGCCTGGTACCCTTTGCGCTCGGCACCGACACCGCCGGGTCCGGCCGCGTGCCGGCCGGCTTCAACAATATTGTCGGCCTCAAACCGACCCGCGGCTGGCTCTCCAATACCGGACTGGTACCGGCCTGCCGAACCCTCGATTGCATCTCGGTATTCGCCCTGACTGTTGCCGACGCCCAGGCAGTCGCCACCATCGCAGGCGGCTTCGATCCCAGCGACGCCTACAGCCGCGCCAACCCCTGTAGCGCGCCGGTCGGCTTGCCGGTCAGGCCGAAACTGGCCATACCGGCCAATCCCGAGTTCTTCGACGACACGCAGATGCAGACATCCTATGAGGCAGCGCTCGAGAAGTGGCGCGCGTTTGGCGCAGAGCTGGTCGAGATTGACTTCAGCCCCTTTGCGGACCTGGCGGCACAGCTGTATCAGGGCTCGTGGGTGGCCGAACGCACCGTCGCTGTTGGCGAGATGGACCCGGATAAAATGGATCCGGTCGTACGCGGCATCGTCGACGGCGGTCATAAATACAGCGCCTGCGAGGCCTATCAGGCCGAATACATCCGTGCCGAGTTGTCACGCCAGATCAGCCTGATCCTGGCCGACTTTGATGCCCTGCTGGTGCCAACCTCGCCGACCATTCGCCGGATCAGCGAGATGGCGGAGGAACCGGTACTCTACAACAGCCAGTTCGGCACCTATACCAACTTCACCAACCTGGCCGACCTTTGCGCACTGGCCTTGCCCGCAGGGATGCGCGAAGACGGCCTGCCCGCCGGCGTCACCCTGATTGCACCGGCCTGGCACGATCACGCCCTGGCCGAGCTGGGCAAACGCTGGCAGCAAGCCCAGGCACTGCCACTGGGCGCAACCGGCAAGCCCTGTCCGGGTGCGCAACAGACTATTCAAGCGCCGGGTAGCGTGCGCGTAGCGGTGGTCGGCGCGCACCTGACCGGCATGCCGCTGAACTTCCAGCTGACCAGTCGCGACGCCGTGCTGGTCGAACAAACCCTGACCTGTCCGGATTACCGGCTGTATGCCCTGCCCGGCACCGTTCCCCCCAAGCCTGGTCTGGCGCGGGTTGCGCAGGATGGCGCACAGATTATTGTCGAGCTGTGGGATATCCCGCTGGCCCGCTTCGGGGAATTCGTCGCCGAGATTCCGCCGCCGCTGGGCATTGGCAACCTGCAGCTGGCAGATGGTCGCTGGGTGAAGGGCTTTATTTGTGAACCGGCCGCACTCGCCGACGCCCGCGACATTACCGCCTTCGGCGGCTGGCGTGCATTCATTGCCAGCCTCAGTGCAGCCTGAGCAGGTCACACCGTGCAACTGAGCCAGCCATCCAACACAGCAGCTCGGCGGGAGAACCTCGCCGAGCGCATCCACGCGCGGCTCAAGGAGGACATCCTGTCCTTCCGGCTGCTGCCCGGTGACCGCTTTTCCGAGGGCGAAATCGCCGCACGCATGAACGCCAGCCGCACACCGGTGCGCCAGGCACTCTACCAGCTTGAGCGCGAAGGCTATCTGGAGGTGCGTTTTCGCAGTGGCTGGCAGGTCAGAAGCTTCGACTTTACCCGCTTCGAGGAGCTCTATGACCTGCGCATCGTGCTGGAGATGGAAGCGCTCAGGCGTCTTTGCACCGGCCAGCCCGGCACGGCAGCAGAGCACATACTGAAAACCCTGCATGACACCTGGTGCGTAGCGCCCGCGCTGCGCACTGGTGACGGCCAGCAGGTGTTCGTCATGGATGAGCACTTTCACTGCCAACTGGTGGAAGCCGCCGGCAACGGCGAGATGACGCGTCTGCACGCCGAGATCTGCGAGCGCATACGCGTTGTTCGCAAACTGGATTTCGAGCGTGCCGAGCGGCTCGACAAGACCTGGGAAGAACATGGGCAAATCCTGCGGCACATTCGCGCCGGCGAACTGCAACAGGCCCAGCACCTGCTGACCGCGCACATAGAGGCAAGCAAGGCAGAAGTACGCAAGGTCACCCTGCACATGCTGCAACAAGCTCGCCAGCGCGCCCTGCAGGCAACAGACAGCATCCCTTCTGCGCCGGATACTCTCGCCCCCTCAGACACTCATTGATCAAGGCAATGGCCGGCCAACACCGGACCTGATGCATTCGCGGTTTTCTTGTTCGCACCCTGCCACTGCTTTAAATTAGGCGACCAAGCCGTGTCGCAGACAGCCTTGCTATCAGCAACTGCCCGACACCCACTGACAGCCTCGTGAGCCGGGGCAGCACGACAACAAGGATTCATCATGGAAAAGACCCAACTGTTCGACCTCGACGGCAAAGTTGCCCTGGTAACCGGCGCCAGCCGCGGTATCGGCGAGGCGATTGCCAAGCTACTGGCCCAGCAGGGTGCGCACGTGATCATCTCCAGCCGCAAGATCGATGACTGCCAGGCCGTTGCCGACGCCATCGTCGCCGCCGGCGGCAAAGCCTCCGCACTCGCCTGCCACATCGGCGACATGGATCAGATCGTTGCCACCGTTGCCGCCATTCGCGAGCAGTTCGGCAAGCTGGATATCCTGGTTAACAACGCCGCTGCCAACCCCTACTTCGGCAACGTGCTGGACACCGATCTGGGCGCCTTCCAGAAAACCGTAGACGTCAACATCCGCGGCTACTTCTTCATGTCGGTTGAAGCGGGCAAACTGATGCGCGAAAACGGCGGCGGCAACATCCTCAACGTAGCCTCCGTCAATGGTGTGGTTCCCGGTCAGCTGCAGGGTATCTACTCGATCACCAAGGCAGCAGTCATCAACATGACCAAGGTATTCGCCAAGGAGTGCGCTCAGTTCGGCATTCGCTGCAACGCCCTGCTGCCGGGCCTGACCGACACCAAGTTCGCCTCCGCCCTGACCACCAACGACGCTATCCTCAAGCCGGCACTGCAGCGCATCCCGCTGGCCCGTGCAGCGGATCCGACCGAAATGGCAGGCACCGTGCTGTATCTGGTCAGCGACGCCTCAAGCTACACCACTGGCGCTGCGATCAACGTCGACGGCGGCATGCTCGCATAAACCTGCGGCATAAAGCAGAAAGGCTGCCCTGGGGCAGCCTTTTTTGTTTCCGCAACGGTATTACTGAAAGCGCTTGAGCGCGGCTTTGGCCTGTGTATTGAGCGGCTCGGGGGTCAAACCGGTCGGCCCGATTTCCAGCGAAAAGCGGGCGCCATCTACCAGCGGAACAAAACGCACCTCGAAGGCGTCCGCATGCACCAGCGACGCGCCGCCCGCACGGTCCAGCCACAGCCAAAGGTCACGCCAGACCGGCGTCGAGTTCAGATTCGCCGCCAGCGCAGAACTGGCCCCGCGCTGCTGCTCAAGGGCAAGATAACGACCCAGCAGGCGGTGCAGTCGATATCCATCTTCCAGACCAATCAGCGAAGCCAGCCCCTGCCAACGCAAAACCTGAACTTCCAGCTCCCACAGATCACCGGCCAGACGCACGCGCTGCTCGCCCGCCGAGGTCGTAATCACTGCATCGTATTGCTGGGGCGCAACCTGGGTAAAACTCAAGGTCCCTGCGGTGCCCTTGCCGTCAATGACACGGAAAGACTGGAGGTCCCAGGCCGCCAGCCCGAGAACCGCGGCCAGTGCCAGCGCTGCCAGCAGCAAATTGCCGCGCAGCCAACCCGCCAGCCAGCGCAGGCGCCAACCCTGACTCAACGTCAGCAGCACCAGAACGGCGGCAATGATTGCCGCAATCAGGGCCAATCCCGGAAATTGCATCGTGGCTCCTCGCCCGAATCAGCTTGGCACTGGCGGGGCTTCAACACCCGCCTGCCGCGCAAGATAGCAATCAATAAGCCAGCGCGAGATGGTGCCGCGCGGCGGTATCTTCGGCAACTCATCTATTGACCACCAGTAGGCCGCTTCAATCTCGCCCTCCTGAGGGATGATGTCGCCACCTGCATATTCGGCGTGGAAACCCAGCATCAGCGAATTGGGGAACGGCCAGCTCTGGCTGCCCAGGTACTCAAGGTTGCTGACCTCAAGATTGACCTCTTCCTTCACCTCGCGGTGCAGGCATTGCTCTACCGACTCGCCCGGCTCGATAAAACCGGCCAGCGTACTGAAAAATCCGGGAGGAAAATGCGGAGAACGGGCCAGCAGAATCTCACTGCCACGGGTGATCAGCACAATGATGCAAGGTGCCAGCTTGGGATACTCGCGCCGTTCACAGCGCACGCACTCCATCGCCCGCTCCTCTTCACGCGGCTGCATGGGCTCGCCGCAGCAGCCGCAGAAACGGTGACTCTGATACCAGGCATTCAGTTGCTGGGCGACGCCCAACAGACGAAACAGCTGATCGTCGACCTGCCCGACCAGCGTGCGCAGTCCGTGCCAACTCAGGCCCGGCATGTCCAGGCTGTCGCTCAGGTGAATCAGCTCGCAGGCCCGACCGTCGAGCAGACCAAGAGGCAAACGGTGGCTCACATCGCCAAAGTACAACGCCTGATCCGGGTCATGCAGCAAGCTGCCGTCGTACATGGCAAATTGATTCTGATAAAACACCACGACCACGCCCTGCTGCTGCGCAGCAGCATCCAGGCGCGAGGCGGGTTGAAACACACGAAAGGATCTCATTCGGACGTATTCCCCGATACAGCGTATCCCAGCTCAGCCATGCTGTCCTCGGCCAGCGCCAGCACATCGCCTGAAGCTACCGTTGCACGCTCAGCTGACTCCAGATAGAACTCGATACTGGTCAAGGCATCGGCCAGCACCTCCAATTGGGCATCCGTCGGTACCTGCTTGCGCTCGAGCATGGTTTCACGGATGAAGTTCGCTGCCATGCTGATAATTCTGGCGGCACGCCCCATGCCCAGGAACAGCAGACCGCCGCGAACCGTCTCCAGCGAGGGCGGCACGTTGAGCAAATGCATGGCGTCGTTACCGGATTCCATGTACGCCGTGATGGACCGTTTCGCCAGTGCCAGGCCGGCTTGTGATTCCTCGATCAGAACGATGCGGGCCTCTTTCAGCTCCAGCGGTTCGGCAAACTCACCCTCGGCACCGGCAGCCGTATCGCCTGCAAAAGCCGAAGAGTCGAGTCGATTGACTGCTGTTTCAGCGCGCAACACCGCATCGGCGACCTGTTCCAGCACAGCAACGTCACCAGGCTGCCAACCGGCAAGACGACCGGAAATGGCGTGAATCGCCTCGGACTCGGCCTTGAGGTCAAGCATCGACAGCGTTTTCCACAGTCGCTCCAATCCAGACGACAGGCTTTCCAGTGACTGTTCGGCATCCCCGGCATTGCGCGCCAACAGATCCAGCAGATCCTTCAGGGCGTTAACCTCTTCCCGCAACGCTTCGGCCACAGAGCGCATGACATCAATGCCGGGACCATGCAGCTTGGCAAAGGCGTCGTTCAACTCGTATTCGGTAAAGCCGGGATCCGGCAACTGATAGGCCGTGCTCACTTCGGCGCAACGATCACAACCGGCATCGGCCAGTGCAACGAGAAACAACAGCTCGCGCAACAGCCCTTCATTGAGTCGGTGCTCGGCGGCATTGAGCAGGGCTCCCCGAATTTCGCGATCCAGCAGCGCGAACAGGCGCTTGCGCGCGGGGGTCAGATTCAGCGGCGTTTGCTCAATGGCTTCCAGGGCCGCCCCGGCAACCCAGCACAGGGTCGCCATGCGTGAGGCAAGGCTGCCCTCAAAGCGTGCCAGCGCGCGCTGCATCAGCGGTACAGACGCCGCCAGCCCGTCATCGCGCAGCAACCCCAGCAGACCCAGTTGATACATCTGGCGCAGTCGGCCGGCGACCTTGGGTTCAACGGGCCCGGTTGCACCCTTGCGGAACCCGGCTGGCAAGCCGGCCACCGGCAGCGGATAAAAATGACTGTCAGGCAACGCGGGGACACCCGGCCGGTGCTGACGCATCTGATTGATCATCGGCAGCAGCAACTCGGGGCGTTCACGCCCCTGCTGGCGTGCCTGATCCAGATAGCGCTCCAGCAAAAACAGTGCATCGCACAACGACGACAGCGGCTCATTGCGCTCTTCCCCGTCGTGAACGGGAATATCCATCGCCAGACTGATCATCTCGTCCAGCAGCAATGCAGCGCCCTTGAGCTCTATCAAGGCCAGGGTACCGCGCAACTGCTGAAGCCCTTCGATGGACTGCTGCAGCAGGCTGCCGTCCTGACGATCCTCGAGGAACTGCTGCAACAGGTTTTCCACTTCACCCATGCTGGCGAAGAGTTCGTCCCTGACAAGATCCAGTGAAGTGGTACCGGTCAACATGGCATTCAGTCTCCCACCATCCCTGCGTAGCGCGGTTGTCGATCAGTCTGCAAACTCGGGCGTCTGCTTGCTCATATGCGCCATGACCGCAACCTTGAGGTCATCGGACTGCAGCATTGCGGCGTTCCAGGTCGCGATGTAGTTCAGGCCGTCTTCCACACTGTGGTCACGGGCAAAGCGGATCATTTCCTTGGTGCCACGAATAGCGAGCGGCGACTTGGAAGCAATTTCCCGGGCCAGCTCCATGACACCCGCCATCAGCTGGACGTGATCGCTCCAGGTACGATTGACCAGGCCGATACGGGCCGCCTCATGACCATCGACGAAGCGACCGGTATAGGCCAGCTCCCGCATCATGCCATCGCTGATAAGACGCGGCAAACGCTGAAGGGTGCCGACGTCTGCGGCCATCCCCATATCGATTTCCTTGATCGAGAAACTGGCGTCCTCGGTGCTGTAACGCATATCGCAGGCGGAGATCAGGTCAATCGCCCCACCGATGCAGTAGCCGTGAATAGCGGCGATGACCGGCTTGCGGCAGCGATCGATCACGTTGAAGGACTCTTGCAACTGCAGCACGTTGCGACGAATGGCCTCTGCCTTGCGACCGATGTCCTTGTCCATGCCACTTGAGGCTTCGGCAAGCATCTGCAGGTCGATCCCCGCAGAGAAGTGTTTGCCCGCTCCGGATATCACAGCACAACGAACCTCGGGGGTTTCATCAACCCACTTGAAAACGTCGATGATCTCCAGCCAGAACGCGCGGTTCATGGCATTGATCTTCTCCGGGCGGTTGATCTGGATGTGGGCGACCTTGCCAACTTGCTCAACCAGCAGCGTCTCGTATTGCGACATATACGGCCTTTTTCTTGTAGGTAACAACCGGCACCTGACACGAATCCGATTCGAATCAAATACCACCTTGGACTATTTGCATTGGCATGACTATATCAAGCTGACACTCAAACTCCATAACCAATTACTCAGCAAGCTCGCCTAAGATACTGAAAATGCGACGCGCTTGGACTACCAGGCAGCTTCCAAAGTAGGGCAAACAAAGACCTGCGTCGGGGCAGCCATGAAGGAAGCAGTAGTTTATGCTTGCCTCGGGTCAGCGAGAGCATGTCGAACAGCCCCCTTGCCGGAACGGCAGACAAGGGGGCTGTTCGACACACTTTCCCCTAATAGAAACAGGACCTTCACCATGTCTGAAGCCATGTTGCCGGCGCTGGCGCACAACTTTCTGGGCCAGGCGCCCGGCTGGTACAAGCGCACCATCATTGCCTTCCTGCTGCTCAACCCCCTCGCAATGTGGCTGCTGGGCCCTTACATGACCGGCTGGCTGCTGATCATCGAGTTCATCTTCACCCTGGCGATGGCGCTTAAATGCTACCCATTGCTGCCCGGCGGCCTGCTCGCACTGGAAGCCCTGGCCATCGGTATGACCTCACCGGAAGCCCTCTACAAGGAGGTGCTCGGAAATTTCCCGGTGATTCTGCTGCTGATGTTCATGGTCGCCGGCATCTATTTCATGAAGGACCTGCTGCTGCTGACCTTCACCAAGCTGATCCTTGGGGTGCGTTCCAAATCGACCCTTGCGCTGCTGTTCAGTCTGGTCGCCGCAGTGCTTTCGGCCTTCCTCGACGCACTCACGGTAACCGCAGTGATCATCACCGTCGCTGTCGGCTTTTACGGTGTGTATCACAAGGTGGCCTCAGCCGGCCCGAGCGAAGGCGCCAGCGTTGACCCCGACGAAAACCCGCTGCACCGCGAGCACCTGGAAGAGTTCCGTGCCTTTCTGCGCAGTCTGCTGATGCACGGCGCGGTCGGCACTGCCCTGGGCGGTGTGTGCACGCTGGTCGGTGAGCCTCAGAATCTGCTGATCGCAGGTGTTGCCGGCTGGGACTTTATTCAGTTCTTCACCCTGATGGCCCCGGTCAGCATGCCGGTGCTGGCCGCCGGCCTGCTGACCTGCCTGCTGCTGGAGAAAACCAGCTGGTTCGGTTACGGCGCACGCCTGCCGCGCCCGGTTCGCAGGGTGCTTGAGGACTTTGCCGCCGCCGAGCAGGCCAAGCGCCGGGCGCCGCAAAAAGCCGCCCTGCTGATTCAGGCCATCGCTGCCGTGCTGCTGGTCATTGGCCTGGCACTGCACCTGGCTGAAGTCGGCTTTATCGGTCTGATGGTGATCATCCTGATTGCCTCGTTCAACGGCATCATTGACGAACACCAGATCGGCAAATCCTTCCAGGAAGCCCTGCCGTTCACCTCGCTGCTGGTCGTGTTCTTTGCCATCGTGGCGGTGATCCACGAGCAGCACCTGTTCAGCCCGATCATCCACGCGGTACTGGCATTGCCACCCGAACAACAGCCCAGCATGTTCTTTATCGCCAACGGTGTACTGTCGATGATCAGCGATAACGTGTTCGTGGCCACCGTCTACATCAGCGAGGTCAAACAGAGCCTGGATGCGGGTGAAATCACCCGCGCCCAATTCGAGCAACTGGCAATCGCCATCAACACCGGCACCAATTTGCCGAGTGTTGCCACCCCGAACGGCCAGGCCGCCTTCCTGTTCCTGCTGACCTCGGCGATCGCGCCGCTGGTGCGTCTGTCCTATGGCCGCATGGTATTCATGGCCCTGCCCTACACCCTGGTGCTGGGCGGCGTCGGCCTGATTGCCGTCACCTGGTGGCTTTAGAGACAAGAATGCCCCGCTGATGTCAGCGGGGCATTCTTTTACGTCAGCACTTACTCAGCTCACTGCTCGGGCGCACCGCGCCACAGGGCAAACCCCGCCGACTTCTCGACCGCCGCCAGGCGCTGATCATGGGCCTCCAGCTCTTCGGCGCTGGCACGCAGAACCCGCAGCTGCTCGCGCAGAGCAGGGTCTATCCGCCGAATCGCGCTCACCGAGCTGCCATCCCCACCCTCACCCTGACCGTGTGCTGCCAGCGACAGCGCCGTCTGGCCACCGGTCATGGTCAGGTAAACGTCGGCAAGAATCTCGGCGTCGAGCAAAGCGCCGTGCAGCTCGCGCTGCGAGTTGTCTACCCCGTAGCGCTTGCACAGCGCATCCAGGCTGTTGCGCTGACCGGGGTGTTTCTCCCGCGCCATGGCCAGGGTGTCGAGTACGCTGCAGTGATCGGCAATCAGGCCATGCCCGCGATTGAGGCGGGTCAGCTCACTGTCCAGAAAGCCGACGTCAAACGCGGCGTTATGGATGACCAGACGCGAGCCGGTGATGAAGTTCATGAAATCATCGGCGATATCGGCAAACACCGGCTTGTCGGCGAGAAACTCCAGCGAAATCCCGTGAACGGCCTGCGCGCCTTCGTCAATCTCACGCTGCGGATTGATATAAACGTGGTAGTGACGGCCGGTCAGGCGTCGATCAATGACCTCGACACAGCCGATCTCGATGATCCGGTGACCTTCCTTGTGCTCGATACCCGTCGTTTCGGTATCCAGAACCACTTCACGCATGCTCAGCCCTTCCGTTCTTTCAACACGTGTTCAACACCGAGGTTGGCCAACTGGTCGGCCAGCTCGTTTTCCGGGTGGCCGGTATGACCGCGCACCCAACGCCACTCAATCTCATGCTGACTGACCAGCGCATCGAGCTGCTGCCAGAGATCCACATTCTTGACCGGCTGCTTGCTGGCGGTCTGCCAGTTGCGCTTCTTCCAGTTGGGCATCCACTCGCGGACCCCTTTCATGACGTACTGCGAGTCGGTGGTCAACACCACCGAAGCCGGACGCTTGAGCGCCTCCAGTCCGCGAATGGCAGCCGTCAGCTCCATGCGGTTATTGGTGGTCTCCGGCTCACCGCCGTACAGGCGCTTCTCGTGCGGCCCCAGCCGCAGCAGCACGCCCCAGCCGCCGGGGCCGGGATTACCCTTGCATGCCCCGTCGGTATAGATCTCGATTGCTTGACTCATCTACCTTCCCGTTTGTGCGCCCGCCGGCTGCCCGCTGCCAGAGGGGGCATCGTCAACGCCGGAAACACCCGCCCGCGCTCACGCTGCGGCGTTATTCCAAGCATCTGGCGCCGCGCCAGCAGACAATAGAAACCGCCCCCCGGCAGACAGCGACGCTGCCCCAGCGACTCCATGAAATCGAGACGTTGTAACCAGGTGGAGGATGCGAGCGGCGGACGATAGCACCCATCGATGCGTTTCTCCACCGCAAAGCCGAGCAGCTCCAGCCAATCGACCAGCCGGGCCGGACTGACGAACCCCGCCTCGCCAAACCAGCTGCGGCCCAAATAGTGCTGCCAGCCCCAGGTACTCATCGGATTGAAGCCAAAGATCAGCAGATGACCGCCGGCACGCACCGCCTGACTTGCCTCGCGCAGCAACGCCCGGGGCGACAGACTGAAATCCAGCCCGTGATGCAGCACCACCACATCCAGGGCCTGCGGCGCAAACGGCCAGCAGGCCTCATCCACCGCGATACTCTCGCCCTGGCTGAGCATATCCAGATGCCAGCAGTGACGCAGCACCTTGACCTCCGGTGCCAACAGGCCCGGGGCCAGGCCGTACTGAACCAGATGCTGCCCAAAGCAATTGGGCAGCAACTCGCGCTGCGCGCTGCACTCGGCCTGCAACAGCATGCGTCCGGCCGGCTGCTCCAGCCATTGCCGTGCCTCCTGCAGCAGACGCAACATGTCCGCCTGACTGATCGAGCGCCTGGCTTCGCTGATCTCCATTACCTCTCCACGGTACTTGCCATCGACACAATTCGCTAAGATAGCTCTACACGTTAAGGAAAAGCTGCCTCATGTCTACCTTTATCGCGCTACCCGCTTTCAATGACAACTACATCTGGCTGCTGGTCGACGAACAACGCCAACAGGTTGCCGCCGTCGATCCCGGTGACGCCAAGCCGGTCATCGCCTGGCTGGGCCGCCACCCGGAATACAGCCTGAGCCATGTACTGGTCACCCATCACCATCCCGACCACGTCGGCGGCATCAACGCACTCAAGGCCGGCACCGAATGCAAGGTCTGGGGCCCCGCCGCCGAAACCATCCCCGGCCGTGATCGCGCCCTTAACGACGGCGACCGCGTTACCCTGTTCGGCCACACCCTTGAGGTGATCGGCGTACCCGGCCATACCCTCGGCCACATTGCCTTCTTCTGCGACAATACAGGTGACCCCTGGCTGCTCAGTGGTGACACCCTGTTCGCGGGGGGCTGCGGCAGGCTGTTCGAGGGCACCGCCGAGCAAATGCACCAGTCGCTGTCGCGTCTCGCTGCACTGCCCGACAACACCCGCATTTACTGCGCCCATGAATACACCCAGTCCAATCTGCGCTTTGCCCGCGCGGTCGAGCCCGACAACACCGATATCAAGATTCGACTGGAGGTCGTGGATGACCTGCGCGCGGCCGGTCGCATGACACTGCCAACCGACCTGGCACTGGAAAAACGCACCAACCCCTTCCTGCGCTCTGACTGCGACGCTGTGACGCAAGCGGCCAGCCAGCAGACCGGCGCAGCCGTGGCACCCGGGGTTGAGACGTTCGCCGCAATTCGGGCCTGGAAAGACCGCTTCTGACCGAAGGCGCCTTGACCCTCCCGCGGCTGGTCCATAGAATCGACCTCATTTTGGGGGTCGTTCATGCGTCGTGTGGTATCTGCCATCTTGCCCAGAGTGCTGTCAGCAGCGTCCCTCGGTGGTCTGCTGCTGATTGCCGGCTGTCAGACCACCGACCACAGCGGACTGAGCCAGAGCGAAGCCGATTACCGCTCACCGGTCACAGAACGCACAGCATCCCCATTCCGCACGCCCAGCGCACAAGCCGCCGCATCGCAAGCCGTACAGACCAAACCGCATACCCTGTGGGGGCGTATTCGAGCCGGTTTCAGCCTTGACCCGGCGACCATCGACAACCCCCGAATCGACCAGCAGCGCATCGCCTTCGCCAACCAGTCACGCTACTTCGAGCTGACCTCCGCGCGAGCGCAGCGTTACCTCTATTACGTTGTCGAGCAGCTGGAAAGCCGCGACATGCCGCAGGAGCTGGCACTGCTGCCATTCATCGAAAGTGCCTATAATCCGCAGGCCATCTCCAGCGCCCAGGCCGCCGGCCTGTGGCAGTTCATTCCGTCCACCGGACGCAACTTCTCGCTGCGTCAGGACTGGTGGTACGACGGTCGCCGCGACGTAACCGCCTCCACCCAGGCGGCGCTTGATTACCTCAGCCTGCTGCACGACTACTTCGATGGCGACTGGCTGCTCGCGCTGGCCGCCTACAACTGCGGCGAAGGCTGCGTGGGCCGAGCCATCAAGCGCAACGAAGCGCTCGGCCTGCCAACCGACTACTGGAATCTGCAGCTGCCGCGCGAAACCATGAACTACGTGCCCAAGCTGCTGGCTCTGGCGCAGATCGTCGACAGCCCGACCGCCTACGGCACCGTGCTGCCAAGCCTGGCCAACGAACCCTATTTCGCCGAGGTTACCCTCGATCAGCAGATCGACCTGCGCAAGGTCGCGGAGCTGGCCGACGTCTCCACCGACGAGCTGCTGAGCCTGAACCCCGCGTTCAACCAGCGGGTCACCGCGCCCAACGCCGAATACCAGTTGCTGATTCCGGTCGACCGGGTTGACCAGTTCACCGAAGCGCTTGCCGAGCTGCCGGACGATGAGCGCATCAATTACCGGCACTATCGCGTTCGCAGTGGCGACACCCTCTCGCAGATTGCCCGTCGTCACCAGCTGACCGTCAGCGCTATCCGCGACGTCAACGACATCAACGGCAGCCTGCTGCGCGTCGGCCAGACCCTGATGCTGCCCCAGTTCAATGATGCCCCGGCCAGCGAACCGGTCAGCCGCCAGCGTATCGCAGGCGTCGAGCAGCTGCGCTACCGGGTAAAGCCAGGCGACAACCTGTGGAGTATCGCCCGCAGCCACGGCACTACCGTGAATCGCATCAAGCGCGACAACAATCTGCAGGACAGCGCCCTGACCGTCGGTCACACCTTGATGCTGGCGTCGGCAGCACAGACGCAGGCCCAACCCGCCACAGCCAATGGACGGCGCATTGCCTATACCGTCAAGTCGGGCGACTCGCTGTACACCATCGCCCAGCGCTTCAATGTCAACGTCGAGCGGATTCGCGACTGGAACCAGCTTGGCCGCTACCTGCAGCCGGGCCAGCAGTTGACCCTGTTCGTCCCTTGAGCCGTCGGGCTTCCGCCCGGCTGCATCAGCATGGTAGCGTTGGCACATTGCTGACGGCTGCCGCTGATTCAAATGCGCCAGCCGTTATCCCACGGCCCTACCACCGCGCGGAACTCCATGTCGCTGCTGTCCCGATCATCAGTCCTGATACTGCTCCTTGCAACCGCTCTACCCAGCTGGGCCACGCTGTATCGCCAGCACGGCTATTCACTCTACGGCCAGCCCCGCTACCCGGAAAACTTCGAGCACCTCGACTATGTCAACCCGGACGCACCGAAGGGGGGCACCCTGCGGGTCATGGGCAGCGGCACCTTCGATACCCTGAACCCCTATACCCTCAAGGGCACCAGCCCGATCAACACCGGCGACTTTGCCCAGCTCGGCATCAGTGAGCTGAACGAGCCACTGATGGTCGGCAGCGGCCTGTATGACCCGTCCGGCGACGAGCCCTACTCCGCCTACGGTCTGATCGCCGAAAGCCTGGAGTTTGCCGACAATCGCAGCTGGGTAGTCTTCAACCTGCGCCCCGAGGCACGCTTTCACGACGGCCGGCAGATCACCGCCGAGGACGTAGCATTCTCCTATCGTCTGCTCAAGGAACAGGGCCACCCCAACTATCGCTCCGTACTGCAGGATGTCAGCCGCATCGACATTCTCGGCGAACGACGTATTCGCTTTGTCTTCAAGCGCCCCGGCAATTCGCTGCTGATCCTGCGCCTGGGCGAGCTGCCGGTGCTGCCGGCGCATTACTGGCAAGGCCGCGATTTTGCCAGCACAACCTTTGAGGCCGGCCTGAACAGCGGCCCGTATCGGGTGGTCAGCGTCGATCCCGGCCGCCGCGTGGTGTTCGAGCGGGTCAAGAGTTACTGGGGGCGAGACCTGCCGATCAACCGCGGCAAGTACAACTTCGATCGCATGGAGGCCGAGTTTTACCGCGACAACAACGTCGCCTTCGAGGCTTTCAAGGCCGGCGAGTTCGACCTCTACAACGACCACAAGGCCAGCAACTGGGCCAATGCCTTCCAGTTTCCGGCAGTCGCGCGCGGCGACATCATCAAGCGCGAAATAACCCACCAGATTCCCAGCCCGACCCAGGCGATGTTCTTCAACACCCGGCGAACGCCCTTTGATAACCTGCCCCTGCGCAAGGCGCTCGGCATGCTGTTCGACTTCGAATGGTCCAACCGGGTGCTGTTCTACGATGCCTACCAGCGCTCGCAGAGCTACTACCCGAACAGTCCGTTCAGTGCCACCGGGATCCCGGCCGGACAGGAGTTTCTCTACCTGTCGCCGCACCGCAATCAACTGCCACCGGAACTCTTTCTTGAGCCATTCAGTCTACCTGTCACCGACGGCCGGGGAATCCCGCGCGAGACACTGCGCGAAGCGGTGGAGCTGTTTGCCGAGGCCGGCTGGAAACTGCGCAGAGGGCGCCTTGAAAATGCCGATGGTGATCCGTTGCGCTTCGAGGTACTGCTGGTCAACTCGAGTCTGGAACGGATCCTGCAGCCTTATCGAGCCAATCTTGCACGGCTGGGTATCGACATGCAGATCCGCACCGTCGACCGGGCGCAATACAAGGCCCGGCTGGATCAGTTTGATTACGACATGATTCTGACTACCCTGCCGCAGGGGCTGTCGCCCGGACTGGAGCAGATCAGCTACTTCCACTCCAGCCAGCGCAATGTCAAAGGCAGTCGCAACTATGCCGGCATCAACAATCCGGTGGTCGACGAACTGGTCGAACGCCTGGGCGCCGCCAGCAGCCGCAGTGAGCAGATCGCGGCCGCGCGCGCCCTCGACAGGGTACTGCTGTGGAATCACTATACAATTCCGAACTGGTATATAAACTACCACCGCATTGCCTATCGGAACTGGCTGCGCACCCCGGACATACCGCCGTATACGCTGGCCATCCGCAGCTGGTGGAAAGACCCGGCAAGCAACTAGAAAAACAAGGGATCTGAATGCAACACTCGCTGAAATCCTGCTGTCTGGCACTGCTGACCTGTTGGGCAGGTGCCCTTAACGCCGCACCACAGCACGCCTTGACGCTCTACGATGAAGCACCCAGGTACCCCGCCGACTTCAGCCACTTCGAGTACGTCAATCCCGATGCCCCCAAGGGCGGTACCCTGCGGCTGTCCGGCTTCGGCGGCTTTGACTCGCTCAATCCCTACATCAGCCGCGGCACCTCGGCCGACCAGCTCGGTCTGATCTACGACACCCTGACCTTCCATGCCCTGGACGAGCCCTTTACCGAATACGGCCTGGTCGCCGAAAGCATGGAAAAGGCCGATGACGGCAGCTGGGTGCGCTTCACCCTGCGCCCGGAAGCGCGCTTCCATGATGGCGTCGCCATCACCGCCGACGACGTGGTATTCACCTTCAATACCCTGATCGAACACGGTGCCCCGTTTTATCGCGCCTACTATGGCGATGTGGATCGCGTGGTCGCCGACAACCCGCAGAGCGTCACCTTCCACTTCAAGCACACCGGCAACCGCGAGCTGCCACTGGTGCTCGGTCAGCTCCCGGTGCTGCCCAAACACTATTGGCAAGGCCGCGACTTCAGCAAGGGCTCGCTGGAACCGCCACTGGGCAGCGGTCCCTACCGCATCGGTCAGGTGCGCCCCGGTCGCAGCATCAGTTTTGAGCGCGTCGAAGACTACTGGGCCAAAGACCTGCCGGTGATGCGCGGCTTCTACAATTTCGACACCGTGGTGGTCGACTACTACCGCGACGGCAACGTCACCCTGGAGGCCTTCAAGGCCGGCCAGTTCGACTTCAACCAGGAAATGGCCGCCAAGAACTGGGCGACCGGCTATGCCAGCCCGGCGCTGGACGCCGGCCAGATCGTCAAGGAAGAGATCCCCAACAACAATACCCAGGGCATGCAGGGCTTTGTATTCAACCTGCGCAAACCCTACTTCCAGGACGCCCGGGTGCGCCAGGCGATCACGCTGCTGTTCGACTTTGAATGGTCCAACGCCACGTTGTTTCACAACGCCTACACCCGCACCTCCAGCTACTTTGACAACTCCGAGCTGGCTGCCCGTGGCGAGCCCGACGCCAGTGAGCTGGCACTGCTGGAACCACTGCGCGACCAGTTGCCGGCTGCCGTATTCGGCCCGGCATGGGTGCCGCCGAAAACCGATGGCAGCGGCGCCATCCGCGAGCAGCGCCGCACTGCCTACGCTCTGCTCAAGGACGCCGGCTGGCAGATCGTTGACGACCAGTTGGTCAACGCCGACGGTGAGCCCCTGCAGTTCGAGTTTCTGCTGGTGCAGCCCGAGTTTGAGCGGGTTCTGCTGCCATTCAAACGCAATCTGGCCTCGCTCGGCATTACCATGGAGTTGCGCCGGGTCGATGTCTCCCAGTACATCAATCGGCTGCGCTCACGTGAGTTCGACATGGTGGTCACCGGCTTTGGCCAGTCCAACTCGCCCGGGAACGAGCAACGCGAATACTGGCACTCCTCCAGCGCAGACAATCCCGGCAGCCGCAATCTCATGGGTCTGAAAGACCCGGCCGTTGATGCTCTGGTCGAGGGGCTGGTGCAGGCCGACTCCCGCGAATCGCTGATCACCCATACCCATGCGCTGGACCGGGCCCTGCGTTCGCTGCATCTGCTGGTGCCCAACTGGTATACCAGCGTCTATCGGGTCGCCTACTGGAACAAGTTTGGCCATCCGGCGACGCCGCCAAAGTATGATCTGGGGCTGTTCACCTGGTGGGTCGACCCGGACAAGGAAGCGCGCCTGCGCGGCGAATTGGGCAGGCAACAGGACGACAGCACCGGGCAGCAGCAAGGCGACCAGCCGGCAGGGGATGAATAAGCATGCTGGCCTACATCGTTCGTCGACTGCTGCTGATCATCCCCACCCTGTTCGGCATTTTGCTGATCAACTTTCTGATCATTCAGGCTGCCCCCGGCGGGCCAGTCGAGCAGATGATCGCCAACCTTGAAGGCTTTGAAGGCGGCGCCACCAGCCGGGTCTCCGGCGGCGGCAGCGAGGTTGCCAGCGGCGGCAGTTACCGCGGCGCACAGGGTCTCGACCCGGACATCATCGCCGAAATCGAACGCATGTACGGCTTCGACAAGCCGGCCCACGAGCGCTTCTGGCTGATGATCAAGGGCTACCTGCAATTCGACTTCGGTGACAGCTTCTTCCGCGACGCCAAGGTCACCGACCTGATCATCGAGAAGATGCCGGTCTCGATCTCGCTAGGGCTGTGGACCACCCTGCTGACCTACCTGATCTCCATTCCGCTGGGCATCCGCAAGGCGATCAAGCACGGCTCGGCCTTCGACGTCTGGACCAGTTCACTGATCATCGTCGGCTACGCCATCCCCGGCTTTCTGCTGGCCATCCTGCTGATTGTGCTGTTTGCCGGCGGCAGCTATCTGGACTGGTTCCCGCTGCGCGGGCTGACCTCCAACAACTTCGATCAGATGAGCACCGGCGAGCAGATCCTCGACTACTTCTGGCATCTGGTGCTGCCGATCTTTGCCATGGTGGTGGGCAGCTTCGCCACCCTGACCATGCTGACCAAGAACTGCTTTCTCGATGAAATCGGCAAGCAGTACGTGGTCACTGCCCGCGCCAAAGGGCTTTCAGAGCGCCGCGTACTGTATGGTCACGTGTTCCGCAACGCCATGCTGCTGATCATTGCCGGCTTCCCGTCCGCGCTGATCAGCATCTTCTTTACCGGCGCGCTGCTGATCGAGGTGATCTTCTCCCTCGACGGCCTCGGCCTGCTCGGCTTTGAAGCGGCCATCAATCGCGACTACCCGGTGATGTTCGGCACCCTGTACATCTTCACGCTGGTCGGTCTGGTGGTGAAGCTGATCGGTGACATTACCTACACCCTGGTCGATCCGCGCATTGACTTCGACAGCAGGGAGGGTTGAGATGAAATTGTTCAACCTCTCTCCGCTCAACCAGCGCCGCTTCGCCCGTTTCCGTGCCAACCGCCGTGGCTGGTGGTCACTGCACCTGTTTCTGGTGCTGTTCCTGCTCAGCCTTGGCGCCGAACTGATCGCCAACGATAAACCGCTCGCTGTCGGCTATCAGGGCGAGCTGTATTTCCCGGTCTTCAAGCGTTATCCGGAAACCGCCTTTGGCGGCGAATTCCCGATTGAAGCGGACTACCGCAGCCCCTATGTTCAGCAACTGATCACCGAGGACGGCGACGGCTGGATGCTCTGGCCGCCAATCCCGTACCACTACGACACCATCAACTACGATCTGCGCGTTCCGGCGCCGGCGCCGCCCTCGGCGGACAACTGGCTGGGTACCGACGATCAGGCCCGCGATGTGATGTCACGGGTGATTTACGGGTTCCGTATTTCGGTACTGTTCGCCCTGACCCTGACCATTCTCAGCTCCATCATCGGCGTCATCGCCGGTGCCGTGCAGGGCTTCTACGGCGGACGTATCGACCTGATCGGCCAGCGCTTTATCGAGGTCTGGTCAGGCCTGCCGGTGCTGTACCTGCTGATCATTCTGGCCAGTTTCGTTCAGCCGAACTTCTGGTGGCTGCTCGGCATCATGCTGCTGTTCTCGTGGATGGCACTGGTGGACGTGGTACGCGCCGAGTTTCTGCGCGGCCGCAACCTGGAATACGTGCGCGCCGCACGCGCCCTGGGCGCCAGCAACCAGACCATCATGTTCAGGCATATCCTGCCCAACGCCATGGTCGCCACCCTGACCTTCTTCCCGTTCATTCTGACCGGTGGCGTCATCACCCTGACCTCTCTCGACTTCCTCGGCTTCGGCCTGCCGCCGGGTGCGCCGTCGCTGGGCGAGCTGATCGCCCAGGGCAAAGCCAACCTGCAGGCACCCTGGCTCGGCATTACCGCCTTTGTCGTGCTGTCACTGATGCTCAGCTTGCTGGTGTTTATCGGCGAGGCCCTGCGCGATGCCTTCGACCCAAGGAAATGAGATGAGCGAACAACCGTTGATCAGCATCCGCAATCTCAGCGTCGCCTTCCGTCAGGGCAACGATCAGACCATGGCGGTCAAGGACGTCAGCTTTAACATCCGCCCCGGCCAGACCCTGGCACTGGTCGGCGAAAGCGGCTCGGGCAAGTCAGTGACCGCGCACTCCATCCTGCGCCTGCTGCCCTACCCGACCGCATCGCACCCGAGCGGCAGCATCGAGTTCGGCGGGCAGGACCTGCTCAAGGCCAACGAGAACACCCTGCGCAAGGTACGGGGCAACCGTATCTCCATGATCTTTCAGGAGCCAATGAGCTCGCTGAACCCATTGCACACGGTCGAACGGCAGATTGGCGAGGTACTTGCCCTGCACAAGGGACTGAACAAGCTCCAGGCGCGCGAGCGCACCCTTGAGCTACTGGAACTGGTGGGTATCCCCGAACCACGCAAACGCCTCGGTGCCTACCCGCACGAGCTGTCCGGTGGCCAGCGCCAGCGGGTAATGATCGCCATGGCGCTGGCTAACGAACCGGAACTGCTGATTGCCGACGAACCCACTACCGCGCTTGACGTCACCGTGCAGCTGAAAATCCTCGAACTGCTGCGCGAATTGCAGCAGAAACTGGGCATGGCACTGCTGCTGATCAGTCACGATCTGAATCTGGTGCGTAAAATTGCCCACCGGGTATGTGTCATGTACCGCGGTAACGTCGTCGAAGAAAACGATTGCGCCACCTTGTTCAGCTCACCGCAGCATGAATATACCCGTCAGCTGCTTGCGGCCGACCCGCGCGGCGAACCGGTCCCCGTTGATCCGGACGCCCCGGAGATTCTGCGGACAGAGCAATTGCGGGTCTGGTTTCCGATCAGGAAAGGGGTGCTGCGGCGCACCGTGGATCACGTCAAGGCAGTGACCGACATCAGCTTCAGCCTGCCCCGCGGGCAGACTCTGGGCATTGTCGGTGAAAGCGGCTCGGGCAAGACCACGCTGGGCATGGCCCTGCTCAGACTGATCGACAGCCAGGGGCTGATCGAATGCGACGGCACCCGGCTTGATGGCCTGAGCCAGCAGCAGGTTCGCCCGCTGCGCCGTGAGTTTCAGGTGGTCTTTCAGGACCCGTATGGCAGTCTGAGTCCGCGCATGTCGGTGGGCCAGATCATCAGCGAGGGGCTGGAGATTCACCGTATCGGCACTGAGGCCGAGCGCGAACAGATGGTGATTCAGGCGCTGGAAGAAGTCGGCCTGGATCCGGAGACCCGCCACCGCTACCCGCACGAGTTCTCCGGCGGCCAGCGGCAGCGGATCTCGATTGCCCGGGCACTGGTGCTCAAGCCCAAGCTGATCCTGCTCGACGAACCAACGTCGGCACTGGATCGCACCGTGCAGGGCCAGGTGGTAGAACTGCTGCGCAGTCTGCAACAGAAGTACAATTTGACGTATTTGTTTATCAGTCACGACCTGGCAGTGGTCAAGGTTCTCAGCCATCAATTGATGGTGATCCGCCAGGGCGAAGTAGTCGAACAGGGACCGGCAGGTGAAATCTTCGCTTCACCGCAGCATGACTATACTCGTCAGCTGCTGGAAGCGGCCTTTGCCCTGCCGCAAACCGATAACAGGGCCGATACGGCCATGCACTAAACAGGAAAGTACTATGGGATTTCTCAGCGGAAAGCGCGTACTCATCGTTGGCGTTGCCAGCAAACTGTCCATTGCCTCCGGCATCGCCGCGGCCATGCACCGCGAGGGCGCCGAACTGGCCTTCACCTATCAGAACGAAAAGCTGAAAGGCCGGGTTGAAGAATTCGCTGCCGGCTGGGGCTCCGGTCCTGAGCTGTGCTTCCCCTGCGATGTCGCCGATGACGCCGAGATCGAGCAGGTATTCGTCGAGCTGGCCAAGAAGTGGGACGGCCTGGACTGCATCGTTCACTCCGTTGGCTTCGCTCCGGGCGACCAGCTGGATGGCAACTTTGCCGAAGTCACCACCCGCGAAGGCTTCCGCATCGCCCACGACATCAGTGCCTACAGCTTCGTCGCCCTGGCCAAGGCCGGCCGTGAACTGATGAAAGGCCGCAACGGCAGCCTGCTGACCCTGTCGTACCTCGGCGCCGAGCGCACCATGCCGAACTACAACGTGATGGGTATGGCCAAGGCCAGTCTGGAAGCTGGCGTTCGCTACCTGGCTACCAGCCTGGGCCCGGAAGGCACCCGCGTCAACGCGATCTCTGCCGGCCCGATCCGCACCCTGGCCGCTTCCGGCATCAAGAGCTTCCGCAAGATGCTGGCCCACAACGCTGCGCAAACGCCGCTGCGTCGCAACGTTACCATCGAGGAAGTCGGCAACGTCGGCGCCTTCCTCTGCTCCGACCTGGCCTCCGGCATATCCGGTGAAATCACCTACGTTGACGGTGGCTTCAACATCACCGCCATGGGTGGTCTGGAAGAGTAAGCCGCCGCTTTTTGCGGACAATAAAAAACCGGGCCCAACCAGCCCGGTTTTTTTGTGCCCTCAGGGTCTGTACCGCGTGGCCCCGATGGCGGACACGCTTCGCTTAGTCCGCCCTACCATACCGCCCCGCCCCGCACCGCACCGTAGGGCGGACTAAGCCAAAGGCGTGTCCGCCATACCCCGGCGCAGCTCAGTCCATCGAGATCGCGCCGATCTTGTGGATCGACAGGTCGGCGCCCTGATATTCCTCTTCATCTGTCAGGCGCAACCCGGCTACCGCCTTGATCACGCCGTACACCAGCAGACCACCGGCAAAGGCGATGACCACACCGGCCAGCGAGCCAATCAGCTGCGACATGAAGCTCACGCCGCCCAGACCTCCCAGCGCTTCGGTGCCAAAGATACCGGCCGCCAGACCGCCCCACACACCGCACAGGCCGTGCAGCGGCCAGACACCCAGCACGTCATCAATCTTGAAGCGGTTCTGGGTCAGGATAAAGGTCCAGACAAACAGGCCACCAGCAACCGCACCGGTCGCCAGCGCGCCCAGCGGATGCATCAGGTCGGAACCGGCACACACCGCCACCAGCCCCGCCAACGGGCCGTTATGAATAAAGCCCGGGTCGGCACGCCCCACCAGCAGCGCCACCAGGGTGCCACCGACCATCGCCATCAGTGAGTTGACTGCCACCAGACCGCTGATGCCCTCCAGCGTCTGCGCAGACATCACATTAAAGCCGAACCAGCCAATCGTCAGAATCCATGCGCCCAGTGCCAGAAACGGAATATTGGATGGCGGCATCGCCACCACATGACCACCGCGATAGCGGCCGTTACGCGCTCCCAGCAGCAATACCGCCCCCAGCGCAATCCAGCCGCCAACGGCGTGCACAACAACCGAGCCGGCAAAGTCGTGGAAGCCGGCACCAAACTGCGCTTCCAGCCAGCCCTGGAAGCCGTAGTTGCCATTCCAGACGATACCTTCAAAGAACGGATACACCACACCAACGATCAGCAGCGAGGCGCACAGCTGCGGCGCAAACTTGGCCCGTTCGGCAATACCACCGGAGATGATCGCCGGAATGGCTGCGGCAAAGGTCATCAGGAAGAAGAACTTCACCAGCGCGTAACCGTTGTTCTGCGACAGGGTTGCCGCATCGGCAAAGAAGGTAGCCCCATAGGCAATCCAGTAGCCGACAAAGAAATAGGCAAGACACGAAATCGCGAAATCACTGATGATTTTCGACAGCGCGTTTACCTGATTCTTTTGCCGAACCGTACCTACCTCAAGAAACGCAAAACCGGCGTGCATGGCCAGAACCATGATCGCGCCCATCAGAATAAACAGGGTGTTTGCACCGTGGATCAGGGTTTCCACAGCACTGTTCAGGTTTTCCATTCAAGCAGCCTCTATCAAGTCAGAAAATGCACCCGTTGCGTGCGCATGCGAGACGAGTGAACCGTTGTAGTGCAATCAAAAAGATTCCACACAAACCACCCTGATCGGCACGCATTCCGAGCAATCTGAAATAATTTTTATTTTTCAATTACTTGTATGCCAATCCTGACCGCCATTCAGCAAAACAGGCACCAAATTGATGCGGACGAACCAGCTCACCTCACCGTGATAGTGCAATCGCCATACCAAAGAGGCAGAATCATGCACTGAAAGCGTTCGACGGGTGCCCTGGCACCCGAAAGCGCATGCCCGGCACACGCAGGCAGTCGCCTGCCGGTCGCTTGGCTACAATCTTGCATAAGTTCAGCGCCCGACGTTCCGACCCCGGAGAAAGATGTGTTTACTGGACAGCCACTGCCTTACTTCCAACCCCTGATCGATACCGCCACCGGCCGCATTGCCGGTTATGAGGCGCTGGCGCGCCTGCGCGACGATGAGGGCAATATCAGCAGTGCCGGCCCACTGTTTACCGACCCTTCAGTCTCGCAGGCCGAGCTGCTGGAACTGGATCGCAACATCCGCAGGCAGGCGCTGGAACGCTTTCGCGATACCCCCGAAGGCTTTATCAGCCTGAATATTTCACCGGCCTGGGTCAGCCAGCTGCTGCCGGGCAAGCCACTGCCCAGCCTGCAGCTGCTTGAGGAGCTGGGGCTACCAACAGACCAGATCGTTTTCGAAATCACCGAACTGCAGGGCAGCATCGAGCAGCTGCGTGATGTAGTGCAGCGCTACCGTGCCGCCGGCATACGCATTGCCATCGATGATTTTGGCGCGGGATATTCGATGCTCGACCGGGTGCTGGCACTGGAACCCGACATTCTCAAGCTGGATATCCAGCTGTTCCGCCAGGCGGCAGCGGGCAACAGCAACAGCGGCGACTTTGTACGCGCGCTGGCACTGATGGCGGAAAAGAGTGGCTGCTGGATCATCGCCGAGGGCGTGGAAACCGAACAGGAGCTGCACTTTGCACTGGAGTGCGGCGCGCGTTACGTGCAAGGCTATCTGTTCGGCCGCCCGGAGGAGAACTTCCTGCCCAGCGACGCCGTGCAGAAGCAGTTCTCAATCATGCGCGATCATTACGTACGGGCCAAACTGGCCGAGCGAGAGAAGCTGGCGACCCTGCGCAGCTCGCTGGCAGAGCTGTTTGCCGAACTGCGCCAGTGGCTGGCCCGCGGCGCACAACCGGCGCACCTGCCGGACCCGCGCAACTACCCATGGCTGCTGCGCTGCTTTCTGTGCGATGCCGAAGGCACCCAGATTTCGCCGAACTTCGAATGGCGTGGTGACGCCTGGCACACCGACCCGCGCTATCTGGACCATAACTGGTCCTGGCGGCCGTACTTCTATCAGATTCTCGCCGAGGCCGGAGAGGACAGCCGGGTCATCCTGTCGAACCGCTACCGCGATGCCACCACCAATCAGTACTGCATGACCTCGGGCCTGTTCATCGACGACAGCCGGCACCTGTTGCTGGTCGACATCGACGCGTCATTCCTCTGATCAACGCCGCTCCCGCGGCAAACTGATGCTGACCAGCAGGCCGCCTTCGGGCGCCTGCTCGAGTGACAGTGTGCCACCGTAGGCGGCAACCAGATCTCGCACAATGGCCAGCCCCAGGCCGTGACCCGGGGTCTGCTGATCAAGCCGCAGGCCGCGACTCAAAACCTGATCACGCGCATCACGATCAATACCGGGGCCGTCGTCTGCCACCTCAACGCAGAGGTGCTGGGCGTCCAGGCGCCAACTTAGCCTGACCCGGGCCCGCGCCCATTTGCAGGCGTTATCCAGCAGATTGCCGAGCAACTCGAGCATGTCTTCCCGGTCAAACGGCCAGCGCGTGTCCGACGCGCCGTCCAGCCTGATCTCGGGCACCGCCGGATACAGGCTGGCCAGCGTCTGCACCAGCGCCGGCAGATCGGTCGCAGGATCAAAGCGCTGTGCCCGCGACTGATCGGTTGCCAGTCTGGCACGCTGCAGCGTGCGCTCCAGCTGGTTACGCATGGCCTGCAGCTGCGCCTGCAGCTCGGTCAGTTGCTCCGCAGGCAAACTCGGTGCGAGGGCATCAAGCCGGCTCTCGATCACCGCCAGCGGTGTTTTCAGGGCGTGCCCCAGGTCGCCGGCACTGTTGCGCGCACGCAGCAGCAGCGCCTCGATCTGCGCCCCAAGATGATTGATTTCTGCCACCAGCGGCTGCAACTCCTGCGGCACCTGCTCGCTCAGATGCAGACGTTCACCGCTGCGCCATTCGGCCAGTTCCTGCTGTACCCGCCGCAGCGGCAGCAGCGAGCGCCGCAGCAGCCACTGCTGTATCAATACCGCCAGCAGCGTCACCAGCACAGCCAGAGCACTGATCCAGATGCTGGCCCGCCGAAACTCGGTCATCAACGGCTGATAATCGAGCGCCACGCTGATGGTCACCGGCTCCCCCGCCTTGCGGTATTCACCAGACCACACCAGCAGTTCCTGCCCCTGCGGGCCGGGCAGAAGACCGCTCTGCAAACCATCCCCGGGCAGCGGCAGACGATGATCCCAGAGCGAACGCGAACGCCATTTCTCGCGCCCCTGAACCACGAAATAGCGCCCGGAATACGGTCTGCGGTAATCCGGATCAATCTTGTCCAGATCAAGAAACAGGCCGTCGGGGCCAACCGTCAGCGCCGCCAGCAGGCTGTCGGTTTCGCGCTGCAGCAGCAGGGTCAGATAATTGCGCTGGGCGCGGTCATACAGCCATACACTGCCCTGCACGATCAGCAGCACACTGCACAACAGCAGCGGTACCAGCGTGGCCGCCAGCCTGCGGCTGATCGACCTCATTCGCCGCGCCCGACCAGTACATAGCCCTGGCCACGGCGCGTTTCGATCGCTTCGCGACCCAGCTTGCGGCGCAGATGATTGATCAGTACCTCGATCACATTGGAGTCGCGCTCATCCTCGTAGTCATACAGGTGCTCGGCCAGTTGCGTCTTCGACAGCACCTTGCCCGGATTGAGCATGAAGTAGCGCAACAGTTTGAATTCACTGGCAGACAGGCTGAGCGGTTCGGCATCTCCGACCCGCACCTGCTGCTGCGCCTCGTCCAGCTGCAACCCGGCGACGCTGAGCAGCGCCTGGGGCACCCGACCGTGGGCGCGGCGCAGCAACGCCTGTACCCGCAGCAGCAGTTCCTCGTTGTGAAAGGGTTTGGTCAGATAATCGTCGGCCCCGGCCTGCAGCCCCTCGACCCGCTCGGTCCAGCGGCTGCGCGCGGTCAGAATCAGTACCGGCAGGCTACTGCCGGCTGCACGCCAGCGCTGCAGCACGGCCAGCCCGTCCATACCGGGCAGGCCAAGATCGAGAATGGCAAGATCGTAGGGCTCCTGCTCGCCCAGTACCGCGGCATCGCGGCCATCGGTACGCCAGTCCACCGCATACCCGGCGCGTTTCAGCACGCTGCACAGGCTATCGGCCAGCGCCACATTGTCTTCCACCAGCAGCAGGCGCATCAGTCGTCCTCTTCCGCATCCAGCAGCTCGCCGCTGACAGCATCGTATTCCAGCTCCATGACCCGGCGATCACGGGTCACCAGCTCCAGTTCATAGATATAACGCCCGTCGTCCAGCTCCAGCTCGGCTTCCAGAAAACGGCCGGGGAACCGCGTCAGCGCGTCTTCGATAAACACCGGCAGGGGTAGGATGCGCCCCTGCTCGGTTAGTGCCAGTGCTTCGTCCTGACTGAGGTCGTGTGCTGCCGCCCCCCCTGGCAGCAGCACCAGCGCACCCAGCAACAGGGCCGGCAGAGAACTGCGCGACCGATCAGTCGTCGCGGCGGTGTTCGAGCACATCACCATTGGACGCATCCAGGTCAATATCCCACTCCTGCCCCTGGGCGTCGCGGATTTCGACTTCATAGATAAAACGGCCATAGTGCTTGTCCAGGTCGGTATCAGTGATGGTGCCGGGTTGCACCGCCAATGCCTTTTCGTTCAGGCTTTCCAGGGATTGAATGGTACCCTGTTCCACCAGCCCGTTGACTTCATCCATGCGAACATCGTCGTCGGCCAGCAGTGCAGAACTGCCCAGCGCCAGGATTGCAGAACAGGAAAGAGCGAGAATGTGTTTGTACATGTTGGATTCCTCCGTTGCGTTTAGACAGTCTCAGACTATAGCGCCGAGCTGAAACCAACCTTAAAATTGGCCGCGCACTCCAAGGGACCCCTTACCGCATGACAGCTATCCAGGTTCGCGCTCCGGCATTGACGCTGCGAGCAGGGCATCGCGCCATTGAGCATATCCGCAACAACGGGTTACAGCCAGCCGACGTCCATATGATCCCCGGTGCGGCTGGCGGCCCCAAGGCGCTGGGCATTCAGGGGCTCGACCTGGCCCTGTTCGGCGAGTGGCTGCCACGCGCGCCCCAGCCGCGCAGCCTGATCGGCGCCTCGATCGGCAGTTGGCGCTTCGCCAGTGCCTGCATGCTTGACCCGGTGCACACCCTGCGCCAGCTGGGCGAACTCTATACCGCCATGCGCTTCCCCAAGGGTGTCACCATCCAGACCATCAGCGCCGCCTGCGGCCAGATGATCGACGAGCTGCTGCAGGGGCAGTTTGAGGCCATCCTCAGCAACCCCAACTACCGTCTCAATATCGTCGTGGTGAAAAGCCGCGGGCTGCTGCGACATGATTCGCGCGCGCGTTTGGCGCTGGGCCTGGGTGGTGTCATCGGCGCCAACCTGCTGGGCCGCCGCCATCTGGGGCGCTTCTTCGAGCGCGTCATTCTGCACGATCCGCGGCAATTGCCGGAGCTGGCAGAACTGCGCGACTTCACCAGCGCGCACGTGGAGCTGACGCCGCAGAATCTGCGCTCGGCCCTGCTGGCGTCGGGCTCGATACCCATGGTCATGGAAGCCGTACGCGACATACCCGGCGCCGCGCCCGGTGTTTACCGCGACGGCGGCCTGCTGGATTACCACCTCGACCTGCCCTACACCGCCCCCGGCGTGATCCTCTACCCGCACTTTATTGATCGGGTGGTGCCCGGCTGGTTCGACAAGACCATTCCCTGGCGCAAGCACAATGCAGAGCAGCTGCGCGACGTGCTGCTGCTGGCCCCCTCACCCGAGTATCTTGAGCGCCTGCCGCATCGCAAGCTGCCCGACCGCAAGGACTTCAACCGCTACGTCTATGACAACGACGGCCGTGAAGCCTACTGGCGCAAGGCGATGAGCGAGAGCCAGCGCCTCGGCGATGAATTTCTCGAGCTGGCCGACTCCGGCCGCCTGATCGACCGCATCAAACCGCTGTGAGCGAGCAACACGAGACACTGCCCTGCCCGCTCTGCGGCGCCGCAAGCCACTGGCTGCTGGATGATCGCAAGCGCAGCTACTGGCAGTGCGAGCAATGCCTGATGGTGCATGTACCGCCCCGCTGGCAGCTGACAGCCGAGCAGGAAAAGGCCGAGTACGACCGCCACGAAAACCACCCGGATGATCCGGGCTATCGACGCTTTCTCTCACGCCTGGCAGAGCCCCTGCTAGCGCGCCTGCCAGCCGCCGGCAGCGGCCTGGATTTCGGCTGCGGCCCGGGGCCGGCGCTGGCCATGATGCTGCGCGAACAAGGCCATCAGGTTGCCCTGCACGATCTCTACTATCACCCCAACCCCGAAGCCCTGCGCCAGCAATGGGATTTCATCACCGCAACCGAGGTGGTCGAGCATCTGGCCGCCCCGCGTGAGGTGCTTGAGCAGCTGTGGCAGTGCCTGAAACCGGGCGGCTGGCTCGGCCTAATGACCAAGCGGGTTATCAGTCCGGAGGCCTTCAGCCGCTGGCACTACAAGAGCGATCCGACCCACATCAGCTTTTTCAGCGAACAGAGCTTCCGCTGGCTGGCGGCAAAATGGCAGGCAGAGCTGGAACTGATCGGTGCCGATGTCGCGCTGCTGCGCAAGCCAGAGCTCAGCGCCGACTGAAACGCGCGGCAAAACCCGGCGGATCAGCCACAAACGACTGGATGCAACGCTGACAGATGCAGGCCCGGTTGCGCTGCGCCTCAGGCACCAGTGCCAGCAGCCCTTGCGGTACCGTCAGCGCAAAGCACCAGCAGCTGCCGCTGTCAGCGGCACAGGCATTGCTGCCGGCACAGAATGGACACCGCGCGGGGTCTGGCGGAGGGTTCGCCATGCGTGACTCAGAGACTGCCCAATACCCGGCGCGCGCCCTTGAAGCTGCGCTGCCAGAAGGAGGATTCGAGTTCGTCCACACGCACCACGCCACCGCTGCTGGGCGCATGCAGAAAACGCCCATCGCCGATGTAGATGCCCGCATGGTTCACCCGCCCGCCGTTCATCGCAAACAGCACCAGATCACCCGGCGCGAGCGAGTTTTCCGGGGGTCTGGATACCTTCATGTTGTAGAGGTCCGAGGTGGTGCGCGGCAGACTTACACCCGCCGCTTCGCGGTAGACGTACTGAATCAGGCCGCTGCAGTCGAATCCGGTTGCCGGCGAACTGCCGCCCCAGCGGTAGGGAGTGCCGACCAGACTGAACGCCTGGAACACCACATCGTGACGCTTGAGTTCATAGTCGGGGATGGACTCAACCGGGCTCGGCACGCTCACGGTGACCGGCGCCGGCGGGGCACTGGAGCAGCCTGCCAGCAGGGCAGCAATCAACAATGTCAGCAGTCCAGCGAGCCGCATCCGGCCACCTCCAGCACAGGGGTTCTGATCAAAAAATGCACCGGGATCGGCGCGAGGTCAAGAATTTACTTTAACTTCATGTGCCAAGCGAGCAGCTTTTATGGAGAATTCAGAAAACACAGTTCAATGGTTGACGGTATACGCCAGCATCATGGACAGCTGGCACAGCGGCCGTCCACTTTCCGCCCGCCACTGATTGAAGGCGGCCTGCACGGTGGCCTGATCGCGCTGACTGGTCGGCGCCTTGTCGATGATGCCCTGCGCCTTCAGCGCAGCCACCACATCGTCGGTAGCCACCCAGGTATCCTTGCCGACCATGCGCAGCAGTCGCGGTGCCGACAACCCGCCCAGTTGGGCGCCGCGCTTGGCCAGCAACCGCCAGAGCCCGATGATATCGTCCACCGGCCAATCGGCGATCAAATTGCCGACCGAGCCGTATTCGGCACGCAGATCCAGCACCAGCTGGGCATTGCGGGGCACACTGCGCAGCTTGCCCAGGTGACGAATGATCCGGGTGTCGGCCATCAGCCGCTCCAGGTGCTCGGCGCTCATCAGCACCACCTTCTCCGGATCAAAGCCAAAGAACACCTCTTCAAAGGCCGGCCACTTGGCATCCACCACACTGTGCTTGAGGCCGGCGCGGAACACCCGCAGAGCGATCATCGACAGATAGCGGTCGTCGCTGATCGCGCGTAACTGCTCGGCGCTCCTGACCTGAGGCAGGCGCGCTTCCAGAGCAGCAGCCGATCTGAAGCGGTTGAGACAGTACTCGTGCAGCCAGCGGTAATCCTGCATCGGCTAATCCCGGGCTCAGAGGTTCATTACGCTCAGAACGCGCGAGGCAGCCTGCTCGTCGATACGCAGACTGGCAAAATCGAACAACGCGGTGTCGGCCAACTGCGAGGGCTGGACGTTTTTCAGCGCCCGGAAGATATTTTCCACCCGCCCCGGGTTGGCCTTCTCCCAGCCCTGCAGCATTTCCTTGACTACCTTGCGCTGCAGGTTCTCCTGCGAGCCACACAGGTTACACGGGATGATCGGGAAGTTTTGCAACGTGGCATACGCTTCGATATCCACTTCGTTGCAGTAGGACAGCGGGCGAATCACCACGTTGCGGCCATCGTCGGAGCGCAGTTTGGGCGGCATCGCCTTGAGGTTGCCGCCGAAGAACATGTTGAGGAAGAAGGTCTCAACGATGTCGTCACGATGGTGACCCAGTGCCATCTTGGTCGCACCGATCTCGTCGGCGAAGGTATACAGGTTGCCGCGGCGCAGGCGCGAGCACAGCGAACAGGTCGTCTTGCCCTCCGGAATCTTCTCCTTGACGATCGAATAGGTGTCGCGCTCAAGGATGTGATACGGCACGCCAATACTCTCGAGGTAGGCCGGCAGCACCTCTTCAGGGAAGCCCGGCTGCTTCTGGTCCATATTGACCGCCACCAGCTCGAACTTGATCGGCGCCACCTTCTGCAGGTAAAGCAGCATGTCGAGCATGGTGTAGCTGTCCTTGCCGCCGGACAGGCAGACCATCACCTTATCGCCGTCTTCGATCATGTTGTAATCGGTCACTGCCTCGGCAGTCAGACGACGCAGACGTTTCTGCAGCTTGTTCTGGTTAACGCTCAGGTGGCTCATGGACGGGGTACCGGCTCGGCAAAAACGGGCATTCTACTGAAATCTGCTGTACATAAAAACAACAACCCCGGTCAGCAGTGCTGACGGGGGTTGTTGCTGGCTCAGGCAGGCCGGGAATGACGCCGAGGGGTCCCCAAACCACTCAGCGAAGATAAACGGGACCGACGCCGAATCCCCAGAAGATGACCGAGGTCGCAATCATCGCAACCAGCACCACCAGACCCACGGCAAGCACGGAGCTGGAAAACAGGAAGCCCTCGTCACTGGGTATGTCCATAAAGATCGGAATACCCTGATACAGCAGGTACACCGTGTAGGAGATCGCTGCCGTGCCCACCAGCATGCCCAGCCAGAGGCTCGGATACAGCGCAGCAAGGCCGGCAATGAACAGCGGCGTGGCGGTGTAGGCGGCGAAGATCACACAATCGTTGAAGGTTGGATTGGCATCATAGGTGCGCGCCATCCAGTGAATGAAGGCGCCCATCACGGCAACGCCGGCCAGCATGGCGATATAGGACAGCACCGTCATCTGCAGGGCACTGGCCTGCGTCAGCTTGACCGGGTCCTCCGTGCCTATCGTCCAGCCCACCTGGGTGGTGCCGATATAGGCCGAAATGACCGGAATGGCGGCAAGCACAAGCACATGGGTGAGATACATGTGGCCAATGCTTTCGTCTTCGCCCTTGATTTCCTTCCATTCCTCATCGGGATGAGTGAATAGCCCCAGTACGTGATGGATCATGGTCTGACCTCCTGGTTATTATTCGGCTCCGCACGACAACAGCCGGCAGAGCAAGCGGACTGCGGGGTTACCCGCGCCCTGCATTGACTATAGCCAAAAAGAAAATGAAGTAAGGTGGTTTGCTTAGAGAGATTGGCGACTTCAGCTTTTGCCGTAATAGCGTTGCAGAATTAGCATGGCCTGGTTGATTTCCTGTGCACGCGCGGTGCTGCCACCCCGGTCAGGATGATGGACGCTGAGCATGCGTCGGTACTGCCGCCGGCAAGCCACGGCGTCGGCGCCCGGCTCCAGCCCCAGCACGGCCAGCGCGGCATCCACCTCTGGCGCGGAAACCGGCGCGCGGCGACGCCAGAAGCTGTCGATCAGCTGCTCCACGTCATCCCGGTTGGTCGTACGCCACTGCGCCCAGTCGAGGTAATAACGCCGCAGTGGGTCATCGACCTGCAGCGCCTCAGTGCCGGAGGCGCGTGGCTGAACCTGAATATTCAGGGCATGAATCTGCAGCGTCAGGCCGTCGTCACCCAGCTGGTCGGCCAACTGATAAAGCTGGTGAAACAGCAGAAAGTGCACCCGAAACAACTGCAACGGGTCGCGCAGCACTCCCGGTTCGGCAAACAGTGAATCAGGAAAGCGCTCGGCCAGTGCCTGCAACAGGGCATATTCGCTCAGCCCTGCCGGATGGCCGTGCAGCAGTTGCAGCAGGCCCTCATCAAAGGCGTCGGGGAGCAGCATGTCGGGTTGCACATCAATCATGTGCCCGAGTGTAACAGAGCCGCCACATACCCTCCCCTCCACGCCTGTCATCACTCTGCCATCAGACTGACAACCCCATGTCATCGCCTGTGTGTATCACTGTCATCCTTCGTGAACCCAGTACAGGCAACAGACAATGAAAAAATGGATGATGGCTGCGACCAGCGCGGCCCTGCTGGCCACCCTGGCCGGCTGCAAGAGCAGCAGCAGCGACGATAACGATGCCCCCGAGGTGGTCACACCCGACAGCATCACGCTGAATTATCTCGGCCGCTACAGTGCCAACATCTTCGGCGCCAGCGCCGCTGAAATTCCGGCCTTCGATCCGGTCAACCAGCGCATCTTCATCGTCAATGCGCAAAAGGGTGCGGTCGATGTGCTCAACGCTGCCGACCCGGCCAACCCGGTGCTGCTGCAGGAGTTGACAGTCGAATCCATCACCGAAGGCGCCGTGGTCAACAGCATCGCCTACAAGGGTGGCTATCTGGCCGTGGCCGTCGAAGCACCCACCAAAACCGACAACGGCTGGGTCGCCCTGTTCGACGCTACCAGCCTGGAAATGCTTGGCTATGAGCAGGTCGGGGCCCAGCCGGACATGGTCACCTTTACCCCGGATGGCGAGTATGTGCTGACAGCCAACGAAGGCGAGCCGAGCACCGACTATCAGATCGACCCGGTAGGCTCGATCAGCATTCTGGGCGTCTCGGAAGGTCAGCTGGTTGAGGTTCGCACCGCCGGATTCAGTGCCTTCAACACCCAGGCCGATGCGCTGCGCAGCGCCGGCGTGCGGATCTACGGCCCGAATGCCAGCGTCGAGCAGGATCTGGAGCCGGAATACATTGCCATCTCCAGCGACAGCGGCACTGCCTGGGTATCGCTGCAGGAGAACAATGCGCTGGCCAAGGTCGACATCGCCACGGCCACTGTCACCGATATCCTGCCGCTGGGCTACAAGGATCACGCCACCGCAGGCAATGGTCTGGACGTCAGTGATTCCGACGACGCCATCAACATCGACACTTGGCCGGGCGTACTCGGCATGTACCAGCCAGACAGCATCGCCGCCTACGAGGTCGACGGCGAAACCCTGCTGGTCACCGCCAACGAGGGCGACTCCCGCGCCTGGGGTGAAGACGACCAGGCTTACTGGGATGGCGATGCCAGCAAGGGCTTTGTTGAAGAATTCCGCGTCAAGCATCTGGTTCACGTCAGCGGCTTCGACCGCCGTGCCGGCGACGACCTGCCGCCGCAGCTGCGCGACCTGGCCGCCGGCGCCCTGCTCAACCCGACCACCTTCGCCTACTGTGGCGCGACCGCTGCCGATCCGGGTGACTGCCGCGCCGATGAGAACCTGGGCCGCCTGACCGTGGCCTGGACCGACGGCTACCGCAAGGACGCCAACGGCGATCCGGTGCTGTTCGACGCGTCCGGCAACCAGAACCTCGCCGGTGACCGGCTGATGTACGACAACCTCTACGCCTACGGCGCTCGCTCGTTCTCGATCCGTGACGGCGAGGGCCAACTGGTGTGGGATTCCGGCGACCAGCTCGAGCAGTATTTCGCCAGTGATGCGTGCATGCTCGGCGCCAACCGCACCATTCCGTGCACCGACTATTTCAACGCCACCCATGATGAAGGCGATACCTTCGACAACCGCAGCGACAACAAGGGTCCGGAACCGGAAGGCGTTACCGTCGGCCAGCTTGGCAACAAGACCTTTGCCTTCATCGGTCTGGAGCGCATTGGCGGTGTCATGGCCTGGGACATCACCGACCCGACCGCTCCAGTGCTGGTGGATTACCTCAATACCCGCGAAGACTGGACCACCGAAGACCCGTCCACCGTGCTGGCGACAGCCGGTGACCTGGGTCCGGAAGGTCTGGTATTCATTGCCCCGGAAGATTCGCCCAACGGCGAGGCGCTGCTGGTCATCGGCAACGAGGTCAGCGGTACCACTGCGGTGTATCAGATCAATCAGATCGTGAACTGATCAGCACCTGACCACACTTGCCGACCGGGTTACCGGTCGGCAAGCCCCACCTCAGGCAACCTCGCCCACCTCGTCAGCCTCCAGCGCGCTCGCAGCCTCACGGCGCTGGCGCACCGCCTGCAGAAACTCATCGCCCCAACGGCGAATGTCGTTGTACTGCACCACGCCAAACAATTCGCGCAAGCGTGCCAACCGCTCGGCCTTGCCCAGCGTCAGGCCGATGTAGAGGGTGTCGCGCAGGTCATGGGGATCATGCGGATTGGTCAGCAGCGCCCCGTGCAGCTCGGCCGCCGCGCCGGCAAACTCCGACAGCACCAGCACCCCACTGCCCTGGCAAAGCCCCTGGGTTGCGACATATTCCTTGGCGACCAGATTCAGGCCGTCGCGCAGCGGGGTAATCCACATCACATCGGCCATCAGGTAATAGGCCACCAGATCCTCAAACGGCACCGCGCGATAGAAGAACTGCACCGGCGTCCAGCCGACCCTCGAGAAGCGCCCGTTGATACGCCCGACCGCCTGCTCGATCTGGCTGATCAGCTCGTCATAGACCGTCATCTCCCGGGCGGCCGGCACGCAGATGGTAATCAGCGTGACCTTGCCGATCAGCTCCGGGTGGGCATCCAGCAGCGCTTCAAAGGCCAGCAGCTTGGCATAGGTGCCCTTGGTGTAATCCAGCCGCTCGACCGACAGCACCACCCGCACCCCCTGCAGTTGCTCACGCAGCTCGCCGATCAACTGCTGGCAGTGGTCGCTGTCGATCACATTCTGCACCCGGCCGATATCCAGCCCGACCGGATGCGCGCCCAGACCGATCTCGCGGCCGTGCACACTGATGCAGCTGGTCATGCGGTCCAGCCCGACGGCGCAGCCGTAGGTCAGATAGCGCGGCGCGCAGCCCTTTTCCTCCAGCACCTCCAGCGGCGCGACGCCGCGGGCCACGTCGACAAAGTTCTCGGCCTGACGCGGTATGTGAAAGCCGATGTAATCGCACTGCAGCAGGCTGCCGATGATCTCGCGCCGCCACGGCAGCACGTTGAATACGTCAGCCGACGGGAAGTAGGTATGGTGAAAGAAGGCGATATTCAGGTCCGGCCGCAGCGAGCGCAGAAACGCCGGCACCATCCACAGGTTGTAGTCGTGCAGCCAGACTACCGCGCCCTCAGCCGCCTCTGCCGCAGTGCGCTCGGCAAACAGCCGGTTCACCTTGAGGAACACCGCCCAGTCCTCCTCGCGGAACACCGCCCGCTCCCAGAAAGTGTGCAGGGTGGGCCAGAACGCCTCCTTGGAAAAGCGCTTGTAAAACACGTCGACATCGTCCTTGGTCAGAGCAACCCGCGCCGCCACCAGATTGGGGTAACGCTCGGCATCCACCTTGGTGTGCACCTCGAAGGCCTCGCGCTGGCGCGGGTCGTGAATCGACCAGGCCACCCAAGAGCCGGGCTGGTCGCCACCGAAGAAACTCAGCAGGGTTGGCAGGATGCCGTTGGGCGAGGTGGGTGGACGGCGCAGCAGCTTGCCGTCCTCGATCACTTCCTCGTAAGGCAAGCGGTGATACACCATCACCAGGTCCGCCTTGCCCTTGATCTGCAGATCACGCAGCTCGGAATCCACACCGAGCGGGCCCAGAAAGCCGAAGTGCGAAACCGCCTCCAGAATCCCGCCGCAGCCGCTCAGGCGCGCATGCAGCACCTTGGCCCGATCAGCGGTGGCGTCCAGCAGCCCCTGCTCCGATTCGCCAACGCACACGCCCATAAAGCCCTGCTCGTACATGGACAGGTCATTCAGGGTATCGCCGGCCACCAGAACTCGATCCATCGACTCACCCAGATGCTCGACCAGCCGCCGCAGCGTCGAGCCCTTGTTTACGCCCTTGGGCAGGCAGTCCAGATACATGCCGGCGGAAAACAGCAGATCACAGCCCAGCTCATCCGCTGCCTTGTGTACCCGCTCGGTCACCGCACCGGGTTCGCAGAACCAGGAGCAGCGGCGCTGCTGGGGTACTTCCTGACGTTCCAGCCCAGGGAAGCCGGCCATCCGCTGGGCGACCACCTGCTCGCCCGGCCAGCGCTGCTCTATTTCGCTCTGCACCGGGTAGACCGGCTGCAGGGTGTCGCCATCAACCAGGGTCGCACCCACATCACAGATGATGTAGTCCGGTCGCGGAATGGCCGGATCGGAAAGCAATGGCACCACTACCTCCAACCCCCGCCCCGTCACGAACACCAGAGTGATACCGGGGTGTGCGTTGATCAGTTGATACAGGCGCTGCCGGTTGTCCGGATCGCCTGCCAGAAAGGTTCCATCAAGGTCGGTTGCCAACATCATGGGCGTGATCTCCATCTTGCTGCTCGAATTCATCGCGGGCGGCCTCTCGACCGTCCGCCGCGTGATTACTGCCTGCCAACTCGTCACCACTTGCCTCTTCCAGCATCATTTCCAGTACCGCGGTCGAGGTGCGCACCATCGGGACCTGATGCGCCGCGCCATCGACAATCCGGTCATCGCCCTGACGCAGATGACGCAGGGCATAGACCGCAATCAGTGAGAACATCAGGGCAAAAAACAGCGGCAACGCCGATGCAGCCGTGATTCCCATCAGGGCACCGGCCAGCGCCGGGCCAACCGCAGCCCCAAGGCCATGCAGCATCAGCAGAGAAGCGTTGCCCGAGAGAATATCTTCCTGGTGTAAGTGATCGATCAGATGCGCCACAACCGCCGGATACACCGAGAAGGCACCCGCGCCGAAAATCGCCGCCGCCACCAGCAACCAGAGACCGAACGGACCGAGCAACGCCATCAGCACCCCGCCTGCCGCCGCCAAACCGGCGATGATCACCAGTGCCCGGCGCCGGTCGATACTGTCGGACAGGCGCCCCATCGGCCACTGGGCGAATGCGCCAGCAAGGATCACCAACGACACAAAGCCGGCGATCTGCGCGGTATCCATTTCCATGCGCGCGGCATAGACCGCCCCCAGCCCCCAGAATCCGCCCATGCCAAGGCCCGACAGCACCGCGCCGGCACAGGCCACCGGCGCCGCCTGCCAGAGCCTGGCGAGCTTCAGTGGCGGGGTATCGTCAATCACGGGTTGCGGCAGGCGGGTGGCCGACACCGGCATCACCGCGAGTACGATGAAGGTCGCGGCTACGGCAAACAGGGTAAAGGTCAGCGGGCTGTCCCAGTTCAGCATCTGCTGGGCCAGCGCCAGCGCGCCGAGGTTGACTGCCATGTAGCAGGCAAACACCTGGCCGCGGCGCTCGGGCGGCGCCTGGGTGTTGAGCCAGCTTTCGATCACGGTATAGATGCCCACCAGCGCCACGCCGGTGATCACCCGCAGCAACAGCCACAGGCCAGGTTGAATCCACAGCAGATGAATGAGTACACAGGCCGCTTCGGCAGCGGCGAGAAAGGTGAAGGCGCGCACATGCCCCATGCGCCGGATCAGCCGCGGGCACAGCCAGGTGCCGAGGATGAAACCGGCAAAGTAGGCCGAGCCGAGTAAACCCAGGGTCTGATCACTGAACTGCTCGGCACTGCCACGCAAGGCCAGCAGAGTATTGAGCAGTCCGGTGCCCAGCAGCAGCAACGCAATGCCGCAGAGCAGTGCCGCGATGGGCAACAAAAGCCTGATCATGGAGCCGCGTCTCCCAAACGGTGGATCGGTTCCAGGCAGGTAGGGGGGTGCAAATAGGGGTCTTGGTGACCCACGGATATTTATATTCAGCTGTAAACACCCTACCCCATCAGGTCCGCGATGACCAGCGCATGACCGGAAGCGGTCCTGGCCGGTTTGCGCGAAGGGGCCGTCGGGTTACACTCGCCGAAAGGTTCCTCGCAGAGACACAGACTTCCGCATGGCCACACTCAAAGATCACGCCCGCACACTGTGCACTCCCCTGCTCGCCCCGCTGGAACGCGGCGACGAGCCATTCCACTACGCGCCCAAAAGTCGCCTGATTCTGGTCATCATGTGCGCCCTGTTTCTGACCATCGCCATCGGCCTGGCGGTCTTGCTGCCCTCCGGCAGCGATCCGTTCTTCCTGCTGCCGGTCGCCGTGTTCGGCCTGATCGGCCTGGCAGGTTTGCTGATTGCCTGGCTGGGCAGCGACCGCGCCGTGTCGCGGCTGTGGAACAGCCGGCAAGGTTGAGCGCCATGCCTCGCAAACAGTTACTGATCGTCGCCCACGCGCCGTCGCCGAATACCCGGCGACTGGCCGAAGCGGCGCTGCGCGGCGCCAGCCATGCCGATATCGAGCAGGTAGACGCACGCTGGGTACCGCCGCTGGAGGCGCAACCTGACGACGTACTGGCGGCCGATGCGATTCTGCTCGGTACGACCGAGAATCTCGGCTACATGAGCGGCGCGCTGAAGGACTTTTTCGACCGCTGCTATTACCCGGTGCTGGAGGAAAAACAGGGGCTACCCTGTGCGCTGTATATCCGCGCCGGTATGGATGGCACCGGCACTCGCCGCGCTGTCGAGTCGATCGTCACCGGGCTGCGCTGGAATTGGGTGCAGGAACCACTGACCCTGCGCGGCGACTGGCAGGACGGATTTGAGCAGCAGGTAGAAGAATTGGGGCTGTATCTGGCTGCCGGTCTCGACAACGGGGTGTTCTGAGTCGATGGACCGCGTAATCGCCCGCACCGAGGAATGCTACCGGCTGGCAGAGCAGCACTTTCGCCGCCGTTTTCCGCGCCCCGATATTGAACTGGATCTGCGTGGCCAGCGCGCAGGGGTTGCCTATCTGGATCGCAACCTGCTGCGGTTCAACGGCCGCATGTACCGCGAGAACCAGGAGCACTTCCTGCAGCACACAGTGGCGCACGAGGTCGCGCACCTGATTGCCCATCAACTGTACGGGCATCGCATTCGCCCGCACGGCCGGGAGTGGCAGGGCCTGATGACCGGGCTGTATGGTCTGCCCGCCAACCGCTGCCACAACTACGCGGTGCCAACCCGGCGGGTCACCCGTTACCTGTACCGCTGCGCCTGCCCGGACCCGATGCCCTTTACCGCGCAACGCCACGCCCGGGTTGCCCGTGGCTCGCGTTATCTGTGTCGCCGTTGCGGCAGCCAGCTGCAGTTTACCGGCAGTCGGCAGCAGGGATAACGTCTTCGGCTCTGCGCAGCACTTCCACATAGGGGCGCAGGCTGTACCCGAGCTGCGGCTCCAGGCTATCTGCCCAGCGGCGCATCGTATCCTGATCCAGCGGTAACTCGCCGGCCTGCGGAATGAACAGCACGATATTGCCCTCCTCGACTTCCACCTGCAGATAGCGATCACCAAACAGCTTCTGCAACCGCTCTGCCGCGTAGGGCTGCCCGGTATGGCCCACCTGCCACTGGTTCACCACCATCAGCCCGCCCGGGCGCAGCGCCGCATGGCACTGTTCGAGAAAGTCCATACGCAATTGCAGGGCGGTGATCCCGCCCTCCATGTACAGGTCGAGCAGCACCAGGTCGGCACTGGCCTGCGCGCGCTCAATGACCTTCTCGGCGCTGTCGATCAGCACGGTCAGTCGCGGATCATCCGGCAGGCCGAACCAGCGCCGGGCTACCTCCACCACACCTGGGCGCAGCTCCACGGCGGTGATCTGCTGCGATTGCAGATGGGTCAGCACCGCGCTGACCAGCGAGCCGCCACCGAGGCCCAGCGCCAGCACCCGCTGCGTATCCTCCAGCCAGTAGCCGGCCAGCAGCATGGCGCGGGTGTAGTCGTACTCCAGCCAGGCCGGATTGCCGATCAGCCCGCAGCTTTGCTCGGTCTGCTCGCCAAAGAACAGATAGCGCAGCTCGCCAAGCTCGGTCACCCGGATCAGCCCGAAATCATCGCGCAGGCGCTCGACCTCCCGCTCCTGCTCGCCACGCGGGCGCAACCCGAGCCATTCACCGAGCTGTCTGATGCGCTGCAAAATCGTCATGTCGTGCTGGTTGACCTCTATTCTGTCTGAAATGTGGGGGCGCGGCGGACACGCTACGCTTAGTCCGCCCTACGTATTATCACCGCCGTGACCCAGCATCGTCATCGACTGTTTCGCCAAGCCCTGCGACAGGCCACCGGGGTTGAACGGCGGACACGCTGCGCCTGGTCCGCCCTACGCATTATCCCCGCATTGGCACGGCATCGTCGTCGAGCCCTGCGACAATTCGCCTGTAGGGTGGTCAACGCACCGCGTTGGCCACCGGGGTTGAGCGGCGGACACGCTGCGCTTAGTCCGCCCTACGCATTATCCCCGCATTGGCACGGCATCGTCGTCGAGCCCTGCGACAGGTCGCCTGTAGGGTGGTCAACGCACCGCGTTGGCCACCGGGGTTGAGCGGCGGACACGCTGCGCTTAGTCCGCCCTACGCATTATCCCCGCATTGGCACGGCATCGTCATCGAGCCCTGCGACAGGTCGCCTGTAGGGTGGTCAACGCAAAGCGTTGGCCACCGGGGTCGAACGGCGGACACGCTGCGCCTGGTCCGCCCTGCGCAAGTGGACCTGCAGCGTGGCGGTTAAAAAAGCGTCTGCGGCGCATTGAGCAGCAGGCCTGCGAGGGCCTAGAATTGGCCGTCTGGCAAGCTCTTGCCACCTCCCCCAGCCAATCTCCCTTCGGGTATCTCTTCATGCATGAACCGGGCAGCATTCTGCAGGTTGTTGTCGTCCTTCTGCTCGCCACCGTGATCGCGGTGCCATTGGCCAAACGCCTGCGTCTGGGCGCTGTGATTGGTTACCTGGCGGCGGGTGTGATCATCGGCCCCGGTGCACTGGCACTGATCGCGCACCCGGAAAGCATGAGCCATGTCTCCGAGCTGGGCGTTGTCCTGCTGCTGTTTATCATCGGCCTGGAACTGTCGCCCAAACGCCTGTGGGTCATGCGCCGCGCGGTGTTCGGCACCGGACTTGCTCAGGTGCTGCTGTGCGCAAGCGTGATGGCACTGCTCGCCTTGCTGGTGTTTGCCCAACCGCTGCAGACCGCGCTGATTCTCGGCCTGGGACTGGCTCTGTCGTCCACCGCATTCGGCCTGCAGCTGCTGGCCGAACGGCGAGAGCTCAACAGCCCGCACGGCCGCCAGGCCTTTGCCGTACTGCTGTTTCAGGACATCGCCGCCATCCCGCTGATCGCGCTGATTCCGTTGCTGGGCGTACAGCCAGAGGGCAGCGCTGACGGCAACCCGCTGCTGCGAACCGCCGAGGTGCTCGGCAGCATCGCCGTGATCGTGATCGGCGGACGCTATCTGCTGCGCCCGCTGTTTCGCGTGGTCGCCCGTACCGGTCTGCAGGAGGTCTCCACCGCCACCGCCTTGCTGGTGGTGATCGGCACCGCCTGGCTGATGGACATGGTTGGCGTGTCGATGGCACTGGGCGCGTTTCTGGCCGGCCTGCTGCTGGCCGATTCCGAATACCGTCACGAGCTGGAGTCGCAGATCGAGCCATTCAAGGGGCTGCTGCTGGGCCTGTTTTTCATCACCGTGGGCATGCAGGCGGACCTCTCACTGCTGGCCAGCAACGGCAGCGCGGTGGCCCTGCTGACCGCACTGGTGATCGGTCTCAAACTGCCGCTGATCTATCTGGTTGGCCGCAGCGTAGCCGGGCTCGATAGCGCCAACGCGCTGCGTCTCGGCCTGGTGCTGGCCGCCGGTGGCGAGTTCGCCTTCGTGGTCTTCCAGCTGGCTGCCGGGCACCAGCTGCTGAGCCCCGCTCTGCACGGCATGCTGGTGCTGGCGATCACCCTGTCGATGGCCATCACCCCGCTGCTGATTCTCGCCCTGTCACCGCTGCTCAGCCGGGCCGCAAACAGCATCAGGCCGGTTCCACCAGAGTACGAACAGATCGAATCCGACAGCCCCCGCGTGGTGATCTCCGGCATGGGCCGGATGGGCCAGGTGATCGCCCGCATGATGCGCGCCCAGCGTGTGCCATACATTGCGCTGGATACCTCGGTCGACAGTATCGACATGTCGCGCAGCCTCAGCGCCGACATGCCGATCTTCTACGGCGACCCGTTGCGCCCCGAGATCCTGCGCGCGGCCCAGGTCGACAAGGCGCAGTTCTTCATCATCACCAGCAGCGACCCGGACGTGACCCTGCGCACCGCCGAAACCGTGCGTCGCCTGTACCCGGCGATCACCATCATCGCCCGCGCCCGCAACCGTCAGCACGTGCACAAGCTGATCGACCTGAATGTCCTGGCCGTGCGCGAAACCTTCCATTCCAGTCTGGAAATGAGCCGGCAGATTCTGACCGGCATGGGTCTCAGCCCGGAGCAGGCCGACTCGCGTATCGCCCGCTTCCGCCGGCACGATGAAGCGGTGCTGGCGGCCCAGCACAGGGTCTACGATGACGCCGCCGCGGTAATGCAGACAGCCCGTCAGGCCCGTGCGGAGCTGGAAACGCTGTTTGATGCCGACCGCATCGAGGTCAACAGCGTGCAGGATGCCGTAGCCGGGGCAACCCAGACAGCCGACGCGGATGGCAGCCAACGGCAATAGCGACGACCCGTACTGTTATCGCAGCGCGATAGCCCCTAGAATGCGCGGCTAACTCAGGAGCAATTACATGGCCGACATCGGGCGATTCAACAAACTGCAGATCATCAAGCAGACCGGCTTCGGGCTGTACCTGGACGGCGGTGAAGACGGCGAGATCCTGCTGCCCAACCGCTATGTGCCAAAAGACCAGCCCACCGAGGTCGGTGACTGGCTGCGGGTATTTATCTACTTCGACAGCGAAGACCGGATCATCGCCACCACCACGCGCCCGCGCGCGCAGGTCGGCGAGTTCGCCAACCTCAAGGTGGTCGCGCGCAATCAGGTCGGCCTGTTCCTCGACTGGGGTCTGCCCAAGGACGTGCTGCTGCCGTTTGCCGAACTGAAGAAGCCGCTCGAAGAAGGCCAGTACTGCGTTGCCTACCTGTACCTCGACAAGCACACCAGCCGGGTACTGGCGACCACCCGACTCGACCGCTATCTGGACAAGACCCCGGCCCGCTACAAGGTCGGTGATGCGGTCAACCTGCTGCTGGTCGAGCGCACCGACCTGGGCTACAAGGCCATCATCAACAGCGAACACTGGGGCCTGCTGCACCGCAACGAAGCGTTCCGGCCGGTCAAGCTCGGCCGCAAGGAACAGGGCTACATTCGCGAGATTCGCCCCGATGGCAAGATCAACCTCAGCCTGCAACCGGTGGGTGGCCAGGCCGCAGACCTGCTCCAGCAACAGATTCTCGAACGCTTGCAGGCCAATGGCGGTCAGCTCGCCCTGAGCGACCGCAGCAGCCCCGAGGCCATCAGCGAGGCTTTCAACGTCAGCAAGAGCAACTTCAAAAAGGCGCTCGGCGGCCTGCTGAAAAAAGGCGTTATTCGGATTCATCCGGAGCATATCGAACTCGCCAACTAGGCAACGGCCCTCAAACGGCGGACACGCTACGCTTAGTCCGCCCTACGGAACGCCGCCCGACGTCGGGCGGAGTAAGCCAACGGCGTCTCCGCCATCGCGGCATCAGGCCTGCGCTCGTGCTGACCCTGTGCACCCAACGGTGGACACGCTGCGCTTGGTCCACCCTACGCATTACCGCTCCGCCGCAGGCCATAACGCCTGAGCGACAGACCGGCCTGATCCTCAAACGGTCATCATGCGTTCGCTGTTTTGTCACCTCCCGGGGCTAGTCTGCCGATCTTCGCGCACGGCAGCCGCCAGCGCCTACTCCCGATACAAGGACGAACAGATGACCCACTGGAAAGTGCTTTCGGCCGTGCTGCTCGGCAGCGCACTGCTCACCGCCTGCAAATCCTCCAGCAACGACGGCGATGCAACCGTCACCCCGGAACAGGCGCTCGCCACCAAGCTGGCAGCCTTCCCGATGGAGGGCGTCGAGCTGCCCTTCACCATCCTGCGTGATGACCTGATCGACGGCAAAACCGAAGCTCCCTTTGAAATCCGCAATGGCGGCTACGGCTCAGCCATGACCGCCCACCCGAGCCGGCTGGGCGAGTTCTACGCCATGACCGATCGCGGCCCCAACGCCGATTTTGTCGGCGGCGAATACGGCTCCGGAAAGTCCTTCCCGGTCGCCGATTACACCCCGCGTATCGGCCACTTCCGCATCACTGCAGACGGCGGCGTCGAACAGCTGGCAACCATCCTGCTGAAGCGGCCCGACGGTACCCCGATCACCGGCCTGCCCAACACCTCGGCGCTGGGCGGCACCGGTGAAACACCCTACAACCCGGATGGCACGCCGATCGTGGTCGACCCGACACTGCCCTTTGATGCGGAAACTAACCCCATCAAGCTGGACGATTACGGTCTGGACGGCGAAGGACTGGTCGCACTGCGCGACGGCACCTTCTGGGCAAGCGACGAATACGGTCCGCACATGGTGCACTTTGATGCCGAAGGCCGCGAAATCGACCGCATCAACCCCTTTACCGCAGACACCCGCACCCGCATCAACCTGCCTGCCGAGTACGCCTATCGCCGTGCCAACCGCGGCATGGAAGGCCTTGCCATCACCCCGGACGAAAGCACCCTGGTCGGCCTGATGCAGTCCACCATGGACCTGCCGAGTAAGGCAGTGCGTTCACTGACCATCACCCGCATCGTCACCGTAAACATCGCGACCGGTGAAATCGGCCAGTATCTGTACCAGCAGGAAAAGCCCGCCAACTCCAACTCGGAAATGGTCGGTCTGAGCAGCACCGACTTCCTGGTACTCGAGCGCGACGGCAGCTTCCTGTATGGCGGCCCGAACGGCGCGGCCGGCGTGTCACCCAACGCACAGAAACAGGTCTACCGCATCGACCTGTCCACCGGCACCAACCTGGAAACCGTCGCCCTGCAACCCGGCATGGTACAGGACCCGGATCTGGGTCTGACCATCAACGGCAAGACGCTGGAAGAAGTAGTGCTGAACGGCGGCTGGGCGGCACTGGCAGCGGTCGGCATCTACCCGGTAGACAAGACTCTGGTGCTGGACATGGTGGTTGAGGCCAACTATCCGCACGACAAGATGGAAGGCCTGTGGCGCATCGACGATGGCCATCTGGGCGTGCTCAACGACGATGACTTCGCCACCTGGTCTACCGGCGGCGTGCTGGAGCAGAAAATGCTCGATGAAGCCACCATCGACGCGGGCCGCCTGTATATCCGCGAAGTGGATCTGTCGGTGGACTGATTCGCTGGCCTGGCTGCCCCCCGGAGCAACAGCCCACAAACGGCGGACACGCTACGCTTGGTCCACCCTACGGATCGCCGCTCTACCGTAGGGCGGAGTAAGCCAAAGGCGTCTCCGCCATTGAGGCATCAGCTCGCGCTCGTGCTGATCCACTGCACCCCAAACGGCGGACACGCTGCGCTTACTCCGCCCTACGTATGTTCGCCCCACTCGCCCGTTTGGGTGCTTGTTTACCCCGCCCCGCCGCCTAACATGCGCGATGCATATTGCGAAAATGTCTCCTTTTGTTTCAACACCTGATTCAGCCTTACTGGAGACCCGTCAGCACAACAACAAAAAGGAATGCCCATGCAAACTCTGTTCAAACGCGGTCTGGCCGCACTCGCCCTCAGCACCCTGGTCAGCCTGCCGGCCATGGCCAGTAACCCCGGCATCAGCAGCCCGGACACCATGATCCTTGGCGATTCGATCTTTGCCCTGTCCGGTGATATTCACGAGAACCTGGAAGCCGATCTGGACGAGAACATCGACACCTACGCCCGCTCCGGCTGCCAGCTGACCGGCGGTAACGTTCTCTGTTCACGGCTGTATTCGGTAGAAAACCAGTATGCCCGGGCGGACAAGAGCGGCATTCGTACGGTGATCTTCAATGGCGGCGGTAACGACATTCAGCTCAACAGCTGCCGTCCGTCGCTGAGCGCCTGCATGCCGCTGCTCAACGAGCTGGAAGATCGCATCGCCACCCTCGTGCAAAAGATGCGCAATGACGGTATCGAAGAGATCATCTTCCTCGGCTACTACAACGCCGCGGGCAGCGCCGAGAACCTGCAGGACATCAACAACTACAGCATGAACTACAAGGCTGCCGCCTACCCGGGCATGGGTGTGAAGTTTATCGATGTGCGCGCCGACTTCGCCGGCCGCGAGTCGATTTATATCACCAGTGACGGCATTCATCCGACCGCAGCCGGCTCGCGTGTGCTGTCCAACCGCATCCTGCAGGCCTTGGACTGATCCGCACTGCTAACTCCATGGTCGCCGGGGCTAAACGGCGGACACGCTTTGCTTAGTCCGCCCTACGCATTATCTCCGCCTTGGCCTGGCATCGTTATCGGCTGCGTCGCCGAGCCCTGCGACATATCGCGTGTAGGGTGGTCAACGCACCGCGTTGGCCACCGGGGTTAAGCGGCGGACACGCTACGCTTAGTCCGCCCTACGTATTATCTCCACCTTGGCCTGCATCGTTACCGGGGCTGAACGGCGGACACGCTGCGCTTAGTCCGCCCTACGCGTTGCGCCGCTGATCACGCGCTACCGGCCATGATCCGCGCCAGCAGGCCGGCGGTAGAGGCATCAGCGCCCGGCAGGCGCTCGATGTCGCCGCGGATGCAGGCCAACGCATCTACGGCGATACGTTTACCCATCTCCACGCCCCACTGGTCAAACGGGTTGATTTCCCAGATCACCGACTGCACGAACACCTTGTGTTCATACAACGCAATCAGCGCCCCCAGGCTGTAGGGCGTCAGTTCATCCAGCAGCAGGGTCGAGCTGGGTTGATTACCGCGATAGCGACGGTTACGCGGCAAGGTGTCGGCATCCTCTACCGCCGCATCACCGAGTGCCAGCAGCCGCGACTGGGCCAGACAGTTCGCCAATGCCAGCTCGTGCTGGGCCCTCAGTTCGGCCACGGCAAGGCTGTGCTGGGCCTCGCGGTAGCGCCGTGCCGGCACGATAAAGTCGCAGGTGACCGGCTCGGTCCCCTGGTGCAGCAATTGATAGAACGCATGCTGCGCGTTAGGGCCAATGGTGCCCCAGACAATCGGGCAGGTGGCGTAATCCACCGTGTCGCCGGCCAGATTGACCGACTTGCCGTTGGACTCCATCTCCAGTTGCTCAAGGTAGTTGGGCAACTCCTTGAGGCGTCCGTCGTAGGGCAGTACCGCGTGGGCGTTGATGCCCAGCATGTTGGTGTTCCAGATGCCGATCAGCCCCAGCAGCACCGGCAGGTTATCGGCCCAGGGCGTCTGACGGAAATGCTCGTCCATCGCATGCGCACCGGCCAGCAACTCACGAAAACCCGCCATGCCGATCGACAGCGCAATCGGCAGGCCAATGGCCGACCACAACGAAAACCGCCCGCCAACCCACTCCCACAGCGCCAACTGATTGGCCGGGGCAATACCCCACTCCGTCATGCGCTCGGCCGCTGCCGACACGCCGATAAAGTGGCAGGCCAAGAGCCCCGGCAGCTCGCCCAGCTCGCGCTCCAGCCAGCCGCGGGCGGTAGCGGCATTACTCAGCGTATCGATGGTGGAAAACGACTTGGATGAAATGATAAACAGCGTCGCATGGGGATTCAGGCCACCCAGCAGCTGCGACACCTGGCTGCCGTCCATGGTCGAGGCAAAGTGCACCCGCAGCGGCGAATCGTTAACCGGGCGAGAATCGGTGAGCGCCTCGGTGACCATCAGCGGGCCAAGGTCCGAGCCGCCAACGCCGATATTGACCACATCGGTAATCGCCTCACCGGTAGTGCCGCGCCACTGGCCGCTGCGTACCTTCTGCACGATGTCGTCCATGCGTTGCAACTGAGCCTGCACCTGGGCGTTGATGTCCTCCCCGGCCAGCACGCAGCCACGCTCGGCCGGCAGGCGCAGGGCCCAGTGCATCGCGGCCCGACCCTCGCTCGGGTTGACCGCAGCACCGGAGAACAGCTCGCTCATGTGCTCGGCCAGCCCCTGCTCGGCTGCCAGATCAAACAGCAGCGGCAGCGTGCGGGCGTCCAGCCGCTGCTTGGAAAAATCAAACAGCAGCGGGCCAAAGGCACGATGCAGGCTGTCAAAACGCCCTGCATCGGCGGCAAACAGCTCGGCCAGATGGCTGCTGCGCAGCTCCGCGGCATGCTGCATCAGCGCCTTCCAGGCGGCCTTGTGCGTCAATGAACTGCTCATGTCATCGCCGTCCTATGCCGTAGTAGGTAAAGCCGTTCTGCTTCATAAACGCCGGATCCCATACATTGCGGCCGTCGAGCAGCAGTGGCGCGGCCATCAGCTCGCGCAGGCGCGGCAGATCAGGGCTCCAGTAGGCTTTCCATTCGGTAACCAGCATCAGCGCATCGGCACCGGCGACCGCCGCATACGGGTCCTGATGCAGCACCAGATCATCGCGCTCACCCGCCCAGCGGGCCAGCGTGTCGAGAGCACGCGGATCATGCACATGCACCTCAACACCTTGGGCCCAGAGCGCTTCCAGCAATTTGAGCGCAGGCGCATTGTTGATGCGCGAGGTTTCCGGCTTGAACGCCACGCCCCACAGCGCCACCTTGCGGCCGCGCAGGTCGGTACCGTAATGACGCCACAGCTTGCGAAACAGCACCTCTTTCTGGCGCTCGTTGATGTTCAGCACCTCATCGAGCAACTGCGCCGCCAGGCCGCTGCCTTCGAGGGTAGAGGCAAGGCTCATTACATCGCGGGAAAAACTCAGCCCGCCGAAGCCGCAACCGGGATACAGGTAGGCATCGCCAATCCGCCGGTCAGCACCCATGCCCTGGCGCACCTGTTCGATATCCACATCCAGGCTGTCGGCCAGATTGGCCATATCGTTCATGTAGCTCAGACGGGTAGCGAGCATGCCGGTGATCGCCAGTTTGGTGAACTCCGCCTCACGCGGGCGCATCGGCATGATGGCGTCGCGACGGCGATTGAATGGCCGCAGCAGCTCGGTTACCAGTTGGCGGGCCCAGTCGGCATCAGCGCCCAGCAGCCAGCTGTCGGCACGCATGAAGCTTTGCAGCGCATTACCCTCGATCAGCAGATCCGGCAGGCTGACCACCGCCCCCGGCTGCGTCGGCGGCGTGTCGCAGTCGAGCAGGGTTTGTTGCAGCAACTCGCTGCTGCCCACCGCAAATGTGGACTGGTTCACCACCAGCCAGCGGCGCGTGCAGCGCTCCGGCAACGCGGCGATCAGCGAGAGAGCCTCGGGCATGCTGTCCGGGTTCAACGCCAGCCAGATCACCGCCAACGGCTGCGGCGGTGCGGCGAGCGGCGCAAGCATCAGCCTGCCGCCTTGCATCTGCTCAGCCATCAGGTCTGCCAGCCCGGCCTCCCGAAAGGGGCACTCGCCGCGCTGCAACTGCTCGGCATGCGGACCGGCCGGCAGATGCAACTGCACCTGGTTACCGGTCGAAGCCAGCGCCGTTGCGCTGACCAGGGCGCACAGCGTGTCACCGTAAACATCAACCTGCATGGTGCCTGTCCTCAGCCCGCGCGCTTACTGCGCATAGCGGGCCAGCAATCCCTTGAAATCCTGCCCCAACACCGGATGCTCCAGCCCGTAGGCCAGTGTCGCTTCCAGATAACCCAGCTTGCTGCCGCAGTCGAACGAGCGGCCACGCATGCGATAGGCCTCTGCCCCGGTCTGCTGCATCAGTGCCGCAATCGCATCGGTGAGCTGAATCTCGCCGCCGGCGCCCGGCTTTGTTGCTGCCAGCAGCTCGAAGATCTCACCCGGCAGCACATAGCGGCCCACAATCGCCAGATTGGAGGGTGCCGCCTCGCGGGCGGGCTTTTCCACCACCTGCTGCATCAGCGCCTGCTTGCCCTGATGCAACTGCGCGCCGCCCAGATCAACCACACCGTATTGATGCACCTGCTCCCACGGCACCGGCTCAACCATCACCTGCGCCTTGCCGGTGGCAGCGAAACGCTCGGTCATCGCCTGCAAGTCAGACGCTGCTCCCGCCTGGGCTACCAGCACATCCGGCAGCAACACCGCAAAGGGCTGATCGCCCACCACTGGGCGCGCGCAGGCCACCGCGTGACCCAGACCCAGCGCACGGCCCTGGCGCACCGCCGTAACCTTCAGCTCCGGCGGCGCAATCTCGCGCAGCACCTGCAGCAGGGCGTCCTTACCGCGCCGTGCCAGCTCGGCCTCAAGCTCGTAGTTAACGTCAAAGTGATCTTCAATGGCCTTCTTGCTCGCGTGGGTCACCAGCACAATCTCGTTGATGCCCGCCGCCAGCGCTTCCTCAACCACATACTGCACCACGGGCTTGTCCACCACGGTGACCATTTCCTTCGGAATCGCTTTGCTGGCCGGCAAAAACCGCGTGCCCAGCCCCGCTACGGGTAAAACAGCCTTGGTAACCTTCACGGCAACTCCTGATTATTCAAATTCATTCATCCTGTGGGGCGCGACGCCAACGTCCACCCTGCCCCAACCGGCCACGGCATGCCGTGGCCCTACGAATCGACGGCGGCATTAGACAACTGCGGTGCATCGCACACACTGCCCACGCACCAAACACCCCGCACCCGCAGGGACGCGGCATGCCGCGTCCGCACAGAAACCCATAACCCAACCAAGCAAGATTGGCACCACCCCAACGGGATCAATACGCCGCCAAAGAACGTCAACCCCTCTAAAACGGCGATCCCGCAACGATCAACGATGCCCAGCCTGCGCCAGTACTTGCTCAATCACTGCACAGGTTTTGGTCATCTCCGCCTCGGTCAGCGTAGGGTGCACCAGAAACATCAGACTGGTCTCACCCAGCTCACGCGCCACCGGCAAACGCTCCGCCGGCCGCCAACCCGTATCGTCAAACGCCTTCTCCAGATACACCTCGGAACAGGATCCCTGAAAACAGGGCACGCCCTCGGCCACGATCGCCTCGATAATACGGTCACGCGTCCAGCCAGCAGCCAGCTTATCCGGCACCACCTGAACGTAACACTTGTAATGGGCGTGCACACAATCGGCGGGGAATGCCGGTACGCGCACAACATCAAATGCGCGGCAGATATTCCAGATACGCTCCGCATTGCGCGTGCGCGCCGCCGTCCAGCCGGCCATGCGCCGCAGCTGAATTCGCCCGATCACCGCCTGCAGTTCGGTCATGCGCCAGTTGGTGCCAAAGCTCTCGTGCAGCCAGCGGAACCCCGGCGGATGCTCGCGCTCATATACCGCCTCCCAGCTCTTGCCGTGATCCTTGTAAGACCACATGCGCGACCACAGTTCGCGGTCGTTGGTCGTCACCATACCGCCTTCACCACCGGTGGTCATGATCTTGTCCTGACAGAACGACCACGCGCCCACATGCCCAATGGAGCCAACCGAACGCCCCTTGTAACGGGCACCGTGCGCCTGCGCACAATCCTCAATCACGAAGAGACCGTGCTTGGCCGCCAACGCCATGATCGGGTCCATATCGCACGGCCAACCCGCCAAGTGCACACAGATGATGGCTTTGGTACGTTCGCTCAGCACCGCGGCAATAGTCTCCGCAGTGATGTTCTGCGAGTCACGGTCCACATCCGCAAACACCGGCACGGCACCTGCCGTCACAATGCTCGAAGCGGACGCCAGAAAGGTACGCGGCGTGACAATCACCTCGTCACCCGGCCCAATGCCCAGCCCCTTCAGCGCCAGATCCAGCGCCTGCGTGCCATTGGACAGCGCAATGGCGTGATTGCAGTCGGCCCAGGCCGCAAACTCCTTCTCAAACTCGCGCCCCTCCTGCCCGGTCCAGTAATTGACCTTGTTGGACAAGAGCACCGCCTGCAGCGCGTCGGCTTCTTCTGAGGTGAACGACGGCCAGGGAGAAAACGGGGTGTTAAGCATCAATAAAAGCCCTTAAAAGACAGACCACACAACACTTGCTGTATGGCAACAAAACATTCAGCGGGGTCGTGCAGGCACGCCAATGAGGGTCACGACATCGGCAGTATCAGCAACGACAGCAGCACCGGCGCCAACAACGGCATCACGGCCAATCCGAACCAGTTGTCGAACACTGGCACCAATACCTATCCAGCTGCGCTCTGCAACAACAACGCCACCGGCAAGATTGGCACCCGGGCTGATATGCACGCCATCGCCGAGCACGCAGTCGTGGTCGACGGTGGCACCCGTGTTGATGATGACGCCCTTGCCTAGTTCGCTGTCGGCGTTAATCACCGCGCCGGCGAACACAACCGAGCCCAGACCAATGCGTGCATAACGGCTGACCTGGGCCGAAGGGTGTTGCAAAACAGGCAACTGCGCCCCGGCATCGAGCAACTGTTGCAGTTTGGTTAAGCGAATACTGTTGTTGCCAATCCCCACAACCACGCCTTGAAACTGCAAAAGGCTCTCTATGAGCTCTTTGGTGCCACCGATAACAGGCCAATGACCGTTAACCTTCAGCTCCGGCCAGCGATCATCAAAGAAGCTGACCTGCTCCCAACCACAGAGTTCGGCACAATCGGCAATTACCTTTCCGTGGCCGCTGGCACCCAGCACAGCAAGGTGTTTCACGAGTCGCTCCCGGTGAACTTCGACATGGTGGCCTCTCCTTCCGCACTGATGCCATCACGCACCAGTACCTTTTTTACGGTAAGAAACAACACCTTGATATCTAGCCAGAGCGACTGGTTATCCACGTACCAGACGTCCAGCTTGAACTTCTCTTCCCAGCTCAACGCATTGCGACCGTTCACCTGGGCCCAGCCAGTCAGCCCCGGCCGCACCTCATGCCGCCGCGCCTGCTCGGCTGAATACAGAGGCAAATATTCCATTAGCAGCGGCCGTGGCCCCACCAGACTCATATCGCCTTTAAGCACATTCCACAATTCCGGCAATTCATCTAGACTGGAAGAACGCAAAAACTGCCCAAAGGGCGTTAAGCGCTCAGCATCAGGCAGCGGATTACCGGCAGCATCCAGAGCATCTTTCATGGTGCGAAACTTGATCATCTCGAACGGCTGGCCATTCAAGCCCGGGCGCACCTGGCGAAATAACACGGGTGAGCCCATCTTCCGGCTGATTTGCCAAGCGACATACCCGATAACCGGAGCCAGCAACAACAATGCACAACCCGCCGCGACGATATCGAAGGCACGCTTGATCATTGAATCCCCATTTCTTTAAGCATGACAGCGTTCACTTTGTGCACATCGTACTTATCTTCCGCGATCTCACGCGAACGCTTGCCCATTCTAGCGGCCAGATCAGGGTCTTCAATGAATCGCGTCATAGCTTCGACCAACGCGTCCACTGACTTCACAGGTACAAGAAACCCGTTTTCACCATCAATAACCGTCTCGCGACAACCTGGAGCGTCGGTTGTGATGATGGGCCGACCCATTGCCATGGCCTCGAGAACTGATCGCGGGGTCCCCTCTCTGTAGGAGGGCAGTACAAAAACAGAACAACTAGCAATTGAAGGACGAACGTCTGAAACCCTCCCTAGATAAGAAATAACTCCATCTGCAACCCAAGAATTTAGCTCCGCTTCACAAATAGCGGTAGGGTTATTATCTAATCCTCCCAAGAGGTCGAACCTGATTCTAGGATAAGTTTGACGGACAATTCGAGCTGCGGCCACATACTCCCGCACCCCCTTATCCGAAAGCAGTCGGGCAGTCATCAAAAAACTAGTCGGAGCGGCGCGTTCACCAATGCTTTTGAAGCAAAAAAAATCAAGGTTAACACCAGAACCGTTTAAAATTACACTTTTAGATTCAGCAGAAAGTATATTCAAAGAGCGAAAAAGCGCTTCATCATCCGGATTCTGAAAAAAAACAAGATCGGCCTTACCCAAAGAAAGCCGATAAAGCATCTTAACTAACAACTGGACAAGCCTTCGCCTACCCTTCGCCTCCTGGGTAAAAGCATAACCAAGCCCGGTAATTAAAGCATACCGGCGATTTCGACCAACGAGCCAAGAAGCCAACATGCCATAGATAACAGGCTTAACTGTATAACAAAGAACAAAACTTGGCCTAATCGCTGCCACCAACCTAAAAAGAGCCAAACAGGACTTAATATCAGAAAGGGGATTCAAGCCTGTCCGACTTAACTTCAAACTATGGCATTTCACACCCCAGCTAGAAAGCAAATCAAAGGACTTAATGGAAGTGTGAAAATCCGGAGCCACAACATTCACTTGCATTCCAGCACTGACAATTTCCCTCAAAAGCTCGCCACGAAAATTTACCAGTGACTCTGCTGTTCCCGCAACCACCAGCACCACATCTGTAGATGACGCCTTTAAAATCATATAACCTCAAGACAGCAAATTTAAAAATCGGCGTTACAAATTGAAATATCCGACAACATATTTTTAAAAAAAGCCGAACGTCTACGCGCGAGCTTGTCTGACACGAAATCAAGGGAACGCACATAATTTTCTTTGCACGAAGAAACACGATAGTCCTCGTTATCAATCATGGCGATCAGCAGATTTTTTAGCGCAACATAGTCCCCTGAATTAAACAGATACCTTTCACCAAGGAGTTCGGGTATGCCGCCAACGCGAGAGCCGATACAAGGACAACCAACGCTCATCGCCTCAATCAGGGCACGGGGCAAACCTTCGGTCATACTAGGCTGAATATAAATATCAACACTCTCAAGCCAACGAAAAATTTCAGTTCCCGCTGAAAGCCGACCTAAAAAAACAACATGACTCGACATCCCCAAATCGGCAACTAATTTCTGATATCGACTGGAATCGCCACTACCAACGATTTGAAGTACGACGTCGTAACCAGCCCTAACCACATTATGTAGAGCTCTTATGGCCACATCAATGCCTTTGTAAGCCGCATCATAATTACCAATCAGACCTATCTTTACCCGCCCCCGCTTTGTGCGAGACAAAGCTAGAGCAGGATCAAACTCCAACTCAGCAACGTTAACATTTGAGCAAGAGATACTAACTCCCGATCTATTGGGATAACGCTGCTGCAAATAATGCTCAGTAACATAAATTACATACCTTGCACTTAAAACTCGCGCTTTAACCGCAAAAAAATCCCAAAAGGCCATAACTTTAGCCTTTAAACCACCATGGTGCCAATAAGAGTCGAAAGTGCAGCCGACCAACTCTATCACATAAGGTTTTTTTTGACGTATGGCTTCCTTTAAGACAACCATTCCAACTCTACTAGGAAGCCGAACCACGACAACATCAACCCCCCTCACCGCTAAATATATTTTTTCTGAAACGACGGAACTACCAAATACCATAAAGCGCAATCTAGAAAGGTTCGGCAAGAGCTCGAAGGAAACCCGAGGGCACGACGAAAGAGTCATTTTACTTTGAATTTTAACCTCTTTACCTTTTCTCCCTAAAACAACAAGCTCCGAAAAATGCTCTAAATATCTATCCCATGCACTTGACGGGAGACCACCGCGACTGTAAACGCTCTCCCCAGAAACATAGAAATAGTGGTCATGTGCAAACAAAGCTTTAACCTTCATTTTCACCTACTAGCTTTTTAATAATCCTGGCTGGAACACCAGCAACTACAGAGCCGGGAGGAACATTTGAAGTAACAACGGAGCCCGCAGCCACAATTGAACGACTACCAATACGAACACCCGGCATAACTCTAACCCCACAGCCAAGCCAAACATCAGATTCAATTACAACGTTACTATATGATACTGGAGCGTACTTAATAGGAACGTCAGCATCCCCAACAGTATGATTAAATGTAATAATCGAACAACCATGTGCGATTGAAACATTATCACCCACTACCAAGCCCCCTGCCCCATCTATGTAACAAAATTCATGGATTGATACATTAGAACCTAAAACAACCTCATTCAAATTTTTAAGAACAACAAATCTACCCACATACAAGGCATTCCCTAATGCGGCAGCTTCGGCTTTTACAAGACAGTATCTTAAGGCAACTGACGCGACCCCGGAATACGAACTAAAATGATCCCACAGAATCTTTCGAAATAGGGAAGGAGCTAACGAAATGACGTAGGTCAAGCCTGCCAAAAAACGCGCATGACGGCGAAACTTATCGCGACCAGACATCACTTCCTCCCATATCCACGAAAATTGCTACGAGCTATAAACTTGAGTGAAATTCGACGAAAAATATCCAACAGAATCACACCCAAAAAAACATACACATATGGCATCATCATTATTTTTTTTCTGACAATATTTCCAGACAAAGAACCAGCCTTATATTCAAGCCCATAAAAATCGCTTGAGTAGGAACCTATGAGGGCCATCACGGAAGCATAAATAACCAAGCCACTGACCATCATCAAATACTTTTCACGCACCGCGCGTGAAACCAGTGTAAAAAAAGACACAACAGTATATGCTACGAGCAAAATCCAAGCTTCTATATACAGATAGGAATAACCCTCCAAACCGACTTTAAAAGAAAATGGGTTTGGACTAACAATAAGGTACTGCGATATTAAAATGGAATTCACAACACCAGCAGCGCCGGAAAAAAGCATCACAAAAGCCAACGAGAAAAATGCCGCATAAAGCAGGATCTTTGAATACCCGTTAAGCACACAAATATATATGAAAACCACCACTCCAGAATATGGTCTAAGCGCCGTAGCCAGAACCAGGACAGCCATGAATAGAAAGATATTCTTTCGATAAAAAAGATATACAGCAAAACAACACAACGCCAGCGAAAGAACGTCTTTTGCATATATATTTGCATGATACAAAATCTGAGGCGACAAAAGAACCAACAAAACGGACCATCTATAACCTGACGACAATCCGAAACACACAACAGCCAGTAAAAGGGAAAGGTTAAACAACACCATCAACTGGGGATCATAAGGCCCACTAACAGAAAAAAGAGGATAAAGAATAACCCCTAAAACAGGATATGAGGAAGAAAACACAATCTTCGAATCAACAATACTACCAACAGCCCAGGCTACATATTCAAATGGAGAATAAATGTAATTATAGAAGCCATCATTAAACCTAATCTCATCTGGCCCAACCAAGACATCCAGATTTTTAAAATAATAGAAATTTATAGCATAAAATATTAGTGCAGCGCATGTCGCCCCGAAATAATGCAACAGTCCGAGCCTGCGAGACCTCAAATAAAATATCAAAAAAACAACAACAGAAAGAAATATAATTGAATACTCGCGCCCAACAGAATGCAAGCAAATTACGCTGCCAATGTATGAAAACAAAAATACTGCAGCAGCCTGCAGACTAGCATAGCGCTTCATAAATACTCTCAATTTTAATTTTTGAGTTCAGTATATTAAAATCAGACGCAAGCATCTTTGAGTTACATACATATGCTTGTTGAGGGCCAGCTAAAGAAAGCGATGATTCAAGTGCATCCGCCCACTCACTTACATTTAACGGCAAACGTGTAATACACTCCTTAGCCACATCAGCCTCTAGAGGTATGGCATCTGAAACCACACAACTAATACCCACTGACTGAGCCTCTATAAACGCCAAACCCAATCCTTCATAGATCGATGGAAACAGAAACACATCTGCCTCGATTAATTTCTGCAGTACAGAATCCGTCAAACCTGGAAATCTTATGCAATCGCTCACGGACATCTTCATAGCCATTTGCTCAAGGTTCTGTCTTAGCGCTCCTTCGCCATAAACCTCAATAACGAAGAATAAATTCCCCCTTCTCTTCAGTTCTGACGCCAATTCGATTAGAAATGCATGATTTTTTTGTTCAGTAAGGGAGCCGATTGAAATCATTTTTATCTTATCATCCGGGCCTTTGCGTTTCGCAGGCAAGGACGCTGGCAAGGTATTCATCAAAACACCGCAGTGAACAACAACAAAGTCCCCAAATCTAAATAAGTCATTCCCTGCGTCAACGCTTGCAGCAATACGCACCGTAGCCAGCCTATCAAATATAAAGCTTGAGACATAAGCTCTGAGGCTTTCAATCAATCTCGATCCATATCTTTTTGAGCGTAGTGCCTTTTTATCATTGTGCGAGCTCACTATCACTGGAACTCTTGCAAGTGCGGCCGCAACCACAAGAAACATTGAAAACTGGTATAGATGTGCATGAACAACATCGTACTCCCCAGACTTAACCAAGGCATAGAACTCACGAATAAACTTCAACTTGCCTTTTTTAAAATTTGGATGATGCAGAACTGAGCCTTTTTGCATCTTCTCATCCCAAACACCCTTGCTTCCAGATACAGATAACACGACGTGATTACAACGTACTGTTGGAAGTTTAGCCAAATCTATGATCCACTTTTCGACGCCTCCGGCGTCCAGCTTACTGACAACATGCAAAACGTTAATTACATTATCTTTCATATCTTCAAAGCCAGCTCTTGATAATATAATGCTTTAAGCTCTTCGAGCTTAGGCGCCTCAAGAATATCATCAACCATTGCCTCTGCCTTAGAGACGATATCTTCAGGACAATCATCAAATGTACACAATAACTGAGAACATCCCAAAGCACTTACGATACTTTCCACTTTGTGATCCCATTTCACAGCCATAGTTGGAACGCCTAATGAAATCGCAGGCAATACCGCATGCAAGCGCTGACCTATAAGAACGTCACATTCGCTTATTTGGCTTATCAAGCCGTTACACCCGGTTGGCGGCTGAATCACATTGACGGGTCTGTGTACACTTGGAATTAAATATTGCTCGATAAAAGCCTGATCAGACTCATTACCATTACTCATTATATGCAATTCAAACTCAGGACTAACCGCGTTCGCTATTGAAGCCCAAAATTTTCCGGCTCTTTTTCTAGTTATTGTTAGGTGAGAGTGGCGCCAAGCTTCAATAGGGTCCATAACCGCAAGTCCGAGCACCTTAACACCACTTCTTTGACTCGCCCTTTTGAGTTTCATATTTTCTTGATAGAGATCACAGGTAAATATGGCTGGATCACACAAACTTTTTACTTGCGCTGCAGTAGCAACCCCTTGCGTTATTAAATAATCTCTCGACGATTCATCCCTCGTAAACACTGAATCGTTCCCTATGGCATTTCGCAGAATCCATTTCGCGAGAAAACTTTTTCTTTGCGAACTTCCTACACACCAGTATACTTTCCGCTTATTATTCCCAGCCTTTGATAACAGAAAAAGCTGCAGTGGAAAGTTCAAAAAATTATCAATAAAGAGGTGTCCGCCGCCAACAACGACAAGATCAGCATCCTTGACCACCTGCTTCACTGCACAATAATTAGAACGGTAACGATATAAAAAAACCAGCAAATTCTTCAGCGCACGCGGCCAATATGACATTTTCTTTTCAGCGGCCAACATATATACCTGCGCATCCGTAGTTCGCTCAGCAGCTCCAAAGCCTATCTTTACTTCGTATGTGCCGAAGTTAAAATCATAGTATTGAAGCTCTACTGTGCGATACTTGTTTTTGAAAGTCTCGCCAATACAAGCCGCGATCAGCTGATCGCCTACGTTTTTTGATTTACCTACGCCAACGATTAGTATTTTCACTGCACACCCTTTAATGCAATACCTATAGCACTGACCCCATTTACTCTCAACAAGTAAATGAAACTCATAACGTTCCAAACCAAAGTAGCAACTAAAGTTCCGACACCCGCAGCAAGAATACCGAGCTCATCATAAAAGCTCATTAAAACCAAAATCTTTGCAACTACCGCCAACATTACAAATATTGACAAAGGCTTTTCATTACAATAAACCTTCATCAAAGTAAACGTTTGCCCAAACAATGAATTCACAAGACCTGAGGCAGCTAAAACTATCAATACAAGCTGAACGTCAGCTTCTTCGTATTGGGGACCAAATAGCGAAAGCAAATAATCTCCAAAAAAAACGCAAACAAGCAAATAAATAAAAGAAGCGAGCATTGACAAGACCACAGCAAAGGCTACCACTCCGTTTGCTTCTGGGGCATCGCCTGCTCGCTTTGCTCTGAGCAGAAGGGGTACGGCCGCTAGATTTATGGAAAATATCAGGACGGAAGAAACTATGGAGAGCTTTTGTGCAGCTGCGTATTTTGCAACAGCCTGAGGCTCATCAGCTACGCTCAGGAAGATAAAATCAATTGCAACCAGTAAGTTAACTAAAAAGCTGCATGCCAACACAAAAAACACAGGAACTACCATCGATGCATCTATAGCCCAACTGGGCTTGTTAACATCGACCCCATTTCGCCTGACAAATGCGTTCGTTGCGAGAAAAGACAAGCACATACAAAGACATGCAAGCAGAATAGGAGTCAACACTTCTTTGATACCCATCTGCCCTACTATAACCAGCAGAACGAATCCGAAGCCGCCCCTAACACTTTTATCTATAGCTTGATATCTCGACTGATTGTTTAAGTAAGCAGAAACACCTTGCTTAAAAGTATTATGCCCAACAGTGTACGCTGCAACTACATACAACAACACTTCAACACCTCCCATACCTTTGACAAAGCAGATATAGTAGGCTACTAGCGGAACAGAACTCAGAGTCAAATAAATAACAACTGCACCAGCCTTTTTTACTTTTTCCTCGAACTCTAATGCACTCCCGGATCGCATTACAATTGCATCCATACCTCCAGAACAATATATACCAATAAGCCCAGCTAATGACATAAACAGCGAGTAGCTAGCAAACGACTCAACGCCATAAACCCTTGATATATATATATTTGCTATAAAGTTCAGGGCCGAATACATGAACCCTATAAACCCTAAACCAAATACACCTTGGAGCAATCTCCTTTTTACATTAAAAGACATCAATGCAGTCCTTTTCCATCAAAGGCTGATAGCCCATCATTTAAAGAGACTTATGTACCAAGGCATCGCCAAATCAATGCCGGCATTAATATCGAAGCTCGGACTGTAACCGAGTAGCCGCTCTGCTTTATCAATATCAGCCTGGGAATGGCGCACATCACCTGCACGAAAGTCTCGATAGTGCGGTTCATTCCCGACAAGCACACCGTTAGTGCCGAGGCTTTGCTTTATGGCGTTGAATAACTGATTCAGCGTGGTGCGGTCACCCACAGCGACGTTGTATACCTGATTACGCGCATCGGCAGACTGTGCTGTCGCAGCTAGCAGATTGGCTTGCACGGTATTGTCGATATAACAAAAGTCACGACTGGTTTCGCCATCACCATTGATATAGACCGGCTCGCCCTGAATCATCGCTGCAGTCCACTTCGGAATCACCGCCGCGTAGGCCCCGTCCGGATCCTGGCGTTTGCCAAATACATTGAAGTAACGCAGCCCAATGGTGTTGAAGCCGTAGGTTTTGGCAAAGACGTCTGCATACAGTTCATTCACGTATTTGGTGACTGCATAAGGCGACAGCGGCTTGCCAATCACATCCTCCACTTTTGGCAACCCTGGATGGTCGCCGTAGGTGGAACTGCTGGCTGCATAGGTAAAGCTGTCTACCTTGGCGTCGCGGGCCGCTACCAACATATTCAGGAAGCCATCAATGTTGGTGGCGTTAGTGGTGATTGGGTCATTGATGGAGCGTGGCACTGAGCCAAGTGCGGCCTGATGCAAGACGTAGTTCACGCCTTCGCATGCCGTGCGGCAGTCATCCAGGTTGCGGATGTCCCCTTCTATAAAGCGGAAGCGTGCCCATTGTTCGGCAGTCACAAGGCTCTGCACTTCATCCAGGTTGCGTTGGTAGCCGGTGGCAAAGTTGTCCAGACCAATGACGGTCTGATCCAGTTTGAGCAGGGTTTCCAGCAGGTTGGAACCGATAAAGCCGGCAACGCCGGTAACCAGCCAGGTCTTTGGGTCTTGAGGCAGCGTCTGCAGCAGTTCTTCGTAACGGGTCATGGTGTTGTTCCGTAAAAACGATCAAGCCGGTTCGGCCATCGCGCGAACCGGCTTTGGTATCTGGTTAAGGGCCGCGCTTACAGGCGCAGGTCTGACTGGCCCTCTGGCAGTACATACTTAAGGTCATACAGCACATGCTGCGGCTTGCCGAGCTGACGGTAGTCCTGTTCGCTCATGGCAGCGAACTGCTGGTGGGCTACTGCGAGCACAATGCCGTCGTAACTGCCCGGTTGGGGCTTGGCTATCGGGGTAATGCCATACTCGTGCTGCGCCTCTTCAGCTGACACCCAGGGGTCGTATACGTCGACCGCAATGTCGTATTCGGCCAGTTCGCGCACGATGTCGATCACCTTGGTATTACGCAGATCGGGGCAGTTCTCCTTGAAGGTCAAGCCCATGATCAGTACGCGGGCACCTTCTACGTGGATGCGCTTTTTAAGCATGCCCTTGACCAGCTGAGATACGACGTAAGCCCCCATGCTGTCATTCAGGCGGCGTCCGGCCAGGATGATTTCCGGGTGGTAGCCGATGGCCTGGGCCTTATGGGTGAGGTAATACGGGTCTACGCCAATGCAGTGACCACCCACCAGGCCGGGACGGAACGGCAGGAAGTTCCATTTGGTGCCGGCTGCCTTGAGCACGGCCTCGGTATCAATGCCCATCTTGTTGAAGATCACCGCAAGCTCGTTGATCAGGGCGATGTTCAGGTCACGCTGGGTATTTTCAATGACCTTGGCGGCTTCAGCGACCTTGATGCTGGTCGCCTTATGTGTGCCTGCGGTGATGATCTGGTTGTAGAGCGCATCCACCAGATCTGCCACTTCAGGGGTGGAACCGGATGTCACTTTCTTGATGGTGGTGACGCGGTGTTCCTTGTCGCCCGGGTTGATGCGTTCGGGGCTGTAGCCGGCGAAGAAATCCTGATTGAACACCAGGCCGGATACCCGTTCCAGCACCGGAATGCACTCTTCTTCCGTTGCGCCGGGATAGACGGTGGATTCGTAGATGACAATGTCGCCGTGCTTAAGCGTTTTGCCGATGGTTTCCGACGCCTTGCGCAGGGGAGTCAGATCGGGTTGCTTGTGCTCATCAATGGGTGTGGGCACTGTGACGATATAGACGTTAGCCGCTTCAAGATCGGCAGTATCGGCAGAATAGGAAAGCAAGCAGGCTTGCTTGAGCTCCTGGTCGGAGACTTCCAGCGTGCTGTCATGGCCTTCGCGCAGGGCATTGATGCGCGATTGGTTGATATCGAAGCCGATAACCGGGCGCTGCTTGCCAAACTCGACCGCCAGCGGCAAGCCAACGTAGCCGAGGCCGATGATCGCGAGTTTGATGTCTTCCAGTTTGTGCATGCTGTTATCCGTATTGCGTTGACTATGTATAGAAGAAGAATCTGCGCACCGTCACTGGCAACCGTTCGGCTGCGACCAACGGTGCAAGTAGGGCTACTCCACCGTGACCGACTTGGCCAGATTACGGGGCTTATCTACATCCGTGCCCTTGATCAGGGCAACATGGTAGCTGAGTAGTTGCAGCGGGATGGTGTACAGAATCGGAGAAACAGTTTCGTACACCCAGGGCATGGCGATATGGGTGATGCCTTCACCGTCGTCAAGCGCGGCGCGTTCGCAGGCGAAGTTGATCAATTGCCCGCCGCGGGCGCGGACTTCCTGCAAGTTGGACTTGAGCTTCTCCAGCAGGCTGTCGCTGGGGGCGACGCTGACGACGGGCATGTCGTCGTCGACCAGGGCCAGTGGGCCGTGTTTTAGCTCGCCGGCGGCGTAGGCTTCTGCGTGAATGTAGGAAATTTCCTTGAGCTTGAGCGCCCCTTCCATCGCGATGGGGTAATGAGGCCCGCGGCCCAGGAACAAGGCGTGATGCTTTGCCTGAAACTGCTTTGCCAGCTCAGCAATCGCCGGGGCCAGCTCCAGTGTGTCGCTGATGCGGGCCGGCAGGCTGCGCAAAGCCCGCACATTGGCGGCGATGATTTCAGGGGCGCGCTCACGCACCTGGGCTAATGCCGTGGTCAGCCACAGCAGTGCAGTGAGTTGGGTGGTAAACGCCTTGGTGGAGGCCACACCAATTTCAGGGCCGGCATGGGTCAGCAACCGCCAGTCTGCCTCACGCACCAGGGAGCTGCCCGGCACGTTGCAAATCGCCAGGGTGCCCAGGTATTGCTGCTCGCGGGCATAGCGCAACGCAGCCAGGGTATCGGCCGTTTCTCCGGATTGGGAGATGGCGATCAGCAGGGTGCCATCGGGCACACAGACCTGACGGTAACGGTATTCGCTGGCGACCTCGACCTGACAGGGCAGGCCCGTCTGCTCTTCTATCCAGTAGCGGGCAACCATACCGGCGTGATAGCTGGTGCCGCAGGCGACGATGTGAATATTGCGGATCAGCGGCAACTGGCTTTCAGCCCCGGGGCCGAGGGCGGCGGTGAGGACATGATCATCCGCGAGCAGGCCATCCAGCGTGTCGGCGATGGCTGCGGGCTGCTCAAAGATTTCCTTGAGCATGAAGTGCTGATACTCGCCCTTTTCCATGCTCAGGGCCGCGTGCTGGTATTGCTGCACGGCGTGCTGCACCAGCTGGTTCTGCTTGCTCCAGATCTGGCAGTCGTCACGGGTCAGCCGGGCGTGTTCGCCTTCATCCAGATAGATAAAGCGGTCGGTCACCTGCAGCAGGGCCAGGGGGTCGGAGCCGATGTAATGCTCGCCGCTGCCAACGCCGATGACCAGCGGGCTGCCCATGCGGGCGCAATACAGGGTGTCGGGTTCATCCTGATGGATGATGCCGAGGGCAAAGGCACCGCGCAGTTCGGCCAGCGTGCAGCGCAGGGCGCTGAGCATGTTCTGCTGACGGCCGTAGTGGTGAGCCAGCAGGTGGGCGACCACTTCGGTGTCGGTCTCGGAGGTGAATACGTAGCCAAGTTCCTGCAGCTGCAGGCGCAACGGGTGGTGATTCTCGATGATGCCGTTGTGGACGATAGCCAGACGGTCGGAACAATGCGGGTGGGCGTTCTGCTCACTGGCCTTGCCATGGGTTGCCCAGCGGGTGTGGGCGATTCCCAGTTGGCCCATGAGCGGTTGCCGGGCGAGCCGCTGTTCAAGCTCGGCGACCTTGCCGGTGGAGCGGGCACGATTCACCGCTCCGGCAGCATCCAGCGCGGCAATGCCGGCCGAGTCGTAACCGCGATACTCCAGCCGCCGCAACCCTTCCAGCAGAACCGGGGTCAGGTCACGCGTGGCGATGCCACCTACAATTCCGCACATACCGTCAATCTTCCTTTGCAAGACTCGTGTCCCGTCACGAGGGGCAGTCGATTGCCGTTCGAGCAAAGCGCAACCGCATGGTTCATCGCTGACTGCCGACTAGCACAGGCAAACCCTGAAAACCGCGATTGGCTCACATCTTCAGGGTCATCCTGAAGTCGCCTGAACACGTCTGGCATGCGTCTCGAAGCAGCTCAATAGATGGCTTATTGCCACCAGCTTTTGACGAGAGGCGGGATCATAACCAGTGAGTCAAAGATGGTGCAAGCAACATTTTGACGCTGGTTTGCGCCGGGATTCTAACAGTCAAAACGTATGTTCGGGCAATAATACAAATGGATTATCGAGAATGATTCGCACGCAGTGTACGACGAATGGTTGAGAGGCTGTCGTTGCGGAGGGGGCGGCCACGACATGTCGTGGCCCTACATTCGGGTTGGGTGCACATTGGGCACAGCACGCTGTGCCGCGACAAAGGGCGGTGCGCGGGATGATTCTCTGCGACGCTGTGACGTGTCTCGCACCAGCCGTAGGGACGCGACATGTCGCGTCCGTGGTGGCTGACCCAGGGTCAGTCTGCAATCACAACGTTCAGCGACCGGTCCTGCGCTTTGGCATCAGCCCGCAGCTGCGCAGCCAATTCGGCTTTGGCTGCTGCGTCTCCGTGAACCAGACGCACTTCCCGCGGTGCAACCGGAATGTCGCGCACAAAGGCTATCAGCCCGGCCTGATCGGCGTGGGCGGAATAGCCTCCCAGTGAATGAACACCGGCGCGGATGGTGTAACGCTGACCGTCGAGTTCAACATACCCACCGGCGGGGCCGTATTGCTGGATGGCATGTCCGGGTGTGCCTTTGGCCTGGTAGCCGACAAACACGACGTTGTGCCGTATATCACCCAGCATGGCCTTGAGGTAGTTGACCACCCGGCCGGCATTGCACATGCCGCTGCCGGTAATTACCACGGCCGGCCGGCGGGTGTTGACCAGCCGGTTAAGCATCCGCTGGTGCTGGGCATGAGTCTGCACCTTGAGCAGTTGATCAAAGCCGAGCGGTCGCCGGCCGGCGGCAAGACGTGCCTGCCCTTCTGCGTTCCAGCTCTGGCGCAGCTCGCGGTACAGGGCGGTAAAACGCCCGGCCAGCGGCGCATCCAGAATGACGGGGATCTGCTGCCACTCGGGGTTGTCGTGCATGATGCCTTCGAGTTCGTAGAGCAGCTCCTGGGTACGGCCAATGCTGAAGGCCGGCACGATCACGGTACCGCCATCGGCCAGCGCCTGTTCCAGCACCCGCTGCAGGCGGGCACGCCGGGTGGCGCGATCTTCGTGCAGGCGGTCGCCGTAGGTGCTTTCCAGTATCAGCAAATCGGCGCGCTCGGGTGGCTGGGGCGGTTCGAGCAGGGGTGCGCCGGCGGCACCAAGATCGCCGGAGAAGACCACACGTTGGCTGCGCTGTTCCGGCGGATAGTCGATATCGATTTCAACATAGGCCGACCCGAGAATATGCCCCGCCGGCTGGAAGCGAATCCGGCAAATGAGATCGTCCCGGGTGATTAGGCTGACCCACTGCCCGTAGGCGTGCCCCTGGAGTAACGCGGAGACGGCGGCGACATAGCGCGAGGCCAGCGCCGCATCCGGGCGCACGCCAACCCGGAAGGCATCCTCCAGTACGGCAGGCAGCAGCAACGCCGAGGCGTCGGTAGCATGAACGGCCTGATCAAAACCGGCTGCCAGCAACCAGGGCAAGCGCCCCACGTGATCAACATGGACGTGGGTGAGCAGCAGTGCATGTACCGAGTCGAGGGGGAACTCGATGGCGAGCTGATCCTGGCCGGCACCGGCGCCGGAGGTCTCGGCGCCCTGGAATAGGCCGCAGTCGATCAGCAGGCTGTCGGTCGGTGTCATCCACAGTTGGTGGCAGGACCCGGTCACGCCGTTGACCGCGCCATGGTGCTGCACCCGCGGATAGGGGTGTTGGTTCATCAGCAAATTCCTTTTGCCTGGTTGTTATTGTCTGTTGCCGCAATCCGGCGGCGTATTGCATGCCCAGGATCATAAACGGATATGCCGGGCGATTCGGCGAACCCGGTCACGACGTGTGGCGAGCCTTGAGGCCGCAGGTGGTGGTGTCGGTGATTGGCATGATGCGGTTTGATGTGTAACCCATGTGCCCGGTTAGTACCCGGGGTCGCTGGATCCCCGCCTTCGCGGGGATGAGAGGAAAAGATGGGAGTGACGGGGTGAGCTAGATCAGTACATCCAGCTCGTCTTGATCGATCAGGCCGCTCAGTTCACTGAGCTTCGCCCGTTCGGCGGAGCGGCTGTTGAGTTTGGCGACGGCGGCTTCTGGCAGGTCGGTAATGCGAATGACGCCACGCTGCAACAGGACTTCGATCAGGTCTTCCAGCACCCGGATCATATCGGCATCGCTGCCTTGAAGACGTTGCAGGCTTTCCTTCATCGAGCGGCCCTGCTGCCACTCCATCAGTTCCCTTGCGTCATCGGCCAGCCATTCGGAGAAGCCGTTGCCGGCCTCGCTGGAAATCGCGCTGATTGCGCCATCGGTGTCACGCTTGACGTACATGCACTCCCCTTCTGCCGGAGGCTGGATTGATACAGCGACTATAGAACAAGGGCCGACACCGGTCACCCGATGTCGGCCCCTGGCCCTTGCTTTTACTGACGCTTAGACAATCAGGCTCGGATCCGGGCCTGCCAGCATGCTGTTGATATCAGACACGCTGAGCCCCTTGACCAGAATCACCTGATCCGCACCGCTGGCAATATCGCCTGTAGTGCTGATATTGAGCTGGGCACTAGCCACGCCATCAACCGAGGCGCTGGAGACCTGCAGATAGTCAGCAATTTCAGAGGGAGTGATATCGCCCAGCAGCGAACTGAGGTCAAGCACGTCGGTCCCGAGGGAGAAGTCCATGACCATGTCGACTGCCGGGGTGCCAACCGCGCCGGCATCACCGCTCTGCCAGACGAAGGTGTCAGAGCCGAGGCCACCGTAGAGGATGTCATTGCCCTGACCGCCGATCAGTACGTCATCGCCGGCACCGGCCATCAGCAGGTCGTTACCAGCACCGGCGGTGATGGTATCGGCCCCACCTTCGGTGGTGGTCTGGTCATAGAAGTCCAGCGGGTTGGCCCGCAGCAGTGCGATAACTTCTTCGGTGCTGGGCGCATGGCCGAGGGTGTCAGTCAGGTAATCGACAATACCCTGATAACCCATGCCGGCGTAGTCGGTACCCAGGCTGTCCGAGCTGACGGTGTCGCCATAAATGATGTCATCACCGGCTGTGCCGACCAGGGTGTCATCACCAACCTTCGGTACCACGGTCACGCTGCTGTCCAGAGCCAGCTCCAGGTCCTCTGCGGTATCGACGTTTTCAACCTCGCCGACCGGCCCTCTGATCCGCCACCCGTCGACCCAAACCGAGGCATTGCCTGTGGTATCGGTGTTGTCGAAGAAGCGGAGATAGTCCGTATTACTGCCGTCACCAATGCCAATGGCATTGATCTTGACGCTGTAGGGCTGCCCCACCAGCGAGGCCATGGCGCTTACTGCATCAGCCAGATCCCAGTACTGGGTGCTGTTGCCACTGCCGCCATCGGTCGGGTTACCGCTACTGTTCAGATGGAATGTCGGGTTACCGTCAGTCAGGAACAGCGCCAGGTTTTCAAAGTCAGGCGTACCAGGGGTCTGGGTATCGAACCAGCTCTTGGCTGCGCGCAGCACAGCCTCGTAGTTGGTGCCGCCCATATCGGTAGAGCCCGAGTAAGCTGCCAGGCCGGAAATTGCCAGCAGCAAAGCATTGAGCTGAGCCGGGCTGTTCAGTGAGTAGCTGGTTTCCTGGCCGACATCGCCACCGAAGGTGATCAGCCGGACGTTCACCACACCACCATGCGAGCCGAGGTCATTGACCAGTTTGGTGAGCGACTCTTTCATCAGTTCCAGACGGCTTTTGCCTGCGGTACCCGAGCTGTCATTCATACTTGCAGACAAATCCACCATCAGGGCGATGTTGTAGTCATCCGGCACAACGACACTGTAGGAGCCTTCGACATCACCGATGATGATGTCGTTGCCGCGCCCGGCGTTGAGGGTGTCATCTTCGGCGGTACCAACAATCAGCTGGTCAATCGCTGGTGAATTCACGTCGACGCTGAACTGGGCATCGTCGGTGTCGCCATCGGCATCGACGATCTCGACCCCGAAGTCCAGATGGGTATCTTCCGGCAGCAACGCGGTTTCGATATCCATCGAGGCCAGACGAATCTCATCACCATTGGTGCTGTCAAAGCCACCCTGGTGCTTGATGGTGACGCCATAGAAACCATCGATATTCAGATCATCGGCACTGATCAGAATCGTCGGTGAGGTGTCGGTCAGCGCGATGTCATTCAACGTGGCGATGACGTCACCGTTTTCATCCAGCACATCGATGCTGATTTTGGCGTCATCGCCGCTGCCATTGAAGTTGAACGTCAGGGTGGCTGAATCGACCAGTTTGGTCGCGTCCGCCGCCGGCAGGGTTGAAGTACCGGTGGCGTCAAAGAACGCCAGCGTCAGTGTTTCGCCAATTGAGAACAGGTTGTTGTCGGAGCCAATGCCCTGATTACCCCAGTTCACCTCGTCGGTGCTGCCGTTCTTGGTCGCGGTGAAGCGAATATCGGTCGCCCCATCATAGTTATTGATAACCTGAGACGCCCACAGCGTAGGAGCGATACCCCCGTTGATGCTGGTGAATACCACATCTTCCGAGCCGGTTGGCTTGGGCGTAACCAGATTAAATTCGTAGGTGCCATCCACCTTCATGAACAGGGTGAAGTAAGTGTAGCTGTCGGTACCGTCGGCATAACTGACGGTCAGCAGCTCACCCTGATACTCGCCGGCGTTGTAGACGTCTTCGCGCACGGCGGAGAATGCCTCACCCAAGCCTGCAGTATCGAAGCTCAAATTGATGCCGCTTTCCAGGTCGGATGCAACATCCGACAGGCCATCGGCACCACCGCTATAAAACCAGTTGCCGACGGTAACACCAGCCTCATTCGAGGTAGTCATATCGTCTACTGCAGAGATCAGGGGCACTGTGTCATACACACGGATGTTGACCAGTACCGGGTCTGCGGTATTGGTGCCGTCAGTGGCGGTGTAGTAGAAACTGTCGGTCAGATACGGATCGGCAAGCGGGTGATCCAGCACCGGCGCGTCATAGGTGAACTCGCCGTTGGCATAGACGGTAACCGTGCCACCCAGCGCGGTGGTCAACACAGCACCCGTCGAGCCGACGGCTGTACCGCCAGTGCCATCTGCATTGTTGGACACGCTCGATACGCTGCGGCCAGCCGGATCATTGAACAGGACGCCATTGATAGTGCCATCGGCGTCTGTATCCAGAGTGCTGCCCTCGGTGACCCCATACTGATCGGTGGTGCCACCAGAGAAGGAGTCGTTATCTTCGATCTGACCCTGCAGGCTGGCGGTGCCCAGCGTCGCCCCGTTCGGGTTGCTCAGGGTCATGGTCAGGTTTTCAAAGGTGTCTTCACCCCCCTCGAACAGCGCATCGTCAAAGGTCGGTACGCGGATTTCAGCGGTGGTTTCACCGGCCAGAATGGTCGCCACACCGGTGTAGGTGATCGGGCCAGTCAGGTCATTGGCTTCGGCGCTGCCATCCAGCATCAGCGTCCAGGTCACGGTGACGTCGGTGTCCGACGGTCCGCTCATCTCCAGGTTGAACACCAGGTCTTCGCCTTCCACGGCGATGGCGCCCACGCCCTGCACGTCGGTCTCGACCAGATCAATGACCGGGACCTCTTCGTTGTCTTCGATCTGACCCTGCAGGCTGGCGGTGCCCAGCGTCGCCCCGTTCGGGTTGCTCAGGGTCATGGTCAGGTTTTCAAAGGTGTCTTCACCACCCTCGAACAGCGCATCGTCAAAGGTCGGTACGCGGATTTCAGCGGTGGTTTCACCGGCCAGAATGGTCGCCACACCGGTGTAGGTGATCGGGCCAGTCAGGTCATTGGCTTCAGCGCTGCCATCCAGTGTCAGGGTCCAGGTCACGGTGACGTCGGTGTCCGACGGCCCGCTCATTTCCAGGTTGAACACCAGGTCTTCGCCTTCCACGGCGATGGCGCCCACGCCCTGCACGTCGGTCTCGACCAGATCAATGACCGGGACCTCTTCGTTGTCTTCGATCTGACCCTGCAGGCTGGCGGTGCCCAGCGTCGCCCCGTTCGGGTTGCTCAGGGTCATGGTCAGGTTTTCAAAGGTGTCTTCACCACCCTCGAACAGCGCATCGTCAAAGGTCGGTACGCGGATTTCAGCGGTGGTTTCACCGGCCAGAATGGTCGCCACACCGGTGTAGGTGATCGGGCCAGTCAGGTCATTGGCTTCAGCGCTGCCATCCAGTGTCAGGGTCCAGGTCACGGTGACGTCGGTGTCCGACGGCCCGCTCATTTCCAGGTTGAACACCAGGTCTTCGCCTTCCACGGCGATGGCGCCCACGCCCTGCACGTCGGTCTCGACCAGATCAATGACCGGGACCTCTTCGTTGTCTTCGATCTGACCCTGCAGGCTGGCGGTGCCCAGCGTCGCCCCGTTCGGGTTGCTCAGGGTCATGGTCAGGTTTTCAAAGGTGTCTTCACCACCCTCGAACAGCGCATCGTCAAAGGTCGGTACGCGGATTTCAGCGGTGGTTTCACCGGCCAGAATGGTCGCCACACCGGTGTAGGTGATCGGGCCAGTCAGGTCATTGGCTTCAGCGCTGCCATCCAGTGTCAGGGTCCAGGTCACGGTGACGTCGGTGTCCGACGGCCCGCTCATTTCCAGGTTGAACACCAGGTCTTCGCCTTCCACGGCGATGGCGCCCACGCCCTGCACGTCGGTCTCGACCAGATCAATGACCGGGACCTCTTCGTTGTCTTCGATCTGACCCTGCAGGCTGGCGGTGCCCAGCGTCGCCCCGTTCGGGTTGCTCAGGGTCATGGTCAGGTTTTCAAAGGTGTCTTCACCACCCTCGAACAGCGCATCGTCAAAGGTCGGTACGCGGATTTCAGCGGTGGTTTCACCGGCCAGAATGGTCGCCACACCGGTGTAGGTGATCGGGCCAGTCAGGTCATTGGCTTCAGCGCTGCCATCCAGTGTCAGGGTCCAGGTCACGGTGACGTCGGTGTCCGACGGCCCGCTCATTTCCAGGTTGAACACCAGGTCTTCGCCTTCCACGGCGATGGCGCCCACGCCCTGCACGTCGGTCTCGACCAGATCAATGACCGGGACCTCTTCGTTGTCTTCGATCTGACCCTGCAGGCTGGCGGTGCCCAGCGTCGCCCCGTTCGGGTTGCTCAGGGTCATGGTCAGGTTTTCAAAGGTGTCTTCACCACCCTCGAACAGCGCATCGTCAAAGGTCGGTACGCGGATTTCAGCGGTGGTTTCACCGGCCAGAATGGTCGCCACACCGGTGTAGGTGATCGGGCCAGTCAGGTCATTGGCTTCAGCGCTGCCATCCAGTGTCAGGGTCCAGGTCACGGTGACGTCGGTGTCCGACGGCCCGCTCATTTCCAGGTTGAACACCAGGTCTTCGCCTTCCACGGCGATGGCGCCCACGCCCTGCACGTCGGTCTCGACCAGATCAATGACCGGGACCTCTTCGTTGTCTTCGATCTGACCCTGCAGGCTGGCGGTGCCCAGCGTCGCCCCGTTCGGGTTGCTCAGGGTCATGGTCAGGTTTTCAAAGGTGTCTTCACCACCCTCGAACAGCGCATCGTCAAAGGTCGGTACGCGGATTTCAGCGGTGGTTTCACCGGCCAGAATGGTCGCCACACCGGTGTAGGTGATCGGGCCAGTCAGGTCATTGGCTTCAGCGCTGCCATCCAGTGTCAGGGTCCAGGTCACGGTGACGTCGGTGTCCGACGGCCCGCTCATTTCCAGGTTGAACACCAGGTCTTCGCCTTCCACGGCGATGGCGCCCACGCCCTGCACGTCGGTCTCGACCAGATCAATGACCGGGACCTCTTCGTTGTCTTCGATCTGACCCTGCAGGCTGGCGGTGCCCAGCGTCGCCCCGTTCGGGTTGCTCAGGGTCATGGTCAGGTTTTCAAAGGTGTCTTCACCACCCTCGAACAGCGCATCGTCAAAGGTCGGTACGCGGATTTCAGCGGTGGTTTCACCGGCCAGAATGGTCGCCACACCGGTGTAGGTGATCGGGCCAGTCAGGTCATTGGCTTCAGCGCTGCCATCCAGTGTCAGGGTCCAGGTCACGGTGACGTCGGTGTCCGACGGCCCGCTCATTTCCAGGTTGAACACCAGGTCTTCGCCTTCCACGGCGATGGCGCCCACGCCCTGCACGTCGGTCTCGACCAGATCAATGACCGGGACCTCTTCGTTGTCTTCGATCTGACCCTGCAGGCTGGCGGTGCCCAGCGTCGCCCCGTTCGGGTTGCTCAGGGTCATGGTCAGGTTTTCAAAGGTGTCTTCACCACCCTCGAACAGCGCATCGTCAAAGGTCGGTACGCGGATTTCAGCGGTGGTTTCACCGGCCAGAATGGTCGCCACACCGGTGTAGGTGATCGGGCCAGTCAGGTCATTGGCTTCAGCGCTGCCATCCAGTGTCAGGGTCCAGGTCACGGTGACGTCGGTGTCCGACGGCCCGCTCATTTCCAGGTTGAACACCAGGTCTTCGCCTTCCACGGCGATGGCGCCCACGCCCTGCACGTCGGTCTCGACCAGATCAATGACCGGGACCTCTTCGTTGTCTTCGATCTGACCCTGCAGGCTGGCGGTGCCCAGCGTCGCCCCGTTCGGGTTGCTCAGGGTCATGGTCAGGTTTTCAAAGGTGTCTTCACCACCCTCGAACAGCGCATCGTCAAAGGTCGGTACGCGGATTTCAGCGGTGGTTTCACCGGCCAGAATGGTCGCCACACCGGTGTAGGTGATCGGGCCAGTCAGGTCATTGGCTTCAGCGCTGCCATCCAGCGTCAGGGTCCAGGTCACGGTGACGTCGGTGTCCGACGGCCCGCTCATCTCCAGGTTGAACACCAGGTCTTCGCCTTCCACGGCGATGGCGCCCACGCCCTGCACGTCGGTCTCGACCAGATCAATGACCGGGATATCTTCGTTGTCTTCGATCTGACCCTGCAGGCTGGCAGTACCCAGCGTCGCCCCGTTCGGGTTGCTCAGGGTCATGGTCAGGTTTTCAAAGGTGCCTTCACCACCCTCGAACAGCGCATCGTCAAAGGTCGGTACGCGGATTTCAGCGGTGGTTTCACCGGCCAGAATGGTCGCCACACCGGTGTAGGTGATCGGGCCAGTCAGGTCATTGGCTTCAGCGCTGCCATCCAGTGTCAGGGTCCAGGTCACGGTGACGTCAGTGTCCGACGGCCCGCTCATTTCCAGGTTGAACACCAGGTCTTCGCCTTCCACGGCGATGGCGCCCACGCCCTGCACGTCGGTCTCGACCAGATCAATGACCGGGACCTCTTCGTTGTCTTCGATCTGACCAGTCACGCTGGTTGTGCTGCCCAGATTCGCACCCGATACCGAGGTCAGGGTCATGGTCAGGTTTTCGAAACTGCCCGCACCACCTTCGAACAAGCTGTCATCGAAGGTCGGAATGATGATCTGACCCGTCGTGCTGCCTGCCGGAATCAATACACTGCCGCTGTACTCGATCGGTGAAGTCAGGTCGTCGGCTTCGGCACTGCCCAGGGTCATTGTCCAGTTGACGGTCACGTCCTCATCGGACGCACCGCTCATGGTGATGCCGAATACCAGATCGCCGCCTTCGACGGTCTGTGCGCCGATACCATCAGCATCGTCCAGGTTGACGACCGGAATGGCGTCATTGTCTTCGATCAGGCCCACGGCAGACACATCACCCGACACCGCCGCGACAACATCGGTAATGGACACAACCAGGTCTTCAAAGGAACCTGGACCGCCTTCGAAAAGAGCGTCATCGAAGGTCGGAATCGACAGCAGATAACTGGTCTCACCGGCCGGAATGGTGACCGTACCGGTCAAGAGGGTGCCGCCGGGCAGATCATCGCCATCAGCCGAGCCCAGGGTGACGCTCCAGGTAAAGGTAACCGGCACCGTGCTGGGTGCAGAGAGGGACACCAGAAAGTCGAGAGAGCCGCCTTCCACCGCCTGCGCACCGTCTACATCGCCGCCGGGCTCAACCGGTGTAATGGAAATAACCGGGCCGCCATCCTCGGGCAGAAACAGGTCTTCGTCGTTGGGAATCTCAAGGGGAGCGGACGCAATCGGGCCGGTATCCAGGCCAACGTCGGGGGTCACACGCAGATCAAGACGATCAAGCAAAACGAAGGAATGGCCACCACCCTGACCACCGGCACCCGCTGCGCCGGCCGCCGGACCGGCCGCTGTCGCCTCAAGCAATTGGGTCGGGTCAACACCGGCTGCGATCGCCGCCTGAATGGCGTCAATATCCAGATCCTGGGGCTGGTCTGTTGCTGCGGCAGCTTCATCGTCGGCAACGCGGAAGGAAGAGTCACGACCCAGGTCGACCTCGCGACCATCGCTCAATTCAAGCGATACACTGCCCTGCTCGCCGGTAAATACCTGCTCACCGGCCATCAAGCGGTCGCCTTCAACCAGCAGGCGCTTCTCCCCGCTGGGCGCGACTGCAAAGACCTGACCGACAACCTGAGTAACTTTTGCGCTGGTAGCCATTTTCATGACTCCTTTCATTTCATGTGGACAACAGCCCCGGGACTGTCAATTCCTGACATCACCCGGGAACCCTCGGCTTCCCTTCACTACCCTCAACGCCGGCTCCGCTAGACTTCCCCTGACGAGACAGCCACCCTACGACGCGCGAGATTCAAAGCCAACCAATTGACGATGAAATAACATAAATATTCATTCGTCAATTTGATGACTATGTGTAAATATACTAAACCTTCAGGGAACACGCTCTTACTGTTTTAGATGCTTTGGCAATATAGCCGCAGGAAGCTGCTCCAATTTAGTATCAAAACAGTATTACAGAGATAGCTCTCCCGTCGAAAAGCCTGACTAGACTTGAGAGCATGCGTGGAGCCTGTCATCCACCGCACAAATACTACCGGCGCACCATCAAGGAGGATCTATGAAATCCTTAACCCCGTGGCAGTTTCTTGTACTGCCGCTGACCCTGTCCGTCTCTCTGGCGGTTTCGGCGCAGTCGCTGCCCGAAGCCATCCAGACCGCTATCGACAACCACCCGGAGCTGCGCGCTTCTGCCAGCAGCCGACTTTCAGCGGAAGAAGACCTCAGGGGAGCACGGGCAGGATATTACCCGACGGTTGATCTGACCGGCGGCTACGGCAGGGAAGGCACCGACAGTCCGGCCACTCGCGCTGCGGGTGAGCACTGGGAAAAACTGAACCGCGGCGAGGGCGCACTGCGTCTCGGGCAAATGCTGTTCGACGGCTTTGCCACCGCCAACGAGGTTGGCCGCAACGTCGCGACCGTCAACTCCCGCGCCTACCGCGTACTGAGCACCGCCGAGCAGATCGGCCTGGCCACTGCCGACGCCTACCATCAGGTACTGATGCGCCGCGAGATGGTACGCCTGGCTGAGGAAAACATGCGCAGCCACGAACGTGTTCATGATCAGATCCGCCTGCGCAGCGAGCGCGGCGTCGGCCGCAATGCCGACCTGGATCAGGCCGAAGCGCGTCTGGCCCTGGCCCGCAACAATCTGGTTACCGAACAGGCCAACCTGGCCGATGCCGAAGCAGTCTATTACAGCATCGTCAGCCAGCCACCGGGCGATCTGACACTGCCCGCGCCCATTACCGGCATGCTGCCCGAGTCGGTGGAAGCAGCACTGCAGGACATCCCCAATAACCCGTACATCAAGACCGCCGAGGCCGATCGCACCGCCGCCGAACGCCAGTACGAGGCCGCCAAGTCGCCCTTCTACCCGCGTTTTGACCTGGAGCTGTCACGCAACTTCGACAATGATCTGGACGGCACCGACGGCCACTACAACGAATGGCAGGCTATGGTGCGCATGCGCTACAACCTGTTCAGCGGCGGCCGTGACAAGGCTCGCATGGCGTCCAGCGCGCATCAGATCAACGAAGCAATCGAGATTCGCAATAACGCCTACCGTCAGTTGAGCGAAGAGTTGCGGCTGGCGTGGAACGCCATGGACAGCGCGCGCAAACAGGTGCCTATCGCCCAGCAGTACGTTGATCATACCGTTCGCGTTCGCGAAGCCTATCGCTCACAGTTCAACATCGGCGAGCGCACCCTGCTCGACCTGCTGGACAGCGAAAACGAGCTGTTTACTGCCCAGCGCCGGCTGACCGAAACCCGGTTCTCCGAGTACCTGGCGCAGTACCGCCTGCTGGCCGTAGCCGGCGAACTGCTGCGCAGCCAGTCGGTAGTCCCGCCGGCTGAATCCATGGCTCTGAGCGATTCCGGCTCTTCCAACTCCGATTTGCCGACAGGTCAATAACGTTTTGACAACGCCTGATGTACTGACGGGGCCGCAAGGCCCCGAACAGGGGGCGAGCAACAACGCGGGGGACGACCCCCGCAGCCGCTTCGACGATCCACTGCTTGATGCGCTGCTGATTCTCTGCACCTGCCTGCAGGTGCGGACCAGTCGTGGCGTGCTTGCCGCCGGCTTACCCCTGCGCGACCAGCGCCTGACGCCGGAGTTGCTGCCTCGCGCGGCGGCAAGGGCCAATCTGCAAGGTCGAATCCTCAATCGTCCGCTGGACCAGATTGACGCCATTGCCCTGCCCGCACTGCTGTTTCTCAAGGATGGCCGCAACGTTGTGCTTGAGTCCTGGCAGGACGGCAAGGCACGCCTGCTGACCAGTGAGTCCGCCGGCGGCGCCAAGCTGATGGACAAGTCGGCACTGGCAGAGCTGTATAGCGGCAAAGCCTTTTTTGCCCAGCCCAGACACCGCTTCGAAGTGCAGTTCGATTCCCCGCTGCCTCGCACGAAACACTGGTTCAAGGATACCCTGCGGCTTTCACGTCGCCTGTATTCCGATGCGATGGTGGCCAGCTTCCTGATCAATCTGATTGCGTTGATGACGCCGCTGTTTGTCATGAACGTCTACGATCGGGTGGTACCCAACCAGGCCACGACTACGCTGTGGGTACTGGCTATCGGCATATCGCTGGCACTGTTGTTTGATTTGATCCTGCGCACACTGCGCAGCTACTTCCTCGATCTTGCCGGGAAAAAGACCGACATCATCCTGTCGGCGACGCTGTTTGAGCGAATTCTCGGCATGAACCTCAAGGCCCGCCCGACGCGGGTCGGCAGTTTTGCGCAGAATATTCACGAGTTTCAGAGCCTGCGCGACTTTTTGACCTCGCTGACCCTGACCAGCCTGATTGATGTGCCGTTCTCACTGCTGATCCTGCTGGTAATCGGAATAATCGGCGGACCACTGGTCGCCATTCCGCTGCTGGCCTTTCCTCTGACGTTATTGCTGGGCTGGCTTATTCAGGGGCCGCTGTCGCGCTGCATAGATCAGACCCTGCACCTGTCGAGTGAACGCCAGGCGATGCTGATCGAGACCTTGGGCGGCATCGACCTGCTGAAGGTCAACTGCGCCGAAAGCGAAAAGCAGCGCCAGTGGGAAACCACCGTGGGCGCGCTCGGGCGCCTGGAGATGAAAGCGCGAAAACTCTCGACTCTCGCGGTCAACGGCACCCTGTTCATACAGCAGCTGGCCGGCATCGCGATGATTGTCAGCGGGGTCTATCTGATCGGCGATGGCGCCATCAGCATGGGCGGTTTGATCGCCTGCTACCTGCTCAACAGCCGCGCCCTGGCACCGCTGTCACAGGTATCCAGTCTGCTCACGCGCTACCAGCAGGCGCGCCTGACCATCGGCACTACCGACGAAATGATGAGCATGCCGCAGGAGCGCCAGCCTCAGGCCATTGCGACTCAACGCCGCCAGCTGCATGGGGCCATCGAGGCACGGGACCTCTGCTTTACCTATCCTGGCCAGCAATACCCGGCGCTCGACCACCTGAACCTGCGCATCCTGCCCGGCGAGCACATCGGCATCATCGGACGCAGTGGTTCGGGCAAAAGCACACTGGAGAAGCTGCTGCTGAATCTGTATCAGCCCGACAGCGGACATCTGCTGGTTGATGGCGTTGATATCCAGCAACTGGAGGTAGCCGACCTGCGCCACAACATCGGTTACGTACCGCAGGATATTCAACTGTTCAACGGCACCCTGCGCGACAACCTGACCCTGGGCGCGCGCTACGTAGACGACGAGCGCCTGCAGCAAGTAGCCGACATGGCCGGGGTTAGCGAGTTCGCCCGCCTGCACCCGCTTGGGCTGAATCTGCAGGTTGGCGAGCGCGGCATGAACCTCTCGGGCGGCCAGCGTCAGGCCGTGGCAGTCGCCCGCGCGCTGCTGCTTGACCCCCCTCTGCTGGTGCTGGATGAACCCACCAGCGCCATGGACAACAGCAGCGAGGAACGCCTCAAGCGTCAGCTGCAACCCATTTTGCACAACCGTACGCTGTTGCTGGTGACCCACCGGGCTTCAATGCTGTCGCTGGTGAACCGGCTGATTGTGATTGACGGCGGCAAGATTGTCGCCGACGGCCCCAAGGAACAGGTACTGGAAGCCTTGCGCAAAGGACACGTGAATGTCGCACGGAGCTAAACCCACCCTGCAGTTGGGTAACAAGCCTGCCCCCGCTAGCGCCGCGGCTGCAGACACGCCATTGCCGGATCTGACCCACGCCATTCTGGAGGACTCCCCCCGATCAGCTCGGCTGATGCTCTGGGCGCTGGTGGCGTTTTTGCTGACCGGGCTGCTTTGGGCACACTTTGCCAAGGTGGAGGAGCTGACACGCGGGCTGGGCAAGGCCATCCCGCCCGGCAAGCTGCAGCGGGTGCAGAACCTGGAAGGCGGCATCGTTGCCGAGATCCTGGTCCGCGAAGGTCAGATCGTCGAGAAAGGCGCCCCGCTATTGCGCCTGGACGACACCCGGTTCGCCTCCAATGTCCAGGAAACCCGGGCCGAACAGCTTGGCAAACAGGCGACCCTTGCCCGCCTGACTGCCGAGGTCGAAGGCGGCGAACTGGTCATGCCGGAAGAAGTGCTGACCGAGGCGCCAGAGCTGGCAGAGGCGGAAATCGCCCTGTATCGGTCGCGCCAGAGCCGTCTGGCGGATGAACTGGCAATTCTCGACGAGCAACGTCGCCAACGTGAACAGGAATTGAACGAACTGCGCTCGAAGCAGCGTCAATTCCGCAATAGCCTGGGGCTCTTACAGCGCGAAATCAGCATGTCGGCTCCCCTGGTGAAAGACGGCGCAATCTCCGAGGTAGAAGTGCTGCGCCTGCGCCGCGCCGAGGTAGAAACGCGCGGCAACCTGGACGGCACGACACTGGCCATCCCAAGGGCGGAATCAGCGCTGCGCGAAGCAGAGCGCAAGGCCGAAGAGGCGCAGAACCGCTTCCGCAGCGAGGCGCTGGAAGAGCTGAACCAGACCCGCATTGATCTGCAGAAAACCTCCGCCTCGGGCCTGGCCCTGGAAGATCGGGTGCGGCGCACCCTGGTGACGTCTCCGGTCAACGGTATCGTGCAGCAGCTGCTGGTCAACACCATCGGCGGCGTTATTCAGCCGGGCAGTGATCTGGTGGAAATCATTCCGCTGGAGGATACCCTGCTGTTCGAGGCGCGTATCCGCCCGCAGGACATTGCCTTCCTGCATCCAGGCCAGGAGGCCATGATCAAGATTACCGCCTATGACTACACCATCTATGGCGGGCTCAAGGGGGAACTGGAGCATATCAGCGCCGATACGGTCACTGACGAGAATGGCGACAGCTTCTATCTGATTCGCCTGCGTACCGACAAGAACCACCTGGGCAGCGAGGAGAATCCGTTGCTGATCATCCCCGGCATGGTCGCCAGTGTCGACATCATTACCGGCCGCAAGAGTATCCTCAGCTATCTGCTCAAGCCGGTACTGCGTGCCCAGGCCGAGGCGCTGCGCGAGCGCTGATACGCTCAGGCTGCAGCGCCGACCCAGCGCTGCAGCAGCGCCAGCACCTCATTTGGCGAGCGATAGCCATTGCCCAGCAGCGCCAGCTGCCCGTCGCGCTCGGCAAACAGAATCGGCAGCTCGGCCAACCCGCGATCAGCCGCCCAGCCCCAATCCTCATCGAGCAGTTGCTGCGTATCGGCCTGATCGAAGCATGCTGCAAATTCGACCGGGTCATAGCCGTTGGCAGCGGCAATCTCAAGCAAGACCGCTGGCCGGGTAATATCCATGCATTCGGCGAAAAACGCCTGCTGCATGGCCCGAACAAAGGGCCACAGCCGCTCGACGTCGAGGGCGCGCGCAACAATCAGTGCCTGACTGGCGGGACGCACGTTGTAGATCAAGGGTTCGGGCAATGCCTGCGGGTCGGAAAACGGCTGACCACTGAGCGCAGCGACTGATTGCCAGTGGGCGGCCAGCGCCTGGCGGGAGGCGTTATCAAGCGGCGCCTGCAGGTGCGGCCGCAAGCTGCCGGCCACCAGGTGGACCGGCACATCAGGATGGGCCTGGAATATCGCATCAATCAGCGGCGCCAGACCCCAGCACCATGAACACATCGGGTCCATCACGTAGATCAGGCGCTGCTGCATGGCGTACTCCGGGTCGGTCAGCTATCGGCCTTGGCGTTGGGCGAGGCCAGTTGCGGGGGCATGCCAATCGGATGCGGAAGGTTGCGCGCCTTGGCCAGCTGAATCTGGCGCTGACGCTCTTCGGCGCGTTGCCGGGTTTTCTCCGGCAGGCTGTCGTAGCAATGCGGGCAACTGATGCCCTCTTCGTATTGCGGCGATGCCATATCCTCGGCCGAGACCGGGTGACGACAGGCGTGACACTGATCGAATGACCCCGGGGCCAGATCATGGCGCACGGTTACCCGGTTGTCGAACACGAAGCACTCACCGTTCCACATCGACTCTTCGGCCGGCACATCTTCAAAGTACTTGAGAATACCGCCCTTGAGGTGAAATACCTCATCAAAGCCTTCCTCCAGCATATAGCTGGAGGCCTTTTCGCAGCGGATGCCCCCGGTACAGAACATTGCCACCTTTTTGTGACGTTTTGGATCGAAGTGCGCGCGCACGTATTCCGGAAACTCGCGAAAGGTCTTGGTTTTCGGATCTATCGCACCCTGGAAGGTGCCGATCGAGACTTCGTAGTCGTTGCGGGTGTCGATCAGCAGCACCTCGGGATCGCTGATCAACGCGTTCCAGTCCTTTGCCTCGACATAGGTGCCGACCTTGCTGGTCGGCGAAATACCGGGCACCCCAAGGGTGACGATTTCTTTCTTTAGCTTGACCTTGGTGCGGTAGAACGGCATCTCGTCGCAGTAGGACTCCTTGTAGTCCAGGTCTGCCAGACGGGTATCGGAACGCAGCCAGTCCAGCACCCGGTCCATGCCGTCACGGGGGCCGGCGATGGTGCCATTGATGCCCTCTCGCGCGAGCAGCAGGGTACCTTTGACGCCGTTGGCGACAAGGGTATCAAGCAGGGGTTGGCGAAGAGCTTCGTAATCGTCCAGCTGGACGAACTTGTAGAGTGCCACAACAACGATTGCAGACATGCTTACCTCGGTATTCAGTGAGCGCCCGCGTAAAGGGCGTACGTTTTGAAGCGGCGCATTCTAGCAAAGTGACCGCCGGCGACAAACCACCGGCAGACGGAGGGTCAGTGCTGGTCTGCCTTGCTGCCACCCAGGCAGTTGGGCGAAGCCGGCGCCTGCTGACGCTGCTGCCACTCGGCCGGTGTGTAAGTGTGCAGGGCCAGCGCGTGAATACGCTGCATCAGCTCGCCCAAGGTGGCATATACCAGCTGGTGCCGCTTGACCGAATTGAGCGCGCTGAAGCGCTCACTGACCACCACCGCCTTGAAATGCGACTCCGAGCCGGGCGGCACGCTGTGCATATGGCTTTCGTTGATCAACTCCAGATGCGCAGGGTTCAGTGCCTGCAGGGCCTGTTCAAGTGCTTGTTGGACGACAGCCATAGTCATCTCCTGAAAAAAGTTTTCTCGTAATAGCGGCGGCCTTGGCATTCGCAGGGCGGACTAAGCGCAGCGTATCCGCAGTGCTCCCACATTTTCAGCCCCGGTGGCCAACGCGGTGCGTTGACCACCCTACAGGCGATATGTCGCTGGGCCTGGCAAAGCAGCCGATGACGATGCCGGGCCACGGCGGGGATAATGCGTAGGGCGGACTAAGCGTAGCGTGTCCGCCATCGATGCTTGGCAACCATTCTAACGCAACAATCGACCGACGATTGCCTCAGGACCCGGCTGGCGGTGGTGTAACGGCAAGGCGGCGCAGACGCCGCTGCCGAATGCTGTTCATCAGGCTTGGTGCCAGCGCAATCAATGCCGAGCCTGCAACCACCATCAGTGCGCCCAGATAGGCGAGGCTGTTGAGAATCTCCGGCTCGATCACCCCCGGCCAGAGCATGGCCCCAAGGGCCACCAGCGAGAAGGTAAACAGCGGCGTAGTAGTCACGGTCGCGCTCACCCGGGACGCCTCCCAATGCGCCAGCGCTTCGGCAAAGGCACCGTAGGCAACCAGCGTATTGAGGCAGCAGCCCAGCAGCAGCCAGCCTTGCAGAGGAGTGAGGCTGAGCACCTGGGTTGGTGTAGCAAGCGGGGTGATCAGCGCAGCGCACGAGAGGTAGATGACCATCATCACCGATACCGACGACCAGACCGTCAGCAACTGTTTCTGGGCCAGGCCGTAAAGCGCCCAACTGAAAGCCGAGGCAATGGCGATCAGGATACCCAGGGTGTAGCTGCTCATTTGCGTCATCAACTCAACCAGTCGCTGATTGAAGAACAGCGCAAATCCCGGCAACAGGACGACCAGCCCGAGTACCTGGCCGACCCCGAAACGCTCGCGGAAAAGCAACATGCTGCCAATCATCAGCATGATCGGCGCGGTCTGAATAATCAGTTGCATGGTCCCTGCCGACAGCCGGTTGAGCGCCATCAGATAGAGCACGTAGTTGAACGCCAGACCCAGCACGGCGATAACCAGCAACCCCCGATTGCGCGTCGACAGCGCACGAATCGAGGGCAGTTTGCGTTTGGCGGCCAGCCAGATCAGAAGCACCAGACCGGCACTCAACAGGCGATACCAGGTCACGGTATAGGGATCCATGACCTTGAGCACTTCCTTGAGCATGATCGGCAGCACACCCCAGAGCAGAGTGGTGGTTAACGCCAACAGGAATCCGTACAGCCAACGGCCGGATGAAACATGCATGCTGCAAACTCGGAAAGCAAAGGGAGGGAACGCTATTCTAGAAAGCCGCCTCGCATCGCAACAGAGACAGTTTCAGCTGGCTTGCACCCCTAACTGTACCGGTTAGGCCTCGGTTGCAGGCTGCGCGTCGGTGACCCGGTGCCACTGCCGCCCCTGCTCATCCGGCGCCACCCTGTAGCGCGCCCAGCGGACAAACTCGCTGACCCGGCAGATGCCATTGCCACCCTCGCCCGCACCCTTGATGATGCGGTAACGCACGCGACCGGCGCGCCCCGGCCGGCTGACTACCTGCAGCACCTCGCGCACCGACCAGTTCCGACCCGGCAAGCCGTTGCTGTAGAAGCCACCCGGCTCCAGGTCGGCCGCAGTCACGCCCTTGCTCTGCGCGTTGGCGTTGGCCAGTTCGACAAGTCGCAGCAGATCGTTGAAGTCGATATCCATGTAGGCGTTCATTTGCTTGAGCGCATGCTCGAAATCTTCCGGCGCGATACCCGGCGCCCGGCCTATGGCATGCCGAGTCAACGGCAAAGGGTAGCGCCGGCTGGTGAACAGGCTGTTGAACAGCACGGCAAACAGCACAATAACCAGTACATCAAGCAAGATCGGATAGAGCACGAAACTGAAGCCCGCATCGACAATCTGCGGCCCGCCCAGCACCACAATCATGGCGGTTGCGCTGCCCGGCGGATGCAGGCAGCGGGCATACATCATGATGATGACGCTCCCCCCCACAGCCAGGGCGGCGAGCCAGAACCCGGAAGGCAACCACTGCACACAGGCCACTCCGAACAGCGCAGACAGCACATGGCCGCCAATGACCGACCAGGGTTGCGACAGGGTGCCGTGGGGCATGGCGAACACCAGCACCGCGCTGGCGCCCATCGAGCCGGTCACCCACAGCGCACTCTCTGCGCTCATCACCAGATGGGTAATCCAGTACAGCAGAATCAGCGCCAGCGTCGTGCCCAGCGCCGAGATCAGCTTTTCCTGATGGGTGGTACTGTCCGGGCGCCAACCGAGGAATCTGAGCCACCGGCGCAACCACCGCACACGAATCACCTGTCCGAATCCCCCAATTTTGTCACCATGCGCAAGATGATAGCGCGTTCCGCCCATCCGCGAACTGCTAAGCTGCCTGAGAAACCCTCTGCTGGAGCACGAACATGCACGACCTGGCCGAACGAGAATTGACATCGGCGGATAACGCCAGCGTACTGGTGCAGGAGCAGATTCTGGCCCTGCTGACCGCCCTCCCCGACTGGGAGCTGAATTGTGTCGAGGGCATTCACCGCATTGAACGGGTCTACCCCTTTGCCGACTTCGCCAGTGCCCTGGCGTTCGCCAACCGGATCGGCGCTCTGGCAGAGGAACAGGATCATCACCCGGCGCTGCTGCTCGAGTGGGGGCGGGTCACCACCAGTTGGTGGAGTCACTCGCTGGGCGGGGTGCATATGAATGACCTGATCATGGCTGCCCGCACCGAGCGGCTATTCCAGAGCGGTGAGTCCCGCTGAGGGCGATTGGCGACATCAGCGCGTGCGCTTGTAGCCATTTTGTCTAACACAATTCCACGCCGGGCCGGAACACCCGGGCATCGCGTGCTATAACAAAAAAACAGGCACTATTTATCGCTACCGCGATCCGTTTTGCGGCCCCCCGTCCAACCAGACCATGCGCCGCCTGATACCCACAAGGTATTCATGCTAATAAAAACAAGAAGGCATATGCCATGAAATCGCTGCTCAAACCCAAATGGTCCACCGTTGCGCTGGTTGTCCTGGCTACCTGGCTGCTGCTGATTCTGCCCAATATGGGGTAACGGCGGTCAGCACGGTACAATAACCGGGAATCCCGTATCCCCGGAGCCTGCGTGAGCGCACCTACTGTCAAGTCTGCCGACCTGGTCTGGATGGAAGGCGACCAGCCCTTCTCCAGTCGCTTTGATGATGTCTATTTTTCCCGCGACAGCGGCCTGGAAGAGACCCGGCACGTCTTTTTGACCCACAACCGCCTGGCAGAGCGCTGGCGCGCGATGGCCGCTGGCGACCATTTCTGCATCGCGGAAACCGGGTTCGGCACCGGACTTAACTTTCTCGCCGCCTGGCAGCTGTGGCAGGCCAGCGCGCCCGACGATAGCTATCTGCACTTCGTCAGCACGGAAAAATACCCGCTCACGCGCACGGACCTGCAACGCGCCCTGGCGATCTGGTCAGAGCTGGCAGACCTGAGTGCCGAACTGCTGGGTCAATATCAGGATCTGACGCCCGGCTGGCAGCACTTTTCCTTTGCCGGCGGACGCGTCACCCTGACCCTGCTGATTGGCGATCTGTTCGATACCCTGCCGGAGTTGGACGCTGCCGTTGACGCCTGGTTTCTCGACGGGTTTGCTCCGGCACGCAATCCGGACATGTGGCAGCCGGCGCTGTATCAGCGCATGGCGGAACTGTCACGGCCGGGTGCCACGGTCGCGACCTTTACCAGCGTCGGTGATGTGCGCCGGGGGCTGATCGCTGCCGGCTTCGAGATGCGCAAGGTCAAGGGTTTTGGTCGCAAACGCGAGATGCTCTGCGGTCAGCTGCAGCAGCCGCCAGCGCAACCCTGGCGAGCCCCCTGGTATGCTCGACCGGAAAGATCGGGAAAGCGCTCGGCGATCATCATCGGCGCTGGTCTGGCTGGCTGCAGCACGGCCCACGCCCTCGCCCGCCGCGGCTGGCAGGTACAGGTTATCGAGCATTTACCCGACGTCGCAGGTGCCGCCTCCGGCAATCCGCAAGGCATTCTCTACTGCAAGCTATCGCCCCACCATCCGCCGCTGTCGCGGTTTATTCAAAGCGCCTATCAGTACAGCCTGCGCCTGCTGCAGCGCGAACTGAAACAGGGCGAAGGGCGCTGGCATGCCTGCGGTGTCCTGCAGCTGGGCACGGACGACAAGGAACAGCGCCGACAACAGGGACTGGCAAGCCAGGGCTATCCCGCCAGTTTCCTGCAGGCAGTCGATGCCCGCCAGGCCAGCGCGCTCGCCGGCGTGGAGATCAGCAGTCCCGGCCTGTTCTTCCCCGCAGGCGGCTGGGTCAGCCCGCCCACCCTGTGCCGGCAGTTGCTTGAGCACCCCAATATCGAGGTCAGAACCACCACTGCCGTCGCCGATCTGCGCCACGACGGCAGCCAGTGGCAGTTACTGAACGAACAGGGCGATTGCCTCGCTGCCAGCGGCACGGTGATCATCTGCGGCGCCCACGAGACAGCGCGTTTCTCCCAGACCCGCCATCTGTCGCTGAAACCGATCCGCGGCCAGATCACCCATCTGCCGGCCGACGCACACAGCAGCCGACTGAAGACGGTTCTCTGCGCTGATGGCTATGTATCGCCGGCAAGGCAAGGCGAGCATCACCTCGGGGCAAGCTTTCGCTTTGACCGCCTCGACCTGACGCCCAGCGAAGAGGAAAACCGCCATAATCTGCAGCTACTGCAAAGCCTGTCGCCTGAACTGCACCGCCATTTCAGCGCGACAGCGCCGCAGGGCGCACGTGTCGGCTTGCGCTGCACTGCCCCGGACTACCTGCCGCTGCTGGGGCCAGTGCTGGACCCCGACGCATTCCTTGATCAGTACGCAGTTCTGGGCAAGGACGCTTCGCAGCAACCAACGGCCCCCGCGCCCTGGCAGCCTGGGCTGTACGTCAACACCGCACACGGATCACGCGGTCTGATCAGTGCCCCACTCAGCGGAGAGTTGCTGGCTGCCTGGCTTGGTGACGAGCCGCTGCCGCTGCCGCGGGACCTCAGTGAAGCCGTGCACCCCTCCCGTTTTCTGCTGCGTCAGTTGGTCAGGGGCAACGCCTCCAGCAGCCAGAAATCGAAGCAGTAGCGGCGGCGATAATGACCCTGTGCTAGCATTCGGATAGATCAAAACAAATAACAAAAGATCACACGCTGGTGGTCTAGCCGAGTGCACTCTGTATGCGTTTGTGCCGCGTTCTTATACTGTGCTGGGTTGCACTGGGCATGGCCTTCTCGTCCTGCTTGGCGTTCGCCCAGGTTAGTCACCAACTGGCTGAAAGCGTCGATATCAGCAACCTGCATGCTCGCCTGTCACTCGGCCGGCAGTTGCTGCTCCTGGAGGACCCACAGGGCAGCCTGACTATCGAGCAACTGCAGCGCGGCAGCGTTCAGCCCTGGCGCCCGATCAGCAGCCAACATATCAATGAAGGCAAGGACTCATCAGTCTGGTGGGTTCAATTTGCCCTGCGCAACACCCTGACTACCCCCATCGAAGGAGTAGTGGAAATCGAGTATCCACTACTGGACAACCTGACGCTCTACCAACTGCGCTCCGGGGCGGCCCCACTGATACAGCAGGGCGGCGACCATCTGCCACCCAGTGCGCGCGCGGTTGCCGTCAGCAACCACTGGTTTCCGGTCACCCTGCCGCCGGGAGAAACGCGCTTCTACCTGCGCGTTGATACCGCCAGTACCGTGTTCGTCCCGCTCTACTTCTCCAGTTGGCCAGCCAGCAGCGCGCAGCTGGAGACCAGCATGCTGGGTGCAGGGCTGTTCTACGGCATTCTGCTGGGGCTGTTTGCCTACAACCTGTTCCTGCAGCTGTCGCTGCGCGAGGCAACCTACACCTGGTATCTGGCCCATATCCTGAGCATTTGGCTGTTCATGGCAACCTTTGATGGCCTGCTGTGGAAATGGATTGACGCCAGCATTACGTTACAGACTCTGGCCATCTACACGCTGATGTTCATTCATTGCGCCGTGTCGACCCAGTTCAGCCGGCACTATCTGCACATCCGCGAGCAATTCCCGCGTCTGGATCGGATACTGCGCGTAAAGATTCTGATCGTGCTGGCCGCGATGGTGGTGATCCCGGTATTCAGCACCAGCCTTTACAACAACATGGCCAGCCTGTTTGTACTGGTCAGCTCAATAATTCTGCTCGGCACCGGCATTTATGTCTGGCGCAAGGGCTTCCGTTACGGTGCCCACTACACGTTGGCCTGGGGCTTTCTGCTCTGCTCGCTGATCCTCTCGACTGCGGGCTCGCTGGGATTTGAGCTGTTTGGTGCCAGCTACGGCACTCACTGGGTGAAGTTCGGCATGTGCGCCGAGATGATCATTCTCTCGCTGGGACTGGCCGACCGCATCAACGCCCTCAAAGAGGCACGCTACCGGGCAGACGAGGAAGCCAGACAGGCGCGCCTGGAAACCCTGGCGCAGAGCCGCTTTCTGGCACGCATGAGCCATGAAATCCGCACCCCGATGAATGGGGTTCTCGGCATGCTGCAGCTATTGATGGAAACCCGTCTGGATAACCAGCAGCGATTCTATCTGGACACCATCAGCAAGTCCGGCCAAACCCTGCTGACGGTCATCAACGACATCCTGGACTTCGCGCGTCTGGAATCCGGGCAGGTCAAACTGGAAACCCTCGCCTTCGACCCGGAAGCCCTGGTGTCGGAAACGGCAGGCCTGTTCACCGCACAGACACTGGAGAAACACATTGGACTGTATTGCAGCGTATCACCGGCACTGCCCGAGCAGTTGATTGGCGACCCCACCCGACTCAAGCAGGTATTGATGAACCTGCTCAGCAATGCATTCAAGTTCACCAGCAAGGGGCATGTCAGCGTCGAGGTCAGCGGCGCACCGAGCGATCGGGGGAACGGGCAGTGGGATATCCGCTTCGACATCAGGGATACCGGCATCGGCATAGCACGTGACGCGCAGGCAGGCCTGTTCGACTCCTTCACCCAGGCCGACAGCAGTACCACAAGGCGCTATGGCGGAACCGGCCTCGGTCTGGCAATCAGCCAGGAGCTGGTTCGCCTGATGGGGGGCACCATCACGCTGGAGAGTGACAAGGATCAGGGAACCTGCATGTCGCTTTCACTGCCGATGCAGAGCGCTGGCGCAGCACCGGACAAGCCGCTCGCAGGTATCGCCACCATCGTGACCCGTCATGCGGCAGCCCGCCCGCATTATCAGACCCAGCTCGCACGACTGGGCTACCAGGTCGAGCCCCCCGAAGGTGAGGCTTGCGGCCAACAGACTGCACTGGTGCTGCTCGACGCCCAGGACATACCGACCGACCGCCTCCAGCAACTGCTGCATCACTACGAACAGGAGAACACTCCGATCCTGCTGCTGCGGGCAGCCGACGATCATCGTCAGCTAGCCTGGCACGGCCAGGTGCTGGAGCAGAGCCTGCCGCTGCTTCCGGGGCAATTGCAGAAGGCGCTGGCGCTACTGCTCAATAGCAACCCGCCGCAGGATCAACTGACCGAGCGCCCGGTCAGCGAGCAGTGGCGTGGACGCGGGCATCTGCTGATTGCCGAAGACAACCAGGTCAATCAACTGGTGGTAAAGACGCTGCTGGAGAAAGCGGGTTACAGCCTGGAACTGACCGAAAATGGCGCAGATGCTCTGCGCCTCTACCGGGAGGACCCGGAGCGCTACGATCTCATACTGATGGACTGCGAAATGCCCCAGATGGACGGATTTGAGGCAACCCGGCGGATACGCGCCCATGAGCAGCGGGAACATCTGCCACGCACGCCGATTGTCGCCCTGACCGCCCATGTACTCGACACTCATCGCCTGGAGGGCATGACCGCCGGCATGGACGACTACCTGCCCAAACCCGTCGACAGCGAACAGCTGTATGCCTGTCTGCAGCGACTGATCAGGAGCCGAGCAATCCAATGACGCCTTCGACCAGCAGCTTGCCACCGGTCAACAGCAGAAACAGGTAACACAACCGATAGATCAGCTGCTCATTGCTGCGTTGCAGCATCCAGAACCCGAGTTTGACGCCGATCGGAGCCAACGGCATCAGCGCCAGTGACGTCAGAAGGTTCTCAGTGGAAAACTGCCCGAGATAGACATAGGCAGGAACCTTTACCCAGTTGACCAGGGTAAAGAACACGGCCAGCGTGCCCATCAACACCGTTTTCTCCAGCCGCTGAGGCAGCATGTACACATTGATCGGCGGCCCGCCGGCATGGATGCCAAAGCTGGTAAAACCGGAAACAAGCCCCCAGAACCGGCCCCGCCAGACACTGGCGGGACGCGCCAGCGTCTGATCACGGCGCAACCAGGCATTTAGCACAAAAAGGACGGCGATGGTGCCAATGAGCAGGCGGATATGCTGCTCGTTGAGCACCCGGAACGAGAGCGCACCAAGCGCAACGCCGACCATTGCTGCAGGCAGAATGATACGCAGGTTGGTCTTGTCCCAGCGCCCGCGAAACGTACGAATGGCAACCAGATCCATTGCACAGAGAATCGGCAGCAGGATCGCTGCCGCCTTCTGTGGCGACACCACCATGGCCATCAAGGGCACAGAGAGAATGGCAATATTTCCGCCAAAACCGCCCTTGGCGATGCCATACAGCAGCACCGCGGGTACGGCACAAAGATAGAACAGCGGGTCGTCGATCATCGTCCGGTCAATACCCTCTTAAAAGGCGCGAGTGTAACATTGCCCCCACCGTCAGCAGAGAAACCGGCGCATGTTGATTCCCTATCAGTTGTTGGAACCAGAAACCCTTGATGCACTGCTGGAAGACTTTGTCACCCGCGATGGCACCGACAATGGCGACGACAGCAGCCTTGAGGTGCGGGTTGCCCAGGTAAGACGCCTGCTGGAACGCAAGGAGGTGGTTATCGTATTCCACCCCGATACCGGTGATACCAGCCTGGCCCACCGCCACAGCGTGCCGCCCGAACTGCTGGAGGCGTTTCTCGAGTAACCGCAGCAGGACACCTGCGTTGAGCAGTGTGTGACATATCAGCGCAGAGCAACCGCCGGAAAGCATCGGCAAAACCACGTCGAGCCAGCTATTTCGCGACCTTCAGGTCCAAGCGGCGAGCTGATGAGGATGCCCGGATGCATGCGCGAGCGCTTGGAGACAGGCCGGTGAGCGGCTACCATAGGGGCTTCCCCATGCAGGCATGCGAGGTAGAGATGAAACAGTTAGTTGTACTGGGCCTCAGCGGCCTGCTTGGTCTGGGCAGCCTCACTGCTCAGGCATGTACCCCGGAAGAGGCGATTGCCAAAGGCGAGCTTCTGGCGCAGATGATCTACGATCGCACCAAGGACCAGCCGGGCATGGCCGAAGAGCTCAATGCACGCCTCAAGGCGCTGCAAGAGCAGGATCCGGCCAACGGCCGCTACGACTCCTGCCAAGGCTACCAGCGCATCATTGACGAGCTGGAAGGCCGCGCCCCAGCCGACACACCTGCCGAGGCGCCCGCCGAAAGCAATCAGTAAATTCGATACGATTAACGTATTTTTTGCGTTATCAAATCGAATTTACCAGTCATACAATGGCGCAAAACCTATCCTTGGGAGATGCGCCATGACTCAGCACCGTGATCTGATCGAAGCCATTGTCGGACAACCCGCCTCGGACGGCGACGGCGTGCGCCTGACCCGCGTATTCGGCGGCCGCGATGCTGCGCGTTTCGACCCCTTCCTGATGCTCGACGAATTCAACTCCGACAGCGCAGACGACTACATCGGCGGCTTCCCTTCCCACCCCCACCGCGGCTTTGAAACCGTCACCTATATGCTTGAAGGCCGCATGCTGCACGAGGACCACCTCGGCAACCGCGGGCTCCTCGGCCCCGGGGACGTGCAATGGATGACCGCAGGCCGAGGCATCATTCACTCTGAAATGCCGCAACAGGACCGGGGAACCATGCGGGGTTTTCAGCTCTGGCTGAACCTGCCCGCAGCCGACAAGATGCAACCGGCGCACTATCGCGACCTGCCAGCATCGGCACTGCCAGAGCAGGCACTCGCTGGCGGCGGACAACTCAAGCTGATCGCCGGCCGTATAGAGCACAACGGTCAATCAGTGACAGCACCGATCAGCGGCGGCAAGACCGACCCCTTGTACATCGATGTGCAATTGAACGCGAACGAGCATATCAGCTTGCCGATTCCGACCACCCACCGGCTGCTTGCCTACATCTATGAAGGAAGTGTCGCAGTGCAAGGCGAGCAGCGCACCGCCGTGCTGGAAAAGGGCCGCCTTGGGCGTTTCGGTGAAGGCGACAGGGTCAGTTTGCAGGCGGGCTCCGCCGGGGCCCGGCTGTTGCTGCTGGCAGGTCGTCCGCTGGGGGAGCCGATCGTACAATACGGCCCCTTCGTGATGAACAGCGAGGCCGAAATCCATCAGGCCATACGTGACTACCAGCTCGGACGACTGACCGACTAGGCGCCGGCGCCGACCTCAGAGGATCGGCGTTCGGCCGGCCAGCGCGTGGGCCAGGGTGCCGCCGTCGATATACTCCAGCTCGCCGCCGAGCGGCACGCCGTGGGCAATACGCGATACCCGAATACCGCGCGGGCGCAGCAACTCCGCGATGTAATGGGCGGTGGCTTCGCCTTCCACGGTCGGGTTGGTCGCCAGAATGATCTCGTCTACCGGCCGCCCCTCGATACAATCGAGCAGCGCCGGCACGCCGATTTCCTCAGGGCCCATGCCGTCAATCGGCGACAGATGGCCCTTGAGCACAAAGTAGCGTCCGTTGAATCCGCCAGCCTGCTCGACCGCCCAGACATCAGCCGGGCTTTGCAGCACACAGAGCAGGCGGTCGTCCCGGCGGGGATCACTGCACAGCGAGCAAATCTCGGTCTCGCTCAGGGTGCGGCAGCGCTGGCAATATCCCACACCCTCAACCGCCGCCTGCAGGGCATGGGCAAGGTGAGCCGCTGCAGCACGATCACGTTCCAGCAGATGCAAGGCCATGCGCTGGGCAGTTTTCGGCCCTACGCCCGGCAAACCACGCAGGGCGTCGACCATCTGACGAATCAGCGGACTGAAGCTCATCGATCAGAACGGCATCTTGAAGCCGTCGGGCAGATTCATACCCGCGGTAAAGCCGGACATTTTGTCCTTGTTTGCCTGCTCCAGCTTGCGCACAGCATCGTTCACCGCGGCCGCGATCAGGTCTTCCAGCACTTCCTTGTCTTCCTGCATCAGGCTGTCATCCAGATTGACGCGGCGCACATCGTGGCGACCGGTCATGACAACCGAGACCAGACCGGCACCGGACTGACCGGTGACTTCCATATTGGCCAGCTCTTCCTGCATTTTGGCCATTTTTTCCTGCATTTGCTGGGCCTGCTTCATCAGGCTTGCCATGCCACCTTTCATCATGACGCTATCCTCCAGTATCAGCTTGCGGGCTCGTCAATCGGACGAATCGTATCCGCACAAATTTCCGCGGAAAACTCCGCGCACAGTCGTTGGACCATCGGGTCGTTATGAATGCTCAGTTCGGCCGCCTTCTGACGCGCCGCCTTGCGGCGGGCGGCGGCAACCGCTGGCGTTTCCTGGGTGGGCGCAGACACATCAACTGTCAGCGCCACATCCGCCTGCGTAACGGCAGCGATTGCCTGCTCAAGACGCTTGCGGTGGTTTTCGTTGTAAAGCGCACTATGGCCCGGGTCCAGATGGAGTGTCCAGCGCCCCCCGTCGCGCGCGACCAACTGGCAATGCGCGGCGATACTCTGGGTCAGACCGGACAGGCCCAGCTGATCAAACAGCCCCAACCACTCGGCCGCCAAACCGCTGGCCGGGGGCAAATCACTGAGTTCATCGCCGGGTTCGTCAACAGCAGCCTCATCCGTCGATTCAGGCTGCCAATCGGCGATGTACTGACTGGCGTCCAGATCATCCTCGTCATCACGATCCACACCGCTGTCGTCAGGCGGCGGGCCATCCAGCCAGTCTGCTGGCGGCTCGTCCTGCGGTGGCCGATACGGCGCCTTCGGGTTCAGCGGGCGTGGTGTTTCTGGCGCAGGATGCTCGGGCACCTCGGCTGACGGGGCTGCCGGCGCGGGCGCGGGTTCTGTCTGCGACACCGGAGCAACTGTTTCAGGCGACACCACGGGTGCAGGTGCAGGTGCAGGTGCAGGTGCAGGTGCAGGTGCAGGTGCAGGTGCAGGTGCAGGTGCAGGTGCAGGTGCAGGTGCAGGTGCAGGTGCAGGTGCAGGTGCAGGTGCAACAGGAGTCTGAGCGACAGCTGCAGGAGCGGCAACCGACTCAGCGGTTGGCGCCTTGGTGTGTGCGGACTCAGTGCTGGCTGAACTGGGTCCTGTCGACTTTTCCGGCTCTGGCGGCGCTGACTGATCCGGTAGCGCGCCGGGCGTCACCGTAATACCACCGGAGGCGGCATCAGCAAGCGTACCCGGGCGAAACGCCAGCATTCTCAGCAGCGCCATTTCGAAACCGCCACGCGGCTCCGGTGCCAGAGGCAGATCACGGCGGCCATGCAGGGCGAGCTGGTAGAACAGCTGCACATCCTCGGCGCTGACCTTGCCGGCCAACGCCAGCACACGCTGCTGATCACCCAGGCTGTTGTCCGTTGCCTCGGGCACCACCTGCGCCATGGCTACGCGCTGCAGGGTTGAAATCAGCTCGGCCAGCACACCGGCAAAATCCACGCCCTGCTCTGCCAACTGCGCCGCGGCGGCCATCAGGCCACGGGCATCACCGGCAACCAGCGCGTCCAGCACGCCAAATACCTGAGCATGGTCGATGGTACCCAGCATGCTGCGCACCTGCTCAACCCGCAGCTGGCCATTGCCAAAGGCAATCGCCTGGTCGGTCAGACTGAGCGCATCGCGCATTGAGCCATCAGCCGCACGCCCGAGCAGCCAGAGCGACTCCTCGTCAAAGCCGATCTGTTCCTCACCCAGCACGTGACGAAGATGCTCCACCACTTTTTCCGGTGGCATGTTCTTCAGCGCGAACTGCAGGCAACGGGACAGGATGGTGACAGGCAACTTCTGCGGGTCGGTTGTTGCCAGCAGAAACTTGACATGCTCCGGCGGCTCTTCCAGCGTTTTCAGCAGCGCATTGAAGCTGTGGCTGGAGAGCATGTGCACTTCGTCTATCAGGTAGACCTTGAAGCGCCCGCGCGACGGCGCGTACTGCACATTCTCAAGCAGCTCGCGGGTGTCCTCGACCTTGGTGCGACTCGCCGCATCCACCTCGATCAGGTCGACAAAGCGGCCCTGATCGATCTCCAGACAGGCCGAGCACTGACCGCAGGGTTCAGAGCTGATGCCCCTTTCGCAGTTAAGACACTTGGCCAGAATCCGGGCGATGGTGGTCTTGCCGACCCCGCGGGTACCGGTAAACAGATAGGCGTGGTGCAGCCGGTTGTTATCAAGCGCATTGATCATGGCCTGCAGCACATGGGTCTGGCCGACCATCTCGCGGAACAGGCGGGGCCGCCACTTGCGGGCTAGTACCTGATAACTCATTGGCTCTGTTGGTATCCGTTGGTCTAAAGCGAGCGAGTAATGTACCCAAGCAGCGGCTACAATGCGAGCGCAAGACGCCAATGCCGGCGATTGTTACCCATGACAGTCCGCATCAGGCATCACGACCGGGCGCATCCGGCCGGGGCGAGGGCCTGCCCACGCTTTCTCGCCAGCTGCAGCGAGCTCCTTCAATATTCCACTTAAAGGATCCAGCCAACTCATGTCGGCCCTGAGTAATCTGTCCATCAAGCTACGCCTTGTCATCCTCAGTGCATTTGCCCTGATTCTGCTGATCATACTGAGCATCGTTTCGGTAAATGCACTCAGCAACGCTGCCAAATCCCTCAAAACGGTCTACCACGATCGACTGATTCCCACCGGCCAGTTGGGGCGCATTGAACTGGCCGTACAGACCATTCAGACAGAGTTGCTGCTGTCAGCACAGCATAACCCCAGCCATCCCCTGCGCAGCAGCCACCAGCACCCACTGGATCAGCACCTGAATGTTGTTGACGGCGCTGTGAGCCTGATCAAAAAGGATTGGAGCGCCTATCTGTCAACGCACCTAACGGCCGAGGAGAAGCAGTTAAGCGACACCGTCGATGCGCAGCTTGAACGCATGCTGACCCAGGGTGCAGTGCCTGCCCTTGTGGCTCTGCGGCAAGCGGACTTTGCCGCAGCCAACCAAATACTGCTGACCACGCTGTGGCCTGAGGCCGGCACGTTGGCAGGCACGCTCGAGCAGTTGCTCGAGCTGCAGAGCGCCATCGCCGAGCAGGAGTACCAGAACGCCGAAACCAGCTATCAGAACACGCTGATAATCGCGGCTATTACTACCCTGGTCGCCCTCACCGCACTGCTGCTGATGTCCTGGAGCATCATTCACGGTATCAGCGCTTCCGTCACCCGACTGGAGCTGGCCAGCACCCGGCTCGCCGACGGCGACCTGACCAGCCGCGCCAACGACCGCAGAACCGATGAGCTGGGACGCATCAGCCAGGCCTTCGACCGCATGGCAGAACGCTTCCAGAACACCATCAACCAGGTGGCCGGCTCCAGTGGCCAACTTGCCGCTGCGGCCGAGGAAACCTCGGCAATCAGCGTGCAAACCGGCAGCGGCGTGCGCCAGCAGCAGCATGAAGTCGAGCAGGTAGCGGCCGCGATGCACGAGATGACCACCACAGTGCAGGACGTGGCGCGCAATGCTGCCGAGGCCGCCGATGCGTCACATCAGGCCGAACAGGAAGCCCAGCAGGGCCGCCAGCTGGCCACCCGCACCATCGATGCCATTCAATCCCTGGCAGAAGAAGTGGAGCGCGCCGCCCAGGTTATCCAGCGGCTGGAACAGGAAAGCGACAGCATCAGCTCGGTGCTGACGGTGATTCAGGGCGTCGCAGAGCAGACCAACCTGCTGGCGCTCAACGCAGCCATCGAGGCCGCCCGCGCCGGAGAGCAGGGCCGCGGCTTTGCGGTGGTGGCCGACGAGGTCCGAGCGCTGGCCTCGCGTACCCAGCAGTCCGCATCCGAAATCCAGCAAATGATCACCCGCCTGCAGGAAGGCACTGGCGAAGCGGTCAGCGTGATGCAGATCAGCCGCGACAAAGCCAAACAAGGGGTAGATGCTGTTGGCCTGGCAAGCGATCGCCTGCTGGCGATCACCGACGCCGTGACCCGCATCAATGATCTCAACGTGCAGATTGCGTCGGCCGCGGAAGAGCAGTCATCGGTCGCGGAAGAGATCAATCGCAATATCAACAACGTCAGCGATATTGCACAGCAAACCAGCACGGCGTCGGAGCAGAGCGCAGCCACCAGCGAAGAGCTCGCACGCCTGGCCAGCGACCTGCAACAGCTGATCGGACGCTTCCGCGTCTGATCCACTGCATCAGGCAACGCCGGACCCTCAAGGCCCGACGCTGTCCTGTGCAACCCACCTGAATGACCAACCTCAGCATAGAACCGCCGATACCCTTCGCTTGGCGGGTAACGGGCATGACTGCGTTTAAGGCTTGATGACGACAGCGGGTATTGAGCGAACGACGAATCTCGCGTCTGCCGATGACCGGACGCAACGATTGCGGCACCGCAACACGGCAGTAGAAGACAGGGTGACGGGAAAGCTGGAGCCAGGAGGGTAAGGCCTGCATGTACCACCTCTTGTACCACCTGCACAAGAAACGGAAAAAGCCTTATAAATCAAATATTTGGAGGCAACCCCACCAGCCACACCCCGGCACACGATATGACCGCTGCGGCTGCTCCCTTCCGGGCCTGACCGGGTTCACGGCTGATCATTGCGAGGGGACCGGTGGGGCCACCATAGCGACCTGAGCTTGCTCAGGCCGCGCTATTGTAACGGCTTATGCTCAAGTTACAACCCGAATATCAGGTTTTGAAGCGACCAACCTGTTGCTGCAGGTTGGCAGCCAGGCGTGCGAGCACGTTACTGGCATCACGACTCTCCTGAGACGACTGCGCAGACTGGTTGGACAGATCACGAATGCCGCTGATGTTGCGGGCGATATCTTCGGTGGTCTGACTCTGCTCCTCGCACGCGGCGGCGATCTGCGCCGCCATGTCGTTGATGCGCATGACGGAGGCGGAAGTCTCGTTCAGCGAAGATTCGGTGGTACCGGCCTTCTCGACGCTCTGTGCTGCGAGCTGGGCACCACGCTGCATGACGGCAACAGCCTGTCCCGTGCCGCTCTGCAGCTTCTGGATCATTTGCTGGATATCACGGGTGGAGTCCTGGGTACGCGCCGCCAGTGCACGGACCTCGTCGGCCACCACCGCAAAGCCGCGGCCCTGCTCGCCGGCGCGAGCGGCCTCGATGGCTGCGTTGAGCGCCAGCAGGTTGGTCTGCTCGGCAATACCCTCGATCACACTGAGCACGCCGCCAATCTTGTCGGTGTCCTGCTCCAGATTGTTGATCACACCAGCAGCCTCTTCAACATCGGCGGCCAGGCGTCGCAGATCGTTCATGGTGGCTGACACCACATCGGACGCAGAGTGCCCCTGACGGTCTGCCTCACGGGCGGCATCAGCAGTACTATGCGCGTTGTCGGCAACCTCGTGGATGGCAGCGCTCATTTCCGTCGCTGCGGTACTGACCTGGTCTACCGCCATGTACTGCTCGTTGACCAGTTTCTCCTGCCCCTCGGCAATTGCACTCATCTGCTCGGCAGCCGAGGCTACCTGCAGGGTCGATTCGGCAACGTCGCGTATCAGCCCCTGCAATTGCTCCAGAAAGGCGTTGAATGCCTTGCTCAGCTGGCCCAATTCGTCATTGGAGTGCACCACCACGCGGCGGGTCAGGTCGCCCTCGCCGTCTGCAATGTCGCGAATGCGCTGCAGCAGCTCACGCAACGGGTTGGTAATCAGGCCGGGGAAAAATACGATCATCAGAAAGCACACGACGGCACCGATGGCCAGCACCACCGTCACCCGAGCATGGCTTGCAGCGACATCCGCTTCAGCTTCAGCCGCTTCCGCTTCAGCCTGCTGGTTGATCAGCTCGGTCATCTTGTTGATCAGCTCACGCGCCCGCGAAAACTGCTCATAACCCTGACCGTAGCTGCTATCACTCGCCCTGGCTGCATCGCCGGAACGTGCCAACCGGACGTTCTCGATTGAGGTGGCTTTCCAGACAGCAAACGCCCTGGCGAATTCATCCGCCAGCGCACGCCCTTCCGGCGTTTTGGTAGCAGCGGCGTAACGCGCAATGCGATCACTGGCCTGTTGCATGTTGTCAGTGTGCTCTGCATCCAGCCCGCTTGAGACCACGCCTTCAATAATGGCCCGCTCGGCCGCCAACGCCTGATACATGTCTCGATCGGCTTCGAGCACCACCGAGCTGCGCGGCAGCAGGTCGGTCGAGACACGTACCAGGCGCGACTCGACCTTGGAGACAGCCCAGAATGCAGACAGACCAAGGACCACAAACAGTGCGGCCAGAATCAGAATGGGAAGGGTCAATTTCCAGCGGAAACTCAAATCACGGAAGACACTAAGCATGGCTCTTTTTCACTCTTGTCAGCACGGCAGGCAGGACTCGAAAGGACGAGTCCGCGATAACTCCCTGGAGGCAGGCTCGGCTTGGATCATTAAACATCACACCGACAACAGCCAACGCGCGCCGTCACGCACACGTCAATTTTTTGCTTCCTGAAATGAGTATCGACCATGAGCGCCAAAGCATGAGTGCTTTTTAGTTGTTTTTCTCATAAAAAACAGGGCGCTTACAAAGAAGTCTTAGACTGGTCTCAGTTGGCACCTGTAAACAGCCAGGCGCTCATCAGCGGAATGTACAGCAGCGCGACAAGCGTGCTGAGCAGCGCGGTGCCGGCAACCTGCGCGGGATGGGTGTCGAGCAGCGTGGCTATGACAACCGTATTGGCGGCAATGGGGGTGATGGAGATCAGCATGATCGCCTGATAGACGGCGACGTCGTAGACCTGAAACAGACGGGCATCCAGCGCGCAGAATGCCAGCGCCAGCAACGGCCAACTGACGAACTTGCCCAGCAGCGCCAGCCCGGTAAAGCGCAAGTCTCCGGCCAGACCGCGGAAACTCAGAATGCTCATACCGATAATCATCATGCCGAATACGCTGTAGGCACCGCGCAGGTTATCGAACAGCGGCTCGAATGCATCCGGAATCTGCAGGCCGGCACTGTTGAGGCCAACCGCCAGAAAGAAGGCGTATAACGACGGCAGCCGCACTACCTTGAGCAGACAGTCCCGAATGCCGTAGCGCCCGCGCGCGGCCAGATAAAACCCGACGGAATTTTCGAACAGGGTGGTGCCGAGCATGCAGACGATATAAATCGCCAGCCCCTGCTCACCGAACAGCAACAGCGCAACCGGAATACCGAAGTAACCGGTATTACCGGTTCCGACCGCAAGCGGGATCATGTTGGCGCCGGCCCCTGGAAACCAGCGTTTGGCGATCTGCAAATGCGCCCAGCCGGTCAGACTGCACAGCGCGAAGGTCAGAAACGGCAGCAGGATGACTTCAGCAGACAGCGGCGCGTGCATCACCCCGGAAAACACCACCGACGGCGTCACGATATACATCATGATGCCAGCGATGTGCCGGCCGCTGGCATCCAGATAGCGGCCGGCTAGCCAGCCAAGACCAACCGTCACATAGAGCGGCAACAGTTTGTAGAGTAAGGCAAGGGCGGCCAGCATGAGGGCTCCGCAGCGAACAGTCGGTGCCGCAGTCTAGCAGCCCCGACACGGCTTAGTCGGCGATCAGATACACCCGCTCGGTCAGCGAACGCATGCCCTGGCTGGCAAACACGGTGTGATCGGCCAATACATCCTTCTCTTCGAGCACCTCGATACTGCAGCCCGCGTACAGTTGCCGTACTTCGGTATCGGACACGCTGAAAGGCGGCCCGGGGCGCTGCTCCTGCGGATAATCCAGGGTCACCAGCAGCAGACGCCAGCCCGCGGGCAGCAGTGCGCGTTGATGGGCAACGTAACGCGCACGCATTTCCGGCGGCAGCGCAATCAGCGCCGCGCGATCATAAATTGCGCCGATTCCCTGCAGATGCTCGGGCCGGAGTGCGAAGACATCGCCGCAATACAGCGTAAAACCGGCGCCCTCGGCCACCTCAAACTCCCCCTCCGTTTGCCATTGCAAATCCAGCCCATGCTCGTCGGAGAAACTCTCCAGCGCGCTGCGCGCCAACTCAACGCCCCGAACCGGGTGCCCCTGGCTGCGCAACCAGATCAGATCAAGCGATTTACCGCATAAAGGCACCCAAACCGGAGCCTCTGCATCGACTCCGAGCTGCGGCCACCAGCGCTGCAGCAGCGGATTGGTTGACGCCTTGTGAAACCCGATTTCCCCGCGCTGCCAGCGCTCATGCCAGAATGCCGCATCCATCCTGCTTTCTCCCTACGTTGCAATGCGTTGACTATACAGCAATTTTTTTACCGCTCCGGGCCATAAACGATATAGTGAACGCGTTCCATCCACCCGCTCCGAGCTGCTCCCATGGACTATATCAACACCCTCTTTCTGATCGGTGCAGTGCTGCTCTGCTTCAGCGTGCTCGCCAGTTCGCTGTCGTCGCGTCTGGGCATCCCGCTACTGCTGATCTTCCTGATCATCGGCATGCTGGCCGGGGTGGACGGTATTGGCCGTATTCAGTTCGAGGATGCCAACACCGCCTTTCTGATCGGCAGCCTGGCATTGGCGATCATTCTGCTTGATGGCGGCATGCGCACACGGGTGGAAAACTTCCGGGTGGGGCTGTGGCCCGCCGTGTCCCTGGCCAGCCTCGGGGTGCTGATCAGCGCCGCGCTGACGGGTGCGCTTACCGCTTGGCTGCTGGAGCTGCACTGGCTGCAGGGCCTGCTGCTTGGTGCCATCGTCGGCTCCACCGACGCCGCTGCGGTGTTCTCGTTGCTGCAGGGCAAGGGGCTGAACCTGAAACAACGGGTTGGCGCAACGCTGGAGATCGAGTCGGGTTCCAACGATCCGATGGCGATTTTCCTGACCATTACCCTGGTCGAAATGCTTGCCAGCGGCCAGACCAGCTTCAGCTGGTCCTTCGCCCTGCTGCTGATTGAACAGTTCGGTATCGGCGCACTCTGCGGGCTGGCCGGCGGCTTCGGCCTGGTCTGGCTGGTCAACAGGGTGACGCTGCCAGCCGGCCTGTATCCGCTGCTGATCACCAGTGGCGCCATCATGGTGTTTGCCGCGACCAACAAGATTGGCGGCAGCGGCTTTCTTGCCATCTATCTGACCGGGCTGATCCTGGGCAACAACCGGGTACGCAACCTGCAGAATATCCTGCAGGTGCAGGACGGTATGGCCTGGCTCAGCCAGATCGGCATGTTCCTGATGCTAGGTCTGCTGGTAACGCCCAGTGAAATGGTCATCATCGCCCTGCCGGCGGTGTTGATTGCGCTCTTCCTGATTTTCATCGCCCGGCCGATTGCGGTCATGATCTGCCTGATCCCGTTTGTGTTTTCCTGGCGCGAGAGGTTGTTTATCGCCTGGGTCGGCCTGCGCGGCGCGGTGCCGATCATCCTCGCAATCTTCCCCCTGCTGGCGGGGCTCGAGCAGGCGCAGCTGCTGTTCAACCTGGCCTTTGTGGTGGTGCTGGTCTCATTGCTGCTGCAGGGGTCTTCACTGCCGCTGGCTGCACGCCTGTGCAAGGTAGAGATTCCGCCGCAGCCTGAGCCGCTGCAGCGCACCAGTCTGGATACCGCCATCGACGGCGACTTTGAACTGCTGATCTACCAGCTGGACAACGCCAACTGGTGCGTTGGCGTTGCCCTTCGGGACCTGAAGATGCCCGGAGAGACACGCATTGCCGCACTGTTCCGCGGCAATCATCTGATGCACCCGACCGGCAGTACTCAGCTCGCCCTGGGCGATGTGCTCTGCGTTGTGGGACGGCCGCGCGATCTGCCGGCGCTGTCAAAACTGTTCAGCAAGGCGCAACCGCCTCGCTATCTGGAAAACCGCAGCTTCTTCGGCGACTTCATCCTCGAGGGCGAGACCACACTGGGCGACGTTGGCAAGTTCTATGGCTTCGCCGTCCCGGAGGATATGCGCCAGCTCAGCCTGGCGGCGTTTTTCAGCCGCCAGTTCGGCGGTCATCCGGTGGTGGGCGATCAAATCGAGTGGGAGGGTCACACCTGGGTGGTTGCCGCCATGGACAACGACTGGATCCTCAAGGTGGGTCTGAAACTGGGCGACGGTGGCAGCCCGCCATTCGGCTTTTGACGGAAGTCGGTTAGGGCACTTGACTCTAACATGATGTCAGGGTTCAAGCTGACCACATACAAACCGTAATGGAGTCACCCCATGACTGAATTCACGCTCCACATCAGCGGCATGCATTGCGCAAGCTGCGTGGGCAAGGTCGAGGCCGCTCTTGCCAATGTTGACGGCATTGACCAGGTCGCCGTCAACCTTGCCGCCGAAACGGCGCGCATCAGCCTGGATGCGCCTGCCACCCTGACCGACGCCGAGAAGGCGCTGAGTCAGGCCGGCTACCCGGCGCGGACCCAGGAAGCCCAGCTGCAACTGGAAGGATTGACCTGTGCCGGCTGCGTGCGCCGCGCCGAGCAGGCCCTTCAGGCGGTTGAAGGCGTGCTCTCGGCCCAGGTCAATCTTGCCAGTCAGCAGGCCCGAGTAACCCTGCTGGACGGCACCGACAGCGACGAGATCCTGCGCGCCTTGCGCAAGGCAGGCTATCCCGGCCAATGGCTGGATGACGCGCGACCCGCCGCCGACAGCGGCCCGAACCTGCCCAGCGAGCGCCGCTGGCTGATTGGCGCTGCACTGCTGACCGCGCCCATGCTGCTGGCCATGATCCCTGCCCTGCTTGGCGCCGGTCACTGGATGCTGCCCGGCTGGTTGCAGCTGATTCTTGGCAGCCTGGTGCAGTTTGTCTTTGGCGCCCGCTTCTATCAGGGCGCCTGGCATGCGCTGCGCAATCGCACGGCCAATATGGACCTGCTGGTCGTGCTCGGCACCAGCGCCGGCTGGCTGCTCAGCAGCTGGAACCTGTTCGCCAGCGGCGGCCACTCGCCTCACCTCTACTACGAAGCCTCGGCGACCATCGTCACCTTCATCCTGCTCGGGCGCTATCTGGAAACCCGCGCAAAGGGGCAGACGCTGGAGGCGATCCGCGCCTTGACCTCACTGCGTCCGGATGTGGCGCGGCTGCGCGATGCCGATGGCGAGCGTGAAGTGCCATTGAGCCAGATCATTCCGGGTGACCAACTGGTCGTCCGGGCCGGTGAGCGCATCCCTGTCGATGCAGAGGTAATCGAGGGCAGCAGCCACGTTGACGAATCCATGCTGACCGGTGAAAGCCTGCCCGTCGACCGCAGCCCCGGCGATGCGGTACGCGCCGGCAGCCTGAATCAGGACGGGCTGCTGGTGATTCGTACTAAAGCAGTCGGCAAGGACACCCTGCTCGCGCAGATCGTGCGCATGGTTGAAAGCGCGCAAAGCTCCAAGGCCCCGATCCAGCGCCTGGTAGACCGGGTCGCCGCCGTATTTGTACCAGTCGTGATCATCATTGCCCTGCTGACCTGGGGCATCGGCAGCCTGCTGATCGGCCCGCAAGCCGCGCTGCTCAATGCCATCGCCGTACTGGTCATTGCCTGCCCCTGTGCACTGGGCCTGGCTACGCCCACCGCCATCATGGTCGGCACTGGCGTCGCCGCCCGCTTTGGCATTCTGATCCGCGACGCCGAAGCGCTCGAACGGGCTCGCCAGGTTACTGCCGTGGTATTCGACAAGACCGGCACCCTGACCCGCGGCAAACCCAGCCTGACCCACATTGAAGCTGTGGACGGAGCCAGTGCCGATCAGGTCCTGCGCGCAGCACTGGCGATTCAGCAACAGGCCGAGCATCCGCTGGCCCGAGCGGTCTGTGACTACGCCACCGAACATGGCGTGAGCACCGAGGCCGCACAGGACCTGCAGGTGCTGGCCGGACGCGGCGCCCGCGGCGAGGTTAATGGCCTGACCACCTGGCTGGGTAATGCGCGCCTGATGGAGGAACAGGGGCTGGATCTGTCAGCCTACATGGATAAGGCGCAGGCTCTGCAGGCAGACGGTGCCAGCCTGTCCTGGCTGGCTCAGGGGGACCGAGTGCTGGGCATGCTGACTTTCGCCGACAGCCTCAAGGACAACGCAGCAGAGACCGTCGCCCGGCTCCAGCGCCAGGGCATCGAGACCCTGCTGATCAGTGGCGACAGCCAGAATGCTGCCGAGCACATCGGCCGTCAGCTGGGCATTGATCAGACCCGCGGCAATGTGCTGCCGGCCGACAAGGTCGGTGAAATCGAGCGCCTGCAACAGCAGGGCAAGATCGTCGCCATGATCGGTGACGGCATCAATGATGCCCCTGCACTGACCCGTGCCGATGTGGGTATGGCCATGTCCACTGGCACCGACGTGGCCATGCACAGCGCCGGCATTACCCTGATGCGCGGCGATCCGGCGCTGGTACCGATGGCGCTAGCGCTGTCACGCCGGACCGGCGCCAAGATTCGCCAGAATCTGTTCTGGGCCTTCGTCTACAACTGCCTGGGCATTCCGCTGGCAGCGGTGGGTCTGCTGAATCCGATGATTGCCGGTGCGATGATGGCCGTCAGCAGCGTCTGTGTGGTCAGCAATGCACTGCTGCTCAAGCGCTGGAAGCCGGAGGACGCATGAATATCAGCCAGGCCGCCGAGGCCTGCGGGCTCAGCCCGCGGATGATTCGGCATTACGAGAAAATCGGACTGCTGCCTGCACCGCCGCGCAGCGAAGGCGGCTATCGCCAATACAGCCAGCGCGACCTGCACACGCTGGGTTTTATTCAGCGCGCGCGCCGGCTGGGCTTCAGCATGGAGCAGATCGGCCATCTGCTTACTCTGTGGCAGGACCGTTCGCGCTCCAGCGCCGAGGTCAAGGCACTGACCGCCGCACACCTGCGGGAGCTGGAAGAGAAGATACGGGATCTGCAGGCCATGCATGATACCTTGGCCGAGCTGGCAGACTGCTGCAGTGGCGATGACCGCCCGGATTGCCCGATCATTCGCTCGCTGGCCGATGATTGAGCCGAACACCAAGGAGCCACCATGGAGCTGAAATCGCTGCGTCACTTTGTGGCCCTGGTCGAATATCAGGGTTTTGCCCGCGCCGGTGAGGCCATCGGCCTGAGCCAGCCGGCGCTGAGCCGCAGCATTCAGAACCTGGAACTGCGCCTGGGCTGCACGCTGGTCAGCCGCTCTGGCAAGGGCGTCGAGCTGACCCCGCAGGGCGAGCTGGTGCTGGAACATGCCCGTCGACTGATCGCCGGCAGCACCGCGATGCGCAATGCCCTGCGTCAGTTCAACGATCTCGAAGCCGGCGAGCTGCTGGTAGGCGGTGGCCCCTTCCCTGCCGCAGGCCTGCTGCCGCGGGTGCTGGGCGAGTTCAATCGACGCTATCCCGGCGTCAAGGTACGCCTTGAGGTTCAGCACTGGGTCGCACTGCGCAAACAGTTGCTGGACGAGGAGCTGGAGCTGTTCGTTGCCGACATTCGCGAACTGCAGGATGACCCGCTACTGCAGGTAACCCCGCTGCAGCAACAGCCCAGTCGCCTGTTCTGCCGGGCCGGACATCCGCTGGCTGGGCGCAGCGACCTCAGCCCGGCACTGCTTGCGCAGTATCCGCTGGCCTGCTTCCGGGTACCCGACATCATTCTGCAGGACCTGCGCCGCACCCTGCCCCGTGAGGATCCGCAGATCAGCCTGGAATGCGACAACCTTGATGTGCTCAAACGCATGGTGCAGCATTGCGATGCGCTGAGTATCGGCAGCCTGGACATCCTGCAGGATGAACTGGCAGCCGGCACCCTCACCCTGCTGGACTGGCCCGACCTGATGCCAGGCACCAGCTTCGGACTGGTGACCCGTGCCCACGGGCCACTGTCACCGGCGGCCGACGCCTTTATCGAGCTGCTGAAGGCTAGCGCAGCAGATTGAACAGGCTCAGGCTGCTGACCTTCACAAAGCTCTGCTGTGAGGCCTCAAGCACCACCGATTGCAAACTCAGACGACTCAGAGCCTCGGCATAATCCAGATCTTCCAGCTGCGAGGTCACCGTGGTGTTGATCAGTGCCACTTCCTCGTTTTCGGTCTGGGTCGATTCGATTACGTTCATGCGCGCACCAATGGTGGTCTGCACGCTCAGCACGTTGTTCATCGCGTTGTCGAGGTTATCCAGACTGACCGCAATCACGTCGCGCAGCTGCAACTTGTCGTCGGTGGTCGCGGTGCCGTTCTCCAGGGTCTGGCGCAGCAATGAGACGGTTTCCAGAACACCGCGGGTCTCCCGATTGGTGCTGGTTGCAGTACTGTCACCGGTGCTGATGGTGAAGCTGTCACCGGGCTGCAGATCGCCGTCGAGCTTCACCGAGACACCCGCATAACGGATGTTGTAACTGCCGTCGTCTTCCAGCTCCAGCGCACCGGTCACCGGCGGCACCAGCGGCAGGCCTCCGCTGTCGACAATCTCGTAGGTGTCGCCAGCCGCGCCAATCACAATGCCGACGCTGCCCTGCGGATAGAAGGTGCTGTCGTACTCGGTCTTGTTCTCTACCGTACCCAGCGAGATGCGCGCGGTGCCGGTATTGGTTGCCGCAGCCTCGGTATTGACCCGATTGACGTTGGCGATGTTGACGAACAGATCCTTGCCGTTGTCGTTGATTGGCACGGTCTTGGACCCGGCGATCTGCACCGAGCGCTGGCCCTCATCGCCCTGGTAGGTGTAGGTGCCGTCGGGATTTTTGACAAACGGTGCTTCGCTGCTCTGAAAGCCGCCAAACAGGTACTCGCCACGGGCATTGCGGGTATTGAACAGATTGAACAGTTCCTGCTCGCGCTGCTCCAGCTCGGTTGCCAGCGCCTTGCGGTCATCGTCGTTGCGCGAGCCGTTGCCCGCTTCGATGGCAATCTCGCGCACGCGCTGCAGGGCATTGTTGACCGAGTTGAGGATGCTCTCCTCCTGGGTCAGGCTGTTGTTCGCCGCCGTCATGTTGGTGCTGTATTGCTCCAGGCGGTTGGACTCCTGGTTCAGTTGCAGCAGCCGAACGGTCGCTACCGGGTCGTCCGCCGGCGTCAGCAGGTGCTTGCCGGAACTGATCTGTTCCTGGGTGCGCGTAACGCTGCTGTAGTTGTCAGAGATACCACGCACGCCGCTGTTGAACTGCTGAATGGTTGAGATGCGCATGTGAGGCTACCCGTTATCTGATACTGCTGATCAAGGTGTCAAAAATTGTGCGTGCAACCTGAATGACCTGTGCCGAGGCATTGTAGTACTGCTCGAACTTGATCAGGTTGGCCGCTTCCTCATCCAGGTTGACCGCCGACACCGAGTCACGGTTGTTGGTGGCCTGCACCAGCACAGCCTGACTGGATTCGGCATCCGTACGCGCCTGGGCGGTGAAGGTAGCCACCCGCTGGACCAGGTCGCCATAGCCGTCAACAAAGGAAAACCCCTCGGCGCCGTTGGCCTGGCCGAGCACCTTGGCGCTCTGCAACTCGGACATCACCAGCGCATTGCGATTATCCGCCACCCCGGTATTGAAGTTCAGGCTGAAGCTGTCGCCATCCTTCGGCGTACCGGTGAGGCTCATACTGAAGGTATAGGCGCCTACCGTCACTTCAACACTGTTGGTCTGACCGGGCGTGATCACCAGCGGCGACGGATTGAGCGTCGCCGTACCACTGCTCACCTGCAGCTCACCGCTGGCCGCATCATAGCCGAGCTCGATCGGCAGCAAGCCCTGCAGCGTAGCCGGATCAATCGGCGCCGGGCCGTCGATCAGGGTGGGCTGACTCATGGTGCCGGTACCGCGGTTATCCAGATTGGTGTCCACCACGGCAGGCGCGGCAAACGCCAGCTCCTGCGGCTGATCCATCACCACTTCCATGCCGGCGGCGGCGAAGCGGGTGGGTGTCAGCAGGAAGCGGTCGCCGGCGGCGATACCGCCACCACCCAGCTCGATGGTAAAGCCGTCCAGCTCAGGTGGCGGGACACTGGTCAAATCAAACGGGCCGACCACACTGTCGTCAGAGGTCCGGCGTACCGTGAACTGGGTTGAACTGGTAAATACAACGTCATACTCGGAGGTACTCAGCTGCGAGGTGTCGCTGATGCGCACGCTCAGTTTGGCATCCGGGTCGCTGTTGGTGGCACGGGCATAGCTGCGCCCATCGACCAACTCCGGGCTGTTGACGTCATTGAACAGGGCGGCACCGGCATTGCCGTTGAGATCCAGGCCCTGCCCCTGCTGACTGTTGAATTCACTGCTGATCGACAGCGCCAGCCGGCCGATGGCATTAAGCGCGGGGTCCAGCACATCGTTGCGGTACTTGAGCAAGCCACCCAGCTCGCCACCGCTGACCAGACTGGTAATGTCCTGGACCGAGTTGCCACTTTTGAGTACTACCTCAACCCTGCCGGGATCGGCACTGCCGCTGCGCACGGCCAGGGTGGATGCTTCCTTGCCGACAACCAGCGGCTGACCTGACCCGACAAAGATATTCAAGGTATTGTCGTCCTGCTGCACCACGGAAATACCGATCAGCTCGCTGAGCTGGCGCACCGCCTCGTCACGGGCGTCCAGCAGGTCATTGGGCTGGGCACCGTTGGCCGAGGCTATGGCAATGCTGTCGTTGTACTGGGCGATGGAGGTCGCCAGGCGACTGGTCTGATCCGCCAGCGTGGTCATCTGCTGGCTGATGAACTGGTTCTGGCTGTTCAGGCTGCTGTGGACGGTATTAAAGCGCGACGCCAGGCCCTCTGCCTCGGACAGAACGAGCTGGCGCGCCGGCAGGTTGGCCGGATCTTCAATCGCGGTCTGCAGGGCATCGAAATAGCTTTGCAGACCAGGGGTAATACCGGTCGCGCTGCTTGAAACCAGGGTATTGAGCTGCTCAAGCTGGGACTGGAACGCCTGTACCTCGGAGTTGGTCGAGGTGGAGGTACGCACCTGATTGGTCAGGAACTGGTTATAGATGCGCGAGACATCGACCACCTTGGTGCCGTTGCCGATATAGCCGGCACCGGTATAACTGGGTACCTGGGTGGCCTGCAGCGCCGACTGGCGGGAATAGCCGGGCGTGTTGACGTTGGTAATGTTTTGACCGGTCACCGCCAGCTGGGTCTGGGAGGCTCTGAGGCCCGTCAGTCCGATACCGAAAAGATCTGCCATGATCAGGCCCTGCTGCCGGAGTCAGTGGATGGGGTGCTGGCAGCAACGCGCTCATCGCTGTTGCTGATCAGTTGGCGCGCAATCTGCGACACCTTGCGCGCGTACTGCGGGTCGGTGGCATATCCGGCATTCTGCAGCTCACGGAAGAAGGTGTCGGGATTTGCAGTGCTGCTCAGCGCCTTGCTGTAGCGACCATTACTTTCGAGGAAGCTGACATAGTCCTCGAAGCTCTGCTCCCAGGACGCGTAGCTGCGAAAATCTGCCCGCTCCCGGGTGCGCACGCCATCACGGTATTCAGTCGTTGCCACATTGGCGCTGTCGCCCTGCCAGCCGCCATGGGCCTTGATGCCGAACAGGTTATGACTGGAGCTGCCATCGGACTGACGAATGACCGATTTTCCCCAGCCGGTTTCCAGCGCCGCCTGGGCAACCAGGTAGTGCGGATCGACCCCAAGACGCGCCGCGGCTTTCTCCGCCATCGGCAGCATGGTCTCGACAAATTCCTGACTGTTGGCGAAGCGAGTGCGCTGGGCAGCTTCAGGGCTGACTGCCGCCATCGTCGAGCGGCCGTTACGCAGCGCCTCGATGCCGCGCAGCGGTTGCCAGCTGTCACTCTCGCTGCTGGTCGGGCGCTGCGTCTGCTCGGCCTGGGCCAGACGATCTGCCCAGGCGCTGTAGTCCGCCGACACCTGCAGGCGACGACGTGCCAGCAACGCGGACTGGTCGACCCCGGGTGCTGCGCCCTGCTCACGCTCCGAGCCGGCAGCAGACTGTGGCGACAGCTGGCGCACCAGCGCATCGGTGAGGCCCAGACCGCGCCCTTCCGACAGATGCACCGATAGCTGGCTGTCGTACATTTCCTGATAGAACTTGGTCTGCGGGGTATTGAGCGGATTGCCCTCGGCAAACGCCGCGTTGGCGTCACGCATGCTCTTGATCATCATGTTGGTGAACAGCGATTCAAACTGCTGCGCCACCTTGCGCACATTCTCCGGGCTGTTGGCATTGGCACCGGATTTCAGCTGGTTGACGGTATTGATGTCGGTGTAGCTGATATTGCTGCTGACGTTCATGAGCCTGCCTCCCGTCAGATGATGACCAGATCGGCGTTCAACGCGCCGGCCTGCTTCAGGGCTTCGAGAATGGCCATCAGGTCACCGGGGGCAGCCCCGACCTGATTGACCGCACGCACGATTTCATCCAGCGACACACCCGGGCGGAAGACGAACATGCGGCTGTCGCCCTCCTCGATATTGATCTGCGAGCTGGGCGCAACCACGGTCTGACCGCCGGACAGAATGCCGTCCGGCTGACTGACCTGCGGGTTCTCGCTGATGGTCACGGTCAGGCCGCCATGGGTGACGGCAGCCGGCTGCACCCGCACATCCTGGCCGATAACAATGGTGCCGGTGCGCGAGTTGATGATGACCTTGGCCGCCGCGTTGCCCTGCTCCACGGTCAGGTTCTCGACCATGGAGATGTAATCAACGCGCTGATTGGGGTCGATCGGTGCGCGAACCCGCACTGAACCGCCGTCCAGCGCCTGCGCGACATCGGGGCCAAAGGTTTCATTGATGCGATCGACAATGCGCTTGGCCGTGGTGAAGTCTGGGCGGTGCAGGTTAAACGTCAGATGGTCGCCGGAGGTAAACGGGCTGGCCACAGCACGCTCAACGGTTGCGCCGTTGGGAATGCGGCCCGCGCTGGGAATATTGACGGTAATACGCGACCCGTCTGCACCCTCGGCACCAAAGCCGCCGACGACCAGATTGCCCTGGGCAATGGCGTAAACCTGACCGTCGATCCCCTTCAGCGGAGTCATCAGCAGGGAACCGCCGCGCAGACTCTTGGCGTTGCCCAGCGAGGAGACGGTGACGTCAATGGTCTGGCCCGGACGAGAAAACGGCGGCAGATCAGCATGAATCGCTACGGCTGCGACGTTTTTCATTTGAATACGCGTGCCCGGCGGCACGGTAATACCAAACTGGCTGAGCATGTTCTGGAAGGTCTGCACGGTAAACGGGGTCTGGCTGGTCTGGTCACCCGAGCCATCCAGACCGACCACCAGACCATAGCCGATCAACTGGTTGCTGCGCACCCCGGCAATGCTGGCGATGTCCTTGAGACGATCGGCCAGCGACAGCGGGCTGACGAGCAGCAAAACAAGACCGAAAATCAGGCTGCGCATGACAATGCTCCTGTCAGAACGGCCACAGCGGGCTGAGGAAGAACTGGCTCAGCCAGCCCGGGCGATTTGCATCGGCAAAGGCACCCTTGCCGGAGTAGGTAATGCGTGCATCCGCCACGCGGGTGGAGAGCACGGTGTTGTCGGGGCCCACATCGTCTGCGCGCACCAGGCCGCTGATGCGGATCAGCTCGTCGCCCTGATTGAGGGTGATCCACTTTTCGCCGCGAACCGCCAAAATGCCATTGGGCAGCACCTCGGCAACGGTAACGGTAATCGAGCCGGACAGGCTGTTGCTCTGGTTGGCGTCCGAGCTCCCTTCAAAGGCACGTTGACCCGACATGTTCACGCCCAGATCCAGGCCTTTGAAACCGACCGCATTGCCCAGCAGGGTCGGGTTGGCAATCGTGGTCGAACTGGACTTGTCGATTTCGCTTTCAGCCGATTTCTGCGCCGCGGTCCGTTCGGTCAGGGTGATGGTAATGATGTCGCCGACCCGGTGCGCCTTGCGGTCGTTATACAGACTCATCTCGAAACCGGGCTGATAGATCGCCCCGTTGTTGAGCTCCTGCGGCAACGGCGTGCGCGGCAGCACCGGGGCATAGGCCGGATCGTCACGCATCGGCGGCGCCTGCATGCAACCAATCAGGCTGAGCGGCACCAACAGCATCAAGAACTTAGCCAAACGGATCATGATTCCGAGCTCCCGTCAGAGGTTCTGACTGATGTACTGCAGCATCTGGTCTGCGGTGGAAATGACCTTGGAATTCATTTCGTAAGCGCGCTGGGTAGTGATCATGTTGACCAACTCCTCCACCACGCTGACGTTGGAGTTCTCCAGGGTGTTCTGCAACACGGTGCCCAGACCGTTCTGACCGGGGTTGCCGGTCTGCGGAGCGCCACTGGAGGCGGTCTCCAGGAACAGGTTGTTGCCAATGGCTTGCAGGCCGGCCGGATTGATGAAATCGGCGGTCTGAACATTGCCAATCTGCTGTGATCCGGCGTTACCAAAGGTCGTGATGCTCACCGTGCCGTCTTCACCTACGGTAAAGGTCTGCACGTCATCCGGCAGGACGATCCCCGGCTCCAGCGGGAAGCCGTTGGAAGTCACGATCTGACCGTCCGCATCCAGGTGGAAGCTGCCGTCACGGGTATAGCCGATGCTGCCGTCGGGCATCAGAATCTGGAAGAAACCGCGACCGTTGATAGCCATGTCCAGCGGCTGCTCGGTGGTCTGCAGCGTACCCTCGGTGAAGATCTTCTGGGTGCCCACCACCCGCACACCGGTACCCAGCTGCAAGCCGGATGGCAGCTGGGTATCCTGGGTGCTCTGGCCACCGGGCTGGCGCTTTATCTGATAAAGCAGATCCTCGAACTCGGCCCGGTCGCGCTTGAAGCCGGTGGTCGATACGTTGGCCAGGTTGTTGGAAATGGTCGACAACATGGTGTCCTGTGCGGACAGACCGGTCTTGCTGACCCAAAGTGCGTGGAGCATCACCTTTCTCCTCGCGTGTCAGTTAGTTGACACGCCGTTGCATTAACTCATCTGCAGAATGCGATCGGTCGCCTGCGCGTTCTCTTCCGCTGTCCGCATCATCTTGATGTGCAGCTCAAACTGGCGCGCCAGCGACAGCATGGCGGTCATCTCTTCGACCGCATTGACGTTGCTGCCTTCCAGGAAGCCGGTAGCCACCTGAACCACGCCATCGGCCACCTGAGGCTGGCCGTCTTTGGTTCGCATCAGACCATCAGCGCCCTTCTCCAGCGTCGCCGGATCGGGGTTGACCAGCTTCAGGCGATCCACTTCCGCCATGACCGCCGGGCCTTCACCCAGAGCTCGGATACTGATGGTGCCGTCCGACCCGATCTCGACCTTCTGCGCCGGGGGAATGGCAATCGGACCGCCGTTGCCCAGCACCGGCAGACCACTGCTGGTGCGCAGCACACCGAAGGCGTCAATATTCAGGCTGCCCGCCCGGGTATAGGCTTCGGTGCCGTCAGCTGCCTGCACGGCAATCCAGCCTTCGCCCTGCACGGCCACATCAAGCTCGCGCCCGGTTTCCTGCATCACCCCTGCCGACATGTCGGTACCGGGGCGTTCGGTCATGGCATAGGCGCGCGTGGCGTAGCCATCGCCAAATACCGGCATTGACCGGGCCTGCTCAAAGTCACGGCGAAAGCCGGTGGTGGTCAGGTTGGCCAGATTGTTCGCGTGCGCACGCTGCGCCATCGCGTTCTGGCTTGCCCCTGTCATGGAGATGTACAACGATTTGTCCATGCCCTTCTCCGCTTACGTGTGGGCGACAAGTAATTGCCGCTTTTACTCACTTACAAGGGATAAAGCAGGGATCATGCCAAGATTTAAAAATCAGGATTTATCGTTATTTTTCAAAAATATAGAAAAACATAAAACAAAAAAGCGGCAATACCGGCAGATCCTTTTGCCGGTATTGCCGCTGTCATTCCGACGCCGCCACTGGCGGCTGAAGCGTTAACGCAGGTTGATGATCGTCTGGGTTACCGCATCCTCGGTCTGAATGGTCTTGGCATTAGCCTGGTAGTTGCGCTGGGCAACGATCAGGTTGATCAGTTGCTCGGAGATATCCACATTGGAGTCCTCCAACGCGCCCGACTGAATGCTGCCAAGGGTGCCAGTGGTCGGCGCACCCACAACCGGGTCACCCGACGAGAAAGACTGCGCCCACGCGGTGCTGCCAAGCGGCGTCAGACCTTGCTGGTTGGCAAAGGTAGCCAGTACCACCTGCCCCTGCACCCGAGTCTGACCGTTGGTATAACGGGCGACCAGCAGACCGGTGTCGTCAATTTCCAGCCCGGCCAGTTCACCGGTGGTGAAGCCGTCCTGGCTCACTGCGGTTACCGCAAAGCTGGAGGCGTACTGGGTAGAGCCCGTCAGGTTAATGGTCAGGTCATCGACCGGCGAAGTAGCACCAGTGGGTTGCCCCTCACTGTCAAGCGGAACCCAGCCGGCGATGGTATAGGGCTGATTGGTAGTCAATTCGCCGACACTGTTGAAGTCGACGTCAAATCGAGTGGTTGCCAGCGGGTCGAATGCCGGATCGGACGCCTCGACACCGGACTGGATATCACGCCCGTCGATCAGTACGTACATATCCCAGCTGTTGGCGTCGTTCTTGACGAAGTATTTGGTCATCACATGCGAATTGCCGAGGCTGTCGTAGATGTTGACCGAAGTAGAGCTGTTGTAGGTCGCCGAGTTGGTCGGATCAAAGGTGCTGCGCGCAGCATCCAGGGCCGCTGCCTCAGCGGTGGCGATCTCTGCCGGCGTCGGATTGGCCGGATCAGCCGCGGTCGCGATCGACGCAGCGTAGGCGGCATCGTATTGCTGAACGTAGACCTCAGGACGGGTTTGCGTCGAATTCAGGTTCAGCGTAGTGACAACAGCACTGGTCTCGTTCGGATCTGCCGAGCGGGTATCGACCCGCAGATTGGTCTGCACGCCCTGGTTGATCTGCCCCGTCACTGCGTTGACACCGAACCCCTGCAGGTTCTCGCCGTTGTTGTTGACGATAAAGCCGTTGGCATCGGTACCGAAGTAGCCGGCACGGGTGTAGCTGAGCGCACCGTTGTTGCTGGTCACAAAGAAGCCGTTGCCGTTGATCGCCAGATCCAGACTGTTTTCGGTGAAGCTGATGTTGCCCTGGTTGAACAGCTGAGCCGCGTTGGCCAGCGCTACACCACTGCCGGTGGCATAGCTGCCTGAACCGAGTACCGATGCAGCATAGACATCCGCGAACTCGGCACGCGAACTCTTGAAACCGACGGTACCGGCGTTGGCAATGTTGTTACCGGTAATGTTCAGATCGGAGGCCGCCGCCCGGATACCACTCAAGCCAATGTTGAAAGACATGGTTCTATCTCCTCGCCTACTTTCGTTCGGACGACTTATTGAATTGCGTACACATTGGACAGGCTGATACTGCCCAGCCCGGCCACATTAAGAAGCATCTCGCCACCGCTACCCGCCCCCAGCGAAACGCTGTCCACATTGGCCGGCAGCAGTGTCGCCATCTGCGTATTGGTACCGTTGATGGTGGCCATGGCCTCGAAGGTGTAAACACCCGGCTCCATCAGGTTGCCGGCACCGTCGGTGCCGTCCCAGGTAAAGTCGTGCATCCCGGCTTCCAGTGCGCCCAGATTCACGGTATCCACGAGGCTGCCGGATTCGTCATAGACCTTGACGAACACGTTGCTGCTGCTGGAGCTCAACGCCAGCTGCCCTTCCAGACCGGCAGAAGTGTCCACTACCGCCTGGTCAGTCGGCACGATCACCGTCCGCCCGACCATCGACGAGGCCTGCAACGCCTGCGAAGACTGGTAACCACTCAGCAGCGACTCCATCGAGCCATTGAGGTTATCGATCCCCTCGACCGTACTGAACTGCGCCAACTGGGCAATAAACTCGCCATTTTCCTGGGGTGAAAGCGGATCCTGGTTGTTCATCTGCGCCACCAGCAGTTGAAGAAACTGATCCTTGCCCAGCTCGTTGCCGGTCGCGAAGCGGTCTGAATCGAGCTGGTACTGATCCAGCGCCGACGCACCTGATGAAACATTACTGATGCTCATGGTCTACTTATCTCCGTTCACTGACCCAGCGTCAGAACGCGCTGCAGCATGGTCTTGGCGGTATTCATGACCTCCACGTTGGTCTGGTAGGACCGTGAGGCAGACATCATGTTGGCCATTTCCTCCACTACATTCACATTCGGGTAATACACATAGCCGTCTTCATTGGCCATCGGATGATCCGGCTCATAACGCGGCTCAAGACTGGCATCGGATTCGACGATGCCAAGCACCGCCACACCGTCACCGGCCTGCTGATCCGGACTGAACAACGAACCACCGGTCGCCTGCTGACTGTTGAAAATGGTGGCAAATACCGGGTTTCTGGCCCGGTAGGTTTGATCAATGCTGCTGGAGACGGTATCGGCGTTGGCGATGTTGCTTGCGACCGTGTTCAGCCGCAGCGACTGGGCGCTCATGCCGGAACCGGCGATATCGAACACTTTATCGAGCGACATGATCAGTCTCCTCTGATGGCTGACATCAGCCCCTTGAACTTGCTGTTGAGAAAGGTAAAGCTGGCCTGAAAGTCGATGGCGTTCTGGGCATAGGCCGCCTTCTCGACTTCGGAGTCGACGGTATTGCCGTCAACCGACGGCTGCTGCTGATTGCGATAGCGCAGACCCGCCACCTGATCAACCAGGCTTTCCAGCGCCATGTGCCCGGCATTGGTCCGCTCAACCGCCATGCTTTGGCCGTCGCCAGGTGCACCGGCGCCCTGCTGGGCAGCCAGGACAGCATTGAAGTCCAGGTCCCGCGCCTTGTAGTTGGGGGTCTCGGCGTTGGCGATGTTGTTCGCCAGCACCTCGGCACGCTGGGAGCGAAACTTCAGTGCCTGCTCATGTAGCCCGAGGGCGTTATCGAAACTGATGCTCATTGCCACCTTCCTCGTTTCGGTCCGTCGACCAAAAAACGTCACTGCAAACAGCTAAGCAATCAGCATGCCAAATATTAAGTTCTTTTTATTTCAGTAACTTAGGCATAGGGCGCCAGAAAAGCGGCAATGATTTACCGGCAAGCGGCAAGACAAACCGGTTTTCGGAAGGCTGGCGGCAAGAGAAAAGCCGGCAGAAATATGCCGGCTTGGGAGGATGCTGCGCACGGGCGCCGCACTGGAGGAGACGCCCTCAACGGGCCTTGTAAACAATCCCCGGGCTGCACTGAACCATCTGGTACAGCTCCGGCAGTCCGTTCAGCGCCTCGGAGGCCCCGAGCATGAGATATCCGCCCGGCTTAAGTGTTGCGTGAATTCGTCGCAGAATGTCTTTCTTGACATCGGCAGAGAAATAGATGAGCACGTTGCGGCAATAGACAAGGTCAAACTTGCCCAGCATCGAGTAGCTGTCCAGCAGGTTCAGCGCACGGAACTCGACGCGATTGCGAATGGCAGGCTTGATCGCCCAGCGCCCCGGACCGAGCTGATCGAAATAGCGGGCCAGGCGATCCTGCGACAGGCCGCGCGCAACAGACAGGCTGTCGTACTCGGCCTTTTTGGCGGCATTGAGAATGCCGCCGGAGAGATCGGTTGCCACGATCTGGGCACCACCACGCAGTTGGCCCAGATTACTGCGCTCGAACTCGTCGATTGCCATGCTCAACGAGTAGGGCTCCTGACCCGAGGAGCAGGCTGCGGACCAGATACGCAGACGCTGGCCTGGCGAGCTCTTGATGAACTCCGGAATCAGCCGGGTTTTCAACACTTCGAACGGATAGACATCACGAAACCAGAGGGTTTCGTTGGTGGTCATGGCATCGATAACCGCTTCGCGAAGACCGCCGCGCGGCTGGGCCTGGATGCGCTTGACCAGCTCGCCGAGGTTGGCAATGCCCTCCTGCTCAAGCAGCCGATTAAGCCTGCTGGACACCAGGTACTGCTTGTTGTCACCCAGCACGATACCGCAGGCCTTCTCCAGAAAGTCCCGGAACAGCTGAAAATCCTGATTTGCCAAAGTCACGAAGCCTGCCTTGTCTCAGTTAAAACCATCTTGCTAGGCCTGACCATCAGCGTCACCGCGCAACGAACGCAAGCGCTCGATCACCCGCTGCGCCAGATCATCCGGCTTGAATTTGGCAAGGAAATCGTCCGCACCGACCTTTTTGACCATCGCCTGGTTAAACACCCCCGACAACGACGTATGCAGCATGATATGCAGCTTGTTCATGCGCGAATCGTTACGCACTTCAGCGGTCAGAGTGTAGCCATCCATCTCCGGCATCTCGATATCGGAGATCATCATCAGCAGAGACTGACTGACATCCTCACCCTGATCAGCCCTCGCCTTCAGCCAATCCAGTGCCTGGCGACCATCATTCAGCGCTACGATCTCGACACCGATTTCCTGCAGGCAACGCGCCACCTGTTTACGCGCAATCGACGAGTCGTCCACGATCAGAACCGTCCGGGCTACTGCATCGGCCTGGGACTCCGCATCAATGACACCATCGGAAATCTTCTCGTTGGTGGGTACCACCTCTGCCAGCACCTTCTCCACATCGATAATCTCGACCATCTGATTATCAACCCGGGTGACTGCTGTCAGATAGTGCTCCCGACCGGTACCCTTTGGCGGCGGATGAATCTCGGACCAGTTCATGTTGACGATGCGCTCGACCGAACGCACCAGAAAGCCCTGCACCTTGTAGTTGTATTCGGTAATGATCACGAATGCTGTATCAAGGTTGTCCAGCCCGGGGCCGCCGGTGGCGCGATTGAGGTCAAGGATCGGCAGAGTGCCGCCACGGATGTGAGCTACGCCGCGAACGACTGGATGCAGCTTGGGCATCGCCGTCAGTCGAGGGCATTGCAGCACTTCCTTGACCTTGAAAACGTTGATGCCATACAGCTGATTGCCGGCCAGCCTGAACAGCAGCAGTTCGAGTCGGTTCTGGCCAACCAGCTGGGTTCGCTGATTGACTGAATCCATCACACCAGCCATGGACTGCTCCTCATGTTTGCATCGGGTGAAACGGCATGTTTCGTGCAGGCCCATCAGCAGACGACGTTAATCTGACGGACATCACCCAACTGTTTGTAGGTAATTGTATGCGTTTTATCACCGGGTGCGCGGTATTGGCGATATTTTTTTCCGCCCCCACACAGGCAAACCCGCTCATTGACCAACTTATCGGCGTGACCAGCCAATATCTTGAGCAGCAAGTGAGCGATTATGCGCAGACCCTGGGCGGCGACCCGCGCCATGAGGTTCGCATCAACAGGCTCGATCAGCGCCTGCGCCTGCCGATATGCGCCGAGGACGCCCTTTCGGCTCGTCTGGAGAGCCCGGACATCCCGATCGGCCGGGTCACCGTGAGGGTAACCTGTGACGGCCCTTCCCCCTGGCGGCTGTTTGTGCAGGCTCAGGTCAGCCTCTACCAGCAGGTAGTGGTAAGCAGCCGCCCGTTATCACGGGGCGGCGTCATCGGTGCGCAGGACATTCGCCTGGCCGAGCGTGATACCGGCCTGCTGAACAGCAATTACCTGCTCGACCCGGCCCAGGCTATAGGCATGCAGCTCAAGCGCAACGTCAGCGCCGATACCGTCCTGAGTCATACCCAGCTGGAGCAGAATCGGCTGATACAGCGTGGCGACAAGGTAGTCATCAGCGCCGGCAACAGCAGTGTCAACGTTCGGATGCCTGGAGAGGCGCTGGAAGATGGTACACTCGGCGCCCAGATTCGCGTGCGTAACACGCGCTCCAACCGGGTCATAAGAGCCCGGGTAACCGGCCCTGGACAGGTAGAAGCAGGAATGTGATCATGCACGGCAACAGCTTTTTCCGCTTGCCGGGCGCTGCCTCTCACGCCGTGACGGTCTTCACACTATTTTTTCCTAAAGTTTTCCTTCCGGCTGCCGTTACAGCGGCTAGAGAAGATTTTACAGTTTGAGGAATTCATCATGGTCATCGACTTCAACTCGCCCAACGGCCCGAATGGCGCCGGTCGCAGCAGCCAGGCTGGCGGTGCGGCAGGCAAGCGTGAAGCAAGCTCGGTCAGCGAGTCTGGCACTCAGGCTGCGGCTAGCCAGGCCAAGTCGACAGAGAGCACGTCATCAGTCAACCTGAGCGCTCAAGCCCAGCAACTGCAAGCCATCGAAGAGAAGCTGCGCGAGCTGCCCGAAGTGGATAACGAGCGTGTCAGCCAGATCCGGCAAGCCATTGCCGATGGCAGCTACAAGGCTGACAGCAGCCGAATTGCAGACAAACTGCTGAATCTGGAAAGCTGATAGCCAGTAGTCAGATATCGACACTGGCTGTACTCTTCGACTACCCCCGCCAAGGGGCAGCCTCAGTCAGGAGATAAGCCATGCACCCACTGCAAGAACGCTTCGAGTCGGCGGAACAGGACTGCCAGCGCTATCTGGACCTGCTTGAACAGGAACGCGACGCCCTGACCCGGCAGGACATGGCCACGCTCGAGCCCCTGCTAGCCCAGAAGCGCAGCCTTGCAGACGCGCTGGTTGTTCACGATCAGGCAATCAGGCACTACTGTCAGACCCACAACATTTCGCAAGATCAATTGGCCGCCCACATCGAGCAGGCGGGCGACCCCCAGCTCCAGCAGGGCTACCAGCAGTTCCTTGAGGCGCTGGCCAATTGCAAGCAGGCCAATGATCGCAACGCCCGCCTTGTTCACCACAGCCAGCACAGCACTCGCACCATGCTTGATCTGCTGCGCAATCAGGGCGAACCGGGTAGCGGCATCTATGATCAACTCGGCAATCGCAGCCGCTCCGGCATTACTCGAAACCTGAGCAAGGCCTGATCACGAATATCATTGCCGCCAACCTCGCGGTATAGTTGTGCCTGCTGTTACGAATCATAACGAGAAGCCGACGTGTCCAACCTGTTTTCACAAGAAACCGGCCCCCAGCCGCCCAGAGAGGTGCGCGCCCCCGTTGAGATAATTTCTCTGCTACGTACCCTGATGCAGGCTCGAGACGCGCTGATCATCAGCTTCACCGACCGGGCGCAAAAATTTCAAAGTTTCATCGTCAACGTCGATGCCGACAAGGGAACGATGTGGATTGACGAAATGATCCCCCGCGAGGGCGACCGCTACGCCAGTCAGGGCGAATCCTTCAGGATTGATGCCTGGCATGAAGGCATACACATGCGCTGGAGCTGCCCGGGCGCCAGTAAGGTCATGCTTGACGACGCTCCTGCTTACGCCTTTGCGCTGCCGGACGAGCTGATCTATCACCAGAAACGCGGCGCCTTCCGTGCCAGCGTGCGGCGTACTGCCGATATTGCCGTTGAAATAGCCGCTCCCGACCGGGATCGGCGCTTCACAAGCTACCTGATGGACCTGTCTGCCACCGGCTGCAAGGTGCGCCTGGAGGGCGACCGGAGCAAATCACTGAAGCCAGGAGAAGAGTACAGCAGCAGCGTGCTCCATCTGCCTGACGTCGGCCGTGTCAGCGTCACCGTTGAAGTTCGCCACGTCGTATTCCGAGAGGAAGCCAACGAAACCCACGCCGGCCTGATGTTCAAGCTGCAATCCGCGCAGGCCCAGCGCAGCATCGACCGCTTCGTCAACTATCTCCAGCGCGAAGCGCGCCGTCTCGAGAAGGAAGACCTGTTCTAGCCAGGTCGATGATCATCCTGATCAGCGTCGAGCCCGGAGTCTGCTGCCGCAGACTCCTCGACCACCACCTCGTCCTGCATCTGCTCGATTACCGCACTCTCCTCCACCCGGGGATCAATTGCGGCTGCCAATGGGGAGCTGGCCAGGTTGCCGGCCGCCGGCATGAACTGCAGCGGCGCGGCCTCCACGAGATGATCGCCGGTGACTGCGGCAGACCGCACCCTGAAGACCAAAATGGCACTGCAGGCAGCCATAAATACGTAAAGCATACCGGGGCCCAGCCACTTCATAAGCCCTGAACTGACCAGCGGCCCCACGCTCGCACCCAGACCAAAGGTCACCAGCAACATCGCCGACAGCGGCACCCGATCATCCGGCTCAACATGGTCATTGGCCAGCGCCACAGCCATGGGATACAGGGTAAACACCATCAGGCCGAATATCGCCGTCATGAAAATCAGACCGCCGGCCGGCATCAGACCAATCGCCATGACCACCGACACTGCGGTCAGCACCATCGCACTCACCTGAATCAACTGGCTGCGATCAATCCGATCGGACAGCCAGCCGGCAGGCCATTGCGCCGCCAGCCCGGCACAAATGGTCACCGCCATGAACATACCAATTTCCGATGTCGGTAGCCCCACAGACTTGGCGTATACAGGCGCCATACCGTAAAACGCCCCCATCATCAGCCCCGCGACACCGATAGTGGTCAGCGCCTGAGGAATACGCTGCAGAAACAACCTCGCCTTCAACGGCGCAGGGCGCAGCGGTGCAGGGTGGATCTGCCGGGTGGTAGCGACAGGCACCAGACAGAGCGAAAAGCACATGGCGACATACAGCAGATGATCCAGCGAAAGCTCCGGCTTGATGGCGAAAACCACTTGCCCCAGCACCAGACCAAGGTAAGTCACCACCATATAGCTGGCGAATACCATGCCCCGCTGATGCGACTCGGACTGCTCGTTCAGCCAGCTTTCCAACACCATGAACTGGCACATCATGGCCATGCCCACCAGCACCCGCAGCCCAAGCCACACAATCACATTGTCAAACAGCGCGTGGCACAGTACCGACGCCGTCACCAGCCCGGCACCGGCAACAAAGGCGCGAATATGACCAACCCGGGCGATTAGACGGTGACCAACCGAAGCCCCCATCACCAGGCCGCCGTAATAGCCCGTCATCAACAAACCGATCCACAGTTCGCTGACGCCATTGGCTGCCAGTGTCAGGCCCAGGTAAGTGCTCAGCAAACCGCTGCCAAGCAGCATCAGCAAAGTGGCGAAATACAGTGAAGAAAAGGCGGTCAGTGCGCGAGGCATGCAGGCTCCCGTTACAATCCCTGGAGATAACTAGCCGGCAACAATGCCAGCTAAACGCAGAATAGTCGACCCACCGGCAAAGGCAGGGTTCCCGAGCCGCCGGATCGCGGACCGGGCCAGGCAGCAATCAGGAGAAAGGAAGATGGTGCGCGAGCCCGGATTCGAACCGGGGACCTACCGCTTAGGAGGCGGTTGCTCTATCCAGCTGAGCTACAAGCGCAAATACGTCGCAGGTGATGTCACAACCTGTTGAATTTAATCGAGAGTTCGAGATATTACCTGAAGCATACCTGGCATTTCCAGCGCAACGCTGGCAAAACCGAAGCAATAGCATAGTGCCATTCGTCGTAAACCCGTCACATTTCATAGACATTTTTTTGTCACCCTATAGCCTGAAACGCAAAAAAAAGGTCTACTAGGGCACCAATAGAAAAAATGTTGTCTATAACGATTGTATTCGGACAACCCATGGCCCTGGCCGCGCTTTTCCGCATTGATCTGCGGCACTTGGCCAGCATCGATTTTTTCAGCCAAGCGATTATCATTGCCCCATGAAAACAGCTACCCAACAGTACACCAGCCGAACCGCCGACAAGTTCGTGGTTCGTCTACCCCAGGGAATGCGTGACCGCATTGCAGATGTCGCCAAGCAACATCACCGCAGCATGAACTCGGAGATCATTGCGCGACTGGAACACAGCCTGCTGGATCTGCCGACGCTCCCTGAACAAAACCAGCCCTCGCGCAAGATGCTCAACGCACAGGATACGGAAGGCCTCAGCCAGCACGAACGCGAGCTGCTGACGCACTTCCGAGACATGAGCCGACGCCAGCAAAACGCCTTGCTGGCGCTGTTGGCCAACGAACAGGCCTGATTACAGTCCTGGCCTCTGCGCACATCTGATTCAGCGCAGCAAGCGCCAACAAAAAACCCGCTCAATGAGCGGGTTTTTTATTTCCAGCCAAAGCAGCGATCAGCCAACAAAGTTGAGCAGGATGCCTGCCGCAACCGCAGAGCCGATTACACCCGCCAGGTTCGGACCCATCGCATGCATCAACAGGAAGTTCTGCGGATTGGTCTCCAGACCTACCTTGTTGGATACACGGGCAGCCATTGGCACCGCAGACACACCGGCAGAACCGATCAGCGGGTTGATCGGATTCTTGCTGAACAGGTTCAGCAGCTTGGCCATCAACACGCCAGCCGCAGTGCCCGCACAGAACGCGACCATACCCAGCACCAGAATGCCAAGGGTCTTGAGCTGCAGGAAGGACTCCGCAGACAGCTTGGAGCCAACGGCCAGACCCAGGGCGATGGTAACGATGTTGATCAGCGCATTACGGCTGGTATCAGCCAGGCGCTCGACCACACCGCACTCACGCATCAGGTTACCAAAGCACAGCATGCCTACCAGCGGCGCTGCATCGGGCAGCAGCAGGGCAACCAGCATCAGCAGCAACAGCGGGAAGATGATCTTCTCGGCCTTGCTCACCACACGCAGCTGGGTCATCACAATGCCACGCTCTTTCTGGCTGGTCAGCGCGCGCATGATCGGGGGTTGCAGCAGCGGGACCAGCGCCATGTAAGAGTAGGCAGCAACCGCAATCGGGCCCAGGAGATCTGGCGCGAGCTTCGAGGTCACGAAGATCGAGGTCGGACCGTCCGCACCACCGATGATAGCGATGGATGCGGCTTCCTTCATGGTGAACTCGAAGCCGGGAATCCCTGCAGCAGTCAGTGCCAGCGCACCCAGCAAGGTGCCGAAGATCCCGAACTGCGCAGCGGCACCGAGCAGCAGCGTGCGCGGATTGGCCAGCATCGGACCGAAGTCGGTCATTGCACCCACACCCATGAAGATCAGCAGCGGGAACACGCTGGTCGGCAGACCGACTTCATAGATCATGTGCAAGATGCCCGAACCTTCGGCCATGTTGGCGACCGGCAGGTTGGCCAGGATGCCGCCAAAGCCGATCGGAATCAGCAGCAGCGGCTCAAAACCCTTGCGGATGGCAAGATAGATCAGACCAAAGCACACCACGATCATCACTGCCTGACCCCAGGCCATGTGATAGATACCCGTGGTCTGCCACAGTTGGAGGAGCTTATCCATTAATCTCCCCCTTAACCGATGGTCAGCAGCGTGTCGCCGACGGCTACTGCGTCGCCAACCTTGACGTTAACGGAGACCACACTGCCGCCGCGAACGGCGCGCACTTCGGTTTCCATCTTCATCGCTTCCAGGATCATCACAACGTCACCCTCTTCGATCTGATCGCCCGGAGCAACCAGCACCTTGAAGATGTTTCCGGACAGCGGCGCACCCTGCGGCTCGCCGTCGCCGGCGGGTGCAGCAGCAGTAGCAGCGGCAGGAGCAGCTGCATCGCCCAGCGGCTTGATACCGGAAATATCGCCACCCTCGGTGACCTGGACAACATATTCCTTGCCATTGACGCTAACGGTGTAGGCCTCAGGACCCGCCGACTTGGCGCCTGCCGGCAGCTCGTTACCGGTCGGTACCGGCTCGAATGCATCCGGGTTACCGCGGTTTTCCAGGAACTTGAGACCAATCTGCGGGAACAGGGCGTAGGTCAGAACGTCGTCGATTTCATTTTCGGCAAGCTTGATCCCCTTCTCGCTGGCCAGGCCCTTGAGCTCGGCAGTCAGCTTGTCCATTTCCGCTTCCAGCAGGTCTGCCGGACGGCAGGTGATGGCTTCGGCACCATCAAGAACGCGAGCCTGCAGCTCGGCATTGAACGGCGCCGGCGCTGCACCGTACTCGCCCTTGAGCACGCCTGCGGTTTCCTTGGTGATGGACTTGTAACGCTCGCCGGTCAGAACGTTGATGACCGCCTGAGTGCCAACAATCTGTGAGGTCGGTGTTACCAGCGGGATGAAGCCCAGGTCTTCGCGCACGCGCGGAATCTCGGCCAGAACAGCGTCAAACTTGTCGCTGGCGCCCTGTTCCTTCAGCTGGTTTTCCATGTTGGTCAGCATGCCGCCCGGCACCTGAGCAACCAGAATGCGGGAGTCTACGCCCTTCAGGTTGCCTTCAAACTTGGCGTACTTCTTCCGCACTTCACGGAAATAGGCGGCCACTTCTTCCAGCAGCTCCAGGTTCAGACCGGTATCACGCTCGGTATTCTGGAAAATTGCGACCACAGACTCGGTCGGCGAATGACCGTAGGTCATGGACATCGAGGAGATAGCAGAGTCGACGTTATCAATACCCGCCTCGGCTGCTTTCATGATCGCTGCAGTCGACAGACCGGCAGTGGCGTGGCACTGCATATGCACCGGGATACTCAGGGTCGACTTGAGCTGGCTGACCAGGTCAAAGGCAACATAAGGGTTCAGAATGCCGGCCATATCCTTGATGGCAATGGAGTCGGCGCCCATATCTTCGATCTGCTTGGCCAGGTCCACCCACATCTGCAGGGTATGCACCGGGCTGGTGGTGTAGGAGATGGTACCTTGCGCGTGCTTGCCCTGCTTCTTGACGGCCTTGAGCGCCGTCTCCAGGTTACGCGGATCGTTCATCGCGTCGAATACACGGAACACGTCGACGCCGTTGACGGCCGCGCGCTCAACAAACTTCTCGACTACGTCGTCAGCGTAATGGCGGTAGCCCAGCAGGTTCTGACCGCGCAGCAGCATTTGCTGACGGGTATTGGGCATGGCCTTTTTCAGGGCGCGAATACGCTCCCACGGATCTTCGCCCAGATAACGGATACAGGCATCGAAGGTCGCGCCGCCCCAGGATTCAACGGACCAGAAGCCTACCTGGTCGAGCTTGCCAGCGATGGGCAGCATGTCATCAAGGCGCATGCGGGTCGCCAGGATGGATTGGTGTGCATCACGCAGGATGACATCAGTAATGCCCAAAGGCTTTTTGGTATCGGTCATAGTGTCATGGCCTTTATTTGATTTTTAATGGTGAAAACCGCGAAACGGATGAATCAGGAGCGTTGACGCGCACGGTGCTGCTTGATGGCAGCGCCAATGGCGGCAACCACATCGGGGTCTACACTGGCTGGAGCAGCGCTCGCCTTCTTGCGTACCGGCTTCGGCGCGGGCAAGGCTTCAGGGAAATAACGCGACAGAATGACCGACATGATGCTGGTACAGGCAACCAGCAGAATAAGGAAACTGAAGACGGCCCCCATCCCGAGGAGCATCAGCTCAACGCCTTCAAGAACCAGGTTATTAGAATCCATTTTCTCTCCCGCAACTCTGGGCATGGTTAATCCATGCTGCTTATATAGCTGGCATAACGTCAGTGGGTGCTTGGCAGATCAGGCTGTCTCACGACAGTCCTCCCACACGAAAAAACGGCCTAATGTATCCTGATGTGACATTTTAGGCAATCAAAGCGACACACCCTGGAGAGAAAGACAATTGCACTAAAGCAGAAAGACCGTGGCAAGGCCGAGGAAGATAAAGAAGCCGCCGCTGTCTGTAATTGCGGTAATCAGTACGCTGGAGCCCAGCGCGGGATCTCCGTCCAGGCGCAGCCTTATAAGGGGAATGAATACCCCCATACAAGCCGCCAGCAGCATGTTCAGCGTCATCGCAGCCATCAGCACAACCGCCAGCGGCACGCTGCCGTAAAGCAGCAGAGCTATGGCAGCCAGCACCACACCCCAGAACAGGCCATTGATCAGGGCAACGCCTGCCTCCTTGCGCAGAAGACGACGCCCATGCGCAACCTGCACCTGGCCGGTGGCGATCCCGCGCACAATCATGGTGATGGTCTGATTGCCCGAGTTGCCGCCAATGCCCGCCACAATAGGCATCAGCGCCGCGAGGGCAACCAATTGTTCAATGGCGTTTTCGAACAGACCAATGACACGCGAGGCAATCAGCGCAGTACAGAGGTTTACCGCCAGCCAGGCCCAACGGTTACGGACCGACTTCCAGACCGATGCAAAGATATCTTCTTCTTCGCGCAGACCGGCAGCATTGAGCACCTCCGCTTCGCTCTCTTCCCGGATATAGTCGACCATCTCGTCGATGGTCAAACGCCCACAAAGCCGACCGAGATTGTCGACCACCGGCGCCGAGACCAAATCATAGCGCTCGAACGCCTGCGCCGCATCACCGGCGTCATCGGCCGGATCAAAGATCACCGGATCATCAGACATGACGTCGACAACCAGCGCATCCGGAGAACTGACCAGCAGCTTCTTGATCGGCAGCACGCCCTTGAGCAGACCTTCGGTATCGACTACGAACAACTTGTCGGTATGGTCTGGCAGCGCATCAAACCGACGCAGGTAGCGGCTGACCACCTCCAGGCTGACATCATCACGGATGGTGATCATATCGAAGTCCATTAGCGCGCCGACCTGATCCTCATCATAGGACAGCGCCGACTTCAGGCGATCGCGCTGCTGCGCATCCAGACTGTCCATCAGCTCACGGACAACGTCGCGCGGAAGGTCAGGCGCCAGATCCGCCAATTCGTCCGCATCAAGGGTGTTGGCAGCCGCGATGATCTCGTGGCTATCCATGTCGGCGATCAGGGTTTCACGAACCGCGTCGGACACCTCGAGCAGAATGTCCCCATCGCGCTCGGCCTTGACCAGTTGCCAGACGGCCAGACGCTCATCCAGCGGCAAGGACTCAAGAATATAGGCAACGTCTGCCGGGTGCAGCTCATCAAGCTTGCGCTGCAGCTCGACCAGGTTCTGCTGGTGAACCAGATGCTCAACCAGCTCCTGATGCTGCCCCTCCTGCTTGTGCACCAGATCCTCGACCAGACGATGACGACTCAACAGCTCCTGCACCTGCTCGAGGCGATCCTGCAGGCTTTCCGGCGACTTTCTGTTGATATCCGACATGGCAAGGCTTCCTGACCCGCCCGCAGCGGGCGTTTACCAATCGACGCCTCCCAGCAGCAGGAGGCCACAGCGATATGAAAACAAAGCCTATCAGGCTTTGTCCCCGAGCTCAGCTCTACTTTCGTGACGGCAAAAAAAACCCACTGAAATCAGTGGGTTTTCTATATGGCGCACTCGGGAGGATTCGAACCTCCGACCGCTCGGTTCGTAGCCGAGTACTCTATCCAGCTGAGCTACGAGTGCGTTGTGGGGGGCGCATTATAAGCGCTTTTTCTAGCATGTCATCCGCCATGTTGGCGGCTAACATAAAAAAACCTGCTGAAAGCAGCAGGTCTTCTATATGGCGCACTCGGGAGGATTCGAACCTCCGACCGCTCGGTTCGTAGCCGAGTACTCTATCCAGCTGAGCTACGAGTGCGTTGTGGGGGCGAATTATACGCATTTTTTCCGCCTTGTCACCTCTAACATCGATGTACAGACGAAAAAAAACCCACTGAAATCAGTGGGTTCTTTATATGGCGCACTCGGGAGGATTCGAACCTCCGACCGCTCGGTTCGTAGCCGAGTACTCTATCCAGCTGAGCTACGAGTGCGTGTGGGGGCGAATTATAGGCTCTTTTCCTACATCGTCAAATATTTTCTTTTGAATTCAAAAGCTAACGTCTGACAAAGCCTGCAATTCATAAAATGGCGGAGAGGGCGGGATTCGAACCCGCGATACCCTTTTGAGGTATACTCCCTTAGCAGGGGAGCGCCTTCGGCCTCTCGGCCACCTCTCCGAACACGCGGGGAATATTACCCGCGCGATTTTATTATTGCAACGAAAAACTCAATAAAATTAGTTATTTGGTTCTTCGTCCTTTTCTTTCTGGATGCGCTGGTAAATTTCCTCGCGGTGAACCGCGACTTCTTTAGGCGCATTGACGCCGATACGTACCTGGTTGCCTTTGACACCCAGAACAGTCACGGTCACTTCATCCCCTACCATCAGGGTCTCACCGACCCGTCGAGTCAGAATCAGCATTCCATTTCTCCTTGCTAATGATCAGGACACAGCTCTGCAAAAAACCGGCTAAAAGCCTGACGCAACCCGGACAGCAGGCAACGCAGGCGGACACGGCAGCCAGAGACCGTGCCCTTGCAGCGGGCCGTATCAGGCAGCCCGCCTATCCTCGGCAATACCTGTCAGGCATCACTGGAGGCAGGAGCATCCAGCCCGAACGCGGTATGCAGCGAACGAACTGCCAGCTCAAGATACTTCTCATCAATAACGACCGAGACCTTGATCTCGGAGGTCGAAATCATCTGGATGTTGATTCCTTCCTTGGCCAGCGCCTCAAACATGCTGCTGGCGACACCTGCGTGCGAGCGCATGCCGACACCCACGATGGAAACCTTGGCGATCTTGTCATCCGCCGCCACTTCGCGTGCGCCGATCTCAGCCGCCACCTGCTTAAGGATAGCTTCTGCCTTACGGAACTCATTGCGATGTACGGTAAAAGTAAAGTCCGTGGTGTTATCCATCGACACGTTCTGCACGATCATGTCGACTTCGATATTAGCTGCGCTAACCGGACCGAGGATCTTGAAGGCGACGCCGGGGGTGTCCGGCACGCCGCGAATGGTCAGCTTGGCTTCGTCACGATTGAACGCAATACCGGAGATGACGGGTTGTTCCATTGATACGTTGTCCTCAAGGGTAATAAGGGTGCCAGGGCCTTCTTTAAAACTGTGCAGCACTCGAAGCGGCACTGCGTACTTGCCGGCGAACTCGACCGAACGAATCTGCAAAACCTTCGATCCGAGGCTGGCCATTTCCAGCATCTCTTCAAAGGTAATGCGATCCAGACGCCGGGCGCACTCTACGACCCGCGGATCGGTCGTGTAGACACCGTCTACATCAGTATAGATCTGACACTCATCGGCCTTGAGCGCAGCCGCCAGGGCAACCCCGGTCGTATCGGACCCGCCACGCCCCAATGTAGTAATCGCACCGGTCTCATCTGCACCCTGGAAACCGGCAACGATGACAACACGACCTGCAGCCAACTCGGCACGCATGCGTGCATCATCAATCTGCTGGATACGCGCCTTGCCGTGTGCACTGTCTGTCAGGATACGCACCTGCGGACCAGTCATTGAGACCGCTTCCACACCGATCGCCTTCAGCGCCATGGCCAACAGACCAATGGTGACCTGCTCACCGGTGGAAACGATCACGTCCATCTCGCGCGGATCCGGATCAGCCTGAATCTGTTTGGCCAGATCGATCAAACGATTGGTTTCACCACTCATGGCGGACACCACCACAACCAGATCGTCGCCACGCTCCTTGAAGCCCTTGATTTTCTCGGCGACCTGCTGGATTCGCTCCACGCTGCCGACCGAGGTACCACCAAACTTCTGGACAATAAGCGCCATTTTGCTACGTCTATCCTCACCCAGAGGCCGGTTCCCCGACCATTGCACCAGCGCTCAGCCGAGCGCTGCCCTTATTGCTGCCCGACCCAGCTGACGGCGTCGACGAGGGCCTGATCCAGCGCCGCGACATCAGTGCCACCGCCCTGCGCCATGTCCGGGCGCCCACCGCCCTTGCCGCCGACTGCCTGCGCCGTGGTACGAATCCAGTCACCCGCCTTGAGCTGGCTGGCCAGATCCTTGGTTACACCGGCGACCAGTACGACCTTGCCGTCGCTCTCGCCGCCCAGCAGGATCGCCGCCGAACCGAGCTTGTTCTTCAGCTGGTCCACCAGCGCCATCAGACCCTTACCGTCCTGACCGTCAACCCGCTGAACCAGCACCGTGCGACCGCCAATCTGTTGGGCTGCTGCTGCCAGATCCGAGCCCGCTGCGCTGGCAGCCTTGGCCTTGAGCTGATCAACTTCCTTTTCCAACTGGCGACTGCGCTCTACCAGCGCCGCCAGCTTATCGAGCATATTGTCGCGACTACCCTTCACGGTAGCAGCTGCTTCGCGCAACCGCTCCTCGGTATCGGCAATCCAGGCCAGCGCACCGGCGCCAGTCACCGCCTCGATGCGGCGCACGCCAGAGGCAATACCGCTTTCTGCGGTGATCTTGAACAGACCGATATCACCCGTGCGCGATACGTGGGTGCCACCACACAGCTCGACGGAGAAGCCGTTGCCCATGGTCAGTACGCGCACCTGGTCACCATACTTCTCGCCGAACAGCGCCATCGCGCCCTTGTTTTTGGCCGACTCAATATCAGTGACTTCCACACCAACGACGGAGTTCAGGCGAATCTGCTCGTTGACCCGGTCTTCCAGAGCGCGCAGCTGCTCGGGCTTGATCGCTTCATAGTGACTGAAGTCGAAGCGCAGGCGCTGACTGTCGACCAGCGACCCTTTCTGCTGAACGTGATCACCCAGCACCTCGCGCAGCGCAGCATGCAGCAGGTGAGTTGCCGAGTGATTCAGTGCGGTGGCCTGGCGTACGCCGGCGTCGACCGTGGCTTGCACCTCTTCGCCGACACGCAGAGTGCCTTGCTGAATGATGACATGGTGCAGATGGGCATTACCCGCCTTGGTGGTATCCGACACCTCGGCGCGCAGGCCGGAGGCCGACAGATAACCGGTGTCACCAACCTGGCCACCGGATTCGGCGTAGAACGGGGTCTGATTCAGCACGACCACACCCTTGTCGCCTTCGTTCAGCACCTCGACCGGCTCGCCGTCGCGGAACAGCGCCACAACAGTGCCCTGCCCTTCGGTACCTTCGTAGCCCTGGAAACGGGTTTCGATATCCACCTTGACCAGGGCGTTGTAATCCAGCCCGAACTGACTGGCGGAACGCGCGCGCTCGCGCTGCGCTTCCATCGCTGCCTCAAAGCCGGCCTCATCGATGGTCAGATCGCGCTCACGGGCGATATCACCGGTCAGGTCAACCGGAAAGCCGTAGGTATCGTACAGCTTGAACACAACATCGCCGGGGATCTCGCTGCCTTTCAGCTCGGCCAGATCCTGCTCGAGGATGCGCAGGCCCTGATCCAGAGTCTTGGCGAACTGTTCCTCCTCGGTCTTGAGCACCCGTTCGATATGCGCCTGCTGGGTCTTGAGTTCAGGGAACGCCTCACCCATCTCGGCAACCAGCGCCGCAACGATCTTGTGGAAGAACACGCCCTTGGCGCCCAGCTTGTTGCCGTGACGGCAGGCGCGACGGATGATGCGGCGCAGCACATAGCCACGACCTTCGTTGGACGGCAGTACGCCGTCGGCAATCAAAAAGCTGCAGGAACGAATATGGTCTGCCACTACTTTCAGTGACGCGGCATTATCCTGCGGGCAGCCGATAGCTTCGGCCGCAGCAGCCAGCAGGTTCTGGAACAGATCAATCTCGTAGTTGGCATGCACGTGCTGCATGACCGCGCTGATGCGCTCCAGCCCCATGCCGGTGTCAACGCTCGGCGCCGGTAGCGGGTGCAACTCACCGTCGGCGGTGCGATTGAACTGCATGAAGACGTTGTTCCATATTTCGATATAACGATCACCGTCCTCTTCCGGCGAGCCCGGCGGGCCACCCCAGATATCGGCGCCATGGTCGTAGAAAATCTCGGTGCAGGGACCGCAGGGTCCGGTATCCCCCATCGCCCAGAAGTTGTCGGACGCGTAGGGCGCGCCCTTGTTGTCGCCAATACGCACCATGCGCTCGGCCGGCACGCCAACTTCCTTTGTCCAGATATCGTAGGCTTCGTCATCGCTGGCGTAGACCGTGACCCAGAGCTTTTCCTGCGGCAGGTTCAGCCACTTGTCCGAGGTCAGAAACTCCCAGGCGTAATGAATGGCGTCACGCTTGAAGTAATCGCCAAAGCTGAAGTTACCGAGCATCTCAAAGAACGTGTGGTGACGCGCGGTATAGCCGACGTTCTCCAGGTCGTTGTGCTTGCCACCTGCACGCACACACTTCTGGCTGCTCGTGGCCCGGGTGTAGGCGCGCTTCTCAAGCCCGAGGAAGCAGTCCTTGAACTGGTTCATGCCGGCGTTAGTGAACAGCAGCGTGGGATCGTTTGCCGGGATCAGCGAGCTGGAGGCAACGCGGGTGTGGCCCTTTTCTTCAAAGAAACGGAGGAAGGATTCACGGATGTCTGCGCTTTTCATAATTCCCTTACCAGAGACGGGTCGGCCAGCTGAACGTCGGGAGCATGTCGCGATCTGCGCCGCGTGGAGAGGTTGCCCCGAAAAGAGCGCGCAATCTGGCAAAGAGCCGCATTATATAGGCATCAGAGCGCACTATGCATTAACTGCTCCGTTGATATTCACTATGGCAACCATAGATTTCGACCCGCCGCAGGGCCAGCCAGTTCAACAACGGAGCGCGACGGGCAAGCCGGCGCCAGCTCAGCCTGTCAGCGAAACCGCTCTGACCAGCGTGCCTGCACGCAGTTTGAGTCGCTCGGCGGACTCGGCAGCAACCACCAGCGTTCCGGCTGCCACCCTGGCTGGCGCGGAAATCATGCGGCAGTTTTCCCGCCCCCGATTGGAAACAAGATAGGGTTGCGCCTCATCTCCCGGCGTACCGATCGCCAACAGCAGAGTGCGGCTGTCGCGTATCGCACGAATCTGGCCGCGCTGCGCTTCCAGCGTAGCGCCACCGTCAAAAATGTCGATGTAGCCCTGATAGCGCATGCCCTCTTCTTCCAGCACCAGCCGACCAGCCTCCGAATCAGGATGCACCTGGCCAATCGCATCACGGGCAGCCTGACTGAGAAAGCAGGCGTAGAGCGGAAATTTGGGCATCATTTCGGCAATAAAGGCCTTGTTGCCGATACCGGTCAGGTAGTCGGCACGGGCAAAATCCATCCGGAAGAAGTGCTGCCCCAGACTGTCCCAGAAGGGTGAACGCTCATCGGCGTCGGAAACGCCGCGCATCTCGACTACCACGCGCTCGGAGAACTCCTGTGGCGCATCTGCCATAAACATGAAGCGCGCCTTGGACAGCAGCCGCGGGAAGTCACCGCAGCGAAATTCCGGCACCAGAAAGTAGGAGCACAGCGCCGTCGCGCCGGTCAGGTCATTGACCAGGAACAGCGTCGGATGCTGCCGATACACGCCCAACTCGCTACTGGCTGCGACAGTCAGCCCCATCCGGTAGCTGTACCAGGGCTCGCGCAGACCGGCCGCACCCAGCATGCCACTGGACCCGACAATACGGCCGTCCGGGCCTTCCATGACCAGCAGATAATCGGCATCGGCCTGCATCGCGGCACCGGCGAAACTGCGCTCGATCTGAAGCAGCCGCTCATGCAGCTTTTCTTCGCTGGCAGGCAGAGAGGTCAGGCCGCCTCCGGCACTGGTTGCCAGCGCCACAAGCCCTTCAAGATCCTGCTGACAGGCTGCTCTTACCAGCATTTCAACCTCCCCTGACCAGGCGCAGCTGATCGCCAGTGGTCACCTTGAGTGCCTGCGCCGTCAATGCAGACAGAACAACCGGCGCGCCCGGCTGCCAATCCATATGCAGGGCACAGGCACGAAAATCGCCTACCCTGGTATTGGCAACCAGCCACAAGGTGTCGCCCTCTTGCGGCTCACCAAGCTCAACGACCGCCAGCTCGCTGTGACGCACGGTCTTGAGCAACGCCGTCTTTGCATGCACGACCGGGCCGCCATCGAAGATGTCAACGTAGTTGTCGGTCTCGAAACCTTCGTCCATGAGGATGTCAAACACATCCTGAACGGATGGATTCACCTGCCCTATCACTTCCTGCGCCTCGTCCGACAGCATGGGCACATAGATCGGATAGCCCGGCATCAGCTCCGCCAGATAGCCCCGCCCGCGCTCGCTGCCGATGCGCTCGGCCTCGGCATAGCTGACAGCAAAGAAGTGGCGGCCGACAGCATCCCAGAACGGCGCGTGACCTTGCTCATCACTGATGCCAACCACCTCTACCGAGGTCGACTCGGCAAACCGCTGCGGATGACTGGCCATGAACAGCAGGCGCCCGCGCGCATTGAGTTCCATTACGTCGGGCTGATGGTATTCGTCAGACAGGTGATACCCCACCAGCAGACTGTGCCCGGTCAGGTCATGGCAGAGCGACAAAACATGGATGCGGTTGTGCAGCCCCAGCTCGCGCGAGGCATGCACAAACATTTCGTTGCGGAACGTGTAGAACGGCGAGCGGAAGCCGGACGCAGCGATAATGCCGCTGCACCCGGCCAGCACACCGGTTTCGGTGTCTTCAAGCACGAAGAAGTAGCGCTCCTCGCCGCTGAAAACAACGCCCTCGGCCATGGATGCTTCGGATGCGCCAAGGATTTCAGCCAGACGCTCGCGACTGGCGGGCAACGCACTCACCCCAACCGGGCTGGCCGCCGCCAGGCGTTCAATCTGAGGCAGGTCCGCAGCCCTGCCCAAGCGCAGCATCAGCATCCACTTACCTCCCGAGGTCTAGCCGACCATCCGCCGCAGAGCAGCACGCAAGCGTGCCATGCCTTCGGCCATATCCGCTTCGTCGATAATCAGGCTCGGCGCCAGACGCACTACATCCGGACCAGCCTGTAGCACCAGTACACCCTCTTCCTGCGCCAGCGCCTGAACATCCTTGGCCCTGCCCTTGAAGCCGTCGCTCATCACCGCGCCCAGCAGCAGACCGCTGCCGCGCACCGACGAAAACACGCCAAATTCACGCCCCATTGCCTCAAGCTCGCCACGCAGGCGCTCATGACGCTGCTCGACACCACCGAGCACCTCAGGGGTATTGACGATATCGAGCACCCGCTCAGCAACCGCGCAGGCCAGCGGGTTACCGCCGTAGGTGCTGCCATGGGTACCGACCGCAAAATGCTCGGCGATGGCCGAGGTAGTCAGCATCGCCGAAATCGGGAAGCCGCCGCCGAGACTCTTGGCGCTGGTCAGAATGTCGGGCACCACGCCGCTGTGCATGTAGGCAAACAGCTTGCCGGTGCGCCCCATGCCGCTCTGCACCTCGTCAAACACCAGCAGCGCGTTGTGCTTGTCACACAGCGCGCGCACGGCCTGCAGATACTCGGCACTGGCCGGAATCACACCACCCTCGCCCTGCACCGGCTCAAGCACCACGGCGCAGGTCGCATCAGACATGGCGGCTTCCAGCGCCGCAATGTCCTGGTACGGCACATGGCTGATACCACCCATCGCCGGACCGAAACCTTCGGAGTACTTGGGCTGGCCACCGACGCTGACGGTAAACAGCGAGCGCCCGTGGAAGCTGTTGGTACAGGCGATAATCTGATGCTTCTGCGCCCCGCCGGTATTGTGCCCCCAGCGACGCGCCAGCTTGAACGCGGCCTCGTTGGCCTCGGCACCGGAGTTGGCGAAGAACACCCGCTCGGCAAACGTCGCCTGCACCAGCTTGTCAGCCAGGCGCAGCGCCGGCTCATTGGTCATGATATTGGAGACGTGCCACAGCTTGTGCGCCTGCTCGGTCAGAGCCTCGATCATCGCCGGATGCGCATGCCCCAGCGCGTTGACCGCGATGCCACCGGCCAGGTCGACGTATTCTCGGTCCTGCTGATCCCAAAGGCGCGAGCCCGCGCCGCGAACCGGAACCATATTCACCGGTGCGTAATTGGGAACCATCACCCGATCAAAATCGGACCGACCGACCGTTGCTGACACTGTCATCTCCTTTCTCTTCAATGGCGCCCCAACCGGGTGCGCATAAATATGAATCCGCCGGCGGCGAACTCAGTTGTCTTTGGCTGACCCCTCGGCAGCCTGCTGCGCGCGCCGCTGGTTACGATCTTCCCGCGGTGTGACGCCGAAACAATTACGATAGGCACTGGAAAAATGCGGCCCGGACGAAAAGCCGCAGGACAACCCTATCTGAATGATGGATTTGCTGGTCTGCAGCAACATCTGGCGCGCCCGGTTCAGGCGCAGCTCAAGGTAATACTGCGACGGTACGCTATTAAGATACTGCTTGAAAATCCGCTCCAGCTGGCGCCGTGATACGCAGACGTGACGCGCAATTTCGTCAGTCGTCAGCGGCTCTTCAATATTCGACTCCATGAGGATCACGGCTTGCGTCAGCTTCGGATGACTGCTGCCCAGCCGATTGCGCAACGGCATGCGCTGACGCTCGCTGCCATCGCGCGTCCGCTCGATTACCAGGTCCTCCGCAACCAGCGCTGCCAGATCCTGCCCCTGCTCCTGCGCGACAATGGCCAACAGAAGATCGGTGCCGGCCTGCCCGCCGCTGCTGGAGCACACCTGAGCTTCACGCGTAAACAACTGGGTGACTGCCTCAACCGCGGGGAAACGCTCACGAAACTCGTCAACCATTCGCCAATGAACCGCGCATTGCCCACCGTCAAGCAATCCAGAGGCGGCCAGCGCCGCAACACCGCCCTCCAGACCGCCGATCAGCACACCCTCGGACTGCCATTGCTGCAGCCGTGGCGCCAGCCAGTCGGGCAACTGATCGGACGCCGACAGATGTTCAGCCACCAGCCATAGCTGGGCGAAGCCGGGTGCACACTGCTCGAGGGGAGAGGGCTGGAGCAGCAGACCATCTGCAGCGCGCATTGACTGCTCATCCAGGGTGCAGCATTCAATCTGGTAGCACAGTTCCTCAGCCATACGATTGGCCGACAGCAGGACCGACAGTGCCGGCATCAGGCAGCCGGGGTGGGTGCCGGGCAGGAGCACGAAGACAACCCGGCGCAGCTCAGTGGCCATGATTACCCATCTCGTGCAGCAGCTCGCTCAGAAGCGTCACCGGACGTATTCCGTCTCAACATTAAAACCCGCATTGTGCCACAAGGGTTTGTACCGCACACCGTAACAGTAGCGTTAAATCTGCAACAAAAAAGGCGCCTGTCCCAAAGGGCAGGCGCCTTTCCCCGCAGGGCCGCTTGCGCGGCCACGCAGATCAGCCGCGATAGGCTTCGAACAGGCCGGTTGCACCCATGCCACCGCCAACACACATGGTGACGATGCCATAGCGCTTGCCGCGACGCTGCAGTTCGCGGACCAGATGGCCGACCTGACGGGAGCCGGTCATGCCGAACGGGTGACCAATGGAGATGGAACCGCCGTTGACGTTGTACTTCTCGTTATCGATCTTCAGGAAGTCACGGGCGTACAGGCACTGGGAAGCAAAGGCTTCGTTCAGCTCCCACAGATCGATATCGTCAACAGTCAGGCCACGGGCTTTCAGCAGCTTCGGCACCGAGTAGACCGGGCCGATGCCCATTTCGTCAGGCTGGCAGCCGGCAACGGTGAAGCCACGGAAGTAAGCCAGCGGCTTCAGACCCAGTTCCAGCGCCTTGTCCAGACTCATGACCAGCGTCATGGAAGCACCGTCGGACAGCTGCGAAGCGTTACCGGCAGTCACGGAACCGTCTTCGGCGAAGACCGGCTTCAGGCTGTTCAGGCCTTCGATGGTCGTGTCCGGGCGATTGCAGTCGTCGGCATCAACAACGCCATCAACGATACTGATTTCACCGGTGGCCTTGTCCTGAACCTGATATTTGACCGCCATAGGTACGATTTCGTCATCGAACAGACCTTCAGCCTGGGCACGGGCAGTACGCTGCTGGCTCTGCAGCGCGTAGGCGTCCTGCTGCTCGCGGGTCACGTTGTAGCGGCGCGCAACGATTTCGGCGGTCTGACCCATCGGGTAGTAAATGCCCGGGAAGTCTTTTTCCAGAATCGGATTCACAAAGTGATCGGTATTGCGGCTCTTGGCGGTCAGAGTGATGGACTCAACACCACCGGCAACGATGGCATCGGAACAACCGGATGCAACCTGGTTAGCCGCGATGGCGATAGCCTGCAGGCCGGAGGAGCAATAGCGGTTCAGGGTCATACCGGCAACGTCGATACCCATTTTGGACAGAACAGCAACGTTACGACCGATGTTGTGGCCCTGAGCACCTTCGTTGGAACCTGCACCAACAATGCAGTCGTCGATCATCTTCGGATCAACACCAGTGCGCTCCAACAGGGCATTGACGCAGTGGGCAGCCATGTCATCCGGGCGGGTCATGTTGAATTTGCCACGGAAGGACTTGGCCAGGCCAGTTCGTACACTGTCGACGATTACGACTTCACGCATTGCGATACCCTCATTTCTTGCCGATGGATTGGGACGACCCAGCCGTCCGGAGGCCGACAAGAATAAAGGCGTCACAACGCAGGGTAAACACAATAGGCAGGCGTGATAAAACGCTATTTGGCAGCGAACACCCGTCAGCAGCTGGCGATCAGGCGCCATACTGCTGACAGATGCCGCATTGCAGGGTGCGAATCAGCCGGCTTGCAGGCGCTTGGCAGCGAGGCGGAACATCTCGTCGTAGATCACCTGCGGATTGGCGCGTTTCTGCTCCAGCGCCAGACGACCACGCTCATGCGGCAGAATCATGAACTGATCAGCCTCACTTTCACGGTAGGTAATGTCAGCCACCTCGGCCGCGCTGATCGGCGAGCTCTGCAGCAGCTTGGCCATATCGTCGCGCGCTTTACTGTCAGGCCCATGATAGGACTCCAGCAGATTGGTCTGAAAGAAAGACGGACACACTACGCTGACCTTGATACCCAGCGGGTGCAACTCGGCCAGCAGGCTCTCCGACAGCGCCACAACGCCGGCCTTGGCGACGTTGTAATTACTCATACCCGGGGTCTGAATGTGCGCTGCCATGGAGGCGATATTGATGATCCGACCGTGACCCTGCTTCATGAAAACCGGCATGAATGCCTTGCAGCCCTTGACCACGCCCATCAGATTGATGCAGATCTGCGAATCCCAGTCCTCCAGCGACAGGTCCCAGAACATGCCGCCGGACGCAATGCCGGCGTTGTTGATCAGGACATCAACCCCCTGCATGCGCTCTTCGCAGCTTTGCTCCAGCGCAGCAAGCTGACTGAAATCACGCACATCGCAGCGCTGGGTGAACGCCCAGCCGCCGGCAGCCGTTGCCATTCGCCGCGTTTCTTCCAGCCCGGCGTCATTGATATCGGCGAGGGCCAGACGAGCCCCCTCACGCGCGTAGCGCAGCGCCAGTTCGCGACCCAGGCCACTGCCCGCACCGGTAATCACGACCCGCTGTCCTGTTGTTTGCATGTGTTCCCCTTATCTGTCACCAGACGGTGCTGATACGACTGTTCTTGTTGTTTTGTTACGGACTGTAAGTCTGTAGTTCGCAGTCTAGCGAGCGCACGGGGCTAGCGCGGCAAATAACACGGATAATAAAAGTCGTGAATGGACAGCCCTAGGGAAGCATTGATCCGCCGCGCCGGCTTTACTGGCGATCGCGGTAATTGCGCTGGTAGCGTTGTTCGCCCATTGCGCTGATCTGACCGTCGATCAGCGCCTCGAACGGAGCGAGCAGCCGATCGCGTTCAAATCCGGGGTGCAACAGCAACAACGCCTCGGCGCCGGCCTCGATGGTGGACAGCGCATCGGCACGGGGTGCCTTGCGCAGGCGATATCGGCTGCTCAGACCTGAAGCAAGCCGGACCTGCGGCAGCGATTGCAGAATCGGATTGAGATACAGCAACTTGCGCGCCTTGCGCCAGGTGCCGTCGAGCAGGATCAGGCGCCGCGGGCGCGTGTCGCGAGCAACACTCAGTTCACGGGCATCCGGACCGGGAAACAGCAGCTCATTGCGCCAGCCGGAATCACTCAGACGCCTGACCCAATCGGGATGATCCGCCAGTGACTCGGTGACCAGCAAGTGCGCATTAACCAGACCTGCAACCAGCAGGCGGGCGGTATTGAGGGCGTGGGAGGCTTCATCCGGATGCTGAATCACCAGCACCTGGGTATCGGGCCACAGCCTGGGAATCAGGTGACACAGACAGTGGCTGAGCGGACGCGCACAGGTCTTACAGCGCGGACGAGAACCTTGGGGCATCACGGGCTACCAGCATTACACGGCAGGCCATTATGCCCCAGTCAGCAACACCAGGCAGATCACTGGTTTTTCTTTTTGTGCGCATCGCGCCAGATGAACAGACCAACACCGCCCAGAAAAGCAACCATCAGACCGACAGTAATCACACCAGCAATGACCGCTTCATCAACGTACATAAGGCACCTCCTGCGTTTTCAATGACTGCAGGTTAAGCCTTACGACATGCGGGGTTATTGACACGGATCAATGGCAGGTGTTGCCACACTAACGCGACTTCTTTCCTTTCTTGCGCTTCTTGCCACCGGCCTTGCCAGACGGCAACGGCAGCGCCCGGGAGAACGCATCACGCATAGCCTCCAGGCGAGCATCGTGGATATCGTGAATGCGTTGACGACGCGCCTCGGCAAAGTCGATTACAGCAGGGGTGTCATGTTTATCTGTCATCGCTTGACCTTCACGGACGATGTTGAGAGCCATCAGACTAGCATCGCCTCAGACTTCGATGTCAACCAGCAACCCCTTCTTTGGCAGGTCCAGCTCGCGTTCCTCCGGCGGCTGCTCCTGCAGGGTATGCACGCGACGGCGACGACGGCGGCGGTCCGGCCAGCGCCCCTTGTCCTGACGGCGACGCTCAACCTGCTCAGTTGTGGCGTCGTGCACGGGCTCGGTGGCCGCGGACGGCTTGACCTCTGTTTTGGCCCTGAACGCATCATTTTGCGCTCCTGCAGGCGGCAAACCCGGAATCAGCATGATTGTTGAACCTCATCGCCCGGACGCCGGATTTCCAGCGTCAACACACACCACGTCTACAATGGTTATCGACTGTCAGACCAATAGGTTTACCCCTGTACTGTGTCATTGCGCACAAAACTGAGCAATTTTTAATCAATGCAAGATATTCAGACCGACCGGATCGGCGCAACACCGCGGTTTCGGGTACCCGGGCGATCGGGTAAGATATGCGCCCTTTTTTGCACCACCAGGAGAGCGGCATGACAGGTTTTACCCCCGGACAACGCTGGGTCAGCGACAGCGAATCGGAACTGGGTCTCGGTACGGTACTGTCGCAGGACGCGCGCCTGGTAGTCATGCTCTTCCCCGCCAGCGGCGAAACCCGCCACTACGCGCTGCGCAACGCGCCGCTTACCCGCGTGCGTTTCAGTCCGGGCGACAGCATTACCCACCACGAAGGCTGGAGCATGATCGTCAGCGACGTGGTCGAAGAGGATGGTCTGCTGGCCTACGCCGGCCTGCGGGACGACGGCACCCCGGCCGCCTTTGCCGAAACCATGCTGGACAATTTCATTCAGTTCCGGCTGGCCAGCGATCGTCTGTTCGCCAGCCAGATCGACCCCCTGCCCTGGTTCAGCCTGCGCTTTGAAAGCCTGCGCCATTTCTGCCGCATCCAGCGCTCACCGCTGCTTGGCCTGGCCGGAGTACGCACCCAACCGATCGGCCATCAGCTGCATATCGCCCGCGACGTTGCCGACCGCATGGCGCCACGCGTGCTGCTGGCTGACGAAGTGGGTCTGGGCAAAACCATCGAAGCCGGCCTGATCCTGCATCGCCAGCTGCAGACCGGCCGCATCCGTCGCGTGCTGATCGTCGTACCGGAGAACCTGCAGCATCAATGGCTGGTCGAGATGCGCCGTCGCTTCAATCTGGAGTTCGCACTGTTCAATGCCGACCGCTGCAACGGTGCCGAAAACAACCCCTTCGAGGAGGCCCAGCTGGCATTGGTCGCGCTGGAGTTCCTGCTGGAAAACGACAAGGCACGGGACTACCTGGACCAGTCCGATTGGGATATGCTCATTGTCGATGAAGCACATCACCTGGTCTGGCACGAAGAGCAGCCAAGCGAAGAGTACACACTGATTGAAGGCCTTGCCCGGCGCACACCGGCGGTACTGTTGCTGACAGCGACCCCGGAACAACTGGGCCAGGCCAGTCACTTTGCCCGTCTGCGTCTGCTTGACCCGGACCGCTTCCACAGCATGGAAGAGTTCATCAGGGAAACCGAGCGGTACCAGCCGGTCGCCGAAGCAGTACAGCACCTGCTCGAGCAGGACAGCATCAGCGCAGAGGACAGTGCTGCCATCACCGGCTGGCTGGGTGATAGCGCCACCAGCCTGCTGGATAGCGTGAACAGCGATAGCGCTGACGCCGCGGCTGCTCGCGAGAGCCTGATCCGCCAGCTGCTGGACCGCCACGGCACCGGCCGCGTTCTCTATCGCAATACCCGCGCCGCAATCGCCGGCTTTCCGGAGCGCGAGCTGCACGCCTACCCGCTGCCCTGCCCCGAGCAATATCAGGATCTAGAAGGCCAGGCTGCCCTGTATCCGGAACAGACGATGCAGGCAGATCGGGACGCCGACGCCCCCTGGTGGCAGGCCGACCCGCGGGTCGAATGGCTGATCGACACCCTCAAGCTGCTCAAGCGCACCAAGATTCTGGTCATCTGTGCCCACGCTGAAACAGCACTCGATCTGGAGGACGCCCTGCGTGTGCGCAGCGGGATTCCGGCGTCCGTTTTCCATGAAGGCATGAGCATCATCGAGCGCGATCGTGCGGCGGCGTTCTTCGCCGACGAGGAGTTCGGTGCCCAGGTACTGATCTGCTCGGAAATCGGCAGCGAGGGCCGCAACTTCCAGTTTGCCCACCATCTGGTCATGTTTGATCTGCCAAGCCATCCGGACCTGCTCGAGCAGCGCATCGGCCGTCTCGACCGTATCGGCCAGCAGCACACCATCCAGCTGCATGTGCCCTATCTTGAAGGGACCGCCCAGGCTCATCTGGTCGAGTGGTACGACAGCGCGCTGAACGCCTTCCGCGCCACCTGCCCGACCGGCAATGCCCTGCAGCACCAGTTTGGCAGCGAGCTGCTGCAGCACCTGGACCATCCGCACCAGGACGGCTGGGAAAGCCTGATCGAACGTGCCCGCACGCAGCGTCTGGCGCTGGAAGAGGAGATGCACAACGGCCGTGACCGGCTGCTGGAACTGCATTCGCGCGGCCACAAGGACTCCGAACAGATGCTGGAGACCATCGCCCGTCAGGACAGTGACTTCCAGCTGCCTATTTATATGGAACGCCTGTTCGATGTATTCGGCGTCGACAGCGAGGATCATTCCGACAACGCACTGATCCTGCGCCCGGGCGAACGCATGCTCGATGCCGGCTTCCCGCTGGGTAACGACGAAGGCGTGACCATCACCTATGATCGCGACACGGCCCTGTCACGCGAAGACATGCAGTTCCTCACCTGGGAACACCCGATGCTGCAGGGCGGTATGGACCTGGTGCTGTCCGGCAGCATGGGCAACAGTGCCGTCGGCCTGCTGAAGAACAAGGCCCTCAAGCCCGGCACCATGCTGCTGGAATGCATCTACGTGTGCGAGGCGGTCGCCCCGCGCGCACTGCAACTGCAACGCGTGTTGCCACCCACGCCGATCCGCTGCCTGCTGGATATCAACGGTAACAACCTGGCAGCCAAGGTCAGCTTTGACACGCTGGATTCGCAGGTCGAATCGGTGCCGCGGCAGCTGGCTGTGAAGATCGCCAAAACCCAGCGTGAGCCTATCGAGAAGCTGCTGGGCCAAGGGGAGCAGGCAGCGGCCGCGCAGCACCAGCAGCTGGTTGAAGCCGCACGACAGCAGCTGGGCAACGAGCTGCGCGAAGAGATTGAGCGCCTGAAGGCCCTGCAACAGGTCAACCCGCTGGTCCGCGATGAAGAAATCGAGGCGCTGGAGCAACGCCTGCGTGAGGGTGACCACCTGCTGCAACAGGCCAAACTGCGGCTCGATGCGATTCGCGTTCTGGTGGCTGGCTAAGGGCGGACCCGGCTGGCGCCGAAGCCGCTCAGGAGGCGTTCGGCACCAGACAGAGCAGCCCCAAAAAGCGCTGCAGGGCATCGCGCTGGGCCATCGCATCACGCCGGCCCAGCTCTATCAGCTCGCGGGTGTAATCCGCTTCAAACAGCAGATAACTGACCACGCTGCCGCCTGATGCCCGGGTTGCACCGCTGCCGCGCAGGAAGGCCCGCAGGGAGCGAGGCAGCAGCTTGCGATGCCTGGCCGCGATCACATCCAGCGGTTCGCTCGGCGAAATGATCTGTACCTCAACCTGACGTACCCCCCTGCCCGACTGCCGTGCAGCGCTTGGCAGGTAACCGGCAAGCCGATTCATCCGGTCCAGCAGCTCGACATCCGCTTCAAGATTATCGACAAAGGTACTGTTCAGCAGATGCCCGCCGATCTGCGCCAGCGTTGGCGGCGCAGCAGCCCGCAGGCGCGGCCCGCGTCGCCCGCCTGGAGGATCGGCCAGATTGTCCGACACACCGATCACCAAAACCTTGTTGGCACCCAGATGCAGCGCCGGGCTGATGGGCGCCTGCTGGCGCACAGCCCCATCGCCGAACCACTCGCGGTTGAGCAGAACCGGGGGAAATACCAGCGGAATGGCCGACGACGCCATCAGGTGCTCCAGCCCCAGCCGCGTCTGCACACCTACCCGCCGGTGCCGCGACCAGGGCGCGATCCGCTCGCGGCCCTGATAGAAATTGACCGACTCGGCCGACTGATAGCCAAATGCACTGACCGATACCGCCTGCAGCAGGCCGGCCTGCAGCGCCTCATCAATCCGGCCAAAGTGCAGGGTGCGCTGCAGCAGAGCGCGCAACGGCGTGTTATCCAGCAGGGCCGTCGGCTGCCTGCCTGGAAACCCCAGCAGGTTGGCCTTGAGCCAGCGCCAGGCCTGAGCAGTAACGCCCGGCCAGTCTGTCCGGTACACCTGGTCACAGTGAAAACCGGACCAGACCGCATCCAGACGATTCACCCCTTCGGCAAAGTGCTGCGCATGGGTCGCCAGCGCCAGCGCATTGATTGCGCCCGCAGACGTGCCGCAGATGACCGGAAAGGGGTTCGCCGCGCCCTCCGGCAACAGCTCGGCGATGACCGACAGTACGCCGACCTGATACGCCGCACGGGCACCGCCTCCAGACAGGATCAGCCCGGCGCAATCACTGCCGATGCGCGGATTCATCAGCTGCGCCGTGCCCGGCGCTTGCGCCGACGCCGCTTGGCATACGGCCGGCTTTGCCCTTCAGGCCGCGTCTTGAAGCGGCGATGCACCCACATGTATTGCTCAGGCTGCTCACGCACAGCCTGCTCAACCCACTGATTGATGCGCAGTGCGTCCGCGGTCTCGCTTTCGCCGGGAAAGTCAGTCAGCGGCGGATGCACGCTCAGCCGGTAGCCCTGTCCGTTTGGCAGCCGGGTCTGGGTAAAGGGCACCACCAGTGCCTTGCCCAAGCGGGCAAAGGTACTGGTCGCGGTAACGGTCGCCGCTTCAACCCCGAATAACGGCACAAAGACACTGGCCTTACGGCCGTAGTCCTGGTCCGGCGCATACCAGATTGCCCGGCCGGTGCGCAGCGAACGCATCATGCTGCGCACGTCCTCGCGCTCCACCGCCTTGGCATCAAGATTGTGCCGCTCGCGGCCCCGGCGCTGCACAAAATCAAAGGCCGCGTTGCGATGCTCACGGTACATGCCATCGATGGTTACCGCCTGCCCCAGCAGGGCAGCACCGATCTCCAGAGTGGTGAAGTGCAGCGACATCAGGACCACACCCTTGCCCTGGGCTGCAGCATTGGTCAAATGCTCAAGACCCTCGATATGCGCCAGGCCAGCCAGCCGCTTGCGCGGCCACCACCAGGCCATGGCCATTTCAAACAGGGCGATGCCGTTGGAGGCAAAGTTCTCGCGCAACAGGCGCTCACGCGCAATCTCCGACATCTCGGGAAAGCACAGCGCCAGGTTGGTGCGGGCGACCTCACGACGCTCGCCCATGAGATGGAACATGCCCCACCCTACAACCCGCCCCAGAGCCAGGAGCCAGCGGTACGGCAACTGGATCACCAGCCACAGCAGTCCCAGCCCAAGCCAGAGTAACCAGTAACGCGGATGCAGCAATGCTGCAGAAAAGCCCGGCCTTTCCATCAACGGATCCATTCAACGAAAACCCACATTCTATGACCTGAAGCCGCCTGATCGCCAGCCGCGATACCCGAACGACGCCAAAGCCCCGCCAGTCAGACCGAAGCCGGCTTGCGATCAACCGGCTGTATCTATATAAGGAAGCGCAGAACAGCGGGTACGCCCGCGGCCGCTCCGAGCGCCGGGGCGCGCCCCAATTTGCAAACTGGATTGATCATGACTGCTGATACTACCCTCGACCTGCTCGACAACGACCCGGTATTCCACCTCAAGGGCGGCATGCTGACGATGACGCTGGTCGAGCTGATTCGCCTGGCACCGGACCAGTTCGCCCGGCAGCTGGCTGAAAAGGTCGAGCAGGCGCCCAATTTCTTCGTCGACACCCCGGTGGTGATTGCCCTCGACAAACTGAACGAGCCGCTGACCGACCTTACCTTGCGCCACCTGTTGAACCTCTGCCGTGACCACGGCCTGCAGCCGGTTGCCCTGCGCGGCGGCGAGGCGTTCCGCGAGCTGGCTCAGGGCGCCAATATGGTGCTGCTGCCCCCCGGCCGTCAGCGCGAGCGCAGCCTGGATCTGCCTGAACCGCCCCCCAAACCGGCACCGGCACCGGCCGTCGAAATCCCGCCGCCACCGGCCGCCATCGCAGGCAAAATCATCACCGAGCCGGTCCGCAGCGGCCAGCAGGTGTATGCCCGCGGCGGCGACCTGATCGTCATGGCCCCGGTCAGCGCCGGTGCCGAGCTGCTCGCCGACGGCCATATCCACGTCTACGGGCCGCTACGCGGGCGCGCCCTTGCCGGTGTACAGGGCAACCAGGAGGCGCGTATCTTCTGTCAGAGCCTGGAAGCCGAGCTGGTTTCCATTGCCGGGCAGTACAAGGTGGCCGAAGATCTGCGCAAGCAACAATGGAAGCAGGCCGTGCAGATCAGCCTGGCGGGTGACAGCTTGAAGATCAGCGGGCTTTAACCGATACTGTCGAGCCATTCGGGGGCCCTCTTTCTCTGGTCTGTGACCGAGTTCCGCCGTAGCCATATTCCTTATCACCGCACCGGGAACCAATTGAGTCCGGTGCGCTCCACTATCCAGACAATTTCGACAGGAAGGTCATTTTGGCAAAAGTCATCGTTGTCACATCAGGCAAAGGCGGGGTGGGCAAAACGACCACCAGTGCCGCCATCGGTACCGGACTGGCACTGCGCGGTTTCAAGACCGTCATCGTCGACTTCGACGTGGGCCTGCGTAATCTGGATCTGATCATGGGCTGCGAACGCCGCGTGGTCTACGACTTCGTCAACCTGATCAATGGCGATTCCAATCTGAATCAGACCCTGATCAAGGACAAGCGCTCCGACAACCTGTTCATCCTGCCGGCGTCCCAGACCCGCGACAAGGACGCCCTGACCGTCGAAGGCGTGGAGCGTGTTCTGAACGAGCTGAAGGAAACCTTCGACTACATCGTCTGCGACTCCCCGGCCGGCATCGAGAAAGGTGCTCACCTGGCCATGTATTTCGCCGACGAGGCCGTTGTGGTCACCAACCCGGAAGTCTCCTCCGTGCGCGACTCCGACCGCATGCTGGGTCTGCTCTCGAGCAAATCCCGCCGCGCCGAAAACGGCGAGAAGATCAAGGAAAACCTGCTGCTGACCCGCTACAACCCCGAGCGTGTTGAAAACGGCGAAATGCTGTCAGTGTCAGACGTGGAAGACATTCTCTCCATCCCGCTGCTGGGCGTTATCCCCGAGTCACAGGCCGTTCTCAAGGCCTCGAACCAGGGTATTCCGGTGATCATGGACGAGAAAAGCGATGCCGGTCAGGCCTACAGTGACGCCGTCGAGCGCCTGCTGGGCAAGGATATTCCGCACCGGTTCCTGGAAGCACAGAAGAAGGGCCTGCTGCAGCGCCTGTTCGGAGGGCGTTAATGAGCATTTTCGATTATTTCCGCGATCGCAAGAAGTCGACGCCCGCGTCGATTGCCAAGGAGCGCCTGCAGATCATCGTCGCCCACGAGCGTGGCCAGCGTAATCAGCCGGACTACCTGCCGCAGCTGCAGCAAGAAATCATCGATGTCATCAGCAAGTACGTTCCTATCGATCGCGAACAGGTACACGTCGCGCTGGACAATCAGGATGATTGCTCGATTCTTGAACTCAACATCACCCTGCCCGAACGCCCCTGAGCAAGTCGGTGCCGCCCGTCCGGGCGGCACCGCGGATTTCCCATGCCCCTGACCCATATCGGCATCATTCATCAGGATCCGACCTTCCTGATCGTCGACAAGCCGACCCTATTACTGTCTGTCCCCGGCCGCGCCGAGGACAACAAGGACTGCCTGATCACCCGCCTGCAGGAAAACGGCTACCCCGAAGCCCGCATCGTTCATCGACTGGACTGGGAAACCTCCGGCCTGCTGGTCATCGCCCGCAACCCCGACGCCCATCGCGAACTGTCTCGCCAGTTCCATGACCGCGAGACCGAGAAGGCCTATATCGCCCTGTGCTGGGGCCAGCCCGAAGGCGACGCGGGACATATCGATCTGCCGCTGCGCTATGATCCACCCAATAAACCAAGGCACATCGTTGACCACGAACTGGGCAAGCACGCACAGACGTTCTGGCGGGTGCTTGAGCGCCATCAGGACTACTGCCGGGTGGAGCTGACGCCCATTACCGGCCGCTCGCACCAGCTGCGCGTGCACATGCTGGCCATCGGGCATCCGCTATTGGGTGACCGCCTGTACGCCGAGGGAGCCGCACTCGAAGCCTGCCCGCGTCTGGCACTGCACGCCGCGAGACTGACCATCAGCCACCCGGAAACCGGCGAGCGCATGGCATTCGAGAGCCCCTGCCCGTTCTGAACACGGGCCTGAATTCAACCTTGCAGGAGACCGTCATGCAGGACCAACAGCTTCAGGATCTGGCCGATTTCATCGCCAGTTCACCCACCCCCTTCCACGCCACCGCCACCCTGCGCGAACGCCTGATCGCAGCCGGATTTGAAGCACTGAACGAGCGTGAAGACTGGCAGTTGAAAGCGGGTGGGCGCTATCTGGTCAGCCGCAACGACTCCTCGATCATTGCCTTCCAGCTGGGTGCCGAGGGCGCGTTGGCAAGTCGCGGTCTGCGGCTGATCGGCGCACACACCGACAGCCCGTGCCTGCGGGTCAAGCCGCAGCCGGAAAAAGACCAGCAAGGCCTCTGGCAACTGGGCGTGGAGATCTACGGCGGCGCCCTGCTCGCCCCCTGGTTCGACCGCGACCTGTCGCTGGCCGGCCGCGTGACCTTCCGCCGCACCGATGGTGCGCTGGAAAGTCGGCTGATCGATTTTCAACGACCAATTGCGGTCATTCCCAACCTGGCGATTCATCTCAATCGTGGCGTCAACGACGGTCAGGCGATCAACCCGCAAACCGACATGCCGCCATTGCTGGCACACAGCCTGGAGGCCGGCCGTGACCTGCGCGCCCTGCTGGCGGCCCAACTGCAACAACAGCACCCGGATTGCACCGACATTGCCGTGCTGGACTACGAACTGAGCTTCTACGACACCCAGCCGCCGGCACAGATTGGCCTTGAGGGTGATTTTTTCAGCGCCGCCCGTCTGGACAACCTGCTGTCCTGCCACGCCGGCCTGCAGGCATTGCTGAACAGCGATGGGAGGCAACCCTGTCTGCTGGTGTGCACCGACCACGAGGAAGTCGGCTCATCCTCCTGCTGCGGCGCCGACGGCCCCTTCCTTGAGGACGTGCTGCGCCGCCTGGTGCCGGACGACGCAGAACGGATTCAGCTGATCCAGCGCTCGCTGCTGGTCTCGGCCGACAACGCCCACGCCGTGCACCCGAACTTCGCCATGAAGCATGACGAAAACCATGGCCCCAAACTCAACGCCGGTCCGGTCATCAAGATCAACAGCAACCAGCGCTACGCCACCAACAGCGAGACCGCTGCGTTCTTCCGCCACCTTTGCGCCAGTGCAGACGTCCCGGTCCAGGCCTTCGTAGTGCGCAGTGACATGGGCTGCGGCAGCACCATCGGCCCAATCACCGCGAGCCGTCTGGGCGTGCGCACTGTCGACATCGGCGCACCGACCTTTGCCATGCACTCGATCCGCGAACTGGCCGGCAGCCGCGACCCGGGCTACCTGATTACCGTACTGACCGCCTTCTGCAACAGCGCACAGCTGATCTGAGCGCTGCCCCTTCGCGGACACGCTGCGCTGTAGGGCGGACTAAGCGCAGCGTGTCCGCGAAAGCCCCATCACAACAAGCGCTGGCAGACTCCCGCACAGCACCACAAAAAAGCCCCAAGCGTCAGCAACGCCTGGGGCTTGTTGTGGCTCGGAGCGCGGACAATCAGTCTTCGCGCACCAGAATCACCTTGCCGACCACCTGATCACGCGCGAGCTCTTCAAACGCAGCAGCCGCATCGGCAAACCCGAAGGTTTTTGCCACCATCGGCTTGAGCTCACCGGATGCAAACTGGGGCATCAGGCGCTGCTCCATGTCGGCCAGCAGGGTGGCCTTGAACTCGGCATCACGGGTCCGCAGGGTTGAGCCGATCAGACTGATGCGCTTGGCCAGCACCTTGGCCAGATCCAGCGTCGCATCGCGGCCGCCCATCAGACCAATCAGTACCCAGCGCGCATCCAGCGCCAAGAGATCCAGATGATCAGCAGCGTAGGTAGCGCCGACCGGATCAAGCGCAACATTGAACGGACCAAAATCCTTCAGCGCAGCAATCCCGCCCTGACGCAGCACGCCACCCTCGGCACCCAGTTCAACACAGGCATCCAGCTTGTCCTGACTGCCGACACTGACCCAGCAGGGGTTGCCCTGCGCCTTGCACAGCTGAATTGCCGCAGTGCCCACGCCACTGGCACCGGCGTGAATCAGCACCTTCTCGCCCGGGCGCGCATTGCCCAACACAAACACATTCAACCAGGCGGTGCTGAACACCTCCGGAATGGCTGCCGCCTCGGCCCAGTTCAGGTTGTCCGGCACCGCCAGCAGATGGCGCTGGTCAACCACCACTTCTTCAGCCATACCGCCGCCGGCCAGCAACGCACACACGCGATCACCGATCTTCCAGCGCACCCCTTCGGTTACCTCAATCACCTCGCCGGCGCACTCCAGGCCCAGCACACTGGTTACCCCGGGTGGCGGTGGATACATACCCGCTTTCTGCAGCAGGTCTGCGCGGTTCAAACCGGCGGCCATCACACGAACGCGAACTTCGCCAGATTTCAGCTCTGCAGCAGGCTGGACCTGCCAGGACAGCTCTCCGCCCTCAGCTTGCAATCCTCTCACGCTACCTCCATAGTTCATTCAATAGTGGCCATACGCGGGAACTCTGCGCTCCCGTCGGAACTCCAAAAGCATACTCTCTCCGGACACGATACCCCAGATGAAAGGTTTCCCTCTCCTGCGCCAGTCCTGTCTCATTGCCCTGCTGAGCTTCAGCGGCAGTGTGCTCTCGGCCGAGCAGAATCAAGCCCTCGACCTCGATTCACTGCAGCCGACCCGGGATCAGGTCATTGCCAGCCTGAATACCGTCGAATTACTGCGCCGCCACCACTACAACCGCATTCGTCTGGACGACGATCTGTCCGCCCAGATCTATGACACCTATATCAAGCAGCTCGACCCCCAGCGCAGCCTGTTTACCCAGCAGGATATCGATGCCTTCGCCGGCAATCGTCTGCGCTTCGACGACCTGCTGAAGGCTGGCGATCTGAGCGTTGGCTTCGCCATGCACAAACGCCAGCTGCAGCGCGTCCAGCAGCGTCTGGCCTTCACCCTGGACCTGATCGACAACAAGCTGGACACGCTTGACTTCAGCAGCGACCAGGAGATTCTGGTTGATCGCGAAGACGCGCCCTGGGTCGCTGACGAACAGGGTCTTGAACAACTCTGGCGCGCACAGGCCAAGGACGAGGTACTGCGCCTGAAGCTGGCTGGCAAAGACATGGCCGGAATCAGGGAGCTGCTGGGCAAGCGTTACCGTGGCCAGCAGATCCGGATCAACCAGACCCGCTCCGAGGATCTGTTCCAGAGCTATATAAATGCCATGGCCCAGGTCTACGATCCGCATACCCAGTATCTCTCGCCGGAGAACGCCGAGAACTTCGACATCAACATGAGCCTGTCGCTCGAGGGTATCGGTGCGGTACTGCAAAGCGACAACGAATACACCAGGATCGTGCGTCTGGTACCGGCGGGGCCTGCACAGCGCAGCCAGCAGCTGGCAACCAGCGACAAGATCATCGGCGTAGCCCAGGGTAACGACGACATGGTCGATGTGGTTGGCTGGCGCCTGGACGAAGTCGTCAAGCTGATCCGCGGCCCCAAAGGCTCGCCCGTGCGCCTGGAAGTCATCCCGGCCAGCAACCCGCCGGGCGATCTGACCAGCAAGGTAATCCAGCTGACCCGCGAAGCGGTCAAGCTGGAGGATCAGGCTGCCAAATCGTCAATCATCACGATCAACCAGCAAGGCCACGATTACCGCATCGGCGTGATCGAGGTGCCCGGTTTTTACATCGACTTCAAGGCCTACCGCCAGGGTGACCCCGACTACCGCAGCACCACCCGTGACGTGCGCCGCCTGCTTGGCGAACTGAGCACCCAGAATGTGGACGGCGTCGTGCTGGATCTGCGTGATAACGGTGGCGGCTCACTGCAGGAGGCAACCGAGCTGACCGGCCTGTTCATTGACCAGGGCCCCACCGTGCAGGTGCGCGACAGCCAGGGTCAGGTTCAGCAACTGGACGACCCGGAAGCCGGTATCGCCTACAACGGCCCACTGGCCGTGCTGGTCAACCGCCTGTCTGCCTCGGCCTCGGAAATTTTCGCCGGCGCGATGCAGGACTACGGCCGCGCACTGGTCATCGGCGAGTCCACCTTCGGCAAGGGCACCGTGCAATCAATCCAGCCGCTCAACCACGGTGAACTAAAGCTGACCCTGGCCAAGTTCTACCGGGTGTCCGGTCAGAGCACCCAGCACCGGGGTGTGGTACCGGACATCAGCTACCCGTCGCTGCTCGACAGCAAGGAAATTGGCGAAAGCGCCCTGCCCCACGCGATGCCATGGGATACCATCGCGCCGGCGCGCTTCCGCGCCAGCAGCCAGCTGCAGCCGTTTATCTCGCAGCTGCAGAAACAGCACGAGGCGCGTGCAGCGAAGGACCCGGACTTCATCTACACCCTGGCCCGCATCAACCTGGATGCCGAGATTCGCGCACAACAGACCGTCCCGCTGAATGAAGCCAAGCGCAAGCAGCGCCAGGACGACTATGAGGCCCGCCTGCTCGCACTGGAAAACCAGCGACTGACTGCGCGGGGCGAAGAGCCGCTAAGTACGCTGGAGAACCGCGACCCGCTGCTGGAGCCCGACCACAGCGAGGAAGAGGAAAACCCGGCACAGGACGATGCCTTCCTGGTCGAGACCAGTCACATCCTGCTCGACCTGCTGCAACTCGAGCATCAGGTCGCGACCGTCGACTGACTCCCTCCAGCCGCCATCCGATGGCCCATGCCGTCGGATGGCAATCATACTGTCATCCTTCTGTCACACCCCAGTGACACACTTGCGCGGTCAGGACGAATCCCGCGCACGCCTCTAGCGCGAGCCCGGGCGGCCAGGTACGGCCACTTTCATTTGCCTGGGAACCTCTATGACCGTGTCCGAACAACGTCAGGCCCTCATCTCCATACTCAACCGCGGCGCGGTCACCAGCCTGTTTCAGCCGATCGTCTCGACGCTGGAAGAGCGTATTGTCGGTTTTGAGGCGCTCAGCCGCGGTCCGTCCGACAGCCCGCTGCACTCCCCGGTCACCCTGTTCGCCGCAGCCCGCCACCACGGCATCCTGACCGAATTGGAGATGCTCTGCCGGGATCGCGCGGTCAGCCGCTTCTGCAATCTGAACCTGCCGGGCAAGCTATTTCTCAATGTATCGCCGGAGAGTCTGCTTGAGCATCAGCACTACCCGGGGCGGACACTGGAGATTCTGCAGCGCAATGGACTCAAGCCTGACCAGGTCGTCATTGAGCTGACGGAGCAGGCACCTATCGAGGACCTGTCACTGCTGCGCAGCGCATTGCACCACTATCGCGACATGGGATTCTCCATCGCACTGGATGACCTTGGGGCTGGCTATTCCAGCCTGCGCCTGTGGTCAGAGCTGCAACCGGAGTTTGTGAAGATAGACCGTCATTTTATCGATGGCATTCACCGAGACCCGGTAAAACGGGAGTTTGTCGCCTCCATCCTGCATATGGCCAAAGCGTCCCGTGCCTGCGTTATCGCAGAGGGCATCGAGCAGCCCGAAGAGCTGGCAGTACTGGAGGACATAGGCATCGACTGGGTTCAGGGCTACCTGCTCGGACGCCCAGACAGCCACCCGCGCGTCGACGAAATCCAGCTAGGCGAGCGCATCGGCCAGAGTCCGTCCAGCGTGGTGGATGACGCACCGATTCACAGCCTGCTGCTACCCATACCGGGCGTACCGGACGACACCAAAGTACAGACCGTCCTCGACAGCTTTCAGCAGCAGCCAACCCTCAACACCCTGGCGATCATCAATGAGCAGGGTCACCCCGTCGGCGCAGTGCAACGGCATGCCCTGAGCCATATCATGCTCAAGCCCTTTGCCCAGGAAATCCACAGCCGCAAGCCGATTCGACAGTTGATGGACCCCGACTGCCTGATCGTCGATATCCGTCAGAGCCTGCAACGTGTCAGCCGACTGCTGACGAGCCGCGCGCGCCAGCGCCTTGAGGATGACTTCATCATTGTCGATCAGGGTATTTACAAGGGACTGGGACGCGGGATCGACGTGCTCCGTCAGATCACCGAGCTGAAACTGCAGCAGGCAAGACACGCCAATCCGCTGACCCTGCTGCCTGGCAATATACCGATCCAGCAGTGCCTGCAACGCCTGCTGGAGCGCGGAGTCGATGCGCAGCTGTGCTATATCGACCTGGACAACTTCAAGCCCTTCAACGACCTGTATGGCTATGGCAAGGGTGACGAAATCCTGCTTGGCCTCGCGCAGCTGCTGCGCGAGCTCTGTGATCCGCGTTGCGACTTCGTCGGCCACATCGGCGGCGACGACTTCATCCTGGTAATGCAAAGTGACGACTGGCGGGAGCGCCTGCATAGCCTGGATAACCGCTTCCAGCAGCTATGCCGCACCCTGTACCGGGCCGAGCACCTGCAAAGCCGGAGCTTCACCGCACCCGACCGGGAAGGCCGCTGGCGCAGCCATGATCTGCTGAATCTGTCGATCGGCATTCTGCCCCTGATTGGAAGCCGCGCTCGCCAGTTCGACCCGGCACGTCTGGCCGAACTGGCGTCCAGGGCAAAGCACGAGGCAAAACGGCAGCGGGGCTTCAGCCTGGTCATTCAGGATCTACCGATTGACGGTCTCGACGGCAGCGAGCGACACCTCAATCTGTGTAGCTGAATACCGGCGTTGATCTATGCTTAGGTAAGTCCAAGATACAGGTCATATCGTGAGGCTGATACCAATCTATCTGGGGGCGCTGTTGCTGCCGTGGTCGGCTTCCAGCCTTGCGGCCCCCATCAAATGGGGCTTCTCGCCTTCAGATCCGCCTCCGTATGTGGTGATGGACGGCGCCAGCCTGCAATCCAGCCTGACCAAAGACCTTGGTCAGCTGGTAGCCAATGCTACTGACCGCTCGGTGCAGTTTATCCCGGTACCCAACAACCGGATCGACGACGCCTTCAACCGGGGGCAAATCGACATTATCTGCAATACCCAACCCTCCTGGCACACTCACCCCGAGCAGATGCTCTGGAGTGAGGTGCTGTATGAGGACGCTGACGTCATCGCCACGCGCAGCACCAGCCAGCCCCCCTCCAGCATAAATGACCTCAGGGGGGCTATGGTGGGTACCACACTGGGCTACCACTACAGCAGCAAGCTCACGGACGCGTTCGAGAGCGGCCAACTGACTCGCCACGACGTCCGCGATCTCAATACCCGCATCAAGATGCTGGAACGCCGCCGTCTAGACGCGACCGTAGAGCTGCGTCGGCCGTTGCAGCACTATCTGCTTGGCAAGCCGGCCGGCATCCGCATCAGTGACTGGGAAATCGAACGCTTCGCCCTGCGCTGCGCCACGCCGAGACAACCGGAGGACCACCGACGGTTGATTGATGCCATTCATCGCCTGCTGGATGAGGGGCAGATCACCGACCTGGTAGACCGCTACCAGTAACCTCGAGGTTACCCACAGCTTCTGTGGATAAGTCTGTGAAGAAAATCAGGAAAAGTCGCTCAAACGCCCGTTTACATGCGCCTGCAGACAAACCGCGCACATTTTAACCAAAGCAAAAAATGCAGTTTTTTCAGCGAGTTAGCGAGAAGAAGCGGGATCAGAAAAACAGCGGAAAGTAAACAGCGGACGTTACCGAAGAATGTGCATAAAGGTAACACGGGAACACCCGGAGGCCTTGCACCGGGCATTCCAACGTGTTACCGCGCGCTTACTCGCCGCGCGGCTTGATCGACATCAGTTCCATGTCGAACACCAGAATGGAGTTCGGCGGGATGACCGGACTCGGGCTACGCGGACCATAGGCCAGCTCGGCAGGCACGGTAACAGTCCACTTGTCACCAACGTGCATCATCTGCAGCACTTCAACCCAACCCGGAATCACACCAGCCACCGGCAGCTCGGCCGGTTCACCACGCTGAACGGAGCTGTCGAACACGGTGCCATCCAGCAGGCGACCTTCGTAGTGAACGACAACCACGTCATCAGCCTGCGGCTGCGGACCGTCCGCATCACCGGATGTCACCACCTCGTACTGCAGGCCGGAGTCGGTTTCGGTCACGCCGTCTTTGGCGGCATTCTCTTCAAGATACTTCTTGTTGGCATCCAGCGCTTCCTGAGCCAGCGCCTCGGCGCGCTCCTGGGAGCGCTGCTGCAACTCGTTGAAAGCGTTAGTCAGCTCTTCATCACCAACACGCTGCTCCTGACTGCCCAGGGCATCCTGCAGGCCCAGCGCCAGCGCTTGCGGGTCGATATCACCCAAACCGTCCTGCAGCAGACTCTGACCCATGTTCAGGCCGATGCCGTAAGACGCTTGTTGAATGGGAGTAGTGAGTTCCGGTTCATCCTTGTTACAACCGGCCAGAGCCAGAGCCCCGACTGCAATGCTGACTGCCAGCAGATTACGCTTCATGCTTACCTCAGTAGACAAGCCCTTTACGGGCGAAAAGAAGCGCCAGCTTAGCAGGGCTTTAAACGTCCGGCTACCGGAAGAAACGGGAATGTGAACAGGTACGGAACGTACCGGATAAAACCTGAGGGAAGATACTGCAGGAGGGGGGAAATGGCGCAGCGGACGGGACTCGAACCCGCGACCCCCGGCGTGACAGGCCGGTATTCTAACCAACTGAACTACCGCTGCGCTATTCTTCTCGAGTGGTGGGTGATGACGGGATCGAACCGCCGACCCTCTGCTTGTAAGGCAGATGCTCTCCCAGCTGAGCTAATCACCCGTTTGCTCTCGAAGTGGTGCGCATTCTAGGGAGCTTTTTCGGTTCTGGCAACACCTTTTTTAAAAAAAATTCAGGTTATTTCAATATCTTATTTGGAGGCCGCGGAAACACTGGCTGCCGGCGGTCTGCTGGGGCAATATTGGCCGTTTTCTCGGGCAGCCCTGCCCACGGCAACAGAAGGACAGCACCCATGTGGTTTCGCAATCTGCTTATCTACCGTTTCAGCCAACCCGTCCCCTTCAGCGAATCCCAGCTGATTGAGGCCCTTGAGCAGAAGCCCTCGCGCCCCTGCGCCAGTCAGGAAACCCACACCCTCGGCTGGACCACGCCCTGGGGACGTCACTCGGAAAACCGTGTAGAAGTCAGCAACGGCTACTGGCTGATCGCAATGCGCAAGGAAGAACGCATTCTCCCGGGCAGCGTCGTCAAGGAGGCGCTGGCAGAGAAGGTCGAGGAAATCGAAAATCGTGATGCGCGCAAGGTGTACAAGAAAGAGCGCGACACACTGAAGGACGAGATCGTGATGTCCCTGCTGCCTCGGGCCTTCACCCGCACCCAGACCACCTTCGCCTGCATCTGTCCGGCTGAAGGCTGGATCGCGGTAGACAGCTCCAGTCACAAGCGCGCCGAAGACCTGCTCAGCCTGCTGCGCGAATGCACCGGTTCACTGCCGGTGCGGCCGCTAAACGTCAAGATCGCACCTGCCAGCTGCATGACCCAGTGGGTGAAAGACAACCAGGCGCCGGAACAACTGCAGATCGGCGACGAGTGTGAACTGCGCGACACCTCTGAGGACGGCGGCGTAGTTCGCTGCAAGCGTCAGGATCTGGCCAGCGACGAAATCCAGCTGCACCTGAGTACTGGCAAGCAGGTCAGCCAGCTGGCGCTGCAGTGGCAGGAAAAGCTCAGCTTTGTGCTTGATGACAAACTGACGCTCAAGCGCGTCAAGTTCGAAGACCTGCTGCGCGAGGAAGCGGACGACAACGCCGGCGATGACATGGCCAGTCAACTGGATGCCAGCTTCACCATCATGGCCAGCACCCTCAGCGAGCTGCTGCCGGCAATCACCAATGCGCTGGGTGGCGAGGACATCCCGCAGGGTATCTGAACCCTCTCCCTCCCTTTGTCGCCCCCCCCCTGTGCGGGGCGACACCCCCAGCCCTTGGGGCATACATCAATCTATCCACAAAACCTGTGGATAACAGTGTGGACAGCCTGCCGAAAAGTCGCCTCAGGGTATATGGAACGGGGCTACCACTTAAAATGGTTATTTTTTAACCTATTTTTTTACCTTTAAAATCAATAGGTTACGATATGACATGAGATTTCAGTGACTTACAGCGGCTTTTGACAAAGAGATGACAGGAGTCTCGCCGGCTGTGCACAATCAAAGGGCAGGAGGCCTCTTCCAGATCAGCTCCGATGCGCCATTTCAACGCATCGGCCCTGCCCCGAACCGCTGCAAATGATCGTCTGCCGACAGAGATGTCAGCCTTGATTGTCAAGCAGCCAGGCGGTTGCGTCGGCCGCTGCTGCGCTGCGCGGATAACCTCTCTGCACATAGCGCATCCGAGCCTTGGCGCGAGCCAGATCCCCCCGCTCCTGATCCAGTACGGCAAGATCGTATTCAGCCCGGGCCATACCCTCAAGGACAGCCTGTACCCGAGGCACCATCTCGGCCCGGTATCCCGACTGGGGATGGGCCCTGACAAACCCGGTCAGTGCGGCATGGGCCTCCCGACCAAGTTGCAGCTGCAGCTGGCTGTCACCGCGCGCGAGTTCGAAGCGGGCATAGGGAATCAACGCTGCCAGGTACGCGGCATAATCAGCCCCGCTAACGGCCTCGCCTTGCTGCCGGTAGCTGTCCACGAGAACCTGCGCCACATCGAGCCGGGCAAGGGTCAGGCACTGGTAGGCCGCCTCAAGCAGGACCGCCGGTTCCCCAAGAGACTGCACCTGCTGCGTGAGTGCGGTATCACATTGCCCCATCGCCAGTCGCGCCCGGACATCGGCCAGCGCCGCCTCCTGGCCCTGTGAGCGCACCTGATTGCCGGCGCAGCCCGTCAGGCTCAGTGCCAGAACAATCCAGCAGCCCATTCGAGTTGTCTTCATCGTTTTCATCTCTGTCATTGCAGTTGCACGCGCCAGCGCACCCAGCCGTCGGGATCAGCCCGGCCCAGCAGCTGCAGACCCGCAGCCAGATCCCGATCAGCATCGGCCCGGGCAAGCAGCCGGGTATCGAGTTTCAGTGGCTTGGCCGGTTGCCAGCGGGCGGTACCGGCCAGCCCCAGCGGGCCACCATTGTCTGCGAGATTCATCACCAGCCAGCCGTTTTCCGCCGCCAGATCGGCACCCAGATTCCCTAGCGCGAGGGGGCTTGGCAGCCCGCCACCGGCATCCTGCCAGGCAATCCGTCCACTGGCCTCGGTTACCTTGCGCAGATCCGCCAGGGTCAGCCTGGGAATATCCAGCAGCCAGTCTCCCTGCAACACAAACGGCGCCTTGTTCACCTGCGCCATACTGGCAGCGCTGAGGCGACCACGCACGCCTTCCAGCGACAGCCGGTCGACGGCCATACGCAATACCGCCTGTACCCTGCCGTCACGCGGCCGCCAATCCAGATCCAGTTCAAGCTCACCCGCCAACAGCCCCGCAGGCTGCCAACGCCACTCCAGGGCACCCTGATCAATGCCATCAACCTGCAGGCGCGCCAGGCTGCCGCGCCAGAGCGTACCGGACAGCCCGTCCAGCTCAACCTTAACCGGCAGGTGGGGTTGTACCTGCCGCCAGACCAGCTGCGCCGGGAGATTGCTGATCAGCGTCGCAAGCAGGACCAGGCTTGCCAACAACCAGAGCCGTCGTCCTTTCAGCCAGCCCATCAGCGACGCTCCAGCAACAGACGTGCAGACACCTGACCGGCAGCCTGCTGGCCCTCGATCATCAGTTCACTGACCCGCAGCCCCTGCCGCAGCTCCAGCTCCGCGAGCCACCCCATGAGCGCATCAAAACCGACCGCGTCCATGATCAGCCGGGCACCCTCGCCTTCGGGTTGTACCCGGGTGAGCGCGGAGCGCAGGCCCGCCGCATTGGCCGAGACCTCGATCAGTGTCAGCACCGAGCCACCTGCTCCGGGCAGCGCCGGGGCACGCTGCTCCAGACGTGCCCGTCGACGCACGTCATCCGCCACCTGCTCCATCCAGACCGCCTCTGCCGACAGTCTGGCGACGTCACTGCGCAGTGCACTGCGACCTTGCAGCAGCGGCTCCCAGACCGCGACCCAGGCTAGGATCAGGCCCAATGCCACTGCGCCCAACACGAGAATACGACGCTCCCTCGGCGCCAGCCCTGCCCACCATGCCTTCATGATCCGCTCCTGGTAATACGCAGCCGCGCGGTCACCGCGCCGCTGTCCGAATCGGCTCCGAGCAGGCTTTCGCTCATGCCTTCGGTGGCAGCCAGAGCCGCACGCAACTGTTCGAGATCGGCAAAGGTCGCGACCTGCAGGTCGACCTCCAGTTCATCGCTGCCCGCGCGCACCTGTTTCACCTCAACACCCTGCTGCTGCGCCACCGCATGGTAGAGCGCATACAGCAACTGCCCGGCGCCGGACTGATCGTCGCCGCCCGCAACATTCCCCAGCCGCTGACGGAACTGCATCACCGGGTCCAGCATGGGCTCGCCCGGCAAGGCGTCGGAAAAACTGCGATCGATACGTGCCTGCAGCAGAGTGCGCTGCTGCTCCAGCGCGATACGCTCAGCTGCCAGCACACCGATACCAAGCACCAGCACTGCCGCCAGCGCCAGCAGGGCCGGGCGCATGGCCCGCCACGGGGGCGGAGCCATGCTGACCGCATAGGGCCCGCACAGCAGATTGAAGTCGGCGGTCATCAGCACCGACGGCAGCGGCAAGGTAGTCTCGCTCCGGGTAACAATCACGCCCGTTGGCAACACCGATGCCAGCTCCGCCGCCTGAGCACCCGCGAGCTCGACACTGCGATCGGCCTCGGGCAGTTCAAGCAGGCGCTTGCGCAGCCACAGGGCAAGCATGCCCGTCTCCAGCAACACAGCCTCTGCGGCACTGTCGCTGACCAGCCAGCGCGTGTCCTGCGGCAATGGGGAGGCCTGCACCCGCAACCCGGAGGCTGGCACCGCAGCAGGCGGCACAGCGGTTACCGGCGAAATGGCCTCCAGACGCAGGCCGGTGTCGGCAAAGCGCACCAGCCAGTCATCGAGCAGTTGCCGTTCAACCACCGCCGCACTGATACGCCCGTCGCTGCGGCGGGGCCCCATGACAATGTGCAGTTCATCCAGATCCTGGCTTAGCTGGTCTTCCAGGGCATAGGGCAACGCCGCCCTGAGTGCGGCCGCCCGTTGCGCAGGCAGGCTGGCGCGCACCAGATTGACGCCGTCAGCCAGCAGCGCCCTGACCCGCTCTCCCGGGTAGCGTCCCTGCAGCACGGCGAGCGTATCGCAGCCCTGATCCCGAATCTGCCCATCCCGTTCCAGACGCCACCAGTGCAGCGGCTGGTCGGGGTTGCTCAACAGCACTATCAGCATGCCTCGCTTCCTGTGGTCATTACGGCTCGCAAGCCGACTGTTCGCGCAACACGACTTTGCCATTGGGCGCGTCGAGCAGCGTACATTGATAGAAATTGCGCTCACCGAAGTGCGCAACAATCTGCAACCGCATGAACCACGGTGCATCATCGCCGGGCTGCGCACGGTCGCTGAACACCGCCTTGATCAGGTCACTGCTGCGCTCCACGTCAATCGGGCTCTGATCGGACGGGTAAGCGGTAACGTAGGGTGCCAGCGCCTGCCAGGCCTCGGCGCTCATACCATTGACCGAGGCCAGCTCGGAGGCGACCAGCATGGTGCGGTTGGCCGACAGGCGCGGCGGGTCCTGCAATTGATAAATCGGATCATCGGTTTCGGGATTCATCCAGTCCGTGACGGCCAGCGCCAGCTGGCTGCCGGCGGGCATGGCAACGCCTGAATCCTGAGCAACCCGGTCAACCAGCCGGGCAAACTCGGCCTGCATATCCTCATTACCAGACGCCAGCGCGTTGAGATTGAAACGGCAGCGCATGTTGTCCAGCGTTGCCTGCAGGCGTACCTGATCGACCTCAAACGGCAACACGGGTGACAGGCAGGTATCCCACATCAGCTCATCCGCATCTTCCACCTGCTCCAGCACCTGCAACACCATTTTCTCGGCACCCAGCGCAATCTCCCGCGACAGGTCACGCTCGAACACCGCGCTGCTGCGCCGAATATCCGCCTGACCGCGCATTGCCATGCCGACGGCCGCGGTGACCGCCAGGGCGACAATCAGCAACGCGGTAATCAACGCCACACCCTGCTCTCTGCGTTTCATTGGCCCACCGCAATCAGGCGACGAATCACTCCCAGGCGCGGGATGTCCAGCTGGACCTCGACCGCCAGCGGCAACTGGGTGGACTCGGGGTCGAGATCCGCTGGCGGCCAGCTGTCGAGCCGCTCCAATCCGCTGGCTCCCCGCACGATGAAACGGAAGCCGGTTTCCACCCCGAGACGCTCGTCTTCAGCCACCAGATCGGCAAAGGGCTGCAGACGCACACTGTCGGCATCGGCTACGTCCACACCGGGCCACAACTCCCGCTCCAGCCCGCGTTCGGTCAACCGCCAGGCGGTGCGACGCAGGCGTTGCTCGCCGCCGGCGCCCGCCCGCACGAGCTCCAGCAGCGGCTGCTCATTACCGGCCAGCAGGCGCAGCGGCGGCAGGCGATCGCCGAACTCGTCACGCACACGCACGTCTACCAGCTGGGCCAGATCCCGCTCCAGCACACTCAGACTGACCTGCAGATCCGCCAGCTGACCGGCATGCCCGCGACTGACCTCATTGGCCTCCAGCACGGCACGCAGGCCCTGATAGGCCACCACGCTCATGACCGCAAACAGCAGCATCGCCACCAGCAGCTCAAGCAGGGTAAAACCGCGCTGTGCGCTGACCGGCTTCATGGCAGTACAAACCCGCTGACCAGCGCACGCTGATCGCTTTCATCGCCGGGCAACAGCCATAGACGAATATCAATTCGCTTGACCGCCGGCAGCGGAAACGGCGAGATCGCGGTGTAATCGCTGATCCTGGCACGGTAGCCAAAACGGTAAGGCCCCATCCCGGTTTCCCCGTTCAACTCACCGTCGGTCGCCGGACGCATGCCTGATTCGTACTCGGCCAGCAGGTTGCTGCCGGCCCAATGGGCCAGGGTACGTTCCTGAAGATACGCCGTATTGCGGGCATGATCGCTGCCCGCCTTGACCAGCGCCCCGAGCGCGACCGCCAGCACGGTCAACGCGACCAGAACTTCCAGCAGGGTAAAACCGCGACTGCTATGGACGTTCACTGAGCACCTCGATATGGCCGGTCAACTCAACCTGAATAAAGCGCTCCAGGCTATGCTCGCGTGCCCGCAGGACAATCAGGCCCGGCGTCATCTCGCCGGTGTTGCTCAGCCGCAGCTGAGGGGTCCAGACCCGGCTGGACGACAGGCTGCGGGGCTGATCGGCGGCTTCAAAATCCAGCTCGATCAGGCCCTCGGTCACTCGATGCGGGCCCAGCTGCGCGTCATTTACCGGCTGCCACTCGCGGGTGGCGTCATCAAGCAGGACCAGATCAAGCATGCTGTAGCTGTCGCGCCGAATCCCCAGCGCCCGCTCGCTGCCGCCACTGATCAGCAACTCGTCACGGGCCAGCTGCAGCACGGTTGCCAGGCGATCAGCCTCGCGGCGCAGTTCGCGCTCCGCCCCGTCACCCAGCGACAGCGTCGCCAGCCCCGCCATCACCCCGATCAGCACCAGAACAATCAGTACCTCAAACAGGGTGAAGCCGGTCTGGCGCGAAGGCGCAGATGGGTGACCAACTCGCATGACTGTCAGCGCTCGTCTTCTTGATCCAGATTCCAGTTGCCGATATCGGCAGCGCTGTCAGTGCCACCGCTGCGGCCGTCGGAGCCGAAGCTGTAGAGATCAAACAGGCGACCGTCGCGACCCGGGTTATGGTACTGGTAGGCGTTGCCCCACGGATCCTGCTGCAGGCGATCCAGGTAGCCGCCCTTGCGCCAGTTGCGCGGCGCATTCTGGCCGGTGGGCTCCTGCACCAGGGCGCGCAGACCCTGTTCGGTGGTCGGATAGCTGAAGTTATCCAGTCGATACAGATTCAGCGCACTTTCGATGGCACGAATGTCACTCTGCACCTTGGTGATACGTGCCTGGTCCGGCCGGTCCATGACCCGCGGCACCACCACCGCCGCCAAAATCCCGAGGATGACTACCACAACCATCACTTCAATCAGGGTAAAACCGCGCTGCGCAGCACGGCGTACGTGGTTATTGCTCATCATCAATTCACCAGTTGGTTGAGTTCAAAGATTGGCAGCAGAATCGCCAGTACGATCACCAGCACTACCGCGCCCATGGTCAGAATAAGTAGCGGCTCGAAAACACCCATCACCATCGCGATACGCGCCTCGAGCTCGCGCTCCTGGGTTTCCGCCGCCCGCTCCAGCATGTCGTCGAGGGTGCCGCTGCTTTCACCGCTCTTGATCAGGCTCAGTGTCATCGCCGGGAAATAGCCACTGCGCTCCAGCGCCAGCCCGACTCCGGCCCCCTCGCGCACACGCTGGGCCGCCTCGCTGACCGCCTCGCGCATCGGCAAGTTGGTGATCACACTGGCACTCATGTTCAACGCATCAAGCAGCGGCACACCGCTGGCGGCCAAAATGTTCAGGGTGCGGGCAAAGCGCGCGGTGTTGAGACCGCGGGTCAGGCGGCCAATCAGCGGCAGCCGCAGCAGCAGATCATGCCAGCGCCGCTGATAGGCAGGCCGCTGCAACAGGGTGCGCAGGCCATAGCCCAACCCTCCAAGTATCAGCAGCATCAGCAGGCCCCAGTCGCGCAGGGTATCGCTGACCGCGATCAGCATGCGGGTCAGCAGCGGTAACTGCTGATTCATGCCGTCAAACACCTTGACCACCTCCGGCACTACATAGGTCAGCAACGCCACCGTTACCAGCAGCGCGACGCAGGTCAGGATGGCCGGATAGAACATCGCCAGCTGGATTTTCTGGCGCATGGCGTTCTGCGCTTCAACGTTATCAGCCAGTCGCTCCAGCACCAGATCCAGCCGCCCCGCCTGTTCACCGGCGGCGATCGTGGTGCGATAGATGACCGGGAACACCGAGGGAAATTCGCCGAGCGCGTGGGCCAGTGGCAAACCTTCCATCACCCGCGTACGCACCGCTGTCAGCGCCGAGCGCACCTTGGGTGATTCACTCTGGCGCGCCACCGTTGCCAGCACTTCCTCAATCGGCAGACCGGCGCGCGCCAGGGTTGCCATCTGCCGGGTTGCCAGGGCGAGCTCCAGCGGCTTGATGCGCTGCTGCAGCACCGGCATGCGCAGGACCGCTGCACGCTCGGCCACCTGGCTGACACTCATCGGCGTCAGCCCCTGCTCACGCAGCCGCCCACGGACCTGGCGGGGCGAATCCCCCTCCTCTACGCCCTTGCGAGTGCGGCCGCTGGCGTCCAGCGCGGTATATTCGAAGGCCGGCACGGTCAGTCCTCCCGGGTAACGCGCAGAACTTCTTCCAGCGTGGTATCACCCGCCAGTATTCGCCGCATTCCGTCCTGTCGGATACCCGGTTGCGACAGCCGCGCATGGCGTACCATCGCCTGCTCACTGGCACCGTCGTGGATCATGCCACGCAGGGTGTCGTCGACCTCGATCAATTCGTATATCCCGGTGCGGCCGCGATAACCGCTGCCGTTACAGGCAGGGCAACCGGTGGCGCGATACAAAGTCGGAGGCTGCTGCTCATCCACGCCCATCAGACGGCACTCGCTGCTGCTCGCCAGATGCGGCTCGCGGCAGTCCGGGCACAGGGTGCGCACCAGCCGCTGGGCGAGCACACCATTGAGCGTGGACGACAGCAGAAACGGCTCGATTCCCATGTCACGCAAACGGGTAATGGCACCAATCGCCGTATTGGTGTGCAGGGTGGAAAACACCAGGTGACCGGTCAGACTGGCCTGAATGGCGATCTGAACGGTATCCACATCGCGAATCTCACCGACCATCACCACGTCAGGGTCCTGACGCAGGATTGCGCGCAAACCACGGGCAAAGGTCATGTCGACCTTGTTGTTGATCTGGGTCTGGCCGATACCGTCGAGGTAATACTCGATGGGATCTTCGACGGTAAGAATGTTGCGGCTGCGATCATTGAGCCGCATCAGCGCCGAATACAGCGTGGTGGTCTTGCCCGAGCCGGTCGGCCCGGTCACCAGCACAATGCCATGCGGGCGGCTGATCACCCGCTCCATGGCCGCATAATGCTCCGGGCACATGCCCAGCTGACGCAGCTCAAGGCGCCCGGCCTGCTTGTCGAGCAGACGCAGCACCACCCGCTCGCCGTGGCCGGACGGCAAGGTCGAAACCCGCACGTCCACCGCCCGCCCGACCAGCCGCAGGCCGATCCGACCGTCCTGGGGCAGGCGTTTTTCAGCGATATCCAGCTTGGCCATGACCTTGATTCGCGAGACGATCACTGGCGCCAGTGCGCGCGGCGGCTCCAGCACCTCGCGCAATACACCGTCCACCCGCAGACGGATGGACAGGCGATTTTCAAAGGGTTCGATGTGAATATCCGACGCGTTTTCCTTGACCGCCTCGGACAGCAGCGCGTTGATCAACCGGATGATCGGCGCTTCATCCTGTGATTCGAGCAGATCCTCAGGCTCGGCCAGCGACTGAGCCACCGACAGCAGGTCGGCATCCTCACCCAGCCCTTCGACAAACTGCATGGCATCATTGGCCGAGCGTTCGTACCGGTCACGCAACCGGGCTGCAAAAGCGTCGTCGTCCAGCTCGATGGGCAACAACGGGCAACCGTGGCGGCGGCGCAACTCAAGCAGACCCTGCGGATCGCAATCGGCGCGTACAAAGACTTCCAGCTGGCCGTCCTCCCGCATGGCCCCTGTCAGTATCCCTACCCGCCGGGCGTAGCGATAACCGGTCTCGGCGGTTGGCGCGGCGACACTGCTTTGCTGCTCACTCATCGCCTACTCCCGGCCAGCGCTGGGCGGTGCACTGATGGCCGCCGGCGCCGGGGTACCCTGCATGGCGTTCTCGAACGGTGGCGGCAACGTCAGCAGGTAGTTCCAGTCCGGCAACACCGGAACACCCTCGCCGACATCCATCCGCCCATGGCGGTTCTGCTCGGCCACCTGGCGGTCACGAATATAGCTGTACTTGGCATGGGTCAGGCTTTCGGCAACCGCCGAGTCACGCACGATCACCGGGCGCAGGAAGACCATCAGATTGCGCTTCTGCAGCGAGGCGGTGTCGTAACGGAACAGCCGACCAAGCCCCGGAATATCGCCCAGCCCCGGCACCTTGTCGGCGGTCTCGACCATTTGATCGTCGATCAGGCCGCCGAGCACGATCATCTGGTTATCATCGACCATGACATGGGTAGTCAGGCTGCGCTTGTTGGTAATGATGTCTGCCGCACCGCTGGTGCCCGGTGCAATCTGCGAGACCTCCTGGGCAATTTCCAGACGCACCGCGTTGCCTTCGTTGATCTGCGGGCGGATCTTCAGTTTGATACCCACATCTTCACGCTGGATGGTATCGAACGCCTGCCCCGAATCCTCAACCGAGCGACCGACGATAAAAGGCACGTTCTGACCGACCACGATTTCGGCTTCCTCGTTGTCGAGGGTCAGCAGGCTTGGCGTCGAGAGAATATTGCTGGCCGTATCGCCCTGCAGTGCATTGACCAGCAGCGCAATCTGGGTGCTGCCGATGCTGCCGATGCCGCCCAGACTGAGGCCGCTACCCAGCGACGGCGGGCTGCTGACGTCCCCTTCGAGGAAGGCATTCACACCGGCCGCCAGATCCACAATGCTGTTGCCATTGCGATTGAAATTGATGATGCCGACTCCGGAGTCTTCACTGCCGAAGCCCCACTGCACGCCCAGCTCCTTGGCGCGGTCATAGGACACCTCGGCGATCACTGCCTCCACCAGAACCTGGGCCCGACGGATGTCGAGCTGACGAATGATGGACGACAACTCGCGGGACAGCTCCGCCGGCCCGTAGATGACGACCGCATTGGTACTCTCATGGGCCTCGATGCGAACACGGTTCTGCTCGGCCGTGTTGCTCGCAGTGGTATTGCCCGAGCTGGTTGAGGTGGTGCCGCTCTGGTTGCGCTCGCGCCCCTCGGCGATGCCGCGCAGCACCTCGGCCACTTCTTCGGCCTTGGCGTAACGCAGGTAATGCACCTGGGTGTTGCCCTGATCTCCTTCCACGTCAAGCCTGCGCACGACCGATCGCAGCGTCGCCCGTGCTTCGGGATCACCACGCAGAATCACCGAGTTGGTACGCTCATCCGCAATCAGCTTGGGACCGCGGGTAAACTCTTCCGCCGGTGCGTTGCTGTCGAGCCCCTGAACGATGCGCACCACGTCCAGTGCCGAGGCGTACTCCAGCGGCAGCACTTCGAAGTCTTCGGTCGACTCACGGTCCATGCGCGCAATCAACGCCTGAATACGGCGGACATTGGCTGCCGTATCGGCAATCACCAGACTGTTGGAGGCAGCCGCGGCAGCCAGATGCCCGCCCTTGGGCACCAGCGGCCGGAGGATACGCACCAGTTGGCCGGCATCCATATTGTTCACCGTAATCACTTCGGTGATGTATTCGTCGCCGGGCGTGTCCCCGGTCAGGCCTGCGACCTCATTCTCCTTGGCCTGCACCTCCGGCACGATGCGCACCATGCCGTCACTGCCGCGCACCGCCGCAAAGCCCTGCGACTTGAGCACCCCCAGAAACAGGTCGTACAGCTCCTCGCGCCGGATCGGCTGGCCGGAAACGACATTGACCTGCCCACGGACCCGCGGATCGACAATAAAGTTGATGCCGGTTTCCTGGCTGACAATCTCGATCAGGCCATTGATGTCCGCGTCGCGCAGATTCAGCACCAGGTCCTGGTCCCGTTCCGCCGTCTCCGTCGCTGACTGTGCCAACACCGGACTACCCACTACTCCCAGACTCAACGCCAGCGCCAGCGCCAGCCGTTGTTTGCGAAACTGCATCGGCATCAGTATCAATCCATCGTTATCGTAATGTTCATGGGCTGCCCATCGCGCTCAAGCGAGACCGACACCGAGCTGGCGCCGGACATCTGGCTGAGAATCTCGCGGTAGTCCTCGATCTGCGAAACCGGTGTGCCATCGACGTCGGTAATCACATCACCCGCCTGCAGACCCGCCGCCTCAAACTCGCGGGCGTTGCGTGCAGGGGACACTTCTATTCCGTACAGGGAACCATCCACCATCACCGGATTGGCGCTGATGACATCGGCAAACCGCTGGGGATCATTGAGCCACGCCTCGCGGTCGATACGGGCCAGACCGCCATCGGGGGCCAGGGTCTGGCTGGAATCAACCTCGGGCAGCGCCGCGGCACGACCGGCACTGCGGGAAGGACGCCCGTTACCAGCCAGCTCATTGCGCTTGAGTCGCAGGGTCTCCAGCTGACCATCTCGCATCAGCATCACCCGGTCGCCCAGCACCTGCTCCAGACGGACCTGCCCGGGCAGCGTCGCTCCGACGCGATAGAGTTTCTCGGGTTGGCCCTGCGTGACCAGAATGGCGGCACTGCGCGCCGGATCGGGGTCGGCCAGCACGCCCTTGAGCGTCCAGCTGAGCTTGGTGTCGGGCGCGTCTACCACAACAGGCGCACGGTCGGCCTGACCGTAGGGGGACAGCATGGCCAGCTCGCGGAAGCCGGGCCGGGTGGCAGCGAGTTCGGAAGCAGAGACGGAGTAAGGGACAAGGTCGACGGTCGGCAACACGCTTTGCGGCTCGATCAGAACCCAGACAAGACGCCCGAGAAGCCACGCCGCAACCAGTACGAACACGCCGCAAACCAGCGTAACAAGGTTTTCCAGCGATAAACGGGCAACCTGGGGCATGCTCTCTCCATGGCAAAGAAACCCGATTCTGATCGGGCACGGGGCAGTTGGGGATAAGGTACTGACCTTTCTTTGCAAAATTATTGTTATACGCCTGCAATGTGTCTGCGAGGCCGTTTCGATTGTCACGATAATGCAATCTCCCGGCAACCCCCCTGAACAGGTTAATCCAGACGGATCGCACCGGAGCGACGACGCTAGCGAGTCCCCCGACCCAGCCAAATCACCCATTTGGGTTAATCCACGAAAAAGCATGGGATAAAGATCACCCCAATGGGTGATCTCCCTGTTACAGCAATCCAATCCGCTGATAGCTGCGTATCCACACGCGCGAGAACGTCTCAAAAAGAGACACCCGATACTTGCCCTTTGCCAGCAGTCACCCTTTACTCAAAACCGCAAGAACCAATAAACAACAATCAACTTGCGCGTGGAGAACAACAAGAATGACAAGGCTGAAAAAGACGGCGTTGCTGACCATGATGATCAGCAGCCTGACGCTGACAGGTTGTCTGAGTGGCGGTGGCGGTGGCGACGAGCAGGTACGTGAGCAGCAGAAACGTATCAATAATGACTTCTTCGTGGTCGACGAAGCGCAGCTGCCCTTTACCGCACTTGCTGACATCGCCCCCTACAACACGACCAGTCGCTGGAGTGGAGTCCTTGATGGCGCCGGCTATCGCATTGAAGTACCGGAGAACTGGAACGGTATGCTGGTTATGTGGGCCCACGGCTATCGAGGCACCGGCAGCTCGCTTACGGTAGACAGCCCACCGATGCGACAGTATCTGATTGACAACGGCTACGCTTGGGCAGCATCCAGCTACAGCACCAACTACTACGATGTGCGGGCAGGCGTGGAAGACACCAACGCCCTGGCCTTGGCCTTTACCGACATTGCTGCTGACAATGGCCGCACCTTGGCAACGCCTGTGAAGTACTACATCGCAGGTGCGTCAATGGGAGGCCACATCACCGCTGCAGCTGTTGAGCGGGAAACCAAAGAGACCGCCAATAACGTAGTCGACTACGCAGCAGCAGCACCGTTCTGCGGCGTATTAGGGGACACCGAACTGTTCAACTATTTTGCCGGCTACAGTCTCTCGCTGTTTGAACTGGCTGGCGTCGGTGCAGAAAAATTCCCAATTCCGGAAGCGGACGCTGCCACCAAGCTCGCGGCTGCCCGCGCGCTGTTCTGGAATGACTACGACGCCGACAAAAGCGCAGCTGGCCTGACCGCTGAGGGCCTTGCGGTCTATCAAACGCTCAAGAACCTGAGTGGCGGCGAGCGGCCAACCTACCAATTCAGCTTTGGCCTGTTCCAGGACTTGCTGCAAAGCTTTGCCGGCTCGGACGGCACCGTTGACGGTATCTTCCTCAAGAGCGTAATCAACACCACCGGTTTGACGTATCGCTTTGAGAGTGAGTTGGGTGAGCCGCTGACAACCAACGAAATCAACTTCAACGCCGCTATCCTGCAAGCAGATGCAAATGTTGATGCTGTGAACGCCCTTCGTAAGGATGGCCTGCGCTGGGTGCCCAAGGTCAATGGCGAGTTCGACGTTCCGGTACTGACGGCACACACCATCGGTGACCTGTTTGTACCGGTTTCAATGGAGCAAATTTACCGCGAGCGCGCAGAGGATAACGGCAACGGCGAGCTGTTGGTTCAACGCGCCATGCGCGCTCCAGGCCACTGCGACTTCACATTGACCGAATGGACCGAGACGCTTGACGCGCTGCTGACTTGGGAACAAACCAGCGTTAAGCCGGGCGGGGACGACTGGTTAACCCCCGAAACGGTAGCTGACCCCTTGTTCGGATGCACATATACCAACAACACCGGCGAGATTCCGGGCAACTTCCCTCGCTCGTTCCTGCCATCCTGCACACCTGACTGACCGGATCGACACAGTCCTGTCGCCGCCGGGGCTCAGCCCTGGCGGCGTTCTTCATCTACCGCCAGACGCCGAACAAACTGTTTGACGTTGGTTTGAGCGCGCAGCTCACGAACGTTTTCGGCCAACTCCCTGACCTCATCGGCTGGCAGGCTACCGTCCAGCTCCCGCTGTACGTCAGCCCACAGCCCGCGTACCTTGCCGGTCGCCCGCCCCGCCATACGCACCAGCGAAGGCAGACGTTCGGGGCCGAGTACGATCAGCGCGACTACCCCGACCACCAGCCATTCCGTCATGCCGTTACCGAACATGCGGCACCGGCCTCAGGCGCGCGAGCGCGTTTCGCTGCGCTCGGCAACCTGCTCCTGGACATCCATGGTCAGTGCATCGCGAGCTTCGTCGGTATCGCGCACCGCCTTGCGAAAGCCGCTCAAGGCGCCCCCCAGGTCGCTGCCGATATTACGCAGGCGCTTGGTACCAAACAGCAGCATGACAATTACCAGCACGATCAGCAGAGAGCCGATACTGATTCCACCTACACCCATGATAATTTCTCCATAAAAACCGGGGTCAGCAGCTGCCGACCCCGCAATGATCCAGCATTTTTTCTATCCGGGCAGCGCCGGCAGCGCTGCCTGAATAACGTATCAGCTACCGACAACACCGCCATCGTTCTTCCACACCACGACCGTGGCCGAGCGCGGCGGACGGGTTGCCGGCATGAAGTCCGGCCAGCTGCTGGTGTAGTTGCCGGCAGCAAAGTCGGTGGCGCTGGTGCCCTCACCCGGATGCTGAACATTGATGAACAGCGTCCGCTGGTCCGGGGTCATGGTGATACCGGTGATCTCCTGATCAATCGGTCCGACCAGGAAGCGCTTGAGATCGCCGGTAGTCGGATCGGCAACCAGCATGGCGCAGTTGCCGAAGGGGTCCGTGTAACCGCTGTCCATCTGAATCCAGACGCGGCTGTCGGGGTCAATCCACAGACCATCCGGCGAGCTGAGGATATTGTCTGCGGTCAGCACGTCGCCGTTCGGGTCATAACCGATATTGGTGTCGACGCCGCTCTCGCCGCTGTCGCCGCCAAACAGGAAAATGTCCCAGCTGAAGGTCGTCGCTGCCTGCTCACCACCGTCTTCCTTCCAGCGGATGATATGACCGTGGCGGTTGGTAACCCGCGGGTTGGCTTCGTTGACGTTGCCGGCGTTGCGGCTGGTGTTGTTGGTCAGGGTGAAATAAACATCGCCATTGGCCGGGTCAACCGCGCCCCACTCCGGGCGATCCATCGGGGTAGCGCCCATGAAGTCGGCAGCCAGGCGGGTGTTGACCAGCACGTCGGCCTGACTGGTGAAGCCGTTGGCTTCGTCCAGACCGTTCTGGCCGTAGACCAGCGGCAACCATTCGCCGGTGCCGTCATCATTGAACCTGGCGACATACAGAGTGCCTTCATCCAGCAGGCTGCCATTGGCGGTCGCCGCGTTGTAGTTCGCCGCAGTCACAAACTTGTAGATGTACTCGAAGCGGGAATCGTCGCCCGAGTAGCAGACGACCGGCTTGCCCTCTTCAGCCGGGGCAAAAACCACACCCTCGTGGCCGAAACGGCCCATGGCGGTGCGCTTCTTCGGGTTGCTGGTCGGGTCGAACGGATCGATCTCGACCATCCAGCCGAAGCAGACCGGCTCGTTGCGATAGTCATCCGCGGCGGTTGCACCCTTGATGCTGGCATCGAAGCGGACAAACTCGTCCGCACCGTTGTCAGCCAGTTCCCAGGCATAACGGCTGGTCGCGCCGGTCTGCACACCGTAACGGGAATGCTCGCGCGGGTTATCACCCTTGTTGGTGAAATAGCCGGCCCAGTTCTCCTCGGCGGCCATGTAGGTGCCCCAGGGCGTATAGCCATTACCGCAGTTGTTCAGGGTGCCGCGGGTCATGGTGCCGTTCGGGCTGTAAAGCGTCTTGACGAAATCACTGCCGCGAACCGGACCATGGATCTCCATCGGCGTCAGCGCGGTGATACGGCGGTTCAGCGCATCCGGCTGAACGCTCCACTCGTTGTTGGCACCCTTGACGATGCGGACCACCGATACGCCGTGGGCGTTGGCTTCCTTGCGTACCTGGTCAGCCGGGCGCTCGCCATCAACCAGCGGCGGCAAGGCACTGCTGGTGAGCGCAAGCCCTTGGGCTGCGGCGTGCATCAGGCGGGGTTCGACATACTCGTGATTGAGCACCAGCAGGCCGTCATCGGAACTGCCATCAATCGGGTAAAAATGCATGCCGTCGTGGTGTGAGCCAACCTGCTCGGCCTGATCGGCACCGGTGCTGTTGACCGAAAATGACGGGAAGCTGCCCAGAATCGGCGTACCCCAGGGGATGATCACCTGGTAGCTGTAGCCCTCCGGAACGACAATCTCGTCGGCACTGCTGACAGCAACGGCGGAAAAGCCCAGCAACGGAGCGGGTGATGGCGAGCCGCCATTGTCGTCGCTGCTGGAACTGCTCTTGCAGCCAGCCAGTCCCAGACCGAAAAAGCCCAGGGCAGCCGCACCGGCGCTACCCTTGAGCAGCTGGCGGCGGGCAAGACGGGCCTCCAGCACGCTGGAGAACAGACGGTTCATCTGTCGGTTGCTGAGGGGTTCATCACCCTCACCGTGATCGATGATAACCAACTGGTCACGTTGTTCGATGGACATCGGTTCCTTCCTCTCAGGTTTGGTTTGCTTGGAAACCCGAACAGGATGGCGAGCGAACGTGACAGATCAGGCAATGAACGATGAACTTTCAGCGGCGTTCCGAAGACATGTCCAAGTCTCTTTTATGACAATGCAACACTGCAGAAACAACCATTACAGTTCCATTGCCGGCAGCATGCGGCGACTGTATGCAAGTACGCACGACCGGCTGGTGCCGGCTCCCTCTGGCAGGGTGATACCTGCCAGGCGGCAACAACCTGCCCAACTGCCGGACCTGCGCATAGCCTAGTCATCCTTGCTTAGCAGCTTGCCGAGAGTAGCCCTGAGTTTGCCGGCCTTCAGCGGCTTGTTGAGCACGATGATGTCCATCTCTCGGGCAATCTGCCGACAGGCTTCGCTGCGATCTGCGGTAATCATGATGGCCGGCAGTTCACGGGCATAGCGCGCTCTGAGCGCCGCTACCGCTTCACCGCCGGTGCGGTTGTCATCCAGATGAAAGTCCACCAGCAGCGCATCTGGCGGGTGCGCCCCCAACCGAGCCTGCGCCTGCTCCAGATCGACGGCAGTCAGCACCTCGGCACCCCACTGCTCCAGCAGGCTGCGCATGCTCTGCAGAATGATCTGCTCGTTATCCAATACCAGCAACCGGCGCCCCTGCAGCGGCACCTCGATTGAACTGAGCAGTTGGCTGGCCTGAGCATTGCTTCGCTGAGGGGCAGCGACCGCCAGCGGAATACTGACCGAGAACATCGAGCCCCGGCCCAGGCGTGACTGCACCTCGATGCGGGCATTCAGCAGCCTTGCAATACGATCGACAATCGCCAGTCCCAGCCCGACACCGCGACGCTGGCCGGACCGCTCCACGTCCAGTTGATTGAACTCCTGAAAAATGCGCTTGAAGTCGCTGCGTGCGATACCACGACCAGTGTCCCAAACCTGAATACACAGCTCACTGCCGCGTGTCCGGCAGCCAACCAGCACGCCACCGCGTTCGGTGTAGCGAATGGCGTTGCTGATAAAGTTGCGCAGGATCCGGCTGAGCAGGCGGTAATCGGTACGCACCACCTGATCACCAAAGCGCCCGCGCAGGCCCACTCCGGCGGCCTCAGCTACGCTGCCGAACTCACACAACAGCGGCTCCAGAATGTCGGCTACCGCGCAGTCACCGCAATCGGGCTGCAGATTCGGCTGGTCCAGCCGCGAGATATCCAGCAAGTCGCTGAGCATGTCTTCGGCACTTTCCAGCGCCGTGTGCGAACGCTCGACCAGCAGACCCGCAGCTTCATCCAAGGGGGTCTCACGCAGGGTAGAGATCAGCAACCGCGCGGCATTGAGCGGCTGCAGCAGATCGTGACTGGCCGCTGCCAGATAGCGGTCCTTGCTGCGATTGGCCTGCTCGGCAGCATCTCGCGCCTCGCGCAACTCACCCTGGGTACGCTCGTGCTCGATAATCTCGAAACGCAGGCTTTCGTTCAGCGCCTCCAGCTCCCGGGTGCGCTGCAGGACACGCTGTTCCAGTTCATCGTTCAGTTGCTGCATTGCCTGCTGCGCCTGCTTGCGCTCGGTCACGTCGGCAACAAAGGCTTCAATCACATGGTCGGAAGCGTCAGGGCGCAGCAGAATGTTCATGCGTACGTCCATCAGGCTGCCGTCGGCACGACGCAGCCGGGTTTCATAGCCGGTCAGTTCGCCCTTGCGCAGCAGGTGATTGCGAATGCGCTGGAATTCCTCTGCCCCCTCGATGAAAAACTGCTCGGCCAGCGAGCGCCGGGCATGCACCAGCGCACCGACCGAGTCATAGCCAAGCATCCGCGCCAGCGACTGGTTGGCTGCCCGCAGGCCATCCGTCAGGCTGGCCTGAAAAATCCCGTGCACCGCATTCTCGAACAGCCACTTGTAGCGGTTGCGCTCGTCCTCCAGCTCCTCAAGCCGCGCCAGCAATTCCGGGTAGTAGCTCTTGCGCGAGGACTGCGACCCCAGCCCCAGCAGCCCCGTCAGCACCTCACGGCGCGGATCAGAGGGCTTCGGCATAGACCACCTCGACATCCTGCAGACTGGATTCACGCGGATTGGTCAGGATGCAGGGGTCATCCATCGCGTGCAGCGACAGGGTGCGCAGGTCGCTGGTATCAACGCCATGCATGCGCAGACTCTGGTGAAAGCCCATTGCCTGTTTCAGCTCGATCAGATGTTGAACCAGCCGCTGGCGCACCTGCGGAGTAGTCATTCCGCGGGTATCAATGCCCAGGGTATTGGCGATCACCTTGAAGCGCTCCGGCGCGGCGTCAAAATTGAACGCCACCACATGTTCGACCAGGATCGCGTTGCATAGCCCGTGCGGCAGATCAAGGAAGCCGCCGAGGCTGTGTGACATGGCGTGTACAGCGCCGAGAATGGCGTTGGAAAACGCCAGCCCCGCCTGCAGGCTGCCGAGCATGATCTGCTCGCGCAGGGCAATATCCTGCGGGTTCTGGATCATCTGTACCAGATTACCGTTAAGCAGGCGCATCGCCTCCAGGGCATGAGCGTCGGTCATCGGCCCGCTGCCGGTCGAGACGAAGGCCTCAATGGCGTGCACCATGGCATCGATTCCGGTACAGGCAGACAGGAAGGTGTCCATGGTTGACGTGGTTTCCGGGTCGATCAGCGACACATCCGGCACCACCGCCTTGCTGATGATGGAGAACTTCACCTTCTCCTGCTGATCGGAAATGATCACGAACTGCGACACATCAGCCGAGGTACCGGCGGTGGTCGGAATGCAGATCAGCGGCGGAATCGGCGCACGAATGGTATCGACGCCTTCAAATTCGAGAATATGTCGATCATGCGCCACGGCAATGCCGATGGCCTTGGCGCAGTCGATCGGGCTGCCGCCACCAATGGCGACAATGACGTTGCAGCCTGCAGCCCGGTACACCTCGGCACCATGCATGACCTCTTCGGTGCGCGGATTGGCAGAGACCTGGGTGAACAGGACATAGTCTAGACCCTGCTCCATCAGGCTTTGCTCGACATCGACTACCCAACCGGCGGCCTGCACTCCCGGGTCAGATACCAGCAGCACCTTGCGGGCACCGAAAGTAGAGGCGTAATTGGCGACGGTCTTGCGCGATCCTGCGCCAAAAATAATCTCGGGCGTGACAAACTTGCGCAATTGGCTGACATCGTAGGACATGCTCTGGCATCCGCGTTGTTGTTGTAATGCTGCGTGCTCCAGGGGGCCCCGCAGGCGGTCCCGGCAGACTACCCCAACGAGGCGTTTTTTATAAGCGCCAAGGCGGCGAACTAAGACTGAAGTAGCAACGGCTCGCCCCCTAAGTTGGATGGCTCGCCTGCCCTTGTGCTCGCCAGCATGGGAGCACAACAACAAGGATGAGCCTCCATGTCTGCGCGTCACCCAACGCTCCGTCAGCTTCTGCTGGGCTGTCTGCTTTGCCTGTTGAGCTCAAATCTGCGAGCCGAGAGCCCACCGGCGCCCGGCTGGCAGCAGGCCGTGCAGCACCTGTTTCCCAGTGCCACCCGGTTGATCGAAAAGCAGGGCAGCCCGCCCGTGTATCAGGCATTCCAGCTGGATCAGCTGCTCGGCTACGCCTTTGAGTCAACCGACTACTCCAGCCTGCAGGGCTTTTCCGGTAAGCCGATTCGGCTGCTGATCGGCATGACTCCAGAAGGCAAGCTGACCGGGGTGACCGTGCTGGAGCACCATGAGCCGGTGTTCCTGCATGGTCTGGGAGAACAGGCCCTGTTCGACTTCGCCGGCCAGTACACCGGCCGCAATATCGCCACGCCCATCGTCGTCGGCAGTACCCACGGCGGCAGTGTCGATGGCGATGCGGTGGGTTACATCGACGGCGTCAGCAAGGCCACCGTGTCAGTCGTCATCCTCAACGAAACGGTACTGCAATCGGCGATGACGGTTGCTCGCGCGCTGCTGCCGGAGTTTGCCCAGGGACCACAGGCCGTCGCCCGTCCCGAGCGGTTCGAGCCAATGGACTGGCAGCAGTTGCTGACTCGAGGATTGTTGCAGCAGTGGCAGCTGGATACGCCCGCAGTGGAAGCAGCACTGGGCAACAGCCTCAATCTGTACCCGGGCTTTTCAGACGATAGCGACCTGCCGTTCAGCGAGCTGTACTTTGCCTACCTGAACACCCCGATGACCGGCCGCAACCTGCTCGGCGAGGCAGCCTTCAGTCGTTTGCAAGACGAACTGCTGCCGGGCGAGCAGGCGTTGCTGGTGCTCTCACGCGGCCAGTACCCGCACGTGCCGGAAGACTTTATTCCCGCCACCGCGCCCAGTCGTATCAACCTGCTGCAGCATGGCAAGGCGATCGAGCTGCACGACATGAACTTCAACAACGGCATCCTGCTTCCGTTGCTCGCAGCACCGCCAGGCGACTGGCAGGCCAATATCTTCCGCATCAAAACCCACGCGGCATTCAATCCGGTAGAGCCTGCCGCGCTGCAACTCAACGTTACCCTGCGCCGTAACCCGCTGAGCGAGCAGCAAAGTCACTTCGAAAGGGCGTTGACGCTGGAGCCTGGACTGTTCGAGCTGCAAGAGGCCAGCGCAACCGCAGCGCCCACGCCGATCTGGCTGCAGATGTGGCAGCAACGTGCCTGGCAAATCGGCGCTCTGATGCTGTCGCTGGCGCTGGTCACCGCGCTATTCATCTATCAGCAGCGGGTCAGCCGGCACGCCCGCGGCTTTCATTTGCTGCGCGCCGGTTTCCTGCTGTTCACCCTGCTGTTCATCGGGTTCTACGCCCAGGGCCAGCTCTCGGTGGTCAATATTTTCACCCTGCTGCTCGCGCTCTGGCATGGCTTCGACATCACGGTGTTTCTGATGGACCCGGTGATTTTCATCCTCTGGACCTTTACCTTCATCAGCCTGTTCCTTTGGGGGCGCGGCCTGTTCTGCGGCTGGCTCTGCCCCTTTGGTGCACTGCAGGAGATGGTCAGCTGGCTGGCGAAGAAACTGCACATTCGCCAGTGGAAGATCAGCGAGCACTGGCACCTGCGTCTGCAGTGGCTGAAATACCTCATTCTGGTTGCGCTGATCCCGACCGCTTTCTACTCGCTGACGCTGGCCGAGCGCCTGGCCGAAGTCGAGCCGTTCAAGACCTCGATTACCCTGTTCTTCGTGCGCAGCTGGCCATTTGTGCTCTACGCGGGACTGCTGCTCGGCCTCGGCCTGTTCGTGCACAAGTTCTACTGCCGCTACGCCTGCCCGCTGGGCGCGGGGTTGGCGATCCTCGGACGGCTGCGGCTGTTCTCCTGGCTCACCCGCATCGACGCCTGCGGCAAGCCTTGCCAGCACTGCCACAACAAGTGCGAGATCGGGGCGATCAAACGCAGCGGCGCGATTGATTACGATGAGTGCATCCAGTGCCTTGAATGCATCGTGATACTCAACAACGAAGATCAATGCGTCGCGCAGATCAGCGCGCGCAAGCAGGCGGCACGTTCGCAGCGCGCCGACAACAACATCATCGTCAGCGACTGGGCACCCCAACGCTGAGCTATTGCTCTACCACAACAACAAAAGGACGTAACCATGCACGCTCTTGATCTGAACCACATCCGCTGGAATCAGCTGCCGGGCTTCGAGAACTTCGACTACTGCATTCTCAGTGTCGACCGCCCCAACCAACTGGTCGACGTAGTGTTTCACTTTCACGCCCACGATCCCATCGTGCTGCACCGCCACTGCGCGGTGAACCACACCTTCGTTATTCGCGGCGAGCATCAGCTGTTCCACGCCAACGGCAAACTGAAAGAAAGCCGCCCAACCGGCAGCTACACCATCAGCCAGCCAGACACCACGCCCCACCGCGAGTGCGGCGGCGATGGCGGCACCCTGGTGCTGTTCAGCATCCGCGGTACCGAAGGTGTGATGTACGAAATTCTCGATGACCAACAGAACATCATCGCCGCGCTCGACATGGACACCTTTGAAGCCTTGTTCGCAGCCAACAACGACGCAGCATAACGCCGGTGCCGGATGGCCATGAGCATCCGGCCTGATCTCGCGAACCGGGCACAGATGATGGCACCGGCACCCAGAGACTGGAAACATCCTGAATCAGGCAGACAATTGAGCCGCAAGCAACCGATCGTATACTAGGCACATCATTGGCCACTCAAGATCCCCATGTCCCTGCTGATAGCGTTTGCTGTCCTCTCCATTCTGGTTTCCTTCATCTGTTCCATCCTTGAAGCTGCACTGCTGTCCATGACACCCAGCTTCATTGCCCGGCAAAAGGTCGAACGCCCCAGACTTTATCCCAGACTGAAACAGCTGAAAGAAAACGTCGACCAGCCGCTGGCGGCCATTCTGACCCTCAACACGGTCGCTCACACCGTTGGCGCCACCGGCGTTGGCGCACAGGTGACAATCGTGTTCGGTGATGGCTACCTTGGCGTCGCGTCCGCGATCATGACCCTGCTGATTCTGCTGGGCTCGGAAATCCTGCCCAAGACGCTGGGTGCCCGCTACTGGCCGGCACTGGCACCGCTGATGCCCGGCGTGCTGAACAGCATGATCCTGTTGCTGAAACCGTTCATTCTGCTATCCGATCTGGTCACTCGCAGTCTCGGTGGCAAGACGCCGGAGCATGACTTGCGTGCCGAGATCAAGGCCCTGGCTAGCCTTGGCCAGGAGCTTGAGTCGCTGGACGAGGAAGAACAGCGAATGATCCATAACGTGCTGGATCTGCATACCATCCGCGCCCGCGACGTCATGACCCCGCGTACGGTCAGCGAAACTCTGAGTCCGGAGCTGACGGTTGCGCAGGCGCGCCAGCGCGTCCAGCACGGCCAGTTCTCGCGTTATCCGGTGCTCGACGAGAACGAAACCCCGCTGGGTGTGCTGTTTCGCGTAGACCTGCTGGCAACCGATGACCGCGAGGCTCTGGTATCCAGCCTGATGAAGCCGGTCAAGGTCGTTCAGGACAGCCAGAATATCGAGGCCCTGATGACCCAGATGCTCAAGGAGCAACAGCACCTGTGTCTGGTCTATGACGAGTTCGGCAGCTGGTGCGGACTGGTGACCATGGAAGACATCATCGAGACGCTGATCGGTCGTCCGATCCTCGATGAAACCGACGAGATTCCCAACATGCGTCGTCTGGCACGCAGGTTGTGGGAGCACCGACTGAAGGCAGCTGGGTAAACGGTTCATCTCGGGTGAGCATGGGAGCTGCCCCAAGGCTGGCAGCGTTAAAACGCCGACTTGGCCAGGCGCAGGTGGCAGAACCATTTCCTGCGCTGATGTTGAGTCAGTATTTCGCCTTCACGGCGAGCCAAAGGGGGCCGCTTGCCCGGCCCCCCAAGGGCACCCGGCTACGCGGCCCTGCGGGTTCGCTGCGTTGCTCGGCTTGGCAGGGGCCGGCAGAACTCGGCTCTGTGAGCCTCAAACAGGCTGCCGTTCTGTTTCCTGCCAATCCTGTGCTACTCGCCCGCGTAAACGGGACGAACCCGAGTGCACACTCAATCACTGGAGCATTCGGCCGACCGCATTGGCGGAATATTCTGTAGCGTTGCCCGATTTTATGGGCAGAACAAAAAAAACCGGTACCCACCAACGCGGGTACCGGTTCAGGCCATCTGGCCAGAAGGGCTGCTCTCGCAGCCCACGCACGATACAAGAAGCTGTCGATCAGGGCGCCTCGGCTACCCCCGTTGTCATCGCCGCGACACCGTTGTTGCCATGCTCCATCAGGGCATCGTTTTCCAGACTGTAGGGCGTCCACGCGAGCGACTCGGTGCTAGGATCGCCTGTGCGGGCGAAGTTGCTCCACTGGGTCATCAGCAAGTCGGCCATTGCCGAGTCCTGCATACCCCAGCGCATGGAGGCATAGATATCCGCTGTGTCGCCCTGGGTCCCGGTCACACCGTTGTTGTTCAGGTCACCAATCTGCGGCCGGGTATAGGCGTCGGTCAGTACCAGCCCGAGCAGATAGTTCTGCACCATACCGGCCGGATAATTGAACAGGTACGGCAGCTCGCAGCCATGGCAACTGCTCAGCCCCAGATCATCCCAACCCGGCGGCACCCGACTGAAGCGATAGATGTACTGATTGGACTGATACTCGGCGCTGCGCTGCTGCAACCAGATCGGCAAGGCGGCACGAATCGTGGTGTAGTCGCCGTTGGTCACCCCGGCCATCAGCGGCACATCGCTGGGCATGCCCTGCTGCACATTCCCGTAATAGGTGTTGGGCAGGTAGTAATTGTCCGAGTTGGGCCGATAGGTCTCTCGACGGATGTTGTTGTCCAGGTCTGCCTGGGCAAAGGCCGTCCAGGGCAGCGCCCGCGCCTGTTCCAGAGTGGTGACCCCGGCCCGCTCGAACAGTGCCTCACCAATGGCCTCCGACACCCCCAGCGAATCGGCCGGCGAGCTTTCCGTTTCCAGCGGCGCAACGCCACTCTGCACAATCGCCTTATGGAACAGCCCGACCGCCTGCGGCGAGTTCATCAGCGAGTAGACCTTACCGCCACCACCGGACTGGCCGAAGATGGTGACATTGCCTGGGTCTCCGCCAAACGCAGCGATATTGTCGCGAATCCATTCCAGCGCCATGACCAGATCCATCTGGCCATAATTGCCGGAGCCACCGTACCCACTCTCTGCGCTCAGCAGCGGATGGGCGATGTAGCCGAATGGCCCGAGGCGGTGGTTGACGCTGACCTGCACCACGCCCTTGGTTACCAGCCCGTTGGGGTTGTTGTACTGCGGCGAGTTGGCCGACAGGATGGCGAACGAGCCACCATGGAACCAGACCATGACCGGCAGCCCCTCGGCATCCTTGGGTGCGGTGATATTGAGGTAGAGCGAGTCTTCGCTCATGCCGCCCTCATTGACTCGCTCCAGGTTGAAATCCTGGGCCGACTGATCCGCCCAGGACGTCGCTTCACGCACACCCTCCCAGGGCTCGGCCGGCTGTGGCGGGCGCCAGCGCAACTCGCCCAGCGGCGGTTTGGCGTAGGGCACGCCGAGGAACTGCCAGGTCGAGGCATTGGCCTCAAAGCCGCGCAGCATGCCGCCGGTTATCTCGATTTCAACCCGAGGGCCCGTCGAACGCTGAAAATGCGCCAACGCATCGGCGGTATCGACAACCTTGCGGGCACGGGGATCGGTATCGGTAAAGGCACCGACGTCATCCAGTCGCTCCAGCATGGCCGTCAGGCTATTGCGGAAGTCGGCGCTGGGCTGATCAAAGTTGATATTGCCGGCGTTGAACGAGACTTCCTGGCGGATCTCGTGGGTGATCTGGATGCCATTGTTCAGATTGCCGTCGGCGTCCAGTGTCTGCAGCAGAATCAGCATATTGTTGACCCGAGGGTCAGATGCGTCGGTTGCCCCCTGAATAATACTCAGCGGTGTCATCACTTCTGCACCGACAGCTGCCCCCAGCACCAGGTCACCAATGGAGAAGGTAACCGTTTCGCCCGGGCGATAGCGGAAGGTTCCGGTGTCACTGGTTGTACCAGTGTTGCCGCCTGCACTGTAGTCAAGACCTGCCACGTGGCTGTCCACAAAGGTGCCGGTGCGACGTTCATCGTCACTCCCGCCGCCGCCACCAAGACAGCCGGCCAGCGGCAAGGTAATTGCCATCAGGGATATGCTCAGATAGCTGAGACGCTTGGGAGGTGTTGCAATACCGGGGTTCATGCTGCTCTCCGTTTTATTGTTGTAAGAAGCCAAGCAAGAGAAATGACTTGCTGGTCACCCTCCGCTCCGGCTGAGCATAGGCAGACTTGCAAGGCACAACAACGGAAAAATGAATGATCATTCGCAGCGATACGGCGACTCATTTTCGAGACATCAATCCTCTCCGTCTCGGCCAGTGCTTCCCCTCTCATGTCACGGCAGATAAGCCTATTAAATGGAGCGAACATTCATTCTTAATGAAAAACAGTCATCTATGAACGCTCGACCCCACGTCCCCATCACCACCGGCGCTTCCCGGAAGAGGCCTTTAGCGAGACAGAACACCATGACCAAACAACTGCACAGCAACCCTGTTGAGCAATATTCACCGCGCTGATGGCAGCAAACGCGAGCGCAGAAACGCCACGGGCGCCATGCGGCGCCCGTGGGTTGGAGGGGTAAAACGGGTGAATCAGGTCAGGTCGAAACGATCTGCGTTCATCACCTTGTTCCACGCTGCAACGAAGTCGGTCACGAACTTCGCCTTGGCGTCATCCTGGGCATAGGCCTCCGCCAGCGCCCGCAGCTGCGAGTTGGAGCCGAACACCAGATCCACTCGGGTACCGGTCCACTTCACCGCGCCGGTGTTGCGGCAACGGCCTTCAAACACATCGGCATCGTCCGAGGTCGGGAACCAGGCAGTGCTCATGTCGACCAGATTGACGAAGAAGTCATTGGTCAACGCACCCGGGGTGCTGGTAAACACGCCGTGCTTGCTGCCACCGTGGTTGGCGCCAAGAACCCGCAGGCCACCGACCAGTACAGTCATCTCCGGCGCACTCAAGCCGAGCAACTGCGCCTTGTCGACCAGCATCTCCTCGTCCGAGACAGTGAACTTGGTCCGGCGGTAATTACGGAAACCATCAGCCTCGGGTTTGAGCGGCTCGAACGACTCGGCATCGGTCTGCTCGTCGGTAGCGTCGGTACGACCCGGCGCGAAGGGTACGGTCACACTGTGCCCTGCATCCTGCGCCGCTTTCTCGATAGCCGCCGCACCGCCCAGCACAATCAGATCTGCCAGCGAGACCTTCTTGGCACCAGCCGCGTTGAAATCGGCCTGGATACCTTCGAGGACCTTGAGCACCTTGGCCAGTTGCTGAGGCTGGTTGGCTTCCCAGTCTTTCTGCGGCGCCAGACGAATACGTGCACCGTTGGCCCCACCACGCTTGTCGGAGTCACGGTAGGTTGAGGCTGACGCCCAGGCAGTCGACACCAGTTCGGCAACGCTCAGACCCGAACCCAGCAACTTGGCTTTCAGGGCGGTGATGTCCTGCGCATCGATCAGCGGGTGATCTACTGCCGGCACCGGGTCCTGCCAGATCAGGTCTTCAGCCGGGACTTCGCTGCCCAGGTAACGTACTTTCGGGCCCATGTCGCGGTGGGTGAGCTTGAACCAGGCACGGGCGAAGGCATCGGCAAACTCGTCCGGATTCTTGTGGAAGTGTTCAGCGATCTTGCGGTACTCGGGATCCTCGCGCATCGCCATGTCGGCGGTAGTCATCATGATACCGACCTTCTTGCTGGGATCCTCGACATCCGGCGCGTGGTCTTCGGGCGCCAGATTCTTTGGCACCCACTGCCAGGCACCCGCTGGGCTCTTGGTCAGCTCCCAGTCGTAACCCAACAGCACATCCAGGTAGCCCATATCCCATTTGATCGGATTGGGTGTCCAGGACCCTTCCAGACCACTGGTGATGGTATCGCGGCCCTTGCCGCTGCCGAAGCTGCTCTTCCAGCCGAAGCCCTGCTCTTCAATGCCTGCTGCTTCCGGCTCTGCGCCGACGTGGGCAGCATCACCTGCACCATGGACCTTACCGAAGGTGTGGCCGCCGGCGGTCAGTGCCACGGTTTCGTAATCGTTCATTGCCATGCGAGCAAAGGTTTCGCGAATGTCGCGAGCCGACGCCAGCGGATCAGGATTGCCATCCGGGCCTTCCGGGTTCACATAGATCAGCCCCATCTGAACCGCAGCCAGCGGGTTTTCCAGATTACGGTCACCGGAATAACGGCTATTGGGCTTATCGCTGGTGGCCAACCACTCGTCCTCTGCACCCCAGTAGATATCCTCCTCGGGAGCCCAGATATCGGCGCGACCGCCACCAAAGCCGAAGGTCTTGAAGCCCATGGTCTCCAGTGCCACGTTACCGGCGAGAATGTACAGATCAGCCCAGGACAACTTGCTGCCATACTTCTTCTTCACCGGCCACAACAGGCGGCGAGCCTTATCCAGGTTGGCGTTATCCGGCCAGCTGTTGATGGGAGCAAAGCGCTGGTTGCCAGTAGAAGCACCGCCACGGCCATCAGCAGTACGGTAAGTACCAGCAGAGTGCCAAGCCATGCGGATCATAAACGGACCATAGTGACCGTAGTCTGCCGGCCACCAGTCTTGGGAGTCAGTCATTACCGCTGCCAGATCTTTCTTGACCTCAGCCAAATCGAGCTTTTTGAATTCGGTGGCATAATCGAACTCACCGCCCATCGGGTCCGATTTCGGGTTGTGCTGGTGCAAGATGGCAAGGTTGAGCTGGTTAGGCCACCACTCTTTGTTCATCTTGAGCCGAGTATTGGACCCATGCATTACCGGGCATCCGCCAGTCTTCTTGTCAGTCATGTCAGTCTCCGCTCTTGTTTGGGTGTCATATCGCAGGATCGGAGGGAGTCAGTCTGCTGAGCGCCTGGGAACCTGCAACCTGCAAGTAAGTTAAGCACGGAGCCGGAATAGCGCCATTAACTTAAATCAAAGCATTCAATAGGCTTTGACTATAAAAACACCCCAAGCGATGTTTTAACGCCATCGCGCTGGCGCATCAGCATCGGGTTGTGCCGAATAATGGCGGAAGGACATGGGAGTCGAACCCACCAGACGCGCGTTGCGCATCTCACCGGAGTTGAAGTCCGGGCGCCCCACCGGGGACGATGTCCATCCATTGCAGCGGCAGGCTCAGCCTGCCGCCAGGAAACGTTGCTCACGCACGAAGCGCGTCACGCCCGCGCGATCCAGATACTCCAGCACCTGAATGGTCAGGTTGCGGCCAATACCCGAGGCATCGCGGTACTCGGCGGCGTTAAAACTGCCGGACGGCGAGTCTGCCACCAACTGCCGTGCGACCGCTACCAAGCCTTCCACCTGTGATGGCAGGTAATAACGGTTGGGTGCTACGGCCACCAGTTCACCCGCTCGCTGCATGCGCTGCAAGAACGCTTTAAGCACATCAAGCTCGATACCCAGCGCGGTGGCCAGCTCGCCAACAATCGGCGGCCGCAGCCCGCCCGGTACCAGCTCGGCAGCCACCCGCGCCAGCAGGTCGGCATCGCCCGCCTGCAGCTGCGGCCGGTGATCTGGCAAATGCAGCGACCAGGCGGTGCGCTGCAACCGCCCCTCGGCCTGCCAGCGTTGCAGCAATTGACGCGCCACCGGCAACGGCAGTTGCAGGCAGCCGACCAGCCCGAGCTGCCCCTCCCCCGGGCCGAGCAATTCGGGATGCTGCTGATGCCAGTCGGCCAGACGCTCGGCCAGACGCTGCCAGCGTGCTTCGATGGCCTCGGCAGTCAGCGCGACCCGCTGACCGGCCGCCGCCAGCACGATCAGGCCCTCAGCCGGCAGCAGCTGCTCGAGCTGGTCAGCGGACAGATTCAGTTTCAGCGCCAGTTCCGGCAACGCTACCGCGCCCTGTCGCAGCGCTGCGGCCAGCACCTCACCCGCTGTGCTGGCGGCCGCCCAGGCTGACAGCCAAGCCAGCCGCTGCGGATGACTGCGGCCACGGCGCATACCCTGCGGGTCCAGCACCCGGCCGCCGCCCAGCGTGGTGTTCGCCGCCGGATCGCGAATGATAAAACGATCGCCCCAAACCGCCGCCACCGGCTGCTCCAGCATCAGCTGCGCCAGACCGGCCGCTTCATCCAGCAGCACCACCCGCACCGAATGGATCGCCGTACCCAGATGCAGTTGCAGCACGCCCCGGTGCCAATGGCTGTCCGGCAATTGTGCAAGAGACACGTCCAGCCGATCACTCAGCGGCAGGACCTGCTCGCTCAGCCAATCACCACGCTGGGGCTGGTCAGCCGAGACTGCACCAGCCAAATTGAGGGCGCAGCGTTGCCCGGCTTTAACCTCAACGACCTCACTGGACGCCCGCTGCAGGCTGCGCACCCGCACCTCCTGCCCATGCAGCCAGAGCGTCTGGCCCAGCTGCAGCCGCCCGCTGACCAGCGTGCCGGTCACCACACAGCCCGCCCCGGCGATACTGAAGCGCCGGTCGATCATAAAGCGCGCCGGGCTGTCGCTTGGCCACACCTCACGCTGTTCCGCCTGTTGCTGCAGCGCCTGACGCAGCGCGTCAATGCCCTGCCCGCTGGTGCTGGAAACCCGCCATACCTCCGCATTGGACCAACCCGCATCGGCGGCCAGCGCCTGCACCTGCTCAGCGACCCGCTGCTGTTGAGCAGCATCCACCAGATCACAACGGCTGATCACCAACCCCAACTCACGCACACCCAGTAGCTGCAAAATCGCCAGATGCTCGCGGGTTTGCGGCATCACGCCGTCATCGGCCGCCACTACCAGCAGTGCCATATCCACCCCGGCAACCCCCGTCAGCATGGTGCCGATAAAGCGCTCATGGCCGGGCACATCGATAAAGCCCAGCGGCTCGCCGCTTTCGCTCGGCAGCCAGGCAAACCCCAGCTCGATGGTCAGCCCGCGGCGCTTTTCTTCGGCCAGCCGGTCGGTATCTACCCCGGTCAGGGCGCGAATCAATGAGGTCTTGCCGTGGTCAACGTGCCCGGCGGTGGCAATGATCACCCGGCCGCTCCCAGCGCGACACGCAGCTCTTGCGGGTCTTCCAGACAGCGGCAATCGAGCAACAGACTGTCGTCGGCAATCCGGCCAATCACCGGCTGAGGCAGCCCACGCAGGCGCTCGGCCAATTCACGCAGCGCACGACTGCGCTCACGCCGATTGGCGCTGGTGCCGCACACACGCAGCGCGGCGCTGGGCAGCACGTCGAGCGGCAGCGAACCGGAGCCGATCTGACTGCTTACCGCGCAGACATCCACCGTAAAACCATCCCCCGCCCACTGCTGCAGATCAGGCAACACAGCGTCGCAGGTCTGGCGTATCGACTCGGCGCTGCGGGTCAGCAGCCGCAGGGTCGGCACCCGCTGCACCAGGGTGTCCGGGTCGGCATACAAGCGCAGCACCGCTTCCAGTGCGGCGAGGGTCAGCTTGTCGCAGCGCAGCGCACGCTTCAGCGGGCTCTTGCGGATGCGCGCGATCAGGTCCGCACGGCCAGCGATGATGCCGGCCTGCGGCCCGCCGAGCAGTTTGTCGCCACTGAAGGTGACCACATCGACGCCTTCGGCCAGCACCTGCGCGACCACCGGTTCGGCGGGCAGACCCAGCGCCTGCAGATCGATCAGCGAGCCGCTGCCCAGATCCACCGCCAGCGGCACCTGATGCTCACGGGCAATCGCTGCCAGCTGCGCCTCGTTGAGCGCGGTGCTGAAGCCTTCGATGCGGTAGTTGCTGGTGTGCGCCTTGAGCAGCAGCGCGGTACGCGGGCCAACGGCTTCGCTGTAGTCGCGCGGGTGGGTGCGGTTGGTGGCGCCAACCTCGCGCAGCTTGCAGCCGGCGCGGGCCATGATGTCCGGCAGACGGAAGGAGCCGCCGATTTCGATCAGCTCACCGCGCGAGACCACCACCTCGCGGCGGTTCGCCAGCGCGTTGAGCACCAGCAGCACGGCAGCGGCGTTGTTGTTGACCACCGTCGCGGCTTCCGCGCCGGTCAGGCGGCAGATCCACTGCTCGACATGATCATCACGGTCGCCACGCTGACCGCTGGCCAGATCGAACTCCAGATTGCTCGCGCCGAGGGCGACCGCATTCATCGCCGCCACCGCTTCCGGCGGCAAGGGCGCGCGGCCCAGATTGGTATGCAGCACCGTCCCGGTCAGGTTCAGCACCGGTCGCATGGACGGCGCCAGCGTCGCCAGCAGGTGCTGACGCAGCCAGTGCACCAGTGCCTCGTCGTCGCTGATCTCGCCGCCGCGCCACAGCTGCAGCGCGGCACGCACACCATCAACCACCAGTGCGCGGCCGTGATCGGCAATCAGTTGCTGCACCAGCGGCCAGGTCAGTACCCGGTCGACCGCGGGTGGTCGGTTAAAGGTGGCCGTCATGCGACCACCCTTGGCTCAGTCTGCGTCGCCGCTTTGCAGCAGGCGCAGAATCTCTGCCAGCGCGCCATCGGCAAGCGCGCGCATTTCATCGTCGGTGCGGTCCTGAATCGGATGCGGAACAAAGACCATGGCCGGATCAAAGCCAAGAGCCTTCGACTGCAACGCCGCGGCCTGTACAAATTCACTGGAGGCAACCCCTACTCCCGGGATCTGACGTGACTCCAGGTCTGCGATGTCATGCATACAGCACGACGTGCAAGACCCTCAGTCGGCCAGACCTTCCACCAGCAGATCCACCTCGGCGGCCATCTGCTGTTTGAGTTCGGTTGGGGCAATGCGGGTGAAGGTCGGCTTGTTATAGCGCTTCACTGCAATACCCATGGCTGCCAGCTGCTCCTCGATACGGTCGAGGAAGACATTGCCGCGTGGCTTGGAAATGTCGAGCAGACCGACCACCTTGCCTTCAAGGCTGGCGGGACGGGCCAGACGCGCACGCTGCGCCGGCGCCCGTTCCGCGGTCGGATCGAGCACAATGCTGTGGTTCATGACGTTACCTCACGTGTTACCGGAGACGAACCGACCGGACCTGAAGCGGCCCAGCCGGCAATAATGGCGGAGAACAGGCCGGCGGTGCCGCCAGCCCTGACGATCAACAGCCCGCCCGGACGAAACTTGGGCACCTGCTGATCCTTGAAACGCGCCGGAATACCTTCAGCGATGCCCCCGGCACCGGCTACCAGTTCTGCTCCGGGCGCCAGCAGCAGCCGTTCGAGCTCTTCGCGCAGCCGCTGCTTCGACCAGCCGGCCTCGATAAAGACCCGCGCATGCTCGGGCGACACCACCAGCACCGCGTCACCGGCCATCGCCAGCTTGGCGTGGTCCACCGTGCGCAGCGACAGGGCAAAGGAGCGCGCCAGCGATTCGGGGTCGCGCGACTTCTGATCGACGATGCCCTGCACGCCCTCACCGGGGAACAGGGTCACCGCCGAGCGCCCGGCCTCAACGCCGCGCTCCTGCGCCAGCGGCAGCCAGTCGGCGTCTTCGGCCTCGGCGAAACAGAAACTGTACTTGCCGGGATTGCCCAGGGTTGCGCGGTCAATCTCGCCCGGCCGACCACCGCCGACATTGCGAATGAGCAGTTGCAGCGCGCGGCCAATGGTGGCGTTGGCGCGGTTGCCCTGCCCCAGCGCGTTGACGCCGGAATTCATGCCGATGGCGCGGGCGGCGGGGCCGTTGACCACGATCATCGGGCTGCCGAACATGGTGGTGCAGACCAGGCCGTGTAGGCCGAATTCATCGGTCAGTGCCGCTTCCAGCGCGGCCAGCAGCACCGGCATGTATTCCGGCTTGCAGCCGGCCAGCACCGCGTTGATCGCGACCTTCTCGACGGTCACCGGCACCAGATCCGGCGGCATCAGCCCGACCACCTCGTCGGGCTTGCGGCTGGTGCCCTTGAGCATGCGCAGCACCCGCACCGGTGTCGGCGGCACCACCGGCAAGCCATCGCTCCAACCACGCTCGAAGCAGGCTTCCATCGGGTCTTCGGCGCTGCCCATGTCGATCTCGCGCGACTGCAGGCGAATATCACCAAAGGCCAGTTCCAGCTCTTCGCTGATACCCGGCTCCAGCGTCTTCGAGCCACAGCCAGGGCGCATCACCGGCAGCGCCTCGCCCAGCTCGGCCAGGCCGGTCAGCTGTCGCCAGTCTTCCTTGTGCCAGCCGTAGGTGCGCTCGACTTCCACGCCGTTCTCGACCCGAATCAGCGTCGGCACAAACTCGATGCCAAGGTGGAAGGAGTGTTCGAGCGTCTTGTCGTACAGGGAGGATGGCAGGTCGGCGGCATACTCGGCCGAATCCTGCGCGTAGACAGTCAGCGGCCCGGCCTGGGCAATCTCGGCCAGCAGCGGCTCGACCAGTCGACAGGTCGGGCAGTCAGCCTTGGCGACGACGATCAAGCCGTCGGGAAGTGCAGGTTTCATGGGCAGCCCTTTGAGGGTCTTGTGTCTCGATTAGCAGACAGAATAGGCAGGCTGCCGTCCAATTCCAACCACCGACCGCCGTCATGGATGCGCTGATTGAAGGGGTATCAATACAAGCGAAGCAGCTCACCAACGCGCGTAATGATCCTCTACCAGCCCCCAGGCACCATCCAGCGTCAGCGTCTCCCCGGTAATCCGCAACTCGCCGCTGAATTGGCCGAAGTGCTGCTTAAAATTGGACGCCAGCAACAGTGCATTGAGCTTTTCCTGACGGGTGCCAGCCGGCTCGAACTGCAGGTCAACCTGCCCGTCCGCCGAGCGCAGCTGCCAGGGCGCCAGCGGCTTGGCGCGGTCAAATTGAAAGTCGACCATGTCGACCTTGATCAGTTGATCGTCAAGCCAGATGCCGTTCTCGGTAAAGCCGGTTTCGTTGACCCCGGCCGCCAGGTTAAAGCCGAGGCGCCTACCGTCAGGCAAGCGGCAGGACAGACTGCCCCAGTTCCAGAATGTTTCCCGGCGCATAAAGCCCGTGGTCCAGTCGACTGCCGCCAGCGCGCCGAGCTGGCGCAGATCAAACTGCTGCCCGCGCCAGCTGACGCTGCCGGTGCAGACCCGCGCGGCGGTCTTGCGGGTGAATACCCAGCCCGTATATCCGGCCCGGGTGCAAATCGACAAAGGCTGCTGACTCGCCCCCTCGTCAATCCGCGCATCGATGCGGGTGCCGTCGGCCAGCTCGACCAGCAACTGACGCACGCCGGCTTCGCCAGCAGCATCCACAGTGATTCGGTTACGCCCTTTCTCGAATACCGCCCGACCGCTGCCAGGCCGTGAGTCGAACGTCGTGCCGCGGGCCAGCGGCTGGAGAAAGCTGAACTCGTCGAAGCGCCGGGTGTGTGGATCAAACAGGTAGACGAAGGCACTGCTGACCAGCTTCAGATCGACAATCGCCACGCCAACAATCAGTTCCGAGCTAAGCAGGCTGATGAACTGAAACTGGTTCGCGCCAAACCGCCGCGCCAGCTGCGAACGCGGCTTGTCCATCACCGTGCGCAGGTCAAAGTCCTGGTAGTTGATCTCCTCCACCCCGTCGGGGAAGAGGCCATAGCAGGGCTGACCGGATGCGTCGATCAGGCGGGGTAATGCGGGCATTGGTGTGCTCTCTTGTTATTGGCAGAACCGAGCTCGACGAGCTGCACTCAGTAAAGCAGATGCTGCGTGCCAACCCTATCGCATTGACGGAAAAGTGCCAGAGCCATTGGTGATTGGGCAATGGATACTGCGCTAACGCGAACCCGCAACTGGATCCCTGCCTGCGCAGGGATGACGAGGTTTATGTATCGGCATTTCCAAAGCCACGCTCCGGAGTTGGCCAGACGAAAGCGGCATTTAGAGTGGAGCCTCCCACGGCAATCCAAACCTCCACGTCATCCCTGCGCAGGCAGGGATCCAGTCACGCAAAGGCATCAGACATCATAGACCCACTGCCATACCAAGAGGCGCACCCAAGGGATGACGAGGTTTATGTATCGGCATTTCCAAAGCCACGCTCCGGAGTTGGCCAGACGAAAGCGGCATGTAGAGTGGAGCCTCCCACGGCAATCCAAACCTCCACGTCATCCCTGCGCAGGCAGGGATCCAGTCACGCAAAGGCATCAGACAACATAGACCCACTGCCATACCAAGAGGCGCACCCAAATGACCAAACAACCCTGCGTCTACATCCTCGCCAGCCAACGCAATGGCACCCTGTACGTCGGCGTCACCAGCAACCTGCTCAAGCGTATCTGGGAACACAGGAACGGCGTGATCAGTGGTTTCACCCAGCGTTACCGAATCCACCAGCTGGTGTACTTCGAGCAAGCCGCCGACATGCTCAGCGCCATCAGCCGCGAGAAGCAGCTGAAGCGCTGGAAACGACAGTGGAAAATCAACCTGATCGAGCAGAGCAATCCTGCTTGGGATGATCTCTACACCAGACTCGCAGCCCCCGGGCAGGAGCGCTGCTGAGCGAACGGGTTTATTCGACCACCACTACCCGATTGCGGCCGCTGTGCTTGGCCTGATAAAGACCATCGTCGGCACGGCGCATCAACTGCTGATAGTCCGGGTGACCATTGAAACAGGCAACGCCGATACTCAGCGTGATGTTGAGCGTCCGATCCTGCGGCAGACGGAAGACTTCCTGCTCGACACCGCGGCGCAACTTCTCGGCCACGCGACGCGCGCCATCCAGTCCGGTATCGACCAGCAGCATGAGAAACTCCTCGCCACCCAGACGGAACAGGTAATCCCCGGCACGACTGCTGTTGATCAACAGCGAGGCCAACTGCTGCAGCACCCGATCCCCGGCCTCGTGGCCGTAACTGTCGTTGATCTGCTTGAAGTAATCGATATCCAGCGCCAGCACGGAAAATGGCGTACCGTGACTGCGGGCATGACTGACCTGACGGGTCAGCACTACCGGCAAGAACTTGCGATTGAGCAGGCGGGTCAGCACGTCACGCCCGGCCTCCAGCTCATTGTTCTGCTCGAACAGGTGATCCAGGCTGAACCGGATTGCCTTCACCGTTTCCCGCAATTCACGCAGGCGCGCGATGCGCTCGGCCGGGTCCTGGTCGAACAGCGGCAGGATCACATCGTCAATCCGCTCCATCGCATCAAGAATCTGCTGAGCCTCGGGCGCGCCCTCAAACGCATGGGCGCCCTTATGCCGGAACCACAGGCCAAACTCGGAGGCGAGAATACGCGGCAGATGTTCACCGCTCTGGCCAACGGCCTGATCGAACATCAACTGATTCTCCCAGTCGAACAGCGCTGCGCGTTGACGTTCCTTTTCAGTAGCAATGTTCTGGGTGACCGAAAACAGGCGATAGGCTTCTTCATTACGCGAGTTACGATCGTGCGAGGCGGAATAGGCGTGGCTCATGATCTCCATCGCCAGATCCACGGTGTCCGACATCAGTCGCGCCGCATCCAGGTGCTCGCGCTCCGACAACTCGCAATCCTCCTGCAACAGGCTGATAAAGCGGTCCTTGAGACAACGCGCACCACGCAGCACCAGGTGCACGGGGATATCAATGCGGGCATGAACCTCACCTACTTTCTTCTGCTCGGCAATGATTCGTGCCAGCGCGACCTCATCCTCACTGTCAAACAACCCTTCCAGCCAACGACGCATGGACAGACTCAGGCGGCCCTGAACCTGATCATGCGAGAGAAAAAGCGACGCAGCCGGATCGGCCATCATCTCCGAGTAGAAGGTTTCGGTCAGATCAACAGCATGACGAATGCAGAACTCCAGTACAAAGCGACGACTCTGCTGACTGAACTTCTGGTTTAACAGCCCCCATTCCTGTGAAAGCTGCTCAACGGACAAGCGCGGCATTGACAAACACCTCAAAATGACTAGCCGGCGATTGTTTCACGCCCGCGCGCTGCTGTCATCCTGCCACTAGAGCCGCTCAAGGGCTTTCAGTAACTGCGCTCGTTCCCAGACACTGAGCAGCTCGAGCGGATCGGTACCAGCACCGCGCCAACTATCCTGCCCCGCAACACGACCGTCCTGCAGTTCGCAGCTCAGGCAGTGGTGCAGCTATCCGGCGTCCTTGAACAGAGCAACACGCTGGCCATCAATGCAGACATGCACCACGCCAGTGTCGATCTCGGCCCAGCGCGGCCCGTCACCACGCATCAGCGAGCTCTGCTGCAGGGCAACATCGCGGAACAGTTGATACACCTCACGGGCAGAGACAGTAGCAGTAGCAGTAGCAGAACGACCGGGCATGAGGATGGCTATCTCCGATAATCAGCAAAAATCAGCAAAACGGCGCTGCAGCTTGTGGAGCCGGCAATCACACACTACGCTGGCTGGCAGCTGAATGGCCGACAATCATAACAACGAGAACCCCATGAGCAACTCGATACACTCGCACCTGAGAACCGAAGTGATTGCCACCTTTGTCGTCAATGCGCTGCTCAACGGCGCAGTCGCCTGGGTACTGCTCCGTGAGCAGGCGACGCTCAGTCTGCGTGGCGAGGGCGGAATCGCCGCCGATCTGGTGATCACCGCCCTTGTCCTTTGCATGTTGCTGAGCTGGATCACCATAGCCCTGCAGCGCCGCAAGGTCAGCAGCGGCCAGTTTCCCGCAGTCGCCGCGGACCGATTCAGCGTGCTGCGACAGATCATTCGCTACCTGCCGGACCGCCCTCTCGGCGCTGCCCTGTGCATCGGTCTGATGGCAACACTGATCTACGCTGCACCCACCATCGCGCTGCTCGGCCTGTTCGGCATTGAGCAGCTGAGCGTCAGTCACTACCTGATTTTCAAAACCCTTTGGACCGGGCTGATTGCCGCTCTGACCTGTCCGCTGGCGGTGCTCTTCCCACTGTTCAAACACCAGGCAGCCGGCACTCCGGCGCTACTGGTCAGCGACGCCGGAGCCTGATCACTCGCTCGGGCTTAGCGCCTGCCAGGCCCGATCACCCCGTCTGGCACCGGCGGCAGCCCACATGCGCTGCACTGTCTGGTCACGAGCCCAGCGCTGTCCGCCGGCGTCCTCCGGCTGGTCGGCCCACTGCGCAGTTGCTCGCGTCATCAATGTGCGCACCCATTCGGTCGCGCCGGCCAGCAATACCAGGCCTTGATCGGATCCTGCCTCGGTGGCAATCCGCTCCAGCAAGGTGATGGCCGCCAGCAGCTGCCGCAGCATTGCCTGCGGCCAATCACGGGCCCGCCCTTCGCGCAGCAGATAACCCATGAGTGCCACACTGACATACAGCTCCTCCAGGGCACCAAAGGGGCGGGCATAATCGGTCCAGCCATCACCGGGCAGCATCGCCGAGGCATCCAGCACCACGCCCTGCAACTGCATGCGCGCGGCCGGCAGCTCCGGCATAAAGGCCGCCGGATTGCGTGGGCTCATCGACACACCGTCCGCCGTGGCAGGCATGTGCACCACACTCAATGCGCCATCCTGCCCGCTGGCGCGGCACACCACAAAGTACGCCTCGCAATGCTCAGGCAGCGGCACCCAGCCCTTGTTGCCACTCAGGCGAATACCACCTGCGTCATCGGCTTGCCAAAGGGTCTGCAAATCACGCGGGCTGCGAATGCCCTCCTCGCTCAGACTGAAGCCGTGCAGCCCGCCGCCGCTGATCTGCGGGAACATCGCCCGCAGCGCTGCCTCGTACCCGGCGCTGAACGCCCAGGCAGCACGATCAGCCTGGAAGCCGCCCATCACCGCCAGTGCGAAGGGCGACAGTTCATCCAGCGGCAGCTGCCGCCAGTTGGCCAGCCAGTCATCAGCGGACTCCATCGCAGGCACATCAACAGATGCTTTAAGGCACCACTGCACAGGGGAAAACGCGCTCACAGAGCTCTCCTCTTGTTCGCTTTGTTGGCTACCCAGCGAGACTAGCACAGGGCCGTCCGAAACAGCCGAGCCTGCACACTGCCTGCAGGCCGCTGGTCGAGCGGGAGCTCGACCTCCCCGAGACTGCGCTACAACCACGACTGATAGAACGCCAACTCCTCTTCCAGCACCTGCGCCAGATGCGCGGCCTTGCGAAAGCCGTGGCGTTCGTCGGCGAAGGTGACGCAGTGCACCGGCACGCCGTTGTCGTCCAGCGCGGCAACCATCTGTTCGGTCTGGCTGGGCAGTACGACGGCGTCGCGCAGGCCCTGGAAGAAGATCACTGGGGTGCGGATGCGTTCGGCCTGCGCCAGGGGTGAGCGCTCGACGTAGCGCACTGGCTGGGTATCGGGGTCGCCGATCAGCCAGTCGATGTAGTCGGCCTCGAACTTGTGGGTCACCGCGCGCAGCTGCAGCGGGTCACTCACGCCATACAGGCTGCCAGCCGCGCGGAAGCGCCCTGCCCCGGCCACCAGCGAACAGAGGGTGGTGTAGCCACCGGCGCTGGAGCCGCGGATGAATACCTGCGCCGGATTAACCTTGCCCTGCTGGCTCAGATAGTCGACGGCCGCCAGCACGTCTTCCACATCGGTCACGCCCCAGTTGCCCTGCAGTCGCTGGCGATACGGCCTGCCGTACCCAGTGCTGCCGCGGTAGTTCAGATCGGCGACGGCAAAGCCGCGCTGGGTCCAGAATTGGATGCGGTTATCCAGCACCGGATAGCAGGCCGAGGTTGGCCCGCCGTGGGTGAAGATCAGCAGCGGCGGCGGTTGATTGAGCGTTTGGGCGTGATTGCGCGGCGGGTAGAAAAAGCCGTGGGCGCTCTCGCCGCCCGCGCTCAGATACAGCAACCGTTCGGGGCGCGACAAATCGGCGGCGTCCAGCGCGGTGTCTTCGCCCAGCAAACGGGTCAGCTCGCCGGTGGCCAGTTCGACACGCAGGATGGCGGCGGTGCAACTGGGCGAGGCGCCAATGCAATACAACGCCTCGCCGTCGCTGCACAGGTGCCGAAAGCGGCTGTAGGCGTGTGCCAGCCGCCGCTCTTCGGCGCTGACCGAATGGCGCAGCGCCAGATGGCCGTAGCCGGCCTCGCTCCAGCTCAGTGCCATCCAGCCGTCAGTCAACGGCAGCCAGGTGTTGCTGCCCTGTTGCCACGGCGCGGGCGCATGATCGGCGGCAATCGCCGGCAACTTGCGCGGGCCGTCAGCTGCAAACAGCCACGGCACCCAATAACCGCTGCGATCAGACAGGCAGCACAGCTGGCCGCTGGCATCAAAGCGCGGCTGTTGCAGCGCTTCATCCGCCCCGCCCTGCGACTGCACCTGCGCGACGCTGCCGTCGGCCGCCAGGGTTGCCAGCATCAGCCGGGTACGAGTCCAGCTCAGGTCGGGGCGATCCCACTCGATCCAGGCCAGCTGGGTCCCGCAGTCGCTAACCTGCGGGGTGTGGTAGAAATCGGCGCCGCTGGCGAGCAACTGGCGCGAGCCGTCCAGCCCGATGGCGACCAGCCGGTGCTCCACCCGCCCCGGCAGATGCACCTCTTCCACCGCCAGCACGCGGCGGCGGGTTAGGTCAGCGCAGAGCCCACCGTAGCGGCATTCCGGGTGTTGGGTCAGGGGTTCAAGGCGTTGGCCTTCCGGGCATTGCAGATACAGCTGCTGGTCGGCTTCGTTGACGAACACCAGCAGGCAGTCGGGTTCAAACTCACCGGGCAGCACGCAGAAGCTGCCGCCGCCGTATTCATACACGCGGCTGCGCACGGAATGGCCTTGGGGGGTGACGGTGCGGGTGACGCCGTCCTGCCAACGCTGCAGCACGCTGTCACCCTGCTCCGGGCGAAAGGTCAGCCACCAGAGTGCGCCATCGGCGCAGCACAGATCGCTGTAGTCAGCGCTGGCGGCAACCGCCTGCGCTGCACTGAAGTCGCTCGGCCAACGGCCGGGCAGGGTTACATCAGACCTTGCAGATGATCCTCGAGGTACGTTCATTACGGAAGGTCAACTCCTCTATCCCCGGCTGGGGCTGCTCTGCTTCGGCTCGGGCCTGCAGAATCTTGTGATGGTGTGGCGATTTACTGCACACCGGGTCAGCCTGGGTGGCATCGCCGGTCAGCAGGTACGCCTGACAGCGACAGCCGCCAAAATCCTTCTCCTTTTCGTCGCAGGACCGGCACGGCTCGCTCATCCAATCATAGCCGCGGAAACGGTTGAAACCGAACGAGTCATACCAAATGTGTGAAAGGCTGTGCTCGGTCACGCTGGGGAAGCTGACCGGCAGCTGCCGCGCGCTGTGGCACGGCAGCGCGGTGCCATCCGGCGTGATGGTCAGGAAGATATTGCCCCAGCCATTCATGCAGCCCTTGGGGCGTTCTTCGTAGTAATCGGGGGTGACCAGAATCAGCTTGCACGGGTTGCCCTGCTCGGCCAGTTTCTCGCGCCACGCATTGGTGACCTGCTCGGCGTGGTCCAGCTGCGCCTTGGTCGGCAGCAGCCCGGCGCGGTTCAGGTGCGCCCAGCCGTAGTACTGACAGGTCGCCAGCTCGACAAAATCCGCCTCCAGCGCCACGCACAGCTCGATGATGCGGTCGATCTGGTCGATGTTGTGCCGGTGGGTCACGAAGTTGAGCACCATCGGGTAACCCGCCGCCTTGACCGCCCGCGCCATCGCCAGCTTCTGCTCGAACGCCTTGCGTGAGCCGGCCAGCATGTTGTTGATCTCGGCATCGGAAGCCTGAAAGCTGATCTGGATGTGATCCAGCCCCGCCTCGCGGAACGCCTCGATCTTGGCCTCGGTCAGCCCCATGCCGGAGGTGATCAGGTTGGTGTAAAAACCCAGTTCGCGCGCCGCGCCGATCAGCTCGGGCAGGTCTTCGCGCACCAGCGGCTCGCCACCGGAAAAGCCCAGCTGCGCCGCGCCCAGCGCCCGCGCCTGGGTGAATACGTCGGTCCACTGGGCGGTGCTCAACTCACTCTTGTGGTTGGCAAACTCCAGCGGGTTCGAGCAGTACGGGCACTGCAGCGGGCAGCGGTAGGTCAGCTCGGCCAGCAGCCACAGTGGTGGCCCCTGTTCAGCGGATGTGGAGCCAGTGTTGAGCATGGGCCACCTCGATGAAGGCCAGAACGTCTTCGTCCAGACCAGGCACATTGGGGAAACGTTCGGACAGGGTGTCGATGATGTCAGCGACCGGCCGTTTGCCGTCGACCAGCAACAGCACTTCGGCGGCGCTTTCGTTCAGTTTGACCATGCCCTCCGGGTAGAGCAGCACGTGGCTGTTCTGCACCGGTTCCCATTGCAGACGAAAGCCGGGGCGCAGCACCGGCGTGTTATCACGCACCACCGGGTTCATAGCGCGATCCCCCGGTGCCAGGCCTTGTCGGCCGTGACCGTGTGATACGGCGGGCGCTCCAGCTCGTAGGCCATGGTCATGGCGTCGAGCATGCTCCAGAGCACATCCAATTTGAACTGCAGAATCTCCAGCATGCGCTGCTGCGCCTCCCAGGTGGTGTAGTGATGCAGGGTAATGCGCAGGCCGTGCTCAACGTCGCGGCGGGCCTCTTTCAGACGCTTGCGGAAATAGTCGTACCCGGTCGGATCAATCCACGGGTAATGCTGCGGCCAGCTGTCCAGCCGCGACTGATGAATGTGCGGGGCAAACAGCTCGGTCAGCGACGAACTGGCGGCCTCCTGCCAGCTGGCCCGGCGGGCGAAGTTGACGTAGGCATCCACCGCAAAGCGCACGCCCGGCAGCACCAGTTCCTGCGACAGCAGCACCTCGCGGTCCAGCCCCACGGCCTCGCCCAAGCGCAGCCAGGCTTCGATACCGCCCTCGCTGCCCGGCTCGCCATCGTGGTCGACGATGCGCTGAATCCACTCGCGGCGGGTGTCGCGGTCCGGGCAGTTGGCCAGAATCGCCGCGTCCTTCACCGGAATGCAGACCTGATAGTAAAAGCGGTTCGCCACCCAACCCTGAATTTGCTCGCGGGTTGCGCTGCCGTCGTACATGGCAACGTGGAACGGGTGATGAATGTGGTAGTAGCGGCCCTTGTCGCGCAGGGCCTGCTCGAATTCGGCAATACTCATCGGCTCGCGCTGCATGGCGGCCTCCTTACAGAACGATCTGCATACCGTCATGGGCGACCTCGATGCCATGCGCCACCAGTTCGGCGCGCTCGGCAGAGTCCTCGTCCAGGATCGGATTGGTGTTGTTGATATGAATGAGCACCTTGCGGCTGGCCGGCTGCGCATCCAGCAGCTCGATCATCCCGCCCGGCCCACTCTGCTGCAGGTGGCCCATCTCGCTGCCGAGCTTGTCGCCCACGCCAGCAAAGGCCATCTCGTCATCGCGCCACAGGGTGCCGTCCACCAGCAGGCAATCGGCATCACGCATGGTCGCCAGCAAGCCGTCATCCGGCTGGCCCAGGCCCGGCGCATAAAACAGCACACCGCCGGTATTGGTGTCGCGCACCAGCAGGCCGATGTTGTCGCCGGGGTGCGGGTCATTGCGGTGCGGCGAATACGGCGGTGCCGCGCTGCGCAGCGGAATCGGCAAAAACTCCAGCGCCGGGCAGGCGGGAATACGGAACGGCTCGCCCAGCCCGATCCGGCGGCGCTGCAAACCACCGTTCCAATGGCTCAGCATCGGGAACAGCGGAAAGCCGGTCTGCAGGTCCTCATGGACCATATCGGTACACCAGGCCTCGTGCGGGCACCCCTCACGCAGGGTCAGCAGCCCGGTCACGTGATCGATCTGGCTGTCCATCAACACAATCGCCCGGATCGCCGTATCACGCACCGCCCGCGCCGGTTGCAGCACAGGCGTCTGCTCCAGCTGGGTACGAATGTCGGGGGAAGCGTTGCAGAGAATCCAGTTCACCCCGTCATCCGACAAGGCAATGGAAGATTGGGTACGCGCTTTCGCGTTCAACGTGCCACGGCGCAGGCCGTCGCAGTTGCGGCAGTTACAGTTCCACTGCGGAAAACCACCGCCAGCAGCCGAACCAAGTATCTGTACATGCATGGGATCTGTCCTCGGCCAGCGTGCCTAAACGCCCCGGAAACCGGGGCGCCCGGTACTCAGCGGTTGGCAAAGTACATGGTGACTTCAAAGCCAATGCGCAGGTCGGTGTAGCTGGGTTTAGTCCACATGGGTCGATCCTCTTGTTATTGCGTGGGTTTACAGCGTCGGCAGGAACCGACGGACTCAGTTAAACACCGGGATCGGGGGGTACGAATGATACTTTGGGAGTAGATTTGGTCGTGATTTGGTTGGTGTGGGGGTTTGTTTTACGCTGCACCAGAGCTATCTTGGTTCCCAAGAATCCAATAGGTGACCCCAGTGAAAGCCGTTAGCCTCCGCACGCTTGAAGACCACCTTAACAAGCAAGGCTGTGCCGGGGTGGGGATTTCCCGAAATAACAAAGGCCAACAGTGGAGAGGTTGCTAGTGATTTTGGCGATGAAGGCTGACTGGAAGCTCAAGGCTTCTCTCCAATACTAGCGAGATCGAAACAATGATTGCAGGCACTGAAAAACCACCATTTGTTAATCCGGGCCACCTTGCGGCCTCCTATGTTCTACCAATCGCTGCACCTTGGTTTGTTGTATTATTTCTTCTCAAAGAAGACCCGCTTCTTACGCTTATATCGATTCTAATATTCCTCTCGACGCTGTTCAACAAAACCGGGCGTCACCTTCTGCAGGGAAAATACATCTTCAAGTACGCAGTCATTGCATCCTCTATACTTCATATATTTCTTGGGGTCGCTGCTTTTTTCCGGCGCAAGGTATGCTCTTTTGCTTGGGGCTTTACTGGTCTCATTGCTTATGATGATAACGGCGCAGGATCGATACGATATCTCCATAAAGTGCGGATTTGGTGAATAGCGCTACTTGCTTTCTTGTGTTTTGCTGATACGGAATTCGATCAATCGCTGCCACTCAGAGAACTCGGCTCTTTATAGCGCGCAAGCATGTCAGGTTGCTCTTGGGCAACTTTATAGAAAAACCCTGCCATTTGGCTGAAGATGACAGTCTTTGCAGAAGGTGCCGTCTTCGTTTCTCGTGCACGGATACCCTAACGCAAAGTTCAGCGGCAGTTTGTATAGTGGCGTTTTGTGCTAGCGTAGCGATCAGCACAAAAGAAGCCACGAAACAAACTGTCCGACTGACACGTATTGTTAGGAACTTTCTGCTTTATATAATTTAGACCAGAAAAGCAGCGTTTTAAAGTTTTGCTTAACAGCACCACCATCTTCTAAGTCAAGAATAACTTCAGTTAAGGATTTTACAACATTCAGCTTTCCGAAATTCTTGCATAGGTACCATGGCACCTCTTCAATACTATAATCCCAAAATGTTGGTATAGCGTAAATTGCGCCATCCAATTCAAGCGGACAAATGGGTGAAAACTCTAATAGCAGGCGACCAGCCAACTGCTGCCTTTCAATTTTATTTTCTTGAAGTGATGGGCCATAAAAGAATGAGAATAACCCAAAAAACAGTTCGCTATCTGAAGCCTGCTCGCAGCCAATGATAAGCTGTTTCTGCTGTTGAACATTGAACGCCCCATAGCGATCAGCAACACTTTTGACCTTTTCTATAATCGTTTCGCGGTTCCACATGACTGTATGTACCTAACAGTAATTAGAGAGCACACATCACTAATACATAACTAGTGCGCTCGGTATAACACCAAAAGTAAATCTAGAGCACGTTTTAATAGAATCATGCAGTTTCCCTCTGGTGTTTGTGACGTATTCGTGCTGCGGCAAAATTTGTGAAGTGCTTCCCACTTTAGCGAAAGGAGAACTCACGGCAAGCTGATTTTTGGTTAAGGCACAAGCCGTATTGCTTGCACGGCCCCCGGGTCCCCGTTTACGCGGGCGAGTAGCGCAGATTTAGCGGGAAAAAGAGCCACAGGATGTCTGAGGGGCGCAGCCCCGAGTTTTACGGCTCCCCGTCAGACCGAGCAACGCAGCGAACCCGCAGGGCCGCGTAGTCGGGGTGGCCTAGGGGGTGCAGGGGGAAATGGCCATGCATTTCCCCCTGCTCGCCGTGAAGGCGAAAAGGTGACTTGAAGAATCATCGTGCAGATAGATCCCCGCCTTCGCGGGGATGACAGTTAGTCGGGATGCCGTGAAGGCGAAAGCCAAAGGTGAACGACATTCAGGTCGCTGAACTAAACCTTTCGCTTTTGTGCAGGTGTCACCACGGGCACGGCATGCCGTGCCCCTACGCCAAAAACTGTAGTGGTCTACTAATCCCGGACACCAAGTTAGGCGGTAGAATCGCCATCAGCGAGGTGTTCAATGAGCAAACAACGTCGATCCTTTTCGGTCGAGTTCAAACATGATGCAGCGGCCTTGGTCGTCGACCAAGGCTATAGCGTGGCAGAAGCCTGCAAGTCGATGGGTGTCGGAGAAACCGCTCTCCGGCGTTGGGTCGATCAACTGCGCGAGGAGCGTGGTGGAGTGACGCCAAACAGCAAGGCGCTCACGGCTGAACAGCAGGAAATTCAAGCCCTGAAGGCGCGTATCAATCGCCTTGAGCTGGAGAAGAAAATCTTAAAGGAGGCCACTGCGCTCTTGATGGCCGAGGAGCACGGGCGCAGACGTTGAGGTCGATTCGGCAACTGGCCAAGCGCTATCCCGTCCAACTGTTGTGTGCTGTTTTCGACGTGTCGCGCTCTAGCTATTACGCCTACCTGGCCAGATGCAGGCGCGTTAATGTTCAGCGGCTACTGCTGCGTCGTCGAGTGAACGAGCTGTTTACTCAAAGCCGCAGTGCCGCGGGTAGTCGCAGCATAGCCGCCATGCTCCAAGCAGAAGGTACAGTGATCGGTCGCTTTAAGGTAAGAGCGCTGATGAAAGAGCAGGGCCTGATTAGTAAGCAACCGGGGACACACGCCTACAAGAAGTCGACAGTGGAACGGCCTGACATACCGAACATTTTGGATCGGCAGTTCACTGTCGAGGCCCCCAATACGGTTTGGTGTGGCGACATTACCTATATCTGGGCGCAGGGCAAATGGCATTACCTCGCCGCAGTATTGGACTTGTTCAGTCGCAGAGTGGTGGGCTGGGCGATGTCTGCCAAGCCGGATGCTGATCTGGTCGTAAAGGCGCTCGACAGAGCCTACGAGATGCGTGGGCGCCCAAGTGGTGTCTTGTTCCACAGCGATCAAGGTAGCCAATACAGCAGTCGCCATTTCCGCCAGAGGCTATGGCGATACCGGATGACCCAGAGCATGAGTCGGCGAGGAAACTGTTGGGATAATGCACCGATGGAGCGCCTGTTCCGTAGCCTGAAAACGGAGTGGGTTCCGACGGTAGGCTACATGACCGCTGCACTGGCTGAGCAGGATATAGGTCGCTACCTAATGCAATGCTACAACTGGACAAGACCACATCAGCACAACGGCCTCGTGCCGCCGGCTGTTGTAGAAGAAAAACTTAAATCACTGTCCGGGAATTGTTGACCACTACAGAGCGTCCAGCAGGCGTTCCCACGCAGAGCATGGGAACGATCAGATTGGGGTTTACGGGAAGGCCGAGTTCCAACTCGGCCATGGGTGCTGCAGGCAAGAGAGCTGGTCGAGCGGGAGCTCGACCTTCCCAGGATCTGCGCCACCCGAGGAGCGAGTCCTGCCAAGCACCAACGCTCCCCCACCAAATCCCAGACAAAAAAAGGGCGTGACCGAAGTCACGCCAAACGTTTCACGAACAGACTTGCAGAACGAGGGGCATGTTCCCTCAGGGGTACTACTCAGGGCCGACAACTCACCACCAGCCCCTAGCGCCCCGGCAGGTGGAGCAACCTGCGCGGGGTTTGCCTGGGTTGGGCTTAGAAGAAGCCCAGCGGGTTGACGTCGTAGCTGATCAGCAGGTTCTTGGTCTGCTGGTAGTGGTCGAGCATCATCTTGTGGGTCTCGCGACCGACACCGGACTTCTTGTAACCACCGAACGCGGCGTGGGCCGGGTACATGTGGTAGCAGTTGGTCCAGACGCGACCGGCCTGGATGCCACGACCCATGCGGTAGGCACGGTTGATGTCGCGGGTCCAGAGGCCGGCGCCCAGGCCGAACTCGGTGTCGTTGGCGATCGCCAGGGCTTCGGCTTCGGTCTTGAAGGTGGTGACGCTGACCACCGGGCCGAAGATTTCTTCCTGGAAGATGCGCATCTTGTTGTGGCCTTTGAGCAGGGTCGGCTGGATGTAGTAGCCGTTGCCGAACTCGGCGTTCAGACGCTCTGCGCCGCCACCGATGAGGAACTCGGCACCCTCTTCGCGGGCGATTTCCATGTAGGACAGGATCTTGTCGAACTGCTGCTCGGAAGCCTGTGCGCCGACCTGGGTTTCAGTATCCAGCGGGTTGCCGCGCTTGATGCTGCGGGTACGCTCCAGAACCATGCCGATAAAGTCGTCGTACATGTCTTCCTGAATCAGCGCGCGGGACGGGCAAGTGCACACTTCGCCCTGGTTGAAGAACGCCAGCACCATGCCTTCAACGGCCTTGCTGATGAAGGACTCTTCCGCCTGCATGATGTCGGAGAAGTAGATGTTCGGCGACTTGCCGCCCAGCTCGACGGTAGACGGGATGATGTTTTCCGCAGCGCACTTGAGGATGTGACGGCCAACCGGGGTAGAACCGGTGAACGCCAGCTTGGCGATGCGGGTGCTGGTGGCCAGCGCTTCACCGGCTTCGCGGCCGTAGCCGTTAACCACGTTCAGTACGCCCGGCGGCAGCAGGTCGCCGATGACTTCCATCAGCACCAGAATGCTCAGCGGGGTCTGCTCGGCAGGCTTGAGCACGATGCAGTTACCGGCCGCCAGCGCGGGGGCCAGTTTCCACGCGGCCATCAGCAGCGGGAAGTTCCACGGAATGATCTGACCAACGACGCCCAGCGGCTCGTGGAAGTGGTAGGCCGCGGTGTGCTCGTCCAGCTCGGCAGCGGTGCCTTCCTGCGAGCGCAGGCAGCCGGCGAAGTAGCGGAAGTGATCAGCCGCCAGCGGGATGTCGGCGTTCAGGGTTTCGCGTACGGCTTTGCCGTTGTCCCAGGTTTCGGTGACGGCCAGCATTTCGAGGTTTTGCTCGATGCGGTCGGCGATTTTCAGCAGGATGTTGCTGCGCGCCTGCACGGAGGTCTTGCCCCAGGCATCCTTGGCAGCGTGAGCGGCGTCCAGCGCCTTGTCGATATCTTCTGCGGTGGAGCGCGGGATTTCACACACAGCGTTGCCGGTGACCGGCGTCAGGTTGGTGAAGTACTGGCCTTTGACCGGTGCGACAAACTCGCCGTTGATGTAGTTGCCATAGCGAGACTTGAAGGAAACGACTGAGCCTTCGGCTCCGGGTTGTGCATAGATCATTGTTGTTTTCCTCTGAGCGAAGCCTGACCCCGCACGGGTCAAGTCATGGTTCGATCTTAGTAACGGCTCCGGGGTGTCTGGTATGCGCCGTTGGCAGGGTTGACGTCGTTATTTAGTAGTAGATTGCCCGACCAACAACGTTCTCTCAGGCTAGCTGGCAGGCGCCTCGGCGGTGTTGCAGCCGACCAGCGGTCAGGCGCTCTGCACCCGCAGCACGCCGGTATCAATCGCCAGATGTACCAGCTCGGTCAGCGAGCTGACGTTGAGCTTTTGTTTCAGCACGGTGAGGTTGTTGGAGACGGTCTTGCTGCTGATGCACAGGTTCTCGGCGATCTGCCGGGGCGGCACGCCGCGGGCGAGCATGACGAAGATCTCGAACTCGCGCTGGGTGACGTCGCGCAGACGCGGGTCAAGACGTTCGTCGCTGCCGGCGCAGGCCAGCTGGGTGGCGAGTTCCTGCTCTATATAACGGTGGCCCTTGAGGCAACGGCCGACTGCATCGAGCAGCACCTCGGGCGAGGCGTTCTTGGTGATATAGCCGAGCGCGCCGGTGGCGAGCGCCTGCCGTACCAACGGCAGTTCATCGTGCATGCTGAAGAACAGGATGCGCAGCAGCGGCCAGCGCTGCATCAGCCGCCGGGCGGTTTCGATACCGCTTATACCGGGCAGGCCAATGTCCATCACCACCAGATCGGGCACGCGCTGCTGGGCGGCGGCGATGGCCTCCTCCCCGCTCTCGACGCCGCGTACCTCGGCCTGGCCGAGCATCATCGCCAGCAGGCTGGTGTAGCCCTGGCGCACTACCGCGTGATCGTCTACCAGCAAGATGTTCATGCCGCCTGCCTCCATGGAATGCTCAACTCCAGTATCAGCCCGCTCTGCTCAGCGCTGCGCAGGTGCAGCGCGGCGCCTAGGCAGCGGGCCCGTTCGTGCATCGAGTGCATGCCGATACCCCAAACGCTGCCCTGCCCCAGCCCGCAGCCGTCGTCTTCGATACGCACCACCAGTTGATCGCCCACGCAGCCGAGCCAGATCTGCACCTGCGTGGCGCGGGCGTGGCGGGCGACGTTGTTCAACGCTTCCTGCACCAGCCGGTAGAGATGCGCGCGTGCATCAGGTGCCAGCTCGGGCAAGTCAGTTGTCAGCAGCAGGCGGCAGTCGATGCCGTGCTGTACCTGCCATTGTTCGGTCAGTTGGGCCAAGGCCTGTTCCAGCCCAAGGCGTTGCAGGACCACCGGGTGCAGGTCGCGCACCAGGGCGCGAAAGCCCTGCTGCAAGCCATCGCAGCTGGCGAGCAGTTGCTGACTCAGTTGCTCGATCTGCTCGGGTGAGGCGCCGCGGCTGTGCTGCAGCATGAAGGTTTGGGCGCGGATGCCGGTGAGGTACTGGCCCAGATCGTCGTGCAGCGCGTGGGCCAGTTGCGTGCGCTCATCTTCCTGCACACTGAGCAGGCGCTCGGTGAGGTTCTGATTGCGCTGCTCGGCCTGCTGCAAGGCGCCGGTCATGGCGTTAAAGCGTTCGGCCAGATGATTGAGTTCCGGTTGCTGACTGGCGGCCAGCCGGGTGCTGAAGCGCCCTGCGGCGACCTCATGCAGGCCGCCGAGCAGCTGCTGATAGGCGCGCTGGCCGCGGCCCAGCGCCCAGTGAATCGCCAGCAGCGAGACCGCCAGCGCGGCGGCAAACACCAGCAGCAGCAGTTGTACCGATTCCCAGATTTCGCCCAGTTCGTCGTGCGGGTCGGGGGTGATGTGCCACTGGGAGCCGTCATTGAATGACAGCGTCAGTGGCGGAAAGCGTTCATCTACCGCCGGTTGCAGCCAGTTGACCAGCCAGCGCGGCACGTCTTCCGCCGTGGTTGCGGGCAGCGCTTCGCCCACGCGGCTGATGCGCAGGTGGCGCAGGCCGTCGAACTGCTGCGGGTCGGGTGAGCTGGCGCTGCGCGACAGGCCGTCAAACAGCTGCAACGCCAGCGCGCGGCTGGCGTGCAGCTCGCGCACCAGATCCTTTTCGGCCTGTTGCAGCAGCACCAGCAGCAGGCTGAGCAACATCGCGGCGAAAGCCAGCAGCACACCCGAGTACAGGCGCGCCGCCAGCGGCAGGGTTTTCATCGGCAGCAATCAGCGCACGACGAAGGTGCCCTGCATACCCTTGCTCTCGTAGCCCTTCAGATAGAAGGCGTAACGACCGGGGATCAGCGGGGTAAAGAACACTTCGGCCTCACCGGCCTCTTCAAATTCCAGCTCGTGCAGCACGGCGGGTTTGATTTCCACATCACCGGCCTCGACCTTGCGCAGGTGCACGGTCTTGAAGAAGTCGGGCGCCTGGAAGGCGTATTCCTTCTGGCCGGAGGAAACGATCATCAACTGATAGGCCTTGCCGGTTTCCAGCTCGTATTCGCTTTGACTCATGGCGAAGTCGCTTTCTTCGTTACCAAGAATCAGGTCGGGCAAGGGCGTGGTACGGCGGGTCAGGTCACCGGCGGCGAACAGGCGGTCGGTGCCAATCAGACAGATCAGCATGAGGCTGACGTGCAGCATGGTGCGGGTGTGCGACATGGGGGCAATCCTTTTCTTATTGTCTTGCCGCAATGCTAAAGACCCTGCCGCGAGCCGAAATACTACCTTGGTACCGGGCTATTGGTACTTTCTTCATATTTCCCCGCCGGCGGGCGGTTCCTATGCTGGGGCCACAACAAAAAGGAGGCCCCGATGCGCCCGCTGCTCACCCAAACCGCATTCTTCATGCTCGCCCTGTGCGCGGCCACACTGGTCGCCGAACGCAGCCATGCCGAGCCGCTGGCGGTGCGCATTGGCTACGTGACCTGGACGCCCGACCCCGGCCCGGTGCTGTCGAACGTGATTCCCGAACCGACCGACGCCGGCCTGCGCGGAGCGGAACTCGCCATCGTCGACAACAACACCACCGGACGCTTCCTCAAGCACGACTACCAGCTGCTGACCGCCAGCGAGCCCGAGCTGGATTCCACCCTCGACGCCGCCCGCGCCCTGCATGCCGACGGCGTGCGGCTGTTCATCGGCAACCTGCCGGCCAGCGCGCTGAGCACCCTGTCGGCCGAGTTTGGCGACAGCCTGCTGTTCAACGCCGGCAGCTACGACGACGCCCTGCGCACCACCCAGTGCCTGCCTAACGTGCTGCACACACTGCCCAGCCGCGCCATGCTGGCCGATGCACTGGGCCAGTTTCTGCTCAGCCGCAAACTCAAGCGCTGGCTGCTGATCAGCGGCCCGACCGCCGAGGATCAGGCCTACGCCAACGCGCTCAAGCGCGCCGCCCAGCGCTACGGCATGCGCATCGTGGCAGAGAAGGAATGGAGCTTTGATACCGACCTGCGCCGCGCTGCTCAGGCCGAGGTGCCGCTGTTCACCCAGACCGACGAGTACGACGTGGTGCTGGTGGCCGACGAGCGCGGCGACTTTGGCGAATACATCCCCTACAACACCTGGTATCCGCGCCCGGTAGCCGGCACCCAAGGCCTGACCCCGGTCGGCTGGCACAAGACCATCGAAACCTATGGCGCGGCGCAATTGCAGAAGCGCTTTGAGCAGCACGCCGGGCGCTGGATGAACAGCCTGGACTTTGCCTCCTGGCTGGCCGTGCGCTCGATTGGCGCGGCGGTCACCACCCTCAACAGCACCGACGCCGACGCCATTGGCGCGCTCAGCGTCAGTGACCGGCTGCCGATGGACGGTTTCAAGGGCCGCAAGCTGAGCTACCGCACCTGGAGCGGCCAGTTGCGCCAGCCAATTGCGCTGGTTCAACCACGCGCACTGGTGACCACCTCACCGCAGGACGGCTTCCTGCACCCCGGCACCGACCTGGACACCCTCGGCTACGACGAGCCCGAGAGCCAGTGCCGCATCGCCGAACACCTGAACAATAGCTGATGGAGCTGCCCATGACTACCCTGCCCTTTCGCCACGCACTGCTGGCGGCGCTGATCACCACCGTGAGCACCACCGCTCTGGCCGAGACTGCCTACGTATCGAACGAGAAGGACAACACCATCTCGGTGATCGACATGAACACGCTGGAGGTCACCGACACGCTGGACGTTGGCATGCGCCCACGCGGCATTTTGCTGTCGAGCGACAACAGCAAGCTGTTCATCTGCGCCAGCGACTCCGACACGGTACAGATCATGGATCTGGCGACCCGCCGCATCGTGCAGGAGCTGCCGTCCGGCGCTGACCCGGAGCAGTTTGCCCTGCACCCGAACGACCGCACCCTGTACATCTCCAACGAAGACGACGCGCTGGTAACCGTGGTCGATGTGCCGACCGCCGAGGTACTGGCGCAGATCGACGTGGGCGTGGAGCCCGAAGGCATGGCGGTCAGCCCAGACGGCAAGTGGGCGGTGAACACCAGCGAAACCACCAACATGCTGCACTGGATCGACACCACCACCAACGAGCTGGTCGACAACACCCTGGTTGACCAGCGCCCGCGTCACGTCGAGTTCAGCCACGACAGCAAAACCATCTGGGCCTCGGCCGAGATTGGCGGCACCGTTACCGTGTTGGACGTGGATTCGCGCGAAGTGAAAAAGGTGCTGACCTTCGAGATCAAGGGCATCCACCCGGACCGCATTCAGCCGGTTGGCGTGCGCCTGACCCGCGACGGCAAATACGCCTTTATCGCCCTTGGCCCGGCCAACCACGTGGCGGTAGTCGACGCCAACACCTTCGAGGTGCTGGATTATCTGCTAGTTGGCCGCCGCGTCTGGCACATGGCGTTCAACGGCGACGAAAGTCTGCTGCTCACCACCAATGGCATCAGCGGCGATGTGTCTGTGGTCAACGTCCACGACCTGGAGGTGGTGAAGTCGATCAAGGTCGGCCGCTTCCCCTGGGGTGTGGTGGTCACGCCCTGATGAGCATCGCCGTGCAGCAGGTCAGCTTTGCCTATGGCGAGCGTGAGGCGCTCAAGCAGGTTGAGTTCAGCTGCCAGCCGGGCTGTCTGAACGCCCTGCTCGGCCCCAACGGCGCGGGCAAGTCCACGCTGGTGGCGCTGCTCAGCCGTCTGTACGACCTGCAGCAGGGCGACATCCTGCTCGACGGTTTGTCGATTCGCCAACACCCGCGTGCGGCGCTGCGCCAGCTCGGTGTGGTGTTTCAGCAGAGCACGCTGGATCTGGATCTGAGCGTGCGCCAGAACCTGGCCTATCACGCCGCGCTGCACGGCTTGTCGCGGCGCGAGGCCGGGCTGCGGATCGATGCCGAACTGGCCCGCCAGCAGCTCGGCGAGCGCCAGCACGAACGGGTACGCGCGCTCAACGGCGGCCACCGCCGGCGAGTCGAGATCGCCCGCGCCCTGCTCCATCAACCGCGCATCCTGCTGCTGGATGAGGCCAGCGTGGGGCTGGATCAGGCCAGCCGCAGGGCGCTCAATCAGCACGTGCGTGCGCTGTGCGATGAGCAGCAACTGACGGTGATCTGGACCACTCACCTGCTCGACGAGATTCTGCCCAGCGACCCGGTGGTGATGCTCAACCGCGGCCGCGTGGTCGCCCAAGGGCAAGCCGACGCGCTGAGCAACGGCGCGACTCAGGAGAGCCTGAGTGACGCCTTCGAGCGGCTCAGCCGCGCCAGCGAGGAACCCGCCCTATGACCGCCGCTCAGTACCTCAACTGCCTGCAGGGCGTAATGCAGCGCGAATGGCTGCGCTTCTTCCAGCAGCGTTCACGCTTTCTCAGCGCGCTGGTGCGGCCGCTGCTGTGGCTGCTGGTGTTCGCCGCCGGGTTTCGCGCCGCGCTGGGGGTGTCGATCATCCCGCCGTACAGCACCTACATCACCTACGAAACCTACATCCTGCCCGGCCTGTGCTGCATGATCCTGCTGTTCAACGGCATGCAGGGCTCGCTGTCGATGGTCTACGACCGGGAGATGGGCAGCATGCGCGTGCTGCTGATGAGCCCGCTGCCAAGGCCGTTTTTGCTGCTGTGCAAGCTACTGGCCACCGCGCTGGTGTCGCTGATTCAGGTCTACGCCTTTTTGGCGATTGCCTGGTGCTTCGACATTCGCCCACCGCTCTGGGGCCTGCTGGCCGCCGCGCCTGCCCTGCTGCTGGCGGCGCTGCTGCTGAGTTCGCTGGGCTTGCTGCTGTCCAACGGCATTCGCCAGCTGGAGAACTTCGCCGGGGTGATGAACTTCGTCATCTTCCCGCTGTTCTTCCTGTCGTCGGCGCTGTATCCGCTGTGGAAGATGCGCGAGTCGAGTGAGTGGCTGTATTGGCTGTGCGCGCTCAACCCGTTCACCCACGCGGTCGAGCTGGTGCGCTTTGCGCTGTATCAGCAGTTCAACCTGACCGCGCTGCTGGTGTGCCTTGGGCTGTGGCTGCTGTTCAGTCTGGCGGCGGTGCTGACCTTCAACCCGCAGCGCGCGGCAATCCGCGGCTGAGCTAAACACGAAGCCCCCCGCCCGCGTCGCTTTTCGCTTTTCGCTTTTCGCTTTTCGCTTTTCGCTTTTCGCTTTTCGCTTTTCGCTTTTCGCTTGAAGCTTATGGCTTGCAGCTTAAAACTTGCGGCTCCCGGCCCTCCGGGCCGGGATTACTACTTTAGTACCGGTTCGTTGTGCGAATGTATCATTTGCAAGACGCCCCACCGGGGGTGTAATACCAACTGATACCACCGGGCCAGCGTTGCCCGGCATGACCAAATACAACAAAAACAGGTTGCCCAAGCCATGTACAAGATACTGATAGCTGATGATCATCCGTTGTTTCGCGAGGCCATCTGCAATGTCATCAGTAGCGGATTTCCCGGCAGCGAGTTGCTGGAAACCTGCGACCTGGATAGTGCTCTGGCCATAGCCCGGGAACAGGACGACCTGGATCTCATTCTGCTGGACCTAAACATGCCCGGCATGCACGGCCTTAACGGCCTGATCACGCTGCGCAATGAGTCGCCGTCGATTCCGGTGGTAATCGTCTCCGCCGAGGAAGACAAGCAGGTAGTGCTGCAGGCCATCACCTACGGCGCAGTCGGCTTTATCACCAAATCCTCACCGCGCGCGCAGATGACCGAAGCGATCGAACAGATACTCGACGGCAACGTCTACCTGCCCTCAGACATCATCCGCGCCAACCACACCATCACCCGCCGCAACCCCGAGGAATACCCCATCTCCACGGAACTGCTCTACGCCCTCACCCGCAAGCAGCTGCTGGTGCTGGAGCGCATGGCCAAGGGCGAGTCCAACAAACAGATCGCCTACCACCTCGACATCGCCGAAACCACGGTGAAAGCGCACGTGTCAGCGATTCTGCGCAAGTTGAATGTGCATAACCGGGTGCAAGCGATTTTGTCGGCGAGTGATGTGGATTTCAGTGCGTATTTGCGGCGCTGAGCGGGGCTGACTGCCCCTTCCCTTCTCCCATTCGTAGGGGCGCGGCATGCCGTGCCCGGCATCTTGCGATACATACTCGGATTTGATCATTATCTGCGTCGGCTTGGCGTCCCTGTTTCGCCTTCTCCGGCGAGCCAAGGTGGGCTGCTTGCCCAGCCCCCCTTAGCGATCCCCCGGGGCACCCGGCTACGCGGCCCTGCGGGTTCGCTGCGTTGCTCGGTCTGACGGGGGGCGGCAGAACTCGGCTCTGCGAGCCTCAGACATGCTGCCGCCCTTCTTCCCGCCAGCCCTGCGCTACTCGCCCGCGTAAACGGGAACTGGGGCCGTGCGCACTCGCCCCTCTTCTCCGTAATCAAAACCACACACACGGGACGGTCGAGCTCCCGCTCGACCAGCGAACCGCCGTGCAACGTCATGGCCGAGTTGGAACTCGGCTTTCTTGGAACGGAAGACCTACCAACGAGGATGAAGTGCGCACGGTCAAAAACTCCCCTTCAAGCTGTCGAGTAACGCAGGGGACGAGCGATCAGCGGGGCGGACTGTCTGAGGAGCGAAGCGACGAGTTTCCGCCACGCCGCTTGGCACCGAGTAACGCAGAGAAGCCAAAGGCCAGCTTGGCGGGGCCCAAGCTGGTCGCGACCTTTCTTTTGGTTACGGCTCGATGGCCAAGCAAAGAAAAGTGACTCGCCAAGAAGGCGAAAGGAAAGCCAGAAGCCTCCACGGAAACGAGCCTTGGCAAACGGAAAACACTAACAGGCCGAGGTGAAACTACAGGGCTGCTAAAGCGTATTAGGCGACCAATCTTTCCGGGAAATCGAAGATCACCCACTCACCGCCAACAAATGACTCATCGCCGTCTTCAACTTCATCGGCTTCACCGGCTTGTGCAGAATCACATGCCCCAACTCGCGCACCTGCAGTTTCAGCGCGTTGCTGTAGTTGGCGGTGATGAGCAGCACGGGCAGCGGTGAGCTGCGGCGGGCGTTGATGCGTTGGACGACGTCGACGCCGTTGACGTCGTTGTCGAGGTGGTAGTCGGCGATCAGCAGGTCGGCCTGGGCGTGGAAGTTGTCGACCTGGGCGGCAAGGTCTTCTTCGGACAGCGCGGTGATGACGGTGCAGCCCCAGCCTTCCAGCAGCGTACGCATGCCGGCGCAGATGGCGGCGTCGTTATCCAGCACCCAGATGGTGGAACCTGGCAGGCGTTCGCCGATACGGGCGGTGACGGGCTCTTCCTGCACCACGGTCGGTTGCAGACGGCCAAACGGCACATCCACGCTGAACACCGAGCCGCGGCCTTCGACCGAGCGCACACGGATGCGGTGGCCGAGCATGCGGGCGATCTTGTCGACGATGGCAAGGCCAAGCCCCAGCCCGCGGTCGCGGGTGTTGGCGCTGGGGTTGACCCGTTTGAACTCCTGAAAGATCTCCTGCAGCTTGTCTTCCGGGATGCCCATGCCAGTGTCCCAGACCTCGATGCGCAGGCCGTGGGCGTGGCGACGGCAGCCGAGCAGGATGCGCCCGGACGGCGTGTAGCGGATGGCGTTGGTGAGGAAGTTGCGCAGGATACGCAGCAGCAGTTGGGCGTCGCTGCGCACCACCGCACTACACGGCACAAAGCTCAGTTGCAGACCTTCGCTGGCGGCGAGCTGGCGATATTCGTTGGCCAGGTTGTCGAGCAGGCTGTCGAGGCAGAAGGCGTTGATATCCGGCTTGATGACCCCGGCGTCCAGCTTGGAAATATCGACCAACGTGCCGAGCAGGTTTTCGACGTCTTCCAGCGAGTGGCTGACCTGCCGCACCAGCGATGCACTGCCCTCTGGCACCTGCTGCTCCAAAAGCGCGCCGGTAAACAGCCGCGCGGCGTTGAGTGGCTGCAGCAGGTCGTGGCTGACGGCGGCGAGAAACTTGGTTTTTGACAGGTTGGCCTGCTCGGCTTCGCGCTTGGCTTCGCGCAGGCGCGCTTCGGCTTCGGCGCGCTCGCGGATCTCCTGGCGCATCTGGCTGTTTACTTCGGTCAGCTCCTGAGTGCGCTCGCGCACGCGCTGCTCCAGATGCTGATAGGCCTGATGCAGCGCCTCGGAGGTACGCCGCCGTTCGGTGATGTCGCGGATCATGACGAAGATGCCGACCACCTCGCCGTCGGCGCTCCGATTGGGTACGTAGGAACGCAGCAGGTAGCGCTGATGGCCGTCCAGATTGGGTTCGGCAAACTCGAAGCTGACGCTCTCGCCGTTGAAGGCACGGGCGATGTAAGGCTCCAGACGGGCGTACTGCTCGGCGCTGTGCACCCGGTGCAGGCTCTGGCCGAGGATCTCGCCACGGGCCCAGCCGTACCAGTCTTCATACACCTTGTTGGTGAACTGATAGGTCAGATCGGCACCGACGTAGGCAATCAGCGCGGGCACGTGGTCAGTAATCAGCCTGACCCAGCGCTCGCTATCTTCCAGCGCGCGGGCGTAGAGGTCGCGCTCGGTGATATCGGTAAAGGTGTTGACGAAGCCGCCGGTGGGCATGGGGTGCGTGCGCACCTCCAGCACCCGGCCATTACCCAGATGCTGCTCGCAGGTCAGCACCGGCGCGCCCTGCTCGGTACGGCTGTAGGGCGTGAACAGTTCCAGCTCGCTGTCTTCCATCACCTCGTCGAACGGGCGATGCGCTTCAATCGGCGCCAGACCGGCCAGTTCCAGGAAGCGGCCGTTCCAGACCTCCAGCGCGCCCTCGTCATTCACCACGGCGACGCCCTGCGACAGGCTGTCGACGGTACGCTGCAGCAACCGGGTCTTCTGCTCCAGCGCCTTCTCGCGCCGCGCCTTCTCGGACTGCTTGAGGTCGGTGATGTCGGTGTACATGATCACCAGCCCGCCTTCGCGGGTCGGCCGTTCGCTGACCTGCATCCAGCGCTGGTCACGCAGTTGGTGCAGCAGGTGACCGTCGGCAGCGGCGTCGGTGTCGACGATCAGCCCGGCACGCAGCGCCATGCGCTTGACCTCGCCGAGCGATGTGCCTTCGGTGATGCGCACGCCAGTGCCCTGCCAGAATGCGGCGAAGCGGCGGTTGTAGAGCACGATGCGCTTGTTCTCGTCGAACAGCACGAAGGCATCGGGCACGCTTTCGATGGCGTCGATCAGGTAATGATGCGCCTTTTCAGCGCGGGCGCGGGCATCGCTCAGCAGGCGGTTGCTGGCCTGCAGCTCGGCCATGATGTCGTTCAGCGCCTGGGTGCGTTCGCGCACCTGTTCAGCCAATTCCACCGAGTGCTGAAACGCGGCGTAGCTTTCAGTGCGCTGACTGGAGCTGGATTCGACCCGCTCGATCAGCGCGCCGTTGATGCGTTTGAGTTTGCGGTTTTCCGCCCGCAGGGCTTCCAGCTCGGCCAGCAGCTCCGGGTCATGCAGCGGCAACTCAACGCGGGAATGCAAAGGCCACCCCGGTGAAGGTCTGGTTGATGTGCATGCCGTTGAACTGCTCGCCGTAGGTGTTGAAGCCGATCACCCGGTTGGCGGCGAGAAACTCCGACATGCGCTGATCCTCACCGCGCAGCTCGGACTCCATGCGGCGCAGGAAGCAGTCGCAGCCGAGGATCAGCACCGGTTCACCGAGACGCTGACGCAGTTGCTCAAAACGCAGCCGCAGATTCGGCAGCAGCTCGCCGGGTGTCATCGCGGTCAGCACGATGCCGGTATCCACCGCGCAGTAGAATGTCAGGCTGCGGTCCGGATTGACCCGCTGAATCGAGCGCACGTAGAACTGGTCGCGAATGCGCACGGCCAGGGCATCGAGGGCAAAGTGCTTGCCGCTCAGTTCATCCACCGGCACGCCGACCAGCCGGGCGTATTCCTCGGCGGCGGGTTCGGCGTTCAGCTCCAGCACGGTGCGGGTGCTGCTGTCGGCGTCGGTCACCACCAGTTTGCTTTCGGTGGGTTTAAGGTGATGGGTGGTGAAGACCTCGAAATCCAGCCAGGTGTTGACCATCACCACCACCGCAGCGCCGGTCACAAAGCGGCCCTGATAGTAGACGTGGGTGTGGCTCAGGTGGTTGTCGTCACCGGCCGAGCCGCCGAAATGGGGAATGCTGCCAAGCGCGGCACTGAGGGTGTTGAGCACCAGTTCTTCGCGGCTGGACAGGCCGTCGAGCAGCGTCAGGGCAAAGGTGTGATCCTTGACCGGCGCCAGGTTGACCTGCCGGCAGTGACCGAGCATGCGCTCTACCGCCTGCTGTGCCTCAACCAGGCTGAAGCTGTCGAGCGCACGGATCAGCGTGCAGTCGACCGCGAAGGTGCGCAGGTCGAGCCCGACCGCGCTGATGCAGCCGCGGCCATAGCCTGCGGCGCTGATTTCGCCGGCAGTGGTGCAGCCCAGCAGCATGACGCCGCCAAAGTGCTGATCCAGCGCGGTCGCCAGTTTGTCGAGGGGGTATTCGGCCGAGCAGAAAAACAGTACGCAGCCCAGATGCGGGTGCAATAACTGGCGCGCCA